>NZ_SBIU01000003.1 GCF_004765805.1 Halorussus halobius | reverse complement strand
TAGCGTCTCGGTCTCCGCGACATTGAAGAACGTCTCTACCGAAGGATCATCTTGCAGGGTCGCTGAGGCCATACCATCTCAGCATTCACCCTGCTCTTTGGTGTGGGAATCGTTCTATGACACCCTCTTAGCGACGGCTTCATCCTCTTTATTCGTAAGTTCGCTGGTAAACAGATCGGGGTGTACATCGTCTAGATACTCTTTCAGCCACACATAGAAAACATCTGATAGTTCCGAATACTGTACGCTACTATAGTATGGCGGATCGATAACGACTGCTTCTACAGAATTCGACTCCTGCGGTAAATTCGCCGCATCGACAGAGGTTAACCAAGCAGAATCACCATCATCTGGTATATATGATTCAATTTCTTCATAGGACTCAATGATTTTCTCGATCTGAGCTTGATATCCCATCCCGCTTATGGTTAGGTTATTGTCAATGAACACTCTGCGGAATGCGAGGTTATTTCCTTTGAAGATTTGGCTGGGGTAGCCCTTACTTGTATCCCAAGGAGTTAATCTTGAATTCCTATCTACCAATTTACTAGAGACTAGTGACAATATGGTGAGAATCGCCTCTGCCTCTTTCTCAGAGTGCTTCTCCCTAATATCTGATTTGAAATGTTCGAATGATTGAAGGTATTCGTGGTGAGATATCAGTTGTCTGGGACTGAAAATATCTCGCCATTGTTCAATTCCGTGTCGAGATGTTCGTGCAGTTTCTTGGCCATCTGGTATATCAATTGATAGAATCGTGGAGAGGTCTATATCGTTCTTGACTTGCTCAGCTGCACGATTAAAAGCCTCCACATCCTTGTCTGTAGGCGCTCGATAGCCGGAGCCTCCTTCTTTTTCACGATATTTGACGCCGATTATCTCGTACTCGAATTCACCGTCGTTGAAATACTCTTTTATAGTTTCGTCTTCAGTCACTACTCCGCAGTTCATGCATTCTGCGTCACCACGCGTCACGGGGCCATTCTGCGGGTTGAATTCGGACTTTTTAATATCGTCAGGTAGAGTTACGGCTCTGTATTTGAGATTACCCTCATCGTCAAATGAAGGTTTAATAGCTACTCCTTTCGAAGCAGATTTCTTTCGTAGCCACCATTTCGGGACAAGAGGAATATCGTAACCGCAGTCGGCACATTTGACGGTGTAACTACAAGCGTAGTATTCAGGGACCTGTCGGGAGTTCTTCCCAGGGAAGTATTCTTCCAGATTCTCTTGGGCCCTTTGATCAATCTTCTGACTCCATTCTATGAGTTCATCCTCTAATGACCCAACTTCCGGTGCATATTCTAGAAGCACCTTCAACATTGTCGAAGCAACTGGGTTCAGTTCATTCGCCTGGGTTGGAAGCCCGTACCTGAGCGATTCAAATGGAATAACGCCTCCTCCAGCAGTCGGGTCCAAGACCGTTGGTAACTCGCCTCCCCAGAAGTCACGGAGCTTTGAGTGGATCTCCTCCCGCTCTTCATTGCCAGGAGTTGACGTAAATGGACGTGGATATCCGTAGTGATCCCCCAGCGTTCCCGAACGTTCACCCTCTGTTTGTTTCTTTTCCTTCACGTAGTCATTAATAGACGAATCAATTGGCCGTTTTGGCCCTATTTGCATCCACTTGAGGAGATCGTCAATCTCGACTGAGTTCGGCAAGACAGACGCTAAAATGGCGAGCCTAGAGGCAGGAGTTGGTCGTCGAGCAAACCACGGATGTAGATAACGGTGGGGTGGCATATGTTTCGGGTTTGCCTCCTTTAGATTTTCAATCCCAACCGCTTTAAGTGGCAATTTCCCCTCAATTGCAACACGTTTCAATTCTTCCTCGTCGCGTGGCCGGTTTTCCTGAGACATTTTTGTTATTCCTTTAACAGGGTCCGCATTGCTTTTGCTCCATTCGGGCAATTGGGGGAGCGACATTTAGCATGCCAGTAATAACACTCCTCCAGACCCATCTTTTCAATATTCCTTGCGAGTGTTCTCATCCTATCAACTCGTTTTAATGGTTTTACGCCGATGAAACCTAGTGATAGACGTATTCCAGCCGCTTCGGAGATCAACAGGGATGCGTCCCCTGTACTCGTTACTCTTGACGGGTTAAGAACGGTCTCTCGGAGTGTGGAATCAATCAACGGAATGATGGTTCGGAGTTTGGAACCAGATACTTGACGTACTTTTACTGCGACCCAGTCATCCCAAGTCCACTCTCCACATCCCTCAGCATCATCGCCGATCACGCTCAGGAATCCCTCTGTTTTCGAGGCTTGCTGGCGACGACGTTCGAGGCGACGACGTCGAGCATCCGCCTGTTCTGTCGGAAGTAGCTCGTAAAGCGTCAGAGTCACGTCCTTCCCATCTTCATCCCTCACAAGGGCGAACGTCGGACGCCCACCATAGACGCTACTCCCGAGCGCGAACGACTCAGTCTGTTCCTCGTCGTATTGAATACTCATCCTTCGTCCTCCTCGACGTCGCTCGGGCCTTTCGCCTGCGCACGGACAGTGATGTTTGTCCCGTCCAGCTCGTCACCAAGTTCGGCCAGGATGTCGTCTTCTTCGTCCGTGATAGCTTCGGGTTTGTCTACCTGCCACTTAAACTTGAGTTCTATACGTTTCTCGCCACCGGCACGGCCGCTGAATCCTTCGGGACTCTGATCGAGCGTTGTGAACGCCTCCAGCGGTCCGTTGAAGTCTGCACTGAAGTTGGCGTCGCCGTCGCCCATGTTGGCCCGGCTCTTGTAGGTGAGGTCCACCGTTACGTTCTCACTCCGAGACTTCACAGGCGAACGCTGTGCGACGAACGAGCCGTGTTTGAACGGCTCGTCTCCTTCGACGTCGATGATGAGCGACGATACGCCGGGCGTCGAGTCGCCTCCCGCTTGCGAGACTGCATGACTCCGAACCTCACTGAAGGCTCGTTTCGCGCTCATCGACCCGGTCGATTTGTTCCAGGGCTTCGAGCCAGTTCTCTTGCACTCCTCACACTTGATCGGCTCGTCCGATTTGGTCGTGCCCTCAATCGTCGTCCCGCACTCACTACACGAGGCGGGTTTCGACCGGCATTCCTCACAGAGGGAGTGCTGGCTGTTCTCCGGAAGTTCAGCGCCGCAGTTGTCACACTCCGTGGCTTTCGGTGGTTCGATCTCGTCCCCGTGCTGTTCGAGAAGTGCATCGATGCTATCGAACAGCTCGTACTCCTCGCCAATCTTGACCTGTGAGTCCGAGATCGATGTCGTGACGTCCGGCGAGTCGGGAAGTGGTCGGTCGTGGTTCCAGTTCTCAGGCTGACTCTGTGCGTTCCAGTAGGCGGTTCCCGTTTCGCTGTCCCAGTACGCGTATCCGTGATCGGAGACCATTCGAGCAATGGTCTTTCGCAGCGGCTTCGTACTTAAGAGGAAGGGCAGTCCCGGTTTCCGTGCGAACTGGGATTCGATGGCTCCGGTCGTCATCCGAACCTTCTGGCTCTGCCAGAGCTTCTGCTCGAACCAGACCTTGCCCTTGGGCTGGTCGTCGTCCCGGATGATGCGGTTCATGTCCTCCATCGTCGTCCGGACCGCATCGACGAGCTTCGTACCGCCACCTGCGTCCACCGACGTGATCGTTACGTGCGTGAGCCCGTCGTCGCCGACGTAGAACAGGTGCCGGTAGACGTTCCGAACGCTCTCCCCGAGGAGCCCACGTGCCTCGTCTTCTCGTTCGCGGAGTTCCTGGAGCTGCTCGTCGGAGAGGTCTGCAGTCTGCTGGGAGTCGTCACGGAGGTCCTCGATGGCCTCTAGACGAGTCGCCTGGTCAATGGCGTTCTCCAACAGTTCAGAGTCCGGTGCGAGGAACAGGACGTAGTTCTTGTACGACCGACTCTGGATCTTCCCGCCGTGTTTCGCGGCGGTCTTCTCGTAGAGCTGCTGGATCTTGTCCGGAACCTCCGTTTCTTCTCCTCGCTCCGTTCGAACCGGAGCCGTGAGCATGTGCATCACGGAGAGCGTCGGCCGCGACGCCGTGTCGCCGACGTCGGCGGGCTCCTCGGGGAACATCTCGATGTTGAACCCACCACTGCCGACTTCCCGCTCTAGCCGGGCTTCGAACCGGCTACGAGCTTGCTCTTCGGCGGTGTTCTGAATCCGCTGGTCGATGATCCGAATGAGGTTCGGTTCCGCCTTGAACCGGATCTGGTCCTCGTCGTAGAGGTAGTAGCAGGCGACGTTCATGTCGTCGCCGCCGAGGTTCTTCAGCGCGTTATCGTAGTGGTCGAAGGAGACGTCGGGATGTCCGATTGCCTCGTTGAGGGCGCGGCGAGAGACACCCGACGCCTGTTCACCGAACGCGAGGCTGTTCCAGAGAACGGTGGTCGTGATGTGCGATCCGAGCGGTGGGATTCCCTTTTCGGTCCATTTCTTGTCTTCGAGTTGTGCGTGGGCGGTGTTGTCCCGGTTGTAGATGTCCGCAGTAACCGCAGCACTGAGATCGACGAACTCGAAGAGAGTCTGGTTCAGCGTTGCTCGGATACTCCCGTCTGGTGCGTCGTCTGCAGGCGTCAGATCGTGCAGACGAACGAAATGGCGATCATACTCCGTTGGCTTGTGGTTCCAGAGATAGTGGACTGCACGGCCGAGGAGCTTGAGTGCACCTCGTGTACGCTGGAAGTCCGGGATCGTGTCGATCTTCTCAGTGAGTGTTTCCGTAACCGTCGGGTGGAACGGGAACTCTCGCTCAAGCTTCTCCCGGTACTGATCGCTGTTCACCTCCTGTGGGAATTGGCGTGGGGCCTCGTCGTAGAATTGGAGATACTCCTCGGCGATCTCGCTGCCTGCATCGAAATCGATCTCGTCGAAGAGTCGATGTTGGAGGACCGCCCCGACCTCGGTTTCACCCGTCGGAGTGATGATCTTCTGCTGGCGGACGACGACCTGGTCGAGTTCATCGACGATCCCCCGAATCTCCTCTGCTTCTTCTGAGAACGCTGAGTCGGCAACGCTGTAAATGACGGTCAGGGAGTCGTCCTGGGCAGCGGTGGTGAGTAGCTTCTTGATGAACGAAACGGTGTGACTCGCAAGGGTAGCGTCTCCGAGAGATTTTGAGGACCCGTCTTCGAGATATTCCGCAATCTCGTCAATGAGGACGAGAGATGGCTGATCATTGAGCTCCAAGAGGTCCTTCAGCGTGTTCGTTCCAGGGACGTCGTATTCTCGATCATAGCTCTCGATCTGTCGGTATCCCTCGATACCGAACAGCTGGTAAGCAATCTCCCCCCACATCGTGTTCGTGTCGGGTGCCTGGGGATCGGACCGGCTGCTCCGAGCACTCTGGGCGTCAACGTGTCCACCGACGAAGACAGCGGTGTTTACGTCCAGCCCCTGGTCAGCAGCAGTTAGATAATCCGATGCGAGGTCGTCCTTGTCTACGAACCTGGTGAGGTCGCCGATTGCAGATGGATTGGTAGCAAGGTGATAGGAGGCGATCAGCTGGTGGGTCTTCCCTCCGCCGAAAGTCGTGTCGAGGCAGAGAATGCTACTCTTGTAGCCATGTGAGTCCCGACCGTCTGCGTTCAGGAACCGGCCAGTGAGGTTGCTCAGTAACGTGGAAAGCCCTTCAGTAGGATAAGTTGTTTCGAAGAATTCGTCTGTATTCCGGTATACAGACGCTGCTTCATCTGGCTCGTGTGCGACAGTGGCCAGATTTGCAGCGAATTGCTCCTCCTCCAACGTCCCGTCGATGACGTCGGATCGAGGTTGGCACGCCTCGAAGAGCGGGGTAATCTCTTCCTTCTGTGTACTCATCGTATGACAAGACGTGGTGTTCACACCATCTTAAAAGTTCCAACACGGGCAGGCACAACGTCTGTGCCTCCGAACTGGACAGTGAGGTGTCTTAGGGCGGTATAACTTCTATGAGAACCCATATCCATGGCCAGTGAATTCTCCACCCGAAAATATCTCGTCAAGGATTCAGCTTTCTTCTGAACCCGTTTTCTCCCACAAGAGAGTGTTCCCAACCTTCCGAGAGGAAACTAACCCTTCTTCCTCCATCTCTTGAAGTCGCTTATACGCCGTGTCGTGTGCACAGCCTACGTGGTCTGCGATCTCACCTGTGCCGGCCACTCCTCCTCCTGCATTAATCGCATGGAGGAAATCATCAGTAGAGTACTGACCGGTATAGCGGCCAGTCTCTTCGTCGCGGCCAGGCATTACTTCCCTATTTTCGGCCACTATGATTAGTCCTAACGGTGTATCCGAATCCATTATGAGTTCTCCGAAAGGCATTTACCAATAGGAGTTCTCATAACGGGTGTGGAACTCAGCCCCTCGGGGCACTATCACAGTCAGAAGTGTCCGGGTGCTGAAGACACCCGGGCTGGGTTCCCCAACGGATGTGAGCAAACCCATGGAAAATTCAGAACCTGCGAATCAAGAAGCTGTCGACACCGAGTTAATTGAAGACATATATCAAATATGTGGAATTTCGCTCGGGGAAGGGGCCGCGACGTGTCAAGTGTGCGGCTCTCCTCTTCACGGGGGAAATTCGGTCGTTGTGTACGTGTTTCGGCCAGCTGGAGAGGTGATGTTTCGGGTCGGGTACGTAGTGTGCGGTGATGAAGGTCACGAGTTGCCAGAGGCGTATACGTTGGGTGTGCGCGAACTGGTGGTTGAAAGTCGTGTAGGGTGGTGTTCCGATGGAGCGACGCAGTCGTCGTGGCCGGTATTGTTGGACCCCGAGGCGGTGGCGGTGAGTGCGGCGGCAACGAAGTCGGTTCGGAAGATCCCAGATGGTGGGTCCCCTGCGAACGCTGCGTCGGACGTCGAGGAACCAGAAACGCCCGAGGCTGCGGCGAAGGTGTCCTTGGGAGGGGCGCGAAGTCGTGCGAGTCATCCAGACGGCGATGTGATTCGCGGGTTATTCTGGGGTGAGCAGCGATGACGTCGGCCCTCGTGGATTCGCACCTGGATATCGAGTTGGATGTGCCGCGGTCGGTGGAGGAGATGTTGCTGCCGGATGTGTACGTTGGGCTTGAAATCGATCTGCTGTCCCCAGGTGATGGGATCGTCACGGATCGACATCACGCATCGGCGGATCGGTATGAGTCGGATGATCCGATGAATCAGATTGAAGGACAGATCTCGCCATTCACCCTGTCAGGCTGGCTGCGGCACGGGTGTGAGGAGGTTGTCCAGATTGCAGGGGCGACGGCGTGCCACCCTGGTGAACCGAATGCTGACTATATGCGTGCGGAGACGTACGAGCGTGACTTGGAGTCCGGGTACCACGAGAAGGGGACCTGTCTGGATGAACACGATGATGGGTGCGTCGTCTACGACTTGTTCGGTGGGTTCGGTGCGCAGCCGGGGAAGTTGCTGCGCCGGCCAGTGACGTTCTCCCCGATCCGCAGAAACGTGGACGTTCTTGACGGGGAGGCGGAGGCTCACTACCGGCAAATATCGAATCAGGTGCGGTCGCGGAACGAGGAGGACGGTGGGCAGCCGCTCCGCCAGGCGGATCGGGATATGCTTGGGAATGTTGAGGGAACGTGGAAGTTGACGCTTCGGGAGTTGAAGCCGGAGTTCGTGGGGCTGTTGTTGGAGGCGGTGTCGTTCCTTGACGCGCACAGTGACCAGTATGGGTTTCAAGTCGGCGGTGCACGGAATTTCGGCGCTGGGATTGCTGACGTGTGGGTGATCAATCCGTTGTACACTGAGCAGGAGGTGCGGCGTGTGTTCAATCGGGCGCAGGCGACGACATCGGCGATGGAGGAGAAGGATAAGTTGTGGCGGTCGGAGTGTCGGCCGGAGTTCGTGAGGGCGTTGCAGGCGCGGGTTGCGCAGCGTGATGGTGACGTGCCTTTCCCTGGTGATGATAGGTCAGCGGGTGGTTCGGCATGACTGGTGGGCGTGACGACCGGGATGCTGGTGATGATGATCCGGGGAATGTGGATCAGGATGGTGCGGAGCTGGATAAACTAGCCGAGCCAGCGACTGGTCTGCGGACTGCTCAAGAACGGACGGCATCGGAGGAGTCGATTGTTGCGTCTGGCGGTGGAGAGGCGGGTGCTGCGACTGACGGGTCATCAGCGACTGGTAATTCCGACACTGATGGTCTCGATGAGTTGATGGAGCCGTCGACGGGGCTCCGCACAGCCCAGGAACAAGAGGCGGATACGTCGACGGACGACGACGATGATGACGCTGGCCGGGCAGGTGATTGGGATGCGTGATGCGATCGCCGATTCTGAGGGGGAGGTTGATGCCGATGCGGTGGATCCGTTGGTGGCGGCGTATCGGCATGATGTGCATAAGCTGCGGGCGCGGACGCATAGCCATGCAGTGGATTCGATTGGCGGTGTGCGGGTGAATGAGCCGGTGCCGGACGGGGCGGACGGGGATGCGGCGTTGTTGAGTCGGCCGCGTGGTGATCCGGAGCAGACGGTGGATGCGTACGCGTCGTGGCGGCGTATGTCGTTGCTGACTGGGGAGGTCGTTTCGAGTGAGTCGGGTGAATCGCTGGACGAGTTGCTCGTGGCCGATGACGCTGAGCAGTTGCACGCGACGTGGGTGTCGGCGACGCTGCCAGCGGGGTTCAATGAGTCGCCGTACTACCCGTATACGTCAGTAAAGTACCACACGCTCCTGACGGCGGTGCTGCTGGATAATTACCGGAACGGTCACGAGTTCGGCGACCTATTCCTGGCAGTTGAGGCTGCAGACACGGAGTCTGTAACACCGCATCGAACAGTACTCTCGACGGGTGGGGTCTCGTTGGCTGTGACTGGGGAGCCGGGGGATCGGCCGGCAGCGCGGTTGGGTGATGTGCCGGCGCGGTCGTTCGCAGACACGTGGGCGCGGCTCCCGGCACTCCCGTTTGACGTGGCCGGGTCACGTCGGTGGCGCGTGCTGGATTCGCAGTTGCGGCGGATCCGTTCGTGGTCGGTGGCGCTACAGTTTATCGAGGACTACATCGCGGCGTTCGCACCGGCGCAGTGCGCTGGGCATGGTCGCCGTGGCCGTCGAGGTGGAGGTGAGGGTCGATGACGCGGCTTCAACAGGTTCTCTTCGAGTTGGAGTCGTCGTACTCCGGCAATCCGTATTTCGTGTCGGGGAACGCCGTGTTCAATGCGGTGGCGCGGCGTGTCGGTGCTGCGACGCGTGGGGCGCTGCATGTGAGTCACGGCGTGTTTCTCCCGGGTGAGTACGGTAAGTACCCGGCAGGCGCGTCGCAGGATGGGTATGCGGGGAAGCTCGGGTTGTCGTTGCCGGACGTGGAGTCGTACGAGGACTTGTTCGTGTTTCGGGACGCGGCGCAGCGGTGGCTGCTGGATTCACGGCCGCGGGACGCGCATAACGTACACCCGTTGCAAACTCATGGTGGCCGTCTTGCGTTCGACGATTCGTGTTGGTTCGGGCGGCCGGCGGAGATGCGGGATCACCGCCGGTCAGTGTCGTGGTTCCTGCACTGCTACTTGCACGCCGGGCGTGACGGAGTCGTACCGGTCGCGGAGGATGTACTGGACGGGATTCGTGTTGGTGGGGCGCGGAATTACGGGTTCGGAAAGGTGTCCGTGGTGGAGACACAACTCGTAGATCTCGATGCGTTGGATTACGCTGGAGTGCGCGGGGCTGACGAGTTGCAGTTGGAGCTTGTGACGCCGTACGTGCTAGCGAGCGAGGCTCCAAACGCGGATTCACAGTCGGTGCCGTGGTGGTGGGATGTGCAGTCTGGCGGGTTGCGTCGCCGGGAGACACGCCTCGTTAATGGTGAGGAGTCGTACGCTGTGGCGACGGTTGATCACGGGCAGGTCGTCGAGTACGTCGGAGATGACGCGGTGCGAACGGCGAAGAACGGTGTGACGCGGGTTGGAACGCATTCTCGGTTCGGGTTCGGGGAGTTTCGGCTGCGCCCGAGCGGTGCGGACCGGGTGCCGGAGCGTGCGGCGGCCGCGTCGGACGGAGGTGGTGTGTGATGGTGTTGGAGCAAGTGGCGTTCGATATCGAGACGACTGGGTTCAACGTTGATGACGAGGTGACGACGGTCGGGTTTGCGGTGCCGATGGGCGTCCGCGTGTTCGTGCAGACTGGCGAGCGGGACGCGCCGGGGATTGAATCGGCTGTTGAGTCTGAGGTGTCGGAGACGCTCGTGCGAGTGTCTGCGCATGCGTCTGAAAGCGAGTTGCTGGCCGCAGTGTCTGAGTTCGTTGCGGAGCGGATCCGTGATGACATGCTGCTCGTCGCGTACAATGGAGAGCGGTGGAATGGCGGGTTCGACGTACCGTTCCTGCGAACGCGGTACGCGCAGCGTGATTTAGCATGGCCGTTCGTCGACGTGCCGTACGCAGACGTGATGCCGCTCGTCACTGACCGGTTCAACACGACCGTTGATGGGACCGAGCAGGGTGATCTCGTGACGGCGTACGACGTGTTGTGCGACGGTTCATACGGTGATCTCGACCCGTTCGACGATAGTGCAGAGGCTGTGGCGGCGTTCGAGGACGGGCGGTTTGCGGAGCTCGTGTTGCATAACGTGGCGGATGTGCTGCGGACACGGGCGCTCGGCCGCGTTGCGGAGCGGTACTGTTCGAAATCCGAGTTCAAAGTGAAGTCGCTGACGCCGACGAGGTCGATCTGAGATGCAGGTGGATCGAGTCCGACGCGGGGTTCGCGGCAGGTTGGTTCGTGACTGGGTGGTGCCGCCGGATTTGCTGTGAGCGGTACGCGGCGGCGACGCGGGTACGACGGGCTGCGAATTGAAGCGATACTCCACGACTTCCCGTTCCCCGGTGTGAACAGCTGCAGAACCGACCACTGGAAATCAGCGAATGACAGAAACAGAGTCACACGATCACGACGACGCGCCGAGGATGAGCGAATCGAGCGGTGAACGAACGGAGCGGTTGACGCCTGAGGAGTGCCACGAGACAGTTGATCCGAAGACGCGGGAAGCGGTGCTTGACGAGTACGCCCATCGTTGCCAGGTCTGCGGGCGACGCGGACCGGAGAAAGGCGGGTTAGCGACGCTGCATGTCCACCATATCGAACGCGACCCGGACGGGATTGGTGAGCATGATATGGAGAACCTGACGTTGCTGTGTCGGTCGTGCCACAGCTGGTTCCATCAACAGAGCACGCCTGACGACGCGCCGGTAGAGATCACTGAGGAAGACCAGAGTGTGTTGCTTCCGCAGGACATCGAGATCCTGCGGTTCTTAGCAGATGCGGGTCCGGCGCGAACGGGTGATATTGCGTCCGGAGTGCCGACTGACTTGACGGTGTCAGCGGTTCGTGAGCGGTTGTGGGTGCTGATGGGGCTCGACAACTTGGTCGAAGCCCGCGACCGGCAGATCGTCGATAAGGACGTCGAGACCGGGGAATGGGGGCTCACCGAGCAGATCGAGAACTCCGCTCGTGGGCACATCCCAGATGACCCGCAGTTGTTGCTCCAGCGTATGGAGGACGAGAAAGTCCGACAGGCACTCGACCGCGGGTGTGATCGCAACGACGTCATCAACGTGTTCGATGTCTCGCGTCGGACGACGTTCAACAAGCAGAAGCGAGCCTGTGCGTACGACTTCCCGTTTGCCGCGTTCAACCGCGGGGGACGGCCGACGACCGACAGCGACCGGTCGGAACGCAGTCCCGCCACGACCGACACAGGAGAGGACGACGGTGATGAACAGCAGCGGCTTGACGCAGCCCCCGAACAGGACACAGACTCGGTGGGCCGAACTGAAACGTGGGGTGCGACTGAGACGACTCCCGAATCGGAGCCCTCGAATGAGAGCGTGGAGGGTACTGATCAAGCGGTGAGTGAGAACGGTGCAGATGACGAGCTGCGCGTGCATCTGCAGCACGCAATTGATGCGCTACAAGAGGTAGAGCAAGGGCTGTAACTGAAATACGAGCTAGTCGGAGACTCGACCGGACTGGGATGTATCACCTGTTTTTATTGATACAGGTGCTCTAATTACGAGCAATCAATGTGCCGGTGCTGCTTGACGGAATATGTGAGAATCACACCGGAGTGTAGACCCTAAATGAGCGAAATACCGTTTCCGGAAGCGGAGAACCTCGACAAATTACCTAAAGACAAACGCGTATCCAGGATGGCTGAGTTGCTCGAAGACAGTCAAGAGATAGTCGCTCTTTCCATCGGTAATACGACCGGTGAGTTACCAAAGACCGGCTCCGTTGCCCGAGGTACGTATCCTGGTGACACGGAAGCAGAAGCTCTCGGTCGAGCCTACCACATCCGTGACCAGATTCGAGAGAATGGTGGCGAGGCTGAAGTCACATACATCGAACCTGTCGCCTACATCGATGGGACGACTTTTCATGAGGTTGAGATTGAGGTCATTGAAGGAAGTGAATAACTAGGTGGTGCTTGCGGAGTGACGGTGGGTTGTGAATGAGACATATTACTGTAGCGTTGGAAACGGGTGGTATGGATACGGCCGAGATCCGGGAGTGGGCGAAATCATACGACGAAAGTTACGATGAGGAACTCCACGAGATTGAACAGACGCTCCATGAAGCGCTACAAGCACAGGAGTACATTACGCAAGGACAGCTTCGTGATGTAGTCACGTGGAAATTGGATAACCAAGCGGGGCGTCGAAGCGGGAATATTGAACGAGTGAATTTGGTTCCCGGTGAGTTTGTGCGCCGGGTAAGCGAGGCTGCCTTGTTGGTTGACGATCCAGAGGTGCAACTCAAGACGTTGTCCTCGATTCCTGGAATTGGGTATGCGACAGCGACAGTCGTGCTTACGTTCTATGACCCTGAGCGGTACGCTGTGGGGGATCGATACATGGTGGATTTGTTCTTCGGTGAAGATCGGCAGATGCGGGTGACGGATTATCCAAAGCTGCTCTCGGAGTTGCATGACCGGAATCCGGGAGGGTTCGGTCTCCGAACGGTGGAGAAAGCGTACTATCAGCGGTATCGAGAAGAGAACGATATCGCGTAGGCCAACGGTTGAGGGCTGCTGGTGTACAGAATATCGCGTGATATGTAGTTACTCAACGGATGAACTTGGAGGTGTTAGAGAGGTTTCGTCCCGTGGTTTCGTCGCTCCTGGATCGTATCCTGCGTCTTGAAGGTTCGAAAGGACATCGTGGATGGTGTCGAGAGTGTCATACAGGTTTTCTGTGGTACGGCCGTCGCTGAGGAACTCGTTACTATCTGTGTTCTCGACGAGGAGGTTGGCGTGCGCGACGTCGTTGCGGAGGTCGGTGACTTCGTGGAGACGGGAGTCTGCACCGCCTTTCGTAGAGAAGTCGCAGGTTTGCCAGCAGGCTTCGACGCTGGTGACGATGGTTTCGAGCGTGGAGAATTGTGCGTAGTGGATCTCGTCTAACGCGACGTTGGCGGCTTGTGCGTCTTCGTACCGGTCTTCGATGTCGTCGAGTTCGTCTGCGGTGACGGGCGTGGTTTTCCAGTCTGGTTTCTTGTCGAGGATGAGCTCGCGGAGGTGTTCTTCGAGGTAGGTGATGCGGTCGAAGAGGTAGATGCGTACTGGGGCGGTGTTGAGATCGGCGCGGGTGAGGATGCCGGTGACGTTGTTGTGGCCGCCGAGGAAATAGACTGGTTGCTCGATGAGTGCGGACAGGACGTCGGTGAATGAGGTGTCGCCGCTGATCATGTGGCCGATGGTCAGCGGGGTGAGGTGGTCGTCGAGGGTGTTGCCGTCGTCGTCGGTTGTGACGTCATCTTCGTGGATAAATCCGATTGGGTCGTCGTTCGCGTAGACCGGGGCGGCGTCGTAGCCGTTCTCGGCGAGCCACTCGGCGGCGGTGCGTGGTGGCGTGTCGTGTTGGAGGTGTTCGACGGAGTGGGTGGCGAGTTCAGCTGCGGTGCAGTCGTAGAGGTCGCGGGGCATATTGCCCGGTGGGACGCCGAGGGTAGTCAAAATGAGGGTGCGATAGTGAAGGGGCGAGGTACCAACCCACCACAAAGTTAATACCTGTAAGGCATATATTTCTATTTGATTATGCCCAAAGGGCATTTTGAGTCGGCGGGGGCGAGTATCGAGTACGGTGCTGCGGGCTGCCTCTTCCCCGTCGGCGACCTGGATGCGACAGTGCTCCAGTACCGAGATGCCCAACTCGCGCTCGACGACGTCGATGGCTCGGACGTCATCGTCGTCGCCCCAACGAGTCTTGCAACCAGTTACTTCCTCACTCAGCACGCGCTCACCGCAATTCCCGTCGACAGTCTCTCCACTGCAGTTCAGACCCGGCTCGCCAACGAGCTTGACGACCCCGTAGACACGTTCGAGTTCATCCAGATCGGCAAGTGGAACAGTACCAGCGCAAATCACTCACTCGCCGAGTTTACCGACGCCTGACCATCAACACTTGGACGTACTGACGCAAACAGCGCCAGCAGTACACGACTCTCAATGACTAAGACACTCGCCGACGAGTATCCCGAAGCCGCCACGTACATCCAGCAAGCCGTCGACGAACACGGCGAAGACTGGGTGCTGGAACACTATTACGAGCAACTGTACCCGCTCGGACGAGTGATAGCGATGCCCGAGAAGGACGAACTCCCGTTCTACGACGCGGACGAGCACGACACGATGACGGAAGAGGAACGGATCGAAATGTACCGGGCGTGGGCTGAGTACCGGGAGAACCTCCGTACCGGAACGAAACCTAGCGAGTGACTGCGACCCTACATTTTTCGCAGCGGTAGTCGTTGATGACGTATGGATTTGGATCGGGCGCGTGGTGCGTTACTTGGATTAGCGTCTGGGGATGCGCTTGGCCGGCCAGTCGAGTTTACGTCTGCGTCGGAGATCTCCGCTGAGCACGGACGGCTTGACGAGATGGTGGGGCACGGCACGTGGAACCAACCGGCTGGGACGATCACGGACGACACCGAACAGGCGCTGTGTATTGCTCGAAGTCTCGTCGAACACCAAGCGTTCGAGCCGGCGGATATCGCTGACCGGTTTGTCGCGTGGTACGACAGTGGCCCGTTCGATATTGGAGGAATGACGAGGCGGTCGCTCACCCGGCTCAAACGCGGCGACGCGTGGAACAAGGCGGGTCAGCACGTGTGGGAGAACAGTCCGGAAGGGCAGAATGCGGGGAACGGGAGTGTGATGCGGTGTCCGCCGCTCGCCATCCCGTACGCGACGGAGTGGGATCGACTCGCCGAAGTGAGCCGGCAGTCCTCACAGATTACGCACGCTGACCCGCGGTGTACTGAAGGCTGCGCTGTCCTGAATCTCACAGTGGCTGGCCTCCTCGACGACGCGGACGCGCCGTTGCAGGATGCGCTCGATTCCGTCGGTGCAGACGCGCCTGGTGAGCTTGTGGCGGCGCTCGAACCACTCGCTCGTGGTGACTCACCCTCCACGCTGGAAACGTCAGGGTACGTCGTGCATTCACTACAGACGGCACTCCACGATGGCCTCATCGCGGACAGTGCTGAGGACGCGATTGTGACGGCGGTCAATCGTGGCGGTGATACCGATACGATTGGGGCGATTGCTGGCGCAGTCGCTGGCGCGCGGTTTGGAGCGTCACAGCTTCCGGATCGGTGGCTTGCTGCTATCGATGAGACTGACGAACTCGAATTACTGGCGGAGCAACTCGCGGCGGTATGATACAGGTGACGGAAGGAACACTCCTGTTTTGTGTCGGTGTCGAAGACATATTTAGAGTCTATGTATTATGAGCGGCTGTGGAGACGACTTTCATCAAAATGACTCTCAACGACTACCTTTATACCGAGAGAGGATTTAGACTCTATGTACGCTGAGCGGCTATGGAGTCAACAAACGACGAAGAGACTCAACGGAAGAGCCTGTCGACGCGTGAGTCGCGGGCACTGTCACGGCTCGCAAGCGAGAACCGGCAGGTCATCAGTATTAGTGACATCGCGGACGCGCTTGACATTCCGCGGAAGTCGGCAAAGGACATGGCGTATGCCCTCAAGGAGAAAGGGTGGCTTGAGCGGATCGCGCACGGGAAGTATCTGATTCTCCCGCTCTCTGCCGGTGAGAACGCCGTGTATACCGAGCACGAGTTCGTGATCGCGTCAGCACTTGTGGAGCCGATGTATATCGGGTACTGGAGTGCGTTGAATCACCACGGGCTGACCGAGCAGATGTCTCGCACAGTGTATGTCGTGACGACAGAGCGCGCCCAGGAGCGTGAAATCCACGGGGTCACGTACCGTCCGGTGACGGTTACTGAGCAGAAGTTCTTCGGGTATCAACCGACTGCGGTCGGGTCGAACCAGGTGAATCTGTCGAGTATCGAAAAGACGCTGGTCGATTGCGCCGACCATCCGGAGTTCTGCGGGGGTATCAGCGAGCTTGCGAAGGCAATGCAGAACGCCGTCGACACACGCTGTTCGTGGGAACGCGTCGTTGAGTACCTGCGGCGGGTTGGGAATGGTGCCGCAACCAAACGACTCGTGTATCTCGCCGACCAGTTGGACATCGACCTTCCGGAGTACCAGGACCTCGTCGAGAGCTTCACGACCGGGTACCCACTGCTCGATCCGACGAGAGAAGCGACGGGAACCCGGGACAGCACGTACCAACTCCGCCTAAATGTTGACCCCGAATCGCTCCTTCCTGGTGACTTCTCATGATTTCCGAAGCGCAACTCCGACGGCTGGCCAGAGAGCTGGATGTTCGACTCGGCTACGCGGAGAAGAACTACGTCAATTCGTGGATTCTGTGGGCGATCTACACGAGTCCCTACGGTGACAACCTGCTGTTCAAGGGCGGCACTGCGCTCAGCAAGTTGTACTTCCCGGAGACGTGGCGCTACTCGGAAGACCTCGATTTCGGTGTCGAGGGAGAGTATCACGGGAGCGAAGCGGGGTTGCAACGCGCATTGGAAGACGCGACCATCGCCTCCGATATCGACTTCGAGGTGACCAAACACCGCGAACTGCAGAAAGAAGCGTATCCGACGCACTACGTCGATATTGATATTCAGTACGACGCTGTGCTCGGTCACAAGAACACGACGAGTCTGGACGTGATGATCGATGAATACGTGGCGTTTGCTTCGGTGGACCATCGCCACGGTTACCAGGATGTCCCGGAATTCGAGCTGACCGCGTACAGCTTGGAAGAAATCTTCGCGGAGAAGTTACGAGCACTCTATCAGCGGTCACAGGCGCGTGACTACTACGACCTGTATCGGATGCTTACGGAGGCTGACGTTGATGACTCGGTTATTCTTCCGGCATTCATGCGGAAGTGCGACCACGACGGGCTAGACATTGACCTTCGGGACGGGCTTCCTGGAGAGAAACGGGACGAGATTCGTGACGGTTGGCAGAATACGCTTCCTGATTTGGTTGCAGACCTCCCCGAGTTCGGCACCGTGTATGACACACTCGAAGACTACGTCGATTCGCTAGTAGACGAGCAGCAACGCTAGTTCTGGAAGTGGGCAACGGCAGGACCGAGTGCCCGGGTGCGTTGGCTTTCGGTCACGTCGTACCGTTCTGCTATGCTATTGCGCCGGTGTCTTCGGCGATAACCGTTCCAGCTTCACAGACAGGGCATTGTTCGTCGACGAGTTCATCAATGGTCTTGACCGCGTTCGACCGGCACTCAGGACACGCTTTCTCATCTCTATCCAAGTCCAGATCTACCTGGGTTTCACAGTGGATGCAGAAGCAGTACGTGTTGAACCCGGTGCGACGGTCAATCTCTTCTTGGGATGCGTCCTCGCCGATCACTTCTCTCGCTCGCCCTATTTCCCCGGGATGTGGACAGTGGACGCGTTCGTCGTCATCCGCAATCGCGTACATGTAGTACCCCCAGCCGGACGGCATCTTGAAGTCACAGTCCGAGTTCGTACAGTAGAAATCGAATATTTGGGGCATTGATGCGCCATTCACCGGGATGCCAGTAATCTGTTTCCCAAACCCGAATCGCCGTCAGGTAAATCTTGTTCGGGGACCGTTGCTCAACTCGCTCCAGCGAGACGGGTGTAACCCGGTTCATCGAGCATCGATTGGTACGCGTGATCGATATCTCGGCCCGAGAGGTGGACGTAGCGACCGGGGACGCGTGACCCGGGAACCCACCCGAACCAGACGCACATCTGTGCTTCTGTGAGGTAGTTCGCTAGGTAGGTTGCGCGACTATGTCTGAAATGGTGGGGATTGACGGATTTTTCAATTCCGACGCGCTCTCGCGCCTTGTTGAGAATCCGTAGTCGGATGTATTGGTAGCTGATCGTTTCATCTGGAGAGCCTTGCTTTTCGTCGATTTTGCACCATAACGGCGCATCTGGCCGTCTGTTGGGATGGGCTGAAAGCCACGAGTCGAAGTACGATTCAGATTCGAGCAGTAGTAGTCGGCGTGAACCGGTCTTCCCTGCAACGACGACTTGCTTTCCCAGTGTCGTGTTCTCGATGTGGCTTACTTGGAGGTCGATGAGTTCGCCAATCCTGGCTCCGGTTTCCCACAGTACAGCGATGAATGCGCGGTCACGTTCGTTGCGACACGCATCGACTAACGCCTGGACATCGCGTGGTGTGAGGAGACTTTGTGGGAGGATTCGTTTCTGCTCTACCGGCCCGCGCCGGATCCACTTGGTTTCCTCGGGGTCCTCGCCATCGTTCATCCACTTCCAAAACTGCTTGATCGCCTGCTTGTAATCAACGACTGTCGAAGCGCTCGTTCCGCGGGTGTACAGCCACGCGACGAGATCCACGATATCGTCTTTGTCGAGTTCCGTAAACGGGGTCTGACCGACGTGGTCAGTGATGATTTTGAAATGAGAGAGTACTTTTTGTTGTTGTGCGGGACTGATGTCCGCGAGAACCATGTCCCTGTGATACGCCTGAACCAGTCGCTTATTCTCCGGGTGGATATGCGTGGCTGACTCAACGTAGTTCAGTACTCGGGCGGCTGCCGCTTCGTAGTCCATCGTCGGCATGCCATCCAGACAGGGTCTCTACGGAGATAATCCGCGCGATAAGCGCGTCCAATTGTTGTTCGATTCCCGTGGGTCACATCGAGATATTCAGCCGTGGCCACAGGCCTTGGCGATATATTCGTACTGTGAGTCGCTCCCGATTGCTCTCAGTTGGCGTGTCTTTTTCGGCCCTCCCTGCGTTTCGATTGGGATCGATGAGCGCCCCTCAGCTTCCAGCCCATCCACGGCGTTGGACGTGTTAATAGTTGCTGCGAAGTCGCGTTGGAAAGCCGATCATTGTCCTCAAGCTGGATTAGACCTTCAGCATATGATCGTAGATTCGTTCAGTGGTCTGGATACTGCGATGTCGTAATCGATTCCGGACATCGTAGAGCGTATTTTCGTCTTCTTCGTTCATCATTCTGTAGGCGACACTATGTCGGAGTGCGTGCGGTGTCACGTCACTGGCGTTACCCCGAGTGCCATCAATCTTGTATGGCCGAACCTCTGCTTCCTCGGCGATCTTGTGAAGCATATTCCGAACACCTTGTTCAGAAATCCGATCAGAGGATCGAGACGGGAAGAGTGCTTGCGGGTCTTTCCAGCGGGAGTTAAGATATGCTGAGAGCAATCGTGCCGTGTCCTTCGATAGTGTGAGGGTCACAGGCGGTGGGGAATTTTCGTTCGGGTAATCCTTCTGGAGGTCTGTCGGGAGATAGAGTTCCGAGTTTCCGTTTCGAAGCAACGGCTTGTCAATCTGGACGAGTTCTCCAACGCGGAGTCCAGTATCGTACGTGAACGTGATGATCGCTTCGTTACGTTGTTGGAGGTATTCTGCACCGGTGGTGTAGCATGCTGATCGGAGTGCTTCGACTTGGTCCGGTGTCATCCATACCTTCGCGCGAACTTTGGAGTTTGCAAGACTGCTCATTTCGGGATGCCCTCTTTATATACTGCTATTGGCCTGGACGCCCTTAACTTTGGAGTCTACAAAGAGACTCCAAAGTTGAGGAACGAACTTCTCGACTGAGCTTCTCTTTGCTGCTCACGACTCGGTTATTTGTTCATCAAGGAGCTCCCGGAGATAGGAACGACTGGCAACGCCGACCTCAATCCCGCGAACGTAGTCTTCTTCGCCAAAGACTTTGACGCCAGCTGAGCGTTGGGTGAATCCCTCAATGAGGACGAGACAGATACACTCGGTAACTGCAGATTTGCTATGCGCTTCGACAGCAGTGCTGACGTATCGATCGAAGTGGGCGTCCGGGTCCTGTTCCGGTCGGGGATCAGCCGCTCGTTCTAAGGTGAGCTCAATGACGTCATCGACGGAGGGATGGGCCGAGTTTCCCGTATTCTCCCGCACACGATACGTTTCGTCTGTGGACATGGCGACACGTTCTATTTCGAGTGGCAAAAGCACAGTTGGCGATCAATCGAGAACCACGTCATCGAAGGTTTTCTTCTCCCACGACCTACGATGAGGCATGCATTCAAATCACGTCGGATCTGACTGGACAGTCGAGTGGGCGACACCTACGCCAGATGGTGACGGGTATCTGGATAACTTGGTGTTGAGCCGTGATCAGGCACGTGCCTATGGCGACGAGCTTGTGATGTCTTTACGCGTGGACGAGGAGATGTTGCAAGAGCGGGGGATAGATCCTACTGAGCCGTTTGCCTGGAAGATTGAGGACGGTGAGTTACTGACAAAGCAGATTTCGCGCCAGGCGTTCGAAACCGTTGCAGAGAGTGATCGAGATGATGCCGGGTATGCCAGTCACGTACTGGACGGGCGAGCGAGACGACGGATAAGCGACACACGGTAGCCGCCGGTCGGAGGCGAGACACCAGCCGTGCTTGAAGTCGCCTCGGCAATAGAGGGCTGTTTCTGCTGTCACCGAATTATATCTGGGGACAATCGTCAATTAGCCAATTCTCAGTTAGCCTATTCTGTATTAGGCTATTCGAGAGTTTTATCTGGTTGGGCGGCAGTCAAAGGATATGGAGCGATTCGTGGATCGGGAAGATGAACTCAGTCGGCTTCGAGACTGCTATGAGTCGGACGACGCTGATATGGTCGTGATTTTCGGGCGTCGTCGTCTCGGGAAAACCGAACTCGTCCGCGAGTCACTAACAAACCGCGATGACGCCGTTCTGTACCAAGCGACTGAAACAACCCGGCAAATCCAACTGGACGCGTTTGTGGATGTAGCGGCTGAGTCGTTTCCTGGGATTGACCGGATCGAGAACGAGTGGGAATCGCTGCTTGGGTATCTCGCTGACCAGGATGCGGTCATCGTGCTGGACGAGTTCCCGTACCTGATTGACGCCGACGAGAGTCTTCCGTCGGTTATCCAGCGACTCTGGGATCAGGAGTTGCGTGACACGGGCGTGACGCTCGTGCTCGTCGGATCCTCGATTAGTATGATGGAGGAGGCGACACTCCTCGGGAACAGTCCGTTGTATGGCCGATTCACCGAGAAGATCGATCTCCGCCAGCTCAACTTTTCTGCCGTGCGGACGTTCTTTCCCGAAAGCTACACCCCCGAACAACTGCTGTTCGCGTGGGGCGTGTTCGGCGGGACACCGTACTACTTGGACGGCATCGACCTGGATGGTGACCTCGGAACAGTCATCCAGCAGTCGCTGCTGTCACGGCAGGGATTCCTGCATGACGAACCGGAGTACGTCCTTCGGACTGAGTTGACTGAACCGAACCGGTACTTTGCTATTCTGAAGGCGATCGCGGCCGGGAACACGACGTCGAATGAAATCGCGCAAACGGTCGGGATCGAGAGTAAGCAGATTTCGACGTATACGCAGAAACTGGAGCGGCTACGGCTGGTCGAACGGGAGGTGCCGGTGACGGAAGATAAGGCGAAGTCACGGCGCGGGCGGTACCGGATTCTCGACCCGTTGTTCCGGTTTTGGTTCCGGTTCGTCTACGGGAACGAAGACCGGTACGAGCGATTGGGGGCCGATGCGTACGAGACGGTTATCGAACCGGAACTAGCGGATTTCGTGAGCCCGGCATTCGAAACTCGGTGTCAAGATATCTTGCCTGATCTCTATCCCGATACGATGTTCACCGACATCGGACGCTGGTGGTACAACGAACACGAAGTGGATGTCGTCGGGCTCACCGCAAACGGGACGATGGTGACGGGCGAGTGCAAGTTCACGTCTGCACCGTTCGATTACAGCGCGCTCGCCTCACTTGAATCCCACACGGAGGAAATTCGATGGTCGCCCGATGGTACAGGCGTTGAGCACGAGTATGCGTTGTTCGCCCGGAACGGATTCACGCAGTCTGTTCATGATTCGGCAGCCGATCGTGACGACCTGCAGTTGTTCGATCTTGAGCAAATCGTTGACCCGAGCGCGTCGCAGTAGGTGCGTCGAGAACTGTGGGATCGACCGATGTCGAGAGAATAGTGATCGACATCTTCGATTCTGTTTCCAAAGCGTGTGCTGCCCATCAGTCGGCGCGTACAAGCAGGCCCTTAGTTGCGCAGGAACAATGGAAGCTGTGGAATCGCGGGACTACTACTGTTCGTTACCGGAGTTCTGCGCCACAGTTCGGACAGAAGCGTTCGTCGCCGTCCAGCAGGTGGAGACACTCGACACAGACACGGTTGCTTGGCGGCGTGGCGATATCTTCGAGGAAGTCCATGGCTGTTCGGTCCTCGACACCTGGTCCGTAGCCGTCAGCATAGCCCGGCAGCGTCGAAGCCCACTGGACAGTCCCTTCGTCATCAACGAGTGCGATGTTGCCGGCAATATCGAACTTGCCGTACCGTTTGAACCCTTCCGAGGGGGTCGGTTCGATGGACTGGTTTAGGGCACGGTTCCGTTTGAGATCGCGTTCGTAGATGTCTTCTGGCGTCGAAGCCCGCACCTCACCGGGGAACTCCGTGATCGGCCCATGCTGTTCGTCGATACGGTCAATCTCCACCACGATACCGTGGTTGTCGTGGAGCGTCCGTAACAGTTGGAGAACGTACTCGTGGTGTTCACGAATGTCGGAATCAGCGTAGTATCGGAATCTCATGGTTGATTCGACGTGTAAGATGAGGTTAGTGGCTTATTCTGGTACGCCACTCTCGGCTTGTCGCATCCTATTCTGACCAGAAGGCATCGTAGTCCACTGGATCAAACGCTACGTCCCGAATTGCTTGAAGGAGTTGGGTATCGGTGACATCAAGCCGAAGCCCGCGTGGTGAGAGGCACCGATTGATCATCGTGTGCCAATTGTAAAACAGAATAGCGATGTGCATGCCGTACAGACGCTGTTTGGGATCTTTGCCCTTGATGTGTGGCATAAAATTATGGACAATCTGGCCGATAGTCGGTTCGATGGCCCACCGCTGGATATACTCATCTCGAACGCCAGCCCCTGAGCGATACCGTAGGGAGCGGTCCGTAAGATACGTCGCATGCGTGGCATGTTTATTGATGCCAACCCCGTCCTGTGCAGCTAGGTCCGAAAACGCTTCAGTAAGCATCGGTATTGCATCGTCAGGAACTAGTGGACCCTGAACCCTGGTATCCCCCTCATCTCCGGTCGCAAGTGGAACGCGAACCTTTTCGCCGTCTTCTTCATGTTGTATCTCTTCTGTTAATACCTTCTCAGGGTCGATCTCGACGAGGTCCGGATCATCACTGTTGTATGGATATGTGACCACATTTGGCTTGGGCTCTACGTTCCACTTCACGTCCTGAGCGAATCCGATGCAGTTGCTTGGCGTCAACCGTCTCAAACCTTTGATAATCGTGTGGTCCGGCGCACTGATGACCCAATCGTCGCCCGCGAAGCGTCGGACTGTCTCGATCAGTTCGCCCCCGATGATTTCGCTGTCGATGAAAATAGAGTCGATATCGACGGTGTCGAAGGTATTCGATAGAATCTCAGCAAGAGCCGTCGGATAGTCATATAGTGTCGCTACCAAACGACCGCCGAGGACAAATCGGCTCTCTGTGTCAATGCCACCGGCGACGAGAAAGGTCCACTGCTCAGTAACGGCGTCGTTGTCAGCTTTCGGTGGACGACCGATTGTGGCTTCAAGAGAGTCTCCTGTCCAATCGATGCGGAACATATCAGCGCCAATATTGAGCGGATCTGACCGTGACCAAAATCCAAACTCCTTCGCTAGGGCCAGCGTCCGGGTATGTACCGCATCGAATTGTGCATCGATGGATGGTATCGAAGCGGGATCTGCGTCAGGAGTAAAGTCGCGTAAGTCATACTCGGCCGGTACTCGTTCAGGGACGTAGTTGTGTAGCCAGCCGCCGGATGGGATATTCTCTCGGGGATAGTCCCAATCACAGACATCTTTCATTTCTTCTAAGCCACAGTCAAATAGTGCCGATGTAGCGAGGGCACCGATAAACGCCCGCATATCGTGATTAACCTTCTCGGTAGTGCGGCCGAACGTTAGCGGGTCGGTGGTGTGATCCAGCAAGAGACGCACCCAATTTCGTAGTTCTTCTTTTTTCGTCTCACGTGAGACTGACTTCTCATTTAGTGGCGGCGCAACAGCATCAAAACTGTACGATTCCTTGATTGCGTCCGGTGGAACGACTCCCGCTCGAAAGACAGCATACACAGTCCTGGTAACCGCATCTTTGAAGGCATCCAGATCTATATCGTTGCCTTCGCTAAGCTCGCGGAACTCACGCTGTAAGACGTTGTACGAGGGGATATCATCCGGCCCTTCGTACCCGAGCAGTGTATGAACGACAGAATCGACAGGATCGGGACCAGATAAGTACGCATGCAGTTCCGTCCCATTTTGCCCGCGCGCCAATCGCAGAAAGAGCGCTTTCAGCCGGCGCTCGGGGATATCAAGTTCCGCCGTATTAATCCCCTCAAGTGCCAGTTTCTCGTCACAGAGATTCAGAACAACCTCATCATAGAGCTTCCCACCATCGTTCTCATACTCTGATATATCCTTCCAGAAATCACGATTCTCGGCATGAAACTGCGCAGTGAGGTGTGTCCGACGGAATAACGTCTCAACGTCATCAACGGGCGAAGAGACTTGGATGTCAATCCCACGGCGTTCTATCGGTCCATACTTCCGTCTATCCGAATCAACGCCATCCTTCTCTGGAAACGGTGCATAGGCAGTCGGCGCTGTGTAGGTGCCATCGTCTGGTGCCTGCACAGGAGCTGAGTCATCAGTATGCTTGATTGGAGGGCCGTCGTACACCAAATATAGATTATCATAACTTGTGGTGCGTGATAAGTGATTGCCCCCGTATTCAGATGCCGCAACAGTTGCTAAGAGCAAAATAAGTCGCCTCTTGGGTTCTATAATATGGCCCCATAGAATGAGTGTCGCTGTCTGTCGATATCCCCCACAGACCGAGAAGAATTCACGTCGGCGACAAATTATAATGTGTCTTATTTTTCAATATTGGGTAAAAACAACCGAACGTAGTGTCCTCCACGTCGGAATCATCTCTAAAGTATACAGAATCCATCAAGAGCAAAATATACAGCCACTTGAGTGTTGATTGTGGTGCTCACGTTTCAGAGTCGTCTGTTTTGATCTCGTCTTGGAAGTTCGAGACAGCATCGGCGTGTTGTTCGGTGGCCTGTCGTTTGCGTTCCGTTGTCTCAGCGATATTGTTGTGTTGAGCGATCTCAGCGAGGTCTTCAGCTTCAGGGTTGAGTTGGTATAGCTTGATTTTCCCGCCATCATCTGGATATTGGAAATACTCTTTCCAGAGTCCAGTTTTGGCACCTTCGGTGAGCCGACTTGCAACCGTGCCGTGGCTCACCGCGAGTGCATCATCGATTTCGCTGAATCGCTTGGGCCCATCAGCGAGCTGAGCGAGGATTTCTACTGCGCCTTTCTTCTGGAAGAAGTCTCTGACCTTCTGATGATCAATCTCGGTTTCCGGTTCATCATCCGGTTTTGTATCTTCAGTAGCGTCTACGGATTTACTGTTCTTATCAGGGTATTCAGAGCCCGAGTTGCTGGTTTTCTCTAAATTCCCGACAGTCTCTGTTTCGTCATCAGAGGTGTTTGAGGTGTCGTTCGGCATGTTGTTATCCTCCTCTTCGGGCTCCAAGGTTTTAACTTACAGTGAATCAAACCACTACTTACTCAAAATTAGAACTACTATGCATTTGAGCAACAATCGACCGAACAGAGGTGAACAGAGTCAACATGAGTTCTGAAGCTTCTGACTCATACCAGTCGGCTATCGACACGGCAGAGGACCTACGAGATGATTTGGAGGCAATCGCAGCGAGCGATCTCCCGTTCGCCTACGACGCCGAACGCATCTTAGAAGAATTAGATCGAACACGAGGTGACGACTCAGAGTGAGGTGACGTGCCGACCAGAAAACACTCGAAGAACAGTTACCAGCGATTCTCCACGAGCAATTTCAACTGGATGGACTGCCGCGCGACCACGAACCATCCTGGGAATACATCACCGCGAATACCCGGTACTCTGCGGAAGGACTGAACAACAGGTCCAAAGAATTGTACGGACAAACCCTCCTCGAATTTCTCAGAGAGCAGGGTTTGGTGTCCGCAAAAACGGGAGATGGCCCACCGGTGATGAAGCGACCATTCAGTCTCTGGAATACTACGTCAATAGTACTTAGGAACGAATCGACCTCTGAGGGGAGAGGTGGCCGAATTCGGGCGCTTCAGACCGTCGAATAGTCCAAGTTTTCATCACGTGGTTGGGCGTCCGCTGGGACGTCGGTGGCGTGCGTCTGCAGCGTGGTAGGGGGTTGTCCCGCCGTATCGTAGTGATAGGGTTACTGGGCTGCCCGCGCTTGACGGCTCTGCTCAACTGTGAACTGAACTTACCGACTGAGATCTTCTCGCAGTTCCGCTTCTAAGTTAGTAAGTTCTGCATCGAGTTCAGCATCATCCACCTGCTCTGGTGGCTTGTCTTCTTCATCTTCGGCGTGATCATCGATTGGATGGCTGAACATCCGATCTAACTGATCGAGACTAGTGAAGTAGCGCCGGAACTCTTCCTCGTCCATAATAGAAGGTGTATACTCTATTGACAAAACTTCGATGCCGATTACGGATCGTAGCCCTTGCCATGTATCAATTCCATATGTCGTTTTTATCACTATCTGTGTTGAGTGGCTTGTGACCCCTCCGAAATCACAAGGGGGAGTTCTGTCCGGTGGATTTGGTTGAGTCTACCAACCGCCGAAAGTCAATGAGATATCATCCCGCTGCTGTACAGCGAATCTGAGTTGACTGAATTGGTTCGGTTGTGAGAGGATACAAATCGAAAACGAACAGGGGACTAGTTATAACTGAAAAATGATATCAGAGAACAAGACCGAATCTAACTCTATCTTGGGGCTTTACCGGAAGTGTATGTTCTATATCTCAAGCCCCAATGAACGGAGTTCCTCGATCTCGCTTTGGATGCTCTTGACTCGCTCTTTCATGTCGCCATCAGCTTCCAACGCGGAGTCGAAGAGTCGTTCTTCCCGTTCTTCGAGCCGCTCGACACCCTTCGGACCCAGAGCCTGCCCACACCACATACATTGGGCTTCTCCCCTGGGCGTATCGCGTTGACAACGTGGACACTGCACCGGCCCGATATCCTCGATCTCATCCTCCGAAACGTCTACTCCATGGGCACGGGCCACTTCACGAGCAGTATCCTCCCGGAACACATCGATATATCGTCGAGCTTCATCGCTGTTTTTCACCCAGCCATGATGGTTCTCTATATGATTCTGTGACACGTTCTTTCGCGCGAGGTAACTCGCGGAAGACTTCCGCATCCGCGTGAATTCCATCTTCGATGGCTTTCTGAGATCGCCGTTATCAACCGCTCGCTTGACGGGTGCTCGAAGCATCTTCAACTTCATGTTGTAGCTCACATCCCGCCCGGTGTCTAAGTCCGACCAAAGCGGTGCATCAGGCTCGTTACCCCGAGGGTGAACCTCTAACCAGCGTTTGAGGTATGGGACTGATGAGATGAGCACCATTGAGCGGCGACCTTTCTTCCCATCAACGGTGATCTCCATCCCGTACTTGTGGTCACTAACGTCACCAACAGTGAGTTCACGAAACTCCCCGGAGCGTGGACCAGCATCCCAGTCTACAGCGACCGCTGCCTTGTTGCGTGCGTATTTAGCGTTATTCAGGACGGGAACAATGTGATCGTCCCACCACCACATCTTCGTCGGGTCGGGCTTTGGATCATAGTCCTTAGGGAGATCAGCCGAGATCCACTCAACGCTTGATGGTTTCTCTTCCTCGTAATCACCTTCTGTTAGGTGCCCACCAAGCATTCGTAGCGCGACTCGATGGTCACGTTTCGACTCTTCGTTATCATAGTTCGCGTTGATCCACCTGACGTATTTCTTCGCGGCGTCTTTCTCTGTCTTTGACTCTCCGATGATTTCTGCTAAATCTGGCTTGGGTAGTTCATCTGGGGAGTATTTGGACGAATCCCCAGCCATCATCGTGCAGTGCTGGAGGAGCTTTGACCATCGCCCCACAGAGTAGTTATGCACCCCGAGCTCTGAAGAGAACTTCAGGAGGACGTCCTTATCTTCTGGTGCGAGGGTCTCCGAATTCTCAATCCGCGTGTGGAGTGTTTCGATCGCGGGTGGCAACCTTGGCATACTCTAATTTAGAACGGGTAGGCATTTGAACTCTTGGTATATGTCCGGGAGGCGGCATTTTCCTGCGAACAACGTGAACGAGCGCAGCGACTGAACTGTGAGCAGCGAAAGCGCTCCCGAGCGGATTCGAACCCTGTCGGAGGAACCCCGCCCAGCGGAGCGAGCAGGAACCTCTGACTCCGGTTCAAAGCCAGTCAGGGTCGACCGTCTCGGTTCACGCGCCGCACGTCACGCCGACGATACCGACTACCGACAGGCGTCGTGGACGATTTCGCCGCTCTCGTTCGGCCCGCGGGACTCGCCCAACTGGATGGGTTCCCCGCACGCCGCACAGCGCAGTTCCGCGTCCTCGTCGGTCGCGCCGACGCCGTCGTCGGTCGAATCGGCGCTCTCATCAGCCCCGCCGAGGTCGACGGCTTCCGCCGGCTCGGGGGACTCGCTCGTGGCGGCGTAGCCCAGCGCGAGCGCGCCGACGCCCGCCAGCGCGCCGCGCGCCCGCTTGCCCGACCAGAGCCACCGAATCGCTGCGACGCCGAGGAAGGCGGCGACGAGTACGCGAGCGAGCGTTCCGCGACTGCTGACGTCCGTATCGAAGTCCATGGGTGGACATCGGACTGGGACCCCTTGTAGTTCATCCCCGCGAGCCGCCGGAGCAATCTTCAAGCCCGTCGCCCGCGACGGTCGAACCATGTCACTCATCGAGCGACTGCTCGGCGGCGACGACGAGGCACAGGCCCGCATCGACGACGCTCGCGGGGCGGCCGGCGACGCGCTCGACGAGCGCGTCGACGCCGACGCGTACGGCATCGACGACGCCGGCGTGACCGGCGTCGCGGTGGTCAACGAGGGGCCCGACGAGGAGCCCGTGACTGTGCCCATCGCACGATTCTCGCTCGGCGAGGACGTCGAGTCGCCCGACTACGACCGGGTCTGGCGGCTCGTCGGCGCGGCCGTCCGCGCGCTCGACCCCGCGTTCGAGGACGTGTTCGTGCGCCACTACGACGTCCAGTTCACGTTCGACGGCGACGAACTGTTCGAGGCCGAGGAGTGTCGCCGGGTCGCGGTCCCGCCGGAACTCGCCGACCGACTCGTCGCCGACCCGGGGTTCGACGCGGACGAACTCCGCGAGGCGGTGGAGTCGGGCCACGACATCGACGACGAGGTCGCGCCGGTCGCGTGGGGCGAGTGCAAGGACTACAGCCGCAACGACGGGATGGCGGTGGTGGCGGCCACGTCGGCGACCAGCGCCAGCGCCGCGAGCTGTGCGGCCGCAGGCAGCGCCGCCACCGGCTGCGGCGGCGGGGTCTGATCAGGTCGAGTCCGCGTTCCCGTCGGCGAGCGCGTCGGCCCTCGCCTCGGCGCGTTCGACCACCGGCTCGGGTGCCTCGAACGCGACCCGGACCTCGTCGTCGCGGTAGGTCACGTCCGCGACCCGAGCGCGGTCGTAGAGCCGCGACACGAGGCTCATCGCCGCGTCGTCGTTCGGCACGGCGAGTTCCGCCTCGCACAGGGCCGGGAGCGCGTCGGCGATTCGCTCGCGGAGCGCCTCCAGCCCCTCGCCCTCGGCCGCGCTCACCGCGACCGGGTCGGTGGCGTCGAGCAGGTCGGCGGCGGCGCGCTCGCGCGCGGCGAGTTCGCGGTCGCCGACCAGGTCGGCCTTGTTCAACACCGGGACGACCTCGCCGTCGGCGTCGTCGAGTAAGGCGAGACTCGTCTTCAGCTTCCGGCGGAGCTCCGCCGGTGGGTCGCTGGCGTCGGCGACCAGCACCGCGCAGTCGGCGGTCTCGGTCTCCGAGAGCGTCTCGTGGAACGACGCGACGAGGTCGTGGGGCAGGTCGTCGAGGAACCCGACGGTGTCGGTCAGCAGCGTCCGTCGGCCCGCCACGGTCGCGCGACGCGTCGTCGTGTCGAGCGTCTCGAACAGCCGGTCCTCGACCTCGGCGGCCCCGTCGAGGTCGGCGTGGTCGGCGTCGCGGGCGTCGAAGTCGAGGTCGTCGGCGAGTCGGTGGAGCAGCGTCGACTTCCCGGCGTTGGTGTACCCGGCGAGCGCGACGAACGCGAACCCCTCCTCGCGGCGGCGCTCCCGGCGGGCCGCGACCTCGTCGCCGAGTTCGTCGAGCGTCCGGTCGAGTTCGTCGATGCGGCGCTCGACGTCCCGGACGCGGCCGCCGCCTCGCTCGTCGTGGGCGAGGTCCTCGCCCGCGAGTTCTCGCGTGACCCGTTCGCGGATTCGCGGCAGGTCGGCGGCCAGTCGGGCGCGCTCGACCTGCAGCGTCGCGCGCTCGGAGCCGGCCCGGTCCTCGAAGACGTCGAGGACCAGCCGGTACCGGTCGAGGACCTCGATGCCCTCGGGACACAGCTTCGCGAGTTCGACGGTCTGGGTCGGCGTGAGTTCGTTGTCGAAGACGACGACGCCGGCTCCGGTCTCGGCGACCGTCTCGGCCAGTTGCTCGGCCTTCCCGCGACCGAACTGGGTCGCCGGGTCCTCGGGACGGGTCTGGGTCACCTCCGCGACGACCTCGTATCCGGCGGCCTCGGCCAGATTTCGTATCTCCTCGGTGCTCGGTCGGCTGGAACCTCTCTCTTCGGAATCGTCTCGTGCAGCGATTACTGCGTTGCTCGATTGCATGGTGGATGCGGTGGCGTCGTGGCGATTGCTCGGCGCTTCCCCGACTGCGTCGGCGGCGAGGGTCGCCCGACCGAGGGGCGAGCCTCGCTGCTCGGACTCCGCGGGACTCGACTTCGCGACGGGCGGGTCGCCCGTCGGGCGACTGATTCGCGGACCAGGACCGGACGACGCCCCGCGAGCGCGACGGGAGCAGTCGCCGCCGAGTCCGGCGGGCACCGTTCCGAGCCGGACGCGACGTCGGGGACTCGAAGGACTCGACGCGACCGAAACCGCGGAGCGACGGCCGTCGTGACTGCGGACGCGCCCGGTCAGCGAGTGAGGAGAGAGGTCTTCATTCGCCGTGCCATCGGATTGTTCGTAATCTGTAATAAGATTTGGGACGAAGGTACTCGTTCGGAACCCCGGCGCTATTCGTCGTCCGGACGCCCTGTCGGCTCACCCGAGAGTTTAAATCCGAAGGCGAGGCCAGTTCGGGACGTGACCGCTCGACGCCCCTCGAACCCCGGACCGCCGACGCCGACGGAACCGCCCGACGGCAACGGGTACAACTGCCACCCGAAGCAAAGACAATACTTAAGCGACGGCCACCCCTGCGATACAACACGATTATGGGCGCGATAGAGGACGTTCACGCCGACCTCGACGCCGACGTCTCCCTCGACGAGTTCCGGGAGGCCGTCGAGGAGAAGGTCGAGCAGATGGGCGGACTCGCCGACGAGGAGACGGCAGCGATGCTCATCGCCCACGAACTCGACGAGGAGGGCGGCGAGGTCGAGAGCGTGGCCGACGTCGAACCCGGGATGGAGGACGTGAAGTTCGTGGCGAAGGTGGTCGGGGTCGACGACCTCCGGACGTTCGAGCGCGACGACGACGAGCGCGAGGACGGTCGCGTCCTGAACGTCGAGGTCGCCGACGAGACCGACTCCATCCGAATCACCTTCTGGGACGAGCAGGCCGACGCAGGCAGCGAGGAACTCGACGTCGGCGACACGCTCCGCGTCGCGGGTCGTCCCAAGGACGGCTACAACGGCGTCGAGGTCAACGTCAACGACGCCGAACCCGCCCCGGACGCCGACGTGGACGTGCCGGTCAGAGACACCTACCGCGTCGAGGACCTCTCGCTCGGGCTCTCGGACGTGAACCTGCGCGGCAAGGTGCTCGACACCGACGCGATTCGCACCTTCGACCGCGACGACGGCTCCGAGGGCAAGGTCGCCAACCTCAAACTCGGGGACTCCACGGGCCGCATCCGGGTCACGCTCTGGGACGAGCGCACCGCCGCCGCCGAGGACCTCGACCCCGGCGTCTCGGTCGAGGTCGTGGACGGCTACGTCCGCGAGCGCGACGGCGACCTCGAACTCCACGTCGGCAATCGCGGAGCCATCGAAGAGATAGACGAGGACGTCGAGTACGTGCCCGAGACGGCCGACATCGCAGACCTCGAGATCGGCGACGAGGTCGACATCTCGGGGGTCGTGCGCTCGGCCGACCCCAAGCGCACCTTCGACCGCGACGACGGCTCGGAGGGGCAGGTCCGGAACGTCCGCGTGCAGGACGGGACCGGCGACATCCGGGTCGCGCTCTGGGGCGAGAAAGCCGACGCGGAGATAGCGCCGGGCGACGAGATACAGTTGGCCGACCTCGAAATACAGGACGGCTGGGAGGACGACATCGAGGGGTCGGCCGGCTGGCAGTCGACCGTGACCGTGCTGGGCGAGGCCGACGCGAGCGTCGCCGGTGCGGGTGCGAGTACTGGCGGGGGCGCGAGCGACGACGCCGACGCGAGCGGTTCGGGCAGCGATTCGACCGGCCTCGATGCGTTCGCCGAGGACGGAGACGGCGCGGCGGCCAGCGCCGACGCGTCCGCGAGCGCCGAGGACGCCGGGTCGGACGGCGAGCACGTCGAGTTCACGGGGACCGTCGTGCAGGCGGGCGACCCCATCATCCTCGACGACGGCGAGGAGACCGTGAGCGTCGAGTCCAGCGCCGAGGTGACGCTCGGGCAGGAAGTGACCGCGCGCGGCGAGCTCGCCGACGGGACCCTCGACGCCGAGGACGTGTTCTGAAATCGAGGCCGTCGCCCTGTCGACTACGGTGGATTCACTACGTCGTTGACGCCGTCGAACGACCCCTGTTCGTAGACTCGTCGCCAGAGTGCGTGTGAGGCGCGAGCGACGAGCGGGAGTTCGGTGACCGCGATACACGACTGTTCGACGTTCTCGGGGTCGGTGGCGGCGTCCGGCTGTGGATGAAAGTGCCCATCCCCGGGCGGAGCCGGATAGTCGTGGGGATGTACGTCCCAGCCGAGATTCCGGTCCAACCCGTCCGTATAGTGGATGTTGTAGTCGTGAAGCGTCGTCCAGATAACGTCGAGTCGCGCACTCTCGGCCCGACCCACGCCGTCGCCAAGATGGATGTGAAGTTTGGACGGTTCGAAGAAGTCGTCGAGTTCGCCCTCTGCCAGCGGTTCCATCTCGGTGAACACGTCCCGAAAGTCGAGGAGCGCGCCTCGGTCGGTCGGCCCGCGAAGCGCGTGGGATTCGCTCGCGGAGTCACGCGACGACACCGAAACTACACCGCCTTCGTCCGTTGGACGGTCTCTTCGGCTTGGCTGAGCGCGAGCGCGGCTTTGGCGATGTCGAGATTTCGGCGGGTGGTCTGCCACTCTCGAAGCGTCCCACTGTCGACCTCGCGGTCACGAATTGCAGCGTCCTCGGGCGAATCGGCGTCGAGTTCGTCCCGATACGCTCGAATCTCCTCGCGCATCTCCCCGATGCGGTCGACCAGTCGCTCCGTGCTGGTCGCGTCGAGGATGTCGTGGGCCTGCTCCAACACGAGCGATTCGTTCGACCGCTCGTAAACGGTGGTCCCGCCGCTCGCCGATACCTCGTCGACGAATCCGCTGTCCGCGAGCTGTTGGAGGTGGGTTCGCGCAGTCGTTGGGGTCGTTCGTGCCCGCTCGGCGATAGTCGGGGCCGACTCCGCCTCGTAGGTCCGCTTCATCACCGTCCGGACGCGCTCGAACGGCGTCGTCGCTTCGACCCACTCGTCTACGGCGTGTTCGTTCACGTCTTCGCCGTCGGCCGGGAGTTCGGACATGGTGAATAGCTGGTGGCCCAAATATATTACTCTTTGGACGGCTATATTCATGATTCGCTCGCACTCGTCGTCTGACTCGCTCTCGAAAACGACGTAGGTTCGCCCAACGACGCTACGGAAAGAACTAAGGGCGTAAAATCCGGGGTTTGGGGTATGAGCGTCGAGCTGCCGTTCGCGCCGGTCGACACCATCATCAGACGGAACGCGGGCGACCTCCGGGTCAGCGCCGAGGCGGCCGAGGAACTGGCTCGCCGCATCCAGTCTCACGGGGCCGACCTCGCGGTCGACGCCGCCGAGGAGGCGACCGCCGACGGCCGCAAGACCCTGATGAGCGCCGACTTCGGCGTCGAGCAGGTGGTCGACAAGGCCGACCTCGAACTGCCGGTCGCGCCGGTCGACCGCATCGCCCGGCTCCGCATCGACGACAGCTACCGGGTGGCGATGGACGCCCGCATCGCGCTGGCGGACATCCTCGAGGACTACGCCGACAACGTCGCCCGGGCGGCGGCGACGCTCGCGCGCCACGCCGACCGGCGAACCGTTAAGGCCGAGGACATCGACACCTACTTCCAGCTCTTCGAATGAACTTCGGCTACAGCGAGGACTGCCTCGCTCACGACACGGGCGAGCGCCACCCCGAGAACCCCGACCGGCTCCGGGCCGTCCGGGAGGGCCTGTCCCGCAAGCACGGCGTCGAGTACGTCGACGCCGACCCGGTCGACCAGTCGACCGTCGAGGCCGTCCACGACGCCGAGTACGTGACGGAGGTCCGGGAGTTCTGCGAGCGCGGCGGCGGCAACTGGGACCCCGACACGGTCGCGGTCGAGGCGACGTGGGAGGCCGCGCTCCAGTCGGCGGGACTCGCCTGCTGGGCGGCCGACGCCGCGCTCGACGGCGCGACGGGCCGGGCCACGCCGTTCTCGCTCGGGCGACCGCCGGGCCACCACGCGGTCGCCGACGACGCCATGGGATTTTGCTTTTTCAACAACGTGGCGGTCGCGGCCCGCCACGCCATCGCGAGCGACGACACCCGCGCCGAGCGCGTCGCCATCTTCGACTGGGACGTCCACCACGGCAACGGCACGCAGGACATCTTCTACGACGTCGGCGACGTGTTCTACGCCTCGATCCACGAACAGGGGCTGTACCCCGGCACGGGCGAGGTCGGCGAGTCCGGCGAGGGTCCGGGCGCGGGGACGACCCTCAACGTCCCGCTTCCGGCGGGCGCGGGCGACCCCGAGTACCGCGACGTGGTCGACGAACTGGTCGCGCCCGCCCTCGACGAGTTCGATCCGGACCTGCTGCTCGTGAGCGCGGGATTCGACGCCCACCGCCACGACCCGATCTCGCGGATGCGCGTCTCGACCGAGGGGTACGGCATGTTGACCAAGCAGGTCCGCGAGACGGCCCGGGCGGTCGACGCCTCGCTCGGGTTCGTTCTGGAGGGCGGCTACGGACTGGACACGCTGGCCGACGGCGTGGTCGAGGTTCACGAGACGTTCGACGGCAAGCGGCCCCTGATACCCGAAGCGGACGCCAGCGACGGGGCTCGGAACCTGATCTCGGACGTCCGGGCGTCGCATCCGACGTTCGAGGGGTGAGGTCTCTTTCGGTCACGTGAACTGACCCGGACCACGGGATGTGCCGCGCTCGCGCAGAACTGCGCGAGCGCGGCAGGCGGTACGGGGCGTGGCGGGGGTCGAAGCACGCTGCAGTTGCGGCGTGTGCGGTTACTCGTCGGTTTCCGGTTCGACCCGCGCCAGACACATCGCGTTCTCCCTGACTCCGGAACGGTACGTCCACCAGAAGTAATTTACGTGTACACGTAAACATATGTCATATGGCTACGAAGACGCTCACGATCAGGGAGGACGTGTACGACCGCCTCAAGTCCATGAAGCGAGAGGAAGAAAGCTTCAGCGACCTCCTCGAACGTCTCTCGGGCGGAGACGAAGACGTGATGAAGGGCTTTGGCGTGTTCGCTGGCGAAGAAGGCGACGAATTCGCGGCGAGTGTGGAAGAGGCCCGCGAGAGAATGGACCGCGACTACAGGGAGCGAGCGGATGATATTTTTGGACAGTAGCGTTCTCGCCGATTATCTTCGGGGTCGCGAGTACGCGGGCGAGTACGTCCGCAATCGCGAATCGACGACGTTCCACACGTCGAGCATCATCATGTGGGAACTGTTCTACGGGGCGCTCGATCGCGACGCCCCGTCACGGACGATAGAAACGGTCGCCGAGTCGTTGTCGTGGGTGGAGGTCGTGCCGCTCACGTTCGAGGATGCCGCCGAAGCTGCGACCGTCCGTGACGAACTGTACTCGAACGGAACTCCGATACCCGTTCCCGACGTGCTCCTTGCAGGTGCGGTCCGACAGGCGGGTGGAACCGTGGTCACGAGGGACACCGACTTCGAGCGGGTGCCGGACCTCTCGGTCGACCTGCTCGCTCCCGAACGGTAGCGTCACTCGTCGGTCTCGGGTTCCACTCGCGCCAGCCGCATCGCGTTCCCGGTCACGCCGAGGCTCATCCCCATGTCGCCGACGACGATTGCCATCGCCACCGGCACGTAGCCCAGCGGCGCGCCCACCGCCAGCACCGCCTTGACCGCGAGGCTCGCCCAGATGTTCTGGCGGATGACGCGGTTGGCTTTCCGGGAGAGCCGGTAGAGGTACGGCACCTTCCGGAGGTCGTCGCCCAGCAGCGCGATGTCGGCGGTCTCGATGGCGGTGTCGGTGCCGGCCGCCCCCATCGCCACGCCGACCGTGGCGGCCGCCAAGGCGGGCGCGTCGTTGACGCCGTCGCCGACCATCGCCACCGAACCGTGGCGGTCGGTCAGGTCCTCGACCGCCGCGACCTTGTCCTCGGGCAGGAGTTCGGCGTGGAACTCGTCGACGCCGACCTGCTCGGCCACCGCGCGGGCGGTGCCCTCGTTGTCGCCCGTGAGCATCACCGTCTCGACGCCGAACGACCGGAGGCGCGCGACCGTCTCGCGGGCGGCGGGCCGCACCTCGTCGGCGATGGCGAGCACGCCCTCCAGTTCCTCGTCGGTGCCGACGAGGACGACCGTCTTGCCTTCGCGCTGGAACCGTGGCACCACGTCCCCGAGCAGGTCGAGGCAGTCCTCGCGGTCGGCACACTTGCTGTCGGCGGCGTCCGCGACGACCTGCCCGCCGTCGGTCACCGACTCGTCGCCCGTCCGCGAGTCCCCGGCGTCCGCGCTCAGGTGGACGTGTCCGAGGTCGAAACCCAGTTCCTCGAACAGTCCGGGCTTGCCGGCGTAGTGGGTCACGCCGCCGAGGTCGGCGCGAACGCCCTTGCCAGTGAGGCTCTGGAAGTTCTCGATCTCCCGGTCGTCGCCGTCCTCGTCGTGGGGGTCCGAGCGCTCGTGGGCCTCGCTCACGATGGCCTCGGCGATGGGGTGTTCGCTCCGGCGTTCGAGGTCGTGGGCACACCGCAGGAGGTCGGCCTCGCTGTTTTCGCCGAACGCGACCGCGTCGGTCACGGTCAACTCGCCGGCGGTGAGCGTCCCGGTCTTGTCGAACGCGACCGCCTCGACCTCGCCCACGGATTCGAGGTGGGGGCCGCCTTTCACCAGCACGCCGTTCCGGGCCGCGCTGGTCACGCCCGAGACGACCGAGACGGGCGTCGAGATGACGAACGCACACGGGCAGGCGACGACGAGCAGGGTCAGTCCGCGCACGAACCACACCCGGAACACCTCGCCGAACACGAGCGGCGGGACGAACGCGGTCACGAGCGCGCCGACCACGATTATCGGCGTGTAGTACGACGCGAATCGGTCGACGAACTGCTCGTGGTCGGTGCGGTCGCGCTGGGCGTCGCCGACGAGTTCGACCACCTGCGAGAGGGTGGTCTCGTGGGCTCGTGCGGTGGACTCGACTTCCAGATACCCCTCCTCGTTGACCGTGCCGGCGTACACCTCGTCGCCGGGTCGCTTGTCCACGGGCACGCTCTCGCCGGTGATGGGTGCCTGATTCACCGCGCTGGCCCCCTCCAGCACGTCGCCGTCGACCGGAATCTTCTCGCCGGGGCGGACGACGACCGTCTCGCCGACCGCGACCTCCTCGACGGGGACGGTCTCCTCGCCGGTGTCGCCCTCGCCGCCCCGTCGGACGGTCGCGGTGTCTGGCGAGAGGTCAACGAGTTCGCGCATCGAGTCGCGCGCGCGGTCCATCGAGAACTGCTCCAGTAGCTCGGCGACGCTGAACAGCACGGCCAGCGTGGCGGCCTCGACGTAGAGGCCGACCGCGACCGCGCTCACCACGCCGGTTCCCATCAGCAGGTCGATGTCGAGGCTCAGCGTCTTCGCGGAGTAGTAGCCGTTCCGGAGGATGGCCTGCCCGGCGATCCCGGCCGCGAGCAGGAGTAACACCGACGAGACGTGGAACTCCCGACCGAGCGCGCCGAACAGGACGGCGTCGGCACCCGAGAAGACGAACTCGACCGCGAGCCCCGCCACGAGGAGGGCCGCACCGACCCACGTCTTGAGCGCGCGCGGACTCGTCCAGACGTCGCTCTTCTCGGCCACGCTCGGTCCGGCGTCGTCTCCCGCGGCGCTCGCCGACGACTCGGCTACCTCGTAGCCGGCCCCTTCGACCGCCGCACGGACCTCGTCGGGGTCGACCTCGCCCGTCACGACGACCTCGCCGGTCGTCGGCCGGGTCTCGACCGCGTCGGCGTCCACCTCGGCGAGCGCGCGCTCGACCTTGCCGGCGCAGGAGGCACAGTCCATCTCGGGGACCGAGAGCCGGAGTTCCCGGTCGGCGTCGCTTTCGCCCGCGACCGCGTAGCCGGCGGCCTCGATTCGCTCGCGAACCGCGTCGCCGTCGGTCGACTCGGGGTCGTAGGTGACCGCGAGCGTGCCGGTCGTCGGTGCCGCGTCGGTGTCGCGCACGCCGTCGAGCGACTCGACGCTCGCGGTCACCTTGCCGGCACAGGACGGACAGTCCATCTCGGGGACCGACAAGCGGACCGTCCGACCGGGGTCGCCTCGCGTCATAGTCGACCGTAGTCGTCGTGCGGATATTAATCCTGCTACCACAATCGCGGCCCGAATTGGGATTCATTAATAATCGAATCCGATTCTATTGTTAACCCCGCGCTCGCCGTCGTTCGTCTCAGTTCAAGCGGAGATTTCCGCGCGACTGAGACCGTTCGTCGGCGTTCATTGCGTTAGGAATCGCTCGTAACCGCGAACGATGGGCAACCGTGTGTCCGACTTATTGTGAATCCCCGCCACGGTGCAAGCCGAGATGAGTGCCTACGAGACGGGGACGAACGCACTGAAGATCGGGGCCGCGGTCACGGTGGTCGCGGCCGAACTTCTCGCAGCGCTCGTCGTCCTGCTGGTCGTCGTCGGTTAGCGTCCGCTCCGCTCGTCGTCGGTTAGCGCCCGCTCCGCTGGTCGTCCGATAGCGGCTGAGGGGAGTAAGCCCCCTTCTGTTCGGCCGAGCATTCGGCTGAGCGTCCGCGCCGTCGTCCGGGCTACCTTGGCGATGCGGAGCATCGCGCGGCGCGGACTTGCACCGGCGAGGATTCGCCGTTCCATCCGTTCTCTCCCGTCCGTGGCGAGTCGCCACGCGCTCCGGCGGGGCCGGAGCGTCCCTCGGTGGGTCAACTCCCCGTCCCTTTGCTCGGTCGGTGCCTTCGTTCGGTTCGGGTTCGCGCACCTCGTCGGTCGGGGAGAGCGGTCTCGTTTCTGTTCCAGAGCCAGCGGTCTCCCGCTCCGGGCTTGCGCCCGGTCGCCTGCCCGGACGGTGGGGGGACTTTCCTCACGTGGACGCTGACGCCTGCCAGCGCCGTGTGCGCGCGGCAAGTGCCCCGCGCGTCCGCGGGAACTCGGCTCCCTCTGCCGAGAAGCGGTAGGCCCCGGCCGGGTTTAAGGCGTTCGGTGGAACGGACGGAACCTCGGCGGAAACCCGGCCTTACCATCGCGTGCCCCCGACGTTACCACATTTAACCGAGAGCATCTGAAACGTAGCGGAACGTTTCCGTCTTTAGTATTGAAGGGAAGACTTGAAGGTAATCGCCGCCTAACGATGTCGTGTATGGCACAGGCTCAGGCAGTGACTCTCTCCTACGAGGACGGCACGCGGGCCGTCGAACTCGCACGCGAATCCGTCGAATCCTACGTCATCAACGGCCAGCGCGAACAGCCCGGGAGCATGCGCGAGGCGTTCTACGCGCGAACGGGGGTCTTCGTGCGGCTGGCGTCCACTCGCGGTCGCGGTCGCCTCCGGGGATGCGACGGCGCGTACGAGGGGACCGACCAGCTCGGACACCTCATCGTCGACTCGGCCATCAGCGCCGCCAGCGACACCTCGTGCGGGTCGGAAGTCGAGGAGGCCGAACTCCCCAACCTCAAGATATCGGTCTGCGTCGTCCGCGACACCCACCTCTCGGAGGACCCGGCGGCCGACATCGACCTGGGAAACCACGGCGTCGCCGTCGAGGGTCGGGGCCAGCAGGCGTGGATGTATCCGACCCTGCCCGAGGAGAACGACTGGAGCGTCTTCGAGTACCTCGACCGGACCTGCCGGAAGGCCGGACTGCCGCGGGGCGCGTGGGAGGACGACGACGTGATGGTGACGCTGTTCGACGGCCAGGTGTTCACCGAGCGCGAGCCCGAGGGGACCGTCGAAGAGCGGTAAGATACGACCGTTTGCTGTCTCGGCCAACGACGTGAGCCGTCGGTCGCTGCGCTCGCGGGCCAGTAACTTGCACCGACAGCACCGCGACCCCCACCGCGCCGCAACTCGCGACGTTACTCCCGTCCGTCCTCGCGGAACCCTACGGCGTCGGCGTCCTCGCTGGCGCGCTCTGCGGCCGCGTCCACGTCGAAGTCGCGGACGACTTCGCCGTCCCGGAGCAGGGGTTCGAGCAGCGGCTCGCCGTCCGCCGGGTCCGCGCGGTCGGCCAGTCCGACGTGGTGGCCGCCGTCGGGCGTCCGGAACGCCTGCTTTTTGCCCGAGAGCTTGCCCCGCTTGGAGACGGGCTCGCCGTCGAGTTCCACGATGTCGAGTGCGAAGTCCAGCGGGTCGGCGTTGCTCACGTGCCCGCCGACGCCGAAGCCGTCGGCAACGTCCCGGAGCGCCCGGAGCTGTTCGGGGCCGAGCCCGCCGCTGACGAAAATCTCCACGTCCTCGTGGCCCCGCGCGTCGAGCTCCCACCGGACCTCCCGGACGATGTGCCGGAAGTCGCCCCGCCGGGACCCCGTGGTGTCGAGCCGCACCCCGTCGAGCGCGTCGCCGAGCGCCTCGACCGCCCGCAAGCTCTCGTCTTTCTCGTCGGAGAACGTGTCGGCGATGGCGATGCGGGGCACCTCGGGCGCGACCGCCTCGTCGAACGCGGTCCACGCCGCTTCCTGGTCGCCGAACGCGATGACCAGCGCGTGGGGCATCGTCCCGCCGGCCGCCCGGCCCAGCACCTCGCCGGCGGCGACGTGCGAGAAGCCGTCGAGGCCGCCGACCAGCGCGCCCCGCTCGACGACCGGCGTGATCGCGGGGTGGACGTGACGTGCGCCGAAGCTCAGCACCGTCGAGTCGGGGGCCGCGCGCCGGACCTCCAGCGCGGCGGTGGCGATGCCGCTCTGGTGGGAGAGCAGGCCCAAAAGCGAGGTCTCGTACCGCGCGAACTCGAGGTACTTCCCCTCGATGCGAACCACCGGCCCGCCGTCGAACAGCCGCCCCTCGCGCATGGCGTCGACGTCCACGTCGAGGTCTTCGAGCAGGCGGGCGGCGTCTTTGACGCCCGCGAGCAGGTCGAACTCGCCGGTGGGGAACTGGTCGCGGGTCACCTCGGCCACGACGCGCGGGTTCCGGCCGGCCCGCTCTAACGTCTCCTCGGTCCGCAGGAAGTAGGCGTCGGTGGCCGTCCCGTCGCGGACCGCCGACTCCGAGACCACGTCGAACCGGTCGCTCATCGAATCGACCTCCGGAGTGTCATGCCCCGACCTACCCCGTCCCGAGCGAAAAAGCTACCCGTTCGCGAACCCGCCTCTCGGCGTCGTACGCGACGTCGTCGCGGGCTCGTTCGGGCCCAACGCCTAAGTCCGGGGTAGTGGTTGTTCGACGGGCGGATGTCTCCCGACCTCCCGGTCGTCGTCGCCGCAGTCGCGCTCCCGTTCGTCGCGGCAGGACTGACGCCGCTGGGCCACCGGCTCGCGGGCCGGCCGACCGGCTCCTCCGGCGAGCGGCTCCGGACCGGCGAGGGGACCGGCTACGCCGGCGCTGCGGTCGCGCTGGCCTGTTTCGGTCTCGTCGGCTCGCTGCTCGGCACTCGTGGCACCGTCTCGCTGCCGTGGGTGCCCTCGCTCGACGTCGCGCTCCGATTCCGGGTCGACGGGCTGGCGGTGCTGTTCGCGCTGCTGGCCAGCGGCATCGGCGTCCTCGTGTTCGCCTACTCGGCGCGCTACGTGCGCGACGAGGCGGGCCTCGCCCGGTACTACGCGGCGCTGCTGGCGTTCATGGGGTCGATACTCGGGGTCGCGCTCGCGGCCGACCTGATAGCGCTGTTCCTGTTCTGGGAGCTGACCAGCCTCTGCTCGTTCGTCCTCGTCGGCCATCACACCGAGGCGGCCGAGTCGCGCTACTCCGCCCGGATGGCGATGGTCGTGACCGTCGGCGGCGGACTCTGCCTGCTCGCGGGCGTCCTCCTCCTCGCGGTCGCGGCCGGCGACGCCGGGGTCGGGGCGTTCGACCTCTCGGCGATGCTCGCGGAGCCCGACGCCGTCGCGACCGCGCTCCGCGACGCGGGGCTGTTCGTCCCGACGCTCGCGCTGTTCGGGGTCGCGGTCGGCGCGAAGTCGGCCCAGGTGCCGCTGCACTTCTGGCTGCCGAACGCGATGGTCGCGCCGACCCCGGTGTCGGCGTTCCTCCACTCGGCGACCATGGTGACGGTCGGGGTCTACTTCGCGGGCCGAATCCGGCCGCTGTTCGTCGGCCCGGAGTGGACGCTGCTCTTTGCCACCCTCGGGCTGGCGACGATGCTGGTCGGCGCGGTGCTGGCGGTCGTGGCGTCCGACGTCAAGGAACTGCTGGCGTACTCGACCGCGAGCCACCTCGGGCTGATGGTCGCCGGCTTCGGGTTCGCGTCGACCGCAGGCGCGGCCGCGGGCGCGTTCCACCTGTTCAACCACGCGCTGTTCAAGGCCGCGCTGTTCCTCGTCGCCGGGGTCGTCGCCCACGAGGTCGGCACCCGGCATATCGACGACCTCGGCGGCCTCCGGCGCGACCTGCCCGTCACCGCCGCCGTCACCGGGGTTGCGGCGCTGAGCATGGCCGGAATCCCGCCGTTCAACGGCTTTTACTCCAAGGAGCTGCTGTTCGAGGCGAGCTACGAGGCCGCCCACGCCGCCGGCGGCCTCGCGTGGCTCTACCCGGCGGTCGCGGTGGTCGCCAGCGTCTTCACCGTGCTGTACTCGCTGCGATTCCTCGCGGTCTTCCTCGGCGAGCGCACGGCGGCGGTGGTCTCGGGGGTCGGTAGCCCCGCCGTCGCGCTCGTGGCTCCGCCGGCGGTACTCGCGGCCGTGGCGGCGGCGGTCGGGGCGGCCCCGCAACTCGCGGTCGACGCGGTCGTCGGGGAGGCCGTCGCCGCGACGGCGGTCGGGGCCGTCGAGTTCCACGCGGGCCTTCCCGACCACCTCTCGCCCGCCGTGGCGATGTCTGTTCTCTCGGTCGGCGGCGGCCTCGCGGCCTACCCGTTCCTCGACCGCGTGCGGGCCGGCATCGAGGTCGGGGCGAACGTCAACGCGCTCCGGGCCAACTGGTGGTACGACCGGTGGCTGTCGGCGACCGAGGCCGCCAGCGTCCGCGTCGACGCGGTCGTCCACGACGGGTCGCTCCGGAGCTACGTGACGTGGGTCGTCGCGGCCGCGAGCGCGCTGGTCCTGTCGGGGTACGCCGCGACCGTCCGGACGCTCCCGGCGCTCGACTTCGGGGCCACGGCTCCGATGGCGCTCGTACTGGTGGTGGCGCTGGTCGCGGCCGTCGCGGTGGCGGTCGCGTCCTCGCAGGTCGCCGGCGTGCTCTCGCTGTCCATCCTCGGGTTCATGGTCGCCATCTTCTACATCCTCGCAAGCGCGCCCGACCTCGCGCTGACCCAGCTCGTGGTCGAGACGCTGATACTGCTGGTCTTCCTGCTGGTGCTCGAACAGCTCCCGTCGTTCTACGCCGACCCGGACCCGCGCGTGCTCGCCCGGGACGCCGGCGTCTCGCTGGCGGTCGGGGCGACCGGGTTCGTGACCGTCCTGCTCGCCGGCGCTCGGGCGGGCGCGGAGCCGACCGCCACCGCGCGTTACTACGCCACGGCGGCTCTCCCGTCGGCCGGCGGCACCAACGTCGTGAACGTGATACTCGTCGACTTCCGGGGGTTCGACACGCTGGGCGAACTGCTCGTAATCTCCGTCGCGGCGGTCTCGGTGCTGGTGCTGGTCACGATGCGAAACCGGGGTGAGACCCGGTGACCACGGTCATCACGAAGACGACCGCGCGCGTGGTCGCGCCCATCGTGTTCGTCGTGGCGCTCTCGCTGCTGTTGCAGGGCCACAACCTCCCCGGCGGCGGCTTCATCGGCGGCGTGCTCACGGTGGCGGGGGTCGCGCTGATATACGTCGCGTACGGGCTCGACTTCGTCGAGAGCGGCGTCCTCGGCCGCGAGGTCGAGCAGGGGACGGGCGTGCTCGGCCACCGCTCCGTGGCGGCGTTCCAGCGCACGTTCGCGCTCGGGCTCGTGCTCGCGGTCGCGAGCGGGGTCGCCGGCCTCGCGTTCGACGAGCCGCTCATGAGCCAGACGTTCGTCGTCGTCGAGTCGGTGCCCCTCTACCACGAAGTCGAGCTCGCGAGCGCGCTCGTCTTCGACGTGGGCGTCTACGCCGTGGTCGTGGGCGCGCTCCTGACCGTCCTCTCGGTGGTGAGTGCGGAGTGACCGCCGCGTTCGCGGCCGTCGTGGGCGGGCTGTTGGCGCTCGGGACCTTCCTGTTGCTCCGGCGCGACCTCGTGAAGGTCGTGTTGGGCCTCGCGGTCGTCACCCAGGCCGCGAACGTGTTCCTGATATCGATGGGCGGCGTCGAGCCCGCGACCCACGACTCGGTGCCCGTGCTGGCGAGCCACGGCGGCGAGGTGCCCGAGACCGCCGACCCGGTGGTGCAGGCGCTCGTGCTCACCGCCATCGTCATCAGCTTCGGCACGACCGCGCTCGCGCTCGCGCTGACCTACCGCGCCTACGAGGAGAACGGGACGATGAACGTCCAGGAGTGGCAGTGACGATGGTCGAACAGCTCGTCGTCGCGCCGGTGCTGGCCGCGCTCGGGAGCCTCCTGCTCGCCCTACTCCTGCGGCGGTGGCCCCGCGCCCAGCGGGCCGCCAGCGTCGGCGGTATCCTCGCGTACGCGCTCGCCGTGGGCGCGCTCGCATGGACGGTCGTGCTCGCGCCGGGCGCGCCGGGCGCGGCGGCCTACCAGCTCGGCGGCTGGCCCGCGCCGTTCGGCATCTCGCTCGTGGCCGACGCCCTCTCGGCGTTCGTCCTCGTCGTCTGCGCGGCGGTCGCGGTGCCGGCGGTCGCGTTCTCGGTGCTGTTCGTCGACCCCGACAACCAGCGGGTGTACTACCACCTGCTGTTCCACTGTCTCGTGCTGGGGGTCACGGGCGCGGTGCTGACCGGCGACCTGTTCAACCTGTTCGTCTGGTTCGAGGTGATGCTGATGGCGAGCTACGTGTTCGTGGCGTTCTACGGCGACGCCCAGCACACGGCGGCGGGATTCCGCTACCTCGCGCTCAACGTGGTCGGCAGCGTCACGCTGTTGCTGGCGGTCGGCGGGCTGTACGCGGTCACGGGGACGCTGAACCTCGCCGACATGTCCCGGCGGCTGGCCGACCCGGCCGCCTACGGCGTCGACCCCGCGCCCGTCGTCGGGCTGGCCGCGCTGGCGTTCGTGACGTTCGGACTCAAGGCCGGGCTGGTCCCGTTCCAGTTCTGGGTGCCCGGAGCCTACCGGGCGGCACCGCTCCCGGTCGCGGCCATGCTCGCGGGCGTGACCAAGAAGGTCGGGCTGTACGCCATCGTGCGGCTCTACTTCACCGTGTTCGCTGGCGCGTCCGTGCCCGGCGCGGCCGGCGACGTGTTCACCGGGCTGGCCGGCGACGCCCCGCTGGCCTTTTTCGCGCCCGTGCTGGTCGCGGCGGGCGTCGCCAGCATCTTCGTCGGCGGACTCGGCGCTATCGTCCGCGACACCCTCGAGGAGACGCTGGCGTACTCCAGCATCGGGCAGGTGGGCTTCGTCGCGGTCCCCGTCGGCGTCGCGGCCGCGACCCAGTCGCCCGGCCTGCGCCGGTTCGCCGTCGCCGCCGCGCTGGTGTACGCGCTCCACCACGCGCTCGCGAAGGGGCTGTTGTTCCTCGCCACGGCCGCCGTCCGAAGCGCGACCGGGACCGGCCACGTCGCGGACCTCGGCGGCCTCGCCGGTCGCGCGCCCGTGCTGGCGGGCGCGTTCTTCGTCGCGAGCACGTCGCTGGTCGGGATTCCGCCCTTGACGGGCTTTTTCGGCAAGTTCCTCGTGTTCGACGCCACGGTCCGGCAGTTCGCGGCCTCGTCGGGCGTCGCGACCGGAGCCCTCGTCCTCGCGGTGGTGGCCGGCGCGGTGCTCACCATCCTCTACACCACGCGGCTGTGGACCCGGGCCTTCTGGGGCGAGCGCTCGCCCGCGGTCGAGACCGCCGAGGTGGACGGCCGACAGGTCGCGGTGCTGGCCGCGCTCGCGGCGGCCATCGTCGTCCTCGGGGCGGGTTTCGACCCCGTGTTCGAGTTCGCCGACGCCGCCGCCGGGGCCGCGCTCGACCGAGGTGCGTACGTCGAGGCCGTCGACCCGGCGGCGGTCGCGGATTCGGCGGGAGGTGGCGGCTCGTGAACCCGGAGCCGGCGGGCCGCGGGACGCGGCGGCGTCGGAGGCCCGGGGGTGGGACGGCGTGATACGGCGCTGGCCCGTCATCGGCGTCGGGTTCGCCGCGCTCTGGGTGTTGGTCCGGGGCGTCGACCTCGCGGCCGACGCCGTGCTGGCCCGGTTCCTGACCGGGCTCGCGGTCGGGCTGCCGGTCGCGTTCGTCTTCCGGCGGCTGTACGCCGACGAGATAGACGTCCGGCGGTTCCTCCGGACCCTCCCGTACGTGGGGCTGTACGTCCTCGTCTTCCTCCGGGAGATAGTGGTCGCGAACCTCGACGTGGCCTACCGCGTGCTCGCGCCGTCCAGCCCGATAGAGCCACAGGTTATCCTCGTCCCGCTCCGGGTCGAGACCGAACTGGGCGTGACCACCATCGCCAACAGCATCACCATCACGCCCGGGACCATCACGCTCGACCACGACCCCGACCAGAACGCGCTGTACGTCCACGTCATCGACGGCCGCGACCCGGCGGCCATCGTCGACCCCATCCGGACGTGGGAGGACTACGCGCTCGTCTTCCTCGACGAGAAGCACGCGCCGGGCGAGCCCGCGCCGGAGTTCCGGGTCCACCCGCCCGACGAACACCTCCCGCCGGAGCTTCGGGGGTCCGAGCCGGCGAGCGAGTCCGAGGCGGAATCGCCGCCGGAGCCCCGCGGCTCCGAGCCGACCGACGCCCGGGAGCGGCCCGACGACGGGGGTGACGGCGATGGCCGCTGAGTCGGCGGGCGTCGAGGCGGCCGCGAACGCGGGGCTGGTCGTCGTCAGCGCGCTGTGCGTCCTCTGTAGCTACCGGGCGATTCGGGGCCCGACCGTCCCCGACCGGGTGGTCGCGCTCGACGCCATCGCCACCAACGTCGTCGCCATCGCGGTGCTGTTCGCGCTCCGGACTGGCCGGGGCCTGTTCGTGACCGTCAGCCTCGTGTTGGCCATCATCGGCTTCCTCTCGACGGTCACGGTGGCCAAGTACATCACCGAGGGCAGCATCATCGAACGGAGGGAGTGAACGTGGTCGCAACGATACGCGGCTGGCTCGTGGTCGCGCTGGTCGCTGTCGGGTGTTTCTTCCTGACGGTCGGCACCGTCGGACTGCTCCGACTGCCGAACGTGTACAACCGGATGCACGCCACGAGCAAGCCCACGACGCTGGGCACCGCCGCCATCTTCCTCGCGAGCTTCGTCCGATTCGGGCCGGGCGGCTACGGCCTGCCGTCGCTGGTCGGCATCCTGTTCCTGTTCCTGTCGGTGCCGACCGGCGCGCACATGATATCCCGGGCCGCCCAGCAGGTCGGCGTCCCCTTCCTCGGCGGCGTGACGTGGCCCGACCGGTCCGAGCGACCGACGCGCTCCGACGAGGGAACGCGTTCGGAGGACACCGCGCGCGCGGACGACTCCGGGGAGCGGTCGGACGAGCGCGAGACGCGGGAGAAGTCGTCGGCGGACGAGAGGTGAGTCGCTACTGTTCGGGTGCCGCGCCCTCGCGGACGCCCGAAAGGTCCGACACCGTGGGCGCGTTCACGATTACGACCTCGTCGCCCTGCTGGTCGACGTAGAAGGCGTCGCCGAACTCGTCGCCCTCGATTCGCCACGTGTTCGCGCGGTCGCCGACCGCGGACGCGCCGTTGTACTCCAGCACCTGCCGGTAGCCGTCGACGAACTCCTCGGCGTCCCGCTCGGAGTCCCACACCGTCTTCCAGACGTAGCCGGTCTCGTTCTCCCCGGCCGTCTCGCTGGTGTAGACCGCGAGCTTGTCGCCGTCCCAGCCGTGGGAGTAGCTGCTGTTGTAGTTGAAGGGGTCGACCTGTCGGAGCTGGTCGGTGCCCTCCCGGAAGTTGAAGAAGTCCCGGGCGGGGACGAGCTGGGTCCCGCCCTGACTGTCGTAGTAGGGGTAGAAGAACATCGTGAAGACGCCCGCCTCGCCGACGCTGGCGTAGCTCGGCCGCGCGTCGAGCCGGAGGCGGTCCCAGTCGTCGCCCGAGGCGTCGTCGACGGTGAACTCCGCCGGTTCGTCCTCGCCGTACTTCTCGGGGTGGATGACCTGCTCGGTGCTGGCCGGCGGGTCCTCGTACAGGTCGTTGACCGCCTCCCAGCCGCCCCGCTCGCGGACCTGCCGGACGAACGCGGGGCCGTCGCTGTAGGGCTGATAGCGCAGGAGGTACGGGCCGTAGTTGGCGAGCTCGCCGCCACCGCCGCCGCCGCTGTCCGGCCGCAGGCAGTCGCCGCCCCACTCGTCGGCACAGTGCTGGGAGTAGAGGTGGTCGACGTAGTTGCCGTCGCCCTCGATGAGGCCGTCCTTGGCGTTGTGGAGTTCGCGCGTGGACTGGTTGAACGACGAGAAGTCGAACTTCTGGTCCTGGAGGGCGTGGAACAGCTCCTGCGAGAGGGTAATCTCGTCGAGTTCGGGCGTGGTCGTGTTCTCCGAGACCACGACGATTTCCTCGGCACCCGGGTCGTAGTAGCCGCCGACCGAAGACCCGGCGTTGGAGTTCTGGACCGCGATGGAGTCGGTGTCCTCGCCGATCATGAACAGCGACTCGAACTTGACGTTGTCGAACACCCGGCGGTCGGCCGGCGTCGACCCGTCGTCTTGCTCGCCGCGGAACTGCTCGCGGGTCTGGATGGTGACCGGCACGCGCTCGTCGAACTCCAGCCCGCGAATCCGCTCGACGCGGGCCATCGCCCGCGAGACGGTCCGGTTCAGCTCCGTGTCGTTCAGTCCGTCCTCGGCGTCGACGGCGATGGTCTCGTTGTACCAGACGCCGTCCTCCCAGCCGAGGACGTCGGTCTCGGGGTCGTCGGGCTTCACGACCGCCTGCGATTCGTCCGCGTCGGTGGTCCCGTCCGAACCCGACTGGGTCGTCGGCTCGGGCTGGGTCGTGGCGTTGACGTGCGTGTCGGTCGTCTCGGTCGCGCCGCCGGGGGCCTGCGAACAGCCCGCGACGACGAGCATCAGGACGACTGCGACTGCGATGCTCGTTCGCATTTCCTGTGTCCGCTCTCTCGGACTACTCCGTCAAAAATCTCTTGATGGGACCTTGAAAACTGCGTCCCCGGGTCGCGGCCGCCGCCGCACTCGCGTCCGACGCTCCGTACTGGCCACTCGTCGGAAGGTATTTTCCGCCACACGGCCCTACGGTCGCACATGAACGTCGAGCCCGACTCGACGGCGGTGGTGGTCGTCGACATGCAAAACGGCTTCTGTCATCCGGAGGGGAGCCTCCACGCGCCCGCCAGCGAGGCGGCCGTCGACGACGTGACCGCGTTCGTGTCGGCGGCCCGCGACGCGGGCGCGTCGGTCGTCTACACCCGCGACGTCCACCCGCCCGAGCAGTTCGAGGACAACCACTACTACGACGAGTTCGCCCGCTGGGGCGAGCACGTCGTGGAGGGGTCGTGGGAGGCACAACTCCACGACGACCTTGACGTGCGCGAGGACGACCACGTGGTCGAGAAACACACCTACGACGCCTTCCATCGGACCGACCTCGACGGCTATCTCGACGCCCACGGCATCGACGACCTCGTGTTCTGCGGGACGCTGGCGAACGTCTGCGTCCTCCACACCGCCGGCAGCGCGGGCCTGCGGGACTACCGGCCCGTGCTGGTCGAGGACGCGCTGGGCTACATCGAGGAGGCCCACAAGGAGTACACCGTCGAGCACGCCGACTGGCTGTTCGGCGAGGTGGCGACGACCGAGGAAATCGCGTTCGCGTAGCGCCGACGTCCCGTCGGCGCGAGCGCTCGACCCGCCGTTTCGGGAACCAGTAGATATACTTCCAGCCGGCCGAAACCCCCGGGGAAATGCGTCGAAGACGAGTTCTCGCGGCGACCGGTCTCTCCGCGCTCGGCGGCTGTCTCAGGCTGACTTCGAACGAGGGGACCGGGACCGAGACCGCCAGCGGTTCGGCGACGGCCGGAGCGACGACCGACGACGAGCCGTCCGGCACCGCGACGACGACGGCCGACTCGGTGCCAGAATCCCTCTCGCTCGACTCGGCGTGGCTGTGGAGAAAGCGACCGGCCGCCACCACACTCGGTCACGATGCGCTCTACGCCGGCCGGAGCGACAGCGTGATCGCGCTCGACCCCGACTCCGGCGACGAGCTGTGGACCGAGGCGACCGACTTCCAGATTCACTCGGTCGAAGCGACCGACGAGGGCGTCGTCGTCTCGGGCGGCGTGGACGGCGACGAGGAGACGCCGGCGTCGGGGACCGTCGCCACGCTGAGTCCGGACGGCGACGTCGAGAACCGGGTCGACGTGGCTCGCACGGTCGACCTGGTGGGCGTCACCGACGAGACGGTGTTCGCGGGCTACGCCAACACCACCTCCGAGCGCGAGGGGCCGACGCTGTTCGCGCTCGCGCTTCCGGGCCTCGACGAGCGGTGGACCGCGAGCCAGTTCGCCACCGACGCGGTCGAGGGCGTCTCGGTGGCCGGGGGGACCGCGCTCGTCGGCTATCTCAACAACTTCGCGACCTACTCGCTCGACGACGGGTCGGTCGGCATGACGACCGACTGGGGAGTCTCCGGCAGCCCGCTGGTGGTCGACGGCGTCGCCCACCTCACGACCCACGCCGGCCTCCGGGCGCTCGACGTCGCCAGCGGGCTGGAACAGTGGTCGTTCGAGAACGAGAAGCTCCACACCGCGCCGACGCTGGCCGACGGGACGCTGTACGTCGGCGGCTGGGACGGCCTCTACGCGGTCGAACCGGACGGCTCGAACGGGCGGAGAGTGGTCGAGACCGGCGGCGACGAGACCTACGTCACTACCGCGCCGGCGTTCCACGCGGGCTACGTCTGGATTCTCACGGTCGACAACCGATTGCTCGCGGTCGAGCCGACCCACGAGGAGGTGATGTTCGAGACGCAACTCGACGGACGCGGGCAGTGGCTCGCCGGCTCGGGCGACCGCCTGTACGTCGAACACGACGCGGGCGTCGAGGCTTTTACGGTCGAGACGTCGTGAACGCCAGCACGCGGTCGTCGAGGAACGCGAGCAGGCGGTCGCCCGCGGCGGCGGTCCGCTCGGTGTTGGCGGGGAGCTGGGTTCGGAACGCCGTCTCGCCGGTCTCGGCGTCGAGCCCGTGGAGGACGTCGCTGTCCTGCGTGGCGACCCAGACCACGCCACCGACGACGGCGGGCGAGTACCGCACCGGATTGGGAAGGTCGACCGACCACAGTCCGTCGCCGCCGACCGCGGCCGCGTGGACGGTCGAGCCCATCGTGAAGTAGACTCGCTCGCCGTCGAACGTCGGGCCCGAGACGTGCGAGAGGACGTTCGTGTCCCGTTCTGCCGCGTGTCGCCACTCCTCCGCACCGGTGTCGGGAGCGAGGCGCACGAGTCCCTCGTCGGCGTCCACGAAGAACACCGAGCCGTCCCGGACCACCGGGTCGGTGTCGGGCGCGAGCTGCCAGTCGTCGCGCCACGCCCACTCGCCGGTCGCGGGGTCGAGCGCCCCGAACCGGTAGTCGAACCCGCCGACGTAGGCGGTGTCGTCCGCGATGACGCCGCCGGTGTAGCTGCCGTCCTCGACGCTCGCCGACCACCGGACGTCGTGGCCGTCGCGGGAGAGGCCGTAGAGTCTGTCCTCGCCGTCTTCGTGGAACCTCGTCCCGAACACCACGACGTCGGAGGTGGTCAGGGGCGACCCCCGTGTCGGCGACTGGTCGGCGTCGAAGGCGACCTCGGCCGACCCCGACTCGGCGTCGACGGCGTATAGCGACCCGTCGGTCTCGGTGAGCTGTCCCACGCCGGCGTAGAGGGTCCCGTCGTCGGTCAGCGCGAGCGACCGGGTCCGATAGGGGGCCGAGACGGTCCAGCGCCGCGAGCCGTCCGCGACGTCCACCGCGAGCAGGCCGAGGTCGGAGTTCTGGTCGCGGTCGGCGACGTACAGCGCGTCGCCGTCGAGGACGTGTTCGCTGGGAGCGAGGTGGCGGCTCCACTGGGGGTTCAACTCGACGTCCCACTCGGTGGTCGTCTCGGTGGTCTCGCTGCTGGTCGTCGCGGTCTCGCTGGCACCGGCTTCGCCGTCGGTCGTGGCCGGCTCGCTCGCCCCCGTTTCGGACGCGGTCGTCGCCGCCTCCTCGTTCGCGGTCAGCCGGAGACAGCCCGACGCCGCCAGCGAGCCGAGCGCCGCGAGAGCGCCGCGACGCCGGAGTCGGGACGAGTCGACGTCCGCGTCCCGGCTCATCGTTCGACGAGCGTGCTGACGGCATCGTACAGCGAGTGCGGCCCCGAGACGTTCTCCAGTTCTATCGCGCCGAGTCCCTGGTTCATCGAGATGGTGCCGTAGCCCAGCAGCTTCTGGACCCTGCTCTGGCGGAGTTCGTGGCTCCGGACCTTCGAGAGGGGCACCGTGCGCTGCCACGTCCGGAAGAACAGTTCGTACTGGCGGGTGATGGTGTCCTCGTCGACGACGTACTCGGTCTGTCTGAGGACGTAGAGCCGGACGAGAAAGCGCACGACTCCCAGCCCGGTCAGCAGCGCCACCGCTCGCATCGCGACGGTCGCGGCCCCCGCGCCGCCGAGCAGTCCCGGGGCCGACTGGATGGCCGTGATCAGCCCGACGCCCAGCACGGTCACGAAGCCGAGCCAGATCGCGGTGGGCCGCAGCGTCGGGTGGGTCCGTATCGGCGTCTCGACCGTCGTCCGGTTCGACGTCGGGGCGGTCGCGTCGCTCCCCGCGTCGGTCGGTGCGGCTTCGTCGGGCGTGTCGGGTGATTGCGTGCTCATGGTGTGAGAATCGCGGGGTCACAGCGTCGGGACGGCCGGCGTGGTGTACGCGAGTATCGACGCGGAGATGTAGACCACCGGGGAGGCGACCACCGCGAGGACCACCAGCAGGCCCTTGATGCGGTCGGCCCCGTGGTTGAGTCGCGCGCCGAGGTACAGCGAGTAGAGGTAGTACGCGACGAGGACGACGAGGACGGCCAGCACCGACTGGCCGTGCGCGGACAACTGGCCGAGTTCGAGCGCGCCGGGGCGACCGCCCGGGAGGCCCAGGTCCGCGCCGAACCAGTCGATGACCGCGTAGATGAACGACTTCTGGAGGTCGACGACGAGGCCCCGGGCGGCGGTCACGCCCTCGGCGGTCGAGAGGTACCAGACGACGGTGAAGATGCCGGCGAGGTACGCGCTCGTGGAGTAGATGACCGCGTACGCCGTCCGGAGGAAGCCGTTCGACTGGAACGTGACCACCATCGAGACGTGGACGCTCAGCAGGGTCAGCCCGGTCGCGGCCAGCAGGAACAGCGAGTTCTGGGCGAACGCGAACAGGAGCTGCCACGTCTCGGGGCCGCCGACGCCGCCGAGCGAGCCGTCGAACCACGCGGGCATCGCGGGGACGTCCTGCCGCCCGAAGCCCGCGAGGGTCAGCGGCCCGGCGTACGCCGCGAGGTTGACCACGTAGACCACCAGCAGCCGGCGGAGCTGGCCCAGCTGGGTCAGCAGCGACCCCTGTCGCTGTCGGACGGTGCGCGCCTCGACGAGTGCCGCCGGTCTCAGTACTGCGTCGTACAGTCCCGAGACCACGCTCACCGTCCGTGACATGCTACGGTTACCCAGCGTTCGCAACGCGATATAAAATTTTTCAATGGTGTTTCGAACAGTCGGCCGCGTCGGCCGGTTCGAGGCGGACCGAGACCGCCTCGCCGACCGCGAACTCCACCTCGGGACACACCAGTTTCGCGCCCAGCGCCTCGCGGGCGACGAACAGCGAGAGCCCGGTTATCGGCGTCCCGTTGGCCAGCACGGTCAGGTCGTCCCACGCGACGGTCCGCCCGTCGGCGACGCCGGCGCGCCGTCCCGCCAGCGACACCGGGACGCGGTCGGCGTCGTCCCCGACCGCGTCCCCGAGGACGCCTCCGCCGTCATAGTGCGGGAGGCCGCCGTCGAGGATGCGGTCGCGTTCGCCTCCGGAGGCGATGCCGGCGAACCGCTCGCCCGGTGCGGGGTGGTCGGGCGCGTCGAGGACGGCGTACGTGTCCCCGCGCGCGACGACGGTTCCGGTTCCGTCCCAGGCCACGCCCACGAGGCCGTCGTCGGGCGCGACCGCGACCGGGAGCGACCCCGACGCCCGGACCGGGTCGGCGTCGCGCTCGCGGAACCCCAGGTGGAGGTGGTTGTCGACCCACGGCGCGAAAAAGCCCGAGCGGACCATCTCGCCCAGCGAGTCGCCGACAGCCACCGTCTCGCCCGGCTCGACGCCGGGGTCGACGTGGAGGATTCGCGCGAGGTGCTCGCCCGTATCCACGACGATTAGGTGGTCGTGGTCGACGGCGTAGGGCTTGGAGGGCGCGGAGACGGTCCGCGTGAGAGTGACCTCGCCGGCGACGGGGCTGGGCGCGCGCGTCGCCCGACTCTCGCCGTCGTCTCCCGTCTTCCGCCAGTCGCCCTCGTGGGGATACAGGTCGACGGCACACCCCTCGTCGTGGGCGGCGTACGGCGAGTTGTACAGCGAGAATCGCGGGAACCGTTCCAGCGCGTTCGGACCGACCGTGACCATCGTCCGTCGGTGGGAGACGCGAGGATTTAGGTACTCCGGATGCGAGGTGCGACCATGCGCGTACTTCGGGGCCGGGCAGCGAGCCGGGACGCCGACCGGGCGGTCGTCGCCGCGATGCTGGACCGGGCGGCCGAGGACGGCGAGCCGGCGGTCCGCGCGTGGCGTCCCCACCGGCAACTGGCGTTCGGCCGCCGCGACGCCCGGGCCGACGACTACGACGTGGCCGTGAAGGCCGCCGACGCCTGCGGGTTCGAGCCCATCGAGCGGTCGGTCGGCGGCCGGGCGGTGGCCTACACCGGCAACACGGTGGCGTTCGCCAAGGTCGTCCCGCTCGACGACATGCGGGTCGGGATGGACGAGCGCTACGAGGACGTGACCACGGCGGTCCAGCGCGCCTGCTGGCGGCTGGGCGTGCCCGCGCGCCGCGGGGAACCCGAGGCGAGCTTCTGCCCCGGCGACTACTCGCTCCGGGACGACGGCAAGCTGGTCGGTGTCGCCCAGCGCGTCCGGAAGGGCGCTGCACTGGTCTCGGGCGTCGTGGTGGTCCGGGACAGCGAGGCGATCGCGGACGTGCTCGACCCCGTGTACGCCGCGCTCGACCAGCCCTTCGACCCGGCGTCGGTCGGCAGCATCGCCGACGCCGGCGGCACGGACGACCCCGACGCGGTCGCCCGGACGGTCGAGCAACTGCTGGTCGGCGACGCGGACGCCGAGGTGGTCGCGGTGCCGGACCTCGTCGGGAGCGACGACTCGACGGGGAACGAGACGAACTGAGGACCGGGCCTCTCGCGGCTCCCGGACGAGACGCGGATTCGAACTCGCTCAGCTTCGCGCCCAGTCGAGCGCGGCGTCCAGGTCGCCGAAGCTCTCGACCTCGGCGTCCGGGATGTCGACTTGCGCTTTCACCGCCATCGCGGTGACGCCGTCGGAGACGAATCCGACCCTGTCGACGCCGGTGTACTCGCCGTTGACCGACCACTCCTCGCCCATGTACTCCTGGGTCTCCTTGGGGAGGTTCGTCTCGTCACCGAACACCGCCAGCGTCGCCTCGATGTCGCTGTTGCGGCCCCGCTCTCGGTAATGGTCGCTCGCGGCTTCGAGGTCCGCGTCGGCGAATCCCTGCCAGCCCTTCATGAACCAGACGCCGACGGTCCCTCGCTTCTCGAATTCCCACTCGTAATCGTCCGGGTTCGGCACGTTTTCCGTAGCCATCGGAGAGTCTAGGTGGACGGTAGGGCGTCGAGCCGATAAAACCCTTCTTTATTACTTTTGTACTGGGCCTTATTTTCACTACTCGGTGTCGCTCGTCTACGGCCCGAAACGCATTCCCGCCGGAGCACCGAACGGTCGAGCCATGCGCGACCACCTCCGGGCCGGCATCGCCGTCTACAACGCGGGGGAGCACCACGCGGCCCACGACGCGTGGGAGGACCGCTGGCTCGACCTCGACTCGGGGACCGACGACGAGCGGTTCCTCCACGGCCTCATCCAGTTCACGGCGGCGGCCCACCACGCCCACCGCGCCAACTGGGCGGGCGTTCGCGGCCTCGCCGAGAGCGGCGCGGGCTATCTGTCGGACCTGCCGGCCGACTATCGCGGGGTGAACGTCGGGCGGGTCCGGGCGTACCTCCGAGCGGTCGCGGCCGACCCCGAACACGTCGAGCGCGTCGCCGCGCCGAAACTGACCCACGAGGGCCGGGCGCTGGTGCCCGAGGACCTGCGGTTCGAGGGCGGCGCAATCGCGGCCGAGGTGCTGGCCGAGGAGTACGGCTACGACGAGGCGGTCATCGAGCAGGCCGTGGCGTACGCCCGCGAGGACCTCGAAGCCGGGCGGGCGACCAGCCAGTTCGTGACGTTCGTGCTGGATTTCGCCCGCGACGCCGCGAATCGAGGGATAATCTTCCAGCGGTTGGACGGCGCTGTTGGCAAGCGTGAACACGAGGAGCAGGACGTCGAGGGGTTGTTCGACTGAGTCGCGGATGAGCGTCGACGTGGAAGATGGCGAGACGCGATAGTATCCACAGAAGTTTCCACTCACGGTCGTCTATCGGCTCCAATTTCGGGATTCGACGCAACCAGTTCCGGTGGCGGGACGCGTTCGTGCGCCCCGGGAGGGACGAGGCTCCCGCCGCGCGGTGCGGGTGCGGTGCTGTGTGAGGCGGTGCGGATGCGGCGCGGTGCGGTGCGGGGCGGTTTCTCACAGGTCGAGGCAGTAGCTAGCTTCTCCCTGTCGTTCGGAAAACTCCCGACTCGGCGCTCGCTGATAGTCGTCGAGGCAGTAGCCAGCTTCTTCCTGCCGTCCGGTCTGTCGAGGAGTATACCGAGCTAGCTACTGCCGAGGCCTCTGAGAAACCGCACGGCACCGCGACCGCGCAGCAGAAACCTCACGCCTCCCCAGCCGATTGCGCTTCTCGCTCCGCTGCGATGTCTGCGAACCACGCTCGCATATCAGCGGGACGCCTCGGCCTCCCGCAAGCCTCATCCCTCGCGCGAATTGGCGCGGTCACGAGGACCGCGCCCGCACGCGCCGGGTGGAGTGTCCGGGATAGCGCGCCGAGTCGGCAATCGGAATCGAGCGTCCGAACCCGTCGAAAACGGCTCGTCGCTAGTTCTGCGGCGGGTTCTCGGTCGCGCTCTCGTTCGCGTTTTCGCCATCGCTCCCGTCACCACTTTCGTTCCCGTCCCCGTCGTCCACCTGCGCGTCCGCGAACGCCGCCGAGTTGTCCTGCGGGTCGTAGCCCAGCACCTCGCGAGCGCGCTCGATGGAGTAGTACTTCCGGTCGTTGTCCGAGATGCCGTAGACGATTTCGAAGCCGTAGTCGGCCTGCAGGCACCGGTCGAACAGGTGGGCGCAGTCCCGATGCGAGAGCCACATCGCCTGCCCGCGCTCGTAGTCGCGCGGCGGGTGGCCCTTCGTGAGGTTGCCGATGCGGACGCAGACCACGCTCAGGCCGTGCTCGTCGTGGTAGTACCGGCCCAGCACCTCGCCGGTGGCCTTGCTCACGCCGTAGAGGTTGCCCGGCCGGGGGAACTCCTCGCCGTCGAGTCGGAACTCGTCGTCCGGGCGGTACATCTCGGGCGTGCGCTCGTCGGTCTCGTACGCCCCGACCGCGTGGTTCGACGAGGCGAACGCGACTCGCTCGACGCCCGCCTCGACGGCGGCCTGCAAGACGTTGCGGGTCCCGTCGATGTTGTTTGCCAGCACGCTGTTCCACGGCGCTTCCGGCCGGGGGTCGCCTGCGAGGTGGACCACAGCGCCCACGCCCGCCATCGCGTCCCGGACCGCGTCCTCGTCGGTGACGTCCGCGACGACGAACTCGTGTCGGGTGTCGCGGGTCGGCGGGTCCCGGTCGAGCAGTCGCCAGTCGTACTCGTCGTGGAGGTCCGAGAGGATAGCCTGTCCGACGCGGCCCTCCGCGCCCGTGAGCAGGACAGGGTCGTCCATTCAGTTCGAGGGAGGGAAGCCGGCGATAAGTAAGGTGCGATTCGGCCGTCGCGTCACGACGCGAGGCTTGCGAGGAGCTTCTCCCGGCCCAGCTTCGTGGCGGCGACCAGCGCGAGCAGGCCCACGTAGGCGTACCACGCGCCGAGCAACTGTTCGCCGCTGAGCAGCTGCTGGATGCCGTTGTACTCGACCGCGAATCCGAACAGCGACAGCGTGAGCGTTCCGAGCCCGTACGCCACGACCGAGAGGAGTTCGCTCGAGACGTCGACCAGGGGTTCGTACATTGGGTCCGAGAAGGAACTCGTCGTACAAGTGCCTTTCGTGCCGGCACGTGTGGCTCGCGGGGTGCGAGGCGGTCCGCCGGCGTTCAGCAACGCTTTTGTCGACTCGGGTCGCTCCCGCGGGCATGGGTCGTTACGGAGACCTGGACTACCAGTACTGGGCGAAGACCGGCTTCCTGCTGAGCGTCGCAGTGTTTGCGGCGGGCGCGGGCGCGGAACTGTCCGTCGCCGCGACGAACCTCACGCTCTCGGGCTGGGAGCAGACGCTGTTCGTCGACATGGAGATCGTCGGCGTGCTCGGCGCGCTGTTCTCGCCGCTACTGTTCGGCATCGTCCTCCCGCTGACCGAGTGACGGGCGCGGACGGCCGTCGGGGCGAGTCCTCGATTCAGGCGAGGCGCGCGAACGCCAGATTCCCGCTGATGTTCTTGATGTAAATCTGCACCACGTCGCCCTCCTCCGCGCCGGGGACGAAGATGGTGTACTTGCCCTTCTCGGCCACGCCGTCGCCCTTGCGGCCGGTGCCGGTAATCTTGACCTCGTAGGTCGCGCCCTCCTCGACGGCCTCGCGGTTCTGGGTCTGGGTCTGAGTCGAGCGCTTGGTGACCGGGCGAAAGGCCCCGCAGGCGTCACACCGCAGCATCAGGTTGCGGTTCTCGCGCACGAGTCGGGTGTCGGGCAGGCCACACTCCGAGCAGAGCACGAACTCCTGGGCGTAGCTGTCGAGCGCGGCATCGAAGTCCGACCCCGAGAAGGTGCCGTTGTACCGGGCGCGGCCGGCTTCGAGCTTGCCGTTCGTCCCGAGCTCGCGCTGGAGCGCGCTGTGGATGTGCTCGGGGTCGCGGTCGAGCGCGTCGGCGATGTCGTCGAGGTTCGTGAGCCGGGTGAACGCGCCGTCCTTCTGGGCGGCCGCGTCGGGGTAGCTGAACCGCTCGTCCTTGCCCTCGAAGTCGGGGGTCTCCTCCATCGCGCGGTCGAGGTTCGATGCGTAGTCCATGGGTAATCGAGGGGTCGGACACTAAAAGGCATTCCGTGATGGGTCCGACCACGCGCTCGACCGGCCGCGTGCCCGACCCCGACCACGCGGCTTTAATCGCCCCGGGCGCGTCGGCGTAGCCATGACCGACCGCGACGCTTCCGCGACCGACGCGCCGTCCGACCGCGACAGTTCGCCCACCGACCGCGACGCGGCCTGCTTCGAGGCGGGCATCAAGTTCGGCGCGCTCTACCACCAGTTCGCGGGCACGCCGGTCAGCCCCGACACCGCCGCGAGCCTCGAGACCGCGATGGCCGAGTCCATCGGGAACCAACCCTTCTGCGAGGACGTGACCGTCGAGATTCTGACCGAGAAGTTGGCCGACGAGATGACTGGCGGGTACACGGAACTCACGGGCCGGTTTCTGGCGGTCGAGATCGTCGTCGAACACGAGGGCGTCGAGGTCGTGACCCGGATGGAGATGGAGGACGGCTATCCGCTGATGCGGATCGAGTCGGTCGCGGAGTGACGCGAGACGGGGAGTTGGTTCGTCGGGGTTCCGTTATTCTCCCCCCAGATACGACGTGCGCTTGTTTCTCCTTCCGTCCGGCGCGCGCTGGGTTCTTCTTCCGTCCGGCGCGTGCTGGCGCGACCTCGTGTCGCGCGCGTTGCTCGCGCGCGCCGAGAGGCCAGTCAACCCTGCGCACGTTAGGTCGAAAGGGAACGCCACCGCGAGCCGGGGACGAAAACGACGCCAGCAACACTCTCAGAATCCGCACCGTCAGATCACGCCGGGCTCGGCGTCTGAACCGTCGACACGTAGGCGGTGATGTCCGTAGTGGTGATGATGCCGATGACGGTCCCGTCGTCGTCCACGACAGGCATGTGGTGGAAGCCCCGCTCTATCATCGTGTCCGACACGTCTCGGAGGTCCTCGTTCGCGGTGGTCGTCTCGACGTCGGTGGTCATGTACGTCTCGACCGTGGCGTCGGCGGCCCAGCGCTGTTCGGCCGCGACGTGAACGAAGTCCGTGGCGGTGAGGATACCTTCGAGGCGGCCCTCCTCGTCGGTCACGACCACCGACCCGATGCCCTCGTCCAGCATCGTCTCGGCGGCGACGTGGGCGGGCGTCTCGGGCGAAACCGTTTCGACGGGGGACGACATGAGTCGTCCGACGAAGATGTCCTCCATGTGGGTCCGTTCCGCTCCCGCTGGGATAAGCATTTGCTTCGATGCGGCCCCGACGCGGCGGCGGCGCGACCGCTTCGGGTCGTCGCTTTCGGTTCGGCCCGAGTCGTCCCGGTCGAGTGACCGGATTTCACTTCCGGTTTCGGGCGTGATTTTAAAAGGCGTCGAGCCGAACGGTGACCCATGAGCCAGACGACACTCGACGAGGACGAACTGTTCGGCGAGGCCGCCAGCGAGGTCCGCGAGGACGTGGAGGCCAGCCTCGACGAGGCGACCGCCGCGCTCCCGGACGCCGACGCAGTCTGGAACGTCGACGCCGACAACACCCTCGGCGCGCTCAACGCGCTCCGGTCGGCGCTCGACGCGGGCGAGGCCGAGGACGCGCTCCGGGACGCCAAGAAGTGGTACACGATGGGCGAACGCGCCGACGCCTTCGAGGACGCCGCCGACCTCGAGGCCCGCATCGAGCGCGTCGAGGAGGCCATCGCGGACGTGGCAGCCGCCGAGGAGCAGGTCGGCGACCTCGCCAGCACGGTCCCCGGTCTCAAGAACGCGCTAGAGGACCTCGCGGACGACGCTGACGCCGGCGAAGACGAACGCGCTGAGGCCGACGAGGCGGAAGCCGCCGAGTAAGTATCGGTCGCCGCTCACACCTTCGGCGCGTAGCCCGCGTCCTCGACCGCCGCCGCGAGTTCCTCGTCGCTGGCGTCGCCCTCGACGGTCACGCTGTCGGACTCGTTGTCCGCTTCGGCGTCGCTGACGCCCGGCAACTCACGCAGCGCGGTCTCGACGTTCTCCTCGCAGCCGCCACAGCTCATCCCTTCGACGGTGATTGTTCGTGCCATGGGCGACGGTTGGGTCCCGAGCGCCTTCGGACTTTTCCCTTCGAGCCCTCCCGGGGACTGCGGTCGGGGAACGGGCCACAACCGGTTTCCCCGTCGCTAGTGTGGCACCGAGGCCATGGCGCTACAGGAACTCGACCTGAGCGACACCGCCGAGGAGTGCCTGGACAACTGCCTCGAAGCGATGCAAGCGTGCGAGTGGTGCGCCGACGAGTGTCTCGACGAGGACGCGGACATGTCACGGTGCATTCGGCTCTGCCGGGACGTGGCGGACCTGACCACCGAACACGCCCGGTTCATGGCGCGAAACTCCAGCTACAGCGCCGAACTCGCGGAGGCCTGCGCCGGTGCCTGCGAGGAGTGCGCCGAGGAGTGTTCGCGTCACGACCACGACCACTGTCGGGTCTGTGCCGACGTGCTCGAAGACTGTGCGGAGTCGTGTCGACAGATGATGCGGCAGGCCGCGTAAGCTCTCCCTACAGCCGCGATTCGAGTTCGGCGACGAGTTCGCGCGCCGCGTCGACGTGCTCGTCCGCGGCGTCGTCGCCGGTCGTCTCGACGTTCGAGAGCAGCATCCGGACCTGCTCGACGCGTTTCCCGACGACCGACTCCGGAACGTCGGGCCCCGCCGCGTCCTCGCAGACCGCCTCGGCCTCGCCGAGCCACCGGCTCGCGGACTCCTCGACCGGAAGATGGGCGGTGGCTTCGAGGTGTGCGTGGAGGTCCGCGACGAGCTCGCGGGGGTCGTCCGGGTCGGTCACGCTCGTCGGTTCGCGCCGCGCTCGTACGACTCCCCGTCCGAGGCGGCGTCTCCGGCGGACGGCGCTTCGCGGCCGGCGGGGAGGCCGGCGTCGGTGAGGCGTTCGAGCGTCGACAGCAGGCCGACGTAGTCGACGCCGGGCTCGCGGTCGAACGACGCGACGACGCCCCGGTGGGTGGCCGCACAGGAGTAGATGACGACCTTGGTCTCGAACGAGCGTATCGTCCCGGTCAGGTCGTCGTCGAAGTAGTCCTCCAGGGTCTGCGCGCCGATGGATTCGAGGACCGCGTCCTCGAGCGCGCGCGAGTGGTCGTCGGGTCCGTGCCGGACGTCGCTGCGGAGGTAGACGGTGTCACAGCCCTCCGGGGAGTAGTAGCCGACGCCGCGAAGGTAGTCGAGGTCGTCCATCTCGGTCACCAACCGGTCCGCGAGCGCCTCGACGCCGGTTTGCCCGTTGGTCGCGTCCGTTCCGTCGACTGCGGTCATACCCGTCGTTTCCCGGTTATGGGGGTTAAACCTTCACCTCCGGTTTCCGGTTCTGAGAACCGCCCGTTCAACCTACCCGGGGACGCTGGACCTATCGCGACGCGGCCGCCAGCAACGCCGAGACCCGCTCGGTCAGCTCCTCGGCGTCGCTGGCCACCACCTTCGTCATCGCCTCCTTCCCGACCTCGCCCCGGTCGGCCACCGCCGCGGGCGTCGCCTCGACCGACTCGAACGCCCGCCGCGCGCCCCACTGCATCGTCGAGCCCTCGACGGTCTTCACGTCGTCGGGCTCGGCGGCGCGGTCGTACTCCGCGACGGTCCAGCCGTCCGCCGCCAGTTCGTCGAGCGCGCGCTCGACGTCCGAATCGAACCGGCAGTTGACCGCAAAGCGCAGGTCGGGGTCGAACTCCCGGCAGGAAAGCAGGAAGCGCGCGACGTGGCTCGACGCGCCCAGGCGCACGCCCCGGTTGGGTTTCACGCCGGCGCGAGTGCGGGTGATGCGTCCTTCCACGGCCGCGGTCTCGCCGACCGACTCGGCGTAGGGCGTCGCGCCGACCACGTTCATCCCGACCTCCGGCACGAGAGGCGAGACGTCCGCCGCGACCAACTCCCGGACCACGCTCCGGACGGCTTCGGCGGTCGGCTCGCGCGCCGCGCGATTTCGAGCCTCGACCGCGTGGTGGACCGACCCCGGCCCCTCGCCGACGTCGAGCGGGTAGCGAATCGCCCGCTGGACGAAGTCGACGCCCGACTCGACCGCCGACTCGAGGTCCTCGCCGCGAGCGAGGCGGGCCGCGATGGCGGCCGAGAGCGCACACCCCGAACCGTGGGTCGCGTCGGCGTCGACGCGCGGGTGTTCGAAGGTCCGCGTTCCCTCGGAGGTCACCAGCACGTCACGAACCGTCCCGCGGCGGCCGGTTTCCCCGCCCTCGACGTGCCCGCCTTTGACGAGCGCGGCGTCCGCGCCCGTCGCTACCAGGCGCTCGCCTGCCTCCCTCGCCGACTCGCGGTCCCGGACTTCTACGCCGGTCAACGCCGCGGTCTCGTCGGCGTTGGGCGTGACCAGCGCGGCCTGCGCGACCAGTTCCTCGTAGGCCGCCTCGGCGTCGCGGTCGAGCAGGCGGTCGCCCGAGGCCGCGACCATCACGGGGTCGACGACGACCGGGAACTCGGCGCTCGCGGCGCGGTCGGCCACGGTCCGGACGATATCGCCGGTCGCGAGCATCCCGGTCTTGGCCGCGCGCACGTCGAAATCGCCGGTCACGGCGTCGACCTGCGCGGCGACCTCCTCGGCGGGGAGGACGTGGGTCGACTCGACGCCCCGCGTGTGCTGGGCCGTGACCGCCGTGAGCGCGCTCGTCCCGAACGCGTCGTGGGCTTCGATGGTCTTCAAGTCGGCCTGTGCGCCCGCGCCGCCGCCCGAATCGCTTCCGGCGACGGTGAGGACGACCGGCTTCTCGGTCAGTGAAGGCGTTCGGGGGTCGGTCGCCGACGTGGCGTTCTCGCTGGTCATTACCCGGTGGTAAAATAGAGTGGTACTTAGAAGTACCGCGTTCGAACTTGTCCGAACGATTGTTCACACGGACACTGCGTGACGTTTTTCACTCGACCCGTCCTACCCACGCTCGGTGGCCATGACGACAGTTACCCCCTCCGAGCCCCTTGTGACGAGGCCTTTCCACCGAGCCACCGTCCGCTGAGACCCGCCGAGTTCTCCGGGCCACAGTGCCCCGACCCGAAGATTCAATTCCTGAGACCGCACAGCCGTAGGTATGCAACTACGACGTCTCGGCGTCCACGACTCGGTGAGCGCCGTCTTCCCGACGGCGGAGCTTCGGAACGCACTGGCCGACCTCGGTCCGGAGGTCGTCGTCGTCGGCGACGACGCGTCCGAGGACCTCGATTCGTGCGACGCGGCGGTCACGTTCGCCCACACCGACGCGCTCCTCGACTCGGGGCTGGAGTGGGTCCACTCGATACGGGCGGGATACGACCGCTTCCCGCTCGACGCCTTCGAGGAGCGCGGAATCGCGCTGACCAACTCGACGGGCATCCACGACGACAGCGTCGGCGAGTTCGCGGTCGGACTCATGCTGTCGTTCGCGCGCAGGCTCCACACCTACGTCCGCGCCCAGGAAGACCGGGAGTGGCGCGCGCCGCCGTGGGACGAACCGTTCACGCTGACGGGCGAGCGGCTCTGCGTCGTCGGTCTGGGCACCCTGGGGACGGGCATCGCCGAGCGCGCCGACGCGCTTGGGATGGAGGTCGTCGGCGTCCGGCGGTCGGGCGAGTCGACGCCCCACACCGAGGCGGTCTACACGCCCGACGACCTCCACGAGGCGATCGCGGACGCGACGTTCGTCGCGCTGGCGGTCCCGCTGACCGACGAGACCGAGGGGCTGTTCGGCCGCGCGGAGTTCGCGGCGATGCGCGAGGACGCTCGGCTGATAAACGTCGCGCGCGGGCCGGTGGTCGTCGAGGACGAACTGCTCGCGGCGCTCCGCGGCGACGAGATAGCGGAGGCGGGCCTCGACGTGTTCGAGACCGAACCCCTTCCCGAGGAGTCGCCGCTCTGGGACCGCGACGACGTGGTCGTGACGCCCCACCGTGCCGCGGCCGAGCGCGACTACGTCCGGCACATCGCGGGGCTGGTCACCGAGAACGTCGGGCGAGTCGCGGAGGGCGAGGGGCTGACGAACCGGGTCGTCTGAGTCGCGGAAGGCCAACGCTTTTGCTCGCGTACGCACAACGTACGTACAGGTGACTGTCGTGGGAACGACCAGAGTCAACTTCCGACTTCCCGACGACCTCGTCGAAAAGGCGGACGTCGCGGCGGAGGTCACGCACAAGAACCGGACCGAGATCATCGTCGAGGCGCTCCGCGACTACCTGGCGGAGGTCGAGGACGACGAGACGTTCAAGGAGGCGGTCCTGGAACTCTACCTCGACGACCGAATCGGCTACGAGGTCCTGAAGGAGTTCGTCGGACGGCAGGACGCCGAATCCATCAGGGCGTCCAAGCGTCTGCTCGATAGGGGCGACGACCTCGCGGACGACCTCGCCGACCTGTAGCGCAATCGAATGCTCGTCTCCGACACCGCCGCTCTGATATCGCTCGCCACGGCCGACGCGCTCGGACTCGTCCTCGACGAATTCGACGTTCACACCACCGAGACCGTCCTCGAAGAACTGGAGGCCACGGCGGAGTACGACGACAGCCACGGGAGGGCGGCACGAAACGTCCTCGACTCCCGGACGGCTCTGACGGTTCACGCGACCGGACACCTCCAAGTCGAGTCGGCACGCGTCGACGACGGCGAAGCCAGTTGTACTGCGCTGGCACGCAAGACGGACGCGGACTTCCTCGTCACCGACGACCTCCGCGCCCTCCCCGAACTCCAAGCGCTGACCGACGCCCGAGTCGCGATCTCGCCCGTCGTTCTGAAGGCCTTGGTCAAACGCGGCGTCTTGGACCGCCACGAGGCGACCGAACGGGTGGAGTCGATGGCCGAAACCCGGGACTGGCTCGGCTCGCCGATCTATCGACGAGCCACGGACCTCTTCGAGGAAACGTAGCGTCGGGCAGCGCCGTCACGAACGTTCACCAATTGGCCGGGCACTGTTCCCGGGTCAGCGCTCCTCCGGCGTCATCCCCGCGTAGTCGTCGACCTCCCGCACGCGCCGCATCCGCGCCCGGAGGTCGTCGGCCATCGCTGGCGCGTCGAGGTCGTCGAGCCGGTCGAGCTCGTCGGCCGCCACCGGAAAGGTCCGGAGGTCCTCGTGGAGCGCGATGCCGGCGTAGGCTCCGTCGCCGAGCGCGACGGGCGTCTGGTTCTGGCCGTGGGTCACGTCCCCGACCGCGTAGACGCCCGCGACGCTGGTCTCGCGGTTCTCGTCCACGGCTATCGCGCCGTCGTCTTCGAGGTCGCAGCCGAGGTCGGCGGCCAGTCCGTTGTTGTACTCGCGGCCGTGGATCGCGAACCCGCCGGCGTACTCGCGGGTGCGGCCGTCGCCGAACTCCAGCCCGCCGAGCGGCGGGTTCGAGGCGTCCTCGGCGTCGTCGGCGAACGCGTGGTCCACCCGGTCGTCGACCACGTCGACCGGGTGGGCCGCGACCTGCTCGGCGACCGACTCGCTCCACGCCGGCTCGGCGTCGTCGAGCAGGAGGTCGACGTCGGCGGTGAAGTTGAGCAACAGCAACGCCACCTGCGCGGCGTGGTCGTCGGTGCCGAGGACGAACACGGGTTCGTCGCCGAGCGCGTAGGCGTCGCAGTGGACGCAGTAGTGGAGCCCCCGGCCGACGAACCGCCGGAGGCCCCGGACCTGCGGCGGAACGTCGGTGAAGCCGGTCGCGAGCACGACCCGGTCGGCCCGGAGCGTCGCGCGGTCGCCGACTATCCGGAACCCGCGGCCGCCCGCCGCGCTCTCGGCGTCCGCGTCGGCCTCGCCGGGGTCGACCCGGTCGACCTCCCGCACGTCGTCGGCGTAGTAGTCCGCGCCGTACTCCGTGAGCTGCTCGATGCCGAGTTCGGTCACCTCGCGACCGGACGTCTCCTCGGAGACGCCCAGCAGGTTGTGGACCGCCGCGACCGACTCGTACCGGCCGCCCTCGCGGTCGACGAGCGCGGTCCGGTGGCCGAGCCGCGTGGCGTACAGCGCGACGGTCATCCCGGCGGGACCGCCGCCCACCACGACGACCTCGTAGTCGGGCGTGCGCGTCATCGCTGTCGCTCGCGCTCCCCGTCTCCGGTCGTCTCCGGCACGCTCGGTCGGGAGAGAGGCATGAGTCGTGGCGTGCTCTCAGAACGACTCGTCGCTCTCCTCGCCCTCGACCGCGCCGGCCCCGCGGTCCGTGTAGCCCTGTCGCCCGACCGCCTCGCCGCCGACCCGGTTGAGTATCGTCTGTTCGAGTTCGTCGGCCGACTCGAACTGCTCGTCGCCGCCGGTCGCCAGCACCTCGTCGAGGCGCTCCTCGCCGTCCGGGAGGCCGACCTCGCGGTCGCCGTACTCCGCCATCAGTTCCTCGGCGTCGATGGGGAAGTCCTCGTCGTCGAGCGCGTCCACGACGTTCCCGAGTTCGAGTCCCATCTCGCGGTCGTCGGTGTCGCCGTCCCCCATCTCGCCGTCGTCCCCCGAATCACTCATGGACGAGGCTACGCCGCGAGTCCGAATAAGGCGTGTGGCCCGCGAGCCACGCTCCCGGTAGTCACGCGCCGTCGAGAACAGTCAACAGCGTCTCGGGGTCGCCGTCCATCCGCGCCAGCAGGTCGCGCATCTCCCGCTTGGACTCCTCGGTCACCGTGGCGTGGACCATCCCCTCGCCGGGTTGGCCGTACACCACGCTCGCGCCCAGGGGCGCAGCCACGACCGCAGGCAGAGTGACGAGGTCCTCCTCGCCGTCGACGACGAGAACTGTCGGTTCGGGGTCGGCGACGGCCTCGCGGAGGGCCTCGACCAGTTCGCGGCTGAGGGTCGCGGCCGGGTTCTCGACGCGAACCTCCCGGGCCCGCTCGCCGAGTCGGGCCACGCTGGACGCGACCTCGTCGTCGACCGCGTCGCGCTCGGTCAGGCCGTCGACGACTGCCACGTCCGGGACGACGCCCGCCCGCTCGACGTGGTAGGTCACGACGTCGCCGACCGCGACGAGTGGTTCGCCGGCGTCGGCCAGCAGGCGCTCGGTGTCCGTACATATCGGTCCCATGGGTTCGCCAAGCTCCGCGCGCATCTCCTCGGGGAGTTCGACCAGAATGTCGGCCACAGTGGTCCTCCGGGTCCTACCGGACCTTGAGGGCGTACTTGCCCGGTTTGTTCACTTCCATCTCCTCGGCGATCTGGCTCTCGTCGGGGTGGCCGACGATGACGTAGCCGGCCCAGTCCTCGGTCAGACTGGTCGAGCCACAGATGGGACAGGTGTCCTCGTCGGGCTCGACCACGGCGTGACACTCGCGGCAGGCGAGGCGGTCTCCGGCCATCGTCACTCACTCTCGGTGGTCGCTTCCCGCTTCTCGCGCTCCTCTTTCAGCCAGCCGAGCTTGCCGAGGCCGACCTGCTTGGCGGTGAGCCCGATCTTGGTCTCGCGCGGGTTGCGCTCGTCGATGCTCTTGGTGACGATGCGCGCCCGGACCGAGTCGCCGGTGCCGAGGGTCCGGTTGGACTCCCGGGAGGCGAGCATCTGGCCCTCCTCGTCGTAGGCGAGGTACTCGTCCGAAATCTGGGAGACGTGGAGCAGGCCGTCGACCGGCCCGATGCCGACGAACGCCCCGAAGTTGACGACCTCCACGACCTCCCCGTCGACGACCTCCTGCATCTGGGGGTCGAAGGTGACCGCGTCGAACTCGGCCTCGTAGTAGACGCCCGGCCGGTTCGGTAGCACCGCTCCCTCGCCGATGTCGTGGACGTTTACGACGGTGACGACGCTCCCGACGTCCTCGTCCATCCGACCCTCCAGTTTGTCCTGGAGGAGCTTCTTCACCATCGCGGGCGTCACGTCCGCGAGGTGCTCCGGAGGTACCTCGACCGTATCCTTGAGTCTGACCCGTTTGTACATTGCTAAGGTTCGCTGATTCCGAGTTTGTTCCGGCCCCTTATATGAATTACCGGTGTGCCCGCGTCGAGCACCCGGCCTCTGAGGGGGCCGTCGTTCGTGACGACGTAGTCGAACTCGTCCGCGAGTTCGACCAGCGCGTCGTCGGCGTACGATTCGTCGTGTTCGACCGTCCGACATCGGTCGGCCAGGTCCGCGCCCACGCTGGCCGCGACCGCCTCCTCGCCGGCTCCGTCCGAGAGCTTCGCGAGTTCGTCGCGGACCGCGCGCGGAGCGACGCATTCGAAATCGCCGAGTAGACGTTCCAGTTCCTCGAACAGCCGCACGTCGGCTTCGACCGGCAGCATGAGCGCGCTGGTGTCCACGGCGACCGTCACCATCCTAGTCCCGGAGGGTGCCGACGCCGATGAGCCGCCACCGCGCGCCGACCCGGCGGTTGATGGCGATCTTGGCTCCTTCGGGCGCGCAGACCGGGCGCTTGAGGGTGACCTCGCACTCGCCCTCGCGGGCGCTGGTCACCGAACCGACGGTCGTGGCGGTGCCGACGGTGAGCATCAGCGGCTCGCCGGTCGAGATGTCCTCGACGTCCTCGTCGTCGAGCCCGACGAGTCGTTCGAGCAGGTCGACCTCCATGGTGAACTGCTCCCACGTCGGCGGGACGCTCCCGGGCGTCCCGGCGACCTGTCCGGCGAGCGCGTCGCCCTTCGTGAGGCTGGGGTCCAGTCCCGTGCCGACGCCGAGCAGGCCGCCCGGCGTGACCTCGTCGACCGTCTCGCCGCCCGCCTGCAGCGAGCGCACGTCGGTCTGGATGGGTTCCCAGCGGGTCTCGCCGCCCTCCTCGACCTCCCGACCGGGGCGGAGTTCGAGGTCGTCGCCCTCGGTGAGCCGGCCCTCGACGAGACTGCCGCCGAGGACGCCGCCCACCAGTCCGTCCCACGTCGTGCCGGGGCGGTTGATGTCGAAGCTCCGGGCGACGTGCATCCGCGGGTCGACGTCGGGGTCGCGGTCGGGCGTCGGTATCTCGTCCTCGATAGCCTGGATGAGCAGGTCGACGTTGACCTCCTGCTGGGCCGAGATGGGGACCACCGGCGCGTCTTCGGCGACGGTGCCCTCCACGAACTCCTGAATCTGCTCGTAGTTGCGCTCGGCCTGCTCGCGGTCCACGAGGTCGACCTTGTTCTGGGCGACGACGATGTTGTCGATGCCGATGATGTCGAGCGCCATCAGGTGCTCTTCGGTCTGGGCCTGCGGGACGGGCTCGCTGGCCGAGACGACCAGCACCGCGCCGTCCATGATGGCCGCACCCGAGAGCATCGTCGCCATCAGCGTCTCGTGGCCGGGCGCGTCCACGAACGAGACGGTCCGAAGCGGCTGGCTCTCGCTGCCGTCCGGGCACGTCTCCTCGACGGTGTAGCGTTCCGGTTCGTCTCGGTCCGGGCACTCCCGGAACGTGGCGTCTGCGTACCCGAGCCGGATGGAGATACCACGCTTCATCTCCTCGGAGTGCTGGTCGGTCCACTCGCCGCTGAGCGCCTGTACGAGCGTCGTCTTGCCGTGGTCGACGTGGCCGACCAGCCCGATGTTCACCTCCGGTTGGGCGTTGTTTCCTGTCACGGTTACCTCCTGAGAGTAATCCTGTAGAAGGATTCGCCCCGAACGACTGATAAACCTGCTGTTCTGCGTCGCCGACCGAGCCGTGGTGTGCCACGGCACGCCCGACCTTCGGAATAGTTGGAAAGTGTACAAAAATTCCGGCACGGTAACACTTTAGCCGAACGGGACCGCAGGGTCGCACATGAGCGGACGGACGGACCCGAACGCCGCGAGCGAGGTCGAGGAGTCGGTGATTCAGGACTGCGAGGAGTGCGTGGCCCCGGCCGAGGCGTTCTCGGTCATCGCCAACGAGACCCGGCTGTCGATTTTGGAGGCCCTGTGGAAGGCTCCCGAGCGGCCGGTGAGCTTCTCGGAGTTGCGCCGCGAGGTGGGAATGACCGACAGCGCGCAGTTCAACTACCACCTCAAGCAGTTGACCGACCAGTTCGTGGTCGGGACCGACGAGGGCTACGACTTCCGGAGCGCGGGCAAGAAGGTCGTCCGGGCCATCCTGGCGGGGTCGTTCAACGAGAACCCCGAGATGGGACCGTTCGAAGTCGACGGCACCTGCGCCGACTGCGGTGCCCGCCTGCAGGCGTTCTACGAGGACGACATGCTGACCATCGAGTGTACCGACTGCGCCAAGCGCCACGGCCGATACCCCTTCCCGCCGGGCGGGCTGAACGACCGCACGCGCGAGGAGATACTCGACGCGTTCAACCAGCGCGTGCGCCACCTCCACTGTCTGGCGGCCGACGGCGTCTGCCCCGAGTGCAACGGCCGGATGACCACCACCATAACGCGCGACGACGACGACCGACTCGGCCTCGAAGTCCGGGTCGACCACGAGTGCGAGCAGTGTCGACACTCGCTGTACTCGGCGGTGGGCCTGTCGCTGCTCGACCAGTCGGACGTCGTAACCTACCACCGCGACCACGGCGTCGACCTCTGCACGAAGCCCTACTGGGACCTCGCGTGGTGTGTCAGCGACGAGTACACGACCGTTCTCTCGGCGGACCCGTGGAAGATTCTGGTCGAGATTCCGCTCGACGACGAGGTGCTGTCGGTCACCCTCGACGGCGACCTGAACGTGCTCGAACTGGAGCGCACCTGCGAGTCGTCGGAGGAGGCGCGAGCGATGTCGGACTGAAATCGACGCCAAACCGACTCGTCGCTCGACGAGGGTTCGCTTCTCGATGAGACTCGGTTCGTCGCTCGACGAGGGTTCGACTTGCCCGGCGCGCGCTGGCGCGCCCTCCGTGGCGCGCCACCTCGCGCGAGGGAGGCGAGCGCGTTTATGCGCTCGCCGAGGCTGGGGCGGCGTGAGGCGCTCGCCGTGCGGTCGCGGTGCGGGGCGGTCGCGGTGCAGTAGTCCCCTAGACTCAAGCAGTAGCTAGCTCGTATACTCTCACGACAGACGTTGAGGAACTGCAAAGCTAGCTTCTGGGACGGTGAGAGACTGCAAAGCTAGCTTCTGCCTCGACCGATGAGCGACCGCACAGCACCGCGTCCGCAACCGCACAGCATCGCGTCCGCAACCGTACAGTACCGCGCCAGCGCGCGCCGGGGTTCGCAGGATACGAGAGGCGAGACAGATGCCGAGGTCCGAGACGCGCGACAATCGACGAAGAAAACGTTGTCTCTACACTTCGTTCGGCCCGCTCGCGCTCTGGACGTTCCACCCGCCCTGCATCCCGCAGGCCTCCCGGACCTCGAACGCGACCGCCGTGTCGGGGCCGAGGGTCTCGCCGCCCTCGACGCGCTCGACGCGGAGCGGCACGTCGAGCGCGCTCCCACAACAGCCCACGCCCACGAACTCCTCCCAGACGTCGCCCTGCCGAACGCGGTCGGTCTTGGTCTTGCGGAGGTAGGCCGCGAACGAGTCCTTCTCGACCTGGAATCGGCCCCACTCGCTTAGGTCCTCGGGGTACGAGACCACCACGCGGTCGGCGGGCGCGAGTTCGGTCCGGCGGTCGGTCGCGTCCTCGCTTTGGGTCGTCATGACCGGTCGTACGCACGCGACGGCTTTGGTCGTTCCGGCGGACCGGCTGTCGGGCGCGACCGCGGACCCACCGAACGCGACGCCCCGACACCGGGCCCGCGGGTGCGTTCCGTCAATCGATACAGGATAAGAACACTTATTCACGGCCGCCCACCACACCACATCCATATGGTAGCTCTCGAAGTGCCGGAGGTGGACTACTCCCAGTACACCAACCGGCAGCTAGCGGCGATACCCCTCGTGGTTCTCGCCATAGCACTGCTGGTTCTGGCGGGCTGGTACGTCGCCACCGGCGCGCCGGTACAGCTCGGCACGGAGTTCACGGGTGGTACCGAACTCCGCGTCCAGACGTCGACCCCCGCCTCGGACATCGCGGCCCAGTTCGACGCCGAAGCGACGGTCACCACGGTCCAGACCGCCTCGGACACCTACATCGTGGAGTTCCCGCCGGAGGCCGAGAACGTCGGCCAGCAGGCGCGGAACAACTTACAGCCCGCCGAGGGCCAGTCGTCCGAGGACGTCGTCCTCTCGAATCAGCAGACCTCCGCGAGCTTCGGCGAGGACGCCCAGCAGACCGCGATGATCGGTCTCGGCGTCGCGTTCGCCGGCATGAGCCTGCTGGTGTTCGTGCTGTTCCGGACGTTCGTCCCCTCCATCGCAGTGGTCATCTCGGCGTTCAGCGACATCGTCGTCCCGCTGGCGATGATGAACGTGCTCGACATCCCGCTGACGCTGGGTACGGTCGCGGCGCTGCTGATGCTCATCGGGTACTCGGTCGACTCCGACATCCTGCTGAACAACCACATCCTGCGCCGGTCGGGCGGCTTCTACGAGAGCACCCACCGCGCGATGCGGACCGGCGTCACGATGACGCTCACGTCGCTGTCGGCGATGGCGGTGATGGGGCTGGTTGCGTCGTTCTTCCAGATCGAACTGCTAACCTCCATCGGTATCATCCTCGTGTTGGGACTCGCGACCGACCTGATGAACACCTACATGCTCAACCTCAGCCTGCTTCGCTGGTACAAGTTCGAGGGGGTGGCTCGATAGATGGACGTTCGCGACAACTGGCGGGTCATCCTGCTCGCCGTCTTCATCGTCGCCAGCGGCGTCGCGCTGTTCTCGCCCGGCGTGGGCGGGGGCGGCGACAGTGCTCCGGCCGGCGGCAACGCCTCCGCGGTCGAGCAGACCGGCGGCGACGGCCCGACCAACCTCCAGTACGGCCTCGAACTCTCCGGCGGGACGCGCATCCGAGCGCCCGTGAACGGACTGACCGCCGAGAGCGTCGAGGTTCAGCCAGGGACCACCGCGCCCGAGGTCGAGAGCCACGTCGCCAGGAACCTCTCGGGCGTCCAAGTCAGCGACGTGAACACCCAGATCGCGCAGGCGGCCAACGAGACCACCACGGTCGAGGTGTTCAGCGACAACGCCACGACCGACGAGCTCGAGGCGGCGCTCGACGCGTCGGGCTACGGCTACGGGACCGTCCGCCAGGGCGTCACCGAGCAGACGCGCAACGACATCGTCCGCACCCTCCAGGACAAGATTTCGCAGGCAGGTCTCTCGGGCGGGCGGGTCCAGGACGTGACGACGACGAGCGGCGAGAACTTCATCGTCATCGAGATGCCCAACGCCAACGAGACCGAGGTCCGGGACCTCGTGACCGAGCGCGGGCAGGTCCAGGTCGTGGCCACGTTCCCGGCCGCCAACCAGACCGGAAACCAGACCCAGTACCGCGAGGTGCCGCTGCTCACGCAGGGCGACTTCTCCAGAATCGGGAGCGCGGAGAACGACCAGCAAATCGGCCCGAACGTCGAGGTCCAACTCGCCAATCCGAGCGAGGCCGACGACGAGGAGAACCCCGCACAGAACTTCTCGAACGCGATGCGGCGGTTCGGCTTCACGGGCGAGGGCATCCAGGCGTGCAACTGGCGGACCACGCCCGACGAGCCGGGGTACTGCCTGTACACCGTGGTCGACGGCGAGGTCGTCTACGCGGCCAACATGGCCGAGACCCTGGCACAGACGTTCCGGGAGGAGACGTTCACCCAGACCCCGACGTTCTACATGAGCACGACGAACATGTCCGAGGCGCGCCAGCTCCAGATTCACCTGCAGGCCGGTGCGTTGCCCGCCTCGCTCGACATGGACGCCGGGACGTCGTACTTCCTCGCGCCCAGCCTCGCCCAGGAGTTCAAGCTCTACTCGCTGATCACCGGGCTCGTCGCGGCGCTGGCGGTCACCGTCGTCGTCTTCCTCCGGTACGGTGACCCGAAGGTCGCCGCGCCGATGCTGGTGACCGCGCTGTCGGAGGTGTTCATCCTGCTCGGGTTCGCGGCCGCAATCCGGCTGCCGCTGGACCTGAGTCACATCGCCGGGTTCATCGCGGTCATCGGGACCGGGGTGGACGACCTCATCATCATCGCCGACGAGGTGATGTCGGAGGGCGAGGTCAACTCCTCGCGGGTGTTCCAGAACCGCTTCCGCAAGGCGTTCTGGGTCATCGGCGCGGCCGCCGCCACCACCATCATCGCGATGAGCCCGCTGGCGGTGCTGTCGCTGGGCGACCTGCAGGGCTTCGCCATCATCACCATCCTCGGCGTGCTCATCGGCGTGCTGGTCACGCGGCCGGCGTACGGTGACATCCTCCGGAGCCTGCTGACCGACAAGTAACCCGCTTCCCTCGTCCGTACATCCCGACGCAACCTTCTTGTGCGATTCCGACCGAGTAACGGTATGGCATCCGACGTTCCCGACGAGCAGTTAGCGCGCGTGGTCCGGCGCGCGATTCGCGCCGAACTCCGGCGGCTCGGCGAGCGGCTGTTCTGGACGCTGATTTCGGCGCTCGGGCTGTTCTGGGGCCTCTTTCTCGTCACGTCCGGCGTCAACGGTCGCGGGACGGTCGCGGCGGGATTCGTCGTCTTCGGCGTCGCGATGGTCGTCGCGGCGATTCGGGCGCTGCTGTTGAAGTGGGAACTTCCGCCGTACCGTCGGGAGGGCAGCGTCCAGTAGTCGCGCGAGCTTCGGCGCGGACGGAACCACGCCTCCGAAACCGCCCCCTAAAACTCCCCGAGTCCCGACTGCTCGGCCTCGGCCAGCACGTCCTCGCAGGTCGACCAGCTCCGGCGCGCGCAGTCGGGCAACTCGCCGAACGCGGCCACGAACGAGTCGAGGAACTCGCGGGTGGTCGGGTCGCTCGGATACCCCGACCCGAGGTCGCCGAACGCCGGGCCGTACTCGTCGGCGGACGCCGCCGCGAGCGCCTCGACGTGGGCGTCGCGGGCGACTTTTGCCACGACGCTGGCCGCGCCGACGACCGCGTGGTCCTCGTCGGCACCGTGGCGGGCGGTCAGGTCGACCGCTGCCGGAAGCCGGTCGGCGACGCGCCGGGCGAACCGCTGCTCGCTGGTGTCGCCGGCGTCGAGGAGGCCGGTCGCGCCGCGCTCGTCCGGGCCGAGTACCTCGGCGGCGGCCTCGGCGTGGGCCGCCACCGTGAGCGTGTTCATGTCGGTTTCCGGGTCGTCGATGCGCGCGACCGGAATCTCGGCCACCCCGACCGCGACCCGGTCGTCCGCGCGCAACTCGGCCGCCAGCGCCTCGCGGCGCTCGGGCGCGAGACGCTTCGAGTCGTCGACGCCCGCCGGGAGGATGTCGGGCTCCGCGACTCGCACGGCGGCCGCGAACATCGACCCCAGCACGGGTCCCTTGCCCGCTTCGTCCACTCCGAACACGACCCGACCGACGGACCCCGGGCAGTTGTACGTTGCCATCGGCGAGCGGGCGGACGAATTCGCTTGGGGGATTGGTTTCGGTTCGAGTGTCGGTGTTGACTGGTTTCGGTTCGAGTGCCGGTGGTGACTGGTTTCGGTTCGCGTTTCGGGTGATGACTGGTTTCGGTTCAAGTTCGCTAGCTACTGCCGAAACCTATGAGAACCGCGACCGCTCTGCACCGCGACCGCTCTGCACCGCGACCGCACGGCGAGCGCCTCACGCCACCCCAGCCTCGGCGAGCGCATAAACGCGCTCGCCTCCCTCGCGCGAGGTGGCGCGCCACGGAGGGCGCGCCAGCGCGCGCCGGGGGAGAAGTCGGCGTCGCGGCTCCGAGACGTCCGATTTCGAACTCACGCCGCTCTCCGTCGCGGATGGAAACCGTTTTACTTTCGATTCGAAATAGTCTACGTAACGTGAGTCGTTCGATGAGCTTGCGAGCGGCGCTCTCCTCTCTCGCCGAGCGCGTGCCGAACCCGATGCGCGCGCTCATCCTCGCAATCGGGAACGCGCTCGCTCGCTTCGGGCTGATAGCGCCCGAGCGCGTCCGCCGGACGACCGACCTCGCGTGGCCCCGCATCGTCACCGGCCTCGCGCGCATGTCGAAAAACGCCGTCGACGTGGCGATGGTCGGCGTCGCGGTCGGTCCCGTGGCCATCGCGGGGTTGGGCTTCGCCAACCCCTACTGGGGCGTCGCGTTCACGCTCGGGGGCGGTATCGCGGCGGGAACCATCGCGCTGGTCTCCCAGCGGTTCGGCGCGGACGCCCGCGACGAACTCGGGCTGGCGGTCCGGTCGAGCGTGGCGCTCGTCCTCGGCGTCTCGCTTCCGGTCGCGGCCGCGTTCTGGCTCGCGCCGGCCGAACTCGTGGGGGTCATGACCAACAACCCGCGAGAGATCGAACTCGGCGCGGCCTACCTCAAGGTGCTCGCGCTCGGCGTCCCGTTCGCGGGGCTCAACCTCGTCGGGAGCCGCGTGTACATCGGTGCCGACGACGCGTGGACGCCGATGGTCGTCCGGGGCGGTGGCGCGCTCGCCAACATCGCGTTCAACGCCACGTTCATCTTCGGCCTCGGGATGGGCGTCGTCGGGGCCGCGCTCGGCACCGTGCTGGCGAACGTCCTCGTGACGGCGGCGTTCGTCGCCGGGCTGGTCGCCGGCCGACTCCCCGGCGTAGGCACGCTCCCGGTGCAGGTCGCCCCGCTGGGCTCGTACCTCGACCGCGATACGATGAGCGACCTCGTCCACATCGGCCTGCCGGTCGTGGGCCGGAACGGCGCGTGGACGGTCGCCAAGTTCCCCATGCTCGCAATCGTCGGGCTGTTCGGCTCGAACGTCGTGGCGGCGTACGTCATCGCGCGCCGCATCCTCGGCATCATGAACACGCCCGGCTGGGGGTTCGGCCTCGCCTCCAGCAGTCTCGTCGGGCAGGCGCTGGGCGAGGGCGACGAGCGGTCGGCCGAGTCGTACGGCCGGGACATCGTCCGCTTCTCGATGGCCACCTACCTGCTGGCGGCCGTCCTCGTCGCGGCGTTCGCCGGCCCGATAGTCGGCCTGTTCGTCGGCGAGGGCGAGGCCGCCACGGTCGCGGTCGCGGTGCCGCTGGTGTACGCGGCGTGTCTCGGGATGATTCCCCAGGCCGTCAAGAGCGCGGCGGCGGGCCCGCTCGACGCCAGCGGGGACACCCGGTGGACCTTCTACAGTCAGGCGCTCGGGATGTTCGGCGTCGCGCTTCCGGTCGCGTACCTCGGCGCGACCACGTCGCTGGGTCTGATGGGGCTGTATCTCGCGCTCTTGGCCGAGACCACGGTTCCGGCGGCCATCAACTACTACCGCTTCTCGACGGGCAAGTGGAAGGCCATCAGCCGGGAGTTCCGTCCGGAGGCGGCCGCCGACTGAGTCCGGCGAGACGCCCGCGGGCGCTCGGCCTACTCCTTCCACGGGTCGGACTGCTCGCGCTCGTGGAACTCGCCGCTGGGCTCCCAGAACAGGTAGTACGCCGAGACCGCGGCCAGTACGAGGTACGTCGCGGCCACGACCCCGACGACGACCGTCCCGGAGACGCCCGGAATCGCGGCGGTCGCGCGCCACGACTCGTCGGGCTCGAAGGCGGTGATGCGCACGAGCCACGCCGCCAGCAAGACCAGCAGGAAGGGGAAGTACACCCGGCTCAGTCGACGGGCGAACGCCGTGAACAGCGTCACCTTCACCGCAGGAGTCCGGAGGTCGTCGCCGATGCGACGCCGCCACTCGTCGTGGGACAGCGCCTCGTCGGGGTCGAGCATCTGGGCGAACAGGTCCTGTTCGAGCAGTCGGACTCGCTCGCGCCACACGTCGTAGGCCCGGTAGCGACGGGTCTCGACGAACAGGAAGACGCAGAGCGTCCCCATACCGACGAGCAGGAGGTAGTGCGGGTTGTCCGGGCTGGAGAACGCCCACGTCAGGATGGCGGCCATGATGGTGACCGCCCAGTAGGTCGTCTGGTCGAGCCGGCTCCGCCACGTGGTCACGCGATCCATCTGCCCCCGGTAGAGGTGGCCCAGCAGTCCGACCATGTCCGACGGGTCGGCCGCTATCTCCTCGCCGATGTCCCCGTCGGGCGCGCCGTCGGTCTCCCCGGCACTCGATTCCCCCATGCGCCCGGAGACGCGACACATCGCCCTACGAGTTGTGGCAGTCGCGGTTGCCGTCGTCGATGCGGTCGCTGTCGCCGTTGCGGCGTGAGATGTGGTTGCGGGTGCAGTCGGTGCGGTTGCGGGTGCGGTTCTCATCGGCTCAAGGATAGAGGCGGTTGCTGGTGCGGTGGCGGTTCTCATCGGTTCACGTCGAGAAGCGGTTGCTGTTGCGGGTGCGGTTCTCATCGGCTCAAGGATAGAGGCGGTTGCTGGTGCGGTTGCGGGTGCGGTTCTCATCGGTTCAAGGATAGCGGCGGTTGCTGTTGCGGTCCCTCCGAAGGAAGTCGTCGAGCTATCGGCACGTCGTCACCGAGTCAGCAGAACGACTACGGTCACCGCACCAGCGAGCGCTCCGGTGCTTGAGCCACTGAAGACTGCGACTGCCAGGCTCTGATGCTTGAACCACTGAAGACCGCGACCGCACCCGCACCCGCGACCGCAACCGCATCAGCGACCGCAACCGCATCAGCGACCGCTCCGATGCTTGAACCAATGAGAACCGCACCCGCGACCGCAACCGCACCGACCGCCACCGCAACCGCATCGACCGCACCCGCGACCGTAACTGCAACCGCATCACCAATCGCCTTCTCGTCCGGTCACTCCTCGCCTTTCAGATACTCGGGAACGGCGAACGGCTCGTCCTCGCCCTCGACCGCCAGCACGTCCAGCGCCGTGACTTGCGCGCCGACGCCGAGCAGGCCAGCGAGGCTCGGCGTGGTTCGTCCCTCGTCGCCAGAGACGAGTTCCTTGACGTAGAGGCCGCCCTCGCCGTGGACCTCCAGTTCGGCGTGGCGGGCGTCTTCGAGGTCGGCCTCGGCGTCGTAGACGGTCCGGGTCCGGGTCATGCTCGCGCGGCGGTGGTCGACGCGCTGGGGCGTGTCCTGCTCGACGGTGGTTCCCCGAAGCTCCGCGACGGCATCCCGGAGGGCCTCGGCGGTCACGTCCGCGTCGAACGCCACGTCCATCCGGTAGGTCTTGCTCGCGTCGAGTTCCTTCACGCGCTCGACCATCCCGTGGCTCGCGGGCGCGAGGTCGGTGACCTCGACCTTTCCGTCGGCGAACTCGTTTATCTCGCGCTGGAGCGCGTCGGCGTCGACGCCCCGCTCGCGGGGGCGCTTGACTTCGATGACGAACGGTCGACCGGTGCCGAGCATCCTGGCGTCGACGTCCTCGCGGCCCGCGCCGTGGAACAGCGCCTCGCCGCCGTCCATGGCGTCGAGGACCGGCGGCGTTGTCAGCTCCTCGACGCTCTCCTCGTAGAGGTAGCCCGACCCGCCACAGTGGTCGCACGGCTCCTCGCCGCCGGAGTCGGCGAGCTGTTTGCCCGACCCGCCACACTCCCGACAGGGCCACTCGGTCTGGGGAATGTCGCGCTCTAACTTCTTGTACCGGCCGTAGACGAACGCCGAGTTGACCTGCACGTCGACCGCGTGGTCGGAGATGGCTCCCTCCTCGCCCGCCCGCGGCGCGGCCTCGACGTTGAGCAGCGCCAGCACGTCCGGGCGCTCGAAGTCGACCTCGGTGCCGGTGAGTCGGCCGACGCGCTTGCCCACCTCGCGGTTGAACTCCGACTTGAACGACTCGCCGGCGTCCTCGGGCAGTCCGGCCGACTCGCGGAGTAGCGCCTCGTTTTCGGCTATCAGCGGCGGCGTCCGGGTGCCGACCTGATACGTGTCGAACTGCCAGCCGTCCACGGCCTCGGCCACCGTCTCGGCCCACTCGTCGAACCGGTCGCTCTCGCCCTCGCACACCCAACACTCGGCCTCGTCGGGGTCGTACGGTTCGTTGTCGTCCAGCGCGGCCGCGATTCGGAGCGCTCGCCCGCGCTCGTCGTTGGTCAGTCCGAAGCTCCGGTCGGCGAAACACCGGCCCAGACAGGCGTCGCACACCGGCCCTTCGTCGGCGACTCGGCGCGCGTCGTCGAGGATGGTCATGGTAAACGCGTGGGGTCCGGGCGGTAAACGGGTTTCTCATTCGGGCGCGATTTCTTCGAGCGTGCGAAGAATGTCCGCGTACAGCTCCGTCGAGCAATCCACTACCGGGGATAATCGGATTTTTACCGACGGGACGCCTCCGTGGATTCATGGACGAAACGGAACTCGCCGCCAAGATAGACCACACCGTCCTCGGCGCGGACACCCGCTGGGCGGACGTCCGCCGGGTGATGGACGAGGCGACCGAGTACGGGATGAACGCGTGCATCCCGCCGTGCTACGTCGCCGACGCCGCCGAGTACGCGCCGGACGTCACCCTCGCCACGGTCGTCGGCTTCCCGCACGGCCACCACCGGCCCGAGGTCAAGCGCCGGGAGGCCGAACTCGCCCACGAGGATGGCGCGGACGAACTCGACGTGGTGTTGAACGTCGGTCGACTCCTGAGCGGTGACGAGGGGGCCGTCCGCGAGGACCTCGAAGCCGTGGTCGAGGCCACGCCGCTCCCGGTGAAAGTCATCGTCGAGACGGCCCTCCTCGACGACGACCGGAAGCGCCGCGCCTGCGAACTCGCGGTCGAGGCCGACGCCGACTACGTGAAGACCTCGACCGGGTTCGCCGACGGCGGCGCGACCCTGTCGGACGTGGAACTGATGAGCGACTACGGCCTGAAAGTCAAGGCCAGCGGCGGCATCGGGAGCTACGAAGGGGCCCGGCAGTTCCTCGACGCCGGCGCGGACCGCATCGGCGCGAGCTCCGGCGTCGAAATCGTCGAGCAGTGTCGCGAGGCGGCAAGCGACGTCGACCGGGCCTGATTCCGGTTCGTCGCGACGTCCGAGCGCGGTCGCGCCGGTCGCCGCGCCGGCCACGGGTGGTCCCAATCCGTCGCGTTTTTGCCCGCGTAGCCGAAAACACGGATAGCGAATGGCCCGGTATCACATCGAGACCTACGGCTGCACGTCCAACCGGGGCGAGAGCCGCGGCATCGAGCGGCGGCTCCGCGACGCGGGCCACCGCCGCGTGGACGGCCCCGAGGCGGCCGACGTCGCCATCCTCAACACCTGCACCGTGGTCGAGAAGACCGAGCGCAACATGCTCCGGCGGGCCCAGGAGCTCGACGGGGCGGCCGCCGACCTCGTCGTCACGGGCTGCATGGCGCTGGCGCAGGGCGAGCAGTTCCGCGAGGCCGACGTCGACGCGGACGTGGTCCACTGGGACGAGGTGCCCGAGGCGGTCACGAACGGCGAGTGCCCGACGACCACGCCCGACGCCGAACCCGTCCTCGACGGCGTCATCGGCATCCTCCCCATCGCGCGGGGCTGTATGTCCGACTGCTCGTACTGCATCACCAAGGAGGCGACCGGGAAGATAGACTCGCCGCCGGTCTCCGAGAACGTCGAGAAGGCTCGCGCGCTGGTCCACGCCGGCGCGACGGAGATTCGGATTACGGGCCAGGACACCGGCGTCTACGGCTGGGACGACGGCGAGCGCAAGCTCCCCGAACTGCTCGACCGCATCTGCGACATCGACGGCGAGTTCCGGGTACGGGTCGGGATGGCCAACCCCAAGGGCGTCCACGGCATCCGCGAGGAGCTCGCGGAGGTGTTCGCCGACAACGGGAAGCTGTACAACTTCATCCACGCGCCGGTCCAGTCGGGCAGCGACGACGTGCTGGGCGACATGCGTCGCCAGCATCAGGTCTCGGAGTACCTCGACGTGGTCGAGACGTTCGACGAGCACCTCGACTACTGGACGCTCTCGACCGACTTCATCGCGGGCTTCCCGACCGAGACCGACGACGACCACGCCCAGAGCGTGGCGCTGTTGCGCGAGACCCGCCCGGAGAAGATAAACGTGACGCGCTTCTCGAAGCGGCCGGGTACCGACGCCGCCGAGCTGAAGGGGCTGGGCGGCCAGACCAAGAAGGACCGCTCGAAGGAACTCTCCGAACTCAAACGCGACGTGGTCGGCGAGGCCTACGAGTCGATGGTGGGCGAGGCTCACGAGGTGCTGGCCGTCGAGGCGGGCACCGGCGACTCGGTCAAGTGCTACGACGAGGCCTACCGGCAGGTGGTCGTCCAGAACGCCGACGAGTACGGCCTCGAACCCGGCGAGTTCGCGGACGTGGAGATTACGGGCAGCGCCGGGATGTACGCGTTCGGCGAACCCGTCTGAGTCGGTGCTCGTTCGCACTCGACTGACGGTCTTCAGTGCGCTTCGCTGCCGGTAGCCGACTGTACCCCGTTACAGGCCAGATACGGCGAGACCCATCTCCGGAGTGGCGACCGCCTCGCCAATATATATTGGCGAGAAAAAGAAATATATGTGCTACTCCCGTCGTACGTGGTACGATGGACGATGCTCGTCGCGACGGGCCGCCACCGTTCGATAGACCCTTCGAGGGTGAAGATACGAAACAACGGGTGTACGGCGCGGTCCTCCATCTCCGAGAGCCGACGACCGTCGCCGAGATCGCCGAGCGGGCGGACTGCTCGGAGGAGTCGGCGCGGACGTATCTGTCCTTCTATGCCGACCTCGGTATCGTCGTTCGCCACGAGGGTCGGCCAGTACGGTACGAGCGGAACGCCGACTACTTCGAGTGGCGGCGAGTGAACGAGTTGGCACGGGAGAACACCGTCGACGAGTTGCGGGTCCGTGTGTCGGAACTGACCGACAGCATCGAGGGATATCGTGACGAGTACGACGCTGACTCACCTGCGGAAGTCGACGTGCTCGAATTCGACGCGGCGCAGATCGACGACGTGTACGTCGACCTCGGTGACTGGGCTACCGCCATCGAGGAGCGCCGCCTTCACGAACGCGCCCGGAAAAAGGCCGCCGGTTCCACTGCTCCATCACACGGTTGAGGATGGTGCCGATGGACGACGGCGCGAGTCCCGCGCCGATAGACAGGTCGGTGTTAGAGCGAATGCAGTCCCGATTCGTCGCCAGTCGTATGACTGAGTCGGCCGCAGTAGTCGACGATGGGAAACCGCATCTCCGTGTCGACCTCTCGGGAGCGTACTACCCGAGCGAGATATCCGCTCGCCTCGAGATTCGCTGGTACCGCAACGACGACTTCAACGTCCACTACCAGGAAGAACAGCGGGACGCGTCGTGGGAGTGTCGGTGGGACCGCCACCCGAACGCGCACAACTCACGCGATCACTTTCATCCGCCACCGGCCGCCAGCCGCGACCGTGCGGAGGACGCTCGGTGGCCGCCGGATCACCGTGACGTGGGCCGACTCGTCTTTGGTCGCATCGAGAAACGCATCGAGACGCTTTGGGAGCGACGATAGCGAGACGACTGCTCCCGACGAGTCGAACGCCGGCGGCCCGTTCCTCACTCGACCAGTTCCTCGACCGTCTCGTCGTCTTTCCACTCGCCGAGTTCCTTGGGGTCGACGTGGACGAACACGTCGTCGACCGCGCCGAGTTCGCGGATGGTCTCGACCACGTCGGTCTCGATGTCGTGGACCTCCCGGAGGGTGCGGTCGCCCTCGACCTCGACGTGGAGGCTCACGTCGATCTCCGGGCCGACGTAGTGGGCGATGACGTCGTGTGCGCCCTCGACGTCGGGGTGGTCGAGCGCCCGGCGGACGATTTCGGACCGGAGGTGCTCGGGCGGCGCGCTTCCGACGAGGTAGTCGACGTTGTCCTCGACGATTTCGTAGCCCGTGTAGAGGATGCCGACCGCGACGACGCCGGCCGCGAGCGGGTCGAGTATCGGGGCTCCGGCCCGAGCGCCGAGGACGCCGACCAGCGCCGCGCCCGCCGTCAGCACGTCGATGCGGTTGTCGAGGGCGGTCGCGGTCAGCGCGGGCGAGCGCCGCCGCTGGGCCACCCGCAGGCAGTAGCGGTAGAGTCCGTACTTGACGGCGGCGGTCCCCGCGAGGACGACGGCGGCGGCCGGGCCGGTGGCGACCGCGACCTCGCCCGACAGGACCGAGGTCGCGGCCCGCCACAGCACCGCGCCGCCGGCCGCGAACACCCCGACCGCGACGAACAGCGAGACGAACGGTTCGATGCGCTCGTGGCCGTGCGGGTGGCCGAAGTCCGGCGGTCTGGTCGTCAGGTACAGGCCCGCGACCACGACCACGCTGTAGGCCACGTCTGCGAGGCTGTTGACCGCCTCCGAGCCGACCGCGAGACTCCCCGTGGTCCACCAGACGACGCCCTTCGAGACCACCAACAGAGCGTTGACCGCCAGCACGAGCGCACCGACCCGCCGGACGGCCGCCCTTCGATTCATCGTCGGACGTTGGGACCACGGAAGCAAGGAAGTACCGCTTTTCCGGCGGTCGGACCCGACGCGAACGCCCGGTTCACTCGATCCGGACCGCGCCCTCGCCCGAGGCGTCGACGCCCGCCTGCTCTGCGAACGCAGCGCGCACCCGGTCGTAGGACTCGTCGAGCGCCTCTACGACGACCTTCGTGTCCGAGAGGACCGGCATGAAGTTGGTGTCGCCCTCCCAGCGCGGGACGACGTGGGTGTGGAGGTGGTCGCCGATGGACCCGCCCGCCCCGCGGCCGAGGTTGAGGCCCGCGTTGAAGCCGTCGGGATCGAACGCGGCGTCGAGCGCGTCGAAGGTGCGCTGTTTCAGGCGGGCGTGGTCGAGCAGGGTCTCGTCGTCGAGGTCGCGGTAGTCGCCGGTGTGTTGGTGCGGGATGACCATCGCGTGGCCCGGGCTGTAGGGCGCGTTGTTGAGCATGACGAACGCGCGGTCGCTCCGGGCGGCGATGCGGTGGTCGCGGCCGTCACCGCGCTCGGGAAGTTCGCAGAAGACGCACTCCTCGACGTCGGGATTCTTGTCCTCCTTCTCGACCCAGTCGATGCGCCACGGCGCGAATAGCTGGTCCATGTCGCCTCCGTATGCCCGCAGGGTTTAGGAAGCCCCGGTTCGGCCTCCCCTCGTTGGACGGGCCATCCCCTCGCTGGACGGACCATCCCCTCGTCGGGCGGTTCGGGATGGACTCGGAAGTTCACGTCCCGCGGGCCGCTACTGCGACCAGAACGACGGCGTCAGGATCACCAGCACGGAGAGCACCTCCAGCCGACCGATCCACATCAGGAACGCCATGTAGAGCTTCGCGGCGTTCGAGAACGGCTCGAAGCTGTTCATCGGCCCGACGATGCCGACGCCGGGGCCGACGTTGCCCAGCGTCGCGATGGCGGCGCTCACCGCCTCGATGGCCGAGAGGTCGAGCCCGACCCGGTGGGCATCCAGGAAGAGCACGACGGTCGAGACCGCGAAGATAATCAGGAACGTCAGCACGAACACGAACACGCCCCGGAGCGTGTCCTCGTCGACCACCTCGTCGGCCATCCGGACGGGCCGGACCGCGTCGGGGTGAATCGTCGTGAACAGCTCCCGGCCGATTGCCTTCCGGACGAGGACCCACCGGACGATTTTGACCGACCCGGCCGCCGACCCGGCGGACCCGCCGAGGAACATCGCCAACAGCAGGACGGTCTTCGCGGAGGCGTCCCACGCGTTGAAGTCCATGCTCGCGTACCCCGTGGTCGTGACGATGGCCGCGGTCTGGAACACAGCCTGCCGAACCGCGTGTTCGAGGTCACCGGGTATCGCGGGAACGCCCGCCGGTACGCGTTCGAGGCCGACGCCGACGAACAGCAGCGCGGACAGGAGAACGCTCACGACGCCCATCGCGAGGAGGTACGACCGGAACTCGGCGTTCCGGTAGAGCCGCTCGGGCCGGCCCAAGAACGCGTGCCAGAACAGCGCGAAGTTGGTGCCGGCGACGACCATGAACGGGACGACCGCCCACTGGACTATCGGGGCGAACGCCTCCACGCTCCGCGCCTCGGGCGAGAACCCGCCCGTCGGGAGGGTCGTCAGGGCGTGGGCGACCGCGTTGTAGAAGTTCATGTTCGGCGCGGCCCCCGCGAGGTGGAGTCCGTAGTACACCGCGACCGCCGCGAGCGTGAACCCGGCGTATATCTTCCAGAGCGCACGCGCGGTGTCCTGAATCCGGGGCGTGAGCTTCTCCAGCGACAGTCCGGGTGCCTCCTCGTTGAGAACCTGGGCACCGCCGACGGCCAGTTCCGAGAGGATGGCGACCATCAGCACGAGGATGCCCATCCCGCCGAGCCACTGAGTGAGCTGTCGCCACATGAGTATCCCGTGGGAGTGGCGCTCGAACGATATCTCCTCGAGCACTGTCGACCCCGTGGTGGTGAACCCGCTCATGCTCTCGAACAGCGCGTTCACCGGGTGTGCGACCGTACCCTGTCCCGCGACCAGATACGGTATCGTGCCGACGACCGGAACTACGAGCCACGTCAGCGCGACCAGCAGGAACGCCTCCCTGTGACCGAGTTCGTCGTCCGCTCGCAGCCGTTCGAGACCTGCGCCAAGTGCGACCATCGTGGCGGCGGTAACGACGAACGGGAGCGGGCTCTCGCCGTAGTACACCGCCACGGCTGCGGGAAACAGTGGCGCGAGCGAGAGGTACTTCAGGATGCTGCCGACGAATCCAACGCTCGTCCGGTAGTCCACGTGCACCTCGAATCGACCTGCGTGAGTCTGTCACCTCGACCACCGTATATCCGCCGGATTCCTGGCTGGGCCGCCTCGAATCTCGCCCCGCGATTGCTGCGAACGGTCGGATATCCGCGCGCGCCGACAATTCGTCGAGCCGCGGACGCTACCGGGCGGCCCACCCGAGGCCTGAGCGACCGACCCCACCGTCGGAACCGAGTCGCTGGCGCTTCGTGACGGCTACGCGGTCGCTGCTCTATGATTCCGCCTGTGACACGAACTAGAACTTAAAATCTTCGGCCGTTGCAGCGGTTTTCTGTTTCATTACTGTTTCTGCGGGACGCATGAACTATCTCGTACCTTCTCGTGCCGTTCATGCGGAGAACCGCATGAATGCGGCCGAATAAACGGTTCGAACACCCCCTAACGGAGAGGGGTTTTTATGCTCGTGTCAGTCCAAGGAGATACCGAGAGGAGAGTCACGATGGCTACACAAAACCAGGGTTTCCAGGCGATAACGGAGTCGTGCGACGAGTGCCAGCGCGAGACGCCACACGAGGTCTCGGTCCAGATTCGGACCGAGAGCCAGAAGCGGGAGAACGCCGAGTTCTCCCGGGAACCGTACCGCGTCACCGAGTGCCAGATATGCGGAGCGACCGCCACCCAGCGGATGAACAACGCGTAACCAGTCCGCGCGTCGCGCCGCCCGTGCCACGGCCAAAGTGGGGGAATCGTCCGGGGTTCGACCGCGTCGTGGCCCGACCGTCGGCTCGACTGCTCCGGTCCACCACGGGGCCTCCGTGGCGCAGTGGGTCCGTTCCGTCATCGACCGCGCTCGTCCCGCCCGGTCCATTTCGAGTCGACGCGCCGACCCGGCCCGCGTCGCCGGGTCAGTCCCGTCCGGGCCGCGACGCCAGTGCCCGACCGAACAGTTCCGTTGCGATACATATCACCGAGCCGTTAGGGCCGTCGTACCGACCGGATAAGTCCCCGATAACGGCAGTAATAGGCCGTCGAAAGCCCAAACGGAACGAAACGGTTGGTCCCGTTTATTGCCGAATCCGGGGATGTGATGGGACGCATATGCAACGAGAAACTGGCGTAGTACTGATGACGGCGGTCCTCGCGTTCGCCGGCGTTCCGGTGGCGGCGCTCGGGGGCGCGTCGTCCGCGCCCGCCGACGCTGGCGAGGGCGTGATGCTCCAAGACGCGACCGTCGACACACTGCAGATAGACGACGTCACGGTCGAGAACGCGACGATAGAGCGGATGCACGTCGACACGATACAGATCACGAACAAGAACGAGACGCTCGAAAGCGGTACGCTCGAGGGCGTCGAGCTCGGAGCCGTCTCCCTCGAGAACGTCTCGATGGACAGCGTCGAGACCGACGCCGAGAGCCTCGGAGCCGGCCTGACCGGCGACGCGTCCGTCGATTCGGTCACGGTGCAGGACCTGACCATCGAGCAGATGAACGTCTCGCAGCTCACCGTCGACCGCGTGAGCGTCCAGACGGCCGGGCAGGGCGCGGCCGAGACCACCGCGGACGAGGAGACGACGACCGAGGAGGCTGAAGACGACGGCGTCGGTGCCGACGAAGAGACGACCGAGGAGGACGATGGGCTCGGTGCCGACGAAGAGACGACCGAAGCGGACGCAGGCGACGAGCTCGGTGACGAAGAGACGACCGCGGAGGACGACGGCCTCGGCGCGGACACCGAGGAGACGACGACCGAGGAGGCCGCGCTCCAGGACGAGACCACGACCGAAGCGGACGACGGTGACGGGGCCGACGCAGGTGAGGACCAGGTGACCACGACCCAGGACGCCGACGCCCAGGAGACGACGGTCGCGAACGACACCAGCCTCGACGAGCAGACCGTCGAGAGCGCGACCGTCCAGACCGTCGAGGTCCAGCAGCTGAGCGTCGGAACGCTCGCGCTGACCGACGTTCAGGCCGGCGCGAGCGGGACGGACGCCGAGGAGACGACGACCGAGGAGGAAGCTGAAGACGACGGCGTCGGTGCCGACGACGAAGAGACGACCGAGGAGGACGATGGGCTCGGTGCCGACGAAGAGACGACCGAAGCGGACGCAGGCGACGAGCTCGGTGACGAAGAGACGACCGCGGAGGACGACGGCCTCGGCGCGGACACCGAGGAGACGACGACCGAGGAGGCCGCGCTCCAGGACGAGACCACGACCGAAGCGGACGGGACCGACGCCCAGGACGGGACGGTCGAGAGCGTCTCGGTCGGGAGCGCGACGGTCGACCGCGTGATTGCGTCCGTGCAACCGGGCGCGACGTTCGACGTCGAGAGCGGGCAGGTCGGCGTCTTCGCGATTCAGGACGTCTCGGCACCGTCCGAGGTCCAGCAGGGTGACGAGTACACCGTCGAGGCGACCGTCGCCAACGTCGGCAACGGCCAGACCGTCCAGCGGGTCGCCTACCGCGTCGCGGGCAACGTCATCGAGTCCGAACTCGTGCAGGTGCCGGCCGAGAGCGCCGAGACCGTGACGTTCAACGTCAGCATCGGCCAGTTCCCGCCGGGTACCTACACCCACGGCGTCTACACCAACGGCGCGAACCAGACCGCGGAACTGTCCATCGCCGAGGGGAACCAGACCGACGACGAGGAGATAAACACCGGCGACGCTGACGCGAGCGACGAGGAGACGACCGTCGAGGGCGACGCCGAGACCACCACCGAGGAAGACGACGGCCTCGGTGCCGACGAAGAGACGACCGAAGAGGACGGCGACGAGACCACCGTCGAAGCCGACGACGAGGAAACCACCGTCGACGGCGACGAGGAGGACGCCGCCGGGGACGAGACGACCACCGAAGCCTGAAGCGGAGCGCCGCCGCGAGGCGGGGCTCGACCCGATTCACTTCTTTCGCGGCCCGAGCCGATAGCGTCCGGTGTCGGGCGTCACTCGCCGCGAGTCGACCCGACAGCGGTCTGCATTCCGTCCGAGTTGAAGGCGCTGCCGGCGTCGCCCTCGCGGTCGAGGACGATGACTCCCGCCGAGGAGCCGGTGAGTTCGCCGAACTCCTCGATGGCCCGGTCGGCGGCCGCCTGCGCGTCGTGCCCGGATTCGAGGTGACGGACCGCCCGCCGGCTCAGCGTGGTCTTGGCGATGTCCTCGCCCGCCCCGGTCGCGCTCGCGCCGCCCGCGGGAGCCGCGTAGAAGCCGCTCCCGACCTGGGGCACGTCGCCGACTCGGCCGGCGAGCGCGAGCCACCGACCGCCCGTGGAGGTCGCGGCCGCGAACGCGTCGCCGTCGGTCGCGACCGCGCCCACCGTGTCGTGGTCTTTCGGGTCGTGCGGGCTGGTGCCGAATCGCTCGCGGAGCCAGTCGAGGTGGTCGCGCGGCGACCCCTCGGGGCGGTCGTCGAGGCCGGCCCACCGCTGTCGGGTGTCGTCGGACCGGAGGTCCGCGCCCGTCTCGACGCCGTAGTCGGCCGCGAGCTCGACGGCGTGGTCTCCGGAGACGAGGACGTGGGGCGTCTCCTCCAGCACGACTCTGGCGGCGCTCACGGCGTGTTCGACCCCGGGCATCGAGCAGACCGCGCCCGCCTCGCGGTCGCTGGTCATCACGCCCGCGTCGGTGCGGATTACGCCGTCGCTCTGGATTGCACCGCCCACGCCGGCGTTGAACCGGGGAGCGGATTCGAGGACCCGGACTGCGGCCTCGACCGCGTCGAGGACGTCGGCTTCCCGTGCGCCGGCCTCGGCCGCCTCGTCGAGGGCCGCCTGTCTGGGTTCGGGTTCGTCGGGGACGGTTCCCGCGCCGCCGTGAACGATGACCTGCATGTTCGGTGGTGGTTCGGGTGGCGGCTTAAATCCGGCCCAATCGGCAGTCCGCGAGCGCCCGCCGTCAGTCGCCCGGCGGCCAGCGACACGCTCAACTTCCCGCGACCGGGACGTCCCGGTATGCGAATCAGCGTCATCGGCGGCGGTACAGTCCCCGAGTCGGAGGCCGGCGTCGCGGCGGCGGTCGGTCGCCTGTTGGCCGAGCGCGGCCACACCCTCGTCTGTGGCGGTCGCGGGGGCGTCATGGAAGCGGCGTGTCGCGGCGCGAGCGAGGCCGGCGGTCGGACCGTCGGCATCCTGCCGGGCGAGGACCGCGCCGCCGCCAACCGCCACGTCAACGTGCCAATCGCCACGGGACTGGGCCACGCCCGGAACGCGCTCGTGGTGCTCAACGGCGACGCGGTGATCGCGGTCGACGGCGGCGTCGGCACCCTCTCGGAGCTCGGCTTCGCGGGCGTGTACGACCGCCCGGTCGCCGGACTCGACGCCCACGACGCGCCGGGCGTCGAACCCGTGGCGTCGCCCGAGGCGGCCGTCGACTACGTCGAACGCGCGGTCGAGTGACCGGGTCGGGTCGGCGCGGAATCGCCGGAATCCGGAAGCGTTAAACTTCGGACGCTCCTTGGTCGAATCGCGGGCCGGTGGGGTAGCTTGGTATCCTTCGGCCTTCGGGTGGCCGTAACCGCAGTTCGAATCTGCGCCGGCCCACTATCGCCCGTGTTTTCTGAGAGTCGAGGATAATCCCCGTATAGCTTGGGGTTCAGGTGTTCGATCACCGGTTTGGGCTGGGAGAGTCGAACATGACTCATGTTGCGGGTGGCGCTTGCTGGCGGTTTTCAGAGAGTCGGCGTAGTGAAAGTGGGGGTTCGGTGGTTGTTGAGAAGTGGGTAACACTGAACCTGACCGCGGGCATGGGGTGCAGGGCTGCTACTCTGCGTTAATGGCGGTATGGTCGTGCTGGCAGTCCGTGATTCGTTCTGTTAGTGTCCTGTGTTCGCGCTCATTCATCGTGTTAACTCGGGGCGATAACATTGCGCGGTAACACTGCGCGGCCACTGTGGGCAATAACACTTTCCGGTCACCGTGGTTGCTCACCGTGGGTGGCTGGGGAGAACACAGATCCTGACCGCAGTGGTTGGGGGTACAGGGTTGCTGCTTTGCGTTACCGGGTAGTATGGTCGTGTGGACAGTGGTTCCCTGTGTTCGTGGTCACTTATCGTGTTGGCTCTGGACGATAACACCGTACGGTAACACTGCGCGGCCACTGTGAGCAATCACACTTCTTGACCGCTGTGAGAGGCAACAGTGGGTGATCAAGGTTACTGGGGTGACACTGTTCCTGTCCGCTGGCGTTGACAGGATCGATAGTATCGTTACTGGGTGTTACTGCTCCTCTTCCAGTTCATCGAGTTCGGCGTCAAGGGCTTCCTCATCTATCGGGTCAGCGTGACACTCGCCCTCCGCGTGACACTCACCCTCTGCGTGGTCTAACATCCGTTTGAGCTGGGCGAGACTGGCGGCGTGTCGTCGTCGGAGGTCCTCGTCGGTCGGTTCGCGCCTGTCGTCGTCCATGTAGAACCGTACGTCTCTCGGTGACAAGAAAGCGTGCGTCGTCAGTATTCAACCACTCGGCTTCTCGTGTCGCTAACAGTCTGTACCGGGAGCTTCACCTCGCTGGGGTTGCCGGCGCGTGCCCGCGATTCACGGTCTGGACATCTGGCGCGACATCAGAAAAACGGGACACCCAATGGATACCTCAAGGATAGAGTACCAGGCTCACCCTCATGCCCGCGAAAAAGTTCCGGACACCCCCCGTTACAGTGCGCGTTTCCCAGACGATAACCCAACATAAAACAGCGTTTCAGCGCGCGAGCCCCGAGTATAATATATCCTTCATGATTGGAAGGGTAAGCAGGAAGAAGGTGTCATAGAAAGATTCCGGGGAATTTGAGAATGAGTACCGCTGCCGTCAGATAGACCGTTATAGTTCCGAGGCTGATTCGCGGTACTCAGAGTACTGGGCCTTCGCCCACGTAATCGCAGAAGCCGTGTCGTTGACAATTGTACCGTTCACTCCCCCATTTTCGTACAGTGTGATCCCTGCGTATTCACATGTCCCGTGTTCAATCAGCCAGAGCGCATAGGGAAACGGCTCATCTATAACATATATCTGGATTGTGTCTGATTCTATGAGGGATTCGAATTCGTTTTCATAATTCTGCTCTATCGCTTCCAGAAGGTCACTTTCGAGAATTAGCTCCAATTCGAAGTCATCATCTCGTAGACGTTCCAGAAGGTAGTCGAAATATTCGCGTTGGACAACGGGTGCAGTTCCAATCATGCTGCTTGCCTCTTCCAGTAATTCTGTGCCAGGCTGATGAGCTATATCTGGCGTACGGACTGATGAATAGACGTCTGCATCAGCGAGGAACGCTTTATCGAGCGAATCTAAGGGCAGGGTGTTTAACAATGCAGTATTGCTTTGAACCTGCTTAGTGTCCGTCCGGTAATCTCGGTGAAATTGAAGAGCTGCCTGTCCTGCCACTGTTAATTGGAACTGCTGTCCTGCTGGTTGAGTTGGTTCGACACACCTGACATCGAGAAGCTCATCCATTGCCCGGTTGATCGTTGATCTGGAATACTCCAGTTCCTCCACTAGCTCGGGTTTCGTTTTGGGCTCCCCAGAAAGTGCTTCAACGAGCCAGTATCTCTTCGAAAATACATCACGCAACTGTTCTCCCTCCGTACCTGTCATACCGTACTAAACCAAATTGGCCTTTTTAGGGCTGATTATTCTCTTCCAGTACCTGAGAGAACATCCAGAACATGGTCACTTTCCCAGTGAATGCATTTACACTGTAGATATCACAATCGCCATACGAAATGGACGAAGTTTGGACCCTACGTTACTGCTCGAAGGGGAGTGAGTGCTAAGATGAACACGTTTTGGAGCCGACGTGGACTACTACGTCGTACTGGCACAGGAATCGTAGGGATGGCAATGCTCGGTACCGCTGGCACATCTGCTGGGCAAGAGGACCCGGAGGCTTCCATAACATTCAATGACCAGATATCAGACGGTAGTTCAGTCACAGTCGGGAAAATCGAAACCGAGGTCGAGGCACGTTTTATAATCCGTGATCAAGACTCGAATGGAATTGGCGGCCAGGTTACATTTGACGCAGGAACTGCCGTTGAAGAATATGAAGTAGACCTCTCAACGGAACTCACAGAAGCAGAAACGCTTTCGGCGAATCTCTATGACTCAAGCGGCTCAAATATTGCGCGTGATACCGCGAGAATCACTGTTGGAGATCCGGGAGAGTTCGCTTCTGGGATCGGCCCCACGCTTGTTGAAGCAGACCCTGCTGCGGGTTTCAATTATCCATACTTCCTCTACGCACCATCACGACCAACCGATAGCAGTCCCGGTTCAATCCTCGTTCAACCCAATAACAGCGGTCAAACAACTGACAACTTCGATACCCATAAGCAGTCTGCACGAAACCGGATTGAAAACGGAATCTCACGAACGGTCAGTGAACGGCTATCTGTGCCGTTACTTATTCCTGTGTTCCCCCGACCGCAAACAGATCCGGTGGACTGGCGACACTACGTCCATGCGTTAGATCGCCAGACGATGCAAATTTCGGATGGCCCTCTCGAACGAGTTGATCTTCAACTCTTACGGATGGTGGATCACGCACAGGAGATGCTATCCGATCAGTCCTACACCGTTGACGATCAGATTCTACTGAACGGATTTTCTGCTGCAGGAAACTTTGTTGATCGCTTTGCTGTTCTTCATCCAGATCGTGTTCGATCTGTCACTGCTGGCGGATTGAACGGGATGGCGATGCTTCCGCTTGAGGAAGCAAAGGGCCATACGCTGAATTTCCATATCGGAATCGCAGACGTTGAGGAACTTACTGGAGAGCCGGTTGACTTAGATGCGCTCAGTGAAGTCAATCAGTTCCTCTTTATGGGCGGTGAGGATTCAAACGATACGATCCCGTACGATGATGCATGGAGTGAAGAGATGCGGGAAATCGCTCTTGAGGTCTATGGAGAAAAGATGGTTGCGGAGCGATTCCCATACTGTCAGTCTGCATACGAGCAAGCCGGTGTTGACGCACAGTTCAAAATATACGAAGGGGTTGCCCATAGTCCTCGCCCAGCAGTAGAGGATATCGTGGAGTTTCATCAGCGGAGTCTCAATGGAGAGGACGTGAGTAGCTTCAACCAAGATCTTGGCATTGAACCAACAATTGGATATACGACTGAGCAACCTGAGGTTGGAGAGCCAATTGAGTTTGATGCGAGTTCTACAGAAGTCAGTCGTGGACAAATCCTCGCGTACACGTGGGAGTTCCCAAATGGCGAAACTTCGGCGGGTAAAACGGTAACACACCGGTTTGAAGAACCAGGTCAACACAGCGTCAATCTCAGTGTAGTCGATAATAACGGACGGACAGCTACAACAGAGACAACACTTACTGTGGGAAAACAAGCTGACCAACAAACCATCACTGATCTACGAATTACGTTACCCGGCGTTGGAGTCGGTGTGGCTGTGACAAGTGCTGCTGGAGGCCTCTACTCACTCAAAAACCGGTTACAAGACTAATCCAGCTCACGTAGTGTTTTCAAACTAATTTAAAAACACAATAGACACATGGGATTTCTTGGCAAATACGCAGCGTTTCGATGGGTGACCGGTGGTCGCGGTGGTGGCGGAGGTAGTGGCGGCTCTGGCTTCGTACTTATATTCGCTGTTATAGTCGGAATTATCGGTGTTATCTGGGCTATTTTCTCAGTCTTCTCCTTTGTGTGGAACCTTATCTACGGTATCGTTCGACCGATCCTGATGGTGTTTCCCCCAGTTACCATCCCACTGGCAGTTGCACTTTTAGGATGGCCGTTTACCTGGCTCAGCCCATATTCTACTGAGAAGACAGACGCCTTCCTTAACGGAACTGAAGACAACCTCTCATTTGGCCCATACGCGTTCTGGGCTGTGTCTTCAGTTAATATCATGTTCCTAACTGGTGCTTATGATGCCTTCCCAGAACCGAATGGTCTGATCGAGATGGTAATTGGGCTAGTTGTAGCACTTCTGTTGCTGTACGGTGCCTATGAACTGTTTCACTTCCCATATCGAAGTTTCAAGTTATTACTACATTCGCCACGTGGTCCATTCTATGTCATCGCACTTCTTTCACCGATGTCAGCTGGTCTCATCACCAGTGCCTTCAATGTCTCTCTGAACATTGTCTTGCCCCTTCCAGAGTTGCTGGGATCGGAATTAGCTGTGATTGCTGGATCCCTCGTGTTTCTCAACACGACGTACCTTGGTGGGGCGTTAGCTGTTCTATGGAATCAAGGCGTGATTCAAGCAAACGCAGATGCTGCTGAGAAAGAAGACAGTCGCATGGAGACGAATAGAAATACGGATACAACCACCGAATCCAGTCCAAACACCAACTAACTTACTAAGCCAATAGTTGCCATCCATCTCTATTTAATTCCCAATTTTGGCTATTTGAATGTTGTTGGCAATACGAATGGCTAGCTGACTGAAAACCAGAGACATCATCAGACAGATCTGCGATACAAGCAGACCAGAATCGAATTTCTATTGTAGCTCTTCCAATAGCTGAGGGCACCGCAAAAAGGGTAGCCGATGAGTGATCAAAATACATTGAATAACTTTTGTATAACTTTTTTAAATAGTTTCCATAAAGCATTTACGTCAGAGAATCGTTAAATCAGTAACCTGGCTAATAACGTGTTTAAAGAAAATAACAAACACCAACAGGAAAAGTTATTTTCGCCTGTAAAAGACCTTTCAACCAGTATTGAGGAGAAATTACAGAACCACTGGTCAACCCATTTTTATCAACATATATTCACCCAGATAGATGAAACGAAGTTCGGGCGGCTATACCACGACGGGTATAGCCGTCCGAACAAGCCTGTTAACGAGCTTGTCTCTCTGGAGATTATCAAACACCTGCTCGATCTCTCTGACGAAGAGCTTGAATACGCCTACATCTTCGATTTTCGCGTCAGAAACGCACTGGGGAAAGAAACACTCGGCGACAACATCTGCCAAAGGACGTTCACCAATTTCCGCCGTCGGCTGATGGAACACGAAGAAGAGACTGGTGAAGATCTGTTACACGAGGTCTTCGAGGATCACCGCAGCTATTTCCAAAACGAGTTTGAGATTGATGCCAGTACCCAGCGGATGGATTCGACGTTCATCGAGGCAAACATCAAGCAACTCTCTCGTGTTGATCTCCTCGCCAAAGTCCTCCACAACTTCCTGTGCGATCTCCCTGAGGAGATCGTACAGGAATTGCCCGCTGGTATCGACGAGTTCGCAGACACCGACAACCTGGAACTGTCCTATCAGCTTGAGCCAGGCGAGATTCCAGCAACCATGGAAACACTCGCCGAGCATACCGTGTGGCTTGTTGATCGGTTCGAAGATGTCGATGAATACGCCGAGTTAGAGAGCTTTGCTCATCTCCAGCAAGTCCTCGACGAACAGTGTTATCGGATTGAAAAACTCGAAGACGGCGATGACTTCGACGATCCTGCCGACGAAAGCCAGCCCGGTGACGACTCGTCACCGGACTGGCAACCACTCCGAACGTACACGTCTCCCGAGGAGAGAGCAGACACTGACCAAGATGAAGAAAACACAGAGTCATCCGGAGGAGAGGCCGACGACCAGTCCGATCACGTCGGGCTGAAAGAGCCCGACGAGATCGACAGCGGCTCGTTGCAAAACCCGCACGACGAGGACGCAACGTACCGCTTCAAGAAAGGTGAGGATTATCACGGATACAAAGCGAATGTAGCGGAAACATGCAATGGTGAGAATCCATTCCGCCTCATTACAGCGGTTCGAGTCGATACCAACAACACTGATGACGGCGACCTGCTTGACGAGGATATTACGGCACTCTCGACCGAGACAGGATTGCGTGACTTGCTCGTGGACGGTGGGTACACGCACAAGGAAGTAGAGAAGCGCTGCAGTGATCAGGAGATCACGCAGCACTTCTCGGGAATCACAGGTCAACGGCCAGAAGCGGAGAAGATGTCGCTGGCTGCACCGGAGTGGGACGGGACGAGAATGGTTGCGTGTCCTGCCGGACACGAACCATTCGACCAGAACCACTACGAAACCGGTCGTATTTCTGGGAAGATGGAGAAGGAGTTCTGTGACGGATGCCCGCACAGAGAGAACTGTTTCGTTGAGGAGCAACAGAACCACTATAGCTACGGCTTCAGACAACGGCGGGTAGAAATTGCGCAGCGGCGCAAGCGGTTAGATGATCCGGCTGAAGCGGAGTTTCTGAAGTTACGTGCCGGAGCTGAGTCGTTGATCAACGAGATGTACCACAGAGATGGGGAGAAGGCAAAGTTCACAGGGAAAATCAAGGTGAAAAACGGGTCAATAGCGAAAGCTATCGGGAGAAACCTGAAGCGAGCCTCCGGATTCCTGGAATCGGAGGCGAAGCGGGAGAAGTCGGCAGGATAGTCGAGCAAACAGTATCGTTTATCGCTGTCTGCTGGTGCTTCTGTGGTGACGGCTAATTTCTGGTGAGTGACCACCAGTGATTGGGGCGGGGTGTTCTCGTCAGAACACCCCTTTCTACGGTGCCCTCAATAGCTGTATTGCTAACTGCTTGTTGAGGCTTCGGTTCGCATTCCCACAGTGGGGCGAGTGAATACAGGACGGGCACCCATCTTGACAGCCACAGTCCTGAAGCAACGTGAGCGTCTTCACAAGAAGATCATCGAGTTGCTCGAAAGCCTGACGTGTAAGTCCAGCACCTCCAGGATGACCATCGTGAATGAAAACCGTCCCGCCAGACGTCTGGCCATGGCTTGGCGTCGAAAGACCACCAATGTCGCCTCGGTCGCACAAAACCTCCATAGGGAACAGCGATATCAATGCATGTTCGATAGCGTGGAGAGCACTCAGATATTCCTCTTGTGACTCCGCCTGATCAACAATCATAGCTTCAACATCATCTGGGACGGTGATGAACAGGCCTGTTGTCTTGATCGATTGTGACTCCAGCGGCTCCTCAAACTCACACTCCTGAGGGGTGTCATCGCTGGGGTCGCTGTACCGCAAGTACCCTGTAACCGTATCCTCCACTGTAAATTCTCCTAGTGTAGCTTGTACGGTCATCTCATGCGTTTCAGCGGACGAACTCTCATACGTGTCTTCGATAGTAATGGACTTTTCTCGGAGTGCTCGTGTGTACGCTGCTGTCGGTGTCGATTCCAGCAGTGCTCGGTCCGATTCGAGGTCTAATTCGACTACTTGGTATGTTTGTTTCTGGTGGCGATAGATTGCATCCGGATGTGCATCCCGTACTGCAGCACCGAATTCAAGCGATGCGAGCTTCTCGTCCCGGTTTCGATCGATAAGATCGATCTCGCGGTCATCGATCGCTCGAATATTTGTATTCCATTGCACGTCAGAGTCCGTGGCGCGCCACTGAATCCGGTCGCCACTCTCTACACGGCGAAGACGATCATTCACTTCTGCTTCTGTGACGATATCCGGTAGGTCGGCACCGAAATAGTCCTCATCACGAGGCGATAAGAAGTGATCACTTGCTGCACAGACGACGTGGTCCGGACGAATTGAGTTATTTGAAGGGTTGACGGCAGCCTGTTCAGCACCTCCCTCAAACAGTTCGTCTGGATCCCGGATCGTATACTGGTCAAGTGGATCATCAGCTCCGACAAGAACAACGAGACAGGTGTCTTCGCCACGCCCAGCTCGGCCTGCCCGTTGGAACGTACTCATTGACGTTCCGGGATACCCATCAAGCAAAACAACATCGAGTGTCCCGATATCGATTCCAAGTTCAAGCGCGTTCGTACTCCAGACACCACGAGCATCCCCGCTGCGAAGTTCCTCTTCAAGTTTGAGGCGACGACCGGTATTCAGCGCGGCATGATACGCGTGGGTGCTGTCTGCGAGATCATCTTGTCCCCGGTTACGCAGCATTCTGTCCGCCCAATCCACATACTGCTCTGTTCCCTGTCTGGCAGCAGTGAAGACCAGCGTCTGATATCCTCTGGTTACGAGATCACAGAACAAACGCACCGATTCAACGTGGTGTGAGCGTCGTTCTCCGCCGACTACTTCCTGATGAGAGGGGAGCGCAACCTCGTCAGGGGAATCCGAGGACTCACTTGTTTCAGATTGTGTATCAGTCGTCGAACTCGATTCGGTATCGATAGCCGCTGCATTCTTCTCGGGCGGATGTTCGTCATGGCCAGCACGGACAGTGCCGTCCGGGCTGACAGCTGGATCCGGAATCGACTGATCCTGGTCAGCGTCCTGCTTGAGTGGCGGGTTCCAGAATAGCCAGTGTCGATCTCCCGACGCACTACCGTCATCATCCACAAGTTCGAACGTAGGTTCCTTCTGTCCCGTAACGGTTGACGCATGCTCAACAGGGTTTCCGATCGTCGCTGAACAACAGATGTACTGTGGCGACGAATCGTAGTAGTCACACAACCGGTTGAGCCGTCGGAAGATCAGCGATGCATGGCTTCCAAAGACTCCACGGTACATGTGGACCTCATCGATAACTACGGTATCCAATTGCTGGAACAACCACCGCCAGTGATTCTTCCCATGAGCGTACGGGAGGAGACTAAGATGGAGTTGGTCGATCGTTGTGAGAAGAATATCGGGCTGTGTCTGTCTGATTTCCTTTCGATCTGGTTTGGATGTTTCCCCTGTTTGAACGCCGATATCAATCGAAGTATCGAACCCCAACTCATCATCAAACACCTCAAATGTGTCTGCCTGATCGTTGATGAGCGCACGATACGGTGCGATATAGAGTGTTTTCCCGGCGTTTTCGATCGCTCTCTCAATACCGGGTACGACGTACGTGAGGGTTTTGCCAGATGCTGTCGGTGTGGCCACCACAACGTTCGACCCGGACTGAACCGCCTGAATAGCGTCCACCTGATGTGAATACAGGCTTGTGATCTCTTCCTGTTGTAGTGCAGACGAGAGCGGGGCAGAAACAGCGAGATCGTCAGTCTCCGCAGATTGGCCCTTTACGATCTGCTGATGAGCGATCTGTCCCTCGTAATAACCTCGACCCCGCAACCATTCGATGGTGTCTTCAATTCCGGGTCGATCCTTCATCTGTTGGTTCTTGGAGATTGATACTTGTGAACTTTTGCGATTCAAGGGCTCTGTTGAAACTCTCTTTGTTAGACACCTTCCCTGGAGGAACAGATGAGAAGCCACCGAATTCATCACCGTCAAAACGGCCGCATAATGGTGATTAGAGGATGTTGAAGTACTGAAGACCGGCAATCAGGATGGCGACGATCAAAATGAGTTTCATTACCCAGGGTGGAACGTCTTTCCGAATTCTGAATGCCCAGTCCGTGGGGTCGGCCTCGAAAACCCGGTTCCCGATGTCTGAGTTGCAATTCGTGTCGTACTCTATTCGTTGGAAGAACTGCAGGCTCTGCATTGAAGAGAGCCTTTGACCGTCTTCAGAGGGTTATCTACGCTCAACACACTATCACATGAAGAACACTGGACGGTGTCCGTAGTTCCGATCCCGCTCCCGTATCCGAGAGTCACCGTTCGGGAAACTCCTTGTTCGACCAGTTCGATATCGAGTTCTCCCCGTTCGTACTCTACCTGTGTTACCGTGAGAGGAGTCACTCGAATATCCAACGCATGCCGCTTTCGGATTTCTTCCTGCTTTTGGGGAAACCCCTGGTCTCGCCGTTCGTGCAGAGTTCTCAATTCGGAATCAACCTCTTCATACTCAGCTTTTGCCTCTTTCCGTTTCTTCAGTGCCTCCACGCGATCGTTCTGATCACTGCTATTGATCGCTTCACTCAGCTCATCAATCTTCGAGGACAGCTTGGAACGTTCCTCCTCCAACTCTTGGATCCGTTGTTGTTGCAGCTGCCGGTACTCTTCGACCTCTGCGTCCGCTGCTCTGGATGCCTCATTATGAACCTCATCAATTTCGTTCTGGATGCTCTGCATCAGCTGATCTTGGGCTGTGCCGAGAAGCGATCGTGCGTCTGATCTCGATAATGAGAGTTCCGTGGTAGTGGGAGAACTGTTCGTAGGTATCGACGTCATTTGAAGAAACGTCTCCTCTAACGCCGGAAGTCTCTGTTCCGAGCGGTGATCGATAGCGATGGCGCGAAGGAGTTCTTGTTGGTATTCACTGACTGTCTCGATACTCACCTCGAAAAGGACCACAATCGCGGTACGGTCGTAGTACGGCGTGAACTGTATTTCACTTACTTCGACGTCGCCTTCTTTAATCCACTGTGGAATCGCTACGTCGTCCCGATCGGCTTCTATTGGTATTTTCCCGGTAGGACGACGCTCAGCTGCCTCTCTGAGGATCCGCTGGAAAAACTCACTTTCTGGATGAAGAGGCTCTCCAGCACTATCTTTGTCTCTGCCCGCATCAGAAAGCAACGATAGGCTGCCTGCCGGCAATTCTGTATCGTTATTGTCTGGGATCGTAACTTCCCAGGTATCCCCTCGTTTCTCGATGGTCCCGCCGAGTGACTCTAAGTAGCGTTCGGCGAAGTCCTCCACGAGGGACTGCGTGACCGCGAGTGCTTCGTCAGTCATCGCCTTCCCCCAAGTCGAATCCTTCGAAGACGCCGTTGTTGAACTGCTCCAGTTTGTCAGCGAGCTCGCGCTGTTCTTGCAGATCGACGGCCATCGCTTCGAAGTCGTTCTCCAGATCAACCTCTGAATCAGCATTGACGAGTCGGTCGAAAATCTGGTCCTCGAAGCTTGTCCCTGACTCTTCTAACCGACTCAAGATGGAACTTAGCTCGCCCACACTTTGTTGGAACAAATCGATTTTGTGGTAGAGACGCTCCAGTACGTATTCTTCAACAGTATCCTTTAGCGCCATGTTGAAGATGAAGACATCCCGTTTCTGTCCAATCCGGTGTACACGTCCAATACGTTGTTCGACGCGCATCGGATTCCACGGCAAGTCTAAATTAACTAACATGTTACAAAACTGTAAGTTTCGGCCTTCGCTCATTGAGTCAGTTGAAACGAGGACCCCACCCTCCTCCTCGAAGTCCTCAATAATCAGTTCCTTCTCGCTACTGGAGTGGCCACCGTGGAACGCGTGTACCGTGTACCCCTCCGCAGCGAGCCTATCGAGAATATCCTGTTGAGTTGCTCGGAACTGCGTGAAGACGATGACTCGCCCCATCTCGACGTTGTCACGGGCTTCTTCGACAATGTCCAGAAGTCGTTCCTGTTTGGTGACCGTATCGATCTCATCGATCAGATCTAAAATGGACTCCAGTTCGTCCGCGTGCGTGAGCTCCGACTGGTCGTAGAGTCGCTTCTCGATGGTCTTCTTGAGTGCGACCGGGCTGCTGACGACCTCCTTCTGCAAGAGCATCAGTACGAGCTTCTGCCCCTGGTCTTGGCTATAGGCACCTTTCACATAGTCAGAAACCGCCTGATAGAGTTCGCGTTCCTTCGGGGTTGGATTGAACGTCCGTGTGTCGATCGTCCGGTCCGTGAAGTCAATATCCGTGTCCTCCCGTCGGTTTCGGATCATAACCTTGTTTAGGCGGTCCTGTAGTTCGTCTCGATTCACCAGCGTCTCCTGATTGCTGTTGACGAAGTACTGGTGGAAGACGTCGCGTGTGCCGAACAGTCCGGGTCGGAGTAGCGAGACGACGTTGTATAGGTCGGTCAGCTCGTTCTGAATCGGCGTCGCCGTGAGAAAGAACGCGTAGTTGTAGGAGAGCCGGTCAATCAGGTCGTAGCGGTCCGTCTCCTCGTTTTTGACGTAGTGGGCTTCGTCGAGGACCAGAACGTCCCAGTCGCGGTTGAGGACGGTCTGACGGTGTCGCTCGCTCTTCGCAGTGTCGATACTTGCGATGATGTAGTCGTGGGCGTCGAAGTCTTCGAACTCGTCGTCGTAGTTGCAGACGAAGTTGAGCCCGAACTTCTCACGGAGTTCGGCCTGCCACTGTTTCGCCAGTTGTGCAGGAGTGAGGATGAGGACGGACTCGTCCGTCTCTCGGAAGTGCATCTCCTTGAGAATCATCCCGACCTCGATGGTCTTTCCGAGGCCGACTTCGTCCGCGAGAAGGGCTTTCCCGTCCATCTCGAAGAGGGCCCGATAGGCGGCGTCCACCTGATGTTCGAGTAGCTTGACGGAGTTTTCGTCTAGTTCTTTCAGCGACCGAAGTTCGGAGTCCGGCTGGCCCGCTTGGAGACGAACGGCTTGGATGGTTTGTAAATGATCCTCCTCTGCACCATCTCCAGACAATGAATCGAGAATATCGTCCGCAGACTCGTGTGTGACCTCAACATCAACGAGGTCGTAGCTTCCCATGGTTTCGTAGAGACATGTTCGCGTCAAATACGTTTGGTGACCGGAAAACACTGGACGATCCGTCTGCTTGGCTCCGAGGGAGGAGGTATTCGCAAGACCATAGTGTTTATTGGGTGGCCAAGAGGTGTGTTTAAGTATCAAGATGGCACAGTCTGGATCCCTGTCGAATACCCTCGAAGACACGGTGACCCTCAGCCGTGAGCTTCGAGAAGAAGGGCAAATTGACGGTCAGGTAAAGCTCTACAACGTCGATGACGATGACGAGTTCGAGTCAGACGCGGAACTCTTCTTCGAGCGAACCCTGATGACCCAGGGGCTCCGTGAGGCGATTTCGATTCTCCGCGATTCTCTCACGGGCGATGACCCGCGCGGGACGCACATCCTCTACGGTCCGTACGGCAGTGGGAAGTCCCACCAGATGGTGGCGCTGTACCACTGCTTCGACGACCCCGACGCAGCAGGGACGTGGGCAAGCGACTCGGTCGAAGGGTTCGAGACGTCCCTCCCGGAATCGGCGACGCCGATTACGGTCGCCATGCAGAACGAGCAGTACGAGTACCTCTGGGAGCCGTTCTTCGAAGCGCTCGATTACGACCCTGGAACGTACAGCTCGGGTGGATATCCCGACATGCAGACGATTCAGGAGGCCGTCGGCGACGACACGGTCGCGTTCTTCGTGGACGAACTCGAAGACTGGTTCGACACACTCCAGGGCGACCGCAAGAGCGCAAACAAAGCCTTCCTCCAGTCGCTCCTTGAATCGACCGCGCTCTCGGATCTCGAACTATACACCATCGTCTCGGTACTCCGAGAGGGCTCCGAGGTCCACGACATCCTGAACCGGGAACAGGCGGTTGAGGTCAACATGAACAATCAGGTGGACAAACGCGAGGTCCTTCGTCACCGCCTGATCGATTCAGTGAACGAGAACGCCGCCCGCGAGATCGTCAATGGGTACTACGACGCGTACGACCAGTCCGATCACGTCTCCATTCCCGATGATCTGCTGTCGGAGATGCACGATCTGTATCCGTTCCACCCTGTGCTTCTGGACGCGCTTGAGACGCGGTACTACGCTGACGAGGATAACCAGAACACGCGAGGGATGATCTACCTCTTCTCGAAGGTTCTCCTGGAGATGCAGGATCAGACGGATCTGATCACGCACGGTGATATCGATGCTATCGAGTTCGAGGACGAACTGGCGAAGATTAACTACGAGCGGTTGAACGCGGCGACGGGCGACATCAAAAGCCGCATCGATGAAGACGATGTTCCCCACGGCCGACGTATTCTGAACACGATCCTCCTGTACTCGCTGAAGCCGAGCGAGGGCGAGGGCGCGGAGGTCTCGGAGATCGTCATGGGTGCCTACCAGACAGGCGATCTCGTCTCAGACGTTGTCCTCAACCTCGAACGTCTCCACGGTGTCGCGTGGCATCTCCACAAGCTGAACGGAAAGTACGCGATCCGCGACCGGCAGAACCCGAACGCGCTCATCCGAAACGCGGCCGTAGACGTCTCCGAGACATCGGCGAAGGCTGAAGTCGCGGATTTCATCACCGATATCTTCGGGTCGAACGCACACCCGGTCGGATTCCGGACGAACGATATGCGGGACATCCCGGACGACCGCGAGGTCAAGGTCGTCGTGAAAGACGACCAGTGGACGAACGAGGAGGTCGAGAAAGTCATCACGAACGATGGGCGTGGCCGGGAGTGGCGTAACACCCTCGTGTTCGTCCAACCCTCGGGCGACAAGGCCATCGAGTCTGGGACACGGTACATCGATAAGGCGCGGTACATCGAGGGCGCACGGCAGGTCCTCGCCGACGAATCTCTCGATGACGAAATCCGGACGTCGATCAAGGGTATGCGGGAGCAGGAGGAAAACGAACTCCGCGAAGAACTCCAGCTCCTGTACGGAGAGGTGCTTGACGGGAACGACCTGCTCAACGACTGGGGACAGATGACGCCGATGGAACTCGACGTCTACGTTCACGATGAGGCAGAGCTGAGTGCGTCGAACATCGCGGACTCAGCATCTGCCGATCCGTTTGACCTCCAGTCGGACGTCTGGGCTATCGCTGAGGACCTTCTGGAGCGACGCGGGGAGATCTCGGTTGAGGACATCTACGAGCAATTCCTCCGCGACCCGGAGCTTCCGATCCCCGGCAGTGCGAACGACGTGCTAAATGCGACGGTGAAAGCGCTCTCGGACAAACCGGTGCTCGCCCGTGACACTGGCGGGTTCCGCGATGATCTCTCCGGAAGCTCGCTGGACACCGTCCTCGTCCAGCAAGACGATGTGGACGTATGGGGCGTCGATGACGTCGAACAGGAACTGCGTCAGCGGTTCGGGAGCGGAACGACCGCGCTCGATATCGGTGACTTCGAACTAGAACTCGTTGAAGACGGCGAGATCTGGATCGACGGCGACAGCCACGACGTCGTGATGCGGGCCATCGGTCGGCTCGCTCGTGAGGAGCAGTACGTTATCGTCAAAGGGAACGAGATCCTCGATAAACCACAGTCCGACGCGACGGTCCGAGACGTCGGCGGCGCGGAGGTCGTCGGTGCGTCGTCCCTCGTAGACCGCATCGAGACGCATATCGACGACGACGGCTATGCGAACCTCGACACAATTATCGGCGAGGTCCGTGCCGAGGAGTCGGTGTTCCTGCCGCCGGATGAGACCGAGTCCGTCGCCCGCGAGGCGGTCAACGAATTCCTCGTAGACGACTACGTCTTGGAAGCCGGCGGTCGGTATCTCGGATCGCTGGGTGACCGTGACCCGACGACGGTAAAGATCGTCCCGACCGTTCCCGAGCGGATCGGCGACCAGATCCTGGAGTACATCGAGGACCTAGAACCGGGCGACCAGTTCACGGTGAACAAGGTCACGGACCGGTTCGACAGCAGTGTTACCGAGTACATGGTGCGGACGTACCTGCTGGAGAACATCGGGAAGGACGAAGAGCCCGAGTACGTCGTCAACACGACCGGCTCGGAGAAAGCCTCCGACTGGGTCCCCGGGTACCCGTTCCGAAAGGCCGACACGGAGATCCCTACGTGGCGCTTCGAGTACAACGGCGACGACGTCGCCGCGATGCGGAGCAAGTGGCGGAACAACCACCAGACAGGAAGTGTCGATTACGGCGACGTCACGTTCATGCTGCCCGACCGCGAGGGTGTTCCCGGCGCTCTTCAGGGCACCGCCGACGTCGAGCGGACGCAAGTCAGCCTGACGCTGCGATCCGGACAGGACTACACGAAGGTCCAGGACCTGTTCGAGCGGATGCCCGATGAGGCGTCAAGCCTGAAGATCGAGATCACGTTCCAGAAGTAGACTCTCTTCTCCTACTGGTCGGCGTCCGCGTTTCTGACTAAGGCTTCGACGACGATTTCGTCACCGTCCGCCTCATCCAGCATATCCCTCAGAACGGTCTTCAGTCGTCTATCGAACAAACTGCGTGGGTTCAGCGGTGTTAGTTCCGCTTCAAGCTCATCTCTGCTTACTGTTCCAGAAATCACAGAGTCTCCATCTTCTCGTACTTCCAGCAAATCGGCCATATCGAACAATCTTCAGCACGCTGGATAGCCCGTTCGATTGTCGCCTAACTCAGTGTTCGGTGGGAAACGGTGGTGGTGCGATTCTACCTATCTCAGTACTCTGAACCCGGTGCGGGCCATCCCTCACTCGCTTGCTCTGCGAGCCACTTGCCACGCTCAGCAATCGTGCGATTCTCTAATGAATCCGTGGCGTGGCTCGCGTTGATACGCTTTGGAGTCAAACCTCCGCTCCGTCGTGCATTCACAGACAATTCATTGAGAGCTCATCAGGATATCGCGTCGAACAGCTTCGCACCACTGTTAGAAACAGGAACGATTTCAGAACTCTGTGTGTCTTCTTGTCCACCTCTTCTGGAGCGCACAGTCGTCTTACCCCGCAAAGCAGCGTATCTCTGAGCACTTTGCCGGGCCGTAGCGATTCGGGAAACGAGTACCAAACTAATCCCATCCCCTCTGGGGCTTACCTTTAAATCAGACTGGCGGTTGTAGTTGTTCGGGTCCAACCCACCATGCAGACAGAAAAAACGATCAACCGCGCGAAGAAGATCGACGAATCGCTAGAGATCATCGCTAAGATCGAAGAAGTGGTCGGAGTACCGCTGACAGAGAGTCGGCGAGCACTACAGGTGGCTGGAGAGTACGTCATGAGTGACTCAATGTTCGTAGAACAGATGGTCCAGGCAATGACTGAGGCAGCCGGCTTCGCCATCGAAACGGGTCACGATGACTTGGCATCCGACGCCATCCAGAACGTGACTGACCTCGAAACGCTCGTCTCTGACGGCGAGTAGGCAACTTCTTCGACGTTCCGTCTCCTTTCGAAATACCCAACGAAGCTCGCTTCACTGAGATGTTACTGCGAAGAACGCACACTTATGTGGCTCGTGGCGTATCGCTTCTACATACTGAATAATGTCTGAACAATCTGGGTCTTCACAGGATCGGCAGGAACGGACCGAACTCCCCATCGAACGGGGATTCCCCATCGAGCGCGTGAACGAGATCGCCGAGAAGGAGGGCCGGGCGAAAATGTACTACCGGCCGATCTACACGATGCACAAGTGGTGGGCGCGACGCCTCGGCTGTGTCTTCCGCGCTATTTCTCTCTACACGCTGCTGGACGACCCTGAGAAAGTCTCGGTGTTCGAACCCGGTCACGAGGGAAGCACGCTCGCGTCTTACGGCGACGACGCCGACGGAGAGTCCGACCTCGACGTTGCCTCGCTCCTCGAACGCGTGGACATGACCGACCCGGAGAGTCTCTGGGAACTGTACCCCAAGGACGTTCGCGTTGAAGATAAGAAGATCCTCGACCCGTTCATGGGCGGAGGCACATCGCTCGTAGAGGCCTCTCGCTTTGGCGCAGAGGTAGTCGGCAACGACCTGAATCCTGTCGCTTGGTTCGTCACGAAGAAGGAACTCGAAGCCGGGCAGACCGACGTCAAAGACCTCGAAGAGGCCTTCGAGCAGGTAAAAGACGACGTCGCCGATGAGATTACGCAGTACTACAAGACACCATGCCCGAACGGCGATCACGACGCGGACGTGATGTACAATTTCTGGGTGAAGGAGTTGGACTGTGTCTCCTGCGGGCACACAGTTCCGCTGTTTAAGGACTACCGGGTAGCGAAGGAACGATACGTGGAGAAGGATGAGGATCCAGGCTACAACGTTCTCTGCCCAGATTGTGGTGCGGTTACGACCGTTGACGATTGGCAGTCAGAGAGCGTCTGTAACGACTGCGGTCATGGGTTCGTTCCAAAGGAGGGCAACGTCTCGCGCGGTGGGAAGTATAACTGTCCCGACTGTGGGCAAAAGTACGGAATTACGGACGCGATCCAAGAGCAGGGCGGATACGATTTGCGGCTTTACGCTATTGAGTACTACTGCGAACATTGTGACGACGCTGGCGAGCCGAAGTCCGTACATAAGGGATACAAGCGTGTTGAGGAGGCTGACGAAGAATTGTACCAAGATGCAGTACGCGAATGGGAAGAAAGCGACGACCTCCACGAGTATGTCCCTAAAGAGGAAATCCCACCGGGACATATGACCTCTGAGCGCAACCCTGTGTTTGATCACGGCTACGAGACGTGGTCGGATATGTTCAATAAGAGGCAGCTTCTAAATCTCGCCAAGCTCCTCCGTTCCTTTGAGAAAATTGACCAGAACGAACGGGAATTTCTGTTACTTGCGTTCTCTGATGCGCTTCGGACCAATTCCGCGATGGCATCATACGATGCGACAAGGAATGGAATGGATCATATCTTCAGAACAAATTCTTTCGATCCTCCAATGTACCCTGCAGAGAACAATGTCTGGGGTGGTGAATTCGGACGTGGGACATTCAAAGCTTCGTGGGATATGGTCAGAGATGGCGTAAAGTGGGCTAATTCTCCGACAGATCGATACATCGATGATAGCGGTGAAATGGTAGAATCAGCTGAATTCTCAAAGTCAGTCGGGGAACAATCATCCCTTCATCAAGGAGACATGCGAACTCTTGACTACGAAGACGAGTTTGATGCGGTCATTACTGACCCTCCGTATTACGACAATATCATGTATTCCGAGGTGGCAGACTACTTTTATGTCTGGCAGAAAATTCTGCTTGAAGATGAATACCCTGGGTTTGATGAAGAAAAAACTCCACGAACCGAATCAATCGTTACAAACCCATACTTGGGCAAAACTGCCGAGGATTTCGAATCTGAACTTGAACAATCCTTCTCGGTCATTAAGAGGGCCCTGAAAGACGACGGTTCACTCACATTCACGTATCATCACTCTGATTCAGAATCCTGGGGTGAGTTGTTAGAGTCACTCTGCGACGTTGGCTTTGAGGTGACAGCAACGTATCCCATCAGTGCGGATATTAACAAATTCATCTCTGGTGAAGCCGTCTCCTTCGACATTGTCGTCGTCGCTCGCCCCATTGACGACACCGAACCTGCCTCGTGGAACTCCCTCCGCCGGGACATCTACCGAACAGCCCGTCGCACCCGCAAGCAACTCGAAGAAAACCGTGATCTCTCCCGCGGCGACATCGGCGTGATGGAGATGGGCGCGTGCTTCCACGAGTACTCCAAACACCACGGGAAGGTGCAGCGCGACGGCGAGATCATGTCCGCGAAGGAAGTCGTTCAGGAGATATACGGCATCATCCAGGAAGCCAGCGACATTGGCGTCGAAGACGTGTTCATCGACCTGCTCGACACATCGAACCCCTCCTTCGACGACGTTAACAAGCTCTGCCGCGGGACGAATGCCAGCCCAGAGGACCTCAAGGAGACGAACCTGTACAACCAAGATGACGGCTTCGAACTCGGTACTTGGGACAACGAGAAGCGTCGGGCGTACATTGAGGAACACGTCAACGGCGACGGTGGCGACCACCTCTCGGACCTCGACAAACTTCAGTTCCTCCGCTACCGCTACGAGAAGGGGCAAGCAGTTCAGAACTACGTGGATAAGTGGGGTGTCGATGACGACCTGCGCGAACTCGCCGGTCGGCTCGCCGACGTGACCGGCGACCAAAGATATACGCGAGTTCTCGGGGATCGGGACGTCACGAGCTACGGCGAATAGGAACCTCGAAGCTGGAAGCGAAGATAACACCCGGTGGCGATTTTCGACAATCCATTTCGAGACTCTCGCTGAGAGTGCCTCCGTTGCTTGCGGTAGCCCATCCCCCTACGGTCTGTCTATGGCGAGTCGGCGATATGGTCGTGCTGTGAGTCTACTCTCCGGTCTCTCAATCCGAATACTGGCCATATAGGCGCTATTGGGGCGATACCACGGTGTTCTCTGGGCAGAGGTTTTTACGCACCTGGTTATTTGACCCATTCCCAGAATGGTAGCAAAACAACACCTCGCAACGGCGGGCCGTCCGCGAATGTGGTCAAGAATTGACTCTGCCCGCCTTCTGAATCGAAGAGCTCGATCAGTCGTTTTCTCTCGCGTAAGGAGTGGTGGTTGTGATGAGTGACACTGATCATCGCGTCATATTTGTGGAGCCCATCCAACCGTACTGCACGTTCCCGATCTCTCAGACTGAACGAGATACCCTCCTTCGGAATGTGACCAGAGAGATGGACAAGCAACGTTCAGATCCGACCAGGGACAGTGTAGCGACGTGGTTGCAAAACCTGCGGCCCGTGATTGAGAAGCCCGTTTCGATACTTCAACTTGATATGTCGGACCACTCGAATCTGTCCACCCTCCTTACCCAGGTGATGGACTCAGAAGATCTCTTGGATCGATTCCGGGCGGCGACTCCTGAGTGTCACTGGTGTGGCGATTCTGCCGACCGGCAGCTCGATTTCCATGACTACTATCTCGTATTGGTCTGTAGCGAGTGCCTCGCAACGATTGATTCGCCGGATGGCCACCATCTTCTAGAGGATCTCGATCCCACGATCACTCCTGCGACGACAATCGACTGTCAGGATGGATCCACCCACCAAGGAACAAGCGAACAACAGTCCACCTTGTTACAGTTCACCACTTCGGACTAATCGCTGACCACGAGTGAGCTCACGCTACCGTATCCATTTTTGTCCCTTCGGAGACGTTGTATCCGTAATGGCAGGCCCCGGACAGATACCCGGACGCTACAATCTTGTTATCGAGGGTGCGTATGAGACCTTCGAGCATCAGATTCCTGTGGAAGAGTTTGTACAGCGACTCCAAGAAGACGATGTTCCGGATAGTGTGAGTGTTGTTGGTCTCGCAGATGCCTTGGCTGATGAGGATCTGGCGAATGAGTTGGCCCATGAAATGGATCGACGCGCAAACGATTTAGAGTACCAAAGTCCGACAGTGCAGTTCGTCGTCGAAGGTTCGTTCCATCGAAGTGGAAAAACGTACGATCTCCGGTACGAGGACGGGCTTCACTCTCTCCAGCAGGTTTTCGGCCCCCAACTTGAACGGAAAGAAGATGGCAAGTGGCTCGTGGCACCCTTCTGACCAGAAACCCTGAACCACAGAACCAATAGCCTCTCTGAAGAAACTGACCGACTGACGGAATCAGTAGTCCACGATTTGTGCTGGCGTTAGTGTGATTGAGTCGATGTCCTCTCTGGCAAGTTCCTGTTTGAGACCGTTCTCACTGGTCAGTCGAAGCTTCGCTTTCGGGCCCGTATTAACTGCTTCAACGGATGCTGCATAGTAGGATTCTTTCTCACCATCTACCCAGCATTCGACTTGAAGCTCTCCTCCTTCGACATCGCCGCTCCACTGGCGATCAACGTAGTTCTGCCAGCAGTCTTCGCAAACCTCGTCCATCTCTGTCTGAAGGTCACCAGTAAATGACGTAGGCTCGAACGAGATTTCATAGTGGAGAGGTCTCCCCTGACAGAGACGGCGAGCCCCGATTAGTTCCCCCTCACCATCCCGGCGAATTCTAAGCAAGCAACTTCGCATACCTGAGATATCATCGTCACCAAGACCTACGTACGATTTGCCGAGCTGGTCACGGCAACGTTCGCACGTTATCGACTCCTCTGTAACCTCCTCTTGGAGTTCGAAGTGCTCTCCTTCAATGGGAATTCTCTCTTCACCACAGAGACTATTCCAGCCGAATCCTTCGCTCGGAGGCAGATTATTGTCGTAGAAGACGTGTGTCGTTCCTTCGTTGGTCGTCCACCGGTACGGTGTTTGGTACATACTATCTCTATAAAAGCTTCAATGGGCCTTCCTTCTCAACGTCTCCTCCTCCGCCTAGGAAGTAGAGGTCAATCCACTCTTGTCCCTGTTCACGACAGAACACCGGTACGCACGTCGTCGTATGCTCGTAGCGCTGTTCACACCGCGTCTCGATCTGTTCCCGTGTCCAGTCGCCGTCCTGTTCCAGATCGTACCGATTTCGGACCTCCCACGAGTGTTCGTCGGCGGCAGCCTTGAGAACACGCAAAGAGAAGTCCCGAGTATCTTTGAACGTGAATGGGCCGCTCATCGACTTTGCGTCGCTCAGGTCCGTCTCTTCGACGCCATCGAGGCACAGTCGGTTTTCCGCGACAGCCCGGAAAGCTTCGAGTTCAGCAGACTTGCGAACGAGTACGTCGTGCAGATAGTCGTGGACGACATCACCGTACCCGCTCAACGTAAACTCCTGCTCGGGCGAAACGATCTGCAGTTCAGCATCTGTCTGGGTAACTCGCCGACGCTTCGGTTTGAGAAGCGGACACAGGAATGCGAGCCGGTCGGAGTGAAGGAGATACGCGTAACTGAAGAGCCGTGATCTGGACGGCGATTCCTTCACTGGATCGTGACCCTCTGCGTAATATTTCGAGTCCAGTACAGCCAGTGTCTCGTCACCTTCCTGCAGCGCGTGGTCCGGTTCGTGGTAGATCTGCCCTTCACCCTCGAATGGGTTCACCGATGGTGACCGGACGGGTGTCACGTCGTCAAGGTCGCCGAGATGGTCGTAGGACTTGATGGACGAGAGTTCGCGCTCGATGACGACCTGCGAGTACTGCTCGAACAGCGACTCCATATTCAGGACGTAGTCCACGACCAGCTCTCGTGGGCCATCACGGAGTTGCTGACCGAGCGACGACGACATCACCGCCTTGGCGACGTCGAACGCCTTCTGGTAGTAACGTCGCTGCTTCGGAAGGTCGCTGAGCGAGAGGCGTCGATACGCGTCCATCCGGTCCAACCCGCTGCTGACACCCATACTCTCCAGGCGTTCCACCTCGCGGTGTACTTCGGAGAAGATCCGATCATATGCAGGGTGGTCGTTCTCGTGGGTGTTCTGTCGGAAGAGTCGAAGGAGTGTCTTCCCTGCGTAATGGAGGAGGGAGTTCGCAGCGTTGTCGTACTCGGTCTCGTTGCGGATCCAGTGTGGCTCCAATGTCCCACGCCCGTGGTTCAACAGCGTTTGTTCGACGTCGATCTCCCCACGCCCATCGAGACTGTCGAGCCGACGGATCACTAGGTCACGGATGTAACCCTGCCGGTGAATCGTCTCCAAGCCATCCAGATAGTTGATCGCCAGCACCACGAACACGTCATCAAGATGGATGTCGTCGGAGAGGAAGTCCTGCAGCGGGATCCCGTGATACTCGATGGATCGGTTCTGGTCGTAGACGGCCAGCAGCATGTCGAAGATGTGTTCCCAGTCGATTTTCGGATCGACCTGTACCTTCGACGACGGCGTGAGACTCACGACGCCGATGATGTCTGTCGCTTCAACGTGGAGTACTTCGTTTTCGTCGCCGTCTACGGTGACCGTCACGACCTCGTACTCTTGCTCGCCATCGAGTGCTGCTTGGCTCTTCGTGAAGACGCCGGGACTTTCCTGTGTGAAGGATGCGCGACGAAGTTGGTCCCCGATGGACGACGGACAGCCTTCTATGCGGATCTCCCCGCGTTCGGGGATGTTGAAGGTGTCCTGCCCGTACTCGTAGACTTCGTCAACGCTGCTCATTACTCGTAGGAGCCCATCTGACGTCGTTCCTGTTCGAGTTCCCGTTCGGCGAGCTCGGCAGCAGGGGCGAGATCGAACTCCTCGAACTCGCCATTCATCGCGCGGTAGTGTTCCGCGATCCGCTCGATCTGTGGGAATGCGGCGGCGTTCAGGAGTCGCGGAACGATGTATGTCCGGAATGCCTGTCCGACTGCGTCTGTCTGGTCGTACTCGTACTCTCCGCCTTCCCGACAGCCGACGCCGAGGAAGACGGCGACGTCGCGGTAGTGCATCGGACCGAACCGCATGATCGACCCTTGCGACGTCGATTCGTGGCCGTGATTGATACCCTGGTAGTCACGCTCGAACAGCCGGAGAATCTCACTTTCTCCGAGGTCGGTGTGGTCGGTAACGTGCGTGGTGATCCAGTCTTTGAACAGCTGACGGCGCTTGTCTTCCTCGTACTCGTCCAACTCGATCATGGCGAACCGGCGGGTGATGGCGTTATCGAGTTCGTTCACCGTCCGGTCGGACATGTTCATCGTACAGATGATGTTCACCCGCTCGTCCAGCTCAATAGTCTCACCTTCGTCGGTCTCAAAGATGGTTTGGTGTGGGTTCTCGATGGCGGTGTACAGTGGACCAAATATCTTCGATATGTCTGCTCGCGTAATCTCATCGAGGATGACGCCGTATTCGACGTCGAACCGGCGAGCACGCTGAACGGCTTCGGACACGCAACCGAGTTTCGTCCGGTAGCTTAGCGAGTCGCCGGTGTAATCCGGACTAATTCCACCGATGATGTCCGACGGCGTCCACGAGGGAGTGGCAGTGTTGAGGGTGTATCCGATTCCGGTTTCACGAGCGAGTTGCTTAGCAAACGTCGTCTTCCCTGTCCCGGTTGGCCCATACAGGACGACTGGCTTGCCCGCTTCCAGCGCGACTTTCGCGTTCCGCTCAACGTCGTTTGGGACGAGTATCTCTGCAGGTGTTTCGTCACCCCGGAGGCTCACGACGCGCTTGAGGCGGTCTGAAGCCAGTGGGGACTCAAGCACAGCACGTCGAACCCGACCCAGCCCACGCTTCCCGTCGTGGATCACGTCGAGTTTCTCGTCTTCGATCAGGAACTCCAGTACGTCTTCGTTCTCTGCATTCTGGATCGCTTCGACGACGTCGTCGGTTACACGGCGAAGAATTCCGACTTCGTCTTGTGCATCCTCAAGCGTATAGTCGTCCGACGAGTCACTCATTATCGGATACAGGTAGTCCTGAGTATATAAAATCCCGTTTAAGAGCCACGCAGATTCCTATTGGCCCGCAGGTGCCAATATTCATCTAACCGTTCTTATTGACGCTGAGATATTGCTCCCTCCTGTCGATTATACCAGACATCGTTGATGGGGCAATATCCAGTTCGTCCTCCACTTCACGGTAGGTGATCCAGTCCCAACCATACGGATTGCTTCGAGAGCAGTGATGAGTGACTGGCCGCACGCCATTACGGCCGGGAGTGGGTCACGGCCCCACCACGGACCGGAACCCGTTCACTCTCTCTCTTTCCGGGAACGCCGCCCCTACGGGCGGCAGTTTGTCGACGCGCTCCTACTGCCTTCAAAGGTAGCATATTCAGTTGCTTAGTGGGTCGATAGGTTCAGCGTACACTACATACCACGACGGCCAGTCTTGGATTTATGAGACTGACGTACCTCGACACATCAAACTGGCATGCTTTCTCCGTCGTACTCAACAGGGTAGCTGCGGTACAGTGTCTGTTACGCACAGACTCGATTGTTCTTTTGTGTTCGTAAATACCGAGACAGGTAGGTTCGACCGGGTAGATCGACATACGTACTCAGGTACGTACGTGATCACGTACATCATCACGTACGCGCGTCCTTACGTACGTGCGTGTGTCAGCCATGGATGTCGGACTAACGGATGGACGGGCACGTCATCGACCATATTAGTGAGAAATGGGGCCAGAGTAAGCTTGTTGACGGGCCGGCCTCGTGTTATATTATCTACGGGCACGGGCCCTTCGTCTCCACATAGAAGTGGATCCTGGCCTGAGTCGTCGTCCTATTCGAGCGGTTCTAACAGTTTCTCCCCGGCTTCGACCTTCGCTCGTTCGATCGTCCACAAGTCGTTGTCGAACGGAATTTCGTAGTTTTGATGTGAACGCTTCAAGATGGACTGTACCGCGGACTGGGGAATTTCGAAATAATCCGCTGTCGTGCTCTTCGCACGTCCTTTCTTGACTTCCCTGATGAAGTTCTGGGCGCGGTTGTATTCTGCTGGGTCCTGGTACATAAACCCGTCTTCGACGTCGTACCCGAACGGTGGGCGGCCAACGCGCTTCCCATCTCGCATCGCCTTATCCACACCCTGCTGCACGCGGTCCTGAATCATCTTGCGTTCAGCGTCTGCCAGCACTATCAGCATGTTCAACAACATATCAGCCATCCAGTCGTCTTCGTTAGTCGTGTCGATGGGTTGCTGTGTGAGGTTGAGCCCGATGTCTTTCTGCCGGAGCTCTTCCACAAAAGATGCGAGCTCGCTGAACGATCGGCCGAGCCGGTCGATCTCAGTTGCGGTGATGACGTCGTAGTCATCGATGGACTCGCGCATGTCGTTGTATTGGTCACGGGAGAGTGACGCCCCGGACTCGATGTCCACGAACCAGTCGATCGTGTCTTCGTCGTATTCGTTGAGGATTGATTCGCGTTGGCGTTCGGCGTCTTGGTCAGCTGTGCTGACTCGGACGTAGGCTGCAGTGTTCTGGGAGGGTGTTTCGGCCATACCCAATCTAACCGGTGTGCTCTTATCAAAGAGGGTACTTTCCTTGCCGGTATGGAATAGATTAGTTTCCCTTGATTGGTGAGGGGTAGTGGTTCGGCACAGTGATCCCGATTACTCCGCGAATTGCAACGCGAACAGAGCTACCTTTCCGAGTAGAATGAAGAGCGCGATGATGCCGGCAAACCGCAGTAGCACCATCGTGTTATCTGCCAGACTGAGACCGATTATCTCGACGAATTCGATGCCGTGGGTCACCGAGAGCACCGCTCCGACGAAAACCAGCATCACAGTCAGCATCAACAGGAACATGAAAATCCGCAGCGTCGTTGGTCCCTCGAAGGCCTCCAATGCGTCCAAATCCATGCGTCTACCGCCCGCATACACACTAACGTATCATAATAACATAGGGTGACAACATTAATGATGGAACGAACCGAGTGCGGTGATTCCGAGGCCGATGAGTACTGTCGCCTCGGACAATACCACTTCGGATCATTCCTCAGTCAATGTCGATGTCTTCCTCAAAGTAGATCTGCGAGACATCAGCCTCGTTCAGCAACACGTACTCCCCGATGAACAGCCCGTCGTCATCTCCAATCTCCTCATACTCTTCATCGAGCCGTCTCGGATACTTCAGTAGGATATCCTTCCCGTGGCCGACACTGTCCCACGACTGCACAAACCCGTGAATCTCGTCACCTCCCACCGTCACCACGCGCGCTTCAATCGGCTGATCGGCTCCATTGAATGCCAACGTCCACACACGCTCTCGCATGTCCCGATGATTTCGCCGCAATCCTCGATCCACCGCTAAGCCGACGACAACACCCTGGAAACCCGAAACCCCGAGCACTCCGAGGTAAAACCACGCTAACTGGAACACACTCAATTCGACCTGTATAAGCGCCGAGAACGGAGTATCGAACAGTAACGTCGCTACAATCCACGTAATCGATATCGCCGCACCACTCGCAATCAACGCATACGCAGTCTTGTTGAACGAATCTGTCTGAACCGTGATTTTCCCGAAGTGCCGCGCGAGACGGTACGTGAGGAATCCAGGGACAAGGAACAGGAACGCGAATAGCAGATCGAGTACAGGGAGACTGAATACCATGCCTGAACGTCCTCAGCGGAACTACTCGTCGGTATCGTTCTCGGCCGCTTCAGCCTCCGCTACCTCTGTAGTCTGCCCTCGCGGATCCTCGTCCGGCGTATCCGCCAGTCTCGCCTTCTCCAGCTCTCGACGATCGTTCGATTCGTCGGTGTTGTTGTCGTCGCTCATATCACTCGTCACCTCCATCTCCGGAACTTGACCCTCCGTCGCCGCCACCGTCACTTCCGCTACTGCCGCCTCTCGGGTCGGAATCTGGCGTATCTGCGACTTGCGCTTTCCTGTTCGCTCGTGGATTCTTTCCGTCGCCGCTGGAACTCGAACCGCCGTTATCGTCCGACATAGTTACTCGTCTCCCGAGGATTCACTACCGTTCGATGACCCACGAGGGTCTTCATCCGGTGTGTCTGCGACTCTTGCTTTCCGGTCAACAGCAGAAACGATGTCGTTAGATTCTGAATCGGATTCTGAATCTCCGTTATCGTCGGGCATGTATTAACCGATAGTTGGCACGTTGGTATAAAGAGTCGGCGCGGACCGGAAGTAAATCACGTAAATTCTGCTCGTGAATCCGTTACTCGTCACTCTCACTGGTCGCTTCCTCACCTTCGTTCCCATCGCCGTCCGATGTGTTTGTCCCGGTTGCCTCCAATCGCGGGTCTTCGTCCGGGGTGTCCGCAATAAATGACCGACCAAGCGCTTCTTCTTCGCCTTCGTCCTGTTGGTTCTGATCTTGCTCCGAGATGTCGTTTTCGTCGTCGCCCATATAATCACGTCTGACTACTGATTGAAAAGCGTACCCAGAACTCGCATTAGCCCCAACAGTTCGTGACGGTCACCGGCGTGTATCGATGCAGGGGACTCCACGCCCTCACCATGTCCCGTTGACAAGGAACCCTGCCCCGGGTCTACCTGTCACCGAACACTGACGAAACGAATCCAAGAACCGCCAACACATCAGTCACTCCGAGTAACGCACCGATCGCCACCCGCGTTGAAACGAGACTGTTCGCGGCTTCCGAGAACGGCCCCGTAAAGATGTCTGTCGGGGCGACTCCGAGTATCATTGAAGGAATTACGGTGAAGAGTAGGTATGCGAGGTTTCCGACGACAAGCCCGATTGTGAGGTTCACTGGTGATGCTTGTCCTCTGCTCATTATGCGGAGGTCACAGTGTGGTGATACAAAATCACCGTTGGGTGAGAGTATTAGTTTTCCTTAGATCGTGCCTCCGCGGTCACCCGTCGAACGATTTGACGACGGGTGATTAACCCGTCTGCTGGGTCTTGCATACTCTCTGGTAGGGGTGACACCCGGATGACAGAGGTAACACGTTGACAATCAACCACACCTCGGGGTCTCCTCAACCAACCACCAGCGATTACTGGCCGGTCGGAGGGGGATAATTATCCAGAGTCTCAACCGCCTCACGGACTTCCGTCCGAGTACCCGAGATACCATGCCCCAACTGCTCAATAGTATCTAATCCAGTATCAGCACTCAACTCACCGCTCGCACCCATAATCGGGATAACCGACACCCCCCCTAACTCGTTACAATACAACAGGTCTAATTGGAACGTCACATCACCCATACCGGCTTCATACAACTCGCTGAAAACCCGTGCCGGTGGCACCCCGCCAACACCGTCTCTCACGGGATCGACACGGCCAAACCGGACTCTCGCTGCGAACTCCACCGCGCCTTCATCCGGGCTCAACATCCCACCGCGTCGTTGTTTCGATAACATTTCTTCCCCTTCTGTCCGAATGGTTTCGGTGATCCACGGGACGTACTCAGTGTTGGTTTCCGGATCCCGGTAGAACACTTCATCGGGGATATACAGACTCCCTTCACTGTCTGAGTCCGGGTTATTCGCCGGTTCTACTCGGATGCCTTTCACACGGAGTTGCGCGCGTACTGCGATGTGCTCCGCTAATCCACGACCAAGGTTCCGGAGTGTCAGTTCTATACCGGATGGTTTCAGTTCGTAGTCGTCAATCAAGATTTTCGGCTGATACTCCAATTCACGCATTTCCTGCTGTAGCTGCATCAACTCGTTCTGTTTCTCTTGGTGGTCAGCGAGGTCTTCTTGGAGATTGGCTTGCCGGACTGATTCCGTGTGCTGCAGGTCTTGAATCCGGCTCATCCGGTAATACAGGTATGCTAAGATCGCTGAGAGGGCGATTGACGCGAGCACTCCAATCACCGACATTGATTCATAGACCGTCAGTTCAGTTTTGACCGCGACAGCACCTCCAGTGAGCAATGTGAGGGCTAAGAGTATGGCTACGAGGACGATGAACCGGCGGAATGAGAAGTTGTATTCAGAAGAATTCGAGTCGTCCGACATGGCACGGGTGACGGAGTGGGGTGTAATCAAACCCTCGAACGTAGGTGATTCACCCATTTAGGAGAGGTAACACTGAAACTGGGACGGGGGGTGTCCGGAACTATTGATCCCGGATCGATTCGCGGTGACGTTCGATCGCCTCTTCCATTTCCGCGGGGACGTCGAACTTTTCGAGTTGCTGCATGATCGCACGGCTCTCCTCAGGGGTGAGGTCGCGGAGGAATGGTCGTTGGGTTTCGCGGTACATCTGCGGTCCCTCGTCCGACTCAAGCATCGCTCTCCCGTTGTACTCAATGATGGTGTGATCCCTGTCTGTGTCCTGAGCCTCTGTTATTGCTGAGACTACACGTTCGATAACGGTGAGTAGTATCATGTCTCACAATAGGACTAGGACACGGATAAGAGAGGTAACACCGTTCCGCGCGGATACCAAATGAAAAACCGGCATACGTGGCGGTGAAAACGTGTGCGGGTGGTAGCACACCCATCGTCCCGCCGGTACGTAGACACGTCCGTCATTGAGTGTCTGTGTTCGTTGTCGTGTACACTGCAGTGTACGTACTTACGTCCGTCTTCGTGTACGGGCGGGTGTGCGTCTGTTTGCCCGTCCGAATGTATGGACCGCCGTACCTCCGGCGGTCCGAATGAGCCCCGGCCCACCACGACCGGGAATCTCACTCTCTCTTGCCGGGAACACGCCACCCGGAAACGCCCGGGCGGCATTCAGTCTACGTGTTATACCCACTTCATCGATCGGAATCTCACCCGCTGCCCGGTCGCTCGATCGGTCGCGCGCACACTATACACCAACACTCTCCTTTAGCGCGCCACGCGGGAGTGTCGCATCGAGACCGTCAGAGAGTTCTTCGATTGACAACACCGGGCGGGTCGCGGTCAGGATCAGTGTTACCCCCAGAACACTGTGAAACAGCACTGAAGAAAGTGTGATTATCCCGAAAAACCGACATCAAGCCGCGTAACACCTAAATCCTGGATCAATGTAACAGGACGGGGCGGATCTGGACTGTGGAACTCCTTGCAGGACTGCATTTGCAGTGGTTCACGGTGTCACGGGGGTCAAACACGGTAGTGAAGACACTGTGAAACAGTCTGAAGAAAGTGTGCATTTACGGATTCCAGGTGCATTAGCCCCCGTAACACGTAAATCGCCTATCCATGCAAACGAGGTCAGGGGGATCTGGACTGTGAAGTCTCTTGCAACGACTGGAATTGCATTGATTCGGAGTGTCACGGGGGTCAAACACGTCCCTGAACGCCCTTGCAATAACATAACACCCTCTGCAGTAGTGTTATGCAGAAAGTGTGTATCTGCGGAAAACACGCGGTAAAACCCCCGTAACACCCGAATCAGCAATCAATGTAAATGAACCCGGCGCGAAAAACAGTGCCTCGGGTCAGTACACCTGACCGGCCGGAACCGTCACTGCACTCGAACGGAACCACGGCGTCGTCACATCCCAGTTCGATCGGTCGTAGTCCTCGAAGGTTGACAAGCGCGACTGACCCGGGTGCCGAGCGGCATCCTCACGACCGTTGTCTTCACCGTGCATGCCCTTTCGAGCATTGACAACCGTCCAATCCGGTTCGTGTTGAGCGCGCACTACCTGACGGTCGGCTATGTCGCCTGTGAGCGTCGCCTGACGCGCCCGATTCGCGCGCCCGCGCGTTGTTGTTTCGCCCAAGTATCGCGTCGCTCTCTCTGCCGTCACAGTGTCTTCTAACAGCAACTGCTGGCCCTGGGCGTCCGCGCCAACGTGTTCGTCGTCCGCGGCCTTCTCGATCGCGTAACACCAGAGGTCCATCGACGTCCGCCACTTCGACCCGTCCGGCGACCGTTCGATGAGGCCCTTATCTCGCAGGTAACACTTCATCTCCTGCGACAACCCCGATTCACCCCAGCTCCACGCGACAACAGGGGGTGCGAGGTGCTGGGTGATCTCTTCCCAGTGAGCCGCGAGCTTCCCTTCCGTTCTCTTCTTGAAGTCTCTCGCGCGGTTCGACTGCCACGTCACTGTCGCCGAATTCTGTGTTGACAACTTCAATCACCTCGTTCCTGCAGGACACTCTCACGCGCTCTCTGCGGCGTGAGCGACTCATACGCATCCTCAACGACACTACGCTGACTCTCCGTGAGGTCTGCAACCCCAACGTCGAACAATTCGTCCGCGACCGGTGCCAGCGCCATCTCCGGCAGCCGTGCATTCTCCGGCACGTCGCCCGCCTCTTCGGTATACAGACACGCTAACAGCACCGCTCCCGGGTCGATGTGCGGATTCCGATCGTCCGGCGCGTGGGCGTCTACGACTGCGTGGTACGCGTCATCAATCACCAGCCACCGCCCCCGGGATCGACACGTCACTGAAATCCAAATCAATCTCCGCACCACCACCCGAACCACCGACACCGTCACAGGCACCAGCACCAACACCGTCACCGGGACTGCGCTCGATATCATCATCCGGTTCATCCACACCCGCCAGAACCGACATTTGCTCCACCACCCCGCCAACCACAACCTCCGCGCGAACAACCGACACGCTCGACCCACGCCCAACATCCTCATCACATGACCCGGGAATCGCAGCAACAACACGTCGAACCCCACCCTCAACGTCTTCACACGCGACGTCCGTCATTGGCAACACCATCTCACCACGCTCAACACGGAACGACAACTGGACTCGCCACCCAGCACCGTCACGACTCACCAGCCCGGTCGCCTCCAACACCGACGCGTGATTCCGAACCGTCTGCGCCGACACACCAGCCCGGTCACACAACTCCGTCTGCGACAACACACGATCCGCGTGAACTAACACCGACACGATCTCCCCAGCACTCCGTGGTAACCCGGGCAACACGTCTCGTGACGGGATCTGACGTAACACAAACCGGAGTTCCGCCGCATCCATCTCTCGAACCGATGACTCCGATCCTAACTGTTGTAACGCCGCAGCGACCGCGAACGGCGACTCAACAACCGCATCAAGCACCGACACGATCCGTCGAGGCGCACGCAAGTTCTTCGGTCCGAGGACACGAGCAACCGTCACCGCAACCATCTCTCTCGACACATCACTCGTCACGTTCACCGGCACAACGAACTCCGGAGCATCCTCGTGCGGAGACACGCCCTCCAACTCACTCTCTAACACTTCCTGTAACCGTGACGCCGACCCGCCACGAACAACCATCGACCCGATGAAACTCCCGTGCGGATCAGCCGCATCAACTTCCACACTGAATGCCGATGCTCGCTTCTCCTCACGCTCCTCGAACAATTGCCGGAATGCCGCATGCGACTGGTAGCGTGACTGCACTAACACGGAATGCGCGATCGATTTACCGAGATCAGCGAGCTTCCCGGCATTCACTCCGGCCGGTACGCGAACATCTCGAATCAAATCCACGCCAGCTGCATCGAGTAAATGCACGATAGACCCGGCCAGCCCGTGCGATTCACTAACGATCTCACCAACGAACTCCGCCCGATCATCGTACTCACCGTGGTGAAGTTTCTTCGTCATCGTCTCGATATCCTCACCCCACTGCACCAGCATATCCCTGAACGACTCACTGTCCGCTAACACACCATCAGTCAAATACCCGATTTGACGGACTCGACGCAACACTTCACCCGGCACCTCATCGAGAACCCGGTCAAGCGTCCGTTCACCAAGCGCAGCATCCACCAGACGCGGCGACGCTAACGCCACAGCAATAGACACCGTGTAGTCTAACGGGTTCGTCGCGTGAACGGACACGACCGCCTCACCACGCCGGTCATCCATCGACACGAACCGTGACCGCGAATCAACATCGGAAACACCGGTGTCCACGACCGTCACACCACTCGAATCACTGCCGCAAGCGGCTATCGCAGCGTGATCCGCCCGGTTGAGGTACACAGTCCGGTACGGTGCGGTCGTTGAACCGGGGCTGTCGTTAGTGCGGTCGTCGGTGCCAGTGCGGTCCCCTGCCGGGTGGTCGCCGGGGCGCTGTCGCGGTACACGTCTCTGTCGTGAGGAATTTGGGGTTCCGCTAACGCTGTTTTGCAGGGTGGTTTGCCGGCCGTCGTGTTCGTTGAAGTACGTGAGGACTTCTTCGCCGGCGTTGAGCAGCGTGATTTTCTTCGCGGAGTCCGGGTTGTACGTTTCGATGAGTCCGTAGTCTTTGAGCGTGGAAATGCATTGCCTGACGCGTGAACGGCTGGTTTCTAGGGTTGCGTGTGTTTCGTGGTAGGAGAGTGTGTGCCCGGGAGTGTCGTCGAGCGCGCGAAGGATTTGCGTTTCAGTGTCGTCTGCGTTGAGGTCGGTGAGCGCGTCGTCGATGCGGCTTTCTGGGCGGTGTGCGTTCGCCCATTCGCTAACGCCGGGCAGGTGATCGCGGTGGTGGTGACGGATGAACGCTTCCGTGACTCTCGTGGTGACGAGTTTGATGTCGAATGCTTTGCTGAGTATCCCGATGAGCTCGCAAATGTTGGTGCGTTGCTGCCGGTCGAGCGCTTCGAATTCACCGGGCGTGATTTCGACGGCGATCGTTGGTGCGGTAGTGTGCGTGTCGTCGTGTGTGGTGGTGGCGAATCGGAATAACTGTGCAGCGGCGTGAATGTCGTCGGTGGTGCTGTGCCCGGTGCCGAGCTCGCGGAGAACGGTGAGGAGTTTCCACGCGGTGGTTTGCGTGTGACGGCGACGGTGTTCGTGGAGGAGTGATCGTGTTCCGTGCCCGTTGAGTGGTGTTTCGGTGATTCCGACGGTGTTGAGTAGCGTTTCGAGTTCGTTGTAGCTTCGTCCGGTGACGGTTCCGATGGCGTTGAGGAAGTAGTGCTGCGTGTCTGGGTGCGCGGTGATTTCGTTCCAGAGTTCGGTGACGGGTTGGCTTCCTGTGACGGTGATGGTTCCCGTGGTGTGTTGCCGTGTTGCGGTGAGGCCGGTGTTGTCGGGCGTGTCGGCTGGTGGCGGGGTGAGCGTGTTCACTCGCTCGGTGTTCTCGATGGTTGCGTGGTCGGCGGGGTGGTGCCCGGTTCCGGCGAGCCCAGTGCGAGCGCTGGTTGGCGTGTCGGGCGTGTGTTCGTTCCGTCCGATTGTCCCGGCGGTTTCCTCGGCCCGGGTACTGTACTTGTCGCGGTGCTCGGTGAGCGCGATGTCTACTTGGTCTTCGAATGCGTCGGCGTGGACCGGGGTGAGGGAGACGAGGTCTCCGTATTTTTCTCGATGCTCGGTGATCGTGTCGGTGAGCGCGTCGGGGAACGCGTCTTGGTCTTCGGGTTCGGTGATATCGATCTCGTCCCGAGTTTCAGCGTATGTGCCTGTGTTCGCGTACGCTTCGCGTTCGCCGGCTCGGTCGGCGAGAATCTTGGCTCGAAGTTCGCACGCGGTGTCTCGATCGTCTGCTTGGGCGAGCGACCGGTGCTTGTCTGTGTCGCGTGTGCTGCCGCACGCCGGGCATGTGACCGTGTCGTTCCGGCGGAAATTCTCGACGACCCAGTGGGCTTGACAGGTGCTGCACGCGGTGACGTGGAACGTCATGCGGCATCACCGGGCGTGAAGCGGGGTGACTGCTTCACAGAGAAATTAACGTGCAACACGTCGCTATCCTGGTCGTTGTCTTCACCGAGACGGGGGTTCAGGTTCTCGTCGTCTACCACTCTTCTTCACCCCCTGTAACAGGAACAATCGCGTCACGCGCAACCACAACCGGCGCACCAGGATTCCCGGCCGCTGAGTGCAGAAGCGCGAATTCTGCGTTCATCGTGTCGATCTTCCACACCGCGCCGTCGTACTCGATGAGTTTCCCTGGCATTAGGCGAGCACCTCCAGGGAGCTGGCATCATCAACGCAGAGTTGCCTGTCCGTGTTGACGAATTGGTGGGCTGCTTCGATGGTTTTCCCGTCTCTCAACAGGATTAGCGCTGGTTTTTCCGATTCGGTGCGCCCACTCTTATTAGGTTGGCTCTCGTATGTCATTCTGTGAACCCCTGTGGTGAGGTGTTCACACGGCGGTTCCCCGCGGGCACTGCCCGCGCGGTTGTCCTTTGCATCGTCAACTTGGTAGATGCGAGTTTGTGGTGAGTGGCGACACAGTGATCGTGGGTCGCCGCCGTGCTTGTCATGTCATAAAACAGGGTAAGGGATAAACGCTGGCGCTAAGGTTCAAGTGGGTAAACGAATCAGGCGACACAGACCTTCTACCCTATGACTACCCCGACCGGGAATGTAGTCACCGGTATCTATAACAAGGTGTTTTGAATATCACTGTTCGGACACCCCCGGACACCCCTGGACGAGATCTCAGCGCCGAAAAACCCCACACGGCAACAGAATCACACCAATCACCCCCGACCCCTGTCCAGGGAGTCCAGGCGTCTAGGGTCTTTCTGCAGATAGAGTAAGAAAACTACCACACTACCACCATTCCGTTTACTGTTTTTCTCACATTACCCTCGAAACACCCTGGACAACCTGGACACAAAATAGAACCCTACTGCCGTCTTGCGGTTTTCTCGTCCAGGGGTGTCCGGGGTCCCACTGTTTGTGTCCAAGGGGGGTTGTGTCGATGGAGACAATCCTCTTGCTGTGCTGGGAGGGCGCGGCGGGTGCCGCGCTCGTTGTGGACGGGTGAGCGTCAGCGTCTGGATCGATGGTCACGGTGCTCTTGCTGTCGCGTGCGTTCGCGTTGTGGGCGTGTGCTGGCGGTAGTGTTACGCGGCGTGTGAGCGGTTTCTGAGGCGCGTCGTCGTTCGTGTTTCTGTGGGGGTGAGCAGTGGCGGCGTGTGAGCTGAGTTGTCGTTGACAGTGTCGCTGGTGTCGTGTCGATTGTGACTGTCGTCGCCCCCTGCACCCCGGGCGGGTTGCGTGACACTGACCGTGACACTGCGGTAACTGTCCTCGAAGCCCAGTGGCGCGTGAGCGCCAAGCGTCGGAAACAACTACTCCCGCGAAAATCAGAGCCGGTTACGGATCTGCTGGAACGTCAGTACCCTATCAATCCCTGGTGCATCGAACGCATCGAGTTCGTCGTTGAACTCCCCAATCTTCACCCTCCCGCTCTCAATCCCTCTGATAGTCTCCCGATCGAGGTTCACGGGAATCGTCTCGCCCGCAGTCAACGCCCTGAGCATATTCGCAGCCACTTCGTGATTCCGCATGACCCACACGGACTCCCCATCAGCCTCTGCCAGAACGCGGTAATCGTGCCGGAGGCTCGAATAGTCGTTAATCCCGGGGCTCGCATTGTCAGGCACCCCGGGGTCAGCGCTGATACGCCCACCTTCCACTTCAACCGTAGCGATGCGCTCCGGTTCAGTGTCAACCACGACTAAGTCAGTTCTACTCCCGCCCTCGCTCGGAGAGACTTCAACCCGTCTGACGTCCTCGCGCGCTGCGTAGTACTGCCGTGTGAGCGCAACACCGACTCGATGCGGGGTGTCATCACCGGGATCGCCGATGTCGAACCCGTGTTTCTTCGTCATCCTACATGCTCTCTGTCCTTCCGATGTGACGGTGTAATAGCGTCTTCGTGCGACTCCTGTATGGAGTTTCAGATACCCCAGCTCTTGGAGTTTGTCGTCGTCAATGTCGTACAGTGTTTTGATTGTGGATGACATCGACTCTGTGAGGTTGTATCCGGCCAACTCGCCGTTCATCGCTTTCACGACAGCCTTCAGGAATGCGGCTTCATCGCTCGTGATCCCGTATGTCTCTAAGTGCCGATCGGTGAACCCGCCAGTATCAACTCGGGTGAGCGGGGCAGGCGCGTTGTTACTGGATTGTCGTCTCGGGTCGTGCGGGTCACGTGGATCTGGAGGGTGCTCGCGCATATGTTATTTTCTGGTTCTGGTATAATGTCTCCTTGCCGTGGGGTTCTTCGTGTGGTTTTCAGAGGGGGTTACACTCACCCTGACCGCGGTCACTGTCTCGAAGCCCAGTGGCGCATGAGCGCCCGCCACCCCAGTGGGCGAACGTCTCAAACTCTTGGGGGGTAAATCCTCCACACCCTCTACATCAACACACATATCCGGGTGTGAGAGGCGATATTACACCCTGGCCAAACCCCATCCGCAGCCTCAGATTTCTTTGTAGCATCTATAAACACCTTAGCTACCGCGCGGTGTTTTCAAACCTCAATAGTTTGAGATGGCTGCTCTGAATGGGTTTCGCGCATGGTTTTCGCACCCCATTGTTTCGTTTTCGCGTAGGGTTTCCGCCACGGGTTCGCCTATTCCGCGTATGGTTTTCGCACAGGTGCGGAAACCCCCTGCGAAAACTTATGGTCGTGACGGGACTACCTTGACATGTAATGACAGAGGCAGAGTTAGACGACGAGGATCAGTTACAGTTGACTGACATCGACTCGCTCGGTGACAGTGACACTGACGGTGACAGCGAGGTTGACAAGTGCTGCGTAATCGTTCACCAACCAACCCGGAAGGAACTCGCACAGTCGGTACGGTCGTGCTTAGCGCACGCCAACCAGATTGTGGACACGGGAGACATCGACTCTGCAACGCGCGCTGACTACGGACACCAAATTGCGAGCGGGAAGATCGAACTCCCCGACCGCGCGTTCCCCATCGACGTTGGTGGAATTGCGATGGGGATCGATCCCGAACGGCGGCACGTCGTGAATGGTGTGAGCGTGAGCGAGAAGACTGACGACATTCGTCACGTCGTCGTTGACAGTATCGAAACGCTCGGTAAGGGTCATGAAGAGATTCGTGACCGCGTTGAAACGCTGATCAACTCTGGTGTGACACTCCACCTGAACGATGTCGCTGCAGAGATCGATAGTGATTCCGCGGACGCGGTGCTGGGGGTGCTGGAATCGCTCGATAAGAGTGGTCCGGAGTTGCAGCGTGAGGCTGCGATTCGTGACGTTCGAAGGTGGTGTGATGGGCTCGATCGTGACCGCGGGCGGGCTCCGCTCGGCTTCACCTACGACGACTCGGGGAAAGTCGTTCCTGGGGATGACTACGATGAGGTGCGAGCTGTACTATCGATGGTTCATGATGACCACCCGGATTCGTTATCGAAGCGAAAAGGTGCGGAGCGATTGGGTGTCGCTCCGCGGACTGTTGGTCGGGCGTTGGATAATCTGGATCGGTACGTGCTCGAAGAGGACACTGGGAAGTGAGCGCGGTTTGGGGTGCCTGCCCTCTCACCCGCGGGTTACAGCCAGTCGATGCGTTCTCTCCGCTGCCGCATTTTCGACCGCGAATCACGGTGATCGTATCTCTCCTCAATAATGTCCGTACCGACGTTCATCCGGTCGCTGACGACGTCTGCAGCGACATCTGACGATAAGTAGTCAGTAATCGCTCCGTGTCGAATCGAGTGCGGAGCAGTGCTAGACGGGCATTTGCTCGCAGCCATGTTATCCATTGCTTCGCACTCGTCCGTGTCGCGGTCATGCGGACAGTCACCGCCGTTAAACGTACACGGCCGGGTGACTCGGTACACGTTGAGTCGGATCGTGTTCTTCGTGATTCTACCGTGTTTCGTTGTTAAAAGCGGGTCTCTGCGGTGGTCGTCCTGTACGTCGTGACGGTGGTGTTCGATGTGGTCATCGATGATCCTGCAGGTCCGCGTGCTGATTGCGACTGCCCGCTCCCCTTTTCGCTTGTTCTTCAGTGGGGTGTCGGTGTCTGGGTTGTGTCGGAGTTCGATGTATTCGTCTCGCGGGTGGTAGTGTTGCAGGTCGATTGCTCGTGCTGCGCCCATCCGCATCCCGGTCTCCCAGAGGATCCGGAAGATGACGTGTTGTAGGGACGCGTACTGGTACTTATCGAGGTACTTCAGGATCTGCTCGGCCTTCTGTCGGGGGACCGTGTCGGTGCCTTGCGCGCCCGGGTCAGCTAAACTGGGGGAGTTGACCGTTTCATCGAGGCCGTCGATACACGCGTTGATGCTGACAGCGAATCTGAGGAAGACACGGAGTGTGTCCAGGTTAGATTTAAGCGTGACATCGCTCACCTTCTGTTTCCGGAATATTTTGAAGCGTTGAACATCGCGGCCGGTGATGTCGTTCAAGTTGTCAATCTCTTCTTGGTCGCACCATTCCACGAAGCGTTGTAGTCTGTATCCGTGTGACTGCAGGGTCGCGTCTGAGAGTTCGCGTTCACGGTCTTGTTTGTACAGATCCACTGCGTCGCGTGGTGTGAGGGGTTCAAGCCTGTTGTCGGGAGAGTTTCGTGCCATTGTTCTGGGGCACGGGCGAGTTTGCGGGCCGGGATTGGATTGAGCGCACCCTGCCGGTGAAGTCCGGGGTGAGGTCCGTCGGCCTTGGACGGTGGAAGCCCGCCCGGAACGGCCCGGAGGGCCGCATGCCCGGCAGGACCCGCGAAATCGTTTGGAACGCTCGATCCGTAACCGCGTTCTCGTGAGCGAAGCGAACGAGAGTACGCGAGACGAGCGTAGCGAGTCTCGCTCGATTCGAATTCGCGCCGGCCCACTTCTCCCCGCGACGCAATACGAGGAGCGACCGCGAGGGGTCGAACGCAGGTGGCAAACGCGCCCGACGCTCACTCGTCGAAGACGTGCGTCTCGAACTCGTCGCTCGATTCGCGGAGCAACCGCTTCGTCCCGTCGTGGTTCCGGAGGTCGCCCTCGTCGAGACTCCGGTTGGCCGCTTCGATGGTTTCGGCGGTGACTTTCTCGGTCACCTCGAACTCCTCGACGGGCCGGATCACTCCCCACAGCGCACCGCCCGCGTGGACCACTACGGCCAGCGGCGTCAGGAGCAGGAACACGGGCCAGAGCATCGGATGCTTCCGATACGCGATGACGCCCAGGAACATGTACACGAACAGGATACCCAGTAGCGCCGTCGAAATCAGGCCGTACAGTTCGACGCCGGGTGCAGTACCCGGCAGCAGATACGACGCGACCGCGAGGAGGGGAACGAACGGGGAGAACGCCCACGCGACGACGCGGGTGAGATAAAGGGGCCGGTACGACGCCGGGAGCAGGCGGTCGTCCCTGATGGTTCCACTCATCCATCGACGCCGCTGTTTGAGCATCGACCTGACCGACGGGGGTGCCTGATTCCGGAAGCGGCTGTCGACGAGCTGGTAGTCGAGGTCGTACCGTTTTGCGGCACGCCAGATCAGGTTCGTGTCCTCGGTAATCGTCGCAACGTTCCATCCGACCTCCTGCTCGATCTCATGACGGATTGCGAACCCGCCGCCCCACGCGTACAGCGGATACGTCAGTCGATGAAATCCGAGCTGCTCGAACTGGTAGCCCGTCCGGAACACCTCGCAGAGATACGTCAGCCGGGAGCCGGTGTATATCGGCTTCTCGGTGAACTGCACGAAGTCAGCGTCCGGAACCCCGGTCAAGTCCGTGACGATGGTGTCCTCGTCGAGGTAGAGGACGTATTCCTTGTCGCAGTCCACGTTGCGCCGCGCCCACTCGACGGCGCGTCCCTTGTTGGTCGCCTCGCAGGTGAACTCCTCCGGGACGGTGTGGACTGTCGCGCCGTCGATAGCGACGTCCGTTTCGGCAATGACGCGAACGTCGGTGAGTTCGTCGGGTATCGCGTCGACTGTCCGTTGCACGACCCGCTCGGCGTCGATAGTGAGGACCCGAACCTGGATATCGTCCAACCCCCACGCGTCTGTCTCGTCCGACTCCCACTCGTGCGAGAGAACGAACGTTTCGATAAGCCACCAAACGGTCGAAAAGCCGTACACGGCAAGTGCAGTCCACAGTAGAACGGCTAGAACGGCTTGCGGCGACGCCCATCCGGACATGTCCGAAGCCAATCATTCGACCGGCCTATCTCTGGCGGTTCGTTCGCGCGAGCCTGGTCGTCGGTGTCACGTCACGAGATAGCCACGCCGGTCTGTCCGGTAGCGAGTGACGTCCCGCATTTCGCGGGGCGGGTTTACGACCGTGCCGGCGTCGAATCCGCCCCATCCGGTTCCGCCCGGCGAGGTCGTTCCGGGGCCAATCGCCGCCGACCAAACCGTTATCCCTCCCAGACCCCGATTTCGAACGTGAAACTCTCCGTCGTTGACCTCTCGCCGGTCCCCGAGGACGGGACCGCGACCGAGGCCTACGCGAACACCGTCGAAGCCGCCAAGCAGGCCGAACGACTCGGCTACTCCCGGTTCTGGGTAGCCGAACACCACGCGATGGCCGACCGCATCGCCGGAACCTCCCCCGAGGTGCTGCTGGGCCACCTCGCGGCCGAGACCGACTCGATTCGGCTCGGCTCCGGCGCGGTGTTGCTCAACCACTACAGCCCGTTCAAGGTCGCCGAGCAGTTCGGCGCGCTGGACGCGCTCGCGCCCGGCCGAATCGACGCCGGACTGGGTCGGGCCAACGGCTCGCCGGCCGCCGACCGCGCGCTGGAGACGAAGCGGCGCGTCCAGAACCCCGACGAGGACCACGCCGAGAAGATCGAGGCGGTCGCGAACCACCTCTACGACGGCTATCCCGACGACCACCCGTACAGCGACCTGACGATTCCCCGCTCGGGTGCCGACGTGCCGGTGCCGTGGGTGCTGGGGTCGAGCCCCTCCAGCGCGGCCATCGCGGCCGAACTCGGGCTGCGATACTGCTTCGCGGCGTTCATCCGGCCCCAGTTCGCCGCCCACTCGTTCGAGGAGTACCGCGAGCAGTTCGAGCCGTCGGGACTGGCCGGCGGCGTCGACGAGCCCGAGGGCATGGTCGCGGTGAACGCGGTCTGCGCCGAGACCGACGAGGAGGCCGCGCGGCTCCGCGCGGTCGCCGAGGCGTCGTTCCAGCGGCTGCAGCGCGGGGAGACCGGCACCACGCCGTCGGTCGAGGAAGCCATCGACGAACTCGGCGGCGTGCCCGACCCCACGCCGGCCACGCTCGATTCCGACGAGTGGCCACGAGCCATCTCCGGCAGTCCCGAGACGCTCGCCGGCCTGTTCGACCAGCTCGCCGACCGGGTCGGCGTCGACGAGGTGATGGTCCAGCACGTCGTCGCCGACCACGAGGACGCGCTCCGCTCGCACGAACTGCTGGCCGAGGGCGTCGGGCTGTCGACCCGGTGAGAGCGACCTCCCGTTCGGACCGGCCGTGACGTGTATCTCCGAATTACTTATTAGTTCGACAGGACAATCGCCACTCATGCGTCCCAACGACTGCTCCGCTCGTACTGCCGAGCCCGGCCGCGACCCGTCGAGACCGCTCCCGGCGGGTGGTTCCGATGCGTAGCCCGGACGGCACCCGTCTCGGCCTGTTCGTCGGCGTGTTGGCGCTCGCGGCGGCGGCCCTCCTCCTCGTCGCCCGAGCGGCCGGCGTGAGCCCGGTCGCGCTGGCCCCCGTCTACATGTTCTCCCCGCTGGTCGCCGGCCTCGCGGTCTGTCTGCGCTGGGACGTCCCGCTGTCGACCGTCGGGTTACGTCTCGGCCGCCCCCGGTGGCTCCTCGCGGGGGCCGTGACCGCGATTCCGCTCGTCGTCCTCGCGCTCGCCCTGTCGGTGGCGATTCCGGGCATCGGTCTCGACCTGACCGTCGACCCCGTCGCCGGCGTCCCGATTCCGTCGGGCGCGCTCGGCGTGGTCGCGACCCTCGGCGTCGCGCTCGCGCTCGGGGCGACCCTCAACGCGGTCGTGGCGTTCGGCGAGGAGTTCGGCTGGCGGGGCTACCTCCTGTGGGAGCTCGCGCCGCTGGGCTTCTGGCGGGCCTCGCTGGCCATCGGGGCGCTCTGGGGCGTCTGGCACGCCCCGATAATCGTCGCCGGCTACAACTACCCCTCGTTCCCGGTAGTCGGCGTCGGCGCGATAATCGTCGCCTGCGTCGCGTTCTCCCCGGTGTACACGTACCTGACCGTCCGCGCGGAGTCGGTGCTGGCGGCGACGTTGCTCCACGGCGTGTTCAACGGCTCCGCCGGCCTCGTCGTCGCGTACGCCGTGACCGACGACGCGGTCCTCTCGGAACTGGTCGCCAGCCCCGTCGGTGCCGCCGGCGTCCTCGCGTTCGGCCTCGCCGCGCTCGCCATCGCCTACTCGGGAGCGCCCGCTCTCACCCGCGAGTTCGCTCGCGGGGACGCGCCCGCCTCGTCGGGGCGCGACGCGGCCGCTGCGGACGGGTGAGGGTCGAGGGCTCGCTGGCGGCGGCCGAGGGGGTCGACGCGGTCGTGGACGACGGCCTGCTCGACGCCGAGCCACTGGCGCAGGTTCGCAAGGGCCTCAGGGAGCCGCTCCGGCTCTCCCCGTCGGTGTGGACGGCCGACCGCGACGCGGGAGAGCGGTGACCTCGGCGGATACGACCCGGCCGGCGCGCAACTGACCATCCCGCAGTGGGTGCGCCACCGCGACGAACCCGTCCGGACCGACCCCGAGACCTCGACCCCGGTCGGTGGACGAGAGAGGACGCGCCGGGAGTACGCCTCCGTCCCGTGTACCGGCGGGCCGGGCCACTGCGCCGGGACGCGGTTCGCCCGCCTTCGAACTCGCGACCGCGCCGGCGACGGTGCTCGGTCGGCACGGGAATCCGACGCCGTGAGCGCCGCGAGCGGGACCGACCGACGGGAATCCCGGCGCTACTCGTGGGAGTCGAGGAACCGCTCGGTCGCCCCGGTGGCCCGGCGGATGCGGTGGGCGAGCTTCGTCCGCCCGCGGCGGAGCTTCGTCTCGGCGAAGCGTCGCCTGCGGCCGGTCAGTTCCGGGAGGTCCTCGGCGAGCCGGAGGTACGGGAGCTGTCGGTGGGGCTGGCGGGGCTCGTGCTCGTACTCGGGCGACTCCATGTACAGCGCGGGATTCAGGACGTTGCCGAGTTCGACCTGCAGGTCGGCGGTCGCGGCCGCCAGAGCCGGGTCGTCGCCGGCGCGCTCGTCGACGACCTCGTAGGCGCGGTCGAGCGCGGACGCCAGTTCGGCGAGGTCCGAGCGCACGTCGCCCAACGAGAACTCACCGGCCGCCGCCGACTCGATCTCGTCGAGCGCGGCCTCGACGTCGCCGACCGTCGCCCTGAAGTCGTGGGGCAACACCGGCGACTCGCAGACGCGGGCGGCCAGCGTGAGGTAGAGCTTGGTCTCCTCGACCAGCACGTCGAGGTCGACCTTGTCGCGGGTGTCCTCGGGCGTGTGCCACCACCAGCCGCCGCCGATGGGGCCGCCCTCCTCCGTGCCGGGGGCGAGCCGGGCTCCCGAGAGCAGCGACGACAGGCCCGCGCCCCAGAACGACTGGTCTGAGTTGCGGGCCGGGCGGTCCGTACCCCCGAGGAAGCTCTCGTCGGCGTCTCTGGCGGGCAGGTCCGTCGCCTCCCGGATGGCGTCGCGGTGCTCGGCTTCGAGTTCGGCCATCCCCTGGTACCAGACGCTGTCCGCGCCCGTCAGCCCCGGCAAATCGAGGTGGAGGTACGCCACCCCGTTCTCGCGGAGGTCGAGCCAGTTGTCGTCGGCGTACCACGCGCTGCCGGCGTACCGGCCGGTCGAGTGGGCCGACCAGAAGCCGAACGCGAGCCCGCGCTTCGGGGGCTCGTCGCGCTCGGCGAACACCCGCGCGATTTCGAGCGTGGCGGCCATCGCGGTCGCGTTGTCGGTCATCCCCTCGAACCACGAGTCGACGTGGTTGCCCACGAGGAAGTACCGGTCGCTCGCCGAGCCCGGGATGGTCCCGACCGGGCAGGGCAGCGTCGCGAGTTCGGTCGTCACCTCCGTCTCGACGGTCACCTCGACCGGGCCGCTTTCGAGTCGCTCGGCCAGCCAGTCGCCGTCCGAGCGGGTCACCTCCACCACGGGGAGATTCGGAACGTCGTCGGCCGTGTCGGTGCTGGGCGTCCCCCAGACCGGCGTGACGATGCCCTGATAGAGGTGCTCGTTGGGCGACCGGAAGACGACGCCCGCGGCTCCGGCCCGCTCGGCGCGCGCGACGGTCGCAGCGCTGGGCAGTTCCGTCGCGAACACGAATTGCCCCTCGACGTCGCCCGACGAGTCGAGTCGGTCCGCCGGGACGACCGGCGCGTGCGTGCCGTGGGCCGGCGTGCTCGCCCCGAACGACACCGTGGTCGCGTCCAGTCGTCGGCGGGTCGGCGTCGTGGCGGTGACGGTCGCCGACTCGGGGACGCTGACGAGTCCCTCGTACTCGTGGAGCGTGGCGTCGACGCCGTACTCTTCGAGCGTCTCGACCACGTATTCGCTGGCGGCCCACTCGTCGGCGCTCCCCGAGGTCCGTTCGAGCCCCTCGAACGCGTCGAGGTGTCGCGCCATCTCCGCCGGGTCGATTCGGTCGCGGAGCGTCCGTTCCGTCGAGCGGTCTACTGGTTCGAGCAAGAAGTTCGCCTCTATCGGGGGATGAGCCGAGCGGGTATTCAACTTTTTGTTCGCCGGGGGACCCCGCCCATTGGATACGTATCTTCGTCGCTCTCCGAAACGCGGGAGGGCGTTCTACCCAGATACTGTCAATCGAGCCTACAGTTGATATTTAACGGCGGCGACGAACGGACGGGTATGGAATTCGCCGTCAACGTACCGACGAGCGTGGGCGACTCCGAACACTCCTCGCTGCCGTACTGCGAGACCATCAGCTGGGACGCCCAGCGGACGTTCGCGACCAGCCTCGACGACCTCGGCTACGACGGGATCGCGATTCCCGACCACCTGATGACCGGGAACGGCGCGACGACCGAGTGTCTCACGACGCTGGCCGCGCTCGCCCAGCACACCGACGACGCGTACCTCTATCCGAAGACCGTGAACAACCACCTCCGGCACGGCCCCCTGCTCGCCAAGACGGCGGCCACGCTCGACAACGTGAGCGACGGCCGACTCAAGCTCGGGATGGGCGCGGGCTGGAAGACCGACGAGGCCACCGCGTACGGCTACGACTGGCCGGGCGCGCCCGACCGCCTCCGCGAGATGGAGGAGACCATCGTGCTGATGAAGGAGCTCTGGAGCGGCGAGGAGGTCTCGTTCTCGGGCGACTACTACGAACTCGACGAGGCGCTCTGTCGGCCGACGCCCACGCAGGACCCCCATCCGCCGATCATGGTCGGGGGCGGCGGCGAGGAGTTCACCCTCCGGATCACCGCCAAGCACGCCGACGCGTGGAACTACTGGGGGAGCCCCGACGTGATCGAGCGCAAGCTGGACGTGCTGGCCGACCACTGCGAGCGCTACGACCGGCCGTACGACGAGATACAGAAGTCGTGGTTCGCGCGGTGCGTCGTTCGCGAGACGCGCGAGGAGGTCGAGGCGCTGCTCGAAGACGTGCCCCGCTTCCGCGAGGAGAACCTCGGCGACGACGAGACCCACCTCGTCGGCACCCCCGAGGAGGTCCTCGACCAGCTCGAGCCGTACCGCGACCTCGGCATCGAGGAGCTCGTGGTCGAGTTCGTCGACTTCCCGGAGACGACCGGCGCGGAGCTGTTCGCCGAGCGGGTCGTCCCCGAGCTGTAAGGCCGTAAACCGGGCGTTTTCGCGGATACCGAATTTGACGGTGTTCAGGGACGTGCGACCAGCTCCCGCCGTCGCTCGGTGAATCGAGCCACCGTCCTGGCGTCTGCGGGAGCGTAGCGACCGCAGGCTCGGAAGAGCTTGCTCATCGGGCGGACTGAACGGGCGAGACGGGCTCGCGTTTACTGTGGTCGTCCCAGCGAGGCCACTATCTCGCGCCCGCAATTCTGCGGGCGCGAGATATTCCGCTGAGCGACCTCCTCGTGAGCGGAGCGAACGAGGGTTCGGAAGTCACAGCCCGCGCAGGAGCGAAGTCGTTCGAAAATCGGAGATTCTCGTGAGCACGAGAGAGCTGTGCTCTCTCGGACGACGACGAGCAGGAACGTCTTTCGGTGGCGAGCCCGCCGAGGGCTTTCGAGTCGTCCTCGCCCGTGTTACTGCCGACTCTGACCAGTACGAGTCACTCGTCGGGCATCAGGAAGTTCTGGGTCGGGCCGAGCGCGGAGCCGCCGTCGGCGGTCACGACGCTCCCGGTCATGTACGCCGCGCCCTCGCCGCAGAGGAACTCCGCGACGCGAGCGACCTCGTCGGGGTCGGCCTCGCGGCCGAACGGGATGAGGTCGTGCATCGTCTCGCGGCCCTCCTCGGTCCAGATGCCCTCCTCGGATTCTTCATTTTCGCCGGAATCGCCCTGCCCGATGTCGGTGTCGGTGAGACCGGGGACGAACGCGTTGACGTGGACGTGCGGACTCAACTGCTTGGCGAGTCCCTTGGTGAGTCCCAGTATGCCCGCCTTCGAGGCCGAGTAGTGGACCCCGGCGCTGACGCTGCCGCGCTGGCCCGCGCCGCTGGAGACGTTGACGACGTAGCCGTGCTCGCGCTCGTACATCCGCGGGCCGACCGCACGGGCGACGTTGTACTGGCCCTTGAGGTTGACGTCGAGCACGCGGTCCCACTCCTCGGGGTCGAGGTCGCCGAGCCACGCGTAGCTCGACACCGCCGCGTTGTTCACGGCGGCGTCGATGGTTCGGTCCGATTCGAGCTCCTCGACGCAGTCGGCGACCGCGTCGTGGTCGCTCACGTCGACGACCCGACCGACGCCCCCGTCGAGGCCGTCGGCGACTTCGCGGACGGCCTCGTCGACGTCGAGACAGGCGACCGCGTCGTACCGGTCGCCGCGGGCGAATCGCTCTGCGATGGCTCGACCGATTCCGTTGGCCGCACCCGTCACGAGTGCTGTGGATTCAGTCATCGGTGTCGTCACCGTCTGGTGGCCCCGCGACAATGAAACTACGTATCGAAGCCAGCACGCCTGAATAATTGTTAATTCTCTATTTGAACCGGGAATATAGTAGAACTGCCACGTTCTCGCGCCTCGCGAAAGCTATAAGTGTCGAATACGTGTGCCGTCCCAATATCGAACGCTGCGGCCGGGCCGCGTCTGTGCGCCCCGATTACACCGCCCGGCGGCGGGAACGATTGACACGATGTCGGACTCCGAACACACCACGGGACGGGAGGCGAGCGCGAACCGGGACAGCGACTGGCGAGCCGTCGGCGGCGCGCTGGTCGGCCGATGGTCGTCGCTCGACGACGGCTGGAAGGCCGTGGTGCTGGGCTGTCTCGTGCTCGCGACGACCGCGGCGGGCGTCCGGATAGGCTGGTGACCGTGCGCGGAACGCTGGCCCGGCTCCTGCCGGGCGTCGGCCTCCTCGTACTGGTCGGCCTCGTCGCCCGCTGGCTCGCGGGCGTCGCCGGAGTGAATCACCTCGTGGTCGCCATCGCGCTCGGCATCCTCGTGGCCAACACCGTCGGCGTGCCCGGCTGGGCCGACTCCGGCCTCGAAACCCGAAAGCTCTGGCTCGAAACCGGCATCGTGCTGATGGGCAGCAGGTTGTCGGTCGACGCCGTGCTGGAGTCTGGGCCGCGAATCGTCGGGCTCGTGGTTGCGACCATCCTGTTCACCGGACTGCTGGTCGAGCTGTCTACCCGCCGGCTGTTCGGGTTCGACGAGAAGCTGGGGTCGCTGCTCGCGGCGGGGTCGAGCATCTGTGGCGTCTCGGCCATCATCGCGGTGTCGGGCAGCATCCGCGCCAAGGAGGACCAGATCGCCTACGCGGTCGCGACGGTCCTCCTGTTCGACGCCGCGACGGTGTTCGCGTACCCGCTGGTCGGCGGGCTGCTCGAACTCCCGGCGCAGGTGTACGGCGTCTGGGCCGGACTGAGCATGTACTCCACCGGCCCGGTCGTCGCCGCGGGGTTCGCCCACTCGGACGTCGCCGGCCAGTGGGCCACGGTCACGAAGATCACCCGGAACCTGTTCATCGCGGTGGTCGCGGTGGGCTACTCGGTGCTGTACGCCCGGCCGGGCGGCGACGACGCCGACGCCACGCTGGGCTACCTCTGGTCGACGTTCCCGAAGTTCCTCGTGGGCTTCGTCGGCGTGGTCGTCCTCGCGAACGTCGGCGTCCTCTCGGAGCCCCAGCTCGCCTCGCTGGAGAACGCCTACCACTGGCTGTTCCTCGTCGCGTTCGCGGGCCTCGGGCTCTCGATTACCACCGAGGACCTGCGCGACGCCGGCCCGCGACCGGTGGGCGTGATGGGCGTCGTCTTCCTCGTGGTGTCGACCGCCTCGCTGGCGGTCGTCAGCGTGCTGTTCGCGGCGGCCTGACCCGCGAACTGCTTAGGTTCGTGACCTATTCCGCGGGTCAGCCTTCGATTCGATGAGGAAAATACGGCTTCACCCCGAAACTATTTGCCTTTACCGCGGCGTGTGCGGGACATGGACAAAGCGGAACTGCTGGACTCGGTAGCGGCGGACGCCGACCGCCTCGAATCGCTGTCGCGGACGCTCTGGGAGACGCCCGAGGTCGCGCTCGAAGAAACCGAATCCGCGGAGCTACTGATCTCCGTGCTCGAAGACGAGGGGTTCGACGTCGAGCGGGGCGTCGGCGGGATGCCCACCGCGTTCGTGGCCGAGTACGGCGACGGCTCGTCGACGGTCGGCATCCTCGGGGAGTACGACGCGCTGCCGGGACTCTCCCAGCAGGTTTCGGCCGAGCGCGACCCCGTCGAGGAGGGCGGCCCCGGTCACGGCTGCGGCCACAACCTGTTCGCAGTGGGGAGCCTCGGCGGCGCGCTCGCCGTCAAGCGCGCCATCGCGGACGGGAGTCTCGACGGGACGGTCCGGTTCTACGGCTGTCCGGCCGAGGAGACGCTCGTCGGCAAGGTGTACATGGCGCGGGCCGGCGTGTTCGACGACCTCGATGCGGCGTTCACGTGGCATCCGAGCCAGTCGAGCTACCCGTTCATGGCCCGGACGCTCGCGATGAACTCGGTCAAGTACGAGTTCGAGGGCGAGTCAGCCCACGCCGCGAACTCCCCCGAGTCGGGCCGGAGCGCGCTCGACGGCGTCCAGCTGATGAACACCGGTGCCGAGTACATGCGCGAGCACATCTCCGACGAGGCTCGGGTCCACTACTCCATCGAGGACGGCGGCCAAGCGCCGAACGTCGTCCCGCCGGAGGCGACGGTGTGGTACTACGTCCGCGCGCCGACCCGCGAGGAGGTCGAGCGCATCAACGACTGGCTCGACGACATCGCCGAGGCCGCCGCGACGATGAGCCAGACGTCGGTCGAGCGCGAGTTCGTCACCGGCTGCTACGACTACCTGCCGAACGACCGGCTGTCGGCCGTCGTCCACCGGAACATGCAGGAGATCGGTGCCGTCCCGTTCACCGACGAGGACCGGGCGTTCGCGGCCGACCTCAAGGAGACGCTGCCCGAGGAGACCATCCGGTCCCAGATGTCCGACGTCCCCGAGGACAGACGGGAGGAAATACTCGACCACGCGCTGTACGCCGAGCCCACGGAGTCGTTCGACGCGGGCGAGGTCCACGCCGGCTCGACCGAGGTCGGCGACGTGAGCTGGATCGCGCCGCTCGCGCAGTTCTGGGCCGCGGCGTGGCCCGTCGGGACGCCCTCGCACACGTGGCAGGCAGTGGCCGCGAACGGCGACTTCGGGGCCAAGACGGCCGTGTACGCCGCGAAGGTGCTGGCAGCGAGCGCGTACGACGTGCTCGAGGACCCGACCGTCCTCGACGAGGCCCGCGAGGAGTTCGAGGAGGCGACGGGCGGACGGGCCTACGAGACGCCGCTCCCCGAGGGGACCGAACCGCCAGTCGACGCCGAGCGTCAATAATATCCGCCTTTTCCGTCAGTTATCGCAAACGTCGTAGCCAATTGCCGCGTTCTCCGAGCAAATGTAGCCATTCTCCGGAACGACTTTACCGCAGGTCCGTCTGACCCGACTCGTGGCATCGACGGGCAGCGCGGTGGCGCTCGCGGGTGCGATGAAGCGAGCCGAGGAGGGCGGCTTCTCGGCGGACGACGAGGTCGTGGGCAGCAACACCGGTGCCGGAGCCAAGTCCGCCGACGTCCTCGGCAGGGCCGCCCGCGGCGAGTAGCGTTCGCCTGCCTCCCGTCTGCCGGGCGTCCCGTGCGTACCCGCGCCAGCCGCAGAGAATAAATTTCCTAGGCTTTGTGCGAAAGCGAATTATGAATTTAAGGAGGTGTGCGTGTCTTATATTGGATTAGTAATGGATTTGCGGAACATTTATAATCTGGGGTTAAGAGAACCTCTAGCATGGATCGCGACCGCAGGAGGCTATTGGCAGGCGTAGGTGTCGGGGCGGTCGGCGGGCTCGCTGGCTGCACCAGCTCGAACTCGTCGGACGACTCCGGGAACGCGACGACGACGACGGCGGCGAACTCGACCCAGAAGAAGACGCCCGACTCGGACCGGGTCGTCACCGGCTCCGAACTCGATGAGTACGAGCCGGTGTCGTTCACCATGCAGAGCTACACGAAGAGCCTCCTTCCCCAGCGCTACGAGTGGACGCAGCTGTTCCACGACCAGTGGGTCAACAAGCTGGGCGTGGAGGCGGAGGTCCAGATCGGACAGGTGGGCCAGATTTTCGACAACTGGGTGAACGTCGACTACGACGTGAACATGGCCGGCTGGTCCGGGAAGCCGAGCCGGATCGACCCCAACACGTTCCTGAGCGCGTTCCACACCGACGGCGGGCTGTACACCCCCAACTACAGCAACCCCGAGTACGACGAGCTCGTCGAGCAGTCCCAGCGCGAGACCGACCGGGAGGCCCGCAAGGAGCTCGTCCTGGAGGCCCAGCGGATTCTCGCCGAGGACGTGCCGGTCGTCTTCCTGTTCGCGAACGACGCGCTGGCCGCGACCAACACCGCCAACTGGTCGAACTACACGAGCCAGATCGGCGACCAGAACTACGTCCACGTGTGGAACCTGCAGAGCATGGAACCCCAGGGCGACCTGCCGGCCATCAAGGCGGGCACCCTGTTCCCGGCGACGCTCAACCCGATGGCTCCCACCAAGAGCGCCGACCTGATGGGGCTGAAGATGGTGTACGACCGGCTCGTCCGGCTCGGTCCGAACGGCGAGCCCCAGCCGTGGGCGGCCACCGAGTGGACCGCCCCGGAGCCCGACACCTTCGACGTCACGCTCCGCGAGGACATGACGTGGCACGACGGCGAGGACGTCACCCCCGAGGACGTGGTGTTCACCATCGAGTTCCTCCAGGAGTGGGGCGTTCCCTACATGCAGTCGTTCTACGACCCCATCGAGTCGGTCGAGGTCGTCGACGACAACGTCGTGCGGTTCACTCTCGAGAGCGCGTCGGCGTCGTTCACCGGCGTCAACCTCGCGCTGCTGTTCATCCTTCCCAAGCACGTCTGGGACGGTCTCCCCGAGGAGGAGGGGCTCGAACACCCCAAGAACTACAGCGACACGCAGTACGTCGGCAGCGGTCCGTTCACCGTCAACACGTTCGAGGAGTCGAACCGCGTCGTGTTCGACGTGTACGACGACCACTTCGCGGACTTCAACATCGACTCGTTCATCTGGAAGAAGTACGGCGGGAAGACCCAGGCGCTCTCGACGGTCGAGAAGGGCGACGCGTCGTGGGTCGTCAACATCCAGCCCGGCCAGTTCGAGCGCGCCCAGCAGAACCAGAGCGTCGAGGCCAACGGCGTCAGCCAGCACGGCTGGAAGGCCATCTACATGAACAACAACCGTCGGCCGTTCGACGACAAGACGTTCCGGAAGGCGGTCGCCCACGCCACCGACAAGGAGCGGGTCATCAAGCTCGTGTACAGCGGGCGCGCCGACAGCATCGAGGGACCGATCCCGCCGGCCAACGAGTTCTGGCACAACCCCGACCTACCGAGCTACACCGGCGGCGAGGAGAAGGCCCGGACGATGCTGTTCGAGGCCGGCTACCGCTGGAACGAGGACGGCACGCTGCTGATGCCCAAGGAGTAACTCCGCCCGCTACAGATGAACGTTCAACGTCTGAAGTACCTCCTGAAGCGGCTGGGACTGTCGCTCGTCTCGCTGTGGCTAGTGGCGACCATCCTGTTTCTCATCTTCCGCCTGCTGCCGGGCGACCCGACGACGTCGGTCATCGCGCCCCAGATGTCCCAGCAGGCCCGACAGGAGCTGGCCGCCCAGTACGGCCTGACCCAACCGCTTCACGTCCAGTACGTCTACTACCTCAAGAACATCGTGACGATGAACCTCGGGAACTCCTTCCAGTACAGCTCCCCGGTGACCGAGATCATCTCCGGACGGCTCGTGAATACGCTGGTGCTGATGGTGACCTCGGTCACGCTCGCGTACGTGCTCGGCGTCGTCATCGGCGCGTTCCTCGCGTGGAAGCGCGACACGCGCATCGACGTCTTCGGGGTCGGCGTCGTCCTCATCATGTACGCCGCGCCCGTCTTCTGGACGGGGATGCTCGGCCTGATGTTGTTCTCGTTCCGGCTCGGCTGGGTGCCCAGCGGCGGCATCCACTCGGTCACGTTCGTCGCCGACGGGTTCTGGGACAACTACATCTCGATGGACTTCCTGCACCACCTCGTGTTGCCGGTCGCGGTCACGACGCTGTACTTCCTGAGCGTGCCGGCGCTCACCATGCGCAACAACTTGCTCGACGTGCTCCGCGAGGACTTCGTCGAGATGATGCGGGCGGCCGGGCTCTCGGAGTACTCCATCCTCTATCGGCACGCCGCGCGCAACGCCCTGCTGCCGGTGTTGCACTACGCCGCGGTGTCGCTCGGGTTCGCCATCGGCGGCTCGGTCATCATCGAGAAGGTGTTCTCGTGGCCCGGCCTCGGTCGGCTCATCTGGCAGGCGACGCTGGCCCAGGACTACCCGCTGGCCCAGTTCTCGTTCCTGATGTTGGCGGCCATCGTGATCGGGCTCAACTTCCTCGCGGACGTGCTGTCCGCGTACGTCGACCCCCGGGTCGCGGTCGAGCAAGCAAACGCGGGGAGCGAGTGAACGATGAAGGCAATACTCAGTACGATTCAGCTATCGAAGGCCCAGAAGATAGCGCTCGACCGGTACCGGAGTAGCGCCCGCGAAGTGCTCAGAGTCTTCCTGGACGACAGGCCCGCGATGCTCGCGGCGCTGGTGCTGGCGTTTTTCAGCCTGCTGGCCATCTTCGCGCCGGTCATCGCGCCGTACGACCCGAGCCGCGAGTTCCTGACGGCCGGCCAGCCGGTGGCGCTCCAGCCGCCGTCGATGGCCCACCCGTTCGGCACCACGACCCTCGCGCGGGACGTGTTCAGCCAGTGGGTGTACGGCAGCCGCATCTCGCTGCTGGTGGGCGTCCTCTCGGGGCTCTCGGTGATGGTCATCGGGACGACCGTCGGCATCGTCGCGGGCTACTACAAGGGGATGACCGACCTCGTGTTGATGCGGGTCGTCGACACCCTCTACGGCATCCCGGCGACGCCGTTCATCCTCATCCTGGTCCTGTTCTTCGGGGCCTCGGTGTGGAACGTCATCCTCGCGATGGTGCTCATCCTGTGGCGCACGATGGCCCGGGTCATCCGGTCGGAGACGCTCTCGCTGGCCGAACGACCGTTCGTCAAGTCCGCGAGGGCGGCGGGCGCGAGCGACAAACGCATCATGTTCGTCCACATCCTGCCCAACCTGCTCCCGCTCATCATGGTCGAGACGACCATCGTGGTGGCGTTCTCCATCGCCCTGGAAGCCGGCATCTCGTTCCTCGGCCTCGGCGCGACCGCGGTCACCAGCTGGGGCGCGATGCTCGAACTCACCTTCTCCAGCGGCGCGATTCGCTCGGCGTGGTGGTGGGTCATCCCGCCGGGATTCAGCATCACGCTGTTAGTGCTGTCGTTCTTCTACATCTCGCGGATCGTCGAGGAGCTATCGAATCCCGAGAGTGGGAGGTTCAAGCTATGACTCTGCTCGAAACGCGAAACCTGTCCGTGGAGTACGGCACCGACGAGGGACCCCTTCGCGCCGTCGACGGCGTCGACGTGTCGGTCGACTCGGGCGAGATACTCGGCGTCGTCGGCGAGAGCGGCTGCGGGAAGACCACCCTGATGAAGGCCATCCTCAACCTGCTGCCCGAGAACGGCGACGTGGTCGAGGGCGACATCCAGTTCGACGGCCGGAGCCTCATCGACATCCCCGAAGCCGAGCTCCGGCCCATCCGCTGGGAGGACCTCTCGTACATCATCCAGAACGCGATGACGACGCTCGACCCGGTGTACCCTATCGGGAGCCAGTTCGTCGAGATCATCCGGACCCACCGGGACGTCTCGAAGGCCGAGGCGCGCTCGATGGCCGGGGAGATGCTCGAGGACGTGGGCATCGACCGGAGCCGACTCAGCGACTACCCCCACGAGCTGTCGGGGGGCCAGCGCCAGCGCGTCGTCATCGCGCTCGCGCTCGTGCTCGACCCGAAGCTCGTCATCGCCGACGAGCCGACCACCGGGCTGGACGTGGTCACGCAGGAGGAGATACTCAAGCTCATCAAGCGCATCCAGAACTCGTTCGACAGCGCGGTCGTGCTCATCACCCACGACATCAGCGTCGTGGCCGAGATCGCCGACCGGGTCGCCGTGATGTACGGCGGCGAACTCGTGGAGGTCGGCCCGACCAGCGACGTCTTCCACCGGAGCGCCCACCCGTACACGATGGGGCTGATGAACGCGTTCCCGTCCATCGAGGAGAGCGCGGACGAACTCGTCAGCATCCCCGGCTCGCCGCCGAACCTCGTCGACCCGCCGACCGGCTGTCGGTTCACCGAGCGGTGCCCGTTCGCGACGCCCGAGTGCGAAGCCGAACCCCCGGAGGAGACGGTGGGCGAGCGCCACCGCTCGCGGTGTCACTACACGGCGCAGGCCCCGGAGTTCCGCGAGCGCAGCGAGCGCGCCGAGACGTGGACGGCCGACCAGGCGGTTCGAACGGAGGGGGCGTACAATGAGTAGCGACCCGCTGTTCGAGATTCGGGGCCTCCAGAAGTGGTACCGGTCGAACGACGGCGGCCTGTTCGACTTCCTCGGCGAGGACCAGTTCCTGAAGGCCGTCGACGACGTGTCGTTCGACATCGAGCGGGGCGAGATACTCGGCGTGGCCGGCCAGTCGGGCTGCGGGAAGTCGACGCTGGGCGAACTGCTGGTGCTGTTGCGCGAGGCGACCGGTGGCGAGATTCGGTTCAGGGACGAGAACATCGTCGACTACGATGCCGCCGAGCGGAAGGACTTCCGGCGGGACTGCCAGATCATCTTCCAGAACCCCTACGAGTCGCTCAACCCGCGGTTCACGGTGTCCCAGACCGTCGTGGAGCCGCTCACCATCCACGACATCGGCGACTCCGAGGAGCGGTCTGCCCGCGCGGTGCGGGCGCTCGAAGACGCCGGGCTCACCCCGGCCGACCAGTACCTCGACAAGTTCCCGACCGAACTCTCGGGCGGGGAGCGCCAGCGGGTCAGCATCGCGCGGGCGCTGGTCACCGACCCGGAGTTCATCGTGGCCGACGAGCCCGTCTCGATGCTGGACGTCAGCATCCGCACGGAGATACTCCACCTCTTCGAGAAGCTGCAGGCCGAGCGGAATTTCACGATGCTGTACATCTCCCACGACCTCTCGACCATCAACTACCTCGCCGACAGGACGCTCATCATGTATCTGGGTGCCATCGCGGAACTCGGCGACACCCGGTCGGTCATCCAGAATCCCTCGCACCCGTACACGGAGGCGCTGTTGAACTCGGTTCCGGTGCCGGACCCGGACGCCGGCCGCGTCGGCGAGGACAACGCGGGCAGCGACATCAGCGGGGACGTGCCCGACCCGGTCGACCTGCCGTCCGGCTGTCGGTTCCACCCCCGGTGCAAGTACGCGACCGAGGAGTGTCGCGAGCGCGAGCCCGAACTCGAAGCCATCGATTCGGGCCGGGAAGCCGCCTGCCTTCACCCGGTGGTCGAGCGAGCCGACGAGACCACGCCCGAGTAGGGCCTCGCGCTCCGGCGCGGCCGCGCCGAAGTCGGCGTCGCGTCGTCCGGCTAACGGCGGCCCTTCCGCGAGCGTAGGACGCCATTATACGAGTTCAGACGCCGGCTGACATCCGAAACCGTCTGAACGGTGGCTAGCTTTAGTCACGGGCGAGGTCGTCGGTCCACGCATGCGACGTCTCCGCCATCCACTGGACCCGAAGTCCGCGAGGAGTTCCACGGCGCGTCGGTCGTCTTCCCCCGAACCGGTCCGCCCCGAGCGGTGATTCCCGATGGCCGACTACCGGGTCCGACCGTTCGAACGCGGGGACCGCGAGGCGTTCCTCGACCTGTACGAGCGCGTGTTCGGCCGGGACGGCTCCGACGACTGGTTCGACTGGAAGTACGCCGAGAACCCGTACCTCGACGAGGTCCCGGTCGTGGTCGCGACGCTCGACGGCCGGTTGGTCGGTGCCAGGTCGTTCTTCCCGCTGGCGGTGCGGGCCGACGACCGCACGGCACTGGCGCTCCAGCCCGCCGACACGATGGTCGACCCCGACCACCGGCGGCAGGGGCTGTTCACGCGGATGACCCGGCTCGGGCTGGACCGATACGCCGACCGCGAGCCCGAGTTCTGCTTCAACTTCCCGAACTCGGCGACGCTGTCGGGCAACCGGAAGCTCGGCTGGCGGGTCGTCGGCCCCGTGCCGACCTACTACCGCGTCAACGACCCCGTGGGCGCGCTGGCGGGCTCCGACTCGCTCTCGACGGTGGGCCGCGCGATGCCCGCCGCCGTCGAGCGAATCACGAAGGCCCGCGACCAGCTCGCGGGCCGACAGCGCCCGTCGGCCGCGGGCGTCACCGTCTCGCGCCACGCCGAGGTTCCGGTCGATGACCTGCTCGCGGTGGCCCGCCGGACCGTCCCGGGTCGGCTCCACGCCCGCCGGAACCGGACGTTCTTCGAGTGGCGGTTCGCGAACCCCGACTGGGAGTACGAGACGTTCGTCGCTCGCGAGGCGGGCCGGCCCGTCGCGGCCGTCGTGACGGGTACGCGCGCGACCGACGGCGTCACCGTCACCACGCTCTGTGACGTGTTGCCCCTCTGCGGGCGCGACCGCCGGGGGCCGTTCTCGGCACTGCTCTCGCGGGTCACCGAGGCGTTCGCCGACTCCGCGTTGCTCGCCGCGAGCGCCGGAACTGCGCCGGCCGGACTCATGTCCCGTCACGGGTTCTTGCGCGACGACGTCCCGCCGCTGTCGGCGGTCAGCGACGTGACGGTCATGGCGGTCCGCCCGCTGGGCGAGGCGTCCGACTGGACGTTCGGCGACCGGCGGCTGACCGACGACGACAGTTGGCGGCTCGCGCTGGCCGAGCGCGACACGCGGTAGCCCTCGCCCGCACCGTGGTTTTCCCCGGACGCCCCCGCGGGGGTTCGGGGCGTCCCGAGGGGTTCCGGGAACCGATGGCTGGACGACCTCCGCGGGCGACGATTCGCAGTGGTTAACCCCCTCGCGGTCCTCCGCCCGACAGTGACCGGGGAGTTCGCGACCGACGTCGAATCGACCGAGGACGCCGCGGAGCGCCGGGACGAGGCGGTCGAACGACTCCGCGACCACGCGGGTCGAATCGCCCGCGAACTCGCGCGCCTCCACGGGGGCGACTACGGCGAGCGCACCTTCGAGACCGACGCCGGCGAGTGGACGCTCAAGTACGAGGGCGGCGACATCCAGTACCTCCGGTTCGAGGGCCGACGAGCCGACACCTACGTCGTCTCGACCCAGCGGCCGCCCGACCCCGAGGAACTCGACGCCGCGCTCGAAGACTACGACGCGTTCGTGGCGGCGTTCAATCGCTACGTCGAGTCGCTGGCCGGGGTCCTCGACGACGCGCCGACCGACTTCCCCGAGGTCGCCTCGACCGAGTCGGTCGTGGCCGAGCGCGAGCGCGTCCTCGGCCGCGTCCGCGAGGCGGCCGACCGGATGGCCCGCGAACTCGCCCGATACGAGGGCGACGACTACGGCACGTTCGCCACCCGCGTCGCGGGGTCGCGGTGGGAACTCAAGTGGGAGGACGCGAGCGCGTCGTACCTCCGGGTCGGCGGCGAGGGCGGCATCTACCTGCTCTCGCAGTACGCCCAGCCCTCGGCTCGCGACGTGCGCGCGCTGGTCGAGGACGTCCCCGAGTTCGTGGCGGCGTTCAACGAGTACGTGGCCGACCTCGACGCCGACCTCGCCGAGGTCTCGCTGTGAGGGTCGTCACGTCCCGTCGCGGCCGAACAGCCGGTCGACCGCCGCCACGCCCGGACGGCCCAGTGCCGACCCGACACTGAGCCCGAGGTGGTACGCCCGCTCGTCGGGGGTCAGCCGGGCCGCGCGGGCGAACGCGGCCGTGGCCCGGGGCGACCAGCCCCGCTCGTCGAGGAGTTTCCGGCCGACCTGCGCGTGGGTCTCCCGGACCGCGCGCCGGCGCACCCGGTCGGGGAACCGGTCGTAGAGCGCGTCGAACGTCTCCACCACGCGCTCGCGGCCCCGGAGGTAGGCCCACGAGTCCGACAGCGACGAGTCGGGCCGCCCCCGGACGACCAGCGGCTCGTCGACGAACTCGAACCGGGTCGCCAGCGCGAGGTCGACCTTCAGCCCGGTGTCGTCGGCCCCGTGGCGGTGTCGAAACGGGTGAACTCGGTCGAGCACGTCGCGGTCGACCAGCATCGTGGAGGTGATGCAGGGGAAGGTTCGCATCTCCAGCGCGCGGTCGAGTACGTTCCCCCGGACCTCGGGATGGGGTCGAATCTCGCCCCGGTCCTCGTCGACCATCCCGCAGTAGACCACCCCGACCGGCGGGTCGAGCAACTCGACCTGTCTGGCGATCTTCGAGGGCGCGAGCCTGTCGTCGTCGTCGAGCAACTGGACGTACCGCCCGCCCGCGCGCTCGACGCCGAGGCTCCGGGCGGCCTGTGGCCCCTCGTCGTCGTAGGGCTGGGAGACGTACGTCGCGTCCGGGAACTCGGCGACGACCGGCCGGGCGCGGTCGTCGTCGCTCCCGTCGACCACGACGACCTCTATCGGGTCGTACGACTGGGCCGCGACGCTGTCGAGCGTCTCTCGCAGGCGCTCGTTGCGCCGGTAGGTCGGCACCACCACGGAGACCAGTTCGTCGGCGTCGGAGTTCCCCAGCATGTCGCGGGTTCGACTGTCGTACGACTCGGCGCGGAAAAGTCGCGGTGGCCGGTCGGACCCGGGGACGACGGGCCGACCCGAGACACTACTTTGATATGTCGTTGGCTTCGTGGGTTACAGTAGTTGCGATGACCACGACCTGCGCGGCAACGAAGCGCCGAGGGGTGGCCGAACCGCGAGGACCGGACGACCGTCGAGGGCCGGACGGTGATGTGAATGTCTGAGACCGACGCCCTCGACTCGCGGGCGACGACGCCGACCGTGGTGGTGGTCTGCGGGCTGCCGGGCGTCGGCAAGACGACCGTGGCCGAGGACGTGGCCGACCGAGTCGACGGTCGAATCGTCCGGACCGACGTGGTTCGCAAGGACCTGTTCTCGGACCCCGACTACACGCCCGCGGAGTCCCGGCGGGTGTACGCCGAACTGTTCGACCGGGCGCGCGAGACCGTCGAGGGCGGTCGGAGCGTCGTCCTCGACGGCACGTTCAAGGACGCCGCTCACCGCGACCGCGCGCTCGAACTCTCCGAGTCGCTGGACGCCGACTTCCGGCTGGTGAAAGTCGAGTGCGACGAGGACGTGGTGCGCGAGCGCATCCGAAGGCGGGAGGGCGACGAGTCCGACGCCGACTTCGAGGTCCACGCCATGTTCCGCGAGCGGTTCGACCCCATCGCGGCCGACCACGTCGCGGTCGACAACTCCGACGGTATCGAGGAGACCACCCGGCAGGTCGCCGAGCGGTTCTGAGCGCGTCCCTCCTTCGGGGTTCTTTCTGCCAGTCGCGCTTCGGATTGCAGTGTTGGGATTGGCGTGCTGCGGGTTTCCGTGCGGGTCGGAGTGCTGTGTGCTGACTGTGCTGGGGATGCTCCTGCGGTGGCTGTGCGGTCGGTTGCCGTGCGGTGGCTGTGCAGTCGGTTGCCGTGCAGTGGCTGTGCGGACGCGGTTTCCCCGAGGATTCGACGGGAGTCCTCCCGTGTCTCGACGCCGACCGGCGAAGACTGTGCCACGAAGCTAGCTGCCGCCGAGGCCGATGAGAACCGCACAGCCACTGCCCCGCAACCGCACCACCGCCCCGCAACCGCACCACCGCACAGCCACCGCCCCGCAACCGCACCACCGCACAGCCACCGCCCCGCAACCGCACCACCGCACAGCCACCGCCTCGCAACCGCACCACCGCACAGCCGCCGCCCCGCAACCGCACCACCGCACAGCCACCGCCCCGCAACCGAACGACGACCAACTCACGCCAGTTCGCGCTCGAACTCCCGGACCGTGGCGTCCGTGCCCGCGACGACGAGTCGGTCGGCGGCCTCGATTTCCGTGGTCCCGTCGGTCACCACTGAATCGGCCCGCTGGACGCCCACGAACACGTAGCCGGCCTCGGGTCCCGGCTGGACGTCGCGCAACCGCTGGCCCGCGAACTCGTCGGCCGGCACCCGGACGAGACGGAGCTGGGCGGCCGGCGTGAGCACGTCCTCGTCGCGTATCTCGCGGGCCAACAGCCGGGCGCTGACCCGCTGGATGGAGAGCACGTAGTCGGCCCCGGCGTCGAACGCGCTCGGTGGCTTGTCCGCGTCGTTCACGCGCGCGAGGACGTCGATGTCGTCGGTGAGGGTGCGGACGATGGCGATGGCGAGCAGCGCGCTCGAATCGTCGTCGACGGTCACGACGAGCCCGCTGGCCTCCTCGACGTCGGCCGTCTCGAACGGCTCGGCGTCTCTGACGTCGCCGACCACGTCGACGCCCCGCTTCTCCTCGACGTCGATGGTGGTGACGTCGACCTCGTCGGACAGCGCGTCGACGGCCGCCCGGCCGCCGGTCCCCATGCCCGCGACGACGACGTTCGAGTGGCGGAGCGGCGGTCGGACGCCCGCCGCGTGGCTCTGGACGTCGTCGATGGCCGCCCGCGGCCCGGCCACGAGCAGCACCGCGTTGGGCGTGACTCGCTCGGCCGGGTCGGGCGGGAGCCGGAGGTCGCCGTCGAGCCACGCCGCCAGCAGCGTCAGGTCCGGGTGGTCGGCGATCGCGGTGTCGGCGATTCTGGTCCCGGCGAGCGGGCTGGTGCGACGAACCAGCACCTCCCGAATCCGGACGTCGCCCAGCGCGGCGTCGTCGGGCTGGGGCGGGTCGGCCCACGCGTTGGCCTTCTGGCCGAGCCGACGGCCGATGAGCGCGTGGGGCGAGACGACTCGGTCGGCCCCGACGTCGCGCAGCGCCTCCTCGTGAGCGGGCGAGTCGGTGAGGGCGACGACTTCGAGCGCGTCGTTGTGCCGGAGCGCGGTCAGGACGACGTCGACGTTGTCGTCGCCGGCGTCGGTGACGAGCGTGCTCGCGTCGTCGATGCCGGCGCGGTCGAGCGTCCCGTCGTCGGTCGGGTCGCCGTGGATGGCCTGATAGCCGTCGTCCGAGAGGCGCTTGGCCTCCTCGACTTCGGACTCTATCAGCACGTAGTCGACGCCGAGTCGCCGCAGTTCGTCCAGGAGTACCTCGGTGTCCTGCCGGTACTCCGCGACGACGACGTGGTCGTCCTTGGCGGTCAGCCGGTCGCTGAGGTCGAGCGGCGCGCGCTCGAACAGCGGGATGACCAGCACCCGGAGCGTGGCGAACCCGATGAACACGCCGGTCAACTGCATGAACGCGACGAAGACGTTCATCATCGGGGTGTCCCACGGCGAGTCCGCGCCGTAGCCGGTCGTGGTCATCGTCTCCACGACGGTCTGGAACGACCGGAAGATGGAGTGGGTCTCGCCTTCGAGCGTCCGCATCCCGTAGTTGTACAGCACCGAGTAGCCGAGGACTATCAGGACGACGACCGCACCCCACGCCACCACGATTCGCTGGCGTCGGGTCAGCCACGGGAGGAGCGGGTTCTCGTGGAGCCAGTCGGCGTTCATGCGCGGTCCGGTCCCCGGACCCGATTGTCACTCCGCTCGCACATTTCCTCGAAGTACGGCCGCGACCGCCAAGAGTGGTGTGACCGGCCCGCGGGGCCGACCGCCGTACGGTCCGGGCGCTCAGAAGTCGGTCAGCTTCGCCTCGGTCGACCCCCTGGCGTCGGTCTCGAACTCCGGCAGCGCGACGAACTCCAGTCCCGCGTCCCGGAGCGCCCGCTTGACGCGCTCGGAGGCCGAGGGCGCGACGAGCATCCCGCGAACCTCGCCGTCCTCGACGCTCGCGCCGCCCTCGCCCGACGCCTCGCCGTCGGCGTACAGCGAGACGTACCGCCGGAGCTGGTCGAAGTGGTTCAGCGTGGCCTGGATGCGCTTGACCTCGACGACGACCGGCGTGCCCGACTCGTCGCGCGCGAAGAAGTCGACGAAGCCGTACGTGGTCTCGCGCTCGTGTTCGACGATGCGGAGCCCCGCCTCCAGCGCGTCGGGGTTGCGCTCGATGTACTCGTGCATCTCGGCCTCGGTGCCCGACTCCTCGTAGGTCGCGCCGTCGGTGGCGTCGAACCGCGTGAGCCCGTGGGCCTCCAGAATCCGGGCCTCGACGCGCTCGGTCGGATTGGTGCGGCGGGCGAGCAGGACGGCGACTCTCGACTCGTCGCCGCTCGATTCGCCCGCGTCGCTACGCGCCGCGCCGCCCTCGCTCAGGCGCGGCGAGACGGTCCCGCCGCCCGGCATCCAGTTGACCGGCTTGTGGCCGGTGGGCTGGTGGACGAGGAAGGTGCCGTCGGGCTTGGCGACCAGAATCCGGTCGCCCGGCCCCAGATACCCCGAGGTCCGGCCCTCGTACTCGACCTCGCAGCGAGCCTGCACCGTCAGCATCGCGCCGTCCCGGAACGCGGCCTTGGCGGCCTCGACCACGGTCTCCGGGCCGGGCGCGTCGAGTTGCTCGACGACCATTCGTTGCCCGGTGGTCAGCAACGGAGCAAAAAGGTAGCGGATTCGTCGGTGTGCAACTCGAACGCCAGCGAGCGCGGGGACTCGACTTTCACTCCCCGTCCGCGCCCGTTCGGGGGTCCTCGTCGTAGGGCCACCGACCGCCGCGCTTGAGTTCCTCGACGTAGCCGTCGTCGATGCTGTCCCGCACTTGCTCGCGGGACCGGTGGGACAACTCGCGGTCCGCGTCCGCGAGTTCGAACACGCACGCCGTCAGCGCGGCCGCCATGGCCCGGAGGTCTCGGGGGTCGAGCTTGTCGATCGTGTCGGCGTGGGTGTGGCCCCAGCCGCGACCGGTCCCCTCGGACTCGGCGTGGGCCATCACGGCCGGGACGCCCTCCTGGACGAACGCCCACTGGTCGCCGTGCGGGCTGATGGTGTCGTGTCGCGAGAGGGGCACGCCGAGCGCGTCGGTCGCGTCCTCGAACGCCGCCGCGAGGTCGTCGAACTCGTTCGCGCCGATGCCGAGGTTCCGCGACCCCCCGGCACCGTCGACGTTCACGACCGCCTTCACCGCGTCGAGGTCGTGGCTGTCGGCCCAGTGGTACGCGCCCCAGAGGCCGATTTCCTCCGAGCCGAACGTGACGAGTCGGACGCGCGCGTCGAGGTCCTCGGCGACGCGGGCGAGCAGGCGGCCGACCTCCGCGACCAGCGCCGACCCCGCGCCGTTGTCGTTGGCCCCCTCCGCGACGTCGTGGGCGTCGACGTGCGCGGTGACCAGAACCTCCGGAACGTCGCCGTCCGGCCCGACCACGGCCTCGACGTTCCGTGAGGTCGTCGGCTCGTTCCGACAGTCGACCGACAGCGTGGCGTGAGCCTCGTCGTCCCCGCAGTAGCGCGCGAGTCTGGCTCCGACCTCCTTGGAGACGCCGACCGCCGGAATCGGTCCCGGCCGGTTGTGATACCCCACCTCGCCGGTCGGCGGCAGACACCCCTCGACGTGGTTGCGGAACACGAACCCGACCGCGCCGGCCTCGGCGGCCGCGACGTACTTCTCCATCCGGTGGAGCCACCGGTCGTGGTCCTCGGGCGTCTCGCTGGAGGCCATCGCCACCTTCCCCTCGACGTCGGCGGCCTCGAACTCCTGGCTGGTGCCGTAGCCCACGTCGACCACGTCGCCCGAGACCTCGCCGGCGGGCGTGCCCGGTAGCGCGATGACCTCGTGGTCGGCCTCGAAGGTGCGGGCGTGGGGGTCGTCGAGGGTCAGCGACGACGACCCGCGCCACCAGCCGGGAACCTCGAACTCGTTCGTCTCGACCTCGCGCAGGCCCGCGTCCGCGAAGGCGTCGGCGACGACCGCCGCGCCCTCGCGCTCGCCGTCTTGCCCGGCCATCCGGTTGCCGACCTCCACGAGCGATTCGAGCGTCTCCCACGCGAACGTGCTGGTGTAGGCGTCGCCGACGACCGCCTCGGGTACCTCGGTCATGCTCCGTGGGTGGTCGGGCGACGACAAAGAAGGTGTGGGTGGCGGAACCGAACGACGTCGTTGGAGTTTCTGCTGTAATCGTGCTACTCGTAGTGAGGTGAATGTGGAAAGTCTCCGCCCGCTCGCTTTGCACAGCACCCGACCACACTGCGAAGTTATCCCCGAAAGCCCCCGCCCGCTCGCGGTCGCTCTGGCGGATATCTGCGGCTCTCCGCACTGCCCGCCGCAGATAGAGCCGCCAGAGACGACCACGCGGTGCGCGACCGGGCGGCCCCTTTCAGTCGCACCCGACCGGCGACCGCGAGCCACAGGCCTCCCCAACCGATTGCGGTCCTCGCTTCGCTGCGGTCCTCATCCCTCGCGCGTTTGGCGCGACACGAGGTCGCGCCAGCACGCGCCGGACTGGGAGGCTCGGTAGTCGCGCCACGGCGTGGAAACGTCGGGTTCGGCCGGTGACACAGCCACCACCTCGGCGGACTGAAAGGGCGAGGCGGGGTCGGTCCGGCCCGGACGACGCAAGCACCGCAGGCCGGCGGCCGAGGAGCGCAGCGAGTCCCGGCCGGGCGAGCGCGCCGAGGGCTTTCGAGGAGGTTGCAGTGATTGTATCGCTGGAGAGCACTCCGAGAGCGTTCGAGGCCTGTCACACTCGAACTCGTCGGCTCCGAACACGTCCATTCGACCGCACCCAGACGACTTTTGCGCCCGCAGTTCGTACCTCGGCGCATGGACCAGACCGAGCCCGACGTCCACGCGACCGTGGCGTCGGTGGCCGACGACATCGCCGAGATGGAGATTCGGGGCGCGGCCACCATCGCGGACGCGGCGGCCGGAGCGCTCGACGAGCAGGCCGCCGAGAGCGACGCCGGCGACCCCGAGGCCTTCCGGGCGGAGATGCGCGCGGCGGCCCGCCACCTCCGCGAGACTCGACCCACGGCGGTCAGCCTGCCGAACGCGCTGCGGTACGTCCTCCGGGGGATGGTGGGCGACGGCGTGGCCGACCTGCGCCAGAGCGTCGAGACGACCGCCGCCGAGTTCCGGCGGGAACTCGACCAGGCCCAGGACAACCTCGGCCGAATCGGCGCGAACCGGCTCAGGGACGGCGACACCGTGATGACCCACTGTCACTCGACCGACGCGCTCTCGTGCGTCGAGGCCGCGCTCGACCAGGGCAAGGAGATTCGGGCCATCGTCAAGGAGACCCGGCCGCGCAAGCAGGGCCACATCACCGCCCGGCAGTTGCGCGAGTGGGACGTCCCGGTCACGCTCGTCGTGGACAACGCCGCCCGACGCTACCTCGACGACGCCGACCACGTCCTCGTGGGCGCGGACTCCATCGCGGCCGACGGCTCGGTCGTCAACAAAATCGGCACCTCGGGACTCGCGGTCAACGCCCGCGAGCGGGGCGTCCCCGTCATGGTCGCGGCCCAGACGCTCAAGCTCCACCCCGACACGATGACCGGCCACACCGTCGAGATAGAGATGCGCGACGAACGGGAGGTGCTCAGCGCCGACGAGGAGTCGGAGATAGACGGCGACGCGGCCGGGGGCCTGACCGTCGAGAACCCCGCGTTCGACGTGACCCCGCCCAGATACGTCGACGCCATCGTGACCGAGCGCGGCCAGTTCCCGCCCGAGAGCATCGTGACGCTGATGCGGGAACTGTTCGGCGACCAGCAGGGCGGCGAGCCGTGGGAGGAGTAGGGCGGTCACCTCTCCGGTAGTTTCTTTTCAGTCAGCGGAGAACGGGGGAACCGATGGCCGAACCGGACGACGGGTTCTGGTATCCCACCGTCACCGACCTCCTCGACATTCACGAGGATATCGTAGCCGAGTACGATACCAGCGAACCCGGCGTCCGTGACGAAGACCAGTTGGCGTTCGCACTCGAGTACGTCGAGTGGGGTCATTTCGGCGACGTGCCGGACTCGGTACACGAGAAGGGGTTCCACCTTCTGCGGTTGCTCGCCGCGACCCATCCGTTCGTGGACGCCAACAAGCGAACTTCGCTCAACGCCACGACGGTCTTCTTGGCGGCGAACGGACACCGTTTCGACTACGGGGACGACGTTCGACTGCTGCTCAAACTCCTCGGCGTCCGCGAGGGCTTGCTCGACGAGTCCGGCGTCGTCGAGTATCTCGCCGAGCGGACGACCGCTGAACCCGTCGAGGGGTCCGGCGACGCGTTTCCGGAGACACTGCGCGCGACCGCCCGGCGGGACCGCGAGGAACACCGCGACGTCTACGACGCCCTCGCCGACGAATAACCCCGGACAGCGTCGGTCCGGCGAGCCGCGACCGCCGAACTCCTCACCTCGCCCGCTCGGGCGTCTCGGCTTCGTCGGGCGACGGCAGCCAGAACACGTCGAGGGTCACCGCGAGCGTGAACGGGACGAGCCAGACGAGCACGAGCGCGGTCCCCCTGTCGCCGACGCCCTCGCCGCCGAAGCCGACGACTCCCGACAGCAGGATGGTCGTCGCGACGAACACGAGCGGGACGACGACGGCGGTGTACACCACCGCGCCCCACTGGGTCGAGAGCCGGAGCCGGAAGAATCGGATGACGACCGACGCTACCACAGTGTTGACGGCGATGATGAGCAGGAAGCCGACGAGCGTCGCGGCCTGGGACATCGTTGCCGGACGTTGTGACCGCGTGGTCTTGTGGCTACCGGATTACGGAACGTCTCCCGGTCGCCGCGTCCGGACGCGGCGACGCCGCGAGGGCCTGCGTCCCGACCACTTTTACTTTCACCACACGGATTGGTGAGTTTTATGCCGGTCGCGGCGGTAGCAGTAGCTGGTCCACGAGCGGCCGACCGAGAGGGTGGACGTTCCTGCACTGCGCTCTTCCGCCGCTCGACCGGGGCCGCGGCCGGTTCGATTCGGTCTCCAGCCCCACATCTCCAACCGCTCGCGGCCCGGCCCCGCCGAGCCGCTCGTGGACCGCCTGCCACCACCAGCCAGCGGGGAGGCGACTCCCTGTCATCCACGGGTCGGGGTGCTGCCCCCGACCCTCGTAACCCCTACCCGCGACTTTCCGTCCCGACGTCGCTACTCCCACCCGTCCTCACAGCGAGCGATAGCGGCCGCGACTCTCGCTGACCTCGCCCGCCCGGACCAGCTTGTCGAGCGCCTGCCGGACGTAGTCGGCGGGCACGCCGCGCTCGTCGGCGTACGCCACCACCTCGTCCTCGGTGGGTCGGTCGAGTTCTCGCAGGGCCGCCCGGACCGTCTCCTCGCGGGACTGGCCGCGCGTGCTGGCCGAGCGGTTCTCGGCGCGGTCGGCGGCCGCCGCGACCTCGTCGGCGTCGATGCCCGACGACGACAGGTACTCCTCGTCGGCGACGACCGCCGCCTCGACCTGTTCGTCCATCTCCGCGAACGAGTCCAGCTCCGCGAAGGCGTCGCCCTCGCCCTGCCTGTTTGCCAGCATCGACGCCCGCACCTCGCGAGCGCGGTCCGCGTCGTCGGTCTCGACGAACGTCTTGAGTTTCTCGAACTGCCGGCGCTTGCCACACCGGGGACACTGGGTGGTCTCGGGTCGGCCCTCGACGATGGTGAGCGCGTTGCAGTCGCTACACCCCACGACGGCGTACATACTCGTCGGTGCGGCCTTTTCGTACGTGAACCTTCGGACTCGCGTGGTTGGACGCGTTCGGACGCGTGGCCGACACCGCAACCGCGAGCATCCCCGAACGCCCTCGGCCACGGTAAGCCCTTCCGAGAGTCGAAGCTTTAGGTGGGTACCCGCCGTCGGCTCCGACGACCATGCAAGTCGTACCCAAAGACGCCGAGGAGTCGACCGAAGCCGTCGAGGGCGTCCACCTCTCGATGCTCGCGGGGGCCGAGCGGATGAACGTCCAGCACTTCGACATCGAACCCGGCGCGACCGTGCCCGAACACAGCCACGACCACGAGCAGACCGGCTACGTCACGCAGGGGACGCTGACGTTCCTCGTCGACGGCGAGGAGTTCGCGGTGAGCGCGGGCGATTCCTACGCGATTCCGAGCGACGAACCCCACGCCGCCGAGAATCGCGGCGACGTTCCCGTGGAAGGGCTGGACGTCTTCAGCCCGCCCCGGACCGACCCGGACTGGCAGGACTGACGGGTCCGGTTCGTCTCCCGGCCGTTCGACCTTTCAAGACGGAAATGTGCGGCGAAGCGAAAGAAACTCACGGGAGACGACCCATCTTCCGAGACAGCGATGCCCGAAGACACCGACACCGACTGGAGACTCCCCGACACCGTCGATGGCCGAAGCGCCACGATAGGGGCGGTCCTGCTGGTCGCGCTCGTGGCCGCCGCGGCGTGGTACTTCCGGCCGTGGCTCCAAGGACTCGTCTATCTGGTGTACTCGACGCCGATAGTCGTCGTGGCCGTGGTCGTCACCGCACTGATTTACCTCGCGCTCGTTCGTAGCGGCGTTCCGGTAGGGGTCAACGCCGCCGGCGTGACGTTCGTCGCGATTCTGATCGTCGGGTCGGGCGTCGGCGGTCTCCTCGCCGACGAGACGCTCGGCACGCGAACCATGGTGGACGCGACGGAGACGTCGAACCTGTCGGAGGTCGACGCCGACAGGCCCCGCATCGTCACCCAGAGCGTCTCCCAGCGATACGCCTCGAACACGCTGAACTTCCCCCAGTACCGACTCGCCGGGAGCGACATCACCGTCCACAACGGCACGCCACACTGGTCGTACGCGCTCGCCCCGGACGGGACGTGGAACCACTTCACGAAGCAACAGCACGGCACCGTCATGGTCGACATGACGAGACAGAACACCCGGACGAAGACGTTCACCGGGGACCTCGAGAAGGGCATCGGGACCTCGTTTTACAACAACTACAAGTGGCACGTCATCAAGAACGGCGAGTTCCTCGTGAACTACCAGGACCCCTTCATGGTCGTTCACGACGACGAGCAGTACGTCGCGGTCCCGTACACGAAACCGACGTTCCACTGGACTCCACTCCCGTACACGACGCCCGAGTGGGGCGGCGTCGTCCTCGTCGACGAGGACGGCAACGTCGAGGACCTCTCACCGTCCGCGGCGCGAGCCCACCCCGTCCTCGACGAGCAGAAGCTCTACCCCTTCTCGCTCGCCCGACAGCGAGTCGCCAGCACGAAGTACCGCAACGGCATCCTCAACACGTTCACCAGCCACGAAGACGAGATCGAACTCGCGCCCGTCCCCGGCGACAACAACGACCAGCCGTTCGCGGTGTTCACCGAGGACGGTCCGGAGCTTCTCGTCGCAGTCGAACCGTACGGCGACGCGCAAGGCCTGAAGGAGGTCTGGACCGTCGACGGTCGGACCGGCGAGTACAGCCGGTACTCGCCCGAGCAGTCGCTGTTCGGGCCGCGAAAGGCGACCGACTACGTCAGGCAGGCCGCCCGGACCACGGACTGGAACCGGTTCGTCCCGTCCGAGCCGATTCCGGTCGTGGTCGACGGGACGCTGTACTGGGAGGTCCGCGTCGTTCCGGAGGACAGCAGCGGCATCGCGTACATCGCGTTCGTCGACGCGGAGTCGAGCGACGTGGTCGAGGTCGACGAGTCGGACGCGGTGCGGGCGTTCCTCCGCGGCGAATCGGTTCCGGACGCCAACGCGACCGACGGCGGCGACGAGCGCGACCCGGCGATGGTCGTCCAGCGCGTCGCCGAGAACGGAACGGTACTCGACACGCTCGAAATCTTCGACGACGAGTCCATCGAGATACGCCGGGGCAACGAGACGGCGTCCGGCCGGTAGCGCGACCCGACGACCAGTCGAGGTCGCCCCGGCGCGTCTCCGTGGTAGGTTGTCGAACGTCTAGGAGTTGGGCGAATCGGGACGCTCGGAAGCGTCGAATCCGGTGAAAAAGCGGCGACGGCCGACTCTACGCGAGGTCCTCGATGTGCGCGCAGACCTCGTCGGCGAACTCGCTGGTCGCCAGCTTCTCGCCGCCCTCTATCTGGCGCTCGATGTCGTAGGTCACCTTCTTCGAGGAGATGGTGGCCTCGACCGCGTCGCGGACGAGTTCGGAGGCGTCCTCCCAGCCGATGTATTCGAGCATGAGCCGCCCCGACAGAATCATCGCGGAGGGGTTGACCTTGTCCTGACCGGCGTACTTGGGTGCCGAACCGTGGACCGGCTCGGCCAGCACGCGGCCGTCACCGAAGTTCGCGCCGGGCGCGATGCCCAGCCCGCCGATCTGCGCGCCGGCCGAGTCGCTGAGGTAGTCGCCGTTGAGGTTGGGCATCGCCAGCACGTCGTAGTTCTCGGTGCGGGTCAGCAGCTGCTGGAGCATGTTGTCGGCGATGCGGTCGTTGACGACCACCGCGTCGTCGGGCTGCTCGCCGTCCTGCTCCTCCCAGAGGGTGTCCTCGGTGATGACCTCGTCGCCGTACTCCTCCTCGGCCACCTCGTAGCCCCAGTCGCGGAACTGGCCCTCGGTGAACTTCATGATGTTGCCCTTGTGGACCAGCGTGACCGAGTCGCGGTCGTTTTCGAGCGCGTACTCGATGGCCTTCCGGACGAGGCGCTTGGTGCCGAACTCGGTGATGGGCTTGACGCCGATGCCGACCGCGCCCTCGTGGATGGTCTGGTCGAAGCCCATCTCGTCCTCGACGAACTCCCGGACCTGCTCGACCTCGTCGGTGCCCTCCTCCCACTCGATGCCGGCGTACACGTCCTCGGTGTTCTCCCGGAACGTGACCATGTCCATCTGCTCGGGCTCCTTGACCGGCGAGGGGACGCCGTCGAGGTGGTAGGTCGGCCGGACGTTGGCGTAGAGGTCGAGTCGCTTGCGGAGCGCGACGTTGAGCGAGCGGAAGCCGGCGCCCACGGGGGTCGTGAGCGGGCCCTTGATGGCGACGCGGTGCTCGCGGATGGCCTCGACCGTCTCCTCGGGCAGGTTCTCGTCGTACTTCTCTCGGGCGCTCTCACCGGCGTACAGTCGCATCCAGTGAATCTCTCGTCCCGTCGCCTCGGCGGCCTTCTGGAGGACTTTCTGGGCTGCGGGTCCGACGTCCTCGCCGATGCCGTCCCCGTGGATGATGGGGACGATTGGGTCTTCGGGCACGTCGAGTTCGTCGTTCTCCGGGTCTACGGCGGTAATCTTCGTCCCGTCTTCCGGGACGTCGACCTTGTCGTAGCTCATGACGTCCGAAACTGGGAGGGAGAGGGATAAAAGGCCTACCGTTTCGCGCTCTGTGCGCCATAATTTCCCTTAAATTCCTAGTAGACGCTGCGCGAGACGCCCCGGCGTCGAGTCGACGACGCGTCCGCGCGACTCGCTACAACTCCACCGCACCCTCGGCGAGCAGTCGGAGCTGGGTCGGTCCGTTCTCCCGGAGGGCTCGCGGAAACCCGGCTCGCGCTCGGTCGAGCGCCCGCGAGAGCGCGTCCGAAGCATCCGCGAACACGCCCGTCCCGTGCCCGACGAGGACGCGCTCGGGAGCGAGGCCGGCCAACCGGTCGCGGGGCGGCATCGGCCGCCGGAAGACGTAGACCGCGAGGCGCTCGTCGCCGACGGTGTAGGTCGAGGCGGTCCCGAGCAGGTCCGGGACGTACAGCGTCCCGTCGGCGGGCCGGTACGCGACCGACTCGCGCCACCCGGGGAGTGCGGTCCCGCCCCGGACCCGGAAGCCCGAATCGCCCAGTTCGGCCGCGAAGCGCTCGACCCGGACGTCGGCCGCGAGCCGGTCGGCCACCCGGTTCGTCCACTCCGGGAGGTACACCGGCACGTCGTGACGGTCGGCGATTCGGCCGGCGTCGCGGGCGTGGTAGTTCGACAGCACCGCGACGCCCGCGACGTCGCCGAGGTCGGCCACGAGGTCGTCGACGCCCGGCGGTCTGCTGAGCGGATGCGAAGCAGACCTCGGAAGACCTCGTCTTCCGGCGCGTCGACCGGGTCGAACAGCCAGACGCCGCCGTCCGCGCCCCGAATCGCGTGGCTGGCTCGCTTCGCGTCCTCCTCGGGATGGGCCAGCCAGCCCACGCCGTCGCTCCAGCGGTCTATCTCTCTCGGGTCGTCGGTGAGCGAAGACATGTCGTCGCCTCGAACTGCGGGGAGGACGCACGTAGTCGCTTCGCTCGCGGGTCAGTAACGCGCGAACCCCTCGGTGTCGAGGTAGTTGTTCGCCACGGTAATCGCGTGGTCGGCGTGGAGCCGTTCCGGCCCGAGCCGCACGCGCTCGTCGGCGACGTCGGCCAGCAGGTCGGCCTCGCACTCCCGGAAGTCGTCGTGGTCCGACAGCACGAAGACGGGGTTCTCGGGCGGTTCGACCTCCACCACGGGGTCGCCGTCCTCGTGGAGTTCGACGACAGTTCCCTCGCTCGCCGCCTCGTCCAGCACCGGCTCGAACCCGCGCTTCGAGAGGGCGACGCCCGGCGAACTCTCGGCCGCCACGTGGCCGATAGCTTCGTCCTTTGCTTCGAGCGCGCCCCGAATCAGGGCGGCCGTGCTTCGCTCGTCGGGGTTGAGGTGGCGAAGCTCGGCCCCCTCGAACCGGACGGTGAGTTGGTCCCGTAACACGAGGTGGACCCGCACGTCCTCGCGGAGGTCGTGCGAGAGGAAGAACGCGGAGTTGACGCACCGACACAGCACGTCGAGCCGACCCGCGCCGCCCGCGAGGTCGTCGAGCGAGAACTCGGGCGTCGTGGGCGCGTCGTGGCCGAGGACGATGAACTGGCGCATGCGTCGGGCGAGGGTCGGAAGGGTAATACGCGCGTCGGAACCGCGTGTGGCGAACTACGGGTCGTCCGGTTCGATTCGCGTCCGCTGGATTTCCGCTGGGGGAGACCTCGTGCCTCGGAACGCCGCCCGCTACAGACCGTGCTTGACTGCTCGGCAATCCACTTCCCGACCGTCTCCGAACTCGTGTGGCCGCGCCTGAAACCCGAGTTGCCGCCGCATAACAATGTGAGTGTCGGCCTAGGTGTGGGAGTACAGCCGATAGGCCCGGCGCGACGCGCGGTCAGTCGTCGGGTAACTGCCGTACATCGGCCTCAGGGAGGCTCCAAGAATGAAGCTCGCAATGATAGGCTTCGGGCAAGCTGGCGGCAAGATAGTCGACAAATTCGTCGAGTTCGACAGGGGGACCGGCTGTGACGTGGTCCAGTCGGCGGTCGCGGTCAACACCGCGAAGGCCGACCTCGCGGGACTCGAACACGTCCCCGAGCGCAACCGCGTTCTCGTCGGACAGGCCCGCGTGAAGGGCCACGGCGTGGGCGCGGACAACGAGCTGGGCGCGGAAATCGCCGAGGCGGACATCGGCGAGATACAGGGCGCGCTCGACGAGGTGCCGGTCCACGAGATAGACGCCTTCCTCGTGGTCGCGGGGATGGGCGGGGGCACGGGGTCGGGCGGCGCGCCCGTCCTCGCGAACCACTTGAAGCGCATCTACACCGAACCCGTCTACGGCCTGGGCGTGTTGCCCGCCGAGGACGAAGGCGGCATCTACACGCTGAACGCCGCCCGCTCGTTCAAGACCTTCGTCGACGAGGTCGACAACCTGCTCGTGTTCGACAACGACGCGTGGCGTGAGACGGGCGAGTCGGTCCGGGGCGGCTACGACCGCATCAACGAGGAGATCGTCCGCCGGTTCGGGGTGCTGTTCTCGGCCGGCGAGATAGACGGGGACGGCGGGGTCGCCGAGAGCGTGGTCGACTCCAGCGAGATAATCAACACGCTCGCGTGCGGCGGCGTCTCGACCGTCGGGTACGCTCACGAGGGCGTCGACCCGGCGACCGGCGGGCTGCTCGGACGATTTTCCGAGGACGACCTCGACGCCACCGAGACCACCAACCGCATCACGAGTCTGGTGCGCAAGGCCGCGCTGGGCCGACTCACCCTGCCGTGCGAGGTCCGCAGCACCGACCGCTCGCTGGTGGTCGTGAAGGGTCCCTCGGAGTACCTGAACCGGAAGGGTGTCGAGAAGGGGCGCAAGTGGCTGGAGAACGAGACCGCCTCGATGGAGGTCCGGGGCGGCGACTACCCGACCGCCGGGACCGGCGAGGTCGCGGCCGTCACCCTGCTGTCGGGCGTCACGGACGTCCCGCGAATCAAGGAGCTCCAGGAGGTCGCGGTCGAGGCCCAGGACGACATCGCGAACGCCCGCGAGGAGAGCGACGACCGGCTGGAGCAACTGGTTCACGACGAGGCCGAGGAACTGGAAGCGCTGTTCTGAACCCGGAATCCGTCGACCTTCGCCGCGTGCCTAGACAATCCGTCCCACGCCCGACGAAGCGTTAAGTTCCGACGACTGCAAGCCGGATACGAGTATGAAATCCAATACGTCCGTCCGGTTAGCCGAGCGAACGTGGCCGGAAGTGGAGGCGGAACTGGACGAAGGGACGCGGACCGCAGTCGTGGCCGTCGGCGCAATCGAGCAGCACGGGCCGCACCTTCCACTCGTCATGGACACGCTCGCGGGCGACGAACTCGCCCGGCGCATCGCCGAGGAACTCGGGGACGCGCTGGCCGCCCCCACGATTCGACCCGGCTGTTCGGGCCACCACATGGAGTTCCCCGGCACCATCACGATACCGCCCGAGACCCTGATGGACCTGATTCGGTCGTACTGCCGGTCGCTGGACGAACACGGCTTCGAGCACGTCGCGCTCGTGCCGACCCACGGCGGGAACTTCGCGCCGGTCAACACGGTCGCGCCCGAGATAGCGCGGGAGATAGACGCCAACGTCCTCGCGCTCGCCGACCTCGACGAACTCATGGCGCTACAGAACGAGGGACTCCGCGCGGGCGGCGTGGCGTATCAGGAGGACGTAATCCACGCCGGAGCCGTGGAGACGGCCGTCGTCATGGCCGTCGACGAGGGGCTGGTGCGGACCGACGAACTCGACGTCGGCCACGAGGGCGAGATATCCGTGTCCCGCCTGCTCAGCGAGGGGTTCGAGGCCATCACGGACACCGGCGTCCTGGGCGACCCGCGCGAGGCGACGCCCGAGGCCGGGGAGGCGATTCTCGACGGCGTGGCGGAGGCGTACGCCGAGAAAATCCGGGCCGAGCGCGAGGCGATTTCGTAATCCCCGCCCGGACCGCTGGAGCGACCGTCGAGTGTCGTCGGCGACCGCAGGGTTCCTCACGACTCCGCGAGGCCCTCCGAGCAGGCGTACCGGAACAACTCGACGCGCTCGGTGGTCTCGGGCTCGTCGAGTCGGACCCGTTCCTCGACGTAGTAGGCGGTCAGATTCTCCAGCTGGGTCCCGTGGTCCGCGTTCCACTCCCGACAGAGGTAGTCGCCGAACGCCGGCCCGAGCCGGTCGGCCTGCCCGCGCTGGAGCTCCACGAGGTACTTGTACCACCGCACGTCGGGGTAGGTCGCGGCCACGTTCGGCGGGCGGTCCCACCGGAGTTCGCCGCCCCGGAGCGGGTCGCGGGTCTCGCCCGTGGTCAGGTTGCCGACCACCACGTACCAGCCGTCGTCCGACCGGGGTTCGGGCGCGAACATGTCCCACCGGTAGTCCTCGGGGTCGACCGTCTCGGACACCGCGTCGGGCATCCCGGCGTAGCCCAGCGTGGCGGCGTTCCACAGCAGGACGAGCGCGAGCAGGCCGCCCACGACGCCCGGCTTGGCGGTCGACCACCCGGTTCGGAGGCCGGACGCGACAGTTCCCGCCCCCGGCCACTCGACGCGAACCGGTCCCGGCAGCAGCCGGTCGGCCCCGGCGAGCACCCTGCCGAAGTCGAGTCGCCGGCTCCCGTGGGCGGCCCACAGTCGCTCGGCGGCGTCCCAGAACGTCGGCGGCAGGAACGCGAGCAGTCCGGCGGCCGACACCAGCGGGAAGACCCCGAGGTTGAGCGTCGCCGCCATCCCGAGGTGCATCCCGACGAACAGCCCGGCGAAGAGCGCCCGCGCCCAGCCGGTCAGCACCACGAGCAACACGCTGGTCACCAGCAGGCCGAGCCAGAGCCGGTCGACCAGTCCGAGCAGGGCCGGGAAGTCGGCGAGCGCGCTTCCGAGGCCGGTGGTCAACTGGTCGAGGCCGAGCGCGATTCGGCTCCCCTCGCCCGCGAGCCACCTGTCCCCGCGGAGCTTGAACAGCCCGTTTGCGGCGTACACCACGACCACCTGCACGAGCAGGGCCGCAGACGCCACGCTCGCGACGCGGCGAGTGGTTTCGTCCCGACTCGCCGACCCGCCCTCCCTTCGGAGCGCGTCGACAGACCACCGGCGGCCCAGCGGGAGGAACAGGCCCCAGAACAGCAGTCGTCGGAGGACGGAGTCGCCGCCGTTCAGTATCAACGGGTTACGCGCGTGTAGCGACACCAGCAGGACGAGCGACGCGGCGGTCGCCAGCCGAGTGCGGTAGCCGAGCGCGAGCGCCACCGCGGCCGCGCCCGCGAGGACGAACAGGACGCCCTGGAACCACGCCGCCCCGGAGAGGGCGTGGAGCGACAGCGCCGCCAGCCCGGGATAGAGGTCCCGGACCAGCGCTCGGGGCATCACGCCGGCGTCGGTGTAGAACGCGGTGAGGTGGCCCGCCCGGATGGCGAGGTCCGCGACCAGGAGCAAGCCGACCGAGACGCGAACGGCGGCCAGCGCGCGCGGATCGACGCTCAGCCGGCGGGCCAGCGCGCCCCCGACTCGCGCCCGGAGCCGGTCGGCGGCGTCACGGAGGGTCATCGGCGAGTGCTTTCCGCGAGCGTCTTGTAAACCCAGCGAAAGGCGTCCTCGGCTGCTGGTCCCGCGGGCCCGTCCCGCTCGTCGACTCGCGACGCCGGGCGAGCCGAAACGGCTCGTTTCGGTTCGGGGATTTTTGGGGCTCGCTCCCGTCGGTCGCGCCACGGGGACGGGGTCGGGGGACACATGGACGTTCTCGAAGGCGTACGCATCAGTTGGCGCAACGTCCGCGAACACAAGCTCCGCTCGACGCTGACGACGCTGGGGGTCATCATCGGCGTCGCGGCGGTCATCACGTTCGTCACGCTCGGGGCGAGCCTCCAGCAGGACATCATCAGCACCGTGGCCGGGGGCAACGCCGCCACGATGTACGTGACCGCCCAGTCGCCGGGCGACAGCCAGCTCCCGTCGCTGGGCGGTGGCGGCGGGCCGGTCGTGTTCACCCAGCACGACGTGGACCAGATACGCGAGCTTCGCGGCGTCGAGGTCGCCGCGCCCGAGAGCGGCATCGCGGCATCGTCGGCCAGTTTCAACAACTCCTCGGTCGGCAGGCAGTGGATCACGGTCTCGTCGCCGGGCTACTTTCGAGTGCGGAACCTCGACTTCGCGGAGGGTCGCCCGTATCGGACGGGCGAACGCGAGGTGGTGATAAACCGCCCGGCCACGGGGATGTTCGCCGACAACCTCTCGGTGGGCGAGACCGTCTCGTTCACCCGCGCGGCCAACGACGAGGTGCTGAACGCCACGGTGGTCGGCGTCGTCGAGACCCAGGACGACGGGAGCGTCCTCGGCATCCAGGGCGACGGCGAGCAGCCCCAGATTTACGCGCCGACCGACCCCTACTACGAGCGAACGGTGTTGAGCCCGAACCTCCGGACGCGCCAGCTCGTCTACGGTCGCGTCCTCGTGACCGCCACCTCCACGGGGCAGGTCGACGCGGTGCAGGGCCGGGTGTTCAGCTACCTCGGCGAGCGCTCGGACGCCCGCCAGCTCAAGTCGAACAACTACCAGTTCGAGGTCACCACCCAGGACCAGATCGTGAGCCAGATCGAGCAGCTGACCGGCACGTTCACCGCCTACATCTCGGGCATCGCGGTCATCTCGCTGGTGGTCGGGGCCATCGGCATCGCCAACATCATGCTGGTGTCGGTCGCCGAGCGCACCCGCGAGATCGGCATCATGAAGGCGGTGGGCGCGCAGAACCGCGACGTCCTCCAGTTGTTCCTCGTCGAGGCGGTCGTGCTGGGCGTGCTCGGCTCGGCGCTGGGCGCGCTCGTCGGCCTCGGAGCCGCCTTCCTCGGCGCGCGCGCCATCGGCCTCCCGCTGGCGTTCCGTCCGGTCTGGTTCGGCGCGGCGGTGGTCGTCGGCGTCGCCGTGGGGGTGCTCGCCGGCCTCTACCCCGCGTGGGACGCGGCCCACACCGACCCCATCGACGCCCTGCGCCACGAGTGAGACGACCCACGCAGTCGGCCGTTCCGGCTGGGAAAGCTCGGATTGACTCGCGGCCCGTGACGGTAACGACGCCGCGCCGGGAGCGGGGCGCGGTGCGTCGAGCGTGCGCGTCGACTAACCGGCGGATAACAAAGACCGTCCCGCCACAACCCCCGTCGAGACCAGTGCGTCCGGCCTCGGCCGCGACGGTCCCTCCCGACGGAACCCGGGACGGCGACCGAACGCGGCGGCCGACCGCCGGACGCGGGAACCCCGACATGACCGAACAGAACCTCGCACACGAGACGACGGTACGGGAGGGTGGACTCACGCGGGAACTGCTCTGGCTCGCGCCCGCGCTCCTCTCGGGGCTCGTGGTGGCGTACGCCTACCTGCGGTCGCACGCCTACCCCTCGTTCGGGGCGGGGCTGTACCTCCTCGTCGCCGAGGAGATATCGGCGGCGGGCTACGCGCTCCCCGAGACCATCCCCTACTACACCGCGGGCGGCGTCCCCTTCGCGTACCCGCCGCTGATGTTCTACGTCGTGGCCGCCATCCGTGACCTCACCGGGCTCGACCCCATCGCGATCACCCGGTTCCTCCCGGGGCTGGTGACGGTGGCGTACCTCGTGCCGCTGTACCTGCTGGGCCGGGACCTGCTGGACTCCCGGCCCCAGGCCGCGCTGGCGTGTCTGGTGGTCGCGGTGAGTCCGCCCGCGCTCCGGTGGCACATCTCGGCCGGGGGCATCGTCCGCGCGCCGGCGTTCCTGTTCGCGCTGTCGGGCGTCTACGCCGGCCTGCGGGTCTACCGCTACCGCGACCGGCGCTGGCTCGTCCCCTCGCTGGTGCTGTTCGGGCTGACGGTGCTGACCCACCCGCTGTACACCGCGTTCTTCGTCCTGTCGTACGTCCTGCTGTTCGTCCGGTTCGACCGGACGCTCCAGGGGCTCGCGCGGGGCGCGTTCGTCGGGGTCGGCGGGCTCGCGCTGGCGGCCCCGTGGTGGACGCAGGTGATGGCCCACCACGGCGCGGACGTGTTCACCGGTGCGGCCGGCACCCACGGCGGCATCGGCGGCGGCCTCGCGGAACTCGCGGCGCTGTCGGGCGGTCTCGGCGGCCTACCGCTCGACCAACTGTGGATGCTGGCTCCGGTGGCCGGCGTGGCGTACCTCCTGAAGGACGGTCGGTACTTCCTCCCGGTCTGGTTCGTCGCGGTGGTGCTGGCGTTCGGCAAGCCGCGACTGTCGGCCACCGTCGGCGCGCTCGTCCTCGCGACGGTCCTGTTCGAGGGCGTCGCGCCGTGGCTCCGGCGCGAGACCTCGCTGTCGGTCGACGGCCGGAGCGCTGTCACGGTCACGCTGGTCGCGCTCACGGTCGTCGGCCTCGCGGGCGGGGCGACGTACGCCACCGGGGCCGCGAACGCCCACGCCGGCAACCCCTCGCTCCCGCAATTCATCGACCGCGACGACGTCGCGGCGATGGAGTGGGTCCGGGCCGAGACCGATTCGAGCGCCACGTTCGTCGTGCAGGGCGACGCCGCCGAGTGGTTCCCCCAACAGACCCGCCGCACGATGCTGGTCGGGCCGTGGGGCGTCGAGTGGAAGGGCCAACAGCCCTACGACCGCCAACTCGACCTGTTCCGGGACGTCTCGTCGTGCAACAGCGCGACCTGCATGCGCCAGACCCTCTCGTCGGCCGGCGTCGAGACCGACTACGTCTACCTGCCGAAGGGCCAGTTCACGGTCCGGGGGATGGAGTATCGCCGCACCAGCAAACTGGCGATGTCGATGCACCTCTCGCCGACCTACCGGACCGTGTTCGAGAACGACGGCGTCATCGTCTTCGAGGCGCTGGACGGCGATTCGGGAGGGGCCGGGTCGCTGGCACACCCGAGCCCGATGACATAGAATCCCAGTCGTCGGTCGGACGTTGGTGGGAGCACCCCGGGATTCGACACGGTCATATATCGCACCAGAGGAGAACTGAGCGATCCACGGCCGACATCTTGTTCGACCCGAATAATTAACTTTAGACGCTAGGGAAGATTGTACCATGGGCCGTTGCTATGTCTGCGGGGATACCGACGAATTCACCCGAAACTGCAACTACTGCGGTCGCGAAACCTGCAGCAGGCACACTCTCCCTGAGAAGCATGACTGTCTCGCGCTCGACGCTTCCGACCAACCGATTGTCGACGACACGGCGGCAACCAGACGCGAAGCGAGTAGTAGCGAGCGTGACCGACAAACGATCGGAGCCACCGAGGCTGAGTCGACCGCAGACCAGCCGACCGTCGGTTCGTCGAAACAGTCCGATATCGATTCGAGCCCGGATGTCGCGCTCGACGGGTCGATTCAGAACGAGACGACAGTTGGCGGGAATTCCCCGAAGACGCAACGGAGACACTTCTCAGTAGAGGTTCTTGGACTGCGTGCGAAGACTCTCGGCTATACGGCCATTCAACTCTCGGGATTTGGGGTCCTCTTCTACGGTGCTCACCAGATGGTGCAGCCAGTGTTTCGGTTGCAGGGCTACGACATCAGCCTTCCAAGCGCACTGTCCTCTATCATCCCTGCGCTGGATATGTTCGACTCGATGTTAGCTATCGTCGCAGGTCTGATTCTGGTCTGGTTGACTACCGCATCGTGGTTCTGACAGAACTCCAGTGCGGAGAAGTAGGGTCAGCGAACCCCCCGATTCGACGTTCTGGTCGCGTTCAGAACAGCGGGTCGAGTTCGCCGTCGTCGTCCTCTATCAGGTCGGTCGTGCGCTGGTCGCTCTCGGCCCGCATCTGCTCGATGTCGTCCTGGGCGTCGACCGCGACCTCCTGAAGCTCCTCGACGCGGGGCACCTCCGAGACGCCCGACAGCAGGACCGCGCCCGAGACCTCCTCGGCACCCGGCGTCGGGTAGTCGCCGCCCCGAACCTCCATCGAGGCGGTCTCGTTCTCCAGCCACTTGCGCCCCTTCTCGACACCCTTCCGGTTGAGGTACTCCGGCGGACCGCTGGCCACGAGCAGCGACCGGTCGGCGCTGTCGATTTCGCACGGCAGGGTGAGTCGGCCCAGCGCGGCCTTGCGCACGAGGCTGGTGATGCGATTTGTGGCGTGCGTCGAGTCGACCTCCTCGGTGCCGTCGCTCGTGAACCGCGAGAGCAGGCCGCCCGAGGGGTTCTCGACCCCCTCGGCCGCGTAGCCGACCGTCGAGACCCCGCCCGTGCCGAGCGTGTTGATTATCTCGCTCGAATCGACGACGCTCTCGCCGACCTCGTCGCCCCGGGCGACTTCGCCCGCGCCGAACAGCACGCCGAATCGGCGAACGATTTCCTCGTTGATGCGGTCGTAGCCCGCGCCCACGCTCTCGCCGGCCTCGCGCCACGCGTCGTTGTCGAACACGAGCAGGTTGTCGACCTCGCGAACGAACGTCTGGAACGAGCGGGCGGCGTTCAGCGTGTAGATGCCGCCCTCGTCGCGGCCCGGGAGGACGCCCAGCCCGTAGACGGGCTCGGTGTAGACGCGCTTGAGGTACTTGGCGAGGACGGGCGCGCCGCCCGACCCCGTGCCCCCGCCCATCCCGGCCACGATGAGGAAGGCGTCGACGTCGTGGATGGGCACGTTGTCGACCGCGCCCTGAACCTCGTCGATGTCCTCCTCGGCGATTTCCGCGCCCAGCTCGTTGTCCGCACCGACGCCGTGGCCCTTGACCCTGGACTGACCGATGAGCACCTGATTGGCCTCGGGCACGTAGTCGAGTCCCACGAGGTCGGCCTTCGCGGTGTTGACCGCGACCGCCGACCGGACCGCCTCGCTGCCGGTGCGGCGGTCGTACTCGATGAACTTGTCGACTATCTTGCCGCCGGCCTGGCCGAAGCCGATCATCGCGAGCTTCATCCCGGCACCTCCGCGGCGCGAGCGAGTCGACGGCCGTCGTTCGCGCGGTCGGCCGGGTTGGCGTCGGCGATAGCTCGGACTCGACCCCCGTACTGAGTAGCGCTCATTCGTAGCCCCCGGCGTGGGTGACCACGGGGGTAGTGATAAATCCTCACCACGGTTTCGTCGGGCGCGCGATAGCTCTCCGCGTCAGGTCGGGCGTAACCGTGCGCGCGTCTCGTCTTCCTCGCCCGCCCGCTTGGCCGCGACGCGGGTTTCGGAGCCGCGTCGGTCGACCGTAGGGTGGCCGATACCGCCGGGAGCGAAAACGTGCGACGTCGATACGCGTGAGAAGGGCCGGCGGCCTACGCGGTCGCCGAGGCGTACTCGCCGACCGACTCGACGATGGCGTCGACGTCGTACTCGTCGGCGTCCTTGTCGAAGACCTGCTCGCCGTCCGCGCGGACCTCGAACACGCCGCCGTCGCCGGTCACCAGCGCCACCGCGTCGAGTCGCTCGCCGTACTCGTCGAGCAGCGCGTGCTGGAGGTCCTGGGCCCGGTCGAGCATGCCACACGGCACGCAGTATTCGATTTCGACTTGCGTCATGGTCGCTCGGGCGTTGGGTCCGGACGGAGTTAAAAGCGGGGTGAGTCCCGGCGGACGCCCGTCACGTCGATTTGGCCACACCTGCGCCCAAGCGACGGGAACACCTGCGCTCAAGCGACGGGACCAGAAACTCGGCGTGCGCTGGCGGACCCTCGTGGTCCGCCAAAACGCGCGAGGGAGGCGAGCGCCTTCAGGCGCTCGCCGAGGCTGGGGAGGGACGAGGCTCGCCGTCGCGGGGCGGATGCGGTGCCGTTGCGGTCACTCATTGGCTCAAGCAGTAGCTAGCTTGAATCCGGCTCTACGCAGAGGTCGGCGCGAACAGGAAGCTAGCTATCGCCGAAGCCTATGAGTGACCGCAAAGCATCGCACCCGCAACGCACCGCAACCACACGGCCCCTCCCTCGCGCGCTTTGTCGCGGCCACTTTCGGGCCGCGCCAGCACGCGCCGACGTGGAAACCGAGTCAGCGCGCCGACCGAAAGCCGACCAGAATAGCGCGTCCCAGACCCAGACAGGCCCGGCGAGAACGCACGGAGGCTGACCGAGCGCACGCGTCGACGGGGACGACGTTTATTCACCCCAGTTCCGACTCGCTCTCGAGCCGATACACGTCGATTTCCTCGCCCGTTCCCGTGTCCCGGTCGGCCGCCGCCGCGATGGCCTCGCGGGCCAGTTCCGCCGCGTCGGTCACGCTCTCGGCCTCCCCACTCTCCAGCACGCCGAGCGCGAGCTCCGCGCCCGACCCGAACGCGAACCGGTCGTCGGTCACGATGCCGCCACCGGCGTCGACGCCTCGGACGCGCGCGCGGCCGTCCTCGCGGCCCGCGACGACGGCCTCGACGCCCTCGCTGGCGAGGTTCGACGCGACCGTGGCGAGTCGGCCGAGGCTCGTCGGGTCGTCGTGTTCGGTGTCGTGGGACCGAATCTCGGCTTCGAGTCGGCGGCGGAACTCCTCGACCGCGTCGGTCTCGCCCACCGCCGCCGCGCCGACCGCGCCGAAGTCGAAGACGTGCCGGGCGTCCCGGCTCCGGACAGTCCCCTCCTCGACTCGCAGGCGGTCGCCCGCGAGGACCGCGCCGCCGTCGGTCTCGACGCCAACGATAGTTGCCATGCGAGCGGAGACGACGGGCGCGCGGAAGTGCGTTGTTGCCGGCGCGCCGAGTTCGCCGCCACGTTTATCTCGCGGGGACGGAGTGGTACGGCCATGGAGTCCCCGCTCCGAGCCCTCGCCTCGGTCGTTATCGCGGCGTTCGTCGGATTCTCCCTCGCGTTCCTGTTCGCTCCGGACCCGACCGGCGTCGTCCCGATACTCGCGGGAGCCGGACTGGCCGCGGTCCTGTCGCCGTTCGTCTACCGTCGCCTGTGAGTGGCGACCGGACGAGTCCCCGACGCGGCCCCACGACTCAAGAGCGCCCTCGTCGTGAGACCGGACGAATGTCCCGCGCTACGTCCGAACCGGTCCGCGTCGGCGTCGTCGGCGGTGGGTACATCGGCACGACGGTCGGGGAACTGTTCCGGCGCGACCCGCGCTCGACGCCGGCCGCGCTCGCCGACGTCGACGCCCGGACCCGCCGCGAGGCCGGCGAGACGCTGAGGATTCCCGAGGCGTCCAGATACGAGGCGTACGCCGCGATGCTCGACGCCGAACCGCTCGACGCGGTGCTGGTGGGGACGCCCCACACGCTCCACTACGAGATGGTGGCGGCGGCGCTCGACCGCGACCTCCACGTCCTGTGTGACAAGCCGCTGACGACCGACCTCGGGCGCGCTCGGGACCTCGCCGACCGCGCCGAGACCACCGACCGCGTGCTGATGGTCGGCTACCAGCGCCACCTCAATCCGGCGTTCCAGCGCGCCCGCGAGCGGTGGCACGGCGGGGAATCGGAGGGCGGGGATGCTGCGCTCTCGCCCGACTACCTCAGCGCCGAGATAACCCAGAACTGGCTCCCCCAGTTCGAGGGGACGTGGCGGACCGACCCCGACCGCTCGGGCGGCGGGAACCTCTACGACACGGGAAGCCACCTCGTCGACGCGGTGCTGTGGACCACCGGCCTCTCGCCCGCGTGGGTCGACGCCGAGATGGCGTTCGCCGACGACGAGCGCCGGGTCGACCGCCGGGCGATTCTGACGGTCGGGTTCGAGAACGGCGCGACCGGCACCATCGCGGTCCACAGCGAGGCCCCCTGCGTCCGGGAGCACGTCCGCGTCTGGGACGAGGCGGGCGCGGTCTACCTCGACGGCAGGCAGTGGGAGGCTCGGGAACTCTCGACGGTCGAGTCGGACGGCGCGACGGTCGTCCCGTTCGTCGACAGCGAGACCGTCCGGAACAAGGCCGAGGCGTTTCTCGACTGCGTGGCGACCGGCGAGCGCCCGCCCGCGACCGCCCGGGACGCGCTGGCCGTGACCGCCCTGACCGAGGCGGCCTACGAGTCCGCGAGGACGGGCGCTCGGGTGGACGTGGAGCCCGACTGACGCCGGACGCGGAGCGTCGGGGACTCCCCGTCAGCGCTCCCGGGACGGCCGCGACCGCGCGTCGCCGGTCGACTCCGAGGACGACCCTCGGCGGCTGGCGAGTCGCCCGAGGAACGCCAGCACCGCGAGGCCGTGCCGGATGGGGTTGTGGGTCTGTCCGTCGAGCTCGTCGTACCGGGCGTCGATGGGGCGCTCGGTGACGGTCAGCCCCTCGCTGGTCGCGGCGTCGAGCATCTCCGACTCGACGCCCATCCCGTCGGTGGTGATGGAGATGGCGTCGAGCGCGTCGGGCGAGAGCGCCCGGTAGCCGCTCTGGGTGTCCGTGAGCTCCGACCCGGTCACCCGAGCGGTGGCGAAGTCCAGCAGCAACTGCCCGAGTCGGCGGTGGAGCGGCGTCTCGTCGTCCTCGCCGCCGTCGAGGTAGCGGCTCCCGACCACCACGTCGGCTTCCTCGTCGACCACGGGTCCCGCGAGTCGGGGGACGTCGGTGGGATCGTGCTGGCCGTCGCCGTCGAGCACCACCAGCGCGTCGCAGTCGGTCCGCTGGGCGTGGGCGAACAGGGTCCGGACGGCGGCTCCCTTGCCCCGGTTGCGCTCGTGGCGCAGGACGGTGACGTCGGCCTGTTCGAGGATGGCGGGCGTCCGGTCGGTGCTCCCGTCGTCGACGACCACCACGTCGTCGGCGTAGCGCTTGACGCCGAGGACGGTACTTCCGATGCCGTTCTCCTCGTTGTACGCCGGGATGCCGACGACGACGCGGGCGTCGTCCAGCGGCTCGTCGACGGTCGCGCCGTCGCGTCCGCCCTCGGCGGCCTGTAGACTCATGATTCGGTCGAGTCATTCGACCGCCCGTGCGCACTTTGTTCTCCAGCGCCTGACCCGCGGTAGCCCGCGTTTGGGCGGCTATAGGCGGACGCTGTCGAACACGAGGCGGGCGCTATCGGGCGTACAGGCGGACGCTATCGGGACCCAAGAACGGGGCGAGGCTCCGGCGGCGGTCGGGGTCGGCTCGCGCTCACACCACCGACTCGTAGACGCCCTCGATGCGCTCGCCCATCCGCTGGAGGCTGATGTCCCGCACTGCTTCTCGGCCGTCCGAGGGCCGGGGGTCGGCCAGCACGTCCGCGAGGCCGTCGACCAGTTCGTCGTCGCGGTCCGAGACGGTGGCCGGCGAGACGCCGGCGAGGCGCTCGCGCACGTCGCCCACGTCGGTCGAGACGACCGGGAGGTTGCACGCCATCGCCTCCTTGACGGCGTTGGGCGACCCCTCGTGGTCGGAAGTCAACAGCAGGGCGTCGGCGGCGTTCATGTAGGTCGCCACCTCGGCGTGGGCGACGCCGTACACCACCTGGAGGGTCGCGTCGGCCGCGATTCGGTCGCCCGCGCGCTCGACCACTCGGCGGGCGCGCGGGTGGTTCTTCACCTCGTGGCTCGGCGGGTACGGGAACAGGACGTGGCGCGCGTCGGGGTCCCAGCCGAGTTCGGCGCGCGCGGCGTCCTTGGGCCGGGGCGCGAACTTCTCGAGGTCGACGCCGTGGGGGATGACGTGGCAGGGCCGGTCGAGCGCGCGGGCCATGTCCTCGGACATCACGATGACCGCGTCACAGTAGCGGGCACACAGCCTCGACAGCCAGCCGTATCGGCCGAACAGGTCCGACCCCCACAGCGACACCACGACCGGGAGTCGGACCTGCGCGAGCGCCATCGGCGCGGTCAGCCCGTAGTTGGCGTGGACGAGGTCGTAGCCGGCGAGCGACTCCCGTGCTACCTGCGGGACGAACCGGAGGTAGTCGCCGACCGACCGCTCGGTCACGTCCTCGCGGGCGAGGTGGTCGCCCGGCGGGGTCGACGTCTCGCAGGCGACGCCGCGTCGTTCGAGCGCCCGGGTCTGCTCCTCGAAGAACCGGGCGTTCGCGTTCGACACGAGGTTGAGGACGTTCATCCGGTCACCCCGAGCGCGTCTCCCGCTGGCCTGTGCTGGCGGACCCGAGTCGGCGTGTTCGTGCGCGAGTTCATGGTGTCGTTCGACCCGGACCGGCGCGGTCCGGGCGCTCGTCACCGACGTTGCCCCCGACCGATGTTTGTTATGCGGCACCTGACCCGGCGGGCGACGAGTAAACTCGACACTCGTTGGGGACCGTTGGCGTGAAAAATAAGCTGAGAATCGGTTCCGACGAACGTTCGGTTTTGTGGCCACCAAATTTATAATTACAGAAAAACTATCGTCTAGCGTAACTCATGCACGACCTGACTGGGTTCCAGCGGGACCTGCTGTACGCCATCGCGGGGAAAGACGAACCGCACGGGCTGGCCGTCAAGGAGGAACTCGAATCGTACTACGAGAAGGAGATTCATCACGGCCGGCTCTACCCCAACCTCGATACCCTCGTCGACAAGGGCCTCGTCGAGAAGGGGCAACTCGACCGCCGCACCAACTACTACGCCCTGACCGACCGGGGTCGTCGGGAGATCGAGGCCCGCCGCGAGTGGGAGCAGGGCCACCTCGACGCGACGCCCTCCGTCTCCGCGTAGGTCCCGCCCGCTCGCCGCCGTCCCGCAGTTCTATCCGTCGACCGACCGCTCCCCGTCCGGCTCGGCGACGACGACCGTCAGCTCCTCGCCGTGGTCGAGGTCCGCTTCTTCTAAGAGCCTGAGCAGGGTCACGTCCCCGCCGGCGTCCGCGACACGCGCCCGGTAAGCGTCGCCGCCGACCGTCGATTCGAGCGCGTCCAGCCGGCCGAGGACCTCGCTCCGGAACGTCTCGGCGTCGGCCACGGCGGGGTGGTCGGCGTCGGGCGGACTCGCCCCCCGAGCCGACCCGCTGTCGGCCGCGAGGTCGTCGGCACCCGACTCCGCCGCGGAAGCTCGCTCGGCGTCGTCGGGCTCACCGGCGACCGCACCCGTCGCGTCCTCGTCCGCGTCGCCGAAGCGAGCCTCGAACCGCCCGACTTCGACGCCCTCGGCGTCGAGGTCGACCGCCCCGTCGCGCGCGACCGCGGGCAAGCCGTCGCCGTCCGTGACCGCCTCGCCCGACCGGACGCCGTTCGACCGCCAGTCGCGGGCCCGGATTGACTTGACCGCCGGCTCGCTCAGCCACGGCGGCGGCGACCACCGGCCGTCGCCGTAGAGGGTCTGCTCGCGGTCGTCGGAACCGGCCCAGACGAACCGCTCGTCGTACCGGCCCCGGAACGACCGAATCTCCCGGTCGGGGCCGTGGCCGGCGACGACGTGGATGGGGTCGAGCGATTCGACGAGGGCGTCGACCGCGCCGCTCGCGGGGTGGTTGACCACCTCGTAGTCGTACACGGTGCAGCCGGCGGTCCCGACCGGGTCGGTCGCGCCGCCGGTCACCTGGACCAGCGTGGCCGCCGAGTCGTCCTCGATGGCCTCGAACAGCCGGCGGGCGCTCCCCGCGGAAGGGACCTCGGGGCCGGCCACGGTGACGGTGTCCCGGTCGAGCACGTCGCCCGGCGAGTCGAACACCGGGACCGCGTCGACGTCGGGCACGTCGTAGCCGAGGTCGGCGTAGAGCTTGGCGGCCTGTCCCACCAGCCTCACGGGGACGGAAGCGCCGACGCGTTCGCCGAGGTGGCCCAGCAGGTAGGCGACGTGGACGCCGGTCAGCGCGCTCGCGGTGACCAGCACCGACGACCCGGCCCGAGCGCGCTCGACCACCGTGAACAGCGCCTCCGAGAGCGTCTCCTCGAAGTCGCCGGCGGTCGAGACGTTCGCGAACAGCACGTCGATATCGAACGGGAGGTCGGCGTCGAGGCCGGGGTAGCCTGCCACCGGTCGGGCCGTGAAGTCGCCCGTGAACAGGACGTGGTTGGTTCGCGACCCGTCGCGGAACCGGACGACGAAGCCCGCCGCCGCCGGCGCGTGGCCCGCCGGGACCGGCGCGACCTCCACGTCAGAGACGACGGTCTCCCAGCCGTCTATCGGCACCACCGCGTCGAGGACCGACTCGACCGCGCCGATGTCGTAGTTCTTCTCGCCCTCGGCCAGCACGTCGTCGAGGACCGCCGCGGTCGCGGCGGCGGCGTACACCGGGGCACCGTCGCGCAGCGACTCGGCGAGCGTGGCGTAGTGGTCGAGGTGGGCGTGAGTGAGCAACGCCGCGGCGAGGTAGTCGTCGTCGGCCAGCGCCGCGTCGAGGTCGACGCCGACGCCCGAGTCGACGAGGAGACACGGCGTGCGCTCGCGGACCGCGTCAGGGAACCGGAGCAGGTACGACCCGCCGCCCGAGGTGGGGTTGAGGTGCTGGTAGGTCAGCCCCACCGTCGACCACGCGCACGTCTCCGTGCCTCGCCAGTTGGCATATTCTCGAAGATATGCCGGGGGAACCTAAACGCTTTGCTGCGCGCACCGCCGACTAGCTGTATTATCGACATTTCTGGATGAATCTAACGACGACTTTCGCGGACTCTTCCCACTCGAACTGGACCGACCCGAACGCTACCGCGAACCCGAAGGCAGTTACCCGACGAACGAAAACCCCTCCGCGATGACCGGGTTCGCCCGCCGGCAGGCCGTCGGTCTGGCTCTGGTCGGCGTCGTCGCGGCCGCCGGCCTGCTCGCCGGCCCGGAGCCGCTGGTCCGACTCGCCCGCGACCTCGCGGACCGGCCCGCCGTCTTCGGCGGGCTACTGGTCGGGGTCTACCTCGTCCGGCCGCTGTTCGCGTGGCCAACCTCGTTCGTGGCGGTGCTGGTCGGGTTCGCTTACGGCCCCGTGGTCGGGGTCCCGGTCGCGCTCGCGGGCACGACCGCCAGCGCGTGTCTCCCCTTCCTCGCCGCGCGGTACGTCGGCGAGGGGTCGGGGCTGGTCGCGCGACTCGGCGACTCGGGCGAGCGCTTCTTCGCGGCGACCGGCGACCTCCGCGGGATGGTGGCTTCCCGGCTCGCGCCCGCGCCCTCCGACCCCGTCTCGGCGGCGGCGGGGCTGTCGGGGGTGCGGACCCGCGCGTTCGTCGTCGGCACGGCGGTCGGCGAAGTCCCGTGGACCGTCCCGGCCGTGCTGGCCGGGAGTTCGCTCACCCGGCTCTCGACCGGCGGGCTGTCGGCGGTGGGCTGGGAGCTGCTGGTCGCGGCCGGCGCGCTCGCGGTCGCGCTGCTCGCGGGGCCGGCGTATCGCGCGGTGAGCGCTCGACGGTAGGCCGGTCGCGTGGCGTCGCGCGTCGGTTACTCGTCGGTCCACGCGGGGTTCACGTAGCGGCCGTACAGCGTGTCCGGACTCGGAAGCGCGCCGCCGACTCGCCACGCGCCGTCGTCTTCCCACCTGCTCGGCGGCGCGCGCGGCCGAGGTGTACAGGACGCCCTCGTGGCGGAGCGCGGCGCGGAAGTACCGCCGGTCGACCCCTCGCCGAGTCGGCGTCCTCACGGCGACTCGCCGGCGGCTGTCCCCGTGACTCCGCCTCAGTAGAACGTGTCGCTACAGTCGTACACCACGCCGTGTTGCGGACAGACGTACTTGCAGTGCCGCGAGTACAGCGGCTCCCCGCAGACGGGGCACGGCCGGCCGCCCCGATCGGGGTTCGACTCGGCCCGTCCGTCGCCCTCGGACTCGTCTCGGCCGCCCCGCGCGTCGCCCGCGTCGCTCATGGCGGACCGTCCCACCGCCAGCGCCATCAACTCTTCTCTATGCCCGCCCGCACCAGCAGATAGCCGCCCCACGCCCAGAGCGCGGCCGCGACGCCAACCGCCAGGACGTGGCCCTCCGACACCCAGAACGGGAGTGCGACCGCGTGACGAACCCCGGCCAGCACCGGCGAAAGGACTGGAAGCCGCTCTTCGGGCCCGCTACCGGCCGTTCCGGCGGAACCGCTCCGCGGGAGCGCCGGCGAGGGCTCGCCGGGCGACTCCCCGTGGGGAACCCGGTCGGCTTCGTAGGGCAGCGAGGGGACCGCGTAGCTTGCGACCTGCCGGCCGGTCTCGTTCACCTCGACCACGCGGTTGTTCCGGCTGTCGGTTATCAGGGTGTTGCCGTCGGGCAGTCGGTCGGCGTCGCGGGGCCAGTCGAGCGCGAGGCCGCCGGCCGACGCGACGGACCACGCTTCCTCCCACTCGCCGGTCGTCCCGTTGCGGTGGAGTTCGACCGCGCGGTGGTTCTCGGAGTCGGCCACTACCACCGCGCCGTCGTCGAGCCAGTGCGGATTGTGCTGCTGGTTCAGCAGGTCCTCGTCGCCGTCCTCGTTTATCACCTCGACCACGCCCTCGCCGCGCTCGACCACGAGGAGCTGGTTCTCGTTGCGGATCGAGACCAGGAATCGGTCCTCGCCGATGGCGTCGACGTCGTTGAGGTGGAGCCAGTCGACGCGGGTCGGGTCGGCCGGCGCGTCGTAGAACTCGCTGGCGTTCCACGTCCACTCCCGGTCGCCGGTCGCTGGGTCGAAGACGAAGACGCTCTCGAACTCCATGTCGGCGACCAGCACGTTCCCGGACGGCAGCACCTCGGCGTCGTGGACCTCGCTGTCCTCGCGGGTCCGGACCGGATAGCTCCACTGCCAGACGACCTCGGGGTCGGCCGACGATTCCACCTTGGAATCGTCGGCCGAAGACGCCGTACCGGGGTCGATGATTCGGACGCCGGTCCGCTTGCACGGCGGGTCGTACGGCCCGCAGTCGTCGTAGCCCCCGGCCGCGAACGTCGCCAGCACCGACCCGTTGTCCAGCGTCTGGACGCTCTGGTAGCTGATGATGTCGCCGACGCTCCAGCGCACGTCGCCGTCGGCGTCGAGCGCGGTGACGTTGCCGTTCGGTCCCGGGCCCTGCACGCCGACCAGCACTGCGGTCCCGTTCGACTCCTCGTCGCCGGACGACGCGGTGTCGACCTCGGGCGCGAGCGCCCAGCTCGCCCCGAACGACCCGACGAGGACCACCAGCCCGGCCGCGAGGAGCGCGAGTCCCCGGCGGACCGGCGAGGTCACGCCGCTCCCTCCCGTCTCGCCGGCCGCGACGCCGCTGTCGGTCGCATGGTCGCCGGGAGTATGCCACCCGCCCACCTACCGTTTCCGGCCGGGCGGTTACCTGTACGTAACCCCGTTTCACTCGGGTTAGCAAACGTATAATCCGTTGGCGGCCCACGTTCCGGACACGATGTCCGACTGTCTCGACGACGACGCCCCGCCGAGCGCGAAGCTGGTCGTAAAGGTCCTCGAATACGCCGACGAACCCCTCACGCAGGGCGAGATCAGCGACCGGACCCGGCTGTCGCCCCGAACCGTCCGGAGCTCCATCAAGCGGCTCAAGCAACAGGACGTCGTCGAGGAGCGGGTGTACATCCCCGACGCCCGCAAGCAGATATACGTCCTCGCCGACGCGGTCGAGGAGTGTCTACAGACCGGCGAGCGCGCGGCCGAGAGCGCGGAAGCGGTTTGATTCCGATCGTCTAATCCCCGACAGTTCCGACGAGCCGAAACGACTTTGTTCGCGTCGCGTACCGATTTTCCCGTGCCCGAGTACGACAAGCTCGTCCGCGACGAGATACCCGATATCGTGCGCGAGAGCGGTGAGACGCCCGTGACTCACGTCGCCGAGGGCGAGGAGTATCGGCGACGGCTCCGCGAAAAGCTCTGCGAGGAGGCGGCGGAGTTCCGGGAGTCGGGCGACCTCGCGGAACTCGCCGACGTACTGGACGTCGTCGAGGCGATACGCGAGACCGAGGACGTCGACCCCGAGACGGTCGCGCGCCACCGCGAGGAGAAGACCGACGAACGCGGCGGCTTCGCCGAGGGAATCGTCCTAGAGCGCGTGGAGTCGGTCCCGAAGGGCTAAACCGCTGACCCGAAAACTCCCGGGCGATGGACACGTGGAAGCGCCGCACGCTCTACTACCTCGGCACGCTCGCGGCGGTCATGCTCGGGTTCGCCGTGGCCTACGACTACGGCATGACCGCCTTCGAGAACGACCCCGAGCCGTTCTACCACTCGCTTCGCATCGTCGTCGAGACGTTCACCACGACCGGGTACGGGTCGGACGCGCCGTGGTCGACCCCCGAGATGAACGTGTTCGTGATGGTGATGGACCTGACCGGCGTGGTGCTCATCTTCATGGCGCTGCCGGTGCTGGTCGTCCCGCTGTTCGAGGACGCGCTCTCGACCACGCTCCCGTCGTCGTTCGACGAGGTCGAGGACCACGTCGTGGTCTGTACGTACTCGCCGCGAGCCGAGGCGCTGATCGCCGAACTCACCGGCCGGGACGTACCCTACGTGGTCGTCGAACCCGACCGCGACCGGGCGGTCGACCTCCACGAGTCGGGCCACGCAGTCCTCCACGGCGACCCCGAGTCGGTCGAGACGCTCCGAGCCGCCAATCTCGGTGCGGCCACCGCGCTGGTCGCCGACGCGGGTGACGAGGTCGACGTGAGCGTCGTGTTGACCGCCCGGGAGGCGGCCGCCGACGTGCGCGTGGTCAGCATGGTCGAGGACCCCGACCTCGCCGCCTACCACGAACTCGCGGGGGCCGACGAGGTGCTGTCGCCCCGCGGACTCCTCGGCGAGCGCCTCGCCGGGAAGGTCACGACCACCGTCTCGACCGACCTCGACGGGAGCTGGACGGCCGGGGGCGAGGAGGGAGGGGCTGACGGGGCGGACGACCACCACCCCACGGAGGCCGCCGTCGAGGTCGGCGAGGACTTCGAGGTGGCGGAACTCTCGGTCCAGCGCGACAGCGACCTCGCCGGCGCGACGCTCGCCGAGAGCGCGATCCGCGAGCGAACCGGCGTGAACGTCGTCGGCGCGTGGATACAGGGCGAGTTCGAAGCGCCGCCCTCGCCCGACCTCGAACTCGGCGACGGGACCGTCCTGCTGGTCGCGGGGCGACGCCCCGAGATAGACCACCTCGCGGAGCTGACCAGCTCGCGGACCCGGACGCCCGGGCGCGGACGGGTCGTCGTGGTCGGACACGGCGAGGTCGGGTCGGTCGTCACGGCCGAACTCGCGGCCGCGAACGTCCCCTACACGGTGGTCGACGTCGAGGACAAGCCCGGCGTGGACGTGGTGGGCGACACCACCGACCCCGAGACGCTGGTCGAGGCCGGCATCGAGGACGCCCGGTGCGTGGTGCTCGCGGTGGCCGACGACACCGTCACCGGGTTCGGCACGCTGGTCGCGCTCGACCTCAACCCCGACGTCGAGGTGCTGGCCCGGGCCGAGGAGACCGAGAACGTCCGGAAGATATACCGCGCGGGTGCGGACTACGTGCTGGCGCTGGCGACCGTCTCGGGCCGGATGCTGGCCTCGACCGTCCTCGACCGGGAGGAGGTCGTCTCGATGGACGAGCAGATAGAGATCGTCCGGACCGTCGCGCCCGCGCTGGCCGGCCGGACGCTCGGCGACGTCGACGTGCGCTCCCGCACCGGCTGTACCGTGGTCGCGGTCGAACGCGACGGCGAGGTCCACACCACGGTCGGGCCGGGCTTCCGGCTCGAACGCGGCGACGACGTGGTGGTCGCGGGCACCGACGAGGCCGTCGAGCGGTTCGCGTCGCTGGCCCAGTAGTCGGTCGGGAGGTCGCGGGTCGGACCCCGGCGTCGCGGGTCGGGCCGAAGCGCCGTCGGTCGGCCCTCGTTACTCGCGGCGGTCCGGCCGGTATCCGGGCGTCGGTCGGCATAGGCTGCCTTTGCTCGAACGCAAGCTCCCGATACCGGCGCAAGATACTTGGCGAATTTCGTCGAAGTGCCGACGAGAACCCGCGCACGCCGCCCTCGGGGCGGGCATCGCGGTGGGGGCAGTTGGGGGAAATCCATGACACGAACGAGTCTACTACTGACGGCACTCCTCGTCGTCGGCGCGGCCACGGCGGGGCTCTCGGGAGCAGTCGCGTCGAACGCGCCGACGTCGGACGCCGAATCGACGCAGCAGGAATCGAACGCCGGAGCGTACCAGCAAGGCGACGACGAGCTGGCCGACGCGGCCGTCGACTCCGGCGACGTGTTCTGGCAGGGGCAGTTCCTCGAGTTCACCGCCGGCGCGGACAACGCCAGCGAGGTCTGGGCCGTCCGCGAGCTGGAGGACGGCGACGTCGGCGGGCTCGTGACCGAGGTGTTGCTCGCCGGGAACGGCTCGGCGGTCGTCGGCACCTCGGGGCTCGACGGCCGGTTCGTCGTCGTCGACGAACAGGACCGCCCGGTCGTCTTCGAGAACGGCGACGCCCAGCGCGTCGGCGACGCGAGCGAGGCGAGCTTCGAGATTGCCGCCCAGTCGCTCAACGCCAGCTTCGAGGACGACATCGTCCGGAACGACGACCACCCCGACGCGCGGACCGACCTCCGGCTCGAGTCCAACCGCGCCGGCTACCGCGTCTCGCTGTTCTCAGAGGAGCTGAACGCCTCTGAGCTCGCGGACGCCTTCTCGGCCGCGCGAGCTGGCGACGACCGCGCGGTCGTCGAGCGAAACGTCAGCGGCGACGACCTGCTCCGGGCCAACTTCAGCGGCGTCGAGCCGGGGACCTACGAGGTCACCGTCGCCGCCGCCGACGGCACCGCCGAGGACACCGCGGCGATAACCGTGACCGAGCCGATGGCGGGCGAGGCCGGGCTCGACGACGAGTCGCCGGTCGAGAACCGGGGAGACGTGGTCCGGTTCAACGTCACGTTCGACGGCACCGACGAGGCGACGGTCGACCTCGGCTCGGCGGACGTGGGCTACCACTCGCGGTTCACCGTCGTCGACGGCGACGAGGACGGCGAAGCCACCGTCGAGTTCGACACCTACCGGGCCGGGCAGTCGGGCGACGCGCCCGGCGTCTCGGCGGCCGGCGAGGACAACGTGACCGACTTCCAGTTGCTGACCGACCCGATTCCGGGCCGGCTCGACGCCGCGGGCTACCCCGTCGCGGTCTCGGTCGGGACCCAGCGGACGGCCGTCGGACTGATAGAACTCACCGAGCGCGAGACCGGCGGAATCCAGACCTGGACCGCACCGGAGTCCGCCAGCGTCCGGAGCGTCTCCCAGTTGACCGACGTCGCCACGCGGGACGACCGGATCGCCGACCAGGACTGGGCCATCGTGGGCGTGGAGGCGTCGGGGCTGTACGCCTACGTCGAGAACGTCTCGGACCTGAACGACAACGAGACCGGGCTGTCGACGTCGCTGACCAGGGGAGCCGAGCCCAACGTGCCGTCCGAGGAGGTCGACCTCGACCGGGCCGACCTGCTGGTCGACGAGGACGACGACCGGTTCTTCCTCGTGCTCAACGCGAACGCGCTGGAGCAGGGCGCGACCTACGAGGCCAACTTCACTGTCTCGGACGCCAACCCCTACGTCGAGGAGGGCAACGCCACCTCGCTGACGACCAACTTCTCGGTGGTCGAGCGCAACGTCACGTTCGACGAACCCGTCGAGGTGCCCGCGTCGAGCGACGCCGCCGTCTCCGGGGCGAGTTCGGTCGCGGCGGGCACCGACCTGGCCGTCGAACTCTCGAACACGCAGGACGCCCCGTTCCTGCGACGCGGGACCGCGACGGTCGGCGAGGACGGCACGTGGGAGGTGACGGTCGACCTCTCGGACGTCCAACCGGGCACGAACTTCACCGTCGACGTCGCCGACCCCGAGGCCAACGCCTCGGGCGTGGTCGTGGAGACCGACGGCGCGGCGGCCGACGCGGACGGGACCGAGACCACCGAGGCGGGCGACGGCGGGACGACTGCCGACGCGGACGAGGAGACGACGACTGCCGACGAGGACGAAGACGTCGGGGACGAGGAGACGACCGCCGCGGACGACGAGGCCGACGCCGGTGTCGGCGATGAGGACGGCGAGACGACCGCCGCGGACGCCGGAGCCGACCTCGGCGAGGGCGACACGACGACCGCGGCGGAGACGCCCGACGAGGGCGACGACGCGGCCGACGGCGACGAGGGAGCGGCCGACGAGGACGCGACGACCACCGACGACGCGCTCGCGGCGAGCGCCCCGGCACCCGGGTTCGGCCCGGCCGCGGTGGTCGGAGCGCTCGCGGTGCTGCTCGCGGTCGGGATGTTGGCGGCCCGGCGGCACTGACCGTCGACGTCCGCCCGGCGCTGTCGCGGCGCTTCCGCGCCCGCGGGGCGCGAACGTGTTCGGAACGCCCCTTTTGCCCGACCGGGCCCTTCGTTTAGACATGGGAACCAGTAGCCGAGACCACGACCACGCCGACGCGAACGGCGACGACCGGGAGCACACCGCGGACCTCGACCGGGACGTCGAACCCATCACCGACCGGGTCCACGACAACTCGTGGTCGGCCAACCTCGAAAAACCGCAGCACGCCGACGACCGGGACCTCGTGGTCGCACAGGCCGCGACGGCGGTCGAGCACACGGCCGCCGGCAACCACGTCAACCTCGTGACCCACGGCGACCACGGCCATCCCGAGACGTACCTGTACGACGCGCTGGCCGAGCGGTTCGGCGACGACGCCTCGTGGGAGTACGTCGAGCAGTGTGGCTGTGGCGGTCACGTCACCCGGGTCCACGTCGCGTAGCCCGGCCGAAAATCGACGGGTGGCGTCGGCGGGTCACTGCCGGACGAACAGGACCGCGATGCCCGCCGCGAGCAGGCCGACGCCCCACCACAGCGAGTCGCCCGGGAGGAACGCGAGCAGGAGCGTGACGACGCCCGACGATAGCAGGGACCATCCAATCGTGGTTCGGTAGGCCATAGACCGGCTACGGGTCGGGGACAGTTGGGTGCTTGGGCCCCGTTCGTCGGCTATTCGATATCGCTTGCCGGTCGTCGACCGCAACGCGGAGCTAGCTACTGCCTCGACCGATGAGAGACCGCACCGCGACCGCACAGCACCGCGACAGCCTCGTCCGCCCAACCGCTTGCGGTCCCTGCGAACTGCGCTCGCAGACCGGCGGGACGCCGAGGGCGTCCCGCAAGTCTCGCTTCGCTCGCGCAGACGCCGTGGAGCGTTGGTCCACGAGCCTCGTCTCACTCCGTTCGACGAGACGTCGACGGACGACCCGCGTCCGCCGAGCCTGCGCGCACGTCGCTTGCGCAGACGCCGGGAAACAACCGCGTCCGCCGAGCAATCGCGCCGAGGGCGCGATGACGCCGGGGCGCGCCGACGTGGATGAGTCGGCCAGCGCGCGCCGACGAGTTCTCGACGGAACCTCGCGCTCCCGGAGCGTTATCGTCGCTGGTCTCACCACGTTCGCCGTCCGGCAAGCTTTAACCCGCGGGGCGAGCCAATCCGGGGTAATGGCCGACGACGCGGACGCCGGGAGCGACGACCCCGCGGAGCGGGCGACCAGCGGCGAGGCCGAGTCGACGGGCGACGACTTCGACCCCGTCGAGGTCGGCGTCGAACTCCTCTCGAAGCTCGAACACCCCGAACTCTCGGTCGCACAAGCGGTCGACCGCATCGAGACCGTCACCACCCACCCGGCGACCACGCGGGCGATTCTGGACGAGGCCGAGAAACGCGGCGTCATCCAGCGCGAGGACGGGGTCGTCCGGCCCACGGGCGGCACCTACGTCAGTTTCGGCAGCGAGGTCGTCACCAAGGAGGGCGAGTTCTCGTGTCGGCGCTGTGGCGCGAGCATCTCGGAGGGTCACTTCCTCGAACTCGACGCGGCCGAACACGGTCCGTTCGGTCCCGAGTGCATCCGGAAAGTCACCGGTCGGGACTGACCGGCCCGGGACGGCTCGGCCCCGAAAGCGGTCCGACCTCGGAGCCAGCCCGAGCCCGGGGACGGCTCGACGCCCGACGCGGCCCGCTCACCGGCCGCGCCGGAGTTCGTCGATGAGGGTTTCGAGCGTGCGCTGTTGCTCGGCCAGCAGTTCGTTCTGGCGCTCGACCGCCTCGGTCAGCGCCGCGAGCTGCTCGTCGGTGTCGTCGGATTCGAGTTCGGAACTCGCGGGCTCGAACCCCGAGTCGGCGAACCCGCTGTCGGACGCGGTCTCGCCCGGCTCCGGGCTCGACCGGTCGGGCTCGCCGGTCTGGACCGCCTTGTCGGGGTCGACCACCGTTTCCTCGCGGGACGTCTCCCCGCCGGTCGAGGGTCCGCTCGCGTCGGCGTCCGTCGCGCCGTCGCTCGGGTCGACCTCGCCTCCGTCCTCGTCGGGGACGCGTCGGGCTCGCTCGTCGGCGGCCGGCGACTCGGCTCCGGCGCTCGCGGACGCCGCCTCGCCAGTCTGGGGGGCCGACTCCGCCTGCTCGTCGGCCGTCTCGCTCGCGTCGTCCTCGACGATAGCGCCCTCGTCGTCGAGCTCCGGCGGGTTCGCGTCGATGGGGTCGACGCCGCCGGCCAGCGGGTCGGCGCTGGACTGGTCGGCCTCGGCGTCGTCGGCCGACTCGTCCTCGGGGTCGTCGTCGGAGGCCTGGGCGCGCTCGCGAGCGAACGCCTCGTAGGAGGGCGCGCCGTGGTAGTCCAGCAGCGCGCGCTCGATTCGCTCGCGGACCTCGCGGGTCTGGTCGCTCGGGGTCTTGATGCGCTGGGGCCGACCGTCGGTCTCGATGATAATCTGGGAGGAGACGCTGCCCTCCTCGACGTCGAGGCGGGTCACGTCCGCGAAGTGGTACTCCTCGTAGTCGTCGTCCCACACCGCCGAGCCGACGTGTTTGACCACGCGCTCGCTGGTGATGACCAGCGTGAGCTCGCTGAACTGGTAGGTCTGAGTCACCGTCTCGTCGGGGCCGGTCACGCCGGCGGCGTTGAGCACGCCCGCCAGCACGGGGTGGAGGGCCTCGTAGAGCCGACTGCTCGGGACCTTGAACCTCGCCTCGCCTTCGATGCCGTAGTCGAGTTCGACGGCGGACTTGCGTCGCCCCTCGGATATCTCGATCCGCTCGGCGTCGTGGGGGTACGCCTCGACGGACTCGTCGCTCAGGAGTCCGTCGGCGCGGTAGACCAGCGTGCGCGTCGGGGTCACGAACAGGGCGTCCTCGCCTCCCAGCGGGACCTGTGCCGCGACCTGTTCGCCGTCGAGTTCGGACTGCACGATGCGGGGAACGCTCATGCTCAGGTATGCTTAGCCCCCCGGCTTAAATCCGCCGGGTGGCGAGTCGACGTGGTCGGCGGGTCGGTTCGAGTGGAAACGGGGCTCTCGAACGCCTTCGACGAGTTCTCCGACGATACAACCACTGCAACGTCCTCGAACGCCCTCGGCGCGCTCGCGGTCGCTCTGCGGGATATTCTCGCGGCTCGCTTCGCTCGCCGCTTCGAATAGTGGCCCGCAGAGACGACCACGCGAACGCGAGTCCTGTCGGAAGCAAGTTCCGACAACGTCACACTCGCTTCGCTCGCGTGACCCCGCCTCGCCCGTTCAGTCCGCCGAGGCGTCGGCTGGTTCGCCGAGCGCGACCGGTGGATGGTCGCCCTTCGCCGAGTATCGTTTGTCGGGGCTGTCCTCGTCCACGCCCCCGCGAAAAGGGTTATGTCCGCCCGGTTCCGACGCCATCACATGCGCGAGGCCGACGAGACCACCCGCGAGCGCATCGCCGCCCACCTCCGCGAGACCGCCGCCGCGCCGAGTTCGCTCGCCCGCGAGTTCGACGTGACGGCGGCGCTGGCGGTCGAGCACGTCCGCCACGTCGCCCGGTCGCTGTCCGAGGCCGACGAGCGGCTGCTGGTCGCGCCGCCGGAGTGTCGGGACTGCGGGTTCGACGGGTTCGACGACCCGGCCAACCGGCCGTCGCGGTGCCCCGAGTGCAAGAGCGAGTCGGTCGCCGAACCCGAGTTCCGGATCGAGTGAGCGCCGACCTCGGACGACGAGTTCGGGTGCGACGGCGCGCTCGGCTGCACGAACCACGGCGCGATGTTCGGGGGACATCGACGGTCGGACGTCCGGCCCGTGCCAGGGCGCATTTCTCGACGAACCCGTACTCGGCGCGGGCGGCGTCGGCCACTGCGGGCGAGCGATATCGGCCCACCGACCCGCGGGGCCAGCGGTAGCGTACACGTGTGCCCATCTCTGTACAGTCTACGGATGATAGGCGCGCGGTCCACGGATTCACACTCGGACGTATTCCCGCGGCGAATCGGAATTACTTTCTTCCTAATTACGATTGATAGCAAAACATTTTTAAAAATAAGGGCGGACGTGTGCGTATGGCTTTCAGCCATAGAGGCACAAATGACAAGTACAAACGATAGCGCAAATAATGGTGCGGTCGGTCGGCTGTCGCGGCGTGAGGTCCTCCAGGGGACGGCGGGTGCCGGCGTTCTCTCGCTGGTGTCCGGAACGGGCGCAAGCGCCGAGGGTACGACCGAGCTCGTGGTACGGGCCGAGCAGGTCGACGTTCCGCTCGCCGCCGAGACGTCGGTCGTCGACGAACTCAAGGCCGAGGCCGAGGAGAGCCAGGCCCCCATCGTCGACTACGTCGAACGGACCGACGGTCTCTCTGTCAAGAACCAGTTCTGGATTTCGAACTCGCTCCTGCTCGCGGTCGACACCGACGAGGTCGACCCCGACGAACTGGCAGCACAGAAGGGGGTCTCCCAGGTCCATCCCAACTACGAGATGGCGATTCCGGACCCCGAGACCGGCAACGCGAGCGCCGAGGCCACGGACGTCACCTACGGTCTCGACCAGCTCGACGTCCCCGAGGCGTGGGACCAGTTCGACGCTCGCGGGCAGGGCGCGACGGTCGCGGTGCTGGACACCGGCGTCGACCCGAACCACCCCGACATCGACATCGACGCCGGGAACTTCGCCGAGTTCGACGGCGACGGCAACGAGGTCGACTCGGAGCCACACGACTCGGCGTACCACGGCACCCACGTCAGCGGGACCGCCACCGGCGGCGACGACTCGGGCACCGCCATCGGCGTCGCGCCCGAGGCCGAACTCCTGCACGGGCTCATCCTTCCGGGCGGCAGCGGGTCGTTCACCCAGATCATCGCCGGCATCCAGTGGGCGGTCGAGCAGGACGCCGACGTCATCAACATGAGCCTCGGTGCCACCGGGTACAACAGCCAGCTCATCGAGCCGGTTCGCAACGCCGAGGCGGCCGGAACCACCGTGGTCGCGGCGGCCGGCAACGACGGCGAGGGCACGACCGGGTCGCCCGGCAACGTGGTCGAGAGCTTCGCGGCCGGCGCGAGCAACGAGGACGAGGGCATCGCCAGCTTCTCCGGCGGCGAGACCATCGACACCCAGAGCGCGTGGGGCGACAACGCTCCCGACGAGTGGCCCGACTCGTACGTCGTCCCGGACGCGGCCGCGCCCGGCGTCGACGTCACCAGCTCGTACCCGGTCGACCACAGCGAGGGGCCGTACAACGCCATCTCGGGCACCTCGATGGCCTCGCCCCACCTGACCGGGGTGGTCGGTCTGATGGAGTCCGCGGGGGCCGAAGACGTCACCCCCGAACAGGCCAAGAACGCGCTCGAGAACACCGCGTGGAAGCCCGAGGGCGAACCCGACGAGCCGGACGTCCGGTACGGCCACGGCATCGTGGACGCGGTGACCGCGATCGGCCGCGTGGCGGCCGACGCCGGCGTCGAGGGGACCATCACCGACGCGGACGGCAAGCCCATCGAGGGCGCGTCGGTCGAACTCGACGGCTTCCCGACCGAGACCGACGAGAACGGCGAGTACCGGCTGCGCGCGGCCAGCGGGACCTACGAGCTCTCGGTCGACGCGTTCGGTCACGACGGCGAGACGGTCACCGTCGACGTCGGCGAGGCGTTCGTCACGCGGGACTTCACGCTCGGCGACGACCTCGCTGTCACGCCGGTCACCGAGCAGCCCGACGGACTGGAGGCCGGCGAGTCATTCGACGTCGAGGTTCGGGCCGCCAACGCCGAGACGATAACCGTCGACCGCGTCGGCACCTACGGCGGCGACGCGAGCCTCTCGGTCAACGGCGAGGAGGCCGCGTTCGGCGAGGCGTTCTCGTTCGGCCGCGCGACCTCGGGCGTCGTGACCCTCACCGTCGACACCAGCCAGGACGGCTCGGGCGACCTCGACCTCGAGGTCACCCTCGACGGGCTCGGCGAGACGGTGACGGTGGCGACGGGCTCGACGTCGGTGTACGCCGACTCCGTCTCGGTCGGCATCGTGGACGACACCGGCGCGTACGGGGCCGACGTCGAGTCGATGCTCGGCGGCGAACTTCACCCCCGGTACAACCTCTCGACGCTCGACGCCCCGACCGCGGTCTCGGCGGCCGAGGACCGCGAGCACGACGCGTACGTCGCGGTCGACCTCGGCACCGACGAGGACGTCGTCACCGCGTTCGCCGACGTCGCGACCGCACCCGATGTCGGGGTCGTCTACCTCGACCAGTACGGCACGGGGACCGACTCAATCTATCAGAGTTCCGATATCATCGGCAATCCGAGCGACGTGACCGAGGCGTACGTCCAGCTCGAAGCCCCGCCGGTCAACTACACGGTCGACCGCGACCACCCGGTGCTCGACGACGTCGCCGACCCCGGCGACAGCGTGACCGTCAACGAACCCGACCCGGTCGACTCCGGGTTCTTCTACTTCGGCGGCTTCCACGCGTACTTCGACGACTACCAGGGTCCGGTCTCCAGTTCGACCCTCGCCGGGACCGCGCTCGGTAGCAGCGACACCGGCGACGCCGGCCTCGCGGTCGACGACCTCTCGCGGGTCGCGCTCGCCTCGTCGCTGGGCGTCGGCAGCTACGTCGGCTCGGACGTCTTCACGGCCGAGGGGCGCGCGCTGCTGGCCAACCTCGTCGAGCACGCGGTCCAGACGCCGCCCGTCGAGGTCGTCTCGACCCCGGCCGAGAAGATAGCCCCCGGCGACTCCGCGACCCTCGAACTCGACGGCTCGAACCTCGTGGAGATGGAGTTCGGCGTCTCCGGGCTCCGATACGTCGAGGAGTCGGACCTGACGCTGACCGTCAACGGCGAGACGGTCCCGTTCGGCGAGCCCATCACTTACGACGAGCCGTACGACGGCTCCGTCGAGGCGACCGTCCGGACCCCGGCGGGCGCTGTCGGCGAGTTCGCGTTCGACGCGCGGTTCGTCTCGGTCGACGACGGCAACCACGAGATAGCGACGTCCGTGACGCTCGACCCGACCACCGTCTACGAGTCGCCGCTCAGCGTCCCCGACGACCTCGACGACCTGCAGGCGGCCGTCGACTTCGTGACCGCCGGCGACGAGGTCGTCGTCGGTGGGGGCACCTACGAGGTCGCGTCCGACCGGGGCAGCGACTCGGGACTGTACGTCGGTACCGGCGGCGTCACGATCCGGGGCGTCGAGGGCGAGACCGTCGAGATCGTCCACGCCGAGGACGTCGCGTCGCCGAGCGTGGTCAACGTCGACGCCGACGGCGTCACGCTGGAGAACCTCTCGGCGAACGTCCTCGACGGCGAGATCGACCCCAAGAACGACGTCGGCTTCGGCGTCCACGTCAACGCGCTCGTCAGCGGAACGACGATTCGCAACGTGACCGCCGCCGGCACCAACGGCGTGCTCCTCGACGAGAACGTCTCGGACGTCACCGTCGAGAACGTGACGGTCGTCGACAGCGGCATCGGCGTCGGGACCGACATCTCGGGCGGCGGTCCGGTCTCGAACGCGACCATCACCGGCCTCGCGTTCGACCGCCCTGACGACGACGGCTACGGCGGCGTCTACGTCGAGAACGGCGACCAGGTCACGGTCACCGAGTCCCAAATCGTCTACGGCGAGGGCTTCGACGCGGGCATCCTCCTCTGGGGCGACTTCGACGCCAGCGACGACAACCGCATCGCCCGGAACACCATCTCCGGGCCCGACGCCGACGACCCGTCCGGCGACGGCGACGCCGGCATCTTCGTCGACGAGGCCAACGCCGAAATCGAGGCCAACCAGGTCGCCCACGCCCACCTCGGCATCCGGGTCGGCGACTACGGCTTCGGCGAGCGCGACGTCGTGGTCCGGGACAACACCGTCGCGAACGCCGCGACCGGCTTCTTCCAGACCGGCGACTACGTCTCGCTGGAGAACAACACCGTCGACGCCGAGACCGGTCTCGACATCGACGGCGGCTACTCCGGGCTCGACGCCGACGCCGTCGTGGCGCGGTACAACGACCTCTCGTCGACCGACGTGCCGTTCGTCGGCGACCCCGCCGACGGTGACTCCGCGCCCGAGGGACCGTTCGACGTCCGGCTGAACTACCTCGGCGGCCGAGCGTACGACGACACCATCGCCGACGGCGAGTTCGCGTACGACCCGTTCCTGACCGCCCGCCCGGCCGAGGTCGACCGGTCCGAGACCACTCGCATCGCCACCGACCTCTACCTCGACGCCGGCACGACCTACGGACTCGGCGTCCCCGGCGGCACCGACCGGACCATCTACGAGATTCTGGGCGTCGACGACTTCCGGGAGTTCGCCGGGACGATGGAGTACTGGCACGCCAAGTCCGGCAAGTGGAAGAAGATTCGCGGGCAGGGCCGGAACAAGCGCGTCGGCACCCTCGACGGGTTCCGCGTGACGCCCAGCGAGGGCGTCCGTGCGGTCGTGGACTTCCGCGAGCGCGAGGGCGTCCCGCCGGGCCACCACGAGTCCGACCCCGGAACGACCACGCTCGAACCCGGCTGGAACGTCGTCGCGGCCCCGCAGTTCGGCGATCCGAGCGAGGTCTTCGGCGACGCGGTCGCGCAGGTCGACGACTCGCTCGCCTCGCCGGCCGGACAGCTCGGCGACGGCGAGGTGCGGGCGTTCACCGCCTACCGCGTCGAGGCCAGCGAATCCACCGAGCTGTCGGCCGGCCTCGACGCCTACGGCCCGACCATGACCGAGCTGTACGAGTCGCTGGGTCTCGACCCCGTCATCCACGAGACGGTCGGCCCCCGCGAAAAATCGACCGGCAAGGCTCCCTCGGTCGCGGCCGTGCTCGACGCGGCGTCCGACGACGAGGCCGCCGACGCGGTCGCCTCGCTCGTCGGCCACCGCATCGGCCAGCGCCTCGCGGCCGCCGACGACGTGGCGGCGACCGCCGACGAGATAGCGGCCGTGGCGACCGCGGTCCTCGACGAGGCCCCGTCGTCCCGGCGCGACCTGGTCGAGGAGGCGGTCCTCGACGTGGCCGACCTCGCGTTCCGCTCGGCCTTCGGCGCGCTCAACGTCGCGGCCGAGGACGCCGAGTACGACACCGACGTCGCGAAAGACGACGCGGAGAACGGCGGAACCGCGGCGAGTTCGCTGAATCCACTCGGCTCGGTGCTGTCGGACTGACGTCGCGGCACTGCGATTCGTCGTTCCCTTTCACTCGCTCTGTTCGACCACCGTTTCGGCGCTCGCCGGTCGACTTCGTCGCCGCGCTGTCGATAGCCGGCGCTCCCGCCCGTCCGAAACGTCGCGGCCCGCGCGGTCGGCGGACCCGTCGGCGAGGTCGACCCTCCGCGCTCGTCGGACGACGCGTCGGCGCTCGAGGGCGACCGACTCGGGGTCGTAGAATCGGTCCGCAGTCGCTCGGAACCGCGTCGGGAGTCGCGGAGCCGAGCGGCCGGCCGAGCCGCTCGCGGGTCGGTCGGCGGCGCGAGTCCGGGGGTGGTCGGTCGGTGAGAAGGACGGGTCGCTCGCGTGTCGGCTACCGGGCCTGCGCTCGCTCTATCCACGTCGAGATGCGCTTGGCCGAGAGGTCGGTCGCCTCGGCGAGCCCCTCGGCGTCGGCGGCCGCGAGGTCGGCGACGTCCTCGACGCCCGCGTCCCGGAGCCGCTCGGCGTAGGCCGCGCCGATGCCTTTCACGTCTTCGAGGGGTTCGCCCGCACCGGCCGGCTCGTCGGATTCGGCCTCGGTCTCGTCGGGCACGGCGTCCTCGGATTCACCTTCCCCGGGCTCGGGCTCCGCTTCGGGCGTCTCCTCGTCGGCCTCCTCCTCGACGTCGACGGCCTCGGCATCGTCGTCGGTTTCGGCGCGCTCGACCGGCTCGGCCTCGTCGTCGCCCGCTTCCGGCTCGGCCTCGGCATCGGTCGCTTCCGGCTCGGCGTCGACGGTCCCCTCGTCGGCGTCGACCGTCTCCGGCTCGGCCTCGACCGACTGCTCGTCGGGTTCCGTCTCCGAGCCCACCTCCTCGATTCCGTCGGGCGTGCTCGTCCCCGACTCGTCGGATTCGGCGGTCGACGCCTCGGCGGCGTCGGACGCCTCGGGTTCGGTCTCCGCCCCGGACGCGGCCGACTCGTCGGGTTCGGCCGGCTCGGTGGGGTCGCGCTCGATGGTGACGCCCGACTCGCTCCGACGCACCTGCGAGCGGTCGTCCTCGAATCCAAGCAACGACTTCAGCTTCGTGAGCAGTCCCATTTGCCCGACAGTAGACGGGCGTGGCACTTAAAGGCGTCCACGGAGTGCGGCGTTCATCGCGTCCACGGGCGCGTCCCGGCCGGTCCACAGCTCGAACGCCTCGACGCCCTGATACAGCAGCATCCACGCGCCGTCGACCGCCGTCGCGCCGCGCTCGCGGGCGTCCCGGAGCAGGCGCGTGTCGAGCGGGCGATAGACGGCGTCGAGCACCGCGAGGTCGGCGTGGAGGGCGTCGGCGGGCACCGGCGAGCGGTCCTCCTCCATCCCCACGCTCGTCGCGTTGACCAGCACGTCGGCCGCCGAGACGCGCGCTTCGAGCGCGTCGAGGCCGCCGGCCGTGGTGCGGTCGCCGACCGCCTCGGCGAGTTCCTCGGCGCGCTCGACCGTCCGGTTGGCGACGTGGACGGTCGCGCCCGCGTCGGCCAGCGCGAACGCGGTCGCGCGGGCCGCGCCGCCGGCACCGACGACCACGGCGTCGCGGTCGGCCAGCGTCACGTCGTGGTGGGCGAAGGCCCGCCTGACCCCCGCGGCGTCGGTGTTGTGGCCCGTCGGGGGCGTCCCCGCGTCGGCCGCCGAGAAGTCGACGGTGTTGACCGCGCCGATGCGGGCCGCCAGGTCGTCGGGCTCGACGTAATCGAGCGCGTCCCGCTTGAACGGGATGGTGACGTTCAGCCCCGCGACGCCGAGCGCCCGCGCGCCCTCGATGGCCGCGCCGAGGTCGTCTGGCTCGAAGGTGACGTAGCGGGCGTCGAGGCCGAGGTCGTCGTAGGCGGCCTCGTGCATCGGCGGCGACAGCGAGTGGCCCACCGGGTCGCCCAGCAGTCCGAACACGTCCATGGTCCCGACGAGTGGCGCGACGCCGATAGTTCCACCGTTTGACGCTCCGAACGCCCCGTTTCGTACATCGCACGTCCATTAGTGAAATTTAAGTTTCGCCACCGAAACCTCCCGCCAATGGTAGTTCCACTCGCTACGGGTGCGTCGTGGTCGCTCCTCGACGTCGGGTATCTCCTCGGCGGGATTCTGTTTCTGTACCTCGGCGCGGAACTCCTGGTCAACAGCGCCTCCAAACTCGCCATCGAGTTCGGCATCAACCCCGCGACGGTCGGGGTCACCATCGTCGCGTTCGCGACGACCGCGCCGGAACTGTTCGTCAGCCTGCTCGGGAGCGTGGGCATCTCCGACAACATCGGGCTGGGCAACATCCTCGGTTCGAACATCGCCAACATCGGACTGGTGCTGGGCGCGTCGGCGCTGGTCCAGCCCATGTCGGTCGACCGGGCGGTTCTCGTGAAGCACGGGCCGTTCATGTTCGCGGCGGCGGCGCTGCTGGTCGTCCTCGGGCTCGACGGCTCGCTGAGCGCGCTCGACGGCGGGCTGTTGCTCGTGCTGCTCGCGGCGTTCACCGGCTACCTGCTGTACAACTCCCGACAGGGCGACGAGGTCGCGGTGACCGAGGACGTGGAAGTCGACCAGAGCGGGTCGACCACGCTCCGGGACGTCGTGGTGCTGTTGGGGGCCGGGGCCTGCCTGCTCGCGGGGTCGATGGGACTGCTGGAAGGGAGCACGAACCTCCTCCGGGCGTACGGCTTCAGCGACCTGTTCATCGGACTGACGGTCATCGCGTTCGGCACGTCGCTGCCCGAGCTCGCCACCTCCGTCGTGAGTTCGTTCCGGGGCGAGGCCGAGTTCAGCATCGGCAACGTCGTCGGGAGCAACATCTACAACGTGCTGGCTGTCATCGGCATCCTCGCGCTCGTCAATCCCCTCGCGGTCGAGACCGACGTCCGGTCGTTCCACTTTCCCGTCCTCATCGGGTTCACCGTGGGCGCGCTGGCGCTGATGGCGGCCAACCGGCGCGTCGGCCGGGGCACGGGGCTGGTGTTGCTGGCCTCGTACGCCGGCTTCGTCTACGCCCTGTTCCCGTAGCCTGACGCGGGACGCCGGGGCTTCCCGGACGCGGGAGCGCAACATCTACGTTTCCGGCAGGACAAGCCACCGAGAATGGCTACTCGACTCCGTCACCCGCTGGTCGCGGTCGCGGGCGCGGTCGCCCTCACGCTTCCGTGGCTCGGGACCTACCTCACCGATTCGACGGCCGCTCTCGGAACCGTGGGGACCGTCGCCGTCTCCGGCGTCTCGGTCCTCGGAGCCTCGTTCCTCCTCGCGTGGGGAGCCGAGACCGCCGAGAAGGACGTGCCCCGCGCGTTCGCCATCGCCGTGCTGGCGGTCCTCGCGGTCGCCCCCGAGTACGCGGTCGACGCCCTGTACGCGTGGACCGCCGGAGCCAACGTCGGCACCGCGCGCGGGGCGGAGGCGGCCAACCTCGCGGTGGCGAACATGACGGGCGCGAACCGCATCCTCATCGGGCTGGGCTGGTCGGGCATCGCGCTGTTCACCGTGTACCGCGCGCTCGGCTCGGCCGACCCCGCCGTCGTGCGCGAGCCGGGATTCCTGCGGAGCAAGGTCCAACTCGACCGCGAACTCGCGACCGAGATCGCCTTTTTGCTGGCCGCGACCGTCGTCGCCTTCTTCGTCCCGCTCGGCGGCGGCATCGGCGTGGGCGACACCGTCGTCCTCGTCGGCCTCTACGCGCTGTACATCGGCATCATCATCCGCGGCGACGTGGTGGCCCACGACGACCAGGTCGGCGTGCCGGCGTACCTCCAGCAGTACTCGCGGGGGCCGCGCGTCGCCACCGTCCTCCTGCTGTTTGGCTACTCTGGCGCGATGATATACACCGCCGTCCACCCGTTCGCCCACGGGCTCGAGACGCTTGGCGTGGCGTTCGGGATTCCGCCCTTCTTCATGATACAGTGGATAGCGCCGCTGGCCTCCGAGTCGCCCGAACTCATCGTCGTCGCCTACCTCGTCAACAAGGCGCGCTCGACCGCCGGGTTCAACGCGCTCATCTCCTCGAAGCTCAACCAGTGGACGCTGCTCATCGGGACGCTCGCGGTGGTGTACAGCATCGCGGCCGGGTCGGTCGGCGCGCTCCCGTTCGACGAGAAACAGCAGGCGGAGATCTGGATCACCGCCGCCCAGAGCTTCTTCGCCATCGGCGTGCTGACCAACTTCGAGATCAGCGTCCGGGAGGCGGTCGTGTTGCTGGTGCTGTTCGTCTCGCAGGTCGCCGCCGAGTTCTGGGTCGTCCGGACGATGGCCGAACCGCAGGCGAGCGAACTCAGCCTCCTGTTACTGTACGGCTACACGGTCGTCTACATGGCGCTGGGCGCGGCGCTGTTCGTCGCCCGGCGCGACGAGGTCCGGGCGATATTCGAGCGCACCGTCGCGAACGCCCGGGACGCGTTTCCCGGCGGGTCCGAAGCGGTCGACCACGCCGACTGACCGGTTTCGAGGCGCTTTTCGCGCTCGACCGACGTACGTCCGGCCGTGATAGCAATCGTCGTCAGCCGCGCCGACTCGGCGTCCGAGCACGTCGGCGAGCGCCTGCTCGACCTCGTCGACTGGGAGTCCCGCGAGGACGACTCGCGGCCCGACGCCGAGGGCGGGGGCACGTACTACCGCCGCGAGGGCTTCGAACTCCGGAAGTTCGACGACCTCCACCTCGAGGTCGAGAACGCGGCGGCCGCGTTCGGCGAGTCGGACGCCGCCGCGCAAGCGACCGGCGGGGATAGTCCGGCCCGCTCCGGCGCGCCCGACCTGCTCGTCTTCGTCTCCCGTCACTCCGGGGACACCGGCCCGCTGTTGACCGCTCACTTCACGGGCAACTTCGGCCCCGCGAAGTACGGCGGCGAGTCCGGCGCGCTCGCCGAGGCGTGCCCGAACGCCCACGCGCGCCTGCTCGACGGCTTCGAGGCCCACGCGCCCGAGGGGTACGCGGTCGGGATGGAGTGTACCCACCACGGCCCCTCCGAGGTGGGCGTCCCGTCGCTGTTCGCGGAGCTGGGCAGCGACGAGCCCCAGTGGGACGACCCCGAGGGTGCCGGGGCGGTCGCGCGCGCGGTCCTCGACCTGCAGGGGGTCGAGCCCCACCGAGAGAGGCAACTCGTCGGCTTCGGCGGCGGCCACTACGTCCCGCGATTCGAGCGCATCCAGCGCGAGACCGACTGGGCGGTCGGCCACGTCGGAGCCGACTGGACGCTCGACGCGATGGGTGCGCCCGAGCGGAATCGGGACGTGATAGCCCGGGCGTTCGAGCGAAGCCGGGCCGACCGCGCCGTCGTCGAGGGCGACCGTCCCGAACTCGAAGCCGTCGTCGCGGACCTCGGCTACGACGTCGCGAGCGAGACGTGGGTGCGCGAGACCGCCGGCGTCCCGCTCGAACTGGTCGAGTCGCTCGAAGCCGACCTCTCGGCGGTCGGCGCGGGCCTCCGGTTCGGCGAGCCAGCGCGCGAGGCGGAACGCGGGGCGGGCGCGCCCGACCACGAACTCGTCGACCTGCCGGCCGACCTGCTCGCGGAAGCGCAGGGCATCGACGCCGAGGCCGCCCGCGAGGCGGTCGAAACCCGCGCGCTCGCGTTCGAGACCGCCCAGAGCGGGACCCGCGCGGCGGGCCGGGCCGCCGTCCGCGAGCCCGCCGACCGGGCCGCGCTGGTCGACGACCTCGCGTCGCTGCTGGAGCGCAAGTACGATTCGGTCGCGCGCGAGGACGGCGCGGTCGTCGCGCGCCGGACCGCGTTCGACCCGGAGGCGGCCCGCGACCTCGGCGTCCCCGAGGGGCCGGCGTTCGGGAAACTGTCGGCGGGCGAGTCGGTCACGGTCGACGGCGAGGCCGTCGCGCCCGAGGACGTGCGCCGCGAGCGGACGCGCGAGTTTCCTGTCTGAATCCGGGGAAATACCGCCGTTCGTCAGACATTCGTCCGACGAAGAGGGGAAAGATAATTACGCTCCGTTCTCAAGCCATCTTCAGCATGGACTCGCTAGTCGAAGACGCCATCGAGGAAGCCGAGGGGGACGCCGGGCAGGGCCAGCCCGCCGGACGGTCCGGGTCGGGTGGCTCCGCGTCCGGGGGCTCGCCGTCGGGCGGGACCGCCGACGTGAACCCGTCGGGGACCATGACCGACGAGGAGCTCAAGGACGTCCTGCAGGACCTCCAGACCGACATCACGGTCGTCGGCTGTGGCGGGGCCGGCGGCAACACCGTCAACCGCATGGCCGAGGAGGGCATCCACGGCGCGAAACTGGTTGCGGCCAACACCGACGTCCAGCACCTCGTCGAGATAGAGGCCGACACCAAGATACTGATGGGCGAGCAGAAGACCCAGGGCCGGGGTGCCGGCTCGCTCCCGCAGGTCGGCGAGGAGGCCGCCCTCGAAAGTCAGGAGGAGATTTACGACGCCATTCAGGGGTCGGACATGGTGTTCGTCACCGCCGGCCTCGGCGGCGGGACGGGCACGGGGTCGGCCCCGGTCGTCGCCAAGGCCGCCCGCGAGTCGGGCGCGCTCACCATCTCCATCGTCACGACGCCCTTTACCGCCGAGGGCGAGGTCCGCCGGACCAACGCCGAGGCCGGACTCGAACGGCTTCGGGACGTGAGCGACACCGTCATCGTCGTGCCCAACGACCGCCTGCTCGACTCGGTCGGGAAACTGCCCGTCCGGCAGGCGTTCAAGGTCGCCGACGAGGTGCTGATGCGCTCGGTCAAGGGCATCACGGAACTCATCACCAAGCCCGGCCTCGTCAACCTCGACTTCGCCGACGTCCGGACCGTGATGGAGAAGGGCGGCGTGGCGATGATAGGCCTCGGCGAGAGCGACTCGGACGCGAAGGCCCAAGATTCCGTCAAGTCGGCGATGCGCTCGCCACTGCTCGACGTCGACATCTCGGGCGCGAACTCCGCGCTGGTGAACGTCACCGGCGGCAACGACATGTCCATCGAGGAGGCCGAGGGCGTGGTCGAGGAGATTTACGACCGCATCGACCCCGACGCCCGCATCATCTGGGGCACCTCCATCGACGAGGAACTCGAGGGCGAGATGCGCACGATGATAGTGGTCACCGGCGTCGAGTCCCCGCAGATATACGGCCGCAACGAGGCCCAGCAGGCCAAGGCCAACAAGCGACTCGAAGACATCGACTACGTGGAGTAGTCGCTCGGTCGGTCCCGACGCGCTGGGTTCGACGTTCACGGGGAACGCTCGACGGGCGAACTGCCGACGGGGGACGAGGGGTCGCGCTCGGGTTCACGTGTCGGGATGTCTCGGTCGCGTAAACCCGTAAATTCGTGCGTCGTCGCGAACTTTATGTGCCAACGTGAGAACGCCAGCGTATGGTCTCGAAAGATCACCCCGACGAGTGCCCGAGCTGCGATGGAACCGAATTCGAGTGGGACGACGGGACGAGCGTCTGTCAGGACTGTGGAAAGCAGGTGTCCGACTACGCGTTCGACTGACCTGCTGGGGAGTGGACACTACTCTTCGGATTCCGTTCTGAGTTCTCCCATTCACGATGCGCCGAACGCGGACCAGCCATTTCACGGCCGGCTCGTGTCGAGCGCGGACATGTCGGTAATCGGCGAAACAACTAAGCGGAGGCGTTCGTCTCTGGTTCAGTATGCAGGTGAAATGTTCGGTGGGTGGCGAATGTGACACGGTTTTCGAAGACAGGGACGAACTCATCAGCGCGCCGCTGGTCTCGACGAAGTGTCCCGTGTGCGGGGCGTCCTTGGACGACGTTCCGGCAGGCCTGTGAACGACTGCGGGACGACCAGTCGGCCGTTTCGGTGCGTGGCCGCGTGATTTCCCCGTCACTCGGACTCGCCTCCAGAACAATAGATAGAAAAAGGCCGCTCCCGTATCCTCGACAACCATGGACGTCAAACTCGACCTCTCGTCGTACGTTCGCGTGCTGAAGCTGGCCAGCACGCCCTCGTGGGAGGAGTTCTCGAAGATATCCAAGATCGCGGGGGCCGGAATCATCCTGGTGGGGATACTCGGCTTCGTCATCTTCGCGGTCATGAGCTTCCTGCCGTAGGTGATCTCAGATGCCAATGTACGCAGTCAAGACGACCGCGAGCCAGGAACGCACCGTCGCGGACATGATAATGAACCGCGAGGAGCCCGAGATTCACGCCGCGCTCGCGCCCGACTCGCTCACGAGCTACGTGATGGTCGAGGCCGACGGCGACGCGGTCATCAACCGCGTGCTCGAGGAGATTCCCCACGCCCAGAGCATCGTGCCCGGCGAGAGCGACATCTCCGAGGTCGAACACTTCCTCTCGCCGACGCCCGACGTGGAGGGCATCGCCGAGAGCGACATCGTGGAACTCATCGCCGGGCCGTTCAAGGGCGAGAAGGCCCAGGTCCAGCGCATCGACGAGGGCAAAGACCAGGTGACGGTCGAGCTGTACGAGGCGACGGTCCCGATTCCCGTGACGGTGCGGGGCGACCAGATTCGAGTGCTGGACTCGGAAGAACGATAAGCGTACGCCGAGCGGAGCGAGGCGTTTCGCCGACCGCGAAGCGGTCGGTCTTTTTGGTCCAGATTTTTGCGCCGAGCGGTGGCCGACGCGAACGAAGTGAGCGAGGCCACCCGAGGCGGAAAAAGGTGGCCGCATGACGGTGCGGGGCGACCAGATTCGAGTGCTGGACTCGGAAGAACGATAAGCGTACGCCGAGCGAAGCGAGGCGTTTGGCCGACCGCGAAGCGGTCGAGGTTTTTGACCGACCACGGACTCACCGCCAAGCCGTGCTGGTCCCTGTCAGAACCCGTAGCGGTCGTGCGCGTCGTCGATTGGTAGCAGTTCGACGACTCGAACCTGCTGTTCGTCCTCCACTATCGAGTAGAAGGCGGTATGCGTGCGGCTGATGTGGAGCCGATAGAGTTCCTTCCCGTCGACGTGGATTTTCTCCTTGTCGCCGGACCCCGAGCCCGGACGAGGATGCGGGTCGTCCTCCAACTTCCGGAGATTTTCCTTGACGATTCTCGTACTTTTGTCGTCGAGCGTTCGGACGTACTCGCGAGGCTGGTCCGCGAGAAGAACGTTATAGCTCATCGAGCGACGTCAGCTCCTCCTCGGAAGCCTCCTCGACGGCCCGAGTACGCGCCGCGAGCTGGCGTCGCTGCTGTTGCTCGACGAGTTCTTTGAGCAGTTCGTCGTAGGTCTGCCCGGCCTCCTTGAGGTCGTTGAGCTCCTGCCATCGTTCTTCCGTGACTGGGATTCGTTTGTCTGCTTTCGACATGGGATGGTGGTCCAGTTCGCGCGTGGACCCACGCGCTACTCGTTCACGCACTGTCGCGCGCTACTCGGTCGGTCGACCGTGGACCGTCGCGCCGTTTCGGGACAGCGTGTTATTTGGTAACTATCCCTTCCGACGTTCTGGTGAGCGAGCTGTGCATTGTAAACATTGTAAGGACGTACACAAAAACGTTGGGTTTCTGTTGAGTACCGGGACTGTACGAACGTCCTCTACAGTCGGAACTGAACGAGAGCCGAATTCTGCTCGACCCTATGGAGACTGTTCGTGAATAATTACAGTCTCGAAGACGCTGGCTACCGCTTGAGGCTCGGCAAACCGCGACCGCACTGCGACAGTGAGCCTCGCACCTGAAAACACGGTTTTCGGAAAGGACCTATCGCTCGCAACCCGACCCCGAGTACGTCAGTAGCTTGTACGTCTCGTTCCGGTACGTGACGTTGTAGCTCGTCGTCGTGTCCCAGTACCGGAACTCGGAGGACTGCAGGCTCCGGTTGGTGGTCGAGTAGCTACCGTCGGCGAGAACCTCGTCGAACGCGTGCCGTGCGTCGCTACTCAGGTTCTCGTACGCGTACGTCTCGGTCGCATCGACGGACCCGTCCGACGGCTCCACCAGTTCGTGTGTCAGTTCGCATTCCGGCGTCGTCGACGAGTCGCCGGGCGCGGCGTCGTCGGGGTTGCTAATCGCGGTACAGCCGGCCGTCGAGAGGAGTAGGGAAGCTAGCAGGATGCTCCTGATGCTGGTCGGGACACCGACACTCATGGTAAATCTCAGTGTTCCACCTCGGCGGATGTGGAGTGAAAGTCTTGTGTCTCCGAGCGGCCGCCACGAGTACACACTCGGAGGTCGTCTTTCCGGAAGGAATCGTACGCACGCTTCTACCGCCAGAAACGTAGGAGTTGCTATCTACTACTGCCGCTCCCGTAGCGGACCGCATCTGAGAGACGGAGAACGCTAGCTACCGCTTGCGCCTCGGCAAACCGCGACCGCGCCGCCCCAGCGCGCGCCGACGTGGGAAGCCAGGATAGCTCGCCGGAAGTCCGAACCGAATCGCCGAGAAGTCAGGCCTCGACCGCCAGCCCCGCCTCGCGCAGTGCCTCGTCGGCCGCGCTGCCGTCGTGGACCACCGCCGAGACCGCTCGCGTGATGGCCTCGGGGTCGTCGTGCTGGAACACCGACCGGCCAATCGAGACGCCCGCCGCGCCCGCGTCCATCGCGCCACGGACCGCGTCGAGGGTCGCGCGGTCGCCCTCCGGCTCGCCGCCAGCGATGACCACCGGCAGGCGGGTCGACTCGACCACGCGCTCGAAGCTGTCGGCTTCGCCGCTGTAGGCCGTCTTGACCACGTCCGCGCCGACCTCCTCGGCGAGCCGGACCGCGTGGCCCAGATTCTCGGCGTCGTGTTCGTCCACGCCCGGACCGCGCGCGTAGGCCATCGCCAGCACCGGCATGCCGTACTCGGCGGCGTCGTCGGTCACCTCGGCGAGTTCCGCGAGTTGCTCGCGCTCGTACTCGCTGCCGACGTTGATGTGGAACGAGACCGCGTCCGCGCCCGCCCGGACCGCCTCCGTGACCGTGCCCGTGAGTCGCTTGTCGTTGCTGTCCGGGCCGATGGAGGTCGAGGCGTTGAGGTGGACCACGTAGCCCGCGCCGTTCTTGTTCGGGTGGACCCGGGGCGCGACGCCCTTCTGGGTCAGGACCGCGTCCGCCCCGCCCCGCGTCACCGCGTCGACCGTCGATTCGATGTCCACCAGTCCCGTCACCGCACCGAGGGTGATGCCGTGGTCCATCGGGACGATTACGTATTTGTCGCCTGTGCCGATGCGTTCGAGCCGCGCCGCAGTACCCGCGTTCATTGTGTGAATCTGTAGCAAACGACGGTTATTTGCCTTCCGGTTCCGGCACTTCCGACGCCCCGTCGAGCGCGCCCGCCTTGAGTTCGCGGGCCAGCGCTTCGAGGCGGTCGACGGCGTTCTCCTGCTCGGCGATTATGTCCACGAACGCGCTCCCCACGATGATGCCGTCCGCGCCGCCCGCGACGATTTCCCGGGCGTGGTCGCGCTCGCTGATGCCGAACCCGACCGCCTTGGGGAGGTCGGTCCCGTCGAGTCGGTCGAGGCTGCCGTGGGTCTGGCTGCTCACGTCCGAGCGCGCCCCGGTCGTTCCGAGCCGACCCTGCACGTAGACGAAGCCGGTCGCCCGGTCGAGCATCCGGTCGAGGCGGTCGTCGGTGGTCGTGGGCGCGACCATGAATATCAGGTCGAGGCCGTGGGCGTCGCAGGCGCGCTTGAGCGGGTCGCTCTCGTCGACCGGGAGGTCGGGCACGATGAGTCCCGAGAGGCCCGCGTCGGCCGCCGCCTCGACGAACGGCTCCACGCCTCGCTCGCCGCCGTACTGATAGATGAGGTTGAAGTACGTCATGCAGACCAGCGGCACGTCCACGTCCAACTCCCGGACGAGGTCGAGGTAGCGCTCGGGGGTCATCCCCGCGTCGAGCGCCCGGCGAATCGCCGCCTGGATGGTCGGCCCCTCGGCGATGGGTTCCGAGAAGGGGAGCCCCAGCTCCACCACGTCCGCGCCGCCCCGGACGAGCGCCCGGACGTGTTCTTTCGTCGCGTCCGCGTCCGGGTCGCCGGCCGCGACGTAGGCGACCAGCGCGGGCTCGTCGGCGAAGGCGTCCCGAATCTCACTCGCCATCCCCGAACACCTCCATCGACGGGGCTTCGGCCAGCCCGCGCTGCTCGCTCTCCTCGATGACGGTGTCGAGGTCCTTGTCGCCCCGTCCGGAGACGTTGACGACCACGAGGTCGCCCAGTCGCTCGGGGTTCTCCTCCAGATACGCGAGCGCGTGGCTCGATTCGAGCGCCGGGATGATGCCCTCCAGCGTCGACAGCCGGTGGAAGGCTTCGAGCGCCGCGTCGTCGCCGACGTTGACCGGCGTCACTCGCCCCTCGTCGGCGAGGTGGGCGAGTTCCGGGCCGACGCCCGAGTAGTCCAGCCCCGCGCTCACGCTGTGGGATTCGAGAATCTGGCCGTCCCGGTTCTGGAGCAGTTTGGTGCGCGCGCCGTGGAGGACGCCCTCCTCGCCGGCCGAGAGGGACGCCGAGTGGGGCGCGAGGTCGTTCTCCTCGTCGATGGCGAGCGACGACCCGCCGGCCTCGACGGCGACGAGGTCCACGTCCCCGTCAGGAACGAACTCGTGGAACGCGCCCATCGTGTTCGACCCGCCGCCCGCGCAGGCCACCACGCTGTCGGGGAGTCGCCCCGCCCGCTCGCGAACCTGTTCGCGGGCCTCCTCGGAGATGACCGACTGGAAGTCCCGGACCATCCGGGGGAACGGATGCGGGCCGACGACCGAGCCGATGACGTAGTGGGTGTCCTCGACGTTGGTGGCCCAGTCGCGCATCGTCTCGTTGATGGCCTCCTTGAGCGTCCCCGACCCGGCGTCGACCGGGTTGACTGCGGCGTCGTGGAGCCGCATCCGGAACACGTTGGGGCGCTGCCGATTGATGTCGGTCCGGCCCATGTATATCTCGCAGGGCATCCCGAGGTGGGCCGCCGCCATCGCGGTCGCGGTGCCGTGCTGGCCCGCGCCCGTCTCGGCGACGATGCGGTCTTTGCCCATGTATTTGGCCAGCAGGACTTGCCCCAAGGCGTTGTTGAGCTTGTGTGCGCCGCCGTGGAGCAGGTCCTCGCGCTTGAGATACACCTCGCGGTCGTACCGCTCGCTCAGCCGGTCGGCCCGCTGGAGCGGCGTGGGCCGGCCACCGAACTCCCGCAGACGTCGCCTGAACTCGTCCATAAAGCCGTCCTCGTTGTCGAGGACGTAGCGCTCGTAGGCGTCGGTCAACTCCTCGATGGCGGGCATCAGCGCCTCGGGGACGTACTGGCCGCCGTAGTCGCCGAACTTGGACTCCGTTTCGCTGCTCATGGTCGTGTCGTCTCCGTCATAGTGGTACTCTCCTCACGTTCGCTCCGCTCGCGTCAGTCGCCGCGCGTTCTCCGTGACGTCGCCGTCCATTATCGCGCTCCCGACCAACAGGCCGTCGGCTCCCGCCGCTCGCATCCGGCGCGCGTCCTCGGGCGTCGAGATGCCGCTCTCGGCGACGAGGGTCACGTCGTCGGGCGCTGGTCTCGCGGCGTCACCGCTCGACTGTTCGCGGCGAGCGAGTCGCCGCGCTTCACGGCCCACTCTCTCGAAGGTTCCGAGGTCGACCTCCAGTCGCGCCAAGTCGCGGTTGTTCACGCCGATCAGCTCCGCGCCGGCCTCGACGGCCGCCCGGAGTTCCGCGCGGTCGTGGACCTCGACGAGCGGCTGGAAGCCCCGGTCGCGCGCGGCCGCGACGAGGTCCGGGAGGTCCTCGCCGACGAACCGGGCGATGAGCAGGACCGCGTCGGCCGCCACGGTGTCGAGTTGGGCCTCGCGGACGAGAAAATCCTTGCGAAGGACCGGCACGTCCACGGCCTCGCGGACCCGCCGGAGGTTCTCGGGCGACCCCTCGAAGTGGTCGGGTTCGGTCAGCACCGACAGCGCGGCCGCGCCGCCCGCGACCATCCGGCGGGCCAACTCGACCGGGTCGGCCTCCCGGGTCCCCTCGGTCGTCGGACTGGTCGGCTTCACCTCGGCGATAATCGGGGTGCGCCCGTCGGCTTCCGCGTCGGCCAGCGCTCGGGGGAGCGAGCGGGGGTCGACCGAGACGGGACCGCCCGCCGGGTCGCCTCGGGCCTCGGCGGCCCGCAGGATGGAGGCGACGGCGGGCGCGAGCTTCGTGTCGTCCATCATTGTGCATTGACGGACGGAATTGTACATAAGGCTTGCGCCAGCGGCGTCCCGGGAGTCGACGCCGCACGGCCCGCCGAGGTCGAGCGGAAACTGGGGCGCTACTCGACCGCGCGTTCGAGCGCGAGTCGGATGTCGCGCTTGGACACCGGCTTGCGGAGGTAGTCGTCGAGCGGCAGGTCAGGGGCGTCGCGTCGCGGTCGCGTGCTGGTGACGAGCGCGACGTAGCATTCGCGGTTTCGCTCCCTGAGTCGCCGCCCCAACGTCCGACTCGTCCCGTCCGGAAGGCGTCGTTCGGTGAACACCGCGTCGAACGTGCCGGGGGTCGACAGCGCCTCCTCGACGGTGGTCGCGCCCACCGCTCGCCCGTACTCCGCACACCACTCGACGAACAGCGTCCGAACCGCGTCGTCGGGTTCGACGACCATCACCGCGAACTCACGACTGCTAGATGACACGTTCGCGCGGACTCGCGGCTCCGTGAAAAGAACGGGTGGGCGTTCCCACTCCCGGGAACGCCCGACCAGTCATTTGGTGTACACGACGAAATCGTGTGTCGTGAGCGAAGATGGAACCGTGGTCGACGCCGTCGAACTGCTCGACAGATACACCTGCGCCGTGCTGGCGGCCGCGAGTTCGGGCCCCGCGTCGGTCGAACGAATGCGCGAGGCGTTCGCCATCCCCGACTCGACGCTCTACCGCCGGCTGCCCGACCTGGTCGACTGCGGGCTGCTCGTCGAGCACACCCGCATCGACGCCGACGGCAACCACTACCGGGTGTACGAGACCGAAATCGAGCGCGTGGCCGTCGAGGTCGACGCGGCCGGCGTCGACGCCCGCATCGCGCTCGCGGACGACCGGACCCGCGCCCGGACGTGGTCGAGCGGCGGCGAGTGACCGAGTCGTGTCCGATACGCGCGGCGAACCGGTCACTCGCTCCGAGAGGCGCTGTGTGGTTGCGGTGCCGGGCGGTCTCCGTCGGACGCGGCAGCGACTAGGGCCGAATCGCCGCCGAGCCTGCACCGGTCCCGGCAAGCGAACGACCGTTTGACGCGACGACACGCGCAACCGCGACCGCTGTGATGCTTGCACTACTGACAGCACCACCCGCCACAGCCACGACTGCGATGCTTGCGCCAATCAGAACCGCACCGGCCCGCCACGGCGACCGCGTCCACATCCGCCATCGCAACCGGGCTCACGACTGCCCCCCGCGTCCGCACCCGCGACAGCACCTCACTCGCCCCCGTCGCGCTCGACCGATATCTCGTTGCCCGAGAGGTCGTTGTCCGCCAGCGTCACGTCGGACGCGCTCGCGTGGACGCCGACGAGGTTGTCCGCGACGGTGCTGTCCTCGACGGTACTCCCGGAGGCGTCGACGAGCCGGACGCCGTAGGCGTTGGCCGAGACGGTGACGTTCCGGACCGTCGCCGAGCCGTTGGCCACGCGCACGCCGGCGTGCCAGTCCGACGCCGACAGGTTCCGGACCGTCACGTTGTCCGCGCCGACCACGCCGACCGCCGTGGTGTGGCTCACGCCGCGTCCGCCGACGGTCCGGCCGTCGCCGTCGAGGGTCACGTCGTCGGCGGTGATCTCGATGCAGGTCCCCGAAATCGGGGTCCCGCCGCCGTTCTCGACGTCGGCGGCGAGCACGTAGGTTCCGGGTCGGTCGATGGTCGTACACGAGTCGACGGCGGTCTGGGCCGCGCGGTCCGCGTCGAGGGGCGGTGCGAGCGCCAGCCCCGGAGCGGAACCGAGCGCGAACAGCGGGACGGCGACCGCGAGGACCGCCAGAACCGCGAGCGTGCGAGGGGCGAGACGCGTCATGCACCCGGCCACGACGGACGCACAGTTATACCCTCCGGGCGCTCGGGCCGGCCCGAACGCCGAGCGGGTCGGTACGTCGGGACTAACGCGGCTCTCTGCGCGCCCGCGGGAGGGGTCCGTCGCGCGCTACTGGCCGTCGCCCCGACACGCCTCGCAGACCGCCACCTCGCCCGAGATGGGTCCGTCGGCCCCACCGACCGGCAGTACCGTTATCGGAACGTACTCCCGACAGTACGCACAGCGTTCGATGGCCGCGATTTCCGTTTCCATACCTGCCCCTGTCAAACCCCCACCACTCAAATGTTACTCCGGCTGTCAGCCTGAATAAATAAGCCTTGTGGCCAGATACCGGAAAATCCGGCCGCTTTTTCAATGCGAGGGCGGGGTTCTTTATAACGCAACGCGTTTAGTCCCGACGCTCCTACCCGGCGTCGATGACCGATACCGAGGACGAGTCGCCGAACGGGTCGCCGGCGTCCGGCGGGGACGGGCCGGCATCGTCGGACGAGTCGGCCGACGACTCGCCGGGCGGGTCAGGAGAGTCGGCCGACGACGGGGCGGACGCCGTCGACGTGGAGTCGTTCCACGACGCGGTCGAGGAGTTGGGTCGCCCGGTCGTGACCGCCGGGGAGGTCGCGCGCACGCTCGACCGCTCGCAGGCCGAGACCGACGAGGCGCTCGACGCGCTCTCGGCGAACGAGGGCGTCGAGCGCCTCGACGTCTCGACCGACCCCGTGGTGTGGTATCCGACCGACTGGGGGAAACTGGCCGACCGCGAGCGCGTGGTGGCGTTCCCCGAGCGCCGCGAGCTGGTCGTCGACCAGCCCACCCAGTTCACCCGCGCACAGCTCTCGCAGTTCGCCCACCTCACCGACACCACGCCGACCGGCAGCTACCGGTACGAAATCCGCCAGGAGGACGTGTGGGCCGCGCCGTTCGACGACTTCGAGGGGCTGGTAGCCACCGTCCGGGACGTGCTGGCCCGACGGGAACCCCACCTCGAAGAGTGGCTCGAAAGCCAGTGGAGACGCGCCCACCGGTTCACCCTCCGGACCCACGAGGACGGCTACGTCGTCCTCGACGCCGCCAGCGACGACCTGATGGGCAACGTCGCCCGCCAGAAACTCGACGGCGACCAGCTCCGCGCGCCCATCTCCGACAGCGAGAGCTGGGTCGCCGAGGACGCGGTCGCCGAGGTCAAGCGCGTCCTCTACGAGGCGGGCTACCCCGTGCAGGACGACCGCGAACTGGAGACGGGCGAGCCCCTGGACGTGACCCTTCACCTCGACCTGCGACCCTACCAGCGCGAGTGGGTCGCGGCGTTCGTCGACCGGAAGTCGGGCGTGCTGGTCGGCCCGCCGGGGTCGGGCAAGACAGTGGCCGGCATGGGAGCCATCGAGGCGGTCGGCGGCGAGACCCTGATTCTCGTGCCGAGCCGCGAACTCGCCGGCCAGTGGCACGACGAACTGCTCGCCCACACCGACCTCGCCGACGAGCAGGTCGGCGAGTACCACGGCGGCACCAAAGAGGTCCGGCCGGTCACGATAGCGACCTACCAGACCGCCGGGATGGACCGCCATCGACAGCTGTTCGACAGCCGCGAGTGGGGGCTGATTATCTACGACGAGTGCCAGCACATCCCCAGCAACGTCTTCCGGCGGTCGGCCGACCTCCAGAGCAAACATCGGTTGGGGCTCAGCGCGACGCCGGTCCGCGAGGACGACCGCGAGGAGGACATCTTCACCCTCGTCGGCCCGCCCATCGGCACCGACTGGGACGCGCTGTTCGAGGCCGGCTACGTCCAGGAGCCGGCGGTCCAGATACGGTACGTGCCGTGGGACGACGAGGCCGCCCGGAGCGAGTACGCCAGCACGGTGGGCCACGAGAAGCGCCAGGCCGCCGCGAGCAACCCCGCCAAGCTGCGCGAGATTCGGTACCTCCTGTCGGAGCACCCGGGGGCGAAGGCCCTGATATTCGTGGAGTACCTCGACCAGGGCGAGGAACTCGCCGAGGCGCTCAACGCCCCGTTCGTCTCGGGCGAGATGCGCCACGCCCGGCGCGAGCACCTGCTACAGGAGTTCCGGTCGGGCCAGCGCGACCTTCTGGTGGTCTCGCGCGTCGGCGACGAGGGCATCGACCTGCCCGACGCCGAACTCGCTATCGTGGCGTCGGGGCTGGGCGGCTCCCGCCGACAGGGCGCACAGCGGGCGGGCCGGACCATGCGACCCACCGGCAGCGCGCGGATGTACGTCCTCGCCACCCGGGGCACCACCGAGGAGGACTTCGCCCGCCAGCGCATGCAACACCTCTCGTCGAAGGGCGTCCGGGTGACCGAACGCGACGCGGCGGCCGTCGAGGACCGACGACCGTAGGCCTCCTCGCCGGGTACGCCGTCCCTTCCGGCCGCCCGTCGGACCGTCGGCCGTGCCGGGACGCCGACCCGGCGGCGGCGTCGGGGCGAACCCGACCGACAGGCCGGGCCTTCGATTTCGCGCCGACGTTACGCCGCCGCTGTCCTCGGGTAGTCACTGCCGAGTGGCCCCGCCAGCGAGGCCATAACAAAGGGAAACACCGGAATACGGTTGGTCATCAGTCCGATGACCCCCGAGAGAGCTACGATACTGAGCCTGTCGCTGACTGTCTTGCTGGTCGCGTCGGCGCTTCCGCTGGGCGGAACAGGATTCGTCGGAACCGCCGCCGCCAACAGCCACGGCGGCGAGACGTTCACGCTCAGCCAGCCCGGCACGGACGTCTGCTACGAGGTGGACACCTTCACGCACGACCACGAGAAGATGGTGCCGGAGGTCCGCAAGCGGGGCAGCAACGAGGTCGGCGACGTGACCGGCCCGTACGAGAACCCCGACTGGAACGGGCCGGTCACCGTCGAGTCCATCATGGACTACCGCTATCGGGGCGGCGACGGGACGGGCCAGACGCCCTACTACGCGCCGTATCTCAACACCCAGTACCGGTGGGAGCCGTGGGAGGACGCCACCTACGGGCTGTACAACTGGTCGGAGAACAACCACAGCCACCTGTTCTTCTACGAGAACGCCGACGGCGAGGTGAGCCTCGTGGCCCGCCACGACAAGCTCTACGAGAACATCGGTACCGCCTCTCACCGCCCGTACAACGGCATCTACGGCAACATCCTCGGTGACGGCTTCTTCGAGCGCGCGCCCGGCGACGGCGAGATATCGTGGGAGTTCGTCACCGGGGGCGACGCGGTGGGGCTTCCGGACGGCGAGTGGGCGTACATCGACGACATGTACCCCAAGCCCGGGATGGACGACTACTACGTCGACGCCGAGGGGACCCGGTACGGTCACCGCGAGGCCGGCTACGTCGAGAACGGGACCGGCGAGCCCCTCGAAACGTTCGACGGCGGCTACTTCAGCATCGACTGGTCGTGGGACGCCTGGGAGAACAGCCAGGGCACCGTCAAGCACGGCTCCGACGGCGGGGCCTACCGGGGCTTCGAGAACCTCGACTCGGGCGAGCGCGTGACCATCACCAACTCCTTCTCCGGCATCGAGGAGTGGGAGGTCCGGACCAACGACGGCACCACGAACGGCGAGCAGCTCGACCTCGTGATGGGCGAGCCGCTGGTCATCGAGCGGGGCGCGAACTGCCTCCACGCGTCCATCGAGGCGAGTCCGAACCCGGTCGAGGTCGACCGGAACGTGACGTTCACCGCGCCCGGCGGTGCCGACGAGTACCGGTGGGACTTCGACGGCGACGGCCGACCGGAGGCCAACACCTCGGACAACACCGTCTCGCACGCCTACGGGAGTGCGGGCGACCGACAGGCCGGCGTGACGGTCCTCGACGGCAGCGAGACCACGTCGGCGAGCACGACGGTCGAGGTCGGGGCCGACCAGCCGCCCAGCGCCGCGTTCGCGGTCGAGGACGACGTGGGCGACGAGGACCACCACGTCGTGGGCGAGTCGCTCGGATTCAACGCGTCGGCGAGTTCGGACAACGTCGGCATCGCCTCGTACGAGTGGACCATCGACGGGGAGAACGCGACCGGCGAGCGGGTCGACCGGAGCTTCGACTCGCCGGGCGGCAAGGAGGTGACGCTGACGGTGACCGACCGCAGCGGGAAGACCGACGCCGTCACGAAGACGGTCACCGTCGTCGCCGAGGACGACCCGGAGGCGGCGGCGTCGGCGACGCCCGCGGAGGTCGAGGCCGGCGCGCCCGTCACCTTCGACGGGACCGCGAGCAGCGACGAACACGGCGAACTCGTCTCCTACGAGTGGGACTTCGACGGCGATGGCGCGCCCGAGGAGACGGGCCCACGGGTCGAGTGGACCTACGACGACCCCGGCGAGCGGAACGCGACCCTGACCGTCACCGACAACCACGGCAACGCCGACGTCGCGAACCGCACCGTCTCGGTGCGCGAGGGGAGCGCCCCGGTCATCGAGTCGATAGACGTCCCGTCCGAGGTGTCGGTCGCCGGGTCGCTCGCGGTGTCGGCGAACGCGACCGACGAGAGCGAGTTGACCTACGCGTGGACGTTCGCCGGCGGCGGCAACGCGACCGAGAAGGCCGGCCCGCAGGCGACCCACTCGTTCGACGACCAGGGGAACGCCACGGTCGAACTCGTGGTCGAGGACGCGACCGGCCGGACGACCTCGACCAGCGCGGCGGTCGCGGTCACCGGCACGCCGAACGCGGCGCTGTCGGCCGACCCCGCCGACGCCGACGTCGACGAGACGGTGACCCTCGACGCGAGCAACTCGACCGACGACGGTGCCATCGCGCGGTACGAGTGGGACGTCGACGGCGACGGCGAGTTCGAGCGCAACACGACCGACAACGCCAGCATCGAGACGACCTACGGCAGCGGCGGGACCTACGACGCGACGGTCAACGTCGTCGACGACGAGGGGAGCGCCGCCACCGCCACCGCCACCGTCGCGGTCGAGTCGAACGAGCAGGCCCAGGGCGGTGGTGGCGGCAGTAGCGGTGGCGGCGGCTCCGTGAGCCTCGGCCCGCCGCCGGTCCTGACCGAGACCGAGCGGGTCGGCCCGAACGAGGCCGCCATCGACGTGCGCAACGCTCGCGGCGACGAGGCGATCCGGTCGGACCTGCCCGCCAGCGAGGTGGCCGACGACACCGGCGTCCGGTTCCGAACCCTCGCCCTGAACGTCGGCGACGACGACCCTCACGTCGTCGTTCGGACCGTCGCGAGCGCCGGCGCGCCCGAGGACGCGCCCGCGCTGGGCGGAGCGGACGCGACCGGGGACGACTCGACCGGGACGGACGCGGGCGACGCGACCCCGCCGGACGAGACGCTGGCGTACCTCGACCTCGACGTGGAGTACGTCGACTCGGGCGTCGAGAACGCCACCGTGACGTTCGCGGTCGAGCGGAGCGCGCTCGGCGAGTACGCCCGAGCGGAGGACGTGACGGCCTACGGCTACGACGGGACGTGGACGGAACTCGACGCGACGGTCGTCGAGACGACCGACGACGCCTACCGGCTGGAGGCCACCGTCGACGGCCCCGGCGCGCTCGCGGTGGGCGCAACGGCCGGGCTGGCGGTGACCGACGTCGAACTGGCGAGCGACGGCGTGACGGCCGGCGAGCCCGTCGCGGCGAACGCGTCGGTCGAGAACGGCGGCTCGACCGCCCGGACCGAGACGGTGAACCTCACCCTCGCGGGGAGCGTGGTCGCCTCCGAGACGGTCGAACTCGGCCCCGGCGAGGCCCAGGAGCTGACCCTCTCGGGGACCGCGCCGACGCCCGGCTCCTACGAGGTGGCGGTCGGGAACCGGTCGGCCGGGACGCTCGCGGTCGCCGAGCCCGAGCCGGCCGACCTGTCGGTGACCGACGTGTCGCTGAACGCCTCGACCATCGCGGCGGGCGGGTCGGTCGAGATACGCGCGACGGTCGAGAACGCGGGCGACGAGGCCGGCGAGCGCACGGTCGCGCTCACCATGTTCGGCGAGCAACTCGCGACCGAGACCGTCGCGGTGGCGGGCGGCGAGACCGAGCGGGTCAGCTTCGTCCGCGAGGTCGACGCGCCCGGGAGCTACGAGGTCGACGTCGACGGCGAGACTGCGACTCTCGACGTCGAGTCGGCCGAGGGCGGCGACGGCATCGCGCCGGACGCGCCCGGCGTGCCCGGCTTCGGTGTCGGCGCGGCGGTCGCCGCGCTGCTCGCGGCCCTGCTGGTGGCCCGGGCGCGACGGTAGGCCGGACCGGCCACCGGGATTACGGGCCGCCTCGGGTTGAACGAGACGGCAGTCGGTTTAATCGTTCGGAACTCCGACGACCAAAAAACTAATCCCGCGACCCCGCCAAATCCCGGCCGTGCAGCCAGCGAGCGCCCCGCAACTCGTCGAGTACCTGCGGCGGCGAGTCGGCGACGACCTCCGCAGGGTGGTGTGCTACGGCGAGGACGAGACCGACGTCCTGTTCGCGCGCGGCGACCGCTCGGACGTCGAGTCCGACGCCGAACGGGCGGTGCAGTACCTCCGACACGAGTCGCGGTCGCGCGAACGGCGGACGTTCCCGTTCGGCGAGCTCAACGGCACGGTCCGGTCGTTCGAGGACGCGGTCGTGATGCACTTCCCGCTGGCGCAGTCGCGGGGCATCGTCGTGACGCTCGACCCGAACGCCGCGCGCCAGCTGAACGCGTTCATGGACGAGTGCATCGACCAGCTCTGAGCCCGCCGCGGCCGCGTTCGGCGGTCGCCCCGGCCCCGCGGTTGCTAACTGGCCGCCCTATAGCGCGGCCGTAGTAACAAAGCGTATCAACGCGGCGGCGTTCAGTTAACATATGGCCGTCGTCAGCATCTCGATGCCCGACGAACTGCTCGACCGCGTCGACGAGTTCTCCGAGGAACACGGCTACACCGGACGGAGCGAGGTGTTCCGCGAGGCCGCCCGCAACCTGCTCGGGGAGTTCGAGGACCGGAAGCTCGAAGAGCGGGACCTGATGGGCGTGGTCACCGTGTTGTTCAACTACGAGAGCACCACCGTCGAGGAGCGGATGATCCGGCTCCGCCACGAGTACGACGGGCTGGTCGCCTCGAACGTCCACAACCACGTCGGCGACCACTACTGCATGGAGCTGTTCATCCTCGAAGGCGACCTCGAGACCATCTCGACGTTCGTGGGCAAGATACGCGCGACCCAGGACACCCTCACGGTCGACTACTCGGTGATTCCGGTCGACGAGGTCGGTCCGTTCGCGAACGCGGAGTGACGCCGATCACTCTCGGTCGGGCTCGCCCGCGTCGCTCGATTCGCCCGCGCCGTCCCGTCCGTCCGCGTCGCTCGGTCCGGCCGGGTCGTCGGACCCGCTCGCGTCGTCAGCGTCCCCGCGGGCGACCGACTCGTCGCCGCCGTCCGTCGCCACCTCGTCCTCGCCACCGTCGGTGATGGCGGTCTCGCGCTTGCGCTCGAACCACGCCCACTCGCGGGTCTTGAGCCCGTCGCCTTCGAGGTTCCACGGGTCGCCGCCCTCGACCGGCGGGCCCTCCAGCCACGAGATGACGAGGTTGTAGACGAAGACGAGCTGGCCGAACGCCAGCAGGAAGGTCCCGGCACCCGCGACCACGTGGAGGTCCTGGAACTGCGGGAGGTAGGTGGCGTACCGCCGGGGCATCCCGCCGTAGCCCAGTATCAGCAGGGCGAAAAACACCACGTTCGACCCGACCATCGTGAGCCAGAAGTGTATCTTTCCCAGGGTCTGCTGGTACATCCGGCCGGTGTACAGCGGGAACCAGTAGTAGATGCCCGCGAAGCCCGCGACAGCGATGGCCCCCATCACGATGAAGTGGAAGTGTCCGACCACGTAGTAGGTGTCGTGGAGCACGAGGTCCACGGGGACCGAAGCGAGGAAGATGCCGGTGACGCCGCCGATGATGAAGTTCTGGACGAAGCCGACGCAAAACAGCATGGGCGTGGTCAGCCGCAAGCGGCCGTTCCACATGGTGGTGATCCAGTTGAACGTCTTGACCGCCGAGGGCACCGCGATGGCCAGCGATACCGCCATGAAACTCCCCCGGACGCGGGGGTCCATCCCCGCGGCGAACATGTGGTGGGCCCAGACGCCGAAGCTCAACACGCCGATGGCCAGCGTCGAGTAGACGACGAACTTGAACCCGAACAGCTTCCGGCCCGAGAATCTGGGCAAAATCAGGCTCACCAGCCCCATCGGCGGGAGAACGAGGATGTACACCTCCGGATGCCCGAAGAACCAGAACAGGTGCTGGTAGAGCAGCGACCCGCCGCCCTCGACCGCGAAGAACGTCGTCCCGAAGTTACGGTCGAGCAACAGCATGACGAGGACGCTCCCCAGCAGCGGGAACGCGAACAGGATGATGCCCGACTGGGTTATCATGGTCCACGAGAAGATGTCGAGGTTCGCCCAGCCGACGTCCTCGCCGCGCTCGGTGAAGATGGTCGCGACGAAGTTGATCGCGCCCATCGTCGCCGACACCCCGGTCAGGTGGAGTCCCAGAAGCATCAGGTCGACGCCCGGATTGGCCTGCTCGACCGAGAGGGGCGTGTACATCGTCCACGCGGTCTGGGCGGGCTCGACGCCGACGCCCAGGGGCGCGGCGAAGAAGCCGCCCCAGATGAGCAACGCCCCCGGCGGGAGCAGCCAGAACGCGATGGCGTTGATGCGGGGGAACGCCATGTCGTCGGCCCCGATCAACAGCGGGATGAAGTAGTTGCCGAAGGCGGCGAGGATGGGCGTCCCGAACAAAAACAGCATCGTGATGCCGTGGGAAGTCAGCAGCGAGTTGTAGAAGTTCGCCCCCACGACGACCGACTCCGGCGTCAGGAGTTCGGTCCGCATCAGCACGATGTTGATGCCGCCCCACGCGAACGCGACGATGCCGAAGGTGCCGTACAGCAGGCCGATGTCCTTGTGGTCGACCGTCGTCAGCCAGCGCACGAGCCCCCCGGGCTTTTCCTCGTGGCCTGTCTCCCCGCGGTCGCCGTACCCGCCCGCCCCGCTCCCGAGTGGCGCGTACGACCGCCAGTCTTCGAGCCGCAGGACGTAGGCGGCCACCGCGAGGAGGAGGACCCCCATGACGACAGTGAGTGCGAACGCCCCGACTTCTACCATACTCCATCGTGCGGACTACACGATAAAGAAAGGTTGGGCTGTTTCTTTGAAGTCTGAGCGGTTCGGCCCGGCGAGCGTCCGACCCGGGCGGTCGGCCCGACGAGTCCGGCGCGCACGACCGGGCCCTCCATCAGACGTATTAGCGTGGCCGGGGTACTCGGGATGTGGAACGGGGCGTGGGAACCGCCGGGTGGATAGTCGTCGCGGTCCTGCTGGCGACCGCCTGGCCCGTCGCGGGGGCGGTCGGGACGCTCGACGCCGGCAGCGACGCGACCGACCGACCCGCGGACGGCGGCGTCCGAGCGCCGGCCGCGCTCGCCGGAGCGTCGACCGCGCCCGCCCAAGAGACCCCCGGGAACAACTCCTCGGTCGCACACCGCGACCCCGACGAGGTCGCCGACGAGTCCGCGCCCGGCGCGGTCGAGGAGTGGCTCGCTCGGGAGGTCGGCGGAGCCGGGGGCGTCGACCTCAGCGACGAGGACCGCCGGCGCGCCCGCGAACTCGTCGAGAGCGACCCCGAACTCGCCGACCTCGCCGCCCAGTACGGCGAGGGAGCCGGCGACCGGCAGGTCGAGGGGAGCGACGCCCTCGGGGCGGCCCAGCGCCAGTTCTTCGCCGACGTCCAGCGGTACCGCGACGCCCACGGGGCGTACGAGCGCGCCCGGGAGGGTAATCGCACCGACCGCGAGCGTCGGCTCGCCCACCGACTCGAACGCCACGCGGCCGCGGTGAACCGCTCGGCCCGACTGCTCGACGGGAGCGACGCCGAACTCGGGTCGGCCGAACGCGTCGAGGAGGCGAACCGCAGTCGGACCGTCGCCCGGGTCCGGGACAACGTCACGGCCTCGCAGGTGAGCGTCCGCGACCGGACGCTCGTCCGGACGCGGCTGAACGTCATCGCCGACGACCCGTCGGGGTCGTTCGCCGACCCCGTGAGGCTGGCCGGGCAACTCCGGACCGCCGACGGCGACCCGCTGGCGAACGAGACCGTCACGGTCGCGGTCGGCGGGCAGGTCTACGACGCGACCACCGACGCGACCGGCGGGTTCGCGTTCGACTACCGACCCACGCTCGACGCGGCGGGCGAGCGCGACCGGACGGTGTGGTTCCTGCCCGCCAACGACTCGGCGTACCGCCGCGCGAGCGACGCCGTGACGTTCGCGGTCGAGCGCGTCAGCCCGACGGTCGCAATCGCGACCCACACCGAATCGGTCGGCTACGGCGACCCCTTCCGCGTCGCCGGCACCGTCGCGGCCGGCGGCGAGGGCGTCCCGAACGTGCCGGTGGCGGTGACCGTGGACGGCGTCGCGCTCGCGACCGTGGCGACCGACGCGAACGGCTCGTTCGACGCGAGGGCCCCGCTCCCGGCGAACGTCTCGGCCGGCGAGCGGCGGGTCCGTGTCCGGCTCGCGGTCGGCGACTCGAACGGGACGGCGAGCGCGAACGACTCCCGGGCGGCGAGCGCGAACCGGGCCGGCGGCCCGTCGGGCGCGAGCGGAGCCGACGGGACGCCGTGGTCGGACCTGCTGGCGGCCGAGAGCGACGCGCTCGACGGGCCGGCCGCGCTGGCTCCCGCGAACGCGTCCGCGAGCGTGAGCGTCGAGTCCACGCCCACCGAGCTGTCGATATCCCGCGTGGAACCGCTCGAAGCCAGCGCGTTCGTCACCGGACGGCTCGTCGCGGGCGACGGCGCGCCCGTCGCCAACGAGACCGTCGCGCTCCGGGTGGACGGCGCGAGCGCGGGCAACGTGAGTACCGACGACGCCGGCAGGTTCGCAGCGACCGTCGGGCTCCCGTCCAACGAGACCGACGGCTCGGCGCTCCAGGTAGTCGCGGCGTTCGCCTCGCCGGGCAACCTCGACCGTGCCCGGGCGACCGCGCGGGTCCCGCGCTCGTCGGCCGACGGCGGCCTGCCGGTCGACCCCCTGGAACTGGGCGTGGCCGGCCTGCTGGGGGTCGCGGCGGTCGGGGTGGCGGTCTGGCGGTTCCGGACGGGCACGTTCTCGCCCGAGACGGGCGCGCCCGACGACGGGGCCGGCGAGCGCGAGTCCGGGGGTGCCGGCTGGGGCTCGCCCGAGGTGTTCCTCGACGCGGCGACGGCGGCGCTCGACGACGGGGCGTACGATGCGGCCGCAGGAGCGGCCTACGCCTCCGTCCGGCGGCGACTCGCCGCCGGCGAGGCCGGGGTCGACCGGCCGGCCGGCGCGCGCACCCACTGGGAGTTTTACGCCGACTGCCGGGCGGCAGACCTGTCGGCCGACAGACTCGAACGACTGGAGCGACTCACCGCGATCTACGAGCGGGCGGCGTTCGCGCCCGAGAGCGTGTCGGCCGACGAGGCCAGTGAGGCGGTCGACGTCGCCCGGTCGGTGGCGTGAGCGCGGCGATGCCACGGCGAAATGACCGCGGGCTCGTCCCGAGCGACGCGACCTGAGGGCGGACTGAACGGGCGAGGCGCGCTCGCGTCGAGGGCTATTCGGGGACTCGCATCCCGCCGGGTCCACACATCTGACACGACCGCTGTCGGGGAGCCCACCTTTTTGGTCCCGTCGCGCGAGGGTGGTGGCATGGAGTACACCACGCTGGGCGACACCGGCACGACGGTCAGTCGACTCTGTCTCGGGACGATGAGCTTCGGGTCGAGCGACTGGCGGCCGTGGGTGCTCGACCCCGAGGAGGGCGAGGAGATAATCGAGCGCGCCATCGAACTGGGAATCAACTTCTTCGACACGGCGAACATGTACTCGAACGGCGAGAGCGAGCGCGTGCTGGGCGAGGCGCTCGACGGCCGGCGCGACGAGAGCGTGGTCGCCACGAAGGGCTACTTCCAGATGGACGACGACGACCCCAACTCCGGCGGCCTCTCGCGGAAGGCCATCGAGCAGGAGCTACGGAAGTCGCTCGACCGCCTCGGGATGGAGACGGTCGACCTCTACCAGATTCACCGCTGGGACTACGACACGCCCATCGAGGAGACGCTACGCGCGCTCGACGACGCGGTCCGCCGGGGGCAGGTCCGGTACGTCGGGGCCTCCTCGATGTGGGCCCACCAGTTCGCGGAGGCGCTGTACAAGAGCGACGCGCTGGGACTGGAGCGGTTCGTCACGATGCAGAACCACTACAACCTCGCCTACCGCGAGGAGGAGCGCGAGATGCTCCCGCTCTGCGAGAAGGAGGGCATCGGCGTGCTGCCGTGGAGCCCGCTCGCGCGCGGGTACCTGGCCCGACCCCACGAGGAAATCGACGCCACGACCCGGGGCGAGACCGAGCAGTACCTCTACGAGCACCCCTACCGGGAGGGCGGCGGCGACGAGATAAACGAGCGCGTCGGCGAACTCGCCGCCGACAAGGGCGTCACGATGGCCCAGATTTCGCTGGCGTGGCTCCTCCACAAGGACTGGGTCGACGCGCCCATCGTGGGCACCACGAGCGTCGAGCACCTCGAAGACGCGGTGGAGGCGCTCGAAATCGACCTCTCGTCGGGCGACATGGCGTACCTCGAAGAGCCCTACGAGCCGGTCGAGGTGTCGAGTCACGAGTGAGACGGTAACGCCGTCGTCGCGTTCGCCGTGCCGAACCTCGCCACAGGAAAACGGTTTTGCGCGCCTCGTTCGTACGTTCGATTGTGACCGACGACGACCCGCTCCGAAGCGCCGCCGAATCGCTCGAAACCGCCCGCGAGAGCGCGGCCAGCCCCGACGCCGACGACCGACTCGACGGCTTCGCCGAGCGCGTCCGCGGAATGGCCGAGGGCGACCGCGGCCCGGACCACGGCAGTCTCGCTCGCCTCGAACACGGGTTGCAGGACGTGCGGGGCGAACTGGACGACGAGGGAGCCGAGGCGGTGGACGAGGCGCTGGCGGACGTTCGGGCGTACCGTGAGACGGTGGACGGGGTGTGAGCAACCGCCGAAACGCAGTACGCGAATCTTCTACACGCGAATTTCCGAGATTTTCCGCTTGGCGCGTGCGAGTAACGCGCGCGAGGGACGAACGACCGAGCGGAGCGAGGGAGTGAGGAGGCTGGGGAGGGCGAGGCTGCGGTCTCTCAGAGGCGTCGGGAGAAGCTAGCTCGGAATCACCCGGAATAGCGGTCGATGTAGCCGGAGTAGTAGTCGATGTAGCCGGAGTAGTAGTCGATGTAGCCGGAGTAGTAGTCGATGCCGTCGTGAGGGGTAGAAGCAAACTACTGCCTCGACCGATGAAACCGCACAGTACCGCAACCGCCCCGCACCACGACCGCCCCGCACCGCAACCGCCCCGCACCACGACCGCCCCGCACCGCAACCGCGGCCCTCACGCCGCCTCAGCCTCCTCCGTCTCGACCGGCCGGAGGTGGGCGCTGAAGTGGCGCAGTTCGGGCATCCCCGGCTCGTCGACTATCTCCAGCCCAGAAATCTCGCCCGCGTCGCGGCGCTCGGCCACCGCGTCGAACGTCTCGGCGACGTGGTCGAGGTGGTCAGCGCCGTAGGTCCGGCGGGGGAGCGCGAGCCGGACGAGTTCCGGCCGGTCGGCGTCGGGGAACGCGAAGCTGCCGAGTTCGACCGCGCGGACGCCGCCCTCCCGATAGAGTTCGCAGGCCAGCGCCTGCCCGGGGAACTGCTCGCGGGGGATGTCGGGCAGGAACTCGTCGGCGCGGACGTACACCGCGTGGCCGCCGGTCGGGCGGACCACCGGAACGTCGCGGTCGGCCAGCAGGTCGCCGAGGCGCTGGACCTGCCCCACGCGGTCGGCGACGTAGCGCTCCTCGACCGCCTCGCGGAGCCCGACCGCCATCGCCTCGACGTCCCGGCCCGCCATCCCGCCGTAGGTCGTGAACCCCTCGAACAGGATGCCACGCTCGCGGGCGCGCTCGTAGAGGTCGTCGAGCGCGGGGTCGTCGCGGATGCCGACGAACCCGCCGACGTTGACCAGCCCGTCTTTCTTGCCGCTCATCACGACCGCGTCGGCGTGCGAGAGCTGTTCGCGCGCGATTTCGGCCACCGAGCAGTCGGCGTACTCGGGGTCGCGCTCCCGGACGAGGTAGGCGTTCTCGGCGAACCGGCAGGCGTCGACGACGAACGTGGCGTCGAGGTCGTCCGCGACTGCGGCGGCCTCGCGGACGTTCTCGACGCCGACAGGCTGGCCCGCCAGCGAGTTGTTCGTGAGGGTCACGACCACGGCCGGAATGCGCTCGCTGCCCACCTCGTCGGCGAGGGCGCGCACCTTCGCCACGTCGAGGTCGCCCGGGAATCGGCGTTCGTCGGCGTCGCCCCCGGATTCGTCCCCGAGCGCGCCGTCGAGCGGGCAGTCGACCGGCTCGGCCCCGTTGTTGGCGACGTGCGCCCGGGTCGTGTCGAAGTGGGTGTTGTTCGGCACGTAGTCGCCCTCCGAGACCAGCGCGCCGTAGAGGACGTTCTCCGCGCCCCGGCCCTGATGGGCGGGCACGATGCGCTCGAAGCCCATCACCTCGGAGACCGCGTCCTGCAGGCGGTCGAAGCTCTCGCTGCCGGCGTAGGCCTCGTCGCCGCGCATCATCGCGGCCCACTGGGACTCGCTCATCGTCCCCGTCCCGCTGTCGGTCAGCAGGTCGACGTACACGTCCGCCGAGTCGAGTTCGAAGACGTTGTACCCCGCCCGTTCGAGGGCGGCGACTCGTTCCTCGCGGTCGGGCAACCGAATCGGGGAGACGACCTTCGACTTGTACGCTCGCATGAAACCGAAATCGCCCGCGAGAACCGTATTACTTGCGCGACAGCCACGTTCGGCAGTGACTGGTCACGGCGACTGGGCGACGGGTCTGGGCATCGCGCGACGGGTGTGGCGGCGGGCGGGACCGCGAGGGGGAACCTATTCGTGGAGGCCGCCCACGTCCGCGTAGAACGACGACTGTAGCTGGTCGGCCATCTCCTCCTCGCGGTCGATGCGCGCGTCGATGACGGTGGGCACGTCCGAGGCCTTCCCCTCCCGGAGCGCGTCGGCGAGTTCGTCGGGCGTGGTCGCGCGCACCCCGTTCGCGCCGAACCCCTCCGCGACGGTCACGAAGTCGGTGTCGTGGAACTCGACGCCCGCGATGTCGTCCTCGCCGTCCTGCATCTGGCGGACCATCCCGAGGCTGGTGTCGTTGAGCACGACGAAGGTGGGCGCGACGCCCTGCTCGACGGCCGTCTCGACGCTGGTCATCGTCATCGTGAACCCGCCGTCGCCCGCGACGCCGATGACGTCGCGGTCCGTCGTAATCGCGGCCGAGACGGCGGCGGGCGTGGCCCAGCCCATCCCGCCGACGCCGCCCGACCCGAAGTAGGTCCGGGTGCCGGGCGTCTGGAGGTAGTTGAGCAGCCAGAAGCGGTTGTTGCCCGAGTCGGCCGTGACGATGGTGTCCTCGTCGACGACGCGCTCTATCTCCGTGACCGCCCGCTGGGGCTTGATGGGCGAGGCGTCGGAGTCACAGGCCGGCGCGTGGAACGACTCGCGGGCCTCGGCGGCCCGGTCGCGCGCCCAGTCGTTGTCCCCGCCGCCGGCCTCGGCGAGCGCCCGCAGGCTCTGGGTCGCGTCGCCGATGAGTCCCACGTCGGCGGGGTACACCCAGCCCGCGTTCTTCGTGGTCACGTCGGCGTGGACGATGGTCTGCTCGTCGGGTCGGACGAACTCGGGGGCCTGCCAGTTGGTGTCCATCGGGTTCATCCGGCAGCCGACCACCAGCAGGCAGTCGGCCTCGCTCACGGCCTGATTCGCGCCCTCGTGGCCGAACGAGCCGATGACGCCCGCCGCGAGGTCGTGGGTCTCGGGAATGGTGGACTTGCCCAGATACGAGGTGGTCACGACCGCGTCGTAGGCTTCGGCGACCGCCTCCAACTCGTCGTAGGCCTGCGCCGCGTGGACGCCGTTGCCCGCGATTATCACCGGACGCTCGGCGTCGGCGAGCGCGCCTGCGGCGTCGGCCACGTCGTCGTCGGTCGGCGCGGCGTCCCAGTTGCGGACCTGCTCGTCGGCGTCCCAGACCGGCGGAATCGACTCGTCGGGCACCTCCTCGGTGATGGCGTCGCCGTCGAGGACGACCGCCGTGGGGCCGGGCCGGCCGGCGGTGGCGTGCTTGAACGCCAACTGGACGCTCCGGAGGGTCTCGGTCGGCGAGCGGGGGAACCAGTGTTCCTTGGTCACGCCGTCGAGAATCGAGGGGAGGTCGAGGCCGCCGTAGTCGCCCCGGGCCTGCTGGTAGGGCGCGAGCGTGGAGTAGTCGCCGCGCTCGCTGGCCTCGGTCAGGACCACCATCGGCGACGAGGAGAGCCGGGCCTCCATCTGGCCGATAGCGCCGAGACTGCCGATCCACGGCCCCTGTCCGGTGAGCACGCCCGGCGTCTGGGTGAGCCGGCCGTACACCTCGGCCATCACGCTGCCCTCGCGCTCGTCGCGGGGCCGGACCACGTCCACGTCGGACTCGGGGAGCTCGTCGAGCAGTTCGATGGCGCGACCGCCGGGGTAGCCGAACACGTACTCGACGCCGAGGGCCTCCAACTGGTCGACGAGCGCCTCGTTGGTCTCGGTCATCGTGCCTCCGGTCGTGGAGCGGTGGTTCGCGACGCTGGCATGGTACTAACAGTCACGAGCCGCCGTCTTTGGTCTGTCGCTTCCGGAGAGCGTCGGACGGGGACGAAAACGTGAGTAGTCGGGAGCGCGGCGCTCGAAAAACCGCCGGCCGGGGCTCAGTCCTCGACGTCGGCGAACAGGTCGTCGACCGCCGACCGGGCCGCGAGCGCGGCGTCCTCGGCGACCTGCTCCTCGTCGCCGGCCTCGGGCGCGTTGAGGTAGACGTCCACGTCGAGGATGCCGTCCTCGAAGTTGACGGTCACGTCGACGTCGCGAACCGCCGAGTTCGACAGCCGCGAGAAGATGAGTCCCTCGGCGGCCTCGGCGGCCGTCCGGACGACCTCGTCGTCGGTCGGGGACTGGTCGTCGCCTGCGGCCCGCTCGTCGTCGGTCGGCATCTATGCGCCGGGGCCGCCCATGCCCGGTCCCTGCGGGCCGCCGGGGCCGCCACCGCCGCCGAGCATGTTCTGGAGCTCGGACTGGAGGCTCTCGAACTGCTCTTGGACGCGCTCCTCCTGCTTTTCGAGGGTCTCGACGCGGATTTCGAGGCTGTCGACCTTCTCGTCGAGGTCGGACTCGGCCTGCTCGTAGTCGGTCTTGACGAACAGCTCGCCGACCTCGCGGTACATCGTGGTGTCCTCGTCGATGTCGTCGAGCTCGTCGAGCGCGGTCCGGGCCTCGTTGAGCTGGGTCTCGGCCTGATTCTTCTGGACCGCGACTTGCTGGGCCGTGTCCTGGAGGTCCTGTAGCTCTTCGAGTTTCTCCTGTGCTTCCGGCGGCAGATTACCCTGCATACCTCGACGGACGCGACCCGGACTGAAAAACCCCCGCTTTCGGTCCGCCGACGGTGTTCGGAGAGGCGAGTCCGAGTGACGGCGGGTTCTCGAAAGCCCTCGGCGCGCTCTCCGACGCCGGGACGCTGCTGGATTCGCCGAGCGCACCGAGTCGTTGTCGCGCGTATCCGCGTGCGGTGCCCCGTCCGGCAACCGGCGTCGTCAGAACGCGAGCAGCGCGCCGCCGACGAGCCCCATCGTGACGAGGAGTCGACCCACGCTCCCCGCGAACGTCGCCAGCGCGAACTTGGTGTAGTCCTCTTCGAGGATGGCGAACGCGTAGATGGAGATGGTGTCGGGGAAGAAGGGGACCGACAGCGCCAGCGCCATGCCGAGGTAGCCCCACTTCTGGGCGACCTGCACCGTCTTGCGCTCGGACCACTCGATGACGTCGAACCGCGAGCGCCGGAGCCACCGGATGATGGGTCCCGACTCCTTGGCCTCCTGGCCGATGTGGAACGCCAGGACGCTGCCGGCGGCCTTGCCGAGGCCGCTGACGACGATGATGACCGCGTACTTGACCGGCTCCGAGAGGCCCAGGTCGAGCGGGGCGGCCAGCACCACCTCGCTCACGCCGGGGAGCGCGAACGCGATGAGAAACGAGTAGACGAAGATGATGCCCAGCCCGACCCATCCCGTCGCGGTCTCGACGAGCCGCGCCATCCACTCGAACCCCCCGAACGACGGCAGTTCGAACAGCACGTGGACGCTGGGCGTGAACACGCTCGGGAAGAGGGAGGACCCCATTGTTAGCTTTTTGTCTTCGGCCGGGGTGGGGGCACCGGAGCCGGCGGAACCGCTACGGCTCGACCCCGGCCGGCGAACAGACTCATGCCCGTCGGGCCGATAGTGCCCCCGTGTTCGACCACGAGTACACGCTCGTCGCCCACCCGCGGCTCCGAGCGCGGGTCTCCTACCGGCGCGAGGGCAACGAACTGGGGGCCGCGACCGTCCGACTCGACTACCGGCGCGACGACGGGTGGACCGAGGCGGGTACCGCCGTCGACCTGCCCGAACCCGCCGACGAGGCGACCGTCGACTGGCGGGGGTTCCGGGTCGCGCTCTACCGCGACGGCGAGCCTGTGGTGGCCCGGGAGGTCTCGTCGGGGCTCGCGTCCGACGCCCGCGACGCGATGGCGCTCGTCGAGCGCGTCGCCCCTTCGGTGGCGCGCAGGGTCGAGCGGACCGCGAGGTCGCTCGCGAGTCGCGCGCCGGGGACCGTCCAGATGCGCCAGCCCGACGGCTCGACCGTCGAGGCGCTCGACCCGCCCGCGCAGGCCGGCTTCGAGGTGTATCGGGACGAGGCCGGGAAGTGGCGCTGGCGGCTCGTCCACGACAACGGCAACGTGCTCGCCGACTCCGGACAGGGGTACTCGTCGCGCCGAGCGGCCCAAGCGGGGCTGCGGAGCGTGAAGCGCAACGCGCTCGGCGCGCCCGTCGAGCGCGTCGACGCCGAATCCGAGCGCGACGTGCGGACGAGTTCGGACGCCGAGCGCGACGCGGGAGGCGACCGGGCCGGCACCGACGACGCGACCGACCGCGGGTCAGCCGAGCCGTAGCGCGATTACAGCCCTTCCAGCGACCGGAGCTTCTGCTCGACGCCCGGCGGCGCGGCGCTCGGCCCGTCCCTGACCCGGTGGTCCGGAATCACCAGCGGCGCGGGGTTCTCGGCGAGCGCGGCCCGGACCGCGTTCAGGTCCTCGTCGTCGGCGTGGTCGAGGCCGCTGGTCATCCGGGCGAGCGTCTCGACGTCTATCTCGTCGCCGTACGGAATCTCCCGGACCCCGTCCAGCACCCGGCGCTGGTCGGTGGGGACCGTGAGCGCGACCGCCACGTCGTCGAACTCCTCGCTGGTGACCCCGTCGAGGTAGTCGAACGCCCGGTCGAGCAGGTCGTGGTCCGGGCGGGCCTCCTCGTCGGGCGTCTCGGGAAAGGAGACGCTGAGGACCCGCCCGCTGGCGAGGCCGAACTGGACGTACCGGTCGAGGTACGACGACTCCCGGGCGAAGATGCCCGTCACGCCGTCGCCGTCGAGTTCGTCCGCTCCGACCGGGGCCGCCTCGTCGGTCGCAGTATCGGGGGCGTCACCGTCTCCGTCGCCACCAGTCTCGTCCATGACCGCCGATTCGGGCGGTTCGGACTTGAAGATTGTGCGACGCGCGCTCGCCAGCGGACGGATGCGCGGCCGCCGACTGGCGCGGTCGATGGACAAAAATCGCGTCCGCATCGAGGCTTAAGTCCCCGCGGACCCAACCCACGGCCGTCATGGCCGACAGTCCCTTCGAGACGACGTTCCGCGTCGGCGAGGTGGTCGACGCCGAGTCGTTCCCCGAGACGGAAAAGCCCGAGATGGCCATCCTACAGGTCGACCTCGGCGAGGAGACGGTCCAGTCGGTCGCCCAGACCGGCTACAACTACGACCCCGACGACCTCGTGGGCAGGCAGGTGCTCTGTGCCACGAACCTCGGGTCGGTCCGCATCGCGGGCGAGAAGAGCGAGGCGCTGACGGTCGGCGTCCCCGACGAGGCGGGCAATCCCGTTCTGGTCGGTCCCGACGCGGACGTCCCGCTCGGGGGCGAACTGTACTGACTGTCCGGCGCGGGTCGCACTCGGCTCACTCGTCGTCGAACGCATCGCGCTTGACCTCGGCCGCCCAGTCGGGCCACTCCTGGCGCTGTTCGAGGTCGAGGTCGGGCTCGCCCGACATCGCCTTGATGGCGCGGGCGTCCTCGCGGCTCCACACCGCCCCGTCCTCGTGGAAGAGGCCGTTGATGATGCCCCGCTCGCGCATGTACCGGACGTAGGCGGGCTTGACCATCAGCGACCAGAAGAAGTTGCCGACGCCGTACTCGCGGATGGCGGGCGCGAGCGACGCGTAATCGGGGCCGGGCTCGTCGACGACCTCGGACTCGTCCCACCCGAAGTCGGCGACCCGCTGCCACTCGCTCAGGTACACCGGCACGTCGAGGTCCCGGCCGAGTTCGAGCGCCTGGGGGAGCAGGTCGTGGAACGCCGCCTCCGAGTCGGGGAAGTTGTAGTGCAACTGGAGCACGTCCGCGCCCCAGTCGAGGTACTCGGCGTTGTTGGCCATGCTGGTCGAGCCCACCGTCAGCGGCACGGACCCGCGGTGGTCGACCATCGTCTCGAACATTCCGGCCGCGAAGTTCTTCATCGCGTCGAGCCAGCCGGGCTCGTTCATCACCTCGACGGCGAGCAGGCGGTCGTCGTCGCCGTACCGCTCCATGAACCACCGGACGTACTCGCGGGGACCGTCCCACCGGAACTCGTCGACGAGCACGTCGCTGGCCGGCGACTGGACCGGCGGCGCGGTCACCGGGTCGGTGTCGTGGAGGTGCTCCTCGGTCGGCTCCTTGCCGACGCTCTCGAACAGGCCGAACAGCACCTCGATTCCCCGCTCGTCGGCGGTCGCGAGGAAGTGGTCGACCGCGCGTTCGAGCGCCGCGGGGTCCCGCCGGTACTGCTCGTAGCTCACCCACGTCCGGACGGCGTTGAGGTTCACCTCGGTCGCGTAGCCCAGGTCGCGCTCGACGACGGCCTCGTCGTAGTCGTGCCACATCTGGAACGTGTTCCACGCCCGCGCGGGAACGTACAGTGCCCCGCGCACGTCCACGGGGGCGAGGCTCGCCGACCCCCGGTCGGTCGATTGCGGGGCGTCCCCGTCGCCTAGGGCGGCCGGTCCGGCACAGCCAGCGACCCCGCCCAGTCCGGTCGAGGCGATGGCCCGCAGGAGTCGGCGGCGGGTGTGGCGGCGGCTCATCGCTCCCAGCCAGGATACCCACGCGTGTAAAGACCGAGCTACGTTCCGCGATACGTCCGGCCTGTCGACCCGCGTAACGCCGGCTTTCCGGGCCTACCGCGCGCCCCGGAACACTATCTCGGCGTCGCAGTCGGGACAGACCTCCCGGTCGGCGTCGAACTCGGTCTCGCAGAACGAGCAGACGTGCGTGTCCGGACGGGAGGAGGCGGTGCATTCGTCGCCGGTCGGTCGGTCGCCGTCCGTCGAGTCGGCGGTCGTGCGTTCGCTCGCGCGGTCGCGCTCGGCGGTGTCGGTCGGCCGCGTCGACGCTGTCGGGGTCTGGCCGTCGCTGCGGGCCGACTCGTCCCCGCCTCGCAGTTCCCGCGTAATGTCTTTCAACAGGTCCATGTCGTCAGGTTGTCGTGGCCGCGTTCCCATTGTTATGGCGTGGCTTACGGTCGACAAGGAGAGCCTAGAGCCGTAGGCGACCGCTTTCCGCGGCGGTCGGCCGACGCGGGCCAGCGGGCGCTACTCGGTCGCGCGAGCGACGCGGGCGGCCGCCCGAACCGCGATCACGGGAAGCGCGTGGAGGGCGACCGTCGTCGCCGCGGCGGTCGCGAGCAGGGCGGGCGGGTGAGCGGGCATCGCGGCGACCAGGCCGGCGAGCGCGACCGCGAGGCCGACCCCGCCGGCCGCGAAGGTCCCCAGCGCCGCGCAGGCGACCGCCGCGCTGGCGGCCGAATCCGACGCGGCGTCGGCGGTGCGCGCCGCCGCTCGTCGCATCGTCGTTCGATTCGGGAGTGACGTCGAGTGGTGCGTGTATCGCATGGGTTCGGATAGGTGTGGTCGGTCGTCGGGCGATTCGTCGAAGCCCGCGCGCGTCGGCCCGAGCGTCGTCGGGTCGGTCGGCGGCGTGCGGTGGGCGGTCGGCGTCCCGCGGTCGGTCGTCGGCCGTTCAGGCCGAGCGGTCGGTCTCGACCGCCGTCACGTCGCGGACGCCGAAGCCGTCGGCGACCGCGTCCCGGACCGCCGCCCGCTCGTCGTCGACTGACTCGTCGAGTCGGACGCGGACGCGGACCGAGGCGTCCACGCGGAGGTCGTTGAGCGTCGGCGTGACGCCGTTGACGTCCACGACCTCGGCGCTGGCGACCGCGCCGCTCCGGTCGACGACGGTGGTGACGCCGTCCTCGAGCGTGCCGTCGCCGCCGCGCGGGACCTGGACTTCGAGGTCTGCCGTCGCGTCGATCTGGAGTGCGTTCATGGGTGTGGCGCTCCCGTCGGGTGTGACCCCGCGGCCGCACTCGCGGCGCTGTCGGGAGCACAGATGGCTCTGTTCGGTCGGGTCCGAGTCGCGGGGAGGCGGACAGCTACCGGGCGAGTGCGCCGGAGAAGGACGTGGGTCCGAGACCACGCTCCGACGCACGCGGCCCGCTTCCGAGTCGTGGGTTCGGAAGGAAGCGGGCCGACCCGGCGGGCGCGGCGGAACGTCGGTCCGCCGGCCGCCGCCTACGCGGTCGGAGTGGTCTCGGCGAGGCGATACGAATCGCCCATCACGCCCACCCGGTCGGCGTCTGGCCCCCGCCCGGACGCGCGGGCGGCGACGCACGCCGACGTGCCGGACCGCCCGCTACTGCCGATAGCGGCGCGGGCGTCCGTCGGGTCGGGTAGGCTGGTCATGGGGTCGTCACCTCGTGGGCCCGGCCGGTCCGGGCGACTGACGTACCAGCAGCTTTTACCGGTCTTCTAATAAAACTGACTGAGGGTTGGTGTCGTTTCGCACGGTCGCGGGACGACACTCCGTCGGACGCGCGGAACAGCCTCCCGTCGTCCGTGCCGTCGGTCGACGGGCTCGTCGACTGCGCGTCGGCGGCCGCTCGCCGATTCCGAACGGGCGTCCGCGGGCTGGCAAGAAGACTTTTGGATTGTTCCACGGTACCGATGTTCATGGATGGGGAACGGGGGGAGTCGACCGCGGACATCTCCGAGGACGTGGCCGAGGTCGGCGAGGCCGACTTCGACCACCTCGCGGGTATCGTGACCGACGGCGTCGTCGGCGCGGTCGGCGGGCTGGTCGGTACCGGCGCGCTGACGGTGGGACTGCTCATCGCCCGGTCGCTGGGGGCGTTCGAACTGTCGAGTTTCGGCACGCTGGCCGAGCTCACCGGGTTCAACGCGCTGTTGCCGCTGACTCCGACCGCGGTGGGCTTCGTGTTGTTCCTGTTGACCGGGATGGTGATGTGGCCGCTGCTGTTCGCGTCCATCGGGCGCTACCTGCCGGGCGAGCGGTACGCGGTCAGGGGGCTCGCGTTCGGGTTCGTGCTCTGGACGGGGTTCGCGCCCGCCTTCTACGAGGGGTACGCCGGACTCGCGATGGTGGTGTACCTCGGCCTGACGCTCGGCGCGCACTTCGCGTACGGCTTCTCGCTCGGCGCGGTGTTCGACTACCTCGGCGACCGGCCCGAGACGCTGGTGTAGCGCAGCCGGGCTGGCGGGTCGACGCGATTCGGCGCGGCCCGCTTCAGTCGTCGCCCTCGGGTTCGGGACCGCCGTCCGCGACCGCGAGGTCCCGTTCGCGTTCGCGCTCGAACCACGCCCACTCGTGGGTGCGCAAGTCGTCTTTTTCGAGGTCCCACGGGTCGCCGCTCTCGACGCGAGGTCCTTCGAGCCACGAGGTGACGACGTTCCAGAGGAAGACGAGCTGGCCGACCGCGAGCAGGTAGACGCCCAGCGTCGCGAGCTGGTGGAGGTCCGCGAACTGGGCGACCGGCCCGACCCCGAGGTCGTAGCCCGCGTACCGCCGGGGCATCCCGCCGTAGCCCAGCAGTATCATCGGGAAGAAGGTGAGCTGGGTGCCGGCCATCGACAGCCAGAAGTGCCACTTCGCCAGCGTCTGCTGGTACCACCGGCCGGTGTACAGCGGGAACCAGTAGTACACCGCCGCGAACACCGCGAACGCGATGGCCCCCATGATGACGTAGTGGAAGTGCGCGATGACGTGGTAGGTGTCGTGGAGCACGAGGTCGATGGGAATCGCGGCCTCGAACACGCCCGTCACGCCCCCGACGATGAAGTTCGCGACGAACCCGACGCAGAACAGCATCGGCGCGGTCAGCCGGAGCCGGCCGTTCCACATGGTGGTGATCCAGTTGAACGTCTTGACCGCGCTCGGGAGCGCGATGGCGATGGAGACCGCCATGAACGACGCCCGGATGCGGGGGTCCATCCCGGTCGCGAACATGTGGTGGGCCCAGACGCCAAAGGAGAGCACCCCCAGCGCGAGGGTGGAGTAGACGACGAACTTGAACCCGAACAGCTTCCGGCCCGCGAACCGGGGCAAAATCAAGCTCACCAGCCCCATCGGTGGAAGAACCAGGATGTACACCTCCGGATGCCCGAAGAACCAGAACAGGTGCTGCCAGAGCATCGTCCCGCCGCCCTCGACCGCGAAGAACGTCGTCCCGAAGTTGCGGTCGAGCAACAGCATGACGAGCGCGCTCCCCAGCAGCGGGAACGCGAACAGTATCTGGCCGGACTGGACGAGGACGGTCCACGAGAAGATGTCGAGGTTCGCCCACGTCACGTCCTCGCCGCGCTCGGTGAAGATGGTCGTGACGAAGTTGATCGCGCCCATCGTGGCTGAGACGCCCGTCAGGTGCAGGCCGAGCAACATCAGGTCGACGCCCGGATTGGCCTGCTCGACCGAGAGGGGCGGGTACAGCGTCCACGCGGTCTGAGCGCCCTCGACGCCGACGCCGAGGGGTTCGAGCAGGATGCCGCCCCAGATGAGCAGCGCCCCCGGCGGGAGCAACCAGAACGCGATGGCGTTGATGCGGGGGAACGCCATGTCGTCGGCCCCGATCAACAGCGGAATCAGGTAGTTCGAGACGGCCGCGAGGACGGGCGTGCCGAACAAAAACAGCATCGTGATGCCGTGGGTCGTCAGGAGGGCGTTGTAGAAGTTCGCCCCGAGCAGGTCGACCGGCGGGGTCACGAGTTCGGTCCGCATCAACACGACCGCGATGCCGCCCCACGCGAACGACAGCAGCGCGAAGGTGCCGTACATGAGGCCGACGTCCTTGTGGTCGACCGTCGTCAGCCAGCGCACGAGACCGGACGGCTTCTCGGCGGTGCCGTACGCCGAGTCGCCGGAGGCCGTCCCGCCGGCCGCCGGCACGTACGACCGCCAGTCTTCGACCGTTCGCAACCACAGTCCGACGCCGAGCAGAAGGAGTACCATCACGACCGACGAGAGCGGTTCTACCGTCGCCATGTGACCCCGTTCGGAGCGAACCCCCGTGGACGTTGTCCGGCACATGTTCGGACGCGACCAACTCCACGTCGGGACTCTCCGTCCGCGAGCGCGCTGGGCCGGCGCTCGGGGAGCGCCGACAAGCGCACCCCGCTCCGGGCGCAGGGCCCGGACGGCCGCTCGCCGCCCGATTTGATATAGCGAGATGCAATTTACAAGTTGCGCGCCGAGCGGCCCTCAGCCCCGTCTAGCCGTCTCGGAGGGGTTCGACGACCGGCGGCGTTCACGTTCGTCGCCTCACGGCATTCCGGCGGCCATCTGCCGACCCGGTGCCGGCGGACGCCCCAGAGTGGCGGCCCCGCCCTGTGCGTGAACGGTCTGGCCCGTCGTGGTCGGCGGCGTGCCGGAGCTGGTCGGGGCCCGAACCTCGGGCGGTCGACGCGTGTCCGGCGGGACTCCCGTGCCGTCTCGTTGCGTTCGGGTCTCCCCTCGCGGGACCTTGGGGCCCCGCGGGGCCTGCAGTGCTTGTACCGACAGCCGGTCCCGCTCGGCTCGGGTCGGCTCGGGTTTCGACTGCCCGCGGCCGCGTCGGTTCGCCCGCGGGTCGGGGTCCGCCGGAGGCCGTGCCCGTTGGCCGGCGTCGCGTCGCCGCCCACGAGAACGGACGCCCAGCGCAGTCGCTCGCGGTCATCCGTCGCGTGCGACTCGCGGGGAACGGCGAGTACGCGCGCTCGGACCTCTGGCCCGCACCTGCCGGCCGTTCCGGACGAAGCGCGGGTTCGGTCCCACCGCGACGGGCGACTGCCGGCGGTCGGCGCTGTCGTCTCGCGTCGTTCGTCTCTCCGCCGCCGTAGCTGATTTTGTTCGGTTTCTGCTCGTGCCCGTGTTTGCTTTCGCGCGTGCGCGCGACCCTCGTCGGCTCCGCGGCGGGGCCGTAGTCGTCTCCGACGGCTCGGCGGGCACTCAGGCGTCGATGGTCGCCCAGCCTCCACCTCGATTCGGATGGGCTGGGTCGTCGGGTCGGTCGCGCGGCGGACGCGGAGTACCACCCTATAAATTCTATTGCGCTATACAGAACTGGCCCGCGACGTCTCGGTCCGAAACGGAACCCCGTCTACGGCGTCGGCGTTACGCGTTGTTCATGCGCTTGTCGCGGGTCCGCCCGCACTTCGAACACTCGGTGACGCGGTACGGCTCCCGGGAGAACTCGGTGTTCTCGGACTTGGTGCTCTCGGTCTGAATCTCGATGCGCACGTCGTGTGGCGTCTGCTCCCCGCATTCCTCGCACGGTTCGACGGTCTCGGTGAACGCTGCATTTTTCGTTGCCATCTGTCTCCCCGCTCGATGGTCGGGGTACTCCCCCATCAAGCGGTGACTCGGTTGAGCGCCGTTCCGCCGGTTCGAACGGTGCGGGACGCGACAACGCGGGTTTGAGTCCGGACGTTCCGACTCCACGGACCGTTCACGAATCGTTCATACCTTTCAGACCGATTCACGGGACGTGTCGGTCGGGAAACGCCCCGTGTCGGGGCCAGTCGTGACGCCTCGTCGCGGAATCGCGGCCGTGGGGTAACTGTCGTCGCGGCCGAGAGTATCCCTGCGAGTCAGTGTCACGCATGCCGAACGTTCCGGCGAGCGGTCGGTCAACTGACCCGAAGGAGTTATTGAGCTCTCGTCCGGCCCGACGAGTATGGTCTCTCGCACGCGGAGACGCCTCCTCCACGGAACCGCCGCACTTCTGACGGGACTGGCCGGGTGCAACCGGGCGTCCCGGAGCGACTCCTCGCCCGGGACGCCCGGGGACGCCGAGCAGGTCGCGCGCGACCCGGAGAGCTACGCCCTGCGGAGTCCGACCGAGGAGCCGCCGGCGTGGCTCCCCGACGAGCGGGAGGGCGAGACGACCCGCGACGGCACCACCGGCAGACCCCGGGACGCGCGTCCTCGCGCGCTCGTGGCGTCCGAGGAGACGGCCGCACGGCTCCGATTCGCCGACGTCGAGGGGGCCGACGCTGCCCGCGCGTTCGTCTCGGAGACCGACTTCGACGCCCGGACCCTCTACGTCGAGTCCCGACCGGTCGAGGCGTGTCGGTCGCCCGAACTCTGTCACGTCACGTGGTCGACGGGCGAGATAGACACCCAGTACGGCGGCGACTACCGCGACGCCGACGTCCCCTGCGAGGCCGACGCGACCGTCGCGGTCTCGTGGCTCATCCGCGTTCCCGACGTGCTCGACCCCGACGCGGTGTCGAGCTACGGGTCGGGCTGGAGCAGTTCCGGCTGTCGTCCGCCCCGCCGGGACCGCGAGGCCGGCACGACGACCGAAGCGCCCCACCTCGGTCCCGCGACGAACGCTACCGCGACCGAGGACGCGCCGACCTCGGAGGGCGAGCGATGACCGACCGGCGCGCCGGCTCCGAGAGTCGGTCGGTGGCTGTGACCCGCCGGGGGTTCGTCGCGCTCGCGGGGAGCGCGGCGCTCGCGGGCTGTAACGCCTTCGGCGGCGACGACGGCGAGGACGGACCGACCATCGACCCGGAGGCGTACGCCGACGCGCTCTCGACCGACCCGCCGTCGGTCGCCGAGACGCTGCCGGTCGACATCGAGCAGTCGTATCTGGACGAGTCGGCCGCCGACTCCCGCGAGTCGCTGTCGGCGGTGCCCGCGCCGCTCGACCGCGAAGCGGTCCCCAACGGCGCGATCCGGGCCGAACTCTCCCGGCGGTACGAGGACGCGACCGAGGAGTTAGAGGGCGCGCCGGACGCGGACTCGGCTTTCGAGACGATGGACCGGCTCCGGGACGCCCGCGAGAGCGCTCGGGGCGTCGCCGGCGCGTGGGCGGCCATCGACGAGGGGCTGACCGCCGACGACGTGCTGGCCGGGGTCCCCGACGTCCGGGACGGGGTCGACGAATTCCGGCGGCGCTGGCGCTACGTCGGCGACGACTCGGTCCGAGCGGTGCTGGTCCACGCCGAGGTCGAGAGCCTCGTCGCGCTCGCGGTCCGACGGCTCCGGGGCGCGGGCGAGCGAAGCGCTCACAGGCCGGAGAACCCCTTCACCGTCGGCGACCTCGCCGGCCGAATCGCGGACGCGCGGGTCGCGCTCGACGACGCCGAGTACCTCTACGGGCGGTTCGCCGGGTCGCTCGACGACTCGCGGCGGATTCGCGGCGGGTTCGAGAGCGCGGTCGAGCAACTCGTCGCGACCCTCGACGACCGCCGGGAATCGCTGCCCGACGGCGACCCGGACGACGCCTCGTCGTTCGTTGACCGCGACGTCGAGGGCACGCCGGTCGCGAGCGCGCTGACCGACCTGACCCGGGCGTTCGAGTACGCCGACGGCCTCGACGACGAGCGTGCGACGGGTCGGCTGGCCAGCGCGGTCCGGTCGGTCCACGAGACGCTGGTCCGAATCCGGGCGTTCGAACTCCTGTGCGACCGCGTCGCCGACGGCGACCACGTCACGGTCGAGACCGCCGACGACGTGCGGACTATCCGCGAGCGAGCCTTCGAGGCGGTCGCGTCCGGCGTCGAGTCCGACCCTCTCAGCGGCACGCTCCTCTCGGAGATCGGCGGCGACTTCGCGTACGCCGAGGAGCGACTCGCCGGCAACGCCAGCGACGACGGCATCTCGGCGTCGTGGCTCGACCGCGACCTCGGGGTCTACGTGCTGATCGGCGCGATGGCGCGAGCGACGCCCGGAGTCAGCGAGAAAGTCGTGAACGTGGTTCGTCGGACGGTCTGAGTCGGTCGGTCCGAGCGGCGAGAACGCGGCTTCGTTCGGTCGCTACGCGTCGTCGGGGACGTCGAAGTCGTGGTACTGCTCGCCCTTCTCGTTGCTGAGGATGTCGAGCGCGGCCGCGCCGCCGTCGCCGGCCGAGATGACCGCCTGCCACTCCTGGTCGCGGACCATCGCGCCCGTGGCGTACGCACCGTCGACGCTGGTCTCCATCGAGAGGTCGACGTCCACGAGGTCGTCGTCGGTGAACTCGACCCCGAGGCCGTCCAGCAGCTCGGTGTCGGTCCCGGTGGCGAAGACGACGTAGCGCACGTCGTACTCGCTGTCGTCCGTGGTGACGACGAAGGCGTCTCCGGCGTCTTCGACGGCGGTGACCTCCTCGCCCACGCGGACGTCGGCCCCGAAGTCGGCGACCTGCTCGCGGGACTGCTCCATGAACTCGGTGCCGTCGACCGAGTCGATGCCCAGATAGTTGTACAGGTGGGCCTTGTGCATCCACGTCTCGTCGGTGTCGAAGACCACGGTGTCGAGGTCGTTCTTCGCGGTGAACAGTGCGGCGCTGAGTCCGGCGGGACCGCCGCCGACGATTGCAACGTCTGCCATATTTTACTCGTTTACCCCGAACGCTCCTAAAGGTTGATGCTGGGGCCGGGCCTGCCGGTTCGACTCGTCCGGGCCGCCGGTCGGCTCCGAGGACTCGTCGCCGACCGGCTTTTGGCCGCCCCGGCCGTCGTTCGGGGCGTGATACGCCTGCCGATTCGGCGGTGTCCGAACTGCGGATACGTCGGCCCGACGCGGCGGTTCGCCACGGACGGCAGGGCTAGCTACCGGTGCCCGCGTTGTGGTCACGCCGTCGAGTCCGAGGACCCGCGATTGCTGTGAGCGCACCATCCAAACCCGTAAATTCGCTCGGGCACAACGCCGAGCCATGCAACTCCCGGCTTCGGGCCGAGTCACTCTGCACGCCGCCCCCGCCGCGGGCCCGGACCTCGCCTTTACCGCCGTGCTCGCGCTGGCCGGCCTCGGGTCGGCTGCCGTGCTGGGGCTGGCGCTGGCCGCGCTGGTCCGCCGGCGCTCGCGGTCGTACCTGCTGGTGACGCTGGCGCTGGCCACCCTGCTCGCCCGGACCGGCGTGGCGGCGCTGTCGCTGGCCGGGTCGATGGACGCGGGGGTTCACCACTGGCTCGAACACGGGCTCGACGCCGCGATGGCCGCGCTGGTCGTGGCGGCGGTGTACGACGCCCGCGCGGTCCGACAGTCCTCGGGGACGGACCGCGACCCGTCGGTCCGGAGCGACGGGGGGACCGACTCCGGTGAGCGCGAACACGACTCGCCAGCCGACGGTTCGCGGGGGGACGAGCCGTGAGCGAGACCCGCAGCGCCATCGCCGACCACGTCCGCGACCATCCGGGCGTCCACTTCAGCGCCGTGGTGCGCGCGCTCGACCTCGCGCCCGGGCAGGTCCAGTACCACCTCCGGCGGCTCCGGCGCGACGACCGCGTGGTCGCCGAGGAGGTCCGGGGCCGGACTCACCTCTACCCGCCTGGCTACGACGACTGGGAGCGGGCCGCCCTCGCGATGTTCCGGCGGGAGACCGCCCGCGACCTGCTGGCCCACCTGCTCGACCGCGGGTCAGCCACGCCCGGCGACCTCGCCGACGACCTCGGCGTAGCCCGGAGCACGGTGGAGTGGCACCTCGACGAGCTGGTCGCCCGGGACCTCGTGGCAAAGCGGCGGTCGGGCAACCGGGTGTGGCTCGAACTCGTCCGGCCCGAGGCGACCGCCGACCTGCTCGGGACGGTCACGCCCTCGCTGCCCGAGCGCATGGTCGACCGGTTCGCGAAGCTGGTCGACGGGCTGGTCGAGGACGGATAGCGTCGGCCGGCACCGAGTCTGCCCGGCGGCTTTCGACGCGCGAACCAGAATCCCCTTTCGTCCGCCGTCCTTACTAACTCCCGATGGACGACACCGACGGACGCGACCATCGCGGACTCTCGCGCAGGCAGTTCGCCAAGGCGGCGGTCGCCATCGGCGGGGCGTCGGCGCTGTCGGCGTGTCTCGACCGGGGCGGCGACCCGGACGTCCCGCAGGGCCCCGACGACCTCTCGTCGCTGCCCGCGCGCCAGCACGCGTGGAACGAGTTTCTCGCGACCGACGACCACGGCAACGACGTCGCGCCGCGCCACCGCGTGCTGGTCCTGCTGAACTACGCGGGCGAGGGGACGCCGACCGACGCCGAGCGCGAGACGGTCGAGTCGGCGTTCCGGAGCCTCGAACGCGCCTACCGCCGGGGCCACGACGGACTGCTGTTCACGGTGGGCTACTCGCCGTCGTACTTCGACCGGTTCGACGCCGACCTGCCCGGGTCGGTCGACCTCCGGCCCCCGCGGGCGCTCACGCCCTTCGAGGACCCCGCGCTCGACGAACAGGACGCGGTGGTCCACCTCGCCAGCGACCACGCCGCCGTGGTGCTGGCGGCCGAGGAGGCCCTGCTGGGCGAGCAGTCCGAACTCAACGGCGTCGAGCTGGCGGCCGACCTCTCGGGGGTCTTCGAGCGCGCCGACCGCCGGACCGGGTTCACGGGCGAGGGGCTGCCGGCCGACAACCAGGACGTCGACGGCATCCCTGACTCGGAGCCGGTCGACGAGGACGCGCCCCTCTACATGGGGTTCAAGTCGGGCTACGACCGGAGTCAGGCCAGCGAGGACCGCGTGACCATCCCCGAGGGGCCGTTCGCCGGCGGGACCACCCACCAGCTCTCGAAGATACGCCTGAACCTCGACCAGTGGTACGAGCAGGACAGCCGGTCCCAGCGCGTGAGCAAGATGTTCTGCCCGGTCCACGCCGAGGAGGACCTCGTGGAGGGCGTCGGGAACAACCTCGGCGACTCCGCCAGGATGGAAGAACGGGGCTGTCCCGCCCACGCCGACGACCACGCCCGGACGAAGGGCGTGGTGGGCCACTCCCAGAAGTCCGCGCGCGCCCGCGACGAGGACGGCTCCCCGCTGATGCTCCGTCGGGACGTCAACTCGACCGACGACGGCCGGGCGGGCCTCCACTTCGTGTCGCTCCAGCGCACCATCGGCGACTTCGTGGACACCCGCGACGCGATGACCGGCGAGGACCTCGCGGACGGGGCGGCGGTAGGCCAGAAGAACAACAACGGCATCCTCCAGTACATGGCGGTGCTCCGGCGCGGGAACTTCCTGGTGCCGCCCCGCGAGCGTCGGGCGCTCCCCGAGCCGAACCCGGCGTGAGGACTCGTCGGTATCGACCCGGAATCCAGCGCGCTATCTCGACATCTCGGACCGGCGTTGGCTGCCTCGACGTATCGGTTTGGCGCGCGGTGGCGCGACCTCGTGTCGCGCCAAGACGCGCGAGGGCTGAGGACCACAGCGAAGCGAGGACCGCAAGCGGTTGGGGAGGTGTGAGGCTCGCCGTTTCGGTGCTGTGCCGTGCGGTCTCTCACAGGTCGAGGCAGAAGCTAGCTTCGTGCCTCCGCCAACACCTGTTTCGAGAGCGGAAGCCGCTTCGAGAACGCGAGCTATCGCTCGAACCGAGGCGTAACTGCACCGGGACCACACGGGCGACACCGCAACCACACGGGCGACACCGCGACCACACGGACGACACCGCAACCACACGGGCGACACCGCAACCACACGGCCACACCGCGACCACACGGCCACACCACGACCACTCTCTCACGTTACAGAACACCCGAAGCGTTGCCGGACGGCGAACCTCTTTACCGCCGCGCCGCCCACCTCGCCACATGCGAGAAGTCAGATTCCGCGACCCGGCTGGCACCACACGAACCGGCGAGTGGACCGACGACGGCATCGAGGCGGCGGGCGAGACCTACGACGAGTCGGCGGTCGAACTCCTCCCGCCGGCCGAACCGACCAAAATCGTCTGCGTGGGGCTGAACTACCGGGACCACGCCGACGAGCGCGACAGCGAGATTCCCGACCGACCACTCCTGTTTCTCAAGCCGCCAAATACCCTCTCGGGCCACGGCGACACCGTGACGCTCCCGCCGGGCAAGGAGCGAGTGGACCACGAGGCCGAGTTGGCGGTCGTGATGGGTGAGCAGGCCCGGAACGTCGACGCCGACGAGGCCATGGAGTACGTCGCGGGCTTCACCTGCATGAACGACGTGTCGAACCGCGACGACCAGGACCGCGAGCAGAACTGGGTCCGGGGCAAGGCGTTCGACAACTCTGCGCCGCTGGGGCCGGTGCTGGCGACGCCCGACGAGGTGCCCGACGACGCTGGCGTCGAGTTGCGCGTGAACGGCGAGACGCGCCAGTCGTCCTCGCGGTCGGAGTTCATCTGGTCGGTGCCGGAACTCCTCGAAGAGGTCACCGCCTATCTCACGCTCGAACCCGGCGACGTGCTCTCGACCGGCACGCCCGCCGGCGTCGCGCCGCTGGAGGGCGGCGACACCGTGGAGGTCGAGGTCGAGGGCGTGGGGACGCTTCGGCACGACGTTCGGGAGGACTGAAACGGGAGCGAACCGCGTTCGATACCCCGGCGACTGTCTTCTCCGTGCGCTTGCGACGCTGGTCACCCTCCGCTGGAAAGGTCGGAACAGCGACTACCCTCACTTATTTCGGGCTTCGGGGGGGTTTCGACTGCATGGAGCGCCTGTACACGTATAACGCCGCACTTGCCGTCATTGGGGTCTCGATGGGACTCCAAGCGATACCCTCGCTGGTCGCAGGAGAGCGGAGCATTCCGCTACTACTGCTGGCAGTCGGTGCAAGCGGACTGGTCGTGGCTGCTGTCTACGACTCGCTGTCGACCGACCCGGCCGAGTTCGAGGTCTCGGGAGGCGTCCTTCTCGTACTGGTCGCCGGTGCCTGTCTGAGTTTGGCTGGCACCGTCCTGGAACTCCTGATTACGCCGTCGGGGTGACTCGCCACCTATTGACCATCTCGCCTTCTCCGGGTTCCTCGTAGAGAGCCCGCCCGCTCGCGGTCGCTGTTTAGGATATTCCGGCCTCTCCGCACCGCCAGGCCGGAATAGAGCCTGCACGGACGACTGAACTGCACGCGAGCGGGCGGCCCCTTTCAATCCCACCCGACCGGCGACAGCGAGCCACAGGCCTCCCCAACCGATTGCGGTCCTCGCTTCGCTGCGGTCCTCATCCACCGGAAGACAAACCGCGTCTTCCGAGCCGTCGGTCGCTTGCTCGCGGTTTCACCGCTCGCTGTTCGCGGCGCGAAGCGCCGCGCATCGCTCCCGACGACCTCGCGCGTTTGGCGCGAGATGAACTCGCGCCGTGAGAGCAAGCTCCCACGAGCCTTGGCTCGCTTCGCTCGCCAAGACGCCAGCACGCGCCGGACTGGGAGGCTCGGTAGTCGCGCCACGGCCTGGAAACGTCGGGTTCGGCAGGTGACACAGCCAGCAACCCTGGTGGACTGAAAGGGCGAGGCGGGGTCGGTCCGGCCTGGACGACGCAAGCACCGCAGGCCGGCGGCCGAGGAGCGCAGCGAGTCCCGGCCGGGCGAGCGCGCCGAGGGCTTTCTGGGCTGTGTTTGTGGTTCCAATGTAGCAGAGCGCGCCGAGGGCTTTCTGGGCTGTGTTTGTGGTTCCAATGTAGCAGAGCGCGCCGAGGGCTTTCTGGGCTGTGTTTGTGGTTCCAATGTAGCAGAGCGCGCCGAGGGCTTTCGAGGAGGTTGCAGTGATTGTATCGCTGGAGAGCGCGCCGAGGGCGTTCGCGGTCTCGCTCCCGGTGACGCCGACTCCCTCGACCACGCACGGTTCCGCGACCCACACCTTTTCTTGCGCTCGTCCCGACCCCGGCAGCATGGCTCACGACGTGCGACCCTACTTGACCGCACGGCAGACCACGGACCCGACGCTCGCGCCCGACGGCCGACTCGCCGTCCTCGCGGACACCACCGGCACGAAGCAGGTGTGGACCGTCACCGACTCCGAGGCGTGGCCCCGACAGCGCACCTTCTACGACGAGCGCGTCTCGTTCGTCTCGTGGTCGCCCGCCGGCGACCGCCTCGCGTTCGGCAAGGACGCCGGCGCGGACGAACACGACCAACTGTTCGCGCTCGACCCCGCGGACAACGCCGTCACGCGGCTCACCGACCGCCCCGACGCCATCCACATGTGGGGCGGCTGGAGCCCCGGCGGCGACCGCGTCGCGTTCACCGCCAACCGGCGCGAGTCCGACACGTTCGACGTGTACGCGATGGCCGTCGGCGATAGCACGGGTACCGCGACCGCCGAGCCCGACCTCGTCCGCGAGAGCGAGATGGAGGGCTTTCTCGGCGTCGCGGGCTGGAGCCCCTCGGGCGACCGCCTGCTGGTGGTGAAGGCCCGCGCGAGCTCCGACGACGACCTCTACGTCGTCGACGTCGAGACCGGCGAGCGCCGCCACGTCACGCCCCACGAGGGTCACGTGCGCTACCGCGAGCCGACGTTCGGGCCCGAGGGCGACGCGGTCTACTGCCTGAGCGACGCCGACAGCGACGCCCTCGAACTCGTCCGAGTCGACGTCGAGACCGGCGCGACCGAGACGGTCGTCTCCGGCGGCGACTGGAGCCTCGACCACCTCGCGCTCGACGCCGACTCGGGCCGACTCGCGTTCAGCCGGAACGTCGACGGCTACGCCGACCTCCGGGTCGGCCGGCTGACCGACGACGGGGGCGCGGCCACCGCCGAGGTCGACCTGCCCGACGGCGTGGTCCACGGTCTCTCGATGGGGCCCGGGGGCGAGCGCGTCGCCGCCACCGTCTCCGCGCCCGACCTGAACCACTCGGTGTTCGTGGTCGGGACCGCGGGCGAGGGCGCGGACGACTCGGCCGCGGGCGGCACGGGCGAGTCGTCGCTCGCGACCGACGACCCGCTGGCCCCCGAGCGCTGGACCCGGCCCTCGCCGGGCGGGCTGTCGCTGGACGCCTACGACTCGCCCGACCTCGTTCGCTACGAGACGTTCGACGGCCGGGAGATTCCCGCGTACTTCACGCTCCCCGAAGAGGCCGACGGCAGCGCGGCCGAGGGTGAGGCGTCGGCCGGCGAGGTCCCCGTAGTCGTCGACATCCACGGCGGTCCCCACTACCAGCGCCGGCCCTGGTTCCGGCCCATCCGCCAGTACTTCCTCGACGCCGGCTACGCGGTGTTCGAGCCCAACGTCCGGGGGTCGTCGGGCTACGGCCGGGCGTACGCCGCGCTCGACGACGTCGAAAAGCGGATGGACTCGGTCCGGGACGTCGCCGAGGCGGTCGACTGGCTGGTCGACCGCCCCGAAATCGACCCCGACGGCGTGGTGGCCTACGGCCGGTCGTACGGCGGGTTCATGGTGCTGGCGGCGCTGACCGAGTATCCCGACCTCTGGGCGGCGGGCGTCGACTTCGTCGGCATCGCCAACTGGGTGACGTTCCTCGAAAACACCGGCGACTGGCGGCGCTCGCACCGCGAGGCCGAGTACGGGAGCCTCTCCGAGGACCGCGAGTTGCTCGAAGCCATCAGCCCCATCCACTCGGTCGACGAGATCTCGTGCCCGCTGTTCGTCCAGCACGGCGAGAACGACCCCCGCGTGCCCGTCGGCGAGGCTCGCCGGATAGCCGACGAGTTGGCCGACCGCGGGGTGCCGGTCGAGACGTGCGTCTTCGACGACGAGGGCCACCACACCACGAAGCTCGACAACCGCATCGAGCAGTTCGAGCGCATCGGGGCGTTCCTCGACGAGCACGTCCGGTAGCGAGCGCCACCGTCGTTCCGGTAGCGCGTCCGGTCGCGACGCCCGCTTTTCGACGCCCGTACCAGAACCCGTATCTCCCCGAGGCCACTACGCTCGAACGATGGAGCGACGCGACTTCCTGCGCGCGGGAGCGGGCCTCGGGATGGCGGGGCTGGCCGGCTGTATGGGCCTGTTCGAGACCCAGTCCGCGCTGTCGAGGCAGTTCACGACGGTCGAGGACCGCGAGGAGCAGGTGTACTACCCAACCCACGAGGAGGGGATGGCGATGCTCGGCATGGGTAAGAGTGGGCGGTACCGGGCGGGCCTGATGTACAGCATCCCCCACGCCTTCTGGACCATCACGGGGACGGACCTCGACCTCAACCAGGTCGGCGACGACGTGACCGCCCACGTCATGGCGACCATCTGGGACGACGAGACCGGGACCGTGCTGCCGACCGCCAACGTCTCCGGAACCTTCTACGCGGACGGCGAGGAGACCGACTCGCGGTCGCTGTGGACCATGCTCTCGCAGAACATGGGGTATCACTTCGGCGACAACGTGGCGTTCGACGGCGACGGCACCTACACCGCCGAGCTCTCGGTCGGCGCGATGCAGACCCGCCGGATGGGCGACCTGCGGGGCGCGTTCGAGGAGGGGACGACCGTCGACGTGGAGTTCGAGCACAGCCGCGACGAGCTCTCCGAGCTACCCTACGAGCAACTCCCCGACAGGAAGGGCGACGCGGGCGCGCTCGACCCGATGGGCATGGACGCGCCGCTGGCCCAGGTCCCCAAACTCGGCGACTTGCCGGGCATGCTCGCCACGAGCGCGAGCGGCGACGCCGACTTCGCGGTGTTCCGGCCCGACGAGAACCCCCACTTCGTCGGCGACGACCGGACCTACCTCGCGGTGTCGCCCCGGACGCCGTACAACCGCTATCCCCTGCCGTTCATGTCGCTGTCGGCCACGCTCCGCCGGGACGGCTCGACGGTGTTCGACGACGCCCTTGACCCCGCAGTCGACCCCGACCTCGGCTACCACTACGGCGCGGGCGTCGACTCGCTCGAATCGGGCGACTCGCTGACGCTGACGGTCGACGCGCCGCCCCAGATTTCCCGCCACGAGGGCTACGAGACCGCGTTCGTCCGGATGCCCGAGATGACGATGACGCTCTGAGCGCCGGAACGTCTCTTCCCCGCGCCGAGACCGACCACCTGCGCCGGACGTCGGCGACCACTACCGACCGGAGGCCGGCGCGGGCCCGTGCTCGCCCGGTCCGCCTACTCCTCGATTTCCTCGGCATCCATCAGCTTGAACAGCGGGTCGAAGTCGTCGGGAAGCTGGGCCCGGACCTGCTCGATTTCGCTCCGCGCGACGAGTTCGCTCACCAGCCCGACCACGACCTGCGCGTGGTAGTTGGCGTCCGAGGCGTCGACGGTCGCGCGGTCGGCGACCCGGTCGACGAACTCGTCGTAGTCGAACCGCTGGCCGTGGTCGGCCGACTCGAGGTAGTAGTCTATCTCCATCGGAAGCGGGCCGGCGAGGTCGGTGGCCTCGCCCGCCTGGAGTCGCTCGCCCAGCGTTTCGAGGACCGCGCGGGTCGCCCGGACCGCCCGGCCGGTGTCGGACAGTTCGAGCCGGCTCTGTATCTGGCCCGTGAACTCGTCGTACTGCATGGTCCGTGCTACCACAGGTCCGGCCAAAGGCGTACTGGCGGGTCCCGACCGCCGGGAATCACCCCCAGTGCTTTCTACCGCGGGCCTCGAACGACGGGGTATGTACGACGACGTCCTCGTCCCGACCGACGGCAGCGCCGGAGCCGAACGGGCGTTCGAGCGCGCGCTCGACCTCGCGGAGACCTACGACGCGCGGCTCCTCGTGCTCCACGTCGTCGACGTCTCGTCGGAGGCCGGCGAGTTCCGGCCGGTGACCGTGCTCGAGGACCTCCGCGAGCGCGGGGCGGAACTGACCGCCGACCTCGCCGACCGGGCCGCCGACGCGGGCCTCGACGACGTGCGGACCGAGGTACTCGACGGCGTGGCCCACCGGGCCATCCTGTCGTACGTCGAGGACCACGGCGTCGACGTCGTGGTGATGGGCACCCACGGCCGAACTGGCCTCCAGCGATACCTGCTGGGCAGCGTGGCCGAGAAGGTGGTCCGCCTGTCGGACGTGCCGGTGCTGACGGTCCGCGCGAGCGAGGGCGAGAACGACGAGTGAGGTCCGGACCGCGCGAGGTCTCGGGGCGTTCCCGGCCCGGCCCGCCCGGGCGCGGTCGCGCTTGCCCGTTTCGGACGGGTTTTTACCCGGGACGCGCCAATCCTGAGCCATGGACGTGTTCGCGGTGCCGGGCCTCCCCGAGGTCCGGCCCGGCGACGACCTCGCGGCGCTGATAGACGACCGGACCGACCTCCGGGACGACGACGTGGTAGCGGTCGCCAGCACGGTGGTCTCGAAGGCCGAGGACCGGCGCGCCGACCTCGAGGACTTCCCGGCGAGTCCGAGGGCGCGCGAACTCGCCGCCAGGCTCGCCGAGATAGCCGACGAGGACAAAGACCCCCGGTTCGCGCAGGCCGTGCTGGAGGAGAGCACCGAGATTATCGTGGAGGCCCCCTTCTTGCTCACCGCGACCAAGTTCGGCCACGTCGGGGTCAACGCCGGCATCGACCGGTCGAACGTCGGGGACGGCGACGCCGACCTGTTGCTGTTGCCCGAGCGACCTCACGAGAGCGCGGCCCGGATTCGCCGGAACCTCGCGGCCGACCCCGCGGTAATCGTGACCGATACCTCCGGGCGACCGTTCCGGCACGGCCAGCGCGGGGTCGCGCTCGGGTGGGCCGGCATCCCGGCCAGCAGGGACTGGCGCGGGGAACGCGACCGCGACGGCCACGAACTCGAAGTCACGGTCGAGGCGGTGGTCGACGAGCTCGCGGCGGCGGCCAACCTCGTGACCGGCGAGGGCGACGACGGCCTGCCGGTCGCGGTCGTCCGCGACTGGGCGTTCGGCGACCACGACGGGAGCGAACACCTCTATCGGGAGGTCGAGGGCGACTTCGTTCGGCAGGCGCTCCGGGGGTGGGAGTTTGCTCGGGATTGAACTCACGCCCGAACACCCGGTGTCGGAACTCGTGGACCTCGGCCGCGCGGCCGAGGACGCGGGCTTCGACGCGCTGTTCGCGAGCTGTCACTACAACAACCGCGACCCGTTCGTCGTCCTCGACCGGGTCGCGGCTGCGACCGACGACCTCCTGCTCGGACCGGGCGTCGCCAACCCCTACGAGACCCACCCCGTCTCGCTGGCCTCGCGGGTCGCCACGCTCGCCGAGGCCAGCGGCGGCCGGGCGGTCTGCGGGCTCGGCGCGGGCGACCGCTCGACGCTCCGGAATCTGGGCGTCGAGCGCGACCGGCCGCTCCGGCGCGTGCTGGAGACGATGCGGGTCGCCCGCCGGCTCTGGGCCGGCGACCGCGTCGACCACGACGGGACCTTCCGGGCGACCGACGCCGGGCTCAACTACCCGGACGCGATTCCCGACCGCCCGGACGCGGTCGGCAGACTCCCGGTCTACGTCGGCGCGCAGGGGCCACACATGATACGGATGGCCGCCAAGCACGCCGACGGCGTGCTGGTCAACGCCGCCCATCCGGACGACTTCGCGTGGGCCGACGGGCGCGTGGGCGAGGGCGTCGCCGAGCGCCCCGCCGAGTACGGCGACCGAGAGGCGTTCGACTTCGCGGCCTACGCCAGCGTCAGCGTGGCCGAGGACGGCGAGGCCGCCCGCGAGGCCGCCCGCCCGCCGGTCGCGTTCATCGCGGCCGGCGCGGCCCCGCCGGTGCTCGACCGGCACGGCATCGACCGCGAGCGCGCAAAAACCATCGGCGAGGCCATCGAAGCCGGCGAGTTCTCGTCGGCGTTCGAGGCGGTCACGCCCGCGATGATAGACGCCTTCTGCATCGCCGGGACGCCCGAGGAAGCGAGCGAGCGAATCGACGCGGTGCTGTCGTACGCCGACAGCTTCGTCGCGGGGTCGCCGCTCGGCCCGGACCCGACGGCGGCGGTCAGCCTCGTTGCTGGGGCGGCCGACCGATAGATTCGGGGAGGAGCGAGTCCACGACCGCGCCCGCCGCGAAGTACGCCAGCGCGAGCGACGCGCCGGCGATCAGTACTGCGCCGACCGCCACGAGGAGCGCCGAGGTCGGGAACGCGGTGGCGGCGTCGCCGATGTATCCGGCCATGTCGAGGACGTCCTGGATGAGGTTCACCATGTGGGTCCGTGGGGCGCGGGGGTACTTGTACGATTCGTCTGCGGGGAGCGAGATGGATTCCGGCAATCGAACTTCCGACCACAGCCCAAACCCATCACGGTCGCAGGTAGGTTTTTCACCGATTAACTCCAAGAAGGGAGTGATGAGTACCGGCATCGAGCCGACGATCACGCTTTCGGACAGGGACGATTGGTGGGTAGCGAGAGACACCGAAACGGGCGTCACCTCACAGGGCCGAACTCGCGAGGAGGCACTGGCGAACCTCGACGAAGCGCTCGCCGGGTACCGTGGAGAGGGTGAGAAACCCTCCGAAGACGACCTTCGTGAGTTGGGCATCGACCCGGCGAACAACGAGTCCGGGTCGCTCGACGACTCGGAGATGTTCGAATAGCACCGTTTCTTCGATTCGGAATCGATGGCACGTGGAACGTTCTCCGGTCGAGAAGTCGTCAAAGTCGTGGTGAACTGTGGTATCTACGAGTGGGACCGAACGAACGGCGACCACGCGATTCTCCGGTGGGAGCCACCAGCGGACCACGATGCGGACGCTCGAACGGTACCCGTCCCGCTTCACGACGAACTGAACGAAGGAACCCTCCGAAGTATCGGCGAAAAAGCCGGTATGAACGATTTCCAGCGATTCGTGGACTGGATCGAGCGGAATCGGTAGGCCACGGTCGAGCGTGCCGTCGCAGTGTGACCACGACACTCGGACCGCCTCGACTTCGACACACTCGCGTCTCCTCCGCTACGCTTACGACGGGGGACTGTGTAGCCCTGCGCGTGACCGACGACGCGACGCTCGACGCGTTCGATTCGCCCGACGAGAGCGACGGGGACGCCGAATCGGATGCGGACGACTCGGCGGAGGTCGCCGAGTCGTCCGCAGTCGCTCCGGCGCGCTCGACCTTCGAGTGGACGCCGGCGGGCGGCGAGTGTGCCGACTGCGGTAGGTCGGCCGAGCGCCGCTGGCGGCGCGACGGCCAGCGCGAGGGCGAACTGGTCTGCCCGGACTGCAAGGCGTGGTGATGCGCCGGGAGAGCTGGAGGGGAGTATCGAGGGCGCTAGCTTCTACCAAGGTGTAGAGGACCACCGTAGAGCACCGCCACCGCCCCGCACAGCAACCGCGAACCTCACGTCTTCCCAGCCGCCTGCGTCGTCTGGGAACATCGTTCACAGATTAGTGGGGCGATTTGCGCCCTGTAAGCACCGGTCCAGCCTGTGCTCCCCGGTCCTTGCGCGTCGTTCACGTGCGCCGCGCTACCGTGTGCTGGTGTTGACGTCCGGAACTGTCGGAACTCGTGTTGGGTCGGAGCGCTCAACCACCGAAATCCACGCGGAATAACAGGAGATGAAATCATACACAGGGGGATAAAAAGACGTGAACGACCGGACTGAATCGGACGGGATTGCTTATCGGGATGTTTCTCGGTGGCGTTCCGGATTACGCTGCCCGTCACCGGCTGACCCCTCGTCTTTAGGCGTGTTCATCTCTTGCATCGCGCAGTTGGGACAGTAGAAGTTACGACCTTCGGACGCGGTGAAGATCGGAATCCCGGCGACGACGTACTCTTCGCGATACCGTCGTTTGATGCCGTGTTCCACCTGACTACCACAGCTTATGCATGATTGCTCGTGGTTTTCAGACGAGTGAACGACGCGTTGGTCAACCCTTGATACTCTGCCGAATCGAGTGAGCCTCCGTCGCCGTGCGATTCGTCTCCGAAACCCCGGATTCACCAGCATGCCGGAAATCAGAAAGAGTACCGAAAGAACAGTCAGAGAAGCGATAGGTATCGCCTCTGCGCTTCCGTTGAACGCGTGGAGGAAGACACCGAAGATGGACAAAAAACCCATAGCAACTAACAGCCAACCTGCTATACCGTATAAAATATCAGAAATGAATTCTGAAAGAGTCATTTAGAACCAGTTTCCATACTGTTAGTCCGCTTTCTTGAACGTAGTTCTTTCTAGTTGTGCCAAACTTTAGGGAGTTATCGTCCCATCGGACTTGGAGACTGTTTCGCCTGCCCCGTCGGCGTCACGCAGTGTAATAATGTGGTATATTTCGATTAGTATATCTATTTTTCAATCCTGTAACGAACCGCAACCTGTTTCCAAGCGTCTTCCTGCCGGGACAAAAGTTTCAAAGGTGGGGACGAAAGGTAGGGGCAGCGAACGCACGCCTCTGCGGGACCCGCCCCGACCTTCTCGCCCGCCGCGTGCGGACGACGCCACCCATGACGGACGCCAACCCCACCCAGCGTCGAACCGACGCGTCGCCCGACCCGCTTCCGGTCTCCGAGGCCGCCGACCTCGCCGACCGGGTCGTCGAGAACGTCGAGCGCGTCATCGTCGGCCACCACGACGTGACCGAACACATCGTGACGGCCGTGCTCGCTCGCGGTCACCTCCTGCTCGACGACGTGCCCGGCGTCGGCAAGACGATGCTCGCCCGGTCGCTCGCCCGCTCTATCGACTGCGAGTTCTCCCGCGTCCAGTTCACCCCCGACCTCCTGCCGACCGACGTGACGGGCGTGAACGTCTTCGACGAGCAGAGCCGGGAGTTCGAGTTCCGCCCCGGTCCGGTGTTCGGCAACGTGGTGCTGGCCGACGAGATAAATCGCGCGCCGCCCAAGACCCAGTCGGCCCTGCTCGAAGCCATGGAGGAGGCCCAGGTCACGGTCGACGGCGAGACGTACGAACTCGACCAGCCGTTCGCGGTCGTCGCCACCCAGAACGACGTGGAGGCCGACCGGACCTACGAGCTCCCCGTGGCCGAGGTCGACCGGTTCACCAAGCGGCTCTCGCTGGGCTACCCCGCGCCCGACGAGGAGGCCGAGGTGCTCCGGCGGCTCTCGGGCCGCCACCCCATCGAGGACCTCGACCCCGTGACGACCGGCGAGGAGGTCGTCCGAGCCAGGGAGACGGTCGCCCGCGTGACCGCCGAGGAGCCGGTCCGGGCGTACGTCACCCGGCTGGCCAACTACACCCGCGACCACGCCGACCTCGGGGTGAGTCCCCGGGGCTCTATCGCGCTCCTCCGGGCCGCGCAGGCCCGCGCGGTCCTCGACGGCCGGGAGTACGTCGTCCCCGACGACGTCAAGGCCGAGGCCCAACCGGTGCTAGCCCACCGGGTCCGGACCGGCGCGGAGACCGGCGGCGCGTCCGGCGAGGACCTCGTCGCCGAAGCGCTCGACGCGGTCCCGGTGAAGTGAGATGCTGACCCGACGCGGCTGGACGGTCGCGGCGGTCGCGGTCGGTGGGTTCGGAATGGCCGCGTGGTTCAGCGCCCGCTCGCTCGACGCCGTGGTCGCCTCCGCGGTCGTCGTGCTGGTAGCGGGGTGGTTTCGGGTCGAGCGCGCCGACCAGCCCGACCTCCGAACCGAGATGCCCGAGTACGGCTTCGCGGGAGAGACGGTGACGGCGTCGTTGGCGTTCGAGACCGCGACCCCGCTGGCCGCGACCGTCGAGTTGCGGGCCGGTGACGGGCTCGCCGTCGAGACCGACGCCGTCGAGACCACGGTGACCGACGGGACGGTGACGTTCGACGTCCGACTCGACGACCGGGGCGTCCGGTCGGTCGGCCCGGTCGAGGTGGTCGCCGAGGACGTGTTCGGCGTCTGGCGGACGACCTACGCCTACCCGGCCAGCACCGACGTCGTGGTGTTTCCCACCGTCCACCGGCTGACCGACGCGGGCGAACTCGCGGCGCTCGACCGCGAGTTCGGCGCGGGCGGCCGGGACCGCTTCGAGGGGTTGCGCGAGTACGAGCGCGGCGACCCGCTCCGGGACGTCCACTGGAAGTCCAGCGCCAAGCGCCCGGACGAGGACCTCGTGGTGATGGAGTTCGCGGCCAGCGAGGACCGCAGGCGCGTCGAACTGCTCGCGGAGGCCGACGGCGGCCGGATGGACGAGGTGGCCGAGGCGGCGGCCAGCGTGGCCGCCTACCTGCTCGACGCCGGCTTCGCGGTCGGCCTGACGGTCCCCGGCGACCGGGTCGACCCCGGCGCGGGCCCCGACCACCGGACCGAACTGCTGACCGCGCTGGCCCGGAGCCGGCCGGGGACGGTCGGCGAGTCCCGGCGCGCGGACGTCGACGTGCTGGTTCGGGGACCGACCGACGCCGAGGCGGTCGAGGTCACGGTCGGCGGCCGGACCGTCACCTTCGGTCAGTTGGCCGGTGACGGCGGGGGTGACGCGGCGGGGGCCGACGGCGCGACCGGTGGCGACCGGGAGTCGGCATCGTCCGGGACGGCCACCCTCGCGGACGGCGGACGAGCGCGCGCCGACGCGACCGGGACGCTCGGAGGTGACCGAGCGTGAGCGCGGACGGGACGCTCCGGCGGGACCTCCGAATCGGCGGGGGCGCGGCGTCGTACCACCGGCTGGCGGTCGGGTCGGTCGCCGTGCTGATGGCCACCTACGTCGGCGTGCTCTATCACGTGACCGACGTGGTCGGCGGGACCGCGACGCTGGTCGCGCTGGTCGCGGCCGCGCTCGGGACGGCCACGCTGGTCGCTCGCCGGCTCGCGCCGCGTCGGGCGGCCGTCCTCGCGGCGGGACTGCTCGCGCTCGGACTCGCGGGCTACTACCTGTCGGTGCCCAGCGCCTACCTCGTGGCGGTGTCGGCCGGGAAGATCGTCGCCGACAACGTCGCCCTGCTGACCGGGCTGTCGGTGCTGCGGATGGCAGAGGTCGGCGCGTGGGCGCTGGGCGTCGCCCCCGCGCTGGTGTTCGCGCCGTGGTACCTCGTGCTCCGGCGGCGGTACGCGCTGGCGGTGGCGGCCGGCGGGGCCGCGCTGGGCTTTTTCGTGCTGACGGGCGACGCCGGGAGCTTCCCCACGCTGGTCGGCGCGCTCGCGGCCACCGCCGCGCTCGGGTTCGGCACGCTGGCTCGCCGGGGCGGCACCGCCGCGCAGGTCGACGCCATCGGGGTCGCGCTGGTGGTCATCGTGGTGCTGGCGTCGACGGTCAGCGTCGTCCCCGGCGGCGCGACCAATCCCGTCCTGCCGGGGGCGAGCGGCGGCACGCCCACGGTTGAGGGGTCGTTCGTCTCCAACCAGCAGCGGATGACGGTCGTCGGCTCCATCCGGCTCTCGCCGAAAGTCCGGTTCACCGTCGAGGCCGACGAGTCGGCGTACTGGCGGGTCGGGGCGTACGACCGCTACGACGGCGACGGCTGGCTCAGGACGGGCGACTCCACCGAGTACGCCGCCCAGCAGGGCCCGCCCGGCCCCGAGTCGCGACTCGAACAGACCGTCACCGTGGAGGCCGACCGGGTGACCGCGATGCCGGCCGCGTGGAAGCCCGTCCGGGTGGAGGGCGGCGACCGGAGCAACGTCCGGGTCACCGCGCTGGGCGCGTTCGAACCGGTGGGCGCGCTCCGCGACGGCGAGTCCTACACCGTCGAGAGCAGGACGCCCGAGTCCTCGCGCCGCCTGCTTCGGTCGGCCGGCACCGACTACCCCGAGGGAGTCGAGGACCGGTATCTCCAGCTTCCCGAGAGCTCGGCCGACCGAATCGGCGACCGCGCCGCTGCGGTGACCGAGGACGCCGACACGCCCTACGAGCGGGCCGTGGCGATAGAGGACTGGCTCGAAGCCAACAAGCGCTACTCGCTCGACGTCGACCGGCCCGACGGCGACGTGGCCGAGGAGTTCATCTTCGAGATGGAGCGGGGCTACTGCACCTACTACGCCACCGCGATGGTCGCGATGTTGCGCTCGCAGGGCGTGCCCGCCCGGTTCGCGGTCGGCTACACGTCGGGCCAGCAGGTCGCCGACGACGAGTGGGTCGTGCGCGGGCTCGACTCCCACGCGTGGGTCGAGGCGTACTTCCCCGGCGTCGGCTGGGTCGAGTTCGACCCCACGCCCGCCGCCGCGCGCCAGCAGGCCGAGAACGCCCGCGTCGAGCAGGGTCGAGAGGCCGACGTCTCGAACGTCGACGTCGACGAAAGCGCGGGCGAGTCGCTGACGACCACGGCCGCCGAACCGACCGAAGAACCCGGCGAGGCGGACACCGAGACGGCCGGCGACGTCCCGAACGGAACGCTCGCCGACCCCCGCGCCCCGGTCGACCGGGAGCGACTCGACCCGCTCGACGACGGCTCGCTCGACGGCACGGCCGAGACGTCTACCGCCGACGACACGGTCGGCGCGGGCGAGTCGGCCGACGGGGGCGGCGGCCTCCCGGTCGAGCCGCCCTCGCGCGAGCAGACGATTCTGGGCGGGCTCGCGGCGGTGGGTCTGCTCGCGGCCGCCCGCAGGGCGGGACTGCTCGACCGGCTCCGGCGAGCGGTCGCGCTCCGGTGGCAACCCCGAAGCGACCCCGAGACCGACGTGACGCGGGCGTTCGACCGGCTCGAAACCCTGCTGGGTGCCCAACACCGCGAGCGCCGCCCGGCGGAGACGCCGCGGGAGTACCTCTCGGCGCTCGGGGTCCGGACCGACCTCGACGACCGGGTCGAGCGCGTCGGCGACATCTACGAGCGGGTCCGGTACGCCGGGGAGGCCGACGGCGACCTCGCCGACGAGGCGGTCGGACTGGTCGACGAACTGGTCCGCGAGAAGCGCGGTCGGTTCGGCGGCCGGTAGCACGACCGCTCCGATTCGGCGGCCGGCTCGCCGCGCCGCGCTCGGCGGTGGGTGACGTGCCGGCGTTCCCCCGCCGGGTGGCCGATACACTAACGGAGTTCCCGACAACGTTTAATAGGTTGCTTTCGTAGGCCCATGCGTAATGTCGGAAGTCTGCTCGACGTGCGGGCTGCCTCAGGAGCTCTGCGTCTGCGAGGACGTCGCCAAAGAGTCCCAGCAGATCACCATCCGCATCGACGAGCGCCGCTACGGTAAAGAGGTAACGATCATCGAAGGATTCGACCCAAAAGACGTCGATCTGGACAGCCTGTCCTCGGACCTCAAGTCGAAGTTCGCGTGCGGCGGGACGGTCGAGGACGGCCAGATAGAGCTCCAGGGCAACCACACCGGGCGCGTCGAGGATTTCCTGCGTGACAAGGGATTCAACGTAGCCTAACGTTCACGTCCGTTTTCCAGCTTCGTACCGGGTCGACGAGTCGCGACGCTCCTCAGAACGGGGCGTCCGGACCGTCGTCCCCGCGCTGAGTCGTCGGTTCGTCGGCGTCGTCCTCGGTCGCCAGTTCGCCGTCCCACGCCGACAGTCCGCCGGCCATGCTCTCGACGCGGGCGTCGTCGGACAGTCCCTCGTAGGAGGCGACCAACCGGGCGGCCTGCACGCTCGACTTGCCGTGCGGGCAGACGGTCACGACTCGGCTCGCGCCGTCGAACCGCTCGATTTCGTCGGCGAGCGCGTGGAACGGAACGTTCTCGCTATCGGGGATGTGGCCGCGCTCGAACGCGTCGGCCGGCCGGATGTCGACGATGCGCACGTCCTCGCCGGCGTCGAGGAGGTCTTCGACGGCTTCGGGGGAGATTTCGGCGTCCATCGGACCGAGGTTGGTCGGCCGGCCGAATAAGCCCCCTGATGGAGTGCGGTGGCGGGCGGGGTTGCGGTCGGGACGCTTCGCGGGGTTGCTGTCGCCGTGCGGTGGTTCCGCGGTTCACGTAGCCGACTCCGTCAGCAGATTTATGATTTAATAGACACGTCTTTCGTTCTATGAGGCTCCCGAGGCCCGCCCCGAAGACGTATCTCGGCACGATAGCCACCGTTCTGGCGACCATAGCCGTTATTCAGTACGTCGGCGTGTTCTTCGAAGCGTCCGGGGAACTCGACCTGACGTATCTCGCCACGATTGGACTGATTCTGCCCTTCTCGACGTATCTACTCGCGGTCGTCACCGAAAACGTAGCGTTCCTTCCCGGCTGGGACGAGATGAATCGGTCCGAGCAGTGAGGAACTCGCGCAGCACGTCCCCTCCGCGTCCGACATCCGGGCGGATGCGGGCAGAACGACGGGTAAGCACTCCTTACTCTCGTGGCCGACTGGCGTAAACGTCCCGAAGGGGTGACCAAAAACAGCAAGTACGGCCGGGACGTGGGTGCGCGTATGTGGGGTTCCCGGAAGCGCCGGGGCGACGACACCGTCGAGTGCATCGCCTGCGGCGAGACCGTCGACCGCTCGGACGCCCGCGAGTACGACAAGGAGGGCGACCGGTGGGACCGGACGGGCAAGGAGTTCGAGCACCTCTGCAAGTCGTGTCACACCGACCTCTGTCACCAGCCGCGGGACGAACTCGAAGCCCTGCTCGTGGACATCGACGCCGGCGGCCTCGACGAACTGGAGTTTCTCGACCGCTACTGTCGGGCCGTCGAGGACCGCTACGGTCCGGTCGACTCCGAGCGATAGCGTCGACCGCCGACATCACTGTCGGGGCGCGCGTCGGCGACGCTCCCGCGGGACCGACCCACCCCGGCGACCGGGATGCTCCGATACGACTAACTACTCGACACCACTAGTCGTCGGTATGACGAGTGACGCGCAGGCCGAGGCCGGAACCGTCGAGGGACAGGGGCCGGTCGAGATATCCCGGGAGACGGCCGACCGGCTCGCCGACGAGCGCGAGGAGCTGTTCGAGAAGTTCGAGATACGCGACGGGTTCCCCGACGCGGTGCTCACGGAGGCCGAGAAGCGGACCGAGGACATCCAGTCCGAGATCGCCGACGAGGTCGACGAGCGCCGCGACCTCCGGGAGATGACGACCTGGACCACCGACCCCATCGACGCCCAGGACTTCGACGACGCGCTGTCGGTCGAGGAGCGGCCCGACGAGTACGTGCTGTGGGTCCACATCGCCGACGTGACCCACTACGTCAACCCCGAGACCAGCATGTGGGAGGAGGCGGTCGAGCGGGCCAACACCGTCTACCTGCCGGCCTACACCGTCCACATGCTGCCGCCCGTCCTCGCCGAGACCGTCTGCTCGCTGGTGCCCAACGAGGACCGGCTGGCCCACACCGTCGAGATGCACCTCGACAAGGAGGACCTGGGCTACGAGGAGATAGACATCTACAAGTCGGTCGTCCGGAGCGACGCCCGGCTGACCTACAGCGAGGCCGAGACCTTGCTCGACGAGCCCGAGACCGCCGAGGACCTGCTCGAAGACGCCGAGGTCGACCTCGCCGAGCGCAACGAGCTGGTCTGGCAACTGGCCGACCGGATGCACGAACAGCGCAAGGAGGACGGCAGCCTCGTCCTCAATCCCCGGCGCGACCGCGCCCACACCATCATCGAAGAGTGCATGCTCAAGGCCAACAAGGCGGTCACGCACACCCTGATGTGGGACCGGGGCGTCGAGGCGATGTACCGGGTCCACCCCCAGCCCAGTCCCGACGAGTGGAGCGAGGCCCTCCAGGAGATTCAGGACCTCGACGGCGTCTCCATCCCCGGGGAGGCGTGGGACGACCCCCGGAAGGCGGTCAACGCCACGCTCGAAGAGGCTCCCCAGCGCCAGCTCGACAAGATACAGTGGGCCGTGATGAAGGTGATGCCCCGCGCCAAGTACATGAACGACCCGTTCGGCGGTCACCACGCGCTCAACTTCGAGATATACGGCCACTTCACCAGCCCCATCCGGCGACTCTCCGACCTCATCAACCACTGGATAGTGTACACCAACGACGTGCCCGAGGACCTCGTGGCGCTGTGTGACCGCGCCAGCGACAAGCAGGCCGACGCCGAGGCCTGCGAGCGCGAGTACAAGCAGGTGCTCGAAGACCACGGGCTCGACCCGGCGGCGGTCAACAATCGCGGACTCGAGGTCGTCGACGAGTAGGCCGCCCCGGACCCGGTCGCGGCCCGCGGGGCTTCGACCGCGGTCGGGTTCCGGTCCGGGAGTATCAGTCGGAAAACTTATCCTACAGTGTCAGGCTCTATCAACCATGGCGGCCTCTGACGGGCGGGTACTCGTCGTCGACGACGAATCGGAGCTTGCCGAGCTGGTAGCCGCATACCTCGGACGGATAACCGACTCGCTGCGGACCGAGACTGCGACGTCCGCGACCGAGGCGCTCTCGCTCGTCCGGGAACGGGAGTTCGACTGCGTCGTGTCCGACTACAACATGCCCGACATGAACGGGCTGGAACTGCTGTCGGCGGTCCGCGACGAGCGGCCCTCGGTCCCGTTCATCCTCTACACGGGCAGGGGGAGCGAGGAGATTGCCTCCGAGGCAATCTCGGCCGGCGTCACCGACTACGTCCAGAAGAACTCGGGGCGGGACCACTACGAGGTGCTGGCCAAGCGCATCGAGAACGCCATCTCCCAGCGCCGGACCGAGCTCGAACTCCGGCGGACCAACGAGAAGATAGAGGCGCTCCACCAGACGGCCGCGGAGGCGGCCACCTGCACCGACCCCACCGCACTCTGTCGGCTCGCGGTCGAGGCCGCCGAGGAGATTCTGGCGTTCGACCTGTGCGACATCAGCCTCCGCGACGGGGACCGACTGGTTCCGGAGGCCGTCTCGAAGGGCATCCCGTCGGACGGCTACTACCGGGCGACGCATCTGGACGACGACGACAGCTTCGCGGGCCAGGTGTTCGAGCGCGGGGAGTCGGTCCGCATCGACGACCTCCGGGACCACGAGGCCGCCCCGGCCGAACCCGACTACCTCTCGGCGATGGCCGTCCCCGTCGACGGATACGGGGTGTTTCAGGCGGTCTCCCGGGAGGTCGGCGGATTCGACGACCGCGACCTCGAACTCGCGGAGCTCCTGTTGGCCCACGTGACGGCCGCGCTCGACCGGATGGGGTCGCCCGCCTGACCCGACTACAGTCGCTTTTCGCGGATGGATTCCTCGAAGGTCGCGCCGAACAGCTCGCCCTCGCGCTCGTCGAGTACCCGGTAGCCGCGTTCCCCGTAGAAGGCGTTGCCAACCTCGTTGTCGGTCATCACGGCCAGTCGGAGCCGGTCGGCTCCCGCCTCGCGGAGCCATCGTTCGAGTCGGCCGAGCAGGTCGGTGCCGACGCCCTCGCCCCAGCAGTGGGGCGCGACGTAGATGCGTGCGAGGTAGGCGGGGTCGTCCTCGTCGCCGAGGACGGCCTGCGCGAACCCGACGACTGCGCCGTCGGCCCGCGCCACGAGGAACCGGCCGTCGTCGCGGTCCATCGACGCCGCGAGGCTGTCGACGTCGTACCACTCGTCTATCGCCGTCTCGACGACGTCCGGGCCGACCACGCCGTCGTGGGCGGCGTGCCACGACTCGCGGGCGACCCGCTGGACCGCGCCCGCGTCGTCCGGGGTCGCGGTCGCTATCTCGACGTCCATGCCGGTAGCACGTCGAGCGAGCGACAAATAGTTTGCCCGGACGCGGTCCCGCACTCGGGAACGCGGAGCGTGAGATTCACGACGTCGGGGAGTCAAGGCCGAGTGTGGCCGAATTTCCCGACCCCGACTCGCGGACCGTCCTCGAACCGGGCTGTTCGCGGTGTCCCGCGCTGGCCGACTCGCGCGAGCGCATTGCGTGGGGCAACGGCTCGCTCGACGCCGACGTGCTGGTCGTCGGCGAAGCGCCGGCCTACGGCGACCCGGACGCCGACCGCTGGCGGGGCGGCAACTGGACCGGGATGGCGTACACGTCCCGCCACTCCGGTCGGGTCGTCCGGGAGCTGTTCGCCGACGCCGGACTCGGAGGCGAGTGCTACTACACCAACGCCGTGAAGTGCTTCCCCGAAGGCGGCGATTCGAGCGAGGGGACGCCGTCGAATCGCGAACCCACCGCCGCCGAGCGCGCGACCTGCCGCGAGCACCTCCGGGCCGAGGTCGAGCGGGTCGCGCCCGCGGTGGTCGCGACCACCGGCAAGCACGCCACGCTGTCGATTCTCGGCGACGACGCCCTCCCGGACGGCTTCCTCGACTCGGTGCTCGACCCGCGGGACGCCCCGTCGTTCGACGCGACGGTCCTGCCGCTGGTTCATCCCTCGTATCAGAACGTCTGGTTGCCCCGGCTCGGCTACTCGCGCGAGGAGTACGTGGCCGCGATTCGGGAGACCGTCGAGCACTGCCGGTAGTCAGAGGAATCCGTCCTCCGCCGCGAGCAACAGCGCCTCGATGGTGGCGTCGTTGGCGGGGTGGGCGCGCGCGACGTCGAGCGCCTCCTCGACCGGGACGGTCCGCACCGTCAGGAACTCGTTGTCGTCGAGGTCCTGTTCGACCGGCGTGAGCCCCTCGGCGAAGACGATGCCGCGCTCGTGGCGCAGTAAGCCGGTGGCGACGTCGAACGACGCCAGCAGGCTCACGTCCGCCGCCTCGAAGCCGGTCTCCTCGCGGAGTTCGCGCGCGCCGGCGGCGGTGAACGATTCGCGGCCGTCTCCCGGCCGGGGACCGCTCGACCCGTCCGGGCCGCCTTGCGGCTCGCGCTCGACGATGCCGGCGGGACATTCGAGGTACGTCTCTCCGGTGGCCGGCCGGTACTGCTCGACCAACACGACCTGCCCGTCGGCGACCGCCACCACGACGACCGCGGGCGGAAGCTCGGCCCAGTAGTACCGCTTGGTCGAGCCGTCGGGCTGTTCCACGAGGTCGTAGCCGCCGGTGTACCACGGGGTCTCGTACTCGACGACCGACTCCACGACGCGCCACTCCTCGTTCATGGTGACGACTGCGCGACGAGCGCGCTAAAACGTGGCTATCGGAACCGACGCTCGTCGCTCCCTCGCTACCCCGCGTTCGGAAGCGGCAGTTCGACCGTCCGGTCCGAAGCGAACAGCGCGAACAGGCCGAACAGGCCGAACAGTTCGGGCTGGTTCGTCCACACGCCGAGGACGCCGAGGATGCCCAGCGAGCCGAGCTTCGCCACTGATATCTCGGTCATGTTCGAACGTGGATGCCGGTCGAACAAAAATCGCTCGCCGATTGGCGACGAGTGAGAACGCCGCGCCGCGGTACCGCCCTCGCGTCCCGGGACACCTACACCACGTCGCGGTACACCCGACCGTAGGCCTGCCGGCGGAGCGTCTCGATGGCCGCGCGCTCCTCGCTCTCGTAGGTCGCGGCGACCACCGTCTCGCCGAACGCGTCGTGCCACGCCACCCGCGAGACGTTCCCGCTCCCGTGTTCGACCACCTTGCGGTCGCGGTCGGCCAGCCACTCGTCGTACGCCTCGCGCGTCCCGGTCCGGACCGCCAGCAGCGAGGCGAACAGCGCGTCGCGGGCGGTCTCGACCACCTCGCCGGTCACGCGCTCGTCGTACTCGTCGGCGTCGAACGCCATCGCCTTCGCCGTCTCCTTGACCACCGTCTGGGCCGCCGGGCCGAGCGCCTCGAACCGCTCGCGGGCGTCGGCCTCGTCGTCGGGTGAGAACAGGCCGTGCGTCTCCATGTCCGGTCGTTCGGGCGGCGGGGACTACTGCGTTTCGTCCTCCGAACGACGGTGGTCGCGTTCGCACTGGGGAGCGATGCAGGGCGGAGCGTGCCGTGCGGAACGATGCGGGGCGGTGCCGTGCGGTCGCGAGTGGATGGGGCCCCGTGGCTCAAGCGGTCGGCGTCGTCGAATCCGTTCGCTCGGTCGGGGCGTCCACCTCGCGCTCCGTCTCGGAGCGCTACTCGTCGCGCTCGTCGGAGTTCCCGTCCGCGCTCTCGTCCTCGTCGTCGAGCATCTCGCGGGTCATGTCCCGCGCCTCCTGCAGAATCTCCTGTGCCTCGCCGTCGAGCGCGCCACCGCCCGTCCCGCCGGCCATCGACCCGCGGCCGCGTCCGTTCGCGCGCGCCAGTTCGTCCTCGAACAGGTCGCCGCCGCGCGGCTCGTCGCTCGCGTGGCGGTGGTCGTGGGTCGTGTCGTCGAACACCTGCGGGAAGCCCACCTCCTTGGCGTACTCCTCGACGCGGTCGGCGAGTTCGTCCTCGCCGTCCTCGTCCCACCCGGGCGCGTGGTCGTCGAGCCACGCCTCGTGGTCGTCGTCGCCGAGCATCGCCGTGAACGCGAGGTGGTTCGCGAGGTGTTCGGCGTCGGACTGGGGCGTCTCGCAGACCGGGCAGGCGTATCCCATGTGCGCGGGTAGGTCGCCGGGACCGAAAAGCGCCACGTTCGACCGCTACGCGTCTAAGTCCACGACCATGATGAGCGCGTCCTCGCCGTCGTCGTAGTACCGGGGGACGGTCCGGAGGTGCTCGAAACCGAAGTCGTCGTACAGCGACAGCGCGCGGTGGTTGCTCTCCCGGACCTCCAGCTTGACGCTGCGCGCGCCGCGCGCCCCCAGCACCGAGAGCGTGCGTTCGAGCAGGGCCCCACCGACGCCCTCGCCGCGATGGTCGGGGTGGACCGCGACGTCCTTGACGTGGCCGAGTCCCCGCCCGTGGTTGGCAACGAGGTCCGCGACGACGTAGCCGAGCACGCTCTCGCTCGATTCGTCGTCGCCGGACTCGTCGAACCGATAGGCGTCGTCGCCGGTCCGGTCCGGGCCGGCGGTCGCGACGAGGAAGCCGGGCTCGCCGAGGTAGCGCTCGAACGCGGCGAACGGCCACGGCTGGTCGAACGACGCGCGCTCGATGCGCAACACCGCCAGCAGGTCGAGCCGGGTCGCCTGCCGGATGCCCACTCCGCTCCCGGTTCCCGCGCGAGTCGTCGTCACTGCACGCGGCTATACGCCCGACCCTTAAGAGTTTCATGCCCGGTTCGCTGGCGAACGCGCTCGGCCGAGTCCGGGCGCGTCCACGCCGGAATCGACCTCATTCGCCCGACCCGGGGTCGCCGGTCTCGTCGATGCGGTCCTCGTACTTCGCCAGCGACTCGTCGAGCGCCGAGCCGGCGTCGACGTCCAGCGACGCCGCGAGCGCGAGCAGCGCGAACAGCGCGTCGCCGAGTTCGTCGCTGCTGGCGGCCACGTCTCCGGGCGAGTCGCCGTAGTCGGTCGAGTCGTTCACCTCCCTGGCCAGTTCGCCGACCTCCGAGGCGAGGTCGAGCGCGCGGTAGGCCGGGTCGGCGTCCATCTCGTGGGTCGCGAGGAACTGTGCGACCTTGCGTTGGGCGTCCATGGGTCCGACTCGACGTCCGGAGCCGAACCATAAAGTGGCTGTCGATTACTCGCCGAGGCGGTCTCACTCGTCGGGATACTTGGGCTCGCGGCGCTCGGCCCGCGCTAACGCGCGCTCGATTACCTCGCGCACGCTTCCGTGGAACGGCTCGCCGTGGCCCGCGTACATGTGCTCGACGCCCTCGGGGAGTCGGTCCAGTATCGTCCGGATGCTCTCTATCTCGCGCTCGCGGGACTGGCCCGCCATGTCCGTGCGGCCGAAGCTCCCGTCGTCGAACGCGCCGTCGCTGTACACCACCACGTCGCCGCTGAATATCGTCGAGTCGCTCGCGAACGCGAGGTGGTCGTCGGCGTGGCCCGGCGAGTAGATGGCCTCGAACGCCTCGTCGCCGATGCGGAGCGCGTCGCCGTCCCGGAGTTCCCGGGTCCGGCGCGGGTGGTCGTCGTAACACAGGAGGTCGGCGTCGAAGGCGTCCAGCACCGCGTCGAGCTGTCCGACGTGGTCGCCGTGCTGGTGGGTCAGCGCGACCGCGTCCACGTCGTCGACGCGGTCGGCGACGACCGCCTCGACGCCGGCCACGCTCCCGGCGTCGACCAGCACCGTCCGGTCGCCCTCGACGAGATACGCGTTGCAGGTGAACGTCTCCGCGTCGGCGGTGACGTTGGTGACTCGCATGGCGGGCGCTTCGCGCCCACTCCTCAAAACCCTGACGGGCGGCGGGAGGCTTTAGTGGCCCAGACGCGTAGTATCGGCTACACATGGGCTTTGGGAGCTACGACGAGTCCGAACAGGACAACCAGGAGTACGACGCCGACATCGACGACGACAGCAGCGTTAGCGCCGAGGAGAACTCCCACGAGGGTACCGTCGACTTCGAGATCGGAGCCTCGAACGACGAACTCCTCGACCGGCTCCAGGACATCAAAGCCGACGGCCCCGAGGAGACCTGAGCCGCGATGGCCCGCACTTCGGGGACTCCCGACCCGTGAGCCTGTCCGAACCGTGACGGGAGCCGAGTCGTGAAGTCCGGCGTCCGCGCGCTCGGCGTCGCCGAGTCCTACCGGGGCGACCGGAGCACGCTCGCGGGCGCGGTGGTCCGCGCCGACCGCGTCGCCGACGGCTTCGCCTACCGAACCTGCACCGTCGGCGGTCTCGACGCCACGGACGCCATCGTCGACCTCTTCTCCGATCTGGACCGCGAGGACGTCCGCTACGTGTTCGTCGCGGGCGTCGCGCTGGCGTGGTACAACGTCGTCGACCTCCGCCGGGTCCACGAGGCGACCGGTCGGCCCGTCCTCTCGGTCACCTTCGAGGGGAGTTCCGGACTGGCCGAGGCGTTCGCGGCCGAGTTCGAGGGCGAACGACTGGCCGAGCGCGAGGCGATTTTCGAGCGCCAGCCGCCCAGAGAGCGAATCTCCGTCGACGACCACGGCCTGTTCGTCCGCTCGGTCGGCGTGGATTCGAGCGAAGCCCGCGACGCGGTGCGGGCGTTCACGCCCGAGGGCGGCCGTCCCGAACCGCTCCGAGTCGCGCGGCTGGCGGCGCGGGCCGCCGACGGACTCCGGCGGCGCGAGTAGCCGGACGTCCGGCCCGAGGCCGCCGACATTTACTATCCCCGACCCGTGCGCCCACCCATGGACGACATGGACGGCCTCGAGGTCACCGAGTGTACGCGCTGTCCCGAACTGGTCGACAGCCGGAGCCGAATCGTCGACGGCACCGGGCCGGCCGACGCCGACCTCCTGTTCGTCGGCGAGGGGCCGGGCCAGCAGGAAGACGAGCAGGGCGAACCGTTCGTCGGGCGGAGCGGTTCCATCCTCGACGAGAAACTCGACGCGCGCGGGCTCGCCCGCCAGGACGTTCGCATCACCAACTGCGTGCGGTGTCGCCCGCCCGAGAACCGCGACCCCAAGAGTCAGGAGCTGGACAACTGCTTCCCGTACCTCCAGCGCGAAATCGAGCAGGTCGACCCCGACGTGATAGTCACGCTCGGGAAGGTGCCCAGCGAACACCTGCTCGACCGCGACGTGGCGGTCACGACCGAGGCCGGGTCGCTCGCGCAGGCCGACCTCGGCGGCGCGGTCCGGGACGTGCTGATTTGCGTCCACCCGGCCGCGACCCTCTACGACCGGAGCCAAGAGGAGACGCTCGACGCCGCGCTCGACAAGGCCGCCGGGATGGTGAGCGGGGGCGGCGCGGGCGGTCAGTCACGGCTCGGGGACTACTGAGTCGCCGGAGAATCGTCCGTCGTCGCGACTCCGCGAACGGAGGAGTGGCGCTCGCTTACTGCTTCGACGCGCCGAACCACTTGCCGCCGTCGCCGAGGTCCCGGAGCGAGTCGAGCAGCCCCTTGCCCTCGTGCTCGCCGGGGCGGAGCCGGGCGCGGACGCGCGAAGAGAGCATCTCCACGCTGAGCACGATGACGATGACCACGAAGATGCCGGCGGCCGCCTCGCCGTAGCGGAACCCGCGAACCGCCAGTTCGATGTACTGGCCGATGCCGCCCGCGCCGACGACGCCGAGGCTGATGGCGATGCGGGTGTTTATCTCCAGCACGTACAGCGTCCACGCGATGAACCCGTTCGACACCTGACTCAGCATGCCGAAGAACACGACCTGCGGCCGCTTCGCGCCGGTCGACTCGATGGCCTCGATGGGACCGTCCTCGATCTCCTCCAGCTCGTCGGTGAACAGCCGCCCGAGGTTGCCGATGGTGTCGGTCGCCACCGCCAGCATCGCGCCCTCCGGGCTGATGCCGACCAGCGGGACGTAGATGAGAATCCAGACCAGCGCCGGGATGGCGCGGATGCTGCTCATGATGCCCCGGAAGATGAAGTTGAACGGGAACGGCGTCACGCGCTCGGAGCCGAGGATGCCGAAGGTGAGCGCGAGCGGGAAGCCGATGACGGTGCCCGTGAAGCCGATGATGATGGTGGCGACCGCCGACCCGAGCAACAGGGTGCCGCTCCACTGGAGGCCGCTGCTCGAAAGCAGCGTCGAGGGGTTGAGCAGGCTCCCGAAGAACGCGTCGAGACCGGCGAGGCCGTTCTGGCGCGAGTAGACGGTGAACTCCGAGAAGTCGGGCGAGAGGAACGCGCTCAGGAACTCCGTCCACGTCCCGAACTGGCGGACGATCTCCGCGATGGTGAACCCGAGGTAGGTCGCGCCGGCCGCGGTCAGCGTGAGGACGACGAGCAGACCGACCGTCGCGCCGGTGCGGCGGACCCGCTGGCGTCGTTCGATTCCCTCCTTTATCTCGTCGATGCTCACCATCTACGACTCACTCCCTGCGACCACGTCGTTCACGCCGACGTCGCCGGCCGAGTCCGCCTCGCCGTAGTAGATGTCGTCGACGACCTCCATCGTGAGTTCGTCGCGCGTGCCGTCGAACACGACGTTGCCGTCCCGGAGGCCGATGAATCGGTCGCCGTACTCGCGGGCGATGTTCACCTGATGGAGGCTCGTGATGGTGGTGAGGTCGCGCTCGTCGGCGGCCTGCTTGAGGTAGCCCATCACGTCCTGGGCCGCCTTCGGGTCGAGGCTGGCGACCGGCTCGTCGGCGATGAGCAACTGGGGATTCTGGGTCAGCGCCCGCGCGATGCCGACCCGCTGTTGCTGGCCGCCGCTCATCGAACTCGCGCGCTGGTCGGCCTCCGCGAGCAGGCCGACCGTCTCCAGGGCTTCGAGCGCGGTCCGCTTGTCGGCCTCGTCGTAGTGCGTGAGCGCGCTCTCGACGGTCCCGGTCCGGGCGAGCGCGCCGGTCAGCGCGTTCCGGTAGGCGCTCATGCTCTCGACGAGGTTGTGTCGCTGGAACACCATCGCCACGTCGCTGCGGGTGCCGGTCACCACCTCGTCGCCGATGCTGATGCTCCCCTCGGTGGGTTGTTCGAGTCCGTTGAGCAGTCGGAGCAGCGTCGACTTGCCCGCGCCGGACGGACCCAGCAGGACCACGAACTCGCCGTCGGGAATCTCGAACGAGACGTCGTCGAGTGCGACGGTGTGTCCGCCGTACACTTTGCTGATGCTTTGTGCCGTGACCGTTGCCATTGATTGTAGTACCAAAATGAGGCCTGTTAAACGCGCCGAAGTGGGCGCGTTACTCGTCGGTGAAGATTTCTTCGCCGTAGCCGAGCTCGTTCGCGGCGTCGATGACCGGCTGGTAGGTGTCCGCACCGCGCTCGCGAACGCCGTCGAACCAGAGGTCGTCGTCGGTGTCTTGCTCGCCGTCGTCGCCGTAGTACATCTCGTCGGGGGCCTCGGTGAACGCCGTGACGATCTGGTCTTTCTCGTCGTCCGAGAGGTCGGGCGCGACGAGGATGGGCGCGCGCGGGATGCCCTCCCGGCTGTCGATCTCCTCGACCTCCTCGAGGAGTTCGTTCTCGTCGTTGGTCGCGATGAACGCGCCGACGCCGGCCGCGTCGGCCTGCCCGTTCAGCAGGGACTCCAGCGCCTGCTCGTGGGTCGACCAGCTCGCCGAGAAGTCCGCGCCCCGGTCGTTGCCCGGCGAGTCCGGCACCGAGAGGCCGGCGTCGGCGAGCAGCGACAGCGGGTACAGCGAGCCGCTGGCCGACAGCGCGTCGGCGAACGCGATGGTCTTGCCTTCGAGGTCCTCGACCGACCCGATGTCCGAGTCCGGCGTCGTGATGAGGTAGCTGCCGTAGGTCCAGCCGCCGTACGCCCGTCGCTGAAGGGCGATTTCGGCCTTGTCGGTGTCCGCGCCGAGCGCTGCGGCGAACGGCCCGGTCTCGGCCACTTCGGCCGTCCCGCTGTCGAGCGCCTCGAGGGTGGCGCTGTAGTCGGCCGCGAACTGGACCTCAGCGTCGGCGTCCTCGATGTGGTTGTTCAGTCGCTCCTCCACTGGCTGGTACTGCGCCCGCATCGTCTCTTGCTCCTCGGTCGGCGACATGAGGAACCGGACGGTGCCGTTGCCGTACGCCTGGTTGCTACCGAACTGCCCGATACAACCGGAGAGGCCGCTCAGTCCGACTGCACCTGCCGCGCCTGCCGATTTGAGGAACGTGCGTCGTTTAGCCATGCCGAATCGTGTAAACGGTAAAAGAGTTATCTGAAAAAGGTTCCTATTTGTATCCCGCGGAGCTATCGAGAGAAAGATACCCACACGTAGCGAGAGCGTCCGAGCGTCCCGCGAGCGCTCGTCGCGATGCGAACGCCGTCGCCTGAGTTGCCACGAGGGAAAGGGTCTTCCGACCGTCAGGCTCACGTTCGAACATGAACGGTCAGCGGGCACGCGAGCGCGAGGCGTCGGCCTCGGTCGTGGTCGTCGACTACGGGCTCGGCAACCTCCGGAGCGTCACGCGGGGACTACAGCGAGCGGGCGCGAGCGTCGAGGTCAGCGACGACCCCGACGCATTCGAATCGGCCGACGGCGTGGTCCTGCCCGGCGTGGGCGCGTTCCGCGAGGGGGTCGAGAACGCCGGGCCGTATCGGGACGCGCTCCTCGACGCCGCCGAGCGCGGGACGCCGGTCTTCGGCATCTGTCTCGGGATGCAGATGCTGCTCACGACCAGCGAGGAGGCCGAACGCGCCGCGGACGGGCGGTCCGGCGAGAGCGCGAGCGAGGTCCGGGGCCTCGACCTGATTCCCGGAACCAACGTTCGGTTCGCCGAGGGCCAAAAAGTGCCCCACATGGGCTGGAACCGGCTCTCGGTCGAGCGCGACCATCCGCTGGTCGAGGGGGTCGACGGCGAGTACGCCTACTTCGTCCACTCCTACTACGCGGTCCCAGACGACGACCGCGCGGTCGTCGCCACCAGCGAGTACGGGCGGTCGTTCCCCGCCATCGTCGCCGACGAGACGGGCACCGTCTTCGGCACCCAGTTCCACCCCGAGAAGAGCGGCGAGACGGGCCTCCGAATCCTCCGGAACTTCGTGTCGCTCTGTGGGGACCCCGAGTCGGACGGCGTCTGAGGCCGTCGCCGGACGCGCCCGGTCGAACGCCGTCCGGAGCGCGGTTGGCGGGTCTCGCCGCGACGGACCGCCCGGAGGCAGTCGACGGTTCAGAGGAAGTCCCGGACGTCGGAGTACCACATGTCGTGGTCGTCGACCTCGCCAATCCGGCGCGCGATCGCCACCGCGATGACGTGCCAGCAGAGCTCGGTGGGGTCCTCGGGGTCGAGGTTGTACTCGCTGTCCCGACAGCCACAGCCCCGGCCCTCGACGACGTACTCGTCGTCGTGGCCCACGACCACCGTGAAGTCGCGGTACTCCTTGACCCGGCCCTCCGAGACCGCTTCGATGGCCCGGGCTCCCCGGTCGTCGTGGACCGAGAGGATGCGGTCGGTGACCGCCGGCGTGAGCTCGCCGGCCTCGTCGAGGGCGGCCTGCCATCGGTCGACCTCGTTCACTCGGACCACTCCGACGTGGTCGTCGGTCGCGAACGAAGTCGTCCGGGGGCGTCGGCCGGGAACACGGCAGGGGAGTTCGGACGGCCGCCGTAAACCGGTTCCGGTGTCGCGACCCGCCGTCCCCCGCCCGCCCCGAAGCCTCGCCTCGTCTGCCCCGAACCCACCACTCAATACCCCGGCGGCCGACCCGCCCGACATGAACGTCGACCGCGAGCGCCTCCGGGCGGACCTCGAGGCCAACGCCGAGTTCGGAGCTATCGACACCGACGAGGGGCGAGGGCGGACCGTGCTGACCGGCACCGAAGCCAACCGGGCGGCCCGCCGGCGCTTCGTCGACCGACTCGACGCCGCCGGCCTCGACGTGCGAGTCGACGCGGTGGGCAACGTCGCGGGCCGGTGGACGCCCGACGGTGCCGACTCGGACGCCGACCCCGTGGCGGCCGGGAGCCACCTCGACTCGGTGCCGGCGGGCGGCATCTTCGACGGCCCGCTGGGCGCGTACGCCGCGCTCGAAGCCGTGCGAGCGATGCGAGACGCGGGCGTCGACCTCGCGCGCCCGGTCGAGGTCGTCTCGTTCACCGAGGAGGAGGGCCAGCGGTTCGCCTCCGGCCTGCTCGGCTCGTCGGTCGCGGCGGGCGAGCGGTCGGTCGCCGACGCGCTCGCCCTCACTGCGGACGACGACCCCGAACTCGCGCTCGACGGGGCGCTCGACGGGATGGGCTTCCGGGGCGAGGGCCGCCTCGACGCGAGCGAGTGGGACGCGTGGCTCGAACTTCACGTCGAACAGAGTACGCGGCTCGAATCGGCCGGCGTCCCGGTCGGCGTGGTCACCGCCATCACGGGCATCACCCACTGCGAGGTCGAGATTCGCGGCGAGGCCGACCACGCCGGGGCGACGCCGATGGGCGACCGGACCGACGCGCTGGCGGCCGCCGCCGAGTTCGTCCGCGACGTCGAGCGGGCCGCTACCGAGGTCGTCGCGAGCGACAGCCCCACCGCGGTCGGCACGGTCGGAAGCCTCGACGTGCGCCCGAACGCGACCAACGTCGTCCCCGGCGCGGTCGAGGTCGGCGTCGACGTTCGGGACGTCGACCGCGCGGCGATGGAAGCCATCGTCTCGCGGGCGCGCCGGAGCCTCGCGCGCCTCGAACGCGAGCGCGGCGTCGAGACCGAGTTCCGGCGACCGTTCGACCTCGACCCCACGCCCATGAGCGACCGGGTCCGCGAGGCCGCCGGCGACGCGGGCGCGAGCGCGGGCATCGAAACATTGGACTGCCACTCGGGCGCGGCTCACGACACCATGCACGTCGCGAGCGTCACCGACGCCGGCCTGCTGTTCGCGCCCTCGGAGGGCGGTATCTCGCACAACCCGAGGGAGTGGACCGACTGGGACGACTGCGCGGCCGCGACCCGAGTGCTGGCGGGCGCGCTGGCGGACCTCGCCTCGGAGTGAGCCGGTCGAGACGACCGAGAGGGGTGGGCCGGGCGACCTGACCGGGACGGTTTTGGGGCTCGCGCGTCTCGGTTCACCCATGGCAGACGCCCTGTTCTTGACCAGCGAGGAGGTTTCGGGCCTCGCCTCGCCCGAGGAGTACGTCGAGGCGGTCCGCGAGGGATATCGCCAGCGCGGCGAGGGCGCGCCCGCGCGTCCCCGCGAGAAACTCACCAGCGCCGACCCGCCGGGGATGCTCACGGATTACTCGGCGATTCTGCCCGACACGGGCGCGATGGGCGGGTACATGTACGCCGCCGGCTTCGGCGAGAGCGACGCGTGGTTCGTGGCCCCCGTGTTCGACGCCGAGTCGGGCGAACCCCTCGCCCTGCTCGACGGCGCGAGCATGAATCCCTTCAAGACCGGCGCGACCGGCGCGGTGGGCATCGACGCGCTGGCCCGCGAGGACGCGAGGACGCTCGCGGTCGTCGGCAGCGGCTCGCAGGCGCGGGGCCAACTCCGCGCGGCCGCGACCGTCCGGGACTTCGAGAGCGTCTGGGTGTACTCGCCCACCAAGGGGAACCGCGAGTCGTTCGCGGGCGAGATGAACGACCGACTCGACGCCTCAGTGGCCGCCGTGGCCTCCAGCGCGGCGGCCGTCGAGGAGGCCGACGTGGTGATCACCGCGACCACCGCGAGCGAACCCGTGTTCGACGGCGACCTGCTCGCGCCGGGGACTCACGTCACCGCGATGGGCCAGTACCACCCCGAGAAGCGCGAACTCGACGCCACGACCATCGAGCGCGCCAGATACGTGCCCGACCTCCGCGAGCGCGTCACGCGGGACGCGGGGTCGTTCATCGCGGCGGTCGAGGAGGGCGCAGTGTCGGAGGACCACGTCCACGCGGAACTCGGCGAGGTCGTCGCCGGCACCGCGCCGGGCCGCGAATCGCCCGACGACATCACGGTGTTCGACAGCGGCGGCACGGGAATCGAGACGGTCGCGGCGGCCCACATGCTCTACGAGAAAGCGAAGGCGGAGGGGCTCGGGTCGGAGATATCGTTCGCACCCGCGAGCGAGGCGCTCACGGGGAAGTAGGCGTCTCCAATCGAAGCGCAGGGACGACGACGGTAGGGCCAGTTCGACCCCTCCTCCGTCGCGGGCGGTGACACAACCACCACCTCGGCGGACTGAAAGGGCGAGGCGGGCTCGCGGGCCGGAGGCCCGTGGTCGTCTCTGGCGGCCCTATCCGTCGCAACTACGTCCGTCGGATATCCGCCAGAGCGACCGCGAGCCCGCCGAGGGCTTTCGAGGAGTCGGTTGCGGTCCTGTCGTCGCAGAGCGCGCCGAGGGCTTTCGGGGCCGTAGTTGCTGACCTGTCGTTGGAGAGCGCGCCGAGGGCGTTCGAGGACGCGTCTCGGTTCCGGCGTCGTCGCAATCGCTCTCGGATTCTACCTCGTCGCGACGGCGCTCCGGGTCGTTCCGTCGGCCCGCGAGTGGCTCTGAACGACGAAAAAGAGTCGAACACTCGAACCCGAAGACTCACGTTCTACAGCCCGACAGCCTGCATCAGCGGAATCCCGCTCGCCACCGCACCCACGAGATAGCCGCCGATTGCCCCGCCGTTCAGCAGGGGCAGTCCCGCGTGCGCTCGGCCCTTCAGCACCAGCCACAGTAGCACGAACAGGCCCGCAATCGTCCCGACCATCGCGGTCAGTGCGGGCAGGTTGAGCGCGATGCCCGACACGAGCGAGTCGGCCGGCGCGAAGAAGGCCGCGCTGGCGACCATCACGGTCGGCATCACCGCGTCGCCGAGGCCGATGAAGAACACGTCCCGGTCGGCCGCGTCCGGACGCTCGGCCGCCGCGTCGGTTTCGTCCGCGGGGTCGGTCGCGGCTTCGGTCTCCTCCGCGCTGACTTGCCCGCCGTTCGGGGCACTGACCTCCTCTGACGATTCCCCGTCGCTCGCGCTCTCGTCCGCCGCCTCGGCTTCGTCCGACGCCGCGTCGTCCATCGCTTCGCCGGCGGCCGCCGCGTCGTCGAGGAACGAGTACGACAGCGACAGCGGGACGACGAGGATGACCGGAATCTTGAGGTCCATCACGCCCGAGGCCAGCGTCAGCATGTGTTCGGTGCCGTAGACGCTGATGGCGTCGTAAATCGCCAGCGCCGAGAGCAGCAGGATGGCCGGGAGCAGGCCGAAACTGATGCCGAACAGGCCCGCCGCGCCCGCGCCGATGACGACGCCCGCGAGGTCGATGACGTACCACTCGGGGTGGACCACGAGCGCGAGCGCGGTGCCGGCCGACGCCGCGACCGCGAGGACGTTGACCGCCGCGCCGCCGACCGTGGCGGTGAGGACCGGCGGGACCACGACCGAGAAGACGTACCACGACAGCAGACCGGTCGTGAGGACGATGACGGCCCGGAGTATCCACTCGACGCCGAACTTGATGATGGCGAGCATCACGCCGGTCATCACGAGTATCGCGGCCACGTAGACGACCGCGTTCGTCGGGTCCGACGGGTTCGGCGTCTGCTGGTAGCCCGCCCGCTGGAACGGTTCGACCAGCGCCAGCGCGCCGAGTTGGACCAGCAGGAACAGACCCACGGTGAACCCGGAGGCGGCGAGCGCGCGCGTTCGAGTCTCCATGCCCGGTGGGTGACACCCCTCGGCCTTTGGGGTTGCGGATTCGCGGCCCGTAATCCCGAATGTCCGCGAGTAGCGACGGCTGGAATCCGCGACACGGCTCGTTTCCCGCGGCCCCGACGCGCGAACGGAATCAACTGTTGGCGGGGTTGACGTTCGGGGGCCGGCGTACGTACGTCACTCATGACGCCAGCCGGACGCGTTCTCACGGGATTGCTAGTCGTCGCGCTGCTCGTCGGCGCGGGGGGCACGCCGGTTCTCGCGACGGACACCGACGCGGCGCTGGAGGGCGCGACGTCGCCCGACGCCGACGCGACCCCGGACGTCGAGACGCCCGAACTCCTGTCCACGCCGGCCGGGCGCACCGACGCGCCGACGTCCGCCGACGCGGTACTCCCGCACGACGACGCCGCGCAGGACGGCGACGACGTGCGGGTCGAAGCGGCCGAGCGCGGGGCCGACGAGGGCGCGACCCTCGCCCAGTCGCAGGGCGTCGACGTGACTCAGGAGCAGCGGGCGGCCGCGGTCGAGGCCGCGGTCGCGGCCGTCGACCGGTCCCAGTCGGTCACCGCCGCACAGGTACAGATCGCCGCACGCGGCGCGGCCCACGGCGCGCTCGTCCAGTCCCAGGACGCGAACGCGACCCAGATACAGTCGGCGGTCCGGGGCGCGACCGCCGGCGGGTTGGTCGAGATGCAGGACGTCGACATCTTCCAGGGCCAGATTCAGGGCGCGACCTACGGCGCGGCCCACGGCTCGCTGGCCCAGATGCAGCGGGCGAACCTGACCCAGATACGGACCGCCGCGACGGGCGCGGCCAGCGGGGCCGCCCGGTCGGCCATCGAGCGCGGCGTGACCGACGTCGGCAAGATTCAGGAGGCCGCGCAGGGGTCCGCCTACGGCGCGTTCGAACAGCCCCCACAGGTCGGCCTCGACAAGATGCAAGCCGCAGTCCGGGGGGCCGCCGATGGCGCGCTGGCAGGGGTCCAGCAGGTCACCGTCAAGCAGGTGCAGGTCGCCGCGCTGGGCGCGGCCCGAGGCGGCGTGAGCCAGCGCCAGTCGGTCAGCGTCGAGCAGGTCCAAGCCGCCTGTCGCGGCGCGGCCGCCGGCACGGTCACCCAGATTCAGGACGTCGACGTCGACCAGCGCCAGAAGATAACCGTCGACCAGATACAGTCGGCCTCGCAGGGCGCGGCGCGGGGGTCGCTGGTCCAGACCCAATCGGTGAACGTCGAGCAGGTCCAGGCTGCCGCGCAAGGGGCCGCCAGCGGCGTGGTCGTCCAGCTGACGCTGGTCCAGATTCAGATAGTCAACGTCGTTCAGATTCAGGTCGCGGCGGAGGGGTCGGCGTCGGGAGCCGCGTTCTCGGCCGTCCAGAATCAGGTCGTGAACGTCGAGCAGGTCCAGGCCGCCGCCCACGGCGCGGCCAGAGGCGGCGTGACCCAGACCCAGGAGATATCCATCGCGCAGGTGCAGGCGGCCACGCAGGGGGCGGCGGGCGGCGCGCTCGTCCAGTCCCAGGACGCCGACGTGACCCAGATTCAGGCCGCCGCGCAGGGCGCGGCCACGGGCGCGACCCGGACGGTCCAGCGCCAGGAAGTGAACATAGCGCAGGTCCAGGCCGCCGCGCAGGGGGCCTCTACCGGCGCTATCTCCCAGAGCCAGGTGGCCTCGGTCGAGCAGATTCAGGCCGCCTCGTCCGGCGCGGCCGGCGGGACCGTCGACCGAATCGTTGCGATACAGACCGTCGAAATCGAGCAGATACAGGCCATCGCGCAGGGCGCGGCCAGCGGGGCGGCACAGTCGGCGGGCGAGCGGGACCTCACCGACGCGAGCGAGGTCGAGACGGCGGCCAGCGACGGGGCGGTCGCCGCGAGCGACGCGGTCGAGCAGGACGCCGAGGCCGACCCCGAGGACCTCGAAGACCGCGCCAGCGAGGAGTCGTCGAGCATCGAGGTCGAACCCGACGAGGAAACCACGACGACCGAGGCGACTACGACGACGACCGAACCCACGACCCCGACCGAGGAGCCGACCGCGACGACCACGACGGAAACGACGACCGCGGCCGAGACGACCGAAGGGACCACGACTGCGGAGACGACCACCGAAGAAACCACGACCGAGCGAGCGAGCGTCACCTTCCAAGCCCAGACCGTCGACGACGAGACGGTCACCATCGCCTCGGCGACCCTCCCCGAGGGCGGGTTCGTCGCCGTCCAGAGCGAGCGCCCCGCCGAAGGCGAGATACCCGAGGCGGTCGTCGGCGTCTCGGCGTACCTCGACCCCGGCGAGTCCGAGAACGTCACGGTGGCGCTGGACCGCGCGGTCGCCGACGGGGAGACGCTGGTCGCCGTCGCGTACCGCGACACCGACGACGACGAGACGTTCGACTTCGTCGAGACCGACGGCGAATCGGACACGCTCTACGTTGCCGACGACGAGGCGGTGACTGCGGAGGCCGAGGTGAGCGTCCCCGAGGAAGCGACGACGACCGAGGAGACCGCCACGACGACCGAAGAGCCCACCACGGAGGAGGGGACGACCGAAGAGCCCACCACGGACGAGCCAACGACCACCGAAGAGCCAACAACCGAAGAACCGACGACGACCGAGGAGTCGACCACCGAAGAACCGACCGAAACCACCACGACGGAAACCACGACCGAGGAACCGACCACGGCCGAACGCGCCGACGAACCGGCCGTCGCGTTCGAGAACCAGTCCCTCGACGGCGAGGCGGTCGCGGTCGAATCGGCACAACTGCCCGAGGGCGGCTTCGTCGCGGTCCACGACGGCGGTGCGGTCGCGGGCGACCTCGTCGGGAGCGTCGTCGGCGTCTCGGCGTACCTCGACCCCGGCGAGTCCGAGGACGTGACCGTCGAACTCGACGAGTCGGTCGACGAGACCCAAGCGCTGTACGCGGTCGTCTACCGCGACACCGACGACGACGAGGCGTTCGACTTCGTGGAAAGCGAGGGCGAGGTCGACGTGCCCTACGCGGTCGAGGACCGGGTGGTCGCGGCCGGCGCGGTCGTGGAGGTGACCGCGCAAGCGACGCCCGAGACGACCGCGACCGACGGCGACGGCGGAGCGACGACGACCGAAGACGAGGCGACTGAACAGACCGAGACCACGACCGAGGAAACCACCACGACCGAAGAACCGACGACGGCGGAACCAACGTCGACCGAAGCGCCGACGACCACGACTGAAGAAACCACGACCACCGAGGAAGCGGCCACCACGACTGAGGAAACCACCACAGGGGAGACTACGACCGAGGAACCGACCACGACCACCGAGGAAATCACGACCACCGAGGAAGCGACCACCACGACCGAGGAGACGACCACGGAAGAGCCAACGACGACCACGACCGAGGAGATGACGACGACTGCGACGACCACCGACGCAACCACCACGACTGAAGAACCAACGACCACGGAGGCGACCACCACGACCGAAGAACCGACGACGACCACCGAAGAGCCGACCACGACCGAGACCACGACCACGACGACCGAAACCACCACGGTCGCCGAAGCGAGCGTCTCGGTCGAGGACCAGAGCGTCGAGGACGGGGAGATAGCGGTCGAGTCCGCCGGCCTGCCCGAGGGCGGCTTCGTGGCGGCCTACGACGCCGAGGGCGCGTTCGTCGGGGCCTCGGCGTACCTCGCTCCCGGCGAGTCCGAGGACGTTGCCGTGGCGCTGACCGAGGACCGGTCGGGCCAGCAGGCCGTCGTCGTGGTCGCCCACCGGGACACCGACGGCGACGAGGCGTTCGACTTCGTGGCCGACGCCGGAGCGACCGACCAGCCGTACCTGAACGCCACCGGCGAGTTCGTCTTCGACGGTGCCGTGGTCGAGTTCGGCGGCGAGGGCGTCGCCACGACCACCGAGGCGCTCCCGACGACCGCCGACGCGAGCGCGGACCCCGCCGTCGGCGGTTCCGAAGCGAGCGGGACCGGCGGGCCGGGGGCGCTGACGCCGCTTGTGGGCGTCGGTGGGGCCGCGCTGCTGGTCGGTCGAGCACGAGCAGGGTAAGAAGTCGGGGCCACCGGGGGCCTCGGCTTCGCGCTTACCGGGCGTAGAGCTTCGACCCCAGCAGGGGAGCCAGCGCGACGCCGTCGTCGGGCGAGACGGCGACGTAAGGCCGGGCGGTCGGGCCGAACACGTCCACGACCCGGCCCACGGCGGTCAACTGCTCGTCGACCGCCTCGGTGCCGACGTCCGGCGGGTCGTCGCCGGGACACCGGACGACCGCGAGCCCCTGCGCGGTCCGGACCACCTCGCCGAGCCTGTGCATCACTCCCGGAGGGCGGTGACGTACGCCGCCACCGCCTGTATCAGGTCGTTCTTGGTGGAGTCGTCGGCGTTCCGGACCAGCACGCGGCCCGACTCGGTCCAGTTCTGGCGGGAGTAGGCCTTGTCGCGCTCGATGACCGCGTCGTACCCCACCTGCTGGACTGCCTTGGCTATCTCGTCGACCGTCGGGTCCTCGACGGCCATCTCGGTGGCCACCCGTCGTCCCTCCGAGCGGGTCCTGTCCGCGTCGAAGTAGGCGGGCCACAGCACTTTCTCGACCATACCCGAAGGTGCTCGCGCGTCGGTTAAACACCTTAGGAAAGACGCGGGAGACGACTCCCGCTCAGCGACGTCGGGCGAGCAGCGCAGCGCCCGCGAGCGCGAACACCGCGGCGGGAACGCCGAAGCCGGGGACGCCGCCGGACGAGTCGTCGGCCGCGGTGGTCGTCTCCTCCTGCATCGCGGCCTCGGTGGTCGTCTCCGTCGGCTCGACTGTGGTCGGCTCGACCGTCGTCTCGAGTTCGGTCGTGGTCTCGCTCGTCGTGGTCTCGACCGTCGTCGTCGCGTTGGCCTCGGCGTAGGCCTCGGGGTGGAACGCCTCGGCCATCTTCACGACCGCGTTCACGACGCGGGGCGCGGGCTGGCTGACGTTCTCGCTGGTCACCGTGAGTATCTGGTCGTTCTGGACCGCGTACGTGCCGTTGTACGCCTCGGTCTGCGGATAGGTGCCGAACTGGCCGATCTGGACTATCCACTCGGGGTCCTGGGTGACGATGACCTCCTCGCTTATCTGGCCGTAGCCCGAGATGTTGGCCTCCGCGGCGACGTTGGTACCGCCCGCGAGCTCGACCATGTTGCCGATGAACGTGCCCGAGCCGGGAGTCCAGCCGCCGCCCTGCGAGGCGAACACGCGGGGCCGGTCGCTGTTCTCGACCGCCTCGCGGACCGTCGAGATGCGGTCGCGCATCGAGGCGACCGTCTCCGACGCCGCCTCGCAGTTGCCGGTCAACTCGCCGAACAGCTCGGTCTTGTCGTAGATGTCGTCGACCGAGGTGGCGAACTCCATCTTGTAGACGGTCTGCCCGGCCTCCCGGAGCTGTTCGACCGTCGAGTTCGGAACCACGTTGGGCGCGATCACGAGGTCGGACTCGGTCGAGACGACCGACTCGACGCTGGCGTAGCTCTGGCCAGCGCCCGAGACGTTGGTCCGCGAGTCCGCGCCCTCGAGGTAGGTGGCGTACTTGGTGACCCCGACCACCTGGGACTCCGCGCCGAGTTCCCACATCGTCTGGGCCGCGCTCGGCGAGAGCGTGGTGATTCGCTCGGGGCGCTCCTCGACCGTTACCTCGGTTCCCGTCGCGTCCGTACTCGTGACGGGGAACGAACAGTCCGCCTGCGCCGCGCCGGCCGCGCTCCCGGAGGCCGCCGCCGCGGGCGCGACGCCCGCCGCGAGTACCAGCAGAGCCGCGACCGCGACTGTGAACGCTCGTCTCATGCGTCCCCACCTCCGGGAGTATCCAATAAGTATTTACCTAAAGCAAACTCGGTTTCAAATCATGCGTGACGCCGCGCGAGTGGTCGGGTGGTCGACCGGACTGGTCGCCACGCTGGCGGTGGTCGTCGTCGTCAGCGCCGCCATCGGCCCCGTGGAACTCGACTACCTCGTGGTGGCGAAGGTGCTGTTGAACGCCCTCGCGATTCCGGTGGGCGTCGGGGTCGGCGAGCAGACGCTCCGGGTCGCGGGCGCGGGGCTGACGATTCCGACGCTGGCCGTGGAGTTCGCGCCCCTGTTCGAGTTCGGCGTGGCCGACGCCGCCACTACCATCGTCACCGTGGTCCGACTGCCCCGCATCGCGCTGGGTGGGGTGGTGGGGTTCGCGCTCGCGACGGCGGGCGTCGTGATGCAGGGCTTCTTCCGGAATCCGATGGCGGACCCCTCCATCATCGGCGTCTCGTCGGGCGCGGCCGTGGGCGCGGTGGCGACCATCGCGTTGCCGTACGCGGTCCCGCTCGCGCTCCCGACGGCGGCGTTCCTCGGCGCGATCGGGGCCGCGTTCGGGGTGTACCTGCTGGCGACCGAGGGCGGTCGGACCCCGGTGGCGACGCTCCTGCTGGCGGGCGTGGCCGTCCAGACGTTCCTCGGGGCGGTGGTCTCGTTCCTGTTGCTCCAGAGCGGCGAGAGCATGGAGCAGGCGGTGTTCTGGCTGATGGGCCACCTCCACCTGGCGTCGTGGTCGGACGTGACCCTCGTCCTGCCGGTCGCGCTGCTGGGCTTCGGCGGCCTGCTGGCGTACGCGCGGGACCTCAACGTCCTGCTGCTCGGCGAGGAGGACGCCCACGCGCTCGGCGTGGAGGTCGAACGCACCAAGCGCCTCCTGCTCGCAGTCGCCAGCGTGATGACCGGCGCAGCGGTCGCGGTCACGGGCGTCATCGGCTTCGTGGGACTGGTGGTGCCCCACGTCATGCGCCTGCTGGTCGGCCCGGACCACCGCATCCTCCTGCCCACGTCGGCGCTCGCGGGCGCGACCTTCCTCGTTGCCACGGACACCCTCGCGCGCTCGGCTCCCGCCGAGCTGCCGGTCGGCATCGTGACCGCGTTCCTCGGCGCGCCCTTCTTCCTCTACCTGCTCCGAACTCGGGAGGTCCACGCGCTATGAGGCGGTATCTGGACCCATTTCCGGAGTCACCTCAGTTCGACCGTCCGACTCCGGCGCGCGCTGGCGCGGCGCGTTCATGCGCCGCGCCGACCGCGCGAGGTCTTCGGGAGCGAACGCGACCGACGGCTCGTCGGAGCTTGCTCCGACGGTGGACGAGTAGCGCAGGCCGGAGCGAAGCGACGGCCGAGCAACGCAGTCGGCTGGGGAGGACGTGGCACTCGCGCTCGACCGACGGTCCACCGGTCGCGCTCGACCGCCCGAACTCCGTGGCGGCGGGACTGAAAGGGGCCGCCCGCTCGCGGCCGAAGGCCGTGGTCGACTCAGCGACCGCTATCGCGGGCCGGGCGGTGCAGAGAGGCCCGCGATATGTCGCTGAGCGACCGCGAGCGGGCGGGGGCTTTCGGGGTGTCGTTCACCACGGTAATCGAGACGCGACCGACCGAGCCAACAATACACAGCGAGCGGGCGGGGGCTTTCCGGACGTTGTTCCACCCGGTTCGGAAGGTAGCCGGAGTATCACGGACGGGTCAAGAAGTAATCGTAGCATCTCGCGGCGGGAGTCGACCCGGGCGAACGGAGCCACGGAGGAGAATCGATGATACGGATAGACGACGTCGCGGTCGAACTCGGCGGCACGCGGATACTCGACGACGTCGACGCCCACGTCGAGCGGGGCCGGTTCGTCGGCCTCGTCGGACCCAACGGCGCGGGCAAGACCACCCTCCTGCGAACGGTCACCGGCGCACTCGACCCCGACCGCGGCGAGGTCAGACTCGACGACGACCCCGTGCAGGGTCTCACCTCCAAGCAGGCCAGCCGGCGGGTCGCGGTCGTGCCCCAGGACACTCACCTCTCCTTTGACTTCCCGGTCGAGGAAGTGGTGGCGATGGGCCGCCATCCCCACCGGTCGCGGCTCTCGGGGTCCGACGAGCGCGACCGCGAGCGGGTGGCCGCCGCGATGGAGCGCACCGAGGTCGACCACCTCGCCGACCGGCCCATCACCGCCGTCTCGGGCGGCGAGCGCCAGCGCGTGCTGCTGGCGCGCGCGCTCGCACAGGACGCCCCCGTCCTCCTGCTCGACGAACCCACCGCGAGCCTCGACATCAACCATCAGGTGCGGACGCTCGAACTCGTCCGGCGACTGGTCGACGACGACGGCAAGACCGTGGTCGCGGCCATCCACGACCTCAACCTCGCGGCCCACTACTGCGACGACCTGCTGTTGCTCGCCGACGGCGAGGTCCGGGCCAGCGGCGACCCGGCGTCGGTCCTCTCGGAGAACCACCTCGAAGCCGCCTTCGACACGCGGGCCGTGGTCTCGCGCCACCCCGTCACGGGGTCGACGTACGTGACCGCGCTGCCCGAGCGCCCGGCCGAGGCCGAGCCCGAGGGTCGGGTCCACGTCGTCGGGGGCGGCGGCACCGTCTCCCGACTGCTCTACCTGCTGTCGGCCGCCGGCTACGAGGTGTCGGTCGGCGCGCTCAACGAGGGCGATTCGGACCTCGAAACCGCTCGGAGCCTCGGCCTCGACGCCGTGGCCGAGGAGCCGTTCGCCCCAGTCGGCGAGGCGGCCCGCGCCGAGGTCGAACGGCGCGTCAGCGAGGCCGACGCGACGGTGCTGGGCGACGTGGAGGTCGGCGCGGGCAACCTCGCCAACCTCCGGGCCGCCCGCGGGGCCGACTCCGTGGTGGTGGTGGTCGAGGAGCGGTCGTTCGACGAGCGCAACTACGCCGGCAGCGAGGCGGCCGCCCTCTACGGGGAACTCCGCGAGCGCGGGCGGGTGGTCGGCCCGGACGACCTCCTGGCGGCAGTCGCGGACGCGGTCGCTGCGTCCGCGTCCCACGGCGCGCGAGTCGAGTAGCCTCGCAGGTCCGCTCCCGCGCCCTGCCCGGCGACGCGGGCACGCTACCGATTCTCACGAACGCTTTTCCGCCAGCCCGATGCGATTCGACGCATGCCAGACCCGTTCGGACGCGCTATTCGGGACTTCCACCGGGGCGAGCAGGACGAACCACTGGTCCAGCGCGACGGCGAGTGGACCCGCGAGCATCCCATCGAGGAGTTTTACTTCTCGGGGTTCGACGCCGACGACCCCGACGGCCGGTGGGTCGCCTCGCGGCTCGACGGCCCGCTGCTCGACATGGGTGCGGGTGCCGGCCGCCACGCGCTGTACTTTCAGGAGCAGTTCGAGACGGTCGCGGTCGAGGTGAGCGACCACCTCGTCGAGACCATGCGCGAGCGGGGCGTCCGCGACGCCCGGCGGGCCGACATGTTCGCGCTCCGCGAGTCGTTCGACCGCGACCGGTTCGGGGCCGCGCTCGCGGTCGGCACCCAGATGGGACTCGCGGGGTCGATGGACGGTCTCCGCCGATTTCTGTCCGACCTCGCACACGTGACGACCGACGACGCGACGGCGGTCCTCGACTGTTACGACCCGGCGGGCGCGGCCGAGGTCGAGATGCTGGGCTACCGCGCGGACCCGACGCCGGGGCTGGGCTACCGCGTGATGTACTTCGAGTACGAGGGCGACGTGGGCGACGTCCTCCTCTTCCGGCTGTTCAGCCCGGACCGCGTCCGGGCGGCCGCCGTGGCGACCGACTGGTCGGTCGCGGACGTGCGGTACGACGCCGAGGAAGTTCACTACCGGGTCGCGCTCACCAAGTGACAGGAGCGTCCGCGCGACTCAGATTCCGGCGCGCTCGCGCTGGCGGACCAACTCGAACGCCATCACCGCCGCGAAGCCGCTGGCCGCGAGCAACACCAGCCCGGCGACCCCGGCCGCGACCGTGGGCGCGGCCAGACTCGCCGCGCCGAGCGCGACGCCCGAGACCAGCGCGAGCGCCGACCGCACGGGCGTCGACAGCGCCGCGAACCACTGGGCGACGGTCGGGTCCAGACCCACGATGCGGGTCCAGACCACGTAGAGTGTGGCCACGAACAGAACGGCGAGCAGGCCGACGCCCAGCACCACGGCGAACTTCGCCGGATTCATCCGTACTTCGATACGATAAGCGTTTAGACAAAAGGGTATCGGTGCGTGGCGTTCTCGACTGCCCGCGACGATGTACCGTCGATTTAAGGACGCGCCGTCCTCAGAAACGCGCATGACGCTCGAAGGTCGGTCGGTCGCGGTCGTCGGCAGCGGGTTCGGCGGCCTCTCGACCGCCTGTTATCTCGCGGACGCGAGCGCGGACGTGACGGTGGTGGAGAAGAACGACCAGCTCGGCGGTCGGGCCAGCGTACTCGAACGCGACGGCTTCCGGTTCGACATGGGACCGTCGTGGTACCTGATGCCCGACGTGTTCGAGCGCTTCTTCGGTCACTTCGACCGCGAGCCCGGCGACTACTACGAACTGGAGCACCTGGACCCTCACTACAAGATATTCTTCAAGGACGGCGACGAGGTGACCGTCACCGCCGACCGCGAGGCGACCAAGGCCGCCTTCGAGGCGTACGAGCCGGGCGCGGGCGACGCGCTCGACGCCTACCTCGCGGAGGCCGAGGAGACCTACGACGTCGGGATGGAACACTTCGTCTACGAGGACCGCCCGCGATTCCGCGACTACGTGGACCTCGACGTCGTCCGTCACGCGCGCGGGCTGACGTTCCTCGGGTCGATGCAGGGCCACGTCGAGGAGTACTTCGACCACCCGAAGCTCCAGCAGATAATGCAGTACACGCTCGTCTTCCTCGGCGGGTCGCCCAGTAACACGCCCGCGCTCTACAACCTGATGAGCCACGTCGACTTCAACCTCGGCGTCCACTATCCCGAGGGCGGGATGGGCGGCGTGGTCGACGGCATCGCCGACCTCGGCTCGGAACTGGGCGTCGAGTACCGCACCGACAGCGAGGTGACCGCCATCCTCGGCGCGGCGGGCGACTTCCGGGTCGAGATGGCCGACGGGGAGTTCCTCCGCGCGGACCTCGTGGTCAGCGACGCCGACTACGCCCACACCGAGCAGGAACTCCTGCCGCCCCAGAGCCGGCAGTACGACGCCGACTACTGGGATTCGCGGACCTACGCGCCCTCCGCGTTCCTGCTGTATCTCGGCGTCGAGGGCGACGTGGAACCGCTCGAACACCACACGCTCGTCCTGCCGACCGAGTGGGACGACCACTTCGAGCAGATATTCGACGCCCCCGCGTGGCCCGACGACCCCGCCTACTATCTGTGCGTGCCCAGCAAGACCGACGACACGGTCGCGCCCGAGGGCCACAGCAACCTGTTCGCGCTGGTCCCGATCGCGCCCGGACTCGACGACGACGAGGCCACCCGCGAGCGCTATCGGGACCTCGTTCTCGACGACATCACGGCCAACGCGGGCGTCGACCTCCGGGACCGCATCGTGGTCGAGGAACGGTTCTGCGTCTCGGAGTTCGCCGAGCGGTACAACTCCCGCGAAGGCACCGCGCTCGGGCTGGCCCACACCCTGCGCCAGACCGGGCCGCTCCGGCCGGGCCACCGCTCGTCGGAGGTGCCGGGGCTGTACTTCACCGGCGGGTTCACCACGCCCGGCATCGGCGTCCCGATGTGTCTCACCGGCGGCCAACACGCCGCCGACGCCGTCCTCGACGACTACGCCGGGTAGCGATGCTCCGGTACCTCCTCGCGCTCTCGCGGCCGCGCTTCTGGCTCTACCTCGCGGGACCCGTCCTCGTCGGGGTCGCGTACGGCGCGTCGGCGGTCGGCGACCTGCTGTCGCCCGCCGCGCTCGCGCTGTTCGCGTACTTCCTCGTGCCCGCGAACGTCTACCTCTACGGCGTCAACGACGCCTTCGACGTCGACGCCGACGCCGAGAACCCGAAGAAGACGGGGGAGGACGCCCGGGAAGCGCGCTACCGGGGCGACCGCGCGGTCACGGCGGTCGTGGCGCTCTGTGGGCTGGCGGGCCTCGCGGTCGCGGGCCTGCTGGCCGCGGGCGCGCTCACCCCCGCGGGCGCGGGACCGGCCGCCGGCGCGTGGATTCTGGCCTTTCTCGCGCTGGGATACGCCTACAGCGGCCCGCCGTTCCGGCTCAAGACCACCCCGCCGCTCGACTCGGTGTCGAACGGGCTGTACGTCCTGCCGGGCGCGGCGGCCTACGTCGCGCTCGCGGGCCGCCAGCCCCCGGCGCTCGCGCTCGCGGCCGGCTGGCTGTGGACGATGGCGATGCACACCTTCTCGGCGGTGCCCGACATCGAACCCGACCGGCGGGCCGGACTCCGGACCACCGCGACCGCGCTGGGCGAGCGCGCGACGCTGGCGTACTGCGCGGCGTGCTGGCTCCTCGCGGCGGTTCTGTTCGGCCTGCTCGACCCCCGGGCCGGCGTCTTGCTGTCGCTGTACCCGGTCCTCGCGGTCGCCGTGGCCGAGACCGACGTCGACGTGGCGCGCGCCTACTGGTGGTATCCCGCCGTCAACGCGGTCGTCGGCGCGGTGCTGACGCTCGGCGGCCTCTGGAGGGTCGTGCGTGTCTGAGCGGTCGGACGACGCCGGACAGTCGGGTGGCGTCGGACGGTCGGGCGGCTCCGGGACGACGGGGTTCGACCGCCGTGCGGCCGAGGCCCGATTCGCCGGGCTGGTCCGTCAGAACCGGTTCACCATCGCGGTGGTCTTCCCGCTGGTCGGGGCCGCGCTGTTCGTCGCCAGCGCCGAGCGGTGGCTCCCGGCGTGGCTCGCGATGCACCCCGCGCTGGTGCTGTTCGGGACGCTCGTGATGCGGACGCCGCTCGCGGCCGCGCTCGCGCCCCTCGTTGACCGGCGGGCCGGTCTCGGCCTGCTGGCGGTCGCGGCGTACAGCTACGCCATCGAGTCCGTGGGCGTCCACTACGGCGTGCCGTACGGCGAGTTCAGCTACCAGCTCTCGCTCGGCCCCATGGTCGGGGGCGTCCCGGTCGGGCTCCCGGTCTTTTTCGTCCCGCTGGTGTTGAACAGCTACCTGCTGGTGTTGCTCCTCCTGCCCCGCGCGGGGCGTGCGGTCCGGCTCGGGGCCGCGCTCGCGGTCGTCCTCGCGGTCGACCTCGTCCTCGACCCGGCTGCGGTCGGGCTGGGCTTCTGGGCGTACGACGCCGGGGGTGCCTACTACGGCGTCCCGCTGTCGAACTACGCGGGCTGGGTGCTCAGCGGGCTGGTGGCGCTGGGGCTGGTCGAGTGGGGGTTCGACCGCGAGGCGGTGGCGGCGCGGCTGGCGGATTGTGAGTTCGCGCTCGACGACTTCGTGAGCTTCGTGGTGCTGTGGGGCGCGATGAACGTCTACTTCGGCAACTGGGTCGCGGTGGCGCTGGCCGTGGCGCTCGCCGGGGGACTCGTTCGGACCGACCGCTTCGACTTCGCGGCGTCGGGGCGGAACGCTCCGGAACGGGGCTGAACTACTCGACGTGTGGCACGCCGCCCGTGGGGTCCGGAGCGTCGTGACCGTCTTCGCGGTCCGGGACGGCGCTCACGCGGTGGAACACCGTCACGGGGTCGCGGCTCCGCCGCCAGTGCCATCGGGTCCTGGCCCACAGCCACGCCGCGCGGAGCGCGCCGACCTCCGGCGACGAGCCGAATACGTCGTAGTCCCGCGCCCGGATGCCCCGGTGGTGTTCGGCGTACAGCACGGCGGCGTACAGCACCGCGAACTGACAGTCGTCGGGCAGGTGTTCGATGCCCGCCACGCCCTCGCGGTACTTGCGCTCGGCCCGCCGGAGTTCCTCGGCCATGGCTGCGCGAAAGCCCTTCGTCGGGTTGCAACGCCGAATCTGGGCGGCCGTGACGCCGTGTCGCTCCAGCGTGGCCGCGGGCAGGTAGATGCGACCGTGGTCCTCGACGTCCTCGCGCACGTCGCGCAGGAAGTTGGTCAACTGGAACGCCTCGCCCAGCGCGACCGCCGGCGGTCGGGTCGTCTCGTTCGCGGCGTCCATCACCGACAGCATCATCACGCCGACCGCCGCGGCCGACCCGCGCATGTACGACGCGAGCTCGTCGTAGGTCTCGTAACGCTCCGTCTCGACGTCCTCGGCCATCGCGTCGATGAACACCTCGACCTCCCGTTCGGGGATGTCGTACTCCTCGCGCAGCTCGGAGAAGGCCGCCACCACCGGGTCGTCGGTGTCGTCCCGGCCGAGCGCCTCGGCCCGGAGCCGTTCGAGTCGCTCGCGCTGTTCGGCCGCAGACGGGTCGTCGTCGCCGTCGACGACCTCGTCGGCCACCCGGAAGAACGCGTACAGCACGTAGGTCGGGTGGCGGACCCGCTCGGGGAGCAGCCGCGTCGCGAACGAGAAGGTTCTGCCGGTTCGCTGCTGAATCGCCTTGCTTCGTCGGAGTTGTTGGTCTGTGACCATCGCTTTTCACTTGGTTGTGCAGAGTCCGGCCGTGTAGCAGCGCGCCCGCAGTACCCGAACTTGGAGTTGATGCGGGTTAATTGTTGGCGTCTGTCGCTGCTCTGCCGGTGGTCGAGGCGGGTCGACGGTGCGACCGTCGCCGAGTTCGAACCCCCGACCGAACCCGTCCGACTGCTTCGCCGGGAGCGACCGTTTTTTGACCGCCCGCCCACGGAGTAGACCCATGGCACACGATTCGGAACTCGCCGGACGAATCCAGCACACCGAGGTCGGCCCCACGGCCGACCGCGACCGCGTCCTCGACGTCCTCGACGAGTGCGTCGAGTACGGCTTCGACGGCGCGATGGTCCAGCCGTGCTGGGTCCCGCTGGCGACCGAGCGACTCGCCGATACCGACGTGTCGGTCTGCACGGCGGTCGGCTACCCGATGGGCGGCGACGTCCCGCTCACCAAGGCCGCCGGGATGCGGGACGCGGTGGCGGCCGGGGCCGACGAACTCGACGTGATGGCGAACCTCGGGCTGCTCAAGTCCGGCGAGGACGAGGCGTTCCGTGACGAACTGGAGACGCTGGTCGCGGCCTCGGGCGACGCCACCGTCAAGCTGATGCTGGAACTCGGCGGGCTCACCGACGAGGAGGCCGAGCGCGAAATCGAGTACGCGGTCGAGGCCGGCTTCGATTACCTCAAGAACTCCAGCGGCTTCGGCGCGGGCGGGCAGGCCTCCGTCGAGAACGTGAGCTTCATCGCCGAGCGCGTCCCCGACGACGTGGGGGTCAAGGCCTCCGGCGGCATCAAGACCGCCGAGCAGGCCCGCGAGTTGCTCGACGCCGGGGCCGACCTGCTCGGGGCGTCCTCGGGCGTCCAGATAGTCACGGGCGGGGACGGGCGAGACGGAAGCGCGAGCGACGACGGCGACCATGAGTACTGAGGGGGTCGCCAGCGTCGCGGTCGTCGGCTCGTACAACCACGGGCTGACGATGTCGGTCCCGGACATCCCGGTGCCGGGCGAGACGGTGCTGGGCGGCGACTTCGAGGAGGGCGTCGGCGGCAAGGGGTCGAATCAGGCGGTGGCGGCCGCCCGACTCGGCGCGGACGCGACCTTCGTGGGCCGGGTCGGCGACGACCGGTTCGCCGACGACGCGCTCGCGCTCTGGGACGAGGAAGGCGTGACGGCGGCGGTCGAGCGCGTCCCGGACACCCACACCGGCGTCGGCTTCGTCGTGGTCGAGGAGAGCGGCGAGAACGCCATCGCGGTCGCGCCCGGCGCGAACGCTCGCCTCGACGGCGAGGCGGTCCGAGCGGCGAGCGACGCCGTCGCCGACGCCGACGTGGCGCTGGCCCAGCTCGAAATCGAGGACGAGCCCGTGGCGGCCGTGGCCGAACTCGCGGCCGAGACCGACACCGAGTTCGTGTTGAACCCCGCGCCGGCCCGCGAACTCCCCGCCGACCTGCTTTCGGGCGTCGACGTGCTGACGCCCAACCGGACCGAGGCCAACGTCCTCACGGGCCACCCGCCCGACGCCGACCGCGAGCCGGCCGCGCTCGCCCGCGACCTGCTCGACCGGGGTCCCGAGGCCGTGGTCCTGACGCTCGGGGGCGACGGCGCGCTCGTGGTCACCGACGAGTCCGAAACCCGCGTACCGCCGGTCGAGGTCGACGTGGTCGACACCACCGGCGCGGGCGACGCGTTCAACGCGGGCTTCGCGGTGGCTCGCGGCGAGGGCGCGGACCTCGTGACGGCCGCCGAGTTCGGCTGTCGGGCGGGCGCGCTGGCCTGCACCGACTACGAGGTCGTACCGGCGCTGCCCGACCGCGAAGCGGTCGAGGGGCTGGCCGGCGAAACGCAGTGAAGGCGACGCGGTTTCCGGTGTCGGTAGCTATTTCTCCGGGCTTTCCATACGCCCGTGCATGAGTGACGACGCGCGGAAAGTCATCATCGACACCGACACGGCCGGCGACGACACGCAGGCGCTCTTGCTGGCGGCGACGTCCGACCGTCTCGACGTGGAAGGCGTCACCATCTGTGCCGGCAACGTGGAGTTCGACTACATGGTCGAGAACGCCAAGTACACGCTCGACCTCGCGGGCGCGACCGACGACGTCACCGTCTACGAGGGCGCGAGCGAACCCCTCGTCAAGCCCCACGACCACGCGACGCACGTCCACGGCGAGGGCGGCCTCGGCGGCGACCTGTTCCCCGACACCGGAATCCCGTCGGGCGACCAGCACGGCGCGGACTACATCGTGGAGAAAGCCCGCGAGAACCCCGGCGAGATAACGCTGGTTTGCATCGCGCCGCTGACCAACGTGGCGCTCGCGCTCCGGAAGGAGCCGAACCTCGGCGAGTTGCTCGACGAGGTGTGGGTGATGGGTGGCAACGTCAACTGCCTGGGCAACATCACGCCCGCCGCCGAGTTCAACTTCTGGGTCGACCCCGAGGCCGCGAAGGTCGCGCTGCGCGAACTCGACGTGACGCTGTTCGACTGGGGCGTCACCGTCCGGGACACCGCGTTCGACGCCGACACCCTCGCGCGGTTCGAGGAGAGCGACACCGACTACGCCGAGTTCTTCGCGGAGATAACCCAGTCGGTACGGGAGTTCAACGAGGAGTCGTTCGGCGAGGACATGACGACCCAGCCCGACGCCGGACTGGTGGGCGCGCTCATCGAACCCGACCTCGTCGAGGAGTCGGGCACCTACCACGTCGACGTCGACGAGCGCGAGGGACTCACCCGGGGCTACACCTCCGTCGACGAGAACGACGTCACCGACGGCGAGGCCCGGACCAGCGTAATCGAGTCGTTCGACGGCGAGCGCTTCGAGTCGATGTTCGAGGCGATGCTGTTCGAGGGAAGCCCGGAAGCGGGGCTGTAGGTCCGATTGACCGATAGAGCGGTCGCCGAGAGACGCTGCTCGCCCGGAGGGAGTGACCTCGCTCGGACGGAGTGGCACCGCGAAAAGGCCCTTCGTATCTACCCGTTGTCGCCAGAACTACTTAAATGCAGGTCGGGCCGCGAGCCGGTAACTGGCTGTCGGGCCACGAGCCGGTGGCGGCCGTCCGGCCGTCGCCGACCGCTTCGAGTTCGGGCTGTTGCTGGTAGTCAATCTGTTGCCGCTGGTCGGCTCCCTCGCACTCGACTGGGCGTTCGTCACCGTCGTACAACTGTACTGCCTGGACGCCGTCGGGTTGTTCGTGGCGTACGGCCTCGCCGCGACGTTCGCGAGGCCCGGCGTCCTCGTCGACGAACGCGAGCGGACCCACCTCCCTGTCCTCGGCGGGGACTGGACCGACGACCCGCGACGTCTCGACCTCCACCGGTCGCTGCCGCCGCTCTATCCTCGTAACCTGCGGACCGTCGTTCCGACGCTGGTGGCGTTCGTCTGCTTCGTCATCGTCCCCGCCGGAATCGCCCTGACCACCCGAGCGACGATCTCCGGGCCCGGACGGCGGCCGCGGACGCCGGTCGAGCCGTTCGTCTCGGCGCTCTCGGTGTTCGCGTCGCCGCTCGTGCTCGGGACGGGGCTGGCGATGGCGGGCGTCCACCTGTTGGTCGTGCCGCGCAGGTACTTCCGCCGGGGCGAGCACGAGGCGACCTCGGCGTACGTGACCCTCGAACGCCCGGCCCGGTTCGTCGCGGTCTACGCGGGGACTGTCGTCGTCGGCTTCGTCGCGTTCCTCCTGACGCTCGCGCTCGTGGGCGTGGTGGCTCCCGACCCCGTCGTCGAGCGGGTCGAGGTCGTCCTCCTGGTCGGTGGGTTCTACGCGGCGAAGATGGGGCTCGAACGCCTGCGATTCCGGTCGGAGGAGTCGCCGGACTGCGGCGGAATCGCACGGTGGTTGGTGCCCGCCGACCCGCACGCCGGGGCGGGCGGACCGCCGTGACGCTCCTCGCTGGGTATCTGGCGGGGCTTGGGAACCAACTCACGGCTCTCGGGAAGTGGCGTCGCGCGGGCCCGAAGAAACGTTCGAGAGCCGGTGGAGGGATTTGAACCCTCGGCCTATTCCTTACGAAGGAATCGCTCTAGCCAGTCTGAGCTACACCGGCACGCACCCAGATATAGCTACCAGAATCGGTTTAAGCGTTCCGGAATCGCCCGCCGCTACCGAGACAGTCGCACGTCGAGACAGACGTTGAGCTCGTGGGGCGCGTACGACCGGACGACGTGGCGATTCAGCACCGCGACCTCGTACTCTGGTTCGGCGGCCGCCCGAATCGCGGCCTCGCCCGGCCCGAAGGGGTCCTCCTCGTGCTGGATGTCGTAGTAGTGGACCACGCAGTCGTCGCCCGCAATCGTCACCGCCGCGTCCAGAAAGTCGTCGGCGCTGTGGGGCAGGTTCATCACGAGTCGGTCGGCCCAGTCGGCGTAGTCGGGCGCGACCTCCCGGACGTCCCCCTGAATCGCGGTCACCCGCTCGTCGACCCCGTTCCGACGGGCGTTCTCCCGGAGGTACTCGACCGCGGGTTCGTTGAGGTCGACGCCGACGACCCGGCCCTCGGGACCGACTCGCTCGGCCATCGGGACGGCGAACGGACCGACGCCCGCGAACATGTCGAACGCGCGCTCGCCGGGGCCTACTTGGTCGGCGACCCGGTGGCGTTCGGTGGCCAGTCGCGGCGAGAAGTACACCTCGGCCACGTCGACCAGGAACTCGTTGCCGTACTCGCGGTGGACCGTCTCGGTCGCGGGCGACCCGCTTTCGGTCGCTCGGTTCGCTTCGCTCTCCTCGGTTCCTGCACCGACCAGCACCTCCCAGTCGCGGACGCGCAATTCGCCTTTGACCTTCGAGTCGCGGTTGATGACCGTCCGGACGGGGAGGTCCGAGGCCATCACCGCGTCGGCGACCTCGCGGGCGCGCTCGGGGTCGTCCTCGTCGAGGATGACGACGTCGCCGAGGCGCTCGTAGGTCGGCTCGAAGCCCAGCAGGTCCGCCGGGGTGTCCTGCGTGTCGCGCGCCCCGACTTCGCGGACCACCACGTCGAGGTCCTCGGGCACCGTGTCGGCGTCCTCGACGGGGAGATAGAGAACACCCTCGGCGACCTCGATTTCGAACTCGTCGGCGAGGAGGTCGGCGTCGCCGAGTCGCCGGCGAGTCTCCTCGCCGCGTTCGCGGTCGACGCGCACGCACGGCGCTTCCATACCCCGCCGTAGCCGGAGGACGGCGGTAAGCGTGACGCTTCGCCGCTCCGATTCGACCTGCGGGGCGTCGGCCGAATCACGACGCGTCGGCCGGCGACTCCGTGGTCGCGGTGACCTCGCGGCGCTGTTCCATCCAACTCATCACGGCGTTGGCCGAGACGCCGTGGACGACCATCGAGGCGAGGACGACGAACCCGACGAGCGCCCAGAGCTGGTCGGCCGCGATGAGCAGCTCCAGTTCGCCAAAGGACGCCTCGTTGAGCGCGAACGCCAGATAGTAGAACGAGCCGATGCCCCGGATGCCGAACGACGCGACGACGAGACGCTCGCTCCACGGCAACGACGTCCCGAGCAGGCCGAGCATCCCGGTCACCGGACGAACGACGAACACGACGACGAGCCCGACCGCCGCGTCGAGCAGCGACAGCGGCGCGAGCAGGCCGCCCGCGATGGCTCCGCCGAACAGCACCAGCACGGTCGCCATCACGATGCGCTCTATCATCACCGCGTAGTCGTGGAGCGCGAGGTAGTACTCGTGTTCCCACTCGTAGTGGCGGAGTTCCAGCGCCGCGACGAACACCGCGATGAAGCCGTAGCCGCCGGCGAGTTCGGTCGCGCCGTAGGTTATCAGGGTGACCGCCAGCGCCTCCGCGCCCTCCATCAGCTTGCCGAGTTCGGTCGTAACGGGCTCGCTGAAGATGGCCCGTGCGAGTAGCTGTCCGGCGACGTAGCCCCCGACGACGCCGACCGCGATCTCGTAGAGGACGTAGACCAGAAACCAGTCGCCGACCCATCCCAGCGACGCGGTCCCGGAGGCTGCGGCCATCGCGATGGCGAAGTGGGTGAAGGGGAACGCCAGCCCGTCGTTGAGCCCCGCCTCGGAGGTGAGCGCGAACCGGACCTCGCCCTCCTGCTGGTCGGGGTCGGCGTCCTCGTCGACCTCCTCGGTCGGCGGCGTGGCCTGCACGTCGGAGGCCAACACCGGGTCGGTCGGCGCGACGACGGCCCCGAGCAGGACGGCTGTCGGCAGCAACGTTCCCAGCACGCCCCACCCCAGCAGCGCGGTCGCGAGGATGGTCAGGGGCATCGTGATGCCGAGCAGTCGCCACGTGTTCGACCACGCGCTCAGGTCGAACGGGCGGTCGAGCTTGAGCCCCGCGCCCATCAGCGCGATGATGACCACGAATTCGGTGAGCCGCTCGGCGATTTCGCCGTGTTCGACCGGATTCGGAATCTCGACCCCCAGCGGGAGCGAGAACAGCAGTATCCCGGCCGCCACGTAGAGCAGCGGGAACGACATCGGCTTGTCCGAGAGGATTCGGGGCAACACGACGGCTCCGAAGATTGCGACGCCGGCGAGGACGAGCGCGACTTCGTAGGCGGCCATTCGACAACCGGCTACACCGTTTCCACGTAAAATTCCGTTGGGCGGGTGCGGAGGAGATTGCGGATACGGATGCGGTGGCGGTTGCGGAGGCAGTCGCGGATGCGGATGCGGAGGCGGAGGCGCTTGCGGACGCGGTTTTCATCGGCTCAACGATAGCTTCGGTCACGGTGGCTGGTGCGGTCGCGGTTGTGGGTGCGGAGGCAGTCGCGGATGCGGTTGCGGTCGCGGAGGCGGAGGCAGTCGCGGATGCGGTTGCGGTCGCGGAGGCGGTTTTCATCGGCTCAACGATAGCTTCGGTCACGGTCGCGGTGACCAGTGCGGAATCGGTCCACTCAGCGACCACAACCGCGACCGCTACGGCACCGACGGCCGCCACTACGCTTGAACCAATGGGAACCGCGACAGCGACAGCGACAGCGACCGCCACTATGCTTGAACCAATGAGAACCGCTACCGCGACAGCGACAGCGACCACAACCGCGACAGCGACCGCTACTACGCTTGAACCAATGAGAACCGCAACCGCGACCGCATCGACTCGAAAGGCTATAGCCCCGGCGGGACCGTAGTCGTCGCCATGCTCACGTTCATCGGGCTCGGGCTCTACGACGAGCGCTCGATTACGGTCGAGGGCCGGGACGCGCTCCGGAGCGCCGACCGCGTGTTCGCCGAGTTCTACACCAGCCGGCTCCTCGGCGCGAGCGTCGCGGACCTCGAATCGCACCACGGCGTCGACATCGAGGTCCGAGACCGCGCGGGCGTCGAGCGCGACCCCGAGGCGATTCTCGGGGCGGCCGAGGACGGCGACGCCGCCTTCCTCACCGCCGGGGACACGATGATATCGACCACGCACGTCGACCTCCGGCTCCGGGCCGAATCGCGGGGCATCGACACGCGCGTCGTCCACGCGCCCACCGCCGAGTCGGCCGCCAGCGGACTCACGGGCCTCCAGAACTACCGGTTCGGCAAGGCGACCACGCTCCCGTTCGACTACGCCCACGGTGCCGAGGGCGTGCCCGCAAGCGTGACCGACGCGCTCGACGGGAACCGCGAGCGGGGCCTCCACACGCTGGTCTATCTGGACATCAAAGCGGAGCGCGACGAGTACATGACCGCCGACCACGCGGCCGGACTGTTGGCCGACGACTACGAGGACGTGCTGGCGGTCGTGGTCGCCCGCGCGGGGAGTCCGGAGCCGCTGGTGGTCGCCGACCGGCTCTCGGCGCTCGCCGACCGCGACTTTGGCGACCCGCTCCACCTGCTCGTGGTGCCGGGCGACCTCCACCACGTCGAGGCCGACGCGTTGCGGGCGTTGGCGGACTCGCCCGAGGAACTGGTCGCGGTGGAATGAGACGGGTGCCCATTCGTTCGTTTCGAGATTTATTTCCCGGTCAGCCGCACTAGCTGGTTTCTTACCCCCGGCGCGCGCTGGCGCGACCTCGTGTCGCGCCATCGTCGTGCGAGGGCCGAGTAGCGCAGCGAAGCGAGCAACGCAGGCGGCTGGGGAGGACGAGGTGCGGTGCTGTGCGGTGGCGGTGCGGTCACTCATAGGTCGAGGCAGTAGCTAGCTCGAACGCACTCGACAGAAATCGAAGACAGTGCGAAGCTAGCTACTGCCGAGACAAATGAGTGACCGCACGGCACCGCACCGCGACGGCGAGCCTCACACCTCCCCAGCCTCGGGGCGCATGAACGCGCCCCTCCCTCGCACGAGTTGGCGAACCACGAGGGTTCGCCAGCGCGCGCCAGTCCGGAAAATCGGGTTCGAGACGAGAGTTAGATATGTCGGATTTGAGACAGAAACCAGATGAATCGAGTCCGAGACGGCAATCCAGTCCGAGCGAACACCCGAATCGAGACGCTTCACTCGCCCTCGCCGTCCGTCCGGACCGGCCGGTCGGTCCCCACCGCCTCGTGGAGGTCGTACTCGTCGCCCGTGGCGATGTACAGCACGTCCTCGCCGACCGTGAGCAGTTCCGGCACCTCGCGGGCGACCGCCCACGCGATGCCCACCAGCGCGACCACCGAGAGGCTCTGTGCGATGACCCGGTCCGAGAGGAAAAACGACACCATGTTGGGGTTGTCGTAGCCGACCAGCGCCATCGTCGGGTCGACGAGAACCTGGAGCCACTGCTGGCTGAACGCCAGCGAGATGAAGACGACGCGGGCGAGGTTCAGCACCCAGATGACCGAGATGGCGAGCGCGAGCGCCCGGAGCTTCCGGCGGAGCGGCGCGCGGACCGCCGCGATCAGCCCGCCGAAGATGGCCATGCTTCCCAGCCCGGTACAGGCCAGCAACACGCTGACCCGGAAGTCCCCGAGCTCCTCGTTCGGGAACAGATACTGACCGCGGATGGTGTGGTCCCCGCCCGTGGCTATCCCGCGCTCGACCACCTCGAACTGGGGACCGTACCCCAGCGCGTTCATCACGAGCTCGCCCTGCCACGCGACGAGTTCGATGAGCGCCTCGCGGGCCGGAACGAGCATCGTGAACGGCAGGTAGATGAGGCCCATGAACGCGACCGCCCGCGACAGCAAGAACAGCGTCTCGCGGCCGTCGACCAGCAGGTAGGCGGCGTACAGGCAGGCGGGCAGCGCCGCGAGGCTCAGCGCGCCCTCGATGAAGCTGCGTTGCTCGAACGCGAAGTGGGGGAACAGCACCGCCCAGAACACGCCGAACACCACCCACGCGCTCGCGGCGAGGTATCTCGCTCGGCCCACGCCACGGTCGCCGTCGTACCAGTCGAGCGCGGCGGCCGCGACGAACAGACCGACGACGACCCACGCGAGCGCGTCCGTCAGAGCCGACGTCACAGTTGTCCGAGTTCAGGCGCGCACGGGATAAAGAGTTGACGGTCCGGCCGGCGGTCGATTACGCCCGTCTTACCCGACCGAAACGCGGCGTTTCCGAGCGCCCGGCTCCCAGCCTCGCCCGTCGGTCGGGCGAGTTCCGAGCGTTCAAATGGGCCTCCGCTCCAACGTACGACCATGAGAGCCTTCGCCCCCGGAAGCGTGACCGCCATCTTCGCCCCGGCCGGGTCGGGCGACGAGTCGATGGGCGCGAGTTTCACGGTCGCCGACGGCATCACGGCCGACGTGCGCCCCGCCGAGAGCGCCACCCGCACCGAGTCGGCCGTGGTACTGGACGGCGAGCCGGCCGACTTCGCGCCGGTCGAGATCGCGCTCCGGGAACTCGGCCTCGCGGACGACGCCAGCGTGGAGCTCACCGTCGAGATTCCCATCGGCCGGGGTTTCGGCGCGAGCGGCGCGGCCACGCTGGCGACCGCGCTGGCCGCGAACGCCGAGTTCGGACTCGACCGAACGCGCGAGCAACTGGTCGAGGTCGCCCACCGCGCGGAAGTCGAAGCGGGGACCGGGCTGGGCGACGTGTTCGTCCAGCAGATGGGCGGTCTCGTGCTGGGCGACGGCACTACCCGCTGGCGGTTCGACCGCGACGACCCCATCGAGTACGCGTCGTTCGGCTCCATCGCCACCGAGGACGCGCTGGCCGACGACGACCTGATGGCCCGCATCGAGCGCGAGGGGACCGCCGCACTCGACGCGCTCCCCGACGAGCCCTCGATGGCCGACGTGACCTGCGAGGGCTGGACGTTCGCGCAGGCCGTCGACCTGCCGACCGACGAGGTCCGCGAAGCGGTCGCCGATGTCGAGGCGGCCGGTGGCGTCGCCAGCATGGCGATGGTCGGCGAGACCGTCTTCGCGGTGGGCGTCGAGGGCGTGCTGGCGAATCGAACGGCGGTCTCGCCCGACGGCGCGCATCTGGCCGACGAGTGAACGGACCGGTCGAGAGACGACGAGCGGAGCGGCCCCCGGCGATAGCCACCGCGCCTAAGGCCGTCAGTCCCGTCGTACCCCTCCCCGACGTGGGGGAGACGACTCATGAGTCAGCAAGCACGACCGGAGACCGCCGGCATCGACCGAACCGAACCGCAACTGAAACCGCTCGACCAGCAGGTCGTCGTGATAACCGGCGCGTCGTCGGGCATCGGGCTGACGACCGCGCGGATGGCCGCCGAGCGCGGCGCGCGGGTGGTGGTCGCCGCCCGGAGCGAGGACGCGCTCCGGGACCTCGTCGCGGAGATCGAGGAGGCCGGCGGGGACGCGACCGCCGTCGTGGCCGACGTGAGCGACCGCGAGGACGTGCGCGAAATCGCCCGCGTCGCCGAGGAGACGTACGGTGGGTTCGACACGTGGGTCAACGTGGCGGCCCAGTTCATCTACGGTAGACTGGCCGACACGCCGGTCGAGGACATGCGCGAGCAGTTCGACACCAACGTCTGGGGGCTGTTGTACGGCTCGCTGGAGGCCGCCGACCACCTGCGGGAGCGCGGCGCGGGCCACCCCGAGGGCCACGGCGGCGCGATCATCAACGTCGGGAGCGTGGTCTCGGACCGCGCCGTCCCGCTTCAGGGGAGCTACTCGGCGTCCAAGCACGCCGTCAAGGGGTTCACCGACGCGCTCCGGATGGAACTCCACGAGGCGGGCGCGCCGGTCTCGGTGACCCTGGTGAAACCGACCTCCATCGACACGCCGTACCCCGAACACGCCAAGAACTACATGGACGAGGCCGCCGACCTCCCGGCACCCGCATACGCCCCCGAAACGGTCGCGCGGGCCATCCTCGACGCCGCCGAGACCCCCCAGCGCGACGTGATGGTCGGCGGGGCCGCGCCGGTCCTGTCGGCGCTCGGGCGCTTCGCGTCCGGGCTGACGGACACGATTATGGAGCGGGTGTTCTTCGACCAGCAGCGCAGGGACGAGCCGACGTTCCGGAGCGAGGAGAACGTCGTCGACGAACCGGTCGGCGACCGCCGAGCGCGGGGCGACTACGAGGGCCACGTGGCCGAGACCAGCCTCTACACCAGGCTCGCCCAGCGCCGGGGGCTGGCCGGCGCGGCGCTCGCCGGCCTCGGCGCGGCCGCGCTGGCGCTGCTCGGACGGTCGCGGCGCTCGCGGGACGAAGCGCGTCGAGAGGAAGGCGGTCGGCTGGCGGAAATCGGTCGGGAGGCGACCGACGACCGGGAGGGGTCGGGCCTCCGCGACGCGGTGTCGGTCGTGACCGTCCCGGCGGACCGCCGATAGCTCGCCCTCGCGACGCCTACTCCGCCGAGATGACGTCGTCGATGCGGGCGATCATCGTCGCGGCCTCGGTCGCGGACTCGACGGCTTCGCGCTTGACCGCGGCCGGGTCGAGGATGCCGGCCTCCACGGGGTCGCCGATCTCGCCGTGTTCACCGGAGGCGACGATGGCGGCCCGCCCCGGCTCGTCCTCGTTGCCGGTGCGGAGGTCCACCAGCCCGTCGATGGGGTCCATGCCGGTGTTCTCCGCGAGGGTGCGGGGCAGGACGTCGACCGCGTCGGCGAACGCCTCGACCGCGAGCTGCTGGCGACCCTCGACACCGGCGGCCGCCTCGCGGACGCGGTCGGCCACCGCGATCTCGGTCGCGCCGCCGCCGGGCACCACGCCGCCCGATTCGAGCGCGGCGGTCACCACGTCCAGCGAGTCGGCGAGCGCGCGCTCGAGTTCGTCGGTGACGTGTTCGGTGCCGCCCCGCACCAGCACGGTGACGGCCTCGGCGGCGCTGCCGCCCTCGACGAACGCGAGGTCCTCGTCGCCGAACGTCCGGGCCCGGATCGCGTCGGCCCCACCGAGTTCCGCGTCCTCGAGGTCCTCGACCTTGCTCGTCCGGGTCGCGCCGGTCGCGGAGGCGATGGCCCGGGCCTCGTCGTCGTCGACGTCCTCGAACGCGAGGATGCCCTCGGCGGCGAGGAACCCGGCGGGCCGGTCGTCGATGGAGTCGGTCGAGAACACCACGTCGACGCCGGCGTCGGCGAGCGCGTCGGCGTACGCCCGGAGTTCGCTCTCCTCGGCGTCCATCGCCGCCGTGAGCTGGTCGACGCTCTCGACGCTGTACTCGGCGTCGATCTCGGTCTCGCGCACGCCGAACGCCTCGTCGACCACCGCGACCGTGGCGTGCTCGACGCGCCGGGGCATGTTCTCGTGGACGGGTTCGGCGTCGCTGACGACGCCCTCGACCAGTTCGGTCGCCGAGGAGGAGCCGCCGGCCTGCGTGTGGACCCGGACGTCGTCGCGGGCGATGCCGTCCTCGCCGTCGACGTGACCGATGGCCCGCACCACGAGGTCCGCGAGCGTCTCGGTCGTCACGTCGCCGGTCCCCTTGCCGGTCATGCTCGTCTCGGCGACCTGCTCGAGCAGGTCGTCGTCGAGGTCGGCGTCCGCGAGGTCGTCGACGGCGTCGAGCGCGATGTCGCGGGCCTCGGCGTACCCCTCGACGATGGTGGTCGGGTGGACGTCGTCGTCGAGCAGGCGCTCGGCCTTCGAGAGGAGTTCGCCCGCGAGCACGGCGGCCGTGGTCGTGCCGTCGCCGACCTCCTCCTCCTGAGCGTCGGCGACCTCCACCAGCATCTGGGCCGCCGGGTGCTCGATGTCCATGGTGTCGAGGATGGTCGCGCCGTCGTTCGTGATGGTGACGTCGCCGGTGTCGCTCACCAGCATCTTGTCCATGCCCCGCGGGCCCAGCGTGGTGCGTACCGCCTCGCTGACCGCCTTGCCGGCGGCGATGTTCGAGGACTGGGCGTCCTCGCCCTGGGTCCGCTCGGCGTCGTCGCTCAGCACGAACACCGGTCGACCGCCCATGCGTGGCTGTCCGGAATGGGATTCTGCCATGGTTGTTCCCCATACGGAAGATGATTGAACTTCTATATAAATTTTCCGCGAGCGAGCCACCCGTGGGTTCTCGTCCCACGACGAAACCGACACTGGAAAATAGGGTAGTTCCGAAGGTGCGCGTAATGCTGGAGCTGGAGCACCGGTTTCGGGTGGTGGACGTCCACGCCCGGCTCAACGCCGACGCCGGGGGCGTCCAGACCCGGGGCCGGGCCATCAGCCCGGACCGGCTCGAACGCGAGATGCACCAGGCGGGCGTCGTGCGGTCGGTGGTGTTTTCCGGCGAGCGCGACGGCGGGAGCTACGTGAGCGCGAACAACGCCGTCGCGCGCCGGAGCGTCGACCGGCCGTTCCTCGCGTTCGCCCGCATCGACGGGCCCCGCGACCCCGGCGACCGGGCCACTTCGCGGCTCCGCAACCTCGCGGCCCGGCGCAAGGACCACCACACCTCGCCCGAGGACGTCGAGCAGTACGCCTACGACGACCGGTTCCACGGGTTCAAGCTCGACCCCGTCGCGGACGGACTGCCCGACGAGGAGACCCTCGACCAGCTCGACGACGTCGACTTGCCGGTCCTCGTCCACGCCGGCGAGGGGTTCCCGCCGGAGGCGGCGGCCGACGCCCTCCTCTCGCGGTCGTTCCCCGTGGTGCTGGCCCACTTCGGCGGCCACCCGCTGAACCGCGACCTGATGAGCGGGGCGGTCGACCTGCTCGAGCGACACGACGACTGCTATCTCGACACCAGCTACGTCCGGTACCGCGACCTGCTGGAGCGCGCGGTGATGGAACACCCCGACCGGGTGCTGTTCGGCAGCGGCGCGCCCAGTTCCCACCCGAACGTGGCGGTGATGGAGATACTCACCCTCGACGTGCCCGAGGACGCCATGCGGAAGGTGTTCGACAAGAACGCCCGGCGGGTCCTCGGCGATTCGCTGCCCGGCGACTTCTAGCTCGTGGAGCCTGCCACGGTCTGGTCAAAACGCTTACCACCGAGGCTGTCGAGTACGGTTGCGAGGCGCAACGACATGGTGAACGACGGGGGCGAAAAGAGCGACTCCGTTGACGACGACCCCGGCGACGAGTGCGACGGAACCGCCCCGAATCCGGGCGGTCCCGGGACGCTGTCGCTCGACGAGACGCTCGAAATACTCGCCAACCACGAGCGCCGGGACGTCCTCGGGTGGCTGATGGACGCCCCCGACGGCACCGCGACCGTCGACGAACTCGTCGACCACCTCGTGGCGCGTCGGGCCGAGCGGACCGGCGAGCGTCCCGGCCGGGGTCACGTCACGACCACGCTCCACCACGTCCACCTCCCGAAGCTCGCCGACGCGGGCGTCGTGGCCTACGACGCTCGGAGCCAGGAGGTCCGATACTGGTCGGACGACCGGCTGGAGGCGTGGCACGACCGCATCCGTGCGGGCGAGGAGTGACGCGGTCGCGCCCTGCGGACGCTCAGTCGAGCCCCGCGTCCGCGAGGTCGGCGACCACCTCGTCTGCGAGGTCGGCGACCGTGGCCGGGCCGCCCGACCGGAGCGCGTCGAGTACGTACCGCCGATGTGCGCTCTCCGGCAGGTCACACGAACGGTCGACGCGCTCGCGAGCGGAGACGCCGTGTCGAACGATTCACTCGTCGGAACGGGACGCGGAACCTAACACGCCCTGCTCCGTCCCGGCCGTTCCAGCGGTAACTGTTCTGCCCTCGCGGCAGTGTTCCCGGGCCGTCCCGCTCGCGGCGGCCCTACTGTCGAGCCTCTTCCGGTTCGGTGCGCCAGTCGTAGCGCTCGACCGCGCGGTCGGCCCGGTCGGAGACGCCGTGGGGGTTCCGGGCCGGACTCCGGTCGCGGACCAGCGCGACCAGCCCGTCCTTGGTCCCGGTCGCGGCGCTGGTCACGACCCGCTTGCCGTTGCCGAGCCACTCGGAGGGGTCGGCGTCGCCCCGGATCACGTCGGCGGCAGATGCGGTGGCGTCGGCCGCGGCGTCCCGGACGAGTCGACGGAAGATGCCCGGCCGGGGTCCGTAGTTCTTCACGAGTCGGTAGGCCAGCGCCCGGTACTTCCACCCCCAGTCGCGCTCGTCGGCCTCGTCGTCGGGCTCGCCGTCGTTTCGGGTCACGGTCGCGGACGGCGACCACGCCACCTCGTAGTCGTTGGCCGCGAGGCGGTGGGCGCAGTCCCGGGCTCCGCCGGTGGCCAGGTACTCGTCGAACCCGTCCACGGCGTCGATGGCCTCGCGGGCGAACGCGACGTTCCCCCCGTCGAAGTAGGTCACCTCGCGGCCGTCGATGGTGGTTCGGTCGGGCGACTCCGTGGTCACGCCCGCCCGAACCGAGCGGTGGACCGGCCCCGTGACCGCGTCGGCGGTGGCGAGCGTCTCGCGGACGGCGTCGGTCCACGACGCCTCGACCTCGGTGTCGTCGGCGACGAGCGCTACGGCCTCGCCCGTCGCGACCGAGAGCCCGGCGTTGCGCGCGACGTTGAGCCGCCTGTCGGACACCTCGACGAGCACGTCCACGTCGTCGCGGGCCTGCACCATCCCGGTGGTCCCGTCGGCCGAGGGGCCGTTGACCACGACCACCTCGGCCGCCGGCGCGTTCGCCGCGAGCGCGTCGAGGCAGGCGGCGAGGCGCTCGCGGCCGTTGAGCGTGGGGACCACCACGGAGAGCTCCATATCCCGGATTCTCCCGTCGGAGGCTTAAAAGCGGTTCGGCCCGCGCTCGTCGGTTCTGCGTTCCCCGGCTGGTCACTCCACGCGGGCGTTCCAGTACGACACCGACGCGAGGGGGTCGCCCAGCGGCGAGCCACCGATGGCCTCGTCGACGCTCCGTATCGGGTCGGCGATTCCGCCGGGAATCTTGCGGTAGAAGCCGTAGGGCAGAATCCAGTCGTGGTCGGCGTCGACGAGTCGGAGGTCCGCGCCGTCGAGCAGTCCCTCGACCTCCGAGCGGGTGTAGAGACGCGACCCCATCGGGAGCAGCCAGTTGTAGACGCTCCGGGTACTCCGTGCGTTGAACGTGTCGAAAAACACCTGTTCTTTGGCGACCCGGCACATCTCCGAGAGGAAGGTCGCGGGCGTGTCCGCGAGGTGGAAGAATCGCATGGCGAACACGGTGTCGAAGTGGTCGTCGGGGAACGGGAGCCGCGCGGCGTCGCCGCGCATGAACTCCAGGTGGTCGGCGACGCCCGCGTTTCGGGCCTTCTGGCGGCCCTGCTGGAGCATCGCGGCCGAGATGTCCAGTCCCACGATGTCGGCCCCGCGCTCGGCCAGCATGACGGTGAACCGACCGGTCCCGCAGGCGATTTCGAGCATTCGCTTCTCATCGACTGGTTCGACGGCGTCGAGTACGGCGCGCTTCTCGCGCCGGTCGATGAGTCGTCCGCCTCGGGAGAACCGCTTCTCCTCGTACTCCTCGGCGACCTCGTCGGTCTGGTACCACTCCGCTCCTTTCACGCTTCTCGTCAGTACGTTGGCCACCGGGGGACTAAAACGGTACTGGAAGCGTTTCGTCGCCGGCTCCGCCCGTGATTGGGAGACAGTGACAAGCACTTTGACCGTCCGAACCGTACTGGAACCGATGACGACTTGCAAGGGGTGCGGGCGCGACCTCGACCCGGACGAACTCGTGCGCCACGAGCGGGGCCGGTTCGTGGTCGTCCACTGTCCGGACTGCAAGCGAACGCTCGGGCGATACAACCGTCACGGCGAGCGGTCGACCGACCCGAAGGCGAGCGAGTGACCGGGGTCACTCGCCGCTGGTGACGACGCGGTCGGGCCGAATCCGAACGACGACTCGCGGGCCGGACTCCTCGCCGTGGTTGGGGTACTCCTCGACGTCCATGTACTGCCGAGCGAGTTCGTCGATGTGCTCGATAGCGCCGTTCTCGGTCACCTCGACCACCTCGCCGCGGACCGAGACGTACCGATAGGGGTCGTCGGGGTCCATCACGCAGAGGCCGACCTTCGGGTCGCGCTCGACGTTGCGCTCCTTCAGACGGCCGCGTGCGGTGTTGACCAGCAGGTAGTCCTCCTCGTCGCGGTCTATCCAGACAGGCGTCACCTGCGGGGTGCCGTCGGCCATTAGCGTGGCGAAATTGGCGAACGTCTCGCGCTCAAACAAGTCGTGGAACGACTCGGGAATCGACTCCATGGGAGGGCTGACGCTCCCCGCCACCGTAATTTTTGCCGAACTCTCGGCGTGAAATGAATTTAAGGAGCGTTAATACTCCTTTAAGGACTTTAGATTCTACAGTCGCACATATAGCCAACATTTACCTGTACGTTCGCTCGTGGGAGGAACATGAGTGCGACTACGGACGAGACCCCCGTCACCGAGCAGTCGGCCGAAGACTTCCGCGAGACCCTTCGCGAGCTCCCCCCGAGTGCGAAGCTCGTAGCCAAGGTACTGGAGATGGACGCGCCCCTCTCGCAGGGTCAACTGGCCGAGGAATCGCTGCTGCCCGACCGCACGGTCCGGTACGCGCTGAACCGGCTCGAAGACGAGGACCTCGTCGACTCCCGGTACAGTTTCAAGGACGCCCGCAAGCAGGTGTACTTCCTGAACCGCTGACTCCCGCGTTCGACCACCTCGCTTTTCTCGACGGCCCGCGTCCGGCCCGACGTGAACGTCCGAGCCATCCCCGTCCCGACCGAGACGCTCGCGCCCGACGGGACGACCACCGCGTACCTCGTCGACGCCGAGGACGCGTTGCTGGTCGACCCGGCAGCGCGAACCGACGACCTCGACCGCGCGGTCGAGACCCACGACGTGGACCACGTCCTCGTCACTCACGCGCATCCCGACCACGTCGGCGCTGTCGCTCACTACGCCGACGCCTGCGACGCGACCGTCTGGGCGCTGGCGGGCCGCGACGGTCGGTTCGAGCGCGCCACCGGCGTCGCGCCGGACCGCACCTTCCGCGAGGGGACCGAAATCGGCGGGGTCGAGGTCGTGACTACGCCGGGCCACGCGCCCGACCACGTCGCGCTCGCGGCGGGCGACGCGATGCTCACGGGCGACCTCGTGGTCTCGTCGGGCAGCGTCGTGGTCGGCGCGGACGAGGGCGACCTCCGGGCGTACCTGACCTCGCTCCGCCGGCTGTACGCTCGGAACCCCGACCGACTGTATCCGGGCCACGGCCCCGAAATCGGGGACGCGCGGGCCGAGATCGAGCGACTGCTCCGCCATCGCCTCGATCGCGAGGCGAGCGTGCTGGCGGCCGTCCGGTCGGGCGCGACCCGGCTCGACGAGGTCGTGGACGCCGCCTACGACAAGGACGTTTCCGGCGTTCGGGACCTCGCGCGGACCACGGTCGCCGCGCACCTCGACAAGCTCGCCGTCGAGGCGAAGGTCGACTGGGACGGCGAGCGGGTGCGGCCGGTAGCGGAGTCGTAGTCCTCGGCGACCCCGAAACACCCTTCTATCCGCGACGACCAATCCCGGCGTGTGCAGAGCCTCGACGCGGAACTGGAGCGCGCCCGGGACCTCGCCGTCGACGACCTCGCGGACGCAATCGAGTCAATCGGCTTCGAGTGTACGCGCTGTGGAGCCTGCTGTAAAGCCGAGGCTGACGACCCCCACACGGCGACCGTCTTCCCCGACGAGGTCCGGGCGCTGCAGGACGCCACCGACGACTACGGGCGCGGCGACGCTGCTTCGAGCTCCGACTCCGACGTCTCGCGGGACTGGCGCGAGGTCGCTCGGCCGATGCCGTACGGGCTCGACGCGCGCGAAGAGGCCGGAGTCGAGACTGCCGACCGCGACGGCGGGTCCGACCCCACGGGCGAGACGTTCGAGTGGGCGCTCCAGACCGACGCGTGTGGTGACTGCGTCTTCTACACGGAGGACGCAGCCGGCACCGGCGCGTGTTCGGTCCACGACAGCCGACCGCTCATCTGCGAAACCTACCCCTTCAGCGTCGCGCTCGGGGGCACCAGCCAGCCGATGGGCGAGGCTGTCGACGAGGCGGGGATGGTCCGCGCCCACGAGTGCGAGGGGCTGGGCCGAGATATCTCTCGCGAGGACGCGGAGGCGCTCGCGGCGGCGCTCAAGGAGCGCGCGGTCCGGGAACTGGCGGAGGCCATCGCGGTCCGCGACGCGTACGAACCCGCCGACCCCGACGACGGCGTGGTCGTCCACGACTCCGAGGGTGCCAAGCGCCCCGACGGGTCGGCGTACGAGGGGTGAACGACCCAGTTCGGACTGTCGGCGGGAGGACCACGGTGGCGATGGTCGGAACGGCGAGGGCCGCCACGGCGGTCGCGGCGCTCGCTACGGATTTCAGTCGGTGGCTCGTCACGTCGACGTTTCGTCCCGTTTTCGCACTTAAAATCGAGGGTCGAGCGTCGCGCTAACCCCGTATCGGCCCGGAATCCGGGCCGCCGCTCGCGGTTCGCCTTTCCGGAAAGCGGAAATATCACCCCGCCGTACCGACGCCCGATGACCCTCTCGGAGGAGGCTCGCGAGCGACTCGCCGACCTCGTGGAACTACAGCCGACCAAGAACGCCGAACTGCAGGAGCGGTGGGGCCTCGACGGCGGGAGCGAAGTCCACCAGTACCTCGAAAGCGAACTGGGCGACTACTACTACCGCGACGACGACAGTCTCATCCGCGCGACCGGCGAGGCCAACGACCTCGTGGACGTCGAACCCGGCGTCGTCGACGACGAGGAGACCGGCGTGCCCGAGGCCATCCGGGTACCGGAGCTACAGGCGCAGGTGTTCTCGGTGGTCGCTGGCCCGGACGACGAATCCGAGAGCGTGGTGTCGGTTCTGAACAAACTCCGCGAGGAGTACGGCGTCGACCCCGAGGCCGAGGACGTCCGGAGCGCGCTTCAGGCCCTCCGGCGCAAGGGCGTCGTGGAGGTCGTCTATCGGACGGTGCCGACGTTCAAACTGGCGGTGGAGCGCGACGCGGTCGAGGTGTCGGTGTCGGATTAGCCGAGCGCCAGGAGCGTTCCGTCCGTCGTGCTGACGTACAGCGTTCCGCCGGCGAGCGAGAGGTGGTAGGCGGGTGCGTCCAGCGTCCGTCGCCACCGCGTCTCGCCGGTCGCGGCGTCGAGCGCGACCAGCGCGCTCCGCTCACCGACGTCGTCGTGGAGCGGCACGTAGAGGCGCTCGTCGTCGGCCACCGGTTCTATCTGCCAGTCGCCGAGGTCCGAGAACCACCGGGTCCACCGAACGCGTCCGTCGGCGGCGTCGTGGGCCGTGACTCGGGCGTCGGACTGGCTCTGGACGTACTCGCCCATGTCTATCGTCTCGGCGTTCGCGCCGCACTTGTAGTAGACCGTCCCGTCCGCGACCACCGGGGAGGTACCGAACGTTCCGCCCGAGTGCGTCCAGCGTCGGGTCCCGTCCGTGTCGAGGGCGGCGAGCGCTCCCAGACCCTCGGCGTCGCTGGGGTACCACGCTTCGCTCACGGGGACGAAAACCCGGCCGCCGCCGAGCGCCGGAGACGGATACGCGCGTTCGTCCGGTTCGTATCGCCACTGGACCGCCGGCGGGTCCCCGAGCAGCGCACCGGACAGGCTGGTGCGGCGGTCCCTTGCGAGCAGTCCCTGCCACCCCATCGGCGTGTAGAGCCTCGCGTCGGTCACGACCGGGTGGCCGACCGACTGGGATTCGGTTTCGAGTCGCCACCGTTTCGTACCCGACGACCGGTCGAGAGCCACGAGGTAGTCGTAGCCGGGCACGTAGACGGTCGTGCCAGCCACCAGTGGCGGTCCGGCCCGGCGAAGTTCTACGTCGCGCTGCCATCGGCGCTGGCCGGTCGCGTCGAACGCAGCGACGCCCGCGCCGTCCGGTCGTCGCGTCGAGAGGAAGACGGTCCCGTCGGCGAAGGCGACCCCGTGGAACGTCCGGTCGGAGTCGCCACCGACCGACCAGCGCTCGCGGCCGTCGCCGACCCGGCGGGCCGAAGCCGACGACCCGCCGACGTAGACGGCGTCGCCGACGACCGCCGGCGTCGGGAGGTTGAGGTAGCCGCGAAACGGATTCTCCGGGGCGAACTGCTCGACCGACCAGCGAACGTCGGGGTCGCCGGCGGGTCCGTCCGCGTGGGAGTTGAACCCGGTGTTGTGCGTGTCGTGGTGAACCAGCGGCCAGTCGGAACTGTCCACCCACGTCGACACCGAGTCGGGGGCGCGCTTCAGCGTGGACGCACCGAACGCGACGGTCCCACCGAGCGCACCGGCGGCCGCGCCGGCCAACAGCGCGCGCCTGGAGACGGGAGGCGACTTCACAGTAGTTGTCAGACAAAGCCAACGAAAAAGAGCCACGGTTTCACACCGAACGGCTCACTCCGGTCGATTTCGCTCCCGCCTGTCCGCCAGCAGTCGCCGAATCCCCTTTCCCGGACCGCCCTCGATGGGCCAGCCCCGCGTGCGCCACTGCGGGGGTTCGGGGGAGAACTCCGGACACGACCCCGAACACGCCGCGCTGGTCTGGTGGCAGTCCGTGGCCGAACACCACGGCAGGAGTGCGCGCCCGTCGCGGCCCAACTCGAAGTGTCGGCAGTCGGGCCGCATGGTCTCGGCGTAGTCGCGCCACCCGGTTTCGTAGGCGCGCTCGGCGATTTCGAGCCGCTTGGCGCGCTTCCAGTCGGGGTCGGCGTACTCGAACCGGCCGGCGGTCGTGCCGTACTCGGTCTCCTCGCCGCGTTCGAGGATTCGGGTGCCGGGCGCGTCCGCGTCGAGGTTCCGAGGGAACCACTCGACCTCGGCGTCCCCGTCGCGGGAGTCGAGCGTCAGGATGCCCGCTTCGACCGGCAGACGTTCGAGCAGCGCGGGCTCGACCGACTCGGCGGTCGCTCGGGTGGCGACCCACACCTCGTCGGCCAGCGACAGCGCCACGTCGTACTCGAGTTGGGGCGCGAGGTCGCGGGCCGCGCTCGCGCTCAGGTCGGGCTTGTTCTCGACGGCGACGATTCGCTCGACCCAGTCGGGGTACGCCCACTTGCGGCGAATCTGGATGCGGTTGTCGCGCTTTCGCACGTCCAGAATACCGCGGTCGTCGGCCCGATGAATCGACTCCCGGACGTAGCGCCACGGGTAACCGGGGTCCGGGAGCGCGTCGCGGTACCACGTCCAGTCGGCGGGCGCGTGGGGAATCACGTCGAGCAGGTCCGAGTCGAGCCGCCGGGGGCCGAACCGGCGGCGTCGGCGCAGCCCCTCGGGGTCGACCTCCACGACGATGGTGTCCCACCGGCGGCGCTCGGTGCCGAGCTGGCGGGCCACGATGGCGGGACGGACTCCGCCGTCGTCGGTGGGCGGCCACTCGCGTTCGGCCCACCGGCAGGTCCGCAACTCGAAGACGAACTCCGGGTCCGAGCCGCCGGCGACGTTCACACGTCCCCGTTCTCCTCCTTCTCGTTGAGGAACTCGTGGGCGTCTTCGAGAATTTCGCGCGGGCCGTCCTGCGTGATGGTGTTGATGGCCTGCTCGTAGTCGCGCCACTGGTGGTCGCGGTGCTCGTGGGACAGCTCCGCGCTGGCCTCGTAGGACTTGGCGACGAACAGGTGGACCGTCTTGTGGATGGTGTTGCCGTTGGCCTCGAACACGTAGTCGTAGTCGTCGCGAAAGCCGTCGAGCAGGCGGAAGTCCTCGATGCCCGCCTCTTCTTTCACTTCGCGTATGGCCGTCTGCTGTAGCTCCTCCTCACCCTCGACCCCGCCCTTGGGGAACTCCCAGTCGCCCGGACGGGACTTGAGGAGGAGGTATTCCCGGCGACCGCGGGTATCCCGGTAGAGGATCGCACCCGCGCTCGTAGCTTCAACCGTCATTTACCGGAGTGTATACGGCGGTGCGTTAAGAGAATGTCGGAGAAGGGGTGAGACGAACCAGCCGGTCTCGGAGGTCACTCCGACCCCGACGTTTCGCCGACCACCAACACTCGGAGGTCGTTGACGTTCGTCCCGGTCGGCCCGGTCCGAATCGCGGAGTCGGCGTCGGCCAGCGCGCCGAGCGAATCGCTGTCGGCCAGCGCGTCCCGGGCGGTCTCGGCCGACAGGCGACGTTTGCCCGCCGGGGCCGCCCCGGCTTCGACCACCGTCTCCGGCCCCACGAGCGCGCCGGCGACCCCGGTTCCGCCGTCCTCGCCGTCGGTGTCGACGCTGGCCAGCGCGAGGTCGGCGTCCGGGTCGGCGTCGATGTCGAGCGCCCACGCCAGCGCGAACTCCAGGTTCGGCCCGCCGTCGCCGTCGCCCCGGACCGTCACGGTCGTCTCGCCGCCCGACAGCACCACGGCCGGCGGGTCGACCGGTTGGCCGGTGTCGGGCATCTCCTCGGCGATGGCGGCGTGGGTCTTGGCGGCTTCGCGGGCCTCGCCGCGAATCCGCGACGAGACGAGGAGCGGGTCGAAGCCGCGCTCGCGGGCGACCTCGGCGACGGCGTCGAGCGCCGTGGTCGCGCTCGCGACGACGTGGACCGACACCCGCTCGAACGCCGGGTCGCCCGCCGTCGGGGTCTCCGATACCTCGCCGCGAGCGCCCCGGTCCAGTCGGTCCCGAATCGCGGCGGGCGGGTCGACGTCGTACCGGGCAAGCACCCGCCGGGCGTCCGCGAAGGTGGAGTCGTCGGGCGAGAGCGGTCCGCTGGCGACCGTGCCGAGGTCGTCGCCCACCACGTCGCTGACCGCGAGTCCGACGACCGTGGCCGGACTCGTGCGCTCGGCGAGTCGCCCGCCCTTGAGCGCCGAGCAGTGCTTGCGGACCGCGTTGAGGTCCCCGATGGTCGCGCCGCTCGCCAGCAGGGCCTCGGTGGTCGCTTGCAGGTCGGCCAGCGAGAGGTCGCCGGCGGGGGCCGGGAGGAGCGCGCTCGCGCCGCCGGTGACGACCGCGAGGACGAGCGTGGACTCGTCGGCCGCGTCCGCGAGGTCGAGTACCCGGCGCGTGGCCGCGACGCCCCGCTGGCTCGGGACCGGGTGGTCGCCCGCCCGGACGGTCACGCGGTCGAGCGCCGGCGCGTCGGCGTCGCTTCGACTTTCGGGGTCGTCGGTGACGACCGCGCCCCGGTCGATTCGGTCGCCGAGCGCGGCTTCGAGCGCAGCCGCCGTGCCGACCGCCGCCTTCCCGCCGCCCAGCACGACGACTTCCTCGTAGTCGCCGAGGTCGTAGCTCTCCCCGGCGACGGTCAAGACGCCGTCGCGGACTTCGACAGCCTCGGAGACGACTCGGTAGGGGTCGGCGGCGCGGATTCCGGCCTCGACGCAGTCGAGCGCGAGGCTTCGAGTGGGTTCGCGCTCGTCGGAGCCGAGGAGTCGGTCGCGGTTCCGTATCATGGCGGCGGTTCGCTCTCCGGGGACCTAAAGCGTCGGGAGTTCTGGAGTGGCAGAACCCGCATCATCGAATCCGGTGGTAGTCGTACTGGCCGCGAACGCTCTCGTGGAAGTACGAGCCGTGCGAGCGCGCGCCGAGCAGTCTCATAGGTTTCGCGGGCAACGTCGGCGTACCGGTAGACGCCCCATCGGCCGAGTCGTCTCACTCTCACCGCCCTGCGTGCTGGTTCGACTCCGGACCGATAGCGCTCGTCTGACCTCGGAACGTCGGCGTGCGCTGGCGCGGTCGTTCATGACCGCGCCGAAGCGCGCGAGGGACGACCGAACGAAGTGAGGGAGGCGGTTGGGGAGGCGTGAGGCTTGCCGTCGCGGTGTCGTGCTGTGCGGTGGCGGTGCGGTTGCGGTGTCGTGCTGGCGGTGGCGATGCGGTTGCGGTGCCGTGCTGCGCGGTGGCGGTGCGGTTGCGGTAACTCATAGGTCTCGGCGATAGCTAGCCTCTCGCCGACGGCTCCGCTCCCGTGAGCGACGGCGAAACTGCCTCCGGTCGAGACGGAGAAAACGACCGCACCTCAGATAGCGACTGCAACAGCAACTGAGACCGCTACTATGCTCGGGCCAGTGGGGCCGCAACCGCTACAGCAACCACAGCAACCACAGCAACCGCACCTGCAATCACGACCGCGACAGCACCCGAAATCCCGACCGCTACTATCGTTGAGCCAATGAAAACCGCAACCGCAACGACCGTGACCGCGACAGCAACCGCAACGACCGTGACCGCGACAGCAACCGCAACGACCGCAACCGCAGCAACCGCGACCGCGACAGCAACCGCAACGACCGTGACAGCAACCCCACCACGATTTCCGAACGACCGAACCCCGGTCAGGCGAATCGGCTTTTAACGCCGTTGGCGATGCGGCGGCGCTGGTAGACGAGTTCGCTCAGCAGCCACCCGACCAGCAGTAGCGACGCCACCACGACGCCCACGAAGTCCCACGGGCCCATCCACACCGGGCGAATCCACGGCGCGATCTTCGACCAGCGGCTCGCGAACCAGTCGGCCTGATTCGCGACCGGCGTGTCGGCGAACGAGGCGCTCACCCACTGCGAGAAGGTGAGTTGCTCCCCCGAGCCGGGCGTCAGCCCCGCGCTGCCCGTGACGTCGTACTGGCCTTCGGCGTTCTGGTCGGCGATGGTCGGGCCGTCGGACTCCTCGTCGAGGTAGACCCGCGCGGCGTCGTAGGGTGCCCACGGCGCGTAGAACTCCCAGACGATCTCGCCCTCGGGGGTCACCTCGATGACGCGCTGGTTGTTCGAGTCGGTGACCAGCGTGTTACCGCTCGGGAGTCGGTCGGCGTCCCGTGGCCAGTTGAAGTCCTGGCTCGACCCGAGTTCCCACGTCTGCTGCCAGCCGTCGCCGTCGGTGAGGTCACCGTCGGGGTTCTGGTACTCCACGATGCGGTCGTTCTCGCTGTCGGCGACCGTTATCGTGGCCGTACCGTTCTCGCTCCGGTGGAAGTCGGGGTTGTGCTGCTCGTGCATGATGTCGTAGTTGTCGTCCTCCCCGAGGCGCATGTCGATGTCCTTGGTGGAGCGGTTCACGACCAGCACTTGGTCCATGTTCCGGGGCGATATCTGGTACTGCCCGTCAGCTATCTTCTCGACGTCGTTGACGTGGGTCCAGTCGTTGTTCGGCGGTTCGGCCTCGTAGGTGCCGCCCATGTCCGCGGTCCAGTTGGTGTGTTCGTCGAAGTGCCACTCCCACGTGATCTCGCCCTGCTCGCGGTCGTAGACGAAGATGCGGTCCTCGCTGTCGTCGGTCGAGGTGTTGTAGTTCCGCATGTTGGCGACCAGAATCTCGGACTTGTCGTTGATGAGCGTGGCGTCGTGGGTGTCGAGGACGCCGTCGAAGTACTCGGACCAGACGATCTCGTCGTTGTCGGGGTCGTACTCGTAGACGCTGCTCCCGCCGGTCTCGGTTCCGGTCACGAGCAGGTTCCCGTTGTCGAGCGGGTCGACATCGTAGAACCACGTCACGTCGTTGTCCGACCCGTCGTGGACCCACTCCACCTCGCCGCGGGGTCCGACGCCCACGAGCCGCGCGGGCTTTTTCCCGCTGGACTGTCCGGCGAACTTGAAGCCCTGGATGGAGATGACCGTGGTCCCGTCGGCGGGCTCCTCGATAGTCCCCCGCTGGAGGTCGGTGTTCGAGGGTTCGTACGTGAGCGCGGAGACCGCCGAGGGCGCGAGCAGCGACGCGACGAGCAACAACACGACGCCGCGTACCAGCCACGGCCGCGAGAGTCGCGGCTTCCAGTCGTTCGGCATACACTCGCGTACACCTACCCGGAACATATGGGTTTTGTCCTCTTTTCCCCGAGCGGGCGACGGTACTCCTCGATGCCGGTCGCCCGACCTCGCGAGGCAGCGGCCGGTGTCCGGCGGGCGAGCGGCGACCTAGGCCGACGCGTGACACCGGCCGGAGCGCAACGATATTGTCTAATACAGACAAGACCAAAGTTTCGAGAAGTCGCGTGAGTGGCTCCCATTACCGCCACGTAAATGGTCTCTATCGCTGGTTATCGGCCACTTCAGCGAATCGACGCTACCGGCCGAATCTGCCGGATTCGAGTGCGCGAGACGGACACGGCAGCAAAAGGTTTAAGTACTTACCGGCCTTACCGATGGTTAGGAAGCGAGGTGTCCGGAGCTTCTTCAGGATTTCTCCCCTCCCGGAGCACCTCCCAACCCATCCATCCATGACCAGTACGCGCATCCAGAGCTACGACGAAGGGGCCGGCGTAACCGGCCGGACCGACGAGACAGAGCGAACGAACGAGCCCGAGCGAGCCGACGAGGACGAGGAGACGGTCGAACGCGAGGACCAGCAGGTCTGTCCCGAGTGTGGCGGCGACCTCGCCAGCCACGGGAGCGAGACGGTCTGTGCGGAGTGTGGCCTCGTGGTCGACGAGGACCAGGTCGACCGCGGCCCGGAGTGGCGGGCGTTCGACTCCAAGGAGAAAGACGAGAAGAGCCGGGTCGGTGCCCCGACGACCAAGATGATGCACGACAAGGGGCTGTCGACCAACATCGGCTGGCAGAACAAGGACGCGTACGGCAACTCGCTGGGCAGCCAGCAGCGCCAGAAGATGCAGCGGCTCCGCAAGTGGAACGAGCGATTCCGGACCCGCGACTCCAAGGAGCGCAACCTCAAGCAGGCGCTCGGCGAAATCGACCGCATGGGGAGCGCGCTCGGCCTGCCCGAGGAGGTCCGCGAGACCGCCAGCGTCATCTACCGGCGCGCCCTCGACGAGGACCTCCTCCCCGGCCGCTCCATCGAGGGCGTCGCCACCAGCGCGGTGTACGCGGCGGCCCGACAGACCGGCACGCCCCGGTCTATCGACGAGGTGGCGAACGTGAGCCGCATCGACGAGATGGAGTTCAAGCGGACCTACCGCTACATCGTCCGCGAACTCAACCTCGGAATCCAGCCCGCCGACCCCGAGCAGTACGTCGCGCGGTTCGCCAGCGACCTCGGCATCTCCGACGAGGCCGAGCGCCGCGCCCGCGAACTGCTCCGGACCGCCAAGCGACAGGGCATCCACAGCGGCAAGTCGCCCGTGGGGCTGGCGGCCGCCGCCGTCTACGCCGGCCCGCTCCTGACCAACGAGAAGGTCACGCAGGCCGAGGTCAGCGAGGTCGCGCAGGTCAGCGAGGTCACCATCCGCAACCGCTACCACGAACTGCTCGAAGCGAGCGAGACCGGCGTCGCGCCGGCCTGATTCGACGTTTCTTGGACGCCGAGTCCGGTAGCGACGACCGATAGTCGGCCGCGCGTCGCTCACCGCGAGTCGACGCCGATGGACACCGGCCAACTGTCCAGGTCGGGTCCCGGGACGGAACTGCGGGGTCGGCGACACCTATTTTCGCTTCCCGGCCGTACTTCGACGTGCCATGTCCGGTACGCAACTCCTGATGATAGTGGGCGACTTCGGCGAGGACTACGAGATAATGGTGCCGTTTCAGGCGCTTCAGGCCGTGGGTCACGAGGTCGACGCGGTGTGTCCCGAGCGCGAGGCGGGCGACGTCGTCAAGACCGCGGTCCACGACTTCCGGGGCGACCAGACCTACGTGGAGTCACGCGGGCACGACTTCCAGTTGACCGCCTCGATGGACGAGGTCGACCCGAGCGACTACGACGGCCTCGTCCTGCCCGGCGGGCGCGCGCCCGAGTACCTCCGGACCCACGACGAGGTCCTCGACGCGGTCCGACACTTCTTCGAGGCGGACAAGCCGGTCGCGGCCATCTGTCACGCGGCCCAGATTCTCGCGGCCGCCGACGTGATCGAGGGTCGGACCTGCTCGGCGTACAGCGCGCTCGAGTCCGACGTGGAGGGCGCGGGCGGCGAGTACTACGACGGCGTGACCACCGACGGGAACCTCGTGACGGGTCGGGACTGGAGCGACCACGTCGAGTGGCTCGCCCAGTTCCTCGACGTGCTGGGGACCGAGGTCGACCACGGCGACCCCGCGACGGCCGAACCCGCCGAGGACTGACCCGCGCCGGTCGAATCCGTCGACTACTCGCCGACGTCGACCTCCTCGTCGTCCTCGTAGGCGGTCACGTCGACCTCGCCGTCTCCGACCTCGACCGTCAGCATCGTCGCGCGCTCGGCCGGGTCCGCCCCGGTCGCGCTCCCCGGGTTCAGGAAGCGCACGCCTGCCATCTCGTCGTCGACGAGAGCGTGAGTGTGACCGGCGACCGCGACGCCCTCGCCGTCGAGTCGTGTCTCGACGGCCTCGGTGATGGTCGCGACGTACTCCTCGCTCGACCGGGCGATACCGTGGGTGACGACGAACCGGACTCCCTCGACGTCGAGCGTGGCGACTTCGGGGAGGTCGAGCGACGCCGGGTCCATGTTCCCCGCGACCGCCGTGAGGTCGCCGTCCGCGAGGTCGACCACGGTCTCGTAGGCGTCCGGACTGTCGAGGTCGCCCGCGTGGACGGTATGGTCGGCCGCGCGGACGCGGTCGGCGACCCACGCCGGGACGGCGTCCGCGCGGGAGGGTACGTGCGTGTCGCTGACGAGCGCGATTCGGGGCATGCGCGTGGGTTCGCCGGGCGACCGGAAAAACGTGTGCGAAGCGTCCTCCGGCGTCCGGGCTCGTCGCCGGTCCCGGCGTCGGTGTCCTTTTGCCGGATGCTACCGTGTCGCTCACGGGGGAACGTGGGAAATGTCAACGTACGCGAACGGGACGACTACCGTGCTTCTGGTCGTCCTACTGGTCGCCTCCGGGGTGGTCGGTGGGACGGCGGGCGCGCTCGCGACCGAATCCGAACCGGTCGCGGGCGCGACCGGGGACCGTGCGACCGGACAGACCGCCGATAGAGCGGCCGGACACGACGGCGCGGCGGGCCGACAGGACGGCTCGGTGAACGCCACCGCGGCGTGCGCGGCCACGCCGCCCGACGACCGGGCCGACCCCGAGTCGGACGTCGTCGGGTGGGAGAACGGCTACTGGTACGACGAGTCGCTGGCGGTCGACGTCGGCGACGGCGTCGAGGGCGACGAGCGCGAGGCGGTCGTCGCCCGGACGACCGCCCGCGTCGAGGCCCTCAGGTGCGTCGAGTTCGACGCGGAGGTGCCCGTGTCGGTGGTGAGCCGCGAGCAGTTCCGCGAACGACGGACGAACCAGCAGGTCCCCGAGGACCTCCGGGCGTTCGACAATGCGAAGTTCGAGGCGATGTTCCTCGTCGACGAGGAGGCCGATTCCATCGCGGTCCAGAACCGCAATCAGGGGACCGGCGTCCTCGGGTTCTACAGCCCCGAGACGGACGAAATCGTCGTGGTTTCGGACGACCCCGACGCGCTCGCCATCGACGAGCTCACCCTGGCGCACGAACTGGTCCACGCGTGGCAGGACCAGCAGTTCGACCTCTCGACGGCCCCGTTCGACGCGCGACTCCGCGACCGGGCGAACGCGGTACGTGGGCTGGTCGAGGGCGACGCGAGCTACGTCGAGCGACTCTACCGGAGCCGGTGTGGCGGGTCGTGGGATTGTCTCGACGCGCCCGAGCGCGGCGGGGCGGGCGACCTCGCCAACGCCGGCGTCTACATGCTGTCCTACCAGCCGTACAGCGACGGCCCGACGTTCGTTCGGCTGGCCCGGAACCTCGGCGGGTGGGACGCGGTGAACGCGCTGTACGAGGACCCGCCGGCCAGCGCCGAGCAGGTCATCCACCCCGAGCGGTACCGGGCCGACCCGCCGACCGACGTGGCGCTGAACGACGCCGCGACCGGCGCGTGGGAGCGCGTCCGACCGCCCGACCGGCCCGACTACGGACGGGTCGGCGAGGTCGGGGTGCTGATGCTGTTCGTCTACCCCTACTACGACAGTCAGGGCGACACCCAGATCGTCTCCCCCGACGAGTGGTTCGAGTACAACGAGACGGGCAACGTCGGCGACTTCGACCCGCTGAACTACGAGTCCGACTACTCGGCGGGCTGGGACGGCGACCGGCTTCACGTCTACGAGAACGAGTCGGGCGAACAGGGGTACGTCTGGCGGCTGGCGTGGGACTCCCCGCAGGACGCCCAGCAGTTCGTCGCGGGCTACGAGCGAGTGGTCGAGTACTGGGGCGGCGAGCAGGTCGGCCCGAACACGTGGCGAATCGACGAAGGGGGCTTCGCCGACGCCTTCTACCTCGACGTGAACGAGACGACCGTCACCGTCGTAAACGCGCCGACCGTCGACCAGCTCTCGGCGGTCCGGTCCGACGCCGACCCGGTCGCGGCCGACGGTTCGGCCGCGGAAGGTGACGCGGGGACCGCGACGACGACCGACGCTCCAACGACGGACGACCCGGCGACGGTCGGCGACGCCCCGGCCGACAACGGGACGACGGTGGGCGCGTCGGGTCCGTCCCTCGCGTCCCCGGTCCGGTCTCCGTCGGACTCAAGCCGCTCGGGGTCCACGCCTCGACCATGGACGGGACCCACGTCGTGACTTGCTTCCTCCGGAACCGGGGCGAGGTGCTCGCGCTCCGGCGCTCGGCGGCGGTCGGCTCGTATCGAGGGCTGTGGGCCGGCGTGTCGGGTCACGCGGAGGGCGACCCCGACCGGGCGGCCCGCGAGGAGATAGCCGAGGAGACCGGGCTGCTCGACGCGTGTGCGCTCGCCCGGACCGGGACGCCGTTTCCGGTCGACGACGACGAGCAGGACGTGCGGTGGGTCGTCCACCCGTACCTGTTCGACTGCGACCGTCGGGACGCCGACCTCGACTGGGAGACCGCCGAGGCCGAGTGGCTCCACCCACCCGAACTGCTCGCTCGCGAGACGGTGCCGGAGCTGTGGGCGGCCTACTCGCGGGTCGCCCCGACCATCGAGGCGGTCGCCGGCGACGCCGAGCACGGCTCGGCCTACCTCTCGGTCCGCGCGCTCGAGGTCCTCCGCGACCGGGCGGGGAGCTTCGCCGCCCGGGGGACGGGCGACTGGTCGGCCCTGACCGCCATCGCCGAGCGACTGGTCGCGGCCCGACCGAGCATGGCCGCGGTCGCCAATCGCGTGAATCGCGCGATGGCCGAGGCCTCGGGGGTCGGCGACGCAGTGGCCTCGACCGACGAGCGAACGCCGCGAGCCCTCGAGCGGGCCGCCCGCGAGGGCATCGAGCGCGGGCTCCGCGCGGACGAGCGGGCCGCCGCGAACGCCGCCGCCGAGATTCGGGGCCGGTCGGTCCTGACGCTCTCGCGGTCGGGCACGGTCCTCGACGCCCTTCCCGCCGCAGACGCGGCGTTCGTGGCCGAGTCCCGGCCAGCGCGGGAGGGCGTGGACGTCGCGGCGGCGCTCGCGGACGCGAGCGCCGCGGGGACCGCAGACGACGACGAAACCGCCAGCGCCGAGGCGACCCCCGGTAGCGCCGACGCGACGTCAGCCACGGACGCGAACGCCGCCATCGACGTGACCCTCCACACCGACGCCGCCGTGGCCCACGTCCTCGCGACCGAGGACGTCGACGCCGTCGTGGTCGGCGCGGACGCGGTACTCCCGGACGGCCGAGTCGTCAACAAGACCGGCACGCGCGCCGCCGCGCTCGCGGCGGCGCGCGAAGACGTCCCGACCTACGCGGTCGCGGCAAGCGACAAGGTCCGGACCGACGACGCGGTCCACCTGGAAGACGGCGACCCGGCGGCGGTCTACGACGGCGACGCCGACGTGGCCGCGCTCAACCCGACCTTCGACGTGACGCCCGCCGACCTCCTCGCGGGCGTGATCACCGAGCGCGGCGTGCTCGACGCCGAGGGGGTTCGCGAGGTGAGCGACGAACTGCGGGGACTCGCCGACTGGCGAGCGCAGTGAGTGCGGTCACTCCGGCCCGACGACCTCCACTTTCACGCCCTCGGGGCCCTCGCAGTAGAGCGCGTAGTAGCCGCCCGCGAAGGGGTGGCGGTCCTCGTGGCGGAGGCTGGTGTCGTCGCGCTCGCGGACGCCGTCGGTCAGGTCGTCGACCTGTTCGCGGGAGGCGGCGTGGAACGCGAGGTGGTTCAACCCCGGCGCTCGCCGGTCGAACGGGTGGTCGCGCTGGTCGGCCGCCACGAGGACGAGGTACGTCGGGCCGCGTCGCCACGAGCGACCGCCCGCCCAGTCGTTCTTCCGGTCGTCGCCGAGTTCGCCCAGCAGCCAGTCCCGGAACGCGAGCGACGCGTCGAGGTCGTCGGCGTACAGTTCGACGTGGTGAAGTTGGCCCGCGCGCTCGGGGTCGGCGTGGTCGGGCCTCGAACTTTCGAGGTCGTCGTTTTCGGCGTCTGCGCGGTCGTTGGTCACGAAACCCGCGTCTCGCGAACCCGCGAAAAACGTTCGGCTGCAGCCGCAGTCGTCGCGGTCGAATCCGGGGCGTCGCCGCGATTCGACCCGAACGAGTTCGGGATAGTCGATTCGGGGCCGACGTTCGAAGCGGGAGGCGTGAACGACCTCGTGGAGCGCCGTGACGATTCGACCGCCAGCCCCGCCGGGGACGCTGGGACGGTGGCGAACGCCGACGCGCGCCCGGACTCCGACCCGGCGGTCGCGGAGATTCGCGAGCGAGTCGAACGCGTCCGGCGTCGGGAACTCGACGACGCGCTCGGGCGACTCGAAGCGCGCGGCGAGGTCACGCCCGAACAGCGACGAATCGTCGCCGCCCTCTCGGCGTCCGTCGCGGGCGCGCTGGCCGACCGCTGGACCGCCGCGCTCGGCGACGAGGCCACCGACGCCGAGGCCGTCCGCGACCTGCTGGTCGAGTAGTCCCGGCCCGACCGAACCAGTTCGGGGGTGAGCGTACGACCGTGTGGCGAGCAGTTCCGGACATGACCGTTGCCGTCGTGGGCGCGGGCGTCTCCGGGCTCGCGGTCCACCACTACCTGCGCGAATCGGGCGTCGAGAGCGTCGTCTTCGAGGCGGACCACGAACCGGGCGGCGTGGTCCGGAGCCGACGCGTCGAGGGGCGAGTCCTCGACCTCGGGCCGCAGCGAACCCGGCTCACGCCCGGCATTGGGGACCTCGTCGAGTCGCTGGCCCTGGGCGACGAACTGCGCGCGGCCGACGACCTCCCGCTGTACGTCTACCGCGACGGGCGGCTCCGACTGGTGCCTCGGTCCCCGCGAGACGCCCTCGCAACCGACCTGCTCTCGTGGCGCGGGAAGGTCCGCGCGCTGCTCGAACCGCTGACCGACGCCGCTCGCGAGGGCGAGACGGTCGAGGCGTTCCTGACCCGCACCTTCGGCCCGGAGGTCGCCCGGTACTACGTCGGACCGCTGTACGGCGGCATCTACGGTTCCCACCCCGACGAGATGCCGATGGAGTACTCGCTGTCGCGCGCGCTCGACGCGGCGGGCATCGAGGGGAGCGTGCTAGTCTCGGTCGCCCGGAAGCTCCTCCGGAGGACTCGCAGCGACCGCGACACCCCGCCAATCGTCTCGTTCGACGCCGGCCTCCAACGGCTCCCCGAAGCGCTCGCTGACGCCCACGCCGACAGCGTCCACCTCGGCACGCCGGTCGAGAGCGTCCGGCGCGAGGATGGGACGTTCGTCCTCCGGACCTCGGCCGGCATCGAGCGCGCCGACCGACTCGTCGTGACCACGCCCGGCGACGTGACCGCCGACCTGTTCGCGGGACTCGCGGACGGGTCGGACGACCCCGAGTCCGTCCGCGAGTCGGCCGAGGCGCTCCGCGAGTTGAACTACAATCCACAGGTCGTGGTCCACCTCCACTCGGACGCCGGCCTGACCGGCGCGGGCTTTCAGGTCCAGTACGACGAGGACTTCCGGACGCTCGGCGCGACGTGGAACGCCAGCCTGCTCGACAGGGACGGGGTTCACACCTGTTATCTCGGCGGGTTCAAGAACCCGGAAGCGGTCGAGTGGTCCGACGAGCGACTCGAATCCGTCGCGGTCGCGGAGTTCGAGGAGCTGACGGGCGCGTCGGCGCGACCGCTCGCAGTCCACCGACTCCGGCGCGGGATGCCCGCCTACGACCGAAGCTGGGCCGCGCTCGACCGAATCTCCGCGCCCGATGGCGTCCACCTCTGCACGAACTACACCGCGAGAGCCGGGATTCCCGGGCGGATTCGGGAGGCCGAGCAGGTGGCTGAAGCGCTCGCGGAACGGACGCAATCGGCGCGCCGACACCTCGCCACCTCGCCCAGTTGAATCACGCTCTCTTCCCGTTTTCCTCTCACGCTGCCTTCCGTTTCGTTCCTCCTCCGAGCCGACCCCTTTTCGTGCAGGCCAATCGGATGATTAAATATAAGAAAGCTAGAATTTTGCTGGTTTCTACACTTGTCCGTATGGACGAAACGAGTCCTGCAGACCGAGACGGCGTATCGAGACTCAGTCGACGTGGCTTGCTCGCGCTCGGCGCGACGCTGGCGGGAACCAGCGGCATCGGAATGTTCTCCGGAAGCGCCGCCGCTCACGAGCTGATGGCGTTTCGGGACGCGTTCATCGGTGACGACGCGGACAAGGAGGGCCTCGGTTCGAAGGGGTGGCTGTTCTTCGCGAAAGACTTCGGGACGATATACTACCACAACGGGAGCGGATGGGTCGATCTGGGCATCGGTGGCGGCGACGGTGCGCTGGTCGACAGCGACGACGACGGGCTTCTGGAAGCGTCGAACCACGACGGAATCGACGTCGATCAGGTCGAGGCCAATTCGGTAAGTGCAGGGAGTGTCTCCATCACCGACCAACTTGACTTCGGCCAGACCGTCACGAAAACGATTTCCAGCGGGTCGATAACAGCCGATGCTCCACAGATTCAGCTCACAACCGAATCAGAGTCGTCCGACACTCTAACTTCAATTAGCGGGCAAACAGAGACAGAACTGCTCATCATCCACGGCACAAACGGGGAAACGATAACTATTGAGGATAAGACAGGAAACATCCGAGTCCCATCCAATAGGACGTTAGAGTCTGAGGCTGATACTCTGACACTCATCTATGCAGAGAACGCGTGGTTCGAGCTGTCCTACGCGAACAACGCGTGACTAGTTCGACCCTCCCTTTATTATTCATCTAATAAAGTTAAACCCTGATGCTCGAAGTCGTAGAGGAAAAACCCACGATAGCTACCCCTCCACGTACTCCTTGATTATCTTCTCCTCGACGCGGTGTAGCGTCTCGCTCGCCGTCGACTTCGCCACGCCGGCCTGCTCGGCCAGTTCGGTCAGCGAGCACTCCCGGGGCGTGTCGTAGTAGCCCGCCTCGACCGCCTCGCCGAGCAGTTCGCGCTGGCGGTCGGTCAGCAGGCTCTCGGAGTTGACGAGTTCGCGGACGTACTCCACGTCGAAGCTCATTCCGAACGCCTCCAGTTGGGACGTGAACGACGAGAGCCGGTCCCGGGAGGCCGTGACCTCGACCTCGGCCACGCCGTCCCGGATGGGAAAGGGGAGTTCCAGCGGGAGGCCGGCCTCCCGGACCGAGAACAGCAGGAGCGGTTCGCTGGTCTCGAACTCCACCAGCGCGGTCTCCTCGGAGGCCTGCTGGAGGTCGAGGCGCACGATGTCCTCGCGGTCGTCCATCGCGCCCACCACCGCTGGCAGGTCCTCGGCCGTGATCTCCAGCAGCCCCACGCCCGTCCCCTCGGCTGGGAACGCGGCCAGCACCCGGAACTCCGCCTCGGGGTATTCCGAGGATATCTGATATATCCACACCTGCTCGGGGAGTGTGATCTGTAGCTTTGCGGTGGGCATACGAACACGTTCGGCACCCGCGTCCGGATAAGCATTCCCGAACACGTTCGCCGGAAGCGCCGTCCCGACCGAGCGCGTTCGGTCGCGTATGCAAGTCGACGCCGTCGAACGGGCGATACGCGAGACGGACGCACCGGACGACCGACCGCGAGAGGTGCTCGACGTGCGGGACCTCGGGCCGCCGAATCCCCTGCGGGAGACGCTGGAGACGCTGCCGGACCTCGACGACGACGCGGTCCTCGTGCAGGTCAACGACCGCGCGCCACAGCACCTCTACCCGAAACTCGACGACAGGGGATACGCCTTCGAGACCGTCGACGGCGACGAGGCCGTGCTGACAGCTATCTGGCGGCCGGCGTAGTCCCGGCGGGACTCCCCGGTGTCGGTGAAGGACCGACAGTCACCGGTTACGCGTTCTCGCCGGAGACGTCCACGGTCAACACCGGAATCGAGGCCTCGGTGACGACCTTCTGGGAGACGCTGCCGAGCAGGTTGCGCGTGGGGTCCGCGCCGTGCGATCCCATCACCACGAGGTCGGCGTCCCGGTCGTCGACCGTCGCGAGAATCTCGTCGCCGGGGTCGCCCCGTCGGATGGCGGCCGTCACCTCGAGGTCCTCGGCCTCGAAAGCGGCCGCGACCTCGGCGGTCGCGCGCTCGCCCTCCTCGCGGAGTTCGTCGGTCGCTTCGGCCGCCCGGTCGTCGTCCATCGTCAGGAACGCCCGGTCGTCGATCACGTACAGGACGTGGACGTCGGCCCCGCGTCTGGCCGCGACGTCCCGCGCGTGTTCGACGACGGTCTCTGTGGACTCGCTTCCGTCGGTGGGGAGCAACACCGTGTCGTACATTACGTTCGGCCGTTCCTATCCGGGGCGGAAATAAGAACGTCGCGGTTTTCGCGTCGCGGGAACGGTTCGGCGAATCGACGCTCCGTAACAGTGATACGGATTGTACCGTCGCCGTCACTGCAAAGAGCGTATGGGAAAGGAGAAGGTCTACCGGGCCCAAACGTACGAACAGTAAGCCATGTCGATACTCGTTCCGTTCGACGGGTCGTCGCTCGCGAAGTCGGCGCTCGTGCGTGCGACCGAACTCCGTGACGTCTTCGACGAGCGCGTGTTGGCAGTGTCTATCGTTCCCACGGCGAACGCGGCGTACGCCCGAGAGCACGGTTGGATAGGTCCGGACGAGGAGTACGACAGGCACAGCGCCGTCGACCAGCTCGGCCGAGAGGTCGCCGAGCTAGCACCGGCAGCCGGATTCCGCCACCAGTTCGTCGGTCGACACGCCTCGGCGGGCACCATCGCCCGAAAGATTCGCGACGTCGGACAGGAGGTCGACGCCTCGCTCGTGGTGATCGGGAGCGACAACGCGGGGAGTCTGGTGTCTTCGATACACAGCGTCGGCACTTCGGTCGCGTCCGACGACGCCTTCGACGTGTTCATCGTTCGGCGACCCGTCCCGGCGGCCGCGTCGACCGCGTGACTCGCGCGAACTCTGGCGCGGGCCGTCCGGCCGAGTCCGGTACGGAACGTCCGTTCCGCCCACTGGAACGAACTACAACGGTCCGCAACGAACGCTCGATGGTTAACGCCGGGGCGTCTACGTTCGGTGGGTCGACGGGCCCTCAACCATTCAAATGACAGACACAGATACAGTGCTCGTGGTCGACGACAACCGGCCGCTCGCGGACGGGTTCGCGCGAGCGCTCGCGACCGATTACGACGTTCGGACCGCGTACACGGTCGAAGAGGCCCGGGAATCGCTCACGCCGACGGTCGACGTGGTCCTGCTGGACCGGCACCTGCCCGACGGGTCGGGTGGCGACGTCCTCGACGAGATACGGCAGCGCAATCACGACTGCAGCGTCGCCATCGTTTCGGCGAGCGACCCCTCCGCCGACCTCGACTGCGACGCGTATCTCACGAAACCCATCGGCGAGACGGACGTGCTCCGCGAGACGGTGTCGGACCTGCTCGGCGGACGGGTCTCGCGCTGACTCCCCGGGCCGCAGTCTCGGCGCGAACGCTTTTGGTCGCGGTCGCCCTACCCGTATCCATGCGACTTGTTATCGTGGGTGCCGGACGGGTGGGCTTCCGAACCGCCCGCATCCTCCGGGAGGAGGGCCACGACGTGACGCTCGTGGAGAACGACCCCGAGACCGCCCAGCGCGTCCGCGCGGACGGATTCGAGGTCGTCGAGGGCGACGGAGCCACGGAGTCGGTGCTCGAACGGACCGACCCAGGGAGCGCCGACGCGGTCGGCGGCCTGACCGGCGACCTCAACGTCAACTTCGCGGCGTGCATGCTCGGCAAACACCACGGCGCGCGCACCGTCTTGCGCATCGACGCCGACTACCGCGAGGACATCTACCGGAAGTTCGCCGGCGACGTCGACGAGGTGGTCTACCCCGAGCGGCTGGGGGCGGCGGGCGCGAAGACCGCGTTGCTCGGCGGGGACTTCAACGTCGTCGCGGACCTGACCGAACGACTCGCGCTCGCCACCGTGGTCGTCTCCGACGAGTCGCCGGTGGTGGGCCAGCAGGTCCGGGGCGTCGACCTTCCCCGGCACGCCCGCGTCTACGCCCACGGCCACGGCCGCGAGCGCATGACCATCCCGCTGCCGAACGCGACCGTCGAGGCCGGCGACCGGCTCGCGGTCATCACCGAGCGCGAGGCGCTGGCCGAGGTCCGCCAGCGATTGCAGGGCGACGCGGCCGCTTCGGCGTCGTAAGACCGACCACGAAAACGGGAGGGCAGGCGGCAGCGCGGGGTCGCGGCTGGCACCCCGAGACGAGAACTTTCGCGGGAGGGTTGGTGACACTGTGGCGGGAGGCCAGCCCGCCGCCAGGGCCTCCGGCATCGTCGGGACGCCGACCGGGAGACTGCTGCACGCGTGCGCCCAAGCCGTCGGGCGCGTCGACTGCTACTGCGGATTCGGACTTTGTTATGCGCCGGCTTGCGCGGCCGTAGGCACCGATTGGGTGTGGACCAGACGCGACCTGTGCGGGCCGTAAGCCGGAGTTACCGCAGCGACTTCCGTTCGGGTCGCGCGTCGTCCGAGACGGGGACGAAGAGGGAGTCCGGGGCGATCGACCCCGGAGCGGGGACCGGCGGGCGGAGCGAGCGGACGGCCGACGAGCGGACGCGAACGCAACCGGAGCCAGGCGAGAGGGGAGTGTGGTGTGCCGGGCGCGCAGTGTGGGGAGGATGGGGAAGAGAGGCCTCGCGCGCCCGGTCGGGCTTCCGTACGGCGGCCACTTAAAAACCCGTCAGACGCGGGCGGCCGTGCGACCGCAATCGGTCGTGCGACCGGAGCGGTCGACCGCAACCGGCGGTTGCCGACTCGCACACATTCAAGAGCGCCGGAGCCGAGGCGTAGGACATGAACGGAACCGGCGTGCCGCTGGTCACGCCCTTCGACCGGGACGGGGACCTCGACGCCGACGCGCTCGCCGAACTGGTCGCGTGGGTCGAGGACGGCGGCGTCGACTTCCTCGTGCCGTGCGGGTCGAACAGCGAGGCCGAACTCATGGACGTCGAGGAGCGCGCCCGCGTGGTCGAGATAGTCGCCGACGCGGCCGACGTGCCGGTGCTGGCCGGCACCGGCCACCCCGGCCTGCGCGAGACGCTCCGCCAGACCGACCTCGCGGCCGAGGCCGGCGCGGACGCCGCGCTGGTGGTCACGCCGTTCTACTACGACCACGGCGACGAGGCGCTGGACGCCTACTACCGCGAGGTGGCCGACGAGAGCCCGATTCCCGTCTACCTCTACAGCGTGCCCGCCTACACCGACGTCACACTCTCGCCCGAGGTGGTGGGCCGGCTCGCGAGCCACGACAACGTCGCGGGGATGAAGGATTCGAGCGGCGACCTCGACGCGTTCCAGCGCGAGCGCCGACTGACCGCCGACGCCGACTTCGACCTGCTGGTCGGCAGCGGCAGCGTCTACGCTCACGCCCTCGACGCGGGCGCGGACGGCGGGATTCTGGGACTGGCGAACGTCGCGCCCGAGCGCGCCAGCGAAATCTACCGACTCCACCGGGCGGGCAACGACGAGCAGGCCCGACGGCTCAACGCCGAACTGGTCGAGCTAAATCGCGCAGTCACCGCGACCCACGGCGTGCCGGGCGCGAAGGCCGCGATGCGCGAGCGCGGCGCACCGGCGGGGTACGCCCGGTCGCCCCACCGGGAAGTCGACGAGGCGGTTCGGGCGGACCTCGCGGAACTCGTCGCGGACGCCACACCGTAGTCCGGTGGTCACGCACGTTTGCGGACTCCCTGCGAAATCAGAGCGCTCCAACGTGAACGTCTGTGATGACACGGATGGCACGTCACAACAGTTATGTCGGCGCGGGCCGAATCTAACGCCGAGATGGCGACTCCCAACGACAAGATTCAGTTCCGGGGAGCGGCCGAAAAGGAGGCGACGCACGTCGTCGACCAACTTCGTCTCGGAGGCATCAACGTCAGCGAGCTCGCTCGACGAGGACTTGCCGAAAAGCTTCGGGAGACGCTCTCGGACGAGGAGAAGGCCACTCTCCACCAGCGGTACGAGCAGGGAGAACTCTCGGACGAGGTTGCGGAGATACTACTGGGTGACGCCTTGGAAGAAATCGAGCGCGAGCGCGAGGCGTTCGAGGACGCTTCGGAACTCGATAGGACGGACGTTTTCCAGCGGTAGGGATGGTCGACGACGAGTCCCGCCACCCAATTATCGCGGATACCGACGCGCTGATAGCCGTGGCGAACACGAGTCTCTGGCCTCGAATTACGGGGCATCTGCGGCTGACGACGACGAACGTCTGCTATCACGAACTCGAACGCCACGTTCGGGAGACGTCCGAATAAGCGCCCGAGGGCACGAGAGAGCGGTGGCTCCACGACGGAAGCGAGACGGCACTCGAACCGTTCGAGGACGACGAAAACGAGGCGTTTACGGCGGTTCCGTGCGTCCCGCGACCGCACGGCGAGGACGCCGGGGAGCAGTCGGTTCGGACCGAGGTCGAACGGGAGACCGAACTGTATCGGTTCGCAATCCTGATGGATTCACACGGGCGTCGGTCGATATACCGAGTGTTCGACGAGGCGGCGGAGACGAGCGGGAGAGCGGTCGCGCCCACCTTTCTGCTGTATCTGCTACTCGACGAGGGCGAATGTACGGTCGCGGAGTTCTGTCAAGCATGTGATGATTTGCTTCGCGGCGAGGGATGGACGGGGTATCAAGCAATTCAGGCCGCGTGGAAAGCCGTCCCAGTCGACTGCTCGGACTATCTCTCGGACGACCTGCTCGCCTGAACCACGGAGATATCGCACCAGTTCCGTCACCGGTCGGTCCGCAGCGTTCGGAGGACGCCGTGGACGAACGGCCGAGGGTCGTCGAGCCGGAGGAAGTCGAATCGGGGCTGTCGGTAGGTCGACTCGGCGATTTCCCACGCGGTCTCACGCAGGGTCGGGCGCTCGACCAGCGGCGACTCGTCCCGGAGCACGCTGGCGAGGTAGCCCAGTTCGCCGTACAGCAGGTGGCTGCCCACGCCGAGTTCGAAGTCGGGCTCTATCTCGTCGGCCCGACCCTGCGACTGGAGCCAGTAGTGGTACGGGAAGTCCGCGCCCGCCTGCACGGTCGAGGGCAGCGACTGCCACATCCGAGGGTTGATCTCGGTCAGGACGAACTCGCCGGTCTCGGCGTGCTCCATGTACTCGATGCACGCCAGCCCGTGCCAGTCGAGTTCCGCGAGCAGGTCGCGGGCGACGCGTTCGAGCTCCGGGTCGTAGGTCGACTCGCGGTAGACCCCGCCGCCGCCGGTGTAGGAGTTGCCCCGTATCTGTTCGTGCTGGAACGTGGCGACCGGCTCGCCGTGGTCGTACAGCGCGGCGAACATGTACTCGTCGCTGTAGGGGACGAACTCCTGAACCACGGGGACGTGGTTCATCTCGGCCACGAGTTCCTCGCGGTCGGGTTCCTCGCCCGGCCCAGTGTGGACGACGGTGCCGACCTCCTCGGCCTCGCTCGCCGAGTACGAGTCGACGTACGCGTCGGCCAGCAGGTTGTACCGGGACTTGATTACGTAGTCGTCGTCCCAGTCGTCGACAGCGTCGAGGGTGCGGGTCTCGGGGACCGGGACGCCCGCCGCCTCGGCCGCCGCCGCGAGTTCCACCCGGTCGTGGACCCGCGCCAGTGTTTCGCTGTCGGGTACTTCGAGCGAAACGCGGTCGGCGAACGCCTCGCGATGCTTCGACAGGACGTAGGCGTCGTGCTCGCGAATCGGAATCACGGTCCGGACGTCCTCGCGTCCGGCGAGGTCGAGCAGCGCCTCGGCGTACGCCACCAGATTCTCCTCGGGCGAGGGGAGGCGGGCGGTCTCGTCGCAGAACCGCGAGGCGAACACGGGGACGTGGTCGCGCTCGGAGGCGGCGACGGTGTGGACGCCCCTGCGGGCGAGCGACCGCAGACAGGGGTAGCTGTAGGGCGCGACGCCCGTGGGCACCAGCACCGACGGCGAATCGTCGCGACTCGCGGGCATAGTCCGGCGTTCACCGCTCGCGGTCTTTAGTATTCGCGCCCAAATCGGGTCTCCGCGCCCGTAGGGCGCTCCTGTCCCGTCGTAGGGTCGGGCTGTGGCGGTCGAGACCTGCAGGGCCAGCGGTCCGCGGGTCCGACCCGCGGTCCAGCGGCGGCGCAGAAATCGCGACGACCACAGGATTCAGGTCCCGACACCCCGACCATCCGCCGATGACGCCGACGCTCGAACGCATCGCGGTCCACCCCGTCAAGTCGCTCGACCCCGAGACGCCCGAGCGCGTCCGGTTGGTCGAGCGCGGCGCGCTCGCGGGCGACCGCGAGTTCGCCGTCGTCGACGCGCCGGCCGACGCGGCCCACGACCGGGCGAGCGCGTCCGTCGCCGGCGACGGCGACTACGTGAACGGCAAGCGGACCGCCGCCGTCCATCGGCTCCGGTCGTCGTTCGACCCCGACGCGCGGACCCTGACCCTCCGCGTGCAGGGAGAACAGGAGTCCCGGACGTTCGGCCTCGACGGCGACCGCTCGGACCTGAACGACTGGCTGAGCGACTACTTCGGCTACCCGGTGAGCGTCCGGCGCGAACCGGCGGGCGGGTTCCCCGACGACGATGACGCGCCCGGCCCCACCGTCGTCTCGACCGCGACGCTCCGGGAGGTGGCGTCGTGGTTTCCCGACGTCGACCTCGCGGGCGCGCGCCGGCGGTTCCGCGCGAGCCTCGAAATCGGGGGCGTCCCGGCGTTCTGGGAGGACCGCCTGTACGCCGACTCGGGCGAGGTCGTGGCGTTCGAGATCGGCGGCGTCCGGTTCGAGGGCGTTCGGCCCTGCTCGCGGTGCGTCGTCCCGACCCGCGACCCCGACACCGGCGAACCGACCGAGGGGTTCCGCGAGACGTTCCTCGAACGGCGCGAATCGACCCTGCCCGAGTGGGCCGACTCCGACCGGCTCGACCACTACTACCAGTTGATGGTCAACACTCGCGTCCCCGAGTCCGACTGGGGCGCGGAGATAGCGGTCGGCGACGAGGTCCGGGTCGTCGGGACTCACCCCGAGTAGCGGCGGTCAGCGCACCTTCGCGTAGCCGTTCTCGGTGCGGGTCGTGCCGTCGAGTTGCGCCTCGACCCCGCCGGTCCTCTCGAAGCCCCGCCGCTCGTCGGAGGCGGTGCCGGTCTCGTCGTCGGCCAGCACCCTCGCCTGTACCGTTTCCGCAACCAGCTCGGCCAGCCGCTGCTGGGCCGCTTCCAGCGGGGCCGTCCTCATGTCCTCGTTCCACCGGTCCGGGCGGACGTAGCGCCGGAGGACGTCGCCGACCCCGTCGCGCGCCGATGTCAGCGCGTGAGAACCACACGCAATTCACTCTACAGTTAAGATAAATTCAAGTAGAAAAAGAATGAATATTAATGTGCACCATGCAACGAAGAGCGTTCCTGAAGGTGACCGGTGCATCGGTAGTCGGACTGAGCGCGCTCGGGGGCTCCGCCACCGCGGCGACCCCGTTCGAGGACACCGCATTCGTGCCGACGTCCAACATCGCCCCCGACTCGCTGGCGAACAACGCCCGCATCGACGAGGAGGACCTCGACAGCACGACGTTCGTCAAGGAGACGGCGACCGCCGACGAGATAATCGGGACCGTGCAGGGCGACGCCGGCCAGACCACGACCCTGTACCTCACCCAGGAGGACGGCGACGACCAGGACGAACTCGGCGACTTCTTCTCGCTCAGCCCCGCCGTCTACCTCGACGGCGAGGAGGTCTCGTACGCCGTGGTCGAGCACAACGGGAAGACGTGGGTCCGGGCCACGTTCACGCTTGACGGGACGGTCCAGACGTGGGAAGTCGTCGACGAAGGGCCGTTCTGAGGCTCGAAAACCGTATTTCGCCCGGCGATGGTTCGGCTCCGGGCTCCGACGATAGGGGATTCGAAAGCCGGAGCCGGACAATCGAAACGTGGGACGCCGACTCCCGGAGCTACGCGACACGACTTACGCGACCTCGACAGTATCGTCGACCGCGCGAAAACACTGTAGCGAACGCCTCCGAAAACGGAGACTCCGGTCGGTCAGTCGTCGCCCGAGGCCGCCGCGCCGCCGGCGCTCACGCCGGTTCCGGGCCCGACATCGATGTCGAGCGCGTCGAGTTTCTCGTCGGGCACCACGCCGTCCTCCCAGTCGCGGACGTCGTAGTACTCCCGCTTGAGTTCGTCGAGCTCCGCGAGCTCGCCCTCGGAGCCGCCCTGACCGGGGACGGCCTTGGGCTCGCCCTCCACGAACCGGACCGGCAGGTCGTCGTCGCTCCCGTCGAAGCCCGCGAGGTTGTTGTAGTAGCGTTCGAGGTTGTAGATGCGTTCGCCCGCGTCCAGCAGGTCCTCCTCGCTCACGTCGCGACCGGTCATCCCGGCGTACTGGAGGACGTACTCCTCGATGCCCTCGGCGAAGGCGTTGAACTTGCAGATGTCGAAGGAATCGGAGATGGCGTGGAGATCCTGGAACGTCGCGCAGAGCTCGCCCTTCCCCTCGGGCTCGCGAGGGTCGACCTTCTCGGGGATGCCGAGCAGTTCGGCCGCAGGGGTGTACCCCCGGAGGTGACACGCACCCCGGTTGGAGGTGGCGTAGCCGATGGCCATCCCCTTCATGGCGCGGGGGTCGTAGGCCGCCATGGTCTGGCCCTTCACGTCGAGGCTCATGTCGGGGTCGCCGAACTCCGCGGCGGCGCGCTTGGCACCCTCCGCGAGCAGGTCCGCGAGGTCGTCCTCGCGGTGGGCCACGCGCTCTATCATCTCGATCATGGTCTCGGTGTCGCCCCAGTCGAGGCCAGCGTCGAGGCGGCCCTCCTCGGTGGCCTCCATCGCCATCGCCATCGTGTTGCCCATCTCGATGGTGTCGAGCGCCACGTCGTTGCACCGGTCTATCATCATCGCGACCTTGTCGCGGTCGTCGGACATCGAGTTGGGGCCGAGCGCCCACGCAGACTCGTACTCGTACGATTCCATCCGGACGTTGTGGTCCTCGCCCTTGTGGTGGACGTCGACCTCGACCTCCTTCTTGCACGCGACCGGACAGGAGTGACAGGTGGGTTCGTCCACGAGGATGTTCTCGCGGACGTTCTCGCCCGACACCCGCTCGGCGTCGATGTTGGGTTCGCTGGCGTCGGCCTTGGCCTCGCTACTGGTGGAAGTGTACTGGGCGTTCCGGGTCGGGAGCCCGTCCATCTCCTCGGTGACGTTCATCAGGACGTTGGTGCCGTACATCGACAGGCCGCCCTCGTTGGGCGCGGTCACGTCCGACTCCTGGATGACCTGCATGGCCTGCTTGTGGCCCTTCCGGAACGTCTCCTCGTCCTCGGGCTTGGGCATGTCGGTGCCGGCCTTGACCACCACGGCCTTGAGGTTCTTCGAGCCCATCACCGCGCCGGTGCCCCCGCGGCCCGACGCCCGGTCGTCCTCGTTGATGATGCAGCCGTACCGGACCTCGTTCTCGCCGGCCGGCCCGATGGCCATCGCCGAGAGGTTCTTGCCGAACGCGCCGTCCATCTCGTCCTCGATTTCGTCCATCGTGTCGTGGACGCCCCAGCCCCACACGTGGGAGGCGTCGCGGAGTTCGACTTCGCCGTCCTCGACGACGGCGTACACCGGCTCGTCGGCCTCGCCCTCGAACAGCAGGCCGTCGAACCCGGCCCACTTGAGCCGCGCGCCCGACCAGCCGCCGTGGTGCGAATCGGTCACGGTGCCGGTGAGCGGCGACTTGGTGACGACCGCGATGCGGCCGCTCATCACGGTCTGGGTCCCCGTCAGCGGACCGTTCATGAACGCGAGCAGGTTGTCGGGGCCGAGCGGGTCGACGTCGACGCCGTTGTCGAAGACGTACTTCACGCCGAGGCCGCGCGCGCCGATGTACTTGTGCGCGTCCTCGTCGTCGATGCCCTCGTAGGCTACCCCCTCCTCGGAGAGGTCGATGCGGGCGACGCGGTCGTGGAATCCGCCGAGGTCAGTCATGGTAACGTCCTATAATTGTATTAGGTCGCAACTGTGTTAGTGATTGCCGTGTTCGAGTAACCGATTCCAGTTACGGCCTCGCGGCGCGGGGCCGGAGGTCGGGGCGGTGTCGGTCCCCGCCCTCGACCGCCGGCCTTTACTCGCGGGGGTGACAACCCCGCGACGATGGAGGGTGACGTTCCCGCGACGGTCGCGCTCGACCGCTTCCGTCCGCCGACGTGGCTGCGCTGGCTCGCGGTCGTGGCCGTGGCCGGCGTGCTGTTCTACGGGTCGGTCCTCGACTCGCCCGGGTCCGGACTTTCCCCGGTCGGGCCGTTCGGGCTGTTCGGCCTCGACAAGTGGCTCCACGCGCTGGGCTACGCGGCGCTCGCGGGCGCGCTCGCCGGGGCGCTCGCGACCCGTGGTCGCCTCCGCGGCCGGAGGGTCCGGGTCGTCGCGCTCGCAATCCTGCTCGCGGTCGGCTACGGCGTCGGCATCGAGTTCGTGCAGGCGACGATTCCCGAGCGGGCGTTCTCGCTCGGGGACATGGCCGCCGACCTCGCGGGGGCCGGAGTCGGCGCGGCGGCGTGGCGTGTGCTGGTCGGTCTCGTGACTCTGGCCGAGCGGACCGCCGGGTCCGAGCGATAGGCCGGGGCCACGTCCCCCGGCGCGAGCCGACCGGACAGAGGGCTTTTGTCACCGGTCGTGGTACGCCCGGCGTGCATCGCCGCGAGTTCCTCGAAACCGTCGGCGTCGGCGTGCTGGCGGTCGGCGGTACGCGGGGCCGGCAGGACGCCTACCGGAACCCCGTCTACGACGGCGTCTTCCCCGACCCCGACGTGCTCCGGGTCGGCAGCACCTACTACGCCTACGGCACCTACCACCCGTGGACCGAAGGCGAGGGCCCCGACCGCGAACTGATTCCGATTCTGCGCTCGCCCGACCTCGTCGACTGGGAGCCAGTCGGCCCGGCGTTCGAGGAACCGCCGGCGTGGTCCCGGTATCGCGGACTGTGGGCACCCGGCGTGGGCCGGTTCGGCGACCGAATCGTCCTCTACTACTCGGATTCGGAGTTCGGCGCGGCCAACCCCGGCATCGGAGTTGCGAGCGCACCCGACCCCGCCGGCCCGTTCGAGCCTCGGGGCGGCCTCCTCCGGAGCGAAGCCGTCGGCGTCCCAAACTCCATCGACCCGGCGGTGGTCGTGCGCGAGGCGACGCCATACCTGTTCTGGGGGAGCCATCAGGGCATCTACGGCATCGAACTCGCGGCCGACGGCCTCTCGACCGCAGTTCCGCCCGACGAGAAGTTCCAGGTCGTGGGCGACGGCGTCGAAGCACCCTCCCTCGTCGAGCGCGGCGACTCCGTCTACTTCCTCGGCTCGCGGGGCACCTGCTGTGCGGGCCCGGATTCGACCTACCGCGTCGTCGCGGGACGGGCTGAGGCCCTCCGAGGCCCGTACCGCAACCGCGAGGGCGAGCGACTCACCGCCGAGGGCGCGACCGGGACCACGGTTCTGGAGAGCGACGACCGGTTTCTCGGCCCCGGCCACTGCGCGACGGTCCGGGATGCGGCCGGCGACTGGTGGCTGCTCTATCACGCCTACGAGGCCGGCAATCCGTGGGTCGGCGACACGCCCCGGCGGGTCCTCATGCTCGACCCCGTCCGGTGGGAGGACGGCTGGCCGGTCGTCGGCGACGGGACGCCGAGCGCGGGGGGACCGGTCCCGGCGGGCGAGGCCGAGACGTGAGCGACATCGCCTCGGGGACCGACGGCGGTTCAGACGTTCTCCTCGAACGGGAGTCCGACCACCGACCGGCCCCAGAGGAACGCGAAGCCGGCCACGAGCGCCGCGACCCCGACGAGTACGACCGAGAGCAAATCCACGTCGAGCAGTTCGAACAGCTCGACGGCCAGCAACGCGACCAGCAGGAGGGCGATGCGGTCGACAGCGAGGCGTCTCACGCCTCGAAGACGCGAACGGTTTCACCGTGAGCGAGGAGTTCGGGGTCGGCCATACGAGTCGCTCGCTGCGCTATTCTCGTCAACGCTGTGATTTTCGGCGTCCGATTGCTCCCATCTCCGTCAGGGGGCTACGGTCGCAGTGTCGCTCGTTCCCCCGTCCAACGGGAGATTGATCACGAGTTCGTCGAACCAGACGACCGGGCGCTTGCTCCGGCCCTCCTCCTCGAAGAAGATGACGCCCAACCGGGCGAGCTGGCTGAGTTCTTCGTGGACGTTCTTGACATCTCGGTCGACGGTTCGTGCGGTTTCGTTGATGCTGGACGGCTCCTCGCGGCGGATGGCCTCGACGAGGTCGAGCACACGCGGCGTAAGCGTCGCCATCAGGTCGTCGTAGCTGGTAAACGAGAGCGTCGGTGGGGAGTCCGTGGACTCCCCCCGTTCGAGTGCCGCGATGCCCTCGGAGACTTCGTCGCGGAACTCTTCGGGCGACTCCACCGTCACGACGAGCGTCGATTCGGTCCGGAGCCGTTCGCGTTCCATCGGGTGTAGCGGCGGCGTGGAATCGTTCATGGGTATCACCGTTGGGATGGCCTCACACGACCTCGAACTCGGACTTCGGTATCTCGCTCCAGAATCGTCGCCAGAGCTCGACCATCCCAGGAAACTCGATACCCTCCGGTTCGGGGTCGGGTGCGACGTGGAGTTCGTGGCCCTTCGTGTCCTCGTGTGAGTTGTCGTACCGGCGAATCGTACCGTCTTCGAGCGTCCGTTCGAGGTCGGGTTCCGTCGCGCCGTAGTGGAGCTTGTACGCCCACCCACACGGGTATGCGTCTCGGTCCGTCCGCATGCAGAACACGCGGACGACGGTTCCATCGGGGTACTTCTCCACCTCGCTAAGGCCATCGAGGTCGTCGGCAGTCCGTGAGGCCATCCTCTTCTATTGGTACTCAGACCAATGGCATAAACTTGTCTATTGGTATTTCGGCCAATGGTATTTTTTCACGGACCACCGAAACGCATACCGAACCCGACATCGAATCCCCGTCCATGCCCGACTTCGTCGTCCCGCCGGCGCTCGAACGCGGCGACCGAGTGGCGGTCGTCGCGCCCGGGTCCAACCGGGCGACCGACTACCCGCACGTCTACGAACTCGGACTCCAGCGCCTCCGGGAAGTGTTCGACCTCGAACCCGTCGAGTTCCCGACCGCGACGAAGGACAGCGAGTACCTCTACGACCACCCCGAGGAGCGCGCGCGGGACGTGATGGACGCGTTCGCCGACCCCGAGATTCGGGGCGTGGTTACCGTCATCGGCGGCTGGGAACAGATTCGAATCCTGACCCACCTCGACCCGGAGGTGCTGCGCGAGAACCCGACCCGGTTCTACGGCATCAGCGACAACACCAACCTCGCCAGCTACCTCTGGACCCTCGGCGTCGTCTCGTTCTACGGCGGGACCGTGATGACCGACCTCGCCATGCAGGGGTCGATGCACGAGTACACGGTCGAGTACCTCGAAACCGCGTTCTTCGCCGACGACCTCTCGGCGTTCGGCGACCTCCGGCCGGCCGAGCAGTTCACCGACGAGGACCTCGACTGGGCCGACCCCGAGAATCTGGACCGCCGCCGCGAGCTGGAGCCGAATCCGGGCTGGACGTGGCGCGGGGCCGACAGTCGGGCGTCGGGTCGGACGTGGGGCGGCTGTCTCAGTACGCTCGACATGCAACTCCGGACCGACCGCTACCTCCCGGACGCCGGGGACCTCGACGGGACGGTCCTCCTGCTGGAGACCTCCGAGGAACTACCGGACGAACTGACTGTCCGGCAGGTCCTCGTCGGGATGGGCGAACGCGGCCTGCTGGAGCGGTTCGACGCGGTACTGGTCGGGCGCGCCAAGGCGCGCAGCCCCGTCGAGGACCCCGGCCCCTCGGCGCGCGCCGCGTACCGCGAGCGCCAGCGCGACGCGATAGCCGAGGTGGTCGGCGAGTACAACCCGGACGCGCCGGTCGTGCTCGACCTGGACTTCGGCCACACCGCACCCGTGGTTCCCGTTCCCGTGGGCGGCCGGGTGACGGTCGACCCCGCGAGCGAGACGGTCGCGTTCGGGGGATAGCGAGAGCCGGGCCGACCCGGAACCTCGGCGTTCGGACCGCCGGTTCGCTCCCGTCGTCCCCGGCGCGACCTGACCCTCGGTTTATGTATCAGGCGTCTGTACGTGGGCACGTGACTGCACTCGGAACGTGGGCGATTCAGTTGCACGTCGCCGCAGGGGTGCTCGCGGTCCTCGCGGGGCTCTCCGCGCTGGTGACGGCCAAGGGCGGCCGACGGCACCGACTCGCCGGCCGGACGTTCGTCGCGTCGATGGGGCTCGTCGTCGCGACCACGTTCCTGATTCTGGCGCTCGGCCCCACGAGCTTTCGGGTGTTCCTCGCGCTCGTCGCGGTGTTCAGCGGCTATCTCGCGTTCTCGGGCTATCGCGTCCTGTCGCGCGGGCCCGCCGGCGACGACCCGGGGGCGGTCGACTGGGCGGCGGCCGTCGGGGTCGCGGTCGCGTGTCTGGGTCTCGGCGGCTGGGGCGTCGTCAGACTCGCCGGCGGGTCGTCGTTCGGTGTCGTGCTGGTCGCGTTCGGGGCCATCGGACTGGCGTTCGGGGTCAACGACCTGCGGCGCTTCCGGGCGTCCGAGCGCCCGGAGTCACGAGTGGCGCTCCACCTCACCCGGATGCTGGGGGCGTTCGTGGCGACGGTCAGCGCCGTCTCGGCGGTCAACCTCACGGGGGCGCTCGGGGTCGTGGCGTGGCTGTGGCCGACGGCGGTCGGCGTCCCGCTCATCGCCTACTGGGCGCAAAAGTACGGCGGGTAGCGTGCCCTATCGGAGCGCCTCGCGCGCCGCCGCGACGCCGGCTTGCTTGTCCACGTCCTCGCCGGTCTCCTCGAACGCCTCGCCGACGGTCCGCACGCCCCGGATAATCTGCTCGCTCGACAGGTTGCCCATGTTGCTCACGCGGAAGATGTCGCCGCCGAGGTGGGCCTGTCCGCCCGAGATGGAGACGCCCCGTTCCTCGACTGCGTCGAAGAAGGCGTCGGGGTCCTCGCGGGTGTGAGCCGGGAGCGCCACGGCGGTCAGGGTGTTCGAGTAGTCGGTCGCGTCGTTGCGCTCGCCGAACAGCTCCAGCCCCATCGCGGTGAACGCCTCGCGGAAGGCTTCCGACTGGCGGCGGTGGCGCTCGATGCGGTCGGCCATCCCCTCGTCGACGATGTTCTCGGCGGCGACCGCGAGCCCCCTGAACAGCGGCACCGCGCTCGTGAACGGCGTCTGGTGGCTCTCGGCCTTCCGGAGGTGCCAGTCGAGGTCCTCGTAGAACGGCGCGGCGTCGCCGTCGAACCGCTCCTGGGCGCGCTCGGTGGCGTACATCGCGGAGGTGCCCGGCGGCGCGGCCAGACACTTCTGGGCGTCGGTGACCGCCACGTCGACGTGCCAGTCGTCGATGCGGAACTCGTCGCCCCCGATGGAGGTCACGCCGTCCACGACGAAGGCGGCGTCGTGGTCGGACGCAATCTCGCCCACCCGCTCGACTGGATTCCGGAGGCCCGTGGAGGTCTCGTTGTGGACCATCGTCACGACGTCCGTGTCGTCGTCGACGGTCTCGGCCACCTCGTCGAGGTCGAGCGACTCGCCCCATGTCGCCTCGACCGGGTCGACCGAGGCGTACCGGTCGGCGATGCGCTTGAACCGCCGGCCGAACTTGCCGTTGACCAGCGGGACGACTCTCCCGCCGTCGTCGCGACCGCTCAGGCCGCCCACGAGGTTGGCCACCGCCGCCTCCATCGCCATCGTGGCGGTTCCGTTGAAGATGAGCGTGGTGCCGTCGTTCGCGGTCGACTCGCCGTCGAGCGTGGCCTCGGTGAAGACGGTGTCGAGCGCGGTCTGGGCGCGCTCGTATATCGCCTCGAACTCGGCCGAGCGATGCGAGACCATCGGCTCGCTCGTCGCCTGCCGCACGTCCCGGCTCACGGGAACCGGCCCGGGATTCAGGAGGAGGAAGTCCTCGCGCATACGGGGACACTGGCCGCGGCGCGGCATAAGTGAGCGGGGTCTGGCAAATGCCGCCAGTTTTGAAACTACCGTCTGCGGGCCACAGTAGTCATGCGTGTTCTCGTCGTCGGTTTGAGTGCAATGGCACAGTTCAGCGAGGACGACGAGGGCAAGAGCGTCGTCATGGGCGACGAGACGGTGGGAATGGTTCAGAACGTCGAGGGGGGCACCGCGCACGTGAACCCGGACGCGGGCGTCAGCGACCGCATCAAGGCGTCGCTCGACTGGGGCGACGCCGACGAGGACACCTACCCGCTGCGCGACGAGATGGTCGACACCATCACCGACGACGAGGTCCGACTGCGCAACCAGATGTAGTCGCGCCGGAGCGCCTATTTTTCCACTAGTCGGTCGGCCACGGCGTCGAGGTGGTCGAGTCCGACGACCGCGACCGCGTCGCCCCGCGAGCGCAGGTCGGCCAGCGCGTCGGCCATGCACGCCTCGCGGGTCGCCTCGCGGAGTTCGACCGGCTCGGGCGGGTCGACGGCCCGCAACAGCGACCGCGACCGCCGGGCCTGCGCGCGCTCGTCGCGGGCCTGTTCGGCCGGCGGGTCGGTCCGCTCGCAGTCGTGGGCGACCGGGTCGTCGACCTCGACGCGGAGGCCGGTCCGGTCGGCGACTGCGGCCGCGAGGCGGCAGACGACGGCGTGGCGAGTCACCGACGCGACGCCCGAGAGCACTCGGCGGAGCGCGTCGGGCGAGATGCGCTCGTCCCAGCAGGTCCGAGCGAGCCGAGCGAAAAACGCCGTCGTCGGGCCGTCGACCCCGACCACCTCGGCGTCGGACTCGCGGGCGGCCTGCGCGGCGGCGCTCATCTCGCCGCCGAACGACGGCGGCGAATCCGAGTCGGCGTACGCGCGATACAGCGGTACCGCGACCGGCGGCACTTCGAGCGCGACCACCTCGGGGTCGCGCTGGTGGACGACCGTCCGCGCGCGATACGCGCTCGCCGGGTGGTCGTGGACCACGCCGACGAGCGTGACGCGGCCGCCCCGGCTTTCGTCGGGCGCGGGGACGGTCCGGACGAACGCCTCGTGGAGCCGGGGGTCCTCGTCCGAGTTCGACGACTCGGAGGACGCCGCCAGCGGTCCGGTGGGCGGCCCGGCCGATTCGGGGGACGACTCGGCGAGTTCGGGGGACGATTCGGCGGGCGATTCGAGGGGGTCGGGGGAGTCGGGGGCGTCGGAGGGCGCGGACATCGACGTGAGCCGTGGTATCAGTGGGCCGCCTTAATCGTTGCGTAGTCACGCCGGTCCGACGCGCGACGCCTCGTTTCCCGCACACGCGCCCAAATGAAAAATACTAAATACGACAGAAATTCGATAGTATCCAATGGTAGCGATCGAAACGACCGACTTGACCAAGCGATACGGTGACGTGGTCGCAGTCGACGGTCTCGACCTGACCGTCGAGTCGGGGGAGATATTCGGCTTTCTCGGACCGAACGGCGCGGGGAAGTCGACGACCATCAACATCCTGCTCGACTACGCCCACGCCACGTCCGGACAGGCGTCCGTACTCGGCTACGACAGTCGGACCGAGACCCGCGAGATTCGCAAACGCATCGGCATCCTGCCGGACGGTGCCAGCCTGTACGACCGCCTCACCGCTCGCGAACACGTCGAGTTCGCGGTCGCCTCGAAGGAGGCCGACGACTCCGTCGAGGACCTGCTCGAACGGGTCGGGCTGGCGGACGCGACCGACCGGAAGGCCGGTGGGTTCTCGAAGGGGATGGCACAGCGACTCTCGCTGGCCATCGCGCTCGTCGGCTCCCCGGACCTGCTCATCTTCGACGAGCCCTCGTCGGGGCTCGACCCCCACGGCGTGAGTCGGATGCGCGAGATAATCCGGCGCGAACGCGACCGCGGGGCGACCGTCTTCTTCTCCAGCCACATCCTGAGTCAGGTCGAGGCGGTGTGTGACCGCGTCGGCATCATGAACGACGGGGAGCTGGTCGCACAGGACAGCATCGACGGTCTCCGTGAGTCGCTCGGCAGCGGGTCGCGCGTGACCCTGACCGTGGACTCGGTGCCCTCGCTCGACTCGATCCGGAGCGTGCCCGGTGTCACCGGCGTTCGAGTCGACGGGAACCGAGTCGTCGTCTCCTGCGAGGCCGACGACGTGAAAAGCGACGCCATCGCGGCGGTCCAGTCGACCGGCGTGGCGGTCGAAAACGTCGAGATAGACGAGGCCTCGCTGGAGGAGTTGTTCGAGAGCTACACCGACTCCGACGACCGGGAGGTGGTCGAAGCGTGAGCATCCCGCTCCTCGTCCGGAAGGAGTTCGTCGACTCGATGCGGTCGCGCGGACTGTGGACCGCGACCGCGCTCCTGACGGTGGTGGCGTCGGCGGCCGTCTTCCTGCCGTCTGTCGCGCTCGACTCGGTCGACCCGGTAGTCGTCCCCCAGTACATGCTCACGCCGGTCACCACGTTCGTCTCCATCACGGCGCTCGTGACCGGCTATCTCGCCATCGCGGGCGAACGCGACACCGGGAGCATCAAGACGCTGTTCGGACTGCCCTACACCCGCCGCGACGTGGTCGTCGGCAAGTATCTCGGCCGGGCGGCGGTGGTGAGCGTTGCGGTTCTCGTCAGCTTCGTCGTGGCCGGCGTCGTCGGCGTCGCGATGTACGGGTCGCTTCCGTACGGGTCGTACGTCCGACTCGGCGCGCTCACGGTCGTCCTCGCCGTCGCCTTCGTCGGCATCGCGGTCGCGATATCCGCCGGTGCCGCGAGCCGAAGCCGTGCGATGACGCTGGCCGTCGGGGCCTTCTTCGTGTTCGAGTTGCTCTGGTCGACGCTCGTGAAGGGCGTCTACTACGTGGTCACGCTCGGCGACCTCCCCGGCGTGGCGGTGCCCGGGTGGTACGTCTTCCTCCAGCGGGCGAGTCCGGGCGAGGCGTTCAAGACCGTCGCGGGAACGTTCCTGCCGGGTGACGTGGAAGGCGTGCAGGTCTCGACGAGCGGGGGCGCGCAGGGCGCGAGCGGAGCGAGCGGTGCCGCCCCGACGCTGGCCGAGCGACTCGGTGGCGAGGTGCCGTTGTACCTCGACGACTGGTTCGCGCTGGTCGTCCTCGGCTGCTGGCTCGTGGTCCCGATAGTCGTCGGCTACCTCCGGTTCGAGCGCGCCGACCTCGGATAGAGGGCGCGAAACCGGAGTTTAATACCCGAGAACGCACAAGCCTCGTCCGATGGCAGAGGCGAGTCCGGACGAGAACCCCTACGTCGAGGAGCCGCCGACCGACTTCGAGCCGGTCGAGGAGCTGACCGAGTCGGAGGCCGAAACGCAGGCCGAACGCCTCCGGGCGGCCATCAGGTACCACGACTACCGGTACTACGTCGAGAACGACCCTCTCGTCGCCGACCGGACCTACGACGCGCTGTTCTCCCGGTTGCAGGACCTCGAAACCGCCTTCGACCTCCGGACCGACGACAGCCCGACCCGGCGGGTCGGCGGCGAGCCGCTCGACGAACTCGGCACCGTCGAGCACGTCGCGCCGATGCTCTCCATCGAGTCGGGCGGCGACCCCGACGACGTTCGGGCGTTCGACGACCGGATTCGGCGCGAGACGGGCGGGTCGGCGGAGGTCGCGTACGTCTGCGAGCCGAAGTTCGACGGGCTCTCGGTGGCGGTGACCTACGAGGACGGCGAGTACGTCCGGGCCGCCACGCGCGGGGACGGTCACACCGGCGAGGACGTGACCGAGAACGTCCGGACTATCGGGAGCGTCCCCCACCGGCTTCGGGGCGACTACCCCGACCGACTGGTGGTCCGGGGCGAGGTGTACATGCCCGAGGACGCCTTCCGCGAACACAACCGCGAGCGCGTCGAGCGCGGCGACGACCCCTTCGCCAATCCGCGGAACGCGGCCGCCGGGAGCCTCCGACAGCTCGACCCCGGCGTGACCGCGGAGCGGCCCCTCGACGTGTTCTTCTTCGACGTACTCGAATCGACCGACGACTTCGAGTCCCACTGGGAGCAACACGAGACGCTACCCCAGTGGGGTCTGAAAGTCAACGACCGGTCGGAGCGCACCCGCGACGTCGAGGACGCCATCGCGTATCGGGACCGACTGCTGGACGCCCGCCCGGACCTGAACTACGAGATCGACGGCGTCGTCATAAAGGTCGACGACCTCGCGACCTGCGAGCGGCTGGGCGCGACCGAGCGCCACTACCGGTGGGCGTTCGCCTACAAGTTCCCCGCGCGCGCGGAGGTCACCACCATCACGGACGTCGTGGTGCAGGTCGGCCGAACGGGCCGGCTCACGCCGGTCGCCCTGCTCGAACCCGTGGACGTGGGCGGGGTCACCGTCTCGCGCGCCAGCCTCCACAACCCCGACGAGATCGCCGCGATGGACGTGGGCGTCGGCGACGAGGTCCGGGTCGAGCGCGCGGGCGACGTCATCCCCTACGTCGCCGAGGTGGTCGAGAAGCGCGCGCCGGGCCACTACGAGTTCCCCGAGGTCTGTCCGGTCTGCGAGAGCCCGGTCGAGTTCGACGGCCCGATGGCCTACTGTACCGGCGGGCTGGCCTGCGACGCCCAGCTTCGGCGGGCGGTCGCCTACTACGCCAGCGAGGACGGCCTCGACGTCGAGGGGCTGGGCGGCGAGCGGGTCGACCAGTTGCTCGAGGCCGGTCTCGTCGCCGACGGCATCGCGGACCTCTACGACCTCGACGTTGGGGACCTCGCGGAACTCGACGGCTGGGGCCAGACCAGCGCCGAGAACCTCGTCCGCGAACTGGACGCGTCCGAGCACCCGCGACTCGGGGCGTTCCTGTCGGCCATCGGGATTCCGAGAGTCGGGCCGGCGACGGCCGACGACCTCGCGCGGGAGTTCGGCGACCTCGACGCGATTCGGGACGCGGACCGCGAGCGACTGGCGGCGGTCGACGGCATCGGCCCCACGGTGGCCGACCGTATCGCGGCGTTCTTCGAGTCGCCCGAGAACCGGCGCGCCATCGACGACCTGCTCGACGCGGTAGGGCCCCTGGAGACGCCCGACGCCGCGGAGACGGGCGACGAGTTGGCGGGCGAAACCTTCGTGTTCACGGGGTCGCTAACGGGCTACACTCGCAGCGAAGCCCAGCAACTCGTCGAGAACCACGGCGGCGACGCCACCACCAGCGTCTCGGGCAACACCGACTATCTGGTCGCGGGCGACAGTCCGGGGCGAACGAAGATTGACGACGCCGAGGCCGAGGACGTGCCGGTGCTGGACGGCGCGGACGAATTCGAGGAGAAACTGAAGGCGTACGGCGCGCTGTAGCCGGACGCTATGGCGGGTCGGCGAGCGCGTTCAGCTTCGCCGGGTCGCCCGCAGTCGCGGCGGTGTGCCAACACTTGAGGACCGCGAGCGTCACTCGCTTCGGGTCTTCGTGTCTGACGCACGATTCCCGGTGAGCGTCGAGGTTCTCGGGTGGATGGAAGTGCTTGTCGGGGACGCCTGGCCGCTCCTCCCACCCGAACCGGAACTGAAGGCGGTCGCTGCCCTCGTCGGTCGCGTCGCTCTCCGTGCTTTCGACGTAGTGGTACTTGTACCCGTGGCGGGTCCACCACGCGACGTCGAATCGGGATTCATCGCCCAGAATCCCGTCCCAGAGTTCGATTCGGAGTTCTTCGAGGCCAACGTCGTATTCGGGCACCCACTCCACGGATTTGACCAGCCCGTCGAGCCGCTTCCTGAACGTCGTCTCGACGGTTTCGAGCTTGCGTCGGGAGATGCCCCCTCGCTCGGCCCTACGCATGATAGGACGCGTCACCGCGGGAATCGGCCGGGTCCGACTTCGAAAGGTACTCCGTCATCGACTGGGCGGCCCTGAGTCGCTTCAGGTCGGCTTCGAGCGTCCGCCAAACCGAGAGGTCCGCCCAGCCAGCGTCGTCGTCGGGGTCGAGCCGCGCCACGAGTTCCGACGGCGAATCCACGCCGTACGTCTCTTCGAGCGACGCGAGTCGCTCTTTCGTCCGTCGGAGTTTGGCGTCGAGTTCGCTCGGCGAGTGGTCGGCCGCGAGGTCGGCCACGCGGTCGACGCGTCGCTGGGTCGAACTCCAGACGTATCGCGTCGCCGTGGCGCTCGCGTCCTCCTCGACCATTCCGGCGTCGACGAGGGGCCGGACGTGTTTTCGCACGGTCGGTTTCGTGGTGGCGGCCGCGTCGGCGAGTTCGCCCGTCGTGTGCGGCTCCGTGGTGTCCTTGAGGACGGCGTGGATGCGCTCGAACGCGGTCGTCGATTCCGTCCACTCGGCGGTCACCGCGTCGTCGAGGTCGTCGGGAACGCGGCCGGAGAGTTCGTCGGAGTCGAACGGTTCGACGTCGTCGACGGACGGCGGCGCGTCGACCTCGTCGTCGGTCGGCATGGACGAGACCACGGACTCGGAAAAGTAATATTTTGGGGCGGAAATATATCTTTTCTCGCCGGGGCTCAGAGGTCCGCGTCCTTGAACACCCAGTAGCCCAGCGCGACGGGGACGAGCACCCACAGCAGGAACTGCGCGAGGACCGCGGGGTCCGAGAGGTAGAACGGCACCTCGCCGATTCGCTGGCGGGCCAACTGGCCGGCCGTCCCGGTGTTGTAGAGGCGCGCGCCCAGCACCGAGTCGGTGTAGAGGCGGGCCGCCAGCGTCTGGTAGGCCCGGATGGGGTTGAGGAACTTGACGAACAGCCCGTACTGGAGGAGTTCGGTGATCTCGAGGCCGAGCGACAACTGCTCGTTGGCGACCGAGAGTATCTGTCGGACCCGGTTCCACAGGAACGTGAACAGGAAAAAGAGGCCGACGCTCCCGAGCATCGCCCGGCGGTTCGTCGAGGCGGCCGCCGACACGCCGACCGCGATGCTGACGAACGCGACGCCCAGCAGCATCGTCAGCGCGGCGAAGACGATGAAGTGTATCACGTCCACGCCTACGCCGTAGATGCCCAACACCACGAGCGCGAACAGGAGGCCCAGCAGAATCGGGAGCGCGACCACGCCGCTCCGACCCACGGTCTTGCCGGCGACGGCGTCCAGCCGGGAGTGGGGCAGCGAGAGCAGCAGCTTCAGCGACCCCGACTCGCGCTCGCCCACGAGCGCTCCGTACGAGACCACGATGGCGACCAGCGGCACGATGAACGTGATGAGCACCTGCCCGACTATCGACTGGAAGAACGCGTTGACCGTGACCTGCTGTTGGGCCTCCGCCGAGAGGTTCGACCCGAGGACGTACGCGGCACCGACGAACAGGCCGAGGAAGACGGCCGACAGCCCCCACAGCCACCGCGAGCGCACCGCGTCCCGGAAGTCCTTCCGGGCGATGGCCTGCCAGGTCATGCTTCGACCTCCCGCCCGTCGGTGGTGTAGGCCACGAACAGGTCCTCCAGCGACGCTTCCTCTGTCTCGAAGTCCCGGACGTCGACGCCGGCGTCTTCGAGCGTCGACAGCACCGTGGTCTTCACGTCGCTCTGGCAGGACACCCGGAGGGCCTCGTCGGAGTCGCTGACCTCCGAGACGCCCTCTATTCCGCGGACCGCCGCGAGCGCGTCGTCGGTCACGCCGTCGGCGTCGATTCGGAGCACGGTGTCGGCGCTGGTGGCCTCGCGCAGGCCCTCGATGGAGTCCTCGGCGACGAGTTCGCCGTCCCGGAGGATGCCCACCCGGTCGCAGACCGACTCCACCTGTCCGAGGATGTGACTGGAGAAGAAGACGGTCGCGCCCCGGTCGGCCTCCTCGCGTACGATGTCGCGCATCCGGCGCGCGCCGTTGGGGTCGAGTCCGGTCGAGGGCTCGTCCAGAATCAACAGGTCCGGGTCGCCGACCAGCGCCATCCCGAGGACGAGCCGCTGGGCCATCCCCTTCGAGTAGCCGCCGGCCGTCCGGTCGCCGGCGTCGTCGAGGCCGACGCGTTCGAGGATGGCGTCGGGGTCGTCGTCGCTCCCCTTCGACTCGATGGCGAATTCGAGGTGCTGGCGGCCGGTCAGCCGGTCGTACGTCGAGAATCCCTCGGGCAGGACGCCGAGGTGCTGGCGCACCGCCACGCTCTCGTCGTGGACGTCGCGGCCCAACACCCGTATCTCGCCCTCGGTCGGGCGCACGAAGTCCAGCAGCATGTTGATGGTCGTGGACTTGCCCGCGCCGTTCGGCCCCAGAAAGCCGAACACCTCGCCGGACTCGACGTCGAGCGAGAGGTCACGGACGGCGACCACGTCGCCGAACCGCTTCGTTACGCCGTCGATCTCGATGGCGGTCATGATTGCGGATTTTTCGCTCTCGTATGTAAACCCTTGTCTTGTTGCGCCGACTTCCCGTGAACTCGCTCGCCGGTTGGGAGACGACCGTTCCCAGACGATAGCAGCGGCGGCCCGGAAGATATTATTCACTCTAAATAAAATAGAAAATTACTTGGCTGGGCGTTCTAATCTACCATAAGTGACTCGAAAACAACTCCTGTCGGCGGTGTTGGTCGTCGCGCTCGTCGGAAGCACGGCGTTGACCGCGAGCGGGGCGGTCGCGCCGACGACTGCCGACGCGAGCGCGAGCACCATCAGCGGGTCGGTGACGGTGACGGTGACCAGCGTCGCCGACGGCGACACGGTCGACGTCCAGTACGAGAACGGAACGACCGAGACGGTCCGACTGCTCGGCGTCGACACGCCCGAGGTCAACGTCGACAACACCCCCGAAGAGTTCGAGGGCGTGCCCGACACGCAGGCCGGCGCTGACTGTCTCCGGGATTACGGCGAGGACGCCAGCCAGTACGCCACCGACCAGTTGCTCGGCGAGCAGGTCACGCTCAAGTTCGATAGCACGTCCGACCGCCGCGGCGGCTACGGTCGGCTGCTGGGCTACATTTACGTTGACGGCGAGAACTTCAACCTCGACCTCGTCGAGCTCGGCCACGCCCGCGTCTACGACAGCACGTTCAGCCAGAGCGACTCGTTCTACAGCGCCGAGACCACCGCCCAAGACGACCGCACCGGACTCTGGAGTTGCCGGACGGACGACGGCGGTGACGGCGGCGACGGCGGCGAAAGCGGACAGGCCACTATCGAGTGGGTGTACGCCGAGGCGGACTATCTGAACGACGAGCGCGTCCGGATAACCAACACCGGCGACGGCGACCTCGACCTGTCGGGGTACACGCTCGAAGACGCGGCCGGAAACAGTTACACGTTCCCCGACGGCTTCACGCTCGCCCCCGGCGCGTCGGTCTGGGTCCACTCCGGGAGCGGCGACGCCGACTACGACGACCTCTACGCCGAGTTCGGCCACGAGGTCTGGAACGACTACGGCGACACGGCGTACCTCTACGACGAGGACGGCGACGAAGCCGACAGCCGGTCGTACTGACGCCCAGGGACCCGTCCTCCTTTCCGGGCGCTCGCCGACCCGCTCAGACCGCGTCGTCCGGGTCGTGGCGGTCGGCCATCCGCTCGGCCTCGTCGGCGTACTGCTCGCGAGTCCGCTCGTCCTCGACGGGGTCGAGGCTCCCGCCATCGACGGTCGTGGCGGCGGTGACGCCCCCGCCCCGCCGGAGCATGTTTGTCGAGCGCTGGCGCTGGACGGCGTACGCGCCGTCGGGCGTGGCGTACACCAGCGAGACCAGCCCCTTGTCGGTGTAGGTGCGCTCGACCAGCCAGAGCCGTCGGCCCTCCGCGTCGGAGTCGTCGCCATTCGCCGCGTCGGAAGCGTCTCCCTCGTCCATGGGTCACGCTTCGGGGCGACGGAATTGAATCCATCGGGTCCGGCCGGCGGCGGTGCGGTCGTGCCGACTCTGCAAAGCCCCGATTTCGACGCCCAGCCCGGCTCGGCCGGACGTATCCGGGGGCTGACACCGCCAGTAGCGTTAAGACGGAAAACGGCGTATCGTGTGACGATGACCGAGTACGGGTGGCAGGAACGCGGAGGACGGTGTATCGGGTCCAACCGTCGCGGTCGGCGGTCGACGACCAGATGACGGTGACTCAGTCCCCGCTGTCACAGGCGACCGACGACCGGCTCTCGAACATGCTGTTTCAGGGCGAGGAGATCGAGGAGGAGTTTACGGTCTCGGACGCCCGCGTCGCGGTCACGACCCACCGCGCTCTGGTGTTCACCCCGGACGGCGACGGCCGGCGGTTCGACCACGCCGACCGGCCGAACGTCCTCGGCGCGAGCCTCGAGACCACCGGTCGGGAGTCGTACGTCGAGTGGGGCGTCCGGTCGGCGGTCTACGGCACGGTCCTGCTCGGCGGCAGCCTCGTCCTCGACCTCAGCGGCGTCCTCGACGAACTCGACGCCGCGAGCGACACCGGCGCGACCGGAGTCTCGGAACTCGTCTCGCTGCTCCCGTCGGCGCTGGCGACGCTGACCACGGTCGCGCTGCTGGTCGGCGCACTGTTGTTGCTCGCGGCCGGCGCGCTGGTCGGCCTCTACGCGCGGTCCCGCGAGCAGGAACTCGTCATCGAGCGCGCGGGCAGGGACCCGATGCGGGTCCCCGTCCGAGGCGAGGCGGGCGAGCAGGTCGCTCGCGGGCTCCGCGCGGCGGTAGGGACAGGTTCAACATCGCCGAGCGACTAGCCGCGCTCGATGGATGGGGACGCGGTCCGCGAGCGAGCGGGGGAGTTGCCACGCGAGCCCGGCGTCTATCAGTTCGAAGACGGGGGGACAGTCGTCTACGTCGGCAAGGCGGTGGACCTGCGCGACAGGGTGCGGTCGTACGGCGAGCCACGGAGCAGACGCATCCGGCGAATGGTCGACCGGGCCGACCGAATCGACTACTCCATCACCGACACCGAGACCCAGGCGCTCCTGCTGGAGGCCAACCTCATCAAGCGGTCCCAGCCCCGGTACAACGTCCGGCTGAAGGACGACAAGTCCTACCCGCTCGTCCAGCTTACCGGCCACGAGTTCCCCCGCATCGAGATTACCCGCGACCCCGACCCGGCGGCCCGCGCGCGGAGCGACGGCGGGACGCGCACTCGCGGGGGCAGCCGAACCGGCCCCACGACGTCCGGGCCTCGCGTGTTCGGCCCGTTCACGAACAAGACCCGCGTCGAGACCGTGGTGAAGGCGCTCCGGGAGACCTACGGCGTCCGGGGGTGTTCGGACCACAAGTTCGCCGACCGCGAGCGGCCCTGCCTCGATTACGACATCGGGCTGTGTACCGCGCCCTGCACGGGCGAAATCGACGGCGAGTCGTACGTCGCGGACGTGGAGTCGGTCGTCCGATTCTTCGAGGGCGAGACCGGCGTGCTGGCCGACCCGCTCCGCCGGGAGATGGAACGAGCCGCCGCCGACAGGTCGTTCGAGCGCGCCGCCAACCTCCGGGACCGGCTCGACGCCGTCGAGGGGTTCCACGGCGGCGCGGGCGAGGCCGTCGCCAGCGAGGCCGACGAGCGCTCCGTGGACGTCCTCGGCGTCGCGCTCGAAGGCGAGTCGGCGACGGTCGCCCGACTCCACAGCGAGTCGGGCCAGCTCGTCGAGCGCGACCGTCACGCCGTGACGATTCCCGAGGGCGAGCCGGACCCGGGCGGCGACGGCCGGGCGGAGGCACGCGCCACGGACACCCGGGCCGGCGCGGTGCTCTCGGCGTTCGTGACCCAGTTCTACGCCGAGCGCGACCTGCCCGACGCGCTCCTGTTCTCGGACCGGCCCGACGACGGCGAGGTGCTCGACTGGCTCGACCGCGAGGGCGTGGCGGCCCGCGTCCCCGGCGCGGGTCGGGAGGCGACGCTGGTGGACCTCGCGTTGAAGAACGCCCGGCGGGGAGCCAGCCAGCCCGACGCGCTCGCCGCGCTCCGAGACGCCCTCGACCTCGACGCCGTGCCCCGCCGCATCGAGGGGTTCGACGTGAGCCACGCCCAGGGCCGGGCGGCCGTCGGCAGCGACGTGACGTTCGCGGACGGTTCGCCGGAGAAGGCCAACTATCGCCGGAAGAAGCTCGACGACCGCAACGACGACTACGCCAACATGTACGACCTCGTTCGCTGGCGGGCCGGACGCGCGGCGGGGGCCGACGTCGGGGACGCCCGCGACGACCGACCGGACCCCGACCTCCTGCTCATCGACGGCGGCGGGGGACAACTCGGCGCGGCCCGCGACGCGCTCGCGGACGCGGGGTGGGACGTCCCCGCGGTCGCGCTCGCCAAGGACGAGGAGGTGGTGGTCACCCCCGACGGAACCTTCGACTGGCCCGACGACGCCGACCACCTCCACGTCCTCCAGCGGGTCCGCGACGAGGCCCACCGGTTCGCGGTCCGATACCACCAGACGGTCCGGGACGACGTCTCGACCGAACTCGACAACGTGCCGGGCGTCGGCCCCGAGACGCGAAAGCGGCTCCTCCGGCGGTTCGGGAGCGTCGACGGCGTCAGGTCGGCGTCGGTCGCGGAGTTGCAGGCAGTAGAGGGCGTGGGCGAGAAGACCGCCGAGACCATCGAGACGCGGCTCTAGTCGTCCGCGTCCAATCGCTCGCGCGTCCGCCCCGAGTACCCGACCACCACCGCGACCCCCAGCAGGACCGCCAGTCCCAGCAGGAACGCGCCCTGCGCGCCCTGCAACAACGCCAGCGCGGCCACGCCGGCGGTGCCGACGAGCGCGACCCGATAGCGGTCGGTCCAGACGCCCGCCGCGCCGGCGGTCGCCAGCAGGAGCGCGAGCAGATACGACAGTAGCCCCGCCTGCGCGAACCCGCCGCCGCCGAGGACGGCGGCACCGACGAGCAGCAGGACTAACACGACCGCGACCGAAAACCCCCGGGCCAGGGCAGCGCGCGCGTTCGCCATGCAGTCACCTTGTTCGTCCACCGACATAAATGCCAAACGCTAAACGTCCATAGCGTCGAGTACACGACATGAGCAACCCCTTCTACGAGCTCGGGCGGCTCACCGCCGGCGTGGACCTTTCGGGTGCGCTGGCGGTCGGCGTCGCCGTCCTCGCGCTCTTTTTCGTCCTGCCGCTGTCGAACCCGGCGGCGCTGGTCGGCCTGCTCGCGCTCGGGGTGGCGGTCGCGGTGCTGGCGAGCGCTGTCGAGGTCGTCGACGCGACCGAGAAGCGCGCGCTCACCGTGTTCGGCGAGTACCGAAAGCTGCTCGAACCCGGCCTGAACGTCGTCCCGCCGCTGATCAGCCGGACCCACTCGTTCGACGTGCGAACGCAGATGCTCGACGTCCCGCCCCAGGAAGCCATCACCGAGGACAACTCGCCCGTGACCGCCGACGCGGTCATCTACGTCCGGGTAGTCGACGCCGAGAAGGCGTATCTGGAAGTCGATGACTACCGGAAGGCGGTGTCGAACCTGGCCCAGACCACCCTCCGGGCGGTCATCGGCGACATGGAACTCGACGACACGCTCAAGCGCCGCGAGGAGATAAACGCCCGCATCGGCCGGGAACTCGACAGGCCGACCGACGAGTGGGGCGTCCGCATCGAGGCCGTCGAGGTCCAGGAGGTGATGCCCACGGCGACGGTCGTCAGCGCGATGGAACAGCAGACCGCCGCCGAGCGCCGGCGTCGCGCCATGATTCTGGAGGCGCAGGGCGAGCGCCGGAGCGCGATCGAGCAGGCCGAAGGTGACAAGCAATCCAACGTCATCCGAGCGCAGGGCGAGAAACAGAGCCAGATTCTGGAAGCCCAAGGTGACGCGGTGTCGACGGTCCTGCGCGCGAAGTCCGCCGAGTCGATGGGCGAGCGCGCCGTCATCGACAAGGGAATGGAGACGCTCGAATCCATCGGCCAGGGCGAGTCCACCACCTTCGTCCTTCCCCAAGAGGTGTCGTCGCTGCTGGGCCGGTACGGCAAGCATCTGACCGGCAGCGACGTGAGCGAGGGCGGCGAGTCCCTGGAGAGCCTCGACTTCGATGCCGACACCGCGGAACTGCTCGGGATGGACGACGTCGAGGGGATGGTGGCGGGGTTGAACGGCGACAGCGAGGTGGAGGTCGCTGGGGGCGAGTCGGACCTCGAATCGACGGAGCTCTCGGAATCGGAGTAGCTCTCGACGGGAGCGCCCCGTCAGATGATGGTTCGGGGCCGAATCTATACCACTATACTCGAAGTGGTGGTAAGAATTTTATGTCGTGACACAAAATGCGTACATATGGCTACAGAGACCGACTCGCAGGGACGGCTCTACCTGTCGAAGGACGTGCGTGAGAAGTACGGCGAGAGGTACCACGTCATCGAGTACGAAGAGAAGATCGAACTCGTCCCCATCGCCGACGATCCGCTCGCCGCTGCCCGAGACGCGGCTGGGGGGCTTCGAGATGCCTCCCACGAGGAGATCGAGGACGCTATCGCCGATCAAGCGGAACGAGACGCCGCCCGGAACACTGACGAATGACTGTCTACGTCGAGTCCGACTTCCTGATTGCGCTCGTGAAAGACTCCGACTGGCTCCAGTCGGAAGCCGAGGACGCGCTCGCGGAACGCAACGTGGAGACCTCGGCGTTCGCCTATCTCGAAGTCCTCCTCGCGCGCGAACGCTACGAGTTCGACTACGTCCCCCTGATAGCGAACCTGCTCGAACTCGTCCCGGTGCGGGACGACGAGGAGTACCAGATCGTGCTGAAGGCCGTGAACTACTACGCTGACGGGATGACGCCGTTCGACGCCTTCCATGCAGCCACGGCCGAAACGCGCGAGCGAGCCGTGCTGTCGTCCGAGCAGGACTACGACGAGGTCGGTGTCGAACGGCTGCCACTCGAACCGCAAAACGAGTGATCCATTTTGGCCACTTCTACGTCCTCATATGAGTATTCAGTCAATTATATCCGGTGAACTAAAGGAATAAAAATCGACAGATATGTCGAAAGAGGCCGGATGACTGCATCACACCTGAAACGCGACCCCTTTTATGGCGTAACATATCTCAATTTTTTATATTCCATATATTCAGGCTCTTCTCGCTCTTTATCGCAATTATGCTATTCTTCACCCACATGTGACCCACCATATGTGTTTTATATATCACGTGGATCTTACAATCTATTTGTACTTCGACGGATGGGTCGTTTAGTCCTATTTCACCTCTCAGAACTCCCCGTTTGGCTCCGGAACCCCACCCTCCACGTCCACGTCGACCTCGAACTCCTCGCGTAACTCCCGAATCCTATCACGGATGTCCGCTGCAAGCTCGAACTCCAGATTGCTCGCGGCCTCGTTCATGCGCTCCTCTAGCTCCTCGATGCGGCGGGCGGCCTCGTCGTCGGTCTCGGGTTCGCCGTCGGCGACGCCGGAGGTGTCGGTCTTGCTCCCCGGCAGGTTGGCCTCCGAGACCTCCTTGTCGATGGTCGTGGCCTCGAAGCCGTGCTCCTCGTTGTACTCCTGCTGGATGGCTCGCCGGCGCTGGGTCTCGTCGATGGCGGCCGCCATCGCGTCGGTGGTCTCGTCGGCGTAGAGGACGACCTCGCCGTTGACGTTCCGCGCGGCCCGGCCCATCGTCTGGACGAGCGACGTTTCCGAGCGCAGGAATCCCTGCTGGTCGGCGTCGAGGATGGCGACCAGACTCACTTCGGGGATGTCTAGTCCCTCCCGCAGCAGGTTGATGCCGACCAGCACGTCGAACTCCCCGAGGCGCAGGCCCCGGACGAGTTCGTGGCGTTCGAGCGTGTCGGTCTCGTCGTGCATGTACTCGACCGCGACGCCGGCCTCCTCCAGATACTCGGTGAGGTCCTCGGCCATGCGCTTGGTGAGGGTCGTGACCAGCACGCGCTCGTCGCGGTCGGTCCGGCGGTCGATGCGGTCCATCAGGTCGTCTATCTGGCCGCTGGCGTCCGTGACCTCGACCTTGGGGTCGACGAGGTGCGTGGGGCGGACGATTTGCTCGACGATTTGTTCGGAGTGCTCGCGCTCGTAGTCGGCGGGCGTCGCGGAGACGTACAGCGTCTTGTCGGTCTTGGCCTCGAACTCCTCGAACGAGAGCGGCCGGTTGTCGTAGGCGGTCGGAAGCCGGAAACCGTTGCCGACGAGGCTCTCCTTCCGGGACTTGTCGCCGGCGAGCTGGCCCTTTATCTGCGGGACGGTCTGGTGGGACTCGTCGATGACCGTCAGGAAGTCGTCGGGGAAGTAATCGAGCAGGGTGTAGGGCGCGTCGCCGGGCTCGCGGTCCGAGAGGTACACCGAGTAGTTCTCGATGCCCGAGCAGTAACCCGCCTCCTTCATCATCTCGAGGTCGAAGGTGGTGCGCTCCTCGATGCGCTGGGCCGCCACGAGGTCGTCGTTGCGCTCGAAGTACCGGATGCGGTCGTCGAGGTCGTCCTCTATCTCGGCGATGGCTCCCTCCATCGTCTGCTCGGGGATGGAGTAGTGTTCGCCGGGGTGGACCAGCACCGCCGACTCCTGTGAGACGACTTCGCCTTCCAGAGGGTCGACCTTCGTCATGCGGTCTATCTCGTCGCCCCACAGCTCGACCCGCACGGCGTACCGGCCGTACATCGGGAATATCTCGACGGTGTCCCCGCGCACTCGGAAGGTGCCCTGCGTGAAGTCGACGTCGTTGCGCTCGTAGTTGAGGTCCACCAGCCGCGCGAGGAGTTCGTCCCGGCCCACCTCGTCGCCGACTTCGAGCCGGAGACTCATGTCCTCGTAGTTGTGCGGGTCGCCCAGTCCGTAGATGGCCGAGACGGAAGCCACCACGATGACGTCCTCGCGCGTCAACAGCGACCGGGTCGCCGAGTGGCGCAGGCGGTCGATTTCCTCGTTGATGGAGGCGTCCTTCTCGATGTACTTGTCGGTCTGCTCGACGTAGGCCTCCGGCTGGTAGTAGTCGTAGTAGGAGACGAAGTACTCGACCGCGTTGTCCGGGAACAGGTTCCGGAACTCCTCGTAGAGCTGGGCGGCCAGCGTCTTGTTGTGGGCGATGACCAGCGTGGGCATCTGGACCTCCTCGACCACCCACGAGACCGTGTTGGTCTTGCCCGACCCCGTCACCCCGAGCAACGTCTGCTTGTCCATGCCCGACCGGAACCCGTCGGCCAACTGGCGGATGGCGTCGGGCTGGTCGCCCGCCGGCTCGAAGGGCGCGTCGACCCGGAACTCGGTCTCGGCCTCGGGCCTGTCGGGCGAGAGGGGGCCGCTGTCGGCGTCGCTCATTGTAGAGCGAGGTAGGGATTGGAGCTACTTTACGCTCTCGTCGTGGTCACGCTTCGCCCGGGAACCGCGAGTCGATGGCTCGCCGCTCCCGAGCGCAGCGAACGACCGTCTAACACACCGGCTTCGGATTCACGCCCATCCCCTCCAGCGTCTCGGTGTACTCCTCGTAGGCAGCCTGAATCGCGCCGCTGGCGGCCGCCAGCGCCTCGTCCCAGTCGTCCTCGCCGTCGCAGACCGCGGCCAGCACTTCCGTCCCGCGCTCCAGTTGGCCGTCCAGGTCGCCGCCGAGGTCGCGGAACAACTGGGCCGTCTGCGGGTCGGCCTGCCCGACGAAGAAGCCGACCATCTGCTCTTTGGACTTCTCGCTGGCGAGCGTGCGTCCCAAAAACCCGCCGACTCGGGCCGCGTCGCCGTCGAGGTCCCGCAGGTACTCGTGGATGGCCGGGACCTCGCCCGGGTCGTGGTCGTCCACTGTCTCGCCGTCCAGCTTCGCTACGACCTGCTCGTAGTGGTCGCGCTCCTGCTCGGCGAACGCCGCGAACGCCTCGCGGACCTGCTGGCCGCCCGCCTCGTCGTCGGCCCAGTTCTGGAACGTCTCGCTCGCGGCGTGCTCGGCCGCCGCGGCGGCGCGGTACACGCCCTCGGCCTCCATCTCGCCTTCGGTCTCGGCGTACAGCGACTTCGAGGAGCCGAGCCGCGAGAGCGCGGTCTCGTTGTCGTCCCGCACTGCGTCGAGGAACTCGTCGGAATTCATACTCGGGTGTACGAACAGCAGTCGCTTGTAAGTAGCGACGGCGACACCAATCAGGCCGCAGCCCGGTCGAGCTCGAGCGCCACGACGGTCCCGCCGGACGCCGACGTCTCGAACCGCAACTCGCCGTCGTACGAGTCGACGACCCACTTCACCAGCCACAGGCCGAAGCCGCTGCCGTGGTCGAGCTGCGTGATGGGCCGGTCGTCGGTCAGCACCGCCACCTCGTCGTCGGGGATGCCCGGCCCGTCGTCGGCGACCCGGACGGTCACTCGGCCGTCGTCGGTCGCGGCCGCCGAGAGGGTGATTTCGGGCTCGTCGCCGTCGTGATGGACGACCGCGTTCTCGACGAGGTTGGCCAGCACGCGGTCGAGTTCGTCGTCGGCGGTCACCGACAGGCCGGCCGGCACGTCGACCGCGATGTCGGCGTCCGGATACGCCTCGCGATACTCGGCCGCGACCGACTCGGCCACGGGCCGGAGTTCGACGGCGGTCGTCGCGGCGGGGCCGCCCTCGATGGTCTGTTGGACCGCCGCCACCTTGTCGTACATTCCGCCGAGGTCGTCGGCCTTGCCGTGGATGCGGTCGGCCGCGCTCGCGAGGTCGTCGTCCTCGAGTTCGCTGGACAGCTGCTCGGCGAACCCGCCCAGCACCTGTACGTCGTTCCGGAGGTTGTGACGGATGAGCCGGTTCAGCACCGCCGTCTTCTCGCGCTCGGTCGCCAACTCCTCGGCGCGGATGCGGCGCACGTCGTTGACCCCGATGATGACGTGAGCGGCCGCGCTCACGCCCAGCACGGTCGCCACGACGAACGGCGGCATGGCCTCGGGCCGGTACAGGTACACCAGCGTCAGCACCAGCCCCAGCACGACCACCCCGAGCGTGTTCCACGCCGCGATGCGGAGCGTGTCGTCGGCCGGGAACTCGGCGCGATAGATGAGGTAGCTGACCGCCACGAGGACGACCGCCACGGCGGTCCCGAGCGCCGCGATAATCGTGGCGGCCAGCGACTCGCCCGGCGAGAGGAGTCGCGTGACGGTCGGGACCAGCAGCGCGAAGCCGGTCAGCGCGATGACCGCACACGCTGCGGCCCGCCGGTAGTCGTCGCGATGCTTCGGCGTCGCGTTCGACGACCGCGCGTTCGCGACGAGCGGTCCGGCGACGAGTTCCCCGAGCAGTGACATGGATGGACTGAATGGTCACACTCCAGACGGAAAACTGCGGCGCTCCCCGATACTGGCAGACTGCTCGTCGGGAAATGGTAGAAGCCGGGCGTCTCGCCCAGGTTCGAATTGACGGGGACCGTATTTCGCTCTTGGCCCGAACACGTACGGCAGCGTTCAGGAACGCAGTTCGGACTCCGACACGTTCCACGGCTCGGCCGTTGATTCTCGTTCCACGCGGCGCACTGGCTCCATTTTCCACGGTTGGCGCGCGCTGGCGCGGTCCTCGTGACTGCGCCAAAGCGTGCGAGGGAGGGGCGCGCTCGTGCGCCCCGAGGCTGGGGAGGCGTGAGGCCCACCCTCGCGGTGCGGATGCGGGCGCGGGGCGGTGCGGACGCAGTGCGGTCTCCTCGGTGGACTGAAAGGGCGAGGCGCGCTCGCGTGCAGTTCAGTCGCCTGAGCGGGCACTATCCGCGCGGGCGGTGCGGAGAGCGCGGATATCCCGCTCAGCGACCGCGAGCGCGTCGAGGGCTTTCGAGGACGTGTTTGCGGTTCTGTGTCAGAGAGTGCGTCGAGGGCGTTCGAGGATACGGTTGCGATTCTGTTGTTTGAGAGCGCGCCGAGGGCTTTCGAGGCTGTTGTTGCTGTTCCAGCGTTATCGGCGAGCGCGCCGAGGGCGTTCGAGGATGCGGTTGCTGTACTCGGCGTCTCCGAAAACGACTACCGATGGAAGAAATCGGTCGGCAAGACTGGTTCCGCGAGTCGCTTTTTCGGGCTCTACTGCGAGGCCTCCTCCGTCACTTCGTTCAGTCGTCGGCCTCGCCGGTCTCTATCGGCGCGCCGACGAGATTACCCCACTCGGTCCACGAGCCGTCGTAGTTGACGGCGTCGTCGTAGCCCAGCAGCTCGTGGAGCGCGAACCACGCGACCGACGACCGCTCGCCGATGCGGCAGTACGCGACCGTGGTCTCGTCGCCGTCGATGCCCTCCTCGGCGTACAGCTCCTGCAACTCGTCGAAGTCCTTGAACGTGCCGTCGGCGTTCGTGACGGCCGCCCACGAGATGTTCTGCGCGCCCGGGATGTGGCCGCCGCGCTGGGCGGTCTCCTGGAGTCCCGGCGGTGCCAGCACTTCGCCCGAGAACTCCTCGGGCGAGCGCACGTCCACGAGCGGGAGGCCGCGCTCGATGGCGTTGTCCACGTCCTCGCGGTAGGCGCGGATGGACTCGCGCGGACCCGAGGCCTCGTACTCGACCGCCGAGAAGTCGGGCTCGTCGTCGGTGGTCGGGTAGTCGTTGTCGAGCCAGTACTCGCGGCCGCCGTCGAGCAGGCGGACGTCGTCGTGGCCGTAGTACTTGAACTGCCAGTAGGTGTAGGCCGCGAACCAGTTCGAGTTGTCGCCGTAGAGGACGACCGTCGAGTCCTCGGAGACGCCGTGGCTCCCCAGCAGGTCCTCGAAGTCCTCTTTCGTCAGGATGTCGCGGGTCGTCTGGTCCTGCAACTGGGTCTCCCAGTTGAAGCCGATAGCGCCGGGCGCGTGGGCCTCCTCGTAGGCCTCGGTGTCGACGTCGACTTCCACGAGTCGGTACTCGGGGTCGTCGCTCTCGAACTCCTCGAGGTTGTCCTCGACCCAGTCGGCCGAGACGAGGACGTCGTTCGCGTACTCTGAATCACTCATTGCAGGTACGACTACACGGCCCGGACCCTTATCGTTGTTACTCACGGTAGGTTCCGCCCCCTGTCGCCTTTGCCGGAGATTCTTGCCGTCTCGTGCGCGACCTGCCGGCCCGACGGCGGGGCGGCGGTCGGGTCGAACAGGTCGCCCGGAGAGAGCCGGCAGAACCTTCCGGTAGCTGGGAGACCGGGCGAAGACCCCTCGAAACGCGGCATCTTTACCGGCCCGCGACCTACCCTCGCGCGATGCACGAGAACGTCGTGGTCAGCGCCGACTGGCTCGCCGACCGCCTCGACGGTCCCGACGAGGTGACCGTGGTGGACGTCCGCGACGCGTGGGAGTACGACGGCATCGGCCACGTTCCGGGCGCGGTCAACATTCCCTTCGAGGAGTTCCGGAGCGGGGGCGACGCGGACGAGGGAATGTTACCGGGCGCGGACGCGTGGGCCGACCTGCTGGGCGAGGCGGGCGTCTCGGCCGACGACACCGTCGTCGCCTACGACGACACTCACGGGGTGTTCGCCGCCCGCTTCCTCGTGACCGCCGAGTGTTACGGCCACGAGGCCCTCCACCTGCTCGACGGCGACTACAGTTCGTGGATGCGCGACCACGAGACGAGTAGCGAGGCCCCCGAAATCGAGCCGACGACGTACGAGGTCCGGACGGTGCACGGCACCGCCGAAGGTGCGAGTGGTACCGTCGCGGGAAGCCGCGAGTCCGAGGAATCGCCGCTCGTGGGCCGCGAGGCGGTCGAGGACGCGATGGACGACCCCGACGCCGTCATCGTGGACACCCGCGACGACTGGGAGTTCGAGGAGGGTCACGTTCCGGGCGCGGTCAACCTCGACTGGCGCGAACTGGTCGACGAGGGGACGCGAGGGCTCAAGCCCCGGGCCGAACTGGAGTCGATTCTGGCCGACCACGGCGTCACCCCGGACAAGCGCGTGGTGCTGTACTGCAACACCGCCCGGCGCATCAGCCACACCTACGTCGTGCTGTCGTCGCTGGGCTACGACCGACTGGCGTTCTACGAGGGGAGCCTGACCGAGTGGGAGGCGGTCGGCGGTCCCATCGAAACCGGGTCGTGAGCCGACCGGTCACTTCCCCTCGGACGGCTCCGGTGCGTCGGCTCCGTCGGGGGCGTCCGAGACGTCGGGCGCGTCCGCCGGAGCAGTCTCGGCCTCCTCCTCGTCGATGACCACGTCCTTCCACGTCCCGCGCGTGAACCACAGCGCGGCCGCGATCGCGCCGAGGACGTTGCCCAGCGCCATCCCGACCCAGATGCCGGTCGGCCCCCAGTCGGCGACGAACGCGAGTCCGTAGACGGCGGGCACCCTGCCGATCCAGAGCGCGAGCATCGAGAACACCATCGCGGTCCTCGTGTTGCCCGCGCCACGATAGGCCCCGAGCATCACCTGTAGGACGGCCATGAACGTGAACTCGACCGACCGGATGCGGAGGTACTCCGAGCCGTACGCGACCGTCTGGGCGGCGGCGTCGGTCCCGGTCGCCATGAACACCGAGACGATGGGTTCGGGGACGAGCGCGGCCACGACCGCGACCGCGAACATCACGGCCCCGCCGACCTTGGCCGCGAGCCAGACCGCCCGCTCGGCCCGGTCGGGCCTGCGCGCGCCGAGGTTCTGGCCGACCATCGTGTTGGTCGCTCGGCCCAGCCCCATCGCGGGCAGGAACACCAGCGACGCGAGCCGGTTGCCCAGCCCGTAGGCCGACACCACCGGCGGCGCGAACTGGACCACGATGGCGGTCAGCGTTATCATCGCCAGCGCGCTCATCGACTGCTCGACCGTCGAGGGGACGCCGATGCGAACGATGTCGCGGATGTACGAGAGGTCGGGCACGAGATAGCCGACCTGTACGTCCGGGCCGGCCCGCGCGACGAACAGGACGTAAAAGCCCAACACGCTCGCGATGGCCCGCGAGAAGATGGTCGCCAGCGCCGCGCCCTCGATGCCCATCGCGGGGAACGGTCCCCAGCCGAAGATGAGCGCCGGGTCGATGACGACGTTGATGGCGACGCTGACCAACATCACGCGCATCGGCGTCCGGGTGTTGCCGTAGCCCCGCATCAGCGCGGAGAACACGAAGAACCCGAACAGGAAGGGGAGTCCGAGGAAGAACACCTCCATGTAGTCGGCTGCCATCGGGATGACCTGCGCGGCCGTGTCGCCCTGACTCGGGAGCGCCGACAGCATCGGCTCGGTGGCGAAGTAGCCGAGTCCCCCGAGTATCACCGCCAGCACCGCGACGAATCCGAGAATCTGGCCCGCGACCTTGCCGGCCGACCCCTCGCTGTCCGCGCCGGTGTACTGGGCCACCAGTATCGAGCCCGCAGTGGTGAACCCGCCGGCGATGGAGATGAACAGGAAGACCAGCGGGAACGCGAGGCTGATGGCACCCACCGCGTCGGCCGACAGCCGCCCGAGCCAGAACGTGTCCGCGATGTTGTACGTCACCTGCAACAGCTGGATGACGACGATGGGCCACGCCAGCCGGAACATCGGGCGGACGAGGCCGCCCTCGGTTATCGAGTCGTCGGCGTGCTCCATTGACTCGGGAAACGAATGAGAGGCTGTTGAAAGTTGCGGGTCGCCCTCGAACCGAACTCGCCGGGATTCGCTCGACTGCGTCGGGTGGCCGCTGCGAGCGGGGGCTCGCGAGCGCGAGCCGCGGGCACGAAAGTTTAAATGGCGCGTGTGAGTTAGCGCCACGTACCCGACCATGCCGCCGACGCCCGGAGCGTACGACCTGAACGACCTGCGCCGCCTCGCGGACCCGGACCGGGAGTCGCCCGCCGAGTTCGAGGACGCCGACCTGCCGGCCGACCCCGGCGAGGTGTTGCGACACGAGCAGCGCGACGAACTGGTCCGGCTCCAGAGCCAACTGGCGTCGGTCGGGGCGCTCCCGGAGCGTCCCTACCTCGAGGGCCTCCCCGACCGCTACGCGGCGGAGGTCGTCGTCTTCGAGTGGCTCGACCTGCTCATCAACAAGGCCGGATTCGAGAACACCGGCAACGCCCTCGAGTACTACGCCGAGGTCGACTGGATAACCGGGTCGGTCCGCGAGGACCTCCGCAACTACATGCGGGGGTTCTCGGAGGTCGAGAGTTTCGACCCCGACAAACCCGGCCCGGCCGACCTCGACGTCGACGACCACGTCACGAGCCTCGTCTACATCGCGCGGCTGTCGTCCATCTGACCCTGCGCTACTTGTGGGCCGGCCGCGAGACGTCGCGTTCGGCCACGGCCGCCAGCAGGTCGGCCAGCGCCGCGGCCGCGAGGTCGAGCAGTTCCTCGCCGAGCGCGGCGTCGCCCTCGCCGGGGTCGCCCACCACGCCGTTGTCGGTGAACTCCGCCGAGTCGAACGCCAGGTTCGCGTAGCTGACCCACTCGCCCCAGCCGTCGCTGGCCCCCTCGCGGGCGGCCTCGACGCGGTCCTCGCGGACAGTTTCTGGCGCGACGTGGCGCAAGAGCGCGGTTTCGAGCGGGCCGCCGTGACCCATCTCGTCGCTGTACTCGCCGACCGCCTCGAACCACGTAAAGGGGACGGCGTACGCGTCGTCCTCGCGGGCGATGGTGCCCGCGACCTCGCGTAACGCGGTCACGTTGCCGCCGTGGCCGTTCACCAGCACCACCCGGTCCCAGCCGTGGTGGGCGAGGCTGGCGACCGTCTCGCGAACGTAGTCCCGGAAGGTGTCCGGGCTGACCCACAGCGTCCCGGTGAACTGGCGGTGTTCTGCGGCCACGCCCACCGGAATCGCGGGCGCGACCACGACCGCCCGGCCGTCAGCCCCGCTCTCGTAGGCCGCCGCACCCGCCTTCGCGACCGCCTCGGCCGTAATCGCGTCGGTCCCGAGCGGCGCGTGCGGGCCGTGCTGTTCGGTGCTGCCGACCGGGAGGACGGCGAGGTCGGTCGCGGCCGCGTCGGCGTCGGTCCACGTCGCGTCCGAGAGGTGCATGCCCGGAGTTGGGCGAGGCCGGACTTGTACGTCGGGGGTCGGCGCGCGTGATTCGGGCGGTCGCGCTCACGAGCGATACAGGTGGAGCGCGACCAGCAGGACCAGAAACAGCGGCACGACCGGAGCCGCGACCTCGAACGGAACCAGGAGGAGCAGCAAACCGGCGACCACGACGAACTCCAACGCGACGAGAACGCTCAGCGTCTCCCATCGTCGAGCCATCGTCGTCGCGTCGTTCGCGGCCGGGGCTGTTGAGTCTGTGGGTCGGGCGAGCCTACGTCGGGACCTCCGAGCGACTCGACCCGCCTCGCGGCCCCACCTGCCGAAGGCAGTGGCTCTTTACGCCCACGAGGCCTATTCGGACGCATGAACATGCTCGTGGACGGTGAGTGGCGCGTGGACGTCGACGAATACACCGACGAGGACGGCGAGTTCGACCGCCAGGAGACCAGCTTCCGGGACCGAATCGAGGACGACCCGGACGCCGAGTTCCCGGCCGAAGCCGGTCGCTATCACCTGTACGTCTCGTACGCCTGCCCGTGGGCCCACCGCGCGCTGGTGACGCGGAGCCTGCTCGGACTGGACGAGGCGGTCGCGGTGTCGGTCGTCGACCCCTACCGCGAGGACGACGGCTGGGAGTTCAGCCCCGAGAAGGACGGCTGCACCGAGGACCGCGTCAACGGCTTCGACTACCTGCGCGAGACGTACGTCGCCGCCGACCCCGAGTTCACGGGCCGGGTCACGGTGCCGGTCCTCTGGGACACCGAGCGCGAGACCGTCGTCAACAACGAGTCGAAGGAGGTCATGCGGATGTTCGACACCCAGCTCGCGAGCGTCGCCGACCGGGACGTGACCCTCTACCCGGAGGGCTACCGCGACGAGGTCGACGAGGTCATCGCTGACATCTACGACCCCATCAACAACGGCGTCTACCGCGCTGGGTTCGCCGGCACCCAGCAGGCCTACGACCGGGCGATCACCGAACTGTTCGACGCGCTCGACCGCTACGACGACCTGCTGGCCGACCGGCGCTACCTCTGTGGCGACCGCCTCACGGAGGCCGACGTGGCGATGTTCACCACGCTGGTCCGGTTCGACGAGGTCTACCACACGCACTTCATGTGCAACCGCCAGTTCGTCCGGGAGTACGACAACCTCTGGCCGTACCTGCGGGACCTCTACCAGACGCCCGGGTTCGGCGAGACGGTCCACATGGACCACATCAAGGAACACTACTACACGACCCACCCGGACGTCAGCCCGAAGCGCATCGTCCCGCTCGGGCCCGACCCCGACTTCGAGGCGTCCCACGACCGGGACGAACTGCCGGGCGGCCCGCCAACCGAACTCGACGCGGTCGTGCGCTGAGCCGCGAGCCCGGCGAACCGACCCGCAAGCCCAACGTATTTTCCGCCGGCAGACCAACCCGCGAACGAACATGGTCGCAAAAGAGTCCGAGGAGAAACTGGCGCGCGACGAGCCGGTTCCCGACTTCGAGCTTCCGGGAGCCGACGGCGAGACGCACTCGCTGGCCGACTTCGCCGACTACGAGGCGGTCCTGGTGGTGTTCACCTGCAACCACTGCCCGTACGCCCAGGCCAAGTTCGACCTGCTGAACCGCGTCGCCGAGGAGTACGACGACGCGGCCGTGGTGGGTATCAACCCCAACGACGCCGCGGAGTACCCCGACGACGACTTCGAGACGATGGTCGAGTGGGTCGAGGACGGGACCGTCGGGTACGACGCCTACCTCCGCGACGAGAGCCAAGAAGTCGCCGAGGCGTACGGCGCGGTCTGCACGCCCGACCCGTTCCTCCTGCGCAACGAGGGCGAGGAGTTCACGCTGGCGTACCACGGCCGACTCGACGACGCCCTCAACCCCGACGACGAGCCGACCGAACGCTACGTCGAGGACGCCATCGACGCGGTGCTGGCGGGCGAGGACGTGGCCCTCGAGTTCATGCCCTCGCGGGGCTGTTCCATCAAGTGGAAGTGACGGCGGATTCGAGCTGTCGACCGCGCCCGTTCCTGACCCGCGAGGCCCGATTCCGAAAGCTTCGAGTCCCCTGACCGAGCACCGCCCCGTCGATGCACGCCGCCCTCCACCGGTTCGCGCTCGACGCCGGTAGTCCCCTGTTCGCGCTCGACGCCGCAGGCCACTGGCTCGCGCTCGGCCTGACGTTCGTCGCAACGCTCGCCGCGGGAATCTGCGCACACGAGCTCTGTCACGTCGTCCCGCTCAGTTTCACCAACGCCGAGTACACCGTCAGCGTCCTCCCGCGTGCCGGGGTCGCGGCGCGCGGCGCGTCCGCGCCGACCGACTGGCCCGCGCTCAAGCACGTCCTCGCGGGCAGTCTCGTCCGGGTGGAAGTCACTCGCCTCCCGCGTGCCACGCCCGAGTGGCTGCTCCGGGCGGCCGCGCTCGCGCCGCTCGCGCTCGCGGTCCCGTTCGCGCTGGTCGCGGCGGGCCTCGCGCCCAATCCCTTCGCGACCGGCGACTCGGTCGCGACCGTGGCGCTCGTGACCGTGACCGCCTGCGCGCTCCCGAGTCCGGCCGACTGGGCGGTCGTCTGGCACGGGTCGGACCTCTACTCCTCGGCGTGAGTCGCGGCCCCACTCGCGCCTGCAGTCGTGACCGACCGCCGGCCCGGACAGAAACTATATCAGAACTCCGTCTGGACTCCACGGGCTGGTTCTGGTCGTACGCGCAGTTCGCGGAGTACGACTCGGGACCGGACGGCGGACTCGTCAGACTGGTGTTCGAGGGCGACCCGGACGGACTCGTCGCGGCCGAATCCGACCGGTGGGACGAGTTCGACGGCCTCGCGTCGTGGCGCGTCCGACGGTACGACGATGAGGGGTACGACAGCCTCCTCGAACAGCAGCGGGACGCCAAGGGTGAAATCGGCGGCGAGTGGGAGTACAGGGCGAAACCCCTCGCCGCGCGGTTCGCGCTCGCGTACCGCCGGGAGTTCGGGGAACCGCTCCCGGCGGTCGGCGACGACCGCGACGGGAACCCGATAGAACTCGGCTTCTGGGCGGTACTCCACGACCTGTTCGTGCAGTGCGGATACGACTGGTACGACGAGACGACCGCGTGTCGGAAGATGCTCCGGAACCGGCTGAAGTCAATCGCCAGCTACCGGGGAGCCGACGCCGCTCGCGAGGAGTACGAGCAGTTGCTCGCGGAGTGGCGGGCTCACGGGGACGCGCTCGAACGATGGCTCGACGAGAATCCGACCGGGAACGCCACGGAGCCGTGACCCCACGGTCGTCGGAGGCGCGCTCGCTTCGGCACGGCGGTCACGAGTGCTGGTTCTCGGCGTACCCGTAGGCGACGAGGAACGCGACCGCCAGCAGCGCGTACCCCCAGATGGCTCCTCGGAGCGCGAGCGGGACCTCGACCACGCCGGTCACGTCCAGCGCCACGTCGGCCGGGATTCCGAAAATCGTCACGAACGCCACGAGGAGCGCCACGGACTGGCCGGCCCGGCGCTCGATTCGCTGCTCGCGCTCGTCGAACAGCCGGACGCCCGTGCGTTGCCAGACGACGAGGTAGCCGACGACGCCGAGGTAGTAGAGACCGACCCCGGCGAGAAGCAGGGAGTCGCTCGCTCGCCCCGTGACGACCACGGCGGCCACCGTCGCGGCGAGGAGGGCGACCACGCCCGCGCCCATCGACCGACTCATCAACTCACGATACCGCCTTCGGTCCTCCATCGGTAGTTCACTGCTCATGGGAATCACTGTAAAGTACGTTTTACAGTAAAGTCTGCTTTACACGAGATATTAAATCTGTCGGTCGAGAGGGGTGTCCGGTCGCCGCGCCGCCGGGGCGGTCCGCGCGCCCCTCAGAGGGCCTCGTCGAGTTTCCGCCCGCTGAGTTCCAGATAGTCGGCGTCGAAGGTGTACACCTCCGCCGAGACCGTGCCGGCCCACCCCTCGCGCAGGGGCGCGAGCGCCGTCTCGAAGTCCAGCGTCCCCGACCCCGTGGGGACGTGTTCGTCGCGGGCCTCCCGGGAGTCGTTGGCGTGGACGTGGCTCACGCGGTCGGCGTGGTCGTCGAGGAACGCGGCCATCTCCCCGGCGCTCATCCCGTCCACGCGGGCGTGGCCCGTGTCGAAGGTCATCGACGCCTCGGTGTCGGCGAACACCCGGTCGAACTGGTGGACGGTCAGCGGGACGCCCGGCAGGTTCTCGACGCAGATTTCGACGCCCCGGTCGGCCCCGAACCGGTCGAGTTCCCGGACCGACGCGAGCAGGGTCGGCGCGACCGCGTCCAGTTCCCACTCGGGCGGCCTCGCGCTGGTGCCGGCGTGGAGGACCGCCTTCTCCGCGCCCATTTCGGCCGCGATTTCGATGCACCCCCGCTGTTCGGTCACCGACCCCTGCCGGACCGGCGCGCGCGGCGACCCGATTTCGAGGTCGGCGAACGGGAGGTGGACCAGCAGGTCGAGGTCGGCCGCCTCGACCGCCGCGGCGACCGCGCTCGGGTCGAGGTTGGTGCGCTCGGTCGCGCCGTCCATGTACAGCTCCACGAAGTCGAAATCGAGTCGCTCCCCGTCGCTGACGGCCCGCTCCCACGACACCGCGCCCGTGTGGGTCTGGGTCACGTACCCGGTCCGGACCCGGTTCTCGGCGTCGGTCCCGTTCCCGTCCGCACTCACGTCGAGTCGCCTCCGCGCACCGCCGACGGCGTCGCGGTCTCGTCGGCGCTGGGGGCCTCGTCCGCGCTCGGCCCCTCGTCGCCTCTCCCACTCCCGTCGCCGCTCGCGCTCGCGGAAGCGTCGGCGTCGAGGAGTCGAGCGAGCGCGCCGACGGTCGGCACGACCAGCGTGGGGTCGACGTCGCTGCGCTCGACCCCGACCCGGGTGGCGTCGCCCGTCAGGACGCAGACCGACTCGCAACCCACGTTCTCCGCGAGGGCGACGTCGGTTTCGAGTCGGTCGCCCACGACCAGCACGTCCGCAGGGTCGTAGCCGTTCGCGTCCACGACGTGGTCGACCATCGCGGCGTCGGGCTTGCCGAACACCCGGTCGGGCGTCCGCTCGGCGGCGCGTTCGACCATCGCGGCGATGGACCCGCAGTCGGGCACGAACCCGTCGGCGGTGGGGCAGACCTCGTCGGGGTGGGCCTGCAGGAACGTCGCGCCGTCGCGGACGGCCAGCGTCGCCCGCCGGGCCTTCTCGTAGGTGAGTTCGGTGTCGAAGCCGACCACGACGTGCTCGGGCGCGTCCGCGCCGAGGCCGGGGTCGTCGGTCACCGGAACGCCCCGGTCGGCCAGGGCCTCGCGCATCGCCGCCGTCCCGAGGACGTACGTCTCGCCGGGCCGGGGCGCGGTCGCGCCGGCGTCCGACACCGCCGCCCCGCCGTCTGCGGCGGTCGTCTCCCCGTCGTCGGTCGCTTCTCCCTCGACGATCGCTCCCCCGTTCGCGGTCGTCCCGCCGCGTGCGTCCTCGGCCCCGCCGACGTCGGCCGCGAGGTAGTCGATGACGCCGTCGGTCGAGAGCAACACGTCCTCCGGCCCGGCGGAGATGCCGAGGTCCGAGAGCCGCGCCGCGTAGTCGTCCTTCCACTTCGAGGAGTTGTTCGACAGGAAGTAGACGTCCGTGCCCGCCGCTCGGAGGGCGTCGACGACGCGGTCAGCGCCGGCCACGAGGTCGTCGTCGAGGTAGAGCGTCCCGTCGAGGTCGAAGAAGACCGCCTCCTTGTCGGCCAGCGTCGAGAGGGCCGAGAACCGGCGGTCGGCCTCGGCGAGGTCCTCCCGGTCGTCGATCTCGACCCACCGGTAGTCGCCCACGTCGACGGGTTCGAGGTCGTGGTCGCGGGTCCGGACCACCCGGTCGATGGCGAGTTCGGTCCACTCGCCGTACTCGCGCTCGCGCTCGATGGTCCGAGCGATCTCGTCGAACAGTTGCTCCGAGAAGTCGGCCGAGAACCGATAGACGTCGTTCGAGATGGCGCGGGCCACGTCAGCGGGCACGTCCTTGGCGATGTGGCTCACCGAGCCCGCGTCGTCGACCGTGACCTTCATCGCCTCGTCGGTGTAGGTCCCCGGGTCGGCGGCGACCGCGCTCTCTGGGTCGGCCGCCACGAGGTCCGCGAGCAGCCCGGGGTCGAAGACCGCGTCGCCGTTGCTCAGGACGAACGGCTCGCCCGCGACCGCTTCGCGGGCGACGTACAGCGAGTACATGTTGTCCGTGTTCGCGTACACCTCGCTCTCGACCACGGTCACGTCGAGGTCCGGGTGCCGGTCGGCCACTGCGGCACAGAGCGCCCGCACGTCGTCGGCGAGATAGCCCGCGACGACCGTGACGTCGGTGACCCCGGCGTCGACGTACGCGCGCAACTGCCGTTCGAGTACCGGAACGTTCCCCACTGTGATACAACACTTTGGTTCGTGCAACGTTAGCGGCCGCAGGCGAGACCCGATGCCGGCCGCTAAGATAACTCCCTTCACGAGATAACACCGCACAATAGCGCAACGTAGTACTCAATAACCCTATCGGCCCCGGCTCGGACGAGCGATGCTCCCCGAGCGCCGTAAACAAGACGCTCGTCGCTCGAGGACGTGTTTTTGCGGAAACTTCGCTCCCCCGCTCTTTTCAGGGGTGGTTCGGCGGTCTGGCGGCCTCGCCGGAAGTGACGGGAGATAGTAAACCGGTTGGTCCGGCCGAGGAGTATCGCCCCGTCAATCGGTGGAAAGGTCCCGCTGGGGTGGCTGACGGGGTTCGAATTCACCCGACTCCCGTTCCCGGCCCAGCCTTCTCGCGTCGCTCGTCGCGTCGGGCCGTCAGAAGTGGGTCGGGGCGGATTCGAACCGCCGGCCTGCTCCGTGTGAAGGAGCTGTCATAACCGGACTAGACTACCGACCCGCGCATCCGGCCTTTCCCTCTTCCCGGACTTAAGACTTACTTTACGCCGGAACCCGAGCGGTCGGGGAATCCGCCCGACGGGCCGTCGAGACCGCTCACGCGCCCCGGCGGACGCGCCGGAGCGCACGTCGGACGCGGCGCTCGACTGTTCGCTCGGCCTCGTTCAGTTTCGACCGCCAGCGTCGCGAACGCGACTGGTCCTCGACCTCGCGACCGGCCGCCGCGCGAACGCGGCGCTCGACGGGTTCGAGTTCCTCGCGGAGCCCCCGCGAGAGGTTGGTGCCGGCGCGTCGGGCGTAGTACCACGCGTCTTCGAAGTGCTTGTTCATTTCTCGTCCACCATTATGTTCTTACGCAGACGACAGATATACGTCTTTCGCTCGGCCCGGTCGCCGGGGGAGTCTCGCGTCCGCCGGGCGGTCCGCCCGCCAGGTCACAAACTGTATGTCGGGAGCCGCCCAGTGTGACCGTATGTTCGCGCGGCTCTCGATTCCGACGCCGTTCGCTGTCGGTCCGGTGAACGCCTACCTCGCCGGCCGGACGCTGGTCGACCCCGGGCCGGGAAGCGAGGAGGCGTGGGCGGCGCTGCTCGACGGCCTCGAAGCGCGCGGGCTCGCGCCGGGCGACGTCGAGCGCGTGCTCGTGACCCATCCACACCCCGACCACTTCGGCCTCGCCGAGCGCCTGCGGGCCGAGGGCGCGCGGGTGCTCGCCAGCCCCGCGACGGCCGCGGTCGTCGCGGACTTCGAGGCCCGGTTCGAGTACGAGCGCTCGTACTTCGTCGAGTTCTTCGAGCGCCACGGGATGGCGCGCTCGACCGCCGAGACCGTCACCGAGCTCCCCGAGACGTTCCTCCGGGTCGCGCCCGGCGTCGAGACCGACCGCGAGCTCCGCGACGGCGACGCGGTCGACGTGGCGGGCACCACGCTCACCGCCGAGCGCGTCGACGGCCACGCGGTAGGCGAGACCATCTTCACCTACGGGCGCGAGTCCGACGAGTTGCGAGCCGTTGTCGGCGACCACGTCCTCCCGGACGTCACGCCGAACCCCCTGCTCCAGCCGCCCGCCGAGCCGGGCGGCGAGCGCCCCCGCGTCCTCCCGGCGTACAACCGCTCGCTGGCCGCCCTCCGCGACCGGGCGTTCGACCGCCTGCTGGCGGGCCACGGCGAGGAAATCACGGACCCCCGCCGGCGCATCGACGCGATTCTGTCGGCCCACGAGGACCGCACCGAGAACGTCCGGGACGTCGTCGCGGACGGCCCGACCACCGCTCGCGAGGTGATGGACCAACTGTTCGAGGACCTCCCCGCGACCGAGTACTTCGCGGGCATGAGCGAGGCGGTCGGTCACCTCGACGTGCTGGTCGACCGCGGCGCGGTCGAGACCCGCGAGCGCGGCGGCGTGGTCGTCTACGAACCGGCCGCGTGACCCCGTGTCCGGTCGACCCGTCGAGGGCCGCGCCCGGCGGAGCTACTCCAGCAGGTCCTCCTCGGCTCCCTGGTCGCGGCCCGTCCCCGCGGGCGCATCGCCGGGACCGGATTCGGGGTCGCGGTCCGCGGACTCTCGCCCGTCGACGGGCTGGTCCGCTGGGCTTGCCGGCTGTTCGCTCGCGTGCTCGCGGACGGTCCGGACCTGCTCGTACGGGAAGAAGTTCCGCCCCCGCTCGCGGTTCAGCCAGACGCCGGCGTCGTAGAACTCCAGCTCGTGGCCCTCGATGGGCGACGTGATCGCCCGCTGGCCGCCCTGTTCGCTGCCTCGCTCGACCAGGTACACGGAGTAGGTGTGCTCGGACATCGCGTCGAGTTCGACGCGCCGGGCGAAAAGCATAGTGGCGGGCGAGCGGCGGCGGGTGGGTCGAGGGGCGGCGGGGCGGTCGGACGACGGTGCGACGAGTCGGTCGGCCTATCGAGTCAGCGACCGAAGGCGGCTCCCTGTCCCCGAATCCCGGTCGGACTCGGCCGCCGCTCGCGCGCGCCGCGACCGGAATCGCCCGAGTGCGACGGCCGCGCCGACGACGAGCGCCACCAGTCCGACCGACCGGAGTTTCGAAGCGGCCGACGGGCCGGCGGCGTCGCCGGACCCGCCGCGCTCGGATCGGGAGTCGCTCCCCGTCCCGACGGCGAACGACCGCTCGTCGTCGGTCCCGGCGTCGAACGTCCACTCGAACTGCGCGTCGTGGAAGTGTATCTCCAGGATTCCCATGGCGGTCGTTCGCCGAGCCCGGACTTAGCAGTTGGGGCGGACAAGCGGGAGCGTTCAGCTCTTTGAGGAGCCTGCGCGAGGACGGTTCGCGACCGAGTCCGGCCTGCGTATCCGAACGTGACCGCCGCCCGTGCTAGGTTTTATGTCCACTTCGCGCGAGTCGTCACGTATGGAGTTTGTCACCACGGAGACGGTCCCCGGTCGCGAAATCCAAGAGACCCTCGGCATCGCCCGCGGCAACACCGTCAAGGCCCGAAACGTCGGCAGGGACATCACCCAGAGCATCCGGAACATCACCGGCGGCGAGCTGAAGGCCTACTCGGAACTGCTGACCGACGCCCGCGACGAGGCGCTCGAGCGGATGGCCGAGGACGCCGAGTCGCTCGGCGCGGACGCGGTCGTCAACGTCCGGCTGGAGAGCTCCGAGATAGCCAACGGCGGCTCCGAGGTCATCGCGTACGGCACCGCCGTCCGACTCGCGTAGGCCACCGCAACCGGCCACGAGACGACTTTCTCCACTCATGGTCGAACGCAACGACCCCGGGCGCGCGGGCGTGAAAGCCGGCCGCGTCGTCGGCCTGCTGACGGCCGTCGTCGTGATCGCCAGCCTGCACGAGGGCCGTGACTCGTTCTATCGGATGATGGACGTCCTGCTCGGCGCGGCCGGGGTCGAGGCCGGACTCGCGGTGTCGGCGCTGTTCTGGGCCAACGCCGTCCTCGCCGGGGTGGCTCGCTACGCCATCTGCTACGTGGTCGGGTCGCTCGTCGGCGTCCTCTACGACTGGCTCGACCGACCGTCGCTGCCGGTACTGGTCGCGGTCGTCCTCGTCGTCGGGGTGGTCGACGGCCTGTTCGCGGTCGTCGACACGGCGAGCGTCGCGGTCGGGGTCGCGTACGTCCTCGCGTGGCTCTGTTACGTGCCGGCGTTCGTCCGGCTGTTCGACCCCGACGCCGACGAGCGGTCGGGCCCGGTCCGACTCGGCGACTCGTGAGCCGGGGGCCGTCGCGTCGACCGCCTTGGAATCCCGGCGACCGCGCTCGATTCCGACCTGCCGGTTCGGCCAGCTTTAGGGAGGCCCGGTTCGAACCCGCCGGCATGGACGACCGCGACGAACTCCTGATGACGCCCGGCCCGACCGCGCTGCCCCCGGCGGTCCGGGAGGCGACGAGCCGTCCGCTGATAAACCCCGACGTCGAGGCCGAGTTCGCCACGTACTACGAGTCGCTGCTCGACAAACTGGCCCGGGTCTACGACACCGACGACGACGTGGTGGTGCTGAGCGGCGAGGGGATGCTCGGGCTGGAGGCCAGCGTCGCCTCGCTGGTCTCGCCCGGCGACGAGGTGCTGTGTCTGGCCAACGGTCTCTTCGGCGCTGGCTTCGCCGACTTCGTGGAGATGCACGGGGGCGAGCCGGTGGTCCACGAGACGCCCCACGACGAGGGGTTCGACGTGGACGCCGTCAAAGAGACCGTCGAGGCCCACGACTTCGCGGTCGCCACCGCCGTCCACTGCGAGACGCCGACCGGGCTGTTGAACGACCTCGACGAGGTGCTCGGCGTGCTACAGGACGCGGGCGTGCTGACCGTGGTCGACGCCGTCTCGTCGCTGGGTGGAACGTCGGTGCCGGTCGACCGCGTCGACGTCTGTCTCGGCGCGTCCCAGAAGTGCTTCAGTTCGCCGCCCGGACTGACGACGCTCTCGGTCAGCGACCCGGCGTGGGCGAAAGTCGAGGACACCGAGCAAGACACCTTCTACACCAGCCTCGAACCGTGGCGCGACCCGTCGTTCGAGGACGGCGAGCCGGTCTTGCTGCCCTACACCCACTCGGTGTCGAACCTCTACGCGCTGGAAGCGTCGCTCGACCGCCTGCTCGAGGAGGGGCTGGCGACCGTCTTCGACCGCCACGAGTCGGTCGCCGAGCAGTGCCGGGCGCGCGGTCGCGACCTCGGACTGGAGCCGTTCCCGGCCGACCCCGACCGCTACTCGCCGACCGTCACCGCCTTCGAGGTCGACGGTCGGGCGACCGACCTCAAGCGCCGACTCGAAGCCGACCACGACGTCGTCCTCTCGACCGGACTCGGCGAGCGCGCCGACGACCTGCTCCGCGTGGGTCACATGGGGTACAACGCCGACCCCGACCGGGTCGAGCGCACGATGGACGCGCTCGCGGCCGTGCTGGACGGATGAGGTGGTGACGACCGCCATCGATTCGCACGCCGAGACAAGATTTCTACCGACCGACCTCGACCGTCCGGCATGGACGAGTCCGACGCCGCCGACGCGATGCTCTCGGAGGCGACCCTCGACCGGATGGTCCGGGCGGTTCGCCCGGCGTGGTCGCTCCGCGAGGCGACGCCCGCCGCCGAGGGGACCGACGCGGTGTACTTCCTCGCGGTCGAGACGCCCGCCGGGCCCCGCGAGTGCGTGCTGAAGGCCTGCGAGTTCCTCGACCCCGCCGAGTTCCGGCCGGAACCGCACCTCCTGTCGCTGGTCGAGTCCCGGACCTCGATTCCCGTCCCGAGCGTCGCGGGCGCGGTCGACCGCCACTCGGAGTTGCCCGCGCCGTTCTTCCTGATCGAGCGACTCGACGGCGAGGTCCGTGAGAACGAGGCCGGGGACCTCCCGGTCGAAACGGTCGAACGGCTCGCTCGCGAGGCCGGCCAACACCTCGGCGAACTCCACCGACTCGGCGACTTCGAGGCGTTCGGGCCGATTCGACTCGCGAGCGACGCGGACCGCGAGCCGGCCGGCGGCGTCGCGGTCGGCGACCGACGACTCGCAGTGGGCGACGCCGGCCGCGAGTCGTGGCGCGCGCAGGTCGAGGCCCTCGCCGACGGCGCGCTCGACGGCGTCGAGGAGCGATTCGCCGACTGCGCGGGCGACCTCCGGGCGTTCGCGGACGCCCGACTCGACGCGCTCGACCGGTCGTTCGCCCCGGTGCTCGGCCACGACGACTACCGCCTCGGGAACCTGCTCGTGGACGCCGACTCGGGGCGGACGCGGGCGGTGCTGGACTGGGGCAACGCACACACGCTGGAACCCCAGTACAATCTGGTCCTCGCCGAGCAGTACCTCGCCGGGTGGGCGACCCACGACGACCCGCGCCGCGAGCGCGTCCGCGCGGCCCTGCGCGAGGGGTACGGGCGGACGACTGGCGGCGTTGACGGTGGGGCCGCGAGCCCCCTCGAACGCGACGGCGACGCCCAGCGCCGTCGGGACCTCTACCTCGCGGTAACTCGGCTGTTCCCGCTGGCGTGGTTCTCGCTGTGGTACGGCGACCAGTCCGACGCCGAGCGCGAGCGGACGGCCGCGCGCCATCGACGCGCGGCCCGCCAACTGCTCGGGTGAGTCACAGAAAGCATATACCACGGCCCGCGTTATCGCCGAGGGCATGGTACACTGCCCTGAATGCGACGGCGAGATAGCCGAAGAGTCGGACGTCGAATTCCTCGACCTCGACGCCAAGATGGCTGGCCTGTTCCGGTCCTCCAAGCGATTCTACGTCGTGGCCTGCAACGAGTGTGGCGCGGCCATCGGTAGCGCCGTCGCGGGCGGCGGCGGATAGCGACTCCCTGCTTTCCCCGTCAGGTCGCGTCGATGAACTCTTCTTCGTCGTCGCCGGGAACCCGCAACTCCCCGTCGAGCGCCACGGCCGCCTGCCCGCCCACGCGGACCTGCTCGCCCACGCGCACGCGGACGTACCCCGGCCTGTCCACGAAGTGACCCTGCTCGAAGACCATCTCCTCGGGGAAATCCCCGTCGAATACCTCGTACTCGCGCAGGTACGCCCCGACAGCGCCGCTGGCGGTGCCGGTCACCGGGTCCTCGGGCACGCCGGCCGCGGGCGCGAACATCCGACCGTGCAGCGTCGAGTCGGCTCCGAGCGCGTCGAAGGTGAACGCGTAGATTCCGGTGGCGTCGATCTCGCGGCTCAGCGCCTCGACAGCCCCGAGGTCGGGGTCGAGACCGCTCACGTGTTCGAGGAAGTTCACCGGCACCGCGAGGAACGGGAGGCCGGTCGTGGCCACCGCCATCGGCAGGTCGGCGCCCACGTCCGCCAGCGCGGCGGGGTCGACCCCCAGCGCGTCGGCCAGCCGCTCGCGGTCGAGGTCGACCCGCCGGACCTCGGGGTCGTCCTGGGTCATCCACACCGTGCCGTCGTCGGTCACGTCGACGTCGAGGACGCCGACGTTCGTTTCGAGGCTGTGCGTGCCGGCCTCGATAGTCCCGTCCTCGAACAGGTGGGCGTGGAGCCCGACCGTGGCGTGACCGCAGAGGTCCACCTCGGTCGTCGGCGTGAAGTACCGGACGCGGCGGTCGGCCCGGTCGCTCTCCCGGAGGAAGGCGGTCTCGCTCGCGCCGAGTTCGTTCGCGACGGCCTGCATCTGGCTCTCGGTGAGGTCGTCGGCCTCGGGGACCACCCCGGCGGCGTTTCCCGCGAACGGGTCGTCGGTGAACGCGTCCACCAGCCGAACGCGGACGCGGCGCTCGTTGTCGTCCATCGTGGTCATCACGGGGTCGGGACCACATTAGCCTTGGCGTTTCGACTGCTCGACGCGGCTTCGCGGCCGAGTTAAACGCCTGATACCCGATTAAACTCTCCTAGGTAATTATTTATGCAAGGCCAAGTAAATATGCTCAGGGGAGCACTGTGACAAGCGATACCGGCGCAGACGACGGATTTTCGGATACGTATCGACAGCAACTGACGGGTTCCAACGTGAGCCGACGCTCGGTCATCCAGTCGGGCGCGGCGCTCGCCGGCGGCATGGCGCTGGCTGGGTGCGTGGGCGGGCAGGACGGCGACGGGACGACGACCGACGGCGGAGGTGGCGACGCCACCACCGAGTCCGACGACTCGGGCGGCGGCGGAACGACCAACGTCGCCATCATCTCCAGCCCCGCCGGCTTCGGCGACGGCGCGTTCAACGACCTCGCGCTTCAGGGACTCGAAAGCGCGGCCGAGGACGACGACATCCAGATACAGCAGGTCGAGGAGACCGACCAGTCCCAGTACGGGACGGTCCAGTCGCGGCTCGCCGAGAGCACCGACCCCGACTACGACCTCATCGTGATGGTCGGGTACAACCACACGCAGGCGCTCGAATCGAACGCCGCCGACTACGCCGACCAGCGGTGGATGCTCATCAACGACCACGTCGACCAGCCCAACGTCGCTGGCTACACGTGGGCCAACCACGAGATGTCGTTCCAGGCGGGCGTGCTCGCGGGCACGATGACGACCCGGGAACTGGAGTACGAGGGCAACTCGACCGACCCCGGGAACGCGACGGTCGGCTTCGTTGGCGGCGTCGACGAGTCGCTCATCAACGCCTTCGAGCGAGCCTACACCGCGGGCGTCGAGTGGGTCAACGAGGACGCCGACGTCCGGGTCGGCTACATCGGCGACTACTCCGACACCCAGACCGCCAACAACATCGCCACCTCCCAGTACGACGCCGGCGCGGACATCGTCTACCAAGCCGCTTCGGCGGCCGGACAGGGCGTGTTCCAGGCGGCCCAGGACGCCAATCGGTTCGCGATCGGCGTCGACTCCGACCAGTCCCAGACCCTGCCCGACTACCAGGACGTCATCATGGGGTCGGCGGTCAAGTTCATCAACGAGGGCACCCGCGAGGTCGCCCAGGCCATCGTGAACGACGACTGGGACAGCGTCCAGGGCAACAACGTCGTCGGCCTCGAGGAGGACGCCGTCGAGGTCGTCCTCGGGCAGGCGGTCGGTGAGGAACTCCCGGACGTCGTGACCGAGAACCTCGAAGAGTCCAAGCAGGCCATCGTGAACGGCGACGTGACGGTGCCGTGTAGCGCCGCCGGCTGTCAGAACTGACCCGGCGCTCTCTCCGTCGCCACTTTATGCACTACGATACCATATCACTTCCATGAGCGACACACAGGAACCAGCCGTCGAACTCGACGGCGTCACCAAGCGGTTCGGCGACGTCGTCGCCAACGACGCGGTCGACCTCACGCTCGAGTCCGGGTCGGTCCACGCGCTCGTCGGCGAGAACGGGGCCGGCAAGACCACCCTCATGAGCGTCCTCTACGGTCTCTACGAGCCCGACGCCGGCACGATATCCATCGACGGTCGTCCCCGGCGGTTCGATTCGCCCCGGGACGCCATCGACGCCGGCGTGGGGATGATACACCAGCACTTCCAGCTGGTCGACACCATGACGGTCGTCCAGAACGTCGTCCTCGGCCACGAGCCGTCCCGGCGCGGACTGGTCGACGAGGACAGCGCCCGCGAGGACATCGCCGACATCTGCTCGACCTACGGCTTCGACGTCGACGAGCACCTCGACACGCGCGTCGAGGACGTCGGCGTCGGGGTCCAGCAGCGGGTCGAGATCGTCAAGAGCCTCTACCGGGGCGCGGACGTCCTGATCCTGGACGAGCCGACCGCCGTGCTGACGCCCCAGGAGGTCGAGTCGCTGTTCGACGTGATGAACGAACTCGCCGACCGGGGGCGTTCGCTCATCTTCATCACGCACAAGCTCGACGAGGCGCTCGGCGTCGCCGACCGCATCACTGTCCTCCGGGACGGGAAGTCGGTCGGTACGGTCGCGGCCGACGCGACCGACCGCGAGGAGCTCGCGCGGATGATGGTCGGCCGGGACGTGCTGTTCGATTACCCCGAGCGCGACACCGAACCCGGCGCGGTCGCCCTCGACGTCGACGGCCTCCGGGTCAGCGACGACCGGGGGCTCGAACAGGTGGGCGGCGTCGATTTCACCGTCCGCGAGGGCGAGGTGTTCGGCGTCGCGGGCGTCGACGGCAACGGGCAGGCCGAACTCGTCGAAGCGATAACCGGCCTCCGGGACGTCGACGCCGGCACCGTCACGTTCGAGGGGTCGGAGGTCACCGACGCGAGCCGGCGGCGTCGCATCGAGTCCGGCATCGCGTACGTGCCCGAGGACCGCCAAGAAGAGGGCCTGGTGCAGGACTACGACCTCGTCCGAAACGCCTTGCTGGGCAACCAGACGGTCGAGCCGTACGTCGAGAACGGCTTCGTCGACTGGGACGCGGTCCGGGACCACGCCGAGGCCATCGTCGACGAGTACGACGTCCAGCCGCCCGACGCCGACGCGGAGGCGGCGTCGCTGTCGGGGGGCAACCAGCAGAAGTTCGTCGTCGGTCGGGAGCTCGAACATCAGCCCGACCTCGTGGTCGCGTCCCACCCGACCCGCGGGGTCGACATCGGCTCCATCGAGTTCATCCACGAGCGCCTGCTGGAGATGCGCGACGAGGGGCTGGCGGTGTTGCTGGTCTCCTCGAAGCTCGACGAGGTCCGGAAGCTCTCGGACCGAATCGCGGTGCTGTACGAGGGCGAGTTCGTGGGCGTGGTCGACCCCGACGACGTGACCGAGCAGGAACTCGGCCTGCTGATGGCCGGGCGCACGCTCGACGAGGTCGAGACCGCGGCACGGGTCGACGAGTCGGGCGCGGACGTTCGCACCGACGAGCCCGGGGACGCGACCGCGACGGACGGGGCGAACGACGCGACGCGGGCCGACGACGCCGCCGGCTCGCCTCCCGACGGCACGGTCGAGGACGGGGGTGTCGAGTCGTGAGCGGCGAGGGCGTACGCGCCAGCCTCGACCGGGCGGCCGACCGCATGCTCCGGGCGACGGCGCTCGAACGGCTCGCCATCGCGGTGGCCTCGACGCTGCTGGCGCTGGCGCTCGGCGCGGTCGTCGTGGCCGCGACCGGCTACGACGCGGTCGAGTTCGTCTCCGCACTGGCGTACGGCGCGTTCGGCAGCGAGTCGAACGTGGCGTTCACGCTCCGTCAGTCGACCATGCTCATCCTCGCGGGCGTGGCGGTGGCGGTGGCGTTCCGGGCCGGCGTGTTCAACATCGGCGTGCAAGGGCAGTTCGTCGTCGGCGGGTTCGCGACGGCCGTCACCGTGCTGTTCGCCGCCCCGTACCTTCCCGACGGGGTCGTCGGAGGCGTCGGACTACTGGTTCTGGGGGCTCTCGCGGCCGTCCTCGCGGGCGGCGCGTACGCGGCCCTGCCGGGCGTGATGAAGGCGTACGCCGACGCCAACGAGGTCATCACGACCATCATGCTCAACTTCATCGCGTCGGGCGTCGTCTTCTTCGTGGTCGACAACTACCTCCGCGCGGAGGGTGCGGCCGCGCCCAACACCGAGCAGTTCCCCGAGTACGCCGCGCTCCCCTCGGTGGTGTTCGACAGTAGCTCGTTCTCGATCGTGGGGCTGGGCGTGGCGCTCGCCACGGTGGCCGTCGTCGCGGTCGTCATGAGCCGGACCAGCTTCGGCTACGACCTCGTCACCAGCGGCCATCAGGAGTCGGCGGCCGCCTTCTCGGGCGTCGACCCCAAGCGCAACGTCGTCACCACGATGACGTTCTCCGGGATGGTCGCCGGCCTCGCGGGCGCGATGTTCACCATCATGATTCTGGGCTACTACAGCGACCCCAACACGTTCCCGCGGTTCGGCTTCGACGCCATCGCGGTGAGCCTGCTCGCGGCCAACAACCCGCTGGGCGTCGTGCCGGCCGGCCTGCTGTTCGGCGGGCTCGACGCCGGCGGCCAGTACATCGGGTTCACCCTCGACGTACCGCCCGAACTGGTCGACGGCGTAGTCGGACTCGTGGTTCTGTTCGTCGCCGCGCCCGAACTGTTCCGGATGGCCGGTCGGCGAACCGGACTGGGAGGTGACGACGAATGAGCGCCCTTCCACCCGGAGCGAGCGACGCCCTCGTCGCGGCCGTCGGAGGTGAGGGCCGATGAGCGTCGCCGACTACGCCGCCCGCAATCGGACCGCGCTGGGCGGTGGCGCGGCCCTGCTGGCCCTGCTCGCGGTGCTCGCGGTCGCGCTCGACCTGCCGGTCGACCAGCTGTTGACGGTCGGGATGTTCGAGCGGACGCTCCGGGCCGCGACGCCCATCGCGCTCGCGGCGGTCGGCGGGCTGTACGCCGAGAAGAGCGGCGTGTTCAACATCGGCCTCGAGGGGTTCATGATACTGGGCGCGGTCACGGCCGCGGCCGTCGCGTGGCTCGTCTCCGGCGACGCGATAACGCAACTCGACCTCTGGGTCGGCGTCCTCGCGTCGGTCGCGGTCTGTGCGCTGTTGACCGTGGCGTTCGCCGTGCTGACCATCCGGTACGAGGCCGACCAGATAGTCGCCGGACTCGCGGTCTGGTTCATCGGACTGGGCTTCGGTCCGTTCGCGGCGACCGTCATCTGGGGCGGCGTGTCGAGCCCGTCGATGCCCAACCTCGACAACGTGGTCGTGCCGGTGCTGTCGGAGGTGCCGGTGGTCGGCCGGCTGTTCTTCGACGCGTCGCCGCTCGTGCTGTTCACCGTGCTCGTCGTCGCCGCCGCGTGGGTCGTGCTCTACCGCACCCGGTACGGCTACTGGGTGCAGGCCGCCGGCGAGAACCCCGAGGCGCTCGACACCTCCGGCGTCGACGTGAACCGCGTCCGCTACGCGACGGTCGTGTTCTCGGGCGCGATGGCCGGACTGGCCGGCGCGGTGCTGGCCATCGGCATCGGGAGCGGGTTCACCGGGACGGGCGTGACGATGGTCAACGGCCGGGGATGGATCGCCATCGTGGCGTACCTGTTCGGCAACTACAACCCGGTCGGGGCGTTCGCGGCCTCGCTGCTGTTCGGCGGCACGGAGATGCTCCAGGTCCAGTTCCAGACCGTCGGCATCTCGATCCCCAACAGCCTCGTGGGCCTGTTCCCCTACGCGGCGGTGCTGGTGGTGCTCACGCTGGTCGGCTACACGCGAGTTCCGGACGCTGTCGGCGAGCCCTACGACACCGAGGAGTAGGCGCTCGGGCGCGTCCTCGCCCACGAACCGTTCTCGCGGCTCGTCAGTCCAGCAGCGACGCCAGTCCGTCGTCGGCCAGTTCGGTCGTCGCGTAGCCGCGCTCGCCCGCGACGGCCGACTCCGCGAGAAGTCCGGCCGCGCGGAACTCGGTCAGCAGGCCGAGCAGGTCGCTCTCGCAGAGGTCGGTCGCGTCGAGCAGGTACCGAACCGAGAGGGGGCCGCGCTCGTGGAGTTCGACGAGCAGGCCCAGCGCGCGCTCGTCGGGCGCGGCCGTGAGCACTCGCCTGACCGGTTCGGGCACCGCGCGGGCGGACGTGGCCAGCGGCGACTCGCCCGCGACCGGTTCGAGTTCGTCGCGGTCGCGGTAGCCCTCCTCGCCGGTTTCGGGGTCCCGGACTTTGCAGGCGTCGCTGGACTCGGTGACGACCAGGTACGTCTCCCCGCTTCCGTCGCGGACGGTTCTCATGTGTGGGCGTTGGTGGGAATCGCGGTTAGCCCTTGCGGAGACGGGGTCCAGGAGTCGACGGGGTTCGACAGCGACCACACCTGCGTCTGGACGTATCTCAGCGACCGTATCTGTGAGAGCGACCGTAACCGCAGCGACCGCATCTGTGACGGCGACCGTAACCGCAGCGACCGCATCTGTGACCGCGACCGCAATCGCACCAGCGACAACAACAGCAACGCGGACCGCAACACCACCTGCAACAGCGACAGCAACGACGACCGCGACTATGCTTGAGCCATTGAGAACCGCAACAGCGACCGCGACGCTGACCGCAACACCACCTGCAATAGCGACGACGACCGCAACTATGCTTGAGCCAATGAGAACCGCATCAGCGACCGCAACAGCGACCGCGACGCCGACCGCACCAGCGACGCGGGTCAATCGTCGGCCGGCACCGACTCGCCCCCGAGGTCGCTCGTCACGGCCCTGTACTTGCGCCACCCGCGAGCGAACGCCAGCGCGCCCGTCGCGAACATCGCGCCGCCGACGCGCCACCGCCCCTCGAAGCCGACCAGCATCAGGCCGAGGCTCGCGCCGAACAGCGCGACGTTGAACAGCACGACGAGCGTCCAGAACTGTCGCTGGAGTTCGGGGTCGGCGTCTGCCTCGTCGAAGTCGGCGACTTCCGGAATCTCCGGGCCGAGGTCCTCGGACGGGTCCGACACCGTCGGCGCGTCCGGTTCGAGCCCCTCCGAGGGGTCGTCGGGCCGTAGTTCGGCCTCGGTCTCGTCCGTGCCGTCCGGAATCGGGTCGTCTATCGGGTCGTCGTCAGCCACTACCCGACAGTCGAGACGGCACGCGCAAAAGCGCTTCGTCCGGGGTCCCGCGCTCGTTCGCGGCGTCGGCGACCCCGAGTCGGTCACACCGGCGCGTCAGACCTGTTCGTCGAGCGCGAGCGGTTCGCCCGCCTTCAACCACGCCAGCGGATTGCCCGCGTCGTAGAATACGACCCCGTCGTTCGTCTCGTAGGATTCGATGGCGGCGTCGGCGTCGTCGCCTTGGGGAAGCGCCGCTTCGGCACGGTCCAGCTCGTCGCCTGCGTTGGCGTGGTCGGACATTGGCGTCACCTCGGCCTGTGGTATGTGTTAACACGTTATATGTCTTTCCATCGGGCAGACGCTCGCCGGAACCGCAAGCGGGCCGCGTCGTCGGCCGCGATTCGAGGACGCTGGCGTCCGCGCTCGCCGCCGCGACCGGGGGGCGGTCGAGGAACCGGCTCCCCCGCCGAACCCGGTGAAAGCAAGGGGTTTTATCCCGAACGCACCAAACCCGGAATACATGAACGATTCCGGGTCTCCCGAGCGTCAGGCCGACCTCACTCGGTTCTCCGGGGGCGGCGACGAGCGCGACGCCGAGGCGGAAGCCCGCGCCGTCGCCGGCGGCGACCGCCAGCGCGCCGACTCGGTCGTCGACGACGCCGACTGGCTTCCCGACGCCGACGGCGAGCTCGAGCTGTCGGTGATGCAGGTCGACTACACCGTCGAGGGGTCGGGCGACGACGAGGAGCCCGTCGTCCACGTGTTCGGCAGGCGGCCGACCGACGACGGTCAGCCGACACTCGAACACGTCCACGTCCACGAGTTCGAGCCGTACTTCTACGCGCCCGCCGGGACCGTCGACGACGAGCGCATCGCCGAGTACGACGGGCTGGTCGACTACCGCGAGACCGACGCGGACGGCGAGCCGTTCGAGTCCATCCGTGGCGAGCGACTGGTGAAGGTCATCGGCCGGACGCCCCGCGACGTCGGGCAGGTCCGCGACGAGTTCGACCACTACGAGGCCGACATCCTGTTCCCGGACCGGTTGCTCATCGACAAGGACGTCAACAGCGGCGTGCGCGTCCCCGAGCGCCGCGACGACGACGGCGGCGTCCACGTCCACCACGAGGAGGTAACGCCGGCCGAGGTCAACGCCACGCCCCGCATCAACACCTTCGACATCGAGGTCGACGACCGGCAGGGGTTCCCGGAAGACGGCGAGGAGACCATCGTCTGTCTCACGTCCCACGACTCGTACCGCGACGAGTACGTCAACTGGCTCTACCGGTCGTCGGACGTCGTCGAGGGCCCCGACGCGCTGGCCGACTACGAACCCATCGAGGACGACTTCGAGGCCGAGGTCAAGGTGTTCGAGTCCGAGGAGGAGATGCTGGCGAAGTTCGTCGAGTACATCGAAGACACCGACCCCGACATCCTCACCGGGTGGAACGTCGACGACTTCGACGCGCCCTACCTCATCGACCGGATGGAGCGACTGCAGGACCGGGGCCACGAGTACGACCTCGACGTCGACCGCCTCTCGCGGGTGAACGAGGTGTGGCGGAGCGACTGGAACGGCCCCGACGTCAAGGGTCGGGTCGTCTTCGACCTGCTGCGGGCGTACAAGAGCACCCAGCGCACCGAACTCGAGTCCTACCGGCTCGACGCGGTCGGCGAGGTCGAACTCGGCGTCGGGAAAGAGCGGTACAGCGGCGACATCGGCGACCTCTGGGAAGACGACCCCGAGCGCCTGCTGGAGTACAACCTCCGGGACGTCGAGCTGTGCGTCGAACTCGACCGCAAGCAGGACATCGTGGCCTTCTTCGAGGAGGTGGCGTCGTTCGTCGGCTGCAAGCTCGAAGACGCCCCGACCGCGGGCGACGCGGTCGACATGTACGTCCTCCACAAGGCCCACGGCGAGTTCGCGCTCCCCTCGAAGGGGACCGTCGAGTCCGGCGAGGAGTTCGAGGGCGGCGCGGTCTTCGAACCCATCCGGGGCGTCCGGGAGAACGTCTCGGTACTCGACCTCAAGAGCCTCTACCCGATGTGCATGTGGACGGTCAACGCCTCGCCCGAGACCAAGGTCGACCCCGACGAGTACGAGGGCGAGACCTACCGTACGCCCACGGGCCAGCACTTCAAGAAAGAGCCCGCCGGCATGATGCGGGAGATGATAGACGAACTGCTGACCGAACGCGAGGAGAAGAAGAACCTGCGGGACCAGCACGACCCCGGGACGGAGCCGTACGAGCGCTTCGACAACCAGCAAGCTTCTGTCAAGGTAGTTATGAATAGCCTCTACGGCGTGTCGGGCTGGGACCGCTTCCGCCTGTACGACAAGGACAACGCGGCGGCCGTCACTGCGACCGGCCGGGAGGTCATCAACTACACCGAGGAGTCGGTCAACGACTTCGGCTACGACGTCATCTACGGGGACACCGACTCCGTCATGTTAGAAATCGGGGATGAAGTGTCGAAGGCCGAGGCCATCGAGAACTCCTTCGAACTCGAAAAACGCATCAACGAGTCGTACGACGCGTTCGCCAGCGAGCGCCTCGACGCCGACGAGCATCGCTTCCAGATCGAGTTCGAGAAGCTCTACCGCCGGTTCTTCCAGGCCGGGACGAAAAAACGGTACGCGGGGCACATCGTGTGGAAGGAGGGCAAGGACGTCGACGACGTCGACATCACCGGGTTCGAGTACAAGCGCTCGGACATCGCGCCCATCACCAAGGAGGTCCAGAAGGAGGTCATCGACATGATCGTCCACGGCGAGGACACCGAGGCGGTCAAGGAGTACGTCGCCGACGTCATCGAGGACTACCAGAGCGGCAACGTGAATCTGGACGACGTGGGCATCCCCGGCGGCATCGGCAAGCGCCTCGACAACTACGACACCGACACCGCGCAGGTCCGGGGCGCGAAGTACGCCAACCTCCTGCTCGGCACCAACTTCCAGCGGGGCAGCAAGCCCAAGCGACTCTACCTCGACGGGGTGCATCCGGACTTCTGGCAGCGGATGGAAGACGAGCGCGGACTCGACCCCAGCGGCAACTCCAGGGCGGACCGACTCTACCGGGAGTTCAAGCGGGACCCGGACGTCATCTGCTTCGAGTTCGCCGACCAGATTCCCGAGGAGTTCGACGTCGACTGGGACGAGATGCTCGACAAGACCCTCGAGGGTCCCATCGAGCGCATCATCGAAGCTCTGGGGGTCTCCTGGAAGGAGGTCAAGACCGGCCAGGAGCAGACCGGACTCGGCAGTTTCGTCTGACTGCGGCCGTCGTCGGCGACCCGGTCTGGCCCCTCGCCGGGTGTGGCACGTTTCCCCATTCGCGAAAGTTATTTCTCGCTGCGCGAAACCATCTTCGCTAAGATGCGAAAGCATTATGGGTCGCTCACCCCTTCGTCCGAACGACCTAGGTGAACCTAACAATGGCAACGCTACAACTCAACAATCTGCACGCGGAGGTCGTCGAGGCCGACGAGAAGATTCTGGACGGCGTCGACCTGACGGTCGAGTCCGGAGAGATTCACGCCCTGATGGGTCCCAACGGGAGCGGGAAGTCCACCACGGCGAAGGTCATCGCGGGCCACCCGGCCTACGAGGTGACCGAGGGCGAAGTCCTGCTCGAACTCGACGACGAGGAGTTCGGCGAGGAGTTGTCCGAGGACGAGCGAACGTGGGACCTGCTCGACCTCGAACCCAACGAGCGCGCCGCGCTCGGCATCTTCCTCGGGTTCCAGTACCCCGCCGAGATCGAGGGCGTCACGATGGTAAACTTCCTCCGGCAGGCGCTCAACGCCAAGCTCGAGGAGCGCGAGGAGCTGTTCGAGGACGACGAGGGCGAGGCGGACGACGAGGACGCCGGCTACGAGACCAGCCCGATGGAAGGCCCCGCCGACGAGGGCGAGGTCGACGTCGCCGAGTTCCAGCAGATTCTCTCCGAGAAGATGGAACTGCTCGACATGGACGAGGCGTTCGCCCAGCGATACCTCAACGCGGGCTTCTCGGGCGGCGAGAAGAAGCAAAACGAGGTGCTGCAAGCGGCCATCCTCGAACCGTCCATCGCGGTGCTCGACGAGATCGACTCCGGGCTGGACATCGACCGGCTACAGGACGTCTCCGAGGGCATCAACGCCCTCCGGGACGAGCAGGGCACCGGCATCCTCCAGATCACCCACTACCAGCGCATTCTCGACTACGTCGAGCCAGACCACGTCCACGTGATGCTCGACGGCCAGATCGCCAAGAGCGGCGGTCCGGAACTCGCCGAGAAGCTCGAAGACGAGGGGTACGACTGGGTCCGCGACGAAGCGTACGAGGCCGCGTAAGGTGATACAATGAGTTCGGAACAAGACCACCTACAAGAGACCGACACGGAGGAGCGGTTCGCGTTCAAGAAAGAGGAACACTCTGCGGTCAGGTCCGAGAAGGGGCTGACCGAGGAGGTCGTCCGCCTCATCAGCGAGGACAAGGACGAGCCCGAGTGGATGCTCGACCGACGCCTCCGGGCCTTGGAGCACTGGCAGGAGATGCCGCTGCCGACCGACTGGCCAGGCCAGCCCGACCTCTCGGCACTCGACGTCGAGGAGATCGTGCCGTACATCCGGCCGGACGTCGACAAGCGCTCGGGTGCGGACGACTGGGAGGACCTGCCCGACGAAATCCAGGACACTTTCGAGAAACTCGGGATTCCGGACGCCGAGCGCGAAGCCCTCTCGGGCGTGGGTGCCCAGTACGAGTCCGAGGTCGTCTACCAGAACATGCAGGAACGCTGGGAGGAGAAAGGCGTCGTCTTCATGAACATGGACGAAGCCGTCCAAGAACACGAAGACCTCGTCAAAGAGCACTTCATGACGTCGTGCGTGCCCCCGAGCGACAACAAGTTCGCAGCCTTGCACGGCGCCGTCTGGTCGGGCGGCAGCTTCGTGTACGTCCCCGAGGACGTGACGGTCAACATGCCCGTCCAGGCGTACTTCCGGATGAACAGCGAGGGGATGGGCCAGTTCGAACACACCCTCATCATCGCGGAACCCGGCAGCGAGGTCCACTACATCGAAGGCTGTAGCGCGCCGAAATACGGCACGCACAACCTCCACAGTGGCGGCGTCGAGGTGTTCGTGGGCGAGGACGCCCACGTCCAGTACTCGACAGTGCAGAACTGGTCGAAAAACACGTTCAACCTCAACACCAAGCGCGCGCTCGTCGAATCGGGCGGGCGCATGGAGTGGGTGTCCGGCAGTATGGGCTCGAAAGCGACGATGCTGTATCCGTGTTCGGTGTTGAAGGGCCGAGGCGCGTCGGCGAACAACATCACCATCGCGTTCGCGGGCGAGGGCCAGAACATCGACACGGGCGCAAAAGTCTACCACAACGCGCCTGACACCAACTCCACCATCGAGTCCAAGTCCATCAGCAAGGACGGCGGCCGCACGAACTACCGTGGGTTGGTCCACATCTCGGAGGGCGCGGAGAACGCCTCGACGAGCGTGGAGTGTGACGCGTTGATGTTCGACAACGAGAGTACGTCGGACACGATGCCGTACATGGAGATCGACGAGAGCAAGGTCGACGTGGCTCACGAGGCGACGGTCGGGAAGATCGGCGACGAGGACGTGTTCTACCTCCAATCGCGGGGCCTCGATGACGACGACGCCAAGCAGATGATCGTCTCTGGGTTCATCGAACCCATCACCGAAGAACTGCCCATCGAGTACGCCGTCGAACTCAATCGCCTCATCGAACTCGAAATGGAGGGGAGCCTCGGATGACCGCGACCCAGATTCACGAGACCATCTCGGAGGAGACCGTCCGCGAGATATCCGAGTCGCTCGGCGAACCCGAGTGGCTGCTCGAAACCCGCCTCGACGCGCTCGACGCGCTCGAAGACCTCGACATGCCCGACGTCATCCGGACGCCGGGCCGCGACTGGACCAACCTCCACGCGCTCGACTTCGAGGGCCTCGTCGACCCGCTGAACGCCGCCGAGGACAAGGACCAGGTCGGTCCCGACGAGGTCGACGTCCTGCCGTTCGCCGAGGCAGTCGACGAGCGCGAGGACCTCCTTCGCGAGCAGTTCGGGTCCGTAATCGACCCGCAGGAGAACTACCTCACCGCGCTGTCGACCGCGCTGTTCAGCACCGGGACGGTCGTCTACGTCCCCAGCAGCGTCGACGCCGAGGACGTGACCATCCGGACCACGCAGAACTCCCGGTCGCTGTTCAACTACACGCTGGTCGTGACCGAGGAGTCGAGTTCCGTGACGATTCTGGAGCGTCAGGACACCGGCGAGTCGGTCGAGGGCGACCAGTACTACAGCGGCATCGTGGAGGTCGCGGCCGGCGAGAACAGCCACGTCCAGTACGGCTCGCTCCAGGACCTCGACGAGGAGACGTACAACTACGCCTTGAAGCGCGGCGAGGCCGCCGACTACGCCACCCTCAACTGGGTGGACGGCAACCTCGGCTCGCGCCTGACGAAGTCGTCGGTCGAGACCAACCTCGATGGCGAGGGCTCGGAGACCAAGACGGTCGGGGCCTTCTTCGGTCACGACGACCAGCACTTCGACATCGCCGCTCGCGTGTGGCACAACACCGCCCACACTACCGCCGACCTCGTCACCCGGGGCGTCCTCGACGACGACGCCCGGTCGGTGTACGAGGGTGTCCAGGACGTCGGCCGCGAGGCGTGGGACACCAACTCCTACCAGCGCGAGAACACGCTGATGCTTTCGGACGAGAGCGAGGCCGACGCGTCGCCGAAGCTCATCATCAACAACCACGACACCGAGGCCAGCCACTCGGCCACGGTCGGCCAGATCGACGTGGAGGACCTGTTCTACATGACCTCCCGCGGCGTGGACCCCGAGTCCGCGCGCAACATGCTGGTCGAGGGCTTCTTCGTGCCGGTGCTCGAGGAAATCGAGGTCGAGGAGCTGCGCGACGACCTCGAAACCCGCGTGCGCGAACGGCTCCGGTAGGTCGAGCCGACCGGACTCCCGGTCCCGAACGGCTCGTTTTCGCCGCGACTCGCGTCACAACCACACCTGTTAAGTTCCCGAGTCTCCGACGTACGCCCGATGACTGACGTCTCGCCGTTCGAGCGCGGGTGGTCGGCGTGAGCGTCGCCCATCGCGTCTCGACGGACACCCAGCTCGCCCGTCTGCTCCAGATCGGCGTCGTGCTCGAGGAGGTCGTGGAAGTGCGAGCCGCCCGCCACTACGAGGCCCTCTCTCCCGGCGAGCGCGACGCCGCCATCGAGGCACTGCTCGAAGACGCCCGCGAGGAGTCGGCCGACCACCGCGAGCGACTCGAAGCGCTCATCGACGAACTCGACGCCGAGGCGGTCCCGATCGAGGAAATCGAGGCGCTGGTCGAGGGCCAGTACGCCCGGACCGGTCCGGAGGACTTCGACGGGGTGCTCTACGACCAACTGCACGGCGAGGAGACCGCCTACAAGTTCTACGACGACCTGATAGAGGCAGTCGAGGCCAGCGACGCCGAGTTCGGCCTCGACCGCGAGCGACTACTCGCCACGCTGACCGACATCCGCGAGGAGGAGGCCGACGGCGTCGAGGACGTGACCGCGGTCATGGAGGCCAGAGAATGAACACGGCAGACCAGTATCTCAAGGCGATCTACCTCGTACAACGGATGGAGAACGGCCCGGCCTCGACCGGCGCGCTGGCCGACCGCCTCGACGTGAGCCCCGCCAGCGTCAACGAGATGATCGGCAAGCTTCAGGACCGAGGGCTGGCCGACCACGAGAAGTACAAGGGCGTCACGCTCACCGACGAGGGCATCGAGCAGGCCCGCGACGCGCTCCAGACCTACTGCATCATCGAGCGCTTCCTCCACAACGTGCTGGAGGTCGAGGAGTTCCCGAGCGAGGCCAAGGCCCTCGAGAGCGTCATCGACGAGACGGTCGCCGAGCGACTCGACACCATCATCGAGCGCGAACCCCAGTGTCCGGACTGCTTCGACGCCGAAGCGGACATGTGCGCGGAACTGGTGGGCGAGAGCGAGGCGGACTGAAACTGCGGTGTCGCGTTTTCGATTGCGATACGTTCAAGTGCGTTATCCGATTACGAATGGATGCAGTCCCGTGGTGTAGTGGCCAATCATATGGGCCTTTGGAGCCTATGACGGCGGTTCGAATCCGCCCGGGACTATCAGTTTCCTGCAGGATTTTCGTCCGTGCTACTCGTGGGTCCCGTGCGAGACCAGCGAGTGACCCGAGGGCGCGACCCGGCTCTCGACGCTCGCGTTCTCCCCGGACTCCTGAATCACGTACCGCTGGCCGACCATCGGGTCGAGCAGCGAGTCGACCGGCGCGTGGTCGTCCCGGAGCACCGGCACGTCGTCGGTCGGCGCGCTGTCGCGGTAGGACTCGATCTCGCTCGACAGGTCGATGCCGATGTCCCGGCGGTCGTTCCGACGTTCGAGTTCGGCCTGCGAAATCGGCGTCTCGGCTTTGGTCGCCACCACCTCGACGTTCTGTATCGCGCTCACGTCGGCGGTCGGGAAGGCGTACACGTTGGGGAACACCTGCGATATCGTCTTGTACTCGGCGCGGTAGAACTGCGAGGCCGGGCCGTCGGGCGCGGAGATGACGTTCGCCATCAGCATCCCCTCCTCGGAGAGTCGGTCGTCGACCAGCCGCATGAACTCCTCGGTGGTCAACTGGAACGGCACCTTGTCGCGCTTGTAGGCGTCGAGTACGACGAGGTCGTATTCGTGGTCGGTGTCTTCGAGGAACTGCCGACCGCCCTCGTTGTGGATGTTCAGTCGCTCGGACTCCTCGACGCCGAAATACCGCTCGGCCGCGTCGATGACCTCGGGGTCGATTTCGGCCACGTCGACCGTCACGTTCTCGTACTCGCTGACGAAGTGTTTCGGCCCGGTGAACCCGCCGCCGCCGACGAACAGCACGCGGTCGACGTCGTCGGGGTCGTCGGCGAACAGGTACGGCAGGTGGAAGTAGCGCGTGTACTCGAAGACGTGGCGGTCGGGGTCGGTCGTGTCCATGGCGCTGTGGCGCTGGCCGTCGAGGTACAGCGTCCGGGTGTCCCCGAGGTCGGCGACCTCCAACTCCTGATACGGCGTCTGGGCGTGGTGGACGACCTGCCCGCCGGCCGAGACGCCGAGCGACCCGCTGGCGACCGCCGCGCTCAACAGCAGGCCGACCCCGAGCGTGGCGACCACCTGCCTGCGCGGGAACGTCGGAGCCAGCAGCGCGAGCGCGGTCGCGACGAGCAACAGGCCGAACGCGAGTTCGATGGCCTGAATTCCCATCGCGGGCACGAGGAAGAACGTCGTCCCGAACGCGCCCACGATGCTTCCGACGGTGCCGACCGCGTACACTCTCCCCGAGGCTTCCCCGACGCCGTCGGTGCCCGAGAGTTCGGCGGCGTACGGGCTGATGAATCCCAGCAGGTAGGTCGGCGGGCCGAACAGCAGCGTCACGGCCGGCAGCGGCGCGAACCGCGCGGGCAGCGGAATCGTCGACGCCGCGTTCAACAGCAGGTCGCCCGCGAAGATGAGGACCGCGACGTACGCCGCCGTCCCGAGCAGCAACCGGACCATCGTGGCGTTGGTCGCTCGGTGGGTCGCTCGCTTGCCCCCGAGGTAGTAGCCGAGGCTCAGCGCCGCGAGGAAGACGGCGATGATGCTGCCCCACGTGTAGATGCTGTTGCCGTACTCGGGCGCGACGACGCGGCCGGCCAGAATCTCCAGGCCCATGCTGGCGACGCCGGAGACGAACACCGCCAGTTCGGGCTTGGTCACCCGGTCCAGCACGCTGTCTCGCAGTCCGTCCATTCGGTAGCGCGTAAGGGGACTGAATTCTTAAGGGTTGGTACGGTCGAGTCGGGGTGTCCGGAGGCGTCGATGGCACTGCGACCGAGACATGGGAACGGTCGACCGGTTTGGCCCTTCACGACCGGAGGGACAGGTCGACAGTTCTCCGCCCGGCGCGCGCGAGCAACGCGCGCGAGGGACGAGCATCGCACCGAGGAGCGACTGAAAGGAGCGACGAGGGAGACGCGCAGGAGGCTGGGGAGGACGAGGTTGCGGCTTCTCATAGGTGACGGGAGTAGCTAGCTCGGAATGCACTCGAAGATCAGAATGCTCGACGAACTGAACACGTCACGAAGCTAGCTACTGCCTCGACCAATGAGAGACCGCGACCGCACCGCAACCGCGACGGCGAGCCTCACCCCTCCCCAGCCTCGACGGTCGCGCCGTCGGTCGCTTCGCTCCCGACCGCGCGACCGCCTCCCTCGCGCGCGTTGCTCGCGCGCGCCGGAATCATCTATTGTTTGTCTAATTGTCTGTCTAATAATCTGGACAAACATCTGAACGAATCTCCGCGCTCGGCCGTCGCATTGTCAATCCAAAAATCCCGCGCGTCACGCCGAATCGAACCCCGACGAGCGACGCTCAGTACGACTTGGCGAAGTACGCCGTCTCCTCGGCCTCGTCGCCACAGACGCCACACTCCTCGCCGATGGGTTCCTCGTCGCGGTCCATCGGCACCATCACGATTTCGGCCGCGATCTCCTCCTTGACGACCTGCTCGCAGGCCTCGTCGCCACACCACGGCGTCTTGACGTAGCCGCCGTACCGGCCGATGGTGCCCAGAATCTCGGAGGTCTCGTACGCCTCGCGGACGTTCTCCTCCAGATTCTGTTCGGCGGCGTCGTAGAGTTTGTCGTACACGGCGTCGAAGTGCTCGTCGACCGTCTCGGCGATGCCAGCGCGGTCCTCGACCGAGTCCTCGCCGTCGGGCCGGTGGACGACGGTAATCTCCTCGTCCTCGACCTCGTTGGGGCCGATTTCGAGCCGGACGGGCACGCCCTTCAGCTCCCACTCGTTGAACTTGAAGCCGGGGTTGCGCTCGTCGCGGTCGTCGAGTTCCACGCGGACGCCCGCCGATTCGAGGTCGTCGGCCACGCCCTCGGCGTAGTCCAGCACCTCCTCGCGGTTCTGTTCGTTCCAGATGGGGACGACGACGACCTGCTCGGGCGCGACGGTCGGGGGGAGTACGAGTCCCTGGTCGTCCGAATGGGTCATGATGAGCGCGCCGAGCGCGCGCCACGAGAGGCCCCACGAGGTGGTGTGGGCCACCTGCTCGTTCTCGTCGGCGTCGGTGAACGTGAGGTCGTACGCCTCCGCGAAGCCCTGTCCGAGGTAGTGGGAGGTGCCGCCCTGTACGGACTTGCCGTCGGGCATCAGCGCCTCGACCGTGGTGGTGGTGTGCGCGCCGGGGAACTTGTCGTGGGGCGGCTTGCGGCCGCGAAGCACCGGAATCGCCAGCACGTCCTCGTAGAGGCGCTGGTACTGGTCGAGCCGGAGCATCGTCTCCTCGAACGCCTCGTCTTCGGTCTCGTGGGCGGTGTGGCCCTCCTGCCAGAGGAACTCCTTGGTGCGGAAGAACGGCTTGGTCTCGGTGGCCTCCCACCGGATGACGCTACACCACTGGTTGAGCCGCAGGGGCAGGTCCCGGTGGCTCCGGACCCACTCGCTCATGAACGGCGTGATGATGGACTCGCTGGTGGGCCGGAACGCGAGTCGCTCGTCGAGTTCGTCGTGGCCGCCGTGGGTGACCCACGCCACCTCGGGGTCGAACCCCTCCACGATGTCGCTCTCGCGCTCCAGATAGCTCTCGGGGATGAGCGCGGGGAAGTAGGCGTTCTGCGAGCCGGTCTGCTTGAACCACTCGTCGAGGTTGTCCTGCACGGCCTCCCAGAGGGCGTACCCGCGGGGCCGGGTGACGATGAACCCGCCCATGGGCGCGTAGTCGGCGAGGTTGGCCTTCGTCACGACCTCGGCGTACCAGTCGCCGGGGTTGTACTCCTTTCGCTCGGTGATGCCGAGTTCCTGTTCGTCGTCGCTCATTGGGTGTAGGTTCCGCCGAGGTGGCCTTAAAGGCGATGAAGCTGTGGTACTGGTTCGTGTGGGGCCAGAACGGTAATGAGACGGGAGCGACCAGTGACGGCAAATGTCCGAGCGTGGCGACTCCGACCCCGGAGACGGCGTCGTGGAACTCGAGTTCGCGGTGACCGACCCGGCGTATCCGTTCGTCGGCGCGTCGGCCGCCGAGCAGTGTCGGGTCGAACTGGAGGAGATGGTCCCCCGCGACGACGGGGAGTACGCGGAGTTTTTCAGCGTTTCGGGTGCCGACCCGGCCAGCATCCTCTCGCTCGCGACCCAGCACGAGTCGGTCTCGCCGGAACTCGTCCGCGAGTACGAGGACGGCGGGCTGTTCGAGTTCTCCGTCGTGGACGACTGTCCGGCGGTGACCCTGGCCGAGCAGGGGGCGCTTCCCCGGACGGTGCGGGGGGTTCGCGGCGAGGGGACGATAATCGGGGAACTGCCGGCCGGCTCCGACCCGGGCGCGGTCGTCGAGGCGTTCCTCGAGGAGTATCCCGCGGCGGAGTTCGTCGCCAAGCGCGAGACGGACCGCTCGGCGGCCCCGTTGAACTACGACGGACTCCGGCGGGTGGTTCGGGAACGGCTCACCGACAGGCAGTACGAAGTACTCGAAACGGCGTTCGAGGCCGGATACTACGACTGGCCCCGCGAGTGTACGGGCCAGGAGGTGGCCGAGACGCTCGGAATCACGTCGGCGACCTTCTCCCAGCACGTCCACGCCGCCGAGCGGAAGCTCCTCGCAACTCTGTTCGAGCCGTCGACGGCGGACGCGCGGAATCGCGGCCGGTCGGACGACTCCTGACGGCCGCCGTCCGGCCCGACTACTCGTCGCGGACAGGGATCACGACGACTCGCTCGTCGGCGACCACGCGTACCCGGTGTCCCTCGTAACGGAACGTGACTCGACACCCGCCCGTGGGTCGTCCGGCGGCGTCGTCAACCGACGAGCAGAGGCTGTCGAGCGCATCGGGGTCGACGACGTCGTGGAGCGGCCGGAGCGACCGGAGGTCCTTCCCGGTCGCCTCCGAGACGGCGTCGGTGACGGTCGCCGACACCGACCCGGACTCCGGGACTTCGAGACGGACTTCCCAGCGGTGCCCGTCGGTATCGGCGTTCTCCGCGTCACCCTCCGATGAACGGTCGTCCCCTGGCATGCGGTATCTTCGCCCGTTCCGTACGGACTCGCCCGTCGGCCTTAGTTCGGACACCTTCAACTCGAGGTCCGGGTGTACCGTCGGTCCCGACTGGCCGGCGGCACGCGTCCCGACTGCACCTCACCACTCGACGCCCGTCTCGACCGCCCAGTCCCGAAGTTCCTCGCCCTCGTCGTCGAAGACGAACTCGCCCGCGAAGCTCTCGCCGTCGAGCAGGTACGGGAACCAGTAGCGGTCGTCTTCCCACATCTCGTCGTAGGGCACGGCGTCGTAGTCGAACCACGCGGGGTCGGCTTCCGGACTCTCGGTCGGGGTGCCCGCGAACGCCTCGGCGCGGAAGACGTGGACGAACATCTCCGCGTCCGCCCCGAACACGAACTCGAACTCGCCGACCTTCTCGGGGTCGCGCGGGGTCACGCCGACCTCCTCCTCGACCTCGCGGACGACGCACTCGCGGGGCGTCTCGCCGTCCTCGACCTTGCCGCCGGGCCCCACGAGTTTTCCCTCGCCGAGGCCGCGCTTCTTCCGGATGAGCAGGACCTCCTCGTCGTCGGGCCGCAGGAGGTAACACAGCGTCGCGGGTTGCATACTCGGTCCGTGGGCCCGAGGGGAGCAAAAACCCGAGGGTTAAGCACCGCGACCGAGAGCCCTCACGCATGGACCGCATCGCGCCGGGGTTGTTCGTCGGGAGCGCGGAGGCGGCCGCCGACGCGTCCCGCCAGCGGGCGGCCGGAGTTACTACGGTCTGTGCGCTCACCCACGACCCGCCGGCCGGCGGCTATCCCGACGCCGCGTCGTCGTCGACGCGCCGATGATGGACGGGCCGCGAAACGACTCCGAAGCCTTCCGGCGGGCGGTCGAGGCGGTCGTGGCCGCGCTCGGCGACGACGAGACCGTGCTGGTCCACTGTTCGCGGGGGAGCTCCCGCAGTCCGGCGGTCGCGGCCGCCGCGCTCGCGGTTCGCCGGGGTTGTTCGGTCGAGACCGCACTCGCCGAGGTCCGGGCGTCCCGGCCCGAAGCCGACCCGCACCCGGCGCTCGTCTCCCGGGCCCAGGCGGCAGTCGACGTCCTCGGGTGAGTATCCGGGCTACTCTCGGTCCCTCACCGCGAAGGGACTCCTGGCCTCGGTCCAGTCCCAGCCCGGCAGTCTGGTCTGGAACCCCGCCGCGAGGGCGGCGTCGAGGTCGTCCGCGCCCGCGGCGTCGCTCGGGTCGCCGTGGGCGTGCACGTCCGCGACGTGGAACGTGGCCTCGCCCAGCAGTCGCAACGGCTGGGTTCCGGCGACGGTCCCCGCGAGCTCGCGCCCGAGGAGCTCGTCCACCACGAACCCGGGGTAGTCGTCGGCCACGTCCAACTCCCGCAGGATGGCGACCAGCGCGGCGACGTTGACCGCGCGGTCGCCGTCAGCGAAGACGGCGTCGACCTCCTCCCGGTACTGGCCGGCGGCCACTGCGTCCACGTCGGCGTCGAACAGGTCGCCCAGGTGGTCGCGCACGTCGTTGACGAGCGCGACGACCGCGTCGTCGCGCTCGCGAACCCACTCGTACTCCTCGGCGACCGTCTCCGGTGTCACGCGCATGCGCCGGGCGACGGGCCCCGGGGGCTTGGGTCGTCCGCTTTGGGAAGGCTTTTATAACGCCGGGGAGTATTACCGACCAAGCGGGTTTTCCTGCGTCCCCGAACGAGCGTCCCGTCATCCCCGGTGGACCCGGGGACGCGGACGACTCGCCGCGCGCGAGTTACCACATCCCGCGGAAAAATCTATGCTGTGTTGTACTTCGCATCGTAGTCCCCACGGCGGTACGACCGATTCGAGCCCCCCGGACGAGGTAGTCCGGGGTTCCGCCCGACCGGCGGACCGGAATCCCGCCCGACCGGCGGACCGAGATTCCGCCCGACCGGCGGACGGGACTGCGGAGCGCAGACACGGCCCACAGACGGAGCGACTTTTTCACTATGAGTAACGTAGACCAACAGTTAGAGGACCTGCGAGCAGAGATCACGAGCGAGTTACCGAGCGACATCTCGGTGTCGGACGTGACGTACGAGGGGCCGGAACTGGTCGTGTACACGCGCGACCCCAAAAGGTTCGCCCGGAACGGCGACCTCGTCCGGCAGTTGGCGAGCCAGCTCCGCAAGCGCATCACCGTCCGGCCCGACCCGGACGTGCTGTCGCGGCCCAGCGACGCCCGCGACGACATCAGGCGGGTCGTCCCCGACGAGGCGGGCGTGACCGACCTCGACTTCCACGCCGACACCGGCGAGGTCGTCATCGAGGCCGAGAAGCCCGGCATGGTCATCGGCAAGCACGGCTCGACGCTGCGCGAGATAACCCAGGAGGTCGGCTGGACGCCCGAGGTGGTCCGCACGCCGCCCATCGAGTCCTCGACCGTCTCGAACGTCCGGAACTTCCTCAAGCAGGAGCGCGACGAGCGCCGGGACATCCTGGAGAAGGTGGGCCGCCAGATTCACCGCGAGAAGATGGCCGACGACGAGGAGTACGTCCGCGTGACCACGCTTGGCTGCTGTCGGGAGGTCGGCCGCGCTTCCTTCATCCTCTCGACGCCCGAGACCCGCGTCCTCGTCGACTGCGGCGACAAGCCCGGCGCGGAGGGCGAGGTGCCCTACCTCCAGGTCGAGGAGGCGCTCGGTGCTGGCGCGAACACCATCGACGCGGTGGTGCTCACCCACGCCCACCTCGACCACTCGGCGCTGTTGCCCCTGCTGTTCAAGTACGGCTACGACGGTCCCATCTACACCACCGAGCCCTCCCGGGACCTGATGGGACTGCTCCAGCTCGACTACCTCGACGTGGCCGCCAAGGAGGGCCGCGCGCCGCCGTACGATTCGGAGATGGTCCGCGAGACCATCAAGCACACCATCCCGCTCGAATACGGCGACGTGACCGACATCGCGCCCGACGTGAAGCTCACGCTCCACAACGCGGGCCACATCCTCGGCTCCTCGATCGCGCACTTCCACATCGGGGACGGCCTGTACAACGTCGCCTTCTCCGGGGACATCCACTACGACGACACCCGGCTGTTCAACGGCGCGGTCAACGACTTCCCGCGGGTCGAAGCCCTCGTCTTCGAGTCGACCTACGGCGGTCGCAACGACTACCAGACCGACCAGGAGGATTCCGAGCGCAAGCTCAAGGAGGTCATCAACGAGACGTACGAGCGGGGCGGGAAGGTCCTCATCCCCGCGTTCGCGGTGGGTCGCTCCCAGGAGCTCATGCTCGTCCTCGAAGAGGCGATGCGCGAGGGCGACGTTCCCGAGATGCCGGTCCACCTCGACGGCATGATATGGGAGGCGACCGCCATCCACACCACCTACCCCGAGTACCTCCGGGACGACCTCCGGGACCGCATCTTCCACGAGGACGAGAACCCCTTCCTCGCCGACCAGTTCAACCACATCGACGGCGGCGAGGACGAGCGTCAGGAGGTCGCCGACGGCGACCCCTGCATCATCCTCTCGACGTCCGGGATGGTGACGGGGGGCCCGATAATGTCGTGGCTCGAACACGTCGGCGGCGACCCCGACTCCACGCTGGCGTTCGTCGGCTATCAAGCCCAGGGGACGCTCGGCCGGCGCATCCAGAACGGCTGGGACGAGATTCCGACGAGCGCGACCGGCCACTCGGGCGGCCGGGGCGGCCGGAACAACACCCTGACGCTCAACGTCGACGTCGAGACGGTCGACGGCTTCTCGGGCCACGCCGACCGGCAGGGGCTGATGAACTTCGTGAAGACGATGAGTCCCCGCCCCGAGAAGGTGCTGTGCGTCCACGGCGACGAGTCGAGCGTGCAGGACCTCTCGTCGGCGCTGTACCACGAGTTCAACATGCGGACGTTCGCGCCGAAGAACCTGGAGACGTTCCGGTTCAAGTGACGCGGCCCGACGCCCGCGCCGCGACCGGAAGCGAACGTATTTTGTCGCCCGATTGGGTTGGTCGGTTCGATGGCGCTCGACGGTCTCGTCCCGAACACGCCGGTCGCCAACGTCGCCGTCGTCGCTGTCGCGACCGGGCTCGTCTGGTTCGGTAGCGGCTGGCTCGAACGCTCGGCCGAACACCTCTCGACGTACTACGGGCTCCCGGCGGTGATCCAGGGCTCGGTCGTGGTCGCGGTCGGGTCGAGCTTCCCCGAACTGGCGAGCGTCGTCTTCACCGCGCTCGCGGGCTCGTTCGACATGGGCGTCGGAGCCATCGTCGGCTCGGCCATCTTCAACATCCTCGTCGTTCCCGGCCTCTCGGGGATTACGACGGGCGACCCGGTCGAGTCGAGCCGGGCCATCGTCTACAAGGAGGCCCAGTTCTACATGGTCGCCGTCTCGGCGCTGCTGGTCACGTTCGCGCTGGCGGTCATCTACTTCCCGACGGCGGGCGAGCCGGCGCTGGGCGGGCGACTGGTGCGACCGCTGGCGGCCATCCCGCTGTTGTTGTACGGTCTGTACGTCTTCATCCAGTGGCAGGACGTCCAGGACCACGAGGCCGAAGCCGCCTCCGGCGACGTTTCGATACTCGGACACTGGGCGAAACTGGCCGTCGGACTCCTCGTCATCCTGGTGGCGGTCGAGCAACTCGTTGGCGCGGTCGAGGGGCTGAGCCACACGTTCGCCATCCCTGAGTTCCTCGCGGGCGTCACCATCGTCGCCGCTGCGACGAGCCTCCCGGACGCACTGGTCAGCGTCCGGGCGGCGCGGCGAGGCAACGGCGCGACCAGCCTGGGGAACGTGCTGGGTTCGAACACGTTCGACCTGCTCGTCGCGATTCCGGTCGGCGTGTTCATCGCGGGCAGCGCGCCCGTCAACTTCGCGGTCGCGGTCCCGATGATGGGCGTGCTGACGCTCGCGACCATCCTGCTGTTCGTCGTCCTGCGGACCGACCTCACGCTGACCACCGGCGAGTCGTACGCGCTGTTGCTGTCCTATCTCCTGTTCGTGGGCTGGGTCGTCGCCGAAACCGTCGGCGTCACCGACCTGATTCGGAGCGTGTGACCGACGGCAGCGCCCCGACGCTCACCGCAACTCGAACTCGAAGCCGTCCGCGCCCGAGCCGTCCCCGCCCGCGACGGCGCTGGCGACGCCCGCGCCGAACGCGTACGCGACCGCCTGCGAGCCGCCCCGCAACCGCTCTACGACGCCGCGGTCCGGTTCGAACTCCCGGACCTCGACCGCCTCCTCGCCGAGGTCGGCGGCGAGCCGGTCTTCGACTCCTTCCCTCGTCGCGAGCTCGTCGACCAGCCCGATGGCTTCGGCGTCCTCGCCGAGGTAGACGCGCGCCTCGGTGTCCCGGACCTGCTCGTCGCTGAGGTCGCGGCCGTCGGTCACGCGGTCGACGAACTCCTCGTAGTAGCCGTCGACGATTCCCTGGAGGTACTCGCGCTCGTCGTCGCTCATCTCCGCCAGCGGCGTGCCGGCGTCCTTGTACGCGCCGGCCGCGAGGCGCTCGTACTCCAGTCCGACCGTGTCGGCCAGCTCGGATGCGTTGACTCGCGAGCCGATGACGCCGATGCTGCCGACGACGCTCCCCTCGCGGGCGTAGATGGCGTCGCAGCCGCTGGCGATCCAGTAACCGCCGCTGGCGCAGGTGTCGGTGGCGTACGCGACCGTGGGGCCGTCGAAGCGCTCGGCCGCGAGCCTGATGTCGTCGCTGGGAACAACCTCGCCGCCGGGCGTGTTGAGCTTCAGCAGGAGCGCTCGCGCGGCGTCGTCGGCGTCGGCCGCCTCGATCTGCTCGACGATATCGTCGGCGGGGGTGCCGCCGGTCGACGTCGGGAGTCGGCCGCCGCCGCCGTCGCGGGTGATGGCCCCTTCGACCGCCACCTCGGCCACGTCGTAGGGCGCGAACTGGGTCGACGCGATTCGGCCGGCGGTCCGCGCGCCGAGCGCGCCAGCGAGGAGCGCCAGCACGACGCCCAGCAGTCGCGCGAGGTTCCCGTCGGGCACGTCCACGAACAGGACCCATCCCAGCGCGACCGCCGCGGCCACGCCGACCACCATGGCGAGACTCTGTGCGACCAGTGCGACCGGGGACCTATCGGCCACCGTCTTCCACCTCGATGCACTGCATACCTTCGTCTGTGGCGGCGCGGGGCGTTAAGGCTTCGCCCGCCGGCAGAGGCGGCGTTCAGGTGTTCAGCCCGACCTCTTTCGTAACGCCCTGGGACCGCGCTGGTGGTCCTCGTCGTCGGTCGGCGCGCGCTGAGTTGCTTTTCCACGTCGGCGCGCGCTGGGGCGGTCGTTCATGACCGCGCCAGCGTCCGAGGTCCTCGTGAGTGGATGTGAACGAGGGCTCGTCGGAACTCGCTTCCGACGGCGGCGAGCGGGCGGGGCTTTCGGGGCGTCGTTCTCGACGGCGTTCGCCCGCGTTTCAACGTCTCGAAGACGTAGCGAGCGGGGGTTCCCAAACCGTCGCTCCGAACTACTCCGCCGAATCCGAGTCGTCCCCGCCCTCGCTCACGGTCACCTGCGCGGCCCGAAGCACCTTGTCGTCCATCTCGTAGCCGGGCTGGTAGACGTCCGCGACCGTCCCCTCTGGTTGGTCGCTGTCGACCTGCATCATCACCTCGTGGCGCTGGGGGTCGGTCTCAGTGCCGGGGTCGGGCGCGATCTCGTCGACGTTCTCCTCGGCGAACACGCGGTCGAGTTCGTCGAGGGTCATCTCGACGCCCTCGCGGAGGCTCTCGACGTCGTCGTGGTCGGCGTCGAGCGCGCGCACGAGGTTGTCCCGAACGTCGAACAGGTTCTCGACGAGGTCCTCCGTGGCGCGGTCTTTCAGCTGCTCCTGGCGCTTTTTCGCGCGCTTCTTGTAGTTCTGGAAGTCGGCCCGCTCGCGCTTGAGCTTGGATTCGAGGTCGTCGGCGCGCGCCTCGGCGTCGTCCCGGTCGGCTTCGAGGTCCCCGAGGTGGGCTTCGAGGTCGGTCGCGAGTTCGGCGTCCGCCGTGGCGACTTCCGCGACGAGCCTGGTGCTGGTCGGCCCGAGCGCGTCCGCGTCCGAGTGCTCCTCGGCGTCCTCGTCGGCTCGCTCCGCGTCGGCCGCGGGTTCCTCGGCGTCGGCTCGCACCTGCTCGGTGGCTTCCTCGTCGGTCATATCCGATACAAACGGGCGGGCGCGTTTAAGGATTCAGAATCCGTATCGAACGCGTCCCCACGATTACTCCCGCTCCTCGAACGCCGTCCGTATCTCCTCGCTCACGTCCAACGCCGCCAGTTCCTCGCTCACGTCCACCGCCGCGAACGTCTCCGCCCCTGCGGGCGTCCGCTTGAGCGTGGCGACGTGATAGAGGTACGACAGCCGCAACAGCCACACGCACCGCTCGACGTCGGCCTCGGTCTCGACGTAGCAGGTCGTCCACCCCGATTCCGGGACGACGTGATGTTCGCCAGTCTTGCCTTCCGCGACGAGTTGCTCGCGCAGGCGTTCGATGAACGGCACGTCCACGATGCCCCAGCGGTGGACGTGGCCGACCTCGCGCGGGCCGAGCGTGAACTCCCGGCCCTCGAAGCGGTGTTCCTCGGTGTTGACGTGGGGCCACGCCGCCACCTGCTCGATGACGCGGTCGACGAGGCGGGCCGCCTCGCGCTTGTCTACGTCCCCCATGAGTGGTCGAGTGGACGGACGCCGCCCGGAAACTTAACCTGCGTGCCCGTCGGTGGAATCGGGGTCGGATGGGGCAGTGTGATGGAGTCTTGAACGCCCTCGGCACGCTCAGCAACAACTGCGACGCAAACACAGCCTCGAAAGCCCTCGGCGCGCTCGCGTGCAGTTCAGTCCACCGAGGGCATCCGCACCGTCCCGTAACCGCACCGCACCCGCATCCGCACCGCGACGGCGGACCTCACGCCGCCCCAGCCTCGGCGAGCGCCTGAACGCCGTCGGACAATCCGCGTCCGACGAGCAGTCGGTCGCTTCGCTCCCGACGACGCGCTCGCCTCCCTCGCGCGAATTGGCGCGGCAAGAAGGCGCGCCATCGCGCGCCGACGTGGAAAAGCAAGTCAGCGAGCGAAAGTCCGGAATTGAGTCGACGCACTCGACCACCAACCCCGAATCGACCGGTCGAATTGCGGTCGGATATATAAGTATGGCATCCGTGGACACGCCCCGACAGGAAACCGCAAGAAAGCGCCGAGGCAGCTCGCTGGCGGCTCACGCCCGGACTAGCAAGGCTTAAAGGTCAGAACGCGCAAATACCGAACAAGATGGCGAGTAACAAGATTCTGGGAATCGACCTCGGGACCACGAACAGCGCGTTCGCGGTGATGGAGGGCGGCGACCCGGAGATAATCGTCAACGGCGAGGGCGACCGCACCACGCCCTCGGTCGTCGCGTTCGACGACGGCGAGCGTCTCGTCGGCAAGCCGGCGAAGAATCAGGCGGTCCAGAACCCCGAGCGCACGATCCAGTCGATCAAGCGCCACATGGGCGAGGACGACTACACCGTCGAGGTCGACGGCGAGGAGTACACGCCCGAGCAGATCTCGGCGATGATACTCCAGAAGATAAAGCGCGACGCCGAGGAGTACCTCGGCGACGACGTGGAGAAGGCGGTCATCACGGTGCCCGCCTACTTCAACGACAAGCAGCGCCAGGCCACCAAGGACGCCGGCGAGATCGCCGGGTTCGAGGTCGAGCGCATCGTCAACGAGCCGACCGCCGCGTCGATGGCGTACGGGCTCGACGACGAGTCCGACCAGACGGTCCTCGTCTACGACCTCGGCGGGGGCACTTTCGACGTCTCCATCCTCGACCTGGGCGGCGGCGTCTACGAGGTCGTCGCCACCAACGGCGACAACGACCTCGGGGGCGACGACTGGGACGAGGCCGTCATCGACTATCTGGCCGACGAGTTCGAGAACGACCACAACATCGACCTCCGCGAGGACCGGCAGGCGCTCCAGCGCCTGAAGGACGCGGCCGAGGAGGCCAAGATCGAACTCTCCTCGCGCAAGGAGACCGAAATCAACCTGCCGTTCATCACGGCGACCGACGAGGGTCCGGTCCACCTCGAAGACAGCCTCACCCGCGCGAAGTTCGAGAGCCTGACCGCCGACCTCATCGAGCGCACGGTCGGCCCGACCGAGCAGGCCCTCCAGGACGCGGGCTACGACAAGTCCGACATCGACGAAGTGATCCTGGTCGGCGGCTCGACGCGGATGCCACAGGTCCAGGAGAAGGTCGAGGAGATGACGAACCAGGAGCCCAAGAAGAACGTCAACCCCGACGAGGCGGTCGCGCTGGGCGCGGCCATCCAGGGCGGCGTCCTCGCGGGCGACGTCGACGACATCGTGTTGCTCGACGTGACGCCCCTCTCGCTGGGCATCGAGGTCAAGGGCGGGCTGTTCGAGCGGCTCATCGACAAGAACACCACCATCCCGACCGAGGAGTCGAAGGTGTTCACCACGGCCGCCGACAACCAGACCTCGGTGCAGGTCCGCGTGTTCCAGGGCGAGCGCGAGATCGCCGAGGAGAACGAACTGCTCGGCGAGTTCCAGTTGACCGGCATCCCGCCCGCGCCCGCCGGCACGCCCCAGATAGAGGTCGCGTTCAACATCGACGAGAACGGCATCGTCAACGTCTCGGCCGAGGACCAGGGCTCCGGTAACCAGGAGGAGATCACCATCGAGGGCGGTGCCGGCCTCTCCGACGACGAGATCGAGCAGATGCAACAGGAGGCCGAACAGCACGCCGAGGAGGACCAGCAGCGCCGCGAGCGCATCGAGGCCCGCAACGAGGCCGAGAGCGCGGTCCAGCGCGCCCACACCCTGCTCGACGAGAACGAGGAGAACGTCGACGACGACCTGCGCGCCGACATCGAGGCCGAGATCGAGAGCGTCGAGGCGGTCCTCGAGGACGAGGACGCGACCAAGGACGATATCGAAGACGCCACCGAGTCCCTGAGCGAGGAGCTACAGGAGATCGGCAAGCAGATGTACCAACAGCAGGCCCAGGCCGGTGCCGGCGGCGCTGGTGCGGCCGGCGCTGGCCCCGGCGGCGCGGCCGGCGGCATGGGGGGTCAGGCCGGTCCCGGCGGTGCGGAACCCGGCGACGACGACTACGTCGACGCCGACTTCGAGGACGTCGACGACGAGGACGAGTAGCACTGGTCGGGCGGGCCGACCCCGGTTTCTCCGACGCTTTCGCTCGATAGCCTCGGGCCTGCCTCTTGCGGGTCCCGGCCGCGTCTACCCCACGATGGGTCGCCGAGCGTGTCTCGTCGGTGGTGTGTCGTGATGGAAGAACGCCGCCAGACCCCGAGCCGTGGGAAGGTTCCACAATATATTACGCTGCCAAAAAATTAAAAAGATACTACTACCGAGTGTTGAACGTAGTATGCGTAGAGAACAGAATACGACGCGACGAGAGTTCCTGCAGGCGAGCGGTGGGATAGCAGCGGTAGCAACCGTCGGCGCGATGCCGACGGCCGCCGAGACGGCCCCGTGGGAGTCCGTCACCAGCCCCGTCGACGTGACGCTGTGGGACGTTGCGAAGACGGACCGGAACGAGTTCGCGGTCGGCGGCGGCGGCATCGTCGTCGAGCGCACCGAGCAGGGCTGGACGACGGTCCTCCAGAGCGGCCCGACCAGCAACGGTAACAGCCTCTACGGTGCCGACGTGACCGACGACGGCAAGCGACTCTGGTTCGCCGGGTCCTCGGGCGCCATCGGTGAGTACGACGTCGAGACCGGCAGCCTCGTCGACCACTCCGCGCCCAACGACGTGACCAACAACTTCAGCGACATCGCCGTCACCGGGCCGAAGGGCGACGCCAACGTCTACGTCGCCGGCGGTTCCGGCAGCGTCCACTACTCGTTCGGCAACGGTGCGAGCGGTACCTGGAACGCCGCCTCGGTCGGTCAGGGCAACGCGTTGAAGGCCATCGACTTCTACGGCGAGAAGTCCGGCCACCTCGTCAACGGCAACGCGAAGGTGTTCCACACGGCGGACGGAGCCTCCTGGAACCGGATTGGTATCGCCGACGCCGACGTGTCCCTCTACGGCGTCGACTCAGACGGCGAGTACGACGTGGGGGTCGCGGCCGGCAGCGGCACGGTTTACCACTACGCCCTCGACGACCAGGGCGTACCGACGTGGACCTCGGAGACGCTCGGTGAGGCCGGACTCCGCGACGTGGAGCTGGAGGGCGGCGACGGCTACGTCGTCGGCAACGGCGGCGCGGTGTTCGACCGGGCGAACGGCCAGTGGTCCCAGGACGACACGCCCACCAGCCAGGGGCTCAAGGCCATCGTCGACGCCTCGAACAACGATATCGCCGTCGGCGCATCCGGCACCATCGTCGAGACGAATCCGGACGCCGACGCCGACCCCGGCAGCGGCGGCGGGGGACAGTCCGGCGACGCCGGTCGCATCGGTCGCGTCTCGGCCCAGACCAGCGAGTCGGAGAGTCTGACCTTCACCATCGAGAACGTCGGCGAGGAGTCGGTCACCGTCGAGGAGTTCGCGCTTGAAACCGACGTGGGCGTCTCCACCATCGAGCGCTCCGGAGCCGAGGTGACCATCGCGGGCGACGTGAACGGCAGTGCCGACGACGCGACCGGCTTCCCGGCCGACGACGCGCTGCGGGCGCTGGACGCCACCGCCACCCTCGCTCCGGGTACCAGCGGTCAGGTCGACTTCGGAGAGTACGACGGCGGGAACGTCGCGCTGACCGTCGACCCCGTCGCGGATAGGCCCGCCGGCAGCTACGTCGGTGCGACGCTGAAGTACGGCGACGACACTCAGGAGACGTTCCACTTCGCGGTCACCAACGTCAACTCGTGACGCGACTGCGGCGACGCTGATTGTCGGGAGCGGCCTCTCCCGGCGAGAATCGGGGGCGGGAGAGTACCGCCGCGGTTCTCGTTCCCGGTCTGGTTTACGCCAGGTGGCCGCCGCTCGGGCCACCGTCGTTCACGCGGTCGTTCGCCCGCACGTCGTCACAGAGGTACGCGCACGGCGGCGGCGTACAGCCCTGCGCACCCGCGCCGGAGTCGGTCGTCGGGACGTCCTGAGCTGGCATGCACTTGTCCGTGCCAGCGTCGGCGGCCGACACCGCGCCCGTACCGGCGGTCAGGAGACTCAGCGTGACGACGAGCGTGATCGCGAATCGTCTGTAGTTCATCGTCTAACCCAGAATAAGAACTATACTTCAGATACATAAATTTTTAGTCTATGTATTTTCATATAACTGGTCGAGCGACGTCGCCGACGGTTACCCTCGACCGGGGCTGGGCCGCCAACTCCCGGAAACCCGTTCCTTCAAGTGGCAGAACCGATTACGGAACGACAACCAATGAGCGAGGACTTCTACGAGATACTCGGCGTGAGCAGGGACGCCGACGAGGACGATATCAAGGCGGCCTATCGCGAGAAGGCTACCGAGTACCATCCGGACGTGAGCGACGACCCGGACGCCGAGGAGAAGTTCAAGAAGCTCCAGACGGCCAAGGAAGTGCTGACCGACGAGGAAAAGCGCCAGGCCTACGACCAGATGGGTCACGAGCGGTTCGAGCAGGCCCAGAAGCGCGGCGGCTTCGACGGCGGTCGCGGCGGCGCTGGCGGGGCCGGCGGCATGGGCGGGCAGAACCCCTTCGGAGGCATGGGCGGCGGCGGCATGGGAGACATCTTCGAGCAGTTCTTCGGCGGCGGTCGCCAGTCCAACCGCCCGCAGCAGGGACAAGACCTCCGGACGCAACTGACCATCGACCTCGAAGAGGCCTACGAGGGCGTCCAGAAGCAGGTCAGCGTCCGGCGGCCCGAGCGGTGTGACACCTGCGACGGCGAGGGCCACCCGCCGGGAACCGACTCCCGGACCTGCCAGGAGTGCAACGGTCGCGGGCAGGTCACGCAGGTCCAGCAGACGCCGCTGGGCCGCGTCCAGCAGACCCAGACCTGCCGGCGGTGTGGCGGCGAGGGCGAAATCTACAGCGAGACCTGTTCGGACTGTGGCGGCGACGGGACCGTCCGGCGGGAGGCGACCCTGTCGGTCGAGGTGCCCGCGGGCATCCAGTCGGGCCAGACCCTCCAGATGGAGCGGGAGGGCGCGCCCGGACCCAACGGCGGACCCAACGGCGACCTGCTCATCGAGGTCGCTGTCGAGGACCACCCGGACTTCGAGCGCGACGACGACGACCTCCACCACCAACACCCCATCTCGTTCCCGCAGGCGACGTTCGGCGACACGGTCGAGGTCCCGACCCTCGACGGGACGGTCGAGATGGACGTGCCCGCCGGCACCCAGAGCGGCGAGCGCTTCCGGCTCAAGGGCAAGGGGATGCCGCGGCTCCGGCGGCGGGGCCACGGCGACCTCTACGTGCAGGTGCAGGTCGTCACGCCCGAGAGCCTCAACGACGAGCAGCAGGAGGCCCTCGAACGGTTCGCCGAGGCCGGCGGCGAGGAGATAAGCGTCGACGAGGGCTTCTTCGAGAAGATAAAGAACTCCTTCTAAGACGACCTTTTGCTGCGGTCGCGGGGCGCGCGACGAGACGCGCGCCCGGCTCCCGACGACGTTACGGGCTCGTTCGCTGAACGGGCATCGTTCCCCGACCCGCTTCTCGAACCACCGATTTTTGTCGTCGGGCTCCCTACGCCGAACCGATGGCACCAGCGCCGATGTACGAGTCGTTCGCCGCCGTGACGCTGCTGGTCCTCGGGCTCCTGATTCTCCTCGCGCGTGCCTCCGAGGCGATGTTCGACGACCCCGCGGACGGTGAGGACGGCCAGGCGGAGCGAGCCGGGACCCGCGACCGCGAATCGCCGGAGGTCCCCGCGACCGGTGCGGCCCGAATCGAGCGCCACCGGGACACCGGCCTGTCGCGGGCCGAGCGCATCGAGCGCGAGGTTCTCGACGACGAGGCCGACCGACCGGAAGACGGGAGTCCGTGGGCCGATGACGCCGGCGTGGAGGTGACCGACGCCGAGGCGTCGCCGTGGGGAGAGAACCCGGCGGAAGCCGACGCTCGGCGCGCCGGGGGCGACACCAGTCGGACCGACGCCGACGTCCGGCGACTCGACCTCTCGCCCGCCGCGTTGCTACTCAACGTCGCGGTGAGTCAGGGGCTGTTCGGTGCTGTGCTGGTCGGCGCGATATGGCTCGGGAACGTCCCGCTGTCGGCGCTCGGCGTCGTTCCGGGCGCGGCGTGGAACGCCGGCCTCCCGGCGGTCGGACTCGGCGTCGCCGTCGGGGTGGCGCTGTACGTCGCCGACGAGCTGGCGGCCGCTGCCCTCGACGCCGCCGGGGTGGAGTACGCCGAGAGCGTCCGGGACTCGCTCGCGCCCGACTCGACCGGCGGATGGGTGGTCCTGCTCGGGGTCGTGTTGCCGGTCATCGCGGGGTTCGAGGAACTTCTCTTTCGCGCGGCGTTGATCGGCGCGTTCGCGACCGGGTTCGGCGTCTCCCCGTGGCTGCTCGCGGTCGCCTCGACCGTCGCGTTCGCGGCGGGCCACGGCGCGCAGGGGCCCGGCGGAATCGTCGTGACCGGCGCGCTCGGGTTCGCGCTCGCGGCCGCCTACGTCCTCACCGGGAGCCTGCTGGTCGTGGTGGTCGCCCACTACGTGGTCAACGCGCTGGAGTTCGCCGTCCACGAGGGATTGGGCATCGAGTGGGCGTGAGACGCCGGGAGGACTGGCGTGCGAACGCTTTTCAGGGAACGCGGACAACTACCGACGATGGCAGTCGAGACCGACCGCCGCGAAGTCGCCGACCTCCCGCTCGACGGGACCGACGAGTTCTTCGGCGTTCTCGTGGGGCTGTACGCCGCCGTGCTGGTCGCGCCGACGGCCGTCGCGGCGGTCGCGCTCGGCGTGACCACCGACGGAGCGACGCTGTACCCGGTCCTGCTCGCGAGCGTCGCCGCGACCGTGGCGGTCGTGGGCTACCTCGCGCGCTCCGAGCGACTCGCAGTCGGCCTCGGGTCGACGCCGTGGGTGTGGCTCGGGACGGTCGTCCCCGCCGGCTACGCCGTGGCCCTGGTCGTCGCGATTCCGAACGGTGGCGTGCCGGGCAGCGTTCTGGCCGTCTCGATGCTCGCGGCGCTGGGCGGCGTGTTCGTCGGCATGGGACTGGCGGTCGCGGCCCGCAACCGCCACGCGAAGGCGGTCGTCTCGGCGGCCGAGGAGTACGCCCGCTTCGAGGCACGCGGCCCCGAGCGCGACCGGCGAGTGGCGAGGTGGGCCGTGGCCGGGCTGATGGTCGGCGGGATGGTCGGGTTCGCGGCGTCGGTCCTCGTCCCCGAACTCGAAGCGTTCCGATGGCTGTTCAACGTCGCGGTCGCGGGCGGGGCGGGACTGACCGGCGCGTTGGCCGAGCGGACCGTCGCGGTCACCGACGCCGGACTGTTGACCGGGAATCCGGTCGCCAAGCACCTGCGCCCGTGGTCGGCGTTCGAGAGCTACGAGGTGACGGACGACGCCGTGGTCGTCCACCGCGCCGGGTGGTCGGCGTGGGGACTGCGGGACGTGCGTCGGGACCGCGACGACGTCGCGGACGTCGAGGCAGTCGCGGCGGCGCTCGACCGAGCGTTGCCCCCGCGCGAGGCCTGACGGTCGCGAACGGAGCGAGGCCGCCGACGCGGGCCTCGCTCGCAGGGTGGGCGAGGTGACGGGATTTCGGTAACTTACTTTGTACTGGTGGTCGATTCTTGCCGCAAGGAGGTTCAGATCATGGAGACTCTCGAAGACGTCGACGAAATCGTCCACGAACCCAGCGAGGAGTTCGTGGAGTCGACCAACGTCTACCAGTTCATGCAGGAGTACGGCATCGACGACTACGACGAACTGATAGAGCGGACCACGACGGAGGTGCCCGGCGAGGAGGCCTCGGGCGTCGAGTGGTTCTGGGACGAACTCGTCGACTACCTCGACATCGAGTTCGACGAGGACTACGACGCAGTACGAGACGACAGCGACGGGCCGCAGTTCTCCGAGTGGTACCCCGGCGGGAAGTTGAACGCCGCGCACAACGTGGTCGACCGCCACGCCGCGCCCGACAGCGAGACCCGAAACAAGGTCGCGTGCATCTGGGAGGGCGAGGGCGGCGAGGTCCGGGAGACCACCTACCACGAACTCGCCCGCCAGTCGAACCAGGTGGCAAACTACCTCGAATCGGTCGGCGTCGGCACCGGCGACACCGTGGGGCTGTACATGCCGATGGTGCCCGAGGTCCAGGCCATCCTCTACGGCTGTTTCAAGGTGGGCGCTATCGCGGTCCCCATCTTCTCGGGGTTCGGCGTGGACGCGACCGCGACCCGCATCGCGGACGCCGAGTGCTCGGTGCTGTTCACCGGCGACGGCTTCTACCGGCGGGGCAGCGAGGTACGGCTGAAGGGCACGGCCGACGACGCCATCGCCGAGGCCGGCCACGTCGAGCACACGGTCGTCTACGAGCGACTCGGGCTCGTCTCCAGCGAGAGCGAGTCCATCTCCTGGCGGAGCCGCGACGCGACGTGGGCCGACGCGGTCGCAACCCGGGCCGACGAGTACGACACCAAGTCGCTGGACTCCTCGGCCGAGTCGATGCTGCTGTACTCCTCGGGGACGACGGGCAAACCCAAGGGCATCGTCCACACCCACGCCGGCGCGCTGCTGCAGGCCGCCAAGGAGATGTACTTCGGGTTCGACCACAAGCCCAGCGACCGCTTTTTCTGGGTCAGCGACATCGGCTGGATGATGGGACCGTGGACGCTCATCGGCAACCACGCGTTCGGCGGCACTATCTTCATGTACGAGGGCGCGCCCGACCACCCCGAACCCGACCGGTTCTGGGAGATGATAGACCGCCACGGGCTGACCGTGTTCGGCATCTCGCCGACCGCCATCCGCGCGCTCCGCAAGCACGGCGACGAGTGGCTGGAGGGCCACGACCTCTCGACGCTCCGACTGCTGGGCTCGACCGGCGAACCGTGGGACCCCGAGAGCTGGCGGTGGTTCCACGAGAAGGTCGGCGGGGGCGACGCGCCCATCATCAACATCTCGGGCGGCACCGAGATAATGGGCTGCTTTCTCATGCCGATGCCGATCCAGTCGCTCAAGCCCTGTACGCTGGGCGGGCCGGGGCTCGGCATGGACATCGACGTCGTGGACTCGTCGGGCGAGTCCATCGCCGACACCCACGAGCGGGGCTTCCTCGTGGCACGGGACTCCTGTCCGTCGATGACCAAGAGCCTCTGGTCGGGCGACGAGCGCTACCTCGCGGAGTACTGGTCGAGCTTCGAGGACCCGCCGCTGTGGGACCACGGCGACTGGGCCCAGAAGGACGAGGACGGCTTCTGGTTCCTCCACGGCCGGGCCGACGACGCCATCAACGTGGCGGGTCGCAAGGTCGGTCCCGCCGAGGTCGAGGGCGCGCTCATCGACCACGACGCGGTGAATCAGGCCGCCGCCGTGGGCGTGCCGGACGACACCACCGGACAGGCCGTGGTGGCCTACGTCATCCTCGACGACGGCTACGACGAGAGCGACGACCTCCGGGAGGCGCTGCGCGCGCAGGTCGGCCAAGAGCTCGGCAAGCCGTTCCGACCCCGCGAGGTCCTGTTCGTCGAGGAGTTCCCCAAAACCCAGTCGGGCAAGATAATCCGGCGGGCCATCGAGGCGACGTACACCGGCGAGGACCTCGGCGACATGAGCAGCATCGAGAACCCCGAGGCGCTGGACGAACTGGCCGACGCCGAGTAGGCGCTCGCCCCGGAAACTCACTCGTTCCCGACCCACTCCTCGCGGAGCAGTCCGAAGACGAGTTCGTCGCGGTACGCGCCGTCGACGAAGTTGCGCTCCCGGAGGCGTCCCTCCCGGGTGAACCCGAGCCGGTCGAGCAGGGCGGCCGAGGCGTCGTTGTGCGAGAACACGCGCGCCTCGACGCCCCGAATCTCGCGGGCGTCGAACAGGTAATCGAGGAACAGGGTCGTCGCCTCGGTAGCGTACCCCTCGCCCTGATACGCGGGGAACAGCCAGTAGGAGAGCTGTCCGTGGGGTCGGTCGAGGTCCCACGCGTTCACGGCACCGACGGGGGTCGGACCGCCGCCCGCGCCCATGGCGGTCGCGGCCTCGGGATTCGACTCGTCGGGGGGCAGACAGACCAGCAGGTTGGCGCTGTCGTCGCGCTCGACCCAGTCCTCGACGGTGTCGACGACCTGCGCGGCGTTCGTCGGGTCGGCCAGTCCGAGCGGTCCCCGGAGGTCGGGGTGGTTGCGCCCGCGCTGGAAGACGGTCGCGTCGTCGCGCTCGACGGTGTAGAGCGCGACGCGCTCGCCGCGCTCGAAGGCAACGCCTGGCATATCGGGACCTCCTCGCGTCGACGTAAACCGATTTCCCTCCGGAGCCGAGCGATTCGACCCCGCCGTGACGGGCTACGGGAACTCGGCGGCCGCGAGCGTCCGCGACTCGGGCGCGTCGGCGCGTCCCTCGCCGACGACCGCGACGTCGCCGGTCGCATCGTCGCCGGGCAACAGCACCGTCGCGCCCGCCAGCAGCGGCGCGAGGACGCCCGCGACGACCGCGCCGGGGTCGGCCAGCGACGCGCGGACCGCCACCTCGTCGCCCGGTTCGAGCGCCCACTCGTCGGCGACCCGGCGGGCACCCGACAGCAGGTCGGCGTGGGAGAACGCCCGGTCGCCGGCCGCGAGCGCGACCGAATCCGGGTCGACCGACGCGTCGGGAAAGGCCGGATTCTCGCTCCAGACGTCGCGCTCGAAGTGGGCGACGCCGGGGTCGTCGGGCGGCCCGCCGTAGGCCACGCGCCGGCCGCCGGGCGGGAGTTCGTAGTCGGCGACCGCCTCCCGGGCCGCGACCGCGAGGCGAGCGTCGAGCGTCGCCGCGGATTCGGGGAGTCCGAACTCGGTCCGCGCGCCGAGTAGCGCCGCGCCGAACAGCGCGAACACCGGCTCCGGGACGGGGTCGGCTGCGACCGCGACCGCGGTACCGCGGTGCACCCCGAGCCGCCGCCAAAAGTTGCCGGTCTTCCACGCGGTCGTGCAGAACCGACGGTAGTCGTACCGCCGGTTCGTCCGAGCCGCCACCAGTGCGGGGTCGTCCGAGCGCCGGTTCCGGGCGACGAGGTCGCCGAGCGCGTCCGCGTCCGGAGCGTCCATGTCCGGGGCTCGGTCCGGCGCGGAAAAAGCGGCGTCGATTCGCCGCCGTCGGGCCGGCGACCGGAACGCGACCCGGACCCCAAATATTATGTATCCAGACACGTAGCGTTGCGGACATGTCGATACGAGCGAGAGCCGTGAAGCTCGGACGGCGGTCGGCCCTCCGAGCGGTCGCGTACCTCCGAGAGTTCGCCCTGATAGCCACGTACGCCGCCATCTGCGTGGCCGTGACCGTGCCGACGCTGGTCGCGACGGGGACAGCGGTCTACTGGAGTATCACGAGGTTCGGCCTCCAAGGAGAGCTCAGGACCGCCACGGTGGTCGGTGGCGCGGTCGTCGTGATGTTCGAGTTCGCCATGCTCCACCGGTTCGCCCAGACGCTGGGGTACGTGATGCTCGGGCCGACGCGGGGCCGGAAAATCTGACGGCCGGTAGAACGGGACGTTTCGGGCGGGTGCCCGGACGGGACGTGTAGCGTTACTCCGCAACGGTCGCTTCGTCCTCGAACTCGATCTCGGCGTCGTCCTCGCCCGAGGTCAGCCACGACCCGACCACGACCGACCCGCCGGTCACCAGACCGAGGCGAGTGGCGAGGTCCTCGATGCCGACCTTGCGTGCGAGCAGCGTTACGACCGCGAACGCGACGAGACCCTTCAGGAGGCTCTTCTTGAGTGCCATATCAGTTCGAAGGATAGGTCGGTCCCAAGAAATGTCTGTCGCTTTCGGTATATTCCGACGCGCCCCGGCCCACGGGACCCCCGGACGCCCAGCCCCGAAAAACCGAACGACGGCGGGGCTACTGCGGGCTCGGACTGCCGGTACCCGAGCGACCGACCTGCCGGTCGAGTGCCGAGCCGGTGAGGTTCTTGAGTCGGTCGACGAGGCTGTCCTTCTCGGCCTCGCCCGCCAGCGCGACTTCGAGCACCTCGCTGATGTGCGAGACGGGGATGATCTCGATCTGGTCCTCGTACTCCGCCTCTATCATCACGTCGTCCTCGTTGGCTGCCGGGATGATGACCCGGTCGAGCCCCGACTTGGCGGCGGCCTCTATCTTGTGGGTGACGCCGCCGACCGGGAGCACGTCGCCCCGGACCGACAGCGAACCGGTCATCGCGAGGTCCTGCGCGATGGGGAGGTCCTCCAGTGCGGAGATGACCGCGGTGGCGACCGTAATCGACGCCGAGTCGCCGTCGACGCCCTGCTGGCCGGCCTGGACGAACTGGATGTGGACGTCCTTCTCGCCGAGGTCCTCGTCGCTGTACTTCTTGATGATGGCCGACACGTTCTGGACCGACTCCTCGGCCATCTCCTTGAGCTGACCGGTGGCGATGACCTCGCCCGGCCCCTGCGAGGGCGTGACCTCCGCCATCACGGGCAGGACGATACCGCTGTCCTCGCCCATGACCGCGAGCCCGTTGACGCGCCCGACCACGTCCCCCTCGTTGACGGTGAGTTCGTAGTCCTTCCGGCGCTCGATGTAGTCGTCGGCGACCTGCTGTTCGATGGACCGGCTCCGGCGCTTGGCCTGCAACACGTCCTCGCGCTCGGTCTTGTCCTTGTTCTCGGCGCGAGCGATGTCGCCCGCGACCCGGACGAGTCCGCCGAGGTCCCGGAGCTTGAGCGTGAGGTGGTCCTTCCGGCCCGAGCGGCGCTGGGCTTCGAGGATGACCTCCTCGATGGCCTCCTCGTCGAAGTGGGGCAGGCGGCCGTCGTTCTCGACCTCCTGGGCGATGAAGCGGGTGTACTTCCGACGCATCTCGGGCGTGTCCTCGATGGTGTCGTCCATGTACACCTCGTAGCCGTACCCCTTGATGCGCGACCGGAGCGCGGGGTGCATGTTCTCCATCGCGTCCATGTTCCCCGCCGCGATCATGATGAAGTCACAGGGGACGGGTTCGGTCTGGACCATCGCGCCCGAGGAGCGCTCGGACTGGCCCGTGATGGAGAACTCGCCCTCCTGGATCGCGGTCATCAGCTTCTGCTGGGACCGGATGTCGAGCGTGTTTATCTCGTCGACGAACAGCACGCCCTTGTTGGCCTTGTGGATGGCCCCGGGTTCGACGCGGTCGTGACTCGGGGTCTCCATGCCGCCCGACTGGAACGGGTCGTGGCGGACGTCGCCCAGCAGCGCGCCGGCGTGCGCGCCGGTCGCGTCCTCGAAGGGCGCGGTCGCCTGGTCGGCGTGGTTGACCAGCAGGTTCGGAATCATCGCGTCGTTGCCCCGCGAGCCGTACCGGAACGCCAGATAGATGACCCCCGCCGCGAGGATGCCCAACAGCGGCCGACCCGCGATGAGCAGCGCGTAGCCCGCCACGATGGCGATGATGACCCACATCAGGAACGACCGCATCTGGTTTCGCTTGCGGGCCTCCTCCTTGTGGGCGTCGATTATCTGCTCGCCCTTCCCCGCCGGGACGGTCCGGACCTTCGGCTCGTTGCCGTCGTCGGGGTTGTGGTAGACCAGCACGTCCTGGAGGTCCTCCTTGGGGAGGAGTTCGCTCATCGCCTTCGCCAGCATGGACTTGCCCGTCCCGGGCGTACCGATCATCATGACGTGGCGGCGCTGCTTGGCCGCCTTCTGGACCACGTCGCGGGCGTGGTCCTGGCCGATGACCTGGTCGACCAGCCGGTCGGGAATCTCTATCTCGTCGGTCGTCTCGATGTCCAACCCGCCGAGCAGGTCGTCCTCGAGTACCTCCTCGTCGTCGACGTCCGGCGCGACGTCGCTGCCGAGGTCCTCGAACCCCGAGTCGTTCCGGTCGCTCTCCGGGCCGTCCCGGTCGGCGTCCGGGGTCTGCTCGCGGGGCTCGTTCGCGCGCTCGCGGACCACGTCCGCTCGCTCGCGGGTCTGCTCCGGCGGCGGAGCCTCGTTGTCGGTGTCCTTGCTCATAGAACTGTCCTGTACGTGTCCGAATGGAGGGCCGGAGAATTGATATACTTTCTCCCTCGAATTCGCCGAGAGTGGAGCGGCCCAATCGGTCGGAGACGGTCTGAAAAAGCCGTTTCGCTCGGACGAGTCGACTCGCCACCCTTATAAAATGTCCCGCCGCAACGATAGGTATGACGCGGGGATTCTACATCGGTCGCTTCCAGCCGTACCACGACGGCCATCACAACGTGGTCCAGAGCATCGCCGAGGAGGTCGACGAGCTCGTCCTCGGCATCGGGAGCGCGGGGGATTCACACTCCCGCCACGACCCGTTCACGGCGGGCGAGCGAATCATGATGATAACCAAGTCGCTGGTCGACCTCGACCTGGTGACCTACGCCGTGCCCATCGAGGACCTCGACCGCAACTCGGTGTGGGTCAGCCACGTCCAGAGCATGAGTCCGGCCTTCGACGTGGCCTACTCGAACAACCCGCTGGTCATCCAGCTGTTCACCGAGGCGGGCGTCGAGGTCCGCCAGTCCCCGATGTACAACCGGGAGGTGCTGGAGGGCACCGAGGTCCGCGAGCGCATGATAGAGGGCGACGACTGGGAGCGGCTGGTCCCCGACGCCGTGGTCGAGGTCGTCTCGGAGATCGACGGCATCGAGCGCATCCAGCGCGTGAGCGACTCGGACAGCAACGGCGAGTAAGCGAGCCGGACACCCGCGTCACGCCGCGAACCCCGCGCCGACGAATCCTGCGAGGAACGACCCGACCGCCGCGAGCAGCGCCAGTCCGACCCGATAGCCCACGAGCGCCCGGTCGAACCCCCGCTCTAGCCCGGTCGCGATGGTCGCGAGGATGGCCGCCAGCAACAGGACGTACGTGGCGACGGCCAGCCCGAGCGGACCGGTCGGCAGCGGTTCGCCCAGCGATCCGGCTGCCATCCCGTCGGCGAGCGCGACCGTCGCCCCGCCGACCAGCGGGCCGAACACCGCCGCCGTGTTCCGCAGCGTCCCGGTCACGCTGGCGAGTTCCCGGCGAGCCTCGCGCTCGACTCGCCGGAGGTCGTCGACGTGGTCGGCCATCGAGACGACCGCGCGGCCGGCGGGGCGGCCCTCCCGCGACGCGAGCGCCAGCAGCGACGCCACGGTCCGGGACTGCTGGCTCGGGACGTCCGCGAGCGCGCCGTACTCGCCCAGAAACGCCTCGCGAACGCCGACCCGGAGCCGTCGCTGGACTCCGGCGGCCTCGGACAGCACCTCGCCGGTCCGGCCGGCCACCTCCGGCGCGGCGTCGGCGACTGCGGCCTCGACCGACGCCCCGTCGCTCACCCGACGGCCGACCAGATACAGCGCGTCGGCCAGGTTCTCCTCGGCCGCGCGAGCGTCGTCTCGAACTCGCTTGACCGGCCGGAACCACCAGACCAGCGTCGCGCCGAGCGCGCTCCCGGCGACGACGGGCCAGCGCGTCCACGCCGGGAGCGGGAGGGTCGCGATTCCGGCGGCCACTCCGGCAGCCGTCCCGATGGCGAGCGACGGCCAGCGCCGGGCCGGCACGTCGGGGTGGGAGCGAGAAACCGCTGGCGGCGGGAACGCCGCGGGTCGCCGGACCAGCAACCACCCGCCGGCGACGAGGAGACCGGCCGGCAGGAGCAGGTCGTAGACCGCGACCAGAACCGGAATCGAGAGCGGCAGTCCGGCGACGCGAGCCGCCGGCAGCACCGCGACCAGCGCGAGCGGGAGCAGGACGCCGAAGGCGTACAGCGCGGTGGTCGGTCCCCGGACCCCCTCGGCGAACGCCGCCATCCGGTCGCGGGTACCGTCGAGCATCGCGTCCATCGCCCGGTCGAGGCTCCGGTCACGCTCGCCGGCGGGCGCGTCGGCGGCGGCGTCGACGAGCAGCGCGGCTCGGCGGAGCGGCGGGTTCCAGTCGGCCCACGCCGCGCCGAACGCCGCCAGCCCCGAGCGCGGCGTGCCGGCGGCGCGTCGGACGTGGGCCGCGAGACTGTCGGCCAGCGGTCCCTCGCCCTGGGCCGCGAAGGCGGCGGCGCGCTCGCTCGCGGGTTCGACGCGCGTTCGCAGAACCGCCCGAGCGACGAGCGCGGGCGCGGTCCCGAGCGCGGCGGTCCGGCGAGCGGTCGCCAGCCAGACCGGTCCCCGGCGCGCCAGCGCGACTGACCCGGCGGCGAGCGCGACGACGACTGCGCCGGCCGAGAACCCGAGCGCCGAACCCCAAAGTGCCGCGAGCGCGAGCGTCGGGAGCGCGAGCGCGGCGAGGCCACAGCCCAGGACGTAGCCGGCCCGGAGGAACGTCTCGGCGTCCACTCCGGCGTCGAGATACGACAGGGCTCGCCGGAGGTCGTCGCCGGGGTGGACCGACAGCGGACAGCGGGCCGCGAGCCAGCGCGCCCGACCCGCGAGCGAGTCGCGGGTCACGGCTCCCTCCGGTCGGCGTAGACGGCCACCACCTCCTCGGGGTCGGTCCGGTCCTCACGCGCTAGTTCGGCGAGCAGCGCCTCGCGGTCGGCCAGCGCCGCGCGCACGTCGGCGTAGGTCTCGTTCGAGCGCGCGAGGGAGGCGACGAGCGTGCTGTTGCCGCGGTCGATTCGACCGGTCGCCCGGAGTTCGTCGTCCCGAACCCGGAACAGCGACTCGAACCGGTCGGCCGCGACCACCTCCTCGACCGATTCGACCCGGCGGCGCGTGCCCGCGTCGGTCCGGGTCGCTTCGAGCGTGACCACGAGGTCGGTGGTGGCGAACGACGACGCCGGGACGTTCAGGTCCGAGACCACGCGCTCGCGGACGGCCTCGCCGCCGTCGCCGTGGATGGTGCCCAGCACCGCGTCGCCGCTCGCGCCGACCCGCATCGCCTCGTAGAGGACTGCGGCCTCCTCGCCGCGCACCTCGCCGACGACCAGCGCGCCCTCGCCGAGTCGGAGTGCGGTTCGGAGCGCCTCGGGCGGTTCGAGTCCCGGCCCGTCGTCGGTCGCGGTCCGGAGCGGCTGGACGTCCCGGCCCCGGCGCTGGAGCGCCGAAATCGGGAGTTCGGGCGTGTCCTCGATGACGACGGTTCGGGTCGCGGCCGGGAGTTCCCAGCACAGTGCCCCGAGCAGGGTGGTCTTGCCCGCGCCGCGCGGCCCGGCGACCAGACCGGCGGCCGCGCGCTCGACCGACAGCGAGAGGAACGCGCCCGCCTCGGCGGTCAGGGTGTCGTTGGCGACCAGCGCGGGCAGGGTCCACGGCGTCGCGTCGTGCGCGCGGAAGGCGAATCCCGGCCCGTCGCTGGCTGGGTCGGTGACCCCCGCGACCCGGACCCGCCCGCCGGCGGTCTCGGCGGTGGCGTCGAGGGTCGGGGCCGCCCGGGAGAACGCCCGCCCGCTCTCGCGCCGGAATCGGGAGGCCAGCGCGGCCGCGCCCGACTCGGTCAATCGAACGTTGGTCCGCATTCGCTCGCCGTCGACGCTCGCCCGGAGCGGGTTCCGGTCGGCGGGCGCGGTGGCGAACACGTCCGAGACCGCGGGGTCGGCGAAGAGGTCGGCGAGGACGCCGTAGCCTCGGGTGTGCTTGCGGAGCGCGGCCGCGAGCGCCGCGACCGGGTCGCCGTCGTCGGCGACCCGACGGACCGCCCGGCCGGGCGCTCGCTCGCTTGCTCCTCGCTCGGGCGCGTGCCCGTCGGCTCCGCGCTCGGGCGCGTGGGCCTGCTCGCCGACGGCGAAGTCGGCGAGCAGGCCGTACGCTTCGGCGAGCGTTCCCAGCTCGCCCTCGTCGAAGGTGTGTTCGACGGGTTCGAGATGGTAGGTCCGGAGCGCGCGCTCGTCGGCGTAGAGTCGGACGGTCGCGCCCGTGGGAAGGTCGCGGGTCTCGACCAGCGCGGCGTCCGGTGGCGGGCGCGTGGCCACTCGCGCCTTGGCTATCGCGGGGCCGACGAACGCCCGGAGCGCGTCGTCGTAGCCGTCGACCCGACCAGCGCACGCCGCGAGACCGGTCTCGGCGACCAACTCGCCCGGCGGTCCCGCCCGCCCGAGCGCGGCGTCGGCGGCCCCGAGCGGGTCGCGGCGGGCGCGCTCGGCGAGTCGCTCGTCGTGGAACGTCACGCGCTCGGCGAACCGGCCGGCCGCGACCAGCAGGGCGGCGGCCCCGTCCTCGTAGGCTCGTTCGAGGCGGTCGGTCCGGGCCACCACGGCGTCGGCCTCGCGGTCGGCCAGCGCACCCACGGCGGTCGCGCGGCAGGCCGGCTCGGCCGCGAGGTCGCCCGCGCCGGGACAGTCGGCCGCGTCGAGGACGAGGCGGTCGTCCTCGAAGGTCGGGTCGCAGGCGCACGCGGGGTCGTCGTCGCCGAACCGCGCGAACAGGTCACGCATGGCCCGGTTTCGTCCCGTCCTCGGATTTAAAATTCAGGGTGGTAACGCAGGACACTGTTCAGAGTAACGCGACCGTCGACGAGTCGCGCTCGGTGACCCAATCCACGTCCCCCTGGTGGACTGAACGGGCGAGCGCGCCGAGGGCGTTCGAGGATTCCGTATCAGCATCGGCCAAGTCTCAGACCGACATCACAGACGAACGAGTTCACACGTTGCCGGTGAGCGCGTCGAACACGTCGTCCGCGAGGTCGGCTTGGGACCACATCGCCACGTCGCCGCCGTTGGCGTATGCCGCGCCGTCGACCGGAATCTGGCCGCCGCCCATCCGGGCGTGGCCGCCCGCGCTCGCGCCGGGAACGTCGTCGGCGACCGTTTCGAGCGCCTTGCCCATGTGGACGCGGTCGTCCCGGGACCGCCCCGACAGGTGGACCGTGTCCTCGCGGCGACCGTAGATGACCACGGCGGTCACGCCCTCCAGTCGGAGGAGTTCGTCGGCGGCCTGCGGGACCGTGTCGACGTTGTCGATGCGGCCCACGTCGCTGACCGCGAACGACCCCCGAACGTCCCGACCGGAGATGGCTCTCGACTTGACCTCCAGCACCTCGGCGCTGACCTGCGGGTTGGCGATGCGGTCGAGCAGGTCCTCGTCGACGCCCCCGTAGAGGTACGCGGCCGCCTCGAACTCGGCCTCGGTACAGCCGTTCGTGAGGTGTTTGGTGTCCGACTGGACGCCGAACAGCAACCCGGTAGCGACGTCCGGGGGGACGACCAGTCCGTCGACCGCCGCTTCGGCCTCCTCCTCGTCGTCGGGCGCGACGGGCGTCGCGCCCACGTCGTCGAGGTACTCGGCGACGATGGTAGCACACGAACCGTAGTCGGTGCGCTGGTCGGTGAACCGCTCGCCGGTGCCGTTCCCGGGGTGGTGGTCGACGACGGCGTAGGGTTCGAGACGCTCCGCGCCCTCGAATCCGCGCGGCGTGTTGTGGTCGACCAGCACGACCTCCTCGGCCGCGAGGTCGTCGACGTGCTCTATCTTGTCGAGGTCGAGGTCGAGTACTGCGCGGAACGCCCGGTTCTCCTGATGGCGAATCTGGCCGGGGAACTGGAGGGCGGCGTCGGTGTCGACCTCGCTCGCGAGGTGGGCGACGCCGATGGCGCACGCCATCGCGTCGGGGTCGGGATTGGGGTGCATCAGGACGGTTATCTCGTCGCGCTTGGCGAGCGCGCGCTTGAAGCGCACGCCCATCGGCCGTCGAATCCAGCGGACGAGGAGCCACAGCGACGCCACCAGCGCGACCGCGCCGAGCGCGACCGCGCCCGCGAGCTCGGGCGAGTCCAGACCGTAGGCCTCGGCCGTCCGGAGCAGGTCCCGGAGCCGCAGGTCCGGGACGACCGGGATTTGCATGGAACCACCCACGACCCGGACGAACAAGAAATTTTCCCGAAACGTCGACGTTGGGGTTTCTCGACCGCGTCGAATCGGGGGACGGGACGGGCTACGACCGGGTCCCGGTCCCGCGGGCCGCGACCGCGGGCCGATACCCCTCCCGGAAGGTCGGATACGTGAAGTCGTAGCCCAACGCCCGGAGTTTCCCGTTCGAGCACCGCTTGCTCGCCCGTATCCGGCGCTCGGCCGATTCCGAGAGGGTCCCCGAGTCGATTCGCTTGGCCGCCGTCCGCACGGCGGGCGACTCGACGCCACACTGGTCGGCCAGCCAAACGGCCAGGTCGGGTTTCTCGACGGGTTCGTCGTCGGCGACCAGTACGACATCGCCGCGAGCGAGGTCCTCGGTCAGCAGGAATCGGACCGCGCCGGCGGCGTCGTCGCGGTGGACCAGGTTCAGGTACCCCTCCGTGACCGGGCCCGAGAGGTATCGCTCCAGGCGGAATCGGTCGGGGCCGTACAGCCCGGCCAAGCGCGCGACCGTGCCGTCGATTCCTCGGTCGGCCGCCTCGTCGAGCGCCACGCGCTCGGCCTCGACCAGCACCGACCCCCGCTCGCCGGCGGGGGAAAGCGGCGTCTCCTCGTCGACCCAGTCGCCGCCGTGGTCGCCGTAGACGCCCGTGCTGGAGGTGTACACCAGCCGGTCGGGCGAGTCGGCGCGCGCCCCGAAGTGGTCGACTGCAGTCCGAAGTCCCTCCACGTACGTCTCGCGCGCGGCGTCGGCGTCCCGGCCCCCGGAACTCGCGGCGAACACCAGCGCATCGACGTCGGGGACGGCCGCGAGCGAGTCGGCGTCGGTCACGTCCGCGCGAACGGCCTCGAACCCGGCGTCGGCGATGGCCTCGAGCCCGTCCTCCGAACGGCGGACGCCGACCGCGCGGTGGCCCCGGTCGGTCAACTGCCGGCCGAGTTCGAGCCCGACGTACCCGCACCCGAGTATCGCGACGTCCATGGTCGGTGGTTGGGGCGGCGCGTGGATAACTCCGGCGGCGAAACGGCTGCGGCGATTTGCCGGACAGCCCTGCGGTCGGCGCGCGCCCAAGCGCGCGAGGGATGCGGACCGCAGCGTAGCGAGGACCGCAATCGGCTGGGGCGGTGTGAGGTTCGCGGCGGCGGTGCTGTGCGGTCTGCCATCGGGCGAGACAGTAGCTAGCTTCGCAGTTCCGTCCTCGGCCACGGGTCGTCCGACCGATACGGCAATCGAGTACCGAAGTGAAACCTCTATCAATCGCGGCGACCACTGGTTTAGTATGCTCTACGACGACGTCGAGGAGCCCGGGGACACGTCGCCCGCCCGGCTCCGCGGGGAGTACGTGGCGGAACTGCGAGCGGTCGTCGACTCGCGGGGCGTCGACGCGGTGGCCGACGAGAGCGGCGTCGACCACGAGACGGTGGCCGCGCTCGTGGCGGACGCCGACGTCGGCGGCGACGCTGGCACGGAGGCCGACGCCGACCCGGGGACGATACAGCTCTCGGACGCGGCGGCGATTCTGGCGACCGACCCCGACGCGCCCGCCGGCGAGGACATCCTGCTGGAGGTCCGCGACCACCTCCTGATGGGGATGACGACCGCCGTCCTCGACGTGGACACCCTCGCCGCCGAGATCGACGCCGACCTCGACGCCAAGCAGGTCCACCAGAAGGTCGAGGGCCGGACGCCGATGACCCTCGACGAGTACGCGCGCCTCCAGCACTTCATCGCGAGTCGACAGCGGTGAGCAGGGAGCGTTTCGGGTGGCTGTCCGGTCAGCGTCTCGCGTCGAGCGAATCGATAAGTCGGGCATATCAGAGTGCTAAATCGGGCGTATCGGAGCGACAAGTCGGGCATATCGGAGCGACAGCTAGCTTCTGCTTGAGCCAGTGAGTACCGCGGCACAGCCCCGTACCGCGACCGCTCAGCGGGAGCCTCACGCCTCCCCAGCCTCGGCGAGCGCCAGAACGCGCTCGCCTCCCTCGCGCGCTTCGGCGCGGTCCTCGTGACCGCGCCCGCCCGCGCCGACGTGGAACGGGCGATTCCGGTCGCGACTCGACGAATCCGTCCCCTTACTCCGAGGACCACCCCGCAGACTCCTCCTCGCGCACCCCGTCCCGGTCGCCGACGCCGGGCGGGCCGGGCGGCACGACCACCGCCACGACCGTCTCGGTCTCGAACCCGACCGGCGCGGTTTCGCCCACGACCTCGGCGTCGCCGTCCCCGTCCCAGTCGAGTCGGACCACGTCGTCCGCCCGGACGTAGGTCGTCGACTCGTCGGGCGGGCCGTGGGGCGCGCGCACCGCGAACCGGGCGTACTCGCCCCGCACGTCGACCGTCCAGATGTTGACCGTCGCGTACCAGTAGCCCGGCACCGGCGCGACCGGGAGGCCGGCCGGCACCGCGCCGAGCGCCTCGCCGAACCATCGGTCGCCAGCGACTTCGGTCGCGTTCGCCAGCGAGTCCGAGACGGCGTCGGCCAGCGCCTCCCGCGCGAGCGACCGGGTGGTCGCCGCGGTCCGGTCGACGAGCGACCGGGACGGTCCGGCGACCTCGCGCCGGGTCGATTCGAGCGCCAGGTCGACCCGCACGGCGAGCCAGTCGCGGCGGTCCGGCCGGTCGAGCGCCGGACGCTCGCGGACCACGGCCTCGACGATGGCCCGTCTGGCGGAGCCGTTCGCCACCGCGAGCGCCCGCGAGTGGATGGCGTCCCAGCGCGCGAGTCCCGCCCGAACGGCCTCGCGTCGCTCCGCACGGGTCAGGTCGAATCTCGAGCCCGCCAGCTCCGCGACGAGGTGCCGGCGGCCGCGGCCCAGCGAGTCCGACAGCGTCTCCCGAAGGTCGGCTCGCCTGCGTTCGAGGCTCGCGTTCTCGCGCTCGGCGAGCGTCCGGTTGGCGGCCCGGAGTGCCAGCGCCGCCGTCCGAAGGTCGGCTCGCTCGGACGCGCCGTCGCCCACGACCGCCGAGGCCACTGCGTCGGCCGCGTCGTCGTAGGGTGCGGTGAACACGTTGACGTTCCGGGCCGCGAGCGGGTGGCGCTGCTCGTCCGCCGGAATCGCCGCGACCTGCTCGTGGTCGAGTTCGGCCAGCGTGAGGTACGGCGGCGCGCCGGACACGTCCAGGTCCACCGCCGACCCGGGCCCGTCGGCCGGCATCGGTCGAGGCGTCGGCGTCGCTGGAGTCGTCCGCTTCCGCAGAACCCGACGCGCGCCGTCGAGCGACGCGCCGACCTCGCCGAGCGCCTCGTCGATTCCCGACCGGGTCGACTCGGTCCGCTCGGCGCGCGCGTCGAGTCGCGCGAGCACCCGGTCGAGATACGCGGCCCGGGCCGCGACTCGCGTCCGGTCGGCGACGCCGTCGTACCGGGCGGGCGCGTCGAGCAGCACCGACCTGTTCGCCCGGAGTTCCCCAGCCAGTCCCTCGGCGGCCGCTGCGCCCCCGAGCGTCTCGTCCGCCGTGACCGCCACGGTGACGTTTCGGATGCGCTCGCGGAGCGACGCGAGGTCGGCGTACACCCACCGTCGGAGGTCGTCCGGGCGCTCGGTCGAGACGCGCCGAGCGCGGGTGTCGAGCGTGCCGGCGACCGCGCGCCGGGCGAGGGCGTCGAACCCGCCGCGCTGGTCGACCAGCTCCGCGGTCGCCGCCCGGTCTACGTCCCGGAGATTCGGACCGCCGAGCGCGCCGCCGGACTCGTGGACGCCGGCGACCCGCCGGGACGGCGCGGCCGCGACCGCTCCGTTCGGGTCGTGGTCGCCGACGACCGCGAGCCGGACCTCGTGAGTCTCGGACCACTGCCGGACTGTCCGGCGAGTCTCGACGCCGCCGGTCTCGTTCTCGCGGACCCAGTCGGCGACCAGCGAATGGGTCCGGACGACGCGCCGGGCGTCGGAGTCGAGGCGGTGCCACCCGGACGGGGTACCGGGTGGCGGACCCGAAATCCCGTCGACCCGGCTCGTCGTCCGGACGTCGGTCCCGCGCAGGCTCCAGTTGCCGGCCGGCCGGAGCGGCGACGGTCTCGGCTCGGCGTTGACCTGCCGAACCGTCGCGACGAGGCGGGCGTCGACCGCGTAGCCCGACCGCAGGACGTCGGCCAGTCCCGTGCCGTTCTCGCCGCCGACCACGTCCGCGAAGGCCCGGTCGGCGGTCCGATTGACGCCGACGCGGACGGTCCGGTTCGGCGAAGGGGCGTCGGGCGAGGAGTCCTCGTCCGGCGACCCCCCAGCGGTCACGCCGCCGGGCATCGGGTTGTCCCGCCGGTACCGGTCGACCGCGTCGAGGAGCTGTCCGGACCACTCCGACCCGTAGTGGACGTCTGCGGCCGAGAGCAGGTCTCTCGCTCCGACGCGCGCGGTCGCCCAGCCGACCGCGCGCCGACCGCGGGGGTCGCTCGTTCCGAAGGCGGTCCGCTGTTCGCGCAGGAGCGCGCCGTTGGTCGCCAGTTCGACGTGGCGGTTGGCCACCACGTTCTCGATCGGTGCGCGCCCGTACTGGGCGTAGCCACGCGCCCACGCCGCAGCGTACAGCCGACCCGTGAGCCGCCGGCCCAACCCGGGTGCGAGCGGTCCCCGGTTCAGCCGCGACTCGAACCGCTCGACTCGCTCGTGGAGCGCCAGCGCGGGCGTCGCCACGGTCAGCCTCGGGGACAGGTCCTCGCGCGCGACGACGCGACGGTCGCCGGTCCCCGCCCGCTCCCGGGTCGCGACGACCGTGACGTTCTCGATTCGGACGCGAACGCCTGCGTTCTCGGCGCTCCCGGCGGATTCGAGGTCGACCCGTCGCTTGGCCGCCCGCAACGCGGTGGCGTTGGACGTGGCGGGCAACGACGCCGACCCGTCGACGTCGCCGACTCGGACGTCGACCCCGTCGAGTGCCGAGCGGGCCGCGAAGTAGATTCGGATTCGGAGGTAGTCGCGGTACGGATCCGAGTCGTTCAGGACTCGCCCCGCCGTGGTGTTGCCGGCGTCGGTGACCGGCGCACGGGCGGCCTCGCGCCCGGCGCTGGTCACTGCCTCCCGGAGCGCGGTGGTCGCGGCGGCGGTCGTCCGGTCCATCGCCACGCCGACCGACTCGTCGGTCGCCGGGGCCGGCCCGCCGGCGAGCGTGGCGCTGAGCCCCGCGCTCCCCACGAGCAGGACGACGCCGACAAGCGCGAACGGGACCCGGGCGCGGCGGTCTTCGGCGAGTCGTACCGACCACCGCTCCGGCCCGCCGTGGCGGTCCGTCACGCCGACCACGTCCTGACGGCGAGTCGCACCTCGCGAACGACGAACTCGGCGGCGTGGACGTCGGCGTCGGGAGGTGAGGCCGGACCCACTGCGAGACGACCGGCGGGCGACTCGTCGGGGCCGACCCGACCCGGTGGCGCTCGCGCGACCACTCGCACGCCGACGCCGAGGCGTCCGAGTTGCCGGTTCACCTTGCCGATGACAGCTTCCGCGAAGGTCGAGGACGCCCCCGGCGCGGCCGTGCGGACGTCCGCGTCGACCGCGCTGGCGAGCAGTCCGGCCAGCGTGTCGTGGGCCGTGCGGGTCCGACCGTCGACCGAGTAGTTCACCCGCGCCGTGGCCGTCGCCAGCAGTTCGGCCGTCTCGTCGGCCGACGCCGGAGCGACGCCGTGCTGGCGCGGCGTCCCGTCCGCCGTGGGCGGACCCGAGAGCACCAGCGCGCTCGCCGAGACCAGCAGTAGACACAGCGAGGCGTCGACGACCGTGCTGACGCCCCTCACGTCCACACCTCCGCGCGGAGTTCGCCCGGCCGGATTCGGCCGGGAGCGACCCGGACGCTCACCGCGAGGTCGGCGGCGTCGGCCCGCGCTGGCGGCGACGGTCCCGCGCGCCAGGTCCGCCCGGCGGCCTCGAGCGTGAGGTTCACCCGGTGACCGTCCGGAGCGGCCCGCAGGCCCGCCGGGAGCGCGTCGGGGTCTGCGACGCCCGTCCCGGCGATCGCGTGTTCGGCCCGCTCGACGGTCGGGTCCGCGAGATTCCGGTCGGGCGTCGAGAGCGTCCCGTCGAGGACGCCCGCGTAGGCCGCGAGCGCGACCCCGACGGCGAACACCGCGACCAGCGCGGCGAGGGGTTCGACCTGTGCCCTCGACCCGGCCGACCCGCCACTCGCTCCGGCCGACGTGTACAACGGGAGCCGGCGAACGACCGCCTCACCCGACCAGCGTGACATCCACGCCCTCCCACGAGACGCGCCGGACGGTCAGTTCCTCGCGCGACCGCCACTCGGGCGTCCGATTGCGCGCGGCAGCCGCCGAGCGACGGAAGTCCGCCGGAGAACCGAACGCGGTCTCGGGCGGCGCACCCCGGAGGACGTCCCGGAGCGCGGTTCCCGACCCGACGGGCGTCACCGGACCGTAAGCGAACGTCGCGTGGGCCCTCGCGCCGTCCGTCCGGAGTCCGAGCCGGTAGGGCCCGACCCGGACCGCGTCGACCGACACGGGGTGGACGCCGGTCGCGGCGTGTTCGCTGGCGGCGACGGAATCGACCGTGTCGGCGGCGCTCGCGGCGTCGGGCGGGGGAGACCGGGGCAGATTGGTGGCGACGCCGAGCGCGGCGGTACTCGCCACCGCGAGCCCGACCCAGAGGTACCACGTCTCGACAGGTGCGTCGAACATGGCCCGGTTTCGTCCCGCCCTCGGATTTAAAAGTTCAGGTGGGGAGCGTCGACGCGGTTCGGCGACGCGGTGAGAACTCGGTCACACGAATTTGGACGACGTCGGCGTGCTGACCTCATGTTCCACGTCGGCGCGCGCTGGCTCTCTCGCTTCCATGTCGGCGCGCGCTGGTGCGGTCCTCGTGACCGCACCGAAGCGCGCGAGGGAGGCGAGCGCGTTCAGGCGCTCGCCGAGGCTGGGGAGGGGTGAGGCCCGCCGTCGCGGTGCGGGGCGGGGCAGTGCGGTGCGGGTGCGGGGCTGTACGGTTGGCCTTGGTGGACTGAAAGGGCGAGGTGCGGTCACGCGAGCGAAGCGAGTGTGACCTCGGAAGTCACAGCCCGCGCAGCGAAGCGAGCAGGACTGTCTTCCGGCGCTCGCGTGCAGTTCAGTCGCTGCGGGACCCCTATCCGTCGCAACTACGTCCGTCGGATATGTTCCGCAGCGACCGCGAGCGCGCCGAGGGCTTTCGAGGGTACGTTTGCGGCTCAAGCGTCGTCACCGTGCGCGCCGAGGGCTTTCGAGGGTACGTTTGCGGCTCAAGCGTCGTCACCGTGCGCGCCGAGGGCTTTCGAGGATACGTTTGCGGCTCAAGCGTCGTCACCGTACGCGCCGAGAGCGTTCGAGGCTACGACTGCGGTGCCTGCTGTGAGAGCATCACCAGAGAGCGTACGCGAACCGCACGCCTTTTGGCCCCCAGTGCGTACGCTCGGTCGTGCAGATCGTCGGGTACGAGACCGAGCGCGTCGGCGGCGAGGACGGCGATTCGGACGACGTCGGGCCGGCGCTGCTGGTGGCTGAGGACGGCCGGGTTCGGCGCGAACCGCTGCCCCCCGGACGGAGCCTCGCGTACGCGCTGGGCGACCGCCGGTGTGCGGGCGCGCTCGACGGCCGGACCCACCGCGCGTGTGCGAACGAGGCCGCGCCCTACTGCGACCGCCACGCGAGCACGTGGGTCTGTGCCCGGTGTACCGGCGACTGTCTCAAAGACGAGATGGACTGCTACGAGGACCACGCCATTTACCTTGCGGCGTTCGCGCCCGCGACGTTCAAGGTCGGCGTCACCCGCGAGTGGCGGCTCGGAACCCGCCTGCGCGAGCAGGGAGCCGACCGGGCGGCCCACCTCCGGACGGTCGAGAACGGCCGCGTCGCCCGGCAGATCGAGGCCCGACTGGCCGAGGAGTTCACCGACCGCGTGCGCGTCCCCGCGAAGGTTCCGGGCCTCCACCGCGACGTGGACGAGTCGGCGTGGTCGGCCGCGCTCGACGGGTTCGACCCGGTGGAGACGTTCGCGTTCGACTACGGACTCGACCTCGACGCCGCGCCGGTGCCCGAAACGGTGGCGACCGGCGAGGTAGTCGGCGTTCAGGGCCGCGTGGCGGTGTTAGAGCGCGGGGCCACGACCTACGCGGTGGACCTGCGCGAACTCGTCGGCCACGAGATACGGGCCGAGGAGACCGACCGCGAGTTGCAGTCGAGCCTCCGCGCGTTCTGACCGGGGTCGTCGCCGGACGTTCCGAGCTGCCCTGAGTCGTCGCCGAGTAGAACGAATTAAGTTGCGGCCCTCGAAACGGCCACGTATGGCCGAAACGGGTTCCACCGACATGGGCATCGGACTCGCCACGCTGTTCACGCTGCTGGCGGTCGTCGCCACCGGCGCGATGGTCGTCTCACCGGGCACCGAACTCGCGGCGTGGGGTTTTGCCGCCGCCGTCACCGCGGGCGTGCTCGCGGTCGCTGCGGTCCACCTCTACTGGGACTGACCGTCCGACTTCGGGCCGACCGTCCGGTTCCCGACCGAACTGACCCGCGACCCGGGACGCGAATCGAACGGAAGAAATCGTTAAGGGTCACAACGCCGTACTTGACGACGGGAATGACTGATTACACCGACGAGGAACGGCGAATCCTCGCGTACCTCCGGGAGAGCGTCTCGAAGGGCGAGCGGTACTTCCGCTCGAAGAACATCGCCGAGCACCTCGAACTCTCCTCGAAGCAGGTCGGTGTCAGGCTCCCGGAACTCGCCGAGAAGTCCGAGGAGGTGGACATCGAAAAGTGGGGGCGCGCCAAATCGACGACGTGGAAGGTCACGCCGGGGTGACCGTCCCGTCCGCGACCGCGACGGACGCAACCGAACACGGCGGGCTGCCCGTCCGCCACGGGCCGCCCGTCCGGTCGACGGCCAGCGCCGGTCCGGCGGGTTTTTGAGAGCGCGCCACGAACCACCGGTATGACCGTCCGGGTGGAGCGGACCTTCGACCTCGATCTGGAGCCGGCGCAGGTGTGGGCGTTCATCGCCGACCCGGAGCGACGTGCGAGCGTCATCAGCGTCGTGGACGACTTCGAGCAGACCGGGGAGAACTCGGCGACCTGGCACGTCCGGCTCCCGATTCCCTTCTTCGATACCACCGTGCCCGTCCAGACGCGGGACGTCGAACGCGACCCGCCCGACTACGTGAAGTTCGTGGGCCGGTCGTCGGCGCTCCGCGTGACCGGCGAACACGAGCTCTCGCCGACCGACGGCGGGACGCGACTGGTCAATCGGTTCACCGTCGAGGGCCGGGTGCCCGGCGTCGAGCGCTACTTCAAGAAGCACTTCGACCAGGAACTCGACAACCTCGAAGCCGCGCTCCGGGAGGAGGCTCCGGCGTGAGGCTCGCGCTCGCCCAACTCGAAATCGAGGCCGGGGCGGTCGAGGCCAACCGCGAGCGCGCCGAAGCCGCCATCGCCGAGGCGGCCACACGGGGCGCGGACCTCGTGGTCCTGCCCGAGATATTCAACGTCGGTTACTTCGCGTTCGACGCCTACCGACGCGCGGCCGAGCCGCTGGCGGGTCCGACGCTGACCCGCATGGCCGACGCGGCCCGCGAACACGGCGTCGGCGTGCTCGCCGGCACGATAGTCGAGGACCTCGCGGCGACCGAGACCGCGCCGGTCCCCGCCGAGGAGGGGCTGGCCAACACCGCCGCGCTGTTCGACCGCGACGGGGAGCGCCTCGCGGTCTACCGCAAACACCACCTGTTCGGCTACGAGTCGGCCGAGGCGCGGATGCTGGTCCCGGGCGAGCGCGTCGAGACCGCCGCGTTCGACGGCGTGACCGTCGGAACCACCACCTGCTACGACCTCCGATTCCCGGAACTCTACCGCGAGGTGGCCGAGCAGGGGGCCGAACTCGTGGTGGTCCCGAGCGCCTGGCCGTACCCCCGGGTCGAGCACTGGAAGCTGTTGGGCCGGGCGCGCGCGGTCGAGAACCAGTTGTTCGTCGCCACAGTAAACGGCGCGGGCGCGTTCGACGACGCCGAACTGCTCGGGCGCTCGACCGTCTACGACCCGTGGGGAACCACGCTGGCGAGCACCGGCGACGACCCCGACCTCGTGATGGCCGACGTCGAGACCGACCGCGTTGCGGCGGTCCGCGAGGAGTTCCCGGCCTGGCGCGACCGGCGGAGCTAACTCGGTCGCGCGCCCGGGGCCGCGAGCGACGGGGCCGACCTTCGAGGTCGAACCGGACGGAATCATCACTCGGCCAAAAGGTTGAAAACCCCAACATTAATTACGGCAGGGTTCGAACGGGATTTTGAAACCGAATGCCCCAGACGACCACGAGTTCCCGCTCGGCGGACGGGCAGACGGACGGTCAGCGGCCGTCACGTGCGGTGATGTTCGACCTCCTCGGGAACTCGCGTCGTCGCCGCGCGCTGCGGTACCTCCTCGACGAGCCGACGATGACTCTCACGAAACTCAGCGCGCGAATCGCCGCGTGGGAGAACGGGGTCCCGACCGACGACCTCTCCTCGCGCCAGCGCAAGCAGGTGTACTCGTCGCTCTACCAGACCCACGTCCCGCGACTCAGCGAGCACGGGCTGGTCGAGTACGACGCCGACGACCGGACCGTCAGGCTGACCGGCGACCGCGACCGAATCCGGCGGTTCCTCGAACTCGACGACGCGCCCCGCCGGACGTTCTCCCACCGCTGGAGCCGCTACTTCTTCTGGACCGCCGTGGTCGGTAGCGCGGCCATCGCGGGCAACTGGCTCGGCACCGCACCCGCCACTCACCTGGGCACCGAGGACCTCTACGGCCTGCTCACGGTGACGTTCATGATGCTCAGCGTCTCGTTCGCGATGGCGGTCGAGGGACCGAAGCTGGTTCAGGTGTTCGACTGAGACACTGCTCGAATCGACCGAACCCGCTCAGAACGTGTAGCCGTGGCGCTCGGTGACGTGGTAGGCCGCCGTGCCCCAGACGTAGTTCTCGCCGGGCCACCACGTCCGGGCGTTGTTGAACCCGCCGACCAGCACGCCCGCGTCGGGATTTTCGGGGTCCGGGTGGAAGTTGACCGACCCGCTGTCGCCGTCGGAGAAGCCCGACTCGTTGCCCCACTTGAGCTGGCCGCGCTTGCAGATGGCCCCGTAGGCGCAGGTGAGGCCGTCGACCGCCTGAATCTGCCCCGAGGTTCGCCCGGTCTTGACGCCGATCTTCTCCAGCGGCTCGTCCCGCGCTTTGAGGTCGGCCAGCCCCTCCTTGGTGAACTGGCCGACGACGCGCCCGGGCTCGCCCCCGTGGATGCGGTGGAGGGGTCGGAACTCCGAGGTCGGCCGGGCCGCGACCACGTCCGACTCGGGGAACCCGGCCTCGACCGACCCGATTCGCTCGCGCTCGCTGCCGGCCAAGAACATCGGCGCGCCCCCGTCGGCGCTCCCGTCGTAGATGTGGTTGGCGGTGGCGAACAGCCGCGACCCGTCCGAGGGGTCGGTCATCGCGGGCGCGAGCGTTCCGTACATCTCGTCGCTGGCGACCGCGACGCTGCCCGGGACGCCGCCGTCCGATGACACCGGGTCGTCGCTCGACAGCGCCTCGTCCGGGCGGTCGGCGTCGTCGTCTCCACGTTCGTCGACCGCCTCGACCGCGCGGACCTCGACCGGCGTGTCTTCGACGCGCTCGGGCAGGTCGCCGAGCGCGCGCTCGGCCGTTACCTCCACCCGGATGGCCGCGTTCCGACCGCCGTACTCGCCGGGCGCGACCGCCGAACTCGCCACGTCGTCGCGGCCGACCGCGTCGAAGTTGCGGTGGGCCGCCACCGCCGACCGGAAGTCGTCGTACCAGTCGGCCGGCACCGTCCGGCGTCGCGGTCGCAGGTCGGCGTCCGCGTCCCCCTCATCGTCGCCGCGCGCCAGTCCGTACACCACCGGGACCTCGTCGCTACTGGCCGCTCGCACGTCCCCTGGCGTGAGAAGCGCCGTCGAGAGCGCGCCGAACCCCAGACCCGCGAGCGTCTCGACGAACCGCCGCCGTCCCATCCGCCCGACCGGCTCGTCGTGGACGGCACCGGTCCGAAACGTGTCCCCGTCGTCCCCCATCTCTCCGCACACCTGTACGCCGGAGGGTCACTTCAAACTGCTTGCCCGTCCGAGCGGTGTCGTCCGGGCGGGGCCGCGCCCCCGACGGGGCGGATTCGGGTCGGGGAGGCCGACCGTTGGTCGCCGCCTCACAGCGGCTTCCACGTCCGGGGCGAGTCGTTCAGGCGCTCGCAGCCGTCCTCGGTCACGGCCACGAGGTCCTCGATGCGGACGCCGAACTCGCCGGGCAGGTAGACGCCGGGTTCGACGCTGAACACCATGCCGGGTTCGAGTTCGGTCTCGTTGCCCGCGACGACGTACGGTTCCTCGTGGACGTCGAGGCCGACCCCGTGGCCGGTGCGGTGGGTGAACCGGTCGCCGTAGCCCGCCTCCTCGATGACCTCGCGGGCGGCGCGGTCGACCGCCTCGGCCGGGACGCCGGGTTCGGCCGCCTCGACGCCGGCCTGCTGGGCCTCGCGGACGACCTCGTGGACCCGCTCGAACTCTTCGGGGGGGTCGCCCGCGAACACGACCGTCCGAGTCTGGTCGCCCGGATAGTCGTCGACGTACGCGCCGAAGTCCAACACCACGGGGTCGCCGCGCTCGATTTCCCGGTCCCCGTGGCGGTAGTGGGGCTTCGCGCCGTTGGGGCCCGAGCCGACCACCGTGCCGAACGAGAGGTCGCCGCCCCCGCGTTCGGCGAGCAGGCGCTCTATCTCGCCGGCGAGTTCCGTCTCGGTCATCCCGATCGCGTCCTCGCCCAACTCCCGAACCGCGACGCTGGCCTCGTCGGCGACCGCGCCGGCCGCCCGGAGCGCGGCGAGTTCGGCCTCGTCCTTCCGGACCCGGAGGTCGTCGAACACCTCGCTGGCGAGTCCGAAGGTCGCGTCCGGGAGCGTCTCGCGGAGGTCTTGAGTGAACAGCGCCCACATCCGGTCGTCGACGAGCAGGCGGCCCCCGCGCAGGTCCAGTTCGTCGGCGACCGCGCCGACGAGGGCCATGGGGTCCTCGCCGTCGTCCCACAGCCGACGGTCCGCGACCCACGAGGCGTCTCCTATCTGTTCGTCGTACATCTGGGGGGCGACGAACACGGGGTCGCCGTCGCTCGGGACGAACAGGAACAGGTGGCGCTCGCCCGGTTCCTCGCGGAACCCCGAGGCGTAGAACAGGTTGGTACTCGGGAACAGGACGGCCGCGTCGGCACCCGCGTCGGCGAGTCGACTCTGACACCGGCGGGTTCGGTCCTCGAAGACGGTCACGCCCGGAGGTTGCGCGCGACGCGACATAAAGTTAGCAGCCGTCGCGACCGACCGGCGACACGAGGTCGGTTCGCCGCCGTGGAAAAGTTTTCAACGCGGTGTGCCGGAATACGAACCATGACGCTCGAAAGCTCCGTCACGGCCGCGCCGGACGACGACCGGGTGGTCTTCGAGTACACCGTCGAGAACGTGGGCGACGCCCCCGAGGAGATAACCTTCCGGAGCGGCCTGTCGGCCGACTTCGCGGTGGTGGACGGCGACGACGAGAGATGGCGGGCCAGCGATGGCCAGCTGTTCACCCAGGCGCTCCGGACCGAGACCGTCGACGCCGGCGACAGCCGGACCTTCTCGGAGTCGTGGGACGACCCCGAACCGGGCGAGTACGCGGTGGTCGCTACGCTGAACGCCGGCATCGACGCCGAGGCGCGGGCCGACTTCTCGGTGTAAGGGGGAAGCGACGATTCGCGCCAGCTTGCCACGTCACCAACGCTTTTGTCGCCGGTTCAGGAACGCGATGATGTGACGCTCGAACCAAGCGCGCGCAGTTCGAATCGAACCGACGCCGCCGACCGGGAGGCGACGTGAGCGACCTCGCCGTCACGGTCGCGGGCCGGGAACTGACTGCCTCGTGGGTCGAGGAGAACCCCGAGACGCGGGCCGCACTCGCGGACGCGCTCCCCGTCGCGGGCGAGGCCGCGAAGTGGGGCGACGAACTCTACTTCGACGTCCCGGTGGACGCGTCACCCGAGAACACGCGCGAGGCGGTGCCGGTCGGGGCGATAGCCTACTGGCCGCCCGGAAACGCGCTTTGTCTGTTCTGGGGGCCGACGCCCGCCAGCGTGGGCGACGAGCCCCGAGCCGCCTCGGGCGTCGCGGTCGTGGCCGAAATCGAGGACGTGTCCCCGCTCGCTGGCGTGACGGCGGGCGCGCACGTTCGGGTTGCCGGGGAGTGAGCCGGGCGACCGCCATCCCGGCGACTGCGGCCATCGGTCCCGCGGCGAAGACGCGGAGCGGTGGCCTTTAGTCGCCGCCACCCCGAGTGGCGGGCATGGAAGAGCAACCCGGGCTGAGCGACGAATACCGCAAGGCGAGCCCGTGGCCCCTGTTCGTGGCCTTCGGCCTCGCCATCTTCGAGGTCGGCATCGTCTGGCCCCTCTTTCCGGTCGCGGTCGGCGGCCTGCTGCTGTTCGTCGGCAGCGTCGTGGGCATCCTCCGGGAGTCGGGCTACGTCGCCGACCCGTGGAAGGGGCTGGTGGCGGCGTCGGCGCTCTGTCTGGCCGTCGGCGGTGCCGTGACGCTGACCACCGGCGGGTCGGTCCGGCTGCGCGGCCTCGCCATCCTCGCCGGCGGCGTCGTGGTGCTGGTGGGCGGGGTATTCGGCTCGTTGTGGTCCCCCTCGCAGGTCCAGTAGCGGCCCACGACCCGCGCGACCGCGACGCTCCCGCCGGAACCCGCGTCGGCGGCGAACGCGAATCGGCAACCTATTTGGCACCGGCGGGGCAACCGTGGGTCATGGCGACCCCCATCTTCGACAAGGACACGTGGCTGGACCTCACGGTCAACATCGTCCCGCTGACCATCATCGGCTTCTTCGTGGCGCTGTTCGCAGTCGTCTCGCCGTGGGGCATCTCGGGCCTCGAATCGGTCATCGGGTTCGCGCTGCTGGTCGTCCCGTTCGTCCTGCTTGCGTACCTGACCTACATCTCCGCGCGCGCCATCGAGTCCGGCGAGGAGTGAGCCGTCCGACGCCGGAGCGGTCGATGCGACGCTTCTCGACCCGCGGGAATCCCCGTAATCGGTCCGTACGCGGGTGCCATCGCCGCGCTCGCGCCCGAATCGGTCGAGCTACGGGGGTCCGACCGGTAGCGGGGTCGCGTGTGACTCCCCCGCAGGAGAACCGCTGGACGACGCGGGGCGTAACCTAACCTTTCTTTACCCTGTAGTCCTGACCACGGCGTATGGTAGAAGCCGGGCAGATAGTACTTACAATCGTGATGGGGGTGTTGCTGGTCGCGGTCGCAACGTTCCTCTCACGTTTCGAGGACTGGCGGTCGTACAGTCCCGTCGCCGGCGGCGCGAGCGGATACGCCGGCGAAGGGGCCGACCGTGCCGTCCACGACGAGAAACCGGGCGGCATCGTGCGCTGGTTGACGACGGTCGACCACAAGGACATCGGCCTGTTGTACGGGCTCTACGGTATCGTCGCGTTCGCGTTCGGCGGTATCGCGGTGTTGCTGATGCGCGCGGAACTGGCCGTCCCCGAATCGACCGTCATCGGCGCGAACTTCTACAACTCGCTGCTGACGACCCACGGCATCACGATGCTGTTTTTGTTCGGGACGCCCATCATCGCGGCGTTCGGGAACTACCTCGTCCCGCTGCTCATCGGGGCCGACGACATGGCGTTCCCGCGCATCAACGCCATCGCGTTCTGGCTGCTCCCGCCCGCCGCGCTCCTCATCTGGGCGGGCTTCCCGCTGGCGACGATTACGGGCGGGAGCGTCGAGCCGGCACAGACCGCGTGGACGATGTACCCGCCGCTGTCGGTCGAACAGCTCAATCCGGGCGTCGACCTGATGTTGCTCGGACTCCACCTCTCGGGCATCTCCGCGACGATGGGCGCGATCAACTTCATCGCGACCATCTTCACCGAGCGCGGCGAGGACGTCGACTGGGCGAACCTCGACATCTTCTCGTGGACCATGGTCACCCAGTCGGGGCTCATCCTGTTCTCGTTCCCGCTGCTGGGGAGCGCGCTCGTCATGCTGTTGCTCGACCGCAACTTCGCCACGACGTTCTTCGCGGTCGAGGGCGGCGGCGCGATGCTCTGGCAGCACCTGTTCTGGTTCTTCGGCCACCCCGAAGTGTACATCCTCGTTCTCCCGCCGATGGGGCTGGTGAGCCTGATTTTGCCCCGGTTCGCGGGCCGGAAGCTGTTCGGGTTCAAGTTCGTCGTCTACTCGACGCTGGCCATCGGCGTGCTGAGCTTCGGCGTCTGGGCCCACCACATGTTCACGACCGGCATGGACCCGCGCATCCGGGCGTCGTTCATGGCGGTGTCACTGGCCATCGCGGTGCCCTCGGCGGTCAAGACGTTCAACTGGATTACCACCATGTGGAACGGTCGGCTCCGGATGACCGCGCCGATGCTGTGTTGCATCGGCTTCGTCCAGAACTTCATCATCGGCGGCGTCACCGGCATCTTCCTCGCCTCGATTCCCATCGACCTCGTGCTCCACGACACCTACTACGTGGTCGGGCACTTCCACTTCGTCGTGATGGGAGCCATCGCCATGGCAGGGTTCGCGGGCATCTACTACTGGTTCCCGCTGTACACCGGCCGGATGTACCAGCGGACGCTGGCCAAGTGGCACTTCTGGCTCAGCATGATCGGGTCGAACGTGACCTTCCTCGCGATGCTGGTGCTGGGCTACGGTGGGATGCCCCGGCGGTACGCCACCTACCTCCCGCAGTTCGCCGACATGCATCTGGTCGCGACCGCCGGCGCGTTCATCATGGGCTTCGGTCAGCTCATCTTCGTGTACAACCTCGTCACCTCGTGGCTGGAGGGCCGGCGCGTCGAGAGCGGCGACCCGTGGAACCTCGAAGACGACGGGCTCAAGACCAACGAGTGGGCGTGGTTCGAGCGCAAGCGCGAGACCGCCCTCACCGACGGCGGCGACGAGGAGGTCGCAACCGACGGCGGCGAGACCATCGACGAGGACGGAGGCGTCGCGGCCGACGGTCGGGACGCCGACGAGTAACGCGGACCGGGTCTTCGATTCTTCTGCCGGGCGGTACGAACCGGCCGCGGCTCGCGGCCACAGCGACACGACTCCCCGACGGCGGCGTCGCGTCGGCGGCCGCGGTCAGGTCACCACGAGGACGATGCCCATCGCGAACATCAACACGACGATGCCGCCCAGAACCAGCGCGAGGAGTTCCTTGTCCGACATGCACGGCCGTAGGGGCCGTGGATGAAAAGGCTAATCGTTCCGCCGACCCGACTCCCGACCGTGTCCCGGACGTTCCGCGGTCGGTCGTTCGTGTTCGTCCTCTACGGCGTCGTGGTCGCAATCACGGGCGTCCTCGGTGCAGTGCTGGGCGCGTTCGGTCCCGACGACCTCACGTCGGTCGCACTGCTGGGCGTGGTCGAACTCCGGCCGACGCCGCTCGGACTCGCGGCGTACGGCGTCGTCACGGTCGGCCTCGCGCTGGGCGTCCCGCTCGTGCTGGTGGCGTACGCCTCGCGGCTCGACGACGCCGCGGTCGAGGACGGCTGACTACCCTTCACCGACCATCCGGTCTTCGTCGCCCCACTCGCGCTCGCGGAGTTCGTACTTCTGTATCTTCCCCGTGGCGGTCTGGGGGAGTTCCGAGACGAACTCGACCCGGTGGACCGCCTTGTAGGAGGCGACCCGTTCCTCGGTGAACTCCCGTATCTCCCGTTCGGTCACGCCGGGCTCGTCGGGGTCGCTCGACGCCGGGACCACGAACGCCTTTGGCGTCTCGCCCCACTGCTCGCTGGGCGCGGGGATGACCGCGACCTCGTCGACCTGGTCGTGCTCGAAGAGGGTGTCTTCGAGCTCGATGCTGGAGATGTTCTCGCCGCCCGAGATGATGATGTCTTTCTTGCGGTCCTGTATCGACACCATACCGTGCTCGTCGACGATCGCCAGGTCGCCGGTGTGGAACCACCCCTCGCGCTTCTCGTTGAACGCCGTCTCCGTCGCCTCGGGCCTGTTCCAGTAGCCGTCCATCACCTGATTGCCCCGGACCACGATCTCGCCGACGGTCGCGTCGTCGCGGGGGACCGACTCGCCGTCCTCGTCGACGACGTCGACCTGCGTGCCGAGGACGCCCATCCCCTGGCGCTTTTTCACCTTGAACCGGCCGTCGTCTTCGCCCATCAGGCGGCGGGCGTCCGAGATGGTGACGAGCGGCCCGGTCTCGGTCAGCCCGTAGAGGTGCTTGAGGTACCAGCCGAACTCGTCTTCGACGGTGCGGATGGTGGCCTCGGGCGGGGCCGCCCCGGCGGTCGTGACCCGCACGTCGTTGTCGCCGCTCATCGCGGGCTGGTCGTTGTCCTCGTAGTAGTCGGCGAGCATGTTGAGGACGGTCGGCGCGCCACACAGGAACGACACGTCCTCGGTCCGGATGGTCTCGACGACGCCCGCGGCGTCGACGCCCCTGGTGCAGACGTGTTTCGCGCCCATCCCGGTCACCGCGTAGATGTGACCCCAGCCGTTGACGTGGAACATCGGCAGCGTCCAGAGGTAGACGTCGTCGTCGTACAGTTCGTGATGGACCGAGAGGATATACGCGTGGAGGGTCTCGGTCCGGTGGGTCCGCATCACGCCCTTGGGGTCGCCGGTGGTGCCGGAGGTGTAATTGATGGTGATGACCTCGTCTTCGGCCATCTCCGGGCGCTCGTACGATTCGGGGTCCGCGTCCGCGAGGACCTCGTCGAAGTCCTCCCAGTCGCCGTCGGTGCGGTCGGCGTCGGTTGTGACGAAGATATCGGTGGGGACGTCGTCGCGGACGGGTTCGATTTTGTCGGCGTAGGCGTAGTCGGCGACGACGGCGTCGACGCCCGCGTCGTTCAGGATGTACTCGTAGTCGTCGGCGGTCAACCGGTAGTTCAGCGGGGTGTGTATCGCCCCGAGTTGCATGATTCCGTGGGCGGATTCGAGGTGGTAGTGGGTGTTCGGGTCCAGCACCGCCACTCGGTCGCCCTTCTCGATGCCGCGGTCGGCCAGCGCCGCCGAGAGCCGGTCGACCCGCTCGCCGAACTCCTCGTAGGTGAATCGGTCGCCGGTCGTCGCCACGACGGCCTCCTGGTCGCCGTAGTGGTTGCGGGCTCGGTCCAGGAAATCCGTCACCAGTAGCGGTTTCTCCATGTGCTGTCATTCACGAACTTTAAGGAAGTACGTTGCGGAGCGGGTAAATATTCGCCCGCGCCGACCGGGTCGGCGTCCGAACGGCCGTGGGCGACTGGCTCGACGGGCGAGCGGGAAACCTTTTGCCGGCGGCGTGCGTCCGTGCGTGCATGGACGTTGCGGCACCGGACGGCGGCGGCGTGGCCAGCGGAACGGCCAAGGTCAGCGACTACATGACGCGGGACGTGGCGACGGTCTCGCCCGACGCAACGGTCGAGACCGTGGCGCGTCGCATCTCCGAGAGCGACGACCACAACGGCTACCCGGTGTGTGACGGGCGGCGGGTCGAAGGATTCGTCACCGCCCGCGACATCCTGCTCGAAGACCCCGACGAACCCATCTTCAAGGTGATGTCCCAGGACCTCATCGTGGCCCACCCCGACATGAAGGTCGACGAGGCCGCGCGGGTCATCCTGCGGTCGGGCATCCAGAAGCTCCCGGTCGTCGACGACGCGGGCAACCTCGTGGGCATCATCTCGAACACGGACGTCATCCGCTCGCAGATAGAGCGCGCGACCCCCGAGAAGGTGGGCAAACTCATGCGGACGCTCGAGTCCATCCACGACACCGAAGTCGAGCAGACCCGCCGCGAGGTGCCCCTGGACGCGCTCACGCCGACCCAGGGGAAGGTGTACGCAGACGAACTCGAAGGCCGGACCTACGAACTCGAACGCGGGCTGGCGGAACCGCTCGTGGTCATCGACTGCGCGCCCAACGGCGGGGACGAGGACCTCCTGCTGGCCGACGGCCACCACCGCGTGATGGCGGCCGACCGGGTCGACCTCGACCGGATGGACGCCTACGTCATCCTCGTCGACGAAGACGTCGACCTCGGGATGGCCGAAACCGCCGAGAAGGAGGGGCTCGAAACGCTCGACGACATCGACGTGGTCGACTACGCCCGCCACCCGCTGGTCGAGACCACCAAGCGATTGCAGTAGTCACGGCTCCTCGACCGAAGCGACGTCGAGGTCGCCGTCGAGCGTCAGCGAAAGCGCGTCCCCGTCGAACTCGGTCCGCACGCGTATCCGGACCGGCTCGCGGGAGACGACGACAGTCCGCTCGGGGTCGCGCACGAAATCGAACCAGAGGTACGACCGCCGGCGAACGTCGACCCCGTGGTCGTGGTAGAACGACACCATCGCGGGGTGGCGCAGCGCCGTGGCACCCACCGGGAGCAGCATCGAGAGCCAGCAGCTCCGGCAGTTCAGCCTCGCGTACGTTCTCCCGTCGGCGTCGTTTTGGACCGGGACCTCCGGCGTGACTCGACCCCAGCAGACGAAACACGTCCCGTCGACCGCCCGCTCGACCTCGCGCTGGGCTTGTGCGTCGGCGAGCTTGACGATCTCCGCGACCGACCGGTCGGCGGCGGCTCGCGGGGGTATCCCGGTGCCGAATATCTCGCCGTGTTCGGGACACTCCATCCGAGTGCGGCCGTGGTCGTACGCGGCCGAGAGCGACGACTCACACTCGGGGCAGGTCGCGTCGAAGTCGGCCGTCTCGCTCGTCGACGCGCCCGTGTACGTGCCGGACCGTATCGCACCGACCGCACGGAGCGCGGCGAACCGCGGGTGGTAGCGGCCGTCGCGCTTGACGACGAACTGGTCGCGGAGCTTGTCGAGGTGGTAGTTGAACTGCCCGGCGTCCCGGACACCGACGCGCTCGCGCAGCTCCGAGAACGCGAGGCCCTCCTCCTCGCCCTGGTCGGCCGCCGCGAGCGTTTCGAGGATGGCGACCCGCGTCTCGTCGCCGAGAATCCCGAACGCCTCGGCGGGGTGGAGTTCGCCGTCGTCGTCCATAGTGCCCGAGAGACCCGCCCGGTTGAAAACGCTTTATTGTCAGCTCGATTGCTGAACTGGCGTTCTGGGAACACTTTTGTCTCCCACCTGTCTGGATACTCTCATGAATGCGACGGAGGGCGAGGCCGTCGACGCCTCGTCCGCACCCGAAGACGACTCCGCACGGAAGCCGACCGACGCTAATCGCTCGGGCGAGGACACCGCCACGGGCCCGGACGACCCCGTTCTGAGCGTCCGAGACCTCCGAAAGACGTACGGGAGCGGCGACGACGCGGTTCGGGCGGTCGACGGCGTCAGCTTCGAGGTCGAGCGCGGGTCGGTGGTGGGGCTGCTCGGCCCCAACGGCGCGGGCAAGACCACCACCATCAAGTCGATACTCGGGCTGGTCGTCCCGTCGAGCGGGAGCGTCCGAGTCGCCGGCGTCGACGTGCACGCCGACCCGGGCCGAGCCTACCAGCACGTCGGGGCGATGCTGGAGGGCGCGCGCAACGTCTACTGGCGGCTCACCGTCCGGGAGAACCTGGAGTTTTTCGCGGCGCTGGGCGGGCAACACGCCGAGTCGACGCGGGACCGCCACGACCGCCTGCTCGAACAGTTCGGGCTCGCGGACAAGGCCGACGACCCCGTCAACGAGCTCTCGCGCGGACAGAAACAGAAGGTCTCGCTGGCCGCGACGCTCGCGCGCGGCACCGACGTCGTGTTCCTCGACGAGCCCACGCTCGGCCTCGACGTCGAGGCCTCGCTGGAACTCCGGCGCGAACTCGCCCGGCTCGCCGACGAGGAAGAGATCACGGTCGTCCTCTCGAGCCACGACATGGAGGTCCTCGAAGAAATCTGTGACCGCGTCGTCATCCTCTCGGACGGACGGGTCATCGCCGACGACGCCGTCGAGGACCTCGTCGGCGTCTTCGAGACGCAGGCCTACCAACTCGTCGTGGCGGGCGACGTGACGAGCGAGGTCCGGGACCGCCTCGACGGTCGATTCCGCGTCGAGAACTGGGAGTCGCTGGAGGACCGCACGCGCTTCGACGTCACGCTCGGCGAGGACGACACCCTGTACGGCGTCCTCGACGTCCTCCGGGAGGCCGACCATCGACTGCTCGACGTGGACGGGCTCGAACCCGACCTCGAAGACGTCTTCCTCGACGTCACCGGTACCGGTCCGGGAGGTGACGGCGCGTGAGCGCGCCGACGCGGTCGACGGGAGTCGAGGCCGGCCCCGTGGGGTACCTCAAGTTCTTCCTCGCGTCGCTGCGCAAGCGCGTGTTGCTGATGGTCCGGTACCCCGTGAACTTCCTGACGGACATCGCGCAGTTCCTGCTGTTGTTCCTCGCGGTGTTCTACGGCGGGCGCGCAATCGCCCCCGCGGCCATCTCCGACACCATCGAGGGCATCATCGTGGGCTTCCTGCTGTGGACGCTCGCGCTCTCGGGATTCTCGGGGCTGTCGTGGAACGTCACCCGCGAGTCTCAGTGGGGAACGCTCGAACAGCTGTTCATGTCGCCGTACGGGTTCGGGCGGGTCATGTTCGCCAAGACCGTCGTGAACGTGCTCGTTTCCTTCCTCTGGGGAGCTATCACGCTCGCGTTCATGATGGCGGTGTCGGGGCGGTGGCTGGCGCTCGACCCGCTGACGGTCCTCCCGCTCAGCGTGCTCGCGCTCGCGCCGGCCCTCGGCGTCGGGTTCGCGCTCGGCGGTCTCGCCATCCGGTTCAAGCGCATCGAGAACGTCTTTCAGGTCATGCAGTTCGCGTTCGTCGGGCTCATCGCCGCGCCCGTGGGCCAGTACCCGCTGTTGAAGTGGCTCCCGCTCGCGCAGGGCAGCCAGTTGCTCCAGACCGCGATGCGGGACGGCGTCCGGCTGTGGGCGTTGCCGACTGACGAACTCGGCGTGCTGGTGGTGACCGGGGTGGGCTACCTCGCGCTGGGCTACGTGGTCTTCGGCTACTGCCAGCGGTGGGCGCGCCGCGAGGGCGTCATGGGCCACTACTGAACGCCACCGAATCCTTAATGGACTGTCCGGCGAATGTACGACCATGTACGACGAGGACGACCTCGCGGAGATACGCGAGGGCAAAGACGAGTGGGAGGACGAGACCCTCGGTCCCGTACTCGACGCCTACGGCGAACGACAGGACCGGTTCGCCACGGTCTCGAACCTCGAAGTCGACCGGCTGTACACGCCCGAGGATGTCGCCGACATCGATTACGAGGAAGACCTGGGGTTCCCCGGCGAGGAGCCGTACACTCGGGGCGTCTACCCCACGATGTACCGCGGCCGGACGTGGACCATGCGCCAGTTCGCCGGCTTCGGCACCGCCGAGGAGACCAACGAGCGGTTCCACTACCTCATCGAGAACGGCCAGACCGGCCTCTCGACCGCGTTCGACATGCCCAGCCTGATGGGCAAAGACTCCGACGACCCGCTCTCGGACGGCGAGGTGGGCAAGGAGGGCGTGGCGGTCGACACCCTCCGGGACATGGAGATACTGTTCGACGGCATCGACCTCGGCGAGGTCTCGACCTCCTTTACCATCAACCCCTCCGCGCCGGTCATCTACGCGATGTACGTCGCGCTGGCCGACCAGCAGGGCGTCCCCCGCGAACAGCTCCGGGGCACCATGCAAAACGACATGCTCAAGGAGTTCATCGCCCAGAAGGAGTGGGTGGTGCCCCCGGAGCCCAGCCTCGACATCGTGACCGACACCATCGAGTTCGCGGTCGACGAGACCCCCAAGATAAAGCCCGTCTCCATCTCGGGCTATCACATCCGGGAGGCCGGCTCGACCGCGGTCCAGGAGCTGGCCTTCACGCTGGCCGACGGCTTCGCGTACGTCGAGGACTGTCTGGACAGCGGCATGGAAATCGACGAGTTCGCGCCACAGCTCTCCTTTTTCTTCAACTCCCACAACGCCATCTTCGAGGAGGTCGCGAAGTTCCGCGCGGCCCGGCGCATCTACGCGACCGTGATGGACGAGTGGTACGACGCCGAGGCCGAGGCGAGCAAGCAACTCAAGTTCCACACCCAGACCGCCGGCCAGAGTCTGACCGCCCAACAGCCGCTCAACAACGTGGTCCGGGTCACGATTCAGGCGCTCGCGGGCGTGCTGGGCGGCACCCAGAGCCTCCACACCAACAGCTTCGACGAGGCGCTCGCGCTCCCGAGCGAGGAGGCGGTGCGGGTCGCGCTCCGGACCCAGCAGATAATCGCCGAGGAGTCGGGCGCGGCCGACATCGCGGACCCGCTCGGGGGCTCGTTCGCGGTCGAGAGTCTGACCGACGAGGTCGAGGAGAAGGCGATGGCCTACATCGAGGAGATAAAGGAGATGGGCGACGGCTCGGTCCGGGACGGCGTGCTGGCGGGCATCGAACAGGGCTACTTCCACCGCGAGATTCAGGACGCCTCCTACGAGTACCAGGAGCGAGTCGAGCGCGGCGAGGAGACCGTCGTGGGCGTCAACGAGTACGAAATCGAGGAGGACACCCAGCCCGACATCCTCACGGTCGACGAGGAGGTCCAACAGCGCCAGCTCGACCGGCTCCAATCGGTCAAAGACGAGCGCGACGACGCGGCAGTCGAAGACGCGCTCGACGACCTCCGTGACGCCATCGAGAGCGACGGGAACGTGATGCCCGCCATCGTCGACGCGGTGAAAGTCTACGCCACGATGGGCGAGATAATGCAGGTGTTCGAGGCCGAGTACGGGTCGTATCAGGAGACCGTCAACGTCGCCTGAGCCGGCACGTCGAGCGGACGGCCGCCCGAACGCTCCCAAGACTCTTGTCGCGGCGGGCCGTCCTCCCGGCGTGGAGTACACGGTCCAGTACTACGACCTCGTCCTCGGCGCAATCCTCGTCACCATGAGTCTCGGCGCTGGCGTCGGCCTGCTCACGTCGGTCGGGCTCCCGACCGCGGTCACGGCTTCGGGGCTGGTCGCGGTCGCGGTCATCGGGCACGGCCTGTTCGTCAACGGGCCGGTCGACGCTCCGGAGGACCTCGCCGACGAGGTCGACGCGCTGAACTGAGACGGGTCAGCGAGGACGGAAAATCCGGCCTACGACCCGAGCCAGTCGTTGGTCGACACCGAATACCCGGCGTCCCGGCATATCTCCGCGCCTTTCTTCCGGACTCGCCTGCTCGGCGGGAGCTTCTCTTTCTCCCGAATCGTCTCGGCAATCCACGAGGCGAGTCGCTGGGCCGCAGCCTCGCCCGCGAGGTCGTCGACGGCTTCGAGGGACTTCTCGTAGGTCCGTCGCTGGGACCGGCCGGAGTCGTCGTTCCTGTACTGCTGGCGCTTGCCGATACTCTCCTCGACCGCGCGGTCGACGGTACGCATCGACTGTTCGACGCCCATGGGGCGTCAACGGCGTCGTCGCGGGAATAGCTGACGGGCGTCGTTCCCCCGAATCAGTTCTCGGGCTCGAGCACCGTCGCGTCGAAGCTCGCCTCGCCGCCGGGGGCGTAGTCGGCGTCGGGCGTCGACTGGATGGTCTCGAAAAAGCGGTCCGTGATGACCTCGCTGACGACCGTGGTCAGCGACGCCTCCTCCTCGGCCTCGACCTCGCCGAGCAGGCCGAGCGGAATCTGTGCGCCCGCCATGTCGGCGTGGCCGCCCGCGCTCCCGATCTGGCCGAACGCCGCCCGCATCGTCTCGCCGAGGTCGACGTCGGTCGCGCGCGCCCGGGCCGAGACGAACACCGTCCCGTCCTTGAACCCGTACACCAGGGTCGTGGTGACGTCGTCCATCGCGAGCAGTTGGTCGGCGGCCTGCGCCAGCGCGTCCCGGTCGGCGAGCTTGCCGACGCAGGAGGCCAGCACGGTCCCGTCGAGCCGTCGGTTTCGGATGGCCCGCGCCATCGTCTCGAAGGTGTCGGCGCTGACCGACGGGCTCTCGACCCGGTCGAGGACGGCGGTGTCGGCGCGGGGCAGCAGGTAGGCGGCGGCCTCGAAGTCGGCGGTCGAGACCTCGCGGGCGAAGTCTTTGGTGTCGACCCGGACGCCGTACAACAGGCCGGTCGCCACCGCCTCCGAGAGGTCGATGCCGAGCCGCTGGACGTGCTCGGCCAGCAGGGTCGAGGTCGCGCCCACGTCGCTGCGGAGGTCGACGAACCGGGCGTCGACCGGCTCCTTGGGCGGGTGGTGGTCGACCACCACGTCTATCGGGGTGTCGTCGGGGAGCTGGTCGTTGACGCCCGGCCGAGAGTGGTCGACCAGTGCGACACCGCCGAACTCCGAAAGGTCGAACTCCGACGCCGACTCGAAGTTTCGGAGGTCGAGATCGAGCAGGTTGACGAACGCCCGATTCTCCTGATGGGATATCTCGCCGAAGTAGCACGCCTCGGCGTCCACGCCAGTCTCCGCGGCGACGCGACACAGCGCGACGGCGCTGGCGATGGCGTCCGGGTCGGGGTTGTCGTGCATGAACACCGCCAGCGTCCCGTCCACGCCCCGGAGCGTGCGCCGGAGGTTCGCGGTCCGGACCGCGTGCTCGCCGAGCGCGACCGTCAGCACCTGCTGGGCGACCGCCTCGGTCGAGTCGACGACCCGGTCGGCGGTCGCCGAGAGCGCGAACCGCTGGTCGGCGGTCGGCTCCTCGCCGGCGTAGGCGACGAGGTACGCCTCGGGGAACTGCTCGGCCGCGAGTTCGGAAGCCGCTCGGTTGACCTCGGAATCGGCGTCCGCGACCACGACGAGGTCGGGGTTCTCGGCGCTCTCGGCCACGACCTCCGAGTCGGTCGGGTCGTCGCAGGTCGCCGACACCTTCTCGTCCCGGAGCGCCTCGATGCGGCTCTCGGCGTCGTCGACGACGAGCAGGTCCTCGGGACCGTCGGCTATCGCCTCCACGAGGTTCTGGCCGACGGTTCCACATCCCAGTACGAGCCGGGAAACCATTCTATCCCGCGCTTCCGGTTGCGCGGCCTAAAGTCTACCGTCTATGGCTCGAAACCGGTTCTCGGTGGCGATTTCGGGGTCCGTGGGTCGTCCGGAGCCGGGCGCGAGTTCGTCGGTCTGCCTCGGCACTCGGACTCGCACTTCGAGGACGGTCGGGGTGCTGGGCCGTGTCGTGGCGTGCGGTGCTTCGGCGTGCAGTGCTATGGCGTGCGGTGCTGTGGCGTTCGATTGCGGTGCGGTTCTCACTCGCCTCGGCAGTAGCTAGCTTCCTTGGCACTCTCACGTCGCAACTTGTCGTAACGAGAAGCTAGCTTCTGCCTCAACCGATGAGTGACCGCACAGCCCCGCAACCGCACAGCATCCACGACTGCACCGCACCGCGACCGCACAGCAGGAGCCTCACGCCTCCCCAGCCGATTGCGGTCCTCGCTCTGCTGCGGTCCTCATCCCTCGCACGAGTTGGCGCGGTCACGAGGACCGCGCAGCGCGCGCCGACGTGGAGAAGTCATTATCGCGCTGACGTGGAGAAGTCGTTCTCGCGCCGGGTGGAGCGGTCGGTCGAATCGAGACGCAGAACCGACCGTCGGTAACGCCGACGTTTCCGAATCGAGCCACCCGCGACGCCGCGAAAAGTCGAGTTCTCGCGGTCAGGCAACGAGCGCGGCCGCCGCGCCGGTGGCGTACTCCCAGACCGGGCCGAAGCCCGGAATGAGCAACACCGTCACGATGGCGGCCGTCGCGAGCGCGGCGTAGAGGCCGACCGGCCGGGAGTCGATGTCGAACTCGCCGTCGGGCTCTTCTATCCACATCGCCTTGACGACCCGCGAGTAGTAGTACAGCGACAGCGCGCTGTTGACCACGCCGACGAGCGCGAGCCACCAGACGCCCGCGCTCACGGCTCCGGCGAACAGGAACCACTTCGAGAGCGCGCCGCCGCCGACCGGGACGCCCGCGAGGCTGAACAGGAAGACGGTCATCGCGGCGCACGCGAACGGCGCGCGGGTCGCGAGCCCGTTGTAGTCCTCGAACCGGCGGCCGACCGACCAGTGTTCGGCCAGCGCGACGAACAGGAAGGCTCCGGTGTTCATGAAGCCGTACACCAGCAGGTGGGCCATGCTCGCGCCCAGCACGAGCTGGTCGTTCCCGCCGGTCAGCGCGGCCAGCCCGATGAGGGCGTAGCCGGCGTGACCGATCGAGGAGTACGCGAGCATCCGCTTGACCGTGTCCTGGGTCGCGGCCGCGAAGTTCCCGACCGTCATCGTGAGGACCGCGAGTATCTGGGCCGCCAGCACCCAGTCGACGCTCGTCGCCGCGCCGCTCACGAGCGAGTCGACCGGGAACGCGACCGTCAACACTCGGAAGGCGACGGCGAACCCGGCGGCCTTCGAGGCCGACGAGAGGAACGCCGAGATGGGCGCGGGCGCGCCCTCGTAGGCCTCGGGTGCCCAGAAGTGGAACGGGACGCTCGCGGTCTTGAACGCGAACCCGCCCAGTATCATCAGCACGCCGACGCCCAGCACGCCGGTCAGCTCGGTGTCGGCGACGCCGGCCGCCACGTCGGGCAACAGCAGCGAGCCGGTGACCCCGTAGACGAGACTGATGCCGTACACCAGGATGGCCGACGACAGCGCGCCGATCAGCAGGTACTTCAGCCCGGCCTCGACGCTGCCCCGGTTCTTCTTGAGGATGGCCACCAGCGCGTACGACGGCAGGCTGGCGAGTTCGAGGCTGACGAACACCACCGCGAGGCTGTTGGCGGCGGCCATCACCGTCATGCCCGTCGCGGCCAGCAACACCAGCGCGTAGTACTCGGCGACGTAGTCGTGGTCGCCCATGTAGTCGTAGCTGGCGACGCTCACCAGCGCGGTCACGCTGGCGAACAGGAACGCGAAGAACAGGCTCATCGTGTCGACGACCAGCGCGTCGCCGAACAGCGTGATGGGCTCCTCGCCGGTGCCGGCCACGAGGTACCACGCCGCGAAGCCGGCGGCCGCCAGCGCGCCCACGACCGACGTGCCCGCCAGCAGCGCGGGGTCGTCGGAGTCGGGGTCGACGCTATCGATGAGGAACAGCACGAGCGCCGCGAGCGCGAGCGCGAACGCGGGCGCGAGCCCCATCCACGGCGGAAGGTCGACTGCTGCCATCTACACACCACCTCCCGCGGACTCGACCAGCGGATGGACTGCGTCCTGTATCATGTCGTAGAAGATGTTCGGGTCGACGCCGAGCAGCACCACGAGCAGTATCAACACTACGAGAGGTGCCACGTCGTGGAACGCCGCCGGGCCGACGTCGTAGTCGGTCTCGACCTCGAACGGGCCGAACAGCGTGCGCTGCATCGCAAACAGCAGGTAGCCCGCCACGATGACGATGCCGAACATCGCGGCCGCCGTGAACAGCGGCGCGCTCGCGAGCACGGTCGACTCGAACGCGCCGATGAAGATGAACAGCTCGGCGGCGAACCCGGCCATCAGCGGCAGGCCCATGTAGCCGAACGCGCCCGCGACGAACACGGTCACGGTGAACGGCATCCTGCTGGCCAACCCGGACATGTCCGACACCATCCGGGTGTGGGTCGTGTTGTAGATGACGCCGACCGCCATGAACATCAGCCCCGAGATGAGGCCGTGGGCGACCATCTGGAACGTCGCGCCGCCGAGGCCGTACAGCGAGTACGCGACCAGCCCGAGGATGACGTACCCCATCGACGACACCGAGGAGTACGCCACGATGCGTTTGAGGTCCGACTGGGCCAGCGCGAGCATCGCGCCGTAGATGACGCTCACGACCGCGAAGGCGGCGATGAGCGTGGCGTAGTCGGCCGCGACGCCCGGCAGCATCGTGAAGTTGAACCGGAGCAGGGCGTACGTCCCCATCTTCAGCAGGACGCCCGCCAGCATGATCGACACCGGCGTCGGGGCCTCGACGTGGGCGTCGGGCAGCCACGTGTGGAACGGCACCACCGGCACCTTCACCGCGAAGCCGAGGAACATGGCGGCGAACGCCGCCACCTTCACCGATTCGGGGCCGACCGGGCCGAGCGAACCGAGTTCGCCCGCCCGGAGCGCCTGGGCGACCGTCGGCAGGTCGAACGTGTTCACGTCGCCGAGCGCGAACACCAGCGCCACGAACCCGAGGAACATCACGAGGCTCGCGACGTTGGTGTAGACGAACATCTTGATGGCGGCGTACTTCCGGCGCGGTCCGCCCCAGACGCCGATGAGGACGTACATCGGGACGAGCACCATCTCCCAGAACACGAACCACAGGAAGAAGTCCAGCGCCGAGAAGACGCCGAGCAGCCCCGCTTCGAGGAACAGCATCAGCCCGTAGAACTGGCTCTCCCGCTCGTCGATGGGCGTCCACGACGCCAGCAGCGCCAGCGACGTGAGCACCGTGGTCAGCGCCACCAGCGGCATGCTGATGCCGTCGAGGCCGACGTGCCACTGCAGCGCGTAGTCGCCGGCCGCGACCCACTGGAAGCTCTCCTCGAAGGCCAGTTCGCTCCCCGACAGGAGCGCGTTTCCGCTGGCCTCGTACGTGCTGTACATCCAGAGGCTCCCGCCGAGCGGGAGCAGGCTGAGCGCGAACGCGAGCTTGCCCGCCACCTTGTCGGGAGCGAGGAAGACGGCGAACGCGCTCACCAACGTCGCCGCGATGAGTGCTTCGATCAGCATTCAGAACCAACCTCCCATGAGGCCGAACGCGACGAGCAACACGACCAGCCCGGTCGTCAGCAGGAAGGCGTAGTTCGACACCACGCCCGTCTGAATCCGCTTGAGCCGGCTCCCGCCGAACAGGCTCACGCTGGAGACGCCGTCAACGACCCCGTCGATGACGCCCTGGTCGAACTTGTCGGCAGCCCGCGCCAGCGGCAGGGTGACGCCCTCGGCGAGCCAGACCTGGTACTCGTCCTGGTAGTAGTTGTTGAACCACAGCGTCTTGACCGCACCGAGCCGGTCGGTGTGCTCCTGGGGCTCGGGGTCGGTGTACAGTATCCACGCCACGCCCGAGCCCATGAGCGCCAGCGCCAGCGACACCGCGCCCGCCGCGAGCGAGCTCAGTTCGGCGGCGGTGTAGCCCGCGAAGTCGTGGAGCAGGTCGCCGTAGTGGTGGGCGCTCAGCGCCTCCGGCCCGGCGTCGAGCCAGTCGTGGAGGAACTCCAGGTGGACGCCCGTGAGCTCCTGGACCGGCACCATGTTGACGAGGCCGGCGACGGCCGCCAGGATTCCGAGCACCGCCAGCGGGAGCTTGACGTTCCACCTGACGCCGTGGGGGTCGCGGGCGGTGTCGCTCCGGGGCTCGCCGTGGAAGGTCAGAAGCACCATCCGGAAGGTGTAGAACCCGGTGAAGAACACCGCCAGCAGACCCATCGCGTACGCGCCGAGCAACAGCGGGCTGTTGAGACCGTGGACGAGCGCCTCGTACAGCACCTCGTCTTTCGACCAGAAGCCCGAGAACGGGACGATGCCCGCCAGCGCGAGCGACCCCGAGAGGAACGCGTAGTAGGTGACGGGCATCTTGTCCTTGAGCCCGCCCATGTCCCACATGTTCTCGTTGTGGTGCATCGCGATGATGACCGACCCGGCACCGAGGAAGAGTAGTGCCTTGAAGAACGCGTGGGTCATCAGGTGGAAGGTCGCCGCGACGTAGCCGCCAGCGCCCAGCCCGAGCATCATGTACCCGTACTGGGAGATGGTCGAGTACGCCAGCACCTGCTTTATCTCCTTCTTGACGACGCCCATGGTGGCGGCAAACAGCGCGGTGAAGCCGCCGATGAACGCGATGAGCGCCAGCACCTGGGGCAGCAGGGCGTAGAACCCGTAGATGCGCGCGACGAGGTAGACGCCCGCCGCGACCATCGTCGCCGCGTGGATGAGCGCCGACACGGGGGTCGGACCCTCCATGGCGTCGGGCAGCCACGTGTGCAGGGGGAACTGGGCGGACTTGCCGACCGCGCCGCCCAGAATCAGCAGGCCGAGCACCGCGAACCACGCCTGCGGGTCGAGCCCGAGGTAGGTCGTCACCTCGGCTCCGGCCCCGCCCGCGAGCACTTCCTCGGCCAGGACGGGGAACGACTCGCTGCCGACGAACATCGACGTGCCGAACGTGGCGAACACGCCGACCACGCCGACGAGGAAGAAGTAGTCCCCGAACCGCGTGACGAGGAACGCCTTCTTGGCCGCGCTCGGCGGGCCCTCCTCGCGGAACCAGAAGCCGATGAGCAGCCACGAACACAGGCCCACCAGCTCGAAGAACATGAACGCCATCAGCAGGTTGTCCGCGAAGACGAACGACAGCATGCTCGCGGTGAACAGCCCGAGACCGGCGTAGTAGCGGGGCAGGCCGGTCTCGTCCTCGTCGTTCATGTAGCCGAGGCTGAACACGTGGACCAGGAGCGCGACCAGCGAGACGATGATGAGCATCATCGTCGACAGCGGGTCGAGCAAGACGCCGAAGTGCAGGTCGAACGCGGCGTCGCCGTAGCCGGCGACCCACGTTATCGAGTCGTGGTAGAGGCCCTCGGACGACCCGCGGACGGCCACGAACGCCCACACCGACAGCGCGAGCGAGCCCGCTGTGGCGAGGATGCCCGGGACCGCGCCGCCCTTCGGGAGCAGTCGCGGGGCGAACGCACCGACGAGCAGGGCGATCAGGAACGATACGAACGGCAGGGCCGCGATGACCGGTGCCAACTCGAAGGGGAGTGCTGCCATCGTTTTACCACCTCATCGTTGTCGCTCGGGTCACGTCCACGTCCGCGAAGTTGCGATACAGCACCAGCACGATGCCGATTCCGATGGCGACCTCGGCCGCCGCCAGCCCCAGCACGAACAGGCTGAACGTCTGCCCGGTGAGGTTGCCGTGGAACCGCGAGAACGCGACGAGATTGACCGCCGCCGAGTTCAACAGCAGTTCCACGCTCATCAGGAACAACAACGCGTTGCGCCGGGTCAGGATGCCGAACACGCCGATGCAGAACACGGCGGCCGACAGCAGGAGGTAGTACTCGATGGGAACCATCAGTCGTCCACCTCCTCGTCGTCAGTCGGGGTCGGTTCCGCGGGCCGGCCGCCGTCGGTCGCCGGCACCCGCTCGCCCTCCGAGCGCAGGGCCGTCGTGAGTTCGCCCTCGTCTTCGCGGCTGGCCAGCATCACCGCGCCGTCGAGCGCGGCGTCGAGCACCACCGCGATGAGGATGAACGTCACGAGAAAGCCCTCGCTGGGAACGGCGTTGGGCGCGTCGATGTTGAACATCGAGTAACCGATGCTCGCCATGATTCCGGCGTCGCCCTCGAAGCCGGGTGCGGGGTCGCCGAACGGCGCGCCGACGAACACCGCTGCGAGCACGACGAACAGCGCGACGGCTGCGATGCCGGGCCACTTGCGGGCGCGGGCGTCGACGTCACTCGACGGAGGCCGTTCCTCCTCGTCGCCACTCATGCACTACTCACCTCCTCTTCGTCTGTCTGTGCCTGGCGCGTGAGCATCACGGCGAACGTGATGAGGACGAGCACCCCGCCGACGTAGACGAGTATCTGCATCGCCGCGAGGAACTCCGCCTGTAACATCACGTAGTGGACCGCGACGGAGAGCAACGCGACACCCAGCAGCAACGCGGAGTGCCACACGTCCTGCACCAGGACGACGCCCAGACTGCTCGCTATCGTGACGACGGCGAACAGCCCGAACGCGATCATCTCGTACACCATTTGAGTCACCTTGAAGTTCTGGTAATCGTCCTTTCAACCTTTCGAGACGGAGTTACTGGTAGTCCACCTCGCCTTCGCCCTCGCCGATCCACGCGCCCCGGTCGGGCTCGCGGGATTCGAGGGGGTCCATGTCCTTGTACCACGGGACGTTCTTGAGCTGTTCCTTGTTGAATACGAATTCGTCCTTCGTGTCGGCCGTGAACTCGAAGTTCTCGGTCAGCAGGATGGCGTCCACGGGACAGACCTCCTCGCACAGCCGGCAGTAGATGCACTGGCCGATGTGGAGGTTGTACTGCTCGCCGTTGCGCTGGTCGTCCTGCACGATCTGTATCGTGTCGTTCGGACAGACGTTCTCGCACTGGCGACACCAGATGCATCGCTCCTGGCTGAACTTGTGTACGCCCCGGAATCGCGGGCTCACTTCGGGTGCCACGTCGGGATACTGAACCGTGAACGTGGACCCGTCCAGTGCGTGTTTCATCGTAGTCGCCATTGACTTGAGGAGTCCGATCATTAGAACGTCACCCCGACGATGACTGCCGTCAGGACGAGATTGACGAACGAAAGGACGAGCATGCCCTTCCATCCGATCTCGATGAGCTGGTCGATGCGAAGGCGGGGAATCGCCGACCGGGCCCACTGGGTGAACAGGAACACGGCCCATATCTTGACGATGAACCAGACGAACCCGGGCAGGACCGGTCCGGCCGGGCCCCCGAGGAACAGCGTCGTGACGATGGCCCCGCCGAGGAAGATGTGGATGAACTCGCCCATGTAGAACAGGACGAAGTAGATGCTGGAGTACTCGGTCATGTACCCCGCGACGATCTCCGTCGGCGCTTCCGGAATGTCGAACGGGTTGCGGCCGACCTCCGCGAGGTTCGCGACCATGAACAGCACGAACGCGAAGGGGTTCACGAACGCGAACCACGACGGAATCGTCACGCCCGCGACCGTCAGCAGCGGTTCGGCCTGCTGGGCGACGACCTCGCTGGTCTGGAGCGTCCCCGTGAAGAGCACGACCGACGCCCCGGTCACGATGAGCGGAATCTCGTAGGCGATGTTCTGCGCGATGGCGCGCAGCCCGCCCATCATCGAGTACTTGTTGTTCGACGCGTACCCGCCCATAGTCAGCGCGAGGGTGGCGATCGACGCGGCTGCGAAGACGAACGCCACGCCCGTCTCGGGGTCGGCCATCTGGACGTTGATGCCGAATATCGACCCCATCGGGATGACGGCAAAGCCCAGAAGCGCCGAGAACGCGAGCAGTATCGGCGCGATGTCGTACGCCGGCCGGTCGGCACCGTCCGGGATGATGAGCTCTTTCGCCATCAGCTGAATCGCGGCGGCGGGGATGATGAGCAGTCCCGCAGGTCCGTGACGGTTGATGGCGATGCGGTCGGTGAACGCCGCCGTTATCTTCCGCTTGGCCCACGGTCCGGCCACGCCGGCGTTGGCAAGCATGATGTTGGCGACGACGAACGCGCCGATGAGCCCCGCCACGACCTCCTGCCAGACCGCCAGCTCGGAACCGAACAGCACTCGCCCGATGGTCTCGGGGAGCAGGGTCGGCTCGGCCTGTAGCGGCGCGAACATCACCGGTCCACCTCCCCGAGGATGACGTCGAGGCTACCCAGCGCGGCGACGAGGTCGGGGACGTATTCGCCCTCGGCCATCGCCTCCAGCGAGTGGAGATTGTTGAAACACGGGCTCCGTATCTTGAACCGGGCCGGCGTGTCCGTCCCGTCCGACCGGACGTAGATGCCGAGTTCCCCCTTCGCGCCCTCGACGGCGCGGTAGACCTCCGTGTCGGGGTCGGGCTTGAGCGTCCGGGGCACGTTGCTCTGGATGGTGCGCTCGTCTTCGGGCCAATCCTCGAGCAGGTCGACGCACTGCTCGATTATCTTCGCCGACTCCTCGACCTCCTGCATCCGGACGAGCAGCCGCGCGTAGTTGTCGCACCCGTCCTCGGTGACGACGTCCCAGTCGAGCTCGTCGTAGTAGCCGTACGGGTCGTCGCGCCGGAGGTCGTAGTCGACGCCCGACGCGCGGGCGACCGGGCCGGTACAGCCGTACTGCTTGGCCGTCTCGGGATCGATGACGCCGGTGTCGATGGTGCGGGTCTGGAATATCTCGTTGCCCGTGATGAGGTCGTGGTACTCCTCGAGCGTCTCGGGCAGGTCGTCGATGAAGTCCCGAATCTGCTCGAAGAACTCCTCGCGGGGCTCGGGCAGGTCCCAGACGACCCCGCCGAGCCGGAAGTAGTTGAACATCATGCGCTGGCCCGTCAGGTCCTCGAGGATGTTCTGGACCTTCTCGCGGTCGCGCATGGCGTACATGAAGATGGCGGTGAAGTCGCCGTAGATGTCCAGACAGAACGTTCCCAGCGCCAGCATGTGCGCGGCGATCCGACAGAGTTCCGCGCTCATCGTCCGGATGACCTGGGCGTACTCGGGCACCTCGATGTCGTTGAGGTCCTCGGCCACGCGGGCGTACGCCCACTCGTTGAGTATCCCGGCGGACGCGTAGTCCCACCGGTCGGGGTACGGCATTATCTGGTGGCGGTACGTGCCCTGCTGGCACATCTGCTCCTCGCACCGGTGGAGGTAGCCGATGTCGGGTTCGACGTCGGCCACCTCCTCGCCGTCGAGGACCGCCTTGACGTGGAGCACGCCGTGGGTCGCCGGGTGGTGGGGCCCGATGTTGAGGAACATCGTGTCCGACTCGGCGTCGTGGTGGTCCTCCTGAAGCGGGTTGGCGTGCTCTTTCAGCGTGACTATCTGGGGCTTGTCCTGGTTGTAGTCCGAACTCAGCGGGTGGCCCTGCCACGTCTCGGGCAGCAGGATGCGCCGGAGGTCCGGATGGGTCTCGTAGTCGACGCCGACGAGGTCGTAGGCCTCGCGCTCGTGCCACTCGGCCGTCTTGTACACCGACGCGGCCGACTCGCTGGTCGGGTTCTCGACGTCGGTCGGGACGACCACGCTGACCTCCTGGGTCCGGTCGTCGTACTTGGTCAGGTGGTAGATGCTCTCGTAGCGGTCCGCGTAGTCCTGTGCGGTTACCAGCGAGAGGTGGTCGAACCCGGCCTCCTCGCGGAGGAGCTCGAGCGCGCCTGCCACCTCGTCGGGGCGAACGACGAACCCTTCGGCGTTGAGGTGGCTCTCCCGCCCGATGACGCGGTCGCCGAGCAGTTCCTCGAGGGCGTCGTAGTCGACGCCTTCCTCGGTGACCCCGACGGCGGTCGTCCGTTCTTCCAGACTCATGGCGAATCAGCCCAGTTGTATCGCATGACGAGGTCGTCCTCGTCGATTTCGTCCGCGAGCTTCTGCACCAACTCGTCGCGGTCGAGGTCGCCGAACTGTTCGAGTTCGTACGGCTTGACAGTCACCGGGGAGGTCTCGCCGTTCGAGACCCGCTCCTGGAGCTTGACGACGCCGTACACCAGCGCCTCGGGGCGGGGCGGACAGCCGGGGACGTGGATGTCGACCGGGATGACCTCCTCGGCTCCCTTGATGACGTTGTACCCCTCCTGGAACGGCCCGCCCGAGATGGTACACGAGCCCATCCCCACGACGAACTTCGGCTCGGGCATCTGGTCGTACACGCGCTTCATCCGGGGCGCGAACTTCGAGACGATGGTGCCCGGCACGATCATCACGTCGGCCTGCCGGGGCGAGGCGCGGGGGACGCCCGACCCGAATCGGTCGAGGTCGTGCTTGACCGCGTAGGTGTGCATCATCTCGATGCTGCAGCAGGCGATACCGAACTGCAGCATGAACATCGACGACCCGCGCGCCCAGTTCAGGAACTTGTCGAACTTCGTGAGGATGAACGGCGTCGACCCCAGCGCCTCCCGAAGCTTGGAGTTGAACCGATTGTCCACGCCACTCCCCATCCGCGCCTCGCGGGTCTTGGTCTGTGGGTCTGTGCTCCCGTGAATCGCGTCCCGTGGTTCGTTGCTCATTATCTTTCCACGCTCCGTTCGGCCCTCGAAGTGTTACGGACCCACTGTACAGCGCCCTGCCGCCACGCCCAGCCGAGACCGACGACGAGGATGGCGACGAACACCAGCATCGGCAACAGTGCGCCGACCAGCCCGACGCCCTCCATCGAGACCGCGTCCCGGTAGATGACCGTCCAGGGGAAGATGAGGACGGTCTCGATGTCGAAGACGACGAACAGCAGCGCGACCATGTAGTACTGGATGTTGAATCGGATGCGGGTCCCGCCGGTCGGAACCTCGCCGCTCTCGTAGGTGGCGGTTTTCCCTTTCTCGGGCACGCTCGGCCGAATGAGGCTGGATACCGTCATCATCCCGAGCGGTATCAACAGCCCCATCAGCGCCAGCGCGCCAATCGCTATCCATGGATTCATGCCGTAGTCTCCTACCATCGGACGATTGTGAGCGCACCCCTATAAGCGTTGATTCTTGCGATTCGGACGAATCCGGGCGTCTCGCGCGTCGTTGGACGCCCTGCCGGGTCCCGTCGAGAAACGGACTGTTTCGAGTCGAAATCGAGGCTGGTGGGGGTAGCGACGGGGAAACCACGCCCTCGGAATTCTCGCTCGCTGACGTTAACCCGACCAAACCGCGAGAAACCGCCAGCCGCGTGCTCATGGAGAGGGACGCGAACCACCGCAGCGGTCGCCGGCCTCGGTGCCGTGGCGAGTGTTGTCGCGGTCGCGATTGGGGCTTTCACTGGCTCAGGGATAGGGACGGTCGCGTTTGCTGTCGCGATGCGGTCGCGGTTGCTGTCGCGATGCGGTCGCGGTTGCAGTGCGGTCGTCATTGGAGTTCGGTCACGGTTTCTCCGTAACTCGAGCGGCAACTACCTAAGCGCCTTTCAGACGAGAAGGGTTCCGTGACGCTATCTGCGCCGCGGGAGTTGAGACTATAGTGAGTTCAACGGGCCTGCGACGCGTAGTATCGGACGATTCAGCGAACAGGAACTGACTCAGTTCGCGCTCGAAACGGCCGATCTTATTGAGTTGTCTACTATATGCGCGAATTTCGGCGAGGCTCACGACCCATAGTCACTACGAAATACTGGCAACGACGCCCCAAGAATCCGTTCAACCGATACGTACATACTACATCCCGAAATGGATGTCCGACACACTTACAATCGTTTTTTGATAAAACGTCTACGTGAATCCCTCCAAGAACGACGAGACCGTGTTCGGCGACCCATCCCGAAAGGGTGAGACAGCACAAGACACGGCAGGCGTGAAACGGAGAACGTTTCTGGCGGCGGGCATCGCTGGTGTCGGTGTTGGTCTTAGCGGTTGTCTCGGTAGCCGTGGTCGGTCCCTCCCGTCGACCCCATCCGGGTCGTGGCCGCAGTATATGCGCGACGACGGGAACACAGGGGCGACAAGGGCAACTGCTCCGTCGCGCGGAAATCTCGCCTGGACATCGGACGCATTCACGCGTTGGCTACCGGTTGCGGCCGACGGTGAAGTCTACATCGGAAACGTCGATCCGAACCCGGACCCGAAAATCGTCGGGCTCGACGCGACGAATGGCTCCGAGCGCTGGAGCGTCAGTATCGAGGAGGCAAGCCACTATACATCTGCCGTCGTCGGGGAGGTACTAGTCGCCGCGTATGGAGACCAAGTAGTTGCTCTCGACCGTGAGTCAGGTGACCGAGAATGGACCGCGACGCTATCCGGCACCGTTTCCCGCACCGATATCACTGCCGTCTCTTCGGAGACGCTCGTGCTGATTCCTGAAGAGTCCGGACGGGAGACTGCCCTCACAGCGCTCGACGCCACGACGGGAGAACAGCAGTGGTCCACTCCGCTGGCGGGGCACCCAATTGACGCTCCAGCGGTCCAAGGAGACGGCGTTTACGTCGCCTCAGAATCGGAGCTGTATCGCCTCGATATCGCGGACGGAAGCCAAGTGTGGAGCCAGAGTGTCGAGGCCGTCGCACTCGGTCCGAGAGCGACGGCGAGAGGACTCGTCGTTGCTGCCAACGGTGAACTTACCGTCCACGATGCCGACACCGGAGAGCGTCTCCGGAGGCTCGACGGCTACGACCGCGCGGCTCACGGCGTAGCACTCGCGGACGGAACCGCGTATTGGCTGACCGGCGAGAGCCTCGCAGCGCTCTCCGTCGAAGACGGGACTGTGGAGTGGCGTCTCGACGCCGAGGGATGCCAGGAGGGGCTCTGTGTCGGACGGGACACCGTCGTCGCTCCGGTCAAGTCCGAGGCGTTCGATCTGGAGACCGCGTGGCCCACAATCGCTGCATTCGACCGTGAGACCGGTGATGTGCGCTGGTATTATCACATCGACGGGTTCGACGTGTTGTTTACGACGCCCCCGGTGCTCATCGACGGGGCTGTCTACTTTGCAGCTAACACTATCGATAGCGTCGGTGTGCTCGGGGACGTGCCGCCAGCGGAGGATTCGGGGCTGTTCTAAGGTCTGAGATACGCCGTCTGAGGGGTCGGGGCGTTTGAACCGGGAACGAACGCTCTCGGCGCATGGGTTCGAGTATGCATTGAGACGGCTGGTCTCGACTTCTGGCTGCCGAGGCCTATGAGTTACCGCACCGCGACCGCAACAGCACCGCGCACCGCGACCGCAACAGCACCGCGCACCGCGACTGCATCCCCACGAAACCCCGTCCGCAGCGACGAACGGCTACTCGCGGTCGGCGCGGAATCCCGGCGTCCCCTCCTCGTGGAGCCGCCGGGAGACGTCGGCGACGCCTTCCTGCAAGTCGTCGTGGTACTCGACCAGCCGGTCGCGCAGCTCGTCGTGTTCGCGTGCGAGCATCTGGACCGCCGAGAGGGCCGCGTTGAACGACTTGGCCGCGTCGACCGCGACGAGTGGCGCGCCGGTCGGCATCCCTACGACCGAGGGCAGCGACTTCTCCTGGACCGGCACGCCGACGACCGGGAGCGGATAGGCCAGCGAGGCGGTCATGTTGGGCAGGTCGGCGGACTTGCCGCCGGCACCCGCGATTATCACGTCCAGCCCGCGCGCCTCGGCGGTTTCGGCGTAGGCGTACATCAGGTCGGGCGTGCGGTGGGCCGACACCACGTACGTCTCGAAGGTGTACCGGGCCTCGGGCGGGTCGTCGTAGTCGGTCACCTCCGCGAACCCGAGTTCGGTCAGCGCGTCGTACGCGCCGGGTCGGCCGTCCTCGGACCCCGCCATCACGTCGAGGTCCGAGTCGCTGCCCATGATGAGCCCGATCTCGGGCGTCTCCTCCGGACTCCTGTCGCGTTGCGCCTCGGCTCGCAGGTCGTCTATCAGTCGCTGGAGTTCGCTCATCGGAAGGTCACCTCGTCGCGCAGGTCGCGTGCGTCTCGAAGCAGGTCCCCGGTCGATTCGGCGTCGCTCTCGCAGTCGCCGACCACGGTCAGGTGGCCCATCTTCCGCAGGGGATACACCTCGCGCTTGCCGTACCAGTGGTAGCTCGCGCCGGCGTGACCCAGCACCGCCTCGACGCCCGAAATCTCGACCGACTGGCGCTCCTCGACGTCGCCGAGCAAGTTGGCCGAGACCACCGGACTCCGGAGGTCGGTCGCGCCGAGCGGTCGCCCGGTTACCGCGCGGACGTGCTGTTCGAACTGGGAAGTCAGCGCGCCCTCGATGGTGTAGTGGCCGGAGTTGTGCGGTCGAGGGGCGATCTCGTTGACCAGAATATCGCCATCGGGCGATTCGAACAGCTCGATGCCGTACACGCCCCGGCCGTCGAGCAGGTCGAGCACGTCTTGGGCCACTTCGCGGGCGCGCTCGGCGGTGGCCTCGTCGGTCCGGGCCGGCACCACCGTCTCGCGCAGTATCTCCTCGCGGTGGACGTTCTCGCCGAGCGGGAAGGTCGCGGTCCCGTCCTCGCCCTTCGCGCCGATTATCGACACCTCGCGCTCGAACTCGACGAACTGCTCGGCCATCGCGCCGACGTCGTCGCCGTCGGTCGCGGCCGAAATCTCGGCCAGCGCGTCGTCGACGTCGGTCTCGTCGCGAACCGGGACGTTGCCCCGGCCGTCGTAACCGCCCTCGCGGGCCTTCAACATCACGGGGAAGCCGAAAGACTCGATGGCGTCCAGCAGGTCCGCGCGGTCGTCCACGGCGCGAAACTCGGGGACGGGGACGCCTGCCTCGGCGAGCGCGCGCTTCTGGACCAGTTTGTCCTGGATGGTCCGGAGCGTCTCGGGGTCGGGGTGGACCGGGACGCCGAACTGCTCGCCGACGCGGGCCAGCACGTCGGGGTCGGCCAGCTCGATTTCGAACGTGAGGTAGTCCGCGCGCTCGGCGAGGTCGCGGACCGCCGCCTCGTCGTCGAAGTCGCCGACGATTTGGTCGCGGGCGACCGGCGCGGCCGGACAGTCCGGCGTCGGGTCGAGGACGACCAGTTCGACGCCCAGCGGCGCGGCCGCCTCCGCCAGCATCCGGCCGAGCTGGCCGCCGCCGACGACGCCCAGCGTTGGTGTGTCGCTCATCTACCCCGACGTTGTGGACAGGACTGCATAAAATTTCTCAACCCGGACTATCGATGTACACGTCCATGCCTACTCGTCGGCGACAGCCTCGCGGTCGACGTACTCCTCGTCGACGAAGAACACGGTCTCGCTCCCGTAGATGGTGAGTTCCTCCTCGAACGCTCGATAATCGCCGAGTCGCTGGCCGACCGCCTCGGCGTCCTCGGCGCGCGCGACGACGACCGGCGGCGAGTCGGACCCGACCACGCCGAGGTCGGTGGTGCTGTCGACCTCCGCGCCCGCGAGTTCGGTGTACCACGGGATGGGGAGCCGGTCGTACCAGCCGCCGGGGGCCGACCAGTCGTCGGCGTCGCTCTCGTCGGCGACGTAGAAGTCCGACCCGTAGTACAGCACGTCGATGCCGTCGTTGGCCTCGCTGGCGGCTTGGACGGTTTCGAGCGTCGGCCGGATGCCCTCGGCGGGTTGGCCGTACTGGACGAGCAGGTTCTCCTCCTGGCCGGCGTCGTCGAGGTACTGGTCTTGCGGGTGGGCGTAGGTCGTGCTGACCGCCGTGGCCGCGACCTGGCCGGCGACCAGCAACACGAGCAGGGCCGCGAGCGCGGCGCTCACGCCGTCGCCATCGGTCACGGCCGCCGCGCCCCACCGAACGAGCAGCGCCACCCCGACTGCGGCGGGCACTGCCAGCGGCACCACCGCGTGGACGACCTCCCACGGGAAGTCGTTCTCCACGATGGCGGGGTAGCCAAGCACCGTCACGAACCCCCAGTAGAAGGTGAACGACACCACGTCGCGGGGGCGACGGTCGGCGTATCTGTCCGCGAGGAAGCCGACGGGCGCGAGGACGACGACCGCCGCCGCCCCCGCCCACAGGAACGACCCGAGTTGCAGGAACGACTCGACGTACGACCCCTGATTGCCCTCGCCCCACTTGCCCATCGCTTCCTCCCACGACCCTATCGTGGCGTCCTCGATGACGGCCGGGAACAGACCGGGGTCCGAGAACGCCTTCCAGAGGCCGGGTCCGGGGACCCCTTGCGCGCGCGGCGCGTAGAAGAACACGATGACCGCGAAGAAGGTGACGACCCCGAGTAGGAGGTGGAGCGCCCACCGGTCGTCCCACAGCGAGCGCCACGCGTCCCCGACCCACTCCCGAACGAGCGCGCGGCGGTCGTCGCCCCCGGCGAGCAACTGGAGGCGGTGGTCGGCCAGCAGGACGACCGCGCCGAGCCACGTCACCACGTACACCAGCACGTTCTCCTTGGTGGTGAACGCCAGCGCGAGCGCGATCGTCCCCGCGTAGAGGTACCGGGGCTTGCGAGTGTCGAACAACCGGACGTAGAAGCCGAGCGCGAACAGCATGAACGCCGCGAGCAACACGTCGTTGCGCATGAACCGCGAGTAGTAGAGCACGACCGGGTTGGCCGCGAGTAGCAGTCCCAGAACCACCATCTCGACCCGGCGGAGGCGCTCGCGGAACAGCCACGCGGTCAGCGGGAGCAGCCCCGACACGACCGCGACGGGAACGCGCGCGAGGAAGTCGCTCGCGCCGAACAGGCCGAACAGGTAGTTGTTGACGTGGTAGAAGAACGGGCCGTGGATGACGGCGTGGTACTCCCAGACGCCGGTCTCGCCGTAGCGGAGTATCCAGTAGCCCACGCGGGCCTCGTCCCAGTGGAACACCCGAGTACCCAGCGCGAACAGCCGGAGCGACAGCGCCAGCACCGTCACCGCGAGTAGGGCGGCGGCGGTCCGCGTGCCCACCGAGCGACCGAGCCCGGTCACGGACTCACGCGCCCGGCGTCGGGCGTTCGTGCGGCTCTCGTCAGCAGTCATCGTCTCGGGAGTGTATCCCCGGTTACACAAGTTTTCCGGAGAACGGTAGTTCTTTTACTCGGCCCGCCATCGACCCCGACATGGTTTCCCTCGGCCTCGTCGTCTCGCGGTTCAACCGCGGGGTGACCGAGCAGATGGAGGACCGCGCCCGCGAAGCCGCCGGCGATCGCGACGCCGACGTGGTCGAGACCCTGCGGGTGCCCGGCGCGTACGACGCGCCGCTGGCCGCCGACCGACTCGCGCGCCGCGACAGCATCGATGCGGTGGCCGTCGTCGGCACCATCGTCACCGGCGACACCGACCACGACAGGGTCATCGCCGACGCGACCGCACAGGGGCTGACCGACGTGAGCCTCGACCGGGACACGCCCGTAACGTTCGGCGTCAGCGGCCCGGGGATGTCCGGAGCCGAAGCCCGCGAGCGCGAGGACAAGGGAGCCGAAGCAGTCGAAGCCGCCGTCGACCTGGTGGAGGAACTCTGACCATGGACTTTTCCGAACGCATCCGACGCGTCGAACCGAGCGCCACGCTGGCCATCAGCAACCTCGCCGCCGAACTCGAAGCCGACGGCGCGGACGTGGTGGACCTCAGCGTGGGCGAACCGGACTTCCCCACGCCCGAGAACGTGGTCGAGGCCGGACAGCAGGCCATGGACGCTGGCCACACCGGCTACACGTCCTCGAACGGGATTCGAGAGCTCCGGGAGGCCATCGCCGAGAAGCTCCGAGGGGACGGCCTCGACTACGGGGCCGACGAGGTGATCGTCACGCCCGGCGCGAAGCAGGCGCTGTACGAGACGTTCCAGACGCTCGTCGACGACGGCGACGAGGTGGTCCTGCTCGACCCCGCGTGGGTGTCCTACGAGGCGATGGCGAAGCTGGCGGGCGGCGAGCTGAACCGGGTCGACCTCGCGCCCCACGACTTCCAGCTCGAACCCGGACTCGACGACCTCGCAGCCGCGGTGTCGGACGAGACCGACCTGCTGGTCGTCAACTCCCCGAGCAACCCCACGGGCGCGGTCTACTCCGACGCCGCGCTCGAGGGCGTCCGGGACCTCGCGGTCGACCACGACGTGACGGTCGTCAGCGACGAGATATACCAGCGCATCACCTACGGCCGCGAGCCGACGAGCCTCGGGACCTTCGACGGGATGGCCGAGCGCACGGTCACGATAAACGGCTTCTCGAAGGCCTACTCGATGACCGGCTGGCGGCTCGGCTACCTCGCCGGCCCGGAAGACCTGATCGCCGAGGCCGGAAAGCTTCACTCCCACTCGGTGTCGTGTGCGACCAACTTCGTCCAGCGCGCGGGCGTCGAAGCGCTCGAACACACCGAGGCCGCCGTCGACGAGATGGTCGAGGCGTTCGGCGAGCGCCGCGAGTTCCTGCTCGACCGGCTCGGCGAGGAGGGCGTCGACGCGCCCGAGCCGGACGGTGCCTTCTACCTGATGATGCCCGTAACCGAGGACGACCAGCAGTGGTGCGAGGCGGCTCTCGAATCGGCCCACGTCGCCACCGTTCCGGGCAGCGCCTTCGGTGCGCCGGGATACGCCCGCATCTCGTACGCCAACAGCACCGAGCGCATCGGCGAGGCGGTCGACCGTCTCGTCGACGCCGACCTGCTGTAGGGCACAAGGCTTATCCTCGCGATACATCTGCCATCGGATATGAACCTCCGGTCCGCGCTCGGCTCCCTCCAGCTTCCGGTCGCCGGCCTCGGCCTGCTCGTGGTCGCAGTGTCGCTCGCACAGTTACAGACCATCCCCGAGCCACCGCCGGAAAGCGACGGGTTCGCGAAAGGGCTGGCAACCCTCTTCTTCGGGTTGCTCGCGCTCGGCGGGTTCGTGGTGTCTTCGCTCGGGTTCGCCATCCCGCCGGGCGAGGGCTACGGCGTCCGGTTCGGCCGGTGGCAGCGGCGGCTGTTCGTGGCGGCGGGGGTCGGCGGACTCGCCAGCCTCCTCGTCCCGCTGTTCGCGTGGTCCGTGGCGAGTGCGACCGGACTCGGACCCGGAGCCGTCGTACTCGCGTGCCTGGGGACGCTGGCGCTCGCGGTGCTGGCGTACCTCGGCGCGCTCGGATGGCGAACCGCCGAGGCCGTCGCTCGTCGCGTCGGGGAGTGATGCGCTGGGGCGTGACCGGCCGCGTTCGCGCGGCCGGTCACGCCGCAGTCGCGGCGCGGCTCAGGCCCGCGCGAGGAGTCGAATCCACTTGCCGCCCGACGCCGATTCGACCTCGAACCCGGCGTCTGCGACCAGTTCGCGGAGCTCTTCGGCCCGGTAGAGCGTGAACTGTCGACCGTCCTCGTCGTAGGTGTCGCCCTCGCGCTCGCCGTGGCCGCGCTTCACCGACAGGCAGACGACGCCGCCCGGCCGGAGCGCGCGCCGGAATTCCCGGAGGGTCGCCGGCGCGTCCCCGCGGGGAACGTGGAGGAACGACGCGCACGCCCAGAGCCCGTCGACCGCGTCGGTGGCGAGCCCGAGGCTCCGCATGTCCATCCGAGCGAACGAGGCCGCCGGTGCCTCCTCGCGCGCGAGCCGGAGGAACGCGGGCGTGAGGTCGACGCCGACGACCTCGTGGCCGCGCTCGGCGAAGATGGCCGACTCCCAGCCGGGACCGCAGCCCACGTCGACGACGGAGCCGGGCTCGCCGCCGGTGGCGTCGTCGAGCGCGTCGAGGAACTGCTCGACCAGTTCTCGAATCCCGGAGCGGTCGGCGTGGCGCTGGCGGTACTGTTCGGCGACCGACTGGTAGGTGGCGACGGTGTCGCGGTCGGTCATTCGCCGGGGATTCGGAGCGGTCGCTGTTCAATCTGGCGCAGCCTTCTTTCAGGTTAGTCGGACTGGCGGTCGAGAGGTGTGGGTGGCCGTGCCACCGGAGAGATGTTGGTGGCCGTGCCACCGGTCGGCTGGGCCGGACGAGGTGCCGGCGGCCTGCCCGCGACCGCACGAGGCGTCCGGGCCGAACTGGTCTCGCCATCGTATTTAAAATCTGGCGTCCCCCGGCGGGAAGCGTCGGGGGTGCGACCCGGCGGACGGCTCGCCGAAACGATACGCCAAACAGACTACCGTTCGAGAAGTCACAATCGGTAAGTGTTCGTTCAGTATTGTCCTACGCATGAGCCAAGAGGGTCGGAATCACACTCGACGCGGGCTCCTCGGCCTGCTCGGTGCGTCCGCGACCGCAGGTTGTCTGCGCCTCACCGAGGACACCACCACGTCACAGGAGTCGCCGACCTCGACCGAAACCGAACGGACCGAGACCACGGGGACGTCGGACTCGGCATCGTCCGGACCTGTCGGGGCGACCGTCCAGATCGAGCCGGACGACGAACTCGGATTCGAGCCCTCGGAGGTCGCGCTCGAACCGGGGGAAGCCGTCAGATGGACGTGGAACGGGGACGCGGGCCACAACCTTCACGTGACGAGCCAGCCGTCCGACGCCGACTGGTCCGGCGTCGAAGAACTCCAGGAGTCGGGCCACGAGTACGTCCACACGTTCGACGTCTACGGCACCTACGAGTACGAGTGCCAACCGCACGCCCGAACCGGTGCCGTCGGGACCGTCGTCGTCACGGACAATCCCGACGGCGTCGGCGAGCAGTACGCGACCGAGACCTCCGTCGAGGGAGTCGCGGACGCGTGGCCGCAGTTCGCGTTCGACGCCGCGAACTCGGCGTCCTCGTCGACGACGGGACCGGAGACGCTCCTGCCGGCGTGGCGTCACCAGCTGTCGGGCGAGCAGGCCACGGGCCGAGAACCGGCCCGTGGGGCCAGTTACCCGCCCGTCGTCGCGGACGGTCGGCTCGTCTCGACCACCGAGAGTCAGTTGCTCGCGCTCGACGCCGCCACCGGCGGAATCGACTGGGTGACGGGGTACGACGGCGGCGACGCGTTCGGCGGACTCGCGGTCTCCGACGATACGGTGTACGTGCCACGGGCCTCGGGCCTGAGCGCACATCGGCTTTCGTCGGGCACCCGCCGGTGGCAGGCCACGTTCGAGAACGCCGTCCTGTCCGGGCCGGCCGTCACCGCCGACGCACTCGTCGTCGCAACCAACGACGGCGACAGCCAGACCGGGACCGTCAGGTGTCTGGACCCCTCGAGCGGCGACCAGCGGTGGACCTACGAGTTCGAGTCGGTCGTGTTCTGGCCGCTCGCCGTCGACGAGGACGCGGTGTACGCCGCCGTTCAGGTGTTCGGTGACCGCGACCGGACGTCGACGGTCGCCGCGCTGGACGTCGCGTCGGGCGACGCGCTGTGGACGTTCGACGCCGAGGACGCCCCCATAAGCCCGACGGTCGTCGACGACGCGGTCGTCGTCCTCGACCAGTCGGGTACCGCGTACGCGCTCTCGCGGTCGACCGGTCAGGTCCAGTGGACGTACGACGCCGGAGACCAGGGCGTCGGGAGCGTCGGCGTCGCCGACGGCACCGTCGTCGGCTACGCCCGGAGCGGCGACGCACCCGTCATGTGGGCGGTCGAGGCCGTCTCCGGCAGCGAGCAGTGGCGGACCGAACTCGACGAAACGGCCGCCATCGCTCCCGCTATCGCGGACGGCCGCATCTACACGACTGCAGGGACCACGGTCCTCGCTCACCGCCTCGACTCCGGCGAGCGGGTCGCCGAACGTCGCGTTACTGCACCCGGTTCGTTCACCGGCCCCGTCGTCGCCGACGGCGCGGTCTTCGTGGGCGGGACCGAAATCCACGCTCTCGCCGCGGACGACTGACGAGGAGCGACGCGTATTCGGACACGTCCCGAGCCGGCTACTCCAGACTCAGCCCCGGGTGCCACGTCTCGACGCCGGCCTCGGCCTTCGTGGCGTCCATCTTCGCCAGTAGCTTGACAGCCAGACTCGCCGTCTCGGCCGCCCGGTTCTCGCCCTCGGTCATGAACTCGCCGGTCTCGCGGTTGGCGAACACCGAGCAGACCGCGCCCGCCCGGAGGCCGTAGACGTTCGCCAGCGTCAGGATGGCGCTGGCCTCCATCTCGATGTTCTTGACGTTCGCGGCCGTGAGGTTCTCGACCAGTTCGTCGCTTCCGGCCGCCTCGAACCCCTCGAACCCCGGCCGGCCCTGCCCGGCGTAGAAGCTGTCGGCGCTCATCGTGATGCCGGTGTGGTAGTCGTAGTCGAGTCGCTCGGCGGCCGCGACCAGCGCCGAGACGACCTCGTGGTTCGCGACCGCGGGGTAGTCCTCGCGCACGTACTCGTCGCTGGTGCCTTCCTGCCGGACGCCGCCGGTCGTGATGACGAGGTCACCCACGTCCATCTGGGGCTGGATGGCCCCGCAGGAGCCGACCCGGACGAAGGTGTCCGCGCCCACGCGAGCGAGTTCCTCGACCGCGATGGCCGCCGACGGGCTCCCAATGCCCGTGGAGGTGACGCTGATGGGCGTTCCGTCGTACTCGCCCGTGACCGTCCGGTACTCGCGGTGGTGAGCCACCTCCTTGCTCTCGTCCCAGAACCGGGTTATCTTCTCGACGCGCTCGGGGTTGCCCGGCAGGAGCACGGCGTTCGCCACGTCGCCCTCGCCGACGTCGACGTGGTACTGCACCTCGTCGTTGGGGTCTTCGCTGTCGCCGGTCATGCCCAGCGACTACTCGGCGGCCGGACATAAAGGGTTCGTCAGCAAGTGCGGGACGGGCGGGCCAGCAACCCTTTCATCGCGCGCCGCCCTACGTCCGGGTATGGCATCCGAATCCGCCGGCGAGCCGATAGACGTCCGGGTGGAGGACGAACCGCCGGGAATGGAGCGGGTCCGCGCGCTCAGTCGACTGCTCGACGAAGCGCTCGAGATTCCCGTACTCAACTACAGGGTCGGCCTCGACCCGATTCTGGGCATCCTGCCCGTGGGCGGCGACGCGGTGGCGGCGGCCATGTCGCTGTACATCGTCGCCGAGGGCGCGCGCATGGGTGCCTCGCAGGACACCCTCGTCAAGATGGTCCTCAACGTCCTCGTCGACGCGGTCGTGGGGTCGATTCCGGTCCTCGGGACGCTCGTGGATGCGGTGTGGAAGGCCAACGAGCGCAACGTCGCGCTGCTGGAGGCCGAGTTCGGGGGCGGAGCGTAACGAATCGCACTGGCGGGTCACACCGCCTCCCCGTCCCGAACCCAGCAGTAGCCGTACCGGCCGAGGTCGAATCGCCACTCGCCAGCGCCCGCCTCGTCGCCAGCGCCTGCCTCGCTAGCGTCGCTCGTTCCGTTTCCACTGCCGCCGACGCGCGCGAACTCGGCGTCGCCGAACAGTCGAGTCGGCGTCGAGTGGTCGGGCCCGCTACCGAGCGCGAGCGTCGCGCGGGTCGGGTCCGCGCCGAGGTTGTGGACCGCCGTGACCCGGCCGCGGTCGCTGGTCATCCGGTGGGCGAAGACGGCCGGGTCCTCGACCGAAAGCACCTCGCAGTCGCCGCGACCCACCTCGGGGCACTCCGACCGCAGGCGGTTGAGCCGCGAGAACCACTGGAGCAGCGAGTCGGGGTCGCCCCGCTGGTCGGCCACGTTGACCGACTCGTAGCCGAACTCCCCGCCCGAGATCACGGGCCGGACGAGGTCGTCGGGGTCGGCCGCCGAGAAGCCGGCGTTGGGTTCGTCGGCCCACTGCATCGGGGTCCGGACCGCGTTCCGGCCGGGCAGCGAGAGGTCCTCGCCCATGCCTATCTCGTCGCCGTACACCACCAGCGGTGTCCCCGGCAGCGAGTACAGCAGGCTGTAGGCGAGTTCGATGCGGTCGCGGTCGCCGTCCAGCATGGGCGCGAGTCGCCGCCGGATGCCCCGGCCGTAGATGCGCATCCCCTCGTCGGGCGCGAACGCGTCGAACACGGTTCGGCGAGCCTCGGGCGGCAGTCGGCCGACGTTGAGTTCGTCGTAGTTCCGGAGGAAGTTGGCCCACTGGCCGCCCGCGGGAATCTCGGGCAGCAGGTCCAGTACCGTGCGAATCGGCGTGGCCGACTCCTCGGCGAGCGCCGCCACGAGGTAGGCGTCCAGCAGGAAGTTGAGCAACACGTTCATCTCGTCGCCGTCGCCGAAGTAGTCCGCGAGGTGGTCGGGGTCGTCGTCGGCCTCCGCGAGCAGGATGGCGTCGTCGCCCCGGCGCTCGACGAACCGGCGCAGCTCCCGCAAGACGCCGTGGGGGTCGTCGAGCCGCGTCGATTCGAGGCCGCCCTTGTTGTCTATCATGAGCGTCGCGGCGTCGACGCGGAACCCCGAGACGCCCAACTGGAGCCAGAACTCCAGTACCTTGCGTATCTCCTCGCGCACCGCCTCGTTGGCGAGGTTGAGGTCGGGCTGGAAGTGGTAGAACCGGTGGTAGTAAAAGGCCTCGGCGGCCTCGTCGTAGCTCCACACCGACTCCTCCTCGCCGGGGAACACCGGGCCGCGCTCGGGGTCGGGGTCGTCGGGTGGGTCCGCGCGCCAGACGTAGTAGTCCCGATACGGCGAGTCGGGGTCCTCCCGGGCGCGCTGAAACCACGGGTGCTGGTCGGACGTGTGGTTGACCACGAGGTCGACGATGACCCTGATGCCCCGGTCGCGCGCGGCGTGGACCAACGCCACGAAGTCCCCGAGCGTGCCGTACTGGGCGTCGACACCGTAGTAGTCGGCCACGTCGTAGCCGTTGTCCCGGTTGGGCGACGGGTAGAACGGCAACAACCACAGGCAGTCGACGCCCAGCCCTTCGAGGTAGTCGAGGCGGTCGGTCAGTCCGGCGAAGTCGCCGACGCCGTCGCCGTCCCCGTCGGCGAACGCCTCCACGTCGACGGCGTAGATGGTCGCGTTCTCGTACCAGCGGTCGGTGGTCTGCATCCGGAAACCTCCCTTCGGCGTTCGTCGACCGCCAGCCGGAAAACTGGTGCGGGCGGGCGAGCGGACTCGAAACCCGACCGGACGATCAGCGCCCGTACAGCACGTACGAACCCAGCAGGAATCCAAGCACCATCCCCGCGAGGAGGCCGACAAATCGCCCGACAGCTCCGGCGACCAAACCGACGACCGCGCCGGTGAGCAGGCCGACGATTCCCATCCCCACGAGGAAGAAGAACCCGGTCTGCCACTCCTCGACGAGGTCGACGATGCTCTCGGCCACGTTCCGGACGAGCCCCGGCGCGATAAAAATTCTTCCGGACGACGATTCGGTCGTCCCGCTCGGCCCCGGTCCCGCGAGTGCCACGCGACCGGACGCCCGGGAGCCACCCGAATCCGGCGCGTGCCGTTTAATTAACCCCGGGTCGCCGGGAACGGTCTGAAACGCTAAGTGCGTCCGCGTGTTCCACACAGTCGTTCTGGTGGGGGACTGATGGATGCGAGTACGCGAACAGCGACCGGGGAATCGGACGCGAGCGAATCGGTCGACGGGGGCGACGCGGTGGTGACCTGCGCGAACGTCACGCGGCGCTACGGGCGGGGCGGCCGCGGGGGCTGGTTCTCGTTCGGCCGGAACGACCGGGACGAGAGACCCACGGTCACGGCGCTGTCGGACGTGTCGGTCCGCGTCGAGCGCGGCGAGTTCGTCGGCCTGTCGGGGCCCAGCGGGAGCGGCAAGTCCACGCTGGTCCACCTGCTGGCCGGCCTCGACACGCCGACCGAGGGCACCGTCACGCTCGCGGGCGAGGACGTGTCGACGCTCTCGAAGTCGGCGCTGACCCGCCTGCGGCTCGAACGCGTCGGCATCGTGTTCCAGCGCTTTCACCTGTTGCCGTCGCTGTCCGCGCGCGCGAACGTCGCGCTCCCGCTGGTCGAGCGCGGAGTGGGCAAGGCCGAGCGCCGCGAGCGCGCGGCCGACCTGCTCGACCGGGTGGGACTGGGCGACCGCTTGACCCATCGGCCGGGCGAGCTCTCGGGCGGCGAGCAACAGCGGGTCGCGGTCGCGCGGGCGCTCGCGGGCGACCCGCTGGTGGTGCTGGCCGACGAGCCGACCGGGGAACTCGACACCGACGCGGGCGCGGCCGTCCTCGACCTGCTGGCGGAGGTCGCCAGCGACCGGGCGGTCGTGCTGGCCTCCCACGACGAGCAGGCGCTCGACCGGACCGACCGCGTCATCCGACTGCTCGACGGGCGGGTGCAGGATGCGTAGGGGGCCGAGGCGGCCGCGACGACGCTCGGGGGTGAGCGAATGTCGTCGCTGACTCGATGGCTCGGACTGGTCGGGGTCGCGCTCCGCCGGACCGCGGCCAAGGCGACCCGGACCGCGCCGCGCCAGACCGCCGCGAGCGTCCTCGGTGTCGCCATCGCTGTGGCGCTCATGCTGGTCGTGACCGCGACCGGGCTCGGACTCGTCGAGGGCACCACGGTCCGGGGCGACGCGGTCGACTACTGGGTCGTGCCCGAGGGCGGGGGCGTCTCGACGATGGTGGTGTCGGCCTCCTCGACCCAGCTCGGCGACGTCCACGCCAAGACCGCCGCGCTGGCCGACGACGACCGAATCGAGCACGCCACGCCGGTACTGGTCTCGGTGCTGGAGGTGAGCGCGGGCGACGAGAGCGAGTACGTCCTCGGCGTGGGCGTGGTGCCAGCGCCCGACCTCGGCCGGGTCGCGGGCCTGCCGACCGCGCCGCTCTCGCCCGGCGACCCGCACTTCGCGAACGGGAGCTACGGCGGCGAGTGGACCGGCGAGTCGGTCGTCTCGACCAGCGCGGCGCGGAACCTCGATTTGTGTGGCAACGACTCGTCGGCGTGCGCCGCCGAGAACGCCAGCCTCTCGGTCGCGGGAGCCACGTCCGGCGGGGGCGCTCGGGACCTGCGAGTCACGGCCGTCGAGTCGGCGGCCGTCGAGTCCGGGCTGTCGGGCGCGCCCGTGATGGTCGTCCACCTGAGCGAGCTACAGACGATTACCGGGGCGGCCGGGGCCGACCAGGCCGACCAGATACTCGTCCAGTCGACCGCCGGCGGGCTGGAGTCGGACCTCGAAGCCGAGTTCGAGGGCGCGACCGCAGTCACCCGCGCCGGGTTCACCGCCCAGCAGTCCATGGACTCCGAGCTCCCGCTGGCGATGGGCGTGGCCGCGTTGCTGGTCGCAGTGGTGGTGGGCGCGCTGTTCGTCGCCACCACGCAGGGACTGCAGGTCGAGGCCGACGGCGAGCAGTTGGCGACACTCGCGGCCATCGGCGTCTCGCGCCGGGCGCGGGCGACCCTGCTCGCGGTGCAGGCGCTCGCGCTCACGCTCGCGGGCGGCGCGCTCGGCGTCGCGCTGGCGTACGCCGCCACGGCGGGGCTCAACTGGGCGGCCGTCCGGGCCATCGCGCCCGTCCCGGTCGCGAGCTTCCACCCCGCGCTGGTGGCCTACGGGCTGGGCGTCTCGGCGCTCATCGGGCTGCTGGTCGCGCCGTACCTGCTCGCGATGGAGCGCCGGACCGAGAGCGTCACGGAGGTAATCCGGTGAGACCGAACCGTCGAGCCGTCGGGGCGAGCGAACGGCGGACGGGCACGGGGGCGGACCGATGAGTCGGCTCCGGACCGCGCTCGCGGTCGCGGCCGCCCAGTTGCGCCACGAGCGCACCCGGACCGCGCTCGCGGTCGTCGGCGTCGCGGTGGCGGTGCTGGCGACCACGCTGCTGGCGGGCGTGGGCTACGGCGTGGTCGAGACCGGCCGCGAGCAGTTCGACGCCTCGGGTCGGGACCTCTGGATAACCGGCGGGAGCATCTCGGGGAGTCCAGGCGGGTCGGGCGGGTTCGGCGCGTCGCTGCTGAACTCCCACGAGGTCGCCCGCGACGTCGAGGCCCGAGCGGAGGTCCAGTCGGCCATCCCGATGGCGTTCCAGGGCGTGTACGTCGGCAACGACTCGGGCGAGATGCAGACGGTGGTCGGCGTCGGCGTCTCGGGCGGCGGCCCCTTCATCGACTACGAGGAGGGCGAACTGCCCCACGGCGACGACCACTACGCCAACGGGAGCTACGACGGGCCGCGATTCGACGAGGTCGTGGTCGACCCGCGGACGGCCGAACTGTTCGACGTGGGAGTCAACGACACGCTGTACGTCGGCTCGTCGGTCGAGAGCGCGCGGAACAACTCGTTTACCGTGGTGGGCATCTCCTCGACGTTCTCCAGCTTCCTGGGCGCGCCCACCGTCACGACCTACCTGAGCGAGCTGCAGGCGGTCACCGGAACGACCGGCACCGACCGAGCGACGTTCGTCGCGGTCGACCTGACCGACGGGACGAACGCGACCGCGACGGCCCAGCAGCTCCAGCGGGCCTACCCCGAGTACGAGGTCCGGACCAACGACGAGCAGATGCAGTCGGTCCTCCGGCAGAACGCGGTGGTGCTGGCGGTCGGGGCGGCGCTGGTCGTGCTCGCGGTGGTCGCGGGGTTCGCGCTCACGGTGAACGTGCTCTCGACCGTGGTTTTCCAGCAGCGCGAGGAGCTGGCGGCCCTGACCGCGCTGGGCATGTCGACCCGGACGCTGGTCGGGATGGTGGCCGCCCAGGGCGTCCTGCTCGGCGCGCTCGGCGGGCTGGTCGGAGTCGCGGCCACGCCGCCCTCCGCGCTCGCGCTCGACTTCGTCGCGGCCGAACTCGTCGGCTTCGAGGGGCTGGTCCAGACGCCGGGGTCGGTGCTGGTGGTCGGCGCGGCCATCGCGCTGGTGATGGGCACGGCCGCCGCCGCCGTCGCGGGCTGGCGGACCGTCCGGACCGTCAGCGTCGACCAGCTCTCGACCTGAGTGGCCGAGTCGGCGTCGACGCCTTCGGTGGCCGGATACGGGCGACCACTGGCCACGTGCGCTCGGTGCATCAACTACCGCCCTCGGTGAGCAGTACCGCTCTCCTCGGTCCAGCGCGCTACTCGGTCCCCTCCTCGGGCGGCAGCAGCGTCGAGATTCGGGCGTTCTCCTTGAGCCGGATGCCGCCTGGGGCCACCGAGAGGGGCATCCGGTCGAGGGCGGCGAGTTCGACCGTGGGGTGGAACGCACCGCGAACCCGGACCGCGTCGCGGGTCTGGACCCGGAGCGGTCGGTCGGCGGTCAACCGCTCGTTGTACTCCACGAGGTACTGGCCGCCGTCGAGGTGCCACCACTGGTAGTCGTCCTCGTCGTCGCGCCACACCTTCTCGTGGGCCGAGACGTTGGCGCGGTCGAGTTCGTCGCCGCCGAAGTCGACCCGGCCGGGCGTCGCTATCTCCAGCACTTCGCTCGCGGTCAGGTCGAGGCCGCGCTCGGTGACTTGGGTCTCCTCGTGGAGCAGGCCGTCGACCAGCGCGGTGAGTTGGCTCGGTCGCACGGCCCGACCCACGACCGCCACGACCAAAAGTGGGGGCGTCGGTGTCGGTCGGAGACGCCAGTTCGAGGCGATAGCGCCTCGAACGCCCTCGGCGGGCTCGCGGTCGACGGTCGGGCTACGCTGATTCAGTCCGTGGTCTGGCTGTACTTTTCGACCCACTCCTGGAGGGTGATGCCCATCGCCGACTGGGTGATGGCGTTGGAACTCGCGGAGTTGGCGCTCTTGACCAGTTCGGCTTCGAGCGTGCGGTCGGGGACTTCCCCGAGGAAGTGGGGGATGGCGCGCTGGACCGCCAGCGGACAGCCGACCTCGTGGGCCAGCGCGTAGCCCGACAGCGAGTGGGGAATCTCCTCTGTGGCGTAGGTCGGGTCGGGGTCGAGCAGGGTCTCGTCGTCGACGTGGTCGACGTACTCGTAGCACTTGCCGACGTCGTGGAGCAGGCAGGCCGCCCGGACCACGTCGAGGTCGGGGTCCGCGCCGTGGAACTCGCGCTGTTCCTCGGCCGACCGCACCGCGATGCGGGTGACCCCGCGCACGTGCTCGACGTTGGTCTTCTCGTGGATGTTCCACGCGTAGGGCACGTCGGACACGTCCCGCCAGCCGCCCCGGTCGAGCGCGAGCGTCCACGCCTCGACCACCTGCTCGCGGAGGGCGTCGTCCTCGATGTCGGCGATCTCGGGGAACGCCTCGCGGACCTGTGCGTCGTAGTCGGGGCCATCGCCAACCATGATTCGGGGGTCTTCGGCACGGCACGTAAGCGTTCGTGTCTCGGGCGCGAGGAGTCCCGGCGCGCCGGAATCGTTTCGTCGAATTCGAGCAAAATATTTGTGCGTAGTGTGCAATTACCGAGCAATGACTGTCGTTATTATCGGCGACATCGAGACGTACAAAGAACACCAGCTCGTGCGGCGAGCGGTCGAGGAGCGGGGCGTGGAGACGGTCAGCGTCGACGTTACCGAGTGGCCGGGTGACACACCCGTCGAACACGCCGTTGGGAGCGGGAACTGCGTGTTCGGCGAGCCCATTCGGTTCGACGACGTGACCGGCGTGTTCTCGATGGTGCAGACGGTCTTCTCGCCGCTCGACACCCACTACGACTGGTTCGACGAGAAATCCGAACGGGCCGCCTACACCCAACGTCGGGAGTGGAAGCAGCTGTTCTGGTCGCTGATGGCCACGTTCGAGGAACACGGTGCGAAGACGCCGACCCCGCCGAGGGACCACTACTGGACGTTTCACCGACCGTTGATGCTCGAACGGTACGACGACGAGGGCGTTCCAGTCCCCGACTCGACGTTCACAAACGATCCCGACCGCGTCGAGGCGTTCGTCGAGAACCACTCGAAAGCGGTCGTCCAGCCGGTCAACGGCGGTCGGGGGCTGGAACTGATACGCCCCTCGGACCTCACCCCGGACCGCTTGCGGAAGTTGGCCGGCGCGCCGATAAAACTACAGGAGTACGTGCCCGGCGACGACACGCGCGGGTTCGTCGTCGACGGCGAGTTCGCCGGGATGGTCCGGTACGACTACGAGGGCGACGCCTTCTCGTTCCAGCAGCCGTCGGTCGACTACAGCGACGTCGAGTCGGTCGCGCTCTCGCCCGACCCCGACCTCCGCGATACCGTCGTCCGCGCGGGCGAACTCGCGCCCTCCGAGTACGCGGCGGTCGACGTGCGACTCACCGACGACGGGGAGTTCACCGTGCTGGAGAGCAACACGCCCGGCCGGTTCGCGGCCCACGACCTCGCGGGGTCGACCGACGTGGCCGGCCGAATCGCCGAGTATCTGGTCGAGTCGTCCGCGTAATCGGAGTCGTCCGCCGGACGGCGCTCCCGTTTACTCCACTCTCCGTGTGAACGTTTTTTACCCGAGGGTCGCGTCGAACGAACCGATGACCATCGTACTCGTCGGACAGACCGACTACGAGGAGTTCGAACTGCTCTCGGACGCCATCGAGGACCGTGGCGGCGACCCCGTCGCGTGGGACATGACCGACTGGCCGAGCGATAGTCCGGTGACTTACGACGTGGGCGCGGAAACTGTCATCGTCGACCGGGAGTTCGACGTCGAGGACGTAACCGCCGTCTTCCCGTGGGTCCATCAAATCTTCCACCCCGTACTGACCCGGTTCGCGGACGACTTCGAGACCGAAGGGGCGGCGAACCTGTTCACGAAAGTCGACCAGTGGCGTGGCGTCTTCCGTTCGCTGCTCGGACTGTTCGAGCGCCACGGGGCGACGGTGTTCTACCCGCCGGGAACCCAGTACTACGACACCTACATGCCGCTCCAACTGGAGCAGTTCGCGGAGGCGGGAGTCTCGGTCCCGGACACCCTGTTCACCACCGACCCGGACCGCGCTCGGGAGTTCGTCGCCGACCACGGCGAGGTCGTCTACAAGGCCCTCACCGAGGGCGAAAGGCCCGGTCGGCTGTCCGAAAGCGACGTCGAAGACGCGCCGTTCGACCGGCTGTCGAACGCCCCGGTCCAGTTTCAGGAGTACGTGCCGGGCGACGACGTGCGGGCGTTCTTCCTCGACGGCGAGGTCGTCGGGGCGAGTCGCTACGTCGTCGACGAGTGGACGTACAAGACCGACGTCCGAACCGACGACGCCGAGTCGGTCGACCTCCGGGACGAGGTTCGGCGCGACGTCGAACGCGCTGCGGACGCCGCGCCGATTCGGTTCGGGGCCGCGGACCTCCGGGTCGCGGACGACGACCACGCGCTCCTCGAAGCCAACCCCGGTCCCCGGTTCGCGTTCCACGACCTCCACGGGGCCACGGACGTCGCGGGCGTTCTGGCCGACGCGCTCGTGGACTGAGTGGCCGGGTCGACGTACTCATCCGGACGCGAGCGAGCTATCGGCTGATGGACGTAACTCACGTCGCCAAGCAGTCTCGCAAAAAGTCGGCACGACGTACGGGGCCCGTCGACGACCCCGCCGTCGCGCCCGGAACCGCGCGGTTACTTGTCGTCGTGGGGCGCGCTGGTGTGCTGGGTCTGTTCGCGGTCTTCGAGCGTCTCTTCCTCGTTCAGAGCTTCGATGAACGTTTCGTTCATGCTACGCCCATTAATTACGACTATATAGTATTAAAAGTTTTGTTTATTCCTAGAAAACTTTCCCGTATGGCGTCGGCGAGCGAACGGGGTTGTCGGTCCGTTCAGCCGCCGAACGGCGAGACGGTCGCCCGCAGTCGGTCGACGACGTCGTAGCGCGAATCGGCGTAGATAGCGCCGGACGCGGCCAGTACGAGCGCCGACCCCGCCCACTTGCCGACCAGATACCCGAGGACGAGGTCCACGAGCAGTCCGACGACGACGAACCCGTACGAGGCGGCGGCGTACGCCGCCAGCCACGTGGGACGGCGCTGCTTGAGGTGGCGTATCCCGCGCGTTCGGACGTTCTGCTCGTCCAGAAAGTCGGTCAGTAGCAGGTAGCCGTCGCCGTGGAAGAGCGGGTTGAGAGCCATGAACTGGAGGTTGAAACAGAGGATGCCCGCGACCGCGACGCCCGGATGCGGGAAGAGCGCGTAGTAGACGCCGAACACGACGAGCGTCCAGACGAGACCGTACGCCGGCCCGGCCAACGTGTTCCACATCCGGCGATTTCGCGGGAGCGACCACCCGCCGTGGGTCTTCGTCACGACCGCCGGGACGACGCCGTTGATGACCGAGGCACCGAACGACGGGTCCAACCCCTGTTTCCGGGCGGTGTGGTAGTGGCCCAGTTCGTGTACCACCACCGAGAGCGGTATCAACGGAATCAGGAGCGGCACGGCGTCGAAGAGGTAGCCGAACGGCCGGTCGAGAAACGGTTGGGCGAGGCTCGACAGGGTGGTGACCCACAACACGGCGTTGACGCACAACAGCATCCCGACGGCCAGCACCCGGTGCCAGAGCCGGATGTCCTCGGGCGACGCCACTCGCTCGACCGGCGCGCCCTCCCGGATGAAGTCGCCCTCGTACATCTCCCGGAGGACGTCCGCCGCGTCGGCGTCTCGCTCGGACGTCTCGTCGATGAGTTGTTGGATCGGCGTCTCGGACGCCTGCTGTCTCAGGGTGTCGACCACCACTTTCGGGACCTCCTTGAACTGGTCGTCGGGCGAGCGAATCCGGTACTTCCCGTCGACGCAGACCCACGTGAACCCGAACCGGGTGTCGGCCTCCTCCACCTCCGTTTCGAGCGGCGTTCGTTCCGTGACCGAGAGCATAATCCAGATACCGTTCTTAATTCAATATCCTCGCAATACGTTTAATATCTTGGGTTGGCTCGTCCGGAGCGAAACCGGCCACAGTCCCGTCGCGGCGAGTCACCTACTTTCATTATCGCGCTCGGAGAAGCGTTGCACATGAGTTTCTATCGGCGCGACTTCATGGAAGGAACGCGCGGAACGATGGGCGTCGATTGGGAGGAGCGAATCGACTTCCAGCGGATGCGCCGCGAGCGCAAGGAGCGGGCGGTCGAGCAGATGCGCGAGCAGGGGCTCGGAAGCATGCTCCTCATCAACGACCCCAACGTCAGGTACGTCACCGGCCTCGCCATGACCGGCGGGAGCGGGGCCGACCACTACACGCTGGTCACCGAGGACGGCGACGTGGTCCACTGGGACACCGCCGACCACGCGAGCAACCAGCGGTTCAACTGCCCGTGGCTCGACGACGTCCGGTACGCCGCGCCCGGCCTCGGCAACGTCCCGCGAGCGTCGGGCCGGGACTCCGCGCGCGACTGGCTCAAGGGCAAGATGGCCGATTTGGTCGTCTCCGCGATGGACGAGTACGGCGTGGACAAGGAACCGATGGGCATCGACGTGGGCAATCAGGCCCTCGTCTCGAAGTTCGAGGAGCGGGGCGTCGACGTCCGGGCCGGCGAGTGCGCCCAGGCGATGGAGGACGCTCGGAAGATAAAGACCCGCGACGAGATAGAGTGTCTGCGGATGGTCGCGGCGCTGTGTGAGGCCGGCTTCCAGCGCATCACCGAGACCGCAAAGCCCGGCATGCGCGAGTCGGAGGTGTGGGGCGAGGCCACCAAGGAACTCTGGCGGCTCGGCGCGATGGTCCAGGGCGGCTACGTCACCTCGGGGCCCAACACGTGGCCCAAGCATCAGGCCAACACCACCGACCGCGTGATTCGGCCGGGCGACCTGGTGTACGCCGACTTCTACAACATCGGCTTCATGGGCTACCGGTCGTGTTACTACCGCACCTTCAGCGTGGGCGAGCCGACGCAGGCCCAGAAGGAGGCCTACGAGAAGGCCCGCGACGACCTCTACGACGTGCTCGAACGAATCGAGCCGGGCGCGACCACCGACGAAATCTGTCGGGGCTTCCCCGACGAGGAGGGCGAGCACATGGACTGGTACGACGCCGACGAGTTCTGGGAGATGACCACCAACCACTGGGCCCACGGGCTGGGCCTGCAACTCTACGAGGTGCCGCTCATCTGGCGGGGCATCTCGCCCGACCATCCCATCGAAATCGAGGAGGGGATGACGATGGCGGTCGAGACCATGCGGCCCGCCGACCGGCAGGGCGTTCGGGTCGAGGAGATGGTGGTCGTCCGCGAGAACGGCGTCGAGATTCTGAGCCAGTGGCCGGTCGAGGAGATAACGACCATCGACCACTGACGCGGTCGTCGAATCGGTCCGGCGGGCCGCCCGGAAAAGCCGCCGGGCTCTCGGACCGTGCCCCCGGATTATATCCTCCTGTAGCCCCTCGTCGGCAGTATGGAACTGCTTGCAGACGACCTCGTCCCCGAGTACGCCCGCGAGGTCAAACGCGAGGCCCGAGCGTTCGCCGACGAACACATCGCGCCCAACGCCGAGGAGTGCTTCCGCGCGGGCGAGTACCCGTGGGAGATACTGGAGGCCGGACAGGACGCCGGCCTCGTCGCTCAGGACATCGGCGAGGAGTGGGGCGGCAAGGGGTTCGACGTCGTCCAGATGCTCGCGGTGGCCGAGGAGTGGTTCCGCGCGGACGCCGGCATCGCCCTCACGCTCCAGTTGGCCAGCTTCGGCGCGGAGCTAGTCGAGGAGTACGGCACCGACGAACAGCGCGAGGAGTACCTCCGCCCGGTCGCCGAGGGCGACGCCGTCACCGGCCTCGCGGTCTCGGAACCGGACACCGGGAGCGACCTGACCGGGATGGAGACCACCGCCGAGAAGGACGACGAGGCCGACGAGTGGGTGCTGAACGGCGAGAAGTACTGGATCGGAAACGGCGTCGAGGGCGACTGGCTCACCGTCTACGCCCGGACCGGCGACGACCCGGACAACCGCTACGGCAACCACTCGCTGTTCATCGTCCCGACCGACGCCGAGGGGTACGAGGCCGAACACATCCCCGAGAAGATGGGGATGCGCGCGAGCAAGCAGGCCCACGTCGTCTTCGACGACTGCCGGATTCCCGCCGAGAACCTCGTGGGCTACGAGGGCGCGGGGTTCATGCTGCTCGCGGAGTTCTTCAACTTCGGCCGCGTGGTCGTCGCGGGCCACGGCCTCGGCCTCGCGGCGGCCGCCATCGAGGAGGCGTGGGAGTTCGTCCACGGCCGCGAGGAGTTCGGCCGGACCGTCGCCGACTTTCAGGCGGTCCAGCACGGCCTCGCCGACATGCGACTGGAGTTCGAGGCCGCCCGCGCGCTGACCTACCGGGCCGCCGAGAAGGTCCGTGACGGCGACGACGCCGGCCTGTGGGCCGCGATGGCCAAGACGAAGGCAACCGAGACCGCCACCGACTGCGCCGAGCAGGGGATGCAGTTCCACGGCGGGCGCTCGATTCTGACCGACCGCCGCATCGCCCGGGTGTACCGGGACGTCCGCGTTCCGGTGGTCTACGAGGGCGCGAACGAGATTCAGCGCAACCTCGTCTATCGGCAGTGGTGAGGGGGCCGGTGGTCCGTGTCCCCGGCCGTCGCGCCGGAACTGCCGGGCGACCGGACTCTTTTCCCGCCGGGGTGTGAACGACGGTCCATGCGAGCCGTGTTCTTCGACCTCGACGGGACGTTGCTCGAACTCCCCGAGGACTTCGAGGCCCTCTTCGAGGCGGCGCTGTCGGACGCCGGCGTCGATTCCGGGCCCGACTACTACGAGCGCTACCGGGAGGACCTGTTCGAGCATCTCGACGACTGCCATCCCGAACCCTATCGGGCCGCGATGGCCGACCTCCGCGCGGAGTTCGGCCTCGTGGCCGACTTCGAGACGCTCGCGGAGGCGTACGTCGACCGCGAGGTCTCCGCGACCGAGCCACGGCCCGGCGTCCGGGACGCGCTCGCCGCGCTCGACCGTCCGGACTGTGCGCTCGGCGTGCTGACCAACGGCGCGGCCGCCGTCCAGCGCCGAAAGCTGGCTCACCACGACCTCGACTCGTATTTCGCCGCGGTGGTGGTCTCGGGCGAGGTCGGAGCCGGCAAGCCCGACCCCGAAATCTTCGCCGCCGCGAAAGACGCGATTCCGGCCGACGAGTACGTCTTCGTCGCCGACGACGTAGAGCGCGACGTGGTGCCCGCACAGGACGCGGGCTTTACCGGCGTCTATCTCGCGGCGGACGACGCCGAGCGAACCGGCGACCGCGTGGACGCGACCGTCGAATCGCTCGCCGAGGTGCCGACGCTTTTCGACTGAGGCCGGACTGTTCCGTGAACCGACCGGCCGACGACGCCACGAAGCGACTGGCCGACCAGTCCACGAACGAGCTAGCAACTGTCTCGCGAGCGAACGAGCGTCGGCGCGAGTGCGCGAGCGGCCCGAGGAACCCTCGACAGAGCGCCTCCGGCGCTCCGGAGGGGGTGACGACGGGTTTTGGTCGAGCTTTTGCCAGCGGAGGGCCGCGCTTCGCGCGGCCCGGAGCGCAGCAGAAGGTCGTGGCGAAACCTTGTTGTTCTCGGCCTGCGACCCCTCGTTCATGAGCGACTGGGAGTGCGGGATAGACGAGTGCAGCGAGACGTTCGACGACGTGGAGGCGGCCATCGTCCACCAGACGACCGACCACAAGCGCCGGGAGTGCAAGGTCTGTGGGTCGGTCGTCCCCGACGGCTACTTCGCCATCCGGCACGCGTTCGACGAGCACTCGCGCGCCGAGTACGTCCGGGCGTACGGCGCGAGCGCGGCCGAGGTCCGGCGGCGCGAGCGCGTGCGCGACGCCGTCGAGGACGACGCGGACCTCCAGCAGGTGGTCGACCGACTCGACGAAGTGACCGGCGGCCTCTGAGCGGCGTCTCACTCTCCACCGCTGGAATCACAGCTACAGCCTCGAACGCCCTCGGCGCGCTCGCCGCTGTCAGACGGTCCTGCTCGCCTGCGGCTGTCGTCCGAGCGCGTCGCCCCCGTGATGACGAAACTCTTCGATTTTCGAACCACGCGGGCTGTGACTGCCGAGTTCTCGTTCGCTGGCTCGCGGCAGTGTCGCTCGCCCAACGCGGCGCGATGCGCCCGGCACCGCCCACGAGACGGTCGCTGAGCGGGATGTCCGCGCTCTCCGCGCCGTCGGACCGGCGGTCCGACGAGCAGTCGGTCGCTTCGCTCCCGACGACGGGCTCGCCTCCCTCGCGCGGATGGGCGCGGCATGAGGCCGCGCCGTGGGGGGCACGCTCCCACGAGCCTACCTCACGTCGTTCCGCGAGACGCCGACGGACAATCCGCGTCCGTCGAGCCTGCGCGCGCGTCGCTTGCGCAAACGCCGGCAGACACCCGCGTCTGCCGAGCAATCGCGCCACGAGCGCGGTGACGCCAGCCCGCGCCGACCGTGGAACGAGAACCAACAGTGTGGTCCCGTGACCGAGTTCGAACTGGGGCTCTAAACTACTCCGAGTTCCATCCCACACCTTCATTCGCCCCGAGCGCGTGGCTCCTCGCATGCGCGAACACGCCGCAGACCCTCCAGTCGAGGAGCGAATCGGGGACCCCCTGCGCGAGCGCGAGGAGACGGTCGCGGTCGCCGAGTCCTGCACCGGCGGCCTCGTCGGGTCGCTGCTGACCGACGTGCCGGGGTCGAGCGACTACTTCGACCGGGGGCTGGTCACCTACTCGTACGACGCCAAACTCCAGCACCTCGGGGTCGCCCGCGAGACGCTCGACGACCGCGGCGCGGTCAGCGAACCGGTCGCCCGCGAGATGGCCCGCGGGGTCCGGGACGTGGCGGGGACGACGTGGGGCGTCGCCACCACGGGCATCGCCGGGCCCTCGGGCGGCACCGACGAGAAGCCGGTCGGCACCGTCTTCGTCGGCGTCGCCTACGCTGGCGAGTGGGGCACCCAGTCGTCGGACGCGACCGTCTCGCGCTACGAGTTCGACGGCGACCGATTGGCGGTGAAAGAACAGATCGCCCGGCGAGCGCTCCGGGACCTGCTGGCCGAGGTGACGACCAAGCGGAACGGGGAGTGAGGCGGGCAATGTCGCCCCGGCCGAGCGACGACCGCTGACCGCTCGGGTACTGAGTTCCGAAGCGACGAAATTTATGCGTCCGGGCCGTGACAGTCGAGGCGTGACCGAAACTGTCCTCATCACCGGTTGCTCGTCGGGCATCGGCCGCGAGACGGCACGCGCGTTCCTCGACGACGGGTGGGAAGTGTACGCCACCGCCCGCAACCCCGCCGACGTCCAGACGCTGGGCGAGGCGGGCGCGAACATCGCCACGCTCGACGTGACCGAGCAGGACGACGTCGAGCGCGTCGTCGACCGCATCGTCGACGAACACGGCCGCATCGACTGTCTGGTCAACAACGCGGGCTACGCCCAGCTCGGCCCGGTCGAGGACGTACCGGTCGAGCGCGTCGAGGACCAGTTCGCGGTGAACGTGTTCGGTCCCCACCGGCTCGTCCGCGCGGTCCTGCCCCACATGCGCGAGCGCCGGGCGGGAACCGTCGTCAACGTCTCCAGCGTGTCGGGGCGCATCGCCACGCCCGGTATGGGCGTCTACAACGGCTCGAAGTTCGCCATGGAAGGACTCACCGACGCGCTCCGGCCCGAGGTCGACGAGTACGGTATCGACGTGGTGCTGGTCGAACCCGGCCCGGTCGACACCGCGTTCACCAAGCGCGCGGCCAGCGAAATCGAGGGCGTCGAACGCTCGGACGCCTACGAGGGCCTCTACTCGATTCTGGACGACACCGAGGCCATCGGCGGCGGCGGTCCCGGCTCGATACCGCCCCGCCGGGTGGCCGAGGCCGTCCTCGACGCCGCGAACCTCACCGACCCCGCGCCGCGCTACCCGGTCGGCCGGGTCGCAAAAGTCGGCGGGCTGGCTCGGCTCGTCCCCGCGAGGCTACGCGACCGGCTGTACGGCCTCGCAACCTCGCTCGTGTCGAAGAACCCGCTCGGGGACTGAGCGGGATTGTCGTAGCAAGTCGTAGAGCCGTCGGACCCTTCTCGGCATACTCGGGCGACAGTATCCGTCCGTTGGTCGGTGAATCCCCGAAGCGCGACGATACTCCCTACGAGTTCAGTCGAGACAGCTCGCGACGAGGGTCAGCGCGCGCTCGCCCCGGACCTCGTCGGCCAGCAGGGGGACGCGCTTGACGTCGTGGCCCCGGAAGACGTCCTGGGCCTGGGCGAGCGCCTCCTGCTGGACCTGCCACCGGCGCTGGCAGAACTCACAGTCTTCGAGGTCGGGCGAGACGAACGCGTCGGCGTCCCCGGCGTCCGAGACGGCCGTCAGGTCCTCCATCACGCGGTTGACCACCACGGTCCCGGCCGGAATCTCGAACTCACGGAGCTGACCCAGCAGCCGCTGGGACTCGAAGACGCTCAGCTCCTCGGGCACCATCACCACCCGGAAGTCGGTCTTGCTCGGGTCACGGAGGGTCGCCCGCAGGCGCTCGACGCGGTCGCCGAGCGCTTCGAGGTCGTCGAGCCCCTCCTCGGGGTCGACGTCGTCGCCGCCGAACATCCCCTTCACGCCCTCCATCATCTGCCCGAACTGCTGTTTCAGCTTGAGAATCCGGCCGACCATCGTGTCCAGCAGTTCGGGCAGTTCGAGCAGCCGGAGCGTGTGACCGGTCGGCGCGGTGTCGACGACCACGCGGTCGAACCGCTCGTCGTCCATGAACTCCAGCAGCTTCTGCATCGCGGCGGCCTCGTCCGCGCCGGGCATCGGTCCGCCGAGCAGCGCGTCCATCGGGTCGTCGCCGCCCAGCAGGCCGCCGAGCCCGCCCATCGGCCCGTCGTCGCCCATCGCCCCCGGGTCGTCGCCGGTCGAAGCTCCCGGCTCCGCGCCGAACCCGGCTCCGTCGTCGGCCGCTGATTCGCCGCCGGCACTCGCGCCGCCGAACACCGCGTTGCCGGCTTCGAGCGCGGCGTCGGGGTCGATCTCGGCCGCGTAGAGGGGCACGTCCTCGCGGATGCGCTCGGGCGTCGCGGGAATCTCGGTCTCGAAGGTGTCCGACAGCGAGTGGGCCGGGTCGGTCGAGACCACCAGCGTCGCCGTGCCGCCACGGGCGCTGGCCAGCCCGGTCGCGGCCGCCATCGTGGTCTTGCCGACGCCGCCCTTGCCCCCGTAGAGGACGTATTCGGGCGCATCCACGCCCACCGGCAGGTCGCCCTCGTCGATGCGCTCGACCGGCTCCACGTCGAGTTCGCTCATTGGTGACGGGTACGGAGTCGGGACTTGTGTACCCGTCGGTCTTCGAGATTCGGGTTCGGTACGAGGTGCGGTCGCGGAGGCGGGTGCGGTCGCGGTTACTCACAGGTGACGGCAGTAGCTAGCTCGGTCTCACTCGAAACGGTAATGGACGATACCGGAAGGCCAGTTTCTGCCTCGACACGACACCGTGATGTCGGACTGCATCCCGGAGACGCACGATACCGCAAGGTTAGCTTCTGCCTCGACCTATGAGAACCGCGACCGCCCCGCAGAGCAACGGCATTGCAATCGCACAGCAACCGCACTGCAATCGCACTGCAACCGCACTGCAATCGCACTGCAATCGCACAGCAACCGCACCGCGACGGCAGTCCTCACGCCTCCCCAGCCTCGGGGCGCATGAACGCGCCCCTCCCTCGCGCGCTTCGGCGCGACCACTTGCGGGTCGCGCCAGCGCGCGCCGGGTAACTAGTCACGTTACAGTCTGACTCGGAGGCCGACTCCGGTCCCACTCAGTCTCCCGTCCGCACGTCGGCCACGTCCGCCCGCGAGGCCGCCAGCACCTCGTCGGCCGTCAGGTCCACCTCTCGCCACGGGGGGAGCCGGCGGTCCTCGCCAGGCGGGCGAATCGCCTCCGCGTAGGTGTCGACCTGCTCGCGCTCGGCGGCTCGGTCGTAGTCGAGCCCGTTGAACGCGGCGTCGGCGGCGTACTGCTCGACGAACCCGCGAGCGGACTCGCGGTAGCGCTCGGGTAAGCTCTCGTAGTCGGGAGCGACGCCGCCCTCCTCGACCGCACGCAGCAGCGCCCGACCGACGTGGCGGCTCATGTCCGAGAGGCCGGTCGGGCCCGACACCGCGCGGTGGTCGTGTTCGTACCGGCCGAGGTCGACCTGCGCGGTGCCGTCGAACCCCGCGTGGGCGAACGTCTCGCCGAGCTGGCCCACTTCCAGTCCCCAGTGGCGCTCGACTCGCAGCGAGCGCGCGAGGTCGGCGGTCAGGCCGAACTCGCCCGCCAGCGCGTACCGGAAGGCTCCGAGGTAGTCCAGCACCGCCGCGTCGGGATGGGCGTCGGCGAGCGCCCGCACCAGCGGGGCGTAAAAGAGCCGACACAGCCGACCGTAGAGCCGCCCGCTCTCGACCCGGGCGTAGTAGCCCTTCGTGAACTGGTAGCCGGTCGCGAGCGGCGCGAGCAGCCGCGACACGTCGGCGGCCTCGTAGGTCTCGGCGTCCGCGTCGTGGACCACCACGTACTCGCGGTTCGCGGCCGCGACCCCGAGCGCGAGCCAGGCGTCCCGGCCCTTCCCGGCCTCGCCGTTCAGCCCGTGGCGCGCGAGCAGGTCCCGAACTTCGGGCCCGTTGCACCACAGGACCGTCAGCGGGAGGTCGAACTCCGAGAGCCACGCCGCGAACTCCGGCACCGTGTCGGCCGGCGCGCGCAGCGGGACGACCACCTCGGCGGGCGCGACCGACTCCAGCTCCGAGAGGACGCGCTCGGCCGCCAGCCCGGCGTACTCCCGGTCGGTCATCGGGACCACCACGGCCGCCCGCTCGGTCGGCGCGTCCGGGACGTGGCCCGTCAGGTCGTGGAGTGTGGCGATTCGCTCCTGTCCGTACTCCATCGACTCGGGGTTGGGAGCGCGGGGTAGAAAAGGACCCGGAAGCGGAAGGCGACGAGCAGTGGTCTCCCGGAACGGCGTTCGTCTTTTGCACGCTTCGAAAGTACTGGATTTAAATAACGTCGATATCGACTATTCGGCGGATTAGAGACGAGGCATGACGAGAGACGACGCCAGTGATACGCTCCCCACGCCAAAAGAGATTCTAGCGACTCACGAGGAAATCGAACGCGCGTACGACATGAAATACACGGGAGTACGAGTTGCCGCACCGAAATTGAAACTCGAGCGTATCGTCCGGGGGGCAGACGACTACGACGACCTGTATCACCGGGCGGCGTATCTGCTTCGGAAACTCGTCACGGCACACCTCTTCGAGGACGGAAACAAGCGAACTGCATGGGTAACCGTTCGAAAGTACCTCGCGGACAACGGCGAAACGCCCGCTAGGCGCGACTCGAACGCCGGACGAGTCCTGCGTCGCATCCGGCGGTACGACGTTGCCGAAATCGCAGAGTGGCTAGAAGCAGGTGAAATCGACGAGTCCAGATTAGGACCGTAATGCGGGAGGAAGATTGAAGACCGAAGGTGACCAACAATAACCAACGACTACTATGAGCCAGCAAGGTTCGGAGCGAGACGGAATCGAGGAACACCGCGAGCGCGTCCGAGAACTCATCGACGACGATCGGGAACTGTTAGACGAGTTGGCCTAGCGTCTCTTTTGGCTGGGTGCCGTTTACTCCGTCGACTCGGGTCGGGAGCGCGGGGTAGAAACGGACCCGGAAGCGGCACGGAACGGCACCCGGACCGGAATCTCGCGGGGGCGTCGTCCGGAGTGGCGTGCGAGCCCCGAGACCGCTCGAAACTGTCTCCGAAGCTACTCGTAGCGACACGATGATATGTCCCTGTTCTGTGGAATCAGCCATGAGTTCAACGCTGTCGAACGCGCTCACCGACGCGCTCCACGACGCCGTCGGTGACGGGTTGCGGACCGTCGCCCTCGTCGACGTTCCCGACCAGGAGTACGAGCTGGCGCACATGCGAGCCGACATCGACGAGATGTACACCGGGGAGATGCGCGAGGACATCCTCGAAGAGGTCGTCTTCGAACACATCGCGGAAGCCCGGAAGGAGGACCTGTTCCCGCCGCTGGGCGGACTGGAGTACACCGTGCGGATATACGGAAAGGGAATCAATCTGGTGGGCTGGACCCGCGAGACCGCGGTCTTCGTGGGGCTCGACCGCGACCCGGAACTCGTCCCGCCGGCGGTCTCGGTCTGCCGGCGCGAGCTCTAATCCCCGTGGGCCACGCTCGGGTCCCGACCGCCTTCCGGTAACACGTCGGCCAGCCAGAGGACGACCAACACCGCCAGTACCACGGTGAGCGCGCCAGCGAACGTCCGGAACACCCTGTCGTACCCCAGTCCGGACTCGACCAGCGACCCGAGGACGAAGCTCCCGATGGCTTGGGCTATCATCATCACGCCGCTGTACACCGAGTAGGCGCTGGCCCGGTTTTCGTCGGGCAGCGAGTCGAGCAGGTAGGTGTCCAGCGCCGGGAAGAAGCTGTGGGCGACGTAGCCCATCGCCACGGTCGCGGCGGTGAGCGCGAGTAGCCCCTCCGCGACGGTGAGCGCGAGCAGCGACGCGACGAAGCCCGCGAAGATGGCGAGCATCAGCGGGACGTGCGAGAAGCGGTCGGCGAGTCGCCCGGTGACCCAGAACGCGGGCACGCCGGCCGCGAAGATGACCGTGAGCAGGTTGCGCGCGGTCCCGGCGTCGACGCTCTTGGTCGCGGTGACGTAGGTGACGTAGAAGTTGAACAGCCCCTGCCAGACGAACCCGGCCGCGCCGAGGATGGCGACGCCGCTGGCGATGATGGGCCACTGGCGGCGGGCGGCCGCGAGCAGGTCCCTGTCGGCGTTCCCCACGTCGGGCAGGTCGGCCCGGCGCGCGGCCAGATAGAAGCCCACCGTCACGAGCGCCGCGACGAGCGAAACCGACGCGAACACCTCGCGCCACGTCGCGGTCAGCAACACCGCGCCGACGAACAGGGGCGCGACGACCGCCGCGAGCTGGCTCGCGGTGCCGTGGACGCCGATGACCCGCCCGACCCGCTGGGGATACAACTCGGTGACCAGCGGGTTCGCGGCGATGAAGTACGCCCCGCTGGCAACGCCCATGAGGAACGCGCCGGCACCCAGCGTGAGGACCGAGTCGGCGAAGGCGGTGAGTCCGGCGGCCGCCGACAGCACCGCGCCGGTCCCCAGCACGACCCGGTGGCGCTCGACCCGCGTGAGGAGGTAGCCGGTCGGAATCCGGGGCAGGGCGCTCCCGAGCCACGCCAGCGTGGCGATCAATCCGGCGGTCGACTCGGTGAGCTCGAACGCCCCCGCCAGGGGGTCGAGCAGCGGCGCGAACACCACCCGGCCGAAGTTGACCAGGAAGACCACCGAGCACATCGACGCGAAGACGCGACTACGGGACACCTCGGGAGCTACTCCGACCCCACAGTCAAACCTTCCGGAAGCGGTGAAACGGACTCGTCGGAACGTGAGCGAGCGTCCCCGTCGCCGTCACTCGAACACCTGGTCGAAGGCGTCGGCCCCCATCGGGTCGAACCGACACGCCGCGAGGTTCTCCGCGACGTGTTCGGGGTCGCTGGTCCCGACCAGCGAACTGGTGACGCCGGGGGCGCTCCGGGCGAAGTTGATGGCGCGCTGGGTCGTGGACTCGCCCGCGAGTCGTTCGGCCACGTCCTCTGGCATGCCCTCGACGAGTTCGCCCTGCCCGATGGACGCGCTGGTGAACACGTTCAGCCCCGCCTCGTGGGCGAACCGGAGCGCGCTCTGTGGCCCCTCGGGCCCCTCGTGGGACTCGACGGTGAACGCGTCGGCCATGAAGACGTTGAACGGGAGCTGAATCGCCCGGAGGTGGGTCGCGGTGTTGCCGGCGGTCTTGGCGGCCGAGCGCGCCCGCGAGACGACCTCCGGGAGCGCGAGGTACTGGTCGTGGTCGGCCGGCACGCGGAACGCGTCCCACGTCGCCACGCCGTACGCGCCGACGTCGCCGGCGGCCGCACGCTCCTCCAGTCGCGCGAAGGCGGCTTCGAGTCGGTCGTACACGTCCTCGCGCGACCGGGCGTGGAGCTGGGTCTCGGGGTTGTGGACGTAGTAGAGGTCGACCGAGTCGAGTCCGAGGTTGTCCAGCGAGCGGTCGAGCGAGGCGTCGAGGAAGTCGGGCGCGAGCGCGTGCTGGCCGCGCGCGAGGTCCTCGCGGTCCACGAGGCCCGCGTCCACGAACTCGCGTTTGACGTACGCGCCGGGGTCGTCGGGGCGCTCGCCGTCGAAGGGGACGAACCCGCCCTTGGTCGAGACGAACACGGCGTCGCGGTCGACGTCGGCGTGCTCGATGGCGTCGCCGACCGCGCGCTCGCTGCGCTGGTGGCGGTAGTTGACGGCCGTGTCGACGACGTTGACCCCGCCTTCCAGCGCGGTCGCGACGGCGTCTCGGTACCGGGCGTCGACCGCGTCGGTCGGCTCCCCGAGGTAGGTGCCGACGCCCAGCGACGACACCGCGAGGCCGTCGAACCGCCGGAAGTAGGTCCGGCCGAACTCGTCGCCGTGCTGGAGCTTGTACTCGTAGGTGCCCTCGTCGGTGGCCATGCGCGAGGGTAGTCCCGGCGTCGGCAAAAGGCCGCGGGTCGAGCCGTCGCCGCGCGCCCGGAAGTGGCCGAGGGGCGGCCGACTCGGCGGGCGAACTTCCGGAATCAGAATCGTTATCTGGCGAGTGGGGTAACTCTCGGACGTGACAGGTGGCGAGTCGTTCCGGGTGGACATGCACGTCAAGGTGCTCGACGAACGCGTGGTCGAGCGCGCCAAGGCCCGGGGGCTCGACGCGCTGGTGTACGCGCCCCACTTCACCCGCCTGCCGGACGTGCGCGAGCGGGCCGACCGGTTCTCGGACGACGACCTGCTCGTGGTGCCCGGCCGCGAGGTGTTCACCGGAAGCTGGCGGAATCGCAAGCACGTCCTCGCGGTCGGACTCGACGACCCCGTCCCCGACTTCGTGCCGCTGGAGGCCGCGATGGCCGAGTTCGACCGCCAGAACGCGGCGGTCCTCGTTCCCCATCCGGAGTTTCTCACGGTGTCCCTCGACGCCGACGACGTGGCGACCTACCGCGACACCGTCGACGCGGTCGAGACGTACAACCCCAAGCACTGGCCCCACCACGACCGCCGGGCGAGCGCGGTCGCCGCCGACCTCGACCTGCCGGCGTTCACCTCGTCGTACGCCCACCGGCGACGGACCGTCGGCGAGGCGTGGACCGAGTTCGCGACGTCGTTGGACTCGCGGGCGGACCTGGTGGCGGCACTCACGCGCGGCGTCGACCGCCGGGTCGTCCACCGTTCGGGATGGACCCACCGGCTGCGCTGCGCGGCGGAGTTCGCCCACCTCGGCTGGGAGAACTCCTACGAGAAGCTCGACCGCGTCCTCCTCTCGGGGACGGAGCCGACCCACCCCGACCACGTGGCCTACGACGACCGGTTCGAGGGCGTGTACTGACGCCCGATTACAGTATCCCCGGGACCGTGCCGGTGAGGTCCTGCACGGGCAACTCGAAGTGGACGACCACGGCGACCAGCGCGAGTTCGACCGCCGTCACGGCGACCGTGATGCCCGTGGCCCACTTGCTCGACACCGCGACGCCCACGGGGAGGTTGTACTCCTTCGAGTAGGGGTAAAACAGCGCGATGCCACGCTTGCTCCCGAGCAGGTCGAGGACGTAGTGGGTCGCCACGCCCATCCAGACGTAGTGGAGGTTGCCGAAGTAGACGGGATAGGCGTAGACGACCGCGAGCAAGGGCAGGTTGTGGAGCGTCTTGCGGTGCTTCCCGAAGGCGGTGTCGACGTCGGGCAACAGCGCGCCCAGCACGATGGGCACCGACATCTCGGCGATGGCCCGGAACGTCGGCACGTCGCCCGCCGGATAGAAGACGTATCCGAGTCCGATGCTCAACAGAACCGCGTTCAGGACGTGTCCCTGTTTGTTCATGCGAATCTCGTCACGTCCGAGTCGTTCCACGGGGAGGACTCAAGCCTTTCCCTCCGCCTCGACCCACGCGGTGTGGCCCGGCCGGGCAGTCCACCGGCTCAGTCGGCGAGTTCGCGCTTGCGATCGTCGGCGTACCTGTCGGCCAGCCGGGTCGGCTCCGGGAGCTTGTAGCCCGCACAGAGAGCCGCGACGAGGTCGGTCGCGGTCTCGGCGCTCACCCGGTGGCCGGGACTGACGTACAGCGGATTCACGTGTCGCGTCTCGGGATTGTCGTACTGGCGCGACTGGTAGGCGTGGCCGAGGACCGTCCCGTCCGGCGCGTCGACGCTCCCGTCGGCCTCGACGGCGACGCGCGCGCCGGCCGGCAAGTGGGCGTCGAGCGACTCGCGGGGCCGACCACAGAGCAGGCTCTTGGCGACCCCGACTGCGGGCACGTCGAGGGTGACGCCGACGTGGGTCGCGATGCCCGCCTGCCGGAAGTGGATGCGACCGCTGCCGTCGAGGACCGCGAGGTCGGGGTCGACCGACAGGTCCGCGAGCGCCGAGAGGATGGCCCCGCCCTCGCGGAACGACAGCAGCCCGGGGATGTACGGCACGTCGGCCGGCTCGACCGCGTGGGTCCGCTCGATTACCTCGCCGCCGCGGGTCGCGACGACTGCGCTGACGGCCCGCTCGCCGTCGGAACTGAACGCTTGGTCGACGCCGGCGACGACCGGCGGCTCCGACGACTCGGGGGCGACCCCGTTCGGCGCGGAATCGCCGAGCGTCGACTGGTCGGGGTCGGACCGAGCGCCCCCGACCGCGCCGGGGTCGAACGCGAAGTCGTCGGCGAACGTCGCCCGTTCGGCCACCTCGCGCTGGAGGCGTTCCATCTCCTCGCGGGCGAGCGACGCGTCGGGGACGAACTCGGGGTGGACTGGCGTCATGGCGGGACCTTGGCGCTCGGGGGGTTAGAATCGTCCGCCCGGCCCGCCCGGCCCGCCCGGTCCGCGCCCGCCGCCGAGTTGCAACTCCTGTGGGGCGCGCTCGCCCTCCCGCTTGAGCTTCGCGCCGTACGCGAGGCCGATGGCGACCCCCATGAGGTGGGCGAGCTGTGCGACCCCGCCCGCGCCGATGCCGCCCGCCGCGCTCACGAACACCGAGTAGGCGACGAACAGCCCGGTCGCCACCCACAGCGGCATCGGGAGGATGAAGTAGAGGTAGATGGTCAGGTTGGGGTTCAGCACGGTCAGCAGTCCGAGGACCGCAGCGACCGCCCCGCTCGCGCCGATGACGCCCGTCGGCGGCGCGACCGGGTTCAGCAGGGCGTACACGCCGACCTGCGCGAGGCCGGCGACCGCGCCGGCCGCGAGGAACAGCATCGTGAACCGCTTGGTCCCGATGCGGCGCTCGACCACCGGCCCGAAGAAGTACAGCACGATGGAGTTGACGAAGATGTGGCCGAATCCATTGTGGGCGAAGATGGAGGTGAACCACGTCCAGACCCGCGCGAGGTGGTCCGACCGCAGGACGAACAGCGTCTCCGAGAGCAGTCGGAGGCCGAGGACTTCCGATATCACCAGTTGCAGGCCGAACGTGACCCACATCAGCCCGAGGAACACGAACGCCATGTTGTTCCGGAAGTAGCCCAGCGGGCCGCCCGGTCCGGTGTCGATTCCGAGGCGGTCGGCGACGCCGCCCGACCCGCCCCGGTCGTTCACGCCGTCGTCGAACCCGCTGTCGAACACCCCGTCGGGGTCGTTCCACTCGTTCAGGCCGGGACAGTCGTGGCTCTCGGGAAGCCGGTGGGCCGAGCAGAAGGTGCCGCCGCAGCGTCGACACTTGTACGGCATGTTCTCGTCTTCGCCACACGCGTCGCACTGCGCCATTGGATTGGTGTTTGGGTCGGGTCTTGAAAGGGATTTGGGTCTTGGGAGGCTCGGCGCGCCACGGTTCGCCGAATGGCGGTTCCCGACGCCGATTCACGCCGGCTTCGCACCGCCGTACACCGCGAAATTGTAGTACTGCCAAATCGACGTGACCGCCTCGAACCCCGACTCGCGGAGCCACACCAGTTGGTCGGTCAGCGTCGAGGGGTCGTCGTAGTCGTCGCTGGCCTCCCACTCGTCCATGAAGTCCCGTTCCTCCCACCCTTTCGCGCGCACCCAGTTTTCTATCATGTCCTCGGCCAGCGATTCGAGGTGGGGCGCGTCGAACCGAACCACGTCGGCGTTGAGGAACCAGCCGCCGGGCGCGAGCGACGCCAGAACCGCGTCGAACAGCGCGCGCTTGTCGGCCTCGTCGAGGTGGTGTATCGCTAGCGACGACACCACGAGGTCGTATTCGCCCGACGCGTCGGGGTAATCGTCGGGGAAGGCTCCCCGTGCGAGTTGTGCGCGGTCGCCGAACGTCGCCAGCTTGCGCTCGGCCTCCGCGAGCATCTGCTCGCTGTGGTCGACAGCCACCACCGTACTCTCGGGAAACCGGGTCAACAGCTTGGCGGTGAGTTCGCCCGTGCCCGCGCCGAGTTCGAGGACGCGAATCGACCGGTCGCGGTCGTGAGGCGGGGCGTTGAGCAGCGCGTCGTGGAGTTCGTCGTATCGCGGGACGATGGCCTCGATGCCGGGGTCGTAGACGCTGGCGTCGGCGAACACCTCTCCGGGCTTTTTCATGCACCTCGTACCCGCCCCACGCACCTATGCTTTTCACGGAGTCATACCGCCGCCGGGCGAGTATTTCCCGGGCGCATGTCCCGCCCCGATTCGCCGCCGTCGGCGACGCAGGTCGCGCGCTTCTCGACCTCCCGGCGAGTTTTTGTCGCTGGCGTCCCGAGAATGGGACGTGAAGGAGTACGAGCGCAAGCAACTGCTCGAACGCGTCGAGCGCGAGGGCGCGACGGTCGGCGCGGCGATTCCGGAGACCATCGACGTGCAGGGCGAGCGACTCGACCTCCGGGAGTTCGTCTTCGAGATAAAGCGCCGCGACACCGTGCCGGCGGGCGAGCGCGAGCGGGTCGACCGCGCGAAGAAGAACCTCCGGCGCGAGCGCCTCCAGCGCAAGCAGCGCCTCGAAGACGGCGAGATATCGTTCGAGGAGGGCGAGGAGGTCGCGGCGGCCATCGTGGGCATCGACCGGGCGCTCAACGCGCTCGAAAGCCTGGGGCCGACCGACGTCGAACGCGAGGCCGAGGCGAAGGCGGCCGCCGACCGCAAGCGCTGGCTGTCGTTCCTCAAGCAGGCGCTCGGCCACGAGGACGCGAGCAAGCGCGGGCGACGCTGACGGAGATTCGAATCCATGAGACGAAACGCCGAAATCGCGAGTCTGCTCGAAGCGTACGCCGACCGCCTCGAAGCCCAGGGCGTCGACTACAAGCACCGGACCTACCGCCGGGCGGCCGAGAGCATCCGGGACGCCCCCGAGGACGTCGCCGACCTCGCCGCCGAGGGGCCGGAGGGCGTCCAGCGACTGGACGACGTGGGCGAGTCCATCTCGAAGAAGGTCGTCGAGGCCGTCGAGACCGGGACCTTCGAGCAACTGGAGGACTCGCGCGAGGAGTTCCCGGTCGAGATGGCCGAACTCACGAGCGTCGAGGGCGTCGGTCCCAAGACCGTGGGCGACCTCTACCGGGCGCTCGACGTGCGGGACCTCGACGACCTCGAACGCGCCGCCCGCGAGGGCGAGATTCGGGCGGTCTCGGGGTTCGGCGAGAAGACCGAGCGGAACATCCTCGACGGCGTCGAGTTCGCCCGCCAGTCGCAGGGCCGCCAGTTGCTCGGGGACGCACGGCCGGTCGGCGAGGCCGCGCTCGCGTTCTTCGAGGCCATCCCCGAGGCGGGTCGGTGTGAACTCGCGGGGTCGCTCCGCCGCTGGAAGCCCACCATCGGCGACGTGGACGTGCTGGTCGGGAGCGACGACCGCGAGGCCGTCGTCGACGCATTCACCGACTGGGCCGAGGCCGACGAGGTCATCGAGGCCGGGTCGGACAAGGCCAGCGTGCGCTCGAACGGCCAGCGCGTCGACCTCCGCGTGGTCGCGCCCCAGGAGTTCGGGTCGGCGCTCCAGTACTTCTCGGGGAGCAAGGCCCACAACATCCGGTTCCGGAACTACGCCATCGAGCGCGGCTACAAGGTCAACGAGTACGGCATCTTCGACGTCTCCGAGCTTGAGGACCTCGATTCCGGCCAGCGAGTCGGCGAGCGCGTCGCTGGCGAGACCGAGGACGGGATGTACGAGGCGCTCGACCTGCCGCCGATTCCACCGGAGTTGCGCGAGGACCGGGGCGAGATAGACGCCGCGGCGTCGGGCGACCTCCCCGACCTGCTCGCGCCGGGCGAGGTTCGGGGCGACCTCCACGTCCACACCGACTGGTCGGACGGCACGCTCTCGGTCGAGGAGATGGTCGCGGCGGCCGCCGAGTTCGGCCACGAGTTCGTCTGCATCGCCGACCACGCCACCGGACCGGGGATGGTCGGCGGCGTGGGACTCGACGACGAGGCGTTGCGCGAGCAACTGACCGAGATTCGCGCGGTGGCCGACGACGCCGATATCGAGGTGTTCGCGGGCGTGGAGGCCAACGTCGCCGCCGACGGGACCGTCAGCGTCGGCGACGACCTGCTGGCGGACCTCGACTGCGTGGTCGCCTCGCCCCACAGCGGGCTGGACGGCGACGGAACCGACCGGCTGGTCGCGGCGGTCGAACACCCCGAGGTGGACGTGCTGGGCCACCCGAGCGGGCGGCTCATCAACCAGCGCGCCGGTCTCGAACTCGACGTCGAGGCGGTGGCTCGCGCGGCCGCCGACCACGGCACCGCGCTCGAAGTCAACAGCAACCCCCACCGGCTCGACCTCTGGGGTAGCGCGGTCAAGCAGGCCGTCGAGGCGGGCGCGACCGTCGCAATCGACACCGACGCTCACGCCCCGCCCGAGTACGGAAACGTCCGGTACGGCGTCCACACCGCCCGGCGCGGGTGGGCCGAGACCGACGACGTGCTGAACGCCCGGGACGCGGCGGGCGTCCGGGCGTTCCTCGACTGAGGGCTGGTGGGACGTGACCCCGTCGAACGAGGCGGCGTCCAGATACGCGCGCCGAGGGCACGGACCCGGCTCCAGTCACGTATCTGCACACGCGTTCGGGTAGCTCCGGAACCGCTTAGTTGCTGTTGGGCTCCCACTCCTCGCAGGCGTCCATGTCGTCCATCGTCCGGCCGTAGAACCCGCAGTGGGGCTCCATGCCCTCCTCGGTCCGGACGTACTGGAAGTGCCGGCAGTTGCCACAGTAGGCGTCGGTGGCGTGGCTGGGAGCCGGTCCGGCGTCGGGCGCGTCGTCCAGCGGCGACCGGATGTCGTCGGTGGCGGTGCCGCCGTCGCTGGTTGGTCGCGGGCTCCCGGTGGCGGCGCGAGCGCCCGGGCCTCCGCCCGACTGGTTGGTCTGGGTCGGCGTCTCGCCGTCGGGCGTGTTGCCGACGAACGCCACGCCGCCGAGCCCGGTCGTGGGCGCGTCGGTGCCGCCGTCGGTGGATTCGAGCGCGCCCAGCTCCGAGAGGTCGTCGGCCTCCGCGAGGTTCTCCCGGTCGACCTCGACGGTCTCGACCGTCCCCTCGCGGGTGAGTTCGAGCGTGACCGTGCCGCCGGGGTCGTTGCGCGTCTTGAAGTTCACCACCGCGACGAACAGGCAGGCGAAGGTGACGAGCACGCCGACGAAGTAGACCGCGACGACCGGGGCCGTGAGCTGTTGGCCGAACCCGGCCCAGTGTTCGGGGTAGGCGTGGACGAACAGCGCGACGCCCAGTACGGAGACGCCCGCGCCGATGGCCGCCGCGGCCCGGACCCGCTCGCTGGCCGGGAGGACGCTGAAGATGCCGACGAAGACGGCGGGCACGCCGACCCCCGCCAGCACGCCCGCGCCCTCGCGGGCCTCCAGCGTCGTGAGGTCGAGCGACTCGCGCAGTCCCGTCGTCGCGAGCAGGATGGCGGCGACGACGAGCAGCGCCCCGACGACGAACAGGCCCACCCCGAGATAGAGCAGTCGGACGTTGGCGACCTCGCCGACGTTCTCCTCGTAGGCCTCCGCGAGGCTGGTCATGTGCGCGTCATCGCACGCGAACAAGTAAACGTTGCGTCAGACGTTCGTCGCATCCCCGCCGGCGCGCCCGGATTCGCCGTCCGTGCGGAGGCCGCGACCGCGACGCCGGCGACCCGGAGGCGTTTTGTCGCCCCGCCGTCCACTCGGACCCATGGACGAGACCGACGCCGGGTCCGCCGACCGGCGGGGCGTCCGGGCCACGTACGACCGCATCGCCGACCACTTCGCCGAGACTCGCGAGTACCCCTGGCCCGAGGTCGAGGCGTTCCTCGACGGCCGGTCGCGGGTCCCGGTCGCGCTCGACCTGGGCTGTGGTAACGGTCGACACGCCGAACTCCTCGCCGACCGCGCCGACCGCGTGGTGGCCGCCGACGTCAGCCGGGCGGTGCTCGCGACCGCACGCGACCGCGCCGCCGACCGGGAGTTCGACGCCGCGCTCGTGCAGGCCGACGCCGCGCGCGTCCCGCTCGGGGATTCGAGCGTCGGGCTGGCGACCTACGTGGCGGCGCTCCACCACCTGCCCGACGAGGCGACTCGGCGCGCCAGCCTCGACGAACTCGCGCGGGTGCTCGCGCCGGACGGCCGGGCGCTGTTGAGCGCGTGGAGCGTGACCCACGACCGCTTCGACCGCGAGGCGTCGTTCGACACGACGGTCGACTGGACCTTGCCGGACGGCGAGACCGTGGGGCGATACTACCACGTCTACGCGCCCGGGGACTTCGAGGCCGCGGTCGAGGCCAGCGGGCTCGAACCGGTCTCGTTCGAGGTGTCGAGCGGGAACTGCTACGCCACGGTTCGCGGGACCGCCGGCGGGGAGTGAGGTGCGGGCGACCGAAACGCATAATTAGCCGACCGTTCTGGAAAGACGTATGACACGTCGGCGACGCGCGGTCGTGGAGTTTCTGGTTTCCGCCCTCGGACTGGTCCTCCAGGCGTACGTCCTGAAGCACCTGACCCGACGCGACGACTACGACGGGCCGCCGGCGGTCTCGCCGACGGGGCTGGTCGCCGGCATCCTCTACCAGTTCGGCTTCCACGCCGCCCACGACCGCGACGTGGCTCGGATTCGGACCGACAGGTATCGGGGCTTCGCGGTCGGACTCTGTTCGGGGCTGGTCCGGCGACGGCTCCCGTCCGACGGGGCGTTCCGGTACGGGTTCGACACCGGTGGGCTCGTCGGGATGGTCCTCTATCGGTTCTGGTACGGCGTCTTGCGGCCCGTGCCGGGCGAGGAGCGCTGACGTTCCGAGTCGCGAGCCCCACTGTTCGGACCGCCTTACCGCCACGCCATGCGTTTGGTCGACTCCGTCCGAGACCGAATCCGCTCGAGAGGGCTGCTCGCGACCGCGCCGAGTCCGGTCGGTCGCGGCCGAAACAGTAAGGCCCTTAATGCCGGGTGGCGAATCCGATGGTGCGCGCCGATGGTCTAGTGGCAGGACCTGAGCCTTCCAAGCTCATGGCCCGGGTTCAAATCCCGGTCGGCGCACTTTCGCCGACGCGAACCGGCCGGCGACGTCCACGCTCGGCCGAACGCTTTTTCCAACTCGACCGCCTCACCTATCGCTGTCTCTCACCGCTGACGGCGACCCGACGGTCGTCTTCGACCGTGCCCGAGCGGTCCGGACAGACGGTCTCCCCCGACCCAGAGTGTGATGAGCGAGCCAATCCGCGTTTCCCCCGTCCCGGCGGCTATCCTGGGCGAACGCCGCGCGCCGCCGTCCGAAGTGGACCCCCACGAACTCGCGCCGGCGTTCGCCGCGAGCGGCGCGCTCGCGGGGCCTCGACGGTTCCCGGCCGAGCCCGCGCCCGGCTGTGACGGGGCGCGCGTCGTCGCGGACGGGGGCGTCGACGGCGACTACGTCGGGGCGCTCGCGGAGGCGCTGTCGGACGCGCTACTCGTCATCGACGTCGACAGCGTCGTCCGGTTCGCCAACCCGGCCGTCGAGGACGTGTTCGGGTACCGCCCGGACGAACTCGTCGGCGAGTCGCTGTCGACGCTCATGTCGCCGGACGTCGCCGACCGCCATCGGGCCGGCGTCCGGCGGTACCTCGACACCGGCGAGCGGACCCTCGACTGGGACGCCGTGGCCCTCGTCGGCCGGCACGAGGACGGCACCGAGGTCCCCGTCGAGGTCTCGTTCAGCGAGTTCACCGTGGACGGGCAACGGCGCTTCGCCGGCGTCGTCCGGGACGTCGCCGAGCGGAACCGCCGGGAGGCCGAGCTCAGGCACCGGGTGCGCCAGCAGCGCGCGGTCGCCTCGCTCTCGCGGGCGGTGCTCGACGACCGGCCGCTCGACGACCTGTTCGACGAGGCGGTCGAACTCGTCGCCGACGCCCTCGACCACGAGTACGCCACGGTCCTCGAACGCCGACCCCGGGAGGACGACCTGCTGGTCCGGGCCGGCGTCGGCTGGCGCGACGGCGTCGTGGGGTCGGCCACGGTCGCGGCCGAGCGCGGTTCGCAGCCCGGTTACACCCTGCTCTCGGCGGAACCGGTCGTCGTCACGGACCTCGACGCCGAAACCCGGTTCACGGGGGCCGAACTGCTCACCGACCACGGGGTGACCAGCGGCGTCAGCACGGTCGTCGGCCCGTCCGAGGACCCGTGGGGCATCCTCGGGGTCCACGACACCGAATCGCGGACGTACGCCGACCACGACGTCCAGTTCGTCCAGAGCGTTGCCCGCCTGCTCGCGACCGCGGTCGACCGCCGCGAGCGCGAGCACACGGTCCAGCGACGCGAGCGGAAGCTCACCGCGCTCACCGGGACGGCGGGGTCGCTGGCCGACGCCGAGACGCCCGCGGCCATCTGCGAGCTGGCGGTCGACGCCGCCGTCGACGTGCTCGAGTTCCCGAACGCGGCGGTCGCGCGCTACGACGACGACGCCGGGAGTCTCGCGCCCGCGGTCCAGCGGTGGGCCGGTGACGGCGTCGACGACGCGCTTCTCGAGGCCCGGAGCGAGGGCGTCGCGTGGCAGGCGTTCGTCGCGGGCGAGTCCGAGGTGGTCGACGACCTCGCGCCCGCCGGCGGGTCGTCGCGTGCGGGGTCCAACGCCCCGGTCGTCCGCTCGGTCGTCGCGGTGCCGCTCGGCAAGCACGGCGTCTTGCTCGCGGGCGCGCCCGACCGCGCGGCGTTCGACGCGACCGACGCCTCGCTGGCGGACCTGCTGTGCTCGAACGTCCGCTCGGCGCTCGACCGGGCCGAGCGCGAGGCGACCCTGCGCGAGCGCCGCGACGAACTCCGGGTCAAGAACCGAGAGCTCGAACGCGTCGACCGGATAAACAGCGTCGTCCGCGAGCTGGCCAGGGCGGTCACGCTGGCGTCGTCGCCCCAGGAGGTGATGCAGGCCGCCTGCGACCGGCTGACCGACGCCGGCCCGTACCGATTCGCGTGGTTCGGCACGCGCGACAGGGCGACCGACGAGGTGACGCCGGAGGCGTGGGCGGGCGTCGAGCAGGGGTATCTGGAGGAGGTGGTCGTGACCGCCGACGACACCGACGAGCGCGGGCGCGGGCCGACCGGGCGCGCGGTCCGGACCGCGGAGATTCAGGTCCAGAACGACTTGCTCGGGGACCCGCCGTTCGAGCCGTGGCGCGAGCAGGCGCTCAAGCGCGGCTACCGGTCGAGCGCGTCGGTCCCCGTCGAGTACGGCGACGCGATCCGTGGCGTCCTCAACCTGTACGCGGGCGAGACCGACGCGTTCGACGAGACCGAGCGGAACGTGCTGGTCGAGCTGGGCGAACTGCTGGGTTACGGGCTCAACGCGCTCGAACAGCGCCAGGCCCTCGTCAGCGACCGCTCGATAGAACTCGACTTCCGCGTTCGGGGGTCGTCGACGGCGGTCCTCGCGTTCGTCTCCGAGACCGGGGCGACGTTCGAGTTCGACAACGCCGTCCAGCGCACGGACGGGCGGCTCCACGCGTACTTCACGGTTCGGGGCGTCTCGGCCGAGGAGACGCTGGCGTTCGTCGAGGACGTGTCGTGGGTCGAGGACGTGCGCCTCGTCGCCGACCGCGACGACGAGTGCCTCTACGAGGCGGCGCTGGCCGACGAGTCGTTCCTCCGGTCGCTGGTCGACCGTGGCGGGATGCCCCGGTCCGAGACCGCCGCCGACGGGGAGGCCAGGTTCGTCGTCCGCATCCCGCCCGACGGCGACGTCCGGCAGTTCGTGGAACTGTTCGAGGCCTACTACGACGACGTCGAACTGGTCGCGCGCCGGGCGGTCGACGAGCCGGTGATGACCCGGCGGGCGTTCGAGGCCGAACTCGCCGACCGGCTCACCGACCGCCAGCGGGAGGTGGTCCGGACGGCCTACCTCGGTGGGTTCTTCGAGTGGCCCCGCGAGAGCACCGCCCAGGAGGTCGCCGACGCGCTCGGGGTGTCCCAGCCGACGGTGAGCCGCCACGTCCGGGCGGCCGAGCGCGCGCTGTTCGGTCTGCTGTTCGAGGAGGGCTGAGTCCCGTTTCAGGCGACTGACGCGGCCGATTTATAAGTATACCCCCTCGGGTCGGCGGGCGGATATCCATCTATCGCCAACCGCTATCCCGTCGGTGGCCTTTCGAACGGGTACAGAATGAGCCAAACAATGCGCGGGACTCCCGTCGCCGACCGTTCGACCAGCCAACGCGTCATCGAAGCCGTCGCCGAGACCACCGACAGCGACCCGACCGAGGTGGGGCCGCTGTACCACGTCGTGGACCCGGAGGCGCTCGACAACCTGTTCGCCCCCACGCCGGGGAGCGGACGAAGGGGCGGTCAGGTCGAGTTCACCTTCGCCGGCTGCGACGTCGTCGTCCGGGCCGACGGGTCGGTCGAGGTGAGCGAGCGCGAGGCGGGCGGCGGCGCGGTCGAGGACGACCGCGCGCGAGCCGGAACGAATCGCGACCGCCCGTAGGGGGTCGAGGGGGACAACAGTGGTTCCTTCGGGGGCGGCAGTCCGAGACCGTCCGGAGCGAGCGGCGGGCCGCGAGGTGGTTCGGTAGCCGTGAGCCAGCGCTGCTCGCACTGCGGTCGACCCATCCCGTCCGACGAGTGGCATCCCGTCGCCACGGTACGGGACGGCGACGGGGAGTTCGAGATTCACGACTTCTGTGGCTCCGACTGCCGGGCGGCCTGGGAGCGCGGCCGCGAGGAGTGACGGTCCGGCGCGTCGCGGCCGCGAGTGGCTACCGGCCCGCCGGGCTACGAATCGCGGTCGCTCACCCGGTAGATTACGACGTCGCCCTCGTCGAAGACGGGTTCGAGACCCGGTTCGTCCGAGAAGTCGAGATCGGCGTTCGGGTAGGCCTCGCGCTCTAACGGCCCGACGTAGAGGTACTCCACGTCGTACTCCTCGAGGAGCTCCGCCCGCTCGCCCGGATGGCCGGTGTAGACGTACTCGACGTCGGTCTCGCGCGTCTGGGCCACTTCGGACCCCCGGTACGCGCCCTCCTGGTACACCCAGCCGACGACCGCCGGGAGCCCGGTCAGCGAGGGCACCGGGCTCGACCACTGGTACGGACTCCCCGGCGCGGTGACGACGTGGGGCTGGCCCTCGCGGTCGTCGAGCCAGTGGATGGCGTCGGCCTCGCCGGGGTGTCGGGCGTCGAGGTAGTCGAGCCCGTCGAGGGTCATCTCGTCGGGGCTCACGAGGTCGTCGTTCGGCGCGAAGTGGTTCCGGAGCGTGAACCCGCCGTAGAGGCTCGTCGAGACCACGAGCGCGGCGGCCACCACGGCCATCAGGTCGGCCCGGGTCGCGTCGAGGCCGCCCAGCGACGCCGACCAGCCGCTCGGTCCCGCCCGGTCGCTCAGCGCGGCCGCCAGCATCGCTCCGGTGGCGGTGGCCCACAGCACCCACACCTGCATGTACACCTTGAAGACGGTGTTGAACCGACCCGAGATGGCCCCGTCCTCGACGTAGACGAACTCCACGAGCGTCACCAGCCCCGCCCCGCCGACCAGCAGTACGGTCTCGTAGCCCACCGGGCGCTCGGCTCCCGCGCTCGCGTCGGTGTCGGGTTCGGCCCGGAGCAACAGCCACCCGACCACGAGCAGGGGGACCACGAGCGCCACGACCGGATAGCCCGCGACCCACGCGACCAGCACCACCAGCGCGGCCAGCAGGCCCAACCGAACGGGGTCGGCGGAGAACGTCCCGCGTGCGCGCGGCCAGAGGTAGCACGCGAACACCGCTAGGAACGCCCCGTGAACCAGTACGAGTCCCGTCGCCGTGGTCGCGGGCGGCAGGACGCCGACGCTCCGGTTGCTCGCCGACTGGAGCAGGACGCCGACCACGAACGGCGAGAGCCACGCCACGGTCAGCACCGTGACCGCGCCCGCGCCCGCGAACGCCCTGCCGACCCGCCAGGCCTCGACCCGGAGCGCCGACGCGAGGGAGGCGCTGGCGACTGGCTCGCCGCCGTCGGAGGCGGGCGCACCCTCCCTGCCGGTGGCGTCGCCGGGCAACAGCGACGCGGCGTCGGCCGGCGCGAACACGAACGCCAGCCACGCCACGCCGAGTCCGGTGGGGAGGCTCCAGACGTTGACGAGGCCGAGCAAGGCGATTACCGGCGGGAGGACGCCGAACGCGAGGACGCGCCGCCGCCGGTGGTTCTCCGCCAGGGTCCGGTAGTAGGCGAACCCGAGCGCGGCGACGAGTACGAGCAACTGCGTGCTGAGCATGTGGCCGTGGAGGTCCCCGTTGTAGAAGGCAAACAGCGGGAACTCGTTGATGGTGTTCGGGATGACGCGGCTGGGTGCCCAGTAGCCGAACGCGTCGAGACCGCCGGCCACGAGTTCGCCCGCGCTGGAGAGGGCCCCGTCAGTACCGCGCAATCCGTCGGCCACCCAGTCCGTCGCGCCCCCGGCTACCGAGTCGGGGAGGACCCCGAGGAGCCCCGTCACCGCGACGACGAGGTTGCTGGCGATTCCGACGAAAAAGGCCGCGAAGGTCGCGCCGACGCGGGCCGACGCGCCCCGGGCGTCGGCCATGGCTCCGCCGAGGCCGTAGGCGGCGGTCACGAGCGAGGCGTAGAACCCCGAGAGCGCGAGGTTGTACGCGAATCGCGGGGCCGTGTCGGTGAGGTGGGCCAGTATCGCGGCCATCAGGTGGCCGCCGTAGTAGTAGAGGACGTGGTCGCCCGCCCACCACATGTCGGCGGGCGGCAGGGCGTCGCCCCGGACCAGCGACTTCAGGATGCCGAAGTCGAGGAACTTCTCGCCGCCGCCGGGCACGATGGCGGGGTCGACCGCCCGGACCGCGACCAGGAGGCCGAACGCCAGCGCAAACACGATTGCAGTTTCCGCGTACGCGAGCGGACGGACGCCGGCGCTCCCGCCCGGTCGAACCGACGCGTCGCGCCACAGCACGAGTGCTGACAGGCCCGCGAGGACGAGGACGCCGAGGACGGCGGTCCAGCGACCGAACCCGAGGTGACCGACCCAGAACGTCGCGGTGGTCACGACGACGAGTCCGACCGGAAGTGCGAGGGCCGCGCCACGGTCGGGATGTCGGGGGAACAGCCGGGCCGCGAGGGGGAGTGCGGCCACCGCGAGCGCCTGGAAGGCGACGAACCACAGCAGGACGAGCGCGTACTCCATTCGAACTGTAGGCGGGCGGGCGAGCGATAAACCTCTTGGGGTTCACCACCGGTTCCGGCCTTCGAGCGCCGGAGAGTCACCGCGCCGGCGGTCGAGCGGTCGCCGGCCGTCGGCGGGACAAATTCGCATACGGCGGTCGAATCACAATCCTTAACTGTGGAACCGCGCTACGGATTGGTAGCGGGATGGGATAGCCAGGAGATTCCGGCGGGCTCATAACCCGCAGACCGGTGGTTCAAATCCACCTCCCGCTACTTCTCCCGAACTCGATCGCTCGGAATCGGCAGTTCGCGGGGGTGGCCCCGGATTTATTGGTCGCCACCGACTACGAATCTACGATGACATCCGTACTGTTCGTCGTCAGCGAGGAGGGGTACTGGGGAGAGGAGTGCGTCGAACCGCTCGAAACCCTGTCCGACACCGACGCGAGCGTCGACGTGGCGACGCCAAGCGGGTCGAAACCCGTCGTCGACGACCGCTCGGTCGACCCCGAGAACGTGGGCGAGCAGATGGCCGACCGGGTCAGGGAGGTCCACGAGACCGACCAGCGGCTCCAGGACCCGACGCCGCTGGCCGCGGTCGAACCGGAGGCGTACGACGCGGTCGTGTTCCCCGGCGGCCACGGCACCGTCTGGGACGTGAATCAGGACCGACACGCCAGAACGCTCCTCCGGGAGCTGGTCGAGGGCGACGACGACCGGAAGGCGCTGGTCGTCTGTCACGCGGTCGGGCTGCTCGCGTTCGCCCGCGACGGCAACGGTGGCTTTCTGGTGGACGGCCGGGACGTCACCGGCTTCCCGAACGAGTGGGAGGAGGGAATCGTCGACGACGAGGACCTGCTGCCGGACGGTCGCAAACTCCCCTACTGGGTCGAGGACGAGGTGACGGCGGCGGGCGCGAACTGGGACGCCGAACTCGACGCCGACAGCAGCGTCACCGTCGACGGGGACCTCGTCACCGCCCGGGGTCCCGGGTCGTCCAGCGAGGCCGCGACCACCCTCGCCGAGCTTCTCGGCGTCACCCCGTCGGCGTGACGTCGAACGCACACTTTTATCACCCGCGTCTCCTCACCCGTAGGTGAGAGCACCATGGCGCTGGGAACCCGCGGAGTGCTGGCGATTATGGCGGGCTTACTGATGACCGCCGCGTTCGTCGTCGCCCAGACCGAGCGTCGATTGCTCGGGACGTGGCTCATGACGCTCGGTTTCGTGGTCGCCACGCTCTGGTCGATCATGAGCGTGTTCTGGGCGCAGTCCAACCCGAGTCCGCTCACGCCGTCGGTCTGGCTGACGATGGCCTCGATGGCGGCGGCGGCGACGGTCTACTTCGGCTATCTGGGTCTGTCGGGCGTGGGTCTGGGGGAGTGATGCACTCAAAATCTACGGAAATGAGTAAATACCGCACCGAGGACTACATTTTGTCACCGTCAAGCATACATTATGCAGACTTACCCTGTAACCAGTAGATTTAAATGGATGATTGCATACCTCATTGGTATGCCACACCGGCGCAACCGATCCGACGATGCGAACGAAGATCGACGAACGTTTCTGAAGGCGAGCGGAGCCGGCGCTGTCGCCCTCTCACTCGCTGGCTGTAGCGGTGGCGGTGGCGGTCAGGAGACGACCGAAACGGAGAGCGACGAGACGACCACCGAGGAGGAACCCGACACGGTGGCCGAAGACGCTAGCGATATCCCCCAGGGCGGCACGCTCAGGTACGGGATGTCCGAAAACCCCGATACCGCCAACTACATGATGGCCGGAAGCGTGTACTCGGCGGTCGCTCTTAACCTCGTCTACGACTTCGGTACTGTGACCGATCCGGTCACTTACGAAATTCAGCCGTGGGTGTTCACCGACTGGGAGCTCCAGAACGCGGACGCCGACCAACCGGAGATCGTCTTCAACGTTCGGGAGGACCTCACGTGGAACGACGGCGAGGACTTCACCGTCGACGACGTCATCTTCTCGCACGACTACATAATCGAGAACGAGGTTGGTGAGTGGTCCACAGTCTGGAACAACATTGCAGAGGTCACGGAGGACGACGGCGACTGGGACTGCCGGATGACGCTGACTCAACCAGTCGGAACATGGGACTCGACAGCGCTCGGCGCGTGTCCGATGATCCCCGAGCACATCTGGTCGGACGTTGACGACCATCAGAACTACGACCCGATGGAGGAGCGCGAGAACGGCCCGGTCGGCACTGGCCCCGGCATCATCACCCAGTTCAACCCCGATACCGACATGCAGGTCCAGTTCCGCGACGCCGAGGAGTATCCCCTCACGGACTTGGACTGGATCGAGGAACACGACAACCTCCGGACGGGCGGCCCCTTCCTCGACCAGGTTAACTTCTCGATTTACGGTAGCACCTCCGCGCTGACGGAGGCGTTCATGCGCGGCGAAATTGACACCCACTACGGCAGCCTCCGGACTGAAGAGATTCCCGAGGCACAGGACACCGAGGGTCTCGGTCTCATAAACGGATACGACAGCGGGTTCGGATACGTCGACATGAACTTTCGTCGGGAACCGCTCGACGACATCGCCTTCCGACAGGCGGCTGCGTTCGCGTGGGACGACTATTACTGGGTCGAGGAACTCCAGCAGGGGTACGTGTACGACGGCGACTTCGCTCAGTCGCCCGGGTACTCTGGTGTCCGCCCGGAAACGGTCTACGACGGGGAACTCCTCGAAGATCCGGCGTCTGAAGCGTTCAAATTCCGCGGCCAAGACGAGACCGCCGAACCCGATGTTGAGGCGATTCGGTCGTTCTTGGAGAACGGTGAAGTCATCGACGGCTCTGAGGGGACGTACGCCGGGCGAGAGTACCCCGGTTCGCTGTCCGGCGTCGAGGCGAGCCAGTCGGAAGCAAAACACGATTACACGTTCGACGAGGCCGTGTCGAGTGAACTCGACGACCTCTCGGACGTCGAGCTGTACGTCAACGGCGAGGCAATCTCGGAGGTCATGGATGGGCCCATAGAGATACTAATAAGTCCGCCTGGTGAGAATCCCAAGACGGGCCAGGCGTTCGAGCGCTGGGCGGAGAATCTCGGGAAGGTCGGCATTCCCGTGACCCTTGAACCAACCGGGTTCAACACGAGGACTGACATCGTCGCCTACGATGCTGACTACGACATCTACACGGCGGGTTGGGGTGGGACCAGCGCATTCGGTACTTCGCTTCAGCTGTTCTTCCACTCCAATCAGGCTAAGGAGGAGAGCGGAGCAGACTCGTACAACTACAATCGCTCGGGCTACGGCGTAGTTGACGCAGGTGCCGACGACCTCATTGACGATGCTTACACTGAGATGGATCCCGAAAATCGGAACGAAAAGTGGGCGACGGCAATCGAGAAAACCTACCTAGACATGGCATACATGGTGAATGACTACTCGAAGATGCGGATGCCGATGAATACTGCGGACTTCACCGGAGCGATAGAGAACATCGTCGACCCGGCGTACGCGAACTGGTTCTGGCAGGCGACACATATCCACCAGACTGAGTAGCGATCGACTGTACCCAATTTTTAACGTTTGGCTGCGAGTCCGGAAAGTGTCCACGGGTACGGACGCGCTAAATCAGCACATTAATAATGAACCTATTCAACAATGCACTTAGGAAAACCGAAACTTGTTGATATGAGAGCCGAAAAAGACACATGGAGTGATCGCAGGTGACCCGAATCAGCGCACGCTATCTCGGCAAGCGACTCGTGGTGTCGTACATTACCCTGCTGGTGATTATGACCCTGCTGTTCGCACTCTTGCGGAGCATGCCGGGGTCGTTCATCTCGTCGATGATTACCCCGCAAATGCAACCCGAACAAGTCGAACGACTGCGTAACGTCTGGGGGCTCAACGAGCCGCTCTGGCAACAGTACATCGACTTCATGATAAACTACCAGACCGGCAACTTCGGCATGTCGCCGACGTACAAGGAGCCGGTGTGGGACGTCATCGTGCGGCGACTCCCGCGAACGCTCATCCTGTTCGGAGCGTCGTTCATCGCCGCCTACATCATCGGCCCAATCGTCGGGATGTATCTGGGCTGGCTCCGGGGCACCCGAAAGGACAAGTCCATCTTTGCCAGCAGCCTCGTGATGTACTCGATGCCGTCGTTCTGGCTGGCGTGGCTGTTCATCTGGCTGTTCAACTACGAACTCGGCTGGTTCGAGTCGACGTACATGTACACCAAGTTCGCCGAGTTCGACTGGACGGTCCTGTCCACGATAGTCGACGTGTTCAACCACATCACGCTCCCACTGTTCAGCCTCGCGTTCGTCGGCTGGGTCGGGTCGATGCTGGTGATGCGACCGTCGATGAACAACGTCACCGACGCCGATTACGTGTTCCTCGCACAGGCGAAGGGGCTCAGCGAGCGCACGGTGATGATAAAGCATGCCGCGCGGAACGCGCTCATCCCGGTGGCCACGCAAGCCATCGTCGGCCTCGCGTTCCTGCTCGACGGCAGCGTCATCATCGAACAGGTGTTCAGTTGGCCGGGCATCGGCCAACTCATCGTGAACTCCGTGGCCGCGCAGGACTACCCGGCCACGCAGGCCGCGTTCTTCATACTGGCGGTCCTCGTGATCGTGATGCGTCTACTGACCGACATCGCGTACACGTACCTCGACCCACGAATCAAGTTCGGGGAGGAACAATAGATGGCTACGAAATCCGAGCGCGGTTCCCGGTTCGAATCGATGCGAGAGCGCTGGGAGCCGCGAATCGACCGAATCAAGCGCGGGTGGGACCGGTACACGACCCACAAGATGGGCGTGCTGGGGTTGGCACTCCTGGTGTTGTTCAGTCTCTGGGGGCTGTTCCCCGACGTCTTCGCGCCCCACACGCCCGAGTGGAAGGCGTACATCGGCTACGAGAACACTCGCATGACCGGCGAACAGCTGCAGTCGCTGCCCCATCCGCCGGCGTTCGGCGATCCGTTCTTCGCGCCGCTCGGCACGAACGCCAGCGGGGAGGGCATCTTCACCCTCATCGTCTTCTCGGCGAGCAACGCCCTCTACATCGGGGTGGCGGCCGGACTGCTGTCGAGTCTGGTCGGCGTCCCGCTCGGGCTCATCAGCGGGTTCTACGGCGACACGTGGATCGACGAGACCATCCAGCGCATCGTCGACGTGATGTACGGCCTGCCGTTCCTGCCGTTCCTCGTCGTCCTCGTCGCCATCCGGGGCGTGAACACGACCAACATCATCCTCGGAATCGCCATCACCTCGTGGCTCAACAACTGCATCGTCATCCGCGGCGAGACGCTGTCGTTGAAGGAACGCGCCTACGTCGACTCCGCGAAGGTCGCGGGCGCGAGCGACACCCGGATCGTGTTCCGCCACATCATGCCGAACGTCCTGCCGCTGGCGTTCGTCTTCCTCGCCCAGGACGCGGCGGCCGCCATCCTCGCGCAGGCGTCGCTGGCGTACCTCGGGCTGGCCGACTTCACGGCCAACTCGTGGGGCATCATGCTCGAGAACATTCAGGCGCAGGGGTACATCTACGACGCGCCGTGGTGGCTCATCCCGCCGGGACTCGCGATCACCGCTATCGCTGCGGCGTTCTACTTCATCGGCTTCTCGATGGAGGACGTGACCAACCCGCAGAAGGAGTGACCACATGACGCTACTCGAAGTAAACGACCTCTCGATCCGGTACGACGTCGACGACCAGTCGGTACACGCGGTCGACGGCGTCACCTTCAGCATGGACCGCGGCGAGACGTACGGTCTCGTCGGCGAATCTGGGTGTGGCAAGACGACGCTCGCCAAGTCGCTCGTCCACTTGCTCGACGCCAACGGACGCATCGACAGCGGGGAGGTGTGGTTCGACGGCACGCTCCCCCGCTGGGAGAACGAGCAGGGCGAGCCCCGCCGGGAGGTGATCGAGGACGACCAGTATCCCGTCCGCGAGGACGGCAAGACGGACCTCGCCCGGCTCGACGACGAGCAGATCCGGGACGTCCGGTGGCGCAACATCGCGCTCATCCCCCAGAGCGCGATGAACGCGCTCAATCCCGTCTACAAGGTGGGCGACCAGATTATCGAGGCCATCCGCCGCCACGAACCGGACACCTCCGTCGAGGAGGCCGACGAGCGCGCCCGGGACCTGCTCGAACGGGTCGGCATCGACCCGGACCGCGCCGACGACTACGCCCACCAGTTCTCGGGCGGCATGAAACAGCGGGCGGTCATCGCCATGGCGATGGCGTGCAATCCGGACCTGCTCATCGCCGACGAGCCGACGACCGCGCTCGACGTCATCATCCAGGACCGCATCCTCGACGAGCTCGAAGACCTCCAGGAGGAGTTCGGCGTCTCCATCCTCGTGGTCAGTCACGACATCAGCGTGATGGCCGAAATCTGCGACCAGCTCGCGGTCATGTACGGCGGGAAGTTCATGGAGAGCGGCCCGAAGACCGAGGTGTTCCAGCGGTCCTCGAACCCCTACACGCTCGGGCTCAAGAACTCCTTCCCGACGGTCAAAGAGGAGCAGACCGACCTCGTCTCCATCCCCGGGTCGCCGCCGACGCTGCTCGACCCGGACCCCGGCTGTCGGTTCGCCGACCGGTGTCCGTTCGAGATAGAAGAGTGTGGGACGTCTCACCCGCCGATGTACGACGTCTCGGCCGCCGAAGGCGGCCAGCGGGTCGAAGCCGACGACGCCATGGCCCATCGCTCGGCGTGCTACCGGGTGGACGAACTCGAAACGATGCGGACCGAAGCTATCAAGGAGGAAACATGGCAAACGACGGAGACCCACTGATCGAGGTAACGGGCGTCTCGAAGCTGTTCGGCATGACGCAGGGCACGACCGACCGATTGCTCGGCCGCGAGCCCAACCCGGTCCGGGCAGTCGACGACGTCGATCTCACCATCAACGAGGGCGACATCATGGGCATCGCCGGCGAGTCGGGCTGTGGCAAGACGACGCTGGGCAAACTGCTCGTCAGGCTCCACGAGCCGACTCACGGCACCATCAAGTTCGACGGCAAGGACATCAGCGACCTCTCGAAGGACGAAGAGAGCGAGTTCCGCCAGCGGGTCCAGATGATATTCCAGGACCCGTTCGAGAGCCTCAACCCCCGGATGACGGTGTTCCAGTCGGTGATGGAACCGCTGAAGATAAACGACATGGGCGACTCCCACCAGGACCGCCGCGACCGCGTCACGGAGGTCCTCGAGGACGTGGGGCTCGCGCCGGCCGAGCCGTACCTCGACGAGTTCCCCAAGGAGCTGTCGGGCGGGGAGCGCCAGCGGGTCGCCATCGCGCGGGCGCTCGTCGTCAACCCGGACTTCGTGGTCTGCGACGAGCCGGTGTCGATGCTCGACGTCTCCATCCGGGCGGGCGTGTTGAACCTGATGAAGGACCTGCAGGACGAGTACGGGCTGACCTACCTGTTCATCAGTCACGACCTCTCGCTCATCGGGTACATGTGCGACCGGACCACCATCATGTATCTGGGCGACGTGGTCGAGCAGGGACCGACAACCGACGTGGTCCAGGACCCCAAACACCCCTACACTGAGGCGCTGTTCGACGCGGTGCCCGAGATCGACCCCGAGGCCGAGCGCCACCGCGCGAACGTCACGGGCGAGGTCCCGAACCCCCGGAACCCGCCGAGCGGATGCCGCTTCCATCCCCGGTGTTCGGACATCATCCCGCCCGAGGACTGGTCCGGGAGCCAGGAGGCGTTCCGCCGCGCGTCCCAGTTCAAGCGCCGGATCGTGACCGGCGACCTCGACGTCGAGGAGGCGCTGGCGGACGCGACCGGCGACCCGGTCGACGCGGTGCTGGGTCGCGGACTCGCGCTCGACCTCCCCGAAGAGCACTCGCTGCCCGGCGAGAAGGCGGGGGCGCACTCGGTGGACCCGTCGGCGCTGGAGCTGCCGAGCGACGCCGAACGGACGCTCCGGAGCGCGGCGGAGAAACTGGCCGACGGCGACCACGACGGGTCGAGGGCCGAACTCGACGACGAGTTCGTCTCGATCTGCGAGCGCGAGCATCCGGACATGCGCGAGGCCGGGACGAGGATTACCGCCTGTCACCTCCACGAGACCGAGGAGGCCGACCCCGTCGTCGCGCCGGGCGCGTCGGACTGACCGACGCCGATCGTTCCTTCCGTTCGGATGAAAAGTTTTACCGGACTTCGGACTCTCCGTTTCAGCATCGAATGAGGCTTTCCGAACTCACGACGAGACGAATCGTGCTCGTCGGCGCGTTCGTGCTCGTCTTCGGCGCTACCACGGTCGCGTTCGCACAGGCGGCGTCGGGCCATCTCGCGGCGATACACGCCCCGAACGCCGACGTGACGGTAGTCGACTACGAGGTCACCGACGACGGCCTCCTCGACGTGACTCTGCGGGTCCACAACCCCACCGTGAGGGCCATCGCCGTCCCGGTGGCCCAGATGAACGCGTACGTGGACGGCGAGCAGGTCTCCGACGGGACGACGACCCGTCTGGACGGCGTCGCCGTCGGCTCCGGGGCGACCCGGAACGTGACGGTCCCGCTCGACCTCCGGGAGGGCGGTGCGGAACGGCTCGCCAGCGCCGACGCCGGACAGGTCTCCGTCGAGGGCCAACTCAAGGGGAAGGTCGGTTCGGAGACGGTGTACGTCTCGCTCGACGGAGCGGAGGGCGGCGAATGAGCAACTCGACGTCGTCGGGCTGGTCGTCCGACGTCGAGCGCGCGAGCTACTCCCGCCGAGCCGGTCGGGTCCTGCTCCAGGCCGGGGCGGTCGGGGTACTCGCGGGGATGGGCGCGTTCGTCTACAATTCGACCCAGTTTCTGACGTTCGACGTCGACGCCAGGCTGTTGCTCGCCCCGATGTTCGCCGCCGGCGTGTTCGCACACGCGTTCGCACCGTCGCTCCGGGAGTCGGTCCGACTCGGCATCGCCGGATTCTTCGCGGGGCTCGCCGTCTTCGTGGCGGCGTGGCTCGCCCCGCTGTTCGTGCTGCCGTTCCCCGATTCGGCCATCGATTTGCTGTTGCCGTCGATGATGGGCGACGTCACCTCGGCGGCGTTTCTCAACTACTCGCCGACCTACCTCGGGGGCTACCTGCTCGCGGTCTCGGTCGGCGCGTTCCTGGAGTGAGGAACCACTACGCTTTTGTACGGCGTTCGGGTAGCTCTCCCCGTGACGAAGGACACGCCCGGGCGCGAACGCACCGTCCGCGAGCGCGGGACGTACGCCCAGCACGGCGACGACCCCACGCTAAAGAGCTACCTCTCGTCGCTGTTCTTCCTGCTCTCGGTCCCGGGGCTCATCGGCGTGGCGATGGTCGGCTACTGGCAGGGGCTGTACGCCTACTCGGCGGTGGTCCCCGTCTTCGCCGGCCTGCTGGTGGCGTCGCTGGTGGTCGTGTTCGCGCTGATGCACGTCGCCACCTGAGTCAGTCGGGCGTGCTCTGTAGCGACAGGTAGAGGACCAGCGCGGTCGAACAGAGGATGAGCCCGAGGTGCAACCGCGTCGGCGAGTCCGCCGGCGAGTAGACGAACAGGAGGACGCTCCCGAGTCCGAGCGCGGCGGCCACCCCGAACAGCAGGACGGTTCGAATCGATTCGTCGAGCAGCGCCGCGTAGAGCCGCGAACGCCGCCCGTCCATCTCTTTCAGTACGGCGTGTCCTCGTACACCGCCATGACGGGTTCGAGGGCCATCTGCTGGGCGAGCGCGTACGTGGTCAGGGCCACCTGGTCGTCGGCGACGAACGTCCCGTCGTCGTCCTCGTGCCACTCCGCCACGCTGGCGGCGTACCGGACGTGCGAGTCGTGGACGGTAAACAGCCACTCCTCGGGGAGGTCGTCGTCCTCGCTCGCCTCGCGGCGCGCCCGGAACAGGTACTTGAAGGTCTCGTCGGTGCGCCAGCTGATGTCCTCGCCAGCGTGGTACTCCGACAGTTGGGGCGTGCCGAACAGCTGAATCAACCGATAGAGTCCGGTGCCGACGTCGACCGCGTCGTCGCCGTCGGGTTCGGGGCTCAGATAGGCGATGACGTCGAGGTCGTCGCGCTCGCGGACGTTGTCCTCGACGAGGACGCGACCGCCCTCGCGCCGGTCGGCGATCTCCTCGGGCGGAACCGGTTCCACGGTGACGTCCTGCAGGGACTCGGGGTCAGGCGCGTCGGGGTGTTTCCGGATGTCGATAGACATGGGTTAGTACGCGAAGTAGTTGAAGCCCTTCCAGCCGAGGTATCCCATCGCGACGCAGGCCAGCCCGAACGCCGAGATGGTGAGCGACTCGACCGACGAGAGCGCCTCGGCTGGGTCGCCCATCCCGAAGTAGAGGGTGAGGCCGACGAAGAAGAATATGTACCCGATTACGAGGCCGAGAATCATCACGCCTATCGAGCCGAACCCGATGGGCCCTCGAAGCGGCTTCGGTACGTTGTCCTTCAGTGCCATGGTCTGTGGTGTCTTTCACCGCGCTTAAAAGTTCTGGAACTACTCGTCGTCGGCGTCGAGGTCCTCGAACTGGTCGTCGGACAGCGGCGACATCTGGGGGTCGAAGTCGGCCGTCTCCGACTCGGCCGGGCCCGCCCCCGACTCGACCGGGTCGGTCTCCGAGTCGGTCGCCTCGTCGCCCGTCTCGTCGGACGCCACGGCCGCGTACTCCGACGGCGGCGTCCGGAGGCGGTAGCCCAGCGCGATGCAGATGAGGCCCGGCACCGCCCGGAGCACCGCCGCGGGGGAGGTGATCGGGTACTGACCGGTCACGACCGACCCGTGGAGGGCGTCGCCGACCAGCAGCGCGCCGGTCACCAGAAAGAACGTACTCGCCATCGCCACGAACCGGACCGATATCACGGTCCGTGGTTCCGACTCGCGGGAGTTACGTGTTGCGGTTCTGCCCGCCACCGTCCGCGGTCTCCCGACCGAACGCGGCTCGCCGGGATGTAACCTGGTCCACATCTGGCAAGAGGTTTTTTCAACCATCGGCGGAAGCAAACAGCCAGTGCACGACGAATCGGACGCGGGGAACGGTCATCCCGACGACCCCGGCGGGGGCGCGGACGCCGGCGGTTCGAGCGAGGCCGCGGCGTCGAACGAGCCGGGCGACTCGGAGTCGCTCGACGGCGCTGACGACGGGACGGGGGCGACCGTCGGCGAGTACGACTGGGCGACGTTCGAGGAGGAGGTCTTCTACGAGGACGGGAGTCCACCGACCAACTGGCGGGGCAAGCCCCGCGCGTTCGACCCGGCGACGTACCTCGGTCACGACCCCGACGAGACTGGCGACCGAGTCGAGGAGGCCGCCGAGACGGGTGCGGGACTGCGGACCTACTTCGAGACGTATCTCGACCCCGAGGAGACGTCCGTCGCTGTCGGCGAGTACCTCTGGGAGCACTTCAAGTACGAACACTACTACGAGCGCGACGGGGACGCCGACGAGTTCGGACGGAATCGTCCGGTCGCGCCCCGCGACGAGGACGGGAACGCGGTCCCGTTCGACCGGAGCGAGTGGCTGGGCCACGACGACCTGTCGGCGGGCGTCTTCGAGGCCGGCGCGGCGGTCACCGACCTGAGCGCCGACTTCGAGGCGTGGCTCGACCCCGAGACGACGCCCGTGACGAAGGGCGAGTACTACTGGGAGCACTTCAAGTACGAGTACTACTACGAGGACACCGAGGTCACCGCGCCCGAGCGCCCCCGCGACCGGGACGGCCAAATCGAGCGATTCGACGAGGCGGAGTGGCTCGGCTTTCCCGAGGAGAACTTAGAGGACCTGCTCGCGCAGGGCGCGGCCGAGGCCCGGACGCTCCGCGAGGTCGAGGACGAGCGCACCCTCGACGTGCCCGCGGAACTCGACGAGGACGCGTTCTTCTCGACGGTCGAGGGCCACACCACGGTCGTCAACCGCTACGACCTCGAAAAGGCGGTCGCGCTCCCCAAGAAGGACCACTTCAGGGAGATAGACCGCTACTGGGTCAACAAGCCCTACGCGTTCGTCGTCCTCTTTCACTCCGCCAAGGAGAACGAGACCAAGTACTACCTCGTCGAGCCGTACTGCACGCCCATCGAGACCGACCTGAAGGCGTTTCTCGAAGGGAAACTCCGGTCGGCCATCACCTACGCCAGCGACGACGTGGTGGTCGAGGCCGACGCCGACGAGCGCGGCGCGGTCGTCGAGCGCGAGACGCTCCGACTGCTCGACCGCTACGACCTCTACGCCGAGAACGACGGCGAGCGCGCCCGACAGCTCCGGGACCTGCTCGACCGCTACGACCGGACCAGAGACGCCCTCGCCGGGACCGGCGACGCGGTCGGCGAGTACCTCGCACGCGCCCGAGAGGAGGCCGACGAGGCGGTCGAACCCCTCCGGGCGGCGCTCGACGAGCGACGCGGCGACTCCCCGAACGGTTCGACGCGCGAGGCCGCCTCCGACTCGCCGACCGACGGCGGGAGTGCGGACGAGGAGGTCGCCCCGGACGGCGGCGCGGTCGGCGACGACGGGGAGGCTGGTAGTGGCTCGGGCCAGGCTTCGCCCGACTCGCCGGACGGGCCGGAGTCGGTCGACGCCCCCACCGAGGACTGGGGCGAGAGCGACCCGGACGAGTCCCGAGACGCGGAGGCGGTCCCGTCCGACTCCGCGAGTCGGCTCGGCGACCCCCTCGACCTGTCGGTCGAGACGGCGGAGTCGCTCCGCCGACGGGTCCGGGCGGCAATCGAGGCCCGAATCGAGGCGATGGAGCCCGACGAGTCGGGCGGGCTGGACGGCATCGCGGTCCGGCCCGAACCCGTCCTGCTCGAAGAGGACGACGACACCCTCTCGGAGTACCAGACCGAGAAGCTGCTGTACTACCTGCGCCGGGACTTCACGGGCTACGAGCGCATCGACGGCGTCAAGCACGACATCAACGTCGAGGACATCTCCGTCGACGGCTACAACTCCCCGGTGTTCGTCTACCACACCGACTACGAGCAGGTCATCACCAACGTCTACCACGGCGAGGACGAACTCGACGACTTCGTGGTCAAGCTGGCCCAGCGGTCGGGCAAGGGCATCTCGAAGCGCCAGCCGCAGGTCGACGCCACGCTGCCCGACGGGTCGCGCGCCCAGCTAACGTTGGGCCGGGAGGTCAGCGACCACGGCACCAACTACACCATCCGGCAGTTCAAGGACGTGCCGTTCACGCCCATCGACCTCGTGAACTGGAACACCTTCTCGCTCGAACAGATGGCGTTCCTGTGGCTCGCCATCGAGAACCACAAGTCGCTCATCTTCGCCGGGGGCACGGCGTCGGGCAAGACCACGAGTCTGAACGCCGTCTCGCTGTTTATCCCCAGCAACACCAAAATCGTCTCCATAGAGGACACCCGCGAAGTGGAGTTGCCCCAGCGCAACTGGATAGCCAGCGTCACCCGGCCCTCCTTCTCTGACGACGACAAGGGCGACGTCGACGAGTTCGACCTGCTGGAGGCCGCGCTCCGCCAGCGCCCCGACTACATCGTGATGGGCGAGATTCGCGGCGAGGAGGGTCGCACCCTGTTTCAGGTGATGTCCACGGGCCACACCACCTACACCACCTTCCACGCCGACACCGTGGGCGAGGTGCTCAAGCGGTTCACGACCGAACCCATCAACGTCTCGAAGACGCTGTTCACCGCGCTCGACCTCGTGAGCATCCAGACCCAGACCCGCGTGCAGGGCAGCAAGGTGCGCCGGAACAAGTCCCTGACGGAGATAAACGAGTACAGCGCCGAGAACGACGAGATAAACGTCCAGGACATCTTCCAGTGGCGCGCCGAGGACGACGAGTTCATGCGGCTGTCGGGGTCGAACACCATGGAGGACATCATGTTCGACCGGGGCTGGGACCGCGACCGGCTCGAACGCGAGATTCTGAAGCGCCGGGTCATCCTCGCCTATCTCATCCGGAACGGGCTCGAGGAGTACGCGCAGGTCGCGGCCACGGTCCAGGCGTTCATCAACGACCCCGACACCATCCTGACCCTGATAGCCAACGGAAAACTCGAGGAGAGCCTCGAAGACCTCCGGGAGATGGAGAGCGTCCACATCGACGTCGACCCCAAGAAAGAGGAGATGGTGCCCCGACCGGACCCCAGCGAGGAGACCTACGCGCTCGCCAAGGGCATCCTCGCGGAGGCCGACGACGGCCTATTGGAGGAGTATCGCGGGGCCGACGCCGACGTGGAGGGCCTCGCGGTCGCGCTCGCGGAGGGCAACGAGTCGACGCCTCGTGACTCGTCGGCGACTCCGAGCGGGCCCCCGGACGACGAGGTTGACCGCGACCCGGACGCCCGACGCCCGCCCGACGCGGAGTCCGAACCCGCCACGGACGCCGAGCGCGTCACGGACGCCGAATCGGCCACGCCGGAAGACAGCGTGAGAGACACCAGCGAGGGCGGCGAACTCGGCCGCTTCCCCGACTCGTACGACCGGGGCGACGAACCGGACGGCGAGTCCGGCGGCCCGGACGGCGGGTCCGCCGAGGACTCGTTCGGCGACTTCGAGGCCGCGTTCGACGGCGACAGCGAGCGCGAGGCCGCCGACGGTGAGGAGGCCACCGGCGGTGAGGGGGCCGCCGACGGCGGCGAGGAGGACCGGCGATGAGCCACGGCGGCGCGACCGGCACCCGGCGGTCGGCCGACTCGCTGGCCGACGCCTTCTATCCGCTGTTCGCCTACCTGTTCGACGAGGACGGCGACTTCGTGGCCGACGTCGAGACCAAGCTGGCCGAGGCCCGGATGCCCGACACCGTCGAACTCTACCTCTCGCGGGCGCTCGCGGTCGGCGTCCTCGCCGGGGGACTGCTCTGGGCGCTGGGAACCGCGGTCGGCTACGTCCTCTTTATGACTGGCGTCGTCGAGGTGGGCATCCTCATCGGCGTGCCGGTCCCCAACGAGGCGACGTTGCGGCTTATCGAGGCGCTCAAGGTGCCGTCGCTGGTCGTCGCCAGCGGCCTCGTGTTGGGCACAATCGGGTTCGCCGGCGGGTTCGGGGCCGTCGCGGCGATTCCGTACATGCGGGCGTCGAGCCGGAAGCGCGAGATAAACATGCTGCTGCCCGACGCCATCTCGTTCATGTACGCCCTCTCGGTCGGCGGGCTGAACCAACTCGAGATTCTGGAGGCGATGGCGAAGGCCGACGACACCTACGGCGAGGTCTCCCGGGAGTTCCAGTCCATCGTCCAGGAGACCGAGTACTTCGACACCGACTACCGGACCGCCATCCGCAAGCGGTCGCTGGAGACGCCCAGCGACGAGTTCGGCCAGTTTCTGACCGACATGCTCTCCATCGTGAGCTCGGGCGGGGACATGAGCGACTTCCTCGACGACAAGAAGGACAAGCACATGCGGACCGCCAAGCAGGAACAGGAGATGACCCTCGAGACCCTCGAACTGTTCGGCGAGATGTACATGACCCTCTCGCTGTTCCCCCTGTTGCTCATCATCATCCTCGTCATCATGTCGATGCTGGGACAGGCGCAGGTGGACATGCTGTACGCCACCGTCTACGGCCTCATCCCGCTGACGGGTGTGGGATTCCTCGTGTTGGTCTCGACGGTCAAGCAGGACGACCCCGGCGACGGCTACCTCGACCCGAACGACGGCAACGAGCGGGTCGCGGCCGACACCGGCGCGGGCCTGCTCCACCTCGGGCTGGTCGAGCGCTACGTCGGGGAGTTCTCGGTGTTCGACCGGGTCAAGAGCCGCGAGGGCACCCACGAGACGATTTTGCTGCTCAAGCGCCCGCACGTCTTCTTCCGGGACAACCCGCTGTTCGTCCTCGGACTGACCGTCCCGGCGTCGCTGGTGCTGGTCGGGTCGGCGGTGTGGACCGGCGCGGCCCCGCGAACCGTCGACGGGATGGTCGCGAATCCGGTCTGGGGCACGTTCGTCTACGTCTACGTCCCCATCTACGTCACGCTCCTGCCGCTGGCCGTCTTCCACGAGTGGAACGTCCGGTCGCGCCGCACCGTCACCAACAATCTCTCGGAGGGCCTCCGGAAGCTCTCGTCGGCCAACGACACCGGGCTGACGCTGCTCGAATCCGTCCGGACGGTCGCGGACACCTCCTCGGGCAAACTCGCCCGCGAGTTCGACGTCGTCCACGCCAAGGTCGAGTACGGCATGAGCCTCCGGGCCGCGCTGGTGGAGTTCAACAACCGGTATCACATCCCGCGACTCGCCCGGACGGTCACGCTGGTCTCGAAGGCCCAGGAGGCCTCCAGCCGGATAACCGAGGTGCTGTCGACCGCCGCACAGGCCAGCGAGAATCAGGACGACATCGCCCGCGAGCGCAAGTCCCGGTCGCGGATGCAGGTGGTCATCATCGTCATGACCTACCTCACGCTGCTGGCGGTGATGGCCATCCTGAAGGTGCGGTTCCTCGACGTGATGGCCGGTCTCGCCGACCAGGCGTCGTCGTCGGGCGGCAGCGCGTCGGGTGCCGGTCCCGCCCAGTTCGGACAGGGCGTCGACACCACGCTGCTGGGCATGCTGTTCTTCCACGCCGTCACCCTGCAGGCGCTCCTCTCGGGGTTCATCGCGGGCTACATCCGGGACGCCTCGCTTTTGGCCGGCGTGAAGTTCGCGGTCGTGCTCCCGACCGTCGCCTTACTCACCTTCGCGTTCATCTGACCATGCCACGAGAGACAACCAACCCGGTGACCGAGCGCGGCCGGCCGGCCCGAGGGTCGCCAATCGACGCCGCGCAGTCTACCGACCGACCGACCCCGGAGCGCGGCCAGACCACCATCGACTTCGCGCTCGGCGTCAGCGTCTTCCTGCTGTCGGTCGCGTTCGCGTTCGCGATGCTCCCCTCGGTGTTCGTGCCGTTCAACGCGCCCGTCGACGACGACCTGACGACCCGGGCCGACCGGACCGCCGCGACCCTGCTGGCGGACCTCTCGACCGGCGGCAACGCGCTCGACCCCGACCGGACCGCCGACCGGTTCGACGCGACCAACCGGACCCAGTCGGCGCTCCGGTCGTCGTTGGGACTGCCCGCGACCACTCGCGTCAACGTCACCGTGACCGACGCCGAGACCGGCGCGGTGGCGTCGGCCGGCGGCCGACGACTCCGGGCCGGCGCGGCCGTGGGCGACCACCCGACCGCCGCCGCGAGCCGCATCGTCGCGATAGCCGGCGACCCGTATCGCTTGCAGGTGTACCTATGGTAGGCGACGACCGGGGCCAGGCGTTCGCGCTGGAGGGCATCGTGGGCAGCATCGTCGTCCTGACCGCCGTGCTGTTCGCGCTCGAAGCGGTCGTGCTGACGCCGACGACCGCCGGGACGGTCGACCAGGACGTGAAGGCCCAGCTCCGCGTCGAGGCCGACGACGCGCTGACGGTCGCGGCCGAGGACGACCAGCTCCGGTCGCTTGCGCTCTACTGGAACAACTCCTCGCGGACCTTCGCCCACGCCGACGACCGGGTCCGGGGGTACGGGTCGGACCCGCCCTGCACCGCCGGCCCGCCGGACGCCGACCCTCCGTGCGAGTCGGTCGGCGAACTCCTGAACGACACCCTCTCCTCGCAGGGCTACGAGTACAACCTCTACGTCGACTACCGCAACGATTCGGCCCCCTTTCGGACCGAGACCGAGCGCGTCGTCTACCGGGGCGTCCCCTCCGACAACGCGGTCACCGCGACCCACGCGGTCGTCCTCTACGACGACGACCGGCTCACCTCGTCCGAGGCCGCCGGCGGGGCGACGCTCGCGGAGATCGACGCCGACCCCGACCGCCACTTCTACGCGGGCGACGCCGACCCTGGCCCGGCGTTCACCGTCGCGGAGGTGCGACTCGTCGTATGGTGAGCGACCACTCGGCGAGCGACGACCGCCTCCCGCGTCGGGCGAGCGACGACCGCCTGCCGCGTCGGGCGGGCGACGACCGGGGACAGCTCATCCTCGTCGGCGCGGTCGTGCTGGCTATCGCCATCGTCGGCCTCGTGGTGATACTCAACACGGTGCTGTACACCCAGAACGTCACGAACCGCGCGGCGCTCGACGCGACCGACGACGCCGCCGAAATCGAGCGCGCGGTCGACGGCGAGGTGCCCCCGCTGGTCGAGCGCACGAACCGAAACGCCACCTACGGGAACGAGAGCGCCGCCGCCGACGCCGTCAACCGGACGCTCGCACGGTACGGCGCGCTGGTCGGAACCGCAGTCACCAACCGGCGGCCGGCGTCGGTCGGCGTGGCCGTCGCGGGGAATCCCTCGGTCGCGCTCGTGGTCGCGGACGCCAATTCGAGCCGGAACTTCACCGACCGCGCCGGCGACCCCGAGTGGACCGTCGCCGACGGCGCGAGCGTCCAGCGCTACCGACTGCGAGTCGACGCCGACTCGCTCCCCTCGACCGACGCCGACGCGTTCCGGGTGACGGTCGCGGCCGGCGGGGACGACTGGACGATGCGCGTCCACCGGAACGGGAGCTCGGTCGACGTCGACCGGGTCGGGACCGGCGGGGCCGAGTCGACCTGTACCGCGTCGCCCGACGACGGGACGGTGGAACTCGACGTCGACGACGGGTCCGTCGACGTCGAGGGCGATTCTGCCGGCGTCGACTGTACCTTCGCGTTCGCAGCGGGCGTCGACCCACCGTACGAACTCGGCTACGCGAACGCGACCAACGCCACCGGCACGTACCGACTCGTCCTCGACGGGACGGGCGCGACGGCGGGCGACGTCGCCACGGCCGCGCCGTGGGAGTCGCCCTACCGGAGCTACGCGGTCGACGCGCTCGCGGTGACCGTCACGTACGCCACGCCCGAACTGCGATATCGAACGACCACCAACCACACGATTCACGACCCATGAGCGGGCGACGAACCGGCTTCGCGACCGACCGACGCGCCGTCTCGACGACGGTCACGTACACCCTGACGGTCGCCATCACCACGGTTCTCGTGAGCGGTCTCGTCATCGCGGCCGGCGGTGCCGTCTCCGACCAGCGCGAGCGGGCGGTCCGACAGGAACTCGGCGTGGTTGGCGAGCGGCTCGCGGCGGAACTCGAAGGGGCCGACGGGCTGGTCGCCGACGGGAACGCCGACCTCCGACTCCGCACGACCCACCCCGACGCGCTCGCCGGCACGAGGTACTCGGTGGCGCTGGTGGCGAGCGCGCCGGGGCCGTGCGACCGGTATCCGTGTCTCGCGCTGAACGCGTCGGACCCGGCCGCGAGCGTGACCGTCGCGCTCGCCACCGAGACCGCCGTCCGGTCGACCCGGGTGGCCGGCGGCGACGTGGTCGTGGTCTACGAGCCCGACAACGGGACGCTGGCGCTGGAGGGAGCGGCGTGAGCCGCGGGGTCAGCCACGTCGTCGGGTACGTCCTGGTGTTCGCGGTCGTGATGGCGTCGGTCGGGGTCCTCTACGGCTCGGGCGTCGGCTCGCTCGAGGGGGTCCGGGACGCCGAGCAGGTCGACAACGCCGAGCGAGCGGTCGTGGCGCTCGCCCAGAACTTCGCGGCGGTCGACCGGGGGCGAGCGCCCGGGCGAGCGGGCGAGGTCCGACTGGGCGGCGGCCGGCTCGCGGTCGAGGAGGCGACCGAGTTCCGGGTCACGGTCGAGCGGGGCGGCGACGTGGTGCAACAGCGCGTGGGCGTCGGCGCGCTGGTCTACGAGTACGACGACACCGAGATTCGCTACGAGGCCGGCGGCGTGTTCCGAACCGAGGACGGCGGGAGCGTGCTGGCCCGCCGGCCCGCGTTCGACTGCGCCCCCGACCGCGCGCTGGTCTCGACCGTGTCGCTGCGGCGGGCCGGCGACACCGGCGCGGTCGCCGAGGACGGCACGGTGGTCGTGGTCGGTCGCCGGGCCGAGGCCTCGACGGTGTTCCCCCGGTCCGCGACGCCTCAGGGCGACGAGGACGCGACCGTCCGGTTCGAGGTCGTCTCCTCGCCCAGCGCGGACGCGTGGGGGCGCTACCTCACCGACAGCGGATGGAGCCGGTCCGGCGACGTCTACGAGTGTTCGACCGACCGGGCGTTCGTCCGGCGGACGATACTCGACGTCGCCATCCGGACCTGACACCCACGTCGCCGTCTCGGGCGGGCGACCGGGCGTCAGGAGCCCTCCTCGATGGCGACCTGATTCATCGAGATGTGGACCGCGAGGTTCTCGGGGTCGTCGACGCTGCCCCGCTCCTCGACGGTGACGAGCGCGACCGCGTCGTTGTAATCGGGGTCGCCCGACCCGCACTTGTCGGAGTCGCCGACGTCGTCGGTCGTCGCGTCCGCGCAGGAGAGTTCGTAGACGAGGACGAACGCGTTCGGCGCGAGGTCGAGGTGGCCGGTCTCGTTCATCCGACCGCCCAGCACCTGGGACATGTTGCGCTGCTCGTCGCTGGCCGACCCGTAGCTGGGGACCGCCATCCCGTCGGCGAGCAGGACGACGTTGCCCTCGTTGTCGCCCCCGTCGTCGGCGTCGACCGTGATGTTCACCGTCTCGTCGCCGGCCGCCTCGGCCCCGACCGAGCGCCACATCTCGCCGTTCAGCGAGACCTCCTCGTAGTCGTTCCAGTCGTAGCTGTCGGCCCCGTAGCCCGTCGCCTCGACGCTGACGTTGTCGCCCGCGGAGACGTTGGTGGTGAACGACCGGCTCTCGGGCCCGTCGGTCGGGTCGTTCACGTCCTTCTCCGCGACCGACGCCGGATTCGCCACGTCGGTCCACGGCTCGTACGTCCGGTCGCCGACGTTGACCCGCATCGTGACCGGCGCGTTGTACTTGTAGTCGGCGTAGACCGGCTCGACGCAGAAGCCGAACGCCCACTCGTCGCACCCGACCCGTCGCGTCTGGGTGCCCGAAATCTCCGTGCTGAGCAACTCGACCGACGCGGTCGCGTTGCGCTGGACCGCCAGACTCCGGTTGCGGTTCTCCGTCCCGGTCCCGGCCAGCGTCACCGTCATCGACGCGGTCCGGTTGGCGTCGTACACCGCCGTCGTCCCGGTGTCGAAGTGGCTCCGGAAGTACTCGCCCCACGCCCGGTAGTACTCGCTGTCGACCGAGACCACGATTTTCTTCGGCGGGGTGCAGCGGTCGGCGGCGAACGCCTCCCTGAGTTGCTCGCTGCGCTCTCTCGACGCCGCGGCGTCCTTGGTCGCCCGCAGGCTCTCGACCGACCCGTTCACGCCGCCGCTGACGTCGACCATCCGGAAGCTGAAGCTCCCGTTGCGGTACTGGAGGTCGGGCGGCGAGAGCATCACGCTCCCGGCCTCGGTCCGCTTCCAGACGCCGCCGGCCTGATAAGTCACCTCGCCGCCGTCGTCGGCCTCGTAGGTGATGGAACCGAACTCGATGTCGGCGCTGCAGGTCGCCGAGTCGTTGCCGACAGTGGTGATCGTCGCGGTCCCGTCGTCGGTCACGCGGACGTCGCCGTCCTGCCCGCTGAAATCGAGCGTGTGGGCGTCGTTCGAACTGAACGCGACCTGACTCAGGCGGGCGTCGGCCTCGCGCATGCTGTTCTCGGCGTTCTGGACGTTCGCCGACCCCTCCAGGGCGTCCATGGCGGTCCCGCCGACGAAGAGGACGCCGACCGCCGCGAACAGCGTGAACCCGAACAGCAGCCCGAGGCCGACGACTTCGGACTGACCCCGCCGACCGCTCGCCGCGTCCGCGCGAAACCCCGGCATGTCCCGGGCGATGAACTACAGTAGCATAAATAGTCTTGCCAACTGTGTACTATCTTACCAGTTCCGGCTTCGCAGTCCCGGCCCCGTCGCGTGGACGTTCGGGCCCTTTCGCGCGGGGATTCGGGCGCTATCGCTCGCGCGGCGTCCGACGCGGCGAAACCTGGGAACCGGCGCGAACCGCGAGGTCAACTCTCGACCGGGATGGTCCCGCCCGGGTCGTACTCCCGAGGATGGGAGTTCGACTTCGAGGACGCCGTTGTGATAGGTGGCCGTTATCTCCCCCCGGCCGTCACGTTCGGGATGCCCTCGTGTCACGAGACCCCGGCCTCGTCGGTCTCGAAGCCGGGCACGTCGACGGTGAACTCCTTTCGGCGGCGTCGGGCGGTCGACCGCGGCGCGAACCCCGTCATCGGCCGACGAGGTCGCCGCTCGCGTCCGTCGATTCGACCACCGGAACACCTTTGACTGCCCGTCCCCAGAAACACAGCAATCAGATGCCCACGTCGAGACCGAACGTCGAACCCGTCGAGATACGGGACGAGTCCACCGGGAGCGCCACGCTGGCGACCTACGTCTTCGACGTCAGCGATTTCATGCTCGGGGGAGAGGTCTCGACGGGGGTCGCGCTCGCGCTCGCGGAACTCGTCGAGTCGGGCCCCTCGGAGATGACGCCGCTGAGTTCGGTCGTGGACTGCGACGCCCTCGAACTGCTCTTCCAGACGCGACGGTACGGCGACCTGCGCGACGACGTGTCGGTGTCGTTCCCCTACGACGTCTACGAGGTCACGGTCCACTCCAGCGGTCGCGTCGTCGTCCGGACGTAGCGGGCCGCCGGGGACGTCCCGAACCGCACACAGCGACGTAGGACCTTCGTCGCGGCCGTCGCGCCGTGATACTTTTTCGCACACGCGATGCCATAACTTAAATACGTCCGGCCCGTCGTTAGGGTGTGAGTGAAGAATCGGGGCGACGGAACCTCCGCATGCCCAACGACGACGAGCAGTTTGCCATCGTGACCGAGATGCTCGGCAAGAACCGGGTCCGGCTGCGCTGTAACGACGGCGTCGAGCGCATGGGCCGGATTCCGGGCCGGATGCGCAAGCGCATCTGGATTCGGAAGGACGACATCGTGCTCTGCGAGCCCTGGGACTGGCAGGACGAGAAGGCCGACATCGAGTGGCGCTACGACGGCTCCGCGCAGGACCAGCTCCGGCGCGAAGGTCACATCAACGTCTGATACTTTTCGATTCGGCGTCCGCTCAGTAAGCGAGCGCGTCGAGATTCTCGACTCGGTCGAAGTGGTGGTCCCGAGTGACGACGTTCGCGCCGTCGTGGCGACAGATTCCGGCGACGAGCACGTCACCGAGATTGATGCGGTCTCCCGCGTCGAGGAGTTCGGCCTCGACGAGTGCCGCTTCGCGGACGGTCGCGTCCGTCAGCGGGAGCGGTTCGAGCCAGTCGAGGCCGTCGGCGACGCGCTCGACCTGTTCGCGGCCGCCGGTGCGTGCTGCACCGCGATAGACCTCGAACAGCGCCAGCGTCGGTGCGAAGAAGGGTCTGTCGGCGTGTGCGTCGAGGAAGGCCTCCGCGTCGTCGTCGCCATCGAGATAGTCACGACGCTGGTGGAAGCAGTTCCGTGAACTCACCATCGCCTGTCTCGTGCATGATCTCGACCGGTCACTCTGAGCGGTCTATACAGGTAACTTACTTACGGGTACTGAGCATCGCATGAGTTGTGCGACGCCGCCAAGCCCTCCTCGGCACGACCGCTGTGCTGTCTGGCCTCGCCGGCTGTATGAGTCCGTTCAGGTCTGACGGCTCACTCGGAGAAGTGAACGTCGAACTCCGAAATACAGACGAACAAGCACGGACGTTCCACCTCGCGCTCGAAACCGAATCCGGGATGCTAGACTGGAAATCACACCACACCGACGCAAGCGTCAACGAGCAGGTGACGATAACCCCGGACGAAGACGTATCTCCAGTCGCGTTACACGGGGCTGTCGGGGATTTCGCGGGGAGTGTCAATATTCTGGGCGTTGGCGAACTCGACGAGGACTACTGCCTTCGGTTCCACTTCTGGTATGCACATCCCGCCGACGAGCGCCCGCAGTTGGCACAGGCTGCGGACATCGAGTGTTGACTGTAGACGTGTTCTGTCGGCCGATTCGCGGTTCTCGCCGACCGGCTGTTTCAGACAAAAATATATATGAAGAATAGTGTTTCACAGAGCCTCCGTTTTGTAATCGAGGCACACTCTCCGTGCGTAGACGACGCCTCTCGTTCGCACGAATCGACGAACTCACCACTGGTCGACCGAGCGAAGCGAGGGCGGAAAGAGTGGACTCGTCGGGACCGAGCAATTGCGGTTCGATTGCGAGGGTCGACGAGTCCGCTGACCGGAGCGAACGAAGTGAGCGAGAGGAAGTGGACTCGTCGGGATTTGAACCCGAGGCCTTCCCCGTGCCAGGGGGATGATCTACCGCTGATCTACGAGCCCTCGAACGCACCCAGACGTTGTCCGGGGGTACTGATAAACTTCTCGGAATGGGACGGCCCCGACGACGGCCTCACGGGGCACCGGGCCGGACGCCGAAGCTCATCGTCGAGCGCGACCCGCGGTGGACCATTTCCGGAGCGAGAACGCCCTCCAGTCCACGCTTCCGATTATCATCTGCGAGAGCCGAAGCCGGGTTTTATACGTTGGCGTTCGTTGGTCCGAACAGAGCGACATGGAGGTAGAGGACACCAACACCGGTCCCGGCGTCCCCGCCGACGCGGGCGAATCGGGCGACTCGCCCGCCGCTGCCGACCGGGGCGACGCGGACGACCCGCCCGAAGCGCGGGACGTCCCGACCCGGCAGGTCGTGGAGTTCCGGCTCGGCGAGGACTACTGCGCCGTGGACATCGACGCGGTCGACAGCATCGTGGAGATAAAGAAGGTGACCCGAATCCCCCGGACGCCCGACGCCATCGACGGCGTGATGGACCTGCGGGGCGAGACCACCGCCATCATCGACCCCCGGTCGTTCCTCGGCGTCGAGGGCGACGCGCCCGACGCCGCCGAGCAGAACGTACTGGTGCTCGACCGGGCCGACGACAAGCAGAAGCTCGGCATCCGGGTCGACGAGGTACGGGAGGTCTCGACCTATCCCGTCGACCAGATCGACACCGACGACGACCTCTCGGACCTCGAAACGCGGGGCGTGTCCGAGCAGGTCTCGCGGGGCATCATCCGCAAACAGAACGGCGACGGGCTCGACCTCGTGGTCTGGATCGACGTCGACGCCATCATCGAACAGCTACGATGACCCGCCACTCCCGACCGCCCGAGCGCGTCGTCGCTTCGCCGGGCGATGCCAGCGACGCCCGCGGTCGCGTCGCGGACCATCGCGCGAACATCAGTACTGATAATCACAGGGGAGAATTTATTTCGCCCCGCTCAGAAGCGCCGGACAGGTGACTCTCGCATGGCGAAGAACGTACTCATCGTGGACGATTCGGAATTTATGCGGAATCTACTCCGGGAGATACTCGAAGAGGAGTTCGAGATCGTCGGGGAGGCCGAGAACGGCGTCGAGGCGGTCGAACTGTACGAGGAGCACCGGCCCAACCTCGTGATGATGGACATCGTGATGCCCATCCGGGACGGCATCGAGGCCACCTCCGAGATAAAGGAGGCCGACCCCGACTCGAACATCATCATGTGTACCAGCATCGGGCAGGAAGAGAAGATGAAAGCCGCCATCAAGGCGGGAGCCGACGGCTACATCACGAAACCGTTCCAGAAACCCAGCGTGATGGACGCCATCGAGGACGTCGTGTCAGCATGACCGACGCAGTCGTCGTCGACGATTCGCACTTCATGCGGACCGTCATCGCCGACATCCTCGAGGACGGCGGTATCGAGGTGGTCGCCCAGGCCGGCGACGGCGAGGCCGGCGTCGAGGCGGTCGCGGACCACGACCCGGACGTGGTGACCATGGACGTCGAGATGCCCAAGATGAACGGCATCGAGGCCGTCGCGGAGATCATGGCGACGAACCCGACGCCGGTCGTGATGCTGTCGGCCCACACCGACGAGGGCGCGGACGCGACGTTCGAGGCGCTGGAGAACGGCGCGGTCGACTTCCTCGCCAAGCCGGGCGGCGAGGTATCGACCGAGATATCGGCCCACAGCGACGCGCTGGTCGAGACGGTCCGGTCGGCGACCCGGGCCGACCCCGAGTCTGTCGAGGAGGTCGACGACCCGGTCGGGACGCTGGAGACCGACCACGGGTTCGTCGACGACCCAACGCTGGTGATCGGTGCCTCGACCGGCGGTCCGCGCGTGGTCGAGTCGGTGGTCGCGAGCCTCCCGCCCGAGGCCGACCTCCGCGTACTCGTGGTCCAGCACATGCCCGACGGGTTCACCGCCCGGTTCGCCGACCGCCTCGACCGCCGGAGCGAGTACGACGTCCGCGAGGCCGAGGACGGGATGCGCATCGGCGGCGGCGAGGCGGTCGTCGCCAAGGGGGACTACCACATGGAGGTCGCCGGCTACGGCGGCGGCCGGCTCCGCATCCGACTCCAGCAGGACGAGCCCAGACACGGCGTCCGCCCGGCCATCGACGTGACCATGGAGACCGCCGCCGAGATGGTCGACGGCCCGCTGACGGGCGTCGTCCTCACAGGAATGGGAAGCGACGGCGCGGTCGGCATCGAGGCCATCGCGGACGCCGGCGGCGCGACGCTCGCCCAGGACGAGGAGACGTCGTCGGTGTTCGGCATTCCGGCGCGAGCCATCGAGACCGGCCGCGTCGACCGGGTGTGCTCGGCCGACGAGATGGGCACGGCGATACTCGACACGTTCCGAGAGGAGGCATGACAGATGGACGACTACCTACAGGACTTCGTACGCGAGAGCGAAGAGAACGTCACGGAGCTGAACAACTCGCTGCTCGAGCTCGAAGACGACCCGGGCGACGAGGCCGCGATGGACTCCATCTTCCGGACGGCCCACACGCTGAAGGGTAACTTCGGCGCGATGGGGTTCCAGGACGCCAGCGACCTCGCCCACGCCATCGAGGACCTGCTCGACGAGGTCCGGGAGGGTCGGATGGCGGTCACCCCCGAGATGATGGACCTCGTGTTCGCGGGCGTCGACGAAATCGACCGCGCGCTCGACCACATCGAGGAGACGGGCGAGTCGGAGGTCGAGGCCGACGACATCATCGACGACATCCGGGGCGTCATCGAGCAGGGCGGGACGGACGGTAGCGACGGCGACGACGGCGATGCCGGCGGCGACGCGTCCGAGGAGTCGAGCGAGGACGACCCCGCGATTCCGCTCGGCGACCTCGACGACGCGGGGCGGCTGGCGGACGCCGACGGCGACGTGTTCCACGTCGCGGTCGACATGGGCGACCCCGACATGAAGGGCGTCGACGCCATGTTCGCGCTCGACGGACTGGAGGAGAACCTCGACCTGCTCGGAACCGTGCCCGGGGTCGAGGCCATCAACGACGGCGAGTACGACGGCGGCTTCGACGCGTTCGTCGCGGCCGACGACCCGGGCGCGGTCGAGTCGGTCGTCGCGTCGGTCGGCAAAATCGCCGGCGGGACGGTGACCGAGGTCCCCGACGACGACCTCGGCGCGGTCGCCGAGTCTGACGGCGACGCGTCGTCGGACTCGGACAGCGCGGGCGAGGAGTCGGCAGGTGCGGGCGAGGAGGAGTCGGCCGCTGGCGACGGGGCGTCCGCCGACGCCGGAAGCGCGGACGGCGACGCGGCGGCCGACGACGGGTCGACGGACGACGACTCGACCGCCTCGGGCGAGGACGAGGCGGATTCGTCGGGGGGCTCGTCGGGCCGGTCGTCCCGCTCCGGCGGTTCGACGGCCGAGGAGATAGAGGAGATACAGTCCGTGCGGGTGGACGTCGACCAGCTCGACGACCTCCACGGGCAGGTCGAGCAACTGGTGACCAGCCGCATCAAGCTCCGTCGGTCCGTCGAGCAGCGCGAACTCGACAGCGCCGAGGACCACCTCGACGAGCTCGACAAGATAACCGGCAGCCTCCAGGACACCGTGATGGACATGCGGCTGGTCCCGCTCAAGAAGGTGGTCGACAAGTTCCCCCGGTTGGTCCGGGACCTCGCTCGCGAGCAGGACAAGGAGATAGACTTCGCGATGGAGGGCACCGACATCGAACTCGACCGGACCATCCTCGACGAGATCAGCGACCCGCTGATGCACCTGCTTCGGAACGCGGCCGACCACGGCGTCGAACCGCCCGAAGAGCGCGAGGCGGCGGGCAAGCCCCGCGAAGGCACCATCCGGCTTCGGGGCTCCCGGGAGCGCGACCGCGTGACGATCGAGGTCGAGGACGACGGGGCCGGCCTCGACCCGGACGCGCTCCGGGCCAGCGCGGTCGAGAAGGGCATGATGAGCCGCGAGGAGGCCGACGCACTCGACGAGGAGGAGGCCCAGAAGCTCATCTTCCGGGCCGGCTTCTCGACCACCGACGAGGTGACAGACGTGAGCGGCCGTGGCGTCGGCATGGACGTTGTCAACGAGACGGTCTCGCGGCTCGACGGCGAGATATCCATCGACAGCACGCCCGGCGAAGGGACGACCATCAGCCTGTCGCTGCCGGTGACGGTCGCCATCGTCAAGGTGCTGTTCGTCCAGTCGGGCGAGGAGGAGTACGGCGTCCCGATCAAGAACGTCGACGAGATACGCCGGATGGCCGACCTCCAGACCGTCGAGGGCGAGGAGGTCGTCACCCACGACGACACGGTCTACCCGCTCGTCAGGCTGGGCGAGGCACTGAACGTCCCCGGACGGACGAAGAACGGCGACGGCATGCTGATCCGAATCAAGGAGTCCGAGCGCAAGGTCGCCATCCACTGCGACGAGGTGAGCCGCCAGGAGGAGGTCGTCGTCAAGCCCTTCGAGGGCATCCTCAGCGGCATCCCCGGCCTGTCCGGGGCCGCCGTCCTCGGCGAGGGCGACGTGGTGACCATCCTCGACGTGGAGACGCTGTGACACGACGAGACATGAAGAGGAGAATAACGATGAGTACGGACGATACACGGAACCTGAAGGTCGACATCCGAAAGCTGAACCTGTTCAACCAGATGGCCAAGGAGGGCGCGAACACGGTGGCCGACCATCTCAACCAGATGACCGGGATGCACACCGAGATGGAGATCACCAAGACCAACTTTCTGGACATCGAGGACATCAAGACTCACGTGGGTCACGACAAGCAGGTCGGGACCCTCATCGAACTCACCGAACCGCCATACGGGCACATCCTGTTCCTGTTCGACGCGCCGAGCGCCAAGAAGCTCGCGGCCGGAATGCTGGGCGACCGGGGCGAACCCGCCGAGAGTGGCTTCTCCGACATGGAGCGGTCGGCGGTCCAGGAGATCGGCAACATCATGACCAGCGGGTTCATCGACGGCTGGGCCAACGTCCTGAACACCACCATCGACATCTCGACGCCCCAGTTCACCTACGGCACGGGCTCGAAGATGGTCGACGAACTCGTCGGTTCGCGCCGCGACGAGATGGCGCTCGTGTTCGACTCGCGGGTCCACGCCCGCGAGGCCAACGTGGAGGTGAAGGTGTACACGTTCCCCGAACTGGAGGAACTGGTCTCGCTGATGCAACAGATAGAGATCACATGACGGCGTCGAAAACCGGCGCGGACGTCCGGAGGCGAGTCGCGTGAACGTCGACGTCGAGTCGCTGGGGTCGGTCAGCAGGACGGCCCGCGAGGGAGCCGAGCGGGCGGCCGACAACCTCGCGGGGATGACCGGCATCGACGCCCGCGTGGACGTGACCGCGGTGACGCTGGCCTCCTTCGACGACCTGGCCCACGACGACGAACGCGTCGGGGTCGAGGTCGACCTCTCGGGCGGCATCGAGGGCGCGAGCCTGCTGACGTTCTCGCCGTCGGGAGCCGACGCGCTGCTCGACGCGCTGGTCCCCGGGGCCGACGCCACCGAGAGCGCCATCGCGGAGGTTGGCAACGTCGTCACGAGCGGTTTCGTCGACGGGTGGGCCGACCACCTCGGGACGATCGTGGACGTCTCGCCGCCCGCGTACGTCGAGGGGACCGGCGCGGAACTGCTCGAGGCTGCGGGCGTCGACCCCGACCGGGCGCTGGCGTTCCGGAGCGAGGTCGTCGCGGTCGGCGAGGCGCTCGACGTGGAGTTCCACATGTTCCCGGACCCGGAGTCGATGCGGGAGGTGCTGGGGGCCGACGATGGGGTGGCAGTCGAGAAACTCGTCACCCTCCGGGAGATGGGTCGAGCCGGCGCTCGGACCGCCTCCGAGAGCGTCTCGGCGATGACCGGCATCGACGCCTGCGTCGACGTCACCCGGCTGAGCTTCGTCCCGGTCGAGGACGTCCCGGGAAACCTCTCCGACGCCCGATACGTCGGGGTCGTCCTCGAACTCGACGGCCCGTTCGGCGGCTACGTGATGATCCTGTTCGACGAGGCGTCGGCCCGCGAGGTCGTCGACGCGCTCGTGCCCGGCGAGGAGGCGACCGACTCGTTCGACGGGATGGCCCGGTCGGCGATGACCGAACTGGGCAACGTGATGACCAGCAGCTTCGTCGACGGCTGGGCCAACGTGCTGGACGCCACCATCGACATCTCGACGCCCCAGTTCGTCCACGACATGGGCGGGGCCATCGCCGAGTCGGTGGTCGCGCGCCTCGGCCGGCGGCAGGCCAACGCCGTCCTGTTCGACGCCGCGCTCCGGGCCGACGACCGGACGTTCGACTGCGAGCTCTACGTCCTGCCCGACGAGACCGAGTTCCGGGACGCACTCGACGACATCGACGTCGACGACACCGCCGAGCGCACCACCAAAGCAGGGTCGCTATGAGCATGAACGCCGACCGCACTCCGCCGGGCCGCGACGCTCGCGACCGCGTGAGAGTCGGGGTCGCGGAGTTCGCGGTCGCGACCGGCGACACGCTGCTCGCGACCAGTGGGTTGGGGTCGTGCGTCGGGGTCGCGCTCGCGGACCCCGGTCGGGGCGTCGCCGGGCTGGCCCACGTCATGCTGCCGGAGACGCCCGAGAACCGGACCGACGACGACCCTGCCAGCCCCGCCAAGTTCGCGACGACCGGCGTCGAGCGACTGCTGGCGGCGGTCGAGGACGCCGGCGGCGACCGCGAGGCTATCGAGGCCAAGCTCGCGGGCGGGAGTCGCATGTTCGACTTTACGGGCGTGAGCGAGGCGGTCGGCCGGCGGAACGTCGACGCCACGCGGGCGGCGCTTTCCGACGGCGACGTGCCCGTCGTGGCCGAGGACGTGGGCGGGAGTCACGGCCGGTCGCTGGTCGTCGACCCCGCGTCGTGGACGCTCACGGTGACGAGCACCCACGACGGGGAGGTGGTGCTGTGAGCTCCGACTCGCGGCCGGCGTCGTTCCGCCGGCTCCTCGAGTACGTGGAGTCCGAACTGGCGTTCGCCACCAGCTACTACGACGACTCGTACCTCGACCGGCGGGTGTCCTCGCGGATGCGCCGTGCCGGAGCCGACGACTACGCGGACTACCTCGACCTGCTCCGGGAGGACGAGCGCGAGCAGACCGCGCTCCTCGACGCCTTCTCGGTCAACGTCACCAGCTTCTTCCGGAACCCGGAGGTGTGGGAGGAGATACGGTCCGTGCTGCGGTCGCTGTCGGCCGAACGCAACCGGCCGTCGCTGTGGAGCGCGGCGTGTTCGGACGGCCGGGAGCCGTACTCGCTGGCGATGCTCGCGCTCGACGACTCCGAAGTCGAGGCCGACCGCTTCGGTATCACCGCGACCGACATCGACCGCGAGATACTCGCGGCCGCCCGCGAGGGCGTCTACGAGAGCACGCGCACGACCGACGTCGGCGAACAGCTCGCGCCGCTCGACGACTACGAGCGGTACGTCGAGCGCGAGGGCGACCGCTTCGCGGTGACCGACGAGGTCAAGGAGCTGGTGTCGTTCGAGCGCCACGACCTCATCAACGGCGAGCCGAAGTCGGACTTCGACCTCGTCACGTGTCGGAACCTCTTCATCTACATCGACACCGAGCACAAACTCCCCATCCTCGAAACCGTCTCGAAGTCGCTCTCGCGGGGTGGCTACCTCGTCATCGGCAAGACCGAGACCCTCCCGGAGACGCTCAAGCCCGCCTTCGAGCCGGTGGAACGCCGGCTCCGGATATATAAGAAGACGGACGTGATATCGATGGAGGAGTGAATCCGGTAAAAGCCGCCGCGAGGTCACTCGATACCCCGCTCACCCGCTCAGCAGTCCAATATCAGCGCTGATAACTCAGGGGGAAGATTAATGTGCTGGAAGTTCGCTGTTATCGGTAATGAAACTTATCGGCTTCAGCGACCAGTTCGTCTGGCTCCTCGGGACGGGGCTGGTCGCAATGGGCATCATGGACTTCATGGACGAGGAGGAGGGTGAGCCCGACGACGCCGGTAGTGACGACGACCTCTTCGGCGACGGTATGGGCGAGGACGCCGACGGCATGGACGACGACTTCGGCGGGATGGGAATGGACGACGGGATGGACGAGGGGATGGGAATGGACGACGGGATGGGGATGGACGGGGAGATGGACGACTGGGCCGACGGAGGCGACGACGACTTCGGGATGGGCGGGGGCACCGGTCCGACTCAGGAGCTCGAAAACCGCATCGACGAGCTCGAAAACGAGGTGGCCGACATCTCCTCGACGGTCGGCACGGTTCGGAGCGAGAACGAGCAGATAAGCGAGAAGGTCGACGAGACCGAGGAGAACGTCCGAAAGCTCCTCGAAATCTACGAGATGGTGACCCGGGGCGTCAACCCCTTCGTCGACGACGTGCAGGAGACCGGCGGCGCGGTCGGGGGCGACGCGTTCGGCGAGGAGGACGGTGGCTTCGGCCTGTTCGAGGGCGACGAGGAGAACGAGGAGGTCGAGGAGGACCTCGACGAGGACGTCGCCGAAGCCGAGGCCGAGAGCTTCTTCGACGACGACTTCGAGGAGGAAGACGAGTTCGAGGGCGAAGACGACTTCGGGACCGACGACGACTTCGCGGAAGAGGACGAGTTCGAGGAAGAAGACGACTTCGAGGACGACGCGGGGGAGGAGCTCGGATTCGACGCACCCGACGAGGCGATGGCCGACGACTCGGCGGACGACGAGATGGCCGAGACGGACGCGGACGACGGCGAGGGCGGACAGGCCGGCGGGTCCACGTTCGAGGAACTCAAGGAGGAGTACGAGTCGGGCGACGCCGACTGGGCCGAGGAAGACGCCGAGGCCTCCGAGGACGACCCCGCCGCGGAGGTCGACGCCGACGACTCGACCGAAGAGCCCGACGACGGCGACTTCGAGTTCGAGGAGCCGGCCGACGCCGGTCCGGTCGAGGAGACCGAACCGGTCGGGACCGTCGGGACCGACGCCGAGTCGGCCGCCGCCCCCGAGTCGGGCCTCGGCGGCAAGCCCTACCTCGCGGAGCTCCCGAAGGGATACGTCGCGGACCTCGTGGTGATGGAGTGGCTGGAGTTCCTCGTGACCGAGTTCGGGCCGGCCGACGCGGTCCGGACCATCGAGTACTACGGCGACATCGGGTGGATCAGCGAGTCGGTCGAGGACGAACTGCTGGCGTTCGCGAGCGGTTTCGCCGAGGTCGAGTCGGTCGACGCCGACGAGACCGGCCCGGCGACGCTCGAGATAGACGACCACGTACGGAGCCTCACCTTCCTGAGCCAGCTGACCGGCGACGCGGTCGAGCGGAAGATCGTCGAACACTGCGCCCAGATCAGGGGTGGGTCAGATGGGCTTCAGCGTTAGCGGCTCGGCGGTGGTCCTGTTCCTCGGAGTCTTCATCAGCTTCGGGATGGCGTACACCGCGGCGAACAACGGGTTCGAGCAGGTCCACGACGCGCTCAACGACGAGACCGACGCCGACCTGGCCCGCCAGAACACCGGCGTCAGCATCGCCGACGTCAGCGTCGCCAACGAGGGCGACGGTCCGGTCCTGACCGTGACGGCCAACAACACCGGTACGACCGCGCTCTCCGTGAACGACACCGACATTCTCATCGACGGCCAGTACTCGAATTTCACGGGTGAGAGCATGACGACGTCGGCGGTCGACGGCAACGACCGCACCGACCTCTGGCTCCCCGGCGAGACCCTCCGCGTCGAGGTCCCGGTCGCGTCCGAGCCCTCGCAGGTGAAGGTCGTGACCGAAACCGGGGTCGCCGACTCGGAGGTGGTCTGAGTGGCGAGCGTCTCCTCGTCGCACCTCATCCTGTTCATCGCCAGCCTGCTCATCGCCGCCAGCGTGGCCGGGACCTTCACGCAGGGCGTCGAGCGACTCTCCTCGGCGCTCGGGGACAGGAGCGTCGACGTGAGCAGCGACGTCCGGACCGACGTCGAGATAATCAGCGACCCCGCGAGCGGCGCAGTGTACGACGAGTCGGAATCGGCGGCCACGGTGACGTTGTTGGTGAAAAACACTGGCTCGCGCGATCTCGACTCGTCGCCCGACCGGATCGACGTGCTCGTGGACGGGCGGTACCAGACGAGCGTCTCGACGGTCGTCGTCGACGGGTCGTCGTGGGGAGTGGGCAACGTCCTCAGGGTCGAGGTCGGCCTGTCGTCCACGCTCGCCGAGGGTGACCATCAGGCGAAGGTCATCGTCGAGGGCGACGAGGAAGTGCTGAGGTTCAGAACATGACACGCGACAATCTCTACTCGCTCGGACTGGAGGACCACGACCGACTGAATCACGAACTGGGCGGCGGCATCCCGAGGGGCTCTATCGTCCTCGTCGAGGGCGACTACGGGGCCGGGAAGTCCGCGATGAGCCAGCGGTTCAGCTACGGGCTCTGCGAGACGGGCCACACGGTCACCCTGCTCTCGACCGAACTCACCGTCAGCGGGTTCATCGACCAGATGCACTCGCTGTCGTACGACGTCGAGGACCACCTGCTGGACGAACGCATGCTGTTCCTCCACGCGGACGTCGACACGGGCGGCGGCCGTCTCACAGCCCCGGCCGAAGACGACGAGGGCAACCGGAAGGAGCTGCTCAACCGGCTGATGAACGCCAAAGCGATGTGGCAGGCCGACGTCATCGTCATCGACACGTTCGACGCCATCCTCAGGAACGACCCCAAGTTCGAGGCGCTCATCCGGCAGAACGAGGAGCGACAGGCCGCCCTCGAAATCATCTCCTTTTTCCGCGACCTCGTCTCGCAGGGCCAGGTCATCGTGCTCACGGTCGACCCCTCGACGGTCGACGAGGAGGCCATCGGCCCCTTCCGCGCCATCGCGGACGTGTTCATGGAGCTCCAGATGGTCGAGGTCGGTAACGACGTGCGCCGGAACATCTCCGTCAAGCGGTTCGCCGGGATGGGCGAACAGGTCGGTGACACCATCGGGTTCTCGGTCCGCGCGGACGCGGGAATCGTCATCGAGAGCCGCAGCGTCGCGTAACGACCACACCCACTATGACTGAACACGGGACTGCACAGATACAGGACGACCTCCGGGAAGTCGCGATGCGGCGTCCCCACCTCCGGGACTACCTCAAGCGGTTCAAGCAGTTCACCGGGGAGTTTCCCCGGCTCATCGACGAACCCAGCGACGAGTGGGAGGTCGACAAGCCCAACGTCATCTACCCGGTCGGCGGTCCCATCTACTGTCACGTCTACGGCGACGTGGGCCAGGACACCGAGTACTACGCGGTCGAACCCGAACTCTCGGGGACCGAGCAGGAACTGTTCGGCAAGGTACGGAGCCAGATTCTCGAGAAGAGCGTCAACAAGCCCGCCCCGCAGAACGAGGGCGAGTACGACGACCGCATCGAGGAGTTGCTCGACGACACGGTGTTGGTCAACGACGCCGGCGGCAACGCCGGTGGCGGCTCGGGCGGCATCGACCTCCGGCACCTCTCGGCGAGCCAGATTCTCGACTGGGTGAAAAACGTCTCGTACAACGACTTCAAGCGGGGCGTCCGGTCGTTCTCGACCGACGACATCGTCCGGGCCGTCAAGGACTTCACCAGCGTCGGCACCTACGAGGTGTCCGAGCAGACCTACGAGAACATCCGGTACCGGCTGAACCGGGACATCGTGGGGTTCGGCCCGCTCGAACCCATCATGCGCGACCCGGCCAACGAGGACATCCACGTCATCGGCCCCCACGAGACGTACGTCGACCACGGTACGTTCGGCATGTTGGGCACCAGCGTCGACTTCGGCTCGCCCCAGCGGTTCGACAACTGGCTGCGCAACATGGGCGAGCGCATCGGCGACCCCGTGAGCGACAGCGACCCCATCGTCGACTCCACGCTGCCCGACGGGTCGCGTATCAACATCATCTACTCCGACGACGTGAGCCTCAAGGGGCCGAGCCTCACCATCCGTCAGGGCGAGGGCACCCCGCTGTCGGTCGCCCAGATTACCAAGTGGGGGACGCTGTCGCCCAAACTGGCGGCGTACCTCTGGCTGTGTCTGGAGAACGAACAGACCGTGTTCGTGGTCGGGGAGACCGCGTCCGGGAAGACCACGACGCTCAACTGCATCATGTCGTTCATCCCCCGGGACTCGAAGATATACACCGCCGAGGACACCGCCGAGGTGCTGCCGCCCCACGACACGTGGCAGCAACTGCTGACCCGTGAGGGCAGCGGCGAGGGCTCCTCGGACGTGGACATGTTCGACCTCGTGGCGGCCGCGCTCCGCTCGCGCCCCGACTACATCATCGTCGGCGAGGTGCGTGGCGAGGAGGGTCGGATGGCGTTCCAGGCGGCCCAGACCGGCCACCCAGTGATGCTGACGTTCCACGCCAGCGACATCGTCTCGATGATTCAGCGGTTCACCGGCGACCCCATCAACGTGCCCGAGACGTTCATGGACAACGCCGACGTGGCGCTGTTCCAGAACCGGGTCAAGCAGGGCGACGACGTGTTGCGGCGCGTGACGAGCGTCCAGGAGATAGAGGGCTACTCCCAGGACATGGGTGGGGTCGTCACCCGTCAGTCGTTCTACTGGGACCCCGTGGAGGACGAAATCGTGTTCCAGGGGATGAACAACTCCTACGTGCTCGAAGAGCAGATCGCGACCCTGCTGGGCTACGAGAACACCCGCGACATCTACGACGAACTCGACTTCCGCGCCGAACTGTTCGAGCGCATGATAGAGGAGAACATTCTGGGCTACCACGAGGTCAACGAGACCATCGAGGCGTTCCAGCGCGACGGCGTGGACGGGCTGCCGTTCGACATCCACCGGTCGTTCGACTGACCCGCTCGACCGTCGGCGAGTCGCCGCCGCTTTCGCTCGGGTATCCTGAACTTCCCAGTATCGGTTTCAAATACCGAGGGAAAAAGGGATGAAGGTGGGACGAAAATCCCGCGAACGCGAACTCACCGACGACCATGGCGACCAACGAACAATCCGCCGACAATCCGAGGGACGCCAAGGACCTCATCGCCGACTTCGCGTCCTCGACCGTCGAGTCCTACCGGCAGATGGAGACGCCGGTCTCACGGTACCTCGGCGTGGTCGTCGCCCCCTCGTTGGTGTTTTTCCTGCTCACGGTGGTCGTGTACGTCGTCACCGACTTCCCGATGCTGGTCGCGTTGCCGATTCCGCTCCTCGGGCTGTTGGGCCTCGGCGTGGCGCTGGTCTACCCCAAGATACTGCAGGACCAGAAGCGCAAGGAGATCGAGGACCGGCTCCACCTGTTCATCACTCACATGACCATCCTGTCGACCGCGAACATCGACCGCGTCGAGGTGTTCCGGACGCTGGGCGAGGAGGAGGAGTACGGCGCGCTGGCCGAGGAGATGCGCCGGATAACGCAACTGGTCGACACGTGGAACCAGAGCCTCGACGACGCGCTCCGCATCCGGGCCGACAAGTCCCCGAGCAAGCCGTTCGCCGACTTCCTCGACCGGTTCGCGTACACCATCAACGCGGGCCAGGAGATAGAGGACTTCCTGCTGTCCGAGCAGGACGTCGTCATCCAGAACTACGTCACTATCTACGAGGGGTCGCTGGAGAACCTCGACGTGATGCAGGACCTCTACCTCTCGATGGTGCTGTCGATGACCTTCGCGCTGGTGTTCTCCATCGTCCTGCCGATTCTGACCGGCACCAACCCCACCATGACGGTCAGCGCGGTCGTGGTCCTGTTCGCGTTCATCCAGTCCGGGTTCCTGCTGTTGATTCGCTCGACCGCGCCGTACGACCCGGTGTGGTACCATCCCGACGACCAGACCACGACGGCCGAGTGGCGAATCCGCATCTCGGTCGCGGTCGGGTTCGTTCTCACGCTGTTCGCGATAGCGGGCTGCCTGCTGGTGTTGCTCGGCCAGACGAGCGTGGACCCGAACGCCATCCCGTTGCCCCTCTACGCCGCGATTCCGACGACGCCGCTGTTGATACCCGGATTCGTCGCGCGCCGGGAGGAAGAACGCATCAAGGACCGCGACGACGCGTTCACCAGTTTCATCCGGTCGCTGGGCGCGACCGAGACCGCCAAGCAGAGCACGACGACCAAGGTGCTCGAGAGCCTGCGGGGCAAGGACTTCGGCGCGCTGACCGACAACGTCGACGACCTCTACAAGCGGCTCAACATGCGCATCGAACCCCGTGCGGCGTGGCGACACTTCACCGCCGACTCGCGGTCGTACCTCATCCAGACGTTCTCGGAGATGTACCTGATCGGCAGGCAGATGGGCGGCGACCCCAAGCAGCTCGGCGAACTCATCTCGGCCAACATGAACGAGGTGCTCCAGCTCCGGGAACGTCGCGCCCAGTCGACGGTCACGCTCGTCGGCGTCCTCTACGGCATCACGGCCGCGTCGACGTTCGCGTTCTTCATCGGGCTCGAAGTCGTGGGGGTGCTGTCGGGCCTCGACATCGGACTCGACACCAACCAGTTCGACTTCGGCTCGATTATCCACACGGAGGTATACGACATCGACACCATCGAGTACCTCCTGATAGTCATCATCCTGATAAACTCGGTGCTGTCGTCGCTGATGATCCGCATCGCCGACGGGGGACACAAGGTCAACTCCTACCTCCACTTCGTGCTGTTGACGTGGATGTCGAGCGTCGTCGCCGTGTTCACCAGCGCCGTCGTGGGTTCGTTCCTGAACGTCTGAGTCGCGGGGTTCGCGGGACGGAAAAAATATCTACCTCCGACGACAACTGCCGCCCAACGCGGTGGGCCCCGCCCACGCCACGGTCACACCATGTCCGAAAAGGTCATCGCCGACTTCGTCGCGCGCTTCAGCCTCGACACGTTCGAGTCACCCGAGCCGGTCAAGGGACGGATCGTCCTGAGCCCCAAGCGGCTGGTACTGGCGACCGGGGGGTCGAAGACGACGGTCCCGCTGTCGAAGCTGTTCGACGTCAACGTCGGTCACGTCCCCAGCGATTACGAGACGTTCTTCCAGGACACGATGACACTCGCGTTCCGCGACGACGGGGCCCGTCGGGTCGCGGTCATCGAAGCCGGCTCGGAGGAGGTGTCGCGGTTCAAGACCGTCCTGTTCAAGGCCACGCTCAACGGGACCCAGGCCCGGGTCAAACACCCCGCGCGCGTCGGCGGCCGGGTCACCGACGCGTCGTTCCGGCCGGCGAAGCTCGGAATCGAGCCCGGAACGGTTCGATTCTCCGGTGACGACCCCGTCGTCGTCGAACTCGCGAGCGTGACCTACTTCCGGAAACAGCGCCGGGATATCGGGCCGGTCGTGCTGGTCCGCCACGCCGAGCAGGGTCAGGCGGTGACCTCGGAGGTCGTCATCGGCTCCGAGCGACGGCTCAATCTGCTCGGGCGGTACCTCAGGCTGGAGTACTCCGAACTCGCCGAGGAGGTCGAGGACGTCACGACCTCCGAGACCGAGATGGAGGCGCTGGTCGCCATCTACTCCGGCGCTCGGAGCGGCGACCTCGCCGGGACGCTCGGGCTGGACTCGAGCCGGGTGACGATGCTGTTGAACGACCTCCGCGAGAAGAGCCTCGTCGACGAGGGCGAGAAGGGGGTCTCGCTGACCGCTCGCGGGCGACTCCTCGTCAGCGATCGCATCGAGTCCGTCAACACGTAGCCCCGAGCCGGAACTGGTTCGAGCGACTCCGCGAGTCGGAAGCGGGACCGGGGTCCACGCCCGATGACTGATTTTCACCGCCGACGAGGTGAAAGATATAATTCCATGGCCGCTATTTCTGTAACATGCATGTGGTTTTTTATACGACGTCTTGGTACAAAATAACACGCTATGGGGAACGTCATCCGGGTCCTGCTGGTCGACGACGACGCCGACCTGACCGCCACGTACCTGCGACGGGCCAGCGACCGTATCGAACCGGTCGTCGAACCCGCTCCCATCGACGCGCTCGCGCTCGTTCCCGACGACGTCGACTGCGTCGTGAGCGACTACGAGACGCCCGAGATGGGCGGGCTGGAGTTCCTCTCGGCTGTACGAGAGGTCGACCCGGACGTTCCGTTCGTGCTGTTCACCGACAGAGGTAGCGAGGAGATCGCGTCGGAGGCCATCTCGGCCGGCGTGACCGACTACCTCCAGAAGGGCACCGGCATCGACCAGTACGAGGTACTGGCCAACCGGATCGAGAACGCGGTGTCCCAGTATCGCGCCGAGCGAGAGGCCGAACGGGCCGACGAACAGCGACGCCGCATCTTCGAGCGCATCACGGACGCGTTCTTCGGGCTCGACGACGACTGGCGTTTCCGGTACGTCAACGAGCGCGCGGCCGACTTCTTCGACCGGGAGGCCGACGACCTGCTCGGCGAGAACATCCGCGAGACGTTCGCGGACGACATGGACGAGCGGTTTCACGACGCCTACCGCGAGGCCTTCCAGACCCAGGAACCGGTCACGGTCGAGGCCGAGTCGGTGTTGCGGCCCGACAACTGGCTGGAGCTGCGCATCTACCCCGCCGAGGACGGGCTCTCGGTGTACTTCCGGAACGTCACCGAGCGCAAGCGCACCCAGCAGGAGCTCCGGGACACCAAGCAGAAGATAGAGGCGCTCCACGAGGTGGCCGCCCGCGCGGTCTCGTGTGAGACCCGCCAGGAGATATACGACCTCGCCATCGAGTCGGCCGAGGAGATACTGGCGTTCGACCTCTGTACCGTGGACGCCGTCGAGGACGACCGGCTGGTCACGAAAGCGGTCTCGAACGTCGTCGCGGCGGACGGCTACTACGAGGAGACGCCCGTCGACGCCGACGACAAGCTCGCTGCCCGGGTTTACCGTGAGGGCGTGTCCTCGGTCGTCGACGACCTCCACGAGCTGGGAGCCGACCCCGCCGAGAGCGCCTACCACGCGGCGCTGACCGTCCCCATCGGCGAGTACGGCATCTTCCAAGCGGTGTCGAACGAGCCCGGAGCGTTCGACGAGGACGACCGCGAACTCGCCGAACTCCTCGCCGCCCACGTCGCCGAGGCGCTGGCCCGAGTCCGGACCGAGACCAAGCTCCGGACCGAGCGCGACCGGTTCGCCGCGCTGTTCGAGAACGTCCCGAACCCGGTCGTTCGCTACGAGATAGACGACCTCGACGCCGTCACCCACGCGGTCAATCCCGCGTTCGAGGAGGTGTTCGGCTGGCCGGCCGACGCCATCGTGGGCGAGCCGGTCGACGACTACATCCTGGCCGACGACCGCAAAAGCGAGGGCGAAGTGCTCAACGAACAGGTCGGCCGGGGCCAGCGAATCGAAGGGGCCGAGGTCAACCGCGAGACCAGCGACGGCGACCGGGACTTCCTGCTCCACACCGCGGCCGCCGGCGACAGCGACGACGAGGCGTTCGCCATCTACGTCGACATCACCGAGCAAAAGGAGCGCGAGCGCCAGCTCGCCCGCCAGAACGAGCGCCTCGAGGAGTTCGCCAGCGTGGTCTCTCACGACCTCCGCAACCCGTTGAACGTCGCGAAGGGCCGATTCGAGGCGTTGACCGGGGAGTGTGACAGCGACCACCTCGAACCGATGGGCCGGTCGCTCGACCGGATGGACGCGCTGGTCGAGGACCTGCTCACGCTGGCCCGACAGGGGCAGGTCGTCGACGAGACCGAGCCGGTGTCGCTGTCGGCGGCGGCGCGGGCCGCCTGGGAGACCGCCGAGACGAGGGAAGCGTCCCTGCGCTTCGTGGACGACCCGGTGATCGAGGCCGACCCCGCCCGGTTTCGGGAACTGCTGGAGAACCTGTTCCGGAATGCCGTCGAGCACGGCTCGACGAATCCTCGTTCGAGAACTCACGAGGACGCCGTGGAACACGGTTCCACGAGCAGTCGCCGGTCGGGCGACGACGCCCGCGAGCGCGCCGACGTGACCGTCGAGGTCGGCGCGCTCGCGGGCGGGGGCGGCTTCTACGTCGCCGACGACGGCCCGGGCATCCCGCCCGAGGAGCGCGAGGTCGTGTTCGAGCACGGCCACACCACCGACGAGGACGGCACCGGCTTCGGGCTCGCCATCGTCTCGACCATCGCCGACGCCCACGGGTGGGAGGTCGCGATCACCGACAGCGACGACGGGGGCGCGCGGTTCGAGTTCTCGCGGGTCACGGTCCGCGACGGGGATGAGTAGCGGTGGGATTTCGTGGTCGTCGGTGGCGTCGCGGTCGCGGTCGGCGGTTGCGGTCGCGGTCGGCGGTTGCGGTCGCGGTTTCCTTGGCCAAGCGACAGTTCGCGTCGTGCTGTGGTCGCTTCCCGCTGTGAGGCCGTTTCGAGCGAGGTCGAACGACTGGGCGCGTCTTCCGGTCGAAACTAGCTACTGCTTGAGTCGACGAGTAACCGCATCCGCGACCACAATCCCCATCCGCATTCGCGACTGTGACTATATCCGCATCCGAGACCACGACCCCGACTATGCTTGAGCCACTGAAAACCGCATCCGCAACGACCGCTACGATTCTTGAGCCAATGAGTAACCGCATCCGCGACTGCCACTGCGACCGCACCCGCGACTGTGACTATATCCGCATCCGCGACCACGACCGCGACTATGCTTGAGCCACTGAAAACCGCATCCGCATCCGCAACGACCGCTACGATTCTTGAGCCAATGAGTAACCGCATCCGCGACTGCATCCGGGACCGCGACCACACGGTGGGAGCCTCACGCCACCCCAGCCTCGGGGCGCACGAGCGCGCCCCGCCACCGTGGGAGGCGAGTGCTGACGAGCTCTCGTTCGCATCCGCTCACGAGGGCCTCGCACGCAAAGGCGCGGCGCATGAACGCGCCGCGCCAGCGCGCGCCGACGTGGGGAACTCGGGTCAGCGCGCGTCCGGGGGCCAGCGCCCCCGACATGGGTCGGGCGGTCAGCGCGGACCGATGGGCTCTCGCGGACGCGGCTCGTCGTCGGTCATCGCGGCCGCGATCTGGCCCATCGTCTCGATTTCGAGGTCCGTCTCCGCCCGGACCGTCGCGGCGTGGTCGAGGATGGCCCGCAGCCGGTCGAAATCTCGCTCGTCGGTCAGGTTGTTCGGGTGGAGCCACATGTGGAACACGCCGCCCTCGCTGGCCGCGCGGTCGACGCCGCGCTTGGCCATCGAGACGACCGGGTCCTCGGTCACGCGCTCGACGACCGAGCGCGGCCGGCCCTCGAAGCAAAACAGGTACAGCGACGCCGGGACGTTTATCAGGCCGTACTCGTCGGTCTCGGGCGTGACCAGCACGGGCGAGACGGTCTCGGTGGGCCAGCCGAAGAGCTTGGCCGCCGCCCCGAGCGGCGTCCGGTCGTACCACTGGCGGGGCCGCGTCCCCCGGTAACACGAGACGCCGTAGGCCGCCAGCACGTCGCGGTGGCCGACGTAGTTGCGCGGGAACACCACCGAGTCGACCGACAGGCCGCGCTGCTCGGCGACCGCCACGGCCTCGCGCATCTCGGCGGCCGCGACCTCCCGCGAGGTGTGGCCCATCTCGACGTGCGAGAAGGTGTGGCTCCCGACCTCGTGGTCGGCGTCGGCGTCCTCGATGGCGTCGACCAGCTTCGCGCCGTACCACGCGCCGTCGCGGCGCTCGTCCGTGCCGGGGTCGCGGTCGAACCAGCCCTCGGGCGTCGGGTGGTCGGCGTGGACCCCGTCACAGGAGTCGAGCAGGAGGTGGCCCACGACCGCCCACGTCGCCGGGACGTCGAACTCGTCGAGGAGGTCGAGGAGGTCGAGCCACGACTCGCGCGCGGCGGCGACCCGGGCGTGTGGCAGCCGGTCGAAGTCGTGGAAGCCCCATGCGAGTTCGGCGTCTATCGAGAGTACGACTGACCCCATCGTGTCTGTGCCTTGCGGCGGTTCCCGAGTAAATCGGGTCGACCGTTCAGGTGCGTTCTGCACGGTAATCGTCGGTTTCTACTCGACGGTCACGCTCTTGGCGAGGTTTCGGGGCTTGTCGATGGCCCGGTCGAGCAGGTCGGCGGCGTGGTACGACAGCAACTGGAGCTGGACGTTCGCGAGCACGCCGGCGACGTCCGGGTGGGTGTCGGGGATAGTCAACACCTCGTCGGCGTACTGGGCGACCGCCTCCTGTTCGCGGCTGGCGACCGCGACCACGGGCGCGCCCCTCGCCTGGGCCTCCTTGACGTTGCCCAGCGTCTTCTCGTCGTTCCGACCGGTGAACACCGCGAACACCGGCGTCTCGGGCGTGACCAGCGCCAGCGGACCGTGCTTGAGCTCGCCCGCCGCGAACCCCTCGGCGTGCTCGTAGGATATCTCCTTGAACTTGAGCGCGCCCTCCAGCGCGACCGGACGGACCGCGCCCCGGCCGATGAAGAAGTACGCCTCGGCGTCGCGGTACTTCTCGGCGACCCGGCGGGCGCTGGTGTAGTCGAGTATCTGCTGGACGTGACCGGGTAGCTCCGAGAGGGCTTCGAGGCGCTCGCGGGCGTCTTCGGACCGGCCCCCGGTCACGTCCCGGGCGACCCGCTCGCCCAGCAGCGCCAGCGACACCACCTGCGAGGAGAACGTCTTGGTCGCGGCCACGCCGATTTCGGGGCCGGCCCGGATGAACAGCGCGTCGTCGCACTCGCGGGCGGCAGTCGACCCTACGACGTTCGTGACCGCGAGCGTGGCCGCCCCGGAGGCGTTGGCCCGCCGGAGCGCCGAGAGGGTGTCTGCGGTCTCCCCGCTCTGGGTCACCCCGACCACCAGCGTTCGCTCGTCGACGGGCGGCTGGGCGGTGGCGTACTCGCTGGCCAGGAACGTCCGGGCCGGCACGCCGCCGTCCGAGAGGAACTGCGCGCCGACCAGCCCCGCGTGGTAGGAGGTCCCGCAGGCGACGAACTGGACCCGGTCGACGTCGGCGAAGCTACCCGCGGGGAAGTCTTCGAGCCGGATGTCGCCGGTCGCGGGGTCGGCCCGGCCCCGGAGCGTCTGGCGGAGCGCGGCGGGCTGTTCGTGAATCTCCTTGAGCATGTAGTGGTCGTAGCCGCCCTTGCCGGCGTCCTCGGGGTCCCACTCGACGGTCCGGACCGTCCGGTCGACCGCCTCGCCGTCGGGGGTGGTGATGCGGTAGTCGTCGGGCTCGACCACCACCACGTCGCCGTCGTCGAGGTAGACGACGTCGTCGGTGAAATCGAGGAACGCGGGCACGTCGCTGGCGAGGAAGTAATCGCCGCCGTCGACGCCCAGCACCAGCGGCGACCCGCGGCGGGTCGCGTACACCACGTGCTCGCGGTCGGTTATCATCGCCACGGCGTAGCTCCCGGAGAGCCTCTCGATGGTCCGCCGGAAGGCAGTTTCGGGGTCCGCGCCCTCGGCCAGTTCCTCCTCGACGAGGTGTGGGATGACCTCGGTGTCGGTGTCGCTCTCGAACTCGTGGCCGTCGGCTCGCAACTCGGCTTTCAGTTCGTCGTAGTTCTCGACGATGCCGTTGTGGACGACAGCGACGTCGCCGGTGCAGTCGGTGTGGGGATGGGCGTTGGCGTCTGTCGGCGGCCCGTGCGTGCTCCATCGCGTGTGGCCGATGCCGAGCCCGCCGTCGGGCGTCTCGTCGGCCAGCACGTCCTTGAGCCGGGATATCTTGCCCTCCCGCTTGAACACTTCGGGGCCGCCGCCGTTCTTGATGGCGAGCCCGGCCGAGTCGTACCCCCGATACTCCAGGTTCTCGAGGCCGGTGAGCAGTTCGTCGACGGCACCGTCGTCGTCGCCACCGATGCGCGCGATGATGCCACACATCAGCGATACACCTCCGTCGCGTCGGTCTGGTTCGTGGTGGGTTCGTTCATGGTGAGACCCTCGTCGTCGCCGGTTCGCTCGGGGTCGAGTCCGGTAGCGCCCGCGTAACTGTCGCCTAGGCGTCGGCTCGTCGCCGTCCACGAGGCGTTGACCGTCCGGACCGCCCCGACGTACGGGGAGCGGGTGATGTTCGTTCGGTTGCCGGCCGTCCCCTTTGTTATACGCTTGCTGACCCGGCGGTGACGCGGAATACCGCCGCGTAAGGGCGTCCTATCCCGTTTCGACCGCCAGCTTCGACCCCGCGTACCGACGCGGACCCGACGGTCCGACCGGACCTGCGCCGCCCGACGACGCCGCTTCCGGTCGGGTACTCCACACGTACCAGGTCGCAAGCGGGTGGTAACAAAGGCTCGCCCCCGAGTGGTCGCCAGCATGACGACAGAACGGATGCAAGCGGTCGTCCTCGCGGCTGGGGAAGGGACGCGGTTGCGGCCGGTGTCGGGGTCGCGGCCGAAGCCGATGGTGCCGGTGGGCGAGCGGCCGCTGGCGGCTCACGCGGCCGAGGCGGCCGTGCGGGCGGGCGCGAGCGAACTGATATTCGTGGTGGGGTACGAGGCCGAGGCGGTCCGGGAGTACTTCGGGGCGGAGTACGCGGGCGTGCCGGTGCGCTATGCGGTGCAGTCCGAGCAGGCGGGGACGGCGGACGCGGTGCGGGCGGCCCGCGAGCACCTCGACGGGCCGTTTGCAGTGCTGAACGGCGACAATCTCTACGACGCCGACGCGGTCGCCGACCTGTTCGCGGACGGGCCGAGCGTGGGCGCGTATCGCGTAGCCGACCCGTCGAACTACGGTGTTCTCTCGACGGCAGACGGGATAGTGACGGACATCGTGGAGAAGCCGGCCGAGCCGCCGACCAACCTCGCGAACACGGGGGCGTACGTGTTTCCCGGCGAGGCGCGAGAATGGCTGGACGTGCCCGCGAGCGAGCGCGGCGAACACGAAATCACGGACGTCCTCGCGCGCGTCGTCGACGAATACGACGTGAGTTACGCCGAGCTGGACCACTGGCTGGACGTGGGCCGCCCGTGGGAGCTATTGGAAGCCAACGAGTGGAAACTCGGGGAACTCGACCGACGCATCGACGGCGACGTCCACGCCGACGCCGACCTCCGGGGCGAGGTCGTCGTCGAGGCTGGCGCAACTGTGGACGCGGGCGTCGTCGTCGAAGGCCCGGCCCTGATTCGGTCGGGCGCGAGCGTCGGCCCGAACGCGTACATTAGAGGTTCCACGCTCATCTGCGAGAATGCCCACGTCGGTCACAGCGTCGAACTCAAAAACAGCGTGGTGGGCCGGGGCTCGCACGTCGCGCATTTGAGTTACGTCGGCGACAGCGTGCTGGGTCGGGAGGTCAACTTCGGGGCGGGCACGAACGTCGCCAATTTGCGCCACGACGGCGAACCCGTAAAAATGACCGTGAAGGGCGAGCGGGTGTCGACGGGCCGCCGGAAGTTCGGCGTCGTGGTCGGCGACCGCGCGAAGACCGGCATCAACACCAGCCTCAACCCCGGCGTCACCCTCTCGGAGGACGCGACCACCGCGCCCGGCGAAGCCGTGACGCGGGACCGGTGACGGTCGACGCCCTCAGGACCCGTGAGGAGGCCGACACCGTCCGAGTTAGTTGTTTATCTCGTCGGGCTTGAGCCAGACGACGAACTCATCGTCTTGCCGGACGATGCCGCGAATCGATCCGCTCTCGACGCTCTCGTCGACCGTCTCCTCGTCCACGCTGACGACCTGCTCGACCGCGTCGATGAGCCACCCGACGTTCGCGTCCCCGCCGTCGGCGGACTCCAGGACTACCACGCGCTCGCCGGTCTCGGTCTCGTCGAGGTCGAGCACGATCTTCGGGTTGACGATGGTCGTGGTGGTTCCTCGGAGGTCCATCACGCCCTCGATTCGGGGGTCGGCGTTCGGAAGGGGCGTGAGTTCTTCCTTGTCCACGATCTCGTCGACGTGAGCGATGTCGATGCAGTAGTTCCTGTCTTCCAACCGGAATTCGAGGACCTGTCGCTCGGTCCGACTCTCGGCCATGTAGGTGGGTCCAACCGTCGCCACTTTACTGTTCCGACGCGGACCACTCGCCAGCGACGACAGGACGGGAACGGGACCCGTTCTTCTTGTGACGGCTCCGCTACGGTATCTTTTTAACTCCCGTTTTCAAACGCGATAATTGATGGAGGCCGTGGAACTCCTTCGGGTGCTCGGCAACAAGTACAACGCCGAGATACTCCGCGTCACGAGCGAACCAAAGTCGGCCCAGGAGCTCAGCGACGAGCTCGAGATTCCGATAGCGACCAGCTATCGACGGATCGAGGAGCTCGAGGAGGCCGACCTGCTCGAACTCTCCGGCCGGGAGTTCTCCGACGAGGGACGACGCACCAAGGTCTACCGTCGGAACGTCGACGGACTGGAGATATCGTTCGACGACGAGTCCATCGAGGTGGCCGTCGACGAGCGCCCCGACGTCGAGAACTCGCTGGCCGACGTGTGGCGCGACCTCAAGGCGGAGTGAGTCCCCGTCCGGACGCAGGGGACGTGGCCTCTCGGGACCGAAATCATGCAAACGATAGAACTGCTGTACGTCGTGTTCAGCGCCACCGTAGCGATCGCGGGACTGGCGATGATAGCCTTCGCAGTCCGGGCGTACCGTCGCACCTCCCGGCGGGTGATGTTCCACCTCTCGGTCGGCTTCGCGCTCATCGTCGCCGCCGCGATCGCGACGACCGTCAGCGCGTTCCTCACCGAGTTCGAGAACACCCAAACGCTGCTGTCGGTCAACTACCTCATCACGATAGCCGGATACCTGTTCGTCATCTACGGCATCTCCGGCACCGACTGATTCGTTGCCGGTGTATCTCCGTTCCCTGATGACTCGGCGAGGTAGCGTCGGACGTGTCGGCCGTCCGGAATCTCCGACGTGACGCGGTCCCAGCCCGATATCACGTCTGATAATCGCGACCGTAGATTTATTACGTGTCTACGTTTCGTTCCGGATAGAGTCCGTAGCCAACTCGCGTTGGCGCTCGGACGGGACGTGAAACATGAAAGAGAAAATCGAAGAACGGTTAAATGACAGAGGTCAGGTCGGTATCGGTACGCTCATCGTGTTCATCGCGATGGTGCTGGTCGCCGCGATCGCGGCGGGCGTGCTCATCAACACGGCCGGGTTCCTCCAGACCAAGTCCGAACAGACCGGTCAGGACTCGACCGCGCAGGTCTCGAACCGCGTGGAGGTCGTGAGCGGATTCGCCAACGTCGCCAACGAGCAGGTTAACAACATCAACCTGACGGTGATGCGCGGCTCGGGGTCCGACGACATCAACCTCTCGGCGGCCACGATCGAGTGGATCGGCCCCAACGACGCGAAGACGTTGACGGAAGCGACGCTACCGGAGGCAAATGGTTGGGATTCAGCGGAGTATAGCGGTGGCACCGTCACGAAAGAAGTTGAGGATTCCGACGGGTCCGGTGACAAGAGCCTGGACGACCGCCTTGGTAACAGCAACCACTTCAACGTGTCTCACATCAAGGACCCTGACGGCTCGGTTCCCGTGCTCAACAGCCAGGACGACCGCTTCAAGATCACGCTCAACGCGAGCGCCATCAGCGGTCAGGCGCTCGCCGAAGGTCAGGAGGTCCAGCTCAAGCTCACCACCCAGTACGGTGCAGTGACTCAGTACCGCGCCAACATCCCGCAGTCGCTCTCCCAGGAGAGCGCAGTCACGGTGTAGCCCGGTACACAACCAACTAATCGACTTTCCTCTCGTTTCCGCTCGATAGCGAGTCGCGTACCCGGACGTCACCCCCGGAGATCGACGCGAGCGCGTCCCCTCGATTCGGGACCCCACGTTTTTTCTCGGCGCGAGTCGTTCGCGTAGTCGTGACGTCGCTGTTCGAACTGGAGAAGACCGAGGACGTGACCCAGCTCACCTCGCTGTTGCGGAACAGCAACAGCGAGCCGGTCCGCCGGCGCGCGGCCGAGATTCTGGGGGGCGTCGACGCCGACGGCGAGCCGGTGGTCGACCAGCTCGTGACCGCCGCGCGCGAGGACGACAGCGACGCGGTTCGAGCCGCCGCCATCGACGCGCTCGACCAGCGACACGCGGTCGAGGAACTCGTCACGGCGCTGACCGACGAGGAGGTGCCGACCGACGGCGCGGAGTGGGCGCGCGCGGAGGCGCTGGTCGAGAGCCTCTCGTCCGACCGGCCCGAACTCCGGATGGCGTCGGCCAACGCGCTCGGGCGCATCGGCAACAAGGCCGGAACGAAGGCGCTGGTCCAACGACTCGAAGACCCCGACGCCCGGGTCCGGGCACGGGCGGCTCGGGCGCTCGGACGCATCGGCGACCCGCGTGCGGTGACGGCGCTCCGGGGACGCCTCGACGACGCGAGCGTGGAGGTCCGCCGAGAGGCGGCCGACTCGCTCGGACGCATCGGCGGCGGGGAGGCGCTGTCGGCGCTGTTGGACCTGCTGGACGACGACAGCGAGACGGTCCGGCGAATCGCGGCCGACTCGCTGGGCAACTTCGAGAGCGCCAAGCCCCTCGACGCGCTGGTCGGCCTGCTGTCGGACGAAAACGAGGCGGTCCGGCGGGCGGCGGTGTTCTCGCTCATCGAGATACTCTCGAACGCGCCGGGCCAGCGGAGCCACGAGCTCCGGGAGACGATGGTCGAGAAGCTGAGCGCCACCGACCACCGGAGCGTCGTCGACTCGCTCGTGGACATCCTCGAACAGGGAACCCAGCCCCACCAGCGCCGGAACGCGACGTGGCTGCTCGGCCGGGTGACCGGCGAGGACGACCGCGAGGAGGCCATCGGGGCGCTCGCGGACGTGCTTGACGACGACGACGGACTGACGGCCCAGTTCGCCGCGACCAGCGTCGCCACCCTCGGCGGCGAGGCGGCCGAACAGGCACTGCTCGACGTCCTCGACGACCCCGGAGCGAGCGCCGACGCGCGCGCCAAGGCGGCGTTCGCGCTGGGGAAGGTCGGGGGCGAGCGCGCCCGCGACCGGCTCGACACCCTCGTCGACCGGACCGACGACGAGGAGGTCCGAAAGCGAGCGTTCTCGGCGCTGTCGAAGCTCGGCGGTCGTGAGTAGTCGAGTTCCGCTGGGTCGTCGACGCTCTCGGGGAGACGGCGCGGGGACGTAGTTATCGCGGTTGAAATTCACGTAAAACTTTATATCCGGCTAGTGTCTCTTTTCGGCCGAGATGGTCAGGGACACGCTCGCGAGGATTCTCCGGCGGTTGCGCCGCGGCGGTCGCCGCGGTAATCACCGTCGGAACGTGACGTTCGACGGGGGGACCCAGACTGGCGAGGTATCGGTGCGGCCCGACGAGTCGGTGGCGCGCTCGCAGCTGGAGGCGGCCTATCGGGACGCCGAGGTCGGCGACGACCTCCGACGAGCACAGGCGACCCACCTCGGACGGGTGGTAACCGAGGGCGAGTCCGCGGCCGACGACGCCGCCGACCTCGCCCAGCGTCACGTCGCGGCCGGCGTGTCCCCCGGCGGCTTCGCGGCGACGTACGAGGCGAGCGTCGAGCAACTGGTCGACGAGACGTTCGAGCGGCTCGAACATCGCCTCGGTGCGGGCAACGAGGCGGTCGCCGAGGAGCTCGGTCGCGCCGAGGACGAGCTCCAGTCGGCGCTGTCCGCGACGCTGACGGACATGCGCGCCGGACTCGACGCCTACGAGGCCGGAGAACTCGCAGGCGAGGAACACGGAGACGACGAGTTCGACCTGGACGACGACGACCTCCTCGACGGCATCGATACCCCGGTGTTCATCCTCGACACGCAACGCGACGAGGTCGCGGCGTGGAACCGAGCTATCGAGGGGCTCACCGGGATGGACGCGGACGAGGCTATCGGCCTCGAACACGCCAGCGAGGCGTTCTACGCCGACGGGCGGCGCGACAGGACGCTCGCCGACAAGGTCGCCGAGGCCCCGGAGTCGGCCCACGAGCGGTTCGACGCCGAGAGGGTCGACGTCGAGGAGACGCTGTATCATGACAGTGCCACCGTCATCACGCGCGACGGCGTCGAGCGCGAGGTCGAGTTCTCGGCCCTGCCGGTGTACGAGGACGGCGAACTCGTCGCGGTAGTCGAAACCGTCCACGACCGCACCGAGGACATCCGTCGACGGGAGGGTATCACCTCGCTGGTCGAGGAGCTCATCGGCACCCTGACCGCGATGGAGGCGGGCGACCTCTCGGCGCGGGCCTCCTTCGAGGACGAACACGACGTGGTCGACGACTCGCTCATCGACGTCGTCGACCGAGTCAACGCGATGGCCGGTCGGTTCGAGACCCTGACCGAGCGCGTCGGCCGGAAGGCCGAGGACCTCGAAACGTCGGTCGAACAGGCCACCGAGTCCGCCCGGGTCATCGACGAGCGCGTCGACGAGCAGACCGACCAGCTCTCGGAGGTCGCCACGCAGATGGAGAACTTCAGCGCGAGCATGGAGGAGGTCGCCGCCAGCTCCGACGAGGTGGCCTCGGCGGCCGAGCAGGCCAAGGCCTCGGCCGACAGCGGCCTCGAATCCAGTCAGGGGGCCCGGGCGGCGACCGACGAGGTCATCGAGATGAGCGACGACCTCGTCGACACGGTCACGGAACTCGAATCCCAGATGAACGAGATCGAGGAGGTCGTGGAGGTCATCGCCGAGGTGGCCGACCAGACCAACCTGCTGGCGTTGAACGCCAACATCGAGGCCGCCCGCGCGGGCGAGGCCGGGAGCGGATTCGAGGTGGTCGCCGACGAGGTCAAGCAACTGGCCAACGAGACGCGCGAGCACACCGAGGAAATCGCCACGCGCATCGACGACATCCAGTCGCAGGCCAACGAGACGGTGGTCGCGGTCGAGGCCTCGAACGACCAGATAAAGCACGCCGGCCAGGAGATAGAGGACGCGCTGGTCGCGCTCGAGGAGATCGCCGACGCGGTCGAGGAGGCCGCGACCGGCGTGACCGAGGTCGCGGAGGCCAACGACGAGCAGGCCACCAACGTCGAACAGGTGATGGCGACGGTCGAGGAGGTTCGCGACCGGACCCGCGAGGTCGAGAGCGCGACCGACGACATCGTGGACGCGACCCGCGAGCAGACCGACGCCATCGAGGAACTGACCAGCCGCGTGAACGACATGCGGAGCGAGTCCTGACCGCCGCCGTCCCGATATGAGGGTATCAATCTCCGGAACCGGCGCGGGGGCTCACCGTCGCGGAGCCACCGACCACCGGCTCGACCGTCGGCCGTCGTCTCGCGTCCGACGCGTTCCGGGCGAGCGACCCCGCCGAGATCGTGGACACGACGCATGAGCGAGGAAGGCGAGCACAAGATCACCGACACGAAGGGGCGGTTCCTGCAGGTGGTCAAGAACGGCCGGAAGCTCAACGACCCCGAGTGGACCAGCGGCCGCATCCTGCTGTCGAACAAGCGACTGGTGCTGGCGGGCAATCAGGGCAAGCGGACCATCCCGCTCTCGAAGATAAAGGGGCTCCGTGGTCGCTACGACGTGAATCAGGCCGTGGCGTCGGTCTCGGACTACTTGAGCGTCGAGTTCGCGAACAACGTCGTCCTGCTGTCGTCGAGCAAGGACATCGACGACTTCGAGACCGACGTGTACGGCGCGTTGCTCAACCAGAAGATGGTCCTGACCAAGCACCCGGCGGTCGAAGGGGGCGTGATTCAGGACACCGACTGGGAGAAAGCCCGGATCAAGATCGGCGACGGTGTGGTCAACGTCGCCATCGCGTCGGGCACCTTCGTCGGCATCGAACTCGACGACATCGGGTCGGTCGAGCGCGCGACCCGGACCGTACAGGGCGAACAGCGCACCGTGCTGGAGGTCGAGCACACGCAGGGCGACACCAGCGTCCAGACCTACGTCTCGGGCAAGACCCGGCGATGTGCACTGCTCGAGACGCTGTTCCAGAAGGGCGAGCGCAAGAACGAGGGCGGCGTTGAACTCGACGAGACCGAGAAGGAGGTGCTGATGGCGCTGTACTCGGGCGTCTCGTCGTTCGAGATACCCGACTTCCTCGGGATGGAGGTCGACGAGGTCGAGGAGATATTCGAGCGACTCATCGAACTCGACGTCCTCGAGGAGGTCCGCAAGCGCCGCGAGGTCAGCCTGAAGACCCGCGGGCGCAACATCGCAAGCGAGTCCATCAACGAGAAGTGAGGGCGCGGTGAGACCCTCGCCGTCTCACTTACCGTTCCCCTTGCCGTTGTTTCCGTTCCCCTTCCGGCCCTTGGACGCCTCCCTGACCAGTCGACGCAGGTCGAGGTGGCCCGCCCCGTGGTAGGTCTCGCCGCCGGGGCCGTCCCGGGCGGTCTCTTTTATCAACGACTCGACCGCCTCGGCGCTGGCGTCGGGCCGCAGCGACCGGACGAGGGCGTACGCGCCCGCGACCTGCGGGGCCGCCATCGAGGTGCCGGCCTTCCAGCCGTAGCCCGCGACGGGGTCGTCGGTCCCGTCGTCGGTGACGATGGTCGAGAACACCAGGTCGTAGTAATACCCCTCGGGAAGGTCGGTGTCGTAGTTGCCCCCGGCCGCACTCACGTCCACGCCGGCACCGTAGTTGGTGTAGCTCGCGGGCGTGGCGGTCGGCTCGTCGAGGGTCTTGAGGCTCTTGACCTCGCGGCTCGACTGCTCGTCGTCCCAGAGGTAGCCGATGGGGCCGGTCGCGGAGACGCCGAAGATGCCCTCCGCCTCGGTCGGCAGGCTGAGCGTGTCCTCGGGGGTCATGTCGACCGCGTCGTTGCCCGTCGAGTTGACGATGGTCATGTCCTGCTCGTGGGCGTACTCCGCGAGGTCCTCGTACATCGCCTTGACGTCGAGCAGGTCCGGGTTCTCCTCGACGTCGTAGTTGGTGTAGCCCACGCTGAAGTTGGCGACGTCACAGCCCTTGTCGGCCGCGTCCGCGAGCGCCGCGAGGATGTCACCCGTCGACGCGCCGCCGCCCGGCAGCGCGGAGAACACGCGGTGGGCGACGATTTCGGTGTCGGGCGCGGTGCCGAGGACGCCCTCGCCGTCGGCGTTCGTGCCGGCGATGATGCCCGCGACGTGGGTGCCGTGGTCGCCCGCGCCGTTGGGTCGGAAGTCCCACGAGTCGAGCGTGTAGTTGGCCGACAGGTCGGCGTTGACCGCGTCGGCGAGGTCGGGATGGCCGTCGTAGACCCCCGAGTCGACGACCGCGACGCGAGTGGCCTCGCCCGTCGTCGTGTCGTGGACCACCCGCCGGTTGTCGGGCCGCTCGGTCAGGTGGCCGAGCCGCTGGTCGCGCTTGTCCCACTGGAGTTCGGTCCGGGTCGGCGCGCCGCTGTCCCACGCCGGACCGCCGCTACCCTCGCTGTCCTCGTCGTGTTCTTCGACCGGACCGTCCTGATACGCGGTCACGTCGGCCGTGACCGCGGACGCGCTGGGGACCGCGTCGGGGTTGCCCCGCGCGGCGAGGACGCCGATTTGAGAGATGTCGTGGACCACGTCCACCGAGTCCGGAATCTCGTCGCGCGACACGTCGTCGAGGTCGATCAGAAACCGCGTCCGTCCGTCGCCGCCGTCGTCTGCGCTCGCCGAACCGCTCACCAACGCGGCGCTCCCGGCGGCAGTCCCGACCGCTTTGAGAAACGTTCGTCTGTTATGTCTGACATTACACGACGTTTATACAATGTACGAGATATAGGTCTTTGCTTCTATAGATATAAACAAAAAGAATATAGTATAGTATTTATACAAGTTTCAGGGGATACTTCTCCCCGGACGTGAAAGCTCGGTGGAGGAAGGAAAGGGAGACGAATGGAGTCGCCGCCCCGCTCGCGTCCCGGCGGGCGACCGGCGACGACCTATCTGAGGCCCCGACGCTCGGCGAGGTCGGTCAGGCCCGCTTCGAGCGACACCGACGGGTCGTACCCCAGCGCGCGCTCGGCCTTCGAGACGTCGGCCTCGCTGTGGCGGATGTCGCCCGGGCGCGGGTCGACGTGGGTTATCTCGGCGTCCGAGTCGGTCACGTCCAGCACCGTCTCGGCGAGTTCGTTGACGGTCACGCTCCGGCCGGTGCCGACGTTGAACGGTTCGCCCACGCGGTCGGTGGTGGCCGCGAGCAGGTTGGCCTGCACCACGTCCGAGACGTGGACGAAGTCGCGGGTCTGCTCGCCGTCGCCCTCGACGGTCAGCGGGCCGCCCGAGGCGGCCTGCCGGAAGAAGACGTTCACGACCGCGCTGTACTCCGGATTCTGCCCGGGGCCGAACACGTTGAAGTAGCGCAGCGGCACGGTCTCGAGGCCGTAGAGGTCGTGGTAGCGCCGGGCGTAGTGGTCGAGCGAGAGCTTGTCGATGCCGTACGGCGAGGTGGGTGATTTCGGGTCGTCCTCGGACACCGGCACCGACTCGGGGTGGCCGTAGATGGCCGACGAGGAGGCCAGCACCACGCGGGCGTCCTCCTCGCGGGCCCGCTCCAGGAGGTCGACGGTCGCGCCGGCGTTGACGCGGTTGCACCGCGGCGGGTTCTCGACCGACGCCTCGACGCTGACCATCGCGGCCTCGTGGAACACGAGGTCCGCCCCGTCCATCGCCTCGGCGAGCGCGTCGCCGTCGCGGATGTCGCCCACGAGGAGGTCAGCGCCCTCGGGCACCTTCTCGCGGGACCCGCCCGAGAGGTCGTCGAACACGCGGACCTCGTTGTCGTCGACCAGCGCGTCCGCGAGGTGGCTGCCGACGAAGCCCGCACCGCCGGTTATCAGCACCGTCCGCCCGGAGACGTCCGCGTCGGCCGCTCCCGATGGAGTTCCGTCCATGAGCCAATCCTCGCCGGGCTACTCCATATATCCCAGTCCTTGGAGCCGGGCTTCCACGTCGCCGAACTCGTCGTCGACCCCGCCCTCGTCGCCCGACTCGGCGTACGCCCGCTCGCTGACGGGGCGGTCCGCGGCCGCCGAACCGCTCGCGAACACCTCCGAGAGGACTCGCCCGTCGGCGTCGGCCGGTACCGGCTCGCCGATGCTGTGGAGCAGCGTGGGCGCGACGTCCGCCACCGTGGCGTCATCCGGTGCGGTGCCCGCCCCGATGGACGGTCCCCGCGCGAAGAAGACGCCCTCCGGTCGGTGGGCCGCGTCCATGTCGCTCTCCGCGAACACCGAGTCCGAGAGCCCGTTGGCGACGAGGTGCGTCCCGCCGGTCCGGACCACGAGGTCGGGCGAGTCCTCGTCGTCGTCGAACAGGTCGTCGCCGTCGTAGACGTTCAGCACCTGCTCGCCGGTCTCGGGGTCGGTCAACGCTTCGAGCGTCTCCCGAATCTCGGCCTTGACCCGGGGGACCGCCTCGGGCGCGACCGCGCCCTGGTCGAAGCGCTCGACGTCGTTGACGTAGACGTGGCCCGCGCCGTGGGTGAACGCCGCCGTCTCCGAGAAGTCGACGTCGAACAGCTCGTGGCTCCCCGGCACCTGCGCGGCCACCGACTCGACCAGCCGGTCGGGCAGTCGGTCGTGGAGCTCCCGCTCGTCGAGGCCCGCCGCGTCGAGCGCCGAGCGAATCCGGTCCTTGGTGAGGCCCACCGATTCGAGCAGCCCGCGCCCCGACCCGCCCTTGCGCGCGAGGTAGCCCTCGCGTTCGAGGTAGGTGTTGGTGTGGACGAACCCCTCGATGGGGCCGAAGCCGTGGTCCGAGACCACGAACAGGTTGGCCTCGCGCTCGGCGGCGTAGTCGAGCACCTCGCCGAGTATCGCGTCGAGGTCCCGGTAGTGGTCGAGCAGCACGTCCTCGTCCCAGCGCAGGTGCTGGAGCCGGTCGGGCGCGGTGAACACGAAGAAGAACAGCCGCCAGTCGTCGGTGTCCATCAGCGTCCGGAGGAGTCGCTTCCGGGCGTCGAGGAACGCGTCGAGCTCGTCGCGGAACCCGTCGGGGTCGTCGCGGAACTCCTCCCACGGGAGCCCGATGCGGTAGTCGGGAATCCCGGCCGCTATCTCCTCGCGGAGCTCGGGCGGATGGGCGAACCCGTCGTTCTGCTCGGGCGTCATCATCCCCGTGACCAGCTTGCCGTCTATCTCGTCGGCGGGGTAGGTCATCGGCACGTTGGCCACGACCGCCGGCGAGACGAGGTCCCAGAGTTCGGGGCGGGCGACGTCGTCGCTCGTGTTCATCGCGTGGGTGTAGTCGGACTCGACTCCCCGGAAGGAGTACACCCCGTGCTTGTCGGCCCACGTCCCGGTGGCGATGGTGGGCCACGCCAGCGCGGTCGTCGGCGGCATCGTGCTCTCCAGCGGGCCGGCCGCGCCGTCCTCGACCAGCCGGCGGAAGTTGGGCAGTTCCCCCGCGTCCACCCACCGGTCGACGAGGTTCCACGGTACGCCGTCGAGACCGAGCACGAACGCCCGGTCCGCGTCTGAGTGTTCCGTTGACATAGTGGCGAAGGCGGGCTGCTCGCCCGTCGGTGTCGACCGGAGGGCCGACGCGGCCTTTGTTATGGCCCGCCTGTCGGGCTTCAGGGCGGCTGTGTCCGGCGACGCGAGCGTAGCGTCGACCGTCGGGGCGCGGACCGACGGAAGCGCCCACCGGTCCGCGGGACCGCGACTCCGGTCAGGACAGCGCGGTGACGACCCTGCTGGGTTCGAGCAGTCCCGACAGGACCGACAGGCCGGCCCACACCGCGACGCCCAGCGCGACCGCCGAGACGACCGCGAGGGCTCCCGACGCGGTCGTCAGCACGGCCCAGACCGCCGCCGACATCGCGGCCGTGACGCCGACCACGACCGCGAGGTGGCGCGCGAGCCGACCCACCGAAAGCGACAGCTCCGAGTGGATGACCGCGACGTTGACGGTCGTGTAGCCGGCGTGGGTGACCACCGTCGCGGCCGCCGCGCCCGGGACGCCGAACGCCGGGATGAGCGCGAGGTTGAGCAGGAAGTTGGATATCGAGGCAGCCCCCTTGGCGTAGGCCCGCGAGCGCGCCCGGCCGAGGTAGTCGAGCGCGTCGCTCGTGACGAACGAGATGGCTTGCAGGACCACGTAGCCCGCGAACACCTGCAACACGGGGGCGGCCGGCGCGTACTCCGCGCCGAACACGAGCCGCAGGGCGGGCTCGGCCACCAGCACCATCCCCGCCGCCGCCGGGACGTACAGCAACAGGACGTACTGCAAGGTGGTCTCGTACACGCTGGCCGCCCGGTCGGTCCGCCCGTCGGCCTTGTGCTCGCCGTACGTCGGCGAGAGCGTAAAGCCCAGCGAAGCGGCGGGCGACTGGACGAACCCCACGATTTGCTTCGAGAGGTAGTAGTAGCTGACGGCGGCCGGGTTCATCAGCGACCCTACGAGGATGGTGTCGACGCGCTTGTCGAGTACGTTCGCGCCCCGCGTGGCGGTCAACGGGACGCTGTACCGGGCGACCCGCTCGGCGAGGCCCTCCTCGGGTTCGTCGGCGCGCTCGACGCCGCGATAGCACTTGACGTACAGCAGGCCGAGTCCGAGCAGCCCACCCACGCCGTAGCCGACGACGTAGCCCGCGAGCGCACCGGCCGCGCCCCCGACCGCGAGGACGAACGCGACCGCGAACCCGAGCCGCGCGACAGACCCGACCGTCCGGACCGCCGCGCTGTAGGTGATGCGGTTGTACCCCTGGAACAGCACCTGCGAGTACGAGAACAGCGAGTGGACCGCGATGTACCCCGCGCCGAGCGCGAGCAGGTGGCCGATTTCGGGCTGGCCGATGAGGGCCGCGACGCGGGGTCCGAGCAGCGCGAACGGGACGCAGACGGCCACGATGGCCCCGACGCGGTAGGTCGTGGCGATGCGGAGGACGTGGGGGACCTGCGAGGGGTCGTTCTCGCGGTATTCGGTGACGTACCGCGCGGCGGCCTTGCCGATGCCGAGGTCGCTCACCAGCTGGACGACCCCGAGGACCGCCACCGCCGAGCCGAGCAGTCCGTACTCGGTCTGGGACAGCAGGAACCGGGCGAGCACCAGCGTCAGCAGTCCGCTGGCGACCATGTGGAGCACGCGCGCGGTCAGCATAGCGCGGAACGACCGCGCGACCTCTTTCACGTCCATGGATGGTCAGCTCGTCCCGTTGACGTGGTAGGTCTGCGCGCCGCCGGTCGCGTGGACTCGGTTCAGCCCGGGCGTGGCGTCGAACGACTCGAACCCGGCCCGGTCGAACCGCAGGCCCTCGTACACCTCGACCTCCTGGCGGCGGAGCCGGTCGGTGAACGTGAGGTAGCTCTCGTCGTAGTGGTCGGCGACGTACGCGCCGGTGAAGTTCTCCCCCACCGCGGGGTAGCTCTCGCTCTCGTAGAGGCTCCCGGTCGTGGGCGAGCGCCCGCGGCTCTCCTCGTAGCCCAGGATGGCGTCGGTCCACCGCTCGCCCGAGCCCCGGACGCCGATCATCGGGGCCGACCCCTGGTGGTCGAGCGCCGACTCGTAGCCGTCGACCTGCGCGGCCGTGACGTGGCTGGAGCTCTGGTACATGTACGGCGACTGGAACAGCGCCGGTATCGACAGCGCCAGCATCACCACGACCGCCGCGCCCACGACCGTCCGAGCGAGTCCGGGCGAGAACCGGGCCGCGAGCCGGTCCGTCCCGCGGGCGAGCGCGATGGCACCCAGCATCGTCGCCAGCACCATCACGAACCCGAGCTGTCGGAAGTGGAGCTGTTCGTAGCTCACGACGAAGTACGCGACCATGAGTCCGACCAGCGGCACCAGCGCGAGCCCGAGATACCGGGCGAACGCGCTCGCGTCCGGGGCGTCGTCGACCCGGCCCAGGGCGCTCGCGGCGACCAGCAGGCCGGCGAGCGCGCAGAACACCAGACTCACTAGCAACAGCTTGACGAACAGGAGTTCGACCGAGCCGCCGACCGCGGCGAGCGACCCCGAGCGCTGGGCCACGTCGGCACCCACTTCCGGTCCCTCCAGCAACATTCCGACCAGCGCCGCCGAGGCCCCGGCAGCCTGCTCGTGGCGGGGCGTCCACGCGAGGAACGCGCCCGCGAGCACGACCGTCGGGACCGCGAAGGTGCGGTGGCCGACCGCGGGGAACGAGACGGATTCCCGGAGCGACGGCAACGCGTCCCGGAGGCGGCCGACCGCCGGAATCGAGCCGGGGAGGCGGTCGGCCGCCGGCACCGCGTCGGACAGCCGCTCGACCGACCAGCCGTCGGTCCACCGCGCGAAAAACTGGACGCCGAGTATCGCGACGAACACCACGAGCGCGTTGCCGGCCTGCTGTGGGTGGACCAGCACTATCGCGACCGCCGCCACCGCCAACAGCGCGCCCGTGGGCGTCCCGACGGGCAGCGTGTCCCGGTCGGCCCGGACGAGGTACCGCGCCGTCAGATACACCACCAGCGGCGCGAACATGATAGCCTGGGAGGTCGGATGGGCCATGTTGAACACGCTGAGGGTGTTGACCGGCAAGAGTAACAGCCCCGACAGCGCCGCCAGCGCGGTCGCGAGCCGGTCCCGGGTGACGGTCCACGTCGCCAGCGGGAGGAAGGTCAGGAACACGCCGACGAACGCCACCACGGTCACGAGCAGCGCGCGGTTCGGAGCCATCCCGGTCACGTCGGCGAGGAACGCCGCGACGGTGTGGGTGCCCGGGTAGAGGAACTCCAGCACCGACAGCTCGCCGGCGGTGAGGTCCTTGACCCATCCCAGGTGTGTCAGCGAGTCGCCAGCCCCGAAGAAGTAGTACGACCGGAACACGGGCAGGCCGGCGACCGAGAGGGTCGCCGCCCCGCCGAGGACGAGCGCGAGCCGCCGCGCCGCCCCCGTGCCGCCGAGTCCGACGCCGACTGCCACCAGCAACGCGACCCCGACGCCGGCCCAGAACGTCGTCGGCGTCCCGGCGTAGATGGACAGTTCGTATCCGTCGGGCGGCGACCCGTGAGCGACCAGTACCGCCCCGGCGAACGCCGCGAACCCGACCAGCAGCGCGCCTTTCTCCCGTCTCCCGAACGCAGTCGTGTCCGAATCCACAGTGTCCGAATCCATGGTGAGATACCCGCGCCCGACCGGACGCGTACTACCTCGACACCACCCCGCGTTCGGGCTTTGTTATGGTGGGCCTGACGCCCCGTAGGCTCCGAGAACGGGCACCGCCGGGGTTCGAGAGCCGCCGCGACCGCCCCGCGGGCCCGACCCCGGCAAACCTGCGTCGGGTGCGAACCCTTATCACTCTCGGGCGGTAAGTTACCGATAGAAACCCACTTACCCGACGAAGTGGGACGACCCCCAATGACCAACACGTACGACAGCGAGAACAACCGCGACAGGGCGGACGCGAGGACGGACAGGTACGTCGACTACGAGGTCGGCGACGGCGAGACCGTGGTGTTCGACACCCGGAACCCCGACGCGTGGCTCCGGTCGGACGCGGCGGTCGCGGTCGAGGACCTGGCGTAGGCGGCTTTTTTCCGACCGCGACCAACTTCTCGAACGCCCTCGGCGCGCTCTCCACAAACGCTGGAACTGCAACCAACTTCCCGAACGCCCTCGGTGCGCTCTCGAACACCGGAACTGCAAACGACTCCCCGAACGCTCTCGGCGCGCTCGCCACCGGAAGACGTTCCTGCTCGCTTCGCTGCGCGGGCATGCGACTTCCGAGGTCTCGTTCGCTTCGCTCACGAGACGGTCGCTCAGCGACATATTCGACGGACGTAGTTGCGTCGAATAGAGGTCGCTGAGACGACCACGGGCCTGCGGCCCGCGAGCGCGCCTCGCCCTTTCAGTCCGCCGAGGAGGGCCGCTGTGTAGTCGAGCGCATCCTTGGCGGTTGGTCAGTCGAGCGCATCTTCGGCGGTTGGTTAGTCGAGCGCGACCAGCCGAGCGACCGGCGATACACGCCGGTCGCTCGGCGGGGAGTCAGCGAAAAATCGCGAGCTGTGGGCTTCGCGGTGTTACTTCACGAGCTGGTACGCCTGCTTGGCGACGTTCATCGCCGCGCCCCGCGACTCCACCACGTAGTAGGGCACGAGGTCCGCGCCGAACTTGGCCTTGTACCGGCAGAGGCGCTCGGTGTTCGCGCCCATCAGGTCGTACTGGGTGACCGACTCGACCGGCGGGTCCGCCACGACGTCCTCGATCAGTCGCCAGTGGATGAGGCTGTTGACCGCCGTCCCCTCGTAGATGGCCTTCGCGCCGCCCTGCCAGAAGTACGCGGCGTCGTTCGAGTACAGCGCCGTGATGCCCGAGAGGTACTCGCCGGCGGCATTGCGGGCGACGTAGGTGCGGGCGCGCTCGCCCAGCGCCTCGAACAGGTCCCGGACGTACGACCAGGTCAGGTCGAACGACTCGTCTTGCTCGCCGTACCGACGCTCGGTGGCCTCGAACACCTCGCGGGCTCCCGACAGCCCCTCGGTCTCGACGGTCACGTCCAGTTCCTCGGCGTCGCGTATCTCGCGCCGGAGGCTCTTGGAGAAGGAGTTGCGCACGTCCTCGACGCTTCGGTCGGCCAGGTCGAGGACGTAGGTGAAGCTCGGTTCGACCCGGAGGTTCCCCCACGCGTACGGCCGGGGGTCGCCGTACGCCGCGTTGCACGCCATCCGGAACAGGGTGAGCCGCGAGTCGACGTCGAGCCGGTCGAGGACCGACTCGGCGACCGGCGAGTCGACGCCCGCCGCCGCGAGTCGCTCGTCGAGGTCGAGGTCGGTCCCCACGCGCTCCAGCACCGACGCGGTGAACTCGTTGTTGACCTTCTCGCGCTTGCGACGCTTCGGACTGGTCGGCATGAGTATCGGCCCGAGGCGCGGGACGCCCGCGCCCGGCGGCGGCGAGGTGACCGCCGTGCCGACCGACTTGCGCTGGACGAACGCGGGCAACAGCGCGATGGGTTGCTGGCCCTTGAACCCGCCGAACAGTTGCATCTCCGCGTCGGTGTGGCGGTCGAGTGCGTCGAGGGCCTCCGGCAGGTGGAAGACCTCGAACCCCTCGTTCGGCAGCGCCGACTCCCACTCGGACAGGTCGAGTCGTTCGACTCTCATTCTGGTGGGTCTACGTTCGCGCCGGGCGACACTTTGTTATCGTTCACCTGTCGCCCGCGTAGGCGGTTCCTGTGCCGCGCGACGCCGTCGACCGACTCCCCGTCGTTCGACTCCGAGTCGGGCGCGGGATGGGCCAGCAGGTCGTAGTAGTCGGCGGGCGGCCCGACCCACGCGCCCATCTCCTGAGCGCGCTCGACCAGCCGGCGATAGAGCCGCCGGTACCCCGGGAAGTCGCGCTCGGCGAACAGCCGGGGATGCCACAGCACCGACATCACGGCGTCCTTGTCGGCGGCCTCCGCGAGCAGGTCAGCACAGACCCGCCACGCCGCCGCGAACGCCTCGCCGGGGTCCGGAAGCGCGACCTCCATCAGCGTCAGCGGGAACACCACGAACTCGTCGCCGAAGGGTCGGAACGGCCGGTAGCCGTGCTGAAAGCCCCACTCGCTCGCCGACCCCGGCGTGGCGTCGTAGCGCAGGCCGACCTCGCGGTGGTGGTCCCACGTCGACGCGCAGCGGTTCAGGTGGTGCTGGCGACCGCCGACCACCGACTCGCCGAGCGCGGCTTCGAGCGTCTCCTTCTCGGTCCGGAGCCGGTCGGGGTCGTCGTACGAGTCGTACGAGCCGTGGAGTCCGACCTCCCAGCCGCCGGCCCGGAGCCGGTCGAGCAGGTCGCGCATCTCGGGCGCGTCGGGGTCGTACCGCCCGGCGTGTTCGACCCAGTAGAACGGGTCGACCCAGTCGCTCGGGTCGCGCGCGAGGAGGTGGGGTTCCCGCAGGAAGTAGAACGCCGACCGCACGCCCAGCGACGCTTCGAGGTCGAGTATGTCGTCGAACTGCCACCACGGGTTCACGCCGGGCAGCAGGCCCTTCAACTGCCGGGGGTCGCCGTGACGCACCGCGTGGTAGAGCGACTGGACGCCCTTGTACGGTCGGTCCACGTCGTGGGTCAGCAACAGGGCGAACTCGGCGTCCGCGACGGCCGAGGGCCGGCCGGCGACCCGAGGGTCGGACAATCCGGGGTCAGTCGCGTCGGACATCCCTCACTCGCCCGCCTCCGGGACCTCCACCGGGTCGCGGTCCGACGCCGATTCGGGGGTCGCGGTCACGCCGCGCCCGATGGCGTACACCCGGTGTCGGGTCTCCGCGAGGTCGAGGCTGTCGCGGCCGTCCACGACGACCAGCGGGTCGAACCGCTCCCAGTCGAGGCCGTCGAACTCCTCGTGGGGCGTCACCAGCACGACCGCGTCGAGGTCGCGGTCGTAAATCCCATCCTGCGATATCATTTCCGCCGCGAACCCCTCGGCGTCGTCGAGCATCGGGTCGACCGCCACCACGTCCGCGCCCCGGTCGGACAGTCGCTCAGCTATCGGACGGGCGGGCGTGGCGCGGGTTTCGGCGACCCCCGGCCGGTAGGTCAGCCCGAGGATTGCGACCGTCGCGTCCGCGAGGTCCCGGCCCGCCGCGTCCATCTCGCGGGTCAGCGTCTCCACCGTGAACGCGGGCATCGAGTCGTTGACCTCGCGGGCGGTTTCGAGCAGTCGGGCCTCGCGGTCGAACTCGTTGACGACGAAGTACGGGTAGTAGGGGATGCAGTGGCCGCCCACGCCCGGGCCGGGGTCGTGGATGTCGCAGTACGGCTGGGTGTTGGCGGCCCCGATGGCCTCGCGGACGTCCGCGCCGAACTCGTCGGCGAACGTGGCGAGTTCGTTGGCCAGCGCGATGTTGACGTCCCGATACAGCCCCTCGAACACCTTCACGCACTCGGCCGTGGTCGCGTCCGAGACCGTCAGCACGTCGTTGTCGGTGAGTTGGCCGTACACCAGTTCGGCGACCCGGGCGCTCTCGTCGTCGACGCCGCCGACGACCTTCGGGTACGCGCCCCGGACGTCGGTCAGCGCCCGCCCGCTGGACGTCCGCTCCGGGCAGAACGCCAGTCCGAACTCGTCGTGGCCGGCCCGCTCGGCCAGCAGGGGTTCGAGCAGGTCGGTACAGGTCCGGGGCGGCACGGTACACTCCACGAACACGGCGTCGCCGCGGTCGAGATTCGCCCCCACGTCGCGGGCGACCGACTCTAGCGCCGAGAGGTCGGCGGTCTTCTCGTCGGTGATGGGCGTGGGCACGATGACGACGTGGACCGCGGCGCGCGCGGCCGCCTCGGCCGGGTCGGCGGTCGCCTCGAAGGCTCCCTGAGAGACGGTCGCCGCGACCAGTTCGGGCAGGCCGGGCTCGCGTTCGACGTGACACTCCCCGGCGTTCACCGCCTCGACCACGTCCTCGTCGACGTCCGCGCCGACGACGTTGCCGGTCACGTCGGCGTAGACGGCGGCCAGCGGGAGGCCCATCTTGCCCAGGCCGTACACCGCGACCGGGACCTGCCCCGAGAGCAGCGCCTCGCGCTGGGCGGCCGGGGAGCGGTCGCCGGAATCGTCCGCGCCGTAGAGCCCAACCGGCTCGCGCGCGGTCACCGCGCGCTCACCTCCGGTTCGGACCTGGCGTCGGCCGCCGCCTCGTCGATGCGCCGGGCGACTTCGAGCACCCGGAGCCCGTCCTCGGCCGACACCACGGGGTCGGCGTCGGTCGTCGCGGCCGTCACGAACGATTCGAGCTGGTTCTTCAGCGGCTCGCCCGTCTCGACCGTTGGGCGCTCGACGATGCTCTCGTGGCGGTAGCGCACGTCCCCGTTGTCCTCGATGTACTCGGGCAGCGAGTGGCGGTGTATCTCGACCGACCGGTCGATGTAGTCGACGTCGACCCGACACTCCTCTGCGGTGATGGCGAGCCGCCGGACCCGCTGTTGGGTCACCCGGCTCGCGGTGAGCGTGGCGACCGTCCCGTCCGGAAAGGAGAGGTTCGCGGCGGCGTACTGGTTGTCCTTCGCGCCCCGCGCGGAGACGTCGTCGGGCTCGTCGCCCAGCATCGCCAGCACCACGTCGATGTCGTGTATCATCAGGTCCAGCACCGCGCTTCGGTCGAGCTGGCGGCCCTCCGGCGGCGGCCCGAGCCGCCGGGCGTCGACCGCGATGACGTCGAGGTCGGCCACCACGTCCGACAGCGCCCGGATGGCGGGGTTGAACCGCTCGACGTGGCCGACCTGTATCGTCACGTCCTCGCGGTCGGCGCGCTCGATTAGCTGTCGGCCCCGCGCGGGGTCGGCCACGAACGGCTTCTCGACCAGCACGTCCACGCCCGCGTCGACGCACTCGGCGGCCACGTCGGCGTGGAACCGGGTCGGCACCGCGACCGAGGCCACGTCGGCTCGGTCGAGCAGGGCCTCGCGGTCCATCGGGACGGTGCCGTGGGCGTCGGCCACCTCGCGGGCCGTCTCGACGTCGGCGTCGGCGACGCCCACGAGGTTCACGTCCGGAAGCTCGCTGTACACTCTGGCGTGGTGGCGACCCATGCTGCCGACGCCGACGACCGCCGCGTCGGTCGCGTCGGGGTGGGCCGGCGCGCCGCCGTCGGCTCGCGCGGTCGTATCGCTCTCGTCGGGGTCGCTCGCCTCGTCGGTCGAATCGGGGAAGTCAGTGGTCATACTCGGTGATGGCTGTGGCGATGGTTCGGAGGTCCTGTTCCGAGAGGTTCGGGTGGACCGGCAGCGAGAGGACGCGCTCGGCCGCCCGCTCGGCGGCCGGCGCGTCGGGACTCGCGCCCTCGTAGCAGGGCTGGGCGTGGATCGGCGTCGGGTAGTAGACGCCCGTGCCGACGCCGACCTCCTCGAGGTGGGCCGCCAGTCCGTCGCGGTCGTCGGCCCGCACGGTGTACTGGTGGTAGACGTGCCGGCGGTCGTCGGGTTCGGTCGGCGTCGCCACCGGCGCGTCCGCGAGGGCGTCGGTGAGGGAGGCCGCGTTCGCCCGCCGGGCCGCGTTGTAGCCGGGCAGTCGGTCGAGCTGGACCCGCCCGATGGCGGCCGCCAGCGAGGTCAGCCGGAAGTTGTGACCGACCCGGACGTGGTCGTAGCCGCCGTCGGGCGGCCGGCCGTGGTTGACGAAGCTGGCGGCCCGCTCGGCCACGTCCCCGCGGTCGGTGGTTATCATCCCGCCCTCGCCGGTGGTCATGTTCTTGGTCGGGTAAAACGAGAAGCACGCGGCGTCGCCGAGCGAGCCGACCGGCTCGCCCCGGTAGGTCGCGCCGTGGGCCTGGGCCGCGTCCTCGATTACGGCGAGGTCGTAGTCGTCGGCCACGTCGAGCAGGTGGTCCATCTCGGCCGGCAGCCCGTAGAGGTGGACCGGGAGGAGTGCGGCCACGTCGTCGCGCTCGCGGACGAGTGCCTCGACCGCGTCCGGGTCGAGCGTGTAGGTCTCGGGGTCCACGTCGGCGAAGACGGGCTCGGCTCCCGCCAGCCGGACCGCGTTGGCGCTGGCCACGAACGAGAGGGGACTGGTCACCACCTCGTCGCCCGGGCCGACGCCGAGCGCGACCAGCGCGGCGTGGAGCGCGGCCGTGCCGTTGCACGTCGCGACCCCGCGGTCGGTCCCGCAGAACTCGGCGAACTCCTCCTCGAACTGCCTGACTTCGGGGCCGTCCGCGAGCGCGCCCGACTCCATCACCCGGCGGACGCGCTCGATTTCGCGCTCGCCGAGTTCGGGGTCGGCGATGGGTATCTCGGTCACGCGCGGGTCACCTCTGTCGTGACGGACGCGCCCGTCATGCGAGGTCGTTCCCCCCGTCGAGTTCGTCGGGGAGCGCCCGGTGTTCGGCGGGCGCGCCCACCGCCAGCGTCTCCGGTGGCACGTCCTCGGTCACGACCGCGCCGGCCGCCACGAACGACCCCTCGCCGACCGTCACGTCGGGCAACAGGGTGGCGTTCGCGCCGACGGAGACGTGGTCGTCGAGCGTGGGCCCGACGAGGTCGACCTCCTCGCGGACGGGGTAGGGGTCGTTGGTCAGCACCGCGTGGGGACCGACGAACACCTCGTCGCCGATTTCGGTGTTGGTCGGGACGTACACGCCGGTCTGGAGGCTGACGTGCGAGCCGATGGTGGTCGTTCCGTCGACGACGGTGTCGGTGCCGACGACCACGCCGTCACCGATGACGGTGTCCTCGCGCACGAGGACGTCGTGGCCGGTTGTGAAGTCGTCGCCGACCTCCACGTCGGCGTACACGACGGTTCCGGACCGAACGGTGGCCCGGTCGCCCAGCACGGGCGGCGAGGCGTCCTCGCTGTGGCGAAGGCCCACCGTGGCGTCGGGCGAGACGTCGCAGTCGTCGCCGAGCCGGGGGTCGAGCCGGCCGCGGTCGTCGTCGGACCGGTCGCGACCGGGGTGGGAGTCGACGTTCGTCATCCGGGGTCACCTCCGCGGGGAGTTACTCGGGCCGCTGGAATCGATAACAGGTTCATGGTGAGTCGGTCTGCCCGACCGTACCGCCCGAGGGCGGGCCGTCGACCGGCGAACGGGGGTCGCGGGCCGACGCGGGCTGCCGCCGGGCGGCGAACCGGGCGTCGTGGTTCCAGTCCCCGTGTCACTCCTTTGTTATACGGAGCCTGGCCGGGAGTACAGCCGACCTATCGTCGCGCCAGCCTGCGGATTCGGGCCCCCGGTCGCCCTGCGGCGGCCGAGCCAGACGGTCGCGCTCCCCGCCCGTCGCGGTCCGACAGTCGGCGCGTATCCGGGGTACGACCGGGCGTACCTGCGGATTACCCGGGCGCAGCAACTGGGTAACAAAGTGCCGATGCGACGAGTCCGTGTGTATGCGGCGGTCTCACCTTCGGAAGTCCCCCCGGTCGGGGTGGCCCGAGCGCGCACCGTTGCGGACGACCGGCAGTCCACGACGGGACCATGTCTCGGGCTGACTCGCTCTCCCAGGACGAGGTGTTCGAGGTGCTGAAGAGCCCCCGGCGTCGGTACGCGCTCTACTACCTCCGGCGCGAGGGCGGGGCGGCCGAGCTGTCGGACCTGACCGAGCAGGTCGCGGCGTGGGAGAACGAGACCACGACCGCCGCGCTGACCACCGAGCAGCGCAAGCGCGTGTACATCTCGCTCTACCAGACCCACCTGCCGAAGCTCGACGAGGCCGGCGTCGTGGCCTACGACCGCGACGAGGGCGTGGTCCGGCTCGCCGACCGGGCCGCCGACCTCGACCTGTATCTCGGCGACGTCTCGAACTCGGAGTTCCCGTGGGACCGGTACTACCTCGGACTGGTGGGGGTCAGCTCGGTGCTGGTCGCGGCGGTGTGGCTCGACCTCCCGGTGTTCGGGCTCGTCCCCGGGCTGGTGCTGGCGACGGTCATCCTGGCGGCGTTCGGCGTCTCGGCGGTCGTCCACTTCCTGACGTATCGACGCGGCGGCGACCTCGGCACGCCGCCCGAACTGGCGCGGGCGAACGGACAGGAGAACTGATGGTCGGAATCGGCGGTACTGGAGGGGTAAACTGATGTTCGGAACCAGTGGAATCAGGGGACGCATCGGCGAGGAAGTGACCTGCGACCTCGCGCTGGCGGTCGGGCGGGCGCTCGCCAGCGAGGGCTACGACCGCGTGGTCGTGGGCCGGGACGCCCGCGAGAGCGGCCGCGCGCTCGCGGACGCGGCGGCGGCGGGCCTCCGGGAGTGTGGCGCGGACGCGCTCCGACTCGGCGAGGCCGCCACGCCCACGGTGGCCCGGAGCGTCGGCTGGCGCGACGCCGACGCCGGGCTGGTGGTGACCGCGAGCCACAACCCGCCCCGCGACAACGGACTGAAGCTGTGGAACCCCTCGGGGCAGGCCTTCGACGAGGCCCAGCGCGAGGCGGTCGCGGCCCGCGTGCGCGCCGACGACTACGCGCTCGCCGACTGGGACGCGCTGGGCGAGCAAACCCAGTGGGACGGCGCACCGGCCCGCCACGTCGACGCGCTCGCCGACGCGGCCGCGGACGGCGACTGCTCGATAGTCGTCGACGTGGGCAACGGCGTCGGGCAGGTCACGGCGGCCGCGCTCCGGCGACTCGGCCACGACGTGGTGACGCTGAACGCCACGCCCGACGGGGCGTTCCCCGCGCGCCCGAGCGAGCCGACCGCCGAGAACTGCGCGGGGCTGGTCGAGTTCACCGCGGCGTCGGACGCCGACCTCGGCGTCGCGCACGACGGCGACGCCGACCGGATGCGGGCGGTGACCGCCGACGGCGAGTTCGTGTCGGGCGACGTGCTGCTCGCGCTGTTCGCCCGCGAGGCCGCCACGCCGGGCGACGAGGTGGCGGTGCCGGTCGACACCAGCCTGGCGGTCGCGGACGCGCTCGAATCCCGGGGCGTCTCGGTCGTGCGAACTCGCGTGGGCGACGTGTACGTGGCCGAGCGGGCGGGCGAGTCGGGCGTGGCGTTCGGCGGCGAGCCCAGCGGCGCGTGGATATGGCCCGCGGAGACGCTGTGTCCCGACGGCCCGCTGGCGGCGTGTCGGCTGGCCTCGCTGGTCGCCAACCGGCGGCCGCTGGGCCGACTCGTCGACGAGATCGAGACGTACCCGCTCCGGCGCGGGAGCGTCCGAACCGACGAGAAGGCGGCGGTGATGGACCGCGTCCGCGAGCGCGTCCGCGCGGCGTACGACGAGGTGGACGCGCTCGACGGCGTCCGCGCCGAGACCGACGACGGCTGGTTCCTCGTGCGCGCGAGCGGGACCCAGCCGCTGGTCCGGGTCACGGCGGAGGCCCGGAGCCGGACCCGGGTCGACGACCTGTTCGAGAACGCCAGGCGGCTGGTCGAGGACGAGGCGTAGCGGGGTTCGGCTTTCGGCTCCTCGGTGTCCGAACGCGCGTCGCCGACCGGTCGCTTTGGCGTACGTCGGCGTTCGTTCACTCCGGCGCGGACGTAGCTACCGCCCCGGTGTCGGTCGCGCTCGTCTCGAAACCGTCCGAGCTACCGTCGACCGCGAAAGGCGATACGAAGGACTCGGACCCACGCGAATCCCCTAGAGTCGGTCGACCACGTCGCAGACCGAGTCGGCCTCGGCCACGATGAACGCCTCCTCGCGGAGCCGCTGCTCGTCCTCGGGCAGGAACATCAGGTGGCCCCGGTCGTCCTTCCGGGCGCGGACGACCTCCCAGTCGGCGATGTCGTAGCCCAGGTCCGTCGGGTCGGGGTCGCGTGCGACGTCCCGCCAGCGCTCGCGGCCGGCCTCGACGTTATTCGTCGCCATCGCCGTCCTCCCGGCTCGACTCGTTCCCGAGTTCGGCGTCGGCTCCGCGTCGGCGTCGGTCGCGCTCGGACGGGCCAGTCGGCGGCCTCGCCCCGGCCGCGGTCGCCGCGGCCGCACCCGCCAGCCGGAGGTGCGACCGACGTTCGAGGAGGGACTGTTCGGAACCGCTCTCGCGTGCCGTCTCGTCGCGTGCCATGCGTGTTCAACGGTCCATTACTGGTTCAAAAACCTTCCGACTCCTACTCAATGTAGATTATAGAATTTAAGTACTAATCTCGGTCGCGCTCTCGCGCGGAAACCGCGTCCGTTCGCTATCAAGGCTCCAAGCGCACGATTTGGTGACGGACGTCGTCGGGTTCCTTCCCGGCGGCTCGCGCGCAACGGTGTGAAATGGTTCTCGGACCGATAGTTGTGGTGGAGGGGTCGACGCGAGCCGAGCGCCGGTGGCGTTCGAGGCCACGGGCGAGGAGGGCAGCGTCAGCGTCGGGACCGGACGGGGCTCGCGGCGGTCTCGGAGCGGTCGCCGCGACTGCTCCGTGAGGGCCGTGTCTCGTCAGCGGGAGTCGAATCGTGGTCGGCGGCGTCCGCCGACTCACTCGCACCTGCCACTGCGACCGCAACCGCTGTCGCGCCGGCCAGCCGGAGGTACGCCCGGCGGTCGAGCAGCGGTTCGGGGTCGGGTTCGCGCGCCGTCTCGTCGCGTGCCATGCGACTTCAATGCCACACTATCTATTCTTAAAGGTTCCGACTCGGATTCAATTCAAATCCTCAATTTAAAAGTAATGGCCGCCGGCGCAACGGTCGGAACGACGCCCCGAAAGGAGTCCTTTCCACCGCACATCGGCCCCGTAATCGCCCGTTTCCCGGGTAGGTCGCGTTTGGGGTCCGACAGCCGACGAATAACAAAGGGTCGACCCACGCTTTGGGGATACGATGGCCGATTCCCCGCAAGCGAACGTGGAGACGCTGCTGATCGGCATCGACGCCGGATGCCGGTCGGTCCTCGACCCGCTCGTCGAGGCGGGCGCGGTGCCGAACCTCGCGTCGGTGTTCGAGGCCGGCGCAGTCGGACGACTGGAGTCCCAGATTCCGCCGTGGACGCCGAGCGCGTGGCCCTCGCTGTACACCGGGACGAACCCGGGCAAGCACGGCGTGTACGGCTTCCTGACGTTCGAGGGCTACGACTGGGACGTGGTGAACGCGACCCACGTCCGCGAACCGTCGCTCTGGGAGCTGCTCGACGGTCGCGGCCGGTCGAGCGTCGTGGTCAACGCGCCCGTGACGAGCCCGCCCGCCGAGATCGACGGCGCGGTCGTGCCGGGCTACACCGCGCCCGAGGACCCCACCTGTCATCCCGAGGGACTGCTCGAAGACGTCCGGGAGGCGGTCGGCGACTACCGGGTGTACGCGCCCCGCGAGGTCGACGACGAGGAGCGAGCGGTCGAGTGGTACCGCCGGCTGGTGGCAATGCGCGGCGAGGCGTTCCGGTATCTGGTCGAGCGGTTCGACCCCGACTTCGGCTTCGTCCAGTTCCAGCAGACCGACACCGTGTTCCACGAGTTCCCGGGCGACGACGACACGGTCCGGGCCGTCTACGAGGCGGTCGACGAGCAGGTGGGCGAGATTCTGTCGACCTGCGACCCCGACACCGTCGTCGTCGCCAGCGACCACGGGATGGGCGAGTACACGGGCTACGAGTTCCGCCCGAACGAGCTCCTCCGGCGGCGCGGGCTGGTCGAGACGACGACCGACGGCGAGGGGATGCCCACCTGGACGACCATCGCCGACGACCGGCTTCGGGCGGGCGAGGACGGCGAGCGCGCGGCCGGGGGCGGGACCGACCGCCCGCCGGCCGAGCGAGCGCTCGACGCGCTGGCGTCGGTGGGACTCACCGCACAGCGAATCGAGGCCGCGCTCGACTCGGTCGGGCTCGCCGAGTTCGTCGCCGAACGCGTCCCCGCCGACCTCGCCCGCGCGGCCGCCGAGCAGGTCGACTTCCCGGCCTCGCGGGCCTACGTCCGCGACCGCATCGAGCTCGGCGTCCGGGTGAACCTCGCGGGCCGCGAGCCCGAGGGCACCGTCGACCCCGACGAGTACGAGGCGGTCCGCGACGAACTCGTCGACCTGCTGTCGGCGGTCGAGACGCCCGACGGAGAGCCGGTGTTCGAGCGCGTGGTCAGACGCGAGGCGGTCTTCTCCGGGCCCCACGTCGAGGCCGCGCCGGACGTGCTCACGGTGCCACGGGAGTACGACGAGTTCCTCTCGGCGCGGGTCGGCGGCGGGACGTTCGGCCCGCCAAGCGAACCCTACAACCACAAGCGCGACGGCGTGGTGGCGATTGCGGGCGCGGACGTCGACCCCGACGCCGGCCTCGCCGGAGCCCATCTGTTCGACGTCGCGCCCACGGTGCTGGCGACGCTCGGCTGCCCGGCCAGCGACCGGATGGACGGCTCGGTCCTGTCACCGGTCGAGCCGGCCGGCACTGAATCGTACCCCGCGTTCGACGCGGGCGAACGGGCCTCGACCGACGACGGCGACGTCGAGGCCCGGCTCGCGGACCTTGGCTACCTCGAATAGCGGACCTCCACAGCATGAGCGTCACCATCTTGGACAACGACGGCATCACGGTCGGACGCGCGTCCGACTTCGACCACCACGACTGGAACGACCTCGTCGACCGGTCGCCGGGCACCAACGCCTTCCACTACCGGGAATCGCTGGCGGTGCAGGCCGACCACGCCGACGCGGAGTATCACGCGCTGGTCGGCTACAAGGGCCACGAACCCGTCGGCCTGCTTCCGATCTTCGAGAAGCGGGCCGGCGGGATGGCGACGGCGTTCTCGCCCGCGCCGGGGCTGGGCGTCCCCTACCTCGGGCCGGCGCTGCTCAACCACGGGAAACTCAAGCGCCGCAAGCGCGAGCGCCGGACCAAGCGGTTCGTCCACGGCTGTCTCGACTGGCTCGACCGCGAACTCGACCCCAAGTACGTCCACGTCCGGTCGGACCCGCGGTTCCGCGACGTCCGGCCGTTCGAGTGGCGCGAGTTCGACGTCGACGTGCGCCACACCTACAGCGTCGACCTGACGCCCGACGAGGACGACCTGCTGGGCTCGTTCTCCAGCGACGCCCGCAACAACGTCCGGACCGACGGCGACTACCGGGTGTACGAGGGCGGCCCCGACGAGATCGAGACGGTCATCGCGCAGGTGCGGGCCCGCCACGACGAGCAGGACGAGCGCTACGGCGTGACCCCCGAGTTCGTGGTCGACCTCCACGAGCGACTGCCCGAGGGGGCGTTGCGGCCCTACGCCTGCGAAATCGACGGCGAGGTCGCGGGCGGCATGATAGTCGCGGAACGCGGCGACGCGGTCTACCGCTGGCAGGGCGGCGCGAAGCACGACCGCGACCTCCCGGTCAACGACCTCGTGGACTGGGCGGTCATGACCGACGCCAAAGCGCGCGGCGTCGAGCGCTACGACCTCGTCGGGGCCAACACCGAGCGCCTCTGCGGCTACAAGGCCAAGTTCGGGCCGGAGCTGCAAACTTACTACTCGCTGGAGAAGGGCACTCGGGTCACGAACGCGCTGTCGAGCGTCTACAAGCGGCTCCGATAGCTCACCGCCGGTCGTCGGAATTTTCGCGCCAGCCCAATCGTTCGCGAGTGCGATGGGACCGTCGGTCGCGACGGGAGCGGCGATATCGGTTGCAGCGCGGATGCGGTGCAGCGCGGGTGCGGTTGCAGCGCGGATGCGGTTCTCCCCGGCTCAAGCAGTAGCTCGCTCGAACTCCTCGCGAGGGATTCCCCCACGGACTTTTCAGGACGGAGTACCCGCACCGAACGACGATGCAGCGAGAAGCTAGCTTCTGCCGAGACCTATGAGACGACCGCGACCGCACCCGCGACTGCATCCGCATCCGCGACCGCATCCGCATCCGCATCCGCATCCGCGACCGCATCCGTACAGCGAGAGCCTCACACCTCGCCAGCCGCCTGCGTTGCTCGGTCGCTTCGCTCCACTGCGCTACTCGTCCCTCGCGCGCTTTGGCGCGGCGCACGAGCGCGCCGCGCCGTGGGAGACAAGCTCCCACGAGCCTCGTCTCGCTTCGCTCGACGAGACGCCAGCGCGCGCCACGCTGAAGGTGTCGCCGAGGTGGAACGATTCGTCGAGTTCTCGGAGCTGCCCGATGTGGACTCGAACCCGGCGTTCAGCACGACTCGTCCGTGCGCACGTCCTCGGTCTCCACGGTCGCGTCCTCGCTGGTGATGGCCTCGCCGGTCACGTCGATGGCGGCGTTCCGGATGGTCACGCCCTCGGCCGCCGTGACCGCGACGCCGTCGCGCGAGCCCTCCTGGTGGTCGATGCAGAGGTCCTCGAACAGGCAGCCGTCGCGCCGGGTCGCCATCACCGCGACGCCGTCGCCGGCCGACCCCTCGATGCTGAGGCCCCGGCAGTCGACCTGCCAGTTCTCGGGGAGGCTGTCCATGCTCGGGATGGTCTGGCCCTCCATGCTGTCGACCGGGTCGCGGACGTTGATGGCCGGCGCGGTCACGTCGGTCCGGACGCGGGTGTTCTCGACCGTGACCGCGCCGAACTGCTTGCCGACCACGATGCCCCCGGAGCTGTAGGTGCCCGTGAGGTCGGTGATGGCGACGTCGCAGTTCTCGATGCGGACCGCCGCGCCCTCCTCGGCCCAGATGCCGCGCATGTTGGGCTTGTTCTCGCCGTTGCGCGGCTCGTCCACGCGGACGGTCACGCCCCGCACCAGCGCGCCGCTCTTGCCCCCGCCGACCCGGACCTGCTCGATGCCGTTGTTGGCGTAGTAGCCGCCGATGACCCGGAGCGGCCCGGAGTGGTAGGCGGCGTACAGCCCCTCCCACCAGTGTTCGACGTGGCAGTCCCGGAACGTCAACCGGCCGACGCTCGCGGGGAACACGTAGATGGCGTGGCCGTCCGTCGAGCCGTCGGGCAGCCTGACGTTCTCGAATTCGAGGTCGGTGTCCTCGGTCAGCGCCTCGATCTCGAACGCGATGCGGGGCGCGCGCCGGTGGCCCCGGACCGCCACGTCGCGGACGACGTTCGTCCCGCCCGACACCGCCAGCCGGACCGTGGGCGCGACCCCCTCCGCGCGGTTGTCGATGGTGACGCCCTCGAACCGGAAGTCCTCGAGCTCGCCGAACGTGAGCCAGTAGCTCCGGTGGCCGTCGGGCGGGACGAACGTCGCGTCCGTTCCGACCACGCCGACGTTCCGGCGGTCCGCGAGCCGCCAGTCGTCGAGCAGGTACCGTCCCGGCGGGAAGTACAGCAGCGTGTCGTCGCCAGCGTGCTCGTCGAGGACGGGGTTCACGGGTTCGTCGCCCGACGCGTCCGCGCCCACGTCAGCGACGTTCACGACCTCGTCGTAGCCCTCGGTGTCGACGGGGACGGTCGTCTCGAGCCCGGCGTCGGTCGACGCCGCAGTCGGCCGCGCGGTGGACTCGTCGGTCGTTCCCGCCGGCGCTCGGGTCCTCGTTCCGGGCTCGCGCTCGTTACAGCCCGCCAGCAGTCCGGCGGCCGCGGCCACACCGGCCGCCCGGAGATACGCGCGCCTGCTCGACGGCCCGTCGTCGCTCGTCATGTGCGTGTGTGGGGGGCTTCCGGACATTGTTATGAACGGCCTGCGTCGCGGCGGTTCGCGTTCAGTCGGACGCTACGACCCGCTCGTCGCGAGGGCGACGCGTCTCGGGCGCTACGACGTCTCCTCGCCGGCCCCGGGCCCGACGATTCGCGACCACACCGCACGGAGCGGCGGCGTCCCGTCGAGCAGCCACACGACCAGCACCGACGCCAGCAGGCCGACCTCGATCGCGAGGTACGCGCCGAGGTCGCCGCTGGCCAGTTCGGCCCCGTAGCGGCCGACCAGCGTCCGGACCGCCTCGAGCAGTCCCGTCCCGGTCGCGGCGTCGCTCGCGGGGACCAGCGGCCACAGCAGTATGGTCGGCGCGAGGTCGCCGCCCGTCAGCCACGGGTAGACGACGTCGCCGGGCAGGTGGCTCAGGTAGCCGAATCCGAACGCCACGCCGACCTGCGCGCGTCCGAGCCGGTACGCCACCGCGACGGCCAACAGCGTCAGCGGCACCGCCGCGAACGCGGAGTGGCCGAGCGAGTAGCCCGACGGCAGCACGCCCGGGCCCCACGCCAGGGGCTTGTCCACCAGATCGGGAAACTGGGTGCCGACCGCGAGCGCGACCACGGCGGCGTCGCCCGGCGCGCGCCGCCCGAGGAGGTGGACCGCGAGCGAGTAGCCCAGATACCCCACCGCGAGGTGTTCCCACGGCCACATGGTCAGCCGCGACCCTCCGCAGTCGCGGGGTCGGACGCCGCGACGGTCATCGGTTCGAGCCCTCCACGGTCACTCCACCACGTCCACCCAGACGTGGACGCGTCGGTAGGCCTCGCTCGCGTCGGGGTCCTCGGGCGCTCGTCCCTCGTACACCAGGTAGGTCAGCCGCAGCCCCTCGCCGGTCATGGTCGGGGTCACCTCGTGGGTCGTCCGCCAGGTCTCGCCAGCGTCGACGGTCGGCGTGAACGTCGCGAGCCGCTGGTCCTCGACGACCCTCGGGCTCCCGTCGTCGGCCTGCCGGACGCGCTGGAGTTCGGCCACCACCGAGTAGTCGGTGGGCTCGCCCTCGTGGTTCGTCACCTCCACGACGAGGGGTTCGCTCGCCCCGCGCTCGAACGTTCGGGGATAGTCCTCCGCGACCAGTTCGCCGGTCGCGTCGCGGGTAAGCAGAGAGACGTCGGTGTGGGACTCGCCGGGCGCGGGCGCGGCGACCGCGTAGCCCATCGCCGCGACCGAGAGGACGACGGCGACCGCCAGCCCCACCGTGAGCGCCGAGTCGAGCGCGGACCCGCGCCGGAGGCTCCGGCGGAGTCGACCCACCCACGCCCGGACCGGGAGCGAGAACCGTCCGTCCGGCGGGCGGCGGAGCCGGCGGACCCCGCCGACGGCCGAGCACCCGACCGCGATGGCGCTCACCGAGAGCAGGACCGGCCACGGGTCGATGGACCACGGCGAGAGCGCGAGCGCGACGCCGAGGACGGGCAGCAGCGCGAGGCTGACGCCGAACCCCAGGGCCGCGCGCTCGACGACAGAGAGCCCGTGCTGGTGGACCGCGGTCGGCGTCCGTGGAGCGACACCGCCCCGGCCGGCCGGGGCGGCGAGCGCGTCGGACGCTCGGGCGTCGGCGTCGTCCGGGGTCGCGCCGGGAAACAGCGCCGAGACGAGCGCGTACCCCGGCGCGAAGAACAGAAGCGGCAGGCCGAGCGCGACCGCCAGCGGGGTGGCGTACACGCTGGGCTGGAACAGGAGCGCGCTCGCGACCACGGCGTAGCCCGTGACCGCCAGCAGGTCGACCGGGAGTCCCGGGCGACCGAGGCGGTCGCGAAGCGTCTCGTCGGCGGCTTCGAGGCTCACGGCTCGGCCTCCCGGGCGACTCGACCCGCGCACAGGTCGGTTGGACGGCTCATTACCCTCGCTATCGGGGGATTGGTACTTTGTTATCTCCCGGCTGTCGGTCCTCAATCCGGGATTACTCGGACCCGTCGGACGGTCGGCCCCGCGGGCGCTCCGCCCGCACTCCGGCGTGCCGACTCCGCGTTCCGGACTCGCGGAACCGGACGCGGTGCCGTCAGGACCGGCTTACGAGGCCGTCAGCGCGCACATAACAAAGGGTCGAACGCGAACACATGTAGAGTAACGTTCGCTCCGGCGTCCGCAGTCGGAGTGAAACGGGCCTAACCGCCGAATAACCTCGAACAACGGACCGATACCATGCTCCGGAACGACAGCACCGCGACTTCCGACGGGGGTACCGACGCGTGAGACGAACTGCGATGGCCGTCCTGCTGGCGCTGCTCGCCGTCGCGGCTCCGGCCGCGACCGGCGTGGCGCTCGCGGACGGAGCCGACGACGGCGACGCGCGCCCGGTGGCCGTGAACGCGAGCGCGGCGATGGACTCCGTCGCCGACGGGAACGCGACCGACGACGAGACCGCGCCGCCCGACCGGTGGTCGACCACCGTGGGCGGCGGCGACGACGACAAGCTGGCGACCGGCGTTCGCGTCGACGGCGGCTACCTCGTCGTGGGCTGGTCGAACAGTTCCACCGACGGCGACGCCCACGACGGCTACGTCGCCAAACTCGACCGGACCGGCGAAACCGAATGGGAGCGCACGTACGGCGGCTCGGGCACCGACCGGCTCTACGACGTCGAGCAGGTGGAGGACGGCTTCCTGCTTGCCGGGATGGCGACCGACGGCGTCACCGGCTCGTGGAACGGCTGGCTGCTGAAGATCGGTCCGGACGGCGTCCAGCAGTGGGACCGGACCTATGGCGACGACCCCGGCGCGTTCTGGTCGCTCGACGGGGACGGCGAGCAGGTGTACGTCGGCGGCTGGATGGAGGACCGCTCGACTACCGAAGCCTGGGCGATGGAACTCGACGCCGACGGCGACCCGGTCTGGTCCGAGACCTACGAGACGTCGTACGCGGGCGCGGACGAGTACGCCAATTCCGTGTTCGCGACCGGCGGCGACCTCCTCGTGACCGGGTCGGTCGTGGGAACCACGGCCGACCCCTCGGACGCGTGGGCGTTCGAGGTCGGCGACGGCGGCGACCGCCAGTGGGGGGAGATATACGGCGGCGGCAAGTACGACCGCGTCCACGACGCCGCGGCGGCCGACGACGGCGGCTACGTGCTCGCCGGTCGGACCGCCAGCCAGGGCTCGGGCGGCGAGGACGGCTGGCTGGTGAAGATAGACGGGGAGGGCGACCGCCAGTGGGACCGAACGTACGGCCAGTCGATGGACGACGCGTTCTTCGGCGTCCACGCCGACCCGGACGGGGGCTACGTCGTCTCGGGGGCCAAGCACATGCGCGGCGAGGACGGCGGGGACGGCTGGGTCGTGCGGACCGACGACGAGGGTCACGGCCAGTGGCAGACGACCCGCGGCGAGAGCTACTGGGACAAGTTCTGGCCGGTGATCGAGGGCCACGGCGGCGGCTACCTCGCCGTCGGCGAGTCGACCAGCTTCGGCGACGACCGCGACGGCTGGGTCGTCCGGCTCGGTGGCCCAGCAGTCGCGGCCATCGAGGACGCCGACGCCAACGAGTCGGGCACGCGGGTCGCGTTCGAGGACTCGCGGGTCCGGTCGGTCACGCTGTCGGAGTCGACGAACGCATCGAACGCCTCGGGCGTGCTCGCGGTGTCCGAGCCGGCGAACCTCTCGGCGCTCTCGCCGCCCGGCGACCCCGTCTACGCGGTGACCGTGACCGACCCCGACGGCGCGGTCGAGGACGGTGCCACGGTCGAGCCGACGGTCGAGACCGACGAGGTCGACGGCGAAGTCTCGGACCTGCGGGTCGCCGAGCGGACCGACGGGAACTGGTCGGTGCTGGCGACCGAGGTCGTCGCCGAGGAGAACGGCACGGTGGCGCTCTCGGCGAACGCCTCGGCCGACGCGACGCTGGCGGTGACGGTCGTCCCCGCGCCGACCGCCGCCATCGACGCCAGCGAGGCCGTGACCGTCGGCGAGCCGGTCGAACTGTCGGCGGCCGGGTCGACCGCCGGGAACGGCACGCTGGCCGCCTACGAGTGGGCGGTCGGCGAGCGGACGGCCTCGGGGCCGACCGCCAGCGTCTCGTTCGACAGCCCGGGCGAGCGCGAGGTCGAGTTGACCGTCACCGACGAGAACGGGCTCGAAGACGACGCGACCGCGACGGTCGTGGTGAACGACCGACCCGAAGTCGACCTCGACGCGCCCGACGAGTTGACGGTCGGGTCGGCCGGGGACTTCTCGGTCGACGTGGCCGACGAAGTGGGCGAGACGACCGTGACGTGGCAGTTCGGCGACGGCGCGGTGACCGGCGAGTCGGTCGAACACGGCTTCGGGTCGGCCGGCGCGCGGAACGTGACGGTGGTCGTCGAGGACGAGTACGGCGCGACCGCGACCGAGGAGGTGACGGTCGCGGTCCGCGAGCCGGAGACCGACGAGACGACGGACGCGGTCGAGACGACGACCGGCGTGGACGCCGAGACCGCCATGCCCGGCTTCGGAGTCGCGATCGCCCTCGGTGCCCTGCTGGTGAGCGCGCTCCTCGTGCGCGCTCGTCGGTAACGCGCCCCCGTCGCGGCCGGTGGCGAGCGACGCCCTCGCGCCCGGCGTAACTTCCCGTTACGAACCGTTTCATCGCGGTACGCGGGGCGTAACGCTACGTTACGAGCGGGAAGATGACGTATACTAAAGGGGGTCTCGACGCTATGGTCTCGTGCGAACCAAGGTGATCCCCCTGAGTTGGAGCATCCCCACCGACGACGTCGAGGAATCGTTCGAGGACGGAGAGGTCATGTTCGCGGTCGACGACGGCGGCGACGACCGCACGACCGTCATCGCGGACGTGTCCAACGACGAGGCGTACCTCGCGATGCCGTACGACGAGTCGCACACCCTCTCGCAGTGGCGGTAGCGACGCGACCCCTTCTCGGTCGATTCGACGTTCTACGTCCAATCGTACGGTCGCCGTAGCGTGCGGTCTCTCACCGGTCGAGACAGTAGTCAGCGCGTTCCGCGCTCGTCAGCCGGCGTTCGTAGCGTCGTCCGCCGATGCTCGCGGCGTCGTCCGTCGATACCGAACTCGACCCGTCGATACCCGTGTCTCGGTCCGTGAGCGCTCGCGTCCGTCCGGACGTGGCCCGAACCAGAAACGCATTTCCGGGTCGGGCGGCTATCCGGCGAGCAATGAACCTCACGCTCACGCTGCTCGCGCTGCTGACCGGATTCCTCACGGGCGCGCTGTTCACCTTCCTCGGGATTCCGATGCCCGCGCCGCCCGAACTGCCCGGCGTGGTGGGCATCGTCGGCATCTACCTCGGCTACAGGGTCGTGGAGTACTTCGAGGTCGGCGTCGACCTGCTCTCGACGCTCGGACTGGCGGGATAGCGGACGGGCAGAAGAAATCGGTTACCGATTGATTCGACGGTGCGACGAACCAGTCAGTAACTGCGCTCTTTCGGCTCGTAGGTCTTGTTCTCGCCGTCGAGGATGACCGGCTTGTACCAGAGTTCGGGCGAGCCGTCGTTCCACGACAGCATCGTGTGCTTGAGCCACTCGTCGTCCTTGCGCTCCTGGTGTTCCTGTCGCCAGTGTGCGCCCCGGAACTCGTCGCGGGCCAGCGCGCCGAGCGTGATGGCCTCCGCGAGGTCGACGAGGTTGCGGGTCTCGATAGTGTGGATGAGGTCGGTGTTGAACGTCCGCGAGGGGTCGTCGACGTACACGTCCTGATACCGCTCGCGGACCGCCTGGATGTCTTCGAGGGCCTGTTCGAGGCCGTCCTCGTTGCGGAACACGTTGACGTTCTCGGTCATCGACTCCTGGAGGTCGGCCCGGAGTTCGGCGTGCTGGACGCCGGTGTCTTTGTCCAGCAGGCGCTCGATGCGAGCGCGCTCGCGCTCGACCGCGCCCCGGACCGTCTCGTCGGGGTCGACCACGGCGGCCCCGCCGTCGGACCGGGGGTCCGACGAGGAGCGCGACTCGTCGGTTGGCTCACCGCCGTCGGCCACGGCGTCCTCGTCGCCGGCCTCGACCGCACCCGGTTCGACCGGGGTTTCGAGGTCGTCTTCGGGTTCGGTGTCGGCGGTCCGCCCGGTCGTGATTTCGGGCTCGCCCATGTCCGCGCCGGCGGCGTGACGGCCCGCGCGCGCGCCGAACACGATGAGTTCGGGCAGGGCGTTGCCGCCCAGGCGATTCGAGCCGTGGACCGACACGCAGGCACACTCGCCCGCCGCGTAGAGGCCGTCGATTCGGGTGTGGCCGTTCTCGTCGGTCTCGATGCCGCCCATCTCGTAGTGCTGGCCGGGCTTGACCGGCATCGGTTCTTCGAGGCCGTCGACGCCCTCGAAGTCCCGCGCGAGGTGGAGGATGTTCTCCAGTCGGTCGGTGATGCGCTCCTCGCCGAGGTGGCGCATGTCGAGGTAGACGTACTCGTCCTCGACGCCGCGTCCCGCGTTGACCTCGGTGAGTTCGGCCCGCGAGACCACGTCCCGAGAGGCGAGTTCGCCGTCGTTGTTGGCGTAGCCGTACTCGAACATGAACCGCTCGCCCTCGGCGTTGTAGAGGATGCCGCCCTCGCCCCGCACGCCCTCCGAAATCAGAACGCCCGTCGAGGGCAGGGTCGTGGGGTGGAACTGGACGAACTCCATGTCCTCGAGCGGGACGCCCGCCCGGTAGGCCATGGCGGCACCGTCGCCGGTGTTGGCGACCGCGTTGGTGGTGTGGTCGTACACCTGCCCGAGGCCGCCCGTGGCGAGGACGACCCCGTTCCGAGCCTTGAAGCCCTCGATTTCGCCGGTCTTGATGTCGTAGGCCACCACGCCGTGACACTCCCGGTCGCTGGGGTCGTCGTGGTCGGTGACCGCCAGGTCCGAGACGTACCACTCGTCGTACACCTGGATGCCCCGCTTGACCACCTGCTCGTACATCGTGTGGAGCATGTGGTGGCCGGTCTCCGCACCGGCGTAGGTCGTCCGGGCAAACGAGAGGCCGCCGAACGGGCGCTGGGACACCCGACCGTCGTCCTCGCGGGAGAAGGGCATCCCCCAGTGTTCGAGCTGGACGGTCTCCTCGGGGCTGTCTTGGGCCAGCGTCTCGATGGCGGGGGCGTCGCCGAGGTAGTCCGACCCCTTCATCGTGTCGTAGGCGTGGAGTTCCCAGTCGTCGCCCTCGCGGAGCGCCGCGTTGATGCCGCCCTCGGCCGCGCCGGTGTGACTCCGGACCGGGTGGAGCTTCGTCACGATGGCTACGTCGGCACCTTCCTCGTCGGCCGCGATGGCCGCCCGGAGTCCGGCACCGCCGCCGCCGATTACCAGAACGTCGTGTTCGTGCATATTGTCTCACCTGGTTACCAGAATTTCAGATTCTGCTTGACCGCTTCCCGCTTGAGTTCCTGGATGTGCTCGGTCAGCGGGATGTCCTTCGGACAGACGTTCGTGCAGGAGAACTGGGTCTGGCACCGCCAGACGCCGTGTTCCTGGTCCAGAACGTTCATGCGGTGTTCTTTCATCTCCTCGCCCTCGCGGTCGTCCATCGCAAACCGGTAGGCCTTGTTGATGGCCGCCGGCCCGAGGTACTGGTTGTCCCCGGCCGCGATGTTACACGAGGACATACACGCGCCACACCAGATACAGCGCGTGGACATCTTTATCTTCTCGCGGTTCTCCCGACTCTGGCGTTGCTCTTCGAGGCCGTCGTCGGGCGCGTCGCCCTGGAAGAACGGCTCGACCGCGTGCATCTGGTCGTAGAAGTGCTCCATGTCGACCACGAGGTCTTTGACCACGTCCTGATGGGGCAGCGGCTCGACCCGCACCGGCTGGTCGAGGTCGGCTATCTGGGTCTGACAGCCGAGTCGCTGACGGCCGTTGATGAACAGCGCGTCCGAGCCACACACCGCCTGCCGGCACGAATGGCGGAACGTCAGCGTGGTGTCGTAGGTGTCGCGGGCGTAGATGAGCGCGTCCAGCACCGTCATCCCCTTCTCGCGGGGGACCGGGAAGTCGTCGAAGCGCGGCTCCGACTTGGCCTCGACTTCGGGGTCGTACCGGAACACCTTCAACTGGAAGGTGTCCTCGTCGGGTTCGGCGGGCGCGCCCGACACCGACTGGCGGCGGGCGTCCCGCTCCTGTCGGCGTCGGTCGCCGTGGGACGGTTCGGCCGCGTCCTCGGCCTCGTGTTCGACGCTCTCGGTTCGGTCGTCTTCTTTCGGAACTTGCGTACTCATGGATTACATCACTCCGGACATGACGAGCGCGACGTAGGTACCCTGTGCGGCCAGCGCGAGCCCCGCAACGCCGAGCACGACCTGGACCGCGCGCTTGGCGGTCCCGGTCAGGCCCTGGTTCAACAGCGCGGCGTATACGCCGTTGACGCCGTGGAACGTTGCGGTCACGAGGAACAGTACCATCGTGGCGAAGTAGCCCCACTCGCTCATCCGGGCGGTCGTCCCTCCGAACGTCACCTCGGAGGCGTGGCTGATGAAGTGGAGCTGGAAGAAGTGGAACGCGAGCACGACGATGAGAAACGCGGCGGTCACCCGCTGGAGCAGCCACGGGAGGCTCCCGCTCCGGAACGAGGAGTAGCGTTCGGCCATCTCAGAACGCCCCCTCGAGGAACGTCGGGATGCTCGCCAGCACGATGGCACCGGTCACGACCAGCGAGGCGTAGAAGCTCTTGTCCTGTGCTTCGAGTCCCACGCCGAGGTCGACGAACAGCAGCCGGACCCCGTTGAGAATGTGGAAGACCGCGACCGCGAGCAGGCCGACCTCCATGATGCGAACGACGGTCAGCATCTCCAGCCCCTGAATCGTGGCCGTGTAGACGTTGACCTGCTCGCCGTTCAGCATCGCGGTCGCTCCGTTCGCGCCCGGGATAGCGGTGCTCAGCACGGCGATGTGGGTGAACAGATAGCCGATGAGAACCCACCCGCTGAACTTGTGAAGTATCCAGGCCCACATCCCGGCGGTGAACTCGCGCCACCGGCCGAAGTCCTCGACGAGGCCTCGATTGTACGATTGACTCATACTTGTCCGTTCGGGAGGTTGGACTGTGGGCAAATAGAAGTTTCTACCTGCTACCGACTCGCAGACCCGGCTGGCGGCGGCGACGGATTCTCGACTGGCTCGCCCCGGGCGCGCTCGCGCTTGAGCGCTCGCCGGGTCTTCGCCGAAAGTTCGACCATATGACACAACGGGTTGCCGGGGTAGACCACGGGGTTCTCCAGAATCCCGACGAGCAGCCCGGTGAACGGCGCGTCGACCGGCTCGCGGTCGGTCTTGAACGGGTTGGTGATGGTGCAGATGGTGTCGCCCTCGTACACCAGCGACCCCCGGTCGTGGTGCATCTCGACCAGTCCGCCCGCGTCCGCCCGGAGCCACGTCTTCTCCTTGGCGTCGTCGATGACGGTTCGCCACCCCGGCCACTTGACCGAGGCGGTGCTTTCGAGACCGTACTCCGCGAGGACGCTGGCGACGCCCTCCAGCCCCCGGTCGATGAACTCCCGCTGGAAGCGGTGGGCCTCGCCCATCTCGATGGTGATGGTCGGGATGTCGGCGTCGGAGGCCTCCCGGCGGAGGGTCCCGGAGGGCCCCTCCGAGGAGATGACGACGTTCGAGCCGAACGCCTTCGCGAGTCTGGCCACCTCGGGGTCGGCCATGTCCGCTCGGACGTGAAGCATGTTCGTCCGTCCGCGCGTGGAGGTGTGGAAGTCCAGTCCCACGTCGCACGGCTCCACGAAGTTCCGGAATATCTGGTCGGCCATCCGCTTGGCGCTGGTCGACCCTGCCCGGCCCGGGAACGACCGGTTGAGGTCCCGGTCGTAGATGGGGAGATAGCGCTCCTGGGCGATGAATCCGGGGACGTTCAGCACGGGGAGACAGACCAGCGTGCCCCGGAGGTCGTCGTGGTTCCAGTCCTGGGCGACCTCCCGGACCACCTCTATCCCGTTGAGTTCGTCGCCGTGGGCCGCCGCCGACAGGAACACGGTCGGCCCGGACTCGGCCCCGTTCACGATGGTAACGGGGATGCGAACCGGGTCGCCCAGATACGTCTCGCTGATGCCGTACCGGATGTTCTGGGTCTCGCCCGGTTCGACGATGCCGCCGTTGTACGTGAAGGCGTCGGGGTCCGGGTCCGAGCCGGTCATATCACCCACTCGGACCCCGCCCTATATAAAGACGGGGCAGTCGAACCGGCCGGTCGGACGCCGATGTCTTCGTTTTTTAAGCCTCGCGGGCGACTGTCCACGCACAAATGGGTACTGACGGGTCGGACGTGCGGGTCGGCGTACTGAGCCTCCACAACAGCAAAGAGACCAAGGCCATCCTGAACGCGGTCGAGGACCTCGGTCACACGCCGCTGTGGCTCCGCGAGGAGAACACGGCGGTCGACATCCAGAACGACGAGACCCGCCTCGAACCGGAGGTCGACGTCGTGGCCAACAGGCTCCTGCTGTCGAACACCGAACAGCCCTCGGAGGCGCTCGGGCTCGCCAAGATATACGACTCGCTGGTGCCGGTGCTCAACGGGCCCAGTTCCGTGATGACGGCCATCCACAAGTTCGCGACCGCGACCGCGCTGGCCGACGCTGGCCTCCCGGTGCCCGACGCCCTGCTCGCGCTGTCGAACGACCGGCTCAACGACGGTCGGTCCACCTTCGGCGAGGAGGCGGTGTACAAGACCGCCATCGGCACCCACGGCGGCGGGACGTGGAAGGTCGGCCCGGACGAACTGGTCAACCCCCGCGTGGGCGACCGGCAGGCCTTCTTGCAGGAACTCATCGAGCGCGACGAGGGCAAGCACCGCGACCTCCGGGTGTACGTCGTGGACGACCGCATCGTGGGCGCGATGAACCGCTACGCGCCCGACAACGACTGGCGGACCAACGTCGCGCTCGGCGGGGCCGTCGAGGACGCCACCGACACGATGCCCCGCGAGGTGGCCGACATCGCCCGCGAGGCCGCCGACGTGGTCGGCCTCGACTACGCGGGCGTCGACCTCATCGAGGGCCACGACGGCTGGCACGTCCTCGAGGTCAACCCCACCGCCGGGTTCAAGGGGCTGTTCGAGGCCACCGAGCGCAGCGCCGCGCCGTACATCGCCCAACTCGCCATCGAGCGCGGCGGTGGCACGGTCGACGAGCGCCGGGTCGAGGAGCTGACCGCCGCGCTCGACGACTCGGTGCCCGCGTGCAAGCCCCGGCCCAGGGACACCGGTCCGACCGAACCCGTGGTCGTCGGCTACACCGAAGACGTCGTACTCAGCGGTACTTCCGGCTCGGAGACGGTCACCGCCAAGTCCGACACGGGCGCGACCCGGACCAGCATCGACACCAAGCTCGCGGCCAAAATCGGCGCGGGACCCATCAAGAGCATCGCCCGCGTCAAGTCCGGCTCCAGCAAGTCCAGTCGGTCCCGGCCGGTCGTGGACGTGGTGGTCGGCGTCGGGGGCAATCGCCACACCGTGACCGCCAGCGTCGAGGACCGGGGCCACATGGACTACCCGGTGTTGCTGGGTCGGGACATCCTGAAGAACTACCAGGTGGACGTGCGCCGCCGGGTCGACCGCGAGGAAGAGACCGAGGAGTAGGAGTTCGGCTGGACGATTCGGTTTCTCTCTGTCGTCGCTTGCGGGCTGGTTTTCCACGGCACGCGCTATTCCCGATTCGTCTCGCGTCGGCGCGCGCTGGCGCGGTCCTCGTGACCGCGCCGAAGCGCGCGAGGGAGAGGCGCTCTCGTGCGCCCCGAGGCTAGGGCGGGGTGAGGCTCCCGCTGTGCGGTCGCGGGGCGGTGCGGTCACTCATTTGCCTCGGCAGTAGCTAGCTTCTCCGACTCGTAATTCCGTGGTGAAAAGTCGAAGAAGCGAACTTCAGCCTCGACAACTGAGTGACTGCACCGCCCCGCACCGCGACCGCACCTCGTCCTCCCCACCCGATTGCGGTCCTCACTTCGTTGCGGTCCTCATCCCTCGCGCGATTGGGCGTGGCACGGAGGCCGCGCCCGCACGCACCGATGGTGAACGCCGAATCAGCGAGCGCCGATGGGGACACGTCCGAGCAACGAACCGCGAACCGAATCCAGTTGGCGTCTCGACCCGAAGCCGTGGGCTCATTACGCCCGCGTCCCTACTTGCGCTCGAATGACCGAGGACCCGAACGTCGCCCCGGACCCGAACGCCGCACTCGGCGAGGACGCCTATCTCGGCCCGCTGGTCGAGGCCCACGGCCCCGTAACCGTCGAGCCGGCCGACGACTTCTTCGCCCGGTTCGTCACCTCCATCCTGCGCCAGCAGGTGTCGATGGCCTCCGCGGCCGCGACCCGCGAGCGACTGTTCGACGCCGTGACGGTCACGCCCGAGGGCATCCTCGACGCCGACCCCGAGGTGCTGCGGGACGCCGGCCTCTCGGCGGCCAAGGCCGACTACGTCAAGAACGTCGCCGAGGCGTTCCGCACGGAGGGTTACTCGCGGTCGTACTTCGCCGACATGCCGGACGCCGACGTGGTGGCCGAACTGACGTCCATCACGGGCGTCGGCGAGTGGACCGCGAACATGCAGCTCGTGTTCTCGCTCGGCCGGCCGGACGTGTTCCCGGTCGGCGACCTCGGCATCCGCAAGGGGATGGAGACGGTCTTCGACGAGGAGTTGACTCGCGCAGAGATGGTCGACCGCGCCCAGCGATGGGCACCCTATCGGAGTTACGCCAGTCGCTACCTCTGGCGGGTCGAGGACGGGGAGTGACGGGGCGGTCGTAACGCGGATTCGGGGGCGAAACTGGAGGGCCGAAGCGGAACGGGCGGCAGATGAACTGGCCAGGGGACTCGACGGCGGGCCGAATCAGCGGGCCGACGCGCGGCGCTCAGCGGACGTCTTCCTCGCGGGCGGCGAGGTCGAGGTACTCCGCGAGCGGGTCGGCGGCGGCGAGCGACACGAACTCGTCCTCGGCGTCGTAGCTGACGGCTCCGGCCTCCGTCAGTCGGGGCAGTTGGCAGTGATGGAGGTCCGCGAGCACCCGCTGGGTCCGGACGCCGTCGCTCGACCCCGACGCGGGCACGGACTCGTCGGCGTCGCGCTCCCACGCCGCCACCTGCTCGGCGAGTTCCTCGACGCCCATCGCGCCCTCTCGGTCCCGAAGAGCGTAGAGGACGAACCGACGCCGGCGGTTCGACAGGAGGTCGAGCGTGGCGTCCAGCGCGGGAGAGACGTCCCGCCCTCCGCCGTAGTCGCCGGCCGCGTTCGGGGTGTCCGTGTTCATCATGCACTCTTACGTGGACGCTCCGGGTGGAAAAGCACGGGACCTAAAGGATTAGGTGTCCTCTTCGGAAACCCTTAATCGGAACCGGACCGTAGTGGCGAGTGCGTACCTCAAGTCCCCGCCCGAGCAGTCCCACGCGGGAACGATGACAGCGCGGAGAACCCGGGTACGCGACAGACCAGTGGGTCGGCTACCCCGAATTAGTCCGCCCGGCACGAGGGTTTGCCAGCCGACGCGGCACGCCGCCACGGGATGACGCTGGAGGTTAGTGTTCCGGGCGCACACGTTCCGTCAACGAAGATACGTCTCTAACGTGTTACGGCCTTCGCCCAGTTTGAACAGCTCCGAACTCCGGACGACGTCTCTTCCACCAGTCTGCTTTCGCCACGTCGCCCAGCAGGGGAATCTACCGGACTTCACCTCGGAATAGGGTTCATATTCTACTATAATTACGATAGATTTTTCAAACTAGTAATATTATATACTGCTCCAATGGTATCGGAATTGGACGCCATCTTTTCAGTTATATTTATATATGTTTTGGGTATTATGACTCCAAATCATCATCCGGAGAAGTCATTGAAAGCCGCTCTCTCGGGGATAGCTCAAGTAATTTGGATAATCGTCCTCTTCCATACCGTACCTGCGTTTATTAGGTACAGTAGCGGCGATGTCGACCCCATCGTTTATAATAGTGTGATAGCTACATTCGTCGTCATTCTCTCTATTTGTGTCGTTCTGATCCGTTACTACGGGGTCGAAGATCGCCTTCGCCAATGGTCTATACGTTGAACTTCGAATTTCGGCCGCTACTGGCACGTCGTTCGAGGGATTCTCGTGGGGTGTTTCGTAAGTTCTCGGTTTACTCGCGGTCCGCCGTAGACCAGCGATATATCTGGCGAGTAATGTACAGCCCCGGGACGACGGTGATGCAACCTGTGAGGATTATCACCGCGTCCAGCGTTCCGGGTGGTGCCTCCGCTCGAAGAATTGCGGGCGGGGAGTGATAGAAGACGTAGAGTTGATGGCCCATCATCAGTGTCAGGAGAAGACTCAGGCCAGCAACGATAACGCCTAGCCGTCGAACTTTCTTCAACGCCGACTTCCCTAACATATGCAATACGAACGTCGTTAGATTACAAGAGATTACTGGTTGATACGTCGACGAACTCGACTGTATCTCGGTTCCGGGTGGGAAACGCGGTCGTCCGCCGAAATTTCGTTTCACGGGGGTAGTCGCTTCCACGGCCTCGTGACAGCGCGTCACTCGCTCAGGAAACGCCTCCAACGGACTCCGACGACTCGGTGTCCTCCTCGGACGCGAACCGACTCCACAGCACTCCGAGAACCGAGTGCGGACCGTGCCTGCGGACGACCAGCAGGACGTTCGCGCTGAAGACGACGACCCCGGCCAGCGTGCAGACGCCCCCGACCGCGACCGCGCCCGGCGTTCCGAGCAGGTCGCCGGCCACCAGTCCCGCGACGCCCGCCGCCAGCAGCCAGAAGTCGACCGCCGCGAGCCGGCCGTCGTAGAGGTCGTCTATCATCGGCACGTCCTCGAACCCGAGCAGGTCGCTGTACCGGTGGACCCAGACGACGAACGGGACGACGTGGTAGACGGTGCCGACGACGACGAACCCGACGACGCCGAACGCGAGCAGGTGAGCCGTTCCGGGCGCGCCGAACAGCCCCGCCGGCGCGAGCGGGGCGGCGAGCCACGCGGGAATCGCGAGCGCGACCCAGAGTCCGACCGCGACCGGGACCACGGCGTACCGCGAGAGCATCGGCGTCCGCTCGACGCGCGTTTCGTACAGCCGGCGGGCCAGCACGACCGCGAACCCGAGCAGACCGGCCGCGACGAGGACGCCGCCGACCCGCGCGAGGTCGGCGAGGCCCAACAGCCGGCCGGCCGCCAGCGCGACGACGCCCGCCGGATAGCCGACCTCCTCGAATCGCCGGAGCGGGACGTCGACGCCGTGGAGTTCGGTCTGAGTGAACATCGTGGCGAGCTGGTAGAGCGCGCCCAGCACGGTCGACAGTATCGCGCCGAACACCGCCAGCGTGGCGTGGGCCAGCCGGAACTCGCCCCGCGAAATCGAGCCGTCGCCGACCGGGACCGCGAGGCCCTCGAACACCGGGACGACGTAGCCCAGCGCGAGCACCCACCCGAAGGCGGTCACGACGAGGAAGAAGCCGAGCGCGAGCGCGAAGTGGCGCTCGGTCACGTCGAACGGGCGGACGCCCAGCAGGGTCCGCCCGACGTTGTAGACGAACGTCCAGAACCCCGCGAGCGCGAGGCCGCCGAAGACCGGCGTCCACGCCAGCGCGCCCGCGAGCAGCGCGCCCGCGAGTCCCGCCAACCCGAGCGTCACGAGCCACAACTGGGCGACCGAGAGCCGACGCGAGTGGATGGCGGTCCCCGACCACACCGGCACGAACTGGGTCATCGCGCCCATGATGGTCACGCAGACCCACCCCGCCAGCAGCAGGTGGACGTGCGCGAGCCCCGCCCGGGCGGGGCCGGCGTCGAGCGCCGCGAGGAGTCCGACGACGCACCCGACGGCGAGAAACCCCAGCGCCACGAGGAAGTGGCGCAGCGGGACCGTCATCGGGGGCTGGCTGTCGGTGTTGAGGTCGCCCGGAATCGCTCCCATGCCTCGGGGTTGGACCGACGCGCACCTCGGTCTGATTCCGAACGTGTTCGGGACTACGCACACGCCGCGACGGGGCGTACGAACGCACATGAACCCCTTCCGATCGCACTTCGGCGACGACGATTCGGACGAGGCCGACGGGCTCTTCGACGACGACGACGAGTTCGTCCCCGACCACCTTCCGGTTCCCGGGCCGTTCCTCCAGGGCCACGACGTGCTCGACGGTGAGGACCACGTCGCCTTCCACGAGACGACCCGCGAACTGTTCGAGGAGCGCGGGGTCTACGACATGACCTTCGACTACAACCTCGCGCGACTCAACCTCGACACCCGCCACGAGCGCGCCGGCTACCGGTACGCCGAGGCGGACGGCGACGACCCCGAGGCGACCGGCGACCTCGCGGCGGGGTTCGACGACCTCACCGAGGACGACGACCCCTCCGTCCTCCGGGCGGAGTTCACGCCCACGACGCCGTTCTGCCCGCAGACCCACACCCTCACGGTGGGGTCGTTCCGGGCGTGGAACGGGCTCGCCGACCGACACGACTACGACCTCGTCCGGGTCCGGGCCGCCGAGATGCACCACGACAGCGGGACCATAAACCGGCAGCTCGCCGACCTCGAAGCGACGTACCTCGAAACCGGCGACCTCTCGGCGAATCCGAATCGGAGCGCGGGCGGCGCGAGCGACCCGGCCGCGTCCGGGAACTCGAACGCCGACCCGCCCGAACGCGGGCCGAGTCGCGGGTCGCAGGCCCCGTTTTGACCGTCCCGTTCGTCAGTCCTCGCGGGGCTCCGCCGACGCGGCGCGACCGGTCGCGCGCTCGACGGCGCTCGTCACCGCGCGCTCGGCGTACGACGACAGCAGGTGGACCCGGAACTCGCCGGAGGCGGTCGCGTCGGCCCGCGCCTCCTTAGGGTCGACGTCCTCGCCCGCTCGCTCGGTCGCGTCCGCAATCGTCTCGCGGTCGGCCCCACCGCCGACCAGCGCGTCCTCGACGCCTCGGAGGCGGGCGGGCGCGTCGGTCGCGCCGCTGGCGACCACGCGAGCGTCGGTCACCGTCCAGTCGCGGACCGCGACCGAGGCCGCGACGCCCACGAGCGCGAACCCCGAGGCCGGATGGGGCTTCTTGGCGTACGCGCCGCCGGCCGCCCGCGCGCTCGGGACGCGAATCTCGGTCAGCAGTTCCCCGTTCTCGATGGCGGTTTCCCCGTCGCCCTCGAAGAACTCCTCGGCCGGTATCGCGCGCTCGCCGTCTGGGCCGGCGAGCGCGAGCGTGGCGTCGGCCGCGACCGTCGCGGCCGGGAGGTCGGCGGCCGGATGGGCCTCCACGAGGTTCCCGCCGACGGTCCCGCGATTCCGTATCTGTCGGTCGGCGACCTCGCCGGCGGTCGCGGCCAGCACGGTCGCGCGCTCGCCCGCGGCGGGCGAGTCGGCGAGGGTCGCGTGGGTCGCGAGCGCGCCGACCGCGAGCGAGCCGTCCGCGTCGTCGTCCCCGCCGCGTTCGGGCGCTTCGACCCCCCGGAGCGAGTCGAGGTCGCTCACGTCCACCACGACATCGGGAGTCGACTCGCGGGCCTTCATCGCGGGGAGCAAGCCCTGTCCGCCCGCGAGGACGGCGACGTCGGCGTCACCGCCCTCGGGGTCGCCGTCCTCGTCGGCGTGAGTCGCCAGCAGCTCCAGCGCCTCCTCGACGCTGGTCGCCCGGTGGTAGTCGAACTCCTCGGGGAACATCTCAGTCCCCGCCTCCGGGCGGGGTCTCGCCGGGGCGCTCGCCCGTCGGCGAGTCGCCGGTGGGCTCGGGCGTCCAGTCGCCGGTCGTCGCTTCCGGGCCGACCGCGGCGGCGGCCGACTCGACCGCGTCCACGACGTTCTGGTAGCCGGTGCATCGGCAGACGTTGCCCTTCAGCGCGGTCCGTATCTCCTCGCGGTCCGGGTCGGGATTCTCGTCGAGGAGTTCGGTCGCGGTCGTCACCATGCCGGGCGTGCAGTAGCCACACTGGAGGGCGTGTTCCTCGTGGAACGCTCGCTGGACCGGGTGGAGGTCGTCGCCGTCCGCGAGCCCGCCGGCGGTCGTGACCTCGGAGCCGTCGGCCTGCACCGCGAGCACCATGCACGACTTGACCGCCTCGCCGTCGAGGCCGACCGTGCAGGCCCCGCACTTGCCCGACTCGCAGCCCACGTTCGGGGCGGTGTAGCCGAGGTCGTCCCGGAGCGCGTGGACCAGCAGGGTCCGGGCCTCGACGGTGAGGCGCTCCTCGGTGCCGTCGACGGTCAGGGTGACGTCGTGTTCGCTCATCGCACCCAACTCCCGGAGGGAGCCACTAATACCTTTGCTGGGTGCGGAAGAAACGGGCCCGAGTTCGCTCGGCCCCGAGGGACTCGCGGTCCACTCGGTCGGACGGGACGGTGCCGTCAGCGGTGTCTCGGGCACTGCTCGCGTCTCAGTCGTCGCTTTCGACCTTGATGTCGGCCGACAGCCCCTGGGCCATCTCGATGTCCTTCGAGTTGTTCATCGTCCACGCGGTGCGCTCGGTGACGGCCTCGATGGCTTCGCGGGCGCTCGGGTAGCCGTTGCCCGACTTCTTGACGCCGCCGAACGGGAGCTGGACCTCCGCGCCGATGCAGGGCAGGTTGGCGTACGCCAGCCCGATCTCGGCTTCGTCGCGGAACTGGTTTATCTGGCGGTAGTCCTCGGAGATGACCGCACCGGCCAGCCCGTAGGGCGTGTCGTTGTGAATCTCCATCGCGCGGTCCATGTCGCCGCTGTACTCGACGAGCGCGACGTGGGGGCCGAAGACCTCCTCCTTGAGACACCGGAGGTCGGTGTCGTAGTCGACCTCGTAGACGAACGGGCCGACCCAGAAGCCCTCGTCGTGGCCGTCGGGAATCTCGTCGTCGTCGAGTTCCGCGCGGTCGACCAGCACGTTCGCGCCCTCCTCGCGGGCGAGCTCGTTGTACTGGTGGAACTTCTCGACCTGCTGCTCGTTGACGACCGGGCCCATGAAGGTGTCCTCTTCGAGGGGGTCGCCGACTGACACCTGCTGGGCGAGTTCGACGTAGCGCTCCTTGAACTCGTCGTAGACGTCCTCGTGGACGATGAGGCGCTCGCTGGAGACACAACGCTGGCCCGTGGTCTTGAACGAAGACATCACGGCCGAGTGGACCGCCACGTCGAGGTCCGCGTTCTCCGTGACGACGATACCGTTCTTGCCGCCCATCTCGCAGGCCGCCAGCTTGCCCGGCTCGCCGCCGACCTTGCTGGCTATCTGCTGGCCGACCTCCGAGGAGCCGGTGAACAGCACGGTGTCGACCCGGTCGTCCTCGACGATGGCGTTGCCGGCGTCGCCGAACCCTTGGACCATGTTGAACACGCCGTCGGGGATGCCGGCGTCGACCATCATCTCGGCGATTATCTGGCCGCACCACGGCGTCTGCTCGGCGGGCTTCCAGACGACCGTGTTGCCCTCGACCAGCGCGAGCGCCATGTGCCAGAACGGGATGGCGACCGGGAAATTCCACGGCGTGATACAGCCCACGACGCCCCGGGGTTTGCGGCGCATGTAGGCGTCCTTGCTCGGAATCTCGGAGGGGACCACGTCGCCGTGGGGATGGCGGGCGTTGCCGGCGGCCCACTCGACCATGTGTGCGGCCTCGACCACGTCGGCTTTCCCCTCGGATATCTCCTTGCCACACTCCTTGGTGACTATCTCGCCGAGTTCGTCGGTCCGGTCCTTGAGTTCGTGGTAGACGTCCCAGAGGTACTCCGCGCGGTCGATGTACGAGAGGTCGCGCCACTCCTCCTCGGCGGCCTCGGCGGCCGCGAGCGCCTCGTCGACGTCGCCCTCGGTGGCCCGGTGGAACTCCCCGAGTACCTCCTGATTCGAGGGGTCGACGCTCTCGAAGGTCTCGTCGCCGCTCCCGTCGGTCCACTCGCCGCCGATGTAGTGGCCGTAAATCTGCTCGCTGGCTTGCTGGCTCATGTTCAGGTAAAAATTGTTGTGGGCACCATAAAAAAGACTGCTACTCGGTCGGGTGGTCGGTCGCCCGTCGAGCGGTCAGTGACACCGCTTCTCGATCTCGCCCTTGACCTCCACGGCGTCGAAGTCGTGGTCGGGTCGGATGTTCACGAAGTCCAGGAACTCCCGGGCCGCGAGCAGTTCGTCGGGCGCGTAGTGGTCGGCGGCGGCCGATACGGCCGCGCGAGCGCCGATTCGAGGTTCGAGTGCCGCGAGCGCGCACGCGAGGTCGTACGACCGGGCCTCGTCGACGCCCGCCTCGCGGACGCTGGTGGCGTCGATGAAGTACACCTCGCCGTCCTTCACGAGCACGTTCTCGCCCCGGAGGTCGCCGTGCGCGAGCCGGTGGTCGTGCATCGCTGCCAACGCGCCGAACACCTCGGGCGCGAGGTCCGCGACCGTCTCCCGGGACAGGTCCTCGAACGTCCGGAACTCGGGCAGGTACTCCATCACCAGCACGCCCATCCCGTCGACCTCGAACGTCTCGATGGGTGCCGGTGCGTTGACGCCGATGTCGCGCATCCGGCGCGTGGCGTCGATTTCGTGGTCGCACATCGCCAGCGGGTCCTCGAAGTGCTCGAAAAAGCCCTCCGTGCCCGACGAGAACGCGCCGAGGTTGCGCGCGCCGGTGAACACCGCGTGGACCAGCGAGTTCTGGTCGGTGACTAGCTTCACGAACCAGCGGTCGTCCACCACGCAGGGCGTCGACAGCCAGTTGTCGGCGTCCAGAAACTCGACCCGGAGCTCGGGCTCGTCGTACCGACGCGCCAACTCCTCGAACACGGCTTCCAGCCGCTCCCACTCGATGGTCCCCCGGACCAGCCGCCGGATGCTCATCACTGCCGGGTAGGCGACCGCCCGATAAAAACCCACTTGCCCGCGCCGCCCCCGCTCGTCGGGACCGCGAGTCAGAACAGCGACATCACGGTCGTCCCGAGGTAACCGAGACTGGCGACCGCCGTCAGCGCGAGCACGGCCAGCACGGCCAGCCGGCGGGGCGTCGGCTCGACCTCGACGCCGGTCCGCTCGCGGACGCGGTCGGGGAACCGCGACCACCACAGCTCGACGCCGCCCCACGCCAGGAGGACCCCGCCCAACGAGACGGTCGTCAGCACGTCGTAAAAGCCCATCCACCACGGGAAGATGTAGCCCAGCAACGCGTTCTGCATCTTGATGGGGACGACCGACCGGACCGCCTCCTCGAACCGCTCGGCCGGCCCCTCGGGCGGCGCGGCCGCGTTCGATTCGAGGTCGGCCGCCGCGGCGCTCGTGCCGCCGGCGCTCTCCTCGCCGGAGCCGAGCCGCTCGGCCTCGTAGGGTCGGTCGACCGGCAGGCTCCAGACGATTTCGCCCTCGGGGTTCACCTCGAACACCCGGTCGCCGATGGTGTCGGTTATCATGGTGTTGTCGTTTGGCAGGCGGTCGGCGTCGCGGGGCCACTGGGTGTCGGCGTCGGTCCAGCGCCACGTCCGATTCCACGAGCCGTTCTCGCGCTGGTACTCCACGAGCCGGTCGTTCTCCGAGTCGGCCACGAGGACCGCCGGGCCGCCCGCCGACTCGGGGATGTAGTCGGGGTTGTGCTGTTCGTGGAGGACGTCGTGGTCGTCGTCGCTCCCGAGGGTCCAGTCGTCGACGACCCCGGTCGAGCGATTGACGAACGCCACCTGGTCCTGGTTGCGGAGGTCGACCATGATGCGGCCGTCGTCGAGGTACTCCACGTCGTTGAGGTGGACCCAGTCGCCGTCGTACGGACCGCCGCTGCCGGGCGAGAGGTAGCTCTCGGCGCTCCACGTCCACTCGCGGATGCCCGAGGAGCCGTTGACGACGAACGCCACCTCGTTGGCGATGTCGGCCACGAGAACGTGGGTGTCGTTTATCACGTCCACGTCGTGCCACCGGCCGCCGACCGAGCGATGGCTGTAGAGCCGGGTGCGCTCGCCGGTCGAGAGGTTGAGCCGCTCGACCACGTTCCGCCGGCACTCCCCGCCCGAGGTCGGGACGGGCTCGCCCTCGCACACCGACGAGTCGAGGCGCTCGGTGGCGACGTACGAGACCGTCCGGTCGGTCCCCGGCGTCGGGTCGACGTCCCAGTAGGTGCTGTACCGCTCGGTCTGGTAGAGGACGGTCCCGTTGGAGCGGAACGCGACCAGTTCCCCCGAGACGTCTCGGACGTCGCCGTTCTGAACCGCGACGACGGTGACGCCCGACCGGGGTTCGACTACCTGTGGCTGCTCGCCGGTGTGGAGGTCTGCCGTTCGGTCGTACCGGGCGTTGGGCGACTCGCCGGCGGTGACGAACCCGGCCGCCAGCGCGAGCACCATCCCGAGAACGACCACCGCGAGGACCGCTCGAATCTGCGTGCGGCGGGTCACGCTTCGCGGATTTCGAGTGTCAGTATTAAGTGGTTTCGACATTCGTTCGGTGCGGGATGGAGGGTAGCCCGACGCGGGTGCGGAGACTTTTTATCGCGGCTCGCGCAACTTTTGCGCATGGATTTCAGCCTCCCCGACGAACATCGGATGATACGGGACACGGTGCGGGAGTTCTGCGAGGAGGAGATCGAGCCCGTCGCTCAGGACATCGAGGACGAGCATCGGTTCCCCGAGGAACTGTTCGACCAGCTCGCGGACCTCGACATGATGGGCGTCCCCGTCGCCGAGGAGTACGGCGGCCTCGGGGGCGACCAGTTGCTGTACGCGCTCGTGACCGAGGAACTCGGCCGCGTCTCGGGGTCGGTCGGCCTCTCGTACGCCGCGCACGTCTCGCTGGCGAGCAAGCCCATCGAGCTGTTCGGCACCGACGAGCAGAAAGAGCGCTGGCTCCGACCGCTCGCCGAGGGCGAGTACCTCGGCTCGTGGGCGCTGACCGAACCCGACAGCGGGTCGGACGCCAGCGACATGAACACCACCGCTCAAAAGGACGGCGACGAGTGGGTGCTCAACGGCACCAAGCAGTTCATCACGAACGCGAACGTGGCCGGGAGCGTCCTCGTGAAGGCGGTCACCGACCCCGAGGCGGGCTACGACGGCATCTCGACGTTCATCGTCGACCCCGAAGACGACGGGTTCGAGGTCACGACCGTCTGGGACAAGATGGGACTGAACGCCTCGCCCACCTGCGAGATACAACTCGACGACGTTCGACTGCCCGCCGACCGCCTGCTCGGCGAGGAAGGCGACGGCTGGGAGCAGACCAAAAAGACGCTGGACGGCGGCCGCATCTCCATCGCGGCGCTGTCGACCGGGCTCGCGCAGGGCGCGTACGAGGCCGCCAGGGAGTACAGCACCGAGCGCGAGCAGTTCGGCAAGCCCATCTCGAAGTTCGACGCCATCCGGAACAAGGTGGTCTCGATGGACCGTAAGGTCGAGCGCGCCCGCCTGTTGACCCACAAGGCGGCGTGCAAGTACGACCGGGGCGAGTCGGTCACCCGCGAGAGCGCGCTCGCCAAGCTCGACGCCAGCGAGGCCGCCCGCGAGGTGGCCGAGGACGCGGTCCAGACGCTCGGGGGCTACGGCTACACCGAGGACTTCGCGCCCCAGCGGTTCTTCCGGGACGCCAAGCTGATGGAGATCGGCGAGGGGACCAGCGAGATTCAGCACCTGGTCGTGGGGCGGGAGCTCGGCCTCTGAACGTCGGGAGGGTCACGTCCCGAATCGGAACCGGCGAGAATGGGGTGATAGAGACGAAGGGGGCTGCGAGACGTTCGCGCGCGGATAGAAGAGCGACTAGAGGGAGACCGCCGTCTGGTCGGTCAGCGTGGGTGGCACCTGATGGTGGTAGGTCACTGCACCGGCGGAGGTGATGATCTTGACGGTGAAGTCCTCGGCCTCCTTGAGGCCGTGGTCGCCGTCGGTCAGTTCGACTGCGTCGAGCGTGATGCGGAATCGGTCCTCCTGATGGACGATAACCGGCGCGGTGTCGTCGATGTCCTGGATGGTACTGGTCGCGAACCGCGTGTCGTTTGCCTCCTCACCGTGCGTGAGAATCGTCCCGCCGTCGGGACCGAGCCACTCGACGGTCGCCGTCGAGAGGTTGATGTCGCCCGCCCCGGAGCCTTTCATCACGGTCATGTTCACGAAGTGGACCGACTCGTCGTTGCCCACGTCGCCGATGGTGTTGACCACGCTGACCCGGTCGGTCACCTGCGCGCTCGACTCCTGTCCGGTCTGTTCGGCCTTGTTCTGCAGAAAGCCCGCAGTGTTGATGAGCACGCCCGCAGCGATAGCGGCCACCAGCACCATCGCGATGAACACGATGAGCGTGCCGATACCCACCTGACCACGGTCGGTCAGTTCCGTGTCGAACATAGTTACGTGGCTCGGCCTTCTCACACAGAGGACATAAAACCCCGACGCCGTTATCACGCCTGAGAACCGGTCGGCGGTCGGTCCGGTTCGGTCGCTACGGCCAGTTCCCGCCTTCCTCGTAGGCTTCGAGCACGCGCTGGATGGCGACCACGTACGCGGCGGTCCGCATGTTGGGCGCGCCGGTCGACTCGTAGGTGTCGACCAGATTGTCGAAGGCGTCGGTGATGACGCGTTCGAGCTCCTCGTTGACGCGGTCCTCGGTCCAGTAGAACCGCTGGCGGTTCTGGACCCACTCGAAGTACGAGACGGTCACGCCGCCGGCGTTGGCGAGGATGTCCGGGAAGACGTAGACGTCCGACTCGGCGAGCACGTCGTCGGCGTCGGGCGTGAGCGGGCCATTCGCGGCCTCGACGACGACGTCGGCCGAGACCTCCTCGGCGAGGTCGCCGTCGATGGCGTTTTCCAGCGCGGCGGGTACGAGCAGGTCCACGTCGAGGGTGAGCAGGTCCTCGTTGGACAACTCCTGGTCGGCGTTGTGGTAGCCAGTCACGCTTCCGGTCTCGTTCTTGTGGTGTTTCACGTCGACCGGATTGAAGCCGTCCTCCCGGTAGATAGCGCCGCTGGAGTCCGACACCGCGACCACGTTGGCGTCGAGTTCGTGGATGAGTTTCGCGGCGATCCAGCCGGCGTTACCGTACCCCTGTACGGCGACGTCGGCACCCGCGATGTCCCGGTCGAGGTAGTCGAACGCCTCGCGGGCGGTGAGCATGGTCGACCGCCCAGTGGCCGCCACGCGGCCCGCGCTCCCGCCGCTGTCGGGGGACTTGCCCGTGATGACGCCGGGTTCGGTGGTGTTCTCCAGCGTCTCGTAGGTGTCCTTTATCCAGTTCATCTCGCGCTGGCCGGTGTTGACGTCGGGCGCGGGGATGTCCCTGTCCTCGCCGATGAGCGGCCGGAGTTCCTCGGCGAACGACCGCGTGAGTCGTTCGAGTTCGCTCTCGCTGTAGTCGTCGGGGTCGACGACGATGCCGCCCTTGCCGCCGCCGTACGGAATGTCGACGACCGCACACTTGTACACCATCCAGCCCGAGAGGGCCTTCACCTCGTCGCGAGTGACCCCCGGATGGTACCGGATGCCGCCCTTGTACGGGCCGCGGTCGCCGTTGAACTGCGACCGGTAGGCCTCGAACACCTCGACCGAGCCGTCGTCCATCTCGACCGAGAGGTTGGTCTCCAGCACGCGCTCGGGGTGTTTGAGTCGGGCGAGCACGTCCGCGTCGGCGTCGACGTACGCCGACGCGTCGTCGATCTGCTCTTGCAGACTCTCGAAGGGGTTCGCTTGCTCGGACATCTTCGCCTTCAACTCCCACACACCCGCGAATAAGCGTGACGAAATTATTATCGAATAGACTCCTTTAACAGATAAGGATGTGTTTAAATATCGTCGGCGGCCTCGGCGTACGCCAGCACGCGCTCGGCCTGCGCTATCAGGGGCGCGTCGACCATCTCCCCGTCGACTTCGAAGACCCCCCGGTCCTCGGCGTCGGCCTCTCGCTTGGCCGCCAGCACGCGCTCGGCCCACTCGACGCGCTCGGGGGCGGGCGTGAACGCCTCGTTGATTGGGTCGACCTGCGAGGGGTGGATGGCGAGTTTGCCGTCGAACCCCAGTTCGATGGCGAACTCGGTCGCCTCGCGCAGGCCGTCGGCGTCCTCGAAGTCGGTGTAGACGGTGTCGATAGCGTCCACGCCGGCCGCGCTGGCCGCGAGCACGACGTGTTCGCGGGCGTGGAGTATCTCGGTCCCCTCGTCGGTCCGGGTCGCACCCAGGTCGGCCGCGAGGTCCTCCGCGCCGAACGCCAGCGCGTCGACCGCCGGGACCGCCGCAATCTCCTCGGCCGCGAGGACCCCGGCGGCGGTCTCGACCAGCGCGAGCACCGGGACGGCCGCCCCGCGCTCGTCGAGCAGGCCGGCGAGCGTCTCGACGTCGTCGGCCGCCTCGACCTTCGGGAGCATCACCGAGTCGAGGCGCTGGGCCGCCCGCTCGTCGGCCAGCAGGCCCTGGAGGTCGTCGTCGGCCGCGATGCCGGTGGGGTTGACGCGGACGCAGACCTCGACGTCGGGGTCGAACTCGGGGTCGGCCAGTACGTCCCGGACGGCCGCGCGCGCCTCGTCCTTGCGGTCGGGAGCCACCGCGTCTTCGAGGTCGAACACGAGCGCGTCGGCCCCCGCCCGGGGCGCTTTCCGCAGCATCTCCGGGCGGTCGCCCGGCGTGAACAGCAGGCTTCGGCGTGGCATAGCGCCGAATTGGAGGGCGGACGGCTTCAACCCAGTGGAAGCCACGACGGCTCCGAGTCCCGGCCCGTCCTGCTCACGGGAGCGAAAGGGCTGTGAGGGTGCCGCTCCGGTCGGCCACGTAGGCGGTCCCCTCGGCGACGGTCACCGGAGCGACCACGGGGGCACCCGTCCGGTAGCGCCACAGCGTGGTCCCGTCGTCCCGGTCCAGCGCGGTCACGGTGCCAGCGTCGTCGCCGACAAGCACTGACTCCCCGGCGACGGTCGGCGACGCCCAGAGCCGCCCGCCGACGCGAGCCCGCCACCTCCTCGCCCCGTCCTCGGCGTCGAGCGCCCGGACGGTTCCGTCGGTCGTCGCGACGAACGCGCTCCCGTCGGCGACCGTCGGGGCGGCCCACGCGCTCTCGCTCACGTCGGCTCGCCACTGCAGACGACCCGTGACCGCCGAGATAGCGCACGCTCGGCCGTCGTCGACGGTCGTGAGGTACGCCGTTCCGTCGGCGACGGCCGGCGCGTCTCGGACCGCGACCGACGGGTCGAACCGCCAGTGCTCGCGCCCGTCGGTCCGGTCGTGGGCGTACGCGCCGCCGTCGAGGCTCGCGAGCACGACGCGTTCGCCGGCCACCGCGAGCGAGCACACCGCCCGGGCGGCGTTCCGGAACGTCCCGAGTCGGGAGCCGTCCCGGGCGTGGAGTGCGGTCACGTGCCCGTCGGTCGTCGCGACGAGCACGCTCCCGTCGGCGACCGTCGGGGCGGTCTGTACCCTCCCGGCCGCCTCGAACTCCCACCGTCGTCGCCCCGTCGCGGCGTCGCGCGCCGCGACCGTCCCCTGTTCGGTCGCGGTGCAGACGACGTCTCCGGCCACGGCGGGCCCAGTGGACCGGTCGCGAGCCGACGCCGACCAGCGTTCGGTTCCGTGGTCGCCGTCGACCGCGTGCGTACCGCCGTTCGCGCAGCCGAGGTACACCGTCCCCTCGCACACCACGGGACGGCTCTCGAACCGGCCGCCGCCCCGGTACGCGAACTGGACGCGCGGGTCGGCTGACCCGTCCGATTCGCTCGGCGAGTTCGCTGTCGCGGCGTCGACCGTCGCGGTTCGAACGCGGGGACGACCGTCCGCGGTCCGTGGCTCCCCTGAAGCCAGTTTCCCGGCCGGCGGTCGGTCGTCCCGCGCCGTTCGTCGCGTCGGGTCGCGCCCTGGCGCGCGGTCGACGCGGTCACGGTCCCCTGTTCGCGGTCGCGCCCACTCGAATCGGGTTGCGTCCTCGGACATCGTGTGCCTCGGCGTAACTGACCGCACGCCGACCTAACCCCGCCGTACCCATTGTTATGGGGGCCCTACCGACCGAGCGGCGGTCCGCTGCCGACCGGTAAACGGTGCTTACCGGCCGAAACCGCGTGGGTTTTTGCCCCGCTGGACCGACCGGCCGACCATGGCGGGACGCTACTACGAGGAGTTCGAGGTCGGCGCGACCTACCAGCACGACAAGCGCCGGACCGTCAGCGAGTCCGACAACCAGCAGTTCTGCGACATGACGATGAACCAGCAGCCGCTCCACCTCGACGCCGAGTTCGCCGAGGGCACCCAGTTCGGCGACCGGCTGGTCAACGGCCTCTACACCATGAGCCTCGCGGTGGGGCTGTCGATTCCCGACACCACCGACGGCACCATCGTCGCCAACCTGAGCTACGACGACGTCGAGCATCCCAACCCCGTGTTCCACGGCGACACCATCCGGGCCCAGTCGACGGTCACCGACAAGCGCGAGACCAGCGACGGCGAGCGCGGCGTCGTGACGATGCACGTCGAGGCGTTCGCGGTGAACCGGGAGGGCGAGGCCGGCGACGACCTGCTGGTCTGCGAGTTCGACCGGACGGTCCTCTCGCTGAAGCGGGCCGACCAGTAGCCGAGTCAGGCCGCCATCGCGTACAGCGTGAGGTTGACCAGTGCGGCCGCGAGCCACGGGACGGCCAGCGCAGCGGGCACGATCAGGCCCGGCCGGCCGGCGAGCAACCGACGACAGCCGACTCCGACGCCGACCGCCAGCAGTTTCAGCCCCACCATCGCCCCGAACCCGAACCGCTGCATGGCGGTCCGAGCCACCGGATTCGACTCCCTGAGGCCGAGCCGGAGGCCGTAGTAGGTCGTGGCCAGGTCGGCGACGAGCGCGACGCCGACGAGCGTCCAGAGCGCGCGCTCGACGCGACTGACGCCCGCGAGTGCGTCGACGGTCCGATTCCGCGTCCGGGCGAGGGCGATGGGGTAGCGGCGATCAGAACTCATGGTCGGGCTCCGTCGCGGCGTCCGCTGTCACGGACCGACGAACGGCGAGACCGCCCATTGTTATACGGCTCTTTCGCGCGGGACACGCGGGATTACAAATAATTACTTATTTGGAGAAAACTTTATTAAGAATAATATACTGGTATAATATATGCGTCGGAGAGATTTGCTACGGCGAACCGCGACGGCGAGCGTGCTCGCGGCCGGCGGGGCGGGACTCGCGTCGGCCAGCACCGACGGGCCGACCCACGTGAAGTGGGAGTTCCCGGACGGCAGCGAGGAGGCGATTCCAATCGGGGAGTTCGACCGGCGGTCGGACACCCCCGACGTCGAGGACCTGTCGTGGGACGACGAATCGACCGACGAGGAGTGTTGTTACTGCGTGGATGGCGGGGTCCCCTGCACTCCGTGCATCGTGTTACCGAGGTGCTGAGCCGCCGACGAGGCCCCGGCCTCACAGCACGGTGCCGTGCTTCTTGTCCGGCAGGTCCTTCTCGACGCCCTCGTAGAACGCGAACCGGTTCTCCAACTCGGTCCGGAGCGTACTCGGCGGGACGATCTCGTCGATGACGACCTCGCTGGCCATCCGGTGGACGTCGATGTCCTCGCGGTACTCCTCGCGGAGTTCCTGCTCTTTGTTCGCGCGCTCGGCCTCGTCGTCGATTTGCGAGAGCTTCCGGGCGTACACCGCGTTGATGGCCGCTTCCGGACCCATGATGGCGATTTCGCCCGAGGGGAGACCCAGCACGCTCTCGGGGTCGTAGGCCGGGCCGCCCATCGCGTAGATGCCCGCGCCGTAGGCCTTCCGGACCACGACGGTCTGCTTGGGCACGGTGGCCGAGGAGGTTGCGTAGATGAACTTCTTGCCCTTCTCGAGGATGGCGTCCTTCTCGACCTGCGAGCCCGCCATGAAGCCCGGCGTGTCACACAGGTAGAGCAGCGGCACGTCGTAGGCGTCGCAGGTCCAGATGAACTCGGCGGCCTTCTCGGCGGCGTCGGGGAAGATGGCCCCGGCCCGCTGGGCGGGCTGGTTGGCGACGATGCCGACCGGCCGGCCGTCGATGCGCGCGAACGCCGTCAGAATCTCCTCGCCGTACTCGGGCTTGAGTTCGAAGTACGACCCCTCGTCGACCACGCGGTCGATTACGTCGGTCATGTCGTAGCCCTTGTTGGGTTCGCTCGGGACGATGGAGTCGATGCCCTCGGGCGACTTCGCGGGCGATTGCCCCTCGGTCTTCGGGGGCTTGTCGTCGGCGCTGTCGGGCAGATAGGATAGCAGGTCCGCGACCAGCTCGCGGGCGTGTTCCTCGTCGTCGGCCACGAGGTCGGCGCTGCCCGAGTGCTGGGCGTGGACGTCGGGACCGCCGAGGTCCTGGAGGTCGATTTCCTCGCCGGTCACCATCTCGACCATCCGGGGGCTGGCGATTGCCATCGCGGACATGTCCCGGACCATGACGGTGAAATCGGCGAAGACGGGCGTGTATGCCGCGCCGGCGATGCAGGGGCCGTAGAGGACGCAAATCTGTGGGACCCGCCCGGAGAGCATCGAGTGGTTGTAGTAGTACTTCCCGATGCCCTCGCGGTTGGCGAAGAAGCCGGTCTGCTGGTCGATGCGCCCGCCCGACGAGTCCATCAGGTAGAGGACGGGCTTGCCCGACTTGAGCGCGCGCTGTTGCATCCGGAGGAACTTCTCGACGCCCTTCTCGGCCATCGACCCGGCCTTGACCGTAAAGTCGTTGGCCATGAAGTGGACCTCCCGGCCCTCGAACTCGGCCGCGCCCGTGAGCAGGCCGTCGCCCGGCAGTCGGTCGTCGTTCCCGTCCTCGACCTCGGGGCTGTCGGCGTGCCACGCGTCGAAGTTGGCGAACTTGCCGTCCTCGAACAGCAGGTCGCCGAACCAGAGGTCGAGGCGGTCGCGCACGAACAGCTTCCCCTGGTCGTCGAGGCGGTCCTTGTACTTCTCGGGACCGCCCAGCTCGATGTCCTCTATCTCGGCCCACAACTGCTGTTCGCGCTCGGTCGGCCCGAGGTCGTCGCCGGCGTCGCTCCCGGCCGACCCACCCGACGGATTCCCGGCGGTCGCCGCGACTGCGGGGTCCCGGACGGCGGCCGGCGCGTCGGCCTCGCCCACGAACACTTCGACCTCGTCGCGGACGTGCTGGGCGAGCGCCTCCGCGATGGCGGACGCCTCCTCCTCGGTCGCGCCGGCGCTGATGCGGACTTTCATGGGTCGGAATGCGGCCAGCGATTTCAAACCGTTTTCCCTTTCGACGCGGCGGAATTTTCGGGGTGAACGGCCCCGGACCGTGTCACCCGTCTACGAGTCGGGGAAGCGGGCCGGCGGTCGAGCGTCGGAGAATCGAGCGTCGAAGGGCCCTCACGGGTTCGATTCGAGGTCTCCGGGGCCGTCGGCGGCCCGAGCGGCGGCCAGCTCCGCCAGCACCTCCTCGCGGGTCACGTCGCCGTCCGCGTAGGGGTCGGCCACTGCCTCGAACGGCTCACCGCCGTCGAGCGCGACGGCCCGTTCGACCGCGCGGCCGACCCGCTCGCCGAAAGTCGCCCGCAGGCGGTCGGCGGCCGTCTCGGGAGCGACCCACTCGTAGTCGTCGTGTTCGTAATTGAGAGTCACCGCCCGCTGGTCGGTTTCACAGCGGTAGACGAGGGCTACCATCGGATTCGCCGTCTCGCCGTCGAGCCAGCCGCCGTACGCCGCCTCGACCGGCGGGCCGACCGTGGCGTCGAGGCCCAGTTCCTCGCGGAGTTCGCGCCGGAGGCCGCCGACCAGCGTCTCGCCGAACTCGAAGGTTCCGCCCGGCGGCTCCCAGTGGTCGTCGACTCGCGTCACGAGGACGTCGCCGTCCGGACCGAACAGGACGGCCTTCTGCGTTATCTTCCCGACGAACGGCTCGGAGCCATCGGTCATCGTCCCCAGTACGTGCGCCGGGAGCGTCGAACCTGTCGGTCGACGCTCACGAGTCGCTCGCTCTGACCCGCCGAATCGAACGCTACGGAACGAGCGGTCCTCACGCGGCGGGACGAGCGCGGGTCGTGCCGTCGCTCGACCCCTCATCGTTTTTAACCGTCGCCGACGAACGTACCGAGACGACCATCTCGGCGAACTCGGAATCCGAACCGGAGGTGTCGAACGCATCCCGCCACTGACCGACCGAAACTTCGACGTCGCCGTCGTCGGCGGCGGCGTCGCCGGAATGAGTACTGCGGCCAGACTCCAGTCCGAGGGCCTCCGGACGGTCGTCCTCGAACGACACGACCACGTCGGCGGGTGTGCGGGCTACTACCGGCGGGACGGGTTCGCGTTCGACGTCGGCGCGACCACGCTCGTCGACTTCCAGCCGCGCGGCGTCGGCGGCCAACTGCTGGACGAAATCGGCTTCGACCCGCCCGACATCGACGTGCAGGACGCCTACGAGGTCCGGCTCCCCGACCGGACGGTGACGCTCTACCGCGACCGCCGGAGGTGGAACCGGGAGCTACGGGAGACGTTCGGCGACGACGCGGCCCACCGGGCGTTCTACCGGTTCCTCGAGCGGACCTCCGACGCGCTCTGGGAGATAGCGAGGGGCGACGTGAAGCTGCCGATGCAGAGCGTCGGCGACGTGGTCCGGAACGCCAGGACCCTCGGACTGGGGAACCTCTCCCTGCTCCGGTATCTCCGGTGGACGATGGCGGACGCGCTGAACCACTTCGGCGTGTACGACGACGTCGCCCTCCGCAAGACGGTCGCCGCGCTGGTCGAGGACACGGTTCACGCGACCCTCGAGGAGGCACCCCTGCTCAACTCGATACTCGGCATCTCCATCCGGAAGGCGGGCATCGGGCGGGCCGAAGGCGGCATGTACGGCTTCTGGACGGCGTTCGTGGACCACTACGCCGACATCGGGGGCACCCTCGAAACCGGCGCGACCGTCACGGAGGTAACCGGTCGGCGCGGGGCGTTCCGAATCGACACCGACTCCGGTCGGTACCGGGCCGAGCAGGTGGTGAGCGCGCTTCCGGTCGACCTGACGAGGAGAATCGCGCCGTCGGTCGTCGGGGACCGACTCGACGAACACGTCGAGACGTTGCGGGAACACGAAGGCGGCGCGGTCGTCGCGTTCCTCGGCGTGCCGGAGGAGGAGGTCGCCGGCCGCGAGTTCACCCACCACCAGATACTCCGGGACTACGACGAGCCGCTGGGGAACGGAAACAACATGTTCGTGTCCGTCTCGGCACCGGGGGACACCGTGAGCGCTCCCGAGGGCCACCGCGCCGTGATACTGTCGACCCACTGCGACGTCGACCCGTGGCAGGACCTCGACGACGAAGCGTACGAGCGCAAGCGGGAGGCGGCGGGCGAGCGACTGGTCTCGGGCGCTCGGACGGTGTATCCGGACCTCGGCTCGAATCCGGTGGTGTACGAGGTCGGAACCCCCGTGACCTACGAGCAGTTCACGAATCGGCCCCGGGGTGCCATCGGCGGATATCGGCAAACGCCGGCCAACACGAATCAGCGAGCCGTTCCGCAGGACGTCGGCGTCGACGGGTTCTACCTCGCCGGGGACACGACGTGGCCGGGACTCGGGACGGTCGCGTGTCTCGTGGGAAGTCGCATCGCCGCCGAACACGTTACGGGCCGGCGGTGAGCGTTTGCCGGGACCCGAAGGGCGTTCCCGACCCGAACGCACCGGCGGGCCGTCCGCTCAGAACCGCGCTTCCAGCCGGTCGACCAGCGCCTCGTTGCCGACGTACACCGGCGTACGCTGGTGGAGGTCGTCGGGTTCGACGTGGAGTAGCGACCCCGACCCGTCCGAGGACGCCCCGCCCGCCGTCTCCACGACGTAGCCGATGGGGTAGCCCTCGAACTGGAGTCGGAGTTTGCCCTCGGGGCGGGATTCGAGTTCGGGGTACGCGAACACCCCGCCGTAGGTCAGAACCTGGTTCACGTCGCCTATCATCGCGCCGCCGTACCGGAGCTTGAGTTCGTCCGCTATCTCGCCGGCGTAGTCGGCGAACCGGTCGGTCCAGTTGGGGACCCGGCCACCGAAGCCGTAGACGACGGGGTCGTCCGGGAGGGTCACGTCCTCGCGGACCGCGCGGCGCTCGGCGAGTTCGTCGCCCTCGCTCTCCAGCACGTACTCGGTGACCTCGCCGTCGCGTGCGACTACCATCGTGGTGATGGGACCGTAGAGGACGTAGGCCGCCGCCACGAGCTGTGCGCCCTTCGCGGGGAGGGCGGCGTCGTACACCCCGAGGATGGTGCCCATCGTGTTGTTGGGCTTGAGGTTCGAGGAGCCGTCGAGCGGGTCGACCGTGACCGCGTAGCCGCCGCTCGCGCCCTCGCCGCCGCAGTCCACGACGCCCTCCCGCTCCTCGCTGGCGAACTGGTGGATGCCGTCGACGGCGGCGAGTCGGCGTTCGAGGAGTTCGTCGGCCCACACGTCGGCCGCCAGCTGGGTCTCGCCGCTGGGGTTTTGCTCGTCGGCCTTCCGGCGTCGCCCGGCGAGTCCGGCCCGAATCTCGGGGGCCGACCGCGCCACGACCTCGACGGCGGCCGAGACCGGGTCGTCGGCCGCGACCGCGAAGTCGTCGGCGTCCGCGCGGTCGCCGTCGGTCATCCGTCGAGCGCCTCGTCGGCGGTCGCGCCCTCGAAGATGACCGCTTCGAGCGCGTCGAGGATGCGCTCGGGGTCCTCGCGCTGCCAGACGTTCCGGCCGACCGCCAGCCCCGCGCCGCCCGCGTCCATCACGGCCTCGACCGACGAGAGGAACTCGTGGTCGCTGACCTTCGAGCCGCCCGACATCACGACCGGCATCTGTGCGCCCGACCGGACCGCCCACTCCATCGAGTCGACGCTGCCGGGGTACTTGACCTTCGCCATGTCCGCGCCGAGTTCGAGCGCGATGCGGGTGGCGTAGGCGATGACGCTCTCTTTGGTGTCGTTCTTGAGCCCTTGCCCGCGCGGATACGACCACATGACGACCGGCAGGTCGTACTCGGAGTGGGCCTCCTCCTGGACCTCCCGGAAGTCCTCGTACATTTCGGTCTCGTGGTTCGACCCGGAGTAGACGGTGTAGCCCACGGCGTCAGCGCCGAGTTCGGCGGCGTACTCGACCGACCAGTTCCGGGGCGAGTGGGGCTCGCCCATCCAGAGGTTGCTGGTGCCGTTGAGCTTCGCCAGCAGGTTCACCTGGTCGTCGTAGGACGGGTAGTAGGTTTCGGCGACCCCCTTCTGGACCGCGAGCGAGGTGACCGCGTCGTGGGTCGCGGCCTCGAATATCCGCTCGGGGTCGAGCGTCTCGGGCACCGACCCGAAGTCGGCCGTGGGGCCGTGTTCGAGTCCGTGGTCGTACGCGAGCACGAGCGCGTTTCCGTCGCGGGTTATCGGGGACTCGTCGAGTGGAATCATTCGTTGTAATCTGGGACAACATCGCATAAGAGTCTACTGGTGACGCCCGCGACTGTGAACCCGTCTCAGAGGCGTCGAGGGTGCCACTGACGCCGTTTCCACTGGCCAGTTACTTACTACTCGAATAGTAAAAATCGAAGCTCTCCCCCGGTCGGTCGTTCAGGCGAGGTCGCGTGCCCGGTCGCGCCACTCGGTGACGCGCTCGGCGTCGAGTCCCAGCGAGTCGGCGACGTGTTCGGGGTCGGCCGTGGCGAGACTCCGGACGGAGGTGACGCCGCCGTTGGCGAGTACCGCGGCGACCGACTCGTCGACGCCCGGCACGTCGGTCACGGGGTCGGGCCTGCTGCGCTCGCGCCACGCCGCCTCGGCGGCCTCGGCGGCCCCGCTTCCGTCGGTGGTCGCCTCCCCGGTCGGCGTCCAGTCGCCCTCGGTCGGGCCGGGGGGCTCGGGGTCGGGCGACTCCCAGTCGCCGCTGCTGGCGGCGACCCACGCCCGCTCTTCGTCCTTGAGACCCCGGACCTTCTCGGAGCGCTCGTCCAGCGACCCCTCGTCGGCCCCGAGCGACCACGCCAGCGAGTGCTCCTTGCGGAGCCGCGCGGCGACGCCGGGATTCACGCCCGCGTCGACGAGCATCTCGTAGGAGACGGACTTGTCGGCGATGCCCGCGCCGTCGTAGTCGGCCTCGGCGAGCACCTCGGCGGTCGCGGGGCCGACGAAGTGGATGTCGGTCAGTTCCTCCACCTCGTTCGAGTCTCCGTCGTCGGGGGCGTCGTGTTGGCTCACGGGGAGGTCACCGGTTAGTTCGGACTCACACTGACGGGGCTTGAATTTTTTGCCTGCGCCGAACGGGAGCCGGCGGCCCGTCCGACGGGCGTCCGACGACGCCGTCGCGTGCGCGCCGGCCGCACTCACTGCGCGGGACGGAACGCCCGGAACACGTCGCGGTCGGTCGTCCGCGACTCGACCTGTTCGAAGCCCCGCTCGGCGAACACTCGCTTCCAGTTCCGGTAGTACAGCGGGAGGTCGCCCTCGACGTAGTTCACGTCCTGCGCGTCGGCGTCTCCGCCGCCGCCGTCCTCGACGTCGCGTTCGCCCGGCGGGTGGTCGGTGGTCCCGTTCGGGCCGCCTTCGTTTTCCACGGTCACGAGCAGTTCGCCGGTGATTCGCGCGAGTTCGTCGAACACCCACTCGTGGTCCGGATGGACGTGCTGGAGGGTCTCGACCGAGTACACCGCGTCGAAGCGGTCGTCCGCGAACGCCTCGGCCGCGTCCTCGATGGTCTCGGCGTAGAAGGTCCCCGCGTCGAACAGGTCGGGGTAGGCATCGGCCATCACGTCGAACGCCTCGTCGTTGAGGTCGACGCCGTGGAGGTCGTCGTACCCCCGTTCGTGGAGGTGCGCGAGGTGGCGACCCGCGCTACAGCCGAGTTCGAGGACGGCGGCGTCGGTTCCGACCGACGAGTCGAGGCGGGCGCGAACCAGTTCGCTGGTCTCGTTCGGGCCGTAGTAGGCGTAGTAGTCCGGCGAGTACGCACCCGACCGCTCGGCCCACTCCCGGAGGACGTCGTCGGAATTCACTCGTAGGCAGTGGGGGCCCCGTCGGAAAACCCCGTCGGCAGGCGGCCGGCCGGCGCGCCCGCCAATCGCGCTTCGGTAAGCTTACGGCTCGGCCGGAAGAATCCCCGGCCATGGTACGCACGCTCGACAGCATCGAGACGGTCGGCGTCGTCGGCGCGGGAACGATGGGCAGCGGCATCGCGCAGGTCGCGGCCCAGGCGGGGTACGACGTGGTGATGCGCGACATAAAGGAGGCGTTCGTCGAGGACGGGTTCGACACCATCGAGGAGAGTTTGGACCGGTTCGTCTCCAAGGAGAAACTGAGCGAGGCCGAGGCCGAGGCGACCCGCGACCGCATCGCGGGCACCACCGACCTCGCGGACCTCGCGGACTGCGACGTCGTCGTCGAGGCCGCCGTCGAGGACATGGAGATAAAGCGGGACATCTTCGCTGACCTCGACGAGGCGGTGCCCGAGGACGTGGTGCTGGCGACCAACACCTCGACGCTCTCGATTACGACCATCGCGGCCGCCACCGACCGCGAGGAACGGGTCGTGGGCCTCCACTTCATGAACCCCGTGCCGGTGATGAAGGGCGTCGAGGTCGTGGTCGGCGAGAAGACCGACGGCGAGGTGACCGAGTTCGCCCACGCCCTGGCGGAGGACCTCGGCAAGGAGACGTGGGAGTCCGACGACAAGCCCGGCTTCGTCACCAACCGCATCCTGATGCCGTGGCTCAACGAGGGCATCCGGGCGTACGACGAGGGCGTCGCCTCCAAGGAGGACGTCGACAAGGGGATGAAACTCGGCACGAACGTCCCGATGGGGCCGCTCGAACTCGCCGACCACATCGGGCTGGACATCTGTCTGGACGCCAGCCAGACCCTCCACGAGGAACTGGGCGACCGGTACAAGCCCGCCTACCTGCTCAAGCGCAAGGTCGACGCCGGGGACTTGGGCAAGAAGACCGGGCAGGGCTTCTACGAGTACTGAGGCGCGCGCCGGCTTCGGCGGCTCACTCGCACGCGTACGGGTCGTCGATAGTGGTCCCGGCCCCAGGGTCGCTGTGTCGTTGGTGGAGACTGATTCGTCGCTCGTCCTCGTTTCCGAGTTCGACCACAGCGTCCGAATTGAGCTTGCACGCGTCGAACTCCATGGTGGCACCATCGGAGGCGGTGCTCGCTTCGAGAGTGTAGGTCCCGGGCTCGGAAACGGAGAGGGCCTCCGTCCCGTCACCGCCCGCGACGGTCACCTCCGTTTCGTCGTGGATAGCACCGTCGAAAGTGAGGATGCGCACTGTCACCGTCCGCTCTGCTTCGAGGTCGTTGACGACCACGACGCCCCACGGCCCGTAGTCGTCGACCGCGGATTGTGTCGACGTGTCCGCGGTCGATGCGGTGTTGGTCGAGTCGGTTTCCGACTCGTTGGTGTAATCCGTGCTGGATTGCTCAGTTTCAGTCGATGTACAGCCGGCGAGGAGGACGGAAGCGAGGCTCGTAACGGCCGCTTCGAGGACGGCTCGTCGGCGTTCGTCGGGCACGCGTGAACTGGGCCGCGTGGCGACCATCAGTTTTGCGGGAACTGTGACAGTCCACCACGCGTCGGCGAGCGCTCGCGGAACGACTAAGTTTCGAGCGTTCGGCCCCCGAGTATGGACGATTCGTTCGAGGGATTCGAGTCGAGCGACGCCGACTGGCAGGCAGCCTACCGGGCGATTCTCGACGCCTGTCTCCCCGACCCGCTCGCGGTCGAGGAGTCGGCCGCGACCGTGCCACGGACCAACGCGGTCGCCGCGCTCGCCGACGCCGACGACTCGTCGGCCGAGCCGATAGCCGCGCTCACGCGCGAGCAGGCCGAGGCCCTGCTGGCGTCCCTCGACGCCGGGAGCGTAGTCGACTGCACGGGGGACGCGGTCGGCGTACTCTTCGACCCGGCCGACGACCGACCGCGAGCCGACCAGCGTTGGGACGTCGCGACCGACGCGCTCGCCGACGAACTCGAACGCCTCGTCTCCGAGGCGAACGCGCAGCGAGCGGGCGAGACCGACCGGGAGATAGAGGCCGAACTCGAAGCCATCGCCGAGGAGATTCGCGACCTCGGGTCGGGCGAGGGCACGCCCGACCCCGACGCGCTCGGCGACGACGAGTCCGAGCGGTTCCGCGAACTCCGGGAGGAGTTCACCTACTACAAGCAGTTGCAGGAAGCTAACTCCGACCCGCCGCTCGCGCTCGGCGACAGCGTGGCGCGCCTGCCCCTGAATCTGCCCGCGGGCGCGACCGACCCGCTGGCCGCGTTCGGCGAACTGGTCGAGGCGGCCGCCGGACTACGTGACGCGGTCGAGCGGGGAGAAATCGAGGGCATCGACGAGTGCCTGAGTCGGCTCGCGGACCTGCTCGACGACCGCGCGGAGTAACGACGAACGCGCCGAGCGACTACGACGGCGAGAACGACTCGTCTTCGAGTTGCGCCCGGAGTTCGTCGATCTGCTCGCGCTCGACGTCCTGGGACTTGAACAGCTGAATCAGGCCCATCACCTCCGAGCGCGAGACCTTCACGCCGCCCTCCTCGACCACGTCCTCGGGCCGGTCGAGCAGTTCGCGGCTGGTTCCGACCGCGAGCAGGTAGGGAATCGCCCACGCTTCGAGGGTGTTGCCACGCGACTCGGGCAACGCTTCGAGGTAGCGCTGGGCGTCGTCCATGTAGCCCCGCGCGTGGTCGGTGACCCGGCGGATGACGCCCGCGACCGCCGTGTGGTTCTCGGGGTCGGTGACGTTCGACGGGCTGACGCCGTGTTCGCGGAGCCACGCGGCCGGCAGGTAGACGTTGTTCTCCTCGCGGAAGTCGTCGGAGACGTCCTTGGCGACGTTGACCAGTTGCAGCAAGAGCGCGAACCCGCGGGCGTTCGCCCGCAGCACCTCGGCCCGCCGGTCGTCGACGTCCTGGGCCAGCAGGTTGGTGATGAGTTCGCCCACGGTGCCGGCCGCGTACCAGCAGTACTCCTCGAGTTCGTCGATGGTCCGGATGCGAAGCCCGCCCTCGTCGGCGTAGCGGTCGACGAACTCGGCCATCCCGCCGACCAGTTCGCTCACCGGTGGATAGATGGCCGCGCGGGCGTCCTCGCCCAGCGACTCGAAGGTGGCGACGACGCGGGGCGCGCGCGCCACCACGTTCCAGTCCTCGGCGTCGGCCTCGTCGACCTCGTCGCGCTCGGCCGGCAGCCACGGGTCGACCGCCTCGCGGAACTCCGCGACGGTCGTCTCGTCGTCGGGGTCGAGCGCGCGGTCGTACAGTTCGAGCAGTCTGGCCTGCTCCTCGGGCGGGATGTGGCCCGCGTCCTCGACGGTATCGGCGACGCGACACAGCAGATAGCCGACGCAGATGTAGGAGGCCATCGGCTCCTCCAGCACGTCGATGGTGATGGCGAACGTCCGCGAGACTCCCTGGACGGCCTCGAAACACCAGTCGAGGTCGGCATCGACACGGCGCTCGGTAGGCGGCGTCGTATCCATTGATTGGGCGACGCTATGGGCCCGAGAGTGAAAAGCTTGGGCAAATGGTTTACGGTTTACCGCCGAGTCGGGCGGCCCGTCCGACGCGGAATCGCGACCGTGCGGGTACCGCGACTACCGCGACGCCCCGGCGAGCGCGCCGCCCGACGCGAGCAGCCCCGCGATGCCGGTCGCCAGTCCGAGCAGCCAGACGCCGGTGGCGGCCAGCGACGCCGCGACCACGGCCGTCTGGACCGCCAGCGACGGCTCGACCGACACCGCGCTCCCGACGACGGTCAGCCCGCCATAGGCGACGACGAGCGGGAGGCCGACGACCAGTCCCAGCGGCGCGAGCGCGCGGTCGAGCCACGGCGGAATCGTCGCGACCAGCGTGGCGAGCACGTAGCTCGCGATGGCGACGACGAGGACCGCGAGCACCGTCAACGTCCGGTCGGTCGGCCGGAGCGCGAGCCGAGCGTACGGGTGGCGGGCGGCCAGCGCCGGGACGTCCGCGAGCGAGGTGACGACGACCGCGAGGAGGTAGCTCCCCGCGAGCGCGGCCACCGCGTACCCGGCGTGGGCGACACCGAGACACGGCCGACCGGAGGGACAGCCGCCGGTCGCGTCGCGGTAGACGAAGTACAGCGTCGGGACCGCGAATGCGAGGAGCGGGAGCGCGAGGCTTCGGCGGGGCCGGAGCGAAGCGAACGGGTCCATGTTTGGTCGGTCGGGCGGCGGCGACCTAAAGGTGGGTGGGCGGTCTCGAAACCGGCGAGCCCTGGCAGTTCGAGCGCGAGCGGTCGGCGAACCGTAAGACAGATTCGGTTAGTCTTCCGACGAGAACTCGATGCCAGAACGACCCGACGTACCCTCGAATCTCGGCGTGAAGGCGATACTCCTCGGCATCGAACTGACGCTACTCGGCCGGTTCGTCTTCGAGAGTATGGCGCTCGTTTTGGTCGGGGCCACACTCTGCACCGTCGGCGTCTTCCTCTGAGGCCGACGCCCGTCGCTCACTCCAGCGACGGGCGGACCTTCTCGACGGCGGCCTCGAAGTGCTTGTCCTGGACGCGAATCTCGTCGGCGTTCTCGTCGGCCTGCTCGACGCCCCACGCGTCGGCGGCCTCCCGGATGGCTCGCATCGAGGCGTCCCGGACCACGGCTTCGAGGTCGGCACCCGTGTACCCCTCCAGTTCCTCGGCGAGTTCGTCGAGGTCCACGTCGTCGCCGAGGGGCTTGTCCTCGGCGTGGACCGCGAGGATAGCCTTCCGCCCCTCGGCGTCGGGCGCGGGCACCTCGACGTGTTCTTCGAGTCGGCCGGGCCGGAGGAGCGCGGGGTCGATCGCGTCCCGGCGGTTGGTCGCCGCGAGCACGACGAGGTTGGGGTTCTCGGCGAGGCCGTCCATCTCGGTGAGGAGTTGGGAGACCACGCGCTCGGAGACCCCCGCCCCGCCGCCCATCCCGGCACCGCGCTCGCCGGCGACGGCGTCGATCTCGTCGAGGAACACGATTGCGGGGCTGGCCTGTCGCGCCCGGTCGAAAATCTCCCGGACGGCCTTCTCGCTCTCGCCGACGTAGCGGTCGAGCAGCTCCGGCCCGTCGACGTGGATGAAGTTGACGTCGGTCTCGCCGGCCAGCGCCCGCGCGAGCAGGGTCTTGCCCGTGCCCGGCGGGCCAAAGAGGAGGATGCCCGACGGCGGGTCGGTGTTGGTCGTCGCGAACAGGTTCCGATACGCCAGCGGCCACTCGACCGCCTCGGTCAGCGTCTGCTTGGCCTCTTCGAGTCCGCCCACGTCCTCGAAGCCGACGCCGGGCGCTTCGGCCACGAACTCCCGCATCGCGGAGGGCTCGACCGACGCCATCGCGGTCTCGAAGTCCGCGCGCGTGACCTCGACGTCCAGCAGCGCCCGCTCGTCGGCCCCGGCGTCCCGGGCTCGCCGGAGCGCGGCCATCGCGGCCTCGGTCGAGAGCGCCTGCATGTCCGCCCCGACGAAGCCGTGGGTCGTGGCCGCGAGGTGGTCCAGGTCGACGTCGTCGGCCAGGGGCATCCCGCGCGTGTGGACCTCCAGTACCTCGCGCCGGCCGGACTCGCCAGGCACGCCGATCTCGATTTCGCGGTCGAACCGGCCGCCTCGGCGGAGCGCGGGGTCGATGGCGTCGACGCGGTTGGTCGCGCCGATGACGATGACCTGTCCGCGGCCCTCCAGTCCGTCGAGCAGCGAGAGGAGTTGGGCCACCACGCGATTTTCCACGTCGGACTCCTCGTCGCGCTCGCCCGCGATGGCGTCTATCTCGTCGAAGAAGATTATGGTCGGGGCGTTCGTGCGGGCCTCCTCGAACTTCTCGCGGAGCTTCTCCTCGCTCTCGCCCTTGTACTTGCTCATTATCTCCGGGCCGGAGACGGTGATGAAGTGGGCGTCGACCTCGTTGGCCACCGCTTTCGCGATGAGGGTCTTGCCCGTGCCGGGCGGGCCGTACAGCAACACGCCCTTCGGGGGCGTGATGCCGACCCGCTGGAATATCTGCGGGTTCGAGAGCGGCAACTCGACCATCTCGCGGACGCGCTCGATCTCGTCGTCGAGCCCGCCGATGTCCTCGTAGGTCGCACCCGTGGTGTCCGGCGGGGCGTCCTCTCCGCCGGCCGGCCCGCCGCCGACCGGGATGGAGACGCTCCCGGAGCCGCCGGTTCCCGAGCCGGCGCGGGTGCCGGAGCCGGAGGACGGCGTCGAGACGCCCGAGACCGTCACGGACGTATCGTCGGTCACGCGGACCACGCCGTCGGGGTCGGTCCCGGCGACGTGGAAGGTGCCGTAGTCGCCGAGGCGCTCGATGCGGACGCGCTCGCCCTCCTTGACTGGCCTGTCCCGGAGCGTGCGCTTGAGCGCCGTCACCAGCGTATCGCGGTCGTCGGCCTCGAACGTCGCGGTCGGCGCGAGCGCGACCGAGTTCGCGTCCTCGATGGAGACGGGCCGGACCGTCACGGCGTCGCCGATGCTCACGCCCGCGTTGGCCCGCGTCTCGCCGTCGATCTGGACGGTCCCGCCTGCCACGTCGGGGCCGGCCGGCCACACCTTCACGACCGTCTCGCGCTCGCCCTCCACGACCACGGTGTCGCCGCTCAGCACGCCGAGCGTCGACCGGGCCGACTCGGGGACGCGGGCGATTCCCCGGCCCGCGTCTCGCTTCTCCGCGCCCTGGACGGTCAACTCGACCGCGGCGGAACCCTTCGTCGTCATGTCAACTCCTCTGTCCGCTTTGGCCTTGAGGGTTCCCCTCCCGTCGCGTCGGCGAGTCGACTTTCGGGTCGGTCGTATCGATGGACGCTCGTCTCGGGAGTACTGGCCGGTCCACGTCGGCGCACGCTGATTCGATTTTCTACGGTCGGCGCGCGCTGGCGTGACCCTCGTGGTCACGCCAACTCGTGCGAGGGCTGAGTAGCGCAGCACCGCGAGCAACGCAAGCGGCTGGGGAGGACGAGGCTCTCGCGGCTGCGGTGCTGGGCGGTTGCGGTGCTGTGCTGTGCTGTTGCGGGGCGGTGCTGTGCGGTGCGGGTGCGGTCACTCATTTGTCGAGGCGATAGCTAGCTCGATTCGTCCCATCCTCGCCGCCCCTGGAAACCCGACATAGCCCATCCTCGCCGCCCCTCGAAACTCCACACAGCCCACCCTCGCCCCGACTCGAATATCACACCCGCCGGTTCCTCGGGGCAAGGGATTAGTCGAGCGAACGCGTACCGACAAATATGGTCGAGACGACCGAGCGCGACGGCGCGACGTGGTACCGGTGTGAGGGGTGCGGGATGATGTTCGACGACGAGGCCGACGCCGAGCAACACGAACAGAACTGCGACGAGGAAGACCCCTCGTACATCCAGTGAGTCGTCGTTCCGTTCGCAGCGTCCTGACCGTCGTGTATCCCTGACCGTCGTGTGTTCCTGACTGTCGTGTGTCCCTGACTGTCGTGTGTCCCTGACCGTCGAGCGTAGCCTTGGATTCGGAGTGGACGGGAATGGTGCTAGCTTCTGCCTCGACAAATGAGTGACCGCACCCGCCCCGCACCGCACCCGCACAGCACCGCGGCCGCAAGAGCCTCGTCCTCCCCAGCCGCTTGCGTTGCTCGCGGTGCTGCGCTACTCAGCCCTCGCACGAGTTGGCGCGACACGAAGGTCGCGCCAGCGCGCGCCGACGTGGAAAATAGAAGCCAGCGCGCGCCGACGCCAAAAGGAACGAAATCGAAGTCACAGCCCCGTGCGCTCACGATGTTCGGCCGCCAGTTCCTCGGCCTCGGCTTTCGTCGCACACGCCTCCCACCGCACCTGCTCGCCCGACCCGTACGCCAGCGCGTCCTTGAGTTCGTCGCGCAGGACGCCCCAGTCGACCGCGACGACCGCGCCGTTCCCGTCGCCGAGTTCGTAGACGCCGTAGCGTTCGGGGGCCGAGCCGACCGCCCCGCGAGTCAGGTCCCGCCAGCGTTTTGGCAGTGGCACGCTCGATTCCTCCGGGTCACTCCTCGTTGACCAGTTCGTAGGACGCCTCGCCGAGTTCGTCCTCCTCGAAGACGAACACGCGGCCGCGAGCCACCTCGGGGTCGGCCTCGATTTCGGTGGCGTAGCCGTCGAGCCGCACCGTGACGCCGGGGAACAGCTCTTCTTCCTCGCCGGGGTCGAGCATCACCCGGCCGACGCCCGAGGTTTCGAGGATGTCGTCGTGGGTGTCGCGGTCGTTGACGTAGGTCAGCACGCCCTCGGTCTCGGTCGGGTCGGTCACCAGAATCTGGACCAGTTTGCCCGGTTGGGCCCGAAGCGTGCCCGCGACCTTCTCGGGCGCGCCGTGGTAGAAGACCTCCCGGCCGTCGGTGTACTCCACGACGATGCCGTCCGCGGTGAGTTCGACGCCGATGGTGTCCGGGGCGACGTCGTTTCGCGCGCTCATGGCGACTCGTTCGGCCGGAGCCGGGAAAAGGAGTGTGCTTCCGCGCTACTGCTCCTGGGGAATCGCCAGCTTCTCGGGGTCGAAGTCCTTCTCCAGCAGGACCTCCTTCTGGTCGGCGACCTCGACCTCCCGGCGGATGAGGTCCTTGTACTTGCCCTGCGGCGCGATGTCGCCGATGAGGACGCCCCCGACCAGCTTGCCGTCCTTGAACGCGAGCCGCCGCCACTCGGTGTCGCTGTACTTGCGCTCGCACTCGTCGTCGCCCAGCGTCGGGAAGCCAAACGAGAGGAACGGGAAGTCGAAGTGGGTGATGGAGTACGAGGAGACCCAGCGGAACGACTCGGTCTCGTCGTCGGTCACCATGTTCTTCGCGGCGATCTGGCCCTGCTCTTTGGCCGAGCCCCACGAGCCGTTCTGAGCGTGCTCGTCGAGGATGACGTCGTAGTAGCGGGTGATGTCGCCGGCGGCGTACACGTCCTCGACGCTGGTCTGCATGTACTGGTCGACGACGACGCCGTCGTCCTCCTCGATGCCGGTCCCCTGGAGGTACTCGGTGTTGAAGTCCAGCCCGATGGCGACGCCGACGAACTCGCTGTCGTACTCCTCGCCGTTGGCGTCGACCGTCGAGACGACGTGGCCGTCGTCGTCGGTCTCGAACCGCTCGACGCCGCTTTCGAGCACGGGCTCGACGCCCTTCTCTTCGAGCGCGTCGTGGATTATCTCCGCGCCGTCGAGGCTCAGGCCGTAGCGCCACCAGCGGTTGCCCCGCATGATGTACTTGGCGTCGACGCCCTGTGCGGCACAGACCGCCGCGAGGTCGATGCCGAGCAGGCCCGCGCCGACCACGACGCCGGTGTCGGCCTCGCTGGCGTGTTCCTGAATCTTGCGGGCGTCCTGAAACGTCCAGAAGTGGTGGATGCCCTCGGCGTCGGCGTTCTCGATGCCGAAACTCGACAGGTTGGCCGGCGTCCCGCCCGTGGCGACCAGCAGCTTGTCGTATCCGAAGGTGCCGCTGTCGTGGGTGCGGACCTCGTGGGCGTCGACGTCGACTTCGGTCACGAACGTATCGAGTTCGAGGTCGATGTCGCGCTCGGCGTACCACTCGGGCTCGTGGATGGAGATCGGCGCTTCCGGTAGCTTTCCTTTGGCGAACTCCTTGATGAGGATGCGATTGTAGAGGGCTTCGCCCTCGTCGGTGATGACGGTCACGTCGGCGTCCGGAGCCTCCTCGCGGATGGTCTCCGCGGCGGAACTCCCCGCGATACCGTCACCGATTATCACGAACGAATCGCTCATACGAGACGGTTCATCTTCGGGGTTAAAGTGGATTGCTATCTGCGTATCGTGACAGGGATTCACGAACGACTGGAGCGGACGCGCTCGCGACCGACCGTCGGACGACGGGTGGCGAACGGACGCGCTTTTGGGGGTCGGGCCCCAACCACCGTCCATGAAGATACGCCAGAACGTCCGTCACTTCGCGTCCCGGAAAGCGCTGGAGCTTCCGGTGGTCTCGGACCTCGTCTCCGAGAAGCTGGTGGACCTCCACACCGACGTCTTCCTCGAACGAGCCGACGCCGACCACCGCGAAGCCCGTCGCGACCGACTCGACGCCTTCTTCGACGCCACGATGGACACGTACCTCGCGGCCCTCCAGCAGGGCGCGCCCGAGGCCGAGGCCCGCGAGATAACCCACGTCCAGGCCAACTTCGAGTTCTACAACCACGGCTGGACCGAGATGATGGAGTTCCCGGTCGAGGAACTGGGCGACCACTACGACCGCTACGAGACGTTCTTCCGGCGACACGGCATCAGCATCGACGACCCGCTCGGGGAGTTTGCGCCCTCTGGTGGACTCCCCGACGCGCCCTCGACCCCCGAGAAGCTCGACGAGCCCGTCCATCCCTACGCCGAGGGCGGCTTCGCCGACGACGTGTACGTCGAAGGGCCGGACGGCGAGGTTCACGTCGGCGGACGGGACGAACCCAGCGACGTGGACGTCTCGCGCGCCCCCGGCGTGAGCGACGAGGACGCCGAGGCCTGACCGACGCTACTCCTCGCTCTCTTCGGCTTCGTCCTCGTCGGCCGTCACTTCGCTTTCGTCGGCCGTCTCCTCGGCGCGCTCGCCGGCCTCCTCCATCTGCTCGGCGGCTCGTTCGCCGCCCTCCTGGACGGTGTCGGCGGCCTCCTCGCCGCCTTCACGGACGCGCTCGGCGACCTCCTCGCTCCCGCTTTCGACCTGCTCGGCGACCGTTCCCCCGGTCTCCTCGATGCGGTCGGCGGCCGCTCCGGCGACCTCCTCGGTCTGCTCGGCCGCCTCCCCCGAGCGCATCTCCGTCCGGTCGGCGACCGTCTGAACTTGCTCGGTCGCCTGGTCGACCACCTCGTCGACCGACCCCATCCGACGCTGCAACACGTACCCCAGTCCGGCGACCGCCCCGAGGACGAACAGCGTCGCGAGCGTTCCGCGGCCGCCCCGCTGGCTCGTCCGCTCGCGGTCGTCGGTCGCCGCTCGGCGGCCGCGCTCGGCGGCCGCCTCGACGACCGCCGACGACCCGTCCCCGCGCCCGAACAGCGAGCCGACCGCCGAGCCGAGGTCGATCACGAGGAACGCGCGACTGCGCTCGCCGTCCGACCCGGCCCGCTCCATCGCGGTCGTCACCGCCGTCGCCGCCCGCTCGCGGGCGTCGGTCGACCGTCCCTGCTCTCCCCCTTCCGAACTCAGAACGCTACTCATTGTGTTTCCCCACGCCGGGCGATACATCGAAATCGCGGAAAAGTGTTCGGGCGGCGAGAGCTGGCGGGGTCCGAGTAGTCGGGTCGCGTGACGACGGGCGCGCTCGGCGTCGGTCGCCGACGCTCGGACTCACTCCGACCGGGCGGCGTCCGGTCGAACGACCTGCTTGCGCCCGGCGATCCGGTCGGCGCACTCGTAGCCCGCGACGATGCCGCCGTTCAGACTGCGCTCGGGGTACTGGGCCCGACTCGCCATCCCGGCGTAGTAGAGCCCGTCGGCGACCGCCTCCGAGAGGTCGTACGGGATGACCGTGTCGAGGTAGCCCCGCTCGTAGATGGGCGCGGCGCGGGGGTTGCGCGCGAGTCGGAACTCCTCGACGTGCGAGCGGTCCCAGTCGGGGAACATCTCCGCGACGTGGTCGAGCCACAGCTCCTCGATGTCGTCGTCGTCCATCCCCCAGAGGTCCTCCTCGTAGTCCTGAACGTAACTGGCGACGTACAGCAGGTGGTCGCCGCCGTAGTTCTCCGGGGGCATGTAGTTGGTGTGCTCGATCAGTGCGCCGAACGGCGCGTCGTGGCCGACGTTGAGCCAGTAGGTGTCGGTCAGCGGTTCGTCCATCGTCACCAGTGCGCAGACCGCCCCCTGGAAATCTATCTCGCACTCGTAGCCACAGAGCGCTTCGAGGACGTTGGGCATCGCCGCGACGACGGCGGCGTCGACGTCGTGGGTCTCGGTGGTGACGCCGGGGTCGGGGCTCTCGACGCCGCCGTCGGCCTCGGCCGCTGCCTGCGTCGAGTCCGGAGCCGCGTCGTCGTCGACCGCGACCGTCATCCCGTTCACCGCGCCGTCCGCGAGGTCGAGGTCGGTCACGCGCGCGCCGGTCGTGATGTTCTCCTCGCCCACCTCGGCCACGAGGGCGTCGAGCAACTGGCCGAACCCGCCTTCGAGGTAGCCCAGCGGTTCGCCCCGGAGCAGGTCGCGCTCGCCCCGGAACTTGATGCGGCCCAGCAGCCAGGCCGCGCTCACGTCGCCCTTGCGGTCGCCGAACTTCGCGTCGAGCAGCGGCTCGAAAAAGCCCTCGTAGACGCCCCGCGACGTGTGGTCGAGCAGGAACTCCTCGATGGGCACGTCCTCGAAGTCCTCCAGGTTCTCGTAGGTGTCGAACGTCGGAATCCCGCCGCGCACGTCGATTTCCTGGGTGAGCATCGCGAGCCGGAACTTGTCGTAGACGCTCATGTGGGGGTAGGCCAGAATCTCCCACGGCTTGTCCATCGGGTGGACCGTCCCGTCCCAGTAGTAGGCGTTCTTCCCGATGGGCCAGGTCAGGCGCTCGCCCAGGCCCAGTTGCTCGATCAGTTCCACGATGGTCTCCTCGGAGGCCGAGAGATGGTGGTAGAACTTCTCGATCGGGTCGCCCGCCGTCTCGTAGACGGCCGCCAGCCCGCCGACCTGGTCGCTGGCCTCGAACACCTGCACGTCGTGGTCGTGCTGCTGGAGCCGGTAGGCGGTCGCGAGCCCCGCGATTCCCCCGCCGACGATGCCTATCATGCCTCGCGGTTCGCCGGGAATCGGCAAATGCCTTGTTACTCTTCGCGACCCTCGGGTCGATGTGCGTCCCCGAATCGGCAACCGTTTCCCCCTTCGGCGACTTCGCGGTCGCCGAGAGTCGCTCCAAGTCCAAGCCCCGCGAAACGCTCGGAGTAGCGGGTTTCGGTTTCCCGCCACAGTCGACGACTGACAGCAACCGAGGAACGGCGTGCTACTACACGTCGACCTCGGTGCGCGTTGGCAGACTCCTTCCATGTCGGCGCGCGCTGGCGCGACCCGTCAGTGGTCGCGCCAACTCGTGCGAGGGAGGCGGCCGCTTTTATGCGGCCGCCGAGGCTGGGGAGGCGTGAGGCTCGCCGTCGCGATGCGGTGCTGGGCGGTGGCGGTGCGGTTCTCATAGGTCGAGGCAGTAGCTAGCTTCACGCTGTCGTTCACTCGACAACCCCGAATCGTCGTCTACTCGACAACGTCACGCCCTCGTTCGCGTTCGACACGCCAACGCAGACAGTCGACTCTCCGCGACCCGAGCCGACTCTCCGTACCTAAAGCGAGCCGACTCCCCGTACCTAAAGGGTTTTACCGTGCGAACGACTACCCAGACACAGGAAAATGCTGAAACGCGCCCTGTTCGCACTGTTGCTCATCCCCCTTCTAGACGCGCTGTTTCTCGTCTTCGTGGCGACCCGGCTCGGCGCGGTGCTGACGGTCGCGCTCGTGGTGCTGACCGCGCTGGTCGGCACGCTGTTCGTCCGGGCCGAGGGCCGCCACACCATCCGGAAGCTCCAGAAGACGCTGGCGGAGGGCGAGATTCCGACCGACGAGCTCACCGACGGCGCGCTCCTCATCGCGGCGGGCGCGTTCCTGCTCACGCCCGGGCTGGTGACCGACGCGGTGGGCTTCCTGCTGGCGTTCCCGCCGACGCGCATCGTCGCCCGCGAGGCGGCCCAGCGCTGGGTCGTCGAACCCTACGTCGAGAAGAAGACCGGCGGGTTCGCCACCGGCAACGTCTATACGTTCGGGTTCCCGAACGCCGAGGACGTCGGTGCGGGGTCGAGCGGTGGTGGCGCAGGCCCGCGTACCGGCGGGGCCGACACGACCGGGACCGACGCGTCGGACGCGTCCGGGGACACGTACCGGGTCGACGACGACTCCTACGACATCGAGTTCGAGGACGGCGACGAGAAGCGGTAGTCGGGCGCTCCCCCGGCGGAAACCACGCGAGGGCGCTCCGAACGCCTCCCGAAAGGAAACGCTTAAAGGTTCGAGGGGGCAACCACAGAGTACGCCGAGCGGGCCAATAGCTCAATCAGGTTGAGCGCTCGGCTGATAACCGGGAGGTTCGCGGTTCAAATCCGCGTTGGCCCACTGGTTTTGCGGACGTTCTTCAGCCCACGCAGTTTCGGGGCTTCAACTTCTCAGAGTTTCGTTTTCAGGGTTTTCACGAAACTGGAAGCGACGGCTTTCAGATAATCTCGGTAGGTTTCCAACCGGCCCCCTACGCAGTCCGTCGATTCTCGTAGCCGAGCCGAGGTGGTCGGCGTGACGACCGCTTTGGCGTTCACCGCCGAGCAGGGCGAGTGTCGCCACTGCGGGGCGTTCGTCACCGACGAGTTCCGGCGCGTCTTCGGAGACGACCACGACCGCGCTCACCGCTGCTCGGAGTGCGACACCTACGCGCGTCTCTCTCGCGGGAGCGCCGCCGGGTGCGAGGTCGAGATACCCGACCCCGAGACCTCGCCCGGTCGTCACGGAGGTGAGCCAGCGTGATCGAGAAGTCGACGGACGCTAAGCGGACCATCCTCCATCTGTTTGCCGACGTTGGTATCGAGGACGAAGTTCTCGCCACGTTCGGCGAGGTGACTCGCGTCGGCATCGAACCGGAACCGAACCCGTTCAGTACGGTCGTTCAGGGCGACGCACGCAACCCTCCCGTCTCGCGGAAGTTCGACTTAGCGGTCGCACACCCACCTTGTCAGAGGTTTTCCAGAGCGACAGCAGGAACCGGAGCAAGAGAGGACCACCCGGACTACATCGACGAGGCGCGCGAAGTGTGCCGTCGCTTGGCCGACCACTACGTCATCGAGAACGTTGAGCAGGCTCCACTCCGTGACCCCGTGAAGCTCACAGGAGGGATGTTCGGGATGGGGATTCACTACCCCCGAGCGTTCGAAACGTCGTTCCAGACCTCACGGCCCGAGACGGCTCCTCGTTGGAGCCCTGAAACGGGACCGCTCGCCGAACAGGGCAAAGAAGGGCAAGCGTGGGTCGGTACAAACGATGGTTGGCGGTTAGCGAAAGGATACGCTCACGACTGGCCCGCTCGGGACCTCAAGCGCCACGCGGTCCCCGCGCCGTACCTTCGGCGACTACTCTACCACTGGATGGCCGCCCGCGAGGACGGGACAAGTAGTCAGCAGATAGGTCTGACCGAGGTAGCAACGGATGGCGGTCAGTCCAGCACGGACATCGAGCAACCGGGAGGCGGTCAGGCGTGAACGGGTTCGTTCGGGCGAGCGAACTCTACGATGTCGAGACCGGCGAGCGACGGCACTACACCGACGTGGCAGGTGAGAACCGATGAAGTGCAGGAAGTGCGGCCGCGAGTTCGACGCCGACGACGCGAAGGTTCTGCTCGACCGGCTCGGGGCCGATGGAGAAGTGATTTGTCCGGAGTGCCAGCCGAAGTTTCCCCGCAACCGACAGTTCACGCCCTCCGACCCGTACGCCGTCGCCGAGAGCGGAGGTGACGCGTGACGGTCTACGTCGACCTTGCGCCCCACGAGTTCGCCGCGAACTTCCTCTACACCCACGGCGGTCTCACGCCCTACTTCGCGGCGGACTCAATCGTGAAGCGCCACGACGGGAGTCACGCTACCGAGTTCCGAGACGCCGGAGAAAAGTGGGTTGCGAAACTCTACTACCAATCCTCGGGTATCGTTCATCCCGGAGGCTACACCACAACCGGGACCGAGTGGAGCCTACATCCCCACACAGACGGCAAGGTAGACACGATTAGCCGGGAGTATCGTATCCACGTCTTCCGACACCCCGACGAAGACCCAGTAGAAGAACAGAAGGTCAACTATCACATGGCCCCGCGCTGGCAGGGCATGAAGACCGTCAACAACGAAGGCGAGGTCTCCGAGTTCTCAATCCCCGACCAAATCCGCGAGGGCGTGAACATCAAGGCGAAGGGTGCGAACATCGAGTTCGACCGCTACGAGACACTCCTACAACGAGCGGCGGACGCCTTAGACCTCAACTCTCGATATTTCCAGAACCCCCACGACCACAGCAACGTGCAGGATGCCGAGCGGTACGTCCGGCTCCACACCGACCGGAGCGGCCCGGTCCACGCCCGCGACGGCCCGATAGCCCAACTCGGTCACCTGCTCGAAAGCGACCGCGAAGGCTACCGGAAGGTCGTGCAGAACGACGACGACGGCCACAGGAACAACCTGCCGGGATACTACCATACCGTCACCCTTGGGCCGAAGCGCGTCCGAGAGGCGTTCCCGTCCCACGCTCTCCCGAAAGAGGTGAAGCACTACTACGCGAGAGAAGCGTACCAGAAGCCCGACAGCGACCCCCTCGCACACCCGAAACTCGGCGCGTCGTATCAGGCGAACCGTTGGGACCGGAAACTCGGGGTCGAGAAAGACGACCTCGCCCAGTTGACGCGCGAGCTTGAGGAGACCGTCTTGTCGGTCCTCGCCGAGGCCGGACTGAACGTCCGACCAAGTGAGGGCGCAGACCCCGACGCTGACCCCGACCCTGACCGCCAGTTCGTTCCGGACGCCTACTTCGAGCCGACGGAGAGCGACCGAGAGGTGTCTATCGTCTCTCTTGACCTGACCGAGTTGGAGCAGAAGCAAGAGAGCATCGTCATCCAGCACGTCGCCGACGGTCTCTCTCCGGTCGCGTGGGAGACCTTAGAGACGCTGGTTACGGACGGTGGCACGGTCTCGCCCGACGACGTGGCCGAGCAGTACGACCGCCACGCCGGAAGCGTCCGGCGAGCCATCAAGCAACTCCCTGACCTCATCGAACACGACTACGGGGAGATTAAGCTACGGTCGGACCACATCGCCGAGTACGTCTACGAGGCCGTGCAGGACGCCCAAGACGCGACGCGCCGCGCGGTCGAGGCCACCGCGAGAGCGAAAGAGGCCGCAGAGAGAGGCGTTGACGAGACGACCGGCGCGTTCATGGCATGGTGTGCGCGTGTGGGCATCGAGGTAGACGGCCGGCGAGACGCCCGGCTCACGCTTCGATTCGACGGCGTGAACAACGTGACGCGGAAGGCCAAGCGCGCCTACCAACTCTGGTGTGAGGCCGGGAAAGACCCACAACGGTTCCGGTCGGCTAAGTTGGACCTCGGAGAGAAGGGCTACTGTCCGGCGTGGCAGGCCCTCGGATAGCGGCCGACTTGTGAGAGGCATCACTATCCAGACACCTTTTTTATACAAGTGCAGTTGTGGTTATAGGGCTGAGTCCCCCAACCTGATTTTCATTAGTGCGGTGGCCGGGTGCGTGGCCCGGCCACCCCCACGCCGGGAATCGAACCGCAGGTGTTCGATTCCCGGTTAGGGGTGTGGCTAAGGCCACAATCCCAAAACACCACCGCCGCCGGTTGGCCGAGCGCACGCGAACCCGGCCCCTTGGGGCCGCGCGAAAAATTTGACCCCACCCCTCCGTCAGAAGACGGTCTTCGGCCGGAGCTTCGTCTGCCGACTCTCGCGGTGACCGCCAGCGCCGTACCACGTCTCGGCCGGAAGGCGCGAGGCGTGCATCCGCGTCATCCGGAGAACCGTAATCCCACGGCCTCGCTTCTTGTACAGCACGAACACGTAGTGGCCGCCCTCGGACTGTAGCCGGTCGTGGTACTTCTCGAAGATACGGAAACGCGGCGCGTCCCGGCCCGCGTCGCAGGATTTGATTTCGACCGGCGTTCCGTCCGAGTCGAGCGCGTCGCACCAACTCGTGTGAACGCCGTCGCGGACGAGTCGATACCGCTCGGCCGCCTTCCGCTCGGCCAGCGACCCGTAGCGATTCGCGCGGCTACTCGGCATCGCTCGAACTCCCGCGCGAGTTCGGCCCGCGCGTCGCGCGTCCTATATATGTAACTCCTCCGTCAGTTATCGACGAGGACCGCGCGCGGTCATGGCCGGGTGGCCCGGCAGGGCCAGCCGCGCGGCTATGACCCAAGGGGGTGGCACTTTCGCTATGCACCTTTACACCTCCGCGCCCTCACGCGATTACCTCCTCGACTCTGGCAAGCGTCTCCTCGTGGCGGTCCTCCTGCATGTACTCCGTCCATCGAGAATTGACCCATCCGTGGCTGTAGGGCACGTACTCGGCGGTTTCGCGGTCGCTCATTCCTTCCTCCTTGCACCGAATCGCGGTCCAAATCGCGGTGGCGCGGGCGGCCTCGTCCGGTTCCCATTCGTCCTCGTCGCCGTGTTCGGACCACGACCAGTCGCTAGCTTCGAGCGTGTTGAACTGCCAGTCCGTCGGCGGGACGCCCTCTATCTCGAACTGCACGTCCCGAATCTCGCCGGACTTGATGGAGTCGGCGACCACGGCCTCCTTCTTCGAGGTCTTCTTGATGACGACCCCGACCCGCCACAGGAGCGGATGAATCGAACTCTCGTCGTGAGCGATGTAGACGAGTGTGCCGCCGTACTTCCGGATTTTGAACACCAGCGGCCCCATCCGCTTCCGAACGAGGTGGCCCTGTTTGCCGGACCCCGACGCGACCGAACTGAACTCGTCGCCCATGAACAGCTTTGGCGTCTGGCGGTGTTCCAGCGGGTCTCCGTCCTGTTTCACCCACTCCTCAAGCGTCCCGTAGTCGGACACGAACCCGTCGCGGGCCTCGCCATCGCGGTCGGTCCAGTCGTCGCGCTCGCGCAGGCTCCCGATGTTCGTCCCGACGAGACCGCTCGGGTTGTGGTCCTTCCACCGTTGGCCGAGCAGACACGCGAAATCCGTCTTTCCAGCGCCCATCTCACCGATGATGACGATTACCGGCGCGGGTCCGGTAAGTAGGTTGTCGACCCGGCCGATGGCCTTCATCCCGGACACGTCCGCCTGTCGGTCGGCGTCGCCCGTGAGGTGCTTGAGCGCCATCGTATCCCCGGTCTCCATCGCGGTCCGGGCCACCTCGGTCGCGGCGAGCGAACGCATCTGGCGCATCTCTCGCAGGTCCTCGGCGCGCCCCGGCGCGTGGCCCACGTCGTCCCACTCGGTCGGGTCGTGTTCCTCGCTCTGGACCGCCATGAAGCGGCTCACCGACTCGTCGCGGACGATGCCCGAGAAGTCGTGTGCGTCCGGTTCGCGGCTTCCCTTCCCCTCGACGTGTTCGCGGTACTCGGCCGCCGTGTAGAGGTCCTGCTGGTCGGTTCCCTCGGTCATGGTCACGGCTCACCTCCGCCGTCGGTCGCGACCGACTCGCCGCCGCTGGCGGACGGCGCGCCCGATTCGCTCCCGGCCACGTCCGGGGTGATGCCCTCGCGCGACAGGTCCTCGGGGAGGTCGTCCATCTCGTCGATGCTCGGCAGGTCGTCGGGGTCGGCGTCGGGCACCTCGTCTTTCGCGTCCTCGATGGCCTCGCTCACGGCGTTCGGGTCGAGGTGCTTGCCGCGCTCGCGGGCCTCGGCGGCCGCGTTGATGAGCTTGTGCTGGATGCGCGACCCCATCCACTCGGCGAGGTCGCGGACGGTGAGCAGTTCGCGGTAGTGGTCGAGCAGCGTGCTGTAGAGCTTCCGCTGGTGGTTCTTCGAGGTGAGGAGCTTGGTGTCCTCGGCCGCCGAGAGCCACACGCCTTCGACCACGAGGTCCCCGGTCTCCTCGTGGTACTCGTACTGTCTGACCGCCCACGCGCTCCCGTCGTTGACCGGCCACGGGTCCGCACCCTCGACGGTCTTGTCCTTCCACGTCTCGGGCGGCACGAGGTGCTTTTCCAGCACGTCCTCGGCCGCGTTGACGTGATGAACCTCGACCCAGTTGCGAACCCGAACCCACCGGACGAACTTGATGAACACGAGGAACAGCGGCGGGCCGAGCATCATCAGCGCCACGAGGTAATCGGTCACCCACGTCGGGAATTGCGGAATCGACGGGTCGAACCACCATAGCGCGAATCCGACCGCGACGATGGACGCCGCGACGAGCAGCTGGGCTTCGGCGACGATGAACGTCACCCGGTCGCGCCAGCTCGAGAAGGTCGGCTTCATCGGTTCGCCACCTTCGGTTCACTCCGCTCGGCCCACATCTCGTATCCGGCCGCGAGCAGCGCCATCAGGACCGCGATGCTCGCGCCGCCGACCCATCCGACGGTCGTGGAGTCGCCCGCGAAGGGACTGCCGACGCCCACCGAGCCGGTCCGAAGCAGGGCGGTCCCGCCCGGTGATGAGACTTTCACGGCCGCGCTCCCGTCGACGGTCTCGGCGTCGACGCGAATCGTGGTCGTTCCCGCGCCCGGATTGAACGTCTGACTCTCGGCGTCGACGTCGACGACGCGCGCACCCTCGCCGTCACGAAGCTGGGAGACGAGCGCGCCGTTGTCGGTGACCTCAACCTCGTACGGGAGGTCCATCTGTAGCGTGATGTGGAACTGCCCGTCCTCGTAGCGCCAGCGCGTAATCTTCGTCACGTCGCTCAGTTCGTGGGTGACGTTCGAGGACGCGACGCCGACCGATTCCGAGGTCGTGGCCGCCGTTGCGTTCGCGGTCGTCGTGGTCGTCGCGTTGGTCCCGGCCGAGGTGGTCGTCGCGGCTCCCGCGACCGGAACCAGCAGCAGCGCGATGACCATGACCGCGAAGGTGCGCGTTCCGAGCATGGTTACTCCCGTAGGACGACGAGCAGGACGACCCCGCCAGCGAGTGCCGCGCCGACCCACATCGGAACGCTTCCATCCCCGAAGCCACCGCCTCCGCCGGAGTCGGGTTCGCGGTTCTCGATTTCCTGCCGGAGTTCGAGTAGCTCCTGCTGTTTCTTGAGCAGTTCGTTGGTGTTCGCCGTCCGGTAGTTGTACTGGGTCGTTTCCTGCGTCTCGACCTCGGAGCCGTCCTTTGCCGTCATCGACAGAATCGTGAAGGTCTCTCCCTCGGCGAAGTCGATTTTCGAACTGTTGGCCGTTGCCATGAAGACCGGCCCCTCGATGTTCGCCGTATCGTACTGGACGCCCGTTTCCCACGACCCGTTCGGGGCGTTTTCAGCAAGCACGAGACCCGTGTAGTTCTGGTTCTGGTACCGAACCGTCATCGTGCCGGCAGTCGACATGTTCGGTGTCTGGTAGCCCATCAGGGAGAGCGCGGCCGTGCTTTGATAGAGTCCTTCGCTCTCATTCGCGCCGCGAACCCCGTACTCGAACATAGCAGTATTGGCGGAAACAACGTCAGAGGCGTTTATCTGGCCGCTCTCGAAATCAGAGTAGGTTGCTGCGACGAAATTCTCAGCTTCTGTTTGAAGCTGGTCGTTCATCGTCTCGATTCGGTTCCAGCGGTCCGTTAACCCACTAGCTGCCGTCACGTTCTCAGCCTCGAAGTTCTGGTTTGGAGCCTCGATGGTAACCCAAACCTCAACGACATCCCCATTTTTCCAGCCGTCACCTCCGTCTAAACGCATCCAACTATTATCGTCATAAGCTGCATCATGGGTTAGATAATAATGATCCCTATGACTACCATTAACGAGTTCTAACGTAGACACGGCATCACGATTATAGAAATCAGAAGTTTCATGGAATTTATTTGGCTCATCCCCGCCCCACGTCGATTCATTCCCAGCTTGCTCGATAGAAACAAAATCGGAGGAAATCCCGTCTTCCATCTCCGACTGCCCTTCAAGCGTCATTATCTGCTTCATCGTCGTGTTCCACTGCTCGATGAGATTGATTTGTTTCACAGCGTAATAATCAGCAATCGCTTTGCGTGCCTCGGCCTCGGCCTCGGCTTGCGAAGCCCCGTCTTGATAGGCCTCTGCAACAGCAGTTTCAACTTTCATCCACGCGACAGATTCCGTATCGTTAAGGTAATTGTCAAACGGAGCACTCCACGCTTCAGACCCTGCTTGAAGCCCTGTACCGGCAGAGTAGATGTCTACTTTCTCCTGTGATGCATCGGATTCTTTCATATCCTGAATCGCATCGTCGACGTAGGCCGCCCGAGAACAGTCCTCGGCGTTGACCGCGCCGAGCGTCAGGAACATCACGAAGTCGTCGAGATTCGAGCAGTTGCCTTTCTCGGCGGCGACCGCCGTTCCAGCGCCGGCCGGGATGCCCGCCGAGACGACGAGCAGCGCGACGAGCGCGACCCGGACCACGGCCTTAGACACGCTCGACCACCTCCGTTCGGACGCCGCCGTTCTCAAGCACCTCGCGGACGCCCTCGGCCGTCTCGTCGTCCATCCCGACGAGCAGGATTCGCCCGTCCGTGTGGTTCGCGTACTGTTCGTCCGAATCTGCGGAAAACTCGGTTGTCATGGGTTGCTGAAAGGGAATCCGCTACGTTACTTCCACGCGATGAGCGTGTAGCCAGCGATGCTCAGGACGGCCGCGACCGACCCCCAGACCTGGGAACCAGTCACCGCTTCGCGGACCGGCGGGATGAGCGACACCGCGACGAAGATGACGACGACGCCGATGGCCGCCGCCGTCTCCACCTCGTCCAGCTCGCCGAGCGGGACTTGGTTCGTCGCCCACGCGCCAGCGAACGAGACGAGTCCGATGACGAACCCGACCGTGATGGTCACGCCGTCGCCGGACCACAGGGCGTCGCCCATTCCGTGTTCGTAGAGGCTGACTTGGCCGATTTGCGTTGCGCCAATCACGCTGACGAGGTACGACAGACCGAGGAGGTAGTCGGTCAGGTCGATTTCGCCAGCACGGTGTCCTATCGACATTGCGAGCGGGGCGGCCACCCGCCGGCTCTTAAATTTCAGGAAAAGTATAGCGACAGTAGCTTGCCGGTAACCCATCACGAACAGTTAAGTTCCGGCGGGTGGCCGCGCCGGACGCGATGTTCCGAAAACTCCGTGACCACGACGGAACGCCAGTCGTCGCGCTCGACAAGGACGAACTCGACATGGACGGGGTTCTCACCGAAGACGGTGAGGTACCCGACGGGAAGCAAGTCCATCTCTCCCGCGTCGGCGAGGGTTCGTACCTCGTGCGCGAGGTGACCGACGACGGCCTCGCGGACCTGTCCGAGGTGTTCCAGTGACCGACGAACCCCGAGAAGCGGGTGTTCGAGCGCGAACCCATGGGGTCGCGCTCAGATGTATCGGCCATCCCGAATCTATGCACCCTCGCGGCCACGGTCGCCGCGCGAGGTGCATAGAATCGGCCCGGCCCGCCCCGCGCTCCGGCGCGGTCGACGCGCTCGACCGGCCGGGGTTTAAGTCGCACAGCCAGCCAGTGACCCCAGAACGACGCCAACCGACCCCCAGTACATACGCTCACTTATGACCCGACGCACCAGTCTCAAGCTCACCGACGACCGACAGCGCAAGCTCGACCGAGCCAGCGAAATCGTCGCCAGCGACCCGGCCGACGACCCGCCCATGTCCGACGTTCTCGACGCCGCGCTCACCCACCTGATTCAGAGTGCCGGGAACCTCGAAGACGTGCGAACCGAGTATCCGCCGCAGGAGGTGAAGGATTGCTGTAACACCGACGTTCTCGGGCTTCGGTACCGGACGAGTATCGAGAGTCAGTGGCGATAGGCTATCTCGATCTGTTCTTCCCGACCACTTCCGAGACCGACGCGGCCACGTCGGACTCACTCGGCGGTAGCCAGTACGTATCCGTTCCGGCGTCGGTCTTTACGTCGACTTGAATCTCTCCGTCTGGCGTGTCGAATGTGTCATAAATCAGGTATCCCGCGCTGACGATAACAATCAATCCGACAAGTAGCATGATTCTGCTTTGCGCCCCACTGCTGTCAAAGGCAAGCACAGAAACCAAAATCCCGACAAGAAGCGCCAAACACCAGAATCCTGCTTGCACCCAGTCGACTGCTTTCGACCCGAATTCCTGAATCTCGACGCCCCGAGCGCCGTCCGTGAGCGACGTACTCCGAATATCTCGCATCGAGCGGCCGTCTTCGGTCTTGTCTTCCATCGAGACGACCCGCGAATCCGTGACGACGACGACCTCACTCGGCCCCGTCCAACCGGCCTGAATCTCCTCGTTCGCCGAGAGGTGCGAACTGATTTCCTTTCGCTGGCGTTCCGCTGTCGATTGCATCAACTCGACCTGTCGCGCTCGAAAAATAAAGATTAATCTTCTAAGTCGTCGGCGTCGAGTTCGCCAGCGAGGTACGCGCGACCCTTCTCAGTAATTCTGTATATCCCACGGTTTTCGTCGTAGTATTCGACTAATCCCGCTGAGTGAAGTTCTCTAAGCCGATTTCGTACGTGTGAGATTTGGTAGTCTACATTTGCCTGAACTACTGCTGGACTCGCATTGATTGGGCGATTGCCCTCGTTCAGCAGGAACTCCAAAATAATGTCGTCTGCGCGAGTCATCCATTCAACCCGAGGGCGGCGCATCTGATTGGAACCATACAAATCCAGATGTTAGTTTGATTGGTTCTGATTTAATAGTAGCGCAAACAATACGATATAGCGTATCGTTTGATACACTAGTACTAAGTGCCCCCACTGATATGTCGCTCTCACGGAGCAAATCGCGGACCCGTCGCTCGCCGATGGGTCCCTCGAAAAGCGGACCCCGCTGTTAGGGCAGCGGGTCCGCGTGAGCCTCCGTAAACAGGCTACGGAAGCCATGTACGAGAACATCGCGCGGGGTCTTGAAAGCCCCGACCGACCGGCAGTATCGCGCGCTCGACCAATCCAAGCTCAGACGCGACGAGCGGTTACAGTTTCACTTTCACCGCGTGCAAGGATTCGAGCTTTTACCAACCCGTTCGTCGCTCGGACCTGTATGTCTGAAGAAATACGTCTCGAAGACGAGACTGACCGATGGCGGTGGGTGTGTCCGCGCGGTCATCGGACGTGGGAGCCGACGAACAACCACTTCTGGTGTCAGTCCTGTTCGCGCCAGCGCGGCGTCGACGGCGAGTTCTCGAAGCTTCGGAACAAGGCGACCGGCGAGGTCTTCGAGCGGGAGGACCTGCGACTGGTGACGCCCGCCGGCCCGTACCCGGACCTGTGGAGCGGTCGGGAGGGGTCGGCGTGACGGTCGAATCGCTCATCTGCGCGGTCTGTGGTCGGCCTGTCGCGCTCGACGAGGACCACCGTCGCGTGCGGTCGACGAAGAAGCGGATGGACGACCGCGACAGGCCGACCGACTACTACCTACACGAGCAATGCGCTCGGACGGTCTTCGAAGGGTGGTGGTCGCCGTGACGGCGAGCCGCCAGACGACGCTTGACCGATTCGTCGGCCGGTTCACCTGCGACTGTGGGGCCGTCCGCTGGACGTACGCCGGACTGCTGAAACACCGGTCGGCCCGACGCTGCTGGGAGGGGTCGGCGTGACTGAGCGCCCGCCTTTCGTTGACCCGCACGCCGAGTTCGCGGTGTGTCACTTCTGCGGGCAGACGTGGGACCCCACGGAGGTCAACGGATTCGACCTGTCGAGAGAGGAGGACTACTACCCGGACATGGTTCCGGTCTGCCCGGAACACGCGGGGGGATGCCGATGAGCGGACCTGACGACCTCGACCCCATCACGCCCGACGCCGCGCTCGACTACTACCTCGATGAACGACGGTACGACCTCGCGGATTCGACGTACAGGACTCACAAGACCCGAATCCAGTCGTTCGTGGACTGGTTGGAGGAGCAGGACATCCACAACATGAACGAGGTGGACCTCCGGACCATCCATTCCTACCGGGTCTACAAGCGCGAGGACAACGGCGAGGAAGACACCTGCAACGGGACGACGATGCAGGGGCAGGTTTCGACGCTCAGGAAGTTCTTAGAACGGTGCGTGGACCTGAAGGCGGTTCCCGAGGAGCTACCGGAGCGGGTTCGGTTGCCGACGGTGCGGGGCGAGGACCAGAGCGACGACCGCAAGCTCGACGCGGGCCGCGCGAAGGCGATTCTCGATTTCCTTCGGGAGTATCGGTACGCGTCGCAGGAACACGTCGCGCTCCTGTTGATGTGGCGTACGTCGGCCAGACGCGGCGGGATTCGCGCGCTCGACCTTGAGGACTACGACGCCGAGGACCGGGCGGTGTGCTTTCGGCATCGGCCGGGCGAGGGAACCCCGTTGAAGAACGAGGGGACGGGCGAGCGCGACGTGTCTCTCCAGCCGCACGTCGCCACTGTCGTCGAGGACTACATCAGCGGGCCGAACCGCTACGACGTGACCGACGAGTTCGGCCGGAAACCGTTGATTACGACGAAGCAGGGGCGTCCGTCGCTTTCGACCGTCCAGAACTGGATTTACCGGGTCACCCGGCCGTGCGAGATTGGGGAGACCTGCCCGCATGGCGAGGACCCCGAGACCTGCGAGGCTGCGGACTACGACCGAGCGAGCAAGTGCCCGTCGTCGCTTTCGCCGCACCCGGTTCGCACGGGGTCGATTACGGCCCACCGGGACGCTGGAACGCCGCGACAGGTCGTGAGTGACCGTGGTGACGTGAGCGAGCGGATTCTTGAGAAGCACTACGACAAGGCATCGAAGCGCCAGCGGATGCGCCGTCGACGTGACCAGCTTCCGGAGGAACTGTGACCATGACCCGCGACACCACTGATTCCCGAGTTAAGACCGCATCGGCAGAACGAAATCCGTATCCCGCGTTGGCCCATCCCGAAATCGGGCGTTCTTCAGCCCACACGTTTCTACGGACTCAACGACTGACAGCCGCGATTTCGCGGCTTCCGCGAAATCGGGAGCGACCGCAGTCTGATACTCTCGGGCGGTTCTCTACCGCACCCCCGCGCAGTCCGTCGATTCTCGTAGCCGAAACGGGGTGGTCGGCGTGACGACCGTTTCGGCGGCCGCCGAGCAGGGCGAGCGCCACCACTGCGGGACGTTCGTCACCGACGAGTTCCGACGCGTCTTCGGCGACGACCACGACCGCGCGCACCGCTGCTCGGAGTGCGACACCTGCGCTCGTCTCTCGCACGGCAGCGCTGTCGGCGTCGACGTCGAGATTCCCGACCCCGAGACCTCGCCCGGTCGCCATGGGGGTGAGCCGGGGTGAGCGGGTTCGTCCGGGCGAGCGAACTCTCCGATGTCGAGGCGGGCGTCGCGCTCCCCATCCGGCCGAACAGACCGCCGACGTTCCCGGAGGCCAGAAGGCGTGAGTTCCGGCGCTCCTGTTGATGCTTCTGGCCAGACCGACGCCTGTGCGGACCGTGCGAGCGATCCGAGTGATGGAGCCGTCGTCCTCGTGGACGAACCGAACGCCATCGGCCTCCCGTCGTCGCGTGGTGTGCTCACCATCATCGCGGGGTACAGGTAACGCGGTGAAAGGAGTTTGGCTGAGCTCGTGGCTCGGCCGAACGCTTATCCCGATCATCCCGTAACTACGACTATAATGGCCAGTTCCACCCGAGACGGAAACGCCCACGACGAGGAGATTCGCCTGTGGCGCGAGGACGGCTGGTGGATCGCGAAGGACGTCGATACGGGCGTCACGACCCAAGCCCAATCGCGTGCGGCCGCGCTGGAGAACCTTGACGAGGCCGTCGCGCTCCACCACGACGAGATCGGGCGCGAACCGACCGACGAGGAACTCCGGGAGCTGGGCATCGACCCCGCGACGAACGCGACCGGCGACGAGGAGCCGCCGGACGTCCTGGAGTAGGATGAGCCGACGCACGTTCTCCGGGCGAGAGGTCGTCAAGGTGCTGGTGAACGCTGGCGGGTTCGAGTGGCGGCGGACGACCGGCGACCACGCTCAACTGTACTACGAACATCCGACGAACGAGGCCGACCGTCGGCAGGTGACGGTCCCGCTGCACGACGAACTCCGGACCGGGACGCTCCGAGACATCGCCGACAGCGCCGGCGCGCAGGACTTCGACGCCTTCTGCGAGTGGCTCGACCGCAACGCGTAGCGAGACAGCTTTCGTAGCGACTCTCGAAGGAATCGACTCATCCCTATGTATCGGCGTAGGACGCTAAACTCGCGTCGGTCCGATCGGCGAGATACTCCGCAATATCGGACTGTCGCCACCCGAGCGGAGAAAGGACGCTTTCGGCCGCCCGGAACAGTCGTTCTGCGTAGAAGTCCACGTCGTAGTCCGTCGCGTCACTGGCCAACTGGACGCGGTCGCGCGACTGCTTCGAGTCGTCGACGACCACGTAGTTGACCCGCTGTCCCGGTGAGAGACCCCGGCCACTATCGCTCGCGCGCCGTAGGGCGGCTACTGTACGCGTCGAACGGGCGTACTCCTCGGCGTGCTTCGAGGTCTGCTGCTCGATCACTAACGCCTCCGGAGGAACGTCACCGGTTCGGAGGCGGCGCAACTCCTGTTGTAAGCGGTCGCACACCGCTTCCGCCGAACGGTACTCGTCGAACGTCTCGACGAGCGACTCCTGCACGTCGGCGATGAACGGTGGTGTGCTGTGCTGGCGGCACTCGATTCCCCGGTACTTGTACTCGTCCGCGTCAGCCAGCGACCCGAAATACTTCGTCAGCGCGCCAGCGTCCGAGTTCCGCTGTGGAACGAACGCCGACCAGTCGTACGTCGCCTCGTGTTCGAGCCGAATCCCAGCATCGTCGGTGATCTGGGATGCGACTGCATCGAGCGGTTCCTGTTCGGACCCGTCCCGGGCGGTGACCCAGATACTGTCGACGATACCGTGGACGACCTTCCAGCCGCCGGCCTCCAGGACGCCCTTGGCGTCGAGCAGAATCTCCCGCGCGAAGGCGTTGATGGCCTCGTGGCACTCGATACGACCGAACTTCGCGTTCGAGAACCCCTGATATCCGAAGCAGGAGACGAGAATCCACTTGATTGCCCCCGACCGACCCTCCAGTTCCGCGAGTCGCTCGGGGTCGTCCGTCTCGGCGATTTCGGCTTTGATTGCGTCGCGGTCGTCGACGAGGGGCTGGAGGACGTCCGGCAGGTATCCCCGTTCGTCGCAGATGCTATAGCCGAGTCCCGGGACGTCCTCACGGTCGGCGTGACAGTCGCATCGAATCCTCTCGGGGGAGACGTTGTACTTGCAGATGATGTTGGGGTACAGCGACGAGAAGTCGAGTTCGTGGACGTTCTCGTGGACGCCGACGTCGGGGGAAAACGTGAACCCGCCACGGTCGGCGTCGTTCAGCTGGCGCATCGTCTTGAACTGCTCCGGTCGCCACGCCCGCCACGGTACGAGCACGTTTCTGGAGAGGGCTTCCCGAATCTGGATGGCGGTCAAGACGTTACCGATGGACGCCCAGGAGAGTTCCTGGAGGGGTTTGCCCGACCGGCGGACGAGGTCGACGCAACCAGCGATGTTGGTCTCCCGGTAGAAGAACGTGTTCGAGCGGTCGAGGAGCACGCGGCCGGGAACGTTGTACCGCGCGGGCGAGTGACCGACCCGACCGTAGCTCGTATACGTCGATTCCCTGGCGAGTTGCTGGAACCCCGACCGTCGGCCGAGTTGGAGGTCGTAGCCGAGTCGGTCCGCGAGGGCGTGCAACTCGGCGAGCAGTTGGGCGGAATCGACGATGAGTACGTCCGGGTCCGCCCGGTCCACGAGTTCCTCGATGCGCGTGAGTGCGACGCTCGGCGACCGGCCCACCTGCTCGCCCCCCACAGTCAGTGGGGGCAGTTCGCAGTCGCCGAACTCGTGAGCGCGTCCTTCGATGGAGAGCGTAGTGAGTTCCGTCCTGGGAGTCGGCGAGCGGTCCCGTTCGAGGCAGTAGCGGAACTCCTGCGAGAAGTCCACGTTGAAACACCGATACTCGCCGGGGTCGCCCCACTCGCGAATCCAGCCGGCGAGTTGCCTGACTTCGTCGACGTGGGTACAGTCGACCCGGAGTACCTGCTCGGCGTCGTGCCGGAATCCAGGTCGCCACTCCTCGAATCGCGTTCGGGCGACCGCCGGGAACTGCTCGAGGACGTTCTGTGCATTCGAGAGGGACTCGGCGTCACCTTCGCCGAGGCCGACGTAGAAGGTGGGCGTGTAGTCGAGGACGCGCTCGCTCGTCGCACCGTCGTCGGTCAGCGACCACTCGACGACCTCGCCGTCGAAGAAGTCGATTTTGAAGGGCATCGTCCCTCCTATTCGGTCGAGTCGTCGCTGTCACCGGCGTCGGGAGCGGTGGACTGTTCGGCTTCCAGTTCCGCTTCGAGATCTTGGATGCGCTGCTCGTGAGCGAGGACCATCGAGAACAGTACGACCACCATCGGGTTCTGGTGGTTGAGGTAGCCGCCCGCGTCGGCGTACTGGCGGGCCTCCTCCCAGAGCTGGTCGAAGCGGTCCTGATCGGGTCGCCGAAGGGCGCGGCGGTAGTCCTGCCAGTTGCCTTCGAGCGACCGGAGGACGTCGCGGAACGTCGGGTTAGTACGCCCCATTCGTGGTCACCTCCGGCGTCGGAGTGGTTGCAGCGTTCTCGGCCGACACGCGGGCCTGGAGGACGCGCTTCCAGAAGGCGAGGGTCGTCTGGACCCAGCCGTTCTCCATCGGGTAGACGAGCGTCTCGAACTCCTCGCCGACGAACCGTGGGCCGAACTTCGTTTGTTCGCACCGGAGCGTCTCCTTCGCGGCGGCTTCCAGCGGGTCCGCGAACGAGTCTCGCTTCGAGCGGGTGAAGACGGCCGGGACGTCGTACTCGTTGGTGAGCCGGGTGACGGTTGCCAGCGCCCGGAGCATGTGGTCCTGGCCCTCGTCGGCGTAGGCTTCCGCGTCGCGGTACAGGTGGTCGAAGGCCGGACAGACGACCAGCGACGTGTCCTCGTCGAATTGGTCCGGGAGTCGCCGGACGAGCTCGTAGTGCTGATTCGCAGTAAACCCACGGGCGACGTGGATGCGGTCGAGGACGCGCGTGCTGGGCGCGAGTGACGCGAGCGATTGAGAGACCGCGTGACCGCCGGCGTCCACCCACATCGCCGAGCCGTCGTTCATGAGGAGGTGGTCGAGGACGAGCGAGTGGAGCGGTCCAGTGGCCCGTTCGTCGCCTTCCACGTCGAGGAGACGGACGCCGGCTTCTAACTCGGGGAGTTCCGGTGGCCCATCGTTCTGTCGAGTCGGTCGCATACGCACTGATACGTGGGGTCTTCGGATAAGCGACGCCGCGCGCCTTCCGGAAGTTCCGGGACATGCGTAACCGCCACGAATCAAGGAGTGGCGGCGCGGTACCTACCGTTCTTCGAGGTTTCCGAATGTTTCCGAAACCGAGCGGTACGTTCGATTCCGGCTCGCCCCCGCTGCCTCGATGACGTCGTACTGGTCCATCTTCGAGAGGTAGTTGCGGACCGTCCGGTCGGTCTTCGGGTCGTCGATTCGCTCCTTGTACTCCTCGTAGAGGTCGCTCGGCGAGATCTCCTCGTGTTCCTCGATGATTTCGTAGAGGGTTCGCTGGTGGGGCGTCAGCGTCTCGACGTCCTTCTCGTGGCGCTCGGCGCGGGCCTCCGGCATCGAGGTCTCGATGGCCTCGTCGGCGATCTCGTCGGCGTAGTTCTGGTGGGCCTGCCGGGCGGCAGTCCGCAGGATGCTGAGCGCGACTCGGGCGTCCCCGGCGGCGGCGTCGGCGATGGTGGCGAGCTGGTCCTGGGAGATGACGCCCTCCTCGAGGCCCCACTTGACGCGGGCGTCCATGATGGAGACGAGTTCGTCGGCACTGTAGCGGTCGAAGCGCACGCGCTCGCTCCCAGTGAGGCGGCTGGTGAGGCGTTCGTCGGCACTCGCGAACAGCTCGCGCTCGCGGTTGGCGATGAGGAGCATCGAGAACTGCGGGAGTTCGTGCAGGTGGTAGAGCAAGCTTTTGTCTTCCAGTTGGTCGGCCTCGTCGAGGATGACGACGCAGGGCGGGCCGTCGTAGTTTCGGAGACGCTCGTAGAGTTCGTCGCGGGGCGTCGACTGGCGGTGGATGTCGACGGTGGTGCCAAGGCCGTCGAGGAGGCGGTAGAGGGCGCGATACTCGGTGAAGTTCTGCCAGCAGTTGACGTACTGGTACTCGACGTCGAGGACCTCCTGGCGGAGTTGTTCGGCGGTATATTTGGCGAGGCAGGTCTTGCCAGCGCCGGAGGGGCCGAGCAGGAGGGTGGTGTCGGCGGGGTCGCCGTCGATCAGGGGCTTGAGGATCTCGGTGAGGTGGGTGACCTCGGCGTCGCGATGCTCGACTTCTCGCGGGACGAAGCCGGTCCGGAGGACGCGAGCATCGGTAATCATTGGTTGCGGTATCCGGCTACTGGGACTTAAAGGAAGAGGCTGGTTTCCGGAAGTTCCGGAAGTGGTCTCAGGGATGCCGCGACGCGAAGATTCAACCACATGTGGCGTCGAGCCTGCGCGAACCAACTCGACGTCGACCCCGAGTTCTGGGAGCTGTACGACCAGAAGACCGGCGAGACGGTGCCGCGCGAGGAGATCGTGCTGAAATCCTGACCGACGTCCGAGCCCTCGTTTACTTTCACTTCCGGCCTACTATCGAGCGACTTTCATACCGTCGCCGGTCGCGTCGAGCATCGTATGGTGAGTATCCGACCCCGGACGACGGTCGACCAGAGACGTAGCGGACAGCCCGAGGTGACGCGGTGTGCCTGACGCGGTGTTCCCGTTCCCCGGCGGGAAGTCCCGGCTGGCGTCGTGGATTCTGGAGTACGTCCCGGAGCATACGTGCTTCGTGGGGGTGTTCGGCGGCGCGGCGGGCGTCCTGGTGAACGAGGACCCCGAGGCGAGTAGCGGGGAGGTGTACAACGACCGCGACGGCGACCTCGTGCAGTTCTTTGAGGTGCTGCGCGAGCGCCCCGACGAGCTGGTCGAGTGGCTGGAGACGGTTCCGTACTCGCGGGCGGTGCATTCGGAGTGGGTCGAGGCGTTCTACAACGGCTACCGGCCGAGCGACTCGGTCGAGCGCGCCGGGCAGTTCTTCTACCTGCGGTACGCCCAGTGGGGCGGCAAGTACGCGTCGAACAGCGGGTTCGTGACGAGCAAGGTGAACAATCAGGCGCAGGGGTACGCGAACAAGATCGACCGGCTGGAGGAGTTCGCCGCGCGGTTCGACGACGTCGTGCTGGAGAATCTGGAGTGGAGCGAGGTGTTCGAGAAGTACGACGGCCCGGAGACGGTGTTCTACTGCGGCCCGCCGTACGTGGGCAGGGGTACTATCCCGTCTCGGCAATCGAGCACTCGGCGTTCGTCGAGGCGCTGGGTGAGTTGGAGGCGGACTGGGTGGTGTCGTACGCGGAGCTACCGGACGGGCTGGCGGAGTATCGGGTTGTGGGTCGTGGTGAGCGGAACTTCATGGGAACGGGAAGAGCGGGAGTGCGAAGCAGACGCGGGAGCATCTGGTGATGAACTTCTGAAACTTGAGCAAAACAAAGAGTCGGTTATGAGGGGTGATGGTAGATGGGTTACTAATCTTGTGTTGCTGTTTGAAGTCTTTTTTGAGGCCCCTCGTTTTCAACGTGTTGAACAAGGGTTTCTCCAATCGCCTTTGCGAGTCGAACAGGAACGGCATTGCCTATCAGCTTCCCCATAGATTGTACGCTCAGATCGTCTTCCGAGGAGACGAATGAGTAATCCTTCGGGAACGTTTGAAGGATTGCCCCTTCTCGAACAGTAATGGCTCGATCCTCTTCAGGATGACCGAATCTGCCACTACCATAATTGAAGAACCTAGTGGTAATAGTTGGTGCAGGGTCCTTCCACTTCATTCGACCATACGAAGCCGTGTATTTTCGGCCACTATCTTTGGTGTGACAGTTCAATCTAAGATCTTCGGGCCAGTCTTCCCACGTTCCGCCTGGTTCGGAATTTCGAATTCGTTTGATATTCTTTTCCGAGAGCCCTCGAGCGGTATGGAGAAAGTCGTCGTCGGATGTTTCCCCTTCCTCAAGTTTCGCAAGGTCATATCGTTCGAGTTCTGATTTCACCGTCACCTCATCTGGGTCATGGGTAGGATCCTGAAGTTCAATATGGCCGTGCTTGGAGGCCAGTAGAACCAGTCTCTTCCTCTGTTGTGGAACTCCATATTTCGGGCAGTCCACAACCCCATCCCAAATCATATAGCCGAGTTCCTTTAGACGAGATTGAAAATTCTCATAGGGCTCATGTTTTCGAACCTGTGGGACATTTTCCATAGTAACCAAATCAGGTTCAACACCAGCGATTAAGTCCGAGAATTCCTCCATTAGTCCCCACTTCTCATGGTTATCTGCACTGTTCTTGTTCCCATTGCTCATCTTAGAATATGGTTGGCAGGGCGCGCAGCCAGCAATCAGAGTATGATCTGCTTCGCCGGCTGAAAGATACGGTTCGATATCTTCAACGGATACATCTGCCGCAATATCGGATTCTATAAACTCTACATCAGCGTTGTTTTCCACATACGGATGCCTGCACTCAGGTTCTATATCAAATCCTGCTTGTACGTCTATACCAGCCTCTTGAAGACCATAAGTAAGACCCCCTGCCCCACAGAATATATCGACAGCGCGGATGCTCATAAGAAGGTCCTCCGGACCCAGGGTTATAAAACTCACCGAACCGGAACGAAAGTAATAGACTTTTGTGATTATCTCTCCCGGCTATTTAGACTGTACAAGAATCGGCAGTCTGGGCTTTGGTTTAGAATTGAACGATACCCTCATTATGATACCTGACGCATCTTTCATCTATATCATGTTCTTTCTTTCTCCGTAGTTCGGTACCATCCACTTTTGATTCATACGCATGGTTGATTTTGAATGTTTGTGGGTCAATCCTGATTCGGCCAAAATCAAAGTCAGCGTGGTGGTTTGGACAGAGAACTAGGATATTGGACTTTTTATCCGCTCCGTTGTGTGGTTTGCCAAGTGGTCTAATATGATGACCCTCTGCATATGGTTCCCCATTGTTCCTTCGCCGCTGATCACCACAAACTTGGCAAGTATATTCATATTGCCCTTTGAGTTCTTTCACGAGTGCCGTGTTTCTAACGATACGGCTTACTGTAGATTGGGTTTGAGGGGGCTCTTTAGTATCAGTTGATTGTTCAGAATTGTCTACCTGAAGGGGAGAAGGAATTTCAGAGTCACCCTCAACTGGTTCCAGCAGGAACTCGTATATGTATCGTCCGTTATCTGATTTATATTCAAAACTGATTACTTCAACCATCCCTCGATATTCCCACCCTTCCCTAGCAACTGATTGATAAAATAAGAAAATTGGCACGGGCGTATCAATGGCATTACGGAGAGCCTCATTCCCCCGCTTCAGTTCTTGATTTTCCTCTTTTGGGTCTTCAACGCCGTGACCTTGTGGATCCTCACCAGTGAAGCGGAACTGCTCAGTACCAAGATCATCATTATACCTGCCCTCCTCCTTCGCAAAGAGCCAGATGTATTTCTGTCCTTTCTCGTCGTATCTTATTTCGATTCCTTTGCCGGTAACCCCTTGATCAAATACTTCTTTGAAATCTGCTTGTGAGAGGCGCTCTCCAACTTTAATGTCAATTTGTTCTAATCTCATGTTTATCAAGGTACACAGTCTATTTCAGTCCAATATTGACTGTGGTACATTTAATACCCCATGGTGTCTATCATCCAGGCTGATGAGTAAGGCTCAGGAGCGGGGTGAAACCATCACTCGTCTCCAAGAGATTGACCGCTACGAATTTGAGGACTTTGTAGCGGAGATCTTTGAGCTCGCCGGATGGGATACTGAGGTGACTCAGGACTCAGCCGATGGCGGGGTTGACGTTATCGCTCACAAAAACACACTCTACCAGGAAAAGGCATCAATACAAGCCAAACGACCTGACCCAGGGAACAAGGTTGGGCGACCAGAGGTACAACAATACTCTTCGATTGACCGTAGTGATATCGATACAGATATCGTCATATTAGCGACTTCCGCCGCATTCACTAGAGGAGCTTATGAGTTTGCCAGAGATAAAAACGTAAAACTCATTGATGGTGCCATGTTGGCTGGCTTCGTCGAAGCGCAGGAAGCAGAAGAGATACTTGATGAATATGCTCCCTCTATCGAAAGTATCAATTTGGACGCCGAAGAGGTGTTTTCGCCGGTAGAAGAGCCTCGCAAACAGTATTTGAGAAAGAGGCCTATTGAGGCGTCAGCTCGTATCTTCCGAGAAAAGGACCTCATCGATGCTGTTGGAATGATACAGAATACGGAAGTCGGACTACAACAAATTAACTGTCTTGATAGGCTTAGGCAGACAATTTTCGATTCGGATGGAGAAATTCCCATCGATGTGTTTCAGGAGTATCCTCAGGTGATAGACCAGAACTGGTATGACGTAGAGCGACTAGAGGGCGTAACTGATGAAATCATCCATTCTGCTGATGGGGGGAGGGTAACACCATCTGATTTCGAGATACTGTGCTTCTCAAATGAAGGGAGTATATTTGTATCGGTGCTTCTCGCGCCTACGAATCAAGTAGGCCATCAAGAATTTTCGTTCCTTGAAGCATGTGTTGACTCAGTAGCCAAATTGTCCTCAGCAACGGATGATAATCCGAATGGATGTATCTATGGCGGAGAGCTTGGTAATATCGAGCGAAGACTAGGAAGGAACCGTGATTTTGGAATTACCGCAAGTACATACTCTAAAGCGTTAGAACGGACCGTTCAAGTTAATCAGGAACTGCTCAGCGCAGTGAAACCTTATTTCCGTGTCTCCGAGGACCAGGACACCCTTGAAAAGATAGACCAGCTCCAAGACGAGGTTAATCAAAGCCGTACCCAATAACAATGAGCGACTCAGAAACTAACCCCACGAACAACGAAATCGAAGAGCCCGATTTGACAATGACGCTGGACATGAATATTCTCCAGCATCTCGGGCTAAAGATGTACACGAGCCTTCCGGCAGTCATCTCAGAATATGTCGCCAACGCCTGGGACGCTGGAGCGACAGAGGTTGATATTTCTGTGCCGACAGAGGAGTCGATGAGCGAGGATTACGAGATTACTGTTTCCGACAACGGAATCGGAATGTCATATGACGAGGTCGAAGACAAGTTCCTCGTGGTTGGACGGAACCGACGCGACGATGAGAATAGGGATGTCGTCGAAATTCGTGGCATGGAAAGACCGGTTATGGGCCGTAAGGGGATTGGAAAACTCGCTGGCTTTGGTGTAGCCGGGAAAGTTGTTATAACGACGTACAAAGACGGCCAGTACGTGGAATTTGAGCTCGACTACGACCAGATGAAGGAAGAAGGGAACGAAGAGAACCCCGCGGATACCAGTACATACGACCCAGAAGTGACAGACTGGGGGACTGACGGTGAGAAGGACAACGGTACTGATGTAACTCTAACCGATCTTGACCGAGAAAGACAACCCACTCTTCGTTATATAAAAGAACGGCTTGCTCGTAGATTCTCCGTCCTTGATGAAGATTTCGTTGTACGGGTGAACGAAGAAAGGGTGGAACCCACTGATAGAGGAATCAAAAGGAAGTGTAACTATATTCGGGAATACAGTGAGTCTATAGAAGATACGCAGGGCAATGAGTATGAAGTAAAAGGTTGGATTGGGACCATGGAAGACCCCGTCAGTGATGATGAACAAAAAGGAGTTGCGGTCATGGCTCGAGGAAAATTGGTGCAGGAACCAACCTTCCTTGGAGTCACTTCATCGAGCTCTGGTCAATTCGATCTTGAGTACGTAGTTGGAGAGATTCATGCGGATTTCATAGATAAGGCCGACCTTGATTTGATTTCTACTGATCGGAGTAGCCTAGCTTGGGGTAAAGAACCAGCTACACAGCTACGTGAGTGGATTCGGGATGAGATTGTGGATGTCGCCGACGAGGGTGGCGACAAGCGTAGGGAAGAACAGGCTCGTGAAGCTAAGGAAACAGAAAGTTACGATGAAAGGATTACGGGACTCCCGGATGACAAGCAACAAGAAATAGATGAATTCATCGGGAAAGCCTCTGAACATCGTGATTTTAACTCGGGGGAAAAGGACGAATTCATCGAAAAAGTAGCCGAGAGCGCCCAACAAGAACTCTTTACGGACTTTCTCACGGATATGAAGGAGGTCGAAGTGTCGAATACGGATGCAGTGTTCGATCTCTTCGACCGGTGGGAGGTCATCGATGCTCTCGAATTGATGCAGGTTGCTCGAGGGCGTCTCGAGACAATCTCGAAATTCCGGGACTTAATTGAGTCGGATGCGAGGGACGACCAGCAGGTTCACAGGTTCATCTCAGAGAATCCGTGGGTCCTTGAGCCGAGGTGGGACTACGTTGACGATGAACCCGAATATAGGGAAGAAGTGAGCCACCAGTTCCCGTCAGAAAACGTGCACGACAATCCTAACGACCGTCTTAAAGTTCTTTGCTTGGGCTACGGTGAAAACCTGAATGTTGTCGAAATCCTCAGGCCAAACGATACTATCGAACGTCGACATCTGGAAAACCTCGAGATGTACGTGGACCACCTACGTAACTACGTCGTGGAGCAAGACGACATCTATCGTTCCGTGAGCGGATACGTGATTGGTGGAGAAATCTCCGACGCGGCCGAGCGAAAAGCTAGGCGTCTCGAAAGGGACGACATCTACGGGCGTACCTACGAACGAATGCAGCAGATCGCCGAGAACACCTTCGACCAGTTCCTCGATGTGTTCAAGGAGAAGGCCGAAAAGACCGGTGATGAACGCCTCATGAATCGAGTAGAGAGTTTGGAAGAAGAAGCGGCGGCCGATTAGCGGTACCTAAGAACAATATATGTTTGAATCACTATCCCCCTCAGTTACCGGTGGCATTCTAGGTGCAATAACGGGAGCGATATTTGGGTTTGGAGGGACATGGATTCACGATTATCGGAGAACGCGCAGAGAGAAAACCCGGTTAAAGAGAGCTATAGCTTCCGAGATACAATATATGTATGACTTTTTTGAGGATTTAGATGATGAAGACTCGGAGATTCCCACCAAAGCGATAGACTCTACGATTTCCACTTCGATTTATGAGGATAATGCTTCTAATATTGGTTTATTAAAACCAAGTGTGTCGGAACAATTAATAGAGTTTTATTCTCACGCATACAAACTCAAATACATGATTTCGAAGGTTGATGAACTTGAGGAAAGAGATGAACTGAGTGGTGAAGAGAATACTAAAAAAGAGGCACTAGAGGGTTTGATTTCTGGATTGGCTCCAGAGTTTAGGAGGTTAAGAGACGAGACGCTAAGGAAACTTGGTCATGAACCGTTTAATAGTGATGAGAACGGAGGATCTGGGGGTTCCAATGGAAATAACGAGCTAAAGGATTCTATGATACAGGCAAACAGATGGATAATAGCAGGAAGTACCGCAGTCATCGTTTCTAGTTTGCTTAGAAGTCCATTCCAGTTTTCCCGAATGAGTATAATCATCATCAGTATTTTCATAATTGGGACCCTTTGGGATTTTATTGTGAAATACATTGTCCAGCGGTGGGGGAGAAACTCACCGTCTCAAACTTAGTCCAGCTACTTTCGTTTCACAAATCGGATTCTTGGGATTCACTTACATCTAGACCGCCAGTGAGATTCTCCCAACCTTTCTCTGTATGAAATATCTTTCCTTATTCAACACCTTAGTTAAAAGTCCTCTCGACGATAGTACCTGAAAGTTACTTATTGTCTGGTCCTGTAATTACATCAAGTAATCGAAATGGAAGTTCGATAAGCCAGAACATCAGACCAACTCCCTTTTCCAGCAACCAGAAAGACTCCTCAAATGAGGTTTCCAATGCCCAAAAAGAGAAGGTGAGAGTCAGGACAAGCGGTTTGAGGATAAGAGCATCCAAAATTCCGCCATTCCCCATATTCACGTCGCGGGCGTTCCTTCGAATAGTATTCAGTTCGTTATCAACTTTGCTTTCATCCACCGCGTGTTCGTAGTCACGGCGGACCTCACCAACGTATTCCTCGGAGCAGTTGAGTACATCGGCGATCTCCCCATTCGTCATGTCGGGGTGTTTGATTGCGAGCGTAAGAATGTCCTCCTGTAAGTCGGTTAAGTCTATCATCAGTTCTATCGATGGACTAGCATGAGTCCGACTTGGATTTTTCCGTAGCAGAAACGGCCTATTCTTCGTCGGCTTCCAGCTCGCGTCAAGTTCGCCAGCGAGATACTTCGACCCTTCTTCGGTAATCTCGTACTTCCCCCGTTCAACTCGATCCACCAATCGATGGTCTATCAATTTTTGTAATCGACGAGTTACCCCCTCCCGACTTGCGTCAAGCACTAAAGAGTGATTTAAAAGTCACTATATAGTGAATAAATTTATTACGTACGGGTAAACATGTCGCTATCACGGAAGCAAATCGCGGACCCGTCGCTCCCCGATAGGTCCACAGAAATGCGGACCCCGATGCTGGAGACATCGGGTCCGCGTGAGCCTCGTAACCACGCTACGGAAGCCATGTACGCAATCGCTACGACGGGACTTGAAACTCCCGCACGACGACGCGCATCGACTTCGAACAACGCTCGCTAGCAAGCTGTCCAGTTTCAGTTTCACCTCACTATCGAGCCTTCTTTAAGTGCAATCCGTCGAAAGCGCCGGCCACGGATGCACCAACCGAACCGAGGTGACTCGCGCATGAGCGAGGCCGCCTCACGTACGTTCGCGCAGCTCCACGCGTTCGAGCGCGACTTGCTGTACGCGGTGCGCGCGCTTGAACGCGACGGCGTCCCAGGAGCGCGGACGCGAGCCGGCCCAGCGGTCGGGATTCCGATTGCGTCGTCGGTGTCGAGGTTCGAACGGGCCCGTCGCCGTGCCGAGTCGCTCGGGCTGTCCGCTCCGCTCGGGCGCGAGCAGTAGCGAGTGAGTTGAAGAAAGCACACAATATTGCTCGTCGAACGTCGGTCCGAGCGACGGCGACCGAACGAAAGGCGGAGCCTCCGGGCGTCCCGGTGGGCTCAGCTTTCGACCGACTGGGCGGTGACGTCGTCCTCGTACTTCGTCTCGAACTCCTGGATGAGCTGTCCCATCTTGGCGTACCAGTCGTTGAGCAGTCGCTGCATGTCGTCGGCGATGGTCGCCGGGTCGGTCGGCTTGTAGACGTGGTAGTAGCCGCCCTGGTCGTAGTTGACCTGCTCTTTCTGGATGAAGCCCGCCTGAAGCAGTCGCTGGACGGCCCGGTACGCGGTCGAGCGCTCGCGGTCGACCGCCGCCGCGATCTCGTCGACGGTCAGCGCTTCGCCGGCGTCGACGAGCGCCTGAAAGACGTCCTTGTCGAGCTGCTTGAGACCGTGGAAACACTCTAGAAGGCCCTCGCACTCCATGTCCTGCCGGAGTTGTTCAGCCATCGAGTCGGGCATCAGTATCACGCTCGGGTAAGCGCTTTGCGGTTAAAAGATTTGTGTATAGATTACACAATCGCGTACCAACGTCTGTCGCCGATGTCCCACAGTCCGATGGCAGGCAGTTCCCGTCCGCCTCGTCTCGACGCGGTCGAAGACGTCGACAGCACCGCCGCTGTCGGTCGAGCGACGTCTGGCTCCGGGGCCCACACCGCGTCACGTCCGCCCCGGCAGCCCCCGTCTCGGAGAATCCCTCGATTACTCGGGTCGCAAGCGTAGTTCGTTCGGCAGGCCGACGGTTCACCCTCAACTTTTATCGGTTACCCGTTTCTGTTCCACGTATGGCCATCCTCGCAGCCGTCGAAGACAACGAGTACGCGAACGAAGTCGTCCGGACCGCGGCCGACATGGCGCGTGCGTACGACGACGAACTCGTCGCACTCCACGTCGTCCCGCAGGGCGAGTTCCTCGGGGACCGGCAGGGTACGTCGCTCGCCAGCGTCGACGCCGAACCCATCGAGCAGGCCGAGCAGGAGGCCGCCGAGCAAGCGAAGGCCGTCGTGGAGCGGGCGCTCGACGATTCGGTCGAGGTGACCGCCAGAGGCCGAATCGACGACCCGGCCGACGGCATCCTGGCCGTCGCCGACGAGATCGACGCCAGGTTCGTCGTCGTCGGCGCGCGCCGCCGGTCCCCGGTCGGCAAGGCGGTGTTCGGTTCGACCACCCAGTCGGTCCTGCTCGGGGCCGACCAGCCCGTCGTCACCGTGATGTCGGAGTGACGACGGCCCCGGCGTCGACCGACGGCGCGTCACGCTGAGTCCGGCCGGAGCCAGCGTCGGCTTGCACTCGCTCGCGTATCGTAATCATTATCAGGTGTCTCGACCGAAACGAACGAACGGCAAGCGAATGACGTATCGGTTCTCCGAGAGCAATGTGCTTTCGGGACCGACGAGCCGCGGTCGCTCGTCGCCGCCGCGGCGTCCGACCCCGTTTCGGACCCGTCCCCGTCCGACTGGCCCCGACGCCGCGGCGGTACCGACTCCGCCCGACGACACCCCCAACAAACGATAAAACGATGACTCGAAACCCCGTTCCCCCGCTGCTCGTGGCGCTCGTCGTCGCCGCGACGGTAGCACCGGCCGGTGCGGGCGTCGCCGTCGCCGACGACGACTTCGTCTCGGTGGCGGTCGACGCGCCCGCATTCCCGACACCAGAACAGCCGTTCCGAATCGGCACGACCGTCAAGAACGCCGAAGTGTCCGACACGAGGTACGACGTGAGGCGACTCGAACTCCGCAGCGGCGAGGCGAGCGGCTCCGAACTCCACTCGGAGCGACGGCTGGGGCCGACCACGGTCGACCCCGGCGAGACCATCCGCCGCAGCTTCGAATCGACGTTCAACAAGACCGGCACGCACGACCTCTACGTCCACGTCGTCCTCGTGACGAGCGACGGCGACAGCCAGCGCATCGTCCAGCCCGTCACGCTGGACGTGAACGGCGAGCATCCACAACTGTCTCTCGACACCGAGTCGGCCGTCTCGCTCGACTCGCGCACGATGACGGTCAACGTCTCGAACGGTCGCGACGACGTGGTCAGACAGCTGGCCCTCGAAGTCGAGAGCGACGACGTCTCGGTCGACGAGGACTCGAAGATTCGCGCGCAACTCGACAGCGGCGATGAGACCTCGTTCTCGTTCACCGCCAGCGCGGAGGAGGCCGGCACTCACCCGGTCGAAGTGACCCTGTCGTACACGACCGCGGACGGCGAGCCCCGTCAGCTCACCCGGCTGCTCCGGGCCGACTTCGGACCGCCGGCCCAGCCCAGCGAGCACCCGCAACTGTCGGTCACGAGCGAGTCGGCGGTCGAGAACGCGTGGCGGGCGCTCAACGTCACCGTCTCGAACGGCATGGAGAAGCAAGTCAGGCAGGTCTCGCTGGAGACCGAGAGCGACGACGTCACCATCCGGGAGAACCGGCGGGTCGTCTCGTCGCTCGACGCGGGTGCCGAACGGACGTTCTCGTATCGAGCCAGCGCGAGCGAGTCGGGCACGTATCCGGTGAACCTCACGCTGGTCTACGTCGACAGCGAAGGGCTCGAACGACAGATAACCCGCACGGTGCAGGCCGACATGACTCCGCCCGAGAACCCCGGCAACGTCTCGCTGACCGGCGTGAGCACCGACCGGCAGGGCAACACGGTCACCGTCTCGGGGAGCGCGGCGAACCTCGGCGGCGAAGCCGTCGACAGCGTCGTCGTGAGCGTCGCCGACGCCCAGAACGTCGCGGCGGTCCAGCCCCAGCCCGAGTACTTCGTCGGGACCGTCGAGTCCAGCGACTTCGTCTCGTTCGACGTGAACGCCCGGCTGTCGAACAACCGGACGACCGTGCCCCTGGAAGTGAGCTACGTGGTCGACGGCGTGACCAGGACCCGGACCGTGATGGCCGAGGCAGGCTCCGCACCGACCCGGTCGGTCGAATCCGGGTCCGGCGGCGGTGGCGGCGGCTCGCTGCCGTTCGCGCTGGTCGGCGTGCTGGTCGCGCTCGTGCTCGTCGCAAGCGTCTGGTGGGCCCGACGGTAACATGGCGCTCATCACCGGTACCGACGTCGTCAGGGAGTACGAGACCGGGGGCGAGACGGTCCGCGCGCTCGAGGGCATCGACTTCGCGGTCGACCGCGGGGAGTTCGTCTCCATCGTCGGCCCCAGCGGGAGCGGTAAGTCCACCCTGCTGAACATCCTCGGCCTGCTCGACACGCCGACGTCGGGGACCGTCCTGCTCGACGGCGAGGACGTCTCCGGGATGGCGGAGGCCGACCGGACCGACCGCCGGAGCGAGACCATCGGGTTCGTCTTCCAGAGCTTCTTCCTCGTGCCCACGCTGACCGCGCGCGAGAACGTCGAGGTGCCCCGGCTCCTCGCGGGCCAGCCCGACGAGACCACCCGGAGGGCGACCGAGCTCCTCGAACGGGTGGGGCTGGGCGACCGGACCGACCACTACCCCGACGAGCTGTCGGGCGGCCAGAAACAGCGGGTCGCCATCGCGCGGTCGCTAATAAACCAGCCCGACCTCCTGCTGGCCGACGAGCCGACCGGCAACCTCGACCGGGAGACGGGCGACGTCATCCTCGACGAGTTCGGCGCGGTCTGTGAGGAGGAGGAGGTCGCGGTCGTGACGGTCACCCACGACGACTACGTGGCCGACTACGCCGACCGCGTGGTCGAACTCATCGACGGCTCGGTGGTGACCGGCGAGGACGCCGAACACCCGCAGGGTGGTGCCCGTGCTTGAGCCGTTGTGGCGGCGCGTCCCGACGTTCCTCATCGCCCGGCGAAACCTCACGCGGGCCCGCACGCGGACCGCGCTCGCCATCCTCGCCATCGTCATCGGCGTGGTCGCCATCGCGTCGCTGGGGATGTTCGGCGTCGCGTTCAAGCAGGCCCAGCTCGACACCATCGGCGAGATCGGCAGCGACCTTCAGGTGTACGCTACCGGCCAGAAGGACCCGACCTACATCACCGACAGCGACGTCCAGACCATCGAGCGACTCGCGGGCGACAGCAGCGTCGTGCCGCTCAAACAGCAACAGCGCCGGACGACCGGCGACGGGAGTACGGGGGTGACCACCTACGGGGTGACCGACCCGGAAGCGCTCTACGACGTCTCCCGCGGCTCGATTCCGGGCAACTGGCGCAACGGCGCGCTGGTGGGTGCCACGTTCGCCGACCAGAACGACGTGGAACCGGGTAACAAACTCGAACTCCAGCGCACGACCACCCGCGACGGCGAGCAGGTGCAGGTGACCGACACCTACCGCGTGCAGGCCATCCTCGCCGACGCGGGGCAGGCCGCGCCCGCCCGCCCGAACGACGCCGTGGTGTTGCCCGTCGAGCAGTTCGACTCGGAGGGGTACACGCAGGCCATCGTTCGCACCGACGGTGCCGAACAGGCCAACGCGACCGCGATGGCGATACGGGAGGAGTTCAACACGCGCAACGACGTGATTATGGTCTACGAGCGGTCGCAGGTCTCCGACCAGATAGACCAGGCGTACGCCCAGATTAACCTGTTCCTCCTCGGCATCGGGGCCATCTCGCTGGTGGTCGCGGGCATCAGCATCGCCAACGTGATGCTGATGAGCGTCATCGAGCGCAAGCAGGAGATCGGCGTGTTGCGCGCGGTCGGCTACCACCGGATGGACGTGCTCCGCATCATGCTCGCGGAGGCCGCGCTCCTCGGTTTGACCGGCGCGCTCATCGGGACGGCGCTGAGCTTCGGAATCGGCGCGATCATCAACGCCGCGTTGCTGGGCGACCCGCTGGCGTTCACCGGCGAGGCGCTGCGCTACGCCGTCATCGGGTTCGCGTTCGGACTGGGCGTGAGCGTTATCGGCGGGCTCTACCCGGCGTGGAAGGCCGCCAGGTCCGAACCGGTCGAGGCGCTCCGGGGCTAACACCGCGTCCGACCGGACCGAAGCACCTCGCCGTACCCACAGCTATATACTCTTCATAGCAACTCGTTAGTAGTAACTTCCCGAATCACGGGGCAACTACCATGGGCGTTACACGAACCGAGGGTCCCGACGCCGAGATTCGGCCCACATTCGACGAGACGGTCGAGTCGCGCCACGAGCGGCTCGACGCCGACGAGTGGCGAACCATCTACGTCGTCGGCGACGTGCACGGCTGTCGACGCGAACTCGAACGCCTCCTCGACCGCATCGACCTCGCGGCCGACGAACTCGCAGTGTTCGTCGGCGACCTGATACGGAAGGGGCCCGACACCGAGGGCGTCCTCGAACTCGTCCGCGACCGCCGGAACCTCAAGAGCGTCCGCGGGAACAACGAGGCCAAGTACCTCCGCGGCGAGACCGACCTCGACCTCCCGCCGGACCTCGCGGCGTTCGTGGGGCGGCTCCCGGTCGCCATCTCGTGGGACGGGGCGCTGGTGGTCCACGGCGGCGTCGACCCCCGACGACCGCTCCCCGACCACGACCCGGTCGACCTGCTGAACATGCGCGCGCCCCACGCGGCCGACGAGTACGAGGGGCCGCTGTGGTACGACGAGTACGAGGGACCGCCCCGCATCTTCTTCGGGCACACCGTCCACGGGCGAGCGACCGAACGCGAGCACGCCGTGGCCCTCGACACGGGGTGCGTCCACGGGGGCGACCTGACCGCCTACGACTGCGGTGCCGGGGAGTTCGTCGCCGTGAGCGCCTGCGAGCGCTATCTCGACCGGAGCGAGGACAAGATAGTCTCGCCCGAGGACGGACGCGACACGGTGTTCCGATAGCATGAGCGACGAACGACCCCTCTCGGACGGCGCGTCGGAGGCCGCCGGGAACTCGGGCGAGGACCCGCCGGCGACCGGCGAGGACGACGCGGCGGGTGACGCCGAACTGTCGGACGACTCGCCGGCCGGTCGGTTCGACCGCGACGACCCCGACTACTATCTCAACCGCGAACTCAGCGAGCTGGCGTTCCAGCGGCGCGTGCTCGCCGAAGCGCTCGACGAGCGCAACCCGCTCCTCGAGCGGGTGAAGTTCCTCGCCATCTTCACCACAAACGTCGACGAGTTCTTCCGCAAGCGCGTGGGCGGCCTGAAACAGCAGATGGCGGCGGGCGTCGACGAGCGCACGCCCGACGGCCGGACGCCCCGCGAGCAGTGGCGGGCGGTGCTCGACACCGCCAGACCGCTGTTCGAGCGCCAGACCGACTGCTACCGCGAGACGATTCGGCCGGCGCTGGCCGAGGTCGGCATCGAGATACTCGACTACGACGACCTCACCGACGCCGAGCGGTCGGACCTGCAGGCCTACTTCGAGAGCTCCGTCCTGCCGACGCTGACGCCGCTGACGTTCGACCCCGCGCACCCGTTCCCCCACATCTCGAACCTCAGCCTGTCGCTCGCGGTACTGACCCGCGAGGACCCCGACGCCGAGTTGACCTTCTCGCGGGTGAAGGTGCCCCAGAACCAGTCCAGACTCGTCCCCGTGGGCGACGGGGACGGCGACCGGTTCGTCCTGCTGGAGGACGTCATCGCCGACAACCTCGAACTGCTGTTCCCGAACGTCGAAATCGTGGACCACTCGCGGTTCCGGGTGACGCGCAACGCCGAGGTCGGGCGCGACGAGGAGGTGGCCGAGGACCTCATCGAGATGATAGAGGAGGTCCTCGAAGAGCGGCGGTTCGCCACCGTGGTCCGACTCGAAATCGAGTCCGACACCCACCCGGCGGTCCGGGACCTGCTGACCGAACAGCTCGATCTCTCGGAGCGGGAGGTGTTCGAGCGCCCCGGCCCGCTCGACTTCCGGGACTTCGCGGCGCTGACCGACCTCGACTACCCGGACCACAAGCTCGCGGACTGGACGCCCAAGCCCCACCCGAGGCTGGCGCGCGCGAACGACGAGTCCATCTTCGCCACGATCCGCGAGCGCGACGTGCTCGTCCACCACCCCTATCACTCGTTCACGGGCACCGTCCAGCAGTTCCTCGAAGCGGCGGCCCGCGACCCCGACGTGCTCGCCATCAAGGCCGCCATCTACCGGACCGCCAGCGACTCCCAGATAATCGAGACGCTCATCGAGGCCGCGCGCAACGGCAAGCAGGTCGCGGTGATGGTCGAACTCAAGGCCCGGTTCGACGAGCAGAACAACCTGGAGTGGGCAAAGCGGCTGGAGGCCGAAGGCATCCACGTCGCCTACGGCACCATCGGCTACAAGACCCACACCAAGACCTCGCTGGTCGTGCGCGACGAGGGCGAGCGCGTCCGGCTCTACTCGCACGTCGGCACCGGCAACTACCACTCCGAGACCGCCAAGCGCTACGAGGACCTCGGCCTGCTGACCGCCGACCGCGACGTGGGCCAGGACCTCGTGAAGCTGTTCAACTACTTCACCGGCCACTCGCTCCACGAGGAGTACCGGACGCTGCTGGTCGCGCCGGGCAACATGCGCGAGCGGTTCGTCGACCTGATTCGGACCGAGGCCGACCACGCCCGTCGGGGCGAGCCCGCCCGCATCGTCGCCAAGATGAATCGCCTGGAGGACCCCGAGCTGGTGGCGGAACTGTACGAGGCGTCGATGGCCGGGGTGGACGTCGACCTCGTGGTTCGGGACATCTGTCGGCTCCGGCCCGGTCTCGAGGGGGTCAGCGAGAACGTCGACGTGTACAGCATCGTCGGCCGATTCCTCGAACACTCGCGGGTCTGGTACTTCGAGAACGACGACCCCGGCTACTACCTCGGGTCGGCCGACTGGATGACCCGGAACCTCGACAAGCGGGTGGAGGCGGTCGCGCCCATCGACGACCCCGACCTCCAGTCGCGGCTCGACGCCGTCCTCGACGTTCTGTTCTCGGACGACCGCAACCGATGGGTGATGCGGTCTGACGGGAGCTACGAGCGGGTCGACTCGGACGGCGAGGCCCGGAGCGCCCAGGAGACGTTCATGCGAGCGGCCGAGGACGCGGCTCGACGCGACGACAGCCCGCGGTGACTCACTCCCCGCTCAGCGCGCGCACGCACCACGAGATGCCGGCCCCCGACACAAGCAACACGACCAGATTGAACGCCGCCCGGAACAGCGACCGGTACTCGCGGGCGACGAACGTGTTTATCGTCGCGTTCACGCTGGCGTAGAGCTGGACCACCGCGACGACCGCCAGCAGGACGAACAGCCCCAGTCCGCCCCGGTAGAGGTTGGTCCGGAGCGCGGACTCGGCGCTGACCTCGGCGGTGGTCCCGCCGTCGGCGGCCGCGTCCGCGTCGCGGGCGGTCCCATCGACTGCTGTCGCGTCCGCGTCGTCTGCGGGTTCAGCGGCCGCGTCGCCGGTGGTCTCGGTGTCGCTTTCGCTGTCGGTACCGGTCGTGGCGTCGGTGGTGGATTCGTTCATGGGGTCCTCCGGTCGATGTCGGTCGCGCTCGAATCCGCACGCTCGTCGGCGTGGGCGTCTGTCCTCCCGGTGGCGCGTGGGTCGCTCATCGCGCTCGCCTCCGCGCCAGCGCCAGCGCGCCTGCCAGCGCCGCCCCGGCGGCCAGCGGCGTGAAGCCGGGGACGCCGCCGGCGTTGCCCCCGTCCGCCTCGACGGTCCCCTCGCGCGCCGGTGGGTCGTCGGTCTCCTCGGTCTCGAAGTCGCTGACCTCGATGCCGACCTCGCGGACCGTCCGGTTCGGCGCGACCGTCTCGGTCGGGTTCAGGTTCGCCACGCTCCGGGCGGTGCCGACGATGACGCCGTCCTTCCACAGCACCGCGTCGAGGTAGTAGTTGTACCCCTCGGGCACCGACAGTGCCACGTTCGGCGCGGCGGTCCGACCCGGTCCCACGTCGCCGACCCGGACGGACGCCCGGTCGGCGACCACGTTCGAGTCGGCCTGTCGGGCGGTGAACGCCACGCGCAGTTGCTCGGAGGGCGCGTCGCCCTCGTTGGTCAGGAACGTCGAGACGTTCAGGACGGTCCGGTTCCCGTCCGCGTCGGTCACGGTGTACTCTATCGGCGGCAGGCCGTCGTCGCCCTGCCAGTGGAATCGAACGTCGGTCTCGGCGTACGCCGGCGTGAGGGTGCCGACGCCCTCGACGCGCTTGCTCCCCTCGGCGAGTCGCTCGCCGTCGCGGAAGACCACGGTCTCGATACGGTAGCCGCCGGCCCGCTCGACCGTGAGGTTGCGGACCACCGACACCTCGCGGTCGCCCGAGACCTCCGGGACGGGAGCCTCCTCGCTCGTCTCGACCAGTCCCGAATCGAGGTGGACCGCCCGGACGAGCAGCGTCACGTTCTCCGAGCGGCCCCCGGAGTGGTCCAGCCGGGTGTCGACCGACAGCGTCGCCGTTTCGCCGGTCACCTCGCCGGGCGCGATGGAGACCTCCTGCAGGGAGAGGTGACCCTCCCGGACCGGGTCCGGGTCGAGGTCGGCCATCGCGCCGGGGACCGCGGCGACCGCGACCAGCGCCGCCGCCACGACGACCGCCGCACCGCCGACCAGCATCGTCTCGCGGTTCATATCCGACGGCTCACAGGTGGCGCTGAAGTGCTTTGTGGTGCGGTCGGGGTACACCGGGAACCGTCCTCACACCTCGTCGGTCGGGTGCTCGAACGTCTGGAACTCGACCGCGCGGCCGTCCGGGTCCTCGCCGAAGAACTGGTAGATGTCGTAGCGCTCGTTCTCGTGCGGTTCCTCGCGGGCGCGGTCGGCGAGCCGTTCGTGCATCTCGTCGACGCCCTCGCGGTCGGGGTAGACGAAGGTGACGACGCCCGCGGTGTCGGCCGACTCGCGCTCGCAGAACCCCAGCAGTTGGTTGTCGTACTTCAGAATCGTGCAATCGGGCTGTTCGAGCCAGACGGTCGCGCCGACCGTCCCGACGTAGAAGTCGACCACGCGGTCGCGGTCGGTCGTGCCGAAGAAGGTGATGGCGCTCACGGTCCGCCTGTCGCGCCGGCCCGGCAAAAACCCGCCGACTACGGGACCTCCGGCGCGTTCCGTCGGCTGGGGAGGCGTATAGAGTGATATATCGTGCAATTAGCGAACCTTTTGGTGGGCTGGTGCCTGCTACCCTGTGTGCCGTGTCCGACTCCCCCGCGTCTCGACACGCCGCGGGCACGGCACCTGTCGTCTGCGCCGCGACAGCCAGCCACAGCCAGTCAGTTGTCGATGCAGCGGTCTCCATCCTCTCTTCTCTGCCGTTTTCGCGGTCGGCCACACTGACGGGACGCCCGCCCAGCGAGCCGCGGGTCGCCACGACCCCGGACGGCTCCGCGAGGAAACCGAGCGGTTGACCTTGCTGGACGCCGTAGGTCCGTCCATGTCCGAATCCACAGGTGGTCGCCGGTGAGCCGACGCGAGGCGGTTCGACTCGGGCTGGCGCTGGCGGTCGGCGTCGTGGTCCCGGGACTGGCCAACTACGCGCTCGCGAGCGCCGGCTACGAGACGCTCGGGACGGTCGCGTGGTTCGGGGGCTACCTCGTCGCGATGCTGGGCGTCTGGTACGTCTGGGTTCGACCGCTCGACCTGCGCGCGGCGACCGGCTGACCGCGGGATAGCGGAACTTTAAAGGGTATTTCGGGCCGAGTTCCGACAAAGATGATAGAGCTCGTGCCACTCCAGGTCGTCGACGATTTCCTGCTCAATTACAACGCGGGGCAGGCGCTGTTGGTGCTGTTCGTCCTGTCCGTGCTGGCGGCGGTTCCGCTGGCCTCACGGAAGGTGCTGTCGCTGAACGCCATCGTGTTCGGACTCGTCTTCGTCCTGATGCCGGTGAGCCTCGCGTCGCTGTCGTTCCGGTTCCTCGGCGTCGCGCTGCTGGTCGTCGCACCCCTGCTGTACGCCACTGCCAACCGATAGTCCGACCGGTCGCCCGCACGAACTCGATTCCGTCAACCTCGCCCCGTTTCGTCCTCGCGCGAGTCAGTCCTCGCGGACCAGCGCCACGTTCGCCAGTTTCCCGCCGCTCGTCACCGTCGCTTCCCGGGTCAGCGCGTAGAGGACGCCCGCCCTGTCGGTCTCGACCTCCTGAATCACCTCGTAGCTCGTCGGATGGTACAGCGTCCCGACCCGTTCGCCCGCAGCGACGCGCTCGCCGACCGACCGGTCGGGGTCGGCGCGGAACAGCCCCGACTCCTCGGCGGTCACGCGCCCGAGGTGGTTGCGCGCCACCACGCGCTCGCCGCTCGGCTCGGGGTCGCGGTCGAGCAGGCCGAGGTGCGCGAGCGCGTCGAGGACGCCCGTCACGCCGGTCTCGACCGCGTCCTCGACGAACTGCTTGTTGTGCGCGAGTTCGGGCGTTATCGTCGGGACGTCTTCGCGCGCGGCCGCGACCCGGAGCTTGCCGCCGAAGTCCCGACTCGCCCACTCCTCGTCGGCGTCCTCGCCGGCCGCCTCCGAGAGCAGGAGGTCGGTGCCGAACGCCTCGGCGAGGCGGCGGGAGCGCTCGTGGCCCTCGGTGAAGACGACGTGGGTCAGCATCTCCGGGCTCCCGGTATGGAGGTCGAGCACCGCGTCGGCGTCCGCGACGTACTCCCACAGCCGCGCGGCCATGCGCTCGTGGAGGCTCCCCTCGGGGTCGCCGGGCCACACCCGGTTCATGTTGGGGTTGACGCTGTCGAGTTGCTCGGGCGTGGTGTACGACACCCGGTCGAACGTGAGCGGGTCCGCGACCGGGACCGCGATTAGTCGCCCTGCGAGCTCAAGGTCCGGGTCGTCCCGGCCGGCGACGTCCGCTTCCGGACCGCCGGTCAGCCGCCCGTGGACCCGACGGAGCACCTCGGTCCCGTTTATCTCGCGGCCGTGCTGGGCGGCCTGCGCGTAGACGGTCGGGCCGTCCCGGTCGCCGTCGTAGGTGTGGACGGTGGTCTCGATCTCGACGCCCGAGGGGAGTCGGGCGAGCGTGACGCGCTCGGCGGTGTGGTCCATGTCCGTCGTCTCGGCCGGCTGGCTGTTCAAACTACTGCTCGGGACGCGGTCGGACCCGAAACCCGACCGTCCGCCCGCCGGAAACGGGCCGGTCCGTACGGCGAACCGACCCGGCGAACGACGGGTCGCGTAGCCGGCGACCGGGCGACCCACGGGGTCGGGCGGGTCGCCGATTCACTCCTCGGAGTCGTCGGGGGCCGCCGACTCGACCGGGAGGACCTGCGTGTCGGGCGCGTCCAGCGGGCTGTCCGGACCGGTGAGCCACGCGGTGAGGTAGACGACGCAGGCCGCGACGACAGCGAGGGGAAGTTGGAGGGTGAAGACGCCGTAGACGAGCGTGACGACGATGGTCGCGCGAGCGAGCGTCTGCCGGTCGGCGTCCCCCTCGTACGCGAACGCCGCGACGACGAAGAACGCGACCGCGACGCCCGCGCCGAGAAGCGGCCGCTGGACGAAAACGAACGAGTACGCGAGCGCGGCGATTCCGAGTAGGGCGAGGGTTGTCGCGGTGACGACACGTCTCGAAGGGGGCATACGATTACCGTACAACCGCGACGTGTTAATTGTGGTGCGTTCGAGCCGACCACCCAACGTGGGAGGCTCCGCAGGCGAAGAACACCAGCCCGTGCCCGTCGAATCCCTGCTTGCAGTCCAACAGAACTGTGCAACGCGGACGTTCGAACGCCTCCGGCGGCGTCCACCAGAATTTTGACCGGCGGTTGCGTACGATAGCGACATGCATCTCGCGACGGATATCTCCAGGTCTGCGAACCGACTCGTCCCCCGGTCCGCGAACCACCCCCTCCGCCGCCAGCCATGGTGGAGGTGATCACCGCCGGGCACGTCAACTGGGACGTGACCCTCCGGGTGGACGCCCTGCCCGTTCCCGACGGGGAGGCCCGAATCGACTCCCAGCGCCGGTCGGGCGGCGGCAGTGCGGCCAACGTCGCGGTCGCACTCGCAGGGATGGACGTCGAGGCCGGCGTCGTCGGCAGCGTCGGCGACGACGAGACCGGCCTGCTCGCGCGCCGGGAACTCGACTCGGCGGGCGTCGACTGTTCGCACCTGCTGGCGGTCGAGACCGCCGAGACGACCACGAAGTACCTCGTCGTCGACGAGGCCGGCGAGGTGATGGTGCTCGGCAACGACGGCGCGAACGAGGCGGTCGGACCCGACGACGTCGACCCCGAGTACGTCGCGGGGGCCGACCACATCCACCTCACGAGCCAGCGGCCCGACACGGCGGCCGAACTCGCCCGCGTCGCCACCGAGGCGGGCGTGACCGTGAGCTTCGACCCCGGGCGGCGGCTGGCCGAGCGCGACTTCGCCGAGGCGCTGGCCCGCGCGGACGTGGTCTTCCTCAACGACCGCGAGGCCCGCGCGATTCTGGACGACGAACGCGACCGCCCCGCCGCCGAACTCCACGGCCGCGTGGTCGTGGTCAAGCAGGGCGAGGACGGCGCGCGGGTCGACACGCCCGCATCGTCGGTCGCACACCCGGGCTTCGACGCCGACGCCGTCGACACCACGGGCGCGGGCGACGCCTTCGCAGCCGGGTTCCTCGCGGTGCTTCTACGGGAGGGCGGCGTCCTCGGCCCGGACGCCGACTACGAGCGCGCGCTGGAGTTCGCCAACGCCTGTGGCGCGCTGGCGGCGACGGAGGAGGGCGCGCGCACCGCGCCGAGTTTCGATGACGTCGAGGAGTTTCTGGACGGGCAGTTCTAGGGGTCGTTCGTGTTTTAAAGAGCGGAGTTTTCAGCGAGTACTGACTCGGTGATTAATGGGCCGAACGTCCGAAACGCTTCGACGTGGCCGACCGCTACGACCCGCCGAAGCTCCCCGAGGAGAGCATCCTCGAACTCGAAGACTACCTCGCTATGCAGAGAGCGGTCAGCGAGGAAACTCGCTATCGTATCGTCGCGGAACTACTCCGGAAAGGCGAAATGAGCGCGAAAGAACTCGCAGACTCTCTCGATATCCCCTCGAACAGGCTCCACTACCACCTCGACAAACTCGTCGACGTCGGCGTGGTCGGTAATCGCTTGGAGACGGAACGCGGAGCCGACGGTCTCTACTCCTACTACGTCGCCACCTCGCTCGGCGAAGCCGTGATGAAACACGGCATCGGCGAACTCATCCGGACCGAGTGGGACGCCCGCGAACGCTACGCCTGACTCGCCGCCCCGAACCCGCACGCTTTTTCTCTTGCTCCCGACAAGCAACTCGCATGGCGAAACAACCACACCTCCTCGTGGAAGACGGCGACGTGAACGACATCGCGCTCGTACCCGGCGACCCCGGTCGGGTCGACCGCATCGCGGGACTCTGCGATAGCTCCGAGGTCGTCGCGCAGAACCGCGAGTACAAGGTCGTCAACGCCAGCTACGAGGGCACCGACCTCACCATCTGCTCGACCGGCATCGGCTGTCCGTCGGCCGCCATCGCGGTCGAGGAACTCCACGAGGTCGGCGTCGAGACCGTCGTCCGTGTCGGGACGACCGGCGCGCTCCAGTCCGACATCGAGATCGGCGACATGATAGTTGCGACCGGCGCGGCCAAAAACGAGGGCACCAGCAAGCGCTACGAGGACGTCGAGTACCCCGCCGTCCCCGACTACGGCGTCCTCTCGGCGCTGGTCGACTCCGCAGAGGCCAACGACGAAGACGTTCACGTCGGTCCCATCGCGAGCGACGACGCCTTCTACGCCGAGACCGACGAGTACGTCGCCGACTGGGAGGAAGCCAACCTGCTGTCGGTCGAGATGGAGGCGGCGACCGTCTTCTCGCTGGCCCGCCGCCGGGGCATGCGGGCGGGAGCCATCTGCACCGTCGACGGCAACCTCGTCGAGGGGACTCAGAAGGGCGAGACCGAGGGCGACGAACTCCCCGAGAAGGCCAGGAACAACGTCGAGCGCGCCATCCGCATCACGCTCGACGCCGTGGTCGACCTCGCGGCGTAGGTCGGGGGTTCGACCTGAATCTCCGCCGACAGGTCGGAGAGGAACTATTTTGCCCCTCGCCCCGTCACTGGGACGTACCGAACTACGATGGCTGCAATCGACACGACCGCCCTGACCAAGCGATACGGCGACGTACTCGCGGTCGACGGTCTCGACCTCTCCATCCCCGAGGGCGTCGTCTACGGCTTCCTCGGCCCGAACGGCGCGGGCAAGACCACCACGATGCGGATGCTCACCGGTCTCGCGCGGCCGACCAGCGGGACCGCGTCGGTCGCGGGCGCGCCCGTCACGGACCGGGACGCCCTCCGGTCGCGCGTCGGCTACCTCCCCGAGGAACCGCCGCTGTACGAGCAGGCCACCGGCTACGAGCAACTGACGTACGTCGCGGGCCTGCGCGACCTGCCGGAGGCCGATGCCCGCGAGCGAGTCGACGCGCTGCTCGACGACCTCGACATGGCCGCCGACGCCTCGACCCGCATCGCCGACTACTCGAAGGGGATGCGCCAGAAGGTCGCGTACGTGCAGGCGGTCCTCCACGACCCCGACGTCGTCTTCCTCGACGAACCCACCTCCGGACTCGACCCCCGGGCCGCCCGCACCATCCGGGGGATGATTCGGGACCTCGCGGACGGCGGGACGACGGTCTTCCTGTCGACGCACATCCTTCCGGTCGTCGAGGAGGTCGCCGACGTGGTCGGCATCCTCTACGACGGCGCGCTGGTCGCCGAGGACGCCCCCGACGCGCTCACCCGGCGCGCCGAGACCGGCGAGACCCAGACGCTCGAAGACGTGTTCCTCGAACTCACCGGCACCGACGACGCCGCCGAGGTCGGCGTCGACGCGACCGCCCGCGAGGGCGCGGAGCGCACGGATGACTGAATCGAGGCGGCGTCTGGCGACCGAACCGAGGTGGCGCGCGGATGGCTGAACCCGGATGGGTCCGACACGCCCTGCGGGTCGGCCGCTTCGAGTTCCGGCGGTCGGTCCGCGAACTGTGGCGCGACAAGGCCCGGTTCGCGCTGACCGCGCTCGGCGTGGTGTTGCCCTCGGTAGTGGTGGCCGGAGTGCTCGTCCTGCTCGGCGACGCGATACGCGGCGTCGAACCCATGCCGATGCCCGACGGGATTCGAGGCACGGTCGCGTTGTTCTGGCTGTTCGCGGTGTTCCTCGTGGCCCAGCGCGTCGCGTCCGCCCGGCCCCGGCCCGACGCCGAGGCGCTCCTGTTGACCACGGTGTCCGCGCGGTCGGTCGCGGCCGGGTTGGCGCTGGCGGAGACGCTCCGCATCCTCGCCTACTTCGGGTTGCCGACGCTCGTGGTGACCGGGGCGAGCGTCGCGCTGCTCGGCTCGCCAGCCAGCGTCGTGGCGGTGCCGGCCGCCGTGGTCCTGTTCGCGGCCACGGTCGTCGTCGCGGGGTCGGCGGTCGGCTACGCGGCTGCGTGGCTCGTCGCCACCTCGCTGTTCGTGGCCCGCCACAAGACCGCGCTCGGGTCGGTCGCCTCGCTCGCGGCGATGGGCGGGTACTTCCTGTTTCTGTACCCGGGACTGGTCGGGCTGAGTGGGGCGTCGCTGGCGTGGCTCCCGGTGGGCTGGGTCGCCGACCTCGCGGTCGTCGGGACGCCGCTCGTCGGCTCGACGACCCGTCTGGCGGGCGTCCTCCTCGTCAGTGCAGTCGTCCTGCTGGGCGGCGGCGCGCTGGTCGACCGCGAGACGACCGCGCTGTGGTTCACCGACCCGGTGAGCGTCGACGCCGACGAGTCCGGCGCGGCCGACGAGCGGTCCAGCGTCGACGCGACCCCCGGCGCGGCCGGCGAGCAGTCCCCGGCGGCGTCCGGACGCGACGCGCTCGCGGACGCCGTGGAGCCGCTGGCGGTGCCCCGCAGCCTCGTCTCCGAACCGGTCCGGCGGGTCGCCGAGTGGGTCCTCCTGCGGACCCGGCGCGACCCGAACCGACTCACCTTCCTCCTGATTCCCGCGATGGCGTTCGGGAGTCCGGTCGTCAGCACGGCGGTCCAGTCCGGGTCGACGGGCGCGCTGCTCGCGCCGCTGTGTGCGGTCGTGCTCCCGTGGTTCGCCGGCTCGCTGTTCGCCATGAACCCTCTCGGGGACGAGGGACGGGTGCTGCCGGTGACGCTGACGGCCGTCTCGGGCCGGGCGTACGTTCGCGGCCTGCTGGTGCCGGGCCTGCTCGTCGGCCTCCCGGTGGTCGTCGTCGCCGCCGCCGTCGCGGGACTGCTCTCGCCGTACTCCCCGGCCGAGCGCGTCGGACTGGTCGCGCTCGGCGCGTACCTGACCTGCGTCGCGGTCGCGGTCACGCCGGCGGTCGGGATGGCGCTGCCCCGGTTCAGCGCCATCAGCGTCGGCCAGAGCCGCGAGGTGCTCCCGCCCCGGATGAGCGCGGTCGCGGTCCACGCCGCGCTGACCGTGCTCCCCGGCGGGCTACTGGCGGGGCTGGTCGTCGCGCCGGCCGCGATTCGGATGGTCTTCGCCGGCGCGTTCGGGTTCGCGCCGGCGCTGGCGCTCAGGCTGCTCGCGGCCTCGGACGAGGGGACGCTGGCCGAAACTGCGGCGTGGTTCGCCGACGTGGGCGAGGCCGTCGGTTCGGTCGGAATCGCCGAGTTGCAGGTCGTACTCGGCGGGGGTCTGCTGGTCGGTGGCGTCGCGGCCGCCGGCCTGCTGTACCGGTACGCGGTCGGTCGGTTCGACCGGTACGTGCCGCCGTGACGCCACGGCGGGACTCGCGGGGTCCGGTCGCCGGCGACCTGCGTGTAGACTCGCGGGCGACCGCTCCGGGCGCGCCGAGGACCGCCCCGCGCGGGCTTATCCCCGTCACCGGCGCGTCCGGGGTTGCGTGCGGTCGGGTGGACGACCGCGGGCGGGTGCGCCGAGTGGACAGACCTTTTACTCGCGGGAGGTGACGTGACGACGATGTTGGACGGCTTGCGTGCGCGCTTTCACGCGCTCCGCCGCCGAGCCCGGCGGGTCGAACGGCGGGAGGTCCGGGCGTTCAGCCGGTGGGTCGAGCACACGGCCAATCTCATCCACCTCTCGGTCCTGCTGTTCGTCCCGCTGCTCATCGCGGCCGTGACGGCGGTCTCGAACGCGGTGGAGTTGCTTCCGTTCGTGCTGTTCCCCCCGCTGGCGTCGGGCACGTTCACGCTGTTCGCCGACCCGGAGGGGACGTACGCCTCGACGACGACGTTCGTGGGCGGCCTGACCGCCGGCGCGGTGTGCGGGACCGTCGCCGTCTGGGTCGGCGTCCGCGCCGGCCTCCGGACATCGCTGGAGTCGACCGCACTCGCCGTGTCGCCGGCCGAGGCCGCGCTCGCGGTGTTTCTCACCGGCGCGGTCACCTGGGCGCTCGACTTCGAGGAGCCGGCCGCGTTCTCGACGGCGCTGCTGGCGCTCATCGCGCCCGCGTTCGGCGGCCCCGCCACGGTCCGGGTGTTCTTCGCCGAGTTCGTCGGGTCGGTGTTCGTCGCCAGCAGCCTCGTCGCCGGCGCGTTCAGCGTCTGGCGGCGGGAGTTCTACGAGCGTCGGTCCCAGTTTCTCTACGCGTCGACGAAGGGCGACGACCACGTGCTGATACCGATGCGGGGCGACCGCGCCAGCGCGACCGCAACGTTCGGCGCGCGGCTGGCGGCGGCCCACGCCGCGAGCAAGGTCGTCCTGCTCGACGTGGTCGACGAGGGCGGCGGCCGCCACGACGCGACCGAGGCGGCCGCCGACGAGTCGGTCGACCGCCTCGAATCCGAGGCCAGTCGCATCGAGCGGTCGGTCGGCGTCCCCTGCGAGGTGGTGGTCGCCGGCGACGGCACCGACCCCTCCGCGACCGTCCTGCGGACGGCCCGCGAGACGAACTGCGACCTCGTGGTCGCCCCCTACGAGGAGGAGCGGGGGAGCCTCTCGCCGTTCGTCCGCGGGCTGTTTCGGGGCGACGTCGACACCGTCGCGTTCCGGTCCAGCCCGGAGCGCGCGCCCAGGTCGCGCTGGAATCGGGTGCTGGTCCCGGTCCGGCGGGCCGGGGACACGGCCCACCTGATGATCGGTTTCGCTCGCCGACTGGCGGACCGCGTGAGCGTCTGCACCTGCATCGACCGCGAGGCCGAGCGCCGGTCCACCGAGGCGATGCTGGCGAATCTGGTGGAGACGTTCGAGGGGTCGTTCGAGACCCGGGTGTCGCGGTCGTCCATCGAGTCGTTCCTCGACGCCAACGACGCCTACTACGACCTCGTGGTGATGGGCGCGAGCACCGACCGGTCGGCGGCCTCGCGGTTCGTCTCGCCCCCGACGTTCGAGCAGTTGCACGAACTGGAGTGTGACGTGGCGGTCGTCCATCGGGCCTGACCGTCGCTTCGGGGAGCGACCGCCCTCCATGGGGCCTGGTGGTCGCTTCGGGGCGCAATCGTCGCTCCGGCGCGCGACCGTCGTCGGCCGGGTCGGACTCCGGATTCACTCCACGCGAGCCGACCCGCCCGCGAGTCTGTCGGCCACGCTCTCCATCTCCTCGCTGCCCAGCGCCGACAGCACGAGCAGGTGGCCGCCGATGGTCGCGGGGCTGATGACGGCGTCCGCGCCGGCCCGCTTGAGTTTGTCGACGTTCTCGCGGTCGGTCGCGGCCGCGACGATGCGGACCTCGGGGTTGAGCTGGCGGGCGGTCAGCACCGCGAGCGCGTCCTCGGCGTCGTTGTTGGTCGCCGCGACGACCGCCCGCGCCCGGTCGACGCCGACGCGCTCGAGCGGCTCCTCGTCGCTGGGGTCGCCCCGGTGGACCGTGACCCCGCGCTCGGCGAGGTCGCTCGCCGTCGTCGAGTCGGGCGCGACGACGACGAACTCCGACTTCTCGTGGAGTTCGTTCAGTATCGGTTCGGTCAGGTCGCCGTAGCCGAGCACGACGACGTGGTCTTCGAGGAGTTCGAGTTGTGTGTCTGTCATTCTTCCGAGTGCGGCGGTCAGTCGGGCTTCGATTGCGGGGCCGAGCAGCGAGGCCAGCGCGACCGCGAACGTCGCGGTGCCCAGCACGACGACCGACAGGCTGAACAGCCGCGCGGTCTGGGTGGCCGGCGCGGCGTCGCCGTAGCCGACGGTCGTGGCGGTGACGAGCGTGTAGTACAGCGCGTCCAGGGGCGTGTCGACGCTGGTGAACTGGTCGGCCAGCGCGTAGGTGCCTGCCGTCCCGTAGACCAGCACGCCCACGAGCGCCGCGACGCCCGCGAGCTGGCTCGTCGACAGGTCGATTTCGCGGTCGAACCGCCCGCGTCCGACCGCCACCACCACGGGGAGCCCGGCCAGCGAGACGACGACCAGCGGCAGCGAGTACGGGCTCGACTGGACCAGTCCCTGTATCGCGGTCAGCGGGAGCAACACCAGCGTCGAGTACCACGCGACCCGGAGCCGTCGTCGCATCCCGGCCGCGCTCGCGAACATGAGAAAGCCCGTCAGGGTGCCGGTGAACCCGGCGAGTTCCTGGACCCACGCCGGGATTCCGCCGCCGAACAGGTTCCGCGCGGAGGTCGCCGTGATACCGATGCTGGAGACGCCGGTGGCTATCGACAGCACGGCCACCGCGAACGTCAGCGACACCGCGGCCCGCAGGCCGATGTGGGACCGCCAGGTCGTCTCCATACCGGGTCCTGTCGCGGTCGCGGACAAAAAAGGGTCGGTAGGACTTTAGGCGTCGTGGCACTGGCGAGTAGCATGAACGTCGGTCCGGACCTGCTCGTCGACGTCCTCGAAGGGCTCTACATCGGCGGTCTCACCGCCGTCGTGCCCGCGCTGGTAGCGTGGGCGCTCGGGTTCACGTTCAAGTACTTTACCGGCGTGACGATTCCGGGGTTCGGCGTCCTCGTCTTCGGCGTCGCCATCGCGGGGATTCAGGGCGGCCTGCTCGGCCTGCTCGACCCGCAGTTCGTCGCCTCGCCCACCGCGCTGGTGTCGGCACTCGTGGTGATGATGGCCACGCTGTACGCCCACGCGCAGGGCGACCGGATGGGCACGGAGTTCCCCCGGCGGTTCACCGTCCGGGGCCTGCGCGAGCGGGGCCTCTCGGCCGAGGCGGTCGAGCGCGCGGGACGGTTCGGTCGCGCCCGGGTGCGGACCACCGGCGAGGTCGGCGACGTGGAGGGGTACCCGCCCCTCTCGGAGGACCTCCGGGCCGCGATACGCGACGGCGAGTGGACGTTTCCGGCGGACCTGCCGCTGTCAGAACTCGAACGCCGACTCGAAGACCGCCTCCGGACCGAACACGACCTCGCGGAGGCGACCGCGAGCATCGACGACCGGGGCCGGGCGACCGTGAGCGCGGCCCCGCCGGTCGGCGCGCTCTCGCGGCGGGTTCCGCCGGGCGAGCGCGCGGTGTCGGTCGACGCGCTGGTCCCGACCGGCCTCGCGCGCGGCGACGAGGTGACCGCGACCCCGATTCGCGACGGAGCCGTCGCCGGAACGGGAGACGGGAGCGCGGGGACGGCTCCCGAGGGCGTCGAGGGAACCGTGCTGAGCGCCCGGTCGGGGGCCGACGCGCCCACGCCCGCCGTCGCGGTTCGCCCTGCGGACCCGCCGACGGGCGGCGACGGGGCGACCGCCGGACCGGACCCGGCGACGCCCGCACCCGGCGCGGCCGCGCGGACGGCCGCCCGGACGACCGGCGGCGACGGGCGGGTGACGGTCGCGGTGGCGCGCAGCGACGCCGAGACGCTCCTCGAAACCGACGCGGCCAACGTGGTGGTCCGGGCCCGGGGCACTCGTCGGGAGTTCGAACTCCTCTCGTTGCTCCGGCGACACGGCAACCGGATGCGCCGGGTCGAGGTGGCCGCCGGGTCGGCGCTCGACGGGACGACGCTCGGGGAGGCGGCGCTCCGGCGGACCCACGGCGTCGCGGTGCTGGCGGTCCGACGCGGCGGGGAGTGGACGGTCGCGCCCCGCGGCCCGACCCGGGTGGCCGCGGGCGATGCGCTCTACGTCGTCGGGTCGCGCGAGTCGCTCGACCGGGTCGAGGACGAAACTCGGGCCGAGGGGGGCGAACGATGACCGTCGCTGCGGCCGCGCAACTCGCGAGTCCGGCCGTGCTCGAACCGTTCGAACGCCCGGTCGCCGCGGTCGTCCGCGTGGTCGGACTCGCGGTGCTGGCCGGGGGCGTCGCGACCGTCGCGGGGACGGTCTACAGCGTGTACGCTCGCGAGGAGATGCCCGAGGGCCTCGCGGTGCTGGTGGGCCTCGCCGTGGTCGGGGGCTGGCTCAACACCACCACCGCGCTCCGGCAGTTCCTCGGGACCGGCGACGTCGTCCCCTCGCCGTCGGTCGCGCTGGTCAACAGCGCGGCGTTCGTCCTCGGGGCCGCCGCCGCCGCGCTCGGGGCGCGCTCGGGCGCTCGCGTCCTCGCGGGCGAGCTGGGCGCGGACGTCGGCCGGCTCGCCGGCACCGTCGGGCGATTCGTGGCGGTCGACCTCCCCGAGGACATCGCGGACGTGGACGGGTACGAACCGCTCGACGCCGAGACGCGGGAGACGCTCGCGGGCGCGACCCTCCGGTTCCCGCGGGGGCTGACGGTCGCGGAACTGCGCGAGCGCCTCGTCGCGCGGCTCCGCGACGACTACGACGTCGGGCGGGTGGACGTCGAACTGGCCGCCGACGGCACCGTCGAGTATCTGGCCGCCGGTGGCCGCGTCGCCGGACTCGGCCCCACGCTCGCGCCGGGGACGGTCGCGGTGGCGGTCCGGGCGGACCCGGCCGCCGGTGCGAGCGCGGGCGACGTCGTGCAGGTCCGGTCGACCGGCGAGGCCGCCGAGCGGGTCGCCACGGCGGAACTCCGCGCGACGGTCGGCGACGTGGCGACGCTGGCGCTCGACGCGACCGACGCCCGGCGAATCGACCCCGACGCCGAGTACCGGCTCGTGACGCTGCCGACCGAACCCCGGGCGGACCGGGAGTTCTCCGCGCACCTCCGCGCGGCCGACGAGACGGTCGGAACCGCCACGGTCGCCGCAGACAGTTCGCTGGTCGGCGCGCCGGTCGGAAGCGTCGACGCCACCGTGGTCGCGGTCCGGACCGACGCGGGCGTCGAGACGATTCCGGCCGACGACCGCGTGCTGGCGGCCGGCGACACCCTCTACGTGGTCGGTCGCCCCGACCTGCTCCGGCGAATCGAGGCAGCCGCGGGGAGCGGCGGGTCGGCGAGCGGTGGCCGGTCGGACGCGACGACGATTCGGCAGGGCGACTGACCGACCTGTTGTGCGCCTCGCGGAACAGTTACGTGTCCGCGACGCCCACGTGTCGACCATGGAGTGGAAGCTGTTCGCCGACCTCGCCGAGATCGCGGGCGGCAAGGCGGTCGCGGTCGACGCCGAACCGGGCGACACGGTCGGGGCGGCGCTGGCCGAACTGGTCGACGACCACCCCGGGCTGGCCGACCGCATCTACGACGCGGACGGCGACCTGCGCGAACACATCAACGTCTTGCGGAACGGGGCCAACGTCCGCGCCGCCGAGGGCCTCGACACGGAACTCGACGAGGGCGACGAACTCGCGCTGTTCCCGCCGGTCAGCGGCGGGTGACGCGGTGGCGGTCGTCCCCGTCGATTCTACGCCCGTCAGGGCCAGAAGCGCTTAACCCGGTGGCGTGCTATCCCGCGTGGGATGGGCCGGGGTGACACGGCGGCGAGCGACGGAGACGCGTCCGACGACGCCAGCGCGTCCGACGGACTGACCGACCGGTCCATCGACGAACTGATGCCCGACCATCGCTCGCTCGACACGCTGATTCCGGGCGACCGGGCGTCGCTGTCGCCCGTCGAGCGCGCCCACCACTGGGTCCTGCTGAGCGGCCGCCGGGAGTCGGTGACGGTGGGACTGCTGGTCGGCGTCCTCGCCGGGCTGCTCGCCCTCTCGGTGGTTCGGCCCGTCGACGTGCGCGCGCTGCTTCAGGACACCAACACGGCCCAGACGCTGTTCAACTCGCTGCTCAGCGGGACCATCCTGCTGGTCTCGATCGTCGTTTCGATCAGCTCCATCGTGCTCTCCGAGGAGATAACCGACATCGAGAGCCAGCGCGAGCGCATCGACGCCTCCATCCGGTATCGCGGCGAGCTGGAGGAGTACATCGAGGCCGACGTGAGCCCCGCCCGTCCGGCCGACTTCCTCCGAACCATCCTCCGGATAATCGACAAGCAGGCCTCGGCCATCGCGACCATCGCCGAGGGCGGCGAGGACGGCTTCGCCGAGGAGGCCCAGACGTTCGTCGAGGAGGTCACCGCGGAGGCCGAGCGCGCGGGCGAGACGCTGTCCGACGCCCGGTTCGGCTCGTTCAAGGTGTTGCTCGCCGGGCTCAACTACGACTACTCGTGGCAGCTCCACGTCGCCCGCCGGTTCAAGCGCAAGTACGGCGACGACCTCTCGGAGGACCAGCAGGCGGCCATCGACGACTTCGTCGAGACGCTCAAGATGTTCGCCACCGGCCGGGAGTACTTCAAGTCGCTGTACTACAAGCGGGAGTTCGCGCGCCTGTCGAGCAGGCTGCTGTACGTCTCGCTGCCGACCATCGTCCTCACGTCGTACGTGATGCTCGCGCTCGACAGCAACCTCTTCCCGGACGTGACGTTCTTCACGCTGACGCCACTGGCGGTGTTCGTCAGCGTGGCCTACACCGTCGCGCTCACGCCGTACGTCGTCCTGACCGCGTTCGTCCTGCGGGCGATGACGGTGACGCTCCGGACGCTGGCCTCGGGGCCGTTCGTGCTCGAACGCGGGAGCGAACTCGACGAGTTCGACTGGAGCGAGGACGACGTGACGGTCTCGGACTTCGAGGTGCCGACCGGCGAGGACAAACAGCGCGCCGACGACTGACGGGCCGCGACCGACCGGGCGGGCATCTACCGCCCGGTGAGGTCGGCCGCCATCACGAAGTCGGGGTCGTCCGAGACGTCGACCCGGCAGGCGGCGGCGTCGCTGACGGTCTCGACGGTCTCGGGTATCAGCACGCGTGTCCGGTCGGCTCCGCGGGCGGCGGCGTCGCGCGCCACGGCGGCGAGGACGGCCCCGGCGCTGTCGGCGTCGGCCCACGCGCCGACGCCGTACTCGGCCCACCGCTCGGTCTCGCCGGCCCCCGTCCCGGAATCGTCGCTCTCGTCGGCGTCCACCTCGCGCTCGAACTCCCGGACGCGGTGGGCGAACCCCCGCGTGCCGCCGTCCTGCACGACGAACAGGCCGTCGTCGTCGGCCGCCGCCCGGAGGTCCGCTCGGGCGAGCCGGGAGACGGCCCACGATTCGTCGTCGTCGAGCGCGAGTCCGCGAAGGTGGTCGTGAGCGTCGCTGTCGGTCCAGAACCGCCACGCTGCGTCGGGGTCGGCGGTGACGTCGGCCTCCGGGTCAGCGTCGGGGTCGGGCTCGGGACGCGCCCACCGGAACTCGGTGGCCGGGGCGTAGCCCATCGACCGCGACTGGCCGAGTCCGGCCTCGTTCCACGAGAACACCATGTTCCGGGCCACCGTCGCGCCGCGCTCGCGCGCCCACTCGAACAGGTCCTCGGTGACCGCGACGGAGACGCCCCGGCCCCGGTAGTCGGGATGGACCCGCATGCCCTGATTCCACGCCTCCCAGTCGGACAGCAACACCGCCTGGGCCAGCCCCGCGACCTCGCCGTCGACCTCCGCGACGACGGTTCGCTTTCGGCCCTCGTCGCCGTCTATCCAGTCGTGATAGACCCGCGGGATGTAGTCGGTGCTGTCGCGGCCGGGCCACGTCCCCCGGGTGAACGCCGCGACCGCGTCGTAGTCGTCGTGGCGCGCCGCGCGAACGCGAACGGCGTCGGCAGTCCGGGTCACCGCGCCCACCTCACTCCCACGGCACCGACCGCTGGGTCAGTTCGCCCGCGATGGGGCCACGCATCGTCTCCTCGGGGTCGTCGGCGTTCGCCAGCGCCCACATCAGCTTCACCTTCGCGGTGCCGGGTAAGGTGTCGCCGGCCTCGACCACGCCCGCGTCGAGCAGGTCCCGGCCGGTGTCGTACACGCGGTCACAGACCCGGCCCTCGATGCACTGGCTGGTCATGACCACGGTGGTCCCGTCGTCGACGAGGTTCGCGATGCGGGCTATCCAGTCGGTGTGGACGTGCCCGAGGCCGGTGCCCTCCAGCACCAGACCCGCCTTGCCCTCGGCGAGGTCGAGCACCGACGCGTCCGTGCCGGGCGTGAACTTGAGCAGTTCCACGTCGGATTCGAGGTCGGGGCGAACAGCGAGTTCCGTCCCGCCGCGTTCGGCGTACTCGCGCCGGAAGGACACGGCCGTCTCGCCGCCGTCGTACGCGACCTCGCCGAGGGGCTTCGCGCCGACCGTCTCGAAGGCGTCCCGTCGCGAGGTGTGGTTCTTCCGGACCCGCGTGCCCCGGTGGAGCGCGCAGGCGTCGTCGCTCTCGGAGGCGTGCATGCAGATCATGACCTCGGCCGCGTCGGCCTTGGCGGCCTCGACCGCACAGACCGCGTTCATCACGTTGTCCGAGGAGGGCCGGTCGGCCGACCGCTGGCTCCCGGTGAACACGACCGGCACGGGGGTATCGAGCACGAACGACAGCGCCGACGCGGTGAACTGCATCGTGTCGGTGCCGTGCATCACGACCACGCCGTCCGCGCCCGCCTCGACCTCCTCGCGGACGGCCTCGGCGAGGTCCTGCCACACGTCCGGGGTCATGTTCTCCGAGAGGATGTTGGCCACGACCCGGCCTCGGTAGTTCGCGCGGCCCGCGAGGTCCGGCACGGCTCGGAGCACGTCCTCGGCGTCGAACTGGGCAGTCACCGCGCCGGTCCGGTAGTCGACGGTCGAGGCGATGGTGCCGCCGGTCGAGATGAGCGAGACGGTCGGCAGGTCCTCGTCGAACGCTACTTCGGACGACTCGTCGGTCTGGCCCGTCTCGATGTCGTACACGTCGCGTTCGAGCACGTCCACGTCGGCGTCCTCGCGGTCGACGCCGACGTTGTATCCGCCGTCGAGTTTGACGACGAGGTTCTGGGTCGTCGAGGAGGGGAGCAGTACGCCCTCGTAGGTCTGGTCGGTCCGCTCGACGCGGACGCGGTCGCCGGGATTCATATCACGGGCTATCGGCCCTGCGGACTTGAAACCATCTTTTCGCGGCGTGGGACCGGACGGTCAGTCGTCCCCAGAGTGAGACGAGACGCGGCGCGGTCCCTCCGCCCACGAAAAGACCCATAACCTCCCGCGTTCACCACACCCGTATGCCCCAGCGTTCCGACCAGCACTCCTCCGACTCGGTCGCGGGCGAGTACGCCGACCTCCTCGACGACGAGCCGACGGACGCATCCGCCGACTCGGACGCCGCCCGGCCGGAATCGACCCCGTCCGACTCCTCGTCGGTCGGACAGCGCCTCGGGAGTCGCGCGACCAGCCTGTTCTCGCCCCGCGCGTTCCTCTACGCGCTGGTGCTGCTCGGCGGCGGGACGGTCGCGGGCAACGCGTTCGTCCCGATTCCGTTCGTCGACAGCCTCGCGGGCCTCGTCGGCGCGTTCGTCGGCGCGTTCGTCCTCGGACTCGCGGTCGAGCGCTCGACCGTCCTCGAATCGGCGGTCGCCGGCGCGGCCGCGCTCGGAGTCGGGGTCCTGCTCACGAACCTCACGCTGTCGGTCGTCGGCGGCCTCGGCGTTCCGATGGCGGCAGTCGGCGCGGGGGCCGGACTGGTGGTGGGCGCGCTCGGCGCGCACTTCGGCGGCGACCTCCGGGACGGGCTGACGCAGGACGTCTGAACGCGGAACCCCTGTTCCCCGGAGTCGCACACCTCCACCACGGGCGATTGCGTACGAACTCTGACCTCGATCCATCGCAAGGCCGATTGTCTTCGTTCGCTCGATGGGCATCTGACCGAGCCCACTCGGCACCGGCTATCTCTCCGGATACCCGCTTGGTCTCCGATGGTTCGGTCGGAAGCCGAAGGTCGCGCGGGTCGTCCTCGACGGCCTGCATCAACTCACCGGTGGTCAGTTGCTCCCCTCGCTCCCGGCTTCACCCGTCTCCTCGGCGCGGGGGCTGTTCGCGACCGTCCGGCTGTCGGAGAAGTGGGCAGCGAAGTCGGAATAGAAGGCCAGAGTCGCGGGGTTTCGGGCCCTACACTTGGCAAGGGGCCTCGTATCGAATCCCTCAGCGGAGACCGCCTCGCGAGCCCGAAACTCTCTCGATGGATGGAGGGAGACGCTCAGCGTGGGTCTGACCGCTTCGGGACGGTTCGCCGGACGTTGAGGGAAAAGACTATACTAACTAAGCGGTTAGTAACATTCGGGAACACGTATGAACGGATTAGCAGGCAAGACCGCGGTCGTGACGGGAGCCGGCTCGGGAATCGGACGCGCTTCGGCGGAGCGGTTCGCTGAAGAGGGTGCAAACGTGGTTGTCGCGGACATCGACGAGGAAGGCGGGCGAGAGACCGTCGACGCAATCGAGGACGCTGGCGGTGATGCGACTTTCGTCGACATCGACGTTTCCGATGTCGAGTCAGTCGAGCACATGGTCGACGTCGCGGTAGATACGTACGGCGGGCTGGACTTCGCACACAACAACGCGGGGATTCTCACGGGATTCGCCGGGGTCACAGACATCGACGAGGACCAGTGGGAGCAGCTCATCGACATCAACCTGAAGGGCGTCTGGGCGTGCATGAAAGCCGAACTCTCGGTGATGGAAGAACAGGGCGGCGGCGCGATCGTGAATACGGCTTCGGAGTCCGGCCTCGTCGGGATGGGCGGGCTGTCCAGCTACTCGGCCAGCAAACACGGCGTCGTCGGCCTCACCAAATCGGTCGCCCTCGAGTATGCCTCGAGGGGTATCCGCGTCAATGCGATAGCACCCGGGCCGACGAAGACGAACATCCAGGCGAACTCCCCGGACACGGATGCCGACCCGCGGTCGCTTCCGTTCGATACGTCGGCGATGACTGACGTCCCGATGGACCGCGTTGCGGAACCGGAGGAGATGGCTGGAGCGACCGTGTTCCTCTGCTCGGACGACGCGTCGTACATTACTGGCCATACCCTCCCAGTAGACGGCGGACAGGCTGCGGACTAAGCAACGCCGCTAGTGCGGTCGTTTTCCTCCGCGAGACGAGTACGTCCCTGGATTTCCGGGGTAACTCGGCATATAGCGCCGCCAACCGTCTGGATGCGAGAGTGACGGGTTCACAACAAGTAGGCCGGCGTCGGAGGCGGATGGGGCGAGAGGGGTAACTGGAACGCGGGGCGTTCTGTCGCGTTCGGTCGGTACTCCAGTCCGACCGTATATGGGACCGACTCGCGGTCCCAATGGGGATAGCTGCACACCGCGCGAACAGCTAACTTCCCGATTAAGTACTCCGTCGTACTCTACGCCGGGGTGAGATGAGACGACACACCGATGAAAACAGCTGGCACCACATATTTGGCCGTCATGTGGTCCTACCTCCGGCGGGAAGCACCCTACGCGGCTGGAATCTAAGTCTATTAGTGTCTGGGATACTTACTGGATAGTTATTCATGCCCGAGCAGGATGCTGTCAACGAGATACTCGCCGACCTCACGACTGAAGAAAAGTGCCAGCTTGTCCACGGTGCAGTAGACCCGACAGGTCGCGCAACCGGTTACATTCCCGGTATCGAGCGACTCGACGTTCCATCATTTCGGATGGTCGACGGACCGCTCGGCACCCGGATTCCCGGAGCGCAGGCGACCGCGTTTCCGGCACCGCTAACGCTGGCAGCGACGTTCGATACTGACCTCGCTCGCACCCACGGGGCGGCACTTGGTCGTGAAACGAACCGACAGGGAATGGACGCCCTGCTTGCCCCCGGCGTGAACCTGATTCGCGTCCCGCAGAACGGCCGGAACTTCGAGTACTTCTCGGAAGACCCAGTTCAGTCGGCCGCCTTTGCGAGGGCTGTCACCGCCGGTATCGAGTCCGAGGACGTCGTCGCGACGCCGAAACACTACGTCGCCAACAATCAAGAAACCAGTCGCGCGTCGGTCAGCGTGGACGTGAGCGAGCGCGCGCTCCGCGAACTCTACCTGCCCTCGTTCGAAGCCGCCGTCGACGCGGGCGCAGGAAGCGTCATGACCGCGTACAACGCAGTAAACGGGACGCCGATGAGCGAACACGGCCGCCTGAACCGCGATGTCCTCAAGGACGAGTTCGGATTCGAGGGGTTCGTGGTCTCGGACTGGTTCGCTACCGAGGGTGCCGCAGCGGCGGCGAACGGCGGCCTCGACGTCGAGATGCCCGGCGTCCCGATGGCCGAGCTAGCGAGTTCGATGGCTGGCGACGGGAACTCGCCCGGAGCCGACCTGTTCGGCGGGGACGGTCCCGCGGACGAACAGGGAGCGGGTGACGGGGCGTTCGGAATGTCGCCCGAATTCGCCGACGGAATGCCCGACCCGACCACCTGTGAACGGTTCGCCGAAGCGCTCGTTCCCGCCGTCGAGTCCGGAGCGGTACCGACGGAACGGCTCGACGACATGGTTCGACGGGTCCTCACGGTGATGTCCGAACGCGGCATTCTCGACGGGTCGCGTGATGAGTCCGGGGCCGTCGACACGACCGAACACCGCGAACACGCCGAACGGGTCGCCGTTCGAGGCACGGTACTCCTGAACAACGACGGAATCTTGCCCCTCGCGGACGACGCCGACGTCGCACTCGTCGGACCGAACGTCGAGGAGGCGCTGCTCGGCGGCGGCGGGTCCTCCGAGATAGCAGCCGCGAACCCCCGGAGTCCGGTCGACGGAATCACCGACCGTTCGGCCGGCGAGGTGACGGTCACCTACGGCCTTCCGCCCGTCGAGGGCGTCTCCATGCTCGATATGTTCGGTCCCGATACCGACGACGGACCGGACCGCGAGCCCGACATCGAGGGCGCGGCACGCGCCGCAGCGGCAGCCGACGTCGCCGTGGTGTTCGTCCGCGACGTCGCTTCCGAGGCCGTCGACCGACCGAGCCTCGCGCTCCCCGAACGTCAGGACGAACTGGTCGAGGTCGTCGCCGAGGCGAACGACCGGACCGTCGTGGTGGTCAATTCGAGCGGTCCCGTGGAGATGCCGTGGCGCGAGTCGGTCGCCGCAATCGTCGAGGGATGGTATCCCGGGCAGGCGCACGGCGACGCCGCCGCAGCGGTGCTTTTCGGCGACGCCGACCCCGGTGGTCGCCTGCCCGTCACCTTCGCGCCAGAACCGACGTATCCGACAGCAACCGAACAGCGGTTCCCCGGTGAGGACGGCACAGTTCGCTACGACGAGGACGTCTTCGTCGGCTATCGGTACTTCGATGCGCGCGACACCGAACCCACCTATCCGTTCGGGCACGGCCTCTCGTACGCCGAGTTTACCTACGTGGACGCCGAACTGGACGACGGGACGCTGTCGGTTACTCTCGAAAACGAAAGCGACCGGGACGGTCGGGAGGTCGTACAAGCGTACGTCCGGCCGCCCGAAACGGACGCCGACCGGCCCGTTCGTGAACTCGGTGGTTTCGAAGCTGTTAGCGTCCCAGCAGGCGGGAGGAGGACCGTCGAAATCGACCTCAGCGAACGAGCGTTCGGTCGTTATGACGAGTCTGCGGGCTGGACCGTCGACCCGGGAACGTACACGGTTGCGGTCGGGCGGTCCTCGAGAGACGTCCGAATCGAGCGGGAGGTGATTCGCTGAGGAGGATTCCGTTCGAACAATCAGCTACTGCTGTTCTTTGGTCGACGGTCCGTGGGTCAGCCATGGCGTTCAGTCCCCGTCCGTGGCCGCGTCGACGCCCGTCTTGTCGAGGTCGACCTCGCTCTCGGTGAGGCGGCTCTGCCGCCAGGCCCCCGATTGATACCAGCCGTCGGCGATGAACGCCCCGGCGACGGTACAAATGCCGGAGACGCCCGGACGCACCGAGGACCGTATCGGCGGTCATGGTCGCTATCAGCACTTACTAACCAATCAGTAAAATACGCTGGAAGCCCGGAGTACGTGCATGGCTTACTGGCGGCCGGACCACATCCGGCGAGACGAAATGCGACCAGCGAAACGCTCTTCGAGGAGTTCACAACGATTATTCGTCTGCACGCAGAAATCGTGCTTAATGACTGAACAATCAGAACACTCCTTCTCGGAGCAACCCGAGGCGATCATGCAGGCGACCTATCGAGTACTTCACGAACACGGGTACGCCGATTTGACCATCAAGCGAATCGCCGACGAGTACGGCAAATCGACGGCTGCAGTCCACTACTACTTCGAGACGAAAGACGAACTGCTCGCGGCGTTTCTCGATTACATCCTGGAGCGGTTCGTCGATTCGATTCAAGATATCGAGACGACGGACCCGCAGGAACGCCTGGAGCTGTTGCTCGACCAAATGCTCGTCGACCCGCAGGAAGATTCGGACCTCTCGATAGCCTTGCTCGAAATGCGGAGCCAAGCCCCCTACAAGGAGGAGTTCCGCGAGCGGTTCCAGCAGAACGACGAGTACATGCGATACATGCTCAAAGCAGTGATCAACCACGGAATCGACGAAGGGGTGTTTAACGACGTGGACGCGGCCCACGCCACCCGTTCGTTGGCAACTATCGTCGACGGTGCCCGAACCCGGGCGGTGGTGTTAGACGACGACGGGGAGCTCGAATCGGCGCGCCGGACTGCAAGCGAATACGTCGACGCGGTATTGCTGTAAGGGAAATCGGCCGATTAGGACGTGAACAGACCGTTCCAGCTCTGGGTCTGCAACTCACGCATCCGTAGAAAGAACCTAAAACCGATTTGGAGTGTTCGCGCTGACTCGTGCCGATCAGATACGGGTGTGTCCGCTTCTCTCCCGTACTGACTCGTGCATGATTGATTAGCGATGGTCGCTCCCCACGCGGTTCTCCCGGCTGGGAAGAGACTACTGGGCCAGGACCGGTCTAGTTCACCTGGCAGTGGAGGAATTCGAGACCGTAGTGGCCGGAAATCGGCTGCAGGTCCGATATGTCGGCATCGAACCGTTCGAAGCGCGTGAGCAGTCGTTCGAGCGCGATGTCGGCTTCGAGCCGAGCGAGCGGAGCGCCCAGGCAGTAGTGGACGCCCTTCCCGAAGGCGAGGTGTTGGTTGGGTCGCCGTTCGGGACGGAAGGTCTCGGGGTCGTCGAAGACCTCGGGGTCGCGGTTCGCAGCCCCAACCCAGACGTTCACGACGTCGCCGGCCTCGACCTGTTGACCACCCAGTTGGGCATCCTCGCTGGCGATACGCTGAATCTCCTGCACGGGCGAGCGATACCGAAGGACCTCTTCGATGGCCTTCTTGCGGTCGACGTCGCCGGACCCGACGTCCTCCGTGATGCCCTGTTCCTCGAAGGTCCAGATAGCGTTCGTGAGGAGGTTCGTCGTCGTGATGTTGCCCGCGAGCAGCAATATCATACAGAAGCCGATCTTCTCCTGCCGGCTCAACTCGTCCGCGTTTGCCGCCAGCGTAATCAGGTCGTCACCGTCGCCCCCTTGACGCTCCTCGAGGAGCTTTGCGAAGTATCGCCCCATCTCCGTTTGAGCCGTCTCTCGCCGTTGTTTCATACGCTGGATGGCTTCCTCATCGCTGCTTTCAGGCCGAGCGATGAGTGCGCCCGACCATTCCCTGAACTGGTCGCGGCGTTCCGGAGGGATGCCCAGCAACTCGGCGATGACCGTCACCGGGAGCGCGACCGCGAACTCGTCGACGAAGTCGAACTCGCCTGCGTCTTCGAGTTCGTCCACCAGCTCGTCAGTGAGCTCCTCGAGCCGGGGTCGATATTCGCTGAGCGCCCCCGGCTGGAAGCGGTCGTTGACGAACCCCCGCAGGCGCTCGTGTTCCGGGGGGTCCGTGCTAATCATCGTTTTGAGGACTGCCCCACCGTCCCCTTCGGTGCCCGCTGCGGTGGCTCCACTCCCTGACCGGTCCGCCGAGAACGTCTCTTGGTCGCGGAGGACGCGGTCGACGTCCTCGTATCGGAAGACGTCCCACGTTTCGCGTCGTTCGTCGTAGTGAACGGGGTCCGCACGTCGCATCTCGGCGTACCACTCGAACGGGTCGAGTTGTGCTTCACGGCTCTGGAGCGCGGTCGGGTGCTGGCGAGCACTGTCGACTGAGTCTGTAGACTGCACGACTTAACTAACCGATTAGTAAATTATAGCTCTTTTGGATGAGTGGGTCTGGCCGTAGGTGACGTCTCGATCACTAACGCGAGCCGGACATCGGCACGAAACAGTCGCGCCGAAGACTGGATACAGAAGTCGCGTTTGCAACAATTGATGGGGACAATACTACTCCCGTGCTGCGTCTGACGGGAATCGAAAATTATATTCAGTATCTGGCATACCCCCGAATATGTCATCGTTGAAACGAACGCTACGCCGCGTGGCGACTGGTAGCGAGGACACGCGCGTACGGGCGACGTGGCGAGGCATCCTTCCCTGGTGCGTGGGTTTCGGCGTGCAACTGTTGCTGCTCCCCGTGATACTATTGGGCATTCGCAGTGCCTTCGATGTCTCCGAGTTCGGTGCCGTTACCACCTCGTTGGTGGAGTCCACGCTCCTAGGGGTGGCCTCGGCCCTTGGACTCATTTTCGCAGTCGGTCTCGCCACACGGCTCGACGAGCGCTCGATTTCGGCGTACGGTATCGCGGCCTCTCGGGAGGACCTGACCGACTTGGTTGTCGGGGTCGCTATCGGCGGCCTCACCTACGCGGTTCCGACGGCCGTATTCCTCTATCTGGGCGAGGCCGAACTAGCGCCATCCGGTCCCCTCCCTGCCGACTCTCTCGGCGTTATTGTGCTCGCCATCACCCTGACTGTGGCGGGGTTTCTCTTTCAAGTCGCGTTCGAGGAGTTCGCTTTCCGCGGTGTGATGCTGAAGAACTTCACCGAGGGCCTGATAGACCGCGGTGGCTCCTGGAGCTCGTCAGCGCTGTTTGCCCTCCTTTTCAGCAGCGTGATATTCGGATTCAGTCACGTCATCAGGCAAGGAGGCGGCGGCTCCGAAGGACGATCTCTTCAACTCGTAATCACGAGTGCGCTGTTAGGGCTCCTGTGGGGTGGCGGCTACGTGATGACGGGTAACTTATCAATCCCCTTCGGACTCCACCTCGGGTACAACCTCTGGCCGGCGGTCGTGCTACAACCGTCGGAGGCCACACTACTGACACCAGCTCTCGGACAGGTATCGTATTCGGTAAGTCGGTACGAGCTGGTGGTCGGCAAGGTACTAGCCGGGGGCATCTGTCTAGTGGTTTGGCTGTACCTCAGTCGTGGAGAACTCACAATAGGGGAGGGAATCGGGGACTAGACGGCGAATAGTACGAATACGACTTCGTAGACCCCCTACGGGATACCGAGGTCGCACTCTCGAAAACCGCACCGAGCGTTGAGTTCAAGAGTAACGTCCGGGTACGATACGCGGATTGTGCGGTACACGGTATCGATGCTGTTACACGCGGCCAGTCGTGTTCGCTAGCGGGGGCCATGTCGCCACGGCCGTTCGAGTGAGTGAATACGAACGGACCGCTCGCACCCTACTCCCCACGACGCTCGAAGGTAGTCGACGAGCGGGGCGAGGGAGGCGAGACCTCCTACCCCGCCAGCGTCCACTCCTCGCCCTCGCGCTCGACCAACTCCCTGTCGGCGAGTTCGCGCAGGCACTCCTCGACCACGCCCTCGGGGGCTTCGACCGCCCGGCTCACCGTCGCCCGGGTGGTCGCCCCGCCCGCGACCGCCGCCAGCACGTCCGCGTGGAGGCGGCGCTCGCCGTTCGCGTCGAGGGCGTCGCCGAGCCGCTTTTGCACGTCGGCGATGCGGCCGTGGACCCACCGCTGGGCCAGCGAGAGCTCGTTCTGGAGCTGCTGGAGCTCGTCGAGCTCGGACGCCAGACGGGTCGCGGACTCGGCTGGGTCCGACTCCGCCTCGGGGGTCGCACTCGATTCGGCGTCGACGTCCGCACTCGACTCGGCGTCGACGTCCGGAGTCGCACCGGCGTCCGAGGTCGCGTCGCCGTCCGATTTCGCGTTCGACGACGTCGAGGGCTCTGACGCCGCGTCCGTCCCGCCGTTCGGCGTCGCGCGGTCCTCGGCGTCGCCGGCCCCGTCGCCCGAGCCCTGGACGTCGCCGAACTGGACGTCGAGCGAGACGCGTCGACACCGGCTCACGTCGAGGTTGGCGCTCGCCGGGTAGGCGCTTTTCATCCCGAACTCGTACGGCGAGACGCTCACCTCCAGCCGGAGGTTGCGCGAGATGCTGAAGTACTTCCGCCGACGGTCGTCGGTCCGGCTCTCGACGAGGCCTGCGTCGTCGAGGCGCTGGAGGTGGTCGATGACCGCCTTCGGACTGACGCCCAGGTACTCGCTTATCTCGGTGACGTAACACGGCTTGCGCGCGAGCAGGCGGAGGATGCGCCTGCGGTTCTCGTTCCCGAGGATGTCGAGTAGTTCGGCGGAATCCATTCGGTGTCGTGGGTAGGAATCGCGCGCTCAAAAGCGTGTCTCTCGGCCGGACCCCGACCGCTCGTCTACGGTCCGCGGTCGGCCGTGCGGGCGTCGATTTCGCTCGCGGGACCGTCGCCGGCTCCGTCGTCGCTTCCCGGCGGTCGGTCGTCGGGTCCGCGTCCGGGATTCCCGTCGCTCCCGTTTCCGCGGTCCCCACCGCCTCTGGTCCCGTCGGTCCCTGCGCGCTCTCCGCTCCCGCCGGTACTGGCGTTGGCTCCGCTTGACCCCTCGCCGTCGCTACTGGCGTCCGCACTGGTGCCGTCTGGGCTTCCCTCGCCGACGCCGTTCCCGTTCCCGACGTCGGTCCCCGCACGCGTGCCGTTTTGGTCGCCGTTCGCGTTGCCGTTCCCGTTCGCAGCCCCGACGCCAGTTCGGTTCCCGTCGTCCGGTCCGGTGCCGTTCCCGACGCCGGTCGGCGGGCCGCGCTCGCCCGCACCGACGCCCGAGAGGTTCCGCGCGACCGAAGCGATCTCCGGCCCGGCCAGCTCGTCGGTCTGGCTCCGGAGTTCGTCGAGGTCCTCGACGCTCGCGTTCACCTGCCGCGCGCGCGTCTCGGTCTCGTCGAGCGCCGACTCCAGCGCGTGGATCCGTCCGACGATACCTCCCACGCGGGCCCTGTACGCGGCGTCGCTGACCTCGCCGGCCTCGCGAGCGTCCGCGAGTTCCTGCTTGCGCTCCCTGAGGTCGGCCAGTTCGGCGCGGAGGTCGCCGGTCCGGCGCTCGACCAGCTGCGTCCGGACCGTTCGGTTGTCCGTGGCGTCGTACGCCGCCGCCCACATCCCCGTCCGGACCGCGCCGTCGACCTCGGCGGCGTTCGACTGCATGAACGACGAGATGTCCCCGCCGAGGGTCGAGGCGTTCTCGGTCTCGTTCTGAGCGGCGGTCGCGTCGAGCGTCGCGTCTCCGGTCGCTTCGGCAGCGTCGGCTGCTGTCGCGGCCGTCGGAGCGACGACGGCTACCGTACCGGCTACCAGAAGCGCCAACAGGACGACTCGGAAGGCACTCATCGGGTGGTCCTTGCTCCCTCTAGGTTAAAAAGACGGACCTTCGTTCGTTCCGTTCACGGCCCGATTTCAACCCCGCAGAACTGCTCGTAGCGTTCAAAACGGACACAGCGGTTCCGAACCGGGTCGACCGTGGGTCCGCGACCGCGCCGAGTCGGGCGATACCGCCGCTCCGAACCGGCTCCGCCAGCTACGCGCGGGCGTCGCCCCGTTCCGGGGCGAGCCGGTCGAACGCCCGCGCGGCCGCGACCACCGCCAGCACCGAGAGCGCGACCGTCGCCGCCGGCAACGCGACGCCGGGTTCGTACCGGAGCGGCGGGTGGATGCCCCACGCGTAGTCGAGCGCGTCGTTGACCAGCAGCGCCGCGAGCGCGGTCGCGAGCGCGCCCCGGGTGGTCGCGCCGTAGCGCGGGAGCAGGTACGCCTCGACCACGAACGCCAGGTGGGTGAGGACGATGAACCAGTACGACCACAGCGCGTCGGGGTCCCACGGCGGCCCGAAGTACGACCCGACCCCGAGGTTGAGCGCGACGAACGTCCAGAGGCCGTACTTGACCAGCCACGCGAACGCGAACGTGTGGAGGTACGCGAGCGGCCGATTCTGGGGTGCGTCCTCGACCCGCCGCCCGAGGTTCGGCAAGAGCGTGGTCAGCGAGAGGACGGCGAGGAACAGCGCGGCGGGCGAGTCGGCGTACAGCGGCCAGAGGTAGGTCGGTACCTCGGGCATGGTCTCGACGTAGAAGCGCACGCCGACCAGCATCGCCAGCACGTTCACCGACGCCAGCCACGCGAGGTTCGCCCCGTCCTCGAGGAACCGGCGGGCGTACCGCTCCGGAATCGCCATGGTCGGGGACGCGCGCGCCAGCGCCATAGGTCTTCTCAGACCGTCCGGAGTCGGTCGTCTCGCTTCTGGCCCGCTGGCCGGAGCCACGGGAAAAGAATATCTACCGTGAGCTTACAGTTTGGGCCACGATGTCCACACAGGAAGTCGAACTCCGAAGTACGATAGCAGGGTTCACGGCGGAAGGGAAACTCCACACGCTGAGCGTGTGGTTCATCCTCGCGCTGCGGCTGATGATGGGACTGGCGTTCCTCCAGAGCGGCGTCGACAAGGTGCTGTCGGGGGAGTTCTCCGCGAACGGCTACCTCGTGAACTCGCCGCCCGCGAACGGGAGCCCCGTCGCCGACCTGTTCGTCGCGATGGGCGAGACGCCGTGGTTCGTCGACTTCGTGAACGTCGCCGTGCCGTGGGGCGAGATTCTCATCGGACTCGGCCTGCTGGTGGGTGCGCTCACCCGCCTCGCGGCGTTCTGGGGCGCGTTCATGATGCTGCTGTTCTACCTCGGCAACTGGGACGTCGGTCACGGCTACATCAACGGCGACTTCGCGTACATGCTGGTGTTCCTCTCGGTCGCCGCGTTCGGCGCGGGCCGCATCCTCGGGCTCGACGCCTACATCGAGCAGTACGACGTGGGCGGCCGACCGCTGGTCGAGCGCTATCCGTGGATGCGATATCTGCTGGGCTGACCCCGCCAGACGCGGCCGGACTCGAGCGCCATCGCGACGCCGCTGGCCTTGCAGCAACCACCAGCGTCAATACGCCCCGCGAGAGACGACCCACCATGGACGGCCGGGCAGTGGCACCCGCGGCGGGGACGATTCTGAACGCCCTCGCGACGGGCACGGGGTCGGCGTTCGCCATCGACGCCGAGACGACCGCGACGGTCGCCCTCGACGCGTCTGGCGAGGTCGTCGGCGAGGTCGCCGACGCGCCCGACGCCGACACCGCGCTGGTCGAGCGATGCGTCGAACTCGCGGTCGACGAGTACGGCGACGCCGAGGCCCTCGACGCGCTCGGCGTCGCCGACCCCGCGGCGGTCGGCGGCTCGGTCCGGACCGACAGCGAGGTGCCGATGGCGGCGGGACTCAAGAGTTCCAGCGCCGCCGCCAACGCCACCGTGCTGGCGACCCTCGACGCGCTCGGCGTCGCCGACGAGGTGGCTCGCGAGGACGCCTGTCGGCTCGGCGTGCGGGCGGCCCGCGACGCGGGCGTGACGGTCACGGGCGCGTTCGACGACGCGAGCGCGAGCATGCTCGGGGGCGTCACCGTGACCGACAACCGGAGCGACGAACTGCTCGCCCGCGAGGCGGTCGACTGGGACGTGCTGGTCTGGACCCCGCCCGAGCAGGCCTTCAGCGCGGACGCCGACGTCGCCCGCTGCGAGCGAATCGCGCCGGTAGCCGAGGTCGTCGCCGACCTCGCGCTCGACGGCCGGTACGGCGAGGCGATGACGGTCAACGGCTTCGCCTTCTGCGCGGCGCTCGACTTTCCGGCCGCCCCGATGCTCGACGCCCTGCCGGCGGTTCGGGGCGTCTCGCTGTCGGGCACCGGCCCGAGCTTCGTCGCGGTGGGCGAGCGCGCGACGCTGGAGCGACTGCGGGACCGCTGGAACCAACGAGAGGGAACGACATGGCTGACGACGACACGCAACGACGGCACCCGGACGAGATGAGCCTCACGGAGCTCCGCGAGGAGATAGAGACCATCGACCGCGAACTCGTCGAGCTCATCGCTCGCCGAACCTACGTGGCCGAGACGGTCGCGCAGGTCAAGGCCGAGCGGGACCTGCCGACGACCGACGAGGACCAGGAACAGCGCGTGATGGACCGTGCGGGCGAGTTCGCCGAGCAGTTCGACGTGGACGCGAACCTCGTGAAGGCGGTCTTTCGGCTGTTGATAGAGTTGAACAAGGTCGAGCAACGGGAGTCCCGCTGAGGTAATTCGATTTTGAGAGTTCGACCCTCTCCAGAAGCATCCCTGGGAACGATACACGAAACGCGTTCGCCGGAAGACACAGTATTCTGTGTGTACATAGTTTCCTGTATGCCCACGATCACGGTCAACGTCGACGACGACCTCAAAAGGCGAATGGAAAAGCACCCAGAGATCAACTGGAGCGAGGTCACGCGACAGGCGATCCAGGAGAAAATCGAGGCGCTCGATGTGATGGACGAACTCACGTCCGGCAGCGAACTCACCGAGAGCGACGTCGCGGAAATCGCTGACAGAATCAACGAGGGCGCACGCGAGCGCGTCGAAGAGGGGTCGGAGTAGTCCCCACAAGTGAAGCTGGTTGTCGATGCCAACGTCGTCATCTCCGCGCTCATCGCCGACTCGACAACCCGCGAACTCATCGTTACTCTCGACCCCGATCTCTTGACGCCCGAGTTCGTCCACGACGAAATCGAGAACTACGAGGGGTTGATCGTCGAGAGGTCAGGTATGACTCCAGATCGAGTCGCACAGTTCATCGCCCTCCTCTTTCAGTACATCGAAGTCGTTCCCGCCAGCGAATTCCATCCGTACATCGAGCAGGCCGAAGAGGCGCTCGGCGACACCGACCCGGACGACGTGTTGTACGTTGCGTGTGCTCTTGCCAGCGACGCCGATATCTGGAGCGACGACTCCGATTTCGAGGAACAGGATGTCGTCGAGGCCTACACGACGAGCGACGTGATCGACCCGTTCGACACGCTCTAGCCGAACCAAACGACGGCCTGTAAGATTCCATCGTGGATTTCAGCTACCTGAACAAGGTCGAGCAGCGGTAGCGCGCTCTCCAATCATGTACATGGAGGCCGTCAACCACTGCCTGCTGTCGCGCGAGGAACTGCGGTCGGAGACGGAGGACGTCCTCGTTCCCGAAGACGGGGAGCGGATCAGCCTCTGAGCGGCCGGGCGATCCGAAACGTTCACTCGCGGCTCACTAGCCCGGAAAGCGGGATGCGCTCCGGCGACTCCGGGACGAGCCACGCCGGGACGACGCGCGTGAGAGTGACCATCCCGACCAGTTCGACCAGCGTCTGGGTCACGACGACGGCGGGTGCCAGCCGAAACTCGGCCGGCAGCGCGAGCGCGAGCGGGAGGACCACCAGCGAGTTACGGGTGACCGACGTGAACACGAGCGCCCGACTCTCGCCGGCGTCCATGCCCGCGAGGCCCGCCGCGAGTCGTCCGAGTATCGGCATGACGACGAGGAAGGCGACGTACACCGGAACGACGACCGCGATCTGCTCGAACGAGTTCCGAACCCGGGGGAGTTGGGACGCGACGACGACGAACAGCGTCGCGCCCAGCATCGGAACCGGCAACCATCCCATCGCGGCCTGCAACGTCTCGCCCCGCGAGGACCGTTCCGCCCAGATTTCGGTGAGCCACGCCAGCGTCAGGGGAAGCGCGATGAGTAACAGGAACGCCTCCACGAACGGTCCCGGTTCGACGACCGCCGCGACCTCGGGCCCCATGAAGAGCCAGAGATACGCGGGAAGCAACAGCAGTTGGACGAGCAACAGCGCGGGCGTGGTCGCGGTAATCTGCTCGGCGTCGCCGCCCGCCAGTTCGGTGAAGGTGATGACGTAGTCGATGCACGGCGTCAGGAGGACCATGAACGCGCCCACGAGGACGACCGGTCGCTGCGGGAGGAATCGCGTCAGCCCCCAGACCACGACGGGGACGACCAGGAAGTTCATCCCCAGCGCCGCCGCGACGAACCGCCCGTTCCGAAACGCGCGGCGGAGCCGAACGAACGGGATTTCGAGGAAGGTGACGTAGAGCAGGACCGCCAGCACCGGCTCGACGAGTCGCTCGAAGAACGCCGCCGAGTTCGGCCGACCGACCCCGACGCCGACGGCGAGGAGGACGAAGACCGCGTAGACGGCGACCTGCCGCCGCCGGAGCCAGCGCTTCGCGTTCATCTACCGGCGCGTTCGTTGGTCGCCGGTAAACTATCGTCGGTCCTCCGTCTGGACAGAACGCGGCGACCGATGACCGCCGAGAAGGGGAAGATGCTGAACGGCGACCGCTACGACGCCGTCGTCGCGGCCGACGCGGTCGTAACCGACGACGTTCCCGAGGGCGTCGTCGGCGGGAACCCGGCGACGGTCCTGAAAGCGCTGAGCGCGGACTGAATTCGCCGAGACGACTTCGCGCCCCTAGCTATATTACCTAGTGGTACAACCTAGTTATCGATGGCAGGAACCCAACTCCAGCGAGCCCGAGACGGCGAGGTCACGCCCGCGATGGAACGCGTCGCCGAGCGGGAGAACCGCGACCCGGAGTTCGTCCGCCGGGAAGTCGCCGACGGACGGGCCGTGATTCCGGCCAACCGGGCGCACGAACCGCTCGACCCCACGATTATCGGACGGGAGTTCTCCACGAAAGTCAACGCCAACATCGGCAACAGCGACGCGACCGGCGACCCGGAGAGCGAACTCCGGAAGCTCCACGCCGCGGTACATTACGGTGCCGATACGGTGATGGACCTCTCGACCGGCGAGGACCTCGACGAGACCCGCGAGGCGAACGTCGCACACTCGCCGGTCCCCATCGGAACGGTGCCGATATACGAGGCCGTCAAGCGGGTAGACGCCCCCGAGGACATCACGCCCGAACTGCTGCTCGACGTCATCGAGAAGCAGGCCGAACAGGGCGTCGACTACATGACTATCCACGCGGGCGTATTGATGGAACATCTCCCGTTGACCGACGGTCGCAAGACCGGAATCGTCTCGCGCGGCGGTTCCATCCTCGCCCAGTGGATAACCGAGAACGGAACGCAGAACCCGCTGTACACCGAGTTCGAGGAGATATGCGAAATCTTCGCCGAACACGACGTCACGTTCTCGCTGGGCGACGGGCTCCGGCCCGGTTGCCTCGCCGACGCGAGCGACGAGGCGCAGTTCGCCGAACTCGACACGCTGGGCGAACTCACGCGCACCGCGCGGAGCCACGGCGTGCAGGTGATGGTCGAGGGGCCGGGTCACGTCCCGATGGACGAGATCGCCGACAACGTGGACCGACAGCAGGCCGTGTGCGACGGCGCTCCCTTCTACGTGCTCGGGCCGCTGGTGACCGACGTGGCTCCTGGCTACGACCACATCACGAGCGCCATCGGCGCGACCGAGGCCGCCCGCGCGGGCGCGGCGATGCTCTGTTACGTCACGCCCAAGGAGCATCTCGGGCTCCCCGACGAGGCGGACGTCCGGGACGGCCTCGCGGCCTACAGAATCGCGGCCCACGCCGCGGACGTCGCGACCGACCTGCCGGGCGCACGCGACTGGGACGACGCCCTCTCGGAGGCGCGCTACGAGTTCGACTGGCGGCGGCAGTTCGAACTCGCTCTGGACCCCGAGCGCGCGCGGAACTACCACGACCAGACGTTGCCCGGCGACAACTACAAGGAAGCGCGGTTCTGCTCGATGTGCGGGGCCGAGTTCTGCTCGATGCGAATCGACCAGGACGCCCGGGACGTCGAGGGCGAGATGACGGCCATCGACGACGGGACCGACCTCGACGCGTCGGCCGCCGCGGAAACGAACGTGCCGCCGGTCGGCACCCACGACACCAGCCGCGTGCCCGACGAAATCGATATCGGCGGGGTCACGTTCACGCCGGACACCCCGCGCGCCGACGACTGAGTGTGGCCGACGGCGTTTGGTATCGTGTCGCTCTCGCGAGCGACTGGTCGTCGCGCACGTGGTCGGGCCTCCGCGAGGCCGTCGGTCGTTCGCGTTCAGTACTCCCAGAGCCGCCCGACTCGGGACGCGATTTCGGGGTACTCCTCGCGCAACCCCTCGACCCCGCGCTCGCCGTCGACGTTGACGACGTGGACCTCGCCGCGACTGCCGCCGTAGACGTCCTGAAAGTCGTACACCGCGCCGACGATTTCGACGCGCTCGGGCACCTCGTCGCTCTCGACGAGGAACTCGACCTGCCGGTCGACGTTGTACTCCACCAGCCGGTTTATCGCCTCGGCGCGGTCGGCGTCGTCGGGCAGCGCCTCGATGCCGGGTTTGAGGTGCGGGCCGAGCAGGTCGAGGCAGTGTTCGATGCCCGGCGGCTCGGAGCCGGGGTCGGCGTCGCCCGCCAGCGCGTCGTAGGTCGCGGTGACGGCTCCACAGCCCGTGTGGCCCACGACTACGGCGGTGTCGGTCCCGGTGTGTGCGATGGGGTAGAGGACGTCGCCCGAGACCACCTCGTCGGGAGCGCTCTCGCCCGACCCCGCCTCGCCGGCGTCGGCCCGCTGGACGACCCGGTTGCCGATGTTGCCGCAGGTGAAGACGTGGCCCGGCTCGTCGTTGCCCCACATGTGGTCCTGCAAGACCCGCGAGTCCGAGCAACAGACCGTGACCGCGTCGGGGTGTTGGGCGTCCTGTACGTCGTCGAACCGCGAGTCGAACTCGCCGGCGTGGTCGTCGTTGCCCGCCAGCAGCTCGACGATGGTCCGAACCATGGTCGGCGTGAGGACCCCCTCCGACGTGTAGCTCTCGGTTTCGCCTCGACACTCCGGGACGGGTCGCGTCGCTGAACTGGCGCTGTTCGTGCGACTACTACTGGGCGGGGTCCTGACCGGGTAGCAGCCCCGAGGAGATGAGACGCCGGATGAGGACCACGACGCCGTTGCCGAGGCCGTTGGCGAAGACCGCCTGCTCGCTCACGCCCCCGTCGGCGTGGTCGGTCGGGTAGAACGAACTCACCAGCAGGCGCGTCCGGTCGACGAGCAACAGCCTGCTGATGGCGACTTCATTCCCGCTCTCGCCACTGACGAGCCAGTTCAGGTCCGTCTCGAACGCCCGCGCGCCGGGGAGGTCGGACTCGATGCGGGCGACTATCGACTCCGTGAACCCGCCGACGATGACGGTCACGCCCCGGTCGGTCGCCGCTCGCAGTCGCTCGACCAACGAATCGGTCAGTATATCCTCCTCCACGACGAGGAGGACGATTTCCGAGGAAGCCCCCTCGACGAGTTCGGCGGTCCGGGACTCGATGCCCTCGTGGCCGGTCAGCGACCACACCTCCTGGACCCGTTCGTCCGACTCGTCGTCGTCGAGTTCGATGTCGTCGAGGTGCGTCTGGAGCGTCTCGATGCGGTCGTCGTACCGCTGTCGGAGCGTCGAGGCCGCCTCCTCGTCGCTGACCGCGCGGAACGTCTGGGGATTCGAGTGGTGTACTTCCACCAGTCCCTGCGCTTCGAGTACTCGGACCGCGTCGTAGACGCGAGTTCGAGGCACTTCGGAGAGTTCGCTGATTTCCTTCGCGGTCGCCGACGGTACTTGCGAGAGCGCGAGGAAGCAACGCGCTTCGTACTCCTTCAACCCGAGGTCCTGCAACAGACTCACCGTCTCTGCCAGAGTTTGTTCCTGCGTCATGGGCCCAACCACAAACCGTACGCGATAGTTACGTTTCTGAGGGAAAAGGGTTCGTGTTGTGCGGCGATTTCCCGGATGTCACCCGCTTAATCACACAAACTACTTGTGTTCGTACTTGAAAGACTCGGATGGCGCGCTCGTCTGGCCCAACCACATCGAGCGCGCCACGCTGCCACCCTCGGTGGCAGTTTCTGCGTCGCGGAACGGACGGCGTTCGCCGTCGCTGCTGGCCTCGTCGCCGGCCGACGAGACGCGAGGGTTCAGTTCTCCGCCAGAGTCAGTCGTCGGTCAGTTCGGTTTCGTCGATAGTTACCAGTTCGTGTCCGTTGTCCGCGAGCAGTTCGAGCAGGGGTCGTATCTCCTCGAACTGCGGCCCGGGAGCGACGACGCCGGTCTCGCGGTCCCACGAGACGAATCCGAGGTCGTCGAGTTTGGGGAGGTGGTTGTGATACACGTCGACCGACGACATCGCGAGTCCGCCACCACCCAGACTCTCGACCTCGACTCCCGTGCCCGCCCCCGAACTCCCGCGCCCCGACGCCCCCGGCCGCTCGCGAAGGAGCGCGAACAGAACTCGACGTCGTTTCACGTGTGACAGTGCGTCCAGTTGGACGTCCAGCCGAGTTCGTACGTTCGATTGCATCGCTGCTCCTCTAGCAGGCCGCAGGTTGTGAAACGCTAGCATTTTCACACGGGGGTTGTTTTGAGGAACCGAGTGACAGCCGGCCCCGGCGCGCGGTCGGGGGCCGACCGCTTGCCCGTCTCAGAACCGCTCGGCGAGTTCGTCGAGCGAGTCGTGGCGCTCGACCGTGTGGGGCGCGGTCAGCGGCGAGACGCTTATCTTGCCGTCGTACACCGCCCGGCGGTCGGTCCCCTCGGGGTCGGGCAGGTCCGGCGAGTCCATCTGGGCCCACATGTTGTCGTGGAGCGTGACCACGCCCTCCTCTTCGGTCGCGTCCATGTCGTAGACGTGGGAGGGCCGCGTGACGACCATCGGCGTGTGGTCGTCGGTGGGGAGCGGGGCGTTGAGGTTGAGGTAGTCGGCCTCCTCGAAGACGCCGGCGTCGAGCGCGTTCTCCAGCAGGTAGGTCACCGCGTCGGCGACCTCGCGGTAATCTCGGGGGTCGGTGTCGGGCGGCCACTCGCTCTGGGGGACGTGGAGCGACGTCGCGAGGGCGGGCACCCCGAAGAACGCGGCCTCGACCGCCGCGCTGACCGTGCCCGACCGCCCGAGGACGTACGCGCCGAGGTTCGCGCCCTCGTTACAGCCCGAGACCACCACGTCGGGGTAGGGTCCGAGTTCCGCGAGGCCCGCGACCACGCAGTCGCTGGGCGTGCCCTCGACCGCGTAGCCGAGTTCGTGTTCGCGGACCGGCACCTCGTAGGTCATCGCGCGGCCGACCGCGCTCTGGTCGTCTGCGGGCGCGACGGTCGTGACGTTGCCGACTTTCGAGAGGGCGTCGTACAGCGCGCGGATGCCGGGGCTGTCGATGCCGTCGTCGTTCGTGAGGAGGATTTCGAGCGAGTCGGTCATTCGACTTCGATTGGGGGTGGCCGAGAGAAAACTGTACCGCAACGCGGGCGGTGTACGGTTGGGGTGTGAAGTGGGTACGGTGCGGGGCGGTCGCGGTTTCGTTCGGGGCAATCGCGGTGCCGTGCGGTCGCTCCTCGGCTCGAGCGATAGTTCGCTTCGTGATGGCGTCGAATCGTTCGCGGTGGCCCGAGCGAGCTACTGCCTCGACCGATGAGAACCGCGACCGCACAGCACTGCGACCGCGAGCCTCTCCCTCCCCAGCCTCGGGGCGCATAAACGCGCCCCTCCCTCGCGCGCGTTGCTCGCACGCGCCACGTCGAAAATAGTTCTCCCCCGTACAGAAGTCGAGACGACGCGAAGCAGGACCGAGAGGGACGAGTCGGGCCCGCTCAGAACCGCACGTACACCATCACGAAGATGATGGCCAGCTGAAGCACGCCCTGCACGCCGGCCAGCTTGGCGTTCCGCATTCCGATGGTGCTGATGACCTCCTCGTCGGGGTCCTCGGCGGTCATCTCGCGGTACATCCGGAGTTCGCCCGGAAGCAACACGCCGAACCCCAGAACCGAGAGCGCCGCGACGATGCCCAGCGCGGCCGCGATGACGTGGGAGGTCATGGCGAACTCCGGGAGCGTCCGGAACAACCACGCGGCGTGGCCCACCGCCACGACGCCGAACACGGCGAGCGTCCGGCGGTCGGTCAGCGCGTCGAACTGCGCGGCGAAGAGCAACACGACCGGCACCGCGATGGCGGTACTCAACAACGCTATCCACGGGTCGGCGTGGGGGAACTTGCCGAGTCGTCGGGCCAGGGTTACCCCGCCGAAGACGGTGACCAGCGCGAGCGACGGTAGCAGGAACGTGGTCTTGGGCGTGAGCCGCCGGAACACCGCCGCGCGCTGTGTGACCGCGAGTCCGCCGACCACCGGGCCGAGAACTAGCCCCATGAACAGGTCGATGCCCGACCACAGCACGCCCGCCATCACGTGAACGTAGGTCAACTGTTGGACCGACCCGGCCGTGAGTCCGTACGCCAGCGCGACCAGCGGAACTGCCACCACGCCCGCGACGAACGCCGGGTTCGCGCGATTCGCCATGCCGCCGACGAAGCCTCGTACCGTCGTTGCCATCTCTCTCGGATGCGGTATGTTCACGGGGGTTAAACGTTGCGGTGTCGAGCGTCGGCGTCCTGGCGAGGTCTGGGAGCCCTCAGTTCCGCGCCGGGTGGTCGTCGGCGAGTCGCGTCCGGCCTTCCTCCTCGAACAGGTTTTCGCGCAAGGTGGTGCCCTCGTAGGACTCCCTGACCAGTCCGCGCTCGCGCAGTTCGGGCACCACCATGTCCACGAAGTCCCGGAGCGTGCCGGGCCGGACGACCTCCTTGAGGTTGAAGCCGTCGACGCCCACGTCCTCGAACCAGTGCTGGAGTTCGTCGGCCACCTGCTCGGGGTCGCCGACGACGACGGGCGAGGTAGAGCCCAGTCCCGCGAACTCCGCGACCTCGCCCACGGTCCACTCGCGGTCGGGGTCGTTCCTCGTGAAGGCGTTTATCGCGCCCTGAATCGCGTCGGTCTCGATGTGTTCGACGCTCCGGTCGGGGTCCAGCTCCGAGAAGTCGAGGTCGATGAACCCGGCCAGCAAGGCGAGGGTGGCCTCGTAGTCGACGTTCTCGGCGTAGGTTTCGTACTTCTCGCGAGCTATCGCCTCGGTTTCGCCCACGATGGGGACGATGCCGGGGAAGAATCGGAGTTCGTCGGGGTCGCGTCCGCGCGCCTCGGCGCGCTCGCGCAGGTCCGCGACGTACTCCCGAACGCCCTCCTCGGTGGGCTGGCTCACGAACACCGCTTCGGCGTTGTCGGCCGCAAACGCCCGACCCCGGTCCGAGGAGCCGGCCTGATACAGCACGGGCGTCCGCTGGGGCGAGGGCTCGCAGCTGTGAGCGTCCGGCACGTCGAAGTACTCGCCCTCGAAGTCGATTCCCCTCACTTTCTCGGGGTCGGTGTAGACGCCCGACTCGCGGTCGCGGACCACGGCGTCGTCGTCCCAGCTCTCCTCCCAGAGCGCGTGACACACGTCCATGAACTCGTCGGCGCGGTCGTATCTGGTCCGACGGTCCATCCGCTCGTCGAGGCCGAGGTTTCTGGCCGCGCTTTCGAGGTAGGACGTGACGACGTTGAACGCCACCCGGCCGTCGGTCACGTGGTCGAGCGTCGAGAGTTCGCGCGCCAGTTGGTAGGGATGGACGTAGGTGGTCGAGCGCGTCACCGCGAACCCGAGGTGGTCGGTGACGGTCGCCATCGCGGGCACGAGCGCCTGGGGGTCGTTGGCGGGCGTCTGAATCGCGTTCTCGATGGCGGTGTCGCTGTCGCCGCCGTACACGTCGTAGATGCCCCGCACGTCCGCGAAGAACACGGCGTCGAACCCGCCGCGCTCGGCGGTGCGGGCCACGTCGAGCCAGTAGTCGGTGTCGGTGTAGCGGTGGGACTGGTCGCCGGGCGTCCGCCAGTTGCCCGCCGTGACGTGTTCGACCGAGTTCATCGTGAACAGATTGAGGTGGATGTAGTCGCTACTCATTGGTCGCTTCGAGGGCGTCGGCGGGGGAAAAGGCGGGGTTACCGGCGAGATGCCGGGCCGACCTCGGACGTGCGAGTATCGGGTTCAGTACGAGACGGACCTGACGCTTCCGGCGAGAACGACACCGAGGTCGGAGCGAGGAGAACGACACCGAGGCCGGAGGGAGGAGAACGACACCGAGGCCGGAGCGAAGCGAACGACACCGGGGTCGAGGCGAAGCTAGCTACTGCTTGAGCCTATGAGAACCGCAACCGAGACCACACCGCAACCGCGACCACACCGCAACCGCGACCACACCGCAACCGCGACCACACCGCCCTTCACGCCGCGTCTGCGCTCGCGCAGTTCTGTACGAGCGCACGCGCGACGTGAATCGTCCATCGTCGCGCGACCCGGTGGAAGACGGCACTGCTGAAACGAACCGACCAACCCACCGAGCGCACCAGTTTTTGTACCGCGAGCGAGGAGCGAAGCGACGAGCGAGCGGACCGAGGGAGGACCAACGGGACGACGCAGTGTCTGCGGGAGCGGAGCGACCGCAGGCTCGTCAGAGCGTAGCTCTGACGGTGTTTTTGGTCCAGCTTTTACCAGCGAGGACATTCGCCGAAGGCGAATTTCCGAGTGCAGTAAACGGTGGCTTAGCAGGAACAGTAGTACTCCTGCGTGCCGAACTCGGTGTCGAGCAGTTGGTACGCCGGGCCGGGGTCGGAGGGCCGGTACACGCCGGTCGTGAGGTCCGCGCTGGCCTCGAACTCCCCGGACATGAGCGAGAGCCAGTCGCGCTTCCCCAGCACGTCCACGAACCCCTCGGTGTCCAGCGCCTTGAGGTAGTCGGCGAGGTAGACCCAGCGCGCGTCCCGAATCTCGTCGGCCTCGTAGGTCTCGCCCACAGCGTCGCTGTAGGCCGCCAGCGGCAGGTTCGCGCCGGCCTGCACCGGCAGCGATATCCACTTCCACGGCCGGGTGTTCACGTCGAGCAGGACGTACTCCTCGCGGTCGGCGTCGTAGACGAACTCGGCCTCGCTGATGCCGTAGTAGCCCGTCTCGTCGAGGACCGCGAGCGCGTTCGACTCGACCTCGCGGGCGGCCGAGTCGTCGGCGCGCTCGACCACCGAGGAGGTGCCGAACCCGAGCGGGTACCGGACGCGGGCGTTCCCGACGAACGTGACGGGCTCGCCCGACTCGGGGACGTAGGAGGCCAGCGAGCAGTCCGCGCCGCGCTCGACCGCCACCTTCTCCTGGGCCATCACCCGAATCCCGGCGTCGGCGGCGTTGGCCACCACGTCCTCGAACTGCTCGCGGTCGTCGACCTCGATTACGTTGGTGCCGACGGCCTCCTCGAACTTGCGCTTGAGCGCGGGCTTGACCACCAGCGGGAAGCCGAGCCGGTCGGCGGCCTCGGCCGCCGGGACGCTCTCGCGGGTCGCCCCGCCGCGTCCGCGGGGGCCGGCCTCGCCGCCGGTCGCGCTCGGGTCGGTCTCGGCGACGCGGTAGGTCTCGGGGTACGGGACGTCGAGGTCGTCGGCCACGGCGTACAGCGACTCCTTGTCGAGGACGCGATTCACCGTCGCGCGGTCGGCGAACGGGAGCCGGACGCCCTCGGGGTCGGTCCGCGAGAAGGCGTGGACCCACTCGTCCATGCAGCCGAACGCCACCGGTTCGTACTCGACCTCGGCCGCGAGGGCCTCGACGTCCTCGCGGAAGCCGTCCTCGTCGTCGAGCGGGTAGGTGACCCGGCCGGCGAACTCGACCGCCTCGGAGTAGGGCGCGACGCCCTTCCCGTCGCGGTCGATGGCGACGACGGGCACGTCACGGGCCTGCAGCGCGCGGGCGACGCTCAATCCGGTGACGTGTGCGTTGGCGACGAACGCCGGCGGTCGGTCGAAGTCGGCGTCCGCGAGCGCGTCGCGGAGTCCCTCGAACGAGCGAAAGGTGCCCATGTGCGGTCTTGGCGCGTCGCGGGTTAAAAGCCGTCCGAGTCGGCAATCGGGGCCGGTGGCTCGGACGCGCTCGCCGGAGATAGACTTTTACGTGTCGGTCGGGATTCCGGTGTCATGGAGCGTATCAGAAACGAGCCGGAACTGACCGGTTTCGACGCGGCGGCGGCGTTCGAGGCCGTCAGCGAGGTCGCGGGCGACGACCTCCGCGCGTTCGTGGAGTACGACGCCGAGGCGTTCAACCCCCTCTTCGTGGCCGAGCGAGTCGTCGACGACCTCGGGAACCCCGAGAACGTCGACGCGTTCGCGGAGAAGCTTCACTTCAACTACAAGCTCGACTTCACCGAACGGGAGATGTACGCCGACCTCTACGGACCCCTCGGCGGCGTCGACGCGTTCGCGGTCTACCTCGACGACCAGACCATCGTCCGGTACGTCACCGACGAGGCGGGCATCTACGTCTCGCTCGACGGGGACACTGACACCGACCGCGTCGTCGACCTGATAGCCGAGACGGTGGAGGACGAGGAATGAGCGAGGCCGACAGGGAGCGCATACGGGACGCCACGAACGTCCTCCTGCTGTCGACCTCGCTGGATTCCGACGCCGGGGACGTCCACCGGGACCTGTTGGCGGGCGAGCCGCTCGACCGCGAGAACGTGCTCCTCCTCACGTTCGGGCGGGCCGACCACCTCGTCGAGCAGCTCCGGACCGAGTACGACGACCGGCCCAACGAGGTCACCGTCATCCAGATAGACGAGACCCTCCAGGGCTCGACGTCGTACCCCGAGGACGTGACGGTCCGGACCGTGAGCCCGACCGACCTGACCGGCGTCGGAATGGCCGTCAGCGACGTCATCAAGGAGTGGAGCGACAGCGACGCTCGGACCGTGGTCTGTTTCGATTCCGTCACCGACTTCCTCCAGTACGCCGACCGGTCGACGATGTATCGGTTCCTCCGGGTCGTGACTCGCCGGTTCGACGCGGTCGACGGGTTCGCGCACTTCCACATGAACCCCGACGCCCACGACCGCCAGACGATGGCGACCCTCCAGTCGCCGTTCGACGCGGTGGTCGACGCCAGCGACGAGGACGACGTCTCGGTGTCGACCAAGTACTGACCCGGCGTCCGGTCGACGGCCGCTACGCCGGAATCCGGTCGACGACCGTCTCCTCGTCGACCACCAGGTTGTACGCCGCCTCGTCGTCATTCCACAGCACCAGCGCCCGCTCGACCGACAGCAGGTCGCCGTAGTCGGCGGTCCGGAGGTCGGCGTTCAGCGACGTCTCGTCGGTCAGCACCGCGAAGTGGTCGGTCGATTCGCTCCCGTCGCTCACCTTGAAGACGGGGTTCGGGTCGCGCTCGGTCGCCGGGTCGTCGTCCGCGAGCGAGTGGCTGAGCTTGACCGCGACGAGGTCGATGCGGTGGGTGACGTGGCGGTCCATCTCGGCCATCTTGGCCGACCGGTCGGGGTCGGCCCGGAAGTCGAGTTTGCGCCGGCCGTCGGTCCGAAGCAGCGAGTAGGCGAACTGGACGTCGACGTTGACGAACTCGCCGGTCGCGGGGGTGGCGTCCGACCTCCCGACCCCGTCGTCGGACTCGCTCGCGCCCTCGTCGAGTTTGCGCTGGAACGACGGCACCGCGAGGTCGGGCTTCACGTCGAACGACCAGCCCCGGTCGGTGGGGCGCTCGCCCGGCCAGAGCCGCAGGGTGGGCGCGAACACCGTCGCGGCCCCCGCCTCGTCGGCGACCGCGCGCTCGACCGCCCGGAGGCCGATGGCGGTCTCGCGGTCGGCGGGCTCGATCGCGACCAGCGTCCCGTCGTCGGCCAGAAAGTCGAGGTAGCGGGAGACGACCGACTCGGGGTCGTCGAGTTCGTTCAGGACGTTCGCGAACAGGATAAGGTCGTAGGTCCGCTCGGACCCGGACGCGCCGGTCGCTTCGCCGTCGTCGGGCGCGCCCGGCGCGAACGCCTCGGCGGTCGTCCGGTGGAGCTCGGGGTGGAAGTTCCGGCCGGTCTCGGCCACCAACGCCTCGAACACGTCGGCGGCCGCGCTGGGTTCGACCGCCTCGTACTCCACGAGCGCGTCGGCGGGCAGGTAGTCGTGGACGCCCAGCGCCGGGCCGCCGACGCCCGCGCCCACGTCCAGAATCCGGAGTCGTCGGCCGACCAGTCCCGGCTCAGCGAGCTCGTGGAGGACGTACTGGGCCACGGCGTAGTTGTCGGGAAGGTGGTAGATGGCGTAGCCCAGCGCCGCGAGGTCGTCGTACTCGACCGGCTCGTTCCGGAAGTAGTCGTCCTTGAGCGTTCGAATCGTCGCCCTGAGGCCGTCGCCCGACTCGCCGGCGTGCCAGTCCGGGCCGACCCGCTCGACCAGCAGGTCTTCGAGCGCCCGGGCGTACTCGTCGGGGAACGCCTCGACGCCGGCGAACGCGGGGGATACGGGGTCGTCGTCGACCGGGACGAAGGTGCCGTCGTCGCGTTCCACGAGGTCGAGCGACGCGGCCTCCTCGCGGAGCACCTGCCGGACCACCGCCGGGTGGGGCTGGCCCTCGACGTACTCGGCTATCTCGTCGGGGTCGAGCGGCCTGACGTTCCGGAGGTATCTGGCGTTCGACCGGACCTGCTCGCGGCGCTCCGCGTTCATGGCTCGCCCTCGCCGTCGTCCGCAGTTCCCGCCAGTCGCTCGCCGGCCTCGCGGTAGAGGGTCCGGAACTCGTCGCGGTCGGCGTCGGCGACTCGCGCTGCGGCCTCGGCGACGCGGTCGCTCCCGCCGAACGCCGCCTGAATCTCGGCGTACACGTCGGGGTCGTTGCCCGCGACCTGTTCGGCCACCGCGCGCAGGTCCTCGAAGACGGGCGTGGTCAGCCCCTCGGGCACGTCGTCGGCCGCGAGCGCGACCGAGAGGGCCGCGGCGTGGGTCCGGGCCTGCACCGTCTCCATCGCCTCGTCGTGTTCGGCGGGCGTGGTCTCGACGACGCGGTTCCCCCTCGCACGCAGCGCGTCGAGCAGTCGGTCGGTGACGGGGCCGGGTTCGTCGCGGACGACCGCGACGTTACCGGGCGCGTTGGTCGCGGCGAACAGCGGGTGGAGGCTCGCCCGCTCGCGGTCGGGCGCGGCCGCCCGCATCGCCGCGACCGGTTCGGCCATCCGGCCGGTCACGTCGACCAGCGCGCGCTCGGCGCGCTCGGCGTGGGCCTCGATGGCCGACTCGGCGGCCGACATCGGCACGGCCACGCAGACAGCGTCGAACCGCTCGGCGGTCGAGACCGGGAGCGCGCGGCCGCCGACCTCGGTCGCGGCGTCCGCGGCGACCTCGGGGTCGGCGTCGGCGAACGCCACGTCGGCGTCGAGTTCCGCCAGCGCGACCTCGCCGACCCACCGGCCCATCTCGCCCGCGCCGACGACGAGTAGCTTCATCGGGTGGCGGTAGCCGGTCCGGTGGCAAAAGGAGTTCGCTTACCGGAGCGGGCGGGCCATCGTCAGCGCCGCCCCGAGGTCGCCCGCGCCGTCGGGTCGGAAGCCGGCCTTCCGGTAGAGGTGGACCGCCGGCCGGTTCGTCCGCTGGACCGACAGCCAGACGCGCTCGACGCCCGCCGCCCGCCCGCGCCCGAGCAGCGTCCGGAGGACCGCCGACCCGATGCCCGCCCGGCGGTAGCCCGGGCGGACGAACAGCGCGAGTTCGTGCCCGTCGTCGCCGTCGAGCAGGACGCCGTGGCCGACCGCGCGCTCGCCGTGCCACGCCACCACGGTCGCGCCGCCGGTGATTCGGTCGAGCCACCGACCGCGTCGGCCCGGGTTCGCCGGCGGAATCCCCTGCGCTCGGTCGGCGGTGCCGAAGGCGTCGTACATCGCGGCCAGCGCCTCGCGCTCGTCGGTCGGGTCGGCGGACTCGCGCCCTGCCGGCGAGCCGTCCGGCTTTGCGAGCGAGGAGTCCGACCCTGCCGACGATTCGGCTCCGGCCCGGAGTCGAATCGTCCGGTCCTCGTCGTCGGTGACGGTCCGGGGCGGTGCGGGGAACGACTCGGCGGCGGCAGGGTCCGAGGACCGACTCCCGTCCGGTCCCTCGGCGTCCGTACTCATCGTCCCCCCGCGCGACCGCGCGTTCGCGGCTCGGTCCGAGCGCCGAGTCCGAGCGGGTCCTCGGACGACTGGTGCCGGTGGTGGGCGGGTGCGGACGAGCGGGGCCCGGATACCCGGGCCGAACCGGCGGCTCGGTCGGCGGCGGTGTCCGAGATCGCGTCGTACGCGGCGGCGAGCAGGGTGGGTCGTCCCATTGCGACTGGACGGTCGCGCTACCCGAAGTTAAACATAATGGTCTATCATGATAAAATCCCTTAAACGGCCTTAGTGACGCGCCGGCTACTGGTTCCACGGCGCTTCGTCGGGGTCGACCAGCCGGCGGCGCTCCTCGATGGCGTCGATGCGCTCGACGTCCGCCTCGTCGAGGTCGACCCCGAGGCTCAGCCAGTTTTCCCGGAGGTGACTCTGGCTGGTGGCCTTGGGGATGGCGGTGACGCCCTTCTCGCGGAGCCACGCGAGGCTGACCTGCGCGGGCGTCGCGTCGTGGTCGTCGGCGACCGCCTGCAACTCCTCGACGTCGTCGACGTCGCCTCGGGCGATGGGCGAGTACGCGACCAGTTCCACGTCCACGTCGTCCTGCGCGCAGAACTGCCGGAGTTCGGTCTGCGGGCACAGGGGATGCATCTCGACCTGATTCGCGAATATCGGTTCCGGGGAGACCTCGACGGCCTCCTCGAGCAACTCGACGGTGAAGTTGCTCACGCCGATCTCCTCGGTCACTCCCTCCTCGCGGAGCTCCGCGAACGCGTCGAGCGTGTCGGTGGCCTCGTACTCGCCGGTCGGCCAGTGGACGTACAGCAGGTCCACGGCGTCGAGTCCCAGCCTGTCGAGGCTCTCCTCGGCGGCCGTCAGGACGTGGTCGTAGTCGAGGTTGTCCGGGCTCACCTTGGTCGCGACGAACAGGTCCTCGCGGTCGACGTCGGCCTCGGCGACGGCGTCGCCGACCGCCTCCTCGTTGTGGTACCCCTCGGCGGTGTCGAGGTGGCGGTAGCCCATCCCGAGTCCCGCCCGGACGCTGCCGAAGCACTCGTCGTCCGCCTCCATCCCGTAGGTGCCGAGGCCGAGCATCGGCATCCCGCGCGTCGTCGGCGCTTCGACCGCGTCGAGTTCGTCTGGACTCGCGTCGCCCGATTCGTCAGTGTCGCCGGCCTCCTGGTGTGTCTCGGACGGTTCGTCCGCGTGCTCGCGCTCTCGCTGGCGGGCCTGCTCGCCCGCCACGCTACCCATCGAACTCGGCTGGTCGGTCGCCGGCTCGGCGTCCGCGCGCTCGGCGTCCCCGCTTTCGAAGTCCGCCCCTTCGGCGCTGGCGCTCCCGGCGTCGCCGGGCATCGCGCGGCTCTTTATCCGGTTCGCGACCGCGCTCAGTCGGCCCGCCGACTCCTCGTCTGCCCCACCGAGGTCGCGTATCGCTCCCTCGCGCTCGGTCGCCTCGCCGTCGCTCCCTCCGCGCCGCCTGCCGAGCAGGAATCCCGCGACGAACGCGGCCGCGAACGGGAGACTCTGCCCCACCAGCCCCCGCGACTCGCGCTGTTCTCTCGGCTCGTCCCCGCGTTCGCCGCTGCCAGTCTGCTGTCCGAGCATGGCGATTTACTTCGCGGGACGCGTACTTTGGGGTTGTGGCGGTCGGCAGTGGTGGCGGACCTACTCGTCGCGGTCGAGTTCGCTCGCGTCGAATCTCGGATTCAGTTTCGAATTCGGTAGCTACTGCTCGCATCTCCGGGAAGTAGACCCGTAGACGGCGAATCGGGGAACTCTCGAAGCAGCTAGCTACTGCCTCGACCGATGAGAACCGCAACCACACCCGCACCGCAACCACACCCGCACCGCGACCGCACAGCGGGAGCCTCACCCCTCCCCAGCCTCGGGGCGCACGAGAGCGCCCCTCCCTCGCGCGGCGTGGCGCGGCGCACGAGCGCCGCGCCAGCGCGCGCCGGTCGGAATACTCAAATCAGCGAGAAACGTTCCGGAAAATCGTCGTCGTCCGCCGACCCAATCCGCGTCGCTCGACGGATTTACGCCGGTCGCAGGCGAATCGGGTAGTCGGTCAGGTTCTCGTAGCCGTCCTCGGTCACGACCACGAGGTCCTCGATGCGGACGCCGCCCACGTCCGGGTCGTACAGCCCCGGTTCGACGGTGACGACGTGGCCCGGTTCCAGTTCGCCGCCGTTCGGGCTGAGACTCGGGAGTTCGTGGACGTCGAGGCCGATGCCGTGGCCCGTGCTGTGGATGAACCCCGTCTCGGTGTCGGGGTCGCTCCGGAAGGTGGCGTACCCCTCGCGCTCGTAGACGTCACACACCGCGCCGTGGACTTCCTCGCCCGTGACGCCGGGCCCGAGCGCGTCGAGCGCGGCCTCGAACGCCTCCTCGGTGACCTCGTAGCGCCGCCGGACCTCTTCGCTGGGTTCGCCTTTGACGAACGTCCGCGTCATGTCGCCGTGGTACTTGGTCGCCTTGCTCCGGGGGAAGATGTCGATGACGATGGTCTCGCCCGCCCGGAGCGGCCCGCTCCCGCGGTCGTGGGGGTCGGCAGCGTCCACGCCACAGGCCACGATGGTCTCGTCGAGCGCACACCCCTGTCGGAGGAGCGTGACCTCTATCTCCTCGGTGACGCGCTCGCTGGTCAGCACCTCGCCCTCGTGGTGGAGGACGCCGTCCTCGACCGTGGCGGCCGCGAGCAGGTCCTCGGCCGCCGCCATCGCCACCTCGTTGGCCCGCTGGGCCTCGTGGACGTGGTCGATTTCCTCGTCGGTCTTGACCGCGCGAATCTCCTCGACTACCTCGCCGTCGAGTACCTCGACCGCGACGCCCTGCTCGCGGAGCGCGTCGGCCAGTCCCAGCGGGAATCGCCCGCCGGTGGCGACCGACTCGACGCCGTGGTCCGCGAGGAACGCCGCGCAGGCCCGGGCGTGGGCTCCGTCCCGACCGTACTCCGCGACGAGTTCGTGGTAGTCGTACTCGGCGAGCCGGGCCACCTCGCCGGCGCGACTCTCGGAGGTCGCCCGGCCGTATTCGAGCCCCGAGACGAGCAGGCTGGTGCCCTCGGGCGTGTACAGCGTGACGAACGGGTCGGGGGCGTCGAAGCCCGAGAGGTATCGCTGGTCGGAGTCGTCGGAGTCGGCGTACCCGAGATAGCCGTCGAGTCGGGCGTCTGCGAGCGCGTCGGCGAGCGGCGAGAGGTCCGGTTCCATGCGCGTCGAGAGTCGCGCGAGCGCCAAAACGGTGCGGGTTCCGGAACCGCCAGCGCGCAGACGCGGCCGACCACCGACCGGGTGCGCTCGGCGAACCGACTACCGCCCTCGGCGTCTGCGGGAGCGAAGCGACCGCAGGCTCGGCAGAGCAACGCTCTGGCGGCGGACTGAAAGGGCGAGGCACGCTCGCGGGCCGCAGGCCCGTGGTCGTCTCCACGGGCGACTATCCGGCGGTCGGGCAGTGCGGAGAGACCGCCGGATATCCCGTGGAGCGACCGCGAGCGCGTCGAGGGCTTTCGAGGCTGTGGTTGCGTCGCAGTTGTTGCTGAGCGCGCCGAGGGCTTTCGAAGCTGTAGAAACGTCTCACACCTCGTCGCGGTCGGTGTAGGTCCACCGCTCGGCAATCCGGCCCTCGTCGTCGAACCGGTGGAAGTCGGCGAAGCCGAACGAGACCTCGCTCCCGTCCTGCACGCCGGAGAACTCGCCCCGGACCGCCACGGTGTCGCCAGCCGCGACCACGTCGTGAAGCTCGTGGCTCCCGTCTTCGAGCGGCCGGTCTTCGAGGTAGAACTCGCGGAACTCGGCCATCCCCGAGAGGCTCGACTGGCCGGGCCGGTCGTAGGTCACGTCGTCGGCGAACAGGTCGAACAGCGACTCGTACTCCTCGGCGTCGACGTAGTCGTAGTAGTCTCGGACCTTCTGGGGGTCTGCGGTCGCCATGCGTCGGCCAACGCGCTCGGGGCTGTAGTTTGTTTCGGGGTGACAGTCGCCACGGTGCGAAAGAAAGACTTGCGCGGGGTGTGTCCCTTTCGGCATGGACTACGACACGCCGCTGTTCTTCCAGGTGATGCAGTACGCCGCGAACGCCGACCGCGACGTGGTCGACATGGTGAGCGGCAACCCCGACTGGGGGTCGCCCGACGCCATCGCGGAGGGCCTCCACGAGTACGCCGACCTCGGGGGTGCGGACTTCCAGTACCCGCCCAGCGAGGGCCTCCGGGAACTCCGCGAGGAGATAGCTCAGCGCCGGAGCGTCGACACCTCGCAGGTCGTCGTGACCAACGGTGCGGGCGAGGCCAACTACCTCGCGATGGCACGCGCGCTCGAACGCGACCGCGGCTCGGAGTTCGTGCTGACCGACCCGGTGTACCCGTACTATCCCGGCAAGACGACGATGCTCGGTGCGAGCGCGCGCTACGTCGACACCGACGACGAGGGCCACCTCGACCCCGACGACGTGCGGGCGGCCGCCAGCGAGGAGACCGCCGCCATCCTCGTCAACACGCCCAACAATCCGACCGGGGCGGTGTACGACGAGGCGACGATGCGCGAGTTGCTCGCGGTGGCCGAGGAGTACGACGCCCTCCTGCTCAGCGACGAGGTGTACGACCACTTCGACTTCTCGGGTCGGTTCACCTCCGCGCTGTCGTTCGATTCGGAGAACCGAGTCGTGACCAACTCCTACTCGAAGACGTTCGCCATCACGGGCTTTCGCGTGGGATACGCCGTCTTCCCCGAGTCGCTGGTCGACGCGGCCAAGACCCGCCACATGCTCACCAACGTCGCCACGACCCGGCCCGGCCAGTACGCGGTGCTCCACGCGCTCGAAAACACCGACCCCGCCTACTACGAGGCCAACCGCGAACTGCTGCGCGAGCGCATCGGGACGTTCACCGCCGCGCTCGACGACGCCGGCGCGGACTACTCGACCCCCGACGGCAGTTTCTACGTGATGGCTCGCTTCCCCGAGTTCCCGGGGACGCTCGACAACGTCGAGCGGCTCGTCGACGAGGCGGGCGTGGCTGGCATGCCCGGCGAGGCGTTCGGCGACTCGCGAACCGACTGGCTCCGGTTCGCGCTCGTCTCCCCGCGCGTCGAGCAAGCGGCCGAGCGACTCGCCGACTACTTCGGATAGACGCCGGCGTCGCCGTCGGGCTCGCCGAATCCGACAGGCCGATAAACCGCCGAGTACGTACACTCGGACCGAACCGTGACCGAGGCGCTGCTGCTCGGGGGCGTGCTCGTGGCGTGCTTCGTGGCGTACAACGTCGGCGGGTCGACCACCGGCCCGGCGTTCGGCCCCGCGGTCGGCGCGGGCGTCGTCTCCAAGCCCGTCGCCGCCGGGCTGATGTCGGTGTGCTTTTTTGCCGGCGCGTGGACGCTCGGCCGGCGCGTGGTCGACACGCTCGGGCGCGACCTCGTCACCGACCCGTCGCTGTTCACCCTGCCCGTGAGCGTCGTGGTCCTGTTCTTCGTGGGGGCCGCGCTGCTGGTCGGCAACGTCTCGGGCGCGCCCGCGTCGACGTCGATGACGGCCGTCGGAGCCATCGCGGGCCTGGGCGTCGCGGCCGACGCGCTCGAGTGGGCGGTCGTCGGCGAGATACTCGCGTGGTGGCTGGTCTCGCCGGTCGTCGGCTTCTGGACGTCGGTGATGATCGGGCGGTACGTCTACCCGCGCATCGACCGGGTCGTCGCCATCGAACACACGGACGGCCCGTTGCTCGCGGTCGAGCGGTCCGGTCCGATGCCCCGACCGGCACCGGGGCCGAACACCACCCGCCGGGAGCTCGTCGGGACCGCGGTCGTGGTCGCCATCGGCTGTCTGATGGCGTTCAGCTCCGGGACCAGCAACATCGCCAACGCCGTGGCCCCGCTGGTCGGCAGCGGCGAGCTCGGCATGGACCGGGCCATCCTCGTCGGGTCGGTCGCGGTGGCGGTGGGCTCGTTCACCATCGCCCGGCGGACCATGGAGACGCTGGGCAACGATATCACCGACCTGCCCCTGACCGCCGCCATCGTGGTGGCGGTGGTGAGTTCGACCATCGTGGTCGTGCTCTCGGCGGCGGGCATCCCCGCGAGCTTCGTCGTCATCGCCACGATGTGCATCGTCGGACTCGGCTGGGGCCGGGCCACGCGGACCGTCACCGTCGCGGACGCGGTCCGGGGCAACGACGCCGCGCACGTCTCGGTGGGCGCGCTCACGGCCGGCGACGACAGCCCGACGGTCGGCGACCCGGGCCCGGGCACCGCGAGCGCGACGCCCCGCTCCATCGGCGACGAGGCCGCCGAGGACCTCCCGGAGGCCTCGGCGCTGTTCGACCCGTCGACGACGGTCCGGGTCGTGGTGATGCAGAACGTGGTCCCGGTGGTGGCCACCGTGGCCTCGTACCTGACGTTCCAGTTCGTCGTGTTCGCGTAGCGCGAATCGTGCTCGCGTGGCGGGGACCTCGTGGGTCGGCGATGGACCGGACCGGGACGCGCGTAGCACCTTTGTACCAGCCGTCCCAACTGGCGACCGACGATGGTTCGGTTCAGGGGTCGACAGACGCAGTTCTACATCGACGTGGTCTACGGCGTGGCGTTCACGGTCGGGTTCGGCTACCTGCTGCTGTTCGGGATGGACCCGCGCGTCGCCGCGTTCGAGGGCGGCCTGGTGTTGGGCTACTTCCTCCGCGTCTGGGAGAACATGACCGTCTACGAGCGAGTGCTCGAATCGGAGATCGCCGAGGAGGCCGAGGCGCGGGTCGCCGAGGAGGTCGCCGAGCGGGTGCCCGCCGAAGCCGAGGCGCAGGTCGCCGGCGAGGTCGAGACGCAGGTTCCCGGCGAGGTCGAGGACCGGGTCGAAGAACAGGTCCCGGGCGAGGTCGCCGACCAGGTTCAAGAGGAAGTCGAAAATCACGTTCAGGAAGAGGTCGAAGACCACGTCCAGGAGGAAGTCGAGGACCGCGTCCGACGGGAGGTCGAGACCGAACTCGTCGACCGGGTCGCCCAACTGGACGAGGAACTCGCGGCGGAGCTGCGCGACCGCCTCGAACGGGAGGCCCCGTGAGCGCCCGCGTCCCCAACAACTAAGCCCCGGCCGCAACCGTCTCCCGTAACGAATGGCCGAGACGACCGACGAACTCGCCGGCGTTGTGGACCTGTTCGGCGGACTCACCCGGGACGAACTCGAACGAGCACTGGTCGAACTCGCGTTCAAGCAGGGCGAGGACGTCGACCGCGAGGCGGTCGCGGCCGCGATCGACCGCGCGGTCGATGACTACTACCTCGCGGAGGCGACGGCGGGGGCGAGCGAGGACGACCCGGAGACGGTCCTCGTCGCCGGTCCCGCCGCGTTCCCGACGGTGCCGGACAACGGCGAGGACCTCCCGCACATCCTCGACGTCCCCGACCGCGACGTCGACCGCGAGCGGCTCGGGGAGGCGGTCGCCGAGCGCCTGCGCGAGGAGGCCCGCACGGTCGCGGCCGCCGGCGACGCCGACCGGGCCGAGACGCTGCTGGACGTGAGCTACGACCTCGACGCGTGGGCTCCCGTCGAGGCCGACGACGTGCGCGAGACGCTCGACCGGGCGTTCGAGTGACGCGTCCGCCGGAGCCGTCGGCGCGAGGGCGAGGAGATTAAGGTCCCGGAATCCAAGGTTTCGGTATGGAACTCGGGCGCGTGGCCGAGCACGTCCCGCGGGAGATAACCGGCGAGGACCACGACGCGGCGGTGCTGGCGGCCGTGGTCGAGCGCGGCGGCGAGTACTCGCTCCTGTTCACCAAGCGGGCCGACCACCTCGGGGAGCACCCCGGCCAGATGAGCTTCCCGGGCGGCAGTCGGGAGCCCAGCGACGCCGACCTGCAGGCGACCGCGCTCCGCGAGGCCAACGAGGAGATCGGTCTCCGACCCGACGAGCCCGATGTCGTGGGGCGGCTCGACGACATCCGGACCACGACCCGGTACGCGGTCACGCCGTACGTCGCTCGCGTGCCCGACCGCGAGTACGTGCCCGACGAGCGCGAGGTGGCCGAAATCGCAGTTCTCCCGCTGTCGGGCCTGCTCGACCCGGACAACTACGAGAGCGAGCGCCGCGAGCACCCCGAATACGGCGAGGCCGTGGTCCACTTCTTCCACGTCGACGGCTACACGGTGTGGGGCGCGACCGCCCGGATTCTGGTCCAGTTGCTCGAACTGGCGACCGACTGGCGCGCGCCCGACCGAGTCGACCGCGTGGTCGACCCCGACGCGGACGTCCGGCAGGGCTGAACTGGGTTCTCCGTCGCGACTCGCGCGCGCTTTTCGTCGTCTCTGTGATTCGCGCGGAGATATTTTATCGGTCGGCGCGTGCTGGCGCGGCCCGGAGTGGCCGCGCCAAACGCGCGAGGGACGAGCGAACGAATGTGAGCGAGGAGGCTGGGGAGGTGTGAGGCCCGCCGTCGCGGTTGCGGTGCCGTGGCGGTCGCGGTTGCTCATTGGTCGAGGCAGAAGCTAGCTCGTGCTGAACCACAACAACTGTGGCCTGACCGACAAGCGAGCTACTCCCTCGACCGATGGGAGACCGCATCCGCGCCGCACGGCATCGCGACCGCACCTCGAACCGCCGTAGCTTCCTACGTCACTACGTTCAGTCGTCCCTCGCGCGAGACCACGCGACAGGGGGCACCGGCGGACAATCCGGTTCGCCGAGCAGTGGTTCGCTTCGCTCAGCACGACCGCGCCAGCGCGCGCCAAATCCCGAACGGAAACGAGGCGGAGCGACGAGGAAAACGAAGCGGAGCGACGATTGATGGCGGAGCGAAGCGACGGAGCACAATCCGTGATAGGGACGAAGCGATTCGGAAGGTGTGGAAGAAGCGACGACGCGATTCGACTACCCGTGCCACTCCAGCACGGTCGCGGCCCACGTGTAGCCCGTCCCCGCCGCGAGGAAACAGACCACGTCGCCCGGCTCGACCAGTCCGCGCGCCAACCCCTCGTCGAGCGCCAGAATCTGGTCGACGCTCTGGACGTGGCCGTACTCGTCGAGGTAGTAGTGGTCGACGTCGAGCTTCTCGGTCAGCAGGTCGTGGAACGACCGCTTCATGTGGGTCAGCGCCACGAAATCGAGGTCCGCGCGGTCGTAGCCCGACCGGTCGAGCGCGTCGTCGGCCACGTCGAGGAAGTTGGGCAGGCTCACGTCGGCGAGCCGCTCTTTCATCCCGTCGGGGTCGGGCACGTCGAGCGAGTGGAGTCCCTGCGCGACCGTCTCGCGAGTCGGCGGGTTGCGCGACCCGCCGGCCGGCATCACCACGTCCTCCGAGAAGCTGCCGTCCGTGACGGCGGCGCTCTCCCGTACCGTGGCGCGAGCGCGGGCGTCCTCGGGGTCACGTTCGAGGACCATCGCGCACGCCCCGCTGCCGAAGTTGAACATGAACGACGAGTCCTCGTTGGCGTAGTCGACGAGGTCCTCCTCGCGGCTGGCCGAGACCAACAGCGCGGTCTCCGGGGCGTCCGCGAGCAACTGGGACTTGGCCTGCCGGATTGCCAGGGGCGCGCCAGCGCACAGTGCGTAGCTCTCGACGGCGAAGGCGTCCTCGGCCCCGAGTCGCTCGGCGACGTTGGCGGCCGCGCTCCAGACGTAGAAGTCCTTGTACTCGCTGCCGTGGTACAACACGAGGTCCACGTCCGCCGGGTCGAGGTCGGCGTCGGCCAGCGCTTCCTCGGCGGCGTTCACGCACATGTCGGTCGCGTGGTCGGCGTCGGGCGGGCAGACCCGCTTCTCGCGGACGCCCATCTTCTCGATTACGACTTCTTCGGGAATCCCGCTCTCGGCGGCGATCTCCTCGCCGGTGATGACCGAGTCGGGAACGTAGGTGCCGTAGCCGGTGAGCCCGACCCGTGGGTCGTCGGCATCGGTCATGCAGTACTCCTCCTTGGCGCGGGAGGTCCGTGACTGCTTCGTCTCGGCGCGACTGTTCGGGGAGCGCGACCGGCAGTGACTGTTCGAGGAGCGCGACCGACAGAACGGTGACTGGGACTTCCTCGAAAGCCCGCGCGCGCTCGCTTTACGTCGTCACTGATTTCGCCGTCGTGATTGCTGTGGCCGTGAACGTCCGGAAAATCCCCGTCCGGTCGCGTTACATCTCGGTCGACCTCGATGTGACAGCTACAGGGGTGAACAACGCCACGAAAGCCCCCGCGCGCTCGCGGTCGCTCAGCGGCATATTCGGCGCAAACCGCGCGCCGAATAGGGGCCGCTGAGACGACCACGGGCCGGCGGCCCGCGAGCGCGCGGCCCCTTTCGTCCACCCGGACGGTGGATGATGGCACCGAGCGCGTTCCGATGGACTGCGCCACCGGCCGTTTTCTGGTGGACAGTACCACCGGGTGCATGCTCGTGGATGGTGTCACCGGGCGCGGTCCCGTGGATGGCGTCACCGAGCGCGGCCCGGCGGGTCGTCGAATCGTCGTCACTCGTCGTCACCTCGCAGTCGCTTCGCGAGTTGCTCGCCGACGGGACCGCCGAGTCGGTCCCGAACCGTCCCGAGCAGGCCGCTCGGCACGAACAGCACGAACAGCACGAATATCGCGCCGACGTACAGCTCGGCGTGGCCGTTGAGGAACGTGTCGATGGCCTCGTTGACGGTCAGGCCGTTGAACAGCTCGGTCGACATCGTGGCCTCGCCGAGGTTGTCCCGGAGGTACGGGAGCAGGCCGCCGCCCTCGCCGGCCTTCGACAGGAATTCGGTCACCGACTCGTCGAACAGCCAGCCGAACAGCGGCCCGGCCAGCGTGCCGAACCCGCCGATGATGGCGGCCAGCAGGGCGTCGCCGGTCACGAGGAAGTAGAAGGTGTTCTCCGGGGAGACCGACCGCTGGAACCCGGCGAGCAGCCCGCCCGCGATGGCGGCGAAGAACGCGCTGACCGCGAACGCGCCCAGCTTGTACCAGAAGGTGTTGTAGCCGATGGCCTCGGCGCGCTCCTCGTTCTCGCGGATGGCGACGAGCACCCGCCCGAACGGCGAGTGGATGATGCGCTGCATGGCGAAGTAACACAGCAACACCACGAGGCCGATCATGTAGTAAGACACCTCGGCCTGAGTGAACGACAGCACGCCGAGGAACCCGTCGACCGCGTCGCCCGCGAGCTGGCCGATTGCGAGGTTGAGCGAGTCCACGCCCGGGACGCCGATGCTGAACGGGTCGGTTCGCTCTAACACCGCCGGGCCGTCGCGGGGGTTGTTCGCCAGGTAGCCCCACTCGCGGACGAACACGTACAGCACCTGCGCGAAGCCCAGCGTTATCATCGCGAAGTAGACGCCGCTCAGTCGGAACGACACCGCGCCGATGAGCAGCGCCAGCACGACCGCCAGCACGCCGCCGACGACCAGCAGGTAGACGAACGGCGTGTTCGGCCCCAGCAGGGGCACCTTCCCGTTGGCCGCGAGGACGACGAAGTACGCGCCCGTGCCGTAGAACGCGGTGTGGCCAAAGGAGAGATAGCCCGTGTAGCCGCTGATGAAGTCGAACGACATCGCGAACAGGCCGAAGTAGAAGACCACGACCATGGTCTCGACCCGCGGCAGTACCGTCACCATCTCCGCGCCCAGCGGCGAGTTCACCAGCACCGCGTAGATGCCGGGGTAGGCCGCGAAGAAGGCGACCACCAGCAGGTGGGCGAACTGCTCGCGGGCGTACGCCACGGGCCACCACGCGTCGGTGGCTCGCTCGGCGTCGGCGGCCTCCGAGTCGGCGTCGGTTTCGGCGGCCGGGTCGGCCCCCGAATCGGGTGTTTCGGTGCTAATGGCCGCCCACCTCCTCGACGCCGTACAGCCCCTGCGGTCGCAAGACGAGCATCACCACGAGCAGGAGGAAGATGGTCATCTCGGGGAGGCCCGCGAACTCGATGTGGTTGACGAACCACCACGTCATCACGGCGTCGGTCATCCCGACGATGACCGCCGCGACGACCGTGCCCCGGAAGGTGCCGAGGCCGCCGATGATGACGACCACGAACGCCGGGAGCAGCGCGTCGGCCGCCAGCGGGACGCTCGCGCCCCACGTCGAGTCCCACATCAACAGCGCGCCGGCCGCGCCAGCGACGCCCGCGCCCAGCGCGAAGACGACCGTGAACACTCGGCGCACGTCGATGCCCAGCGCCTCGGTCATCTCGGCGTCCTCGCTGCCCGCCCGGACTATCATGCCGTACCGGGTCCGGGTGAGGAACGCCCACAGGGCCGCGACCGTGAGCGCGCCGAAGGCTATCTCGAACAGGTCCAGCCCCGGCACCGAGAGCAACCCGAGGTCGACCTGCGTTTCGAGGGCCTGGGGCTTGGTTCCGAGCGCGACCTGCCAGTCGCTGGTCGGTTGCATCCCGTAGAACAGCACCACGATGCGGACCAGTTCGTCGAGTATGAGCGTCAGCCCGAACGTCAGGAGTATCTGGTAGACGGGCGGGCGGTCGTACAGCTTCCGGATGAGGCCGACCTCGACGACGCCGCCCAGGCCGGCGAGGACGGCGAACGCCGCCGCCATCGCGAGGAAGAAAAACAGGAGTCGCGTCCCCGCGCCGGTGGCGTTGCCGACCATCGTCACCATGACGAGCCCGCCCAGATACGCGCCGATCATCGTCATCGAGCCGTGGGCGAAGTTGAGCACGCCCATCAGTCCGAAGATGAGCGTGAGCCCGCTGGCTATCATCACGTACAGCCCGGCCTTCGCGAGCCCGTCGACGAGGACGGACGCGAGGTTGCCCGGCTGGAGGAACTGTCCGAGCGCGTCGAGCAACAGTACCGTCGTCATGCGGAGAGATACCTCCTGAGTCGTTCGTCGTCGGCGGACGTCTCGTCGGCGTCGCCCGACTCGACCACCTGCCCGTTGTCGAGCACGTAGAACCGGTCCGCCAGGTCGAGCGCGAGCGGGAGGTTCTGTTCGACCACCAGCAGGGTGGTGTCCTCGGCCGCCTCGGCGAGCGCCTCGCCGACCCGCGCGACGATCTGGGGCGCGAGTCCCTCGCTGGGTTCGTCGACCAGCAGCAGGTCGTTGTCGCCGACCAGCCCGCGCGCCAGCGCGAGCATCTGCTGTTGGCCGCCCGACAGCGTGCCGGCGTCCCGGCCCGCGAACTCCCGCAGGTCGGGGAACGTCTCGAAGGCCGTCTCGACCGCCGCGTCGGCGTTCCCGTCCCCGGGCACCGCGACACGGACGTTCTCCTCGACCGAAAGCTGGGTGAAGATGCGTCGCTCCTCGGGAATCCAGCCGACGCCCCGGTCGGCGACCTCGTGGGTCGCCAGCCCGGTCAGGTCCTCGCCCCGGAACCGGACGCTGCCCTCGCGGGGCGGGGTCAACTGGAGGACGGTCCGGAGCGTGGTGGTCTTGCCGACGCCGTTCCGGCCGACCAGCGCGACCACCTCGCCCTCCGCGACGTCGAGCGAGACGCCTTCGAGGATGTGGCTCTCGCCGTAGTAGGTGTGGGCGTTCTCGACTTCTAAGAGTGTCATTCCCTGACCTCCGTTGGATCAGTTACTGTGGCGGTGTCGTCAGAAACTGGGCGTCCACAGTGCCTGGGGGAGTGAACCGCCAGAAAGCCCCCGCGCCGTGGCGGTCGCTCTGCGGGGTATCTCGCGCCCGCAGAACTGCGGGCGCGAGATACTGGCCGCGCAGGGGCGACCACGGGCTTGCGGCCCGCCACGGCGCGGCCCCTTTCGGTCCCGCCCACGGTGGAGTGGTGGGCCGGGCGCGCTCCGGTCGTCGGTGTCGCCGAGCGCGTTCCGGTGGTCCGCGTCGCGGAGCGCGACGGGGGAGTAGTCGGCGTCACGCCGTCCCCTCCTCCGAATCCGACGCCTCGGGTGGCGAGGCGTCGGATTCGGGGCCGGCTTCCGACTGGGCGTCCAGACTACCGGGCTCGTAGCCGCCCAGATACGCCTCCTGGACTGCGGGGTCGCCCTGCACCTCGTCCGGGCTTCCCTCGGCGATGACCGCACCCTGGTTCAACACCACCACGCGGTCGGAGACGTTCATCACGATGTCCATGTTGTGTTCGACCAGCAGGACCGCGTGGTCGGTCGCCACGTCCTCGATGAGGTCGATGATGCGGTCGACGCTCTCGGAGGACACCCCGGCGTTGGGCTCGTCCAGCAGCAGGACCTCGGCGTCGCCCGCGAGCGCGATGCCGACCTCCAGCTGGCGCTTCGCGCCGTGGCTCAGGCTCTCGGCCGGCGTGTCGGCCTCGTGGGCGAGGTCCACCCGGTCGAGAATCCGGTGGGCCTCCTCGACGTGAGCCTCGAAGGCGTCGGCGTTGCGCCACAGCTTTCGGCCGTCGTCGCTGGCGGCTTGGGCGGCGATGCGGACGTTCTCCAGCACCGTGCTGGTCGGAAACACGTTCGTAATCTGGTACGAACGGTGGAGCCCGAGCGCCGCCGTCTCGTACGGCGTCGAGTCGGTGATGTCGCGCCACCCGTCGCCGTCGCGGACCTCGATGGTGCCGCGGGTCGGCGTGAGTACGCCCGTCAGCAGGTTGAAGAACGTGGTCTTGCCGGCACCGTTCGGGCCGATGAGCGAACACAGTTCGCCCTCTTCGAGCGCGAGGTCCACGTCGTCGACGGCCGTGAGACCGCCGAACTCCTTCGTCAGTCCCGACGTTCGCAACATGGCCTACAGCGAGCAGTCCACGCCGTCTGCGGGCACCGTGGTATTGTCCTTGGAGATGGTCGCCAGCGGTTCGCTGGGCATCACGGGCGCGTCCCAGTTGTCGGCCCACTCGTCGCTGGTCGGGATGACGTCCGCGACGGTCATCGCCGACCGGGCCTGATTGTCGTACTCCTGGAACGTGTAGCCGTCCTCGCCCTTCGGCGTGTCGGTCACGGTCATGCCACGGAGCGCGCCCGCAACGTCCGCGCCCTCGGTCGACCCGCTCTCCTCGACCGCCTGCACGATGGCCGACGCGGCCGTGAAACAGCCGGAGGTGAACAGGTCGGGCACGACGCCGTACGTGCTGGTGTAGCTGTCGACGAACTGGTTGTTGATCTCGTTGTCGTACTGGTTCCAGTGGTACCGGGTCGTGAACGGCCCCATGTTGGTCTCGGCGATGTCCTCGGCGGTCATGTCCTCGCCCAGCGCGTTCACGAGGGTCTGGCCCATCGCGGCGTTGGTGATCTGGGTGGCGAACCCGCCGAACACCCGGTAGTCGTAGTCGCCGTTGAGGAACGACGTGAACAGGTTGGGCAGCGTCGAGACGGTGAACCCGCCGACGATGCCCTCAGCGCCCTCCTCCTGGGCGTTGTCGAGCAGGCCCTCCCACTCGGCGTACCCCTGCGGGACGAACCGCTCGCCCACGATTTCGACGCCTTCGGATTCGAGGACCTCCCGGTAGTTGTTGACCACGGCGCGGCCGAACGAGTAGTCCGCGCCGAACAGGTAGACGCTCGAGACGTCGGTCTCGCGGGCGACGTACCGACCGCCCGACCGGGCGTCCATCGCGGTGTTCTCGCTCGCGCGGAATATCATCTCGCCGCAGGTCTCGGAGCTACCGGTCGTCGTGGCGGAGGCCGCCGGCCCGACCATGTACGGGACGTTGGCCTGCTTTGCGACCGTTTGGATGACGCGGTCGGCCGCGCCCGAGGAGGCACAGCCGTACAGCATGTCCACGTCCTCGTTCTGGACGAGGTTTGTCGCCAACTGCTGGGCCGTGTCCGCCGCGAACTGGGTGTCCCGGACGACGAGTTCGTAGTCCACGTCGCCGACCGTGACCGTGTGGCTCCCCGTGCTCGAACTGTCGAGCGGGTCGTCGCCGGCCTTGTACGCGAGCCCGGAGTAGAACCCCCACAGGCCCTGCTGGCCGTAGTACTGGAGGTCGCCGGACGTGGGCTGGAGGATTCCTATCTTCATCGCTCCCGACGCGCTCGACTCGGTCGTCCCCGCCGTGGTCTCCGTCATGCCTTCGTCCGTGTCGCCGCTCGCCGTGGTCTCGTCGCTCCCCGCGGTCGTTGTCGTGTCGTCCTGTCCACCGTCACCGCCGATACAGCCGGCGAACCCCGCCGCCCCGGTCGCACCGAGCGCAGCGAGCCATCGCCGACGTGAGACGTTCTCGTCCGTCATAACGGATTAGAGTGAACCGTCCTATCCGGCAAATACTGCGGGGTTAACATGTGAACGGCGACGCCGTGGGGCCGGCGGTCGTCCGCGGGCGGACCGCCCGGACCAGCGCGACCGGCCACCGCCGCGGGCGAGTCGACCGTTCACGTATTAACCCCTCGTTTTTCCGTCCTCCCGGACGCCGAATCACACCATGTCCGACGACATCGCTCCGCCCGAGTTCTCGACCGAGGACGCGCTGGTCCTCGACGACGACCGATTCGCCCCCGGGAACGTCGCGCTCGTGACGGGCGCGGCCTCGGGCATCGGGCGCGCGACCGCGCTCGTGCTGGCCGAGAACGGCCTGACCGTGGTCGGAACCGACGTGGACGCCGAGGGACTCGACGGGACGGCTGCGCGGGCCGAGGACCACGGCGTGGCTGGCACCGTCGAGACGGTCGTCGGCGACCTGCGCGAGGACGTGCCCGAAATCGTCGACGCGGCCGCCGACCACGGTCGGCTCGCGTACCTCGCCAACATAGCTGGGATGCAACACATCGACCCCATCGAGGAGTTCCCGATGGACGCCTACGACCGGATGCAGGACGTGATGGTCCGCGCGCCCGTGGAACTGACGAAACACTGCCTCCCGCACATGCGCGAGGCCGGCTTCGGCTGCGTCGGCAACATGGCGTCGGTCCACGGCCACTACGTCACAAGCGACAAGGTCGCGTACAACGTGGCGAAGTTCGGCCTCCGGGGGCTCACCCAGTCCATCGCGGCCGAGCGCGACGGGGTGCGAGCGTTCTCGATCAGCACGGGCTACGTGAAGACGCCGCTGGTGACCGACCAGATTCCCGACACCGCCGACCAGCGGGGCATCTCGGCCGACGAGGTAATCGAGGACGTGATGCTCGGCCAGTCGCGCGCGACCGAGATGATGACGCCCGCCGAGGTCGGCAACCTGTTCGCGTTCGGCTTCTCGGAGCACGCGAGCCACCTCAACGGCGGCGACCTGCGCTTCGACGGCGGGATGAGCCTGACCTACGAGTAGTCGTCGGGCGAGCGGAGCGGCCCGGTTCGCCCGGAAGCCCTGCCGGCGTCCCCGGCACGGGACTCATCGTGCTGACGCTCGTCCTCACGCGGCTCGGCCTCCCGCTGGAGGTCGTCGGCTTCGTCGCGGGCGTCGACCTTATCCTCGACCGGCTGCGGACCACGACCAACATCAGCGGCGACCTCGCGGTGACGACGCTGGTCGCGAAGTGGAACGACGCGGTCGACTCCGCCGGGGGGACGTGGGTCGGCGACGCCCCCGGGGCCGCGCGCGCCGACGACTGACCCCCCGCGGCATCGTTTTCGCGCTCCGAAGCGGTCGCCGGCTCTCGAATTCGTTCGCGCGAACGCGTCACGGAACCGAATTCTCGGGGGAGCGTCCGGTCTGGTCGGAACGCGCTCACCGATTCGTCTCGCGACGGCTCCCCTCGCGCGACGAACCAGCGAGCGACTCCTCGCTCGACGCCGAGGCGCGCGCGCGGTCCTCGACGTCCTCCAGCGTCTCGGTCTCGAGCAGTCGCTCGACCTTGCGCTCGAACTGCTCGTCGGTGAGTTCGCCCCGCGCGTAGCGAGCGCGGAGCGTCTCCAGGGCGTCCCTGTTGTTGGTTCCTGGCCCCGCTTCCGCCGCTTGCGGTCGCTCTGTCCCGTCGCCAGAGTGGGCGTCACCCCACCACGCGCCAGGGTGGCCCCGCCATCCCTCCTCGGCCCGCGAGTCCTCGCGATGCTCCGCCGTCTCGCCCCCGTCCTGCCACTCCTCGTCGCCGTCCTCCCACTCGTCGCTGTCGCCGGACAGCCTCGACGCGGTCGGGACCAGCACCACGTACCCGAACAGCATGAACCAGAGCCACCAGTCGAAGCCCGCGATGAGGGCCAGAATCCACGTCCCGGTGACGAACGAGGAGACGATTTCCGTGGCGTTCTCCCGTCCGCGTTCGAGCGCGTCGGTCATGTGGCCCCCTGCGTCACGGACCGAAAAATACCTTGGCCGTTCGTCCGGGTCTCGGCGACCCACTCACTCCAGTTCGTCGAGCGCTTCGACGACGCGCTCTATCATCTTCTGCTGGCCGCGCCGGAGGTTCTTCGAGACGGCGGGCTTGGACACGTCGAACTCGTCGGCGAGGTGGCCCAGCGTCGCGTCCCGGGGACTCTCGAAGTAGCCGTCCGAGACGGCGGTTTCGAGGGTCTCGCGCTCGACGTCCGAGAGGTCCCGACAGCCCTCGATGAGCGTCATCGCGGCCCCGGCGTTCTGGACGAACCCCTGCATCTCGGGCAGGTCGGTGTTCGTGCGCTCGAGCACGTCGTACTCGTTGTCGCGCTCTAATTCCGCCAGCGTGGTGTCGGCGTCCTCGCGGTCGTCGAACCCGACGTGCCAGACCTCGCTGCCGCCCTCGATGTAGAACGGCCCGGTGACGTAGCCGTCGTTGTCCCGGATGGTCGCCATGGCCTCGGTCTCGGCGATGACCGTCCGGATGCGCGCGACGTTGTCCCGGCGGGTCAGCAGGTCGAACTCGTGCATGTTGCCGTGGGCGCGCAGGGTCGAGAGGCCGTCCGAGAGCGCGCCACGGTCGTCGCCCTCGACCACCATCCGGGTCTCCAGCTGGTCGTTCACGCGGTCGAAGTCCCACTGGACGGCCGAGAACGCGACCCCGTGGTCGTCGGTCGTGTCGACGAACGGGCAGTCGTACTGCTCCATGTCCAGCGTGGTGTCTATCATGGGCCTGCCCTTGCTATCGAACCACATACGGTAGCTGAGTTAAAAGTGTTTTCTTCGCTTCCGGCGAAGTTTGCGACGGGTTCCCACGCGGATTCTCCGGGGTCGAAACGGCTTTCTTCGCGGTGTCCCAACGTGGACACGCTATGGCTACCAGCGACACTTCCCCGGACGTGAGTCGACTCGACGAGATGCCCCGACTCGGGTTCGGGACGTGGCAGAACACCGACCCGGAGACGTGTGCCGACAGCGTCCGACAGGCGCTGGAGGTTGGGTACCGACACGTCGACACCGCGCAGGCGTACGAAAACGAGGAGTACGTCGGCGAGGGCATCGCACAGGCCGACGTCGACCGCGAGGACGTGTTCCTCGCCACGAAGGTCTGGATCAGCAACCTCGCCCACGACGACGTGCTCGACACCGCCCGGGAGAGCGTCGACAGGCTCGGCGTCGACGCCCTCGACCTGCTGTACGTCCACTGGCCGGCGGGCGAGTACGAACCCGAGGGCACGCTGTCGGCGCTCGACCAGCTGTACGACGAGGGGCTGATTCGGAACGTCGGCGTCTCGAACTTCGAACCCCGGCACCTCGACGAGGCCCGCGAGGTCCTCGACGCGCCCGTGTTCGCCAACCAGGTCGAGGTCCATCCGCTGCTCCCCCAGGACGAACTGGTCGAGTACGGCCGGAAACACGACGTCAACGTCGTGGCCTACTCGCCGCTGGCTCGCGGCAAGGTGTTCGACGTGCCCGAGATTCGCGAGGTCGCGGACAAACACGACGTCTCGCCCGCTCAGGTCAGCCTCGCGTGGCTGCTCCAGCGCGACGGCGTGGCGGCCATCCCGAAGGCCTCCAGCGAGGACCACGTCCGGGACAACTGGGCGGCGGCGGACCTCGACCTCGACGACGAGGACGTCGCCAAGATAGACGCCATCGACGAGCGCGACCGGCAGGTCGACCCCGACTTCGGCCCGTGGAACTAACTCCCGTCGACCGTCCCCGCCCGTAGCTCCGGGCGTCACCCCCGCGAGCCGAGCCGGGAACCCCGAAACTTGATAACGGCCGTCACGTATGAAAAAGCGTAGATGCACGGCGGAACCAGCACCACCGGCGTCGTCGGGGCGATCAGATACGACCTGAAACGACTGCACGAGAGCTGGATGGCGCTGTTCTTCCCGCGCCAGCGCGGGACCCAGACCGGCGTCCTCGGCAAGTGGGAGCCGTCGTCGACCACCGGCAAGGTCGCGTATCGAGGGTGGAGCGCGGTCGGGACGCTGGTCGTGGCCCTGCTCTATCCCCTCGCGCTGTTCGGATTCGCGACCCGGTACTACACCCGGAAGATAGACGGGACCGCCACGCGAATCGGCGTTGTCGGGGTCGTCGTCGTCTCGCTTCTGGCGTGGGGCGGGCTGACCGTCCTCGCGCGACTCCGGTTCTCGACGGCGGGCTTCTTCGCGGTCGGCGCGGCCGGCGGAGTCGCCACCCTCTCGGCCGCGCTGGCGTATCTCACCGGCACGCGCGGCGGGCGCGCGAGCACCGTCCTGCTCGCGTACCCGTTCGCCGTGACCGCCGTGTTCTTGCCGCCGGTGGTCGCGGCGCTGTACTCGCCCGCGCTCTCTGACGTCATCTTCCCCAACAGCTACTCGCTCGCGGTGTGGCTGCTGGACAATCCCCTCGACCTCTGGGGCATCAACACGTTCCTGCGCGAGCAGTTCACCCTCGAAGGCGCGAACTACGTGGCGATGTGGTTCGGCCTGTCGGTGCCGATAGGGTGGTTCTTCGGGCTGCTGGTGACGCTGGCCGACGTGGTCCGACCGAAAGGCGAGTAGAGCAACGCTTTTGTCGCTTTCGTCCTCATCCTCCCGCATGGAGTTCGACCTCCCAGTTACCGCCGGAGCACTGCTCGCACTCGTCGTCGTCGGAACGGGCGGACTCGTCGGGATGGACGTCATGGCGACCGACACCGTCCTGATGATGGTGGCCCCGTCGATGCTGGTGTTCGGCCTGATAGCGCTCTTCGTCGGCGTCAAGCACGGCGAGTATCGGGCGACGCGGTAGGGGACGCCGTCCGAACGACGACCCCCCGAAGTCGACGATTCGAGGCCGTCAGCCGGTGAGCCCCATCGCCTCGATCTGTTCCTGGTAGCGGTTGCGGATGGTGACTTCGGTGACCTGGGCGACGTCGGCGACCTCGCGCTGGGTCTTTTTCTCGTTACAGAGCAGCGAGGCGGCGTAGATGGCGGCGGCCGCGTACCCCGTCGGCGACTTGCCCGACAGCAGTCCTTGTTCGGCCGACGTCTCGATGATTTCGTTGGCCTTGGCCTGGACCTCCTCGGGGAGGTCGAGTTCCGAGCAAAAGCGCGGGACGTACTTGGTCGGGTCGACGGGCTTCATCTCCAGGCCGAGTTCCTGGGAGATGTACCGATAGGTGCGGCCGATTTCCTTGCGCTCGACCCGGGAGACGCCCGCGACCTCCTCTAGACTGCGGGGGATGCCCTCTTTGCGGCAGGCGGCGTACAGCGTGGCGGTCGCGACCCCCTCGATGGACCGGCCCCGGATGAGGTCCTCCTTCAACGCCCGCCGGTAGATGACCGACGCCACCTCGCGGACCGACCGAGGCACGCCCAGCGCCGACGCCATGCGGTCGGACTCGCTCAGCGCGAACTGGAGGTTGCGCTCGCCCGCGTCCTTCGTCCGGATGCGGTTCTGCCACTTCCGGAGGCGATTCATCTGGCTGCGCTTTTCCGACGAAAGCGACTGGCCGTAGGCGTCCTTGTCCTTCCAGTCGATGGTGGTGGTCAGCCCCTTGTCGTGCATCGTCTGGGTGGTCGGCGCGCCCACCCGGCTCTTGTTCTGGCGCTCCTGGTGGTTGAACGCCCGCCACTCGGGCCCACGGTCGATGTTCTCGTGTTCGAGCACGAGGCCACACTCCTCGCAGGTGAGTTCGGTCCCGTCCGCGCTCTTGGCGAGCTTGGTCGATTCGCACTCCGGACACTGCTGGGTCTCGCCGCGCTCGCGTTCCTGTTCTTGCTCCGCCCCGCTCTCTCGTTCTGATTGCCGCCGAGTTCTCTCCACATGCTACGTAGACGAGCAAACAGGTATAACGCTTGTCCGTCGCGAACCCCTCGCTGGGCGGACCCCGCTCCGAATCGGGGCCCACGCCTCGAAAGAAGTCACCGCGTGGGGGCCGCCGAGTGCGAAGCCAGGCCGGCTTACATGTAGCCCAGGTCGCGCAGGCGCTCCATCAGGTCCTCCTTGTCCTGGGCGCGACCCGCGCGCTCGGTCGTGTCCTCGAGGTCCTGCAGCCACGCGGGGTCCTCGGTGGTCTTCTCGGTGCTGACCTCGCTCCCCAGCGAGCGGAAGCCGGCGAAGTACTTCGGACTGACGGGGATGTCGTCCTGGGTGAGGCCGTTCGGGAGGTCGTCGGCCCCTTCGGGGACGTAGCCGTCGTCGGGGTAGTCCTCGACGGTGTCGGGGACGACGAAGCCCCAGAAGGCGTCCCACACGGCGCGCTCGTCGAACTGGAGGATGGGCTGGACGCGGTCGTGGGGCGGGTAGATGTCGGGGTCGTGGCGCGGGCTGAAGAACGTCTCGTCGGCCCGGGCCTCCTGTTCGTCCCACCGGACGCCCGAGATGATGCCGTCGATGTCCAGCTCCTCGATGGTGTCGTTGAGCGCGACCGTCTTCAGCAGGTGGTTGCCGACGTAGGTGTCGAGCAGGAACGGGAAGGTGTCCTCCTCGTATTCGAGAATCTCGCGGACGTGGTGCTGGTTGTGGTCGTTCAGCGCGTCGATGGGGATGTCGTCGCCGGGGTCGAGGTCGTTGGCCTCGGCGTACTCGCCCACGTCGTCGTTGCTCGCGTAGACCACGTCGAGGTCCCACTCGTCTTCCCACTTGGCGACGAAGTCGTGAATCTCGTCGAAGTGCTGGAAGTGGTCGATGAAGACCGCGGTCGGGGTCGGCAGGTCGTACTTCTCGGCGACCTCCTTGATGAAGTACAGCGTGAGCGTCGAGTCCTTCCCGCCGGTCCACATCACGGCGGGGTTCTCGTACTCTTCGAGGCCCTTGCGGGTCACTTCGATGGCCTTCTCTATCTTGTGCTCGATGGAGGGGTAGTCCTCGGGGGTCTCGCCCTCGCCGTCGGTGTAGTCGACGTCGACGTAGTTCGGGAAGTCTTCGGGCATCGTTCGTAATTACATCTAATTACCGGCCTAAAGTGCTTTTCGGCTCATCGTCGTGATAGGACGCCCGAGAGTTCGCGTACGGAGCGTCTACTCGACGCTCAGGTGGTATCAGGTAGCACGCGTCGGCGCTCGATGGGTCCGGCCGCGCCGGCGCTGGGAGCGACTTCTCATCGCAGCGAGCCGGCGGCTCGCCCGCGAGCAGTCGTCCCGCGAGCGAACGAACGTGAGCGAGCGGCCCGAGGAACCTTCCACGGAGCGGCGGGGGGGGGGGGGGGGGGGGGGCGCGGGCGGGGGGGGGGGGGGCGGGGGGGGGGGGGGGGCGCGGGCGGGGGGGGCGTGCCCCCCCCCCACCGCGGCGTGCCGGTGGCGGGGGGGGGGGGGGGGGGGCCCCCCCCCCCCCCACGGCTCGGAAGACGCGGTTTGTCTTCCGGTGGTTTTGGGCGAGCTTTTGCATGGGCGGCGCTCCCGCGGGTCGCCCGCAGCAAAAAGGCGTCTTATATGAACTCGTTGTCCCGCCAGTTGACCCCGTTCGACGACGAGCCCGCGGAGTTCGGGCCTTCGACGACCTCGATGGAGGCGGGGCGGTCCTCGCCCTCGACGATGCGGGTCGCTTCGAGTTCCCCGTCGACCTCGGCGATGGCGGTGAGGGTCCCCTTCTCGGCCTGTCGCGCGAGCTCACACAGCACGAGGAACATCGGGTACTGGACGGCCGTGTTCTGGAGCACGGTCTCGCGGTCGCCCTTGAACGCGGCGACCTCGATGAGCTCGCCCAGCGGCTCCTCGTCCTCGTCGATCTCCTCGACGTCGTCGCCCCATCGTGGTCCCTCGCGGCGCTTTTGCTCCTCCTCGGTGTAGACCCGCGTCTCGGAGATGCTGGCCTTGAGCTGGGCGGTCGGCGTGTACTTGCTGATGCTCTCGTCGTCCGACACCGCGCTGATGATGAGCGTGTTCTTCCGCCGGGTGATGTCCACGCTGGCGATCTCGGGCGGGAGGTCGGGGTCGTCCTCGAAGTAGTCGTACACGGTTTCCAGCGGCAGTTCGAGCGTCGAGTGGAGTCGATATACTTGCCCCGTCATCTGTAGGTTACACGCAGGTTCCCGGCTGTCGACACGGTACGCGGTTGTGTAGGCGGTCCGAACATATATGACCTGCTCTTTAGGTCCCGCGTTGGGGAGTCGAAACAACTCACGGCGAGAGGGTGTCGGCGAGTTCGCCGCGTTCGTCTAATTCCCCCAACACGTCGCTCCCGCCGACGAACTCGCCGTCGACGAACGTCTGCGGGATGGTCTCCCACCCGCTGTGGTCTTCGAGCGCGTCCCGGTACGCGTCGAGCGCCTCGAGCACGTCCACGGTCTCGTAGTCGTCGCGGTGCTGGGAGATCAGTTCCAGGGCCTTCTGGGAGTACCCACACTGGGGCATGAGCTCGTTGCCCTTCATGAACAGTACCACGTCGTTGTCCGAGATGGCGGCGTCGACGCGCTCGCGGACCTCCTCGTCGGACAGTTCGCTTCCGGGCTGGAATGTCATACTCTGCGATACGCTGCCGGGCCGCAAAGAAGTTGCGTTACTCCTCGTCGGCCTTCCGTCGTCAGTCCTCGTCGCCCACCCGGACCACGTTGATGAGCGAGTGGACCGGGACGCCCTCCACCTCGTCGACGCCCTGCTTGTCGACCAGCACGCAGCACGCGATCGGCGTGCCGCCCTCCTCGCGGATGGCCTCGACGGTCTCGGTCATGGTGGTCCCGCTGGTGATGGTGTCGTCGACCACGTAGCACTCCCGGTCGCGAATCTGGGCGAAGTTGCGCGAGAAGGTGCCCCCGAGGTCGTCGATGTCGCCTTCCTCCCACTGGTGTTTGCTCGGCGCGTAGGTCCCGAGGTCGGTGTCGAGCTTCCGGGCGACCGACGTCGCGAGAGGCGCGCCCGCCTTCTCGATGCCGATGGTCAGGTCGACCGTCTCGCTTTGCCTGTCGAGCAGGTCGGCCATCGCGGCCGCCACGTGCGAGAGCCGGCTGCTGTCCCGGCCCAGGGCGGACCAGTCGACGTGGATGTCGTGGGGGCCGCCCGAGGGCTCGGGTCTGGGCGGCGCGCGAGCGTCCGCGCCCGCGCCGCTGCGCTCGACCAGCCAGCTGGCGGTCTCGCGCGAGACGTTGAGTTCGTCCGCGATCTCGCCCTTCGACAGCCCCTGTCCGGCCAACTGGGCCGCGCTCTCGATGAGGTCGTCTACGTTCTTCATGTCCGAGAGAATTGTATCGCCGTCTTTATTGCCGTTTCGTCGTCGACAGCCGCGAACGCCGACCCGTACTCGTCGACGTCGTGGACCCCCGTCACGAGGTCGTCGCGGAACCACGCCGGCAGGTCGCCGAGCGTCTCGACGGCGGCCTCGAAGTGGCGGACGTTCGAGTTGACGCTGCCGACCAGCGCCTTGTTGTTCAACACCAGTTCCTCGTGGAGGCGGCCGCCGTCGACCTCGAACGTCCACGGGTCGGGCACGCCCAGCAGGGCTCCGACCCCGCCGGGTGCGAGCGCCTCGACGCACTCGAAGGCGTGTTTGGCGTAGCCGGTGGCCTCGTACACGAGGTCGGTGGGCTCGTGGGCCTCGGGAATCTCGGGCACGGGCGTCTGCCGGGAGTCCACGTAGGTCGCGGCCAGTTCCTCGACGATATCGATGGTCGGGTCCGGCCTGTCGCGCCGACCGAGACAGTAGAGACGGTCGTAGCCCCGCGCGTCGAGCATCGCGAGCGTGAGCAGGCCGAGGCTCCCGTTGCCGAGGACGAGCGCCGACTCGGGCGTCCAGTCGAACGCCGACCGCGAGGCCCCGGCGTGTTCGAGTGCCTTCTCGGTGATGCTGATCGGTTCGACCAGAAAGCCCCACTCCGCGAGGCTCTCGGGCACCCGGACCAGCGACTCGGCCGGGCTGGTGAAGTACTCGGCCATGAAGCCGTGCGCGCCGTCGATGCCCCGCTCGACGCAGGCCTCGGGCGGTGCCATGTCGGGTTCGCCGCGCGCGAAGAACTCGTTGGAGCCCGACTCGGGCGGTCGGCGCACGGTCGGCGCGACCACCTCGCCCGCCTCGAAGCCGGTGTCGCCGGCGTCAACCACCACGCCGACGGCCTCGTGGCCGAGCACGAGGTAGTCCTCGCCCGGCGGAAAGCCGCCGTGACTTCCCGCGAGTACCTCGTGGTCGGTCCCGTCGATGCCGACCCGGAGCGTCCGGACCAGCACCTCGCCCGGCTCGGGGTCGGGTCGGGGTAGCTCGGCGACTTCCGGCGAGGACTCGCCCCGTCGGACGACGATTGCGTCCATGCGAGGGGGTAGGACCGCGAGCGCTAAAAAGATTTATTCTATATCGAGTAAACATTCCCTCTTTCGTGGGGGCGCGCCGACGGTCCCGCCTCCGCCCGCGCTACGTCCAGAGGTCGTAGAGGTCGTCCCGGACCGCGTCGGCGACGACTTCGCCGTCGATCGAGACGCCCGGAGTCGAAGCCGCCGTGGTGGCGGCGTCCCCGCTCTCGTCGGCGACGACTCCGATATCGCTCGCGGGGACGCCAGCCGCGTCCAGCGCGTCGAGCGCCTCGTCGGCGACGCTCTTGGGGACCGTAGCCACCAGTGCGCCCGACCCGAAGATGCGGAGCGGGTCGACGCCCATCGCGTCACAGAGCGCGGCTGTCTCGTCCCGGACCGGAATCGCGCTCTGGTCGACGTCGAGTCGGACCCCCGAGGCGACCGCCACTTCGACGAGGCCGTTCACCAGCCCGCCCTCGGTCGGGTCGTGCATGGCAGTCGCGTACTCGCGGACGGCTGTGGCGTCGGGGACGACGCTTATCTCCTCGAAGAACGACTCGGCGCGGTCGAACAGCTCCGTGGGTAGCTCGACCTCCGCTCGAAAGTCGGTGGCCAGAATCGCGGTGCCCTCGATTCCCGCACCCTTGGTGAGCAGCACGCGGTCGCCGGGTTCGGCCCCGCCGGTCGGGACGTACTCGTCGGCCAGCCCCATCGCGGTCAGCGACACCATCGGACGGTCCAGCGCGGGCGTGTACTCGGAGTGGCCGCCGACGATGGCGACGCCCAGCGACTCGGCCGCCTCGTCCATCTGGCGGGTCAGTACGTCCCGCGTCTCCGGGTCGTCGTCGGGCAGGAACACGACGTTCGTGAGCCACCGGGGGTCGGCCCCCGAGGCCGCCACGTCGTTGCACGCGACGTGGACCGCGAGCGTGCCGAGGCGCTCGCGCGCCAGCGACAGGGGGTCGGAACTGGCGACGAGCAACTGGTCGCCGACCCGCATCGCCGCCGCGTCCTCGCCGTACTCGGGGCCCATCAGCACGTCGTCGTCGTGTGCGCCCGTCCGTTCGAGCACGTCCGCGAGCGCCGCGGGGTCGAGTTTCCCTATCATACGCTCCCCTCGGGGCCCCGACCCCCTAAACGTCGGCGTCTCGGCGCGGGCGGTGGGTCCCCGTAGACGAAAGACCCAAGCACCCCGATTGCGACGCTCCTAGGGAGAAGCGCATGGACCGAGTTCCGTTCGGCGTCTCCCGACTCGACGACATCGTCGGCGGCGGCGCGCCGCCGGGCAGCGTGGTGTTGCTCGCGGGCGAGGCCGGGGCCGGCGCGCGCGAGTTCTGCTACACCGCCGCGACCGTCAACGGACTGGCCCACGGCGACAGCGACAAGTTCGAACTCCACTACGGCGAGGTGTCCGACCGCGCGTCCGTGCCGGAGGAGATACACTACGTCTCGTTCACCGCCAACGGCGACGAACTCCGCCGCGAGATAGAGTTCGCGATGAGCGAGGACATCGTTCGTTCGGGAGTCGAAGCCGTCGACTTCGCCGACTTCAGCCAGGAGTACTTCCAGTTGTCGGCGATTCCCCGCGAGTGGTACACCCACCGAACCCAGTCCATCACCGACCTCGGGAAGGGAAGCGACCGCCGGGACGTGCTCGAGGCGCTCGGCGAGTACCTCAGCCGGCACGCGCCGGGCAACCTGGTCGTCATCGACTCGCTGACCGACCTCGCCCGCGCGCCCAACGAGCATCTCGACTGGAGCGACATCAGTCTGCTCGTCAAGGGCCTCCAGAAGGCCTCGCGGGCGTGGGACGGCCTCATCCTCGTGCTGGTCAACCAGGAGGCGATGACCGACGAGCACATGGGGAGCCTGATGGGCGCGGCCGACGGCACCATCGCCTTCGAGTGGGAGACCGGCGGCAACGAGCGCGACCGCATCATGTTCGTCCGGGACTTCCGGGGCGTGCTGTCCCGACTGGAGGCCGAGGACATCATCCGGTTCGAGACCGAGATTCACGAGGGCGGGTTCGACATCAGCAACGTGCGGAAGATTCGGTGATGGGATTGTAGCTCGTCTCGGGTTTCTCGACGCAGAATCCGTTACAGGATGTTACGCCGTGCGTTGCACTTATTACACTCTATTACAGTCTATTACACATGCCGATCAGAATCGACCAGTTCGACGAGGGCCCGCCCGAAATCCTCGACCTCCAAGAGGGAACCAACGCCTACCGCGTGATCCAGTTCCTCGCCGAGAACGACCAGCAGGCGTTCACCCAGACCGAGATTCACGAGGCGACCAGTATCAAGCGAGGGAGCGTCGGCGCGGTGCTGTCACGTCTCGAAGACCGGGGTCTCGTCCGCCATCGCGGTCGATACTGGGCCATCGGCGAGGACGACCACCTCGCCTCGTACGCGGCCCAGACGCAGGCCAGTTCAGCATCCACGAACGACGATTACTACGACGAGGAGTAATCGATGACGTACGAACGAGGGGCCGTCGTGAAGGGCCCGGATTTGCTCGCCGACCACGACTATCGGCCATACGTCTGTCTAAGTGACGACGCCCATCCGTTCAGTGATGAGGAGGCACTTTACGCCGCAGTCACGACGACCCGGCGTGGGGTTGCCATCCCGCTCGCTCGTGCCGACTTCGAAAGTGGTGGGCTTCCACGAGAGAGCTACGTCAACCCATGGACCGTCGTCCCCATCCGCCACGCCGACATCTATGGCGAAGAAGGCCGTTTAGTTGAACCGACGACAGCCAAAATCGCACGGGAAGCAGCTGGATACCTCGGCGTCGAAAGATGACGGAGGTCCACGGCTGTAGGTTCGACATCAGCAACGTGCGGAAGATTCGGTGAGCGACTATCGGTTCAGAATCGGAGCCTGTTAGTCTTCGCTGTCCCCGTCACCGCCGGTAACCTTCTCGATGGCTTTGGAGACGAGCTCCGAACCCTTCCCGCTCTTCTGCCCGTTTTCTTCGGCTTTCTTCCGGCTCTCGGCACTCATATCCGAACGTACGCCTTTTAGCGTTAAATAACTACGGCTACGACGGCCGTGCCGATACCGAGGACCAACGTGGCCTGCGTAGCAGTCAACCAGCGCGAGTTGCGCCGTATGTCGTCGTAATTCTCGGCGATCATTCCTGCCATCGTTTTTAGCAAGTCTTCCTCCCACGGCGAATCGGAAAAGTCGTCCTCGGCGAGGTCTTCGATGTAATCACCTTGCGGGCCCACGTAGAGATTCGATTCGTTGTAGGTGATGACGCCGAATACCGTCGAGCCGACGAGCAGTCCGAACCCTGCCATGAGCATGGCGTCGTGGAACATATCCGGTGCGAGTTGAAGCCCCGTTACCAGCAACCCGAGCAGAACAGCGTTCAACCGGACGGTCCGCATCGCCTTGTCATCGATATCAGTCATCGTGGCGTTCTGCGCGTCGATGACCGCCCGTGCTTCGGTGTACGTGGTTTCCCGTCGCTTGTCGGTCCACTCGTCGGCCACGCTCGTAACTGACTCTCTATCGGCAAAAACAGTTAGGGTATAGTCAGTAATAATAACAAATTTGCCAAACTTCTTCAGGTTATCAGGGGGCTACCGAGGGATACGACAAGCTGCCGAACAGATGTATCGAAACGATTCCACAGGATTACTCAAATTGTTCGACCGCGTACTTCCCGTCGGCTTCCGCCACCAACCCCAACAGCACCGCCCACTCCAACAGATTCTCCACGCGCTCGCGCCAGATTTCCTCCCACGAGTTCGGATTCTTGTGATGCTCCCACGTCGGCACCTCGTCGCGGAACGCCTCGAACGCCGCGTGGACGGAAATCGGTTCCGCCGCCCCGTTCAGAACCTCCACCAGCGCCGGCACGCCGAACACGTGTTCGCGGAACCGCTCGCGCAGAAACTCGGGGTCGGGGTCGCGGCGAGTCCGCGCGAACCCCGAGGTCGTCTCCTCGGCCAGCCCCAGCGCGCGGAGGAAGGTCAGCCACGTCCGGGCCTGGTCGCGGCTCGTCAGGTCGGTCCGGTCGAGCATGCGGGCACAGCAGTCGTCCTCGGTGCCCGGCACGAGCGGGACCGCGCGCTGGGCGTCGGCCACGAAGTCGAGGTCCGCGGGCGGTTCGGGGACCAGTTTGAACTTCATCGCCCGAAGCTCTCGGCGAGCAGGTCCTCGTCGCACTCGCCCACGACGTGGGTGTCGCCGCCGACGACGTCTATCGTCGCTTGCGCGGGCGCGAACACGCTCTCGTCGACCTCGTAGAAGTCCCAGTCGACCGATTCGAATATCTCGGCGAAGTGGGTGCCGTACTCGTCGTTGGCGGTCGAGACGATTTCGCCGAAGCGGTCGAACTCCTCGCGGACCGTGAGGTGGACTCGCCCGCCGTAGGCCAGCGCGTCGTTGGTCCGCGCGATGGCGGTCTCCTCGTCGCCGGCCACGGGTGCGACCGGTGCCGTGCCCGACACGCTCACCACGTCCAGCGGGTCGTAGCCCAGTTCCGCGAGCCGGAACGTCGCCATCTCGGCCGCGCGGGCGGCCACGCTCACGCTTCCCGCGACGCTGGCGGTCGGCACCGCCAGCAGGAAGACGCTGGACGGTTCGACGCCAGCGAGGTCGGCGACCTGCTCGGCGACCGCGTCGGTGGGGTAGTCGTCGCTCTCGACCGCCAGCACCGCGAACTCCGAGACGTCCTCGTAGCCCACGCGGGCGAACTCGTCTTCCTCGGCGACGAGCGCGCGGGCGGGACCGCTCCCCAGTCCCTCGAAGTCGTCGGTGCTGACCTCCCAACTCGACTTCTGGGAGCACAGCAGCGCCAGCGCGGGGTGGTCGGTGGTCAACTCGACCTGCTGGCGGGGCGTGCCCGCGACCTCGCCCATCCGGGACTGGACGGTGGCGAGGCCGGCGGTCTGCATCTCGGCCAGCAGGAGTCCGGCCTCGACCCCGCCGTCGAACTCGTGGCCGAAGTCGATGACGGTGGCACCGGTGTCCAACTCGCGCGCGCCCACGTCGAGTTCCTCGGCGAAGTCCAGCGCCTCGTCCGCGAGTTCGAGCGCGTTCCGATTGAGACTGTCCATGCCGAGGGGTTGGGCGTCGGGCGGTAAACCGTTTATCAGTCGGCGCGAGGATGGAGGACCGGAGTGTACGCTGGTCTTCACATCCGATTGCGGTCGGCGCGCGCTGGCGCGCTCTCTTGTGAGCGCGCCACCTCGTGCGAGGTCGTCGGGAGCGAAGCGACGGACTGCTCGGCGGACGCGGTTTGTCCGCCGGTGGCTGAGGACCGCAGCAACGCGAGGACCGCAAGCGGTTGGGGAGGACGAGGTGCCGTGCTGTGCGGTTGCGGTGCGGTTTCACATCGGTCGAGGCAGTAGCTAGCTTGACACGCCCGAAAACGGATAGAGCGAGAAAGAAGCTAGCTACTGCCTCGACCGATGAGAACCGCAACCGCACCGCGACCGCGAGCCTCACGCCTCCCCAGCCTCGGCGAGCGCCTGAACGCGCTCGCCTCCCTCGCACGCGTTGGCGTGACCACTGACGGGTCACGCCAGCGCGCGCCGGAGTGTCGTTGCAGTGAGCGCACCGGGATGCTGTCTCAGTGGGCCTGTAGAGATGGTGTTGCAGTGGGCGTGCCGAAGTGCAGTCGCAGCGAGCGCGTCGAGGTGCTGTTTCCGCGAGTGCGCCGAGAAGGTTCCCTCTTGAGGCGGAACAAATAGTAGTCCGAGAGTTCTCCGTGCCACCATGACCGACGAGCGCATCCTCTCGGACGTGACCGTGCTGGACCTCACCACGTTCGTCACCGGCGGGTTCTGCACGCTGATGCTGGCGAATCAGGGCGCGGACGTCGTGAAGGTCGAGCGGCCGGGCGTCGGCGACGACAACCGCCACGCCGGACCGCCGTTCGTCGACGGCGAGTCGCCGTACTTCTGGACGGTCAACTACGACAAGCGCTCGGTCGAACTCGATTTGACCACCGAGGCGGGCCGCGAGGCGCTGTACTACCTCGCCGAGGAGGCCGACGTGTTCGTCCAGAACTACCGGCCCGGCACCGCCGAGACGCTGGGCGTCGACGACGGGACCATCCGCGAGTGCAACGAGGAAATCATCTACTGCGCCATCTCGGCGTTCGGCCAGACCGGCCCGTGGCGCGAGCGGCCGGGCTACGACCTGCTCGTCCAGGGGATGAGCGGCATCATGAGCGTGACGGGCGAGGCCGACGGTCGCCCGGTCAAAGTCGGGCTTCCCCAGACCGACCTCATCACGGGAATGTGGGCCGCCTTCGGCATCGTGAACGCCCTCTACGAGCGCGAGCGGACCGGCGCGGGCGAGTACATCGACCTCGGGATGTTGGACGCCGCGCTGCCGTGGCTGACCAAGCAGGCCGGCAGGGTGTTCGCGGGCGAGCGCCCCGAGCGCATGGGCACCAAAGACCCCGTACTCGCGCCGTACCAGACCTACGAGACCGCGGACGGCTACCTCAACGTGGCCTGTCTCAACCAGAAGCTCTGGCGGGCGTTCTGCGGGGCCATCGGACGCCCCGACCTCCCCGAGGACCCGCGATACGAGACCAACGCCGACCGGGTCGAACACATGGACGACCTCGAAGCCGAAATCGAGGCCGAACTCGCGGGGAAGACGACCGACGAGTGGATGGCGATTTTAGTCGAGGACGCGGGCGTCCCCGCCGGCCCGGTGTACGAGGTCGAGGACGCGCTCTCGAACCCGCAGGTCGAGGCCCGCGGCAGCGTGACCGAACTCGACGCCGGCGACGAGCGCGGCACGATTCCCGTCGTCGAGCATCCCCTGCAGTTCCGCGAGGCCGAGAGCGGCTTCCGGTCGCCGCCGCCGCGACTCGGCGAGCACAACCGCGACGTGTTGCGGGAGTTCGGTTACTCGGCGGCCGAAATCGACGACCTCGCGGCGGCGGGCGCGTTCGGCGACGACGAGCGGGACTAGCGCTCTCGCTTGGCCGGCCGGCCCAGCGACTCCTCGACCGCGTCGACCTTCTCGCGTGCGCGTTGCTCGCGCGCACGCTTGTCGTCTATCTTGAGGAACGTGCTCACGCGGTCGCCGTCGACCGCCTCGTGAGCGGCACGGGCCGCCGCGAACAGCTCCTCGGTCGAGTCGGCCTCGATCACCGTCCCCATCGGATTAGTCTCGTACGAGACGTCGAAGTCGTCCAGGGCGGCGACCGCGTTCGCCACTTCGTCGGCCATGCTGTCTTCGATTACCGGTGCGACGCTCAGGAGCGCGACTACCGTCATGACGAGCGGTGAGACGACCCCCGCGTCCTTCGTCGTTTCGTCCCACCGCCCTGCCCGTGTCTCCGGTTCCCACGCCGTCGTAGCATTTGAAAGCGCTTTTAAGGGGTGACGAACTACCCAAGGGTACGACCTGCGCGCGGTTGATGATGCTCCTAGCCGCACAGGATTCGACCGGCAGGGGAGCCTGAGCCGACGCGCGGGGAGGTGAACAACCTATGCCAGTGTACGTAAACTTCGACGTCCCAGCCGACCTTCAGGACCGCGCCGTCGAGGCGCTCGAGGTCGCCCGAGACACCGGAACCGTGAAGAAAGGAACCAACGAGACGACCAAGGCCGTCGAGCGCGGCAACGCCGACCTCGTCTACATCGCCGAGGACGTCCAGCCCGAGGAGATCGTGATGCACCTCCCCGAGCTGGCCGACGAGAAGGGCATCCCCTTCGTCTTCGTCGAGACCCAGGACGACATCGGCCACGCCGCCGGCCTCGAAGTCGGAAGCGCCGCCGCCGCCGTCACCGACGCCGGCGAGGCCGAGGACGACGTCGAGGACGTCGCCGACAAGGTCGAGGAACTTCGATAAGGTGGTCCAGTCATGAGCGCAGAGGAATCCGAAGAAGGAGGCTCCACGCCCGCCGAAGTGATCGAGATCGTCGGCAAGACGGGGATGCACGGCGAGGCCATGCAGGTCAAGTGCCGCATCCGCGAGGGCGAGAACCAGGGCCGCATCATCACGCGGAACTGCCTCGGCCCCGTCCGCGAGGGCGACGTGTTGCAACTGCGCGAGACAGCCCGCGAAGCCGACTCCATCGGAGGTCAGTGACCGATGCCCCAGACCAGAGCGTGTGACTTTTGCGGGTCGGACATCGAGCCCGGCACCGGCACGATGTACGTCCGCACCGACGGTAGCACGGTCCACTTCTGCTCGGCCAAGTGCGAGAAGAACGCCGACCTCGACCGCGAACCGCGCGACCTCGAGTGGACCGAGGAAGGAGGCAGTGAGGAGGGCGAGCGATGAGCGAGACCGAGCGTACCTTCGTGATGGTCAAGCCCGACGGGGTCCAGCGCGGCCTCATCGGCGAAATCGTCGGCCGACTGGAGGAGCGCGGCCTCAAGATGGTCGCCGGCAAGTTCATGCAGATGGACGAGGAACTCGCCCACGACCACTACGGCGAACACGAGGGCAAGCCCTTCTTCGAGGGGCTCGTCGAGTTCATCACCTCCGGCCCGGTCTTCGCCATGGTGTGGGAGGGTCAGGACGCGACCCGGCAGGTCCGCAAGATGATGGGCGAGACCGACCCCGCCGAGTCCGCGCCCGGCACCATCCGGGGCGACTACGGCCTCGACCTCGGCCGGAACGTCATCCACGGCTCCGACCACGAGGACGAGGGCGCCAACGAGCGCGAGATCGACCTGTTCTTCGACGAGGCGGAACTGGTCGACTACGAGCGCGTCGACGAGCAGTGGCTCTACGAGTAGCGTAGCGACGCAGTTTCACTTTTCGTTCGCGGGAAAAGTCGAACGTTGTGACTCCTCAGACACCGCTTATGCTGACTTGAACTTCAACGACGACGGTCGCGTGGACCGTACACACCGTGAAGGTGCAGATCATCGCCTGCTGTCCGAATCCTTCGTCGGCGAGGTTGATTTCGTCCCGGTCGGCTTGACGGAACGCCGAGCGAAGCTCGGTCAGCATCTGGAGTTCGTCGGCGGTGAATTCGCAGTCGGCAGCGGCGGATTCGAGTTCCTCTGTGTCGTCTAGGACATCGACGTCGAAGTCGTCGGCGTCGAACTCCAGTGACCTCATCGACTCGATGTCCTCGTCGGTCACGACCTGGTCGAACTCGATCTCCTCGAGGTGGTCCTCGGTGGGTTCGGCGTCGAGATACGCCTGCGCGTTGATCGTCTGTACCGTCTCGACGTCGAGGTCAGTGTTGAACTCGCTGTCTTGATACGCGGCACTGTCCGTGTGATCGATTCGTGCAGCGGCTTGAACGGCGTCTGCCATACGACACCTCTCTTCGCCCGGGCATATAAATTTTTATGAGATATTGATAAAATATAATTCGCTAGACACCTGTTGACGGCACAGTACCACCGTGAATCAGTAATCGGTTCGGGCCTACGCGGAGAGGAACTCCGTGTCCTCGCTGTCGGTTTCGCGGACCTCCGCGAGATGGTTCAACACCTCTTCACGGTTCTCCATCAGTGACCCGACCCGTTTTTGTACGGCGTCGTTGAGCAGGATGTCGTCGCGGACGAGTTCTTCCTGATTCTCCCGGATGTACTCGAAGAGGTCTTCGCGGTGTGCGCCGAGCAGGTCGCCACAGGCGTGGCAGATGTTGGCGTAATCCGTGTCGTTGTCGACATCGAGTCGGTCGATGAGTTCGACCGGGCCGACCTCGTGGATGAGCCAGTAGATGAGGTTCCCCTTACCGCGCTCGACGATGTCGGCCAGCGGTTCCTCGTGGAGGCTTCCCATGGTGAGGTCGGGATAGTAGAACATCGCGTGGCCACAACAGGACTTGACGGTCCCGTCCGGGTGGACCGACAGGGTGTTCATCACGTCGGTACATCCTCGGTCGATCTCGTTGATTGCGGCCACGTTCGCGGTGTCGAGTTGCGCCCCCGACCCGAGCGGCGCGGCGACGTCCTCGATGAGCGTCACGTCGCGGCGCTGTTCGACGGGCGTGTCGAGTCGTTCGTCGACGAGCGACTCGATTCGCTCGCGGTCGTACTCCGGGTCTTCGTCCCCGACGACGCACGCGACCGCGACCGTCATGTCGCGCTCGACGCTCGCTTCCACGAGGTTCACGATGTTCTCGACCGCCATGTAGTCCGTGTGGAAGTCGTCGTAGCTCGTGTTCAACTCGTCGAGACCGGCCTCGACCAGTTCGTCGACCATCTCGCGGGCGCTCGCCATGTCGTGGGCCCACCAGCCGTTCGACACGATCCGAGTCAGATACCCCTTCTCGGAAGCGCGCTCGATGGACTCGAGCAGTCGCTCCTTGTGGAGGGTCACCTCGCCGCCGGTGAACACGACCTGTTGGAGCGAGTCGACGTCGTCCAACTGCTCGAAGACCGAATCCAGGAAGTCCTCTTCCATCTCGAATTCGGTCTCGGGACTGCTCCCGACGCTACAGTGGTCGCAGGCGAAGTTACACTTGTAGTCGAGAAACACCGAGAGTCGGACGGGTTGCATCTATTTGCACCCCTCCGTTTCGCCTCGTTGCTGTCGGGTCGACGCCCCACCGAAACCGTCGGTCGCACCGTTCCTCTCCGTACCTGATGGCATACAAATACCGTATAAAATAAAGGCACGTAAACTTTATTGATTGATGTGGTACTGGAATATTTTCGTCTCCCGATGCCGTCCGCGGCCGGCGCGCGGGGCCTCCGCTAGCAGAGCCGTTCGCGTGCGTTCCGACACCGGACAGCGGGTATCCAGCAAACTCGCGCGCCCTGCAACGGCGGTTTTAGGTCACGGGCCAGTCGACCGCGTTGGGTCCTGCAATTCTCACGGGACTGTCCGCGTTCGGGGCGTGTAGAGCGCGGGTGACCACCGGTACGCGACGCTCGCTCGCCGTCACAAAACTTCAAGTACGAAAGCGCGGCCAAGTCGGGTCGTGACCTGAGCCGGGCCGGGACGCGTTCGCGGTCGCGCGGCGCGCGACGTTCCGGATGCGAGTCGCCCCGTGAGGCGGGGCCGAACGGCACCGCCGCGAGACGCCTCGACCGCCACGCGCGCCGCCTGTCAGCCCCTCCGAGCGCCATCACCGGTCACAGCCGGTCGGTCAGTCGTCGGCGGTCGCAGCCGACCGGTCGACGTCTATCTCACCGGCGTCGAGCGCCTGCTCGACCTCCCGCGCGGCACGCACGAGGTTCGCCATCTTCTCGTAGGCCACCTCGCGCGGGAGGAGCTTGACGCCACAGTCCGGACTGACCGTCAACTGCTCGGGCGGCACCACCTCGAGTCCCTTCCGGATGTTGCGCTTTATCCGCTCGACCGATTCCACGTCGGCGTCGTGAGCGTCGACGACCCCGAGCGCGAGGTCGGCGGTGAACTCCGGCTCCCGGAACACGTCGAGTTGGTCGTAGTCGCCGTTGGCGAGTTCGAGGTCGAACTCGTCGACCGGGAACTCCAGAATCTCCGGGTAGATGCGCGAGTAGTCGCCGTAACAGACGTGTAGCCCGATTCGCACGTCGTCGGGGATGTCCGCGGCGATGCGTTCGAGGCAGTCGCCGACGATGGCGTGGTCGTCGGGCGTCGTCGCCAGCGCGGGCTCGTCGATCTGGACGTAGCGCGCGCCCGCCTCGACCAGCTTCTCGACCTCCGTGTTCACGAGGTCCGCGAGGTCGCGGGCCAGCGCCTCGGTGTCGTCGTACGCCTCGTTGAAGCTCCAGTTCGCGAGGGTGTACGGCCCCGTGATGGGCACCTTCACCGGGCGGTCGGCGACGCTCGCGGTGAACTCGTACTCGTCGACCAGCCACGTCTCGTCGTAGGTCACGTCCGAGACGACCGACGGCTTGTCGAAGGTGTTGTGGCCCCACACCTTCACGGGCCCGTTGAACTCGTAGCCCCCGATGCGGTGGGCGAAGTACTCGACCATCTCGTTGCGGCGCATCTCGCCGTCGACCACCACGTCGAGGCCGGCGCGCTCGTGTTCGTCGGTGATGAGTCGGGCCGCGTCGTCTTTGGCCTCCTGCCACGCGTCCGCGTCGAAATCCGCCTCGTCGTCCTCGTAGAGGTCGCGGGCCCGGTCGACCCACTTCGGTTTGGGGTACGAACCGACGACGGTCGTCAACAGGAAGTGGTCGTTGGGATGTCCTTCGGGACGGAACTGCTCGCGGTTCGAGGTCATGCCGTCACCTCCGCGATGTCGGTCGCCTCGCCCAGCGCGGCGAGTTTCTCCTCGAACGTCGAGTACGGCAGGTAGAACAGTTCGGTGTTCGGCGTCAGGTAGACGGTCTCGAAGTCGGCAGCGGGCGTGTTCTCTTCCAGCCAGTCGGCGCGCTCGGCGATCTGCTCGGCGTCCTCGACCAGCGTGTTCTGGCCGTCGACGACCCCGGCCGCGATGGACTCCTTGGTGCCGTACTCGTTGATGTTGTAGAGGTTGTCCTCGTGGTTCGCCACGAAGTCGTAGCCCAGTGCGTCGACGTCGGCGTCGAGCAGATGGGCGTGGACCCTCTCGTCGAGCGCGCCCCAGTAGGTGTGGACCACCACGTCGGTCCCGGGCCCGGCGGCGTTCGCAACCGCGTCGACCGCCTCGCTGGCCCGTTCGTCTTCACCCTCTACGGGCGGGTTCTCGACCAGCGAGGGTTCGAGCACGAACAGCGTCTCCACCTCGGGGAACGCTTCTACTTCGCTCGCGAGGAAGTCGGCGACCGCGTCGAGGAAGTCGGCGTCGTCGCCGTAGAACTCGTCGGTGGCGAGGTCCGCGAGCGAGTACGGACCGGGAACGACGGCCTGCAGGTCTCCGCGGTCGGCCGCAGCGTCGAGTTCGCGCGCGACGTCACCGTCGAACCCGAGTTCGTCGGTCACCACGGGCTCGCGGTAGAAGTTGTTGTTGTCGTAGTAGCGGACGATACCCCGGGTCTCGACGGCGTCGTGGACGGCCAGCGGGTGGGCAAGCATGTCGTCCCACCGGAGTTGACCCTCGACCACGCGGTCAAGCCCCGCGTCGACCTGTCGGTCGAGGACCTCCGCGCGGGCCTCCTCGTAGGCCCCGGTGATTGCCTCGCCCTCGTCGCCGTCGACGAGGTCGTGCTTTTGGTGGCCCTTGAGGTCCGCGAGGTCCGACTTCGCCCAGTCCGGAAGCGGGAACACTCCCACCGTCGTCGCGACGCGCTCTGTCATGTGACTCGACCTATGGAATGCTGGTGCTTAATATTTTCTCCTTAGGAAATAACCTTCAATCATAGGCCCGTGGTACCACGCCACACTCGTCGCTCGCGGGCGGTCGCCGACTCCGCCGGGCCCGCCCCGGTCAGCGAACCAGCTTCAGCACGGTCAGCGTCTCGAAGGGGAACGACTCGTCGCGGAGCGCGACCGCCGCGAACCCCTCCGAGCCGGCGCGCTCGGCCACCTCGTCGACGCCCGCGAGGCTGCTGACCAGCAGGTAGACGACGCCGTCCTCGGCCAGTACGCGGCTCACTTCGGCGAGGAAGGGTTCGACGACCGCACGACCGTCCTCGCCGCCCGACAGTGCGACCGCCATCCAGTCGTCGCGCTCGGTGCCCGGGTCGGTCGGCAGGTAGGGCGGGTTGAACAGGACGGCGTCGAAGGCCCCCTCACGGAAAGGGTCGAGGAGGTCGGCTCTGACCGTTTCTACCCCCCGCTGGCTGGCCTGCTCGCAAGCGTGGGGATTCACGTCCGAGCCGAGGACGCGCGCGCCGGTCTCCTCGGCGACCCGCTCGGCGACGTAGCCCGACCCGGTGCCGACCTCCAGTACGAGGTCGGCCGTGGCGTCCCCATGCAGGTCGGCTATCGCGGCGTCGGCGAGCAGGCCCGAGTCCTCGGCGGGCTGGTAGACCTCGGTCTCGGCGTCCCGGCGGTCGGCGAGGTCGGTCACTCGCTGCCCACCTCGTCGCCCTCCGAGAGCCCGCCGTCGGCGGTCGCCGTTCGTGCGACCGGTTCGTCGGCTAACCGGAAGCCGCCCGACTCCTCGCGCCCGGCGAGTTCCCGCTGCGGGAACGGTATCTTGACGCCCTCGCGGTCGAACGCGGTCTTGACGGCTTGGATGACGGCGGTGCGGGCGCGCCACCGCCGCCGAGCGCTGGGCTTGTCGATCCAGACGCGAAGACCGAGAAGTATCGAGGAGTCGCCGAACTGCTTGACGACGACCTTGGGTGCCGGGACCTTCATTATCTCGTCGAGGTCCTTGGTCGCGTCCTTGGCGAGTTCGGCCGCGGCCTCGACGTCGGCCTCGTAGTCGACGCCGACCTCGACCTCGATGCGGAGCCGGCCCTTGCGGCTCTTGTTGAGTATCTTCCGCCCGCTCACGATGTCGTTGGGAATCATCACGTACTCGCCGTCGAACGTCTGGATTCGGGTGTTGACGACCGAGATGTCCGTGACGATTCCCTCCTCGTCGGCGATTTCGACCCAGTCGCCGATCTCGAACGGCCGGGAGAACATCAGCACGAATCCCGCGAGCAGCGACCCCAGCGTCTGACGGGCGGCCATACCGACCACGATGCCGAGGAACCCGGCCCCGACCAGCAGGCCGCTGAGGTCCACGTCCCACATCCCGAGGATGATGGCCAGCGCGATGACGTACACCGTCACCTGCGAGACGCGGTAGACGATCTCGCTCTGGTGTTCGGTGATGGTGTCGTGGTCCTCGACGATTCTGTCGATGGCCCGCCCGACGGCTCCGTTGGCCACGTACGCGCCCCCGAGTACGAGCAGCGCCACGAGAACCGTGAACCCCTGTTCGATGACGCCGTTGAACTCGGCGAGCGTCCGGGCGACATCGCCGTCGACGCCCCAGAGAACGAGGAGCGCGAACGTCGCGCCGAGCATGACGAGTCCGACCGCGCCGGCGTAGGCCACGTTCGCGACGTTGTCGGGGAATCGCTCGCGGAGGCGGCGGCGGCCGTAGCGAGCGGCGACGACCCCGCCGCCGATGACGAGCACGACGAGCGCCGTCACGGCCAGTCGCAGGTCGGTCGCCGTGAACCCCGCCAGTCGGTCGACCAGACCGGCGAACGTCCCGGCGCTCACCCGGACTCACCTCCGAGGCCGTACTCGGCCGCCGCGCTCGCCAGCCCCGCGAACGTCTCGGGCGGGAGGTCACCGGCGCGCCGGCCCAGCACGTCCGGGTCGACGTCCGTCCGGCCCTCGGCGACGGCGTCGACGACCGCGTCGGCGTCGTCCAGCCCCGAGATGTGGGCGGTGTTCCGGACGGCGTTCCGGACGGTCTTCCGACGCTGGGTGAACACGGCCTTGACGAACCCGAGGAAGAACGCCTCGTCGTCGACCTCGTAGTCGGGGGTCCGTGGCGTCGTTCGGACGACCGCGCTCTCGACCGGCGGCGGCGGCGAGAACGCCTCTTTCGGGACGGGTTCGACCACCTCGACGTCGGCGTAGTGCTGGGCGCTCACCGAGAGCCGACCGTAGTCGTCGGTCGCAGGGTCGGCCGCCATCCGGTCGGCGAACTCCCGCTGGAACATCAACACCAGCGGTCGCCCGCGCGGCAGGAGCCGGAACGCGAGCTCGCTGGAGACGCCGTACGGCAGGTTCGAGACCGAGGCGGTGAACTCGGGGAACTCGACGTCGAGCGCGTCGCCCTCGAGTACGGTCAGTCGGTCGGCTGCAATCTCGTCGGCGAACTCCCCGCGCAGGAACGCAGCGAGGTCCGGGTCGCGCTCGACTGCGGTCACGCGGTCGGCCACTCCGAGCAGTCGGTCGGTCAGCGCGCCGGTCCCGGGGCCGATCTCGAGGACGTGCGAGCGGTCGGCGTCGGTCGGGAGGTACCCCGGCAAGCGGTCGAGCACCCGGTCGTCCACGAGGAAGTGCTGGTCGCGGTCGGGGTCCCCTCGGACGCCCGCGCGCCGGAGCAGGGCGTCGGGGTCCCGGCGGCGACCCTCGCGAGGGTGCGAGTCGGTCATGTGGTCCCGAGTAGCGACCGGAGGGGCCTAAAGCCACCGAGTGCGGTTCGAGTGGACGCCCCTCGGGGCCCCGGCCGGACGCCGCATCCGTCCGGTTTATCCGGCCGGGCGACGACTCCCGACCGATGGACGACCACACGCGGGACGACGCCGTCGCGCCGCCGACGACCGGCGACCCGACCGGCTGGCGACCCACGCGGGGCGCGTCGAACGGCTGGGAGCACGGGACGCTCCGGCGCGCGGTGGTCCACGGCGTGGCGCTGTACAACGCCGGCGAGTTCCACGACGCCCACGACTGCTTCGAGGACGAGTGGTACAACTACGGGAGCGGGACGACCGAGAGCGCCTTCTGCCACGGGATGGTGCAGGTCGCGGCTGGCGCGTACAAGCACTTCGACTTCGAGGACGACGGCGGGATGCGGAGCCTGTTCGAGACCGCGCGCCGGTACCTCCGGGACGTCCCCGACGACTACTACGGCGTGAGCGTCCGCGACGTGCGGGCGACGCTCGCGGACGCGCTGGAGGACCCGGATGCCCTCGCGGACTGGCGAATCGAGCTCGACGGCCGCCGTCCGGTCGCCGACGAGTTCGACTTCGAGTACGCGGAATCGCTGGAGTGAGCGCCCACGCTCGGAGCCGTAGTTTATCTCGTCGGACGCACACGTAATCAATCGGAATCGACAACTTATATAGATAGCCCGTCCATCTATCGAGCGAGTGGTCCCGCCGACCGCGCGAGCCACCGCACGGAGGACGACATGACGACGACCGATTCGACGTTCGACGCGGGTTCCGACGCGAGACTGCACGGCTCCGGGTGCGAATCCCGGTCCGACGCCGTGTTCGACGCGCTCGCCAGCGACCGGTGTCGGCAGCTGCTCGACTGCCTCGCCGACGCCGAGGACGGCCTCTCCGTCGACGCGCTCGTCTCCCGACTGCCCGGCGACGACGGCCGGGTGCGGGCGCGCCTCCACCACACCTACCTGCCGAAACTCGCCGACGTGGGGCTGGTGGCCTACGACGCCGACCGGGAACTGGTCCGGCCGGGGCCGGACGCCGCGTTCGAGCCGGTCCGCGCGGCGGTCGCGGCCGCCGACCCGCCGGTCGAGCTCGACGTCCTGTTCGGGGTGCTGTCGGACGCCCGCCGACGGCGCGCGCTCCGGACGCTGCTGGCTCACGGCGACCTGTCGCTGCCGGACCTGGCCGACGAGGTCGCGGTGGCCGAGCGCGGCCGGTCGCTGCCGGAGATCGACCCCGACGCGGTCCTCGACGTCTACCTGTCGCTGTACCACACCCACGTCCCGAAGCTGACGAGCGCGGGCCTCGCGTCCTACGACCAGGAGGGCGACCTCGTGGCCGCGACCGACGCGGGCCGCGCGCTCGAAGCGACGGTCCGGCGGCTCTGCGAGGCCGTCGGCGAGTAGAGTCGAAATCCTCAAGGCCTCGGATTTCCCGCTATGTTTCGAATGCGAGTCGAGCAACTCGGCGACGGCCGGCCCCGAGTGGCCGTGGTCGCGGCGATTCACGGCGACGAGCCCTGCGGCGTCCGCGCGATGGAGCGACTGCTCGAGGACCCGCCGGCGGTCGACCGTCCGGTGAAGTTCGTCGTGGCCAACGAGCGCGCGCTCGACCGGGGCGTCCGGTACGTCGACGAGGACCTCAACCGGGCGTTCCCGGGCGACCCCGACGCCGACACCCACGAGGGGCGGCTGGCGGCCGAACTCGTCGCCGAGATACGCGACTGCACCGTCCTGTCGCTGCACTCGACCCGGTCGTACGCGGAGCCGTTCGCGCTCGTCGACCGGGTCGGCGACCTCGCGCGGTCGGTCTGTCCGTTCCTGTCGGTGTCCGTGCTGGTCGAGACCGGCGAACAGAGCCACGGGCGGCTCATCGCGTCCCCCGACGTCCTCGAAGTCGAGTGCGGACTGCAGGGTTCGGACCGCGCGGCCGACAACGGGGTCGAGCTGATTCGAGGATTCCTCCGAGCGACCGACGTGGTGGGCGAGGACCCCGCGGTCACGCCCCGCTCGACCACCGACGAGGTGGTGGTCTACCGTCTCGGCCCGCCGGTTCCGAAGGCGGCCGCCGACGAGTACGAGGTGTTCGCCGCCAACTTCGAGGAGGTCGCGGCCGGCGAGGCGTTCGCAGCCGCCGACGACCGGCCCGTGGTCGCCGAGGAGTCGTTCTACCCGGTGTTGCTGTCGGCCGACGGCTACGAGGACGTGTTCGGCTACCGGGCCGAGCGCGTGGGCGTCCTCGACGGGTGAGCGTCTCGCCCGAACGCAAGCGGTGGAACTTTACTCGCGGGCCGCCCGGACTCGACCATGAGCGACGACGCGGAACTCACCTACGCCGACGCCGGGGTGGACGTCGAGGCCAGCGAGGCCGCGACTGCCGCGCTGGTCGGCGCTGTCGGGGAGATAGACGACTCCGAGTACGCCGGCTTGGTCGACATCGGCGACCGCTACCTCGCGCTCGCGACCGACGGCGTGGGGACCAAACTGCTGGTGGCCGAGGCGCTCGGCGACTACTCGACGGTGGGCATCGACTGCATCGCGATGAACGCCAACGACCTCGTCGCCGCCGGGGTCGAACCAGTCGCGTTCGTCGACTACCTTGCGGTCGACGAGCCCAGCGAGACCTTCTCCGAGCAGGTCGGCGAGGGACTCGCCGAGGGGGCCGAGCGAGCGGGCCTCGCGCTGGTGGGCGGCGAGACCGCCGTGATGCCCGAAGTCATCGAGGGGCTGGACCTCGCCGGCGCGTGCGCCGGGCTGGCTCCGAAAGACGCCGTCTTCCCCGGCGAGGCCGAGGTCGGCGACGCGTTGGTCGGGTTCCCGTCCAGCGGCATCCACTCGAACGGTCTCACGCTCGCGCGCGAAGCGGTCACGCGCGAGTACGAGTACGACGACCCGTTCCCCCCCAATCCCGACCGCACCATCGGCGAGGTCCTGCTCGAACCGACGCGCATCTACACCTACCTGCTCGATTCTCTGCGCGAGCGCGAGGTCCACGCGGCGGCCCACGTCACGGGCGGCGGGTGGACCAACCTCTCGCGGATGGGCGCGTTCCGCTACGAGATTACCGACCCGTTCGACGCCCAGCCGGTGTTCGAGTTCGTCCAGCGAGCGGGCGACGTCGACGACGCGGAGATGCACCGGACGTTCAACATGGGCACGGGGTTCGTGGTGGCCCTGCCCGAGGAGGAGGCCGAATCGCTGGCCGACGCGACCGACGGGCGACTCGTCGGCGAGGTTCGGGACGGCGACGCGGTGGCGATTCGCGGGCTGGAGCTGTAACGTCGGTTCCGGGCTCCCGAGGGCAAGGTTGTAGTGGTCGGACGGTCTACATGCCTCCCATGGGCGATACCGACGACCTCACCGAACGACAGGTTCGCGCGGCCGTCCGGGAGGGGACGGTCGACGCGGGACGCTCGCTGCTGTCGCTTGTGGTCTGGACGGTGTTGGCTGCGTTCGCGGTGCTGGTCGGTCTCCAACTGCTCCAGTTCGCACTCGCGGCGTCGGGGGTCGCGGCGGCGGGATTCGCGGGGGTCGGAACGGTGGTCGTCGGCTGTAGCCTCTATCTCCTCTCCGACCTCCACCGACGGTAGATGCGACCGAAACGCACCATTCAAGCCGATTCCGGGACAACGACCCGGGAGCTACCGAGATGAAACACCTGCCCAAGCACCTCCGGCCGCGCCGGCGCTACCTCGCGGTCGCCATCGAGGCGTGGCCCGACGCCGACCTGGACCGACGCGACTTCCAGCGCAGCCTCTGGTTCGCGGCCCAGAACCTGCTGGGCGACGCCGGGAGCGCGGACGCCGACCTGACCGTCCTCCAGTTCGAGTTCGCCGACGGGACGGGCGAGGCCATCGTGCGGGCCCGGCGCGGATGCACCGACGACGCGCGGGCCGCACTGGCCTGCGTGGACGAGATCGGCGACGCTCCGGTCGGCGTTCGCGTCAGCGGTATAAGCGGTACGGTCCGTGCCTGTGAAGAAAAGTATTTACGCGGAGGAAGCCAAAATCCGGGCGAGAGAAAAGTCGTGTTCGGGGACGCGCGGCGGTCGGCCGTCGAGCGGGACGGGCTCGTCGACGTCCGCACCGACGGCGCGTTCGCGGGGACGACGGAACTCGATTTCGAGTGATACTATGCAGGGACAATCCCAACAGCAAGCCTACGACCGGGGAATCACCATCTTCTCTCCGGACGGACGGCTCTATCAGGTCGAATACGCCCGCGAAGCCGTCAAGCGCGGCACGGCGAGCATCGGCGTCCGAACCGAAGGCGGCGTCGTCCTCGCGGTGGACAAGCGGCCCCGCTCGACCCTGATGGAGGAGTCGAGCGTCGAGAAGATACACAAGGCCGACGACCACATCGGCATCGCCTCGGCGGGCCACGTCGCCGACGCCCGACAGCTCATCGACTTCGCCCGCGAGCAGTCGCAGGTCAACCGCCTGCGCTACGGCGAGCCCGTCGGCGTCGAGACGCTGACCAAGGAGATAACCGACCACATCCAGCAGTACACGCAGGTCGGCGGCGCGCGACCGTTCGGCGTCGCGCTCCTCATCGGCGGCATCGAGGACGGCGAGCCCCGCCTCTACGAGACGGACCCGTCGGGGACGCCCTACGAGTGGAAGGCCATCGCCGTGGGTGCCGACCGGGGCGAACTCCAGGAGTACCTCGAGGACAACTACGAGGAGACCGCCGACCTCGACGGCGGCCTCGAACTCGCGCTCAGCGCGCTCGCCTCCGTCAACGACGGCGACCTCACGCCCGAGGGCGTCGGACTGGCGACCGTCGACGTCGAGTCCGAGCAGTTCCTCGAACTCACGAACGACGAGACCCAGGAGTACCTCGCCGAGTTCGACTTGCTCGACGACGGCACCGAGAGCGAGCCCGAAGAGGAGTAATCGAATCCCCTTCTCCCCGGTTTTCGACCGCCCGGAGCCGCGCCGCCGTTCGGTCGCTCGCGGCCAGCGAGACGACGATTGCGAGCGAGTCGCCGGTCCCGGCCGCGAGACGTCCGTCTTCGGTCCTACGGGGTCGAAGTCGTCGAGACCGCTGGCGAGCGAGGCCCGCGAGCCGACCACCGACGCACGCTCAGGGCAACGAGAACCCAAAGAGCGCCCACGCGGCCAGCCCGAAACAGGGGAGTCCGACCCCGAGGAACGCGGTGGTCGACCACTCCTCGACGGTGTTACCGTCGAGGGGACCGAACGGAATCATGTTGAACCCCGCGAGCAGGAAGTTGATGCGGACGCCCAGCGACGCCACGCTGGCGAGCGTTCCGCCCGAAAGCAGTTCCAGCGCGACGAACAGCAGGCCGAGCGCGACGTTGGTCAGCGGCCCGGCCACCGCGATGAGGCCGTTCTCCCGGAGCGTGGCCCGGCCGCGATGGTACACCGCGCCGGGCGCGGCGAACAGGAAGCCCGCCAGCGCGCCCGCGACCGCGAGGAACAACATGCCGTAGTCGGCCCGGAACTCCGCGAGCTGGCCGAACCGGACGGCGGCGACCTTGTGGGCGAGTTCGTGGAGCAGGAATCCCAGCCCCGCCGTGAGGAGACTCGTGGGCAGGAGCCCGAGCAGGGCGTCGGGCCGAGCGAGGAGCGCTCGGCCGCCGCCGCCGAAAAAGAGCGCGAACGCGACCCCGAGCGCGAGCCACGCCACGGCCAAATCGAGGAGTTCGCGCTGGCTGAACCGGACGTTCATGTGAGCGCGTTCGCGATGAGATCCGCGCTGTTTCGCGCGCCCTCTATCATCAGGTCACCGATGGCGTTCACGCCGCCGATCTGCGAGCCCAGAAGGGGCAAGACGACGAACGGGAACGCGAAGCTGGCGACCATGCTCCCGACGTTGGTCATCGCGACGATGGCGATGAGCCGGAACAGGGGCACGTCGAGCATCCGGGCGAGGAGGTCCGGAATCGGGCTCTCCTCGTCGCTCAGAATCTGGTTGAGCTCGGCGATGTCGCCCACGTTGACCGAACTGTACTTGAGTTCGACGTAGCCCGCGAACCACCCCGGCGCGAGCAGCGGGTTGACGCTGGTGAGCCACGCCACCGCGCCGCCGACGCCCGCCGACGTCCAGTGTGCGCCGGCCAGCTTGGCCAGCCCGAACGCGAAGACCCCGTTGAACAGGAACCACGCCGCGAACACCTCCAGCAGGAACGCGTTCTGGACGCCCGCCATGAACAGCAGGAAGAAGAACGCGAGGAAGGCGACCGCGATCAGATAGCCGAATATCTTGAACAGCGAGAACCGGCTCCCCGACTCGGTCCCGACCAGACTCTCCATCGGCGGGAGCGTCTCGGGAGCCTCCAGATAGCTCTCGATGCCGGCCCGGTGGCCCGCGCCGACCACCGCGACGACGTCGTGGCCCGCCTTCCGGAGCGCGACCAGCCGGTGGGCGATGAAGGCGTCGCGCTCGTCGATGAGGGCCTCGGCCCCGCCCGGCGAGAACTGGCGGAACTCCTCCATCATCGCGCTCACCACGTCTCCGTCGGTCAGTTCGGCGATGTCGAACTCCTCGTCGAGTTCGTCCTCGTCGGCGGTCACCGCGTCGATGCCGAGGCCGACGAGGAATCCCAGCGCCGCGCCGACGCCGATACCGCCCGCCACGGCCACCAGCGACCGCAACACGAGGTCGCCCAGCGCCGCCAGCGTCGCGGCGTCGACGACCGGCGCGAGCCCGCCCCGAAGGCCGACCGCGACGCCCGCGAGCGCGCCGACCGCGAGCCCGCCGCCGGCCGCGAGGTCGATTCGCGGCGTGACGACGCCGGCGAGGAACAGCGCTCCGACCGCGCCGCCGACCAGCGCGCCGCCGACCAGTCCGCCGACCGTCTGCAGGGCGACCGCCCCGGCCCCGAACGTCAGCACGCCCCCGAGGCCGATCGTCGGCGCGACGAACACGCCGAACAACAGCGCGAGCATCGTCCCGACGACGGCCCCGCCGGCGACCCCGATGGTGACCGGGTCGGTCACCCCCAGCGCCAGACTCCCGACCATCCGGAGCTTCTCGGGCAGCGTCATCCGGGCCCAGAACCGCTGGATGGTGGTCTGGATGTCCCGGTCGACCAGCGCTACCTCGCTGCCGACGCCCTCGGCGGCCTCGATGGCCGCCTGCATGTCCGCGCCGGGTTCGATGTCGAACTGCTCGCCCATCCGGGCCTGGACGTACGACAGCATCCAGTAGGCCAGAAACTGGAAGACGGTGTTGCCTTCGAGCAGGTCGGCGGGTTCGAGGTCGTCGGCCACCTCGCCCTGCATCTGGCGGTAGCGGCCCTCGTCGAGTTCGACCGCGACCACGTCGGGGCGCTCGGCGTCGACGACCTCCCGGACTTCATCGACGCTGTCGGCGGAGACGTGGGCGGTCCCGACGAGGCGAACGCTCCCCTCGCCGTCGCCCGCGCCCAACTCGGCTGAATCGCTCATCGTTCGCGTTACACGCTATCCCTTTTTACCGTTGTCGATGACGAAAGAAATGCCAGTGGAGTGAGGAGTTCGAGCGACGACCGCGAGCCTCCCCGAACCGGACGCTCACTCGCGATTCGGGACCGACTGTTCGCCGTCGAGCGCTTCGGCTCGGAGTCGCTCGCCGCGCTCGCTGTCGACGGTGAGGTCGGGCACCTCGACCGGGTCGCGGTCGTCGTCGATGGCGACGTAGACGAAGAACGATTCGGTGGTCAGTTCCCGGTCGCCGGTCCTGGGGTTCTCCCGGAACGCCTTGAGCCGGACCCGGACGCTGGTTCGGCCCGCCTCGTAGACGTACGCCCGGACGACCGCGGTGTTTCCAACCGGAATCGGCTGGACGAAGTCGACCTGGTCCATCCGGGCGGTGACGCAGGTCTCGCCCGCGAACCGCATCGCCGACAGCGCGCCGTCGACGTCCATCCACTTCATCACGTTCCCGCCGTGGGCGGTGTCGAGGTTGTTGGTGTGGTTGGGCTGGATGAGGTGGCGATTCTCGATGTACGTGTCCATCAGGTCGGTCATGGCACGGGATTGGCCGAGCGACCCAATGAAGGTACGGGACTCGTCGCCTTCACGTCCCACTGGCGTCGAGTCTTCCTCGCCGTCGAGACGAGGGCGGGAGTTGCTCGCCGAGTTACTCGCGGCAAAATCACGGGCCGGAAGGGATTTGAACCCCTGACCGTCTGATTAAGAGTCAGACGCTCTCCCTAACTGAGCTACCGGCCCAACGCACTCGGAAGTAGTTGGGTCCGACCTAAATACGTTTCTCTTTCTATCGTCGTCTGTTCGTCCTCGGAACCGACGGAAAAACGGCCGTCGTCGTTACCCGTTGCCGACGCAGAAGCCGATACAGCAGGCGACCTTGTCTAGTTTCTTCTCACCTTTCTTCTGCTCACCGGAACGGCTGACATTCACATTCATGGTGTGAACCACTCCTTCATACCTATACGAGAGTTATAAAATTTACTTTAGTTTACTAATAGAATATTCTGGGATTATATCTCGACAGTTTCGAATGTATGGATGTGTGTTTGCAAGTTAGAATAAATCTCTTACCTATACATGCGATTATCAAAACTACCAAAGAAAAATTGATGTAGGGTTGATTTATTGTACGACGTGAGATGGATTTGAGCGCCGAAGCGTTCGGGAACGTCAGGGACCTCCACGTACAGGGGGCCGAACTGCGCGGGGAGGACCTGTGGCCCGAGGGGAGCTACTTCGAGCAGTTAGGCCGCCGCGAGTTCGAACCGGGAGACGTGGCGGAGATATTTCACGAGAACACCAAGGGCGGGCCGGTCCACGACCGCCGCCAGTCGGGGTCGACCGCGAAGCTGGCCGAGGAGGGTCTGAGCTACGTCCTCGCGAACATCGAGCAGGACTATCGCGGGTCGGAGCTGGTGGAACTCCCCGAGGACCCCGGCGTCGAGTCGGCGGACGCGTTCGACGTGCTCGACCAGCGCAGAAGCGTGCGTCGCTACGCGGACGCCCCGGTCTCGCTCTCGACCCTGTCGGCTCTCCTGCGGTACGGCTGTGGCGTTTCGGGCACCGTGACGGACGCGGCGGGCAACGAGAAGGCGCTTCGGACCTATCCGTCCGGCGGCGGACTCTACCCCGTCGAACTGTACCCGGTCGTGCTGGACGTCGACGGCGTCGAGTCGGGACTGTACTACTACAGCGTCGCCGAACACGGCCTTCGACGCCTGCGCACGGGCGACGACGGGTTTTCCGAGGCGTTCGAGGACGCGCTGGTCACCAGCGACCAGCTGAATCTCGCCGACGCGCCGGTCGTGTTCGTGATGACCGGCGCGTTCTGGCGCAGCAAGTCGAAGTACGGTCCCCGGGGCTACCGGTACGTGCTTCAGGAGTCGGGCCACCTCGCCCAGAACCTCCTGCTCGCGGCCGAGGCGCTGGGACTCGGCGGCGTCCCGGCGGCGGCGTTCGACGACCGCAAGATGAACGCGCTGCTCGACGTCGACGGGGTCGACGAGGCGGTGGTCTACGCCGTCGGCGTCGGTCACCCCGCGGACGAGGCGGTGAGCGCGCCATGAGCGATTCGCTCCGCGAGGCGCTCGTGGCGTTCCCCAAAATCGACCCGTCGCTCGTCCCGGTCCGACTCTCGCCCGACGACGTCCACTTCAGGGCGGGACCGTGGAGCGGGACGGTCTTCGACCTCACCGACGACGACGAGGACGGGATGCTCGCGGACCTCGTCGCCATGCTCGACGGCACGAACGCGGTCGAGGAGATACTCGACGCCTTCGACGAGGCGGACCGACGGGACGTGCTGGAGGTCATCTACGTGCTTCAGGACGAGGGACTCCTCTACGCGGGGGAGCGTGCTCTCGAGCGCGAGGACGTCACCGGCTACCTCCGTGCCACCGACCAGTTCTCCGCGGACGCGATGGAGCGAGTCGCGTCGTCGACGGTGACGCTGGTGGGGTCGGGTCGTCCGGCGACCATCCTCGCGGCCGACGCGGTCGAGATGGGCATCGAGGACGTCCGATTCCTCGGCCTCGGCGATACCTCGAGCGCCCGGGCGAGTCACGACGAGGTGGTCTCGCTCGAACGCGGAGAACTCCCGGACGCAATCGAGGCGGCCGACCTCGTCGTCCACGCCGCCGACCGCCAGCGACCCGACGCGCTCGCGCGGCTCAATCGACTCGTCCACGATATCGAAACGCCGCTTTTGCTCGGACAGATAGCGGGGCTCGACGGCGTGGTCGGCCCGACGATACTGCCGGGGGAGACGCCCTGCTACGAGTGTTTCAGACGACGACGCTACGCCAACGTCGAGGCACCCGAGGGCTACCGCGCGTACGAGGCGGTCGCGGGCGACGCCGGGCGCGCGCCCGGCCCCAACCTCCCCGGATTCGCCCACGTCGTCGCGGGCTGTCTCGAACTCGAACTGGTCAACCAGCTGTCCAGCGGCTTCGGGTTCACGGTCGGGCGCGTGGTTCACTACGACTTCGCGGACCTGTCGGTCGGGGCCGACGACGTCCTCCGGATGCCGCGCTGCTCGGTCTGCGGCCCGTCCTCGGACGGCGTCGACCAGGGCCGACACCTCGGTCTCGACGCGATGGTGCAGGACCGAAACCGGGAGCACGCGGCGGGAAATCCCAATCGAGGTGACGACGATTAATCTCCGCGCGCGAAGGCGCTCGCGAACCGCCGACGTCGAGCGACTGCTTGGCGACCGCACGGGACTGGTCTCCGACGTGACCTTCGACCCGTCGGGTCGCGACGGCGATCCGACGCTGAACGTCGACGTCGACGCGGCGGCCATCGGTCGGTCGCTCCCGCAGGACCGCGAGGAGGACCCCGACCCGGCGGCGGGCGGGAAGGGACACACCAGCACGGAGGCGCTTGTGACGGCGGTCGGCGAGTTCACCGAGCGGTACTGCGCGTTCTGGCCGACCACCGTCCACGCCCACCGGACCACCGAGGCGACCTACGAGGAACTGGCGGCGGGCGAGACCGACGTCGTCGACTTCGAGTACCTCACCCCGTTCGACGCCGCCGACCTCCGCGAGCGCGGGCTCGGGCCGTTCGACAGGAGGACCGAGATACGGTGGGTCGCGGGGACGAACCTGCTCGACGGCGAGGAGGTCTTCGTCCCCTCGCCGCTGGTCGGCCTCGGCGATACGACCGACGGCGACCCGTACTTCTTCTCGACGTCGAACGGGCTGGCCTGCGGCCCCGACCTGCCGTCGGCACTGGTCGGCGCGGCCTACGAGACGGTCGAACGCGACGCAGTGATGCGGTCGTGGTACCGACAGGAGCCGCCGACGCGACTCGCGCTCGACGAGTGGCCCGAACTGCGCGAGCAACGACGGGCGTTCGAGAACGACTTCGCGACGTACCGGCTCTGCCGGTTCGAGACCGACCACGACCTCCACACGCTCGGCGTGACGTACGTCGACGAGCGCGACCGCACGCCCAAGTTCGTGCTGGCCGCGTCGGCCGACCTCGACTTCGCGAGCGCGGCCCGGGACGCGCTGGTCGAGGCCGCGCAGGGCGTCCGGTCGATACAGACCACAGTGGCCTACGAGGGGGTCCCCGAGGTCGAGTCGCCCGGCGTGATGAACCTCGAGGAGAACTTCAAATACTACGCCTCCCCCGAGCACTTCGAGGAAGTTTCGGTCTACTTCGAGGGCGACCGAGAGGTGGTGCCTCGGCGCGACGACCGGGAGTTCGAGGACTCGCGGGCGGAACTGGACGCCTGTCTCGATGCATTCGACGCGGCCGGCGCGACCCCGGTGGCGTTCGACCTCACGACGCCCGGCGTCCGGGACGCGGGACTGCGGGTCGCCCGCTGGTACGTCCCCGAACTCGTGGCGCTCTGTCCGCCCGCGTTACCGCCGAAGAACCATCCCGCGCTCGCGGACGACGACCTGACTCACCGGGGGCATCCGTTCCCGTAAGTCGAACGGTCCCGTCGGCGAATCGGTCGGCGGTGAGTCCGTTCGCGCGGACGCGATGGCCGAGTAATCGCTCGCAAGCGGCGTCACGGCCACGCTCCGGGAACGTTAAGTGTGGTCCGGAGTTACGCCACAGTATCATGAGCGCCGGGATTACCATCTCCTCGATGTCCGACTACGCTATTCTGGGCTGCGGGAGCGTCGGACACGCGGTCGCCGAGGAACTGGTAGCACAGGACAAGGACGTCCTCATCATCGACCGGGACGCCGACCGCGTGGAGGCGCTGCGCGACCAGGACCTCAACGCCCAGACCGCCGACATCCGCGAGGACGACATCTACGACACCGTCGCCGACAACGAGGTCGTGCTCATCCTCTCGTCGGACGTCGAGGCCAACAAGCAGGCGGTCGAGAACATCCGCGACAACGACGGCGAGCAGTTCATCGTCGTGCGCGCCAGCGACCCCGTCTCCGAGGACGAGTTGACCGAACTCGGCGCGGACGTAGTGATAAACCCCTCGACCGTCATCGCGGACTCGGCGCTCCGGGCGCTCGAAACCGGCGAGCTCGAGTACAAGGCCCAGCAGCTCGCCGAAGTCATCGAGGCCACCGACCAGAAGCTCGCGGTCGTCACCCACGACAACCCCGACCCCGACTCCATCGCCAGCGCGGTCGCCTTACAGGCCATCGCCGAGAACCTCGGCGTCGAGGCCGACATCCTCTACATCGGCGACATCGGCCACCAGGAGAACCGGGCGTTCGTCAACCTGCTCGGCATCGAACTCCTGCCGTACGACGACGCCGACGTCGAGGCCTACGACACCATCGCGCTGGTCGACCACGCCAAGGCGACCGAGGCCAACTTCGACCGGCCGGTGAACGTGCTCGTCGACCACTTCGAGCCCGACGAGGAGTACGAAGCGGACTTCGTGGACGTCCGGCCGAGCGTGAGTTCGACCTCGACCATCCTCACGAAGTACGTCCAGGAGTTCGACCTCAACGTCTCGGAGGAGGTCGCTACCGCGCTGCTGTACGGTATCCGCGCCGAGACGCTGGATTTCAAGCGCGACACCACGCCGGCGGACCTGACCGCGGCGGCGTACCTCTACCCGTTCGCCAACCACGACACGCTCGAACAGGTCGAGTCGCCCTCGATGAGCCCCGAGACGCTCGACGTGCTGGCCGAAGCCATCACCAACCGCGAGGTCCAGGGGAGCCACCTCGTGAGCAACGCGGGGTTCATCAGGGACCGCGACGCGCTGACCCAGGCCGCCTCCCACCTGCTGAACCTGGAGGGCATCACGACGACGGCCGTGTTCGGCATCGCCGAGGAGACCATCTATCTGGCGGCCCGCTCGAAGGACATCCGGATGAACATCGGCAAGGTGCTCCAGGACGCTTTCGCCGACATCGGCGAAGCGGCGGGCCACTCGACCCAGGCCAGCGTCGAGATTCCGCTGGGCATCTTCACCGGCATCGAGACCACCGACGACAACCGCGACACCCTGCTGTCGCTGACCGAGGAGGCCGTCAAGCGGAAGCTGTTCGACGCGATGGGCGTCGAGAGCGGCGAGAGCTCCAACGGGAGCTGAACCCCGAACCGCCGTGCTGACGTCTTCAATTGTCGACTTCGGACCGTTCTATCCCCCCGACTACCGACTCGGACTGGAGTTCGCGGCACGCGACCGTTCCGCTCGGCGCGCGCCGTGCGGCCCTCGTGGCCGCACGCAACGCGCGAGGGAGGGGCGCGCTCGTGCGCCCCGAGGCTGGGGAGGCGTGAGGCTCCCGCTGTGCGGTCGCGGTGGCGGTGCTGTGCGGTTGCAGTGCGTTGCGGTTGCGGTACCTCATTGGCTTCGGCAGTAGCTAGCTCGGACCGAGCCGGACGGCGAAACGAAATCGCGGGAAAGCTAGCGTCGCTTGAGCCGACGGGTGACCGCAACTACTCGACGACACCACTGCAACTACTCGACGACACCACTGCAACTACTCGACGACACCGACCGCACTACACCGCGGCCTTTTCGTCGCCGTCGGCTCCGGGTTGCTGGAGGCGCTCGATGGTATCGTTGATGAGCACGACGTCGCCGACCGCCCGCACCCAGCGGTACGGGACGAGTACGCCGTCGTCGTGGTCGACGACCTCCGAGAACAGTTCGCGGTTGAGTTCGCCGAGCGCGAGCCCCGTGACCGCGACGGCGTCCACGTTCAGGCGGACGTCTTCGATTTCGCCGACGAAGACGCCGCTGTTGGAGTACACCTCCCGTCCGACGAGCGTCGTGATCTCCTGCGGTGTTCCGTCCATGGGCCAACGATGGTATGGGTGGGCCTTAACTGTTGGTAGATTTCCGGGAAACGATACGTCCGTCCGGTTTTCCCCGGGCGTCGCCCGGCTTCCGGTCGGGCCCGGTCAGGCCAGACCGCCACGGTTTCCCATGTCCGTGCCCCGAGTCGGCCCGTCTCGCGGCAACTTTTTTCTACCAGCCACGCCCATTGACGAACGCATGAACGAAACGTACGTGCGGCTGGTCTGTCCCGAGTGCGACAAAGACTGGGAGTCGTCGCCGGACGACCTGCCGACCCACGACGAGGAGTTCACCTGTCCGCAGTGCGGTGTGGTCCGCCGGACGGCCGAGTTCACGCGGACCGAGCGGGACCTCGAGACGCTCAAGCAGTTCGCGTAGCTATCCCGAGGTGGCCGAGCGAGCGCCGCAGGCCTCGCACCGCAACAACACCGCGCCCTGTTCGCGTTCGAGTTGCGTGTCCGGGAGACCACACTCCGGACAGAGGACGAACTCGTCGGCGTAGTCCGCCAGGGCGTCCTCGATTCGGTCGCGACCGAACTCGCCGGTCAGGCGGGCGCGCCCGCTCTCGTCGATGTGGGCGCTGGTCCCCAGCTCGTTCTGGAGGAACTTCAGGACGTGGTCCCCGTCGCGGCCCAACTCGGCGAGCGCGTCCTGGAAGTTCTCGTAGACGGTGACGTTGCCCTCCTGTCGGACCTCGGCGTCCGGAACCTCGAACCGGTCGTCGCTCCCCTCGATGTCCGGGGTCTCGTCGAGCGCTCTGTCGAGGTGGTCGTCGTAGCTCTCCATAGCTGTCCAAAGGACCTGCGACCGATAAAAATCCTTTCAGACCGCGGCCGCGAACCCCCGCCGTACCGTGGTAAGCACGGCTTACGAGTCGGGTAGGCTGAACCCAACGCGACCGTTTCACAGTTCTCGGCAGGGGTTCGTTCCCCCGCATTACGTTCCCATGGGGAGGAGTAATTCACACTCCGTGTTAACGGGACTCAAGATAATACTATAACCCTGCAACTGTTAGCGTCGCTTGGTTATGAAGAAGCAGGAACTCATCCACCTTCACGGCCTGCTCGCGGAGGTCGGAAACTACTACGAGGAAGAGCACAACACCCAAATCGATCTCGACGACTACGATTCTCTCGGCGTACGACCAACGTCGATTCATAAATCCAAGACGGACCACAAGACCGCAGTCTTTGCCATGGCGAAATCGATCACATCCGAGATGGCCGAGGTCGAGGCGGACGAGAAAGTCGCCGCCAAGGCCGACTGAAAGGCGACGCGACGCTTCCTGTCGACATACCGAACCCGGTAGCGACCGCTCTCGTACTCCCTGCTTTCGCTTCCTCCCGTACGTGTTTTCGCCGCGTCGCCCTGCTCGCTGGAAACGACACGCTCGACAAAGCGACGCCCGTGGAAACCCCCGACCAACGCCGTGGACTACGAATCGCGTGGGAGCCCGTCCGACCGGCGACCGATTCGTCCGGCGGGTCCGAGCCCGCGTCGGGCCCGGCCTCGCACGTCCGCGGTCGCCGGGTCACTCGATGAGGTCCTCGAACTCGGGAAGGACCTCGTCGTCGTCGGTCTCGGCCTCGGTCTCCGTTCGGTCGGTCTCGCCCGGCTCGGAGTCCGACTCCTCGTCGTCTTCCTCCTCGACGACCTCGACTTCGAGGACGGTGAGCGGGATGTTTTCGAGCCGCTGGCCGATCTCCTTGCGCGCGATGCGGGAGGCGTGCTCCTCGCGCTCGACGTTGAACACCGTCATCTCCAGCTCCAGCGCGACCAGGCTCTCGTCGGCCGCGATGAACGCCGGGTCGAGCGCCTCCCCGCAGTGGGGGCACGACCGCTCGCCCATGTTGATCTCGACGTAGTTGAGGTCCGGGTTGAGCAACTCGCCGGTCTTGGAGATGGCGATCCGAACCGCCTCGTCGGGCGTCTCCACGTCGTAGACCGGGACTGCGGCTTCCACGACAACTCTGCAATTCATAGTCGCGTAGACGTTGTAGGGCCAACAGTATCAAGCTTGGCCCCGGACCGAAATCGGGTCTACGGGGCGTGCAACGCCGCGCTGTCGGGAACGCGGTCGCCTCGGTCTGACGAGTTCGTCCCGCGACTCACCCCATCCGGGCCGCGCGGGCCGCCAGTTCGACGTCGTGGTACGGGTCGGTCGTCACGGTCGGGCCGTGGCCGACGTACATCTCCTCGAGGCGCTCGTCGATGCGGTCCTCCAGTCGGTCGATGCTCGCTATCAACTGCCGGCGGTCGCCCTCTTCGAGGTCGGTCCGGCCGAACCCGCCGTTCTGGAAGACGAGGTCGCCCGCGAACAGGACGCTCGCGCCCGCCGAGTAGAAACAGAGGTGGTCGTTCTTGTGTCCCGGCGTGTGGAGTGCGACGTAGCCGTGGTCGCCGATTCGGACCGTCCCCTCGTCCGCGATGGGTTCGTCCACGCCGGGCTGGTCGGCGTCGAACCCCCACGCGCTCACGTCGCACGCGTCTTTGACCGCGTCGAGATTGCCGACGTGATCGGGATGGGTGTGAGTGAGGACGACCGCGTCGAGGTCGTCCGTCCGCTCGCGAATCTCCGCCACGGCGTCGAAGTTCGCGCCGGCGTCGACGAGGACGGTCCGGTCGCCCTCCACGAGGAAGGCGTTGCTCGTGAACGCCTGCACGCCGCGCGCGATGTTCGTTATCATGGTCGGGGATAGGCGCGCGGGTGATTTGTGGGTGTCGTTACTCGGAGGAGCCGTCTGGTGAGACTTTTTATAGTGTGACGCTAGTCGTCTCACCTATGGAAGTCACGCTGCTGGATGCGACCGAGAATCCGGAAGAAGCCATCTGTACTGCCGCGCGCAACGATTATATGAACGACTGGGTCGGAGAGAAGAGTTTCGAGGAGATTATGGAAACAATCGACGGTGATACGACCGAAGAAAAACGGTATACCCTCATCAGTCACCTTCTCAGTCACGGACACTTCGGGCCATTCGAACATCCGAAGGCTATCTTCGCAGTAAAAGGGATTAGTCGCTCCTGTATGGCTCAAATAACGCGACACAGACACGTAAGTTTCGATGTCCAGAGCATGAGATACGTCTCCTTCGACGACATCGACCCCGACGACGTCGGTCGCGGTGAGATGATAGTGATTCCGCCTTCGATAACCGACCCGGACTGGATCGGTCGAAATCAACAGGTCGGTGCAGTAGACGAAGAAACCGTCGAAAAGCGCGAGGAGGTGTTCGAATCGTCGGTCAGAGAATCGGTCGAAGCATATCAGGAACTGCTCGACCTCGGTGTTCCACCGGAAGACGCTCGGTTCGTCCTCCCCATCGGAACGAAGGTGAATATGGTCATGTCGATGAATCCGAGGATGCTCATGCACGTCGCGGACATGCGGGCGGCTGCGGACGCTCAGTGGGAGATACGGGAGATGACCGAAACCGTCCTCGATATCGCCGAGGAGTGGTGTCCCCTCACCTTCAAATACTATAACGAGCACATGAAAAATAGGAAGAATCGGCTCGCACCGTAGTCGAGTGAAACAGTATGGACCTGGATGACCAAGAAAAACTGCGACGAGTTTTGAAGCGCATCTATGCGTCGTTCGTCAAGGACGAGTATCTCGATGCAGAGGAACTGCAACTACTTCGACGTGCTAACCCTGGTCTCGACGACGTCGAGAATACGCTGTTTGCAGTCGAAAACGATTTGGACCAACTCAGAGAACGATTGACCATCCACTCGGAGTGGGAGCCCGAAATCCCGTCCGATGACCGAGTGATACGTCGCTATCTGAGCATAGGACGTTTTCAATCTCTACTCGACGAATCGGGAATCTGGTTTTCGCGCGTCGATGGGTTTTCGGACTCTTTCGAGGCGACGCTCCCGAGGCCGAATGCAAATCTTCGAGACGCCGTCAAGCGCTGGTCCGGGCGAAACCCCGCCGAGATAGACCACAACGAACGCGTTCGTAATCGAAGTGACGACAAGACGTACATCAACTGTTGGCGCGTTGGTCGGGACGAGTCGGCCGTGTTCTGGGACGCGTATCTCGGGACGGAACCCGGCGTCGCAGTCGAAACGACCGTTGGGGACTTTCGGAACGCTATCGAGATGTCGGTTTCGGACGGCTACCTCGAAACGTATCGAAACTATGTGCGAGCTACGGGAAGAAAGCGCTCCAAAGCGCTCGACGAGGTGTACGACGAACTATCGAAACTCCAGATTGGTAGCGTAGAGTACGTCGATTACGACGAGGACGCGATTCCCGGTAGTCAACTCTCCTATTCGAGGTACTTTCACAAGCGAAACGCGTTCGAGGACGAGCGGGAGTTTCGGGCCGTTTTCGAAGACGACTCAGTCATGACACCAGATCAGAGCGGACTCGATGGGGCTCAATTACATGGATTGCTCACCGGTAAAGAGATGGACGTTGCCGATTCGGGCCAATACGTTTCAATAGATACGGATGCGCTCGTAAATGCTGTCGTCTGCAAGCCGGGGACTTCGAACGTATTCTCCCGAGTCGTCGAACAACTACTAACAGAACACGGTATCGAGGCGGAGGTGACTGAATCCCGATTAGATAAATCGCCGAATTGAGGGGGAACGGATTGAACCCATTCCTTTTCGGTCCGCCGTCCGTACGCCGTCGCATGGCGACCCACGACGCGTCGGACCCGGCGAGCGACCCGCGCGCGGACTACGACTACCGCTCGGACGACGTGGCGCGGCCGGGGCTGGTCTCGGACCTCCGCGACCGCGTGGACGGCGAGGTGCGGTTCGACAGCTACTCCCGCGACCTGTACGCGACCGACGCCAGCGCCTACGAGGTGACGCCCATCGGCGTGGTCCTCCCGGCGTCGACCGACGACGTGGCGGCCGTGATGGCTTACTGCGCCGAACGGGGGATTCCAGTCCTGCCTCGCGGCGGCGGCACCAGCCTCGCCGGGCAGGCGGTCAACGAGGCGGTGGTACTGGATTTCACCCGATACATGGACGACGTGGTTGCGGTCGACCCCGACGCCGAGACGCCGACCGCGCGCGCCCAGCCCGGCGCAATTTTGGCCGAGTTGAACGACCAACTCGCGCCCCACGGTCTGAAGTTCGCGCCCGACCCCGCGTGGGGCGACAAGTCGGCGCTCGGCGGGGCCATCGGCAACAACTCGACCGGCGCGCACTCGTTGCAGTACGGCAAGACCGACGCCTACGTCGAGGCCTGCGAGGTGGTGCTGGCCGACGGCACCGTGACCACCTTCGGCGAGGTCTCGCTCGCCGAACTCCGCGAGCGCGCCGACCCCGACGGCGACCTCGAAGCGCGCATTCACGCGGCGGTCGCCCGCATCGTCGACGAGGAAGCCGAGACGGTCCGTGACGCCTACCCGCAGCTCAAGCGCAACGTCTCGGGCTACAACCTGGACCGGCTGGTCGAGGAGGCCGAGTCCGGGTCGGTCAACCTCGCGCGCCTGCTCGCGGGCAGCGAGGGCACGCTCGCGGTCGTGACCGAAGCCACCGTCTCGCTCGAACCGCTCCCCGAGACCAAGTCGATGGCGCTGCTGGCCTACGACGGCCTGCTCGACGCGATGGCCGACGTGGAACCCATCCTCGACCACGACCCGGCGGCCGTCGAGGTGCTGGACGACGTGCTGCTCGACCTCGCGCGCGACACCGAGGAGTTCGCCGACGTGGTCGGCATGCTGCCCGAGGGGACCGACTCGGTGCTGCTCGTGGAGTTCTACGCCGAGGACGACGAGGAGGGCCGCGAGAAGGTGGCGGAACTCACGGCGGACCGCCGGAACGAGCGGGCGTTCGCGGCGCTGGAGGCCCACGACGAGGCCGACCGCGCCCGGTTCTGGAAGCTCCGGAAGTCAGGATTGCCCATCTTGCTGTCCCGAACCTCGGACGCCAAGCACATCTCGTTCATCGAGGACGCCGCGGTGCCGCCCGGGAACCTGCCCGAGTACGTCGCCGACTTCCAGGAGGTGCTCGACGACAACGACACGTTCGCCAGTTTCTACGCCCACGCGGGGCCGGGCTGTCTCCACGTCCGGCCGCTGGTGAACACCAAGAGTCCCGCCGGCGTCGACCAGATGGAAGCAATCGCGGACGCGGCGACCGACCTCGTGGTCGAACACGGCGGGTCGGTGTCGGGCGAACACGGCGACGGCCGCGCTCGCACGCAGTGGAACCGGAAGCTGTACGGCGACGCCGTCTGGGGGGTGTTCCGCGACCTCAAGTCGGCGTTCGACCCCGACTGGCTGCTCAACCCCGGCAACGTCTGTGGCGACCACGACATGACCGAGAACCTCCGATTCGACCCCGACTACGAGTTCTCGGCGGGGTTCGCCCCCGAACTCGACTGGGACAACGAGAACGGCTTTCAGGGGATGGTCGAACTCTGCCATGGCTGTGGCGGCTGTCGCGGGGGCCAGGACGCCACCGGCGGCGTGATGTGTCCGACCTACCGCGCGGCCGACGAGGAGGTCACCGCCACGCGCGGCCGGGCGAACCTGCTCCGGCAGGCGATGAGCGGCGACCTCCCTGCGGGGGCGGGCGCGAGCGACGACGACCTCGACGTGGAGTTCATGGCGGAGGTGATGGACCTCTGTATCGGCTGCAAGGGCTGTGCCCGCGACTGTCCGAGCGAGGTCGACATGGCCAAGCTCAAGACCGAGGTCGAACACGAGTACCACCAGCGCCACGGCGCGAGCCTCCGCGAGCGCGCGTTCGCCAACGTCGGAACGCTCTCGAAGGTGGGGAGCGCGCTCGCGCCGCTGTCGAACTGGGCGAGCAAGGTGCCGGGCGCGCGCGCTCTCGCGGAGGCGACCCTCGGCATCGCCAGCGAGCGCGACCTGCCGACCTTCCACCGCGAGAGCCTCCTCGACTGGTTCGAGGCGCGGGGCGGCCCGCAGGTCCCCGAGTCCGAGGCCGCTCGCCGGGTCGCGCTGTTCCCCGACGCCTACACCACCTACAACCACCCCGACGCGGGCAGGGCCGCCGTCCGGGTCCTCGAAGCCGCCGGCGTCCACGTCCGGATTTCCGACGACGTGACCGACAGCGGGCGGCCCGCGCTCTCCCAGGGGTTCGTCGAGACGGCCCGCGAGCGCGCCCGGACGAACGTGACCGCGCTCGCGCCGCGGGTTCGGGACGGCTGGGACGTGGTGGTGGTCGAGCCCTCCGACGCCGTCATGCTCCAGTCGGACTACCTCGACCTGCTCCCGGGCGACTCGGCTGGCTCGACCGTCGACGAGGCGGAATCGCTCGCAACTGCGACCGAGCGCGTGGCCGCGAACGCCTACGGCATCATGGAGTACCTCGACGCCTTCGAGTTCGACCTCGGGTTCGAAGCGCCCGACGAGCGCCTGACCTACCACGGCCACTGCCACCAGAAAGCCACCACGAAGGACGCCCACGCGGCCAACGTCCTCCGCGCGGCGGGCTACGAGGTGGACGCGCTCGATTCGGGCTGTTGCGGGATGGCCGGGAGCTTCGGCTACGAGGCCGAACACTACTCGATGAGCCGGGCCATCGCCGACGTCCTCTTCGAGCAGGTCGCCGACAGCGACGGCGAGACGGTGGTCGCGCCGGGCGCGTCCTGCCGGGCACAACTCGGCGGCTGGGAGGGCGTTCGCGGCGAGCCGCCCCACCCGGTCGAGAAGGTTGCCGCCGCGCTCCGGTAGCGGGGAGTCCACCGGGGTTTAAATATAATCGTGGACAAACTCGGCGCGTATACAACCGTGCAGCGAGGTGGACTGACGGGCGGTCGAACGCGATGGAATCGGGAGCGAGCGCAGGTCGGCATCGGCACGCTGGTCGTGTTCATCGCGATGGTGCTGGTCGCTGCCATCGCCGCCGGGGTGCTGCTCGACACCGCCGGGGTACTCTCGAACCGCGCCGAGGCGACCGGCGACCAGTCGGTCCAGCAGGTCTCGAACCGGCTGGCCGTGGTGAGCGCCTACGGCCACGTCACCGACGAGACGAAAAACTCCGGCATCAAGACCGACGAGGACGTGATGCCAAACGAGAGCGTCGACACCCTCGAACTCACGATTCAGCGCGCGCCGGGCTCGGGCACGGTGAACCTCTCGGAGGCGACCGTGGCGTGGGTCGGCCCGGAGACCTCGACCACGCTGGTCCACGGCGAGGCGGCCGACCACGCGCCCGGCGTCCAGAACGAGGACGAGGCCGGGACGTTCGGACTCGAACCCAGGGGCGGTCGACGCGGCGGCGGCCGCACCGCCACCGATGCCCATCGAGTATTCAACACCTACTCGGTCGACGGGGGCGACCACGTCGTCCTGGGCGAGCAAGACGACCGCATCACCGTCTACGTCAACGCCGCCCTCGTCGAGGCCGAGACCCGCGACGCCGTGACCCCACCGTTCGCCGAACCGCTCCCCGCCGGCAGCGAGGCCGAACTCCACCTCACGACCGCCTCGGGCGCGACGACGGTGTACCGAATCACCGTGCCCCCGTCGCTGAGCGGGAAGAGCTTCGTCTCGGTCTGACTGGGCCCCGGCACGCGAGGACCGCGCGTCCGTGCAGTTGCGGTCGTGGTGCGGTCGCGTACGGTTGTGATGCAGTTGCGGTGCGGCCCTCTCGTTGTTCGAGCCAGGAGCTCGCTCCGTGACGGCGTCGACCTCTACTGTGGACCTGTCGAGCTAGCTTCTGCCGACACCGATGAGAAACCGCACGGCGCTGCAACCGCCACCGCCACCGCACACCACCGCAACCGCAGTCTGCCGCGTCAGAACCCCGAGAACTTGTCGCGCCGATAGAGGTCGAGTTCGCTGACCGTCGACTTCTCCTGTCCGGCCGCGAACGCGATGGCCTCGGCGACCTCCTCGGGCTCGGTCACCTCGCCCTCCTCGAACCGCTCGGCGAACGACTCGCCGTAGGCCGACCCGAACTCCGTCCGGACCTCGGTGGGGTTGACCACCGTGACCGCCACCCCGTCCGCGCCGACGCGCGCTTCGACGCTGTGGGCGAACCCCCGGACCCACCACTTCGAGGCGGCGTAGACGGGGTTGAACGGCCGGGGGTACTGGCCGGCGAAGCTCCCGACGAAGACGAGGTTGCCGTCTGTCTCCCGGAGGTGGGGAATCGCCTCGCGGGTGGCGTAAAAGACGCCGTCGACGTTGGTCTCCATCATGGCCGCGTACTGGTCGGTGGTCATCTCCTCGACCGACTCGCCCCGGGCGAGTCCCGCATTGTTGACGAGGACGTCGAGATGGCCGAACGCCTCGACGGTCGTCTCGACCGTCTCGGCCACCGACGACTCGTCGCGCACGTCGGTCGGGACGACCAGCGTTTCGGCGTCGTACTCGCGCTCGACGTCGCTCGCAACGCCGTCGAGCGCTTGCTCGCGACGGGCCGCGAGCGCGACCCGCGCGCCGTCGCGGGCCAGCGCGTGTGCGGTCGCCTCGCCGATGCCGGAGCTCGCGCCCGTGACCAGTGCGGTCTTCCCGCTCAGTGGTTCGTTCGCCATGGTCGGCGGTGCGTGGGCGACCGAGTTGGGTCTTTCGCCGATTCGACGATCTCGGCTCGTTCCCCATCGACTCGCCTCGACACGGTCGCTCGAATCGACCGCCCCCTCTCGAACTCGACGATGCTTTCCACGTGGTGCGGGTTGGCGCGACCTCGTGTCGCGCCAACCCGCGCGAGGGACGAGGACCGCAACGCGGTGAGACTTGCGGGACGCCGGGGGCGTCCCGCTAATCTGCGAACGTGGTTCGCAGAGACCGCAGGAGGCTGGGAGGCGTGCGGTTCGCGGTGCGGTTGCGGTGCCGTGAGATATCGTGTGATGTCGTGCGGTACCGTGCGATGTCGTGCGGTTGCGGTGCGGTTTCCCTGGGCCTCGGCAGAAGCTAGCTTCGAGAGTCCGTCTACGTTTGTCTCGAAATCGAACACGCTAGCTACTACCGAGACCTCTGAGTCGCCGCAACCACACGCCTCCCCAGCCGATTCGCTCGCTCCGTGCAGTCGCTCGCTCATCCCTTGCACGCGTTGCTCGCGCGCGCCACCCCGCCGCCGGGAACTCCCGGCACGGAGCCACGTCCCACTGCAAGGCCAACTCGACGAACCGGGTTCCGATTCCGAGACGCGAACGCGACTCGAGCGCGGTCCGTTGCCGCTACCCCGATACTTAGGCGCTCGCGTCCGAAGCACCGATATGCTCGTACTGCGAGACGGCACTGTCGTCGACGCGAACGGAACGAGAGAGGCCGACGTGGCGGTCGAAGACGGCGACATCGTTGCGGTCGGGGACGCGCCCGACGACCCCGACGAGGTCATCGATGCGAGCGGGCAGTTCGTCGCGCCCGGACTCGTGGACGCCCACGTCCACCTGATGATGGACGGCCGGCCCGACCCGGGGACGATAGACGGCGAGAGCGAGACGATGCTGGCCTACCGGGCGGCGGCCAACCTCGAGGACGCGCTCGACGCGGGCGTGACCACGGTTCGCGATCTGGGTGCGCCCGGAACGCTGGCGCTCGACGCCGCCGACGCCGTCGAGGCGGACGTCCTCGACGGCCCTCGCGTGCTGGCCTGCGGGGAGAACGTGGCGATGACCGGCGGCCACGGCCACTGGTTCGGCCGCGAGGCCGACGGCGTCCCCGAGGTCAAGAAGGCGGTCCGCGAGCAGCTCAAGCGCGGTGCCGACGTGGTCAAGTGCATGGCGACCGGCGGCGTCCTGACCGAGGGCGCGCTGACCGGCGCGCCGGAACTCGACGAGGACGAGCTGTCGGCGCTGGTCGACGTGGCGTCGGCCAAGGGCGTGCCCACGGCGGCTCACGCCCACGGCGCGGCCGGCATCAAGAACGCGACCCGGGCAGGCATCGCCAGTATCGAACACGGCACGTTCATGGACCGCGAGGCGGCCGAGTTGATGGCCGAGCGGGGCACCTACTGGGTGCCGACCGGGAAGGCGCTGTTCGGCATCGTCGAGGCGGGCACCGAGGCCGGCGTCCCGGAGTTCGCGGTCCGGAAGTCCGAGGACGCCGCCGACTCGTGGGCCGAATCGTTCGAGTACGCGCTCGACGCGGGCGTCCCCATCGCGATGGGGACCGACGCCGGGACGCCGTTCAACTTCCACGCCGACGCGGCCGAGGAGCTCGAACTGCTGGTCGAACACGGGCTCACGCCCGACCACGCGCTGGCGGCCGCAACCGTCAACGCTGCCGACCTGCTCGGGCTCGGCGACGAGGTCGGCGTCGTCGCGGAAGGGTATCGTGCGGACCTCGTGGTGCTCGACGACGACCCGACGGCGGACGTGACCGCGTGGCAGTCGCCCGCCCGCGTCGTGGCCGACGGAATCGCCGTCCGGTGACAGGGCCACGTCAAAAGGTCTTTTATACCGGGCAATGGAGGAATAACGTGCATGAGACGGCTGCTGGCTGTCGCCCTCGTAGTCGCGTTACTCGTCGGTGCGGTCCCCGTAGCGTCCGTTACGGGCGCTGCTCCCGCGCGCGGTAGCCCCGCCCCGGGACCACAGGCCGCGACGACCCCGTCGGACGCGCTCGACTCGACGGCCCAGTCCCGTCAACTCCGCGACCCGAACGTCACCCGGACGCTCGATACGACCGACGAGTTCGACGACGTCGAGTTCCACATCACGGTGTACGAGAACGGCACCGCCGAGTGGACGTTCTCGTACCAGCAGACGCTCGACAACGATTCGGAACGCCAGCAGTTCCGGGAGTTCGCCCGGGAGTTCAACAACGAGTCGACGCCGATGTGGACGGACTTTCGGGCGCAGGCCCGCGAACTCACCGACGCGGGCCAGAACGTCACCGGACGGACGATGGAGGCCCAGAACTTCCGGAAGGCGGCCCAGATCGACGGACTGGTCGAGGGCAACCGGGGCGTCGTCACCATGACGTTCCAGTGGACCAGCTTCACCTACTCCGACAACGAGACCGTCATCGTCGACGACGTGTTCGAGGGCGGACTCTACGTCGGCCCGAACCAGTCGCTGGTCGTCCACGCGGGCCCGCAACTCAGGTTCGCCTCGGCCGAGCCCCTCGACCCCGCGGTGACCTCGGCCGAGACGCTGGTCCAGAGCGGGTCGGTGACGTGGCAAGGCGAGTACGACTTCACCGACCGGCGACCGAGGGTGACGTTCCAGCCGGTTCCCGGGACCACCACGACGGCACGCGAGACGACCGACGGTGGCCCGACCGGCGGCGGAGCGACCGCCGAGACGACGGGGGAAGCCGGGACGCCGCCGGCCGGGACGACCCAGCCCGCCCAGCAGCCGACGGGTACTAACGGCTGGTCGCCCCTGATGCTGTTCGTCGGTGCCGTGGTCGTCCTGCTCGGCCTCGCGGCCGCGTTCGCGTGGCGGCAGGGCGACTTCGGCTCGCTCGCCGGCGACGGCGGGAATCCGGACGGCGGCGACGCCGCCGGTGCGGTGGCCGGCGGCGCGACCGGCGGGTCGACGGAACCCGCGGTCAGCGACGAGGAACTCCTCACAGACGAGGCCCGGGTGAAGAAGCTCCTCGACGAGAACGGCGGTCGGATGAAGCAGGTCAACATCGTGGACGAGACCGGCTGGTCGAAGTCGAAGGTGAGCATGCTCCTCTCGGAGATGGAAGACGACGGCGAGATCAGCAAGCTCCGGGTCGGCCGCGAGAACATCATCAGCCTCGAGGGCCACGAACCCGACGCGGCGGGCTCCCCGCTGGAGGAGTGACCGTTCACGCTGACCAATTCCTCGTCCGGCGTCCCGAACGGCGTCACGCTCCGATTTTCTCCGCGAATGTTCGGCGGCTGCGGTCCGTGTGGAACCGGGACACGACGGCACGAAAGCGCAACTGTTAAACGGTCCGTCCGACTACCCGAAAGTGCACGCTCCGTTGGTGTAGTCCGGCCAATCATCTTGCCCTCTCACGGCAAGGACCAGGGTTCGAATCCCTGACGGAGCATTCCAGCGGACGATTTTTCGAGCGCGCGAAAGTCCCACGAGAACGGTTTAAACCGGGTAATTCATGCGTTCGAAATGGCGCGGATCGGCACGGAGCCGCACCACCTCGACGTAGTTCCAATTCCGACCGGGTGCTCGCTTGAGTACAGTACGCGGCGGAAACCCCTAATGATAGATTTTGGATGTCGATGGGCGATACCGAAATAGGAGTTCGTGCGTTTATAATCCCGAATCTTTCGGAAAACGAATGGGCGCTGCAGGATTTGAACCCGCGGCAGCTTGGTCCGAAGCCAAGTACTCTGTCCAGACTGAGCTAAGCGCCCGCGCCAACACGTAATCGACCCGTTGTTTTAAACGTCGCGGTTTTTGCCGGACGTGCCGCCGAACCGACACCCGAGCCGAGGGCGTCAGCCCGACAGCGAGAGCGCGAAGTGGTTCGTCGGGAGCGTCGGCGACCCGTCGACGTCCGCGAGGAGCGCGCCCAGACAGCGCGCGAGGAGTGCGGCGTCGGCTTCGGACAGTCCATCCACCAGCCCTGTCCCGACGAGGTCGTCGAGACGCGGCGTGGCGCTCCCATCGACCGGTCGCTCGCGGTCGGCCCCACCCCGGAGTCCGAGCCACGCCCGGACCGTGGCGGTCAGGTAGCGGTCGGCCAGTCGCTCGGGGTCGGCGACCGAGGGAATCGTGGCCAGATAGGCCGCCGCGTTCGAGTCGGCCACCGCGACGTGGTCGGTGACCCACGCCGCGACGTCCGAGGGCTCTGTGTCCGCGTCGAGGTCCCGGGCGGCGCGCTCGCAGACGTCGAACTCCTCGGCGGCGACCCGGTGGAAGGCGTCGCCGACCACGACCGCGTCCGCGCCCGCGTCGAGCATCCGGGCGGCGTGCTCGCGGGAGGCGAGGCCGCCGCCGTACCAGAGCCGGGACCACGACAGCGCGTCGTCCATCCGGGCCAGCGTCTCGGCGGCCTCGTCGCCGCCGTAGGTGCCCGAGTATTCGAGGTAGACGAGTTCGCTGTCGAGGTGGCGTTCGGCCGCCATCGCGCGCCGTTTGGCCTCGCGAGGCGACAGTACGTCGTCGGCCGAGACGCCGGACTCGCGGGCGGCGGCGCTGTCGGGGTTCTGGACGACGTACGCCTCGAACACCGCCTCGGCGAGCAGCCACGACGCCGCGGCGTTCGCGAGCCGGTCGGTCACGCCGGCCGGGAGCCACGGGTACTCGTCGGCGAGCAAGTCGGGCACCAGCTCCTCGCGGACGTACTCGGTCGCCGCGCCCAGTTCGCCGACCAGCGCCTCGACGTCGCCGTTGAGCACCTCGGGGATGGCCAGCAAATCGGCCCGCTCGCGGGTCCGGCGGGTGACCTGTCGGGGTCCGCTGGGCTCGTGGAACGCCGGGACCGACGCCGGCGCGAGCAACTCGAACGTCTCCTCGGTGTTCCGGGCGGTCACGTCGGCCGACCCGCCGACCGACACCGCGTCGGTGTGCCGGAGGTACAGCGGGTACAGCAGGGGCAACTGCTTGTCGTCTTCGGGGTCGACCTTGGTGACGTGGGTCCAGTCGGCGGGCACCGGATTCGTGTCGACCGGCAGCGCCGTCCGCGCGGCGACCGAGCCCCCGCGAGCCAGCCGCCCCAGTCGGCGGGCGATCCCGTCGAGCGTCGTCATACGCCTCAAGGGCCCGCCGGAGCGATGATAAAAGGGTCGCTTCTCCGAGACGCTCGTTCGCGCCCGGTGGGCCGCCGCGCTGGGACGCCTTCCACAATCCTCATGTGCGGCGGCCCGAGAGTTGCGGGCAAGGCATGGGTCGCGTTCGGTCACGAGTTCCGGCGACGGTGCGGGCGCTGGCGAGCCACCTCGCGGAGAGCCGGGACCCCCGGGTGTTCGCCACGGTGTTGCTCCGGAGCGAGGCGGAGTCCGAGATCGAGTCGATGACCGAGCGGCTGTTCGCGGAGGTCGAGCGGGACCTCCAGCGCGCCCGCGAGTCGGGCGACCTCGAACCGGTCCCCGGCGCGGCCGACGAGGAGGCCCGGTTCGAGTACGACACCCGGCTCGTCCTGCCCGCGATGTTGACGCTCGGGCGCATCCACGTCCTCGCGGGCGACGTGCCGCTGGCCCGCGTCGGCCGCGAGGTCGACCGCGACTTCGTGGCGCGGGGCCGCGAGACCACGCGCAACGTCGTCCGGGCGCTGCTGGACGGCGACATGCGCGACGCGGTCAACGACGACGAGTACGAGGACTTCGAGACGAACCTCCGCCCGCGCGAGCGCGTGGCCGAACTCGCCCAGCGGAGCCTCCAGGCGGGCGTCGAGTCGTGGCTCGACGACCCCGACACCCCCGAGGCGGTCCGGGCCTCGTACGACCACGCGGTCGACCGCTCCGAGCGCCACCAGGAGGCCGACCGGGGGTTCCGCGAGTTGCTCGACCGCCTCCGGAACGCCGCCGACCCCGACGAGCGCGAGGCGGCGGCCGACGCGGTCCGCGAGCGGTACAAGTTCGCCGACCCCGAGGAGGCCGGGCTGTTCGAGGCCGACGTCGACCTCCCGTACTTCGCCACCCAGTACGCCCGGGTCGGCATCCTCTACGAGGACATGCTCAACATGTACGAGGCCGACCTCGGCGTCGACCTCGGCGAGGGGTTCAAGCGCGCCATCGTGTTGCTGGTCGTCGGCGCGCAAATCGGGCTCGACGACACCGACGACTACCCCGAGGACCGTGGCACGCAGCTTACGCCCGTGACGGCCGAACTGAACCTCGCCGACGACCGCGGGACGGGCGTCGAGCGACTGCGACGCATCGTGGAGACGTACTTCTCGCGGGCCGACGAGTGGGCCGACGACGGCGACCACCTCACCCGCATCGCGGTCGAGTACGTCCGCCAGCAGTCGCTCGACCGCATCGACGGCCTGCGGGCGTGACCGCGCCCCCGGCCTGCGGGCCGGCACGGGCGCTGTCGGCCCCGCCGGAGCGTGAACCGGGTTGTATCGGTCGGTCGTTCCGCGTGTGCGATAGTAATCAAAAAGAATATAAACGGAACAGGAGATTTTACTGTCAGAAGACGCCGGGTTCGATTCCGAGTCGGGTCGCGTCGGTTCCGAGTCGGGTCGCCTCCCGGTCGCGATTTCACCGCGAGGAACTGCCATGTACGGACTGGGTGAGCCCGCGGGGGTCGAGGTCGAACCGGGAACGAACCTCCTGGTGACCGGGCCGCCGATGACGGGCAAACGCGAACTCGCCCTGGAGATTCTCGCGCACGGTAGCCGCCGAGGCGAGGGTTCCATCGTCGTCACGACGAAGGACGGCGGCGCGGACGTGCGCGATTCCCTCCGCGAGTTGCTCGGCCGCGAGGAGAGTGGCCCGCTCGGCATCGTCGACTGCGTCTCCAAGCAGCAGGGGACGGCCCCGGTGGACACCGACGAGATAACCTACGCGTCCTCGCCCAAGGACATGACCGGCATCGGCATACAGCTCTCGGAGTTCCTCGAAGCCTTCTACAAGGATGCCGGGGTCGAGCGAAATCGCATCCTGCTCCACTCGCTGTCGACCCTGCTGATGTACTCGAACCTCCAGACCGTGTTCCGGTTCCTCCACGTGTTCACCGGTCGGGTCCAGAGCGCGGACGCACTGGGCGTGTTCGTCGTCGACTCGACGGCCCACGACCAACAGACCACCAGCACCCTCAAGCAGTTGTTCGACGGCCAGATGGAGGTCCGGACGACCGACGACGGCGGGTCGGAACTCCGCGTCACGGGCGTCGGCGAGACGACCGACTGGCTGCCGGTTCCGTAGCGGTCGGGGTCTCGAACGCCGACGCGGTCCGCGGGTCGGCGAACGCCGACAGCGGTCGGTCCCTCGCGCGGCGCGGCTGTGAGCCCGACTCCGCGCCGCCGCGACGACATCCTTATCGGTCGGGGCACGAACCGTCCGACGATGAACAGTGGTCGGGAAGCCGACGCCCCCGGGGAGGACGGCCCGGTCTCGGTCCTGCTCGCGGGCCCGGACGAGTGGCGAGCGAGTCTCGAATCCGCGTTCGAGTCGTCGGACGCGGTCTCGACGCGAGCCGTCGGGACGGCCGAGCGAGCCGTCGCGGTCGTCGCCGGGACGGCCGCGAACGCCGGACCGGCCACGAACACGGCGACGGCCGCGAGCGACCGCGACCCGAGCGACCGCGTCGACTGCGTCGTCGCCGCGTCCGAACTCGACGACGCGACCGGGCTCGACCTCCTGTCGGACCTGCGCTCGCTGACCGACCCGCCGGCGTTCGTCCTCGCGCCCGCCGGCGGCGACGAGTCGCTGGCCAGCCGTGCCCTCGACGCGGGCGTCGCCGACTACGTCCCGGCGGACGCCGACCCCGCCGACCTCCGCCGTCGGTGTCGGCGGGCCGTCGACCGACGCCGGAACGACGAGCGGGCCGACGCGTTCGCGGCGTTCTTCGAGACGCCCGACCAGTTCGCGGCGGTCCTCGACCCCGACGGGACCGTGGTTCGGGCGAACGAGGCCGCGCTCGAACGGTTCGGGGTCGGGGAGCGCACCGCCCTCGGCAAGCGACTCTGGGCGCTCCCGTGGCCCGACGCCGACGGAGTCCGGCGAACGCTCCAGCGCGCCGTCGGCCGGGCTCGACAGGGTGAGTACGCCGACTTCGAGGCCCGACTCCCCGGCGGCGACGGCGGCGTTCGATTCGAGTTCACGGTGCGCCCGGTCGGGGACATCGCCGCCGACGACGGGGCCGCCGACCGACTGCTCGTGGACGGGCGGGCGGTCGCCGAGCGCGCGCGACTGGAGGCCCGACTCCGCGAGTCCGAGGAGCTCCACCGCGTGACGCTCAACAACATGACCGACACCGTCCTCGTCACCGACGACGACGGCGCGTTCACCTACGTCTGCCCGAACGTCCACTTCATCTTCGGCTACAGCGCCGAGGAGATACACGCCCTCGGCACCATCGACGAGCTCCTCGGCGAGGACCTGTTCGACCGCGAGCGACTGGACGAGGAGGGCGTCCTCACCAACGTCGAGTGCACCGCGACCGACGAGGACGGCCGCGAGCACACCCTGCTGGTCAACGTTCGACGCGTGTCGATTCAGGACGGGACGACGCTGTACAGCTGCCGGGACATCACCCGACGAAAGCAGCGCGAGCGCGCGCTCACCCAGCTCCACCGCACCAGCCGGAACCTGCTGTACGCCGAGACCGGGCCGGAGATAGCCGACCGCGTGGCGTCGGACGCGACCGACATCCTGCCGTCGGCCGCCGCGGCGGTCTACCAGTTCGACCGCGAGGACAACGTGTTGTACCCCACGGCCACCTCCGACGAACTGGCGGCGGCGGTCGGGACGCTCCCGGAACTCCGGCCCGACCGGGAGACGGCCGTCGGCCGGGCGTTCGTCGAGGGCGAGACTCGGTCGGTCGACGGCCAGTCCCACCCCGGGGGCGCGCCCGACGCCGGGGCCGGCCCGCTCGCGCCGCTGGACGAGTACGTCGCGGTCCCGCTGGGCGACCACGGGGTCTTTCTGGCCGCCGCGACCGACGGCGACTCGTTCGACGAGGTCGGCGAGGACGTGGTCGAACTGGTCGCGGCGACCGCCGAGGCGGCGTTCGACCGGGTCGACCGCGACCGGGAACTCCGGGACCGCGACCGGCGACTCCAGCGCCAGAACGAGCGGCTCTCCCAGCTCAACCGGGTCAACGAGTTCATCCGCGAGATAGACCAGGCGCTGGTCGGGGCGGGGTCCCGCGGGACCATCGAGGCGGCGGTCTGCGACCGGCTGACCGACGACGACCGGTTCGCGTTCGCGTGGGTCGGCGAGACCGCGGGGCCAGACCGGACGCTCCAGCCCGGGACGTGGGCCGGGGACGACCGGGGGTACCTCGACGACGTGTCGCTGTCGCTCGACGCCGGGCGACCGGCGGCCGAGTCCGACGCCCTCCCGGGGGCCGAACCCAGCCTCCGGGCCGCCGCCGAGCGCGAGACCGTACTGGTCTCGAACGTCGCCGACCGACTCCGGGCCGGCCGGTGGTGCAGGGAGGCTCTCGCCCGCGACTTCCAGTCGGTGCTGGCGATTCCGCTGGCGTACGACGACGTGCTGTTGGGGACGCTGACCATCTACGCCGAGGAACCCGACGCCTTCGACGAGATGGTCCGGTCGGTGCTCTCGGAGCTCGGCGACACCGTCGCGTCGGCCATCAACGCGGCCCAGCGCAAGGAGGCGCTCCGGAGCGACGCGGTGGTCGAACTCGAATACGACGTGCCGGACCCGAACGCGACCCTCGCTCGACTCGCCGACGAGAGCGACGCGCCGCTCACCGTCGAGGGGACCGCCGACCGCGACGACGACACGACCCTGGTGTTCGTCGCCACCGAACCCGGCGGGGCCGACCGCGTGCTCGAGGCGGCCGACGACCTCGTGGGCGTCGCCGACGCCGAGTCCGTCCGGGAGTCCGACGACGCCGATCTGGTCGGACTGGGCGTCCGCGAGGCGGTCGTGGCGACGGCGCTCGCCGACCACGGGGCGGTCGCCCGCAGTCTGCGGGCGACCCCCGACGGGCTCTCGCTTTCGGTCGACGTGCCCGACTCGGTCACGGCCCGGTCGATAGACGAGGTGGTGTCGAACGCTTACGACGACGCCGAGCTCGTCGCCCGACGCGAGCGGACCCGGGCGCTCGACACGGCGGGTCGGCCGGGCCGGCTGCTCGACGAGCTCACCGAGCGCCAGCTCGAAGTGGCCAGGATGGCCTACCACGCGGGCTTTTTCGACTCCCAGCGCGACGTGACCGGCCGGGACGTGGCGGAGATGCTGGGCATCTCCCACACGGCGTTCTACGACCACGTCCGGCGCATCCAGCGCAAGCTGTTCGGGTCGCTGTTCGAGAACGCCCCGCGACCGGAAGACGTTGAATAGTAACCCGGGTCCCGGCGGCCGACGGCTTACTATTCAACATGCCAGTCCATGGGCCCGGACGCGCTAGCACGTAGTAGACGATGACCGACAGAGACGTCGACTACGACTCCGACGAGGAACGCGCGTACGAGTGTCTGGCGTGTGGGACGATACTGCGTGCCGCCTCCCACCCCGGGACCTGCTCTGATTGCGGAACCGCAATGCGTAACAGGCGGACGCCCCTCGAATAACTCCCGAACATGGCGACCAACACGCTCGACGACGAGGACGCGACGGACTACGAGGAGACCGAATCGGCGCTCGAAACCGCGCTCCGACAGCTCTCGGCGGCCGCCACGCACGTCGACGTCGACGACGGCGTCATCGAGCGGCTCAAGCACCCGACCCGGGTGGTCGAGGTCGGCGTGCCGCTCAAGCGCGACGACGGCAGCGTCGAGGTGTTCACGGGCTATCGCGCCCAGCACGACGACGTGCGCGGCCCGTACAAGGGCGGCCTGCGCTACCACCCCGAGGTCACCGCCGAGGAGTGTACTGGCCTCTCGATGTGGATGACGTGGAAGTGCGCGGTGATGGACCTCCCGTTCGGCGGCGCGAAGGGCGGGGTCGTCGTCAACCCGAAGGACCTGAGCCCCGGCGAGAAGGAGCGACTCACCCGCCGGTTCGCCGAGGAGATTCGCGAGACCATCGGTCCGAAGAAGGACATCCCCGCGCCCGACATGGGGACCGACGCCCAGACCATGGCGTGGTTCATGGACGCCTACTCGATGCAGGAGGGCGTCACCACGCCGGGCGTGGTCACGGGCAAGCCGCCCGTCGTCGGCGGGAGCGAGGGCCGCGAGGAGGCTCCCGGCCGGTCGGTCGCCATCGCCGCCCGCGAGGCGCTCCGGTACTACGACAAGACCGTCGACGGGGCCACGGTGGCGGTCCAGGGGTTCGGCAGCGTCGGCGCGAACGCCGCCCGGCTACTCGACGACTGGGGCGCGGACGTGGTCGCGGTCAGCGACGTCAACGGCGCGGCCTACGACACCGACGGGCTCGACACGTACGCCGTCCCCTCCCACGAGGAGCAGCCCGAGGCCGTGATGACTTACGACGCGCCGAACACGCTCACCAACGAGGAACTGCTCGAACTCGACGTGGACGTGGTGATTCCGGCCGCGCTGGGCAACGTTCTCACCGCCGACAACGCCGACGACGTCCAGGCGGACATCGTGGTCGAGGGCGCGAACGGGCCGACCACCTCGGCCGCCGACACCATCCTCGACGAGCGCGGGATTCCGGTCATCCCGGACATCCTCGCCAACGCGGGCGGCGTGACCGTCTCGTACTTCGAGTGGCTCCAGGACATCAACCGCCGGCAGTGGTCGCTCGAACGCGTCAACGACGAACTCGAGTCGATGATGCTGTCGGCGTGGAACGACGTCGAGGCCGAAGTCGAAGCCGGCGACGTGAGCTGGCGCGACGCCGCCTACGTCGTCGCGCTGGGCCGCGTCGGCGAGGCCAAGGCCAGCCGCGGGCTGTGGCCGTAGGGTAGCTCGGCGGACGGGAGTCCGAACGGACGAGACCCCGCGAAGCGAACTCCGGAGACGGCGGGCGCGTCGCGTTCGCTTCGCGCGAAGAAGGGGTTCGCTTGCGGCGGACGACGCCGACGCGCCGGGCCAGGGGCGGGAACTGCGGTCGGTTATTTTTCGGACAGGTTCGTCACGCGACCGACGAACAGCGGCGTCTCGGTCGGCCGGTCCCGGACGTAGAACAGGAACGGCCTGTCGACTCGCATCTCGACGCGCTCGGGCGGTGCGGACTCGGTCATCACGACCGCCGTCGCGGCCGCCGCTTCGGTGCCGCGCTCGTCGACCGAGACGAAGCTCCGGTGGTGGATGTCGTCGACGAACAGATCGCCGGAGTCGGTCATGCCGCCGAAGTCGGCGCTCCCCGTGAACGCGTCCTCCATCCCGAGCGACTCCATGGTCTCCACGAGGCTCACCCCCGTCTCGACCTCGAACGTCGGGAGCGCGAGGTCGACAAGCGCCTGACTCGTCCGGTCGAGCATGACCGCGAGCCGGTCGACCGTCAACTCGCGCTCGAACGACGCGAACTCGCCCTCGGCGGGGAGGACGACTACCATGCTGGTGTCGGCGTTGGCGTAGGGCAGTTCCACGAGTTGATGGCCGTCGATTGCGGCGTACTGGGCCTTCAACTCCTGGTGCATCGTCGGTACCTCGGCGGTCGAGCCGTCGAGCGCGGTGAACGCGCGGGGCTCGGTGGCGTCCTCGTCGAAGGGGTGTTGCCACCGGGCCGAGAAGTAGACGGCGTTGGTGAGAACCAGTTTCGTCGCGGCGTCGACCGAGCCCTGGGGCAACAGGTCCTCGATGCGGTCGTTCGTCCGCTCGGCGACCCAGTCGTTGATTCGCTGGCGCGCGGCCTCGGCGTCGCCCGCGAAATCCACGAGTCGCAGGCCCGCCTCGTAGTAAGCGTCGAGCAACTCGAAAAAGTCCTCCCGGAAGGGGTAGCCGTCCTGGCCCCACGCGGCGTTGGCGGTCGAGAGCGCGAACGCCGGTCCCGCGTCCTCGCCGTCGTCGGGACCGGTCGGGACGTTCGCGTCCCGTCCGTCCTCGTTTCGGCGCTCGAACTCGGCTTCCAGCGAGCCGAAGGCCCCGTGGAGGGACTCGCCGTCGAGGACGTAGTACAGCGCGTCGGCCATCTCGTCGGCGGTCGAGCCCCGCGCCCCGGCGTAGGTCATCGCCAGCGCGGTCGAGACGCTGTACGGCGAGACGAACAGGTTGCCGCCCTCCTGCTCGCGCAGGACGCCGAGCAGGTCGAGCGCGAACGCGACGTTGCCACGTATCTGGTCGGCGAGCGCGTCCGCCGGAATCCGGGGGTCGGTCGCGGGGTCGAGCTCGGGGAACGGCGGCACCTCGGAGTCGGCGAACCCGTCCCCGTCGTCGGTGGTCGTCGTCCCGTCGGCCGGTGTCGTCTCGGTTCCGCCAGCCGCGCCGGGAGTCGTCGCGTCCACCTCGTCGTCGGTCGCCGGAGCGTCGCCCGCACAGCCGGCGAGTCCCGCGAGAAACGCGCCGGTCAGCGCGAGGGTCTCGCGTCGTCGGAGTCGGTCGGAGGGTGGGCGGGTCATATTCGGGAGTCGACGCGGGCCGGTAAACGCTTTCTGAAGACTGAAACGCCGCTTTCAGTGACGGGGACGAGCCGCCACCGGGGGCTGGGACCAAGGCCGTCACGGCGACGGCGTGCCGGATTCGCCCCGACCAGTAGCTATATCTCGGGATAGTGGCTCGTCGTTCGTACCGATGGACCGACGACAGTTCCTCGCCGGAGTCGGCGCGTTCGCGGCCGCCGGCTGTCTCGGCGGCGACGACCCCGCGACGACGACCTCGGGGACGACCGCCGAGACGACCACGCGCACGACCCCGACGACGCGGACGACCGAGACCACCGAGTCGACCACGACCGAGACGACGACCGAGACCACCACTGCCGAACCCGACACCGACCTCGAACGGACCTGCGACGGGAACCCCGTTCCGGAGTCGGTCTCGGCCGCGTGGCCCCAGTCGTATCTCGACGGCGCGAACACCGGCTATCGTTCGGACGGGTCGGTCCCGACCGAGAAACCCTGCGTGGCGTGGAAGCGGGAGATGCCGTCGCGGCCGCTCTACTCGACGGTCGTCACCGAGGACGTCGTTATCAAAGGCGGCAACGGGGACCACCTGCGCGCGCTCGACCGGGTGACGGGCGACCTCGCGTGGTCGACCGAAGACGCGCTGGTCGACACGCTCTCGTACGTGCGCTGGCCGCAGGTGGCCGACGGGACGGTGTACTTCTCGGCGCACAACGGTCGGACGAGCGACAAGCACGTCTACGCGCTCGACGCCGCGACGGGCGAGTCCCGGTGGGACGTCACCCTCGACGACGGGTCGGCCATCAAGACCGGATTCAGCCTCGCGAACGGTCACGTGTATCTGGCGGCGGCGACCGAGGAGCCGACGGTCTACGCGCTGGCTCCCGAGGACGGGTCGGTCGCGTGGCGGACGACGCTGTCTTCCGCCGAGGTCAGGGTCGCCGGCGTCCCGTTCGGCGTCGACGACGAACTCCTCTGTGTCCCGACCGGACAGGCCGACTCGGGACCGGGCGGCGTCCACGCGCTCGACCCCGAGACCGGCGAGAAGCTGTGGGTCGCCGACGTGGGCAGCGTCGAGTCCGCGCCCACGCTCGGCGACGACCGGGTGTACGTCACCCGAAACTCGGACTACCCCCTCCGGGCGCTCGACAAGGACACCGGCGAGGTCGTCTGGCGGTTCGAGACGCTCAACGGGACCGACGGCTCGCCGGTGCTCGCCGACGGCTCGGTCTACTACGGGACCGGCGACGGGGAGGTCTACCGGCTCGACGCCGAGTCGGGCGACCCCGAGTGGAAGTACGAGACGGAAACGCGCATCTTCAACGCCTCTCCGACCGTCGTCGGCGACACCGTGTTGGTCGGCGGCGACGACAACGGCGGCGAGCCGGGCCTGCACGCCATCGACCGGAGCGACGGGACTCGCCGGTGGAAGTTCCGGACCGGAACCAACGTCCCCGGCGACGCGGCGGTCGTCGGCGGCGTCGTCTACGTCTCCATCGGGAGCTACGACGCCCAGCCGTACACGCTGGCGCTGGCCTGACTATCGGCGGAGTCGCGCCGTGACTCCTCCTCTCTGGTCGTCCCCGTCGCGTTCCTCGACGCTGACGAGTCCGTCGTCTTCGAGGTCGCTCAGGAGGCCTTCGAGCCACTCCCGGCCGTACTCCCCGTCGGGCGCGTAGTCGACCCGGACGCGAGGGCCGAGCGTCGACAGCGGGAGTTCGTCGTACTCTTTCAGGACCGAGACGATTCGGCCCCGCATCTGCCGGCGGCTCCCCTCGAACTCGGGCTGGGTCGGCACGTCCGGAGCCGTGAAGTCGCCGGTCGCGTACGCGCTGCACCACTCGCGCCACGGACAGCCCGCCGAATCGCACTTGGGCGACTGCTCGCAGGCCACGCCGCCGAGTTCCATGATGGCGTTGTTCCAGACCCGGGACTCGCCCGCCGGCATCAACTCGCTCGCGGCCTCCTCGAAGGCCGAATCGTCGTCCGGCACGTCGAAGGCCCGATACAGTACGCGCTTGACGTTGGTGTCGACCACCGCGTCGCCGTCGTTGAACGCGAACGAGGCGACCGCGTTGGCGGTGTAGGGCCCGACGCCCATGAGATTTTGAAGCTCGTCCGGCGTCTCGGGGAACTCCCCGCCGTACTCCGCTACGACCTGTTCGGCGGCCTCGTGGAGGTACTTCGCGCGGTTGTTGTAGCCGAGGCTGTGGTCGGTCCAGAACCCCACCACGTCCGCGCGGTCGGCGTCGGCCAGCGCCTCGGGCGTCGGCCACCGGTCGAGGAACGCCTCCCACGCCTCCACGATGCGACCCAACTGGGTCTGCTGGCTCATCACCTCCGAGACCAGAATCTCGTAGGCGTCGTCGGTCTCGCGCCACGGGAACGACCGGTGGTCGGCCTCGTACCACGAGACGAGGGCGTCGCGGACCGCCGGCAGGTCGTCGGGGAGTGCGGGAGACGGACCGTCGTCCGCGTCGGCGTCGCTCATCGCCTCGCGGTAGGGGCGACGCGGATAAAGAGGCGGTGGTTCGGGTCGTTCGACCGACCGCGCTACTGGAGCGCCTTCTCCCGAACCTCGCGGGCCGCATCGCCGAGGTCCTCCGACTGTCCGTACGTGTTCCGGCCCATCGCGCTGTTCGCGGGACAGGTCTGGGTCAGCCCGGTGACGGTGAGCATCGCGCCGACAGCGAACGCGGCCGCCGTGAGCGCGGGGCCGAGCCTTCGCTCGCCGCCCATCGACGCTATCGCGGCGACGACGAGCGCCGGACCGAGCGTGATTCGAATCCCCTGGTCGAGTCCGCCGACGTTCTTCTCCATCTGAATCCCCACGGGTGAAACCACGCCCGACTACTTGAAGACTCGTGGCGGGTCGAAAGGCGTTTCCCGCCCGCGCCCGAGCGTCCGGGCATGAGCCTCGACGACCTGCAGGAAGACGTGGAGTCGGAGTACGCCGACCTCGGCGACGAGGTGGCGGTGTCGCTCGACCGCGAGACCCGAAACGAACTGGCCATGTTGAACGCCGCGTTCGACCCCGAGGGGACCGACGAACTCCTCCGACGCGGGATTCACGCGCTGTTCCGGACGGCCGTGGAGACGGGCAACCTCGATTTCCACCTCCGGAGCGAGTACGACGCGACCTACGACGAGTACCTCTCGGGGATGAGCTTCGAGGAGATGACCGGCGGGAACCAGTTCCCCCAGCAACAGCAGAACGACGACCGGCGGTATCAGTTCTAGTCGTCCGGCGTCCCGTCGACGAAGGACAACGCCCAAACCGGACGGCCGAGAAGCCACGACCGACGATTCCGTCTCGACCTCTCGACGAACCATCCAAACTATGCCACGCTACGAGAGCGTCCACGCCCATCCGGACGGCGACAGCACCGTCGCGCGCATGGCCGCCACCGCCGCCGAGTACGAGTTCGACGGCGTAGTGGTGCGCAACCACAGCGACGCGCGCGCCGACTACGACGCCGAGCGCGTCGCCGACGAGTACGGCGTGGACGTGGTCGAGGCAATCGAGTTGCGGGCGGACGACCCCGAGGTCGCGGCCGGCCACGTCGGCAACTACCGACCGAAGGTCACGATTCTCGCGGTCCACGGCGGGACGAACGCGCTCAATCGCTTCGCGGTCGAACACGAGCGCGTCGACGTACTCGCACACCCGATGGCCGGCCGAGGCGACTTCAATCACGTGCTGGCGAAGGCGGCGGCCGAGAACGGCGTCCGGGTGGAGTTCGACTTCTCGCGCGTCCTCCGGGCCGACGGCGGGCCGCGCGTGCAGGCGATTCAGGACCTCCGAAAGCTCCGGGAAATCGTGACCCACTACGACGCGCCGTTCGTGGTCAGCGCCCGCCCGACCAGCCACCTTCAGTTGCGCGCGCCCCGCGAACTGGTCGCCGTGGGGGAGTCGGTTGGCTTCTCGGCGGACCAGATTCGACGCGGCCTCCGGGAGTGGGCCGACCTCGCCGAGCGCAACCGCGAGCGCCGCTCCGACGAGTTCATTGGCCCGGGAGTCAAACGCGGCAGGTATGAAACGGAGTCTTGAGGACCACGCCGCGCGCTTCGACGAAGTGGCCGGCGAGTACGACGACAGCCAGAACGACACCGACGAGTACCGCGCCTGCGTCTCGCTGGTGGTCGAGCATGCCGACCCCGACGCCGACGAAACCGTGGTGGACCTCGGCACCGGCACGGGAGCCATCGCGCTCGCGCTCGCCGACGACGCCGGCGAGGTACTCGGCCGGGACATCAGCGAGGGGATGATGGAGAAGGCCCGCGAGAAGGCCGCAGAGCAGGGCATCGAGAACGTCGAGTTCGACGAGGGGCGCTTCCGCGAGCCGAACGTCGCCGAGGACCGCGCGGTCGACGTGGTGGTGTCGAACTTCGCGATGCACCACCTGAGCGACGCGGAGAAGCGCGAGGCCATCGAAGCGATTGCCGAGCTTGGACCGCGGACGTTCGTCCTCGGCGACGTGATGTTCTTCGGGACGCCCGACCCCGACGAGCCCTTTTATAGTCCGGAGGTCGACGACCCTTCGACGGTGGGGCATCTGGCGGACGCGCTGACGGACGCTGGTTTTGCTTTGACTGCGGTGGAGCGGGTCCACGAGCAGGTCGGCGTGCTGGTGGCCGAGCGCGCCAGGTCGCCACAGGAGTAGCGCTCTTCCGCGCTGTAGCGTCCGTTCAATCCGAAGCTTCCGCCCGCTCGGCCATCATCTCGCCCGCCTTCTCGGCCCAGTCGCCCCACCAGAACCCGGCGGCGACTCCGACCGCCCACCACGCGTACGACAGCCCGAGGCCGACGTAGACGCCCCAGAGGCCGTAGTCCAGCACGACGCCGAACAGGTACGAGAAGCCCAGCGTGAAGCCGAGGGTCCCGCTCAGCCGGGCGTAGAACGGCGTCCGGGTGTCGCCCGCGCCCCGGAGGCTCCCGGCGATGGGGGAGAACACGCCGAACGACAGCATCGAGACGCCGAATACGCGGGTGAAGTCCGCAGCGTAGCCCAGGGTGGCGGCGTCGCTCGTGAACACCCGGGCGATGGGTTCGGCTCCGAAGAACAGGACGCCGCCGGCCACGCCCAGCGTGAGCACGCCCAGCGCCGTGATGGCGAGCCCCGAGAAGCGCGCGCCCTCGGGGTCGCCCTCGCCGAGCGTCTGGCCGACCACGATGCTCGCGACCGTGCTGTACGACCGGTAGAGCGGACCGCTGACCTGCTGGTAGATGCGCCGCCCGATGTGGTAGGCGGCGTTGACCTCCGTCCCGAAGGTCAACAGCAGGGCGTTGAACGGGAAGTTCGCGAGCGAGGTGCTCATCCCCTCGGCGAAGGTGGGGAGGCTCACCGAGACGAGCTGGCGCGTGACCGTCAGGCTCCGGGGACGCGCGAACGAGAGGTCGGTCCGGCGGCTCCGGATTGCCAGCGACATCGCCGCCGCCTCGAACGTGCGGCTCACCGCCGTCGCGACGCCGACGCCCACGATGGCGAGGTTCGGCAACGGGCCCACGCCCAGCCCCAGTCCGACGGTCGCGCCGATGTTGAGGAGGTTCGCGGAGCCGTTGACCAGCATCGGCGTGCGGGTGTCGCCGGTGCCCTGCAGCGACCGGGAGGCGACGAGGCCGACGATGCGCATCGGCGCGGCCGCGAACACGATAGCGAGGTACTGCCCGCCCTGCCGGACGACCGCCGGTTCGGCACCCAGAACTTGGATGAGCCACGGGGAAATCGTGAGTCCGACGACTATCAGGGGCAGCCCTATCAGGAATCCTATCAGGAACGCCTGCGTGATGGCGCGGTTGCGGGTCGCCTCGTCGCCGCGCCCGGTGTCCTGGCTGGAGAGCGCGATCGCGCCCGTCCCGAGCCCCAGTCCCGCCCGCAGGGGAATCTGGGCGTAGAGGTCCGCGAGGCCGACCGCCGCCACCGCCGCCGGCGAGAACAGGCCCGTGACCACGACGTCGACCGTCCGCATCAGCGTGTTGAGCGTCTGCTGGACGGCGATGGGCCACGACAACGAGAGGGTCCGCCGCCAGATGGCGAGCACGCGCTTGCGGACGTCGGCCATACATTCCCGGGAAGGTCCATCGCCCGGATTAGCGTGTCGGTCCCGGTCGTCTGCGAGGGGTTTTCGCCGCACTCGGCGGCCAGCTCGACCGACCGCGCAGCATCGAGCGGCGGCGAAACCGTTTTAACCCCGGCACTGCCACGTACGGACGCATGACACGGAGTGTAGACGCTCCTGATCGAGTTCTTCTCGGGCGATGAGACATCGGTTTCGGTGCGACGAGACGGCGAATCGATAGTGCTGGCGGTCGACGGCCGCGATCACGAACTAACCAGCGACGAGGCCGCCGACCTGCAGGACGCGGTCGGCGAGGCGCTGACCCAGCGCCGGGAGTTCTTCCGGACCGAAGGCGTCCACCGCGCGGACGGCAGCTACGAGGTCGCACGCCGGGGCGCCGACTCGGCGGGCAACTCGAAGGTGTTCGAGGGCTTCGGGGCCCTGCGCCGGCTGTTCGACCGCCTGCCGGCGGCGTTCGGAGCCGAGGACGTCGGCCGAGCCGGCATCACCGGCTCCCGACGGCACATGCTGGTGCGCCACTTCGCCGAGCATCCCGCGTTCGACTGCGGTATCGCGAGCCGGAATCCCCTGACCGCCGAGAAGACCGGCGACCACGGGTCCGTCGAGGAGGCGGTCGCGTCCGACGAACCGACGGCGGCCGAAGACGCCGAGGTGGTGAGTGCGGACTGACCGGGAGACGGCCCGCTCGCTATCGACCCCGGCGCGTTAGCTCGTCTGACCGCCTTCCGACGGCCTCGCCGGGCTACGAGTCCGGAGCCATGTCGAACCCCTCCACTTCCTTGACGTCCTCGGACCCGCAGTTCGGACACTCACCGAGCGGTTCGTCGAACCGCTCGCCGCAGTCTGTAGGCTCCAGTGCGACGCCCCGGCTCGGCGTCGGGGACGAGGACGTCACTGACGAGTCGACGAGGCTCGTGGACGAATCCCCGGCGTCGGGGTAGAACGCGGTCGTTGGCGGGCCGAGAGCGCCGACCCGGTCCGTCCCCAGCTACTTGATGGTGGTGTGCTCGCTCTCCTCGTTCAGCGCGAGGTTCGCGGCGATCTCGGCGTTCCGCATGGCGTACTGGGCGGTCTGCTGGAGGCTGACCAGCACCTCGCGGACCGCCAGCAGCGCGTCGTTGTCCATCTCGGGCAGGTCCGACAGGATGTCGCTCTCGCGGTCGCCGATCTCGTGGAACAGCGCCCGCACTTCCAGGGTGGTGTCGTAGTCGCGCTCGACGGCGGCCTTGACCGCCAGCGCCGTGATCTCGTCGACCTGGTCGGTGAACTCCCGGATGCGCCGCATCGTCGCGCCGTCCACGTCGAGGGTGTGGCCCTCGGCGTCGAGCGCGATCTCGGCGATGTCCTCGGCGTTGTCGGCGGTGAGTTCGAGGTTCTTCGCGATGGAGCGATAGCCGATGAGCGGGAAGCCAGTGTCGAGGTCCACCGCGCGGGCCAGCGTGGGGTTCTGGTAGGCGGTGAAGATGAGCCGGAGCAGCAGGACGAATATCTTGTTGGCCTGTCGCTCCCGATTCAGGGCGCGCTCGGCGAGGTCGGGGTTGCCGTGGGCCAGCGCCTTGACCGCCTCGCCGCGCATGGTCGAACCGGTGTTTTCGAGGCGTTCGAGCAGGTTGTCGAGGCTGAAGTCCTCGGGGTCGACCGAACACCTGATGGCGATGCTGTCGGGAGTCTCCTCGACGACGCCCAGTCCCATGAGCTGGGTCTCGGCCTTGTACACCGCGTTGATGATGGCGCTGTCGAGGGCCTCCTCGCTCCGGACGTGGATGACTCGCCGCCCGAGGACGTACTGGGAGACGATGGCGCGCTCGACCGCGCCGGCGTCGAGCTCCTCGGCGTGGATGACGGCCTCGGACTCCTCGGTCTGGGTGGACTCGGGCAGGACCGTCAGCGTTCCCTTGCCGCCCATCCGGAGCGAGACCTCGTCGCCTTTCTCGACGTTGTTCTCCGAGGCCCACTCGGCCGGCAGGGTCATCGCCAGCGTCGAGGGCCCGAGCCGCTGTACCTTGCGGGTTTCCATGTTGGAACAGTGGGTGACCGACTACCTTAAGCCTGACTAAGGGACCATTATTGTGCCTTAAACTACCTTCATCATCCGGCGCTCGAACCGACCGACCCGGACCTTGTGCCAGCCCCGCAACGACTCGTCGACCGCCTCGTCGCCCGTGTCGACCCGGAGGACGCCCAGCCCGTCGAGCTTTCGCTTCGAGGCGACGATCTCGACGTCGCACCGCCGGAGGACCGCGGGCGAGAGCTGGTCGTTGCCACGGCCGAAGACGAACCCCTGCCCGCCGATGGGCGACACCACGACGACGTTCCGGTCGCCCAGCGCGTCCAGAATCTCGTCGGCGCTGGCGTCCGCGACCAGCACCTCGCCGCCGTCCGACGAGCCGCCGGTCGCACTACTTCCGGAGACCCCGCGCCACACGTCGACGCCGAGCGGCGACCCGTCGAACCCGAGTTCGGCCTTCACCGCGCCGACGGTGCCGCCCGGCCCGAGGACGTAGGTCCCGCCCGCGTCCGCGCGAGCGTCCTCGGCCACGCCGGCCGCGAGGCTCTCGACGGTGCCGCCGCCGACCTGCTTGCTCGACTGGAGGTCCTCGGCGACCGGCACCTCGGCCAGCGCCTTCAGGTCGGCGCGGACCTCGCCCTCGCGGTAGGCGTCCTCGTCGATGTCGTTGACCTCGCGGGTCTCGGTCCGGTCGAAGTCGGCGGCCACCCGGCCGGCCGCCTCGGGCGACACCGCGAACACCGCCGAGTACACCTTCACGCCCGCCGGCACGCCGAGCATCGGCACGTCGGCGTCGAGGTGATCGAGCGTCTCGGCCACGTCGACCGCGGTGCCGTCGCCGCCGACGAACAGAACGAGGTCGACGCCTTCCTCGACGAACCGCCGGACGGCTTCGCGGGTGTCCTCGGCGGTGGTCTCGCTCCCTGACGATTCGTCGATCGTCGGCGACCCGACCGGGTCGCCGACGACCTCGGGGTCGAAGCCGGCCTCGCGGGCCTCGTCCGCGCCCATCCGGCCGCCGTAGGTCAGAAGCTCGACGGCGGCGTCGCCCCCGCGCTGGCTCGTGCGCTCGCGGAGTGCGCGCAGCGCCTCGGTCGCCCGGTCGGGCGCGCGCGGCTCCGCCCCGCGCTCGCGGGCCTCCGCGACCTTCCCGTCAGTGCCTTTCAGTCCCACTCGGCCGCCCATTCCGGCGACGGGGTTGACGACCACGCCGATGCGTCGCATACCACGAACTACGCGGGTCCGGTGCAAAAACCGTCCGATACCGAAAAAAGCGCCGCGCCGGGTGCGGCCCCAGTGGGTCAGTACGACTGCGGGAACTGCTGGCCCTGCGACTGTTGGCCTATGCCCTGCTGGCCCATTCCGCCCTGCTGGTCCATCCCGCCCTGCTGCGTCTGCTGGGCCATCTCCTGGAACCCCTGCTGGTGCTGGCCGCCGATGGACGTCAGCAGTTGGTTCGTCGACTCGATGGCCTGGTCGACCGCGTGCAGAGTCTCCTGGACGTGTGGTGACTGCTGGTACTGTTCGAGTATCGGCAGCCCCTCGTGGGCGACCCGGAGGAACGTCTCGGCTAGTTCCGGCCCGTTGATGGAGTCGCGGGCGATGAGCTTCTCGTTCAGTTCCGCCAGGTCCGCGAGGTCGTTACACAGGCGAGCGCACTCGGCCATCTGCGGGCCGCTCTCGATGCATCTGTCGGCGCACCACGCGGCGATCTCGCCCACGCGGTCGAACGCTTCGAGCGCCTCGTTGAGTTCGGGCGTCAGCTCGGACTCGAACTGCTGGCCGACCTGCTGGTGGGTCTGCTGGTGGGACGTCCCTGCCCCGCCGAACTGTTGGCTCCCTACCTGACCGCCAATCTGCTGGCCGCCCATTCCGCCCTGACCGCCCATCTGCTGGCCGCCCATTCCGCTCGACTGCCCCATGGGTTGCTGCGTGCCGCCCGTCGTTTTACCGCCGTACGATTCCTGACCGACGCGTCCCGCTGGCTGTTGGTTCTGCCGTGACATTGGTACTCTCCCGCCGCGTCGGTCGCCCGCTCGGTGCGACCGGCGCGGACACGACGGCGTTCGCCGGAACGACGCATAAACCGGGTCGACTGTTGGCGACCGTTCATCCGCGCAACGTAGTGTTTCGTCCCCGAGCGGGTCGAAAAAACGAGTCTCGGCTCGGAAACGAACGTCCGGTAGGCCGACGTTTCCCGACCGTTCGCTGTTTCAACCCGGGATTTCGCCCGACGACGGCGCGAGGTCCGGGGCGGCTTGGCAAGCGTTAAGGGACCCGCTCCGGAACCTCCGGGTATGTTCGTACTCGCAGAATCCGCGTCGGTCCCGGCCAACGCCGCAGGTATCGTCGTCGGCGGACTCGGCATCCTGCTGGTCGTCGCGTGGCTGGTCTACTTCTACCGGTAGCTCGGCCCGCCGGACGCCGGGTCACTCCGCCGAGTCGACTCGCTCGCGCAGCCACGCCGACGCGCGGTCGAGTTCGTCCTCGTCGGTACTCCGAAGCTTGAGCCGGACGTGGTCGCCGGGGTAGCTCCCGACGGTCACGTCGAACCGAGCCCGGAGGTCGGCCAGCCGGTCTATCAGCGCGCTCTCGGGCTCGTCGGCCGCCACGACCCGGACGTGGCGGCGGTCGCCCGAGAACTCGTCGGCGACCGACTCGAACATCGCGTGCATCTCCTCGGGGACGCCCGGCAGGACGTAGACGCCCTCGACCACACAACCCGGTGCCACGCCCACCTCGTTGGGGAGCAGCCGCGACCCCTTCGGCAGGTGGGCCGTCCCCTCCGCGAGGTCAGCGTGCGTGTAGCCGCCCTGCTCGGCGAGCCACGCCACGGCCTCGTCGTGTTCCTCGACCGGGACGCCGACGGCCGCCGCGACGCCCTCCATGGTGCGGTCGTCGTGGGTCGGCCCGAGCCCGCCGGTGACGACGACGGCGTCGTGCTCGGCGCGGAGTTCGTTGACCACGCGGGCGACGTCGGCCTCCCTGTCGGGCACCACCGCGACGTGCTCGACGCTCGCGCCCCGGTCGGTCAGGCGCTCGCCCAGCCACGCGGCGTTGGTGTTTACGGTGTCGCCCCTCAGCAGTTCGTCGCCGACGGTGACCAGCGCTACTCGCATGACCGTCCGTAGCGGTCACGCGACCAAAAAGCGAGCGCTCTCCCGGCGGGGTCGTTCGGCCGCGACTACCCCATCCCGGGCGGCGGCCCCTGGTCGAACTCGTCGTCGCCCGTGTCGACGTCCAGTCCCATCTCCTCGCGCCGGCGTTCGAGCTCCCGAATCTGGAGCCGGACGTAGCCCAGTCCGACGAGGCCGACGACGAGGGCCGCGGCGACGACGCCGCCGAAGATGGTGAGGTCCCGCGCGAGGTAGAACCGAACCACGAGGCTGTCGCTGGTCACCGAACCCCACCGCAGGTGGGTCCGGCCGTCCCGCAGCTCCCGGTCGTCGGCGTTCGGCCGGACCTGACTCAGTATCGGGGCCCCGACCCGCATCCCGTCGGGCAGGACGACCTCGTACGAGCCCTCGACGTAGACGGGCGTGGTGAACGTCTTGCCCCGATGGGGCGCGGTGTACGCCAACGTCCCGTCCTCGGCCGGGAGTTCGAAAAGCGTCTGGTCGTCCTGTCGGTGCACGCGCTCCTGGCCCAGCGCGACCACGGTGCCGTTCGGATAGCGGAACCGGACCGTCCCGACCTCGACCGGCCCCTCCTCACCGAACGACTGGCGCTGGTGGACCGCGAGCTCCGACCGGTTCGTGAAGTCGTAGGTTGCGACGTACTCGCCGCTGGTGACGTTGAGGTGGACGTCGGCGGTGGTGTCCCAGTCGTAGGTCGCGTTCTCGTCGCCCGTCAACTGCTCGTCGCTTATCTCGCCGGGGCCGAACATGCCCATACACCCGGCGGTCAGCGACAGGAGCGCGAGCGACGCGACCGCGAGCAGGAGTCGTCGATTCATGGGAACCGTCAGGGGATGACGCAACGAATCTCGGCCGGCAGGTAGTCGCCGACCGCCGCCAGCAGTCCCGGCGGGTCGGTCTCGTCCTTGCAGACGACGCTCTGCTCTAACAGGCCGAGTCGTTCGACCGTCACGATGTCCCGAGCGTGACCCGCGCGGTTGACCGTCGCGCGCACCTCGCCCCGGGTGGCGCTGTTGACGTTCACCCGGCCCGAGCCCCGCGTCCACTCGTAGAGGCGGTCGCGCTCGGCGTCGGCGAGTCGGTGGGAACCGCCGTCCTCGTCGGCGTCGCCGTCCGCATGCCCGTCGTCTACATCGGCCTGGTCACCGTAGACGAACCGAAGCGGCATGTGCTGGACGAGGCCGAACCGCTCGACGATCTGGATCGGCGTCCCCTGTCCGAGTCCGAGCTCGCTCGCCCGAATCCGGACTCGCTCGCCCGCGTCGAGGACGAACCCCTCCTCGTCCCAGCCTTCGAGCGTGCCGACGTAGGTCTCGCCGGCCTCGAACTCCGGGGTTATCTCGCCGTACTCCTCGCGGAGCAGGTTTCGCGCGACCACCTCGTCGTCGCCCTCCAGCGTGACCGTGGCGAACTCGTCGTGGCGCACGCCCACCGTGTACTCGACCTCGAGGTCGCCGACCGCGTTGTCCGCGAGCGACCGGAGCGCGTCGAGCGCGCGTTCGCGGGCCTCGCCCTGTACGTACACCTTGGTTGCGAGGACGACCATCTATGCCTCGGCCTCTTCGAGCTGCTCGACGTTGAGTTCCTCGCGCAACTGCTCGATGCGGTGCTCCATCGCGTCGACGAGCCGGCTGTTCTCCATCGACTCCAGGGGCGAGCCACACTCGGGACACTCGAAGCCGAAGTCCATCGCCTCGCCGAACTCGAACCGAATCGAACACACCTCACACAGGTAGAACTCGTGCTGGTGTTCGTACTCCTGACGGTTTTCGAGCGCGTCCAGCAGCCGGTGCATCTCCGCTTCGAGGTTGTCCGGGATGTTCTCGTACTGGAACGTCCAGAGGTAGGTGAGCCAGCCCGAGTCCTCGTCGCGGAGCCGGCGATAGGTCGCCAGGTCGTTCTCGTAGAGGATGAACAGCGCGCGGCGCACGTCGTTGAGTTCGAGGTCGAGCTCCTCGGCGAGCTCCTCGTCGGTGACCTCGCCGTCCGGCGGCGCGGCCGCGACCGGCATCCCCTTGGGACCGACCAGCTCGTGAAGATACTTCTGGATTACCGGGTCTTCGAGGAGGTCCTCAAAAGCCATTGTGTTCAAGTGGGGCGTTCGACCGTTTAAAACCATCGGAGCGACCACCTCGGCACCGTTCGGCGGGCACTCGACTGCTTCCGCGCGGTCGAGCCCGATTTCGAGACGTTCGGCAACCACGACTTCGAGTCCGGACCGCTCGGGGAGATAGTCGCCGAGTCGCCCCAGCAGCGGCTCACCGCGAACGTCTACCGGGACGCCGCCGCGACCCGCCGGTTCGCCGACCGCCGTGGTCGACGGGCTCCCCTACGTCGGCGCGCGCCAGTTCGTCTGGTCTACGTCGGCGCGCGCTGGCGCGAGTTCAGCTCGCGCCAACCTGCGCGGGGCCTGCGCGCGCTTCGCTTGCGCAGACCCCGGCGGACGCGGATTGTCCGCCGGCGGACTGAACGGGCGAGGCGGGGTCATGCGAACGACGCGCGCGCCGGGGGGTTCGAGGCTGTGGGTACGGTTCCGGAGATAGAGAGCGTTCGAGGTTTCGCCACCGGTTTTGCAGTCGTCGTCTCAGAATACGCCGGAGACGTTCGGAGACGTGGTTGCAGTGCCCGCGCCGACGACGGGGACGGGTCGAGGTCCCGGCCTACGCCTCGCGGCGCTTCGAGCGCTGGTCGGCCAACGGGAGGCCGAACAGTCCCGCCACGATGGCTCCCGCGAACCCGAGCGTGAGCAGTTCGGTGAGGCTCCGCCCGCCCGACGCCGACGCGGCGGCCGCCGGCGCGTCGGCGGCCGCGTCCTCGCCGACCACGACCGCGCCCTTCATCCCCATCGCCTTGTGGGGCGTGCAGGCGTACTTGCTCACGCCCGCCTGCTCGAAGGTGTACTCGAAGGTGTGGCCCGTGTCGCCGACCAGTTCGCTGCTGAACGCACCGCTCTCGGCGACCACGTCGTGACTGCCGCCCTTGCCGGTCCACTCCCAGACTACCGTCGTTCCGGGCGCGATGCGGACCGCAGCCGGGCCGAAGGCGAAGTTACCGTCGTTGCCCTGCGCACCAACCTCGATCGTCACCTCGGACTCGTCGGTCCGGTCGACCACGCCGTCGTAGTTGCTCACACCGTCGAACCACCCGTCGAAGGCCGACTGGGCCGTCACGGGTGCGGTCGCGCCGGTGCCGGCGACCGCGACGCCGGCGACGCCCGCCGCGCCCTTCAGGAACGTTCGTCGCTCGATGCCGTCGCCGGAGCGGAGCGTGTGGGAGGTCATCTGTATCCGGAGGTTCCCGCCGATGGGGGATATAAACCCGCTCACGTTCTCGACCGACGAGAGTCGGGCCGAACGGGTTCGGCCCGGGAACGACCTCCGCCCGGAACGAGGCCCCCGACGCCGGCCGGTCGCGGCCGACCCAACGACTTTGGAACTCCCCCGCCTCCCGGACCACATGGACGCCGGATTCGAGGCCCACCTCCGGACCGACGGCGTGCGGTTCGACGCCGCCGACGCCGAGCTCCTCCGGACCATCGACGAGGCGGGGTCGCTCAACCGGGCCGCCGACGCGCTCGGGCGGTCGTACTCGCGGGCCCACCAGCGGCTCACCGACCTCGAAGAATCGGTCGGCCCGCTGGTGGTCCGCCAGCGCGGCGGGTCGGGCGGCGGCGGGAGCCGACTCACCGACGACGCCCGCGACCTGCTGGCGCGCTTCGAGCGCCTCCGCGCGGAGTTCACCGGAACCGCGCGGGTCGAGGAGACGGTGCTGTCGGGACGGGTCGGAGCCCGCGAAGGCGAACTCGTGAGCGTCGACACCCCCGCCGGTCGGGTCCGGGCGCTGGCCCCGGAATCGAACAGTGGCCGAAGCGACGATGCCACCGGGACGACGCCGGACGGGACCCCGGTGCAGGTCGCGGTCCGCGCGGACGCGGTGACCCTCCACGACCCGACGGACGCGCCGGCCGAAGCGGCCACCAGCGCTCGCAATCGGTTCGCGGGCGTCGTCGTCGGCCTCGACCGCGGCGAGGCGGTCGCGCGCGTCCTCGTGGACGTGGGCGCGGACGAGGGCGTCGCGGCGCTGGTCACGGCGTCGAGCGTCGAGCAGTTGGGCCTACAGGAGGGCGTCGACGTGGTGGCCTCGTTCAAGGCGACCGCCACGCGGGCGAGCCACCGGGAGGCGTAGTTAGGGGTCAGACGCGCTCACGACGACCGCCTCGCGGACGTCAAGCGCGGCCTCGAACTCCGATTCGCGGCCCTCACGCCGGCCGACCCGAAGCAGTTGCTCGGCGTGGGCGCGGGCGACCGCCTCGCGCGCCCGCTCGCTCCAGCCGAGGTCCTCGCCCACCTCGACCCAGAACCCGGTCGGGGCGAGGAATATGTCCCGGACGTCGTCGGCGTGGACGCGCTCGTAGCGCCGCCGCAACTCGTCGGTCCGGGGGTCGAGTTCGCGGCGCGCCTCGGCCACGAGGTCCGGGACGCGCCGGCCGGGGACGCTGGCCTTCGCGGCGGTGAGCACGAGCACTTGTCCTTCCACGGGGTTGTCCTCGGTCATCGGGGCCTCCGTCCCGGAACTGCAGCCGGCGAGCGCCGGCAAGTCCACCGCGCCGCGCGCCGGCGGGTGAGCGCGACCGAATCAGTCGGGGTCACCCGCCCGCCCGCATGGCTTTCCGCGAGAACCTCGCGACGAGGTCGTCGAGGACCGCCTCGTCGCCCTCGAACACCACCGTCACCTCGGTCAGCGTCAGCGAGGGGCCGACGCCGACTTTCTCGGAGCTGAGGGTGGCGCGCCAGTCGTCGGCCACGACCGCCGGCTGTTGGGCGTCCCCGCCGTCGTCCGCGTCCCGGACGCGCCCGCCGAGGTTCGTCAGGTAGTGGCGCGCCAGTCGCTCGGAGATGCCCCGGTAGGACCGCTCGACGCGCATCTATCCCCCTGCGACCGGCGGGAAGACGCTCAGGACGTCGCCGTCGTCGAGCGGCGTGTCGAGGCCCTCGAGGTGGACGACGTCCGTGCCGTTCTTCATGATGGACAGTTGGGGCCGGAGGTCGCCGTCCTCGAACAGGTCCATGTCGTACTCGTCGGCGAGGTCGGCGAGCACGTCCCCGACCGTGGTCCCCTCGGGGCACTCGCGCTCGACCGTCTTCTGCCCGACCGCCTCCCGGAAGTTGGCGAAAAAGCGCAGTTCCAGCGCCATCCTATCGCCCCGGCCGGATGCCGTCGCTGACCATGCGGGCGTGACGTTCGCGGTCGATGCGGTCGCTCAGGTCCCCGTGGTCGTACAGCTGGCGCATCAACGCGGCCATCAGGTCGCGCCACGCCATCGCGTAGATGGGCGACTGGCCCCACGCGCGCAACTCGGCCACGAAGTCGTCGTACTGCTCCCACCGCCCCTCGAAGCGTTCGAGCGCGTCGACCACCGCGCCGGCCGCGTCGTCGTCGCTCTCGGCGTCCTCGATGGCGCGGTTGAGGCGTCGTTGCCAGCCCGCGACCGCCTCGCGCATGTCGCGGGCGGCGTCCTCGCCGTCGGCCGGCAGCGACTCCACGATGGGGTCGGGGACGGACAGCGTCAGTTCGTCCATGTCCGGCCCTTGGCCGCCATCGCCCAAATACCTACGGCACCGCGGGGCGAGGCCACCCGTCCCGAACCGACTCGACGCCACCCGCCGCGAGCCCGCTACGCCGACTTCGCCTCGGCCAGCGTGAACTCCCCCTCGTAGAGCGCGGTGCCGACGACCACGGCGGCGGCCCCGGCGTCCCGGAGCGCCCGCACGTCGTCGAGCGAGGCGACCCCGCCCGACGCCACCACCGGGATCTCGACCGCCTCGACCACCTCGCGCACGCGGTCGGTCTGGACGCCCGCGAGCCGGCCCTCGACGTCGACGTCGGTGAACAGAATCGCGGCCGCGCCCAGCTCCTCGTAGCGCGCGGCAGCCTCGGCGGGGTCGAGGCCCGTGCCCTCGGTCCACCCCGAGACGACGACCTCGCCGTCCTTGGCGTCGAGACTGACCACCACCGAATCGGGATGCGTCTCGGATATCTCCGCGACGACGTCGGGATTCTCGACCGCCGCGGTCCCGAGGATGACGCGGTCCACGCCGCGTTCGAGCAGGGCGGTCGCGTCCGAGACCGACCGGATGCCGCCGCCGAGTTGCACGTCCGCGTCGACCGCGTCGAGGACCGACTCGACGGCCGGCGCGTTCGCACGCTCGCCGTCGAACGCGCCGTCGAGGTCCACGAGGTGGAGGGTCTGTGCGCCCCGCTCGACCCACTGCTCGGCGGCCGCGACCGGGTCGCCGTAGGTCTTCTCGGTGCCGCGCTCGCCCTGCACCAGTTGCACGACCTCGCCGTCCTGCACGTCCACGGCGGGGACGACCTCGAACTCGGGAAAGTGGCTCATCGAGTGTGGGTTGAGGCGGCGGCGGTCTAAATCTCCCGGACCCGTCAGGGCTCGCCGACTGGTCGGGTCGGGCCGTTCGCTCGCCGGTTCCCCCTCGGCGTCGGCGGGTTCGCCGCGACGGGCGCGAGAACGCGGCTCCCGCGTCACCTGCGCCATCCGGTCGTTTCAAGCCCCCGGCCGCCGAATCCGCAGGCATGTCACTGGTCGCGTTCGACTTCGACGGCACGCTCTCGGACTCGGAGATGACGGTCCTGCTCGGCGAGCGCAACGGAGTGGCCGACGAGATGGCCGAGATCACCGAGCGCGCGATGAACGACGAGATAAGCTACGCCAGGAGCTTGCGCGACCGGGCCGCCCTGCTGGAGGGACTTGCGGTCGAGGACGCCGAGGCGGCGTTCGACGAGGTCGAACTCCGTCCCGACGCCGGGACCGTCGTCCGGGAGTTGAACGACGCGGGCGTGACGACTGCCGTCCTGACCGGCGGCTTCGAGCGCGGCGTCGAGCGCGCGTTGGAGGCGGAAGGCGTCTCGGTCGACGCCATCGTCGCAAACCGCCTCCCCGTCGAAGACGGCCGCCTGACCGGCGAGGTCGAGGGGCCGCTCATCGAGGGCACGAAAGACGACGCGCTCGAACGCCTCGCGGGCGAGCGCGGGATTCCCATCGGCGACACCGTCGCGGTCGGCGACGGCGCGAACGACCTGCCGATGCTGGAGGTGGCCGGCCTCGCGGTCGGGTTCGTCCCCAAACCTGCGGTCCGGCCCGCCTGCGACGTGGTGGTCGCCACGATGGAGCGCCTCCGCGACGTACTCGACGAGGAAGGCCTGTTGGGCTGAGCGGGGTCCGGGAGTCGTGAGCGCGGCGACGGGCAAGACCTTTGTCGATTCGCTCCCCGGATGCCGATATGTACGTCGCAGACCAGACGTGGCCGGAACTGGGCGATTACGTGGCCGAGGAGTCGCTGGCGGTCGTGCCGCTCGGGTCGACCGAGCAGCACGGCCCGCACCTCCCGCTGTCGACCGACCACGCCATCGCGGAGGGGTTGGCGCGCGAAGCGACCGACCGGACGGGCTACCTCTGTACGCCCACCGTCAACGTCGGCGTGAGCGTCCACCACAAGCAGTTCCACGGCACGATGTGGGCCGACCCGCCAGAGTTCCGCGACTACGTCGAGAGCTTCTCGCGGAATCTGGCGTACCACGGCATCGACCGCATCGTCTACGTCAACGCCCACGGCGGCAACCAGACCCACCTCCGGGAGGTGGGCCGCCGACTGCGCGAGGACGAGGTGGCCTACGCGGTCGAGTGGATGTGGGACGAGTCGATTCCGGAGCTCGTGGACGACCTGTTCGAGACCAACGGTCCCCACGGCGGTCCCAAGGAGACGTCGATGATGCTGCACCTGGACCCCGAGAACGTGAAGACCGAGAAGCTGGAGGACGCCCGCGACGGCGGCCTCGTGGACTGGGCCGACAGCGGCGAGGCGTACGTCCACGGCGCGCGCGACTTCTACGACTCCATCGACAACACCGACAACGGCGTGCTGGGCGACCAGACCGACGCCACGCCCGAGAAGGGCGAACGGCTGTTCGAGGCCGCGAGCGACCAGCTCGTGAAGCTGCTGGAGTGGCTCGACGACCGGCGGTTCGAGGACCTGCTGGCGAAACCGCACGTCGACCCCCAGCCCGGCAGTCGGCGGTAGCGCGTCGCCGCCCAAGTCGGCCGGCGACGCGAGGGCGGCCCTCGCGGGGCTGGCCGGGTCGGACGCTCCTCGGTCGAGACGAACCGGCGGAAACGCGGCGTTACTCGTCGCTCCACACTCGACGGGCCAGCCGCGTCCGTCGGTAGTTTGCGACGTGATACCGCGTGAGCATCACCGAGAAGGCGACCGCCAACACGGTGAACGCCGCGATGAAGACCAGCGACGCCTCGTGGAGATAGCCGTTTATCAGTTGCAACAGTCCGAACGCCGGCAGGCCGAAGGTGAAGATGCCGGTCCGCACCGGAAAGTCGCTCGCCATCCGCACGAATGCGTCCCGTTCGTCGGTTCCCTCGTTCATTGGTTCTCCCCCAAGCGGGTTGTTCGCTCCCTTTCAAGCATCGATTATAGTCGTTTCGGAATCTCGGTGGAACCGTCCGACGCGAACCGACCGTAATCGAGACGCCCCGAGCGACCTCACTCGAACCAGAGGTCGCCGAACGACTCGAAGAACGGCGCGCCGGTGTCGACGCGCTCGTAGCGCGCCCGGAGGTCGCGGGCCACGCCCTCGACCGCGTCGGCGTGGTCGTCGAAGCGGTCCCGATACGTCCGCTCGAAGCGCCTGCCGACGTACGCCCGCAGCGACTCGTCGGATTCGAGCGCCTCGAACAGGGTGTCGCCGGTGCTGGGCAGGTCGCGCTCCTCGGGCGCGACGACGTGGGCGGCCACGAGCTGGTTCGACGCCAGCGCCTCCAGTCCGGCGTCGATGGCGTCGGCGTCCCCGAGGAAGTCGCTACAGACCACGACCAGCGCCTTCGAGTCGATGGTGGCGGCGTAGTCGGCCAGCGCGGCCTCGAAGTCGGCCTCGCCGTCGGGGTCGACCGCGTTGCACTCCTCGACCAGCCCCATCACCTCGCCGCGATTCGACCGGCCCCGGTCGAGGCGGTCGACCGTCGAGTCGAAGACGGTGAACCGGAAGTCGTTGTGCTCGCGGGCGGTGAGGTAGGCGAACCCGAGCCCGAGCTTGGCGGCGTACTCGAACTTGTGGGCCTCGCCCGCGCCGAAGTCCATCGACGCGCTGGCGTCGACCAGCACGTGGACCGTGAAGTTGCGCTCGGCCTCGAACTGCTTGACGTAGAGCTCGTCGGTCCGGGCGTAGAGGTTCCAGTCGATGAATCTGGGCTCGTCGCCGGGTTCGTACCGCCGGTAGTCGGCGAACGTCAGCCCCTCGCCCACCGCGTCGGTGGTGCGCTCGCCCTGTCGCTCCGAGCGGGCCTGTCGGTCGCGGGCGGCCTCGAACCGGTCGAGTTCGGCCAGAAACTCCGGGGTTATCATCGGTCCTCGACGATGGACTCGACGACGTCGGCGGCGGTCAGCCCCTCGCGCTCGGCCCGGAAGTCGACCACGACGCGGTGGCGCAACACCGGCTTCGCCATCGCGGTCACGTCGTCGGCGCTGACGTGGGTTCGGCCCTCCATCAGCGCGCGGGCCTTCGCGACCCGGACCAGCGACATGCTGGCGCGCGGGCTCGCGCCGTATTCGAGGTCCTCGGCGGTCCGGGTGTCCCTGACGATGCCGACCGCCAAATCCCGCAGGTCGTCGGCGATGGGGACCTGATGGGTGAACTGCTGCATCGTCCGGAACTCGCGGGGCGACACCTGCCTGTCGACCGATATCGAGGCGTCGACGTCGCCGGTGTACCGGTCGACGATTTCCCGTTCGGCGTCGGCAGTCGGGTAGTCGACCACGACCTTCAGCAGGAAGCGGTCGGTCTGGGCCTCCGGGAGCGGGTAGGTCCCCTCCTGGTCGATGGGGTTCTGGGTCGCCAGCACGAAGAACGGTTCGGGGAGGTCGTAGGTCTCGTCGCCGGCGGTCACCTGCCCTTCCTCCATGGCTTCGAGCAGCGCGGACTGGGTCTTGGGCGTCGCCCGATTTATCTCGTCGGAGAGGACGAGGTTTGCGAACACCGGCCCCTTCTCGAAGCTGAACGTCCGGCCCGCCTCGGTCTCCCGAACCATCTCGGTCCCGACCACGTCCGAGGGCATCAGGTCGGGCGTGTTCTGGATGCGGGAAAACGAGAGCCCCGTCACCTCCGCCAGGGTCCGGACGAGCAGGGTCTTGCCGAGGCCGGGCGTGCTCTCCAACAGCGCGTTGCCGTCACAGAGCATGCACGCCAGCACGTGGTCGACCACCTCCTGCTGGCCCACGATGCGCCGCCCGACCGCCGAGCGGATGGCCTGGATGCGGTTCGTCACGTCGTCGATGGACGGATTCCTATCGGTCATCGGTCTGGTTCCCTTCGAGTTCGCGGGCGTACCGCGCCACGAGGTCGGCGTCCTCGACGCGCTCGGGCGAGTCGAACCCGGCGCGCTCGGGCGCGACCGCGCCGCCGTCGCTCCCGCTACCGTCGCTGTCGTAGTTGCGCGCCTCGTCGCCTTCCCCGCCGGGACTCGACCCCACGGAGGCGGTCAGGTTCTCCGACCCGGCGTCGACCTCCGAGGGCTCGCCGAGCAGTTCGTCGCCGTCCCGCAGGGTCGGCGTCGACCCGTTCTCCAGCGCCGCGCGGTCGGCCTCCGAGTCGCCGGTTCCGCCGACCGCCGCGTCCGACGGGGGTCCGGCGAGGTCGACGCCGACGACGGCGGTCTGGACCGACGCGAGGCCGAGCGCGAACGCGACCGCCACGCTCGCGACGAGCCGCCGCCGGTCGACCAGTCGGACGCTGGACGTCCCGCGCAGGCGGTCGAGCACGTCGTCGTACAGCGCGAGCGCCATCGGGTTCGCCCGGTCGTCGCCGACCGCGTCGCGGGCGGTCCGGAGCGCCTCCGCCACCTCGGGATTGGCGGCCTCGAACGACTCGACCGCGGGCCGGCGCGCGCGCAGGCCGACCCCGGCGGCGAAGGCCGCGACGCCCGCCAGCAGGGCGACCGCCGTGCCGACGTCGGGCGCGGGGACGCCCGACGACTCGAACGCCGACGGGAGCACGGGGGCGTCGAGCGCCGGAACGCCGACGACGCCGGCGAGGAGGTTGACCGCGAGCGCGAGACACGCGGCTTCGAGGCTGGCGTGGACGACCGCGACCTTGTACTGCTCGCGGCGTACCTCCGCGAGCGCGCTCCGGACGTCGTCGGCTCGCGCGTCGCCCGCCTTCGCCTCGGCCGGGTCGTCCGGAACCCGGCCGTCGTCGCCAGCCGCGCCGCCGCTGTGGACCGGCTCGTCCGGGTCGTCGCTCGATTCGCCAACAGCCTGGTTCGGGCCGCCGGTCCCGCCCCACGTCTCGTCGACTTCGGGTCGGCCGTCCGGGTCCGGCCCGTCCCGACTGTCGGCGCTCCCGGCCGGAACGCCCTCGTCGCGTCCCGTCGGACCGCTTCCGTCGCGCTCGCTCGGCTCGTCCCCGGTCATTGCTCCTCCGACTCGCGTTCGAGCTCCTCGATTCGCTCCCGGAGGTCCGCGATGGTCCGGTTCTTCCGGTCGAGCAGCCGGTCGCGCCTGTCGAGGGTCTCGTTCTTCTCGTCGAGCGTCTCGTTTCGCCGGTCGAGTAGCTCGTTTCGCCGCTCTAGGGTCTCGTTGAGCTCGTCGCTGATATCGCGGGCGCGTTCGAGTTCCGATTCGAGTTGGTCGCGGCGCTCGGCCAGTTCGTCGCGGCGCTCCTCCAGTTCGGACACCTGCTCGCGGAGCGACTCCACCCGGTCGTTCGCCCGGCCGAGCTCGGCCTCGGTCTCGTTGAGCTGTTGGCGGGTCGCGTTGAGCCGTCGCTCGGTCGCCCGGAGCCGGTCAGAGACCTCCGCGACGTCCTCGCGTCTGGTCTCGAGCGTCTCGTTGACCGACGCGAGGGTCTCGTTCAGTTCGTCGATGCGGCGCTCGCGGTCGTCGAGTTCCGACGACAGCTCCTCGCCCCGGTCGGCGAGCTGTTGGTTCTGCGAGCGGAGCTGTTCGACCGACTCCTGGTAGTAGAGGGTCGTGCCGACGATGCCGACGCCCGACAGCGCCACGAACAGCGCCAGCGCGACGTTGATGGTCGTGCCGATGTGACTCACGGAATCACCTCCTGGTTTCGGTGGCGGCGGAGCCGCCGCGCGCAGACCTCGAGGACGTAGACGACGAGCGCGCCCACGAGGAACGCCCAGTCCCACGACCGCTCTATCGTGCGGGCGTGGGTCGTCTGGCGCGTGACCGCCGCCGCGATGGCGGCCGACTCGTCGCTCGCGAACGTCCGGCCGCCGGTCCGCTCGACCGCCCGGTCGAGGTCCGCGGAGACGCCGAGGGCGGCGTACTCCGCGGAGTAGTTGACGGCGTACGAGCTTCCCAGCACCGCCCGGTAGCCCGACTCGGTCGGGGTCACCCGGGCCTCGTAGCGCGACTCGCCGACGGGCGAGAACGACAGGCTCTCGCTCCCGTTCTCGACCGCCGGCGGGCTCTCGCCCGCGTAGACCACGGTGGTCGGCTCGCCGACGCGCGTGTCGGGCGCGGAGACGACCCCGGCCGCCTTGCGCTGGGGGTCGCCGATGGCCCAGTTGACCGACCGCGAGAGCAACAGCGAGTCCGGGCGGGTCCGGAGGTCGCCGAGGCTGCCGTCCGCGCCGTAGGCGGTGATGGCGGCGACCCGGCCGAGGCCGAACCGCCACGTCGAGAGCGCTGGCGCGCCGTAGCCGGTCGCGACCAGCAGGCGAGCGCCCTCCTTGACGCTCACCTCGTTCGCGCCGGGCAGCGACGCGGCGGGTTCGACGCCCCCGGTCACGAAGTGGCCGTCGTCGACGACCACGGCGTGGTCGCCGCGGTACTGGCGGTTCGGGCCGCCGAACTGGACCCGGAGCCGGTTGGTCTCGTCGGCCGGCAGGTACGACCCGCCGGTCCGCTCGGCGACGCCTCGCAGCACCTCGGCGTCGACGTCGCCGACCCCCACCGTGACGACGCGGACGTCGCGCTCGGCGAGGCGCTCGGCGGCGGCGAAGGCTCGCTCGGCGTCGTCGCGGCCGTCGCTGAGCAGGACCACGGTGCCGCCCTCCCCGCCCAGCGCTTCGGCCGCGCCCAGCAGTCCGGCCGAGAGGTCGGTGCCGCCGCCGCTCTGGAGGCTCCGAATCTGCTCCTGGAGGTCGCTCCGCGAGTCCGACAGGGGTGCGAGGTCGGCCACGCGGTAGGCGTCCTGATTGAACCCGACTAGCCCGACCCGGTTGCGGTCGCCCAGTTGCGAGAGCACGTCGAGCGCGAGCGCCTTCTGGACGCGCATCCCCGACCGGGCGCTGCCCGAGACGTCGACCGCGAGCGCGATGCTGGCCTCTCGCCCCGAGGAGCCGCCGACGCTGACCGGGAGCAGCGACGACAGCCGGGCGTTCTCGTACCCGCCGTTCTCGTAGGCGTTCTCGCCGCCCGCGACCACCAGTCCGCCGCCGCCGACGACGAACTCCTGTAGCGCGCCGACCGAGCCGACGTCCGGGGCGGCCACGTCCTGGACCACGACCGCGTAGTAGTCGTCTAACTCCTCGGGCACCGACTCGGCGCGGGTCACGTCGTACAGCTCCGAGAGGTAGTCTTCGAGCGGGTAGTCGCCCCGGGCGACGTACAGCACCTCGGGCCGCTCGACCACCTGTACGCTCTTGTAGTAGACGTCGTTGACGGCGAACGCGTCCCCGCCGGCGAGGCGGGCCGTCACGCGGTGGGGGCCGACCGACGAGAAGTTGTGCGAGACGGTGAACGCCCCGCCGTCGGGCACCGTCCGGGCCTCGACCCGCTCGCCGTCGACCGACACCGTCACCTCGGCGTCGTCGGGCGCGTCCTCGACGCCCGCGACCCGGACGCCGAACTCGGTCTCGACGCCGACGCTGGCCTTCGCGGGGCCGGAGACGGTCACGCGGGCGTCGCTCCGGTTCGCCGAGAGGTCGACCCGGTTGACCGTGGCGTTCAGCGAGTCCGCCAAATCGGCCGCGCGGGCCAGCGACGGCCCGCCCGTCACTTGCCCGTCCGAGACCACCAGCAGGCTCCCGTTCGACCGGAGGTTGGCGACCAGCCCCTCGCCGAGCCGAGAGCGGTTGCCCGAGCCGGCGGTGACGCGCTCGACCGCGACGCCCTCGTCCTCGAGGGCGGTTTCGAGGTCGTCTGCGACCGGGTCGTACACGCCCATGCTGGCCGACTCGTCGCCGACCATCGTCACCTGCGGGTCGCCGGCCGTGGTCTCGGTGGCGACGGTCGCGGGGCCGGCGGCCGCGACCACGAGACACGCCACGACCGCGAGCCGGCTGGCGTACAGCGCCCAGCGGGCGCGCCGACTCGCGACCGGGCCGGCGGCGTCGGGCTCCGATTCCCCGCCGGCGTCGCTCGCCTCGCCGCCCCGCCGGGAGAACAGCAGCACCCAGAGGGCGGCCGCCCCGACCGGGAGCGCCGCCAGCACGGCGGGGCGGGCGAACGCGACCGAGGCGTCGACTCCGGGCACCGCAAGGCCGCCTGCGAGCGCCATCAGAGGTCACCCCGGTAGCGCAGGAAGGCCAGTTCGGCCAGCGCGACCAGGCCCGCGAGTCCGGCGGCGAGCGGCGTGAGCGCGAGCGGGACGGTCCGGGACTCGGACGTGGCGTTCCCGCCCGTCGACCCGTCCCCGGCAATCGAAGGGGCGGTCACGTTCGACTCCGCGCGGTCCGACAGCGACGCGCCGTACCGCTGGCCGTCGGCCTCGTAGAAGCCCACCCGGTCGAGCGCGACCGACGCCGCCTCGCGAGTGCCGGCCGGCGTCTCGACGGTCGTGGACTCGCCGAACCCGAGCCGGTCGCCGGTCCGACGGTTGCGTTCGTCGAGCGACTGGCGGCCGGTGAGTTCGAACACCGCGCGCTTCCAGAACACCGGATACCGGTAGTTGCGCGCGAACGTCGAGTCGTTGGCGGGATAGCCGTAGTAGAGGACCCGTCCGCCCGCAACGTCGGCGGTCGCGACCAGCGGCGTCCCGTTGCCCGTCCGGACGAGCGCCTCGCCGGTCCGGAGGTCGGCCCCGACGGTCGACGCCGGCGCGGGGAAGGTGATGCCTTCGGTGAGCGGGCCGTCGGCGGGTTGGCCGACGGACGGGTCGGTCTCGACGCCGGTGGGTTCGACCGGGAGCAGGTCGCCGTAGCCGACCGCCGAGAGGTTCGACTGGGCCTGAATCACGACGCCGCCGCCCCGCGAGAGCGTCTCGCGGGCGACCTGCCGGGTGCCGTCGAGCAGGCGGCCGGGTTCGACCCCGCCGAACACCACCACGTCGTACTCGCCCGACACCGACGCCGGCGGGTTGGCGACCGTCACGTCGGTCGACTCGACGACCGACAGCGCGGTCACGAGTTCGCGGTTGTCCTCGTTGGTCACGACCAGCACGTCGACCGTGGGGTCGGCGGGCGCGGCGACCGGCACCGAGTCGTCGACGGGCAGCGAGTCGCCGGGCGTCAGCCGGAGCGTGCCGCCGCCGGCCGGGACGGGAAGCGTGACCTGCCCGACCTCGCCGGGGGCGAGCGCCAGCGACCGCGAGGCGTCGCCGAGTTCGACCCGACGCTCGGCCGGCGCGTCGTCGAAGTTCTCGACCCGGACCGACACCGTGCCGTCGTTGAACGACCGGTCCACGATACCGACGTTTCCCGACCCGCCGGCCGCGAACTGCCGGAGCGACACCGAGAGACCGCGAGCGCGGGCCGCCGAGACGGCGGTCCGCCAGTCGTCGTCGCTCGCGAAGTCGCTGAGGACGACGAGCCGAGCGTCCGCGCCCGCCACGGCCGTCGCGCGCTCGATTGCGCTCGACAGGTCGCCCGGCGCGCCCGTGACACGGAGGCCGTCGAGGGTCTCGCGGGCCTCGGCGGCGGGGACGCGCCGAGCGCTGACGGTCGTCTCGCCGCCCGCGACGACGACCGAGGTCTCGTCCGAGACCTGTTCGGTGGCGGCCGCGACCGCCCGGTCGAACCTGGTCGCGCCGTCGGACTGGGTCGCCATGCTCGCGCTCCGGTCGACGACGACCACGGTCTCCTCGACGGTCCGCTGTTCGGAGACGGGGACGTACGGCGCGGCCAGCGAGACGGCGAGCGCGGCGACCGCGAGCAACTGGAGTACCAGGAGCGCGCTCCGCCGGAGCCGTCGGAAGGCGGGACGCTGGGTGCGCTCGTCGCTGTCGCCCAGCAGGAACTCGACCGCCGGGAACGCGACGGTCGTGGGGTCGGGCTTTCGCAGGTAGAGGAGCAAAATCGGTATCGCGGCCGCGAGCGCGGCCAGCCCCAGCGGCCGGAGGAACGCACCCGAGAGCGCCCCCTGTAGGGTTTCGAGCGCGCTCATCGACGGACCGACACCTCCCGCGGGTCGAGCGGCGAGCGCGGGGAGCGTCGGCGTCGTCGGGAACCGGGACGGGACTGGTTGCTCGTGGGTGTCGGTGACATCTGTCTGTGGGTCGCCCGCGATGGAGGGGTCGCGGGGGCCTGTCGTGTCGGGGTAGCGACGAGACCGGTAAATATCTTCCCATGCCCCAGCGGTCGGAACGTCGACGCTGCACTCCGTTCCACGTCCGGCAGTCGCCTACCCTCACCTACCGGCGGTAGCTCACTGCGAGCCCCTCACCGAGCGGAATCGCGGCGGTCTCGAACTCGTCGCTGTCCCGGACCTCGACCAGGTAGTCGGCGATGCCCCGGCTCTGGTCGTCCACGTCGTCGGGGTCGCCGCCCTCGATAACGTCGAGGATGGTCTCGAAGTCCTGAATCCCGCTGTGCATCGCGTTGTCGGCGACGAGGATTCCGCCCTCGGCCACCTTCCCGCGCACCGCGTCGAGCGCGTCGGGGTAACCCTCCTTGTGGCAGTCGACCAGTACGACGTCGAAGGGACCGTCGTGACGTTCGACAGTTTCGAGGGCGTCGCCGTCCTCGAAGACCGCGAGGTCGGCGTACCCGCCCCGCGCCAGAAAATCGCGGGCCTCGTCGAGTTCGTCGGGGTCGTGTTCGGTCAGCACGATTTCGCCGTCGTCGGGCAACGCCCCGGCGAACCAGTAGGCCGAGTAGCCGAAGCCCGACCCGAACTCGAACACGCGCTCGGCGTCGACCATCCGGGCGGCGAGCCGGAGGAAGGCCCCGACCTCGGGGCCGACGGTGGGAAAGCCCGTCTCCTCGCCGTGGGCCTCCATCTCCCGGAGAACGTCGTCGCGGTCGGGCACCATCGCGCGGACGAACCGCTCGGTCTGCTCGGACAGGAGCTCCATGGTCGGCCAATCGGAGGTCGCGCAGTTAACTGTTCGGCGACCGCTCGTCGGAAGCGTTCCGTTTCGTGGCTGTCGGCATCGGGAGAACCTTCGCGCCGCCGAAATCCGGGGCCGAACTCTCACGACAGGACGCCGAACTGCTGGAGACCAGCGATCAGCAGGATGCCGACGAGCAGTACGAGCTTCATCACCCACGGCGGGACGTCCTTCCGGACTCTGAAGGCCCAGTCCATGCGGGAACATTGGTAGGTATTGCATAATGTCTTTCGATTTGATAGCTAGGTGCAAGCCACGCAGGGGTCGAATCCGTCCCGCGAGTCGGGGACTGTCGAGCGAACGACGGAATCGCGCTACGGTGCCGGAAAATCGGGAGAAAGCGCCGAGAGAGCGACCGGGCCGAGTCAGTCCGCCGGCTCGAACGACGCGGCCGACGAGTCGACGGCGTCGGGCGACGACTGGGAGTCCTCGACCGGACCGTTCACGAACAGTGCGTGGCCGATGAGCGCGACCGGAATCGTCGCCGCGACCGGGACGGCCGAGGTCACCGAGAAGCCGACGGCGCTCAGCACGGCAGTTACACCGACGAGTGAAAGCGGGATGAGTCCGAGGACGATGTCGTAGTACCCAGTCATAATCCATTACAAAATATGCGGGAGAGGCATATAACTCTTTCCCATACATGAGGAGGGCATTTTCGGTAAGCTGGTTGCACTATCTCCATAGAATGTCTATAACTTATGAGTACGCTACAGCTACATTCGCGGTGTGTCGGCTCTAAAAAGAACCGTGAGGGCAGTTTCCGCGCGGTCTCCGTATTCCCGAAAGTAATTCCGTCGACCCGGCCTCGGGGCCGCGACGAGTGTCGCGGAACGACTTTAGGGGGCCGACGCCAACCACGGGACGATGACACGGGTGATTCACACGGGGGACACCCACCTCGGGTATCGGCAGTACCACTCCCCCGAGCGACGCGCCGACTTCCGACGGGCGTTCGAGCAGGTCGTCGACGACGCCATCGCGGACGACGTCGACGCCGTAATCCACGCCGGCGACCTGTTCCACGACAGCCGGCCCGACCTCGACGCCCTCCACGCCACCATCTCCATCCTCGGCCGACTCAGGGACGCCGACATACCGTTCCTCGCCATCGTCGGCAACCACGAGGGCACGCGGGGTCGCCAGTGGCTCGACCTCTTCGAGACGCTCGGACTGGCCACGCGACTCGGCGACGAGCCGGTTCGGGTGGGCGAGACCGCCTTCTACGGGCTCGACCACGTCCCGAAGTCCAAGCGCGACGACCTCGACTACGAGTTCGCGCCCCACGACGCCGACCACGCCGCGCTGGTGAGCCACGGGCTGTTCCAGCCGTTCGATCTGGGCGACTGGGACGCCGAGACCGTGCTGACCGAGGCCACCGTCGACTTCGACGCGATGCTGCTGGGCGACAACCACGACCCCGGCAAGACGGAGGTCGCCGACGCGTGGGTCACCTACTGCGGGTCGACCGAGCGATGCAGCGCGACCGAGCGCGACGAGCGGGGGTACAACATCGTGACCTTCGACGACGGGGCGTCCATCACCCGCCGGGGGCTCGACGCGACCCGCGAGTTCGCGTTCGTCTCGGTCGACCTCGCCGACGACGAGGGAATCGAGCGCGTCCGCGAGAAACTCCGGGAGCGGGACCTCGACGACGCGGTCGTAATCGTGGAGGTAGACGGCGAGGGCGAGCGGGTCACGCCCGCCCGCGTCGAGGAGTTCGCGCTCGAACGGGGCGCGCTGGTCGCCCGCGTAACCGACCGCCGCGAGGTCGACGACGACGACGAGAGCGTCGACGTGTCGTTCGCCGACCCCGACGAGGCCGTCCGCGAGCGCGTCCGCGACCTCGGCCTGAGCGAGGCCGCGCGGGGCATCGACGAGACCGTCCGCGCGAGCAAGGTAGCCGACGCGAACGTGCGCGAGTCGGTCCAAAACCGGGTGGACGAACTGGTCGCGGACGGCGACCTCGACGCGTTCGAGTCCGCGCCCGACGACGGGTCCGCGCCCGACGACCCGTCACCCGAGGACGCCACCCCGGAGGGGCCGACCGACGACGAGTCGGCGTCGGACGACCCGACCGACGCGGACGACGTGGCCACGCTGGAGGAGTACCAATGAAGTTCGACCGCGTCCGGCTTCGGAACTTCAAGTGCTACGCCGACGCCGACCTGCGGCTCGACCCCGGCGTGACCGTCATCCACGGGCTGAACGGCAGCGGCAAGTCCTCGCTGCTGGAGGCGTGTTTCTTCGGGCTGTACGGCGCGACCGCGCTCGACCGCACGCTCGACGACGTGGTGACCATCGGCGAGGAGGAGGCCATCGTGGAGCTGTGGTTCACCCACGACGGCGGCGACTACCACGTCCGACGGCGCGTCCGGGCGACCGGCGAGCGCGCCACGACGGCCGAGTGCGTGCTGGAGACCCCCGACGACACCGTGGAGGGCGCACGCGACGTGCGCGCCGAGGTGGCCGAACTGTTCCGGATGGACTCGGAGGCGTTCGTCAACTGCGCGTACGTCCGGCAGGGCGAGGTCAACAAGCTCATCAACGCCAGCCCGTCCCAGCGCCAGGACATGATAGACGACCTGCTCCAACTGGGCACGTTAGAGGAGTACCGCGAGCGGGCCAGCGACGCCCGACTCGGAGTCAAGTCGGTGCTGGACGACCGACGCGGTAGCCTCTCGGAACTCGACTCCCAGATCGAGGCCAAGGAGGACGCGGACCTCCACGCGCGCCTGAACGAACTCAAGTCCGACCGCAAGGGCGTCGAGAGCGAAATCGACCGCTTCGAGGACAACGAGGAGACCGCCCGCGAGACCCGCGAGCAGGCAATCGAGGTGCTGGAGGAGTACGAGGACAAGCGCGAAGAGCTGGAGACGCTGGCCGAGGAGATAGACGAGCTGGAGACCGAAATCTCCGAAACCGAGCGCGAGCGGACCGACCATCGCGAGCGAATCGGGGAGCTCCGCGAGCGAATCGACGACCTCGAACGCGAGGTCGACGAGAAGGTGGCCGAAACCGGGCTCGACTCGGCCGACGAGGGCGCTATCGACGCCCGACTCGACGAACTCGACGCCGAGGACGACGACCTCCGGTCGGAGTTGAACGACGCCGAGAAGCGGGCCGAGCGGTTCGACACGCAGGTCGAGAACCTGAGCGACCGAATCGACGAACTCGAAGCGCGCGCCGAGCAGAAGCGCGAGCGCGCCGACGCGCTGGCGGCCGAAGCCGACGACGCGGCCGACGACCTCGAACGCCGGCGCGAGCGACGCGACGAACTGGACGACCGCATCGAGACCGAGCGGGCGAAGTTCGAGGACGAGCCCGTCGAGTTCGGCGACGCGGAGGCGCACCTCGCCGACTGCCGCGAGGAGCGCGACGACCTCCGGAGCCGCGTCGAGGACGTGAAGGCCGACCTGAAGAGCGCCCGCGACAGCGTCGAGGAGGCCGAGGCGCTGCTGGCCGAGGGCAAGTGCCCCGAGTGCGGCCAGCCGGTCGAGGACTCCCCGCACGTCGACACCGTAGAGGAGGACCGCGAGCGCGTGGCCGAACTCGAAGCCGAACTCGACGACCTCCGGGCGGAGCGCGAGGCGGCCGCCGACGCGGTCGAGACGGCCGAAACCCTCGTCGAGGCCGAGCGCGAGGTCGGGAACCTGCGCGAGAACCGCGAGCTGGCCGAACAGTCGGTCGCGGACAGGGAGGAGACGGTCGCCGAGAAGCGCGCCGAGGCCGAACAGCTCCGCGAGGAGGCCGCCGACCTCGCCGCCGAGGCCGAGGACAAGCGCGGGGACGCCGCCGACCTCCGAGAGAAGGCCGAAGACGCCGAACGCCGCGTGGAAGAACTCGAATCCGAGCGCGAGGCACTCGCCGCCGAGCGCGAGCGACTGACCGAGATTCGGGAGCGACGCGAGGCGGTCGCCGACGCCGAGGACGAGGTCGAGCGCCGCCGCGAGAAGCGCGCGACCCTCGACGAGCAGAACGACCTGCGGCGCGACCGGCTGGCCGACAAGCGCGAGCGCCGGGCCGACCTCCGGGAGAGCTACGACGAGAACGCCGTCGAGTCGGCCCGCGAGGACAAACGGGAGGCCGAGGCGTACCTCGAAAAGGTCGAGGTCAAACTGAGCGAACTCCGGGAGAAGCGCGACGACCTGCAGGGCGCGATCGGCGGCGTCGAGGGCGAGATACGCCAGCTGGAGAATCTGCGCGAGCGCCGGGCGAATCTCGCCGAGCGCGTCGACGCGCTCGAATCGCTGCGCGAGGAGGCCGCCGACCTCCAGGAGATGTACGGCGACCTCCGGGCGGACCTGCGCCAGCGCAACGTCGAGCAATTGGAGGCGATGCTCAACGACGTGTTCGAGCTCGTCTACCAGAACGACTCGTACGCGCGCATCGAACTCGACGGCGAGTACGAGCTCACCGTCTACCAGAAGGACGGCGAACCGCTCGACCCCGAGCAGTTGTCGGGCGGCGAGCGCGCGCTGTTCAACCTCAGCCTCCGGTGTGCCATCTACCGGCTGCTCTCGGAGGGCATCGAGGGGACCGCGCCGATGCCGCCGCTCATCCTCGACGAGCCGACCGTGTTCCTCGATTCGGGCCACGTCTCGCAACTGGCGGAGCTCGTGAACTCGATGCGGGACCTCGGCGTCGAGCAGATACTCGTCGTGAGCCACGACGACGAACTGGTCGCGGCCGCCGACGACGTGGTGTCCGTCGAGAAGGACGCGGTGTCGAATCGCTCGACGGTCGAGCGCCGCGAGGCGCTGGTCGAGGCCGCCGACTGACCTGACCCCCGGCCCCGTACCGGCCACCGGCGCGCTGGGGCGACCTACGCCTCGGGCGTCGGCTGGCTGGTCAGTTCGAGCGTCTCGGGGTCGAGTTCGTAGTAGCGCTCCCACGCCGGCGCGAGGCCGACGACGCGGGTGTCGCCGTACGTCGTCTCGGCGTGTTCGTGGTGGTGGCCGACCAGACAGAGGTCGGGGTCGAGCGCGTCGAGGAGTTCGTCGACGTGCTCACAGCCCACCTCGTAGGACTCGGTGACGGGCAGCCCGTGGGGTGCCTCGTGAGTCAACAGCACGTCGACGTCCGAGAGCTGCTTGGCCGCCTCCACGTCGTCGCGGACGAAGTGTCGCCTGCGCTCGCCCTGCAGGTTCGGCCGGGGGCGCTCGAACTGGGTCGGCGCGAAGTTGCCCGACAGTCCCGCGACTCGAAGGCCCTCGATTTCGACGACGTCGCCCGCCAGCAGGGTGACGCCGTCGACGTCGGAGCTCTCGACGCGGCCGTGCCGGAGCGCCTCGACCACGTCGAAGTCCTCGTTGTTGCCGGCGACGAAGTAGGTCGGAATCGGCAGGTCGTAACAGAGCAGGTCGCCGAGCTGGAGCGCGACGTCGGCGTCGGCGGCCCGGTAGGCGGCGAACAGCGCGCGTCGCCGGGCGGGGTCGTCGGCGTGGGCGTCTCCGAGGACGAGCATCGGTCGCGGCTTTGGCGGGCCGAAGGATAAAGCTCCTCGTTTACGGTGGACTCGCCGACCGCCCTGGGACCGCTCTGTGACAACGCTTGAACCGCAATCACAGCCTCGAACGCCCTCGGCGCGCTCTGTGACAACAGGACTGCAACCAACTCCTCGAAAGCCCTCGGCGCGCTCGCGGTCGCTCAGCGGGATATTTCGCGGCTCTCTCCACACCGCCCGAGCCGCGAAATAGTTGCCACGCTGAGGCGACCAAGCGTTGCGCGAGCCCGCCTCGCCCTTTCAGTCCACCGAGGGGACAGCACCACAGCCGCACAGCCCCGCACCCGCACCCGCACCGCGACGGCGGGCCTCACCCCTCCCCAGCCTCGGCGAGCGCCTAAACGCGCTCGCCTCCCTCGCACGCGTTGGGGCGACCACTGACGGGTCGCGCCAGCGCGCGCCGACCGTGAAAAACCGAGTCAGTGTGCCCCGCCCGCGCTCGGCGAAGCGCGACCGAGTCGAACCGTGTCCCCGAACGACGACCGAGATTCGAAGACAAAGAGTTAAGTGCCGGCACGAATCAGAACTGTACATGCACTCCGACGCCGCCGCAGTCGGTCGCGCGAGCGCGACCAGCGGCGGGTCGGTCGGTTTTGCCGGGCGGAAACGCACAAAATTCCGGTAGACGGTGGTCCCCGGCGGGCGTGGCACACCCGTCGCGGGCCGTCCTCGTTCTGTATCACCACTCCACCAGCGTCCGGCGTTTCCCACAACCCACACCGATGACAGCTACCGACGAACCCTTCGCCGGGGTCTATCCCGCGATGACGACCCCGTTCCGACCCGACGACAGCATCGACTTCGAACAGCTCCGCGACGACGCCCAGCGCCTCGAAGACGCCGGGGTCGACGGCCTCGTCCCGGTCGGCTCGACCGGCGAGAGCGCGACCCTCGACCACGACGAACACGTCGCAGTGGTCGAGGCGGTCGCCGAGGCGGTCGACGTGCCCGTCGTCGCGGGCGCGGGGAGCAACAACACCCGCGAGGCGCTCGAACTCGCCCGGCGGTCGGCCGACGCCGGGGCCGACGCCCTGTTGCTCATCTCGCCGTACTACAACAAGCCCGAGCCCGAGGGAATGGAGCGCCACTACCGGACCGTCGCCGACGAGGTGGACCTGCCCCAGATTATCTACAACGTCCCCTCGCGCACCGGGCGCAACATCGCGGTCGAGACCGCCGCCTCGCTGGCCCGCCACGAGAACGTCGTTGGCTACAAGGCCGCGAGCGGCGACCTCGCCCGAATCGGCGAGGTGATAGAGCGCACCCGCGACGAGGCCTTTTCGGTGCTGTCGGGCGACGACTACCTCACGCTCCCGATGCTCTCGCTGGGCGCGACGGGGGCCATCAGCGTGGCCGCCAACGTCGAACCCGAGCGCACCGCCGCGCTGGTCGAGGCCGCGCGGTCGGGCGAGTTCGGCGAGGCCCGCGAGATTCACGAGGAACTCGCGCCCCTGTTCCGCGCGCTGTTCGTCGAGACCAACCCCATCCCGGTCAAGGAGGCGATGGCGATTCGGGGCTACGGGCCGGGCCACCTCCGGTCGCCGCTGACCCGACTCGCCGAGGAGCACCGCGCAGAACTTGCGGGTATCCTCGGCGAGTTATCGGACGAACCGACTGAGGTACGACCATGAATCGACTACGTGCGGAGCGAAACCCATGGGCGTAGACCTCGCAGTCACCGGGGCGACCGGGCGAATGGGCCGCGCGGTACTCGACGCCGCGAGCGACCGCGAGGACGTCTCGGTCGCGTTCGCGGTCGCACGCGATGCGAGCGACCGCGAGGACGCGCGCGACCTCGACGCCGTCCCGGTCGAACCCGCGCGCGACCTCGACCGACTGCTCGCCGAGCGCGACCCCGACGCGCTGGTGGACTTCACCGGCCCGGCGAGCAGCGTCGAGTACGTCGCGGCCGCCGCCGAGGCGGGCGTCGCCAGCGTGGTCGGCACCACGGGGTTCGACGACGAGGGCGAGCAGGCCCTCCGGGAGTCGGCCGAGCGCGCGCCCGTCCTGAAGGCCGCGAACTTCGGCCGGGGCGTCCACGCGCTGGTGTCGGCGGTCGAGTCGGCCGTGGCCGACCTCCCCGGCTACGACGTCGAGGTGACCGAGACCCACCACAACCGGAAGCGCGACGCCCCGAGCGGCACCGCGAAGACGATTCTGGAGACCGTCGAGGACGCCCGACCCGACGACCCCGAGCGCGTCCACGGCCGCGAGGGCGAGGCCCCGCGCGCGGCGGGCGAAGTCGGCGTCCACGCCCGCCGCGCCGGGTCGATAACCGGCGAACACGAGGTGTTGCTCGCGGGCAACCACGAGGAAGTGCGACTGACCCACCGGGCCGAGGACCGGGGCGTGTTCGCCGAGGGCGCGCTCGACGCCGCGGTCTGGTTGGCGGGCCGCGACCCCGGCCGGTACGAGTTCGCGGACGCGGTGAGCGCGGACGCCGAGGCGACCGACGAACGCGACGCGACCGACGAACGCGGAGGGAGCGACCGATGAGCCTGGAATCCGAGATACGGGGCATGTGGCACCGATACGACGAGGGAGTACTGACCGCCGAGGACGCGGAAGCCGGCGAACTCTCGACGCTCGACGCGTTCCTCGACGCGCTCGAGACCGGCGAGGTTCGGGCGGCCGAGAAGCGCGACGGGTCGTGGGAGGCCAACGAGTGGGTCAAGCAGGCCATTTTGCTCACCTTCGGCCTCCGGGACATCGTCGGCCGGGAGTACGGCGACGTGACCTACCACGACGTCCTGCCGCTGCGGGAGACGGCCGACTTGCCCGGGCGCGGGACGCGCAACACGCCCGACGGGACGGTCCTGCGGCGCGGTGCCTACGTCGGTGCGGACGCCATCCTGATGAGTCCGAGCTTCGTAAATATCGGCGCGCACGTCGGCGACGGCGCGCTCGTGGATTCGTGCGACACGGTGGGGTCGTGCGCCCAAATCGGCGCGAACGTCAAGCTTGGCGCGAACACCCTGATCGGCGGCGTCCTCGAACCCGTCGAGGACGCGCCGGTCGTCGTGGAGGACGGCGCGTCGCTGGGCGCTGGCTGTCGGGTCACCTCGGGGTTCGTGGTCGGGGAGAACTCGGTGGTCGCCGAGAACACCCTGCTCACGCCCCGGATTCCGGTGTACGACCTCGTCGAGGAGGAGGTCCTCTACGGTCGACTCCCGCCCGAGCGCCGGGCGTTCACCCGGTTCGTGGAGTCGTCGGTCGGCGATCACGACCTGTTCGACGGCGGGGCGTACAAGCCCGCCGTGGTCGCGATGGACCTCGAAGAGACCACGATGGCCGGCGTCGAGCGAGAGGAGGCGTTGCGAGAATGAGCGCCCGAACTACCGACGGTGGCGAGGCCGGCGACTCCGGACAGAATCCGCCGGTACGACGGCTCGGCGACTGGTCGGCCGACCGGCTCGCCGACCTCGCCGCCGAGTACGGCGCGCCCCTCTACGTCCTCGACCTCGACCGCGCACGGCAGAACTACCGCCGGATGGCCGACGCCTTCCCCGACGCCGAAATCTTCTACGCCGCGAAGGCCAACGCGGCCCGACCCGTCCTCGAGGCCCTCGCCGACGAGGGCGCGGGCGTCGAGTGCGCGTCGGCGGGCGAGTTGGCGCGAGCCCTGAACGCCGGCGAGGCCCGGCGCGCCCGGAATTCGCCGGCCGAAAGCGACGAGCCGAGCGCTGGCGTCCCGGCCGAGCGCGTCCACTACACCGCGGTCAACCCGCCGGCACGTGACCTCGACGCCGCGGTCGAGTTCGCCGACGAGCACCCCGACCTCACCGTCACGGCGGGCGCGGTCGACACCCTCGACCGCCTCGCCGAGCGTGGCTACGACGGGCGGATATGCGTCCGGGTCAATCCGGGCGTGGGCGCGGGCCACCACGAGAAGGTCGCGACCGGCGCGGACGCCAAGTTCGGCGTGCCCTACGACCGCGCCGCCGAGGTGGCGGTCGACGCGAGCGAGCGATTCGACCTCGTGGGTCTCCACGCCCACGCCGGCAGCGGCATCTCGGGCGAGGACCTCTCGACCCATCGGGAACTCGTCTCGCGGATGGGCGAGCTCGCGCGGGACGTGACCGCGCGCGGCGCGTCCCTCGAGTTCGTCGACGTCGGCGGCGGCTTCGGCGTCCCCTACCGACCCGAGGACGACCCGCTCGACCTCGGGGCGGTCGCGGCCGCGACCCGCGAGGCGCTGGGCGAGGTCGACGCAGCGCTCGCGGTCGAACCCGGCCGCTACCTCGTGGCCGACGCCGGGGTCCTGCTGACCGAGGTCAACACGGTCAAGGACGTGCCCTCGGGCGTCGTCGCGGGGGTCGACGCGGGGATGACCGCGCTCGCTCGGCCCGCCATCTACGACGCCCACCACGAGGTCCGGAACGTCTCGGCCGACGCCGGCGCGGACGGGAGCGTCGACGCCGGGGCGGACGGACGCGGCGACGCGGTCGGTCGCCCCGAGCGCGAGGTGACCGTCGCCGGGCCCGTCTGCGAGAGCGCCGACTCCTTCGGCGACCACTGGCTGCCCGACCCCGAGCGGGGCGACCTGCTCGCGGTTGGCAACGCCGGAGCCTACGGCTACGAGATGGCGAGCCACTACAACTCTCGGCCCCGGCCGGCGTCGGTCGTCCTCGACGGCGGGACGGCCTCGCTGGCCCGGCGGCGCGAGACGGTCGCGGACGTCGTGCGGGTAGAACAGGAGGTGGATCGATGACCGTCGCGTACGAGAAGTACCACGGCACCGACAACGACTTCGTGGTCGTGGACGCCGACGAGTACGTCCCCGACCGGGCGGCGTTCGCCCGCGAGGTGTGTGACCCGGCCGAGGGCGTGGGCGCGGACGGCGTCCTGTTCCTCGCGCTCGAAGCCCAGTTCTCGCCGCCCCGCGCGGTGATGACGCTGGTCCAGCCCGACGGCTCGACCGCCGCGATGTGTGGCAACGGCGCGCGGTGTGCCGCCAGATGGGCCGCCGAGCGCACGGGCGCGGACGCCATCATGCTCGACACGCAGGCCGGGACTCGCCGCGCCGAGGTCCGCGACGACGCCGTGACCATCGAGATGGGTCGAGCCTCGTTCGCGCCCGAGGACGTTCCGCTCGCCCGCGACGAGCCGCTGGTCGAGGAGGTCGTCGCCGGCGAGGACGCCCCGGACCTCGCGGTGACCGCGGTGAACACCGGCGTCCCGCACGCGGTCGCGTTCGTCGACGACGTGGACGCCGTCGACCTCGACGCGGTCGCGCCAGCGCTCCGTCACGCCGAGGTCTTCCCGGAGGGCGCGAACGTCACGCTGGCCGCGCCCCGGGACGACGGCGGGTTCGACCAGCGCACCTTCGAGCGCGGCGTCGAGGGCGAGACGCGGTCGTGTGGCACCGGCGCGGTCGCCGTCGGCGTGGTCGCCCACAGGCTCGGACTGACCGACGACGAGTCGGTCGCGGTGTTCCCGCCGGGCGGCCGCCTCGACGTCGGCGTCCGGGACGGACGGACGACCCTGACCGGCCCGACGGTCCGCGAGTTCGCGGGCGAACTCGCGTCGACGCCCGAACCCCGCCGAATCCGCCACGCATGAGTTTCGACCCCGTCGACTTCCTCGAGACCGCCGTCCGGACGCCCTCCCACGAGGACGCGACCGGGATGCGCGAGTTGCTCGTCGAAACGGTCGAAGCCGCGTCCGCCGACGTCTCGGTCGCGGTCGACGACGCCGGCAACGCCCTCGCCGTCCGGGAGGCGGACCGCGCGGGACCCCACGTCGTCCTCAACACCCACGTCGACACCGTGCCGCCCCACGTCGAGTTCGAGCGGGAGGGAGACGTGATTCGGGGCCGGGGTTCGTGTGACGCCAAGGGGCCGCTGGCCGCGATGCTGGCGGCGTTCCTCGGCGCGGAAGTCGACCGCGGGCGCGTCACCCTCGCGGTCACGCCCGACGAGGAGACGGCGTCCACGGGTGCGGCCGCGCTCGACTTCGACGCCCGGGACGACCTCGGCCCGGTTCCGGACGCCGTCGTCGTCGGCGAGCCGACGGAGCTCGACGTCTGTACCGCCGCGAAGGGCAGATTTCAGGCCGCGGTGACCGTGGGCGGCGCGAACGCCCACGCCGCCGAACCCGAGGCGGGCGTCAACGCGGTTCGGGCCGCCGCCGACGCGCTGGCGGCGCTCGACTCGTTCGACGACCGACCGGACGCGCCCGACCCGAGCGACGCGCTGGGCGCGCCCACGCTGGTTCCCACGACCGTCGAGGGCGGCACCGCCACGAACCAGGTGCCCGCCGACTGCTCGTTCGTGGTCGACCGCCGGACCGTCCCGCCCGAGACCGCCGACGGCTTCCGGGCGGCGCTCGCGGACCACCTCGCCGAGCGCACGCCGAGCGAGGCGACCGTCGACGTGCGCCTCGCCGAGCGCGAGACCCCGTTCCTGCGGGCGTTCGAGACGCCCGAGGACGCCGACGTCGTGGGGGCGCTCCGGGCGGCGGGTGCCGGGCGGGTGCGGCCCTTCGGGGCCGCGACCGAGGCCTCGTACTTCGCACAGGTCGCCCCGACCGTGGTGTTCGGGCCGGGCGCGCTGGCCGACGACGAGGGCGCGGTGGCCCACGCGCCCCGCGAGTACGTCCGCGTCCCCCAGGTCGAGCGCGCGGCCGGGATGCTCGCGGACGCGCTCGCGGCCCTGTGCGGGTGACCGACGTCGAGCAGTGCGAGGGCCCGACGCGTTCGCCGCGACTCGCGTCGAACGCGGGAACTTTTGACGGCGGCGTCCGATTCGGAGCGTGATGGTCGACGAGCGACGCGACGCCTTCGGCGAGGGGGACGACGCCGACGCCCGAACGGAGCGGCCGCCGGTCGGATTCGGCGTCGCGGTCGGACTGCTCGCGGTCGCGTTCGTCGGGGCGGCGACTGCCGGCGTCCTCGACGCGGTCGGGCCGTATCTGGTCGGGGTTGCCGCGCTGGTGGGCGCGCTGTTCGGTCTGGTGCGGTGGTGACACTCGGTTCTCAGTGCCGAACCAGTACGACGCCCGGTCGAGTCCGCAGTTGCGGAAAGCCGCCTGCGAACGGACAGGCTCTTCGGCGTCCCGTCGGGCGTCGGACGGAGAATTAGCAGTTCCGGGCGACCCGCTCGCCGAAATCGGCCGCGCCGCACTGCTCGGCGATAGACCGGTACGTGTCCTGGGAGATGTGGTCCGCGTCGGTCAACGGTACCGTGACGATTCGGACTTCGCCAGTTTCCGGATGCTCGGAACGGAGTTTGACGTGGCTGCCCGTTCGGTCGATGGGTTTGTAGCGTTTCGACCGGAGTGCCTTCACTCTCTCCCGGCCATCGAAGTCGGCGTACGCCATCCGGTCTCAACCGAGCCACGGTGGCGGGGATTCGTCTTCCTCGACCTCGCTGGGGTCGACCCCGATTTCGCGGAGGAACGCGTCTTCGTCTTCGATGGGTTCACCACCGCCTTCGTGGAGTTCGAGGGCTTCGGCGAGCATGGAGAGCGCTTCCGGCTTCGATTCGCCCGAGCCAGCGACGCCGGTCTCGATGTCACGCGCCGTCACGAGGGTCTCCTCGGAGGTGAACTCGACGCCTTCCTCGTGGCGGTCATCGGCGGTGGTACTCATCGGTTAAACGTACACTCTCGGAGGGCGAAAACGATTGTCCCGACTGACGAGACGCCATCAGTACCTCTCCTCACTTTCCCGTGGTCCGGACAGTACCGAGTAGCGCTACCTCGGTTCCAGCGCGTCGACGCGACTCCGAGCGCTCACTCTTCGCCCAACTCGTCGACCATCTCGTCGGCGACGCCCGTGTACCCCGCGGGCGTCAGGGCCAGCAGTTCCTCGCGGGTGCCCTCGTCGACGTCGAGGTCCGCGAACAGGTCCCGGAAGTCGTCGAGGTCGACGCGCCGGCCCCGGGAGAGGTCCTTGACGCGCTCGTAGGCGTCGTCGTGGCCCTCGCGCCGGAGGATGGTCTGGACGGCCTCGCCGATGACCTCGGGGGTGGATTCGAGGTCCTCGCGCATGACCGCCTCGTTCGGGACCACCTTGTCGAGGCCGTCCTGAAGCTTGAGATACCCCAGCAGGCAGTAGGCGAACGCCGCGCCGACGTTGCGCTTGACCGTCGAGTCCGAGAGGTCCCGCTGGAGGCGCGACTTGGTGAGGTAGTCCGCGAGGAAGTCGAGGTCCGAGTTGGCCTTCGAGAGGTTGCCCTCGCTGTTCTCGAAGTCGATGGGGTTGACCTTGTGGGGCATCGTGGAGGAACCGGTCTCGCCCTCGGCGGCCTCCTGACCGAGGTAGCGGTCGCTGACGTACCGCCAGGCGTCCCGATCCAGATCGAGCAACACGTCGTTGACTGCGCCGAGCGCGTCGAACAGTTCGGCGAGGTCGTCTGAGGGGTTGACCTGCGTGGTCAGGGGCGCGTGCTCGAATCCGAGTCCCGCGACGAACTCGCGGCCGAACGCCGGCCAGTCGACCTCGGGGTAGGCCGCGACGTGGGCCGCGTAGGTGCCCGACGCGCCCGCGAGTTTGCCCTGTAGCCCGTCGACGGCGTCCTCGACTCGGTTCCGCGCCCGGTCGAACCGCGAGGCGAACACCGCCATCTCCTTGCCGAAGGTGGTCGGGGTCGCGGGCTGGCCGTGGGTCCGGGCCAGCATCGGCACGTCGCGGTGGTCCTCGGCCAGCGTGCCGAGGGCGGCCCGGATGCGCCGAAACTCCGGTACGAGCGCGTACTCGACCGCGTCCCGAACGAGCAGGCGATACGCGAGGTTGTTCACGTCTTCGCTGGTCAGCCCGAAGTGTATCCACGGTCGAACGTGGGCCTGCTGGGGGTCGTCGAGTCGCTCCCGGACGAAGTACTCGACGGCCTTCACGTCGTGGTTGGTGGCCTCGTACTCGCCGTACCCCTCGGTTTCGATCTGCTTTATCAGTTCGGCGTCCGACTCGTCGAAGTCCTCGTAGAGGCTGTGGAGGTACGTTCGGGTGCGCTCGCTGACCGTCAGCGGCGTGGCGTCGAGGTCCGCGAGCGCGAGCAGGTACTCGGCTTCGACTCGCACGCGGGCGCGCATGAGCGCGGCCTCGCTGGCGTACGCCCGGAGCGGTTCGGTTCGGTCGGCGTACCGGCCGTCGAGCGGCGAGACCGCGTAGAGGGAGTTCATGCGCGTATCTGCCGGGGCGCGAGCAAAAAGCGTGTCGGTCGGGGAGGCCAAGCTCGTGCATAGTAAGGCCGATTAATCGCGTTCTGTCCCCCAGACATATGCACGAGCTTGGATACAAATCGGTCTGGAATCGCAACTTCTTTTGCCGGAGCGGGCGCTGATTCGACCATGACTCGAATCGCCGGACTGGCTGGCAATCGCGGCAGGAACCTGCTTCACGTCGCCGACCTCGCGCCCGGCGGGGCCGAGCTGGCGGTCGTGTTGACGACCGACGCCGACGCGCCCGCTCTCGACGGCGCGAGCGAGCGCGGGATTCCGACCGAGGTCGTGGCACTCCGAGACGACGAGTCGCGCCGGGACCACGAACGGCGGGTCCTCGACGCGCTCGCCGACTACGACGTCGACCTCGTCTGTCTCGACGGTTACATGCGAATCCTCTCGGACGCCTTCCTCGACGAGGCCCCCACGACGCTGAACGTCCACCCGTCGCTGCTCCCGTCGTTCCCCGGGACCGACGCGTGGGGCGACGCGCTCGACGCGGGCGCGAAGGTGGCCGGGTGTACGGTCCACGCGGTCACCGACGCCACCGACGACGAGGGCGACGTCATCGAGGACGAGGTCGACGCCGGCCCGGTCGTCACGCAGGAACCGGTCCCCGTCTACGAGGGCGACGACCGCGAGTCGCTGAAAGAGCGCGTGCTCTACGAGGGCGAGTTCAAAGCCTACCCCCGCGCCGTGAAGTGGTTCGCCGAGGACCGGGTCGAGATAGACTGGGACGAGAATCGGGTCCGCGTGGCGGGCGACGACGGCGGACAGTTCCCCCGCAGACGGGTCGAGACCGCCGACCGCGCCGACGAGTTGCGCTACGGCGAGAACCCCCATCAGGACGCCGCGCTCTACGGGGACGCCACCTGCGAGGAGGCCAGCGTGGTGGGCGCGCCCCAGTTGAACGAGGGCGCGAAGGGGATGGGCTACAACAACTACAACGACGCCGACGCCGCGCTCGACCTCGTCAAGGAGTTCGACCGCCCGGCGGCCGCAGTCATCAAGCACACAAACCCGGCCGGGTGTGCCACCGCCGACACGCTCGCCGACGCCTACGACCGGGCGCTCGCGACCGACCCCAAGAGCGCGTTCGGCGGCGTCGTGGCCCTGAATCGGGAGTGCGACCGCGCGACCGCCGAGCAAATCACCGACTCGTTCAAGGAGGTCGTGGTCGCGCCGGGCTACACCGACGACGCGCTCGACGCGCTCGCCGAGAAGGACAACCTGCGCGTGCTGGACGTCGGCGGAGGCGACGAGTTCGGCGACGTCACCGAAACCACCACCGAGAAGGACCTCGTGGGCGGGACGCTCGTTCAGGAGCGCGACCTGCAAGCGCCGACCCGCGAGGAGTTGGAGGTCGTCACCGACCGCGAACCCACCGACGACCAGTACGAGAGCCTGCTGTTCGCGTGGCGGACCGTCAAGCACGTCAAGTCCAACGCCATCCTGTTCGCGACCGGAACCGAGACGGTCGGGGTGGGCGCGGGGCAGGTCAGCCGGGTCGACGCGGTCGAAATCGCGCGGATGAAGGCCGATTCGGACGCCGAGGGCAAGTCCGCGGCGGGCGCGGTGATGGCCTCCGACGCCTTCTTCCCATTCCCCGACGCCATCGAGGCGGCCGCCGAGGCCGGCATCGAGGCGGTGATTCAGCCCGGCGGGTCGGTCAACGACGAGGACGTGATCGAGGCCGCCGACGACCACGACATGGCGATGGTCTTTACGGGGACGCGTAGCTTCCGCCACGACTGAACCACGGCGATTCGGCGAACAGGATACACAGAAGCTTACGAGTCAGCGACCCAGAACCGCCATATCCAGAGTGCTCTCGCTACGACGAGTAGGAAGAACACGAGCAGCGCGGCAGAGCCGACGACATCGAAGACGACGGCCGCAAGCAGAGTACCAGCCGTCACGTAGTACGCAAGGGAGATAGCGTGTTTCTGCGTCGTGGAGAGATTATCGAGCATCATGATTTCGGAATCCGGCTCGTAGTGCCGGTAGTTAGTCGGGCCTGAACGTGTGGCTGTCGATTACGCGTCTGGGAGTTCCCAGTCCGGTATAATTCCAGCGCAAGCCGCAATGGTGTTACACGATCCAACGTCGGGAAGTGCTGCAACACCGCAAGAGTGGGTCAAGCAAACCAAACACGCACCGACGCCCGACATTCGCGGGTACGTGTGTCATGCTGAAAAACGAGTCCCCTTCTGCTGACAATTCTACCTGTGTCGCTTGGTCCGGTTGCAGACTCAGATTCGGGAGTTCCGAACGGATGAAAGAGACTTTGTCCGACTGGAGGAGTTCACCAAGTCGAGTCACATCTTGTCGCGTTGCTTTGACCTTACCGGTAAGAGCGAATCCACTAACTGCACTAGCAGTACCTAAGAACTCTCGCCTATTTACCTCGTCAATGTCCATAGGAACTAATTTATACTTCCCATAATCATATTTTTTCTAGTATATAAATATAATATACTTCATGAAATAGGTGTGTTTATAGCTTGATTTCTTCGGTGTGGACGCACGCGCGAGCCGAAGAGAACGAATCAAGTACGCCCCGGCCCTACCCCGCCACGATGGGACTGCTAGACGACCGGCGAGTCAAACTGCTGGTCGCGGGCTTTCTGCTCTCGCTGTTCGCGCTGGTGGGCGTCGCGGCGTTCGGCGTCCTCGCAGTCGTCTCGGCGCTGCTCGCGCCGCCCGCCGGGACCCCGGTGTTGGTAGCGATGCTGGAAGCCGTGGTCCAGTACCTGCTGGCCGGCGTGTTCGTCGGCGGCATTTCGGTCGTCTTCCTGGTCTGGCTGCTGGTCGCAGCGGTCCGGCGGGCGTCGCTGCCCCGGAACGACCGCCTCGCCGACGCGGCCCGGCGCGTCGAGCGCCACGTCCCCCAGATTCGGGACGGCGACCTCTCCGAGCACGTCGCACCCACGACCGAAGAGCGCATCGACGACCTCAAGCAGCGGTACGTCGACGGCGAGATCACCGAGGCCGAGTACGAGCGCGAGCTACAGGCGTTGTTGCGCGACGAGGACGCGGACGACGACCGCGTCGGGCGCGAGCGAGGTCGGACCCAGTCGGAGTACGAGTTCGAGCGGTGAGTCGCGGTCGGACGTGTGGTTCAGGGTGCTGCGGTGGTGGGGGCCGTGCGGTCGCTGTGTCGTGCGGTCGCTGTTCTCCTTGGCTCAAGCAATAGCAGCGTTCCTATCATTTTATATACACCCGCTCGCTCGAACGAGACCGAGACAGCGACCCAACTGCGAACGAAGTGAAGACAACAACAGGACGCTAGCTTCTGCTTGAGCAAATGAGTCGGCCGCACCGCAACCGCGAGTAGTGAGAGGACAGCGACCCAACTACGAACGAAGTGAGGACAACAACAGGACGCTAGCTTCTGCTTGAGCCGATGAGTCGACCGCACCGCAACCGCGACTGCACCGCAACCGCCCCGCACCGCGCCCCGTGCCTCCCCGCTTGCGAGCGCACGAGCGCGCTCGCGGCGCGTCCCGTGGTCGGTGTGGTGGTCTCGATGCGTGGTCGGTGTGGTGGTCTCGATGCGTGGTCGGTGTGGTGGTCTCGGGGCGTGGTCGGTGTCGTAGTCTCGGGGCGTGGCTGTGTGGTTGCGGTGCTGTCCGAGACTGCTCGCTCGAACGGGCGGCGAACGACCGCCGGAACGCACGCGAGCAGCGACACCAGTAGGGCCTGCTCTCCCGACTCCGACACGCTAAAGCGGGCCGCGCCAGTTCTCGCAGACATGGACTTCCACGAGGCGGCGAACTTCCTGTTCGAGCTCCGGCGGTACCGGCCCAAGCCAGGGACGGAGTCGACGGCGGAGCTACTCGCCCACCTCGACGACCCCCACGAGGGGGTCGAGTACGTGCAGGTCGCCGGGTCGAACGGGAAGGGCAGCACCGCCCGGATGGTCGAGCGCACGCTCCGGGAGGCCGGACTCGACGTGGGGCTGTTCACCTCGCCGCACTTCGACGACGTGCGCGAGCGCGTCCGGGTGAACGGCCGGAAGGTGCCCAAAGGGGCGATAGTCGAGTACGCCGAGTCGATCGGCGACCACGTCGAGGCCCGAGCCACCGACGGCGAGGCTCCGACCTTCTTCGAGGTGATGACCGGACTGGCGCTGTGGCACTTCGGCCGCGAGGACGTCGACGTCGCCGTCCTCGAGGTCGGCATCGGCGGGAAGTACGACGCGACCAGCGTCGTCGACCCGGTCGCCAGCGCGGTCACCAGCGTCACGCTCGAACACACCGGTATCATCGGCGACACCATCGCCGAGATCGCCACCGACAAGGCCCACGTCGCGCCCGACGACGCGCCGCTCGTGACCGCCGCGACCGGCGACGCCCTCGACGCGGTGCGCGAGCAAGCAGGGGAACTCGTTCGCGTGAGCGGCGAGGACGGGGCCGGCGACCCGCCGGACGTGCGCGTCGCCTACGAGGGCCGGACTAACCACACCGAGGCCGCCGTCTCGCTGGCTGGCCCCGACTGGTCGGTCGAGACCGCCATCCCGCTGCTGGGCGCGTATCAGGCCCGCAACGCGGGAATCGCGGCCACGTTGGCCCGACAGGTGGCCGACGTGGACGCCGAGACGCTGGCTCGCGGCCTCCGGAAGGCCGACTGGCCCGGCCGGTTCGAGGTGATGGGAACCGACCCCGTGGTGGCCCTCGACGGCGCGCACAACCCCGGCGCGTGCGAGGCGCTCGCGGACACGCTCGCGGAGTTCGACGGCGAGTACGACGACTTCCACCTCGTCTTCGGCGCGAAACACGACAAGGACCTCCGGGGGATGGCGGCCGCGCTGCCGACGCCCGACCGCGTGGTGGCCTGCCAGCCCGACATCCGGGGCGCGGAGGACAAGGCGGTCGTCGCCCGCGCGTTCGCGGAGGCGGGCGCGGACGAGGTCCTGGCGCGGAACGCGGTGGCTGGCGCGGTCGAGAACGCCCTCGACGCCGCCGATTCGGGCGACCTCGTGCTGGTCGCGGGGTCGCTGTACGCGGTCGCGGAGGCCCGGACGCGGTGGACCCGCGCGGAGATTCCCAAGCGCGTCGGGGACCTCGACGACGCCCGCGAGACGCTCGAACGCGCGGACGTGACCGACCCCGGCGTGTGGCGGATGCGGGGCAAGGCGGTCCACCGCGTCCTCGAAACCCGGGTGCAGGTCCGGCAGGCGCGCTACCTCAAGGAGGAGATGCTGAGCCTCGGCGGGGAGTGTGCGCTCTCGGGGCTCAACGAGCACGACGAGGAGAACGTCGACGTGGTGCTGATGGGAACGCTCGCGCAGTTCAAGCGCCTCGCGAACAAACTCGACGGCCAGCCCTACGGCCTCTCGGTGTTCGCCGACGACCTCCGGGAGTCGCTCGACATCCGGACCGACCCCGAGCGCCGGGGCTACCCGTGGGAGGACGGCACTGCGGTCATGGGCGTGTTGAACGTCACGCCCGACTCGTTCCACGACGGCGGCGAGTACGAGCGAATCGAGGACGCGGTCGCCCGCGCCGAGGAGATGGTCGCGGCGGGCGTCGACGTGATCGACGTGGGCGGCGAGAGCACCCGGCCCGGTGCCGAGGAGATCCCGGTCGAAGCGGAGATAGAGCGCGTGGTGCCCGTAATCGAGCGCGTCGCCGAGCTCGACGCCATGATATCGGTCGACACCCGCAAGGCGGAGGTCGCGCGGGCCGCGCTGGAGGCCGGTGCGGACGTTCTCAACGACGTGTCCGGACTGGAGGACCCCGAGATGCGGTTCGTCGCCGCCGAGTACGACGCGCCCCTCGTGGTGATGCACAGCATCGACGCGCCCGTGGTGCCGGACCGCGAGGTCCACTACGACGACGTCGTGGCGGACGTGATAGACGAACTCGAAGAGACGGTCCTGCTGGCCGAGAAGGCCGGCCTCGACCGCGAGCAGATAATCGTCGACCCCGGACTCGGCTTCGGCAAGTCCAGCGTCGAGAGCTTCGAGCTACTGGGCCGGACCGACGAGTTCCACGCGCTCGACTGTCCCGTCCTCGTGGGTCACTCCCACAAGTCGATGTTCGGGCTCATCGGCGAGGACGACGACCGGACCGCCGCGACGGTCGCGGGGACCGCCGTCGCGGCCGAGCGCGGTGCTGACATCGTCCGGGTCCACGACGTCGCGGCGAACGTGGCGGCGGTGCGAGCGGTCGAGGCGGCCGACGACGCCGAGCGGTTCGAAGAGTAACGTCTCGTGTTTTTCGAAGGCAGCACCATCCGTAACTGATATGTGCTGGAGCAGTATTTGTTGGCCGTATGAATGTTCGAGGATGGCTAATAGCCGCTGCGATACTGGTCCTCGCGCTTGGAGCCCTCCACGCGGTCGAAGTCACGCCACCCGAAGCCGATGAGCCGAACGTCGACATCGAGACGTGCGACTCCCTCCCGAGCTACGACTACGAACGGATGGCCGCTCGCGTCGAGGAGATAAAGGGGACCCAGTTGGAGCGGAACGTGTCGATGTGCGTCGAACGGGAAGAAGGTGGAATCGACACGACACCGAATCAGGGACAGTTCGCCCGAATTGGGGAACCGGGCCTCTCGTTCTTCGGACTCGACGTGACGCCGAACTCACGGGTGCGGTCGTCACTCGGCCACACGTCGGTATCACTGAACGGCGGGCCGGTGGAGATATTTCTCGCGAACGAAAGTGTGGTCGAGAACGTTTCGTGGATTTCGTACGAGGGTCTCGTCGCTCACGAACTAAGTGACGCAAGCAGGATACCGGCAGAAATTCCCGATGACGTTCCTAGAAACGAACAGGCAACTCCGCCGCAGACAACCGATGGATTACTCTCCCAACAGGCCCTCGCAAACGGCGTCTCGCTGTACGTCGCCGACAGGTACGTCGAACGGTATGGCGGTCACTTGAACGTCTCAGTATTGGATGCGAACGAGTCGAACTGGAAACGGCGAGTGGTCCAGTCTGCGTACTCCTCGGGCTACCGTTACAGCGTCCAGACCAACCAGCGGTCGATACCCGAAACTAGTACGCCCAATTCGACAGCACAAATCCTTCACCCCAATCGGGAAATCGACGTAGTTAGACTGCCCGAACGTCCAAATCTATCGATAGATTCGGTCGAACACGTCAAGTCCGACCGCGTCGGTGAACTATTCCTCCGGGGGACGTTCAGAACTAACGGTGTGAGTGCCGAACGCGCGGCCGCCGCAGCAGCGGGCTGGACGAACGACCGGCTGGACCACTACCGCGCGGACAACTCGACCGTCGTCTCGTGGCGGGTGACCTGGCAAAACGCGAGCGAGCGGGCCGAGTTCGTCGAGACGTACGACGCGGTCTACGATTACGAGCGCGTGGAGGCGATTCGGGAGGTCGACTGCGGGGAGCCCGGACGATATCTCAGTGCGTCGCAAAACGCAGTGACCGTCCTGCAGTGTGGCGGGTGACGACCGGAAGCCGGGTCCGCCGCCGACGGAACCTCCCTCACAACCCCACGACGAGAAGCGCGACCAGCGCCACGGCGACCACCACGACGCCCGCGACCGCAGCCAGTTCGACCACGCCCATCCGGTCGATGGCCTCGCGGTAGCAGTCCAGATACGTGTCCAGCACCTCGCGCTCGTCGTACGCCGCGAAGTTCTCGTTGTAGTCGAGCCGCTCCATCTCGCTGGCGGCCACCAGCGCTTCGGTCAACTCCTGCTCGCTGGTGGTCCGGAACGCGCGGTCCTCGCGCTCGACCAGTTCGTGGGCGCTCGACCCGACGTGGTACTCGACCACGCCGGCACAGCCACACGCCAGCGCCCGGAGCATGTCGGTCGGGAACGCCTCCCGGCGGGCGGTCTGGGCGTAGACGTGCGCGCCCTTGAACGCCGAGAGCCGGTCGTCGAGCGGCAGGTCGCCCGCGAACGACACCCGGTCGTCGATGCGGAGGTCCCGGACCTGTCGCTCGTAGGTCCCGCGCTCGGGGCCGTCGCCGACGACCAGCGCCGACCAGTCGTGGTCTCGCAACTCCGCCAGCGCGAGCAACAGGCTTTCGAGGTTGGCGTCCTCGTCGAGCCGCCGGGAGTAGACCACGTCGGCGACGTCTCGCGGTTCGGCCGCCCGCACGGCGTCGAGGTCGATGCCGTTCGGGACGACCCTGACCGCGTCGTCGGCCGCGCCGAGTTCACGGACGCGGGTCTTGACGGTCTCGGAGGGGGCGAGGACGAGTTCCGGGAGCGTGGCCGCGAGTCGCCACAGGGGGTCGTCGGCGTCGCCCGCGTCGGGCGAGGCGTACCAGTCGACCACGAGGGGCGCGCGGAGGACGACGCCGGCGAGCTTGGCGGCGAGGACGTGGCTCGGGACGGCGGCGGTGGCCTGAATCACGTCGGGGTCGGCCGCCCGGAGGACGGCCGGGAGCGCGAGCGCGAACCGGCGCGACTCGCGGGGCGCTTCCTCGGTGACCCGCCGGTAGGTCACGTCGTTCTGCTCGAACGTCTCGTGGTCGCCTTCCCACCACTGCGCACAGCAGACGACCGCGTCGTGGCCCCGCGCCGCGAGGCCCTCGGCGGTCCGGCGGAGCCGTCGCGTTACCCCCGTCTCGCGGTGTTGAGCCACCGTCTCCGAGACGAACGCGACGCGCATACGAACCGCCACGGAGGGGGCGATTAAAAACCCAACCCTTCGCGCCGGGCGGCGGCGACCCGCGCGCCCCGACCCCAGGCGCATCTCGCGAGTCGGTCGAGCGGGGGCCGAACGGGGCCGCCGGCTGTCCGACTCCTCAGTCGGCGGCTATCCGATGTACCGCAGGTCCTCTTCGGAGGGCATGCCGGACTGCTGGTTCTCCATCTCCTGAATCTTGTTGGCGACGTCCTCCATCTCCTCGGCCCGCTCTTCGAGCGACTCGAAGTCGACCTCGAACCCAAGCATCTCCTCGAGCACTTCCAGGACGGCGCGGGCGCTCTTGGGGTCGACGAGGTAGCCGCTGGTCTCGCCCATCAGGCAGGCCGCGCGGAGCCCGCGGCGCTCGCCCAGACCCAGCAGCAGGCCGCTCGTGCCGACGATACCGCCGGCCGGGTCCTCGTCGCGAAACTCCACGCCGACCTCGGACAGCTCCGAGACGAAGTCGGCGTCGTTGGTCGCCCCGAGGACGGCGTACTCGTCCATGAGCTCGCCGGTCGGCACGCCGCCCAGCGCGTAGACGGTCTCGACGTCGAACGCCTCGGCGATATCGAGGAACGCCTCGGCGAGCCGGTAGTGGCCCGGGCCCTCGCTCGCCTGGTGGTCGCCGGTCAGCACCAGGAGGTCGCGGTCGTCGAGTGCTACGGCGTGGACCTCGACGCAGGACAACTGGGTCGTCCCGTCGTCCTGAAGGACGACCTGGGGCGGAAGGTGCTCGGAGTAGACGCGACGCACCAGTTCGCTGTCGAACTCCTCGAGCAGGTGTTCGACGGCGAGCTTTCCCACGTGACCGACGCCCGGTAGTCCCTCGACGAACACGGGGTCTCGGAGCTCGGGGTCGGCGACCGCATCGACGGTTATCTCGTTCATGGTAGTCACTGCCGGTCGCGTTCCTTAAGTGCCCGTCGGTACTCGCCGTAAGGATCGGCGGGATTGAACGGGGCTGGCGCGCTGTTGACCGCGTCGGCTCCACACGCCGGACAGGAGTCGGCCAGCGTGTAGACGGGGCGGTCGTGTCGGTCGCGCCACGCCGAGCAGACCAGAATGTCGGACTTCATCGTCCGGGTCGCGGGCGGCGGGTCACTCGTCGTCGGTCCGGCGCTCGCGGTGGAACTGTCCGGAGCCGCCGACCGACTCGATGGCGTCCTCGGCGCGGGCCGCGCTCTCCTCTAACTGGGACTCGGCGGTCTTGTAGTTGGGCGCACGCACCCGAATGCGGTACTCGGGCGCACCCACGTAGGTCACGTCGAGTTCGACCTCGTCGGGGATGTCGCCGTTGCCCTCGGCGGCCTGCAGGGCCTCCTTGATGTCGTCGACGCCACCGCTCGCCGCACTTTCGAGGTCCACGTAGCCGGTGACCGTGACGTACGGCACCGAGACGTTCTCGCGGGCCGTCTCGACTATCCGCTCGGTTTCCTCGTCGTCGAGGTCGGTCTCGTCGAGCGCCTCCGGGCCGTGGATGGCGGCCTGCTCGAAGCCGCCGTAGAGGCCGCCGAACGACGCCAGCATCTCGTTGGCGACGCGGGTGTACGTCTCGTCGTCGAGGTCCTCGCCGAACGCCAGTTCCATCCAGTTGTCGGCCTTCTGCTCGTTCTTCCAGTCCTGGATTTTGTCCGAGCGCTGGTGGTCGTTGACGTCCTTGAGCGAGAGGTCTATCTGCTGGGAGTCCTCGTCGACCTCCAGCACCTTGGCGACGACCGTCTGGCCCTCGCTGACGTGGTCGCGGATGTTCTTTATCCATCCGCTCGCGACCTCGCTGACATGGACGAGCCCGCGCTTGTCCTCGTACTCCGAGAGGTCGACGAACACGCCGAAGTCCTCTATCTCGTCGATCTTGCCCACGACGAGTTCGCCGGGGTCGGGCCAGCCGCTGAACTTCATCGCGCTTGGACGGTGTCGGTCACTTCGCCCTCGAATTCGGCCTTGCCGCCGGTCGCGCGAGCCAGCGTCGCGCCACAGACAGCGCAGGCGACCTCGCTGGCGGCCTTGTCGAAGACGGTCTGTTCGTTGTCACAGTCGGGACACTGGACGGTGTAGAAGTTGCCTGCCATGGTTTCAGTCGGTGAGTTCGAGTCGGCCGGCGCGCCATCCCTCGCGGAGGTGGGCCTTGCCGCAGTTGCCGCACAGGTACTTCAGGTCGGTCTTCTTGGTGGGCTTGTCGCCGCCGGGCACCTTCGAGAACCGACCCCGGTTGCCGATGCCTTTCGAACCCTCGCGCTGCTTGCGCTGGTCCCACTTCATGCCGGACGAGCGCCCGGTCCGGACCTTCTGGACCTCGTGTTCCTCGTGCTGGTTGCAGTGAGGGCAGTACGTGTTGAAGCGTCGTGGCATCTCCATAGATATCTACCTTGTCGCTACGTAGGGCCACGGGGCTTAAAACCCGTTTGGTTCCGAACAGCCGCGGCGGCCGGACCCAGTTTTACTTCCGCTTCGGGTGGAGCGATTTTAAGGTAGCTCCCGCAGACGTACGACGTACCGAACGCGGCGGGGACGCGGTGGTGTGGCCCGACGACCCGCCAGCGGGAGGACAACGACGCATGCACGCCCACGACGTTCCACGCCCCCGACACGCACGCGACGGTATCGCGCAGCCGACGCCCACGAATCCGACTCGCGCCCGGATGGCGAGCGCGCGGTCGGCCGCCACGCCGGGCGGCGGCCCCGCGGGCCGGCCGGGCGACGGCGGGACGCCGACCGGAGCGACGGACAGCGGCCCTCGCCCGCCGGAGTCCGCATGACCGTCGAACATCGCTTCGAGTGTGCCCTCTGCGGACACCGCATCCACGGCAGGGGCGAGGACAGCGAGGCGGCCCGACAGCGCGTCCGCGAGGCCGGTGGCACCCACCTCGCGAACGCCCACGCCGACCGACTCGCGTCGACGCCCCGGTGGCCCGACGACCCCGCGCCCGACGACCTGCTGTCCGGAGAGACGGCGTACGGGTCGCTCCGCGGCCTGCTCGTGCCCGCCGACGACCTCCTCGTCTGCGCGGACTGTGGCTACTCGTTCGCCCCCGAGCGAAGCGACCCCGACCGAACGCCGGTCGGCGAGCCGGGACTGGTCTGCTCGGAGTGTTACGAGCGCCGGGTCGACCGTCGCGAGGAGTCGGTCGCCGACGCCATCGAGGCGTTCGTCCGGTGAGCGTCGGCGGGACGTCCGGTCACCGCGTCGACCGCCGAGACCGGCCTCGGGCGTTCCCGAAGCGCTTAAACGCCGGCCTTCCGAACCACCGGGCATGAAGCAGCTCATCATCCACGGCAACCCGGGTATCCGGAAGAACGCCGTCATCGAGTACGACGGCGGCGAGCGCGTCTGCTTCTCCATCAACCGGCAGGGCGACTGGCACGGCCCCGACGAGCCCCAGCTGTGGTGTACCATCGGCACCGAGGACGAGCGCGACGACTTCGAGCGGCGCAACTACGTGCCCCACTGGCTCGAAGTCGAGTCCGTCGACGCCGAGGACGTCGAGATAATCAAGCGTGCGGACGAAGTCGCGGTGTCGTAATCGGTCGCCCTCTCTTTCGGTTCGCGGACCTCGCCGGGTCGTCGGCCGCTCAGTCGTCGGCCGGGGAAGCGACGTGGTCCGGCGCGGACTCGACCCTGAACAGGTACGCGAACACGCCGGTCGAGGCGACGATGAAGGCCGCGGCGGTCCAGAACGCCACGAGGACCGACGTGGCGTCCCAGATGGCCCCGACCAGGACGGGGCCGCCGACCTGTCCGACCTTCCACGCGATGGAGCGCAGCGAGAGGCTCGACCCCACCGCGTCGAAGTACTCGCCCTCCTCGACGAACAGCCCCATGCTCGCGGGGAGCCGGAGACTGTCGCCGATGCCCAGCACCGCGTAGGCCCCAAAGAGGACGAAGAAGGCCCCGGGCAGCGCCATCTGCTCGCCGAACGCCGCGACGGTCACCCCGGGGACGTGCCCCTCCGCGAAGCCGGCCAGCGGGATGAGCGCGACCCCGACCGCGTACACGAGCGCGCCCGCGAGGATGAACCGCTCGCGCTTGCCGACCCTGTCGGTGAGGTCGCCGACCCAGCCCTGCGTGAGCGACTTGGTGAGCTTGCCCCCCGCCATGATGCCGCCGATGAGGAAGGCGTTGATGCCGAACCCGGTCCGGGCGTAGATGGGGAGGAAGATGATGACCGCCATCTTGCCCACGCTGAACGACCCGCGGAAGAAGACGAGCGCCTGGATGGCGCGCCGCCCCAGCAGCTCGCGGATGGTCTCGATGCCGGAGGCGTCCTCTGGGTCGGCGGTGCCGCCGGGGTCGTCGCGGAGCGCGGCCAGCACCGCGACGAACGCGCCGACGGTGAACGCCGACAGCAGGGCGTACGTGAGCTCGAACCCGTAGAGGAACAGCATGAGCCCGCCGAACACGTCGCCGAACAGGCTGGAGAACGCGCCGACCTGATTGTACGTGCCGATCCACAGTCCCCGGGACTCGTCCGGGCTTATCTCGCCGACCACCGTCATCCCGGTTATCCAGAGGACGCTCGCGCCCAGCCCCTGGACCATCCGGAGCAGGATGACGTGGCCGACCGACGAGACCTGCGTGAAGCCAACGAACACGCCGACGTTGACGACCAGCCCCGCCAGCAGGAGCCGCTTGGAGTTGCGGAGGTCGACGTACCGGCCCAGCGGCAGGACGATGAGCAACTGGGCCGCCGCGAACGCCGTGCCGAACAGTCCCTCGACCGTCCCGGTCGTGTCGAACATGTCGGCGTACAGCGCCAGCGCGATGATGATGGTCGAGTAGGCCTGACTCCGCGCGAACGCGGTGCTGGCCAGCGCGAGGAACTCCCGGTTTCCGAAGAGGCGGAGCGACCCGCCGCTCGACTCGGACACTGTTACGAACCGAAATAGCTGGGGTCGGGGTAATAAGGCTACGGCTCCGGAAACCCGTGCGACGTCGGCCGGACGAAAGACGACAGAACGCGACCGGCGTCAGTCGAGGTCTTCGACCGCGTCGGCGATGCGCTGGAGTTGCCGCGTCGCGTCGCGGACCTCGTCGCGGAGCTGTCGGACCTCGCGGACGAGTTCCTCGTCGCCGGCGCTCTCGCTCTCGCCGGGGCGACCGCCGGGGCCGCCGGGCCCGCCGCCCATGCCGCCGGGCCCGCCGCCGCCCATCATGCCGCCCATCATCTGGGCGAAGGGGTTGCCCCCGCCCATGCCGCCGGGCCCGCCGCCGCCCATCATCTCTTCCATCTTCTCGCGGCGGTCCTCGCCGTCGCCGTCGCCCTCCTCGGCGCGCTGTTCGCGAATCTCCTCGACGCGCTCGCGGAACGACTTCTCCTCGCCGTCGTCGCCGGATTCGGACTCGGTCTCGGGCTCGCTCTCGGTGGACTCGTCGTCTGCCATGGCGAGGAGTTAGCGACCCGGGTGGAAAAGCGTGGTGTCTCGGTGTCGGAGCGGGCCCCGACCGCCGGCCGGCGAGGTCACGCCCGGCGGTGGCGGACGGGACCGAGCGCCGCGCTCAGTCGCCGAACAGCCGGTGCTTGCGCTCGGCGTAACTGTGGTACAGCGCCGAGACCCCGACCAGCACGAGGAAGTACCACGCCCAGAACTCCACGTCGAACGACGACAGAAAGAGGAGTTCGAACCGCACGGCGAGGAGGCTGACCACGCCGAGGACGCTGAGACCGAGGTAGTAGGTCGCCCACGAGATGTCCTCGTTCGGGACCACCTCCATGTACACCTCCACCTCCTCGGCCCGGTCCCGGAGGGCTATCTGCTGGTCGCGCTGGTCGTACTCGATTATGTCGAGTTCGTCTAACTTCGGGAGATGTGTCTGATGAAGTGACACGTACACGCTCTTGCGGACGTCTCGGGGCGGCGGGGACTCGCCAGTCTCGACCGACGCGATGTGTTCTGACAGCGCATCGACGGAGACCGGCTGTTCGGAGCGCCTGAGGTGCTTTATGGCTCGCCGACGCCGGTCGTTCCGAAGGACGTTGTGTATCTGGCCGGGGTCGAGTCGCGAGTCGTAGTCCGCGCCTTGGTCCTCGACTGTCATTTGTCGTGATGATAGCGCTGGATGATATCTACCGTTCGACGTATCTTGGTCGACCAACATTAATGTTGGTATCGTCTCACGAAAACTGCCGGACGCGACCGGCGAGGGATTCTTTACCGCACGGCGCGTACCGCCGCGCGTGTTGCCGGAATGGCTGGTGGTCGGCCTCTGGCTGTCGGCCGGCGTCGGCGTCCTCATCGCGGCCATCTTCGTCGCCGGGGCGCGGTTGGTCCCCGACGGCACGCCGAACGCCACCTACTCCACGGGCGAGGGCCGACGCCGCGTCGAGATACGCGAGTACCTCTCGACCGTCGGCGAGGAGTTCGCCGAGGACCACTTCGTCGAGGGCCAGCACGTCGCGTTCTACCTCCCGAAGCGCGACGTGGCCATCACCTTCGACGCGCGGGCGTACTTCCGCATCCAGCGCTCGCCCACCTACGCGGTCCTGGTCGAACACGAGATGCCGGGACTGCATCTGGGCGACCGGTTACCGTTCGAGACGCCCGACCTCTCCGAGGCGGACGACGAGGACCGCGTCGACCCCGCGGACGCCGCGTTCGCGATTCTGGGCGTCCCCCGGGGCGCGACCCGCTCGGAGGTCAAGCGCGCCTACCGCGAGCGGGTCAAGGAGGTCCATCCCGACCACGGCGGCGACCGCGAGGAGTTCCAGCGGGTCCGGGAGGCGTACACCGCGGCCAAGAACCGGGCGAGCTAGATCGCGGAGGGTCCGACGCACCGCCCGCCCGAAATCCGGGTTGCAAACCGCTGAGACAGTCAGATACTTGTATATTGAGAAAAGTACGTGGGGTAATGAGAGAGGGTCGACGCCACGTCATCGCGCTCGGGCTCACGACCGCCTTGGGTGGCCTGGCGGGCTGTACGGGGTCGGACGAGGACGACTCGTCCGCTCGGACGGCCCGGACCGACGCGACGACCGAAACCACGCCAACCCCCGACGACGAGGGGACGGCCGACGAATCGACGACCGACGAGCCGACGACGGAAGACGAGACCACGGCGACCGGCGACGGGGGCGACGCCTCGTGGCCGTCGTTCCAGTACGACGCGGCCAACACCGGGTCGAATCCGAACGCCGAGGGACCCCGCGAGGGGTTCGACGAGCGATGGCGCGCCGAACTCACCTACGACCTATCGCCGGCCCAACCGACGCTCGCCGGCGAGACGCTGCTCGTGACGTCGCACTCGAGCGTGTTATACGCGCTGGACGCCGAGACGGGCGACGAGCGCTGGCAGTACGCCACCGACGGCTCGGTCAACGTTTCCGCAGCTATCGCCGACGGGACGGCGTACGTCACGGACGCAGCAAGCAAGCTTTACGCGGTCGCGCTCGACTCGGGGGAAACCGCGTGGACGGCCGACCTGGCGGGCGGAGGGAGCGTCAACTCGCCGGTAGTCGCGAACGGAGCCGTCTACGTCGGCACCAGCGAGACCTTCGACGGTGACGAGGCGGCGGTGCAGGCGTTCGACGCCGACACCGGCGACGAACGCTGGACGACGCCGGTCGAGACCGATGGAGCGACCGGCGTCGCCGTCGACTCCGGGACCGCGTACGTGGGTGAGACCGGCGGCGGCCTCGCGGCACTCGACGCGGCCGACGGGTCGGAGAACTGGCGCACGGACGCCGCGAAGATGACTTTTCCGCCGACGGTCGCCGACGGAACGGTGTTCGTTGCGACCGACGACGCGGCGGTGCGGGCGTTCGACGCCGACACCGGTCGCTCGCTCTGGTCGAACGGAGACGAGGGGACGGGAGCGCCCGCAGTCGCGGACGGCCGAGTGTTCGCGGCGGCGAACAAGGATTTGGCCTGTTACGACGCCGCCGGGACGGAACTGTGGAACACCGGTGCCATCGGGACGTTCCGGACCCCGGCCGTCGCGGGCGGGACGGTGTACGCTGGAACCGACAACGAGACGCTGTACGCGATTGCCACCGAGGACGGGGCCGAGCGCTGGGTCGACGAATTCGAGGACGACGACGACCCGACTCCGATAACCGTCGTCGGCGAGCGGGCGTACTTCGGATTCACGGGGCTCGATAACGGGGCCGTTCGGTGTTACGGACCCGGGGAAGACGCGTAGTCGGTCGCGCCAGGCCGGGAGGCGTCACCCCAGTTCGGTGACCTCGTAGCCCACGCTGCCCTCCCGGAGCGCGTCGGTGACCCGGCCGACGACGTCGGCGGTGGCGACGACCACCGCGTCGAGGCCCCGACCTGCGGCCTCGGTGGCGACCGCGCCGGCCGCGAACGTCGTCGCCGGTTCGCAGTCGGCCCGCCGGAGCGCGACCACGGCCTCCACCCCGGTCGCGGCCACGAGGTCGGCCGACTCGCAGGCGTCGGCGACCCTGTCGGCGTCGACCGCGCCTGCCCCGCCCGAGCGCACCGGCGGCACCTGGAACACGGTCACGGTGCCGGGGTCGAAGTCGATGATGCCTTCGAAGCCCGTCACGCTCACGTCCTCGCCCGCGCGGGCGTCCGTGGTCGCCACGCCGGTCGCCGGCCCCTCACCGCCGGGCGCGGCGTGGAGCAGGCCCTCGTCCAGCGAGAGCGTCACGGCGTCGCCCTCCGCGACGTCGTCGGACGCGATGGCGGCGTCCTCCTGGACGCTCCCGAGGACGTCCTCGGTGACGTGGTCGGCGTACCGACGCACGTCCCCGGCCGCCTGGAGGAGCCAGTCGACGCCCTCCATCGTGACGGTGTACCGCGACCGGCCCTCCTTCTCGACCAGCCCGTCCTCGACCAGCGCCCGGATGTACTCGCTGACGGCTTGGCTCGTCACGCCGACCGCGTCCGCGATCTCGCCCTGACTCACGGCGGGCTGGCGCTCGGCGATCTCCGCGAGGATGCGAAATCGGGTCGCGGCCCGCTTGTTCTCCAGCACGTCGGCCATGATTGTGACTCTCGGGCGCGGCGTTAAAAACCTCGGCGTTCGGGGACGGGCCGCGAGTCGGCGTCCACCCTTCACGGGACGGACGAAGTTCGGAACCGAAGCCGACCGCAATCCCGAAGGTCCGGCCGGTCCAACCTCGCGGCGATGGACGCCGACGCCGAACCGACGGCCGCCGACGCCGCGCCGACGGGTGCCCGGTTCCGCGACCGGGGGCTGTATCTGCCCGACGAGGACGTGCTGGTTCTGGCGGACCTCCACGTGGGCCGGGACGCGGCCTCGCCCCTCGAACTGCCCGTCGGCGAGCGCGCGGACCTGCTCGACCGACTCGCCGACCTGCTCGCGGCCTTCGACCCGGCGACGGTCGTCCTCGCTGGCGACCTGCTCCACGCGTTCGAGCGCGTTCCGGACGGCGTCGCCGAGACGCTCGCGGCCGCGTTCGAGACCGTCGCCGACGCGGGGGCCGAGCCGGTCGCGGTCCGGGGCAACCACGACTCGATGCTCGATTCCGTCGTCGGCCCGCAGGTGCCGGTGTGCGAGGCCTACCGGGTCGGGGACACCCTGGTCCACCACGGCCACGCCGACCCGGCGGGCGTCGACCCGCAGCGCGGCGACTCGGAGGGCGGCGACTCGGAGGGAATCGATGAACAGTGCCCCGGCGCGGACGCTGTGGCGCGGTACGTCGTCGGTCACGACCACCCGACCATCGAAATCGAGGGCGCGCGCCGGCCCTGTCTGCTGTACGGCCCGAACGCCTACCGGGGCGCGGACGTGTTCGTGCTCCCGGCGTTCACCCGACTCGCGCCCGGCGCGGTGGTCAACGGGATGGGGGCTGGCGACTTCCAGTCGCCGGTCGTGACCGACGCCGACGCGCTCCGGCCCGTCGTGTGGGACGAGGAGGCCGGCGAGACGCTGTCGTTCCCGCCGCTCGGGGAGTTTCGGCGACTGTTGTGACCGTCGTCCTTCTGGAGTCGCCGCCCTCGACCACAGCACGAAGCTAGCGTCTGCCTCGACCGATGAGTAACCGCAACCGCGACCGCCCAGCGGGAGCCTCACGCCTCCCCAGCCTCGGGGCGCACGAGCGCGCCCCTCCCTCGCGCGTTCGGCGCGGTCACGAGGACCGCGCCGGCGCGCGCCGACGTGGAAAGGCGGGAGAGTCCCAGAGGCGGGAGAGTGCCGACGTAGCGGAAGCGGAATCGAACACGGGGGATTTTGACGTCGTGGGAAGGGACTGATGTCGATGCGGACGGTGACAGTCACTCCAGCCCGAGGTCCTCGACCACCGCCGTCGCCGCCGCCCGGCCGCTCTCCATCGCGGCGTTCAGCGACGACGCCTCGGTGTACTCGCCAGCGAGGTAGACCGGACCGCCGGGCGCGCGCACGTCCGGGAGGTCGTCGTGAATCCCCGGCGGTTGGGCGAACTGCCCGAACTCGATTCGGCTGGTGTGGCGGTGGTCGAGGTCCAGCCGGCGCTCGGGGTACCACGATTCGAGGGTTCGGGCCGTGCGCTCGACGAGGTTCTCGTCGGGCGCGTCGGGCACGCCCAGATACGTCGCGCTCAGCAGGTTCCGGTCGTCGGGCGCGTACTCGGGTGCGACCGACGACAACTGGGCGACGTGGTTCGGGGCGGGCGCGTCCGTCGTCTCGGAATCGCCCGACGGCTCGGTACCGGCAGCGTTCAGCAGGAGCCGCCGGCCAGCGTCGAGTTCCGCCCCGTCGAACGAGAGATACTGCGTCACACACCCCTTCGCGTCGGTCGGAATCGCCGCCACGCCCGTCAACTCCCGGGCCTGCTTGGGGTCGGTCGCCACGACGACGGCGTCGGCGGTGGTCGTCTCCCGCCCGAGTTCGACCGCGACCTCGCCGTCCCCGGGATTCCGGGCGGCCGCCGTGGCTGTGCCGGCCGCCGCGATTGCACCGCCCTCCGCGGTCGCCCCGACCTCGGTGACCGTCCGGCCGGTCGCGACCTCGACGCCGGCGTCCCGGGCGCGGTCGGCCAGCTGGTCGGTTATCGCGCCCATCCCGCGCGCCGGTACGGCTATCTCGCCGACCGTCAGCATCTTGAACGTGAACTCGAAGACCTTCCGGGAGGTGGCGAGGCTCCGGTCGAGCGTGATACCGCCGTAGAACGGCTCGGCGAAGTTGCTCAAAAACTGCTCGGAGAACCCCCGCTCGCGGAGGTACTCCCGGGTGGGCTCGTCTCGCCCCGCCAGAATCGCGCCGATGGGCTCGGCGGCCAGTTCCCGGCGGAGCCGCCAGACCGCGAGCTTGTCCCGGAGGGTCACGTCCCGGTTGAACAGGGTTTCGAGCGCGGCGTCGACGTCGCGGAACGGGTCGGCCAGCACCGACCGGTGGCCGGGCCTGGCGACGACCGCGCCGGGCTTGAACTGCCGGAGGTCGAGCCCGCCGAAGTCGAGTTCGCGCCGCGCCGCCGGGTAGGCGGTGAACAGCACCTGGAACCCGCGGTCGAGCACGAATCCGTCCCGTTCGAGCGACCGGACGCGGCCCCCGAGTTCGGGATGGCGCTCGTACAGTCGGACCTCCGCGCCCGCGTCCGCGAGACGGCGGGCGGCGACCAGTCCCGCCAGCCCGCCGCCCGCGACGACGACTTCCGTCATGGCCGGCGCTTCGGGGCCGCGCCACTAAGGTTCTCTGCTCGGCGTCGCCGCCGGATTCGGCGTCGACCCGCGAGCGCACCGGCGTCGGGCCGGACCGCCGCCCTGCCGGAAGGTTTACGCCGTACTCGGACCAACCCCGCCAGCGTGGACAGCGTCGAACTCAGCACCGTCGTCTACGTGCCGCCCGAGACGGCCTACGAGTTCCTCGTGGACTTCGAGGGGTACGCGCGCTACTCGGAGTACCTCGACCGGGTCGAGCGCCACGGCGAGGGCGACGCCGGCACGGAGTACGACATCCATCTGGAGTGGTGGAAGCTGAACTACGTGGTCCGGTCGGCGGTGACCGACACCACCCCGCCCGAGCGCATCGAGTGGCGCATCGTCGAGGACCTCCACGCCCACGGCGCGTGGGTGGTCGAGTCCGCACCCGACGCGACCGCCGACGAGGCCGCGCCGGCCGACGCCGACGGCGCCTCGCGGGTCCGGCTGGTCATCGAGTTCGACGCCGACTCGGCGAGTTCGGACATGCTCGACCTGCCGCGGCTCGTCTCGCTCGACTGGGTGGTCGAGAAGGTGAAACCGCTCGTCCTGAGCGAGGCCGAGAAAGTGGTCGCCCGCATCGTCGCCGACCTCGAAGGCGAGCGTCGGGACGTGGACCTGACGCTGCACGACTCGCCCGACTCGGTGTAGAAGAGGGACGCGCCCGGCCTACTCCCCGACGTCGGCGTAGTCGCCGCCGTACTTCATGAAGAAGTAGGCGAGCCCGAGCGTGAACACCATCGCGGCCGTCGTGGCGACGCCCAGAATCTTGGCGCTCGACGGGATGGCCGGCCCCGCGGGCTCCCCGCCGCCGGCGTCGGCCGAAACGGTGATGGATGCGGTCATGCCGGCCTGTCGGTGGGGCGTGCAGTAGTACTCGTAGTCGCCCTCGACCTCGAACGTGTGTTCGTACTCGTGGCCGGTGTTGTACGTCTCGCTGTCCCCGCCCTCCGTGCCGCTCCAGTCGGCGTCGTCGGGTTGGGCGCTCGCCACCACGTTGTGGTTGTCCGAGTCCCACGTCCACACCACCGTCGTTCCCGGCTGGATGGTCAGCGAATCCGGGTCGTACGAGAGGTCGCCGCCGGGACCGACGACGACCTCCTCCGTGCCGCCACCGCCGCCGTCGTCGCCGCCCTCGTCGTCCTGCGCCGATGCAGTTCCCGCTGCACTCACGGCTGCCGCTCCCGTGGCGGTCCGCAGGAAGCCGCGCCGCGTGGCCGACTCGCTTCCGTCCGTGCTCATACCCGGGGGTTACGGTGGCGGGTACTCTATACTTTCGATACGACCTACGACCGGGTGCTGGCTCGACGGGCGAAGCGAGCCACGGCTCGGAACTCGCGGTTGTCGCCCGGTCCGGTCGCGGCCGCGCGACGAGACGCGCGGCCGGCTCTCTGGCAACCGCTCGACCAGTCGTCAGGCCTCCGGCGCGCCGCCAGCGCTCCGTCGAGGGTTCCGCGGGCCGCTCGGGCGACGGCGCGGCATTCGTGCCGCGCCGTCGCCCCCGTTCGCGGTACGTTCAGGGGTATCGCTGGTCAGACGGAGGGTTCGCTGGTCACCCGGCCCTCCGGACGCCCCCGGGGGAGCGACTCCAGCGCGGTCGGGTCGGTCGCCACCCGCACCACGAGGTCAGTGAGGTTCACTTTGTCCGCGAGGAACGACTCGCGCTTGCGGGCCCACTCGTCGGCGACGCCGTCGCGTTCGAGCAGGTCCACGGCGACGTCGAGCACCGGGCCGAAGGATTCGAGGTTGGACACCAGTCCCGCGCGTTCGAGCGCGCGGAAGTTGCCCATGTCGTCCTCGCCCACGAAGGAGTTCGACCGGACGGCGGGCGTACCCAACAGCGCGGCCTCGGTCACCATGGTCTGGGTGTCGCCGACCAGCAGCGACGCCTCCGCCAGCGCGTCGTGGATGCGCGCGGGGTGGAGGTCGTAGGGGCGGGCCGGCACCGCCGAGAGGTCCAGCTCGCCGCCCTCGTCGGAGACGAACACGGTGGCGTGCTCGGCCAGTTCCTCGAGCAGTCGGCGGCGCTTCTCCGGCGTGAACCCCGCCTCGCCCACGTCGTGGTGGGAGCCGAAGGCGTTGAGCCGGACGACGACGTACTCCTCGTCGGGCCCAACGCCCAGCTCCTCGCGGACGTCCGGGTCGGGCTCGTACTCGTCGGGGTGGAGGTACGCACACTCCTTGAAGCCCCGAAAGACGCGGTGTTTCTCGCCGAGGTCCTTCTCGAAGCTGTGGGGCGTGAGGAAAGCGTCGGCGAAGGGCCGGGACACCGCGTGGTCGAGGTGAGTGGTCTCCGAATCGGTGACGAGCACGACCGACGCGCCGGTGACCAGCCCCGCGTGGGCGGCGTACGCGCCCATCCCGAAGATGCGGTCGGGGTCGAACGACCGCGCCTCCCGGACGAGGGCGGCGTAGTGGGCGGGCAACTCCCGGGCGAGCGAGAACTTGGTGGTGTCGAGCTCCCCGTAGACGACGTGGGGCAGGTCGTAGTACTCTATCAGGTCGAGCGTGCAGCCGTAGTCGCGGGCCGCCACCAGCACCTCGTGACCGCGCGCGTCGAGTTCCGCCACCGCGTTCCGGTAGAGGTGGACGTGGGCGGGCGTGTTGGTGAAGAACAGGTACCTCATGCGCGCCGCAGTTGCACGCGCCCGGCCATTGTTCTGGGGCGCGTTCGGCCGCGGTAGCCACTGACAGTCGCCGACGCCCCAGACGATACGCCTCGATTGTGGGTTCGGAACGGTCGGCCTAGACTTCCTCGGAAAAAGCGCTCGACCGACAGGTCGGATTAGGAGCCGTCCTCGACACGCACCCGCGCGGGACCGTCGAGGTCGAAGCCGGTTATCTCGCCGGAGAACCGGTACCCGTCCGTGCCCCCGATGATGCGCCCGGATATCTCGCCGTCGGAGACGGTGTCGTAGTCGTTGACCGACCCGAGAGCGGCGCTCTTTCGAGCCTGACCGCTGACCTCGAAGGTGTACGAGCAGGCGACTCTGGGGTGGTTGCTCCCGTCGACGACCAGCTTGTTGGGGAGCACGAGGTCGTCGACCGCGACCTCCGCGCCGTCGTACCGGAGCGTCCACTGGCTCTCGTCGAGGTCCATCGACACCACGTCGCCGTCCACGAGGAACGAGTCGCCGTAGCCGTTGCCGGCGACGCCCGAGACCGTCACCGTGCCGTCGCCGTTCTCGGCCACCTCGTCGCCCGACTCGGCGGCCACGTCGTCGGCCGAGGTGCGCCTGGTGACGCTTCCCTCGACCGTGAACTCGTAGCCGGCGTTCGACGCATTCGAGCCCGAGACCAGTTCGAGCACTGCGCCCGCCGCATCCTCGTCGGGGTCCGTGGTCGTCTGCTCGTCGTCGGCGTCGTCCGAACTCTCGACGCCGCTCGAACTGCCGGTGCCCGCGCTCGAGGAGCCGCTGGCGGCCTCCTCGGCCGTGGTCGGACACCCCTCGGGTGCGGCTGTCGTCGGGTCGCCCGTGACGTTCTCCGTGCTCACGTCGCCGTAGTACTCGCCCGTGACGCGGCAGTTGCGGACGGTGGCGCTCGCGCCGTGGCTGGCCCTGACGGCGTGCGTGGCGTCGGGGCCGGTCATCACGATGTCGCAGTTCTCCACGAGCACGTCGCCGGTGTCCTTCGCCCAGATGCCCCGGGAGTTCGTGCCGAACGACGCCGACGGGACGTCGTCCGTGCTGACGATGGTGGAGTTCTTGACGTAGCTCCCGTCGCCGCTCAGGCGGAACCCCGCGATGTTGTTGTTCTTGGCGATGGAGTTCTCCACCTTGACGACGCCGCCCGAGTCGCCGAGCTGGAGGCCGGGGCCGCTACCGTAGAGGCCGTTGTCGGCCCAGTGGCCGATGTTGACGTTCCGGAAGGTGAGTTCGCCGCGGTGGTCGTTGGCGGCGACCCAGACGCCGCCCTGTCGGCTCCCGCCCATGATGGAGGTGCCGTCGCCGATGTAGAAGTTCTCGACCAGCGCGGAGCCGCCCGCCGAGACGCTCGGGACGAACAGCTTCTCGGGCCCGGAGTCGTTGGGGCCCTTGACGCCGACGTTCCGGATGGTCCAGTCGTCGCCGCTCGCCCGAATCGAGACGCCCGCGCCGTCGGCGGTCACGTCGATGAGGACGTTTTCGAGGGTGTCACCGCTCCCCAGACTGAAGTTCTCGGTCTGCCCGGAGGAGACCGTCACCGTCTCGTACTCGGCCGCGCTCGCACCGCCTGTGAGCGCGCCGACGCCCAGCGCGGAGGCCACGCCTGCGCCGGCGGCTCCGAGGAAGGAACGTCTGTCGACCGATAGCCTGCTCTGGTCGCGTTCGCGTGCCGTCTTGTCGCGTGCCATGCGTCTTTCAATGGATAATTACTTATTCAAAAACCCACCGATTCGCTTTCAATGTCTGATTACCAGTTTATCAATCATCTGCGCTCGGATGCGGGTTCCGGTAAGCACCGGCAGTTTCGTGGTAATCGCGGGTTTCCCGGCTCCGAGGCCGGGTAATCCGACCATAACAGCGAGTTCGGACGCTGTCTCGGCTGGTCACGGCGACGCGGCTGTTTGGGCCGCATTCGGAGAGACGCCGCTGTTTGGCTCGCTCCGGGGCGACGCCGGCCGGACGGTCCGCGGCGGACGGCCGTGATTCGACGGGCAGCCTCGCCGTCGCGGAGTAAACGGACAACAGATTCTACGTTGTTCCGGAACCCTTTTGCCCGAACCGCCACTCACAACCGGGTATGGTGGACGACGAAACCGAAGCCGAGCTCCGCGAGCAGTTCACGGAAGCGTTCGAGGAAGCCGACTTCCCCGTCAACAACCCGATGGACCTCGTTCCCGCGCTCCCCGACGGCCCGGGCACGCGGTTCGAGGCGGGCGACGTCGAGTTCACGGCGATGGAACTGTCGACGAAGCTCTCGGGCGTTCAGGAGTTCCCCTACGAGAACGTCGACGAACTCGTCGACGACCTGCTGGCGGGGCTGAAGGAAAAGGACATGCTGTAATCAGTCGTCCTCGTCCTCGTCGTCTTCTCCGGGAAGCGCGACCAGCAGTACCTCCCACACGTCGTACTGCTCGTTGAAGTGGCTGTCCAGCACGCGGTCGTTCTCGCCGATGGGAATCGGCTGCTGGGGATGGGACACCTCCAGCCACGTCACGGTCGGCTCGGTGATGTCCATCTCCGCGATGTCGTCGGCGTGCCGGCCGGACGCCGCTTCGGTTCCCAATCCCTGCTCTCCCGGACCTGTCGGCCTGTCTTGACGTTCCACGCTGAATCTCCCCACGGCCCGTACCACTCGGGTCCATAAAACGCTGCTGGCGCGCCAGCGGTCCGGAAGCGACAAGTCACGACCGGCCCAACAGCCGGCGATGAGACGTCCGACCGTTCGGGCCCGCCTGGTCGCGCTGACGGCGGCGCTGGCCGCAGGAACGGGCTTCGTCGGGACCGCGCTCGCCCACGGCGGGAGCCTGCGCGCCGCCTCCGGGAGCATGTCGGTGCCGACGTGGCTGTTCCTGCTGACCGGGGGTGGCGTCGTTGGCGCGTCGTTCCTGCTCGCCAGCTTCGTCACCGACCGAGCGCTGATACGCGCGATACACGACTGGCGGCGGGTCGCTCGCGCGCCGCTGGCGAAGCTGACGACCGCGACCCGGCTCGCCTCGGTCGCGGCGCTGGTGGTGGTGGTCGCCGCCGGCTTCGTCGGCCCGGACGACTCGCTCCGGAACCTGGCCGTGCTGGTGGTGTGGGTCGGCTGGTGGGCCGGCTACGCCGCCACCGTCTACCTCGTGGGCAACACCTGGCCCGCGCTCAATCCGTGGCGCGCGCTGGCCGACTGGCTGCCCTCGCTCGACCGCGACTACCCCGAGAAACTGGGCGCGTGGCCCAGCGTGGTCGGGCTGCTCGGGCTCATCTGGCTCGAGGTCATCAGCCCGCTGGCCGACGACCCGCGACTGCTGGCGTGGGTCGTCGTGGGCTACTCGGCCGTCACGCTGGCCGGCGCGCTCGCGTTCGGTCCCGACCCGTGGTTCGGCCACGTCGACCCCGTCGCGCGGGTGTTCCGGTACTACGGCCGGGTCGCGCCGCTGCGGTACACCGACGACGGGCTACAGCTCCGGCCGCCCGGCGCGGCGCTGGCCGAGCCCAAACTCGTCGACGACGCCGACGAGGTGGCGTTCGTGGTGGCGGTGCTGTGGGTCACGACCTACGACGGCTTCGTCGGCACGCCGCTGTGGGGCGAGGTCGCCCGCCCGGTGGTGAACGCGGGCGTGCCCGCGATGGTCGTCTACCCGGTCGCGCTGGTCGCGGGCTTCGGCCTGTTCCTGTGGGCCTACTGGGCCGCCGCCCGCTACGCCCGGCGGACCGCCGACACCTACCTGACGGTCGGGGCCATCGCCCGCCGGTTCGCGCCGTCGCTGTTGCCCATCGCGGCGGGCTACCACCTCGCGCACTTCCTCGGGTACTTCCTATCGCTGTCGCCCGCGCTGGCCTCGGCGCTGTCGAGCCCGTCGAACCCGCCGCTCAACCCCTCGATGCTCGTCCTGCCCGACTGGTTCGGCGGGCTGGCGGTCGCGTTCGTGCTGCTGGGCCACCTGCTGGCGGTGTGGGTCGCCCACGCGAGCGCGTACGAGGTGTTCCCCGGCCGCCTGCAGGCGGTCCGGAGCCAGTACCCGTTCGTCGTCGTGATGGTGCTGTACACCATGACCAGCCTCTGGATCGTCTCCGCGCCGGGCGCGGAGCCGCCGTTCGTCTGACCGAGTGATTCCGTCACCATGACCGACTCCGACACCACCGACCGTCCCGAACGCGCAGCCTACGAGACGCGAGTCCCCCCCGGCGAGTCGCCCGCCGCGTGTCCGTACTGTGGCCGCCCGCTGGAGAGCGACCGACTGCTGGTGCTCCACGAGGGGCTCGACCACTGGGAGCGACTCGACGACGACCGCCGCGAGGCGTTCCGCGAGACCTACGCGGGCGAGACCGACGACCTCCGGACGTTCCGGCTCAAGATGCTGGGCCTGCTCGTGGTGCTGTACTTCGCGTTCCTGTTCGTCTACTCGTACGTGCTCGAGGACCCGTACAGCTCCACGAACGCCGCGCTGGTGGTGTTCGGGCTGTTGTCGCGCTCGCGGTGACGACTCGGCACCGTTCCGAAACCCCCTAACCCCCGCGCCGCCGAGTGGCGACCATGCAAGGCGAACCCGAGGTCGCGGTCCTGCGGCTCGGCCACCGGCCCGGCCGCGACGAGCGCATGACGACCCACGTCGGGCTGACCGCGCGGGCGCTTGGGGCCGATCGCGCAATCTTGGGCGGGGACGCCGGCAAGTCCGAGGACACCGTCGCGGACATCACCGACCGGTTCGGCGGCCCGTTCGCGGTCGAGCGCACCGACAGTCCCCGAGCAATCGTCCGCGAGTGGGACGGCCGGGTCGTCCACCTCACGATGTACGGCGAGCGCGTCCAGCACGTGATCGGCGAGGTTCGAGACGCCCACGCCGAGGCCGGCGAGCCGCTGCTGGTCGTGGTCGGCTCCCAGAAGGTGCCGTTCGACGTGTACGAGGCCGCCGACTGGAACGTCGGCGTCACCAACCAGCCCCACTCGGAGGTGGCGGGGCTCGCGGTGTTCCTGGACCGGCTGTTCGAGGGCCGGGAACTCGACCGCGAGTGGGTCGACGCCGACCGGACCGTGATTCCGGAGGCGACGGGCAAGACGGTGGTTCCGACCGACGAGGAGTGAGTCGGTGGTGAGTTTGCGGTGGCGGATGCGGTTGCTGTTGCGGTGGCGGATGCGGTTGCTGTTGCGGTCGCAGTTGCGGTTGCTGTTGCGGTCGCAGTTGCGGTTCTCATAGGCTCAAGCGTGACTCGCTGTGCCGTTGCTGTCGTGGTTGCGGTGGCGGTTGTGGTTGCAGTGGCGGCTGCGGTTGCTGTTGCGGTGGCGGCTGCGGTTGCTGTTGCAGTGGCGGCTGGGGTTGCTGTTGCGGTGGCGGCTGGGGTCCTCACAGGCTCAAGCATCGCTCGCCGCGCTGTCGCGGTAGCGAATGCGGTCACCGTCCCGGACGCGGTCGCGGTCCCGGACGCGGTCACCGTCCCGGAGACGGTCGCGGTCGCTTTCCACATTGTGATTCGAACCCGAACGCTAGCTACTGCCGAGACCGATGAGTGACCGTACCCGAACCCGAACCCGCACCTGCATCCGCACCTGCATCCGCACCGCGACCGCGAGCCTCACGCCGCCCCAGCTTCGGCGAGCGCATAAACGCGCTCGCCTCCACCGTGGGAGGCGAGCTCTGACGAGCCCTCGTTCGCATCGGCTCACGAGGACACCGGCAGACGGTCCCTACCGGGCGTCGAAGGCGGGCGTGCGCCTGCTGACCGAGACCATCGTCGAGGAGGAGACGGGCGCGGTGCGGGCCAACGCGGTCATGCCCAGCGTCATCGACACGCCCGCCAACCGCGAGCTGATGCCCGACGCCGACCACGACTCGTGGGTCGACCCAGCCGACATCGTAGAGACCGTGCTGGCGCTGTGTTCGGACGCCGCCTCGGTCACCAGCGGCGCGGCGGTGCCGGTGTACGGCGAGGCCTGAGGGTTTATCACGTCCCCGTGGATTGGCCGAGATATGCGCCGTCGAGTCGCGCTGGCCGTCCTCCTCGCGTCGCTGAGCGTCGCCGGGGTCGTCGGCGTCCACCTCGCCCGCCCGAGCGCCGGCGACGCCCACGAGGTCGCGTTCTCCGAGCCGCCCGACGAGGTGGCCTACGACGCGCTCGCACAGCTCGACGACCGCGACTACGCCGTCGAGTGGCGGGTCCCGACGGCGTCGGACGGCGAGGCCGAGTCGAACGACGAGGCGGGCGCGAGCGACGGCTCCGACGACTATCGGGTGTTCCTCCGGGTCACCGTCGAGGGGTCGGAGAACCGACTGCTCGCGCGTCCGAGTTCGGGACCGCTCACCTTCGCAACCGACCACTGTAGCTGGACCGTGCGGACGGACGACGCCGCCGACGGGCGACCCGACGAGACGAACGACCGCCGGCCCGACCGATGTAGCTTCTCCGGGGCGCAGTCGCCGGCCCCCTTCTACGGCGTCCACGCTAACTGGAGTGCGGTCCGGGACGCGAACGTGACCGTCGTCCGCGAGAACGCCAGCGCGGTCGTCCTGCGCGTGAACGACACCGGCGCGGCGTACGCCATCACGACGGGAGCCGACCTGTCGGAGACGGCACGCGAGGACGGCCTTCGGGCGAACCTCACCCTCGTCGTCGACCGGGACGCCGGCCACCTCCGGCGGCTCGAATGCGGTATCTCGCATCTGTCGGGCGAGGACTCGGACCGAACCCGCGAGTACGGTCGGACGGTCTACGCGTTCTCCGAGTGGGGTGACGCGAGCGTCGACCGTCCCGACTGGGCGGGCTACTCGCTCGCGGAGTTCCTGCTCGACGCGACCCGGTGAGCCGCCCGGCCGACGCCGGACGAGAGCAGGTAGAGCCACGCCACTTCGAGCGCGCTCGCGGCCAACAGCCCGACGGCGAGCGCGACGAACAGCGGGACGCCGCCCGCGTGCATCGACTCGACGCCGGTCAGCAGCGCGAACGGCGGAACGAGCGCGAGCGCGAACGGGTAGTACGGGAGCGCGAGCGCGAGCCAGACCGCCGGGTCGGCGGTCAGTTGCCCCGCGAACAGAGGTCTAGCCGCCGCGAGCGCGACCCCGACCACGGGAACCAGCGCCGCCAGCGTCCGGGTCGGCGGGTCGAACAGCACGCGACCCAACCGGGCGTCGAGCGCGCGGTCGATGGCTGGCGAGAGGAGCGCGAGCGCGAGCGCCGCGAACGCTCCGGCGACCGCCAGCGCGAGCGCGAACGCGCCGAGCGTCAGCGGCAAGCCGGTCCCGTAACAGCTCTCACAGCCGGTCCGGGCGTGCCAGTCGAGGGCCCCGACCGCCGGGAGCGCGACCGTCAGGAAGAACGGCAGGCCGCGACGGAACGATTCGCGCATCTCGTCGGAGACCTCTCGGCGGTGTCGGAAGAAGCTGTCGCCCGGCGGTGACGCGGCGTTTCCGGTCGTCGTCCGACCCCGGCTCGTTCCCGAACGCCGGGCGTCGGCTCGCCCGCGAAATATTCTCGAATCGGCACCGGTAAAATTGACTGCCCTCCGTCGAATCGGTTCCCTTTTCACGTCCGGTCGCTACCCACTGTCACACATGACGGAGCGAGAGACGTGGGCGACGAGGCTCGGGTTCATCCTCGCCGCCGTGGGCAGTGCAGTGGGGTTAGGTAACATCTGGCAGTTCCCGTTCAAGACCGCCACCAACGGCGGGTCGGCGTTCGTGTTCGTCTACCTGCTCGCGGCGGTCCTCATCGGCCTGCCGGCGATTCTGGCCGAGTTCGTCGTCGGACGCCGGGCCAAGCGCAACGCGGTCGAGGCGTTCGAGCGACTGAACCGCCCGCACTGGACGGTCGTGGGCGCGCTCGGGCTGTTCATCGGGATGTGGATACTGTCGTACTACAGCGTCGTGGGCGGGTGGGTCATCCGGTACGTGTTCGGCAGCGCGACGGGCGCGTACTTCGGAGCGCCCGCCGACTACTTCGGCGCGGTCTCGGCGGGTCTCGACGCGGTCGCGCTCCACGGCGTCTTCATGCTGCTTACGGCTGCTATCGTCGCGTTCGGCGTCGAGGACGGCATCGAGCGCGCGACCAAGCTGATGGTGCCCAGCATCCTCCTCATCCTCGTCGGGCTGGCGATGTACGCCGCGACCCTGCCCGGCGTGGCCGACGCCTACGCGTTCTACCTCGCGCCCGACTTCGAGTACCTGTTCGCCAACCCCGGCGACGTGATTCCGTTCGCGGTGAGCCAGGCGTTCTTCTCGCTGTCGCTGGGCATGGGCGCGATGATAACCTACTCGTCGTACATCGACGGCGACGAGAGCCTGGTCTCGGACGGCGGCACCATCGTCGTGTTGAACACGCTGGTCGGCCTGCTCGCCGGCCTCGTGGTGATTCCGCTGTTGTTCGCCCATCAGGGCGGCGTCTCGGAGACGGCGGCCGGCGGGGGCGCGAGCGCGCTGTTCGTCGCGGTCGCCTCGGCGTTCGCGGACCTCGGCGCGGCGGGCCGGGCGGTCGGGGTCGTGTTCTTCCTCGTGGTGCTGGTCGCGGCGCTCTCGTCGGCCATCAGCCTGCTCGAAGTCGTCACCTCCTACGTCGTGGACCGCTACGGCGTCGACCGGAAGGCGACCGCGTTCGGCCTCGGCGGCGGGCTGTTCCTCGTCGGGACGCTCTCGGCGGGCGACACCGCGTGGCTCACGTGGTTCGACACCGTGGCCTATCAGGTCCTCCTCCCCGTCTCGGTGCTGCTGGGCGTCGTCTTCGTCGGGTGGGCGCTCGGTCCCGTCGCCGTCGAGGAGCTTCGGAAAGGGAGCGGCGGCCTCCCGCGCGCCGCCCCGGCGTGGCTCTGGATGCTCCGCACCTTCGTCCTCCTCGGCGTGCTGGGGACGCTCGTGCTGGGCGCGAACACGCTCTACGAGATGCCGGCGGTCCCGTGGGTGTAGGACGGAAGTAGTTGGGAACTGTCACCGACTGGGCGATTCCGACAGCAGGAAGCAATTTTCCAGCTATCAGAATAGTATAAGTCACCGACATCCGACAGCCGGATACATGAAGCGAACTGCGTTGCTGGTCGCGCTCGTCGTGGCGTCGGTCGCGGTTCCGCAACCGGCGGTGGCACAGGAGGTTCCCGACCGATGCGACCGGACCGAGATACGCTCGCCGGGGTCGTACTCGGGGTCGCTCACGCCGAGCGACACCGACGCGCTGGCGTTCGACGTGCCCAACGGCGAGGGGATAACCGTCACGCTGTCGTTCACGGGGTCGTCGTCCGACTCCGAACTCCGGGTGTTCAGCCTGAACCGGTCGGTCGTCCAGAAGGGCCACGAGGACCGCGAACCGAACGAGTACATCGGCGTCTTCAACGACTGGGCTAACTCGGCCCGCAACGACTCGATGACCATCAGCGACCCCGCGCACTTCCACAGCCAGGACGCGACGATACGCGGCCTCGACCGGGAACTCGATTCCTCCGAGGACCACGAGGAACTCGGCGAAATGGGGTCGAGCGCCGACTATCCGGTCCTGCCGTACGACACCGGGGAGATGTTCGCCGTGGACAACTACAACGACTTCAGCGCCAACCCCTCGGCCGAGTTCTACAGCGACCTCCATCGGGCCGAAACCGGTGACAATCGGTTCCACGTCTACTCGAACACCGACGAGCCGACCTGCCTCCAGCTACAGACCGTCGGCGAGCAGCCGGGCGAGTGGTCGCTAACCATCGAGCGCGGCACGGATAGTTTGGCCACCGAGGCGACCACGGCCGCGACGACGCAGGCCGCCACCGGATCGAGCGACACCGCAACGTCGGCCACCACCGCCGGGTCCGACTCGACCGCCCAGTCGAATCAGGCCACCGAGTCCGGCCCCTCCGACCCGACCACCTCGGGACTGCAGGACAGCGACGGCGACGGCGTCGTCGACTCCGAGGACTACGCCCCGCGCGATCCCGACGTTCAGGAGAAGAGCGACCTCGAAGACGACAGCGCCGTCCCCGTCCCCGGTTTCGGCGCGCCGGCGACACTCCTCGCGGTCGCGCTCGCCGCGCTCGTCGCGCTTCGCGGCCGGAACTGAACGACGGCAAATCGTCGGCCGACCCTCGGGGACCGCAAAACTCGCCGCCCGCCGGTTCGAAACGCTCTTTGGGACCGGTTGGCGATTGTCTCGAAATGACACGCGAATCGTGGGGCACGCGGGTCGGGTTCATCCTCGCGGCGGTCGGGAGCGCGGTCGGGCTGGGCAACCTCTGGCGCTTCCCGTGGATGACCGCCGAGAACGGCGGGAGCGCGTTTCTGGTGGTGTATCTCGGGGTCGTCCTGCTGGTGGGCGTTCCGGGCCTGGTCGCGGAGTTCGTCATCGGGCGACGCTCCGAGCGCAACCCGGCGGGCGCGCTCTACCGGCTCTCCTCGGGGTCCAAGTCGTGGGGCGCGGTCGGGCTGTTCGGCGTCGTGACCGCAATCGCCATGCTGTCGTTCTACAGCGTCGTGGGCGGGTGGATTCTCCGGTACTTCTTCGCCAGCTTCACGGGGTCGTACTTCGGCTCGGCTGGCGCGTACTTCGATGCCATCGGGTTCGGACTCCCGGCCGCCGGGTTTCACGTCGCCTTCCTCGGGGTGACCGCGCTGGTGGTCCTCGGCGGCGTCCGGGACGGCATCGAGCGCGCGACCACGCTGATGATGCCCGCAATCGTCGTCCTGCTGGTCGCGCTGGCCGGGTGGGCGGTCACGCGCTCGGGCGCCGGACCGGGGCTGTCGTTCTATCTGGACTTCGACGCGGCCTACCTCCGGGCCAACTTCCTCGACGTGCTGGGCGCGGCCGCCGGGCAGGCGCTGTTCACCCTCTCGCTGGGCGTGGGCACCATGATAACCTACGCCTCGTATCTGGGCGAGGACCACGACCTCGCGTTCGACGGGAGCGTCATCGCGGTGCTCAACACCGCCATCGGCGTCCTCGCGGGACTGGTCGTCTTTCCGCTGTTGTTCGCGACGGTCGGCGGGGTGTCGGGAGCGGCGGCCGAGGGCGGGCCGGGCGCGCTGTTCGTCGGCCTCGCGGGCGCGTTCTCCGAACTCCCGCTCGGGCGAGTCCTCGCAGTCGCCTTCTTCGGCGTGGTGGCGCTCGCGGCGCTGTCGTCGGCCATCAGCATTCTGGAGATTCCGGTCGCGTATCTGGTGGACGAACACGGAATCGAGCGCCGGACCGCCACCGGCGCGCTCGCCGGACTCGTCTTGGTCACCGGGAGCGCGAACGCGCTCTCGCCCGGCCTGTTCACCGTGGTCTCGGGGCCGCTGGTCGACCTGATGTTGACCGCCGGGCTGGTCGGGTTCCTGCTGTTCGTCGGCTGGGTGCTCGGGTCGGACGCGCTCGCGGAGTACTCGACCGGCGCGGGCCGGTACGTTCGGTCGGTCGGGCCGGCGTGGCTCTGGTCGGTCCGGACGATTCTGCCGCTGTTCTTGCTGGCGACGCTCGTGGCCAACCTGCTGGCGCTGGCGGGCGTGACGTTCTGAGCGAGTCGCCCCGTGACCTTCGGCGGTCGCGAGCCGGCCGCTCCGAATCCAGCAGACTCGCGGTTAGTCCCGTCGCTCGCGCCGACGCGCGGCGACGATTTCTTGGCCGTCCTCGCCGAACGACGGGCATGGCAAGTCCGACAGTTACGGTAGCCGGGGTCGCGGCGACTCTCGTTCTGCTCGCCTGTAGCGCGTTCTTCTCCAGTTCCGAGACGGCGATGTTCTCGCTCCCGAAGGCGTGGGTCGACGAGCAGGCGACCACCGGCGACGACCGAGCGCGCGTGCTGAAGGAACTCCACGACGACCCCCACCGGCTGCTCGTGACGCTGTTGGTCGGGAACAACGTGGTGAACGTGATGATATCGAGCATCGTGACCGTCCTCGTCGCGGGATACCTCTCGGCGGGTCCCACGGTCGTCGTGACGACGGCGGTCACCAGCGTCCTCGTGTTGATATTCGGCGAGATAGTGCCGAAGGCGTTCGGACTCGGCAACGCCGAGGAGTGGTCGCTGACCGTGGCGTCGCCGATTCGGCTGGTCGAGCGCACGCTCTCCCCGCTGGTTACGCTGTTCGACGGCGTCACCCGGCGCATGAGCGCGCTCGTCAGCGTCGACCGCGGCATCGAGAAACCGTACACGGACTGAGCGGGCGGCGTTCGCCCCACCCCTTTTAGCAACGTTTTTCCGGTCCCTCGCCCTCACCTCGGCCAATGAGAGGCCATCGGAGGGACCCCGAATGACGATGGACGACAAGATAGAGGAACTCCGGGAGCTCCGCGAGGAGGCGCTGAAGGGCGGCGGCGAGGACCGCATCGAGGCCCAGCACGAGAAGGGCAAGATGACCGCGCGCGAGCGCATCGACTACTTCCTCGACGACGGCACCTTCAACGAGTTCGACCAGCTCCGGACCCACCGGAGCCACAACTTCGGGATGGAGGACAAACAGGTCAAAGGCGACGGCGTGGTCACGGGCTACGGCGAGGTCAACGGCCGGAAGACGTTCGTGTTCGCCCACGACTTCACCGTGTTCGGCGGGTCGCTCGGCGAGGTGTTCGCCGAGAAGGTCTGCAAGGTGATGGACAGGGCGATGGAGGTAGGCGCGCCCGTAATCGGGCTGAACGACTCGGCCGGTGCCCGGATTCAGGAGGGCGTCGCCTCGCTGGCGGGCTACGCCGAGATATTCCGGCGCAACACCGAGGCCAGCGGCGTCATCCCCCAGGTTTCGGCCATCATGGGGCCGTGCGCGGGCGGCGCGGTCTACTCGCCCGCCATCACGGACTTCGTGTTCATGGTCGAGGACACCAGCCACATGTTCATCACCGGCCCGGACGTCATCGAGACGGTCACGGGCGAGCAGGTCAGCTTCGAGGAGCTGGGCGGCGCGAAGACCCACGAGTCGACCTCCGGCGTGGCGCACTTCTCGGAGTCCGACGAGAAGGAGGCGCTCGACGACATCCGCCGCCTGCTGTCGTACGTCCCGCAGAACAACGTCGAGGACCCGCCCCGCGTCGAGCCGTACGACGACCCCGAGCGCCGCGACGACGAACTCACCTCGGTCGTGCCCGACGAACCCCGCAAGCCCTACGACATGAATCGGGTCATCGACGGCGTGGTCGACGAGGATTCGTTCTTCGAGGTCCAGGAGGGCTACGCCAAGAACATCGTCGTCGGCTTCGCGCGCCTCGACGGCCGGTCGGTCGGCATCGTCGCCAACCAGCCCCGCGTCAACGCCGGCACGCTCGACATCGAGTCCTCCCAGAAGGGCGCGCGCTTCGTCCGCTTCTGTGACTCCTTTAACGTCCCCATCCTGACGTTCGTGGACGTGCCGGGCTTCATGCCCGGCACCGACCAGGAACACGGCGGCATCATCCGCCACGGCGCGAAACTGCTGTACGCCTACTCCGAGGCGACCGTCCCGCTGATGACGGTCATCACCCGGAAGGCGTACGGCGGGGCCTACGACGTGATGGCGTCGAAACACATCGGCGCGGACGTCAACTACGCGTGGCCCACCGCCGAAATCGCGGTGATGGGGCCGAAGGGCGCGGTCAACATCCTCTACGACGACGAACTCGACGCGGCCGAGGACACCGAGGCCCGCCGCGAGGAACTCATCGAGGAGTACCGCGAGGAGTTCGCCAACCCGTACACGGCGGCCGACCGTGGCTTCGTCGACGACGTGCTGGAACCGCCCGAGACCCGGCCGCGGCTGATAGACGACCTGGAGATGCTGTCGAGCAAGCGCGACGAACAGCCCGACAAGAAACACGGCAACATCCCGCTCTGACATGGCCAAATCCCACACCGACGCCCGGGCGGAGACGGAGGCCGACGGGGAGTCGGCCGCCGGTGGGGCCGCGAGCGGCGAGTCGCCGCTCGCCGACGCGGCCCTCGACGTGCCCGCCGACGCGACCGACCAGGAGGCCGCTGCCATCGCGGCCGCCGTGCGCGCGCACCTCCGGGCGCAGGCGGCCGCCGCGGCAGCCGACGAGAGCGAGGCGGAATCGTGGGACGGCAAACGGTGGTCGTTCGCCGGCCGCCTCCGGGGGTTGCAGGGCCGCACCGGTCGGGTCCCGACTAGCGCGCCGACCGACGCGTGGGCCGCCTCGGGACGGGCCGACCGCTTCTGACCGGCGCGAGGGTTCCGGCCGACGACGGTCGAGGCCCGCGCGCGGCCGGACGCTTTCCCGCGTCGGACAAGATATACGGGCGTACAGTCCCAACCCGCAGTAAGATGTCAGACTCGACGCTCGACCGTCGCCGATTCCTCGCACTCGGCGGGACCGCAGTCGCTGCTGGACTCGCCGGGTGCGGCGCATCAGCGCCCGCCCAGGACGCGACTACCTCGGACTCGCCGCCGACGACCGAGGCCCCGGAGTCGGCCCCGAGCGAGTACACCGAACTGTACCGGAACGCCGTCGACTCGGTCGTCATGGTCCGGGCCGCCCAGGGACAGGGGACCGGGTTCGTGTTCGACGACTCGCACGTCGTCACGAACGACCACGTCGTCGGTTCCGCGTCGTCGGTCGACGTCCGGTTCAGCGAGGGGCAGTGGAGCGAGGCCGAGGTCGTCGGTACCGACCCGCACAGCGACCTCGCGGCCATCGCGGTCGAGGACGTCCCCGCCTCGGCGACCCCGCTTCCGTTCATCGAGGGCGAACCCACCATCGGACAGGAGGTGGCCGCCATCGGCAACCCGTACAACCTGAACGGCTCGCTGACCACGGGCGTCGTCAGCGGGACCGACCGGTCGATTCCGGCCCAGACCGGCTACCGGATTCCGGACGCGGTCCAGACCGACGCGGCCGTCAACCCGGGCAACAGCGGCGGCCCGCTGATGTCGCTCGACGGCCGGGTCGTCGCGGTCATCAACTCCGGGGGCGGGGACAACATCGCGTTCGGCATCTCGGCCGCGCTCACCCAGCGGGTCGTCCCGGCACTGATCGAGACCGGCGACTACGACCACGCCTACGTCGGCGTCTCGTTCACCAACGTCACGCCGACCGTGGCCGAGGCGAACGACCTCGACGAGGCTCGGGGGCTGTTGGTGACCAACGTCGTCTCGGGCGGCCCCAGCGAGGGCGTGCTCCAGGGCAGCGAGACGGAACTAATCGAGGGCGCTCGCATGCCGGTCGGGGGCGACGTGTTGCTGACCATCGGCGGCACCGAACTCACCACCACCGAGGACCTCGGGAGCTACCTCTCGTTGCAGGCCGCGCCGGGCGAGACGGTCGAACTCACCATCCTTCGGGACGGGAGCCGGCGGACCGTCGACATCGAACTCGGGAGCCGTCCGGAGAACCCCGCTCCGTAGCCACGCCGTCGATTCGGACGGGTCCGGAGCCGGGCGGGCCCGCGCCGGCACCGCGTCGGCGACTCACGCTCGACAGACCGCCAGCATGTGCTCGGAGCAGTCCACGGCGGTCCGGTCCTCCCGGAGCAGTCGGACGACCGCGTGCACGTCGTCGAGCGCCGCCTCGTCGGCGTCGGCCAGTTCGCGTTTCATCCGGCTGGCCACGTTCTCCAGTCCGACCAGCGTCTCGACCGTCAGCCCCGCGTCCGTCAGTTCGGCCTCGAACTCGTCGGCCCGGAAGCCGTGACACTCAGCCCAGCCCTCGCCGTCGGCGAGTTCCTCGACGCGGGCCTGGGTGTAGTCGCCGTCCTCGGCGACGGGAACGAGCAGGCCGTGGGAGTCCTCGACGACGAACTTGAGGATGTCCCGGAGCATCGCCAGCCGGCCGATGACCGAGACGAAGACGGGTGCATCGGGCCGAGCGACCCGCCGGAGTTCGGCCATCGCGGTCGCGCGCTCGGCGTCGTCGACGACGTGGCTCAGCGGCCCGCCGAGACAGCAGACCGCGTCGAACTCGTCGGTCCCGAAGTCGAGGTCGCGCACGTCGCCTTGCCGGGCCGTGACCCGGTCGGCGACGCCGCGAGCGGCGGCGTTCTCCCGGGCGAGGTCGACCTGCGTGGCAGAGAGGTCGACCAGCGTCACCTCGTAGCCGCGCTCGGCCAGCCAGCAGGCGTACCGGCCCGCCGCACCGCCCACGTCGAGGACGCGCACGGGGACCGACGACTCGGGGTCCGACGCCGTCTCGGGGAGGTGGTCGTCGAGGTAGTCGGTGGTGTTCTCGAACTCCATCCGGGTCACGGGGTCGCGGTCCAGCCGCTCCCACTCGTCCTCGCCGAACTCGTCGTAGTAGTTTCGGGGGTCCATGTCGGTCATCGTAACCGACGGTTCCGGCGACTCGAGAATAAGCGTTACTGCGGTGTGGTATCACACCACATAGAGACGCGCCCGCGAAGGCCCGGGCGGGCCGGCGTCGACCCGGGATTCAGCGGGGCTCGACCCGCATCTCCATGGGCTGGTCGGGTCGGAGCGTCGCGGCCATGGTGAGGTCGGGGTCGCCATCGTAGGTCGGCTCGAAGGCGAGTTCGCGGGCCAGCGTCGCCAAGACGAGCTTGAGTTCGGTTCTGGCAAAGCGCATCCCGATGCAGTGGCGCGGGCCACCCCCGAAGGGGAAGTAGGCGTACTCCGGAAGCTCGGCCCGGAACTCGTCCGTCCAGCGCTCCGGTCGGAACGCGTCGGGGTCGTCGTAGAACCGCTCGTCGCGGTGAATCTTGAACACGGGCAGCGTGACGTTGGTCCCCTCCCGGACGCGGTACGGGCCGAGCCGGACGTCCTCGGTCGGCTCGCGGAAGATGACGTAGGCGGGCGGATACAGCCGCAGGGCCTCCGTGACGACCCGGTCGGTGTAGTCGAGGTCGGGCAGGTCGGCCATCGTCGCGCGTCGGTCGCCCAGAACGTCGTCGAGTTCGGTCCGGAGCCGCGCGGCGGCGTCGGGGTTGCGACCGAGCAGGTGCCACGCGTAGGTGAGCGCCAGCGACGTCGTCTCGTGGCCCGCGAACAGGAACGTCACCATCTGGTCGCGGACCGCGTCCTCGGACATCGTGGTGCCGTCCGGCCCCTCGGCGTGGAGCAGCAGGGCCAGCAGGTCGTCGTGCTCGCCGGCGGCGTCCCTGCGGTCGTCGACGAGGTCGTCGACCAGTTGCTCGAACGCCGTCATCGCGCGCCGGAACCGGCGGTTCTTCGGCGTCGGCACCCAGTCGGGCACGAACGCCGACGCGCCGCCGGCGTCGCCCCGGTCGTTGAGCGCCTCGGTGGCTTCGCGGACGACCGCCCTGCGGTCGGCGACGTCGACGTCGAGCAGCGACTTCGCCAGAATCCGGAGGGTGAGTTCCGACATCGCCTCGCCGACGTCGACGATGTTTTCGGCCGCCCCGGCTTCGCTCGCGAGGTCCTCGGCGGTCCGCTCGGCGTACTCGACCATCGCGTCGGCGTACTGCTGGATTCGGTCGGGCGTGAACGCGGGCTGGATTCGGACGCGCTGGTCGCGCCACACCTCGCCCTCGGTCAGCAGCAGGCCCTGCTCGGCGAACCCGGCGGCCGCCTGCCGGAACGCCTGGGCCTTCACGTAGCGCTCGTTCTCCTCGACCAGAATCCGCTGGACGTACTCGGGCTCGAACACCGTGCAGAACTCGTCGCCCGCGATGCTGTAGCACACCGCGTCGCCCGTCGAATCGAGCCGGTCGTAGAACGCGAACGGGTCGCGGGCGAACGCCACGGTGTTGCCGACCAGCGGCCAGCCGTCGAGCCGCGGCGGGTCGCGCGCGCCGGACGCGTCGTTCGTGTGAGTGGCTTCGCTCATGTGTCGTCCTTCCGGGCGCGCGTCGATGGAACTTCTGCCGACCTTCCTAGGTTCTTTAAGTACTTCGGTCCGATAGCCTCGGGCGTGAACTACCTCACGCTCACGCTGGACCAACCGCGAGCCAGCAGGCACCCCATGCAGAACTTCGTCGCCGACGCCGACGCGGTCGAGCGCGAGGAACTGCTGGCGTGGAACCTGCTCCACGGCGAGGACGTCGAGTACGCGCTGTTCTACGTCGAGGGCGACCTCGACCCCTACCGGGACGCCATCTCGGGCGTCGAGTCGGTCGCGTCGTTCACGCTGACGCCCATCGACGACCGGTCGTTCTACGCCTACGTCCGGCAGGTGTCCCGCGACTCGGACCGCAACTTCCGGGCCGCGTTCGCCGACCGCCACCTGCTCGTGGTCCCGCCCATCGAGTACACCGGCGAGGGCGACATGCGATTTACCGTCGTCGGCGGGTCAGACGACCTGCAGGCGCTGCTCGACGACTTCCCCGAGGCGATTACCGCGACCGTCGAGGAGATCGGCGAGTACGACCGCCGCCACGGCACGGTCGCGGGGTCGCTGACCGACCGCCAGTTCGAGGCCGCCTCGGTCGCGGCCCAACTTGGCTACTACGAGGTGCCGAAGGACGCGGGCCTGTCCCGCGTGGCCGACCGACTCGACTGCGCCGAGAGTACCGCCTCGACCCTCCTTCGGACGGCCGAGGCGAAGGTGATGGGTCGCGTGGTCGGGGCGTAGTCCGAGCGTCCGGGATTCCACCCCATCAGACGGCCTCGCAGACGATGGCGTTTCCGCCGTTCCGTCGACCGCTCCACCATCGCGCGTGGACGAACGGTCGTCTCGGCCGTCCCGAACCGATAGAATGAGGTGACCGACCCGTATATTTGCCGCCAAGAATGTTCGACAAGGTGCTGGTCGCCAACCGTGGCGAGATCGCGGTCCGCGTGATGCGAGCCTGCGAGGAACTCGGCGTCGACACCGTGGCGGTGTACAGCGAGGCCGACAAGGACTCGGGCCACGTCCGGTACGCCGACGAGGCGTACAACGTCGGGCCGGCCCGAGCGGCCGACTCGTACCTCGACCACGACGCGGTCGTCGAGGCCGCCAAGAAGGCCGACGCAGACGCCATCCACCCCGGCTACGGCTTCCTCGCGGAGAACGCCGAGTTCGCGGGCACAGTCGAGGACACCGACGGCGTGACGTGGGTCGGCCCCTCGGCCGACGCGATGGAGCAACTCGGCGAGAAGACCCACGCCCGCAAGACGATGCGGGAGGCCGACGTCCCCATCGTGCCCGGCACGACCGACCCGGTCGAGGACCCGGCGGAGGTCACCGAGTTCGGCGACGAACACGGCTACCCCGTCGCCATCAAGGCCGAGGGCGGCGGCGGCGGTCGCGGGATGAAGGTCGTCCGGAGCGCCGAGGAGGCCGACGACCAGCTCGAATCCGCCCAGCGCGAGGGCGAGGCGTACTTCGACAACGACAACGTGTATCTGGAGCGGTACCTCGAAAACCCCCGCCACATCGAGGTCCAGATCGTCGCCGACGAGCGCGGCAACGTCCGCCACCTCGGCGAGCGGGACTGCTCGCTCCAGCGTCGCCACCAGAAGGTCATCGAGGAAGGCCCCTCGCCCGCGCTGACCGACGAGTTGCGCGAACAGATCGCCGAGGCCGCCCGCCGGGGCGCGGACGCGGCTGGCTACACCAACGCCGGCACGTTCGAGTTCCTCGTCGAGGAGGACCCCGACCGCGAGGACGGCGAACTCCTCGGCCCGGAGGCCGACTTCTACTTCCTCGAAGTCAACACCCGGATTCAGGTCGAACACACCGTCACCGAGGAGCTGACCGGCATCGACATCGTGAAAGAACAGCTCCGGGTCGCGGCCGGCGAGGAGATAAGCTTCGACCAGTCCGAGGTCGAGTTGGAGGGCCACGCCATGGAGTTCCGCATCAACGCCGAGAACGCCGCCGAGGAGTTCGCACCCGCGACCGGCGGCCAGCTTTCGACCTACGACCCGCCGGGCGGCATCGGCGTCCGTGTCGACGACGCGCTCCGGCAGGGCGACGACCTCGTGACCGACTACGACTCGATGGTGGCGAAGCTCATCGTCGACGGGAGCGACCGCACCGAGTGTATCGCCCGGTCGAAGCGCGCGCTGGCCGAGTACGACGTCGAGGGCATCCCGACCATCGTCCCGTTCCATCGGCTGATGCTCACCGACGAGGCGTTCGTCTCGGGCACCCACACCACGAAGTACCTCGACGAACACCTCGACCCCGAGCGCATCGACGAGGCCCAGGAAAAGTGGGGCACCGACGCTGGCGGGGCCGGCGCGGCCGACGACGAGGAGGTCGTCGAGCGCGAGTTCACGGTCGAGGTCAACGGCAAGCGCTTCGACGTGAACCTCGAAGAGCGCGGCGCGGCCGCGATTCCGGCGGCCGGCGACGCGGGCGGGAGTTCGGGCGGCGAGAAACCCCAGCCGGCTGGCGGCGGGGGCGGCGACAGCGACGGCGGCAGTTCCGCCGCCCAGGCCGAGGGCGAGAGCGTCACCGCCGAGATGCAGGGCACCATCCTCGACGTGAACGTCTCGGAGGGCGACGAGGTGGCCGCCGGCGACGTGGTCTGCGTCCTCGAAGCGATGAAGATGGAGAACGACGTGGTGGCCTCGCGGGGCGGCACCGTGACGCAGGTCGCGGTCGGCGAGGGCGACAGCGTCGACATGGGCGACGTGCTGGTCGTCGTGGAGTAGCGCCGTCCGACGCTCGACACGCTCCGTTCTCGGACCGCCGGACGCTGCAGCGAGAAGACATTTTTCGGGCGGTCGGTCGACTCGATGGTCGAGCCTCCCGCCGCCGCGTCCTCGCGCTGGCCGACACCGCGACGGTTCCGCTCGCCGGCTGCCTCGGCGACTCCGCCGACCCGAACGGCGGGGACTCGTCGGGAGCCGGCCGGTCGGCCCCGCCCGAGTACGACTGTGCTGCCGCCGTTGCTCGCGTCCGATACACCTACGTCGAGACCGTTCGGGAACCCGGCGCAACCGCGGTGTTCGGGGGCTCGCCGACCGTGTTCGCGTCGTATTACGTCGACGAGTCGGTCCTCGTCCGCGCGGCCCGGACCGGTCGCCCCGACGACGATGACGCGCTCGACCCCGACCCGTGGGCGACGAGCGAGCCGGTGGACTGTTTCGCGTGAGCCCGGAAGCAAGCGATTCTTGTCTCCGTGGCCTCTAGCTCGACCATGAACGACACGCGCCGGAACGTCCTGCGTGCGCTCGCGGACGGACCGGTCGCCGGTCCCGACCTCGCGGACGACCTCGGCGTCTCGCGCAACGCGGTGTGGAAACACGTCGAGGCGCTCCGCGAGGCCGGGTTCGAGATAGCGAGCACCGACGCGGGCTACGCGCTCGACGGCGTCCCGGAGTACGGCGGCCCCGCGGTCGAGTTCGGCCTCGACGCGCCGTTCTCGGTCGAGCACCACGACGCCGTCGCGAGCACGAACGACCGAGCCCGACAACTCGCTCGCGAGGGGGCCGCCGACGTGGCGGTGCTGGCCGACGAGCAGACCGGCGGCCGGGGTCGGCTCGACCGCGAGTGGTCGTCGCCGCCGGGCGGCGTCTGGCTGAGCCTGGTGCTCCGACCCGACCTGCCGCCGGCTCACGCGCCCGCGCTCACGCTCGCGGCGGCGGTCGCCGTCACGGACGCCGCGCGCGAGGCCGGCGTCCCCGCGGAGATAACGTGGCCCAACGACGTGCTGGTGACCGAGCCGAGCGAGCGCTCGGACGACGGGCGGGGCGACGCCGCGGCGGGCGACCGTGGCGGCCGAAAGCTCGCGGGCGTCCTGACCGAGATGGAGGGCGAGGCCGACCGCGTCTCGTGGGTCGTCGTGGGCGTCGGCGTCAACGCCAACGTCGCGGCCGACGCCCTCCCGCCGGACGCGACCAGCGTCGCCGAACAGGTGGGGCGGGTCGACCGCCGGGCGTTCGTTCAGCGCGTGCTCGAGCGGTTCGACGAACTGCGGGGCGACCCCGAAGCGGCGCTCGCGGCGTGGCGCGAGCGCTCGGCCACGCTGGGCCGGCGCGTCCGGGTGGCGACGCCGAGCGGTGCGGTAGTCGGCGAGGCCGTGGACGTGGCGTTCCCCGGCGCGCTCGTCGTCGAGACCGACGACGGACGCGAGCGGGTCCACGCCGGCGACTGCGAGCACTTGCGACCGGCCTGACCCGCTCGCTCGACTACTCGACTGCGACCTGTTCGCCGTCAGAGCCGTCGTCGACGCCCTCGGCGTCGTTCTCGTCGCCGACCTGTACCGTGAGCACGGGGACCGAACACGCCCTGACCACGCCCTCGGTCACGCTCCCGAGCAGCAGGCGGTCGATGCCGCCCCGGCCGTGCGTGCCCATCACGACGAGGTCGCAGTCCTCGCTCTCGGCGAACTCCACGATGCGCTTGCTCGGCGAGCCCTCCAGCAGGTGCGTGGTCACGGCGACGCCGTGGTCGGCCGCGACCGACTCGACCCGCGACAGCGCCGACTCGCCCTCCTCGCGGAGCACGTCGTCGACGTTCTCCCACGAGGTCTCCATCGGCAGCCCCGCGAACGACGCCGAGTTGACCACGTACACCGCGCGGAGGTCCGCGCCGTGGGTGGCCGCCAGGTCGGCGGCGTGCGCGACCGCGCGCTCGGTCTCCGGGGAGCCGTCGGTCGGCACGAGAATCCGGTCGTACATTCGTTCGAGAGGTGATAGCACGCCACGGGGCTTAACTGTTTGCAGGGGAGCCGAGCCGGATTCCGATGGACGGGGTGTCGACTCCTCGGACCGAGCGGACCCGCGATGGACGTCGGTGTGGGCTACGCCGCCGCGACCGGGCGACGGCGGTCGAGGCCCGACTCGAAGACGCGCCAGCCGAGCGCCCCGCCGCGAACGGCGACGAGTCGCGGAGGCGACGCGACCGCCTGCTCAGACGCCCGCGCCGGTCGGCGCGTCGGGGAGTTCGTACTTCTCGGCGTCGATGCCCAACTCCTCCAGCGCGGCGTCGACGTGGCGCTCCTCGGCGAAGTCGACGCCCTCCTCCTCGCGGAGCCGCTGGGCCGTCGCCAGCACCTCGCCCCGACGGTCGTCGGGAATCGACCACTTGTCCGTCGAGAGTTCGATTGTCAGCCCGTTGTGGTCGCGGGTGTACAGCGAGTGGAAGATGCCGCGGTCGAACTCGTTGTAGCCGTGGCCGATGTCGTCGAGGCTCTCCTTTATCTCGACGAACCGCTCGGGCGCGATGCTGAAGGAGATGTGGTGGACCGCGCCGATGCCGGTGCGCTGGGGTCGAGGGTCCGAGTCGCGGTCCTCGTTCACGAAGAACGTGACGATGCGGCCGTCGCCCGAGTCGAAAAAGAGGTGGGTCTGAGACGGGTCGTCGAGGTTGGGCTGGCGAAGGACGAGAGGCATTCCGAGCACGTCCCGGTAGAACTCGATGGTGTCCTCGGCGTTGCTCCCGATGAGCGTGATGTGGTCGGTGCCGGTGGTGTGGAGCGCGCTGTCGGGCAGGTCGGCGGTGATCTCGTAGTCGTCGGCGGGTCGTCGCTGGTCGGACATGGACGTCGGTAGGTGGCGAGCGCTAATAGGCTTCAGGTAACATCGGTGTCACCCGGACGGGCCCTCGTTCTCACCGCCGAGACCCCGACGTAGTTTTTTTGTACGTGCCGGGACGCACGTGAGAGCATGCAGGTACGAGACCTGATGACCGAGCGGGTCATCGCCATCGAACACGACGCGACCCTGAGACAGGCGGCGAGCCGGATGCTGGATTACGACGTCGGAAGCATCGTCGTCGTGCAGGCGGGGTCGCCGGTGGGGCTCGTGACCCAGTCGGACGTGCTGGAGGCGGGCGTGGTGACCGACGAACCGTTCGACCGGGTCGCCGTCACGGACGTCATGAGCCACCCCGTGGTGACGGTCGACCCGACGACGACGGTAGAGAGGGCCGTCGAACTCATGGACGAACACGGGGTGAAACACCTGCCGGTGGACACGGAGGCCGACCTCCACGGCATGGTCACGAGCAGCGACGTCGTCCGGAACCACGGCGAACTGGTCGAGGAGGTCCGAGCCATCGAGCGCCAGGCCGACGACCATCGGGGCACCGAAGCCCACCGAGAACTCGACGACGCGACCCGCCAGCCGCGTTGAGCTACGCCAGCGACCGCTCGATGGCCTGCCGGAGGTCCGATTTGTGGTCCTCGACGTGTTCGATACCGACGCTCGTTCGATTCGAGGCCGAACTCCCGATCAGACCCATCCGTCGGGGACGTGCAAGACGGCATCTGCCAGTTCTTCAGTCGAGAACTGTCGTTCGATGTGGCGAACCGCGTTGGCGACGTCCCGTGCGGGCGTCGTCTGATGCGCGAGGAAGAGAACCCCCGGATGGGAATCGAAGTCGAAGAAGTCGTCGTCGTTCGTGAGGAGTACGCGGCGCTCGGCCCGGCAGTAGTCCACTATTTTACCGTCCTCGATTCCGAGTTCGACGTCCTGCACTCGAACGACGGGGTGGCCTTCCTGCGCGAGAAGGTTCGTGATGGACGTTTTGATGTTCTCGTCCGCGAGAAGCTTCATGCGTACTTCGGCGACGGCTGTTCGTCTTCGCTCTCCTCGATGCGTGCTTTCCGACGCTCCCGCCAGTCTTCCATCTCGCCGACGTTGTCGTAGTAGTACGACAGCGCGAGGTGGACGTCGGCGAGCGCCACGTCGAACTCCGAGGACACCGTCTCCGGATTCATCCCCTCCTCGTTGACCCACTCGTAAATCTGGAGCACCGAGATTCGACGTCCGTCGATTCGGGGCTGACCGCCCATCACGCCGTCGGTCTTCACGATTCCGTCCATTATGGCTGTACGTTGTGCGTTTCGAGGTAAATAATTGCGGCCGGCTCGTTTCGACCGCTACGACTCGACATCCCGCGAGCCCTACCGAAGTCCCGCCTCGAACGCCTGCGCCAGGTCCGCCTGCAGGTCCTCGACGTGTTCGATTCCGACGCTCGCCCGAATCAGCCCGTCACGAAGCCCCGCCGCCTCGCGCTCCGCCTTCGGAATCGCGGCGTGGGTCATCGTCGCGGGTTGCTCGATGAGGCTCTCGACCCCGCCCAGACTCTCCGCGAGCGTGAAGACCTCCGTCTCGCTGACCACGTCGGCGGTCGCTTCGAGGCTCGCGTCGAGTTCGAAGCTGACCATCCCGCCGAAGTCGTCCATCTGCTCGGCCGCGAGGTCGTGGTCCGGGTGCGAGTCGAGTCCGGGGTAGTACACCCGGTTGACCGCGTCGTGGCCGTCGAGCCAGTCGGCGAGCGCGCGGGCGTTCTCGCAGTGGCGGTCCATCCGGACCGGGAGGGTCTTGGTCCCACGGAGGACGAGGAAACACTCGTGGGGACCGGGCGTCGCGCCCACGCTGTTCTGGTAGAAGCCGAACTCCTCGTCGAGGTCGGCGTCGTTCGTGACGAGCGCGCCGCCGACCACGTCGGAGTGGCCGCCCATGTACTTGGTGAGCGAGTGGGCCACCGCGTCCGCCCCGAGGTCCAGCGGGCGCTGGAGGTACGGCGTGGCGAAGGTGTTGTCCACGACCGACAGCGCGCCGTATTCGTCGGCGAGGTCGGTGGTGGCCGCGATGTCCACGACGTTGAGCAGGGGGTTCGTGGGCGTCTCGACCCAGACGAGTTCGGTCGCTTCGCGCATGGCGGCCTCGGTCTCGGCGAGGTCGGTCATGTCCACGAAGTCGAACTGGAGGTCGTACTTCTCGTAGACCTGCGTGAAGATGCGGTGGGTGCCGCCGTAGACGTCCTCGCTGGCGACGACGTGGTCGCCGGCTTCGAGCAGGTTGAGGACGGTGTTTATCGCGCCCATCCCGCTCGAGAAGGCGCGGCCGTACTCGCCGTTTTCGAGGTCGGCGACGTTGGCTTCGAGGTCGGTGCGCGTGGGGTTGCCGGTGCGGGAGTACTCGTACCCCCGGTGGTCGCCCGGCGCGTCCTGTTCGTAGGTGGAGTTGGCGTGGATGGGCGTCATCAGCGCCCCGGTCTCGGCGTCGGGGTCCTGTCCGGCGTGGATGGAGCGCGTCTCGAAGCGGAACCGCTCGTCGTCACTCATGGCCCGATCAACGGGCGGACCGAAGGTTACTCTTGTCCTTTCGGCGCACTCGACCGAGACCGCCGGCGATGTCGCGTCACTCCGACGTCGCGGTGGCTCTCCGGGAGTCCTGACTCGTCCGCTTCCAGAACCACGCGCCGACGGTGACGGCGACGCCGAGTATCAACAGCCCCCACGTCGCGACCCACGACTGGTACCAGAGCGCGTCCACGTACACTATCGGGCCCTTCACGAGCGGCCAGAGCGGTTCGATGCGGGTCGAGACGTCCGGAGCCGACAACATGTCCGCGAACAGGTGCGCGAGACCGGTGACCCACACCGCGATGACGCCCATCTCGTAGGCGTTTCTGACGCCCCGGTCCGAGAACCAGTCGGTCCGGTCGCCGATTTTCACGAACGCCCACCCGACGAGCGGCCCGAACACCATCGCCATCGCGGTGACCGCCAGCACCGTGTGGAAGATGCCGTGGTGATGGATGCCGGGAAGTGCCGAGAGGTAGAGGTCGACGTCGGGCAACATCCCGAACCAGAAGCCCACGCCGACGAAGGTTGCGGCGGTCTGTCGGTCCTCGACGAAGTACCACGCGGGGCCGAGCCATATCAGCGCCATCCCGAGATGTCCGAGTACGTCGACCATTGGGGGCCGTATGCCGGTCCCGCTGAAAGGGCTGATGGCAACCCCGGGGCGGCTACGCGAGCCCGCCCGCACACGCGTCCCGAGAACCGAGGAACGCACCATTTATAACGCCGACAGAACAAAGGAGTGGTACGACTATGCCGAGTTCGAACGGACCCAACCACAGCACCCGCGACAAGCTCTCGAACAGTCCCCGGGAGAGCGGTACCTCGCCGCCCCAGCGCGCCGTCGAGCAGTTCGAGGAGGGCCAGAAGGTCCACCTCAAGACCGACCCCAGCGTCGAGGAAGGCCGATTCCACCCCCGATACGGCGGCCTGACCGGCGAGGTCGTCGGCAAGCAGGGAGAGGCCTACAAGGTCAGCGTCAACGACGGGGGCAAGGACAAGACCGTCATCACCGTCCCCGCCCACCTGAAGGCTCAGGAATAGCATGACCATCTTCAAGGAGAAACTCGACGAGGAGTACCTCACGACGGCCGAGGCAAAGGAACTCCTCGCCGATGTCGAGCAGGAGCGCGCCCTCGACGAGGACCGCGAGATGCCCTACGAGGTCGCGCGCGCCATCGACCACGTCAACCGGTTCGCCACGCTCGACGTCGAGGAGTCCCGGGACCTGGTCGAGCAGTTGCTCGAACTGGAGAAGGTCGACGAGCCCACGGCGTACAAGATCGCCGACGTACTCCCGCAGGACCGCGACGAGCTCCGTGCGGTGTACGCCCAGGAGCGATACACCCTCTCGGGCGAGGAACTCGACGACATCCTGAACGTCGTGGCGAAGTACGTCTGAACCCACCAACTCTTTAAGTGTCTCGTCGGCGTATCCTGTGACAATGAGCGAACAGAACCAGACGGAGCAACAGGTTCCCGCGGTCGTCCTGGACTTCCTCCCGCGCGGTCGGGCCGACGACGACAGGCCACAGCACCGCAAGCAGCCGGTCGCGTACGCGCTCGGCGTCGAGGAGTTCCGGCTGTTCGAGGTCACCCTCGAGGAGGACGTGAACCTCACCATCACCGACCGGTTCGACGCCGACCGGTCGAGCGACGCCGTGGCCAGCGTCCGCGAGGTCGAGTACGAGGACCTCTCGGGGGCGGCCCAGTCGGAACTCGAACACGCCGTCCGCGACGTGGTTGGGTCCGACGAACAGCGGTTCGTGGACTTCTACAACGACGCCCAGCCCATCACGCTGCGGCTCCACCAGCTCAACCTCCTGCCGGGCATCGGCAAGAAACTCCGGAACAACGTGCTGGAGCAGCGAAAGCGCAAGCCCTTCGAGAGCTTCGGTGACCTCGAAGACCGGGTGTCGGGCCTCCACGACCCCTCGGAGGTGCTTGTCGAGCGCATCCTCGAAGAGCTCCGGGAGGACGACCTGAAGTACCGGACGTTCGTCCGGGTCGAGGACCAACAGCAGTGACTGCCAGTCGGCCCGTCACCCGCGACTACCACGTCCACTCGAACTACTCGGACGGCGACCGTCTGACCCGGATGGTCGCGGCCGCCGAGGCGGCGGGGCTGGAGGCGGTCGGGTTCGCCGACCACTGCAACGTCGCCGACGACGAGGACCTCCGACGAGCCAAGCGCGAGATCGGCATCAACCTCGACCGGTCGTATCCGCTCCGCCGGGAGGCCATCGAGTCGCTGCGCGAGCGGTCGGACCTCCGCATCCTCGACGCGGTGGAACTGGACTACGCGCCTGGCGACGAGGCCGAGATAGCGGCGTTCCTCGACGAGGCCGACTTCGACTACGCCATCGGGAGCGTCCACCGCGTCGACCGCGTCAACGTCCAGAGCACCACGCCGTTCGCGGACTGGTCCGACGCCGAGCGTCGCGCCTTCGTCGACGACTACTACGAGGCGCTCGCGGACCTCGTGGACTCGGAACTGTTCGCCATCGCGGCCCACGTCGACCTGCCCGAGCGCACGCCACCGCTCCGGGGGTACACCACGACCGACCACCACGCGATGGTCGCCGACGCCTTCCGGCGCTCGCGGACGATTCCCGAACTCAACGCCGGGCGCGTGCGCCGCGAGTACGGCCAGTTCCACCCCGCACCCGACTTTCGGGCGGCCCTGCGCGAGCGCGGCGTCGCATTCGTCGCCGGGTCGGACTCGCACGCCCCCGAGGAGATTCGGAACCGGAAGCTGGTCCTCGACGACTACTTCGACGCGCGCGACGCCGAACCGGCGCGATTGTTCGCGTAGCCGGGGCTGTCAGGTCGCGTTCTCGGGTCAGAAGTTTGCGAGGGAAGATCGCTCCGAAGCGGTCTTCCTGCAGTCGCGCGCTCACGTCCGTTCGCGCGCAGACATGCGAGGGAAGGGATTTGAACAACGTCGGGACGGTCCGGGCGTGCGGCCCTGCGGGCCGGTCCGGGCTGCGTCCCGCCTCGTTCGAATCCGTCCGTCACGCAGTCGCGCTCACGTTCGTTCGCGCGCAGACATGCGAGGGAAGGGATTTGAACCCTTGGACCCCTACGGGAGCGGATCTTGAGTCCGCCGCCGTTGGCCTGCTTGGCTACCCTCGCACGCGTCGGGTCGTAGCGTCGTTCCGGATTTAATCCCTGCGCTTCCGAACCGACAACGCTTTTCCCGGCAGGTTCGACCACGAAAGCGTGAGCGACGACGCCGACCGCCGCCTCGCAGTCGCCGAGCGCGCCGCGCGCGCCGGCAGCGAGGTCGCGGCACGGAGCTTTCGACGGGACATCGACGTCGAGACCAAATCGGGCGAGACCGACGTGGTGACCGAGGCCGACCGCGCGGCTCAGCGCCGGGTCATCGAGGTCGTCCGCGAGGAGTTCGACGACGTAATCGTGGGCGAGGAGGAGGACGAACGCAAGACGGTGCCCGACGAGGGCGACGCGTGGGTCGTCGACCCCATCGACGGCACCAACAACTACGTCCGCTCGATTCCGGTCTGGGCGACCAGCGTGGCGGCGGTCCGCGACGGCGAGCCGGTCGCGGCGGTCAACGACTGCCCCGCGCTGGGAGACACCTTCGTCGCCGGTTCCGACGAGGTCACCCGGAACGGCGAGCCGGTGTCGGTCAGCGAGAAGACCGACCCCGCGACGTTTGCCGTCACCCCGACTATCTGGTGGGACTTCGACCGTCGGGACGAGTACGCCGCCGTCTGTCGGGAACTGGTCGAGCGGTTCGCCGACGTGCGCCGGTTCGGCTCGGCACAGGTGACCCTCGCCCTGGTGGCGGCGGGGTCCTTGGAGGGAGCGGTGACGAACGTCGACCCCAACCCGTGGGACACCGTGGCGGGCGTCCACATGGTCCGGCGGGCCGGCGGGACGGTGACCGACCGACACGGCGACCCGTGGCGACACGACAGCGGGAGCCTCGTCGCCTCGAACGGGGAGGCCCACGACGAACTCCTGGCTACCCTCGACCCGGTGGCGTGAGCCGAACGTGTTGCCGACGTGAGCACAGGATAACTCGCGCCCGGCGAGACGAATTGTAAGAATATATAGCCTGAAAGAATCTGGTGTGGGGTATGGAACTCGACGATACCGACCGAGCGATACTCGAAGCACTTCAGGAAGACGCGAGAACGCCGTTCAGCGAGATCGCGCGCCGAATCGACATGTCCAGCGCCACGGTCCACGACCGCGTGAATCGGATGGAAGAGGCGGGGGTCATCGAGGGGTACCACGCGAAGGTCGACCCCAAGGCGCTCGACTACGGCATCTCTGCGGTCGTGGGCCTGCAGGTCGAACAGGGCCAGGAACAGGACACGCTCGGCCGACTCGAAGACATCCCGGGGGTCCAGCAGATACACCTCACCACGGGCTCGTGGGACGTTCTGGTGCGGGTGTACGCCGAGGACGCCGACCGACTCCGGGAGCTCATGTTCGAGAACGTCGCCCAGATGGAGGGGTTCGCCCGCTCGCAGACCATGGTCGTTCTCGGCACGCCCTACGAGACCGAAGAGTTGCCCATCGCGCCCGACGGGGAGTAGTCCAGGTCCGAATCGTCGCCGCGAGGGCGGTCCGGCCCGCGCGAGACCGGAACCGTAAAACAGCCCGGTTCCCCCTTGGCTTACATGGCCACTGCAATCGAGGAGTTCGACACCGAACGACTCTGGGGCGGCGTGGTCGCGGTACTCGCGGTCGCCCTCGTCGGTGGCGCGCTCGTCTTCCCCGAACGCGTCTACTACGGCTTCGTCTGGCACTACTTCTGGGGCCCGGTGGTCGCCGACGCCCAGAGCGCGACGTGTGCTGCCTACGCCGACGGGTCGGTGAGGCTCCTCTACGACGCTGCGGCCTGCACCGCGGCGGCCGAGCCCGTCGCCTATCCGGGGTACACGCTGGTCTCGGAGGTGGGTTACGCGCTCACGATGCTGCTGGCGCTGGTCGGACTGGTGTTCCTGCTCCGGCGACTCGACGTCGGCGGGGAGCGTAGCATGTTCTACGCGCTGTTCCCGTTCATGTTCCTCGGCGGCGCGCTCCGGGTCGTCGAGGACGCGTTCGACGGGCTCGACCCCAGCGAGACGGTCGTCTCGTTCCCGTGGAACACGCTCATCATCAGCCCCGTCATCTACTTCACGATGTTCGCGGTGGCGCTCGTGACGCTGGTGGTCAGCGTCTGGCTGGCCGGCCGCGACGCCGCCTCCGAGTACGGCTATCCGCTCGCGGGGGTCGGCACCGCCCTGCTCGCGGTCACCGTCGGCTACCTCGGGGTCCTCGCGGCCACCACGACCTACGTCGACTTCTATCCCCAGATCACTATCGTCGTCCTCGCCGGGGCGACGCTCGTGACGTGGCTGGCGTGGACCGCCGTCGAGCGATTCGCGCCCGAGATCAACGCGGGGACCGGGCGGATGGGTATCGTCGTGCTGTGGGCTCACTCGGTCGACGGCGTGGCCAACGTCGTCGGCATCGACTGGGCGAAGGAACTCGGTCTGCCCGCCGACCTCGTGCCGAAACACCCCGTCAACGCGGCGCTCATCGGCGTCGGCGAGCAGTTCCCCGAGGCGGTCCAGCACTTCATCGGGACGGCGTGGCCGTTCCTCGTCGTGAAGGTCCTCGCGGCGGTGTTCGTGATCTGGGTGTTCGACGAGCGGATATTCGAGGAGAGCCCGCGTTACGCCGTCCTGCTGCTCGTAGCCATCGTCGCGGTGGGACTCGGTCCCGGCACGCGGGACATGCTCCGGGCGACGTTCGGGGTCTAGACGCCTCGCCCGGGACCGCCCGCGTCGAGACGGTCCACGGTGGTCTCGGACACGTACCGGTTGCCACAGTTCCGACACTCGGCGACCTCGACCGGCGCACTCGCCGAGACTCCCGGCGATTCCGGAGCCACGTCCCGACGCTCGAGCGACCTGCCGCAGTTCGCACACGACAGATCGTACTCCGGGATTATCGACGGCCACCGCGACGGGGGCCGTCGGACCCCGAGAGAGCGTCGATTCCCGTCATGCGGTAACAGGAACGACGGGGTTCGACAGCAACCCCCGCCCGCCACGCGGCGGCGCTATGCTGCGCGCTCACGAAGGTTCAAATACGAGGAAGGGCCGAAACCGGCCCGTGCTCTGAGTCGGGCCGGGACGCGTTCGCGGTCGCGCGGCGCGCGGCGTTCCGGCTGCGGGTCGCTCCGCGACGCGAGCGGTCTCGGGGCGACGCCGCGAGACGCGTCGACCCTCACGCGCGCCGCCTGTCAGCTACACCCGCCCCGTCCTCGACATCGTCGACCGCCGGACGCGAGCGCGTCTACGGGTAGGGATGGTGGTCGCTGTCGGGCCGGAACTCGAACCCGAGTTCGGAGGGCACCCCGCGAGCACGCGTTCCGAAGAACGATTCGCCCGTGAACAGGGGTTGGGCCGCCGGTACCACTACTCGGACCGCCTCGAAGCCGAGTTCGGCCACGTCGCGGGGCGTGAGCCGCGCGGCGTACGCCGAGAGGTCGACGTCGGCGAGTCGGGCGAGGACGGCATCGAGCTCGGCCGCGCCGACGGGCGGGTCGGTCGGTCCGACGCTCGCGCTCGGCACCGTCGTCTCGGCGTCGACGAACGCCCGAGCCGGGTCCGGGAAGTCGGCGTACCGTCCGATAGCGCCGTCGGCGTCGGCGGCGTCGGCCTCGCCCATCGACCGGAGTTCCATCCAGTTCTGGAGCGCCTCCGCCAACGCCGACGCGGCTGCGGCGTCCGGGTCGAGGTCGGCGGCCGAGCCGACGGCGAACTTCGGCCAGTCCGTCTCGCGGTGGACCGCTGTGGCGACCACCGGCACGTCCACGTCCTGGGTCACCAGCAGGGCTGTCACGTCGAGGTCCAGTGCTCGCGAACGCGCTCGCAGCGCTTCGAATCGGCCGCTCTCGACCGACAGCTCCAGCGGCGCGAACGTCGAGTACCACGCCAGCATCGTGGCGTCGCGCTCGAGCACCTCGTACAGCCCGGACAGCAACGCCTCGACCGTCGAGTTGCCCAGACCCAACCCGGTCGTGATCGAGGGCTTGTGACGAACGTCGGGCGGCGGGAAGTGGACGAACTCCGCCGGCAAGTGAACCGACTCGCCCGTCCGCAGGTCCTCGCCGTCGACCCACGCCAGCGGCTCGTCCGGCCCGGGCGTCGACCAGTCGTCCGGCACGACGAACCCACCCGGCGGGACCGCCGCGTCGAGGTCGGCCACCCGAGCGGTCCGGAACGTCGACTCCCGATAGACGCCGGCGGCGTACCGCTCCAGGCCCTCCCCGAGCGCCTTCATCAGCGCCTCGTTCCAATCGACCGCGACTCCGGCCGCCTGCTCGGCAGCCGCGGCGTCGCTGAAGCCCTCGGTGTCCGCCAGCGTCGCGAGGTAGTACGGGACGGGGAACGACTCAGCCTCGCCGACGGTCGAGACCGGACCGACGCGCTCGTCGACGGCCTGCTCGGCTCGCGCGAGCGCGTCGTCGAGGTCGACGTCGGCGTATTCGCGGTCGAGCGACGGGGCGCGGTCGTGACCGGCCGGCCCCTCCTCGTCGTCGCAGGTCGGACAGCCGGGTACTGGCCGGAGGCTCCGTTCGGCGTGGGGCACCTCGATCACGCCGCCCAGAGCCGACGATTCGCCGCCGGCGAGCAGTTCGGCAGCCTCGCGTCCGGCGAGCGCGCCTGCGAACCGCTGGACCGCCCGACCGGACCCCGGTTCGGCGTCGCCTTCCAGTTCGCCGTCTTCGTGGTCCAGATTCGCGCGAACCCGCGCCCGGAGGCAATCGTAGCAGGCGGTCCCGGGAGCGAATCCCGACACGGCGGCCTCGACCTCCGGGAGCGTCTGGCCGCCGACGCCCCCGAGTTCGACCGCGAGCCACGGAACTCCACCCTCGATTGTGGCGGCGTTCGCCGTGGCGAACGCCGCCGCGCCGGCGTCGGCGACGACGACCGCGAAGTCCGCGACGCCGACGCGTTCGGGGTCGGACGCGACGGTCTCGGCGGCGACGTCGCCGAGCGCCGCCTCGACCGCGTCGACCCCCGGTCCCGACCCGACGAGTCCGACTGTGGGCGTACTCATGGCTCGACGGTCGCAGGCGGGGAGCAAAAGTGCGGTGCTATCGCTCGACGACTACCGCTCGAAAGAACGATTGGGTCGGCGGCTCAGTGCAGGAGGCTCTGGGCGACGCCCGCGAGCTGGTCGGTGTCGGCGCTGCGGAGGTCGTCGTTGGCCAGCTTGAGGCGCAGGCGCGGACGACCGACGTCGATGGGGACCTTCTCGGTCCCGATGAGGCCCATGTCTTCCAGCTTGGTCTTCGTGCGCGAGAAGGTCGCCTTGCTGGCGATGCCGACGTCCTCGCCCCACTTGCTGATGTCGTACAGCAGCGCCTCGTTCTTCGCCGCGACGAGCAGGCTGATGGTCACCTCGTCGAGCCCGTTGCCGTCCCCGCGTGCGGTCTCCATCGAGGACAGCACCTCGTCGAAGTCCTGCTGGGCGTCCGCGCTGATCTCGTCGCTCAGGGTGTCTCGGACGCGTGTGAGCGGCGGGGTCCGGAGCGAGAACTCGTCGGCCGACTCGAACTGGTCGGCGTAGTAGTCGTACGCCTCGCCCACGAACGTCTCGTCGTCGGCAGTGAGCCCGCCCACGCGGTCGTCCGCGGTCACCAGCGCGATGACGACGTCCTCGGTCACCAGCAGTGAGTTGCTCGGGGCCTCGTCGATGGTACGTAGCGCCAACGCGTCCGCGTCGATGAGGTCGGCAGCGTTACTGGCGACGATGAAGTCCTCCATCACGTCCTTCAGCGTCTCCGACTCCGCGAGCATCCGGAACGTCGGGAGTTCGCCTTCGTACTCCGTGGCGACGTCGATGAGCTCCTCGATCGCGTCCGCGGAGGGATTGACTACGAGCATTTCGTCCGGCGCGCCGTCGATGACGGTCCGGAGTATTTCGGCGATTTCCTGATTCAGTAAATTCGATTCGGTCTCCATGTACCCACAAACGTTTTACCCCTACTTAATTTTAACGTTAGTAACAGAGGGGAATCGCGGATTATGCACATGATTCGATGGGGTGGCTCGTGATTCTAATCCGAACGGGGACTGCAACTCGAATCACCATCTAGTTCGCGGTGTACGGCCCGGATTCCCTGGAGTTGGAAGCCCTGACGTCTGGTCGCGCACGAGACAATCAACTTCAACGAAGCATTTCCGGAAACAACATGTCAATTACAATATCTGGTGGATGCGGAATATTCAAGTATTGCGAGGTAGTACCATGGGACAAGTCATGCGAGGCAAAATCCGACAGTGGTTCGCTGAGCGTCCGCGTGCGATGACTGCGGCGTACTTCGTGCTGATGAGCGGTTCGATTCTGGTGGACATCGGGGTTCACGACGCATCGGGTGCGACGACCGGCCCGTAGTACTACAGAATTCCTTTCAATTCGTCGGACCAGTGGAGGCCTCCGTCGTAGATGACGGGCGCTTTTGCCCTGTCCAGAAATTCGAGCAGGTCGGACCGGTCGAAGGTTAGTTCGACTTCCGTGCTGTGAAGGTGGTATTCGTCGTGGTCGTCGTGGTAAATCTGGTAGACCGACCCGTTGGTGTCGATAGACATCTGTCGATGCATCATCTCGTAGGTCTCCTCGCCGATTTCTTCGACGGTTAGCAACACCGGAAATCGGTTGTCCGTCTGCGTGAGGGTGTGAGTCCCGTCACCGACGACCGAGTAGTCTTTGCCCATCATGATGCGACGGCGCGCGAAGCGAAGGGCGAGGTCGATGTTAAAGCCGTTAATCAGCAGTCGGGCGAACGCCACGCCCACTTTCGCGGCCTGCTTGTTCAGAACCTTGGTGAACGTCACTGCGCCCGCGACGCTCCCCTTCTCGACGAGGTTCCGCCCCTCGTAGTACGACCCGCACGCGTTCAGGAAGAACGTCTGGACGTTGCTCTCCGCGATGTCCGAGACCGCGAGGTTCCCGTTCGTACAGCGCAGGCCGTCGGTCTCGCAGTGACCGATGTAGTGCACGAAGTCGTGCGGGGATTCCAGCACTGCGGCGAGTTCGTCGGTCCGCAACTGCTCGTGGACTGTCACTTCGATGGGGAGTTGTTCTGCGCGTTCCTCGTAGATTTTGGCGACGGACCTGTGTTCGTCGGCCATCTCCGCGTCGTTGAGGATGACCGTCACGTCGATGTCCCCCTCGCTCTGGTCGAGGTACTCGAACCGGTTCTCGTACGCTTCGGGGACGACCTTGAACACGTCGATGGGAACGCCGTCCGCGAGCCATCCGTTGACCTGCCCCTCGTGGAGGATGGGGTCGCGCCTGTCGACGGACTCGACCGGTCCCGGGCCGTTTCGCGCCATTCCGCCGGGGGTAGCCCGTTGCGGTCGCGGCCCGACGCCGCCCCGGTAGAAGTCGTCGATGGACTTGTTCAGCAACTCCTCTTTCTCGAGGTCCGTCGACTCCGGGAGATAGACGAGGCTGAGGTTGTCGAGGAAGTACGGGAGCGACTCGACGTTGTCCGGAACCGGGTCGACGTGCATCGCGAGGTGCCACTCGGGAAGTTCGTCGTCTATCCGCCCGTACGGCGCGTCCAGGTAGGTCGCGAGCTGTTCGGCCGGCTCGGAGTCGTAGACGCTCTCGGCGTCGAGGCCGACCTCGTCGAGCAGCGACAGCTCCGCCAGCTCCCAGCTGTACGCCCCGCCGTTCCGGACCAGACAATCGAGGAAGAACACGCGACGGAGGACGTCCGCGACCTCGTGTTGGAACCCGGGCAGCGGACCGAACTCGTGGTCGACGCCCGCCTCGGGCGCGCGAAGCGTCGCCGACTCCCGGCGCTCGACGGACAGTTCGGCCTGCAGGTAGTACGCCAGCGGGGCGGCGACGAAGACGTACTCGAACCGGTCGGGGACGACCAACTCGATGCCCACGTCCGACCGTTCTTCCCGGACGGGGTCGGGAATCGCCCGCTCCGGACCCAGCTCGACCCGCGGGGGATGGCCCCGGAGGTTGGGATACGACCGGTCGGGTCCCGTCACCTTGTGCGAGGCGGAGGCGTAGGTCACCGCCGTCGCGACGCCCGCGGGCGTCGGTGGCACCGTCACGGTGTCGACGGGCACCTCCTGATGGCTCCTGAATCCAAAGGTTACGAGCGTGGATTCGCGAAAGGAGACGTGGAGCGTGTTGAAGTCGTCGGTCATCCACACGTCGGCCGACCCGGCGAACCGGAGGTAGGTCTTGATGTTGAGGCTGACGTTGAACAGGTACTCCCCGTCGTCGAGTTCGAGCGTGCCCGCGTCGCTCCCGTGTTCGTACTCCTCGCCGGAAGCGAGGTCCTGTACCTTCACGAGCGCGGCCGGGAGCCGGAGCTCCGAAACGTAGCCCGACACCGTCTCGTCCAGCGGCCGGTCGACCTCGTAGCTCGCGTCGGCGGTCGTCCAGTCGTCGGCCTCGATTGAGACCTCGGTCTTGGTCCGGTCGAACACGCGCAACCCGCCCTCGGTCGCCTCCCACGCTATCATGTCGGTGTCGTACAACGTGTCTCACTGGGAGCTTATATTCCTGTCGACGCCGTTAGAGCCGGGAAAGGTAAGCTTATACGCCGGGCGGGCCGATTTCCCGGCATGGACTACGACCGCGTCCGCGAGTCCGACCCCGACGTCGCAGACGCTCTCGAAGCCGAGCGCGACCGCCAGCGCGAGACTCTGGAGATGATCGCCAGCGAGAACCACGTCAGCGAAGCGGTCATGGAGGCGCAGGGAAGCGTCCTCACCAACAAGTACGCCGAGGGCTATCCGGGCGCGCGCTACTACGGCGGCTGTGAACACGTCGACACCGTCGAGGAACTCGCAATCGAGCGCGCCAAAGAGCTGTGGGGTGCCGACCACGTCAACGTCCAACCGCACTCGGGAACGCAGGCCAACATGGCGGTGTACTTCGCCATGCTCGACCCCGGCGACAGGATTCTGTCGCTGGACCTCAACCACGGCGGCCACCTCAGCCACGGCCACCACGCCAACTTCACCGGGCAGCTCTACGAGGTCGAGCAGTACGAGGTCGACCCCGAGACGGGCTATCTCGACTACGAGGCGCTGCGCGAACACGCCGAGGAATTCGACCCCGACATCGTGGTCTCGGGCTACTCGGCGTACCCCCGCGAAGTCGAGTGGGAGCGGATTCAGGACGCCGCCGACGCGGCCGACGCCTACCACCTCGCGGACATCGCCCACATCACCGGCCTCGTCGCGGCCGGCGTCCACCCCTCGCCGGTCGGGGTCGCCGACTTCGTGACCGGCTCGACCCACAAGACCATCCGGGCGGGTCGGGGCGGCATCGTGATGTGCGACGAGGCGTACGCCGACGACGTCGATTCGGCGGTCATCCCCGGCATGCAGGGCGGCCCGCTGATGCACAACGTCGCGGGCAAGGCGGTCGGGTTCAGGGAAGCTCTCGACCCCGAATTCGAGGACTACGCCGAGCAGACCGTCGCCAACGCCGAGGCGCTGGGCGAGCGCCTGCAGGAACACGGGTTCGGACTCGTCTCCGAGGGCACCGACACCCACCTCGTGCTGGTCGACCTCCGGGAGTCCCACGAGGACGTGACCGGCAAGGACGCCGAGGAGGCGCTCGAAGACGTGGGAATCGTGCTGAACGCCAACACCGTGCCGGGCGAGACCCGGTCGCCGTTCGTCACCAGCGGCATCCGCGCGGGCACGCCGGCGCTGACGACGCGCGGGTTCGACGAGGACGACTGTCGGTACGTCGCCGACCTCATCGCCGAGGTGGTCGACAACGTCGACGACGACGACGTGATGGGCGAGGTCGCCGAGCAGGTCCAGGAACTCTGCGAGGCCAACCCGCTGTACGAGTGACGACGACCGTCTCGCCCTAGTCCCGCGCTACTTCGTTTTCGCCGCCGAAGCGTCGTCCAGATAGGAAATCGTGGCCGCAGTAATCTCATCGGTGAACTCGTCCGTGATGGACCCCTGCGTACCGACGACGTGAAGGTCGTCTTTTAGCGTCGTCACCGTCCACGGCAGAACGTAACTCCGTCGCGCGGGTTCGCCGCGAATCCAAGCGTCGCTCGGAACCACGAGGCTTCCGGGATGGTGAGACTGGGTCGTGAACGCGACGGCAATCGACTCGGCTTCCGGGTACGGCATCCGTTCGTCGGAGACTATCAGCCACGGGCGAGGGTTCGATTCGTCCGACTTGAACGGGTCCGGTGCCCAGACGACGGTGCCTCGGTCCGTCATCCGGCGTCACGCCCCGTCTTCGGCGCGGTCGTCCCGTTCGATGGGTTCGACCGCCGTCTCCATCCAGTCGTCGATAGCGTCGTCGGAGAATCCATCGTCGACGGCGTCGGCGGCCACGCCACTGTGAAGTCCAGCGGCGGCGACAGCGTGTTCGGCGTCAGCGACCGTCCAGAACCGGCCCCGGTGCTCGACGAGACGGTGCTGTTCGAGTCGATGGAGTGTCGGACCGACGCTCCCCTCCGGGACGTCAGCGCCAGCGACGATCTCGCGCTGGCGGAACGCTTGGTCGGCGTGCCGGAGGAGGAATCGGTACACCGTCCCCTGCGTGGTGTCCGGCGAGAGGTCGGGAAGCGAGGTGTCGTCGTCGAGCGTCCGAAATTCGTCCTTGGAGATAGGCATTTGTAGTATTCATTTGTATTAGAAGCTATTAGGTCTTATCGTCCCACCGCTCCGGTGACGAAAACAGCCACGATAGGTGGCTTTCAACGACGAGGACGCGAAAGCCGAGTCGCTGAGGACGGACACGCGCCGTGGGAGACAACCCCGCTGTACGAGTAGGGACGGCGTAACGCGGGCGCGAACCCTCCACAAAACTTATTCTTCGTCTGACGAAGATGCTCGGTGTGAACGGTCCCCGTCGCCGCCTCCTCGCAGCCGCCGGTAGCGTCGCCGCGTCGCTGGCGGGCTGCCTCGGCGCGTTCCCCGAGGACCCTTCGGCCGACCCGCCCTCGACAGACGCCCCCGAGCCGACCGACCGACGAACGCGGACGACGACCGAAGCCTCGACCCGCTCGACGACCGACGCGTCGGACTACCCCGCGACGGTGAACGCGACGGCCACGGTCGAGCGCGACGAGGTCGAGTACGTTCCGGAGAACGACACCGTCCGGTACGTCGCGGCGTATCGGAGCACGGACTCCGGCGACGATTCCCCGCCCGAGCGCGAACCGGTCTACGAGACCGTCCCGTTCGACGAGTGGGCCGAGACCGAGTGCGCCAGCGTCGCGGCCGACCGCGTCAACGAGGTGATGGCCGACCGACTCGACGGCGAGACAGACGGCGTCTCGGCCGGCGTCACGAAAGCGGACGGCGAGATGGCCGTCTTGGTCGTCCACCAGACGATGTCGGACCGCGAGGGCGACCTCGTCTCGGAACCGACCGTCTCCTACGAGCGCGTGAAACGGGTCGCACCCGAGCGCGTCGGAGTGACCGTCGAATTTTCGGGGCAGACGCGCTCCTGCGTCGTTTCGGTGACGACCCGCGAGATGGACCTCCAGCAAGAGTAATGCACGAATTTGCATAAGTTCGGTGTAGGGGGCGAGAGAATACACACGAACCCGAGGGTTGAAATGGCTCGGCGTCCCACTCACTCCCAATGACGGACATCATCGACGGCGACGCCGTCGCCGCCGAACTGCGGTCGGACCTCCGAGCGAGCATCGAGACGCTGGCCGACGCCGGCGTCCGGCCAGGGCTCGCCACCGTGCTGATGAGCGACGACCCCGCGAGCGAGACCTACGTCTCGATGAAACAGCGCGACTGCGAGGAGGTCGGCATCGAGGGCATCCACGTCGAGATAGACCCCGACGCGCCCGCCGAGGAACTCTACGACACCGTCGCGGACCTCAACGCCGACCCCGAGGTCCACGGCGTCCTCGTCCAGATGCCGGTCCCCGACCACGTCGACGACCGCGAGGTCGTGCGAGCAGTCGACCCGCAGAAGGACGTCGACGGCTTCCACCCCGAGAACGTGGGCCGACTCGTCGCCGGCAATCCCCGTTTCAAGCCCTGCACGCCCCACGGCGTCCAGAAGCTCCTCGACGCGGCCGACGTCGAGACCGAGGGCGCGGACGTGACTATCTTGGGCCGGTCGGACATCGTGGGCAAGCCGCTGGCCAACCTGCTCGTTCAGAAGACCGACCTCGGCAACGCCACCGTGACGCTGTGTCACTCCCGGACCGAGGACCTCCCGGCCAAGACCCGCGATGCGGACGTCGTGGTCGCGGCCGCCGGCGTCCCCGAGATGATAGACGGGTCGATGCTCGCCGAGGGCGCGGTCGTGGTGGACGTGGGCATCAACCGCGTGGAGGCCGACACCGACAAGGGGTACGAACTCGTCGGCGACGTCGAGTTCGACAGCGCCGAGGAGAAAGCCAGCGCCATCACGCCGGTCCCCGGCGGCGTCGGCCCGATGACCCGCGCGATGTTGCTGTACAACACGGTCGCGGCCGCGAGCCGACAGACGGGCGTCGACGTCGAGTTGCCCTGAGTCGCTGCCGTCGGCCGATTCGCTCGCCGAAGTCGACCGCGGTTTCGCCACGACGCGAATCCTTTTATCGCCGGCGCGACACCGGTTCCGTATCGATGCCTGGCGACGAGCGCGACGCCGGAGAACGGGGTGTCGACGAGCGCGACGCCGACGCCACCAGCGCTCGCGCCGACCGACTCCGCGAGCGCGCCCGGCGGATTCGCGCGAACGCCCGACTGGACTCGGACCCCGACCCGGCCCACCTCGACCAACTGTTCGCGCGCCTCGGCGATGAGGACCCCGAAGAGCGGGCGGAGGCGGCGTGGGACATCGCCGAACTCGCGACCGACCACCCCGACAGGTCGTGGCGGCTCCCAGTGGAGTCGACGCTCGCGCCGCTGCTGGACGACGACGACCAGTGGGTCCGCCGGGGTGCCTCGTGGGCGATGGCGACCGTCGCGGACGGCCACCCCGAGCGCGTCCGGCCCGCCGTGTCGGCGCTGGCCGACAGCCTCACCGACGACGACCCGCTGGTCCGCGAGAACACCGTGCTGGCGGTGTCCGACGTGGCCAGCGAGTTCCCGTTCGCGGCCAAGCCCGCTCTGGACCGACTCGTGGCCGTCGTCCGGAACGACGACGGGCTGGCCCGCCAATACGCCGCCGAAACCCTCCAGTTGCTCGTCCGGCAACTCGACGAGAACGGGTTTCCGGAGACCATCGCGGCCACCTCGGAGGTGGCGGACCTCCTGCCCGACGACGCGGAGGTGGTCGTGGCGACCGACGACGAGCAATCCGGGGACTCGCCCGTCCGGGTCGGCGGCTCGGAGTCCGACGCCGACGACGAGCAGGCGACGACCGGGCCGAGCGACTCGGTCGAGTCGCTCGGCCCGCCCGACCGCATCACCGAGCCGTCGCCGTTCGACGCCGAGCGCGCGGAGCTACAGTCGCTCGGCGACCTCGGAGGCGACCCGCTCACGACCGCCGTGAAGGCCCGGGCACCCGCCGGAGCCGAGGACCCGCAGGGGGTCGTGACGACGGTGCGGACGCTCCGGTCGGACGCGGACGTGGACCCGTCGGTCGTCGAAGCGGCGTTTCGCGCGTGGGCGGGCGTCGACGACCACGACCACGTCCTGCCGGTGCTCGACCGGGGACGGACTCCGCGGCCGTGGCTCGCCACCGAGTTCGCCGACGCCGGAACGCTCCGGGACCACGTCGGCCGCGTCGGTTTCGACCGCGCGCTGTGGTACGCCCACCGCGTGACGACCGCGGTGTGTCACGCTCACGCACGCGGCGTGGTCCACGGCGCGCTCCGGCCCGGCGCGGTCGGGCTCTCGCGGGCGCTTGGCGCGTGGCCCGTCCCCAAGGTCGGCGACTGGGGGTTCGGCGAGGCGCTCGCCGCGGTCCGGACGCCGCCGGTGCCGCCGGCGTTCGCCGCGCCCGAACACCTCGCGCCCGACGAGTTCGGCCGGCCCGACCCCGCCACGGACGTCTACCAGCTCGGCGCGCTCTGCTACGTCCTGTTCGCCGGCCGGCCGCCGTTCGCGGGCGACCCCGCGACCGTCGCTCGGCGCGTCCGGAGCGAGCCGCCGCCGACCCCCAGCGAGTTCGCGCCCGACCTCCCCGGGTCCGTGGACGACGTGGTCGAGCGGGCGCTCACCAAGGAGAAGCGCGCCCGGTTCGAGACCGCCGAGGACCTCCGGCGGCGACTGGAGGTCGTCGCCGCCGAGCACGGCCCGACCGACTGGGAGCCCTGAGGAGCGGGCCCCTAGAGCTGCACTTTCGTCGGGGCCGCGACCGACTACCGACCGCCCGCCGGCCCGTCGTCGTGGAGGTACACCACCTGCTCGCCCGGACCGCGCTGGCGCTCCTCCTCGACGTCCGTCCGACTCGCGCACCGACGGCTGTACTTCGACAGGGTCGAGAACGGCGGGCCGCCGAACACGTCGGCCCATCGGTCACCCCGCTCGACGACGACGCGCTGGTCGTACGGCTGTCCACACACCGGGCAGGCCGCCTCGTCGGGGTCGCGCGACTGCACGTTCGAGTACACGGGCGCGAGACGCTTCAATCCCGGGGCGGCGGTCCACCCCGCTTAAGTGGGCTCGACGCCTCCCCCCGGACGGACATGGCGCTCGCGCCGCTCACGGCCCACGTCGGGGACGCCAGTGCCGCGGCCGTCCACTTCCTCGGGTCGGTGTTGTTGGTCGCCGCCGCCGGCGTGTTCGGCTACTACGTGGTGTTGAACCTCCGGCTCAACCGGCTGGCGTCCCAGGGGCCGTTCTGGCGCTACCTCGGGCTGGTCGCCGCGACGGCCGGTCTGTACGGCGTGTTCGGAGTCGGGGCCGCGGTCGTCGACTCGCGCGCGCTGACCGCGTTCGGCAACGGGGCGTTGCTGCTGTGTATCGTCTTCCTCGCGTTCTCGATGCGGGAGGTGTACTTCAACTCCGCGCTGGCACCGCCGCCCGACGACCGGCGGTACTCGCTGGCGACCCTGCGTCGACTGGAGGCGGCGTTCGTCGGCGTCATCCTCGTCGAGTGGGTCGCGGTGCTGGTCATCGGCCAGTCGGCGGTCACCGGGCTCGTCAAGGCGCTCGGGAGCGTCGCGTTCGCCACGTACGGCGCGGTGTTCGCCGAGAAACTGGAGGCGATGGCCCGGGGCACCTCGCTCGACACCCTCCGGCGACACCTCCTTCCGGTGTTGGTGTCGCTGGGCGTGCTCGGCGTGGCGGACCTCGGCGTCGCGGTCGGGGTCGACCCCGTCGTGGTTCAGGCGGTCAAGAACGTGTTCGTCGTGCTCGTCGCCGGATTCCTCGTCACGGCGTCGATACGGCTCCAGCAGAACGTCGAGGGGCTGTCGACCGCGTGAGCGGGGGTCGCGTCGCTACGAGACGCGAGCGAGGCCGATACGACCGCGGAAAATCAGGGCGGCGCGTTCGACCGCCCGGTGTCAGAGGCACAGTGGTTGACGTACGACTCGGTTGCCTGCGACGGCGGGGACCTCCGGCCGGCAACCGGAGGGTCCGTCGGACCGGAGTCCGAACGTCCCCTCTGCAGGCGTCCGAATGCTGGTCCGGTACTCGTATAGCTGTACTGCTTGGTATGGCGCTTCTTTAAGTACCGTCCGGAAGAGCGCTACCGCGCCCGTCGGCTTACGCGCTCAGGTCCACCTCGTCGGGTCGGACGACCGGCCGGGGCGCGTACAGTCGCTTGCGCGCGTCGGGGACGTACATCCGCTCCTCGACGAGGTCGGCCTCCTTGAGTTTGGCGAGGGCGTCCCGAGTCGTCCTCGCGGGGAGTAGCGCCCGCTGTCGTATCCCCCGCTGTGTCAGCGGGCCGTCCTCGTCCAGCGTCCGGTAGACGAGTTTCGAACTCGGCGGCAGGTCGACGAGTCGGTCGAAACGCTGCTCGGGCGTCGGTCCCGAGTCACTGCCCGTGGCAAAAACGATCACTGGTCTTCGACATAGCCACTCGTGGGTACGCAACCCCTCCAATTAGTTGTTGCGGTGTCTGGCGCGAACAAAACCGGCAATCGAACCCGGGAATCGCGTTCCGGACCGGGCGGAAAATCGGGTGCCAGCGTCGGGGTCGAATCATTTCCGTTCACCAACCACAAGATATAAGTCTATCTTGTTGCATGATTCACTCGGTAATCGCGGTCACGAGTCGCGCTCGACACGACTATGTCCCCGGATCAATCGACCGTTCTCGTCGTCGACGACGAGCGAGACGTTGCCGACCTCTACGCGATGTGGCTCCAGGACGACTATCGCGTGCGGAGTGCCTACGAAGGCGAGCAGGCGCTCGACGTCCTCGACGAGTCCGTAGACGTCGTTCTCCTCGACCGCCGGATGCCCGGCCAGTCCGGCGACGAGGTACTCGAGGAGATTCGCGAGCGCGACATCGACTGTCGGGTCGTCATGGTGACGGCGGTCAAGCCGGACTTCGACATCCTGGAGATGGGGTTCGACGACTACCTCGTCAAGCCGGTGTCCCGGGAGGACCTCCAGGGAACGGTCGAGCAGATGCTCACTCGCGTCGACTACAGCGGCCAGCTCCAGGAGTACTTCTCGCTGGTCTCGAAGAAGGCGGTCCTCGAAGCCGAGAAGGACCCCGAGGCCCTCGAAGCCACCGAGGAGTACCGCGAGCTTCGCTCCGATATCGAGGTGCTCCGGAAGGACGTCGAGGACATCCGCGCGCAACTGAACGACCACGAGGACTTCGTCGGGGCCTTCCAGGACCTGTAGGGCGGCGATGCCCCGGGGAACCTACACGCTGTTGATCGAACTCCCCGAAGCCGCGGCCATCGAGTTCGGCGCGGCGGGCCGACGTGACCTCCCGGCCGGCTGGTACGCCTACGTCGGCACCGCGTTCGGGCCCGGCGGCTTCTCGCGGGTCGAACGCCATCGCGAACTCGCTCGCGGGGAGCGCGACGTCCGCCACTGGCACGTCGACTACCTGCTGGGCCACCCCGAGAGTCGGTTCGCGGAGGCCGTGACCTCCGCCGGCGTCGACGCCGAGTGTGCGGTGAGTCGCGATATCTCCTCGGACGCCGACTGCAAAGCGGTCGCGGGTCTGGGCGCGTCCGATTGTGACTGTGGCTCGCATCTGTTGTTCGCGCCCGACCGCGACGCGCTGGAGCGAGCCGTCAGGCGCGCTCACGAGTCGGTAACTGACCCGTGATCGAGGTGTGGGGCTGTCGTGCGGTCGCGGTTGTGATGGCGGTTGCGGTGCGGTACTCGGTGGCTCACGCAGTCGTTCGGTCGGTTCGTCTGGCTGTGACAACTCCATCGACCTGACGTTTCAGAGTCGTCGAACTGCGAGACGCTACAATACGGCGCAACGAGCCCCCGAAAGCCCCCGCTCGGTCCGATGCCTCGGTGATGTTCAAACCCGAGAAAACACGGCCGGGAACGACCTCCCGAAAGCCCCCGCTCGCTCGGATAGTGGTCGCTGAGACGACTAAAATGGACGCGAGCGGGCGGCCCCTTTCAGTCCGCCCGGACGATTGGGTCGTCGGGCGTTTGCCGTGGTCTGTGTCACCGACCGCGTTCCCGTGGTCTGTGTCACCGACCGCGTTCCCGTGGTCTGTGTCACCGACCGCGTTCCCGTGGTCTGTGTCACCGACCACGTTCCCGTGGTCGGTGTCACCGAGCGCGGAGCGTCAGGTGCCGTCGAGCGCGAACTGCCGGGGTAGAATTAACTGCGTCCGGCCGAAATCGTCCGGCATGGAATTCCGAAAGAACGTCGGCGGACTCGACCGAATCGCTCGCGGAGTCGTCGGCGCGGCGCTGGTCGGGGTGGCGGTCGTCGCCGTCCTCGCGCAGCGACGCGGCCTCGGAGCGGTCGCCGCGCTCGCGGGCGCGGGACTGCTGTTCAACGCCGCGACCCAGTTCTGCGGCGTGAACGCGCTGCTCGGAATCGACACCTGCTCGCGGGACGGCCCGTAGTCGGGCCGACCGCGTCCGGTCCGACCCGCCCGAGTCAGTACACCGCGTCCCGAATCTCGTCGTCGAGGTCCTCGAACGTGTCGAGGTGAGCGCGACGCTCGGCCCGGAGCGTCGCCAACCTCTCGTCGAGGTTCTCGACGTTGTCGGCCACGTCGTACGCCTCGACGTCCAGTCCGGGCACCTCGCTTGGCACCGTCAGCCCGGTGGCCTCGTCGTCGGTCCACGCGACCGTGCCCCGCGCGATCTCCCTGAGGAGCGTCACCGACTGCTCGACGCCCACGTCCCGGCCGCCCAGATGCCCGGTGTTGAGGACGTAGCAATCGAGGTCGAGCCGGGTCGCCAGCTCCCGGAAGCGGTTGCCCTCCTCGCCTTTCGACCCGACGATGAAGGGGTTGGTGCCGACCACGCGAATCGACTCGCCCGCCTTCGAGGGGTCGCCCGCGCTGGTCTGGACCGACTCGCCGAGCATGAACCCGGCGGCGGCCTCCTCGGGCGAGAGCTTCGCGACCGGGGGCATCACGGGGTTGCGCGTGATGAAGAACACTTGGTCGACCCCGTCGAGGTCGATGGCCTCGTCGGCCGACGAGAGGTGGTCGCGCTCGATTACCGCCCGGCCGTTGGCCGTGTGCTCGTCCGAATCGAAGTCGACGGTGCCGTCCTCGGCCACGTCGACGTTCTCCAGCACCGCCGACTCGTGGGTCACCGCGTCGTGGAGCGCCGGCTGTTCGTCGGCGTCGAGGCCGAGCGTCTTGATGTACAGCCCGTTGCCCTCGCTGCCCGCGACCGAGCCGTCGGGCAACAGCGCGCACACGTCGTCCTGTAACATTGCGGCGTCCTCGCCCGCGTCCTCGTCCAGCCAGAGGCCGTGGGCCGTGAGCGTCGACTTGCCGGTGGCCGACAGCCCGAGGAACAACTGGCCGACCTCGGCCGACTCGCCCGCGTCGGTTTCGAGGCGCACGCGCTTGCTCCCGGCGTGGAGACCCAGCCCGCCCTTCCGCTTGGCGTAGTACATGAACAGCCGGAGGAACGACTTCTTGGCCTCGCCGGTGTAGTCGCTGCCGAGGACCGCCGTGACGCCCTCGTCGGGCAGGACGCGGACCGCGACCTCCTCGGCGTCCGGAAGCTGGACCGTCACGAAGTCGGGGTCGGGCGCGGGACCGGCTTCGTCGCCTCCGTCGACCGGTTCGTCCCCGTCGACCGGTTCGAACAGCTTCGCCCACGCCAGCGCGATGCGACCGTACTCGCTCGGGACGTAGAGCCGGCAGACGTACGAGTGGTCGGGGTGGCGTCCCATCCGGCGGTCGACACAGACCATCTCGCGGTCGGCGGCGCGCGCGAACGCTTCCTCGACGCGGGCGTAGTCGGTCGCGTCGAAGCCGTCGTCGACCGCGTTCTTCGTCCGGTCGGCGTTGCGCGAGCGCTGGTCGCTGACGTACGACGGCGACCCGAACTCCGTGGTGGTTTCGAGGTGCGCCGACAGTTCGCGCAGGCGCTCGGGCGACGGGTCGTGTTCGACGTTCTCGGCCTCGACGGGGTCCGGAGGGTCCGTCGAGGGCGGTTGCGCTGTCGTCCCGGATTCTGACATCGTGCGGAGAGAGCGTACCCGCACCTATAATTATGCGCCATTTACCCGAACCGTTCGACTCCCGTCTCCGTGTTTTTGATTCCGAATCCGAGTAAATAATCCTCGTTCTCGCCCGGCCGGCACCGGTTGTGTCGGAGTAGGAACTAATTATCGGTGGCGGGCGCGACGGGGGCTCCCCCTCGGCGGGGGCGACGCCGACGGGAGGCCGCCGGCGACGCCGGGCACAAGATACAATGGCGAATCCGCCCAGTCTTGGGTGGGGACCTACCGTGACGCCGAACGACACCGATTACCGGGGGGAACGCGAGTCGGGGGACCAACCACCAGCGGTCCGGGGGAGCTACCATGACAGCGGCGAGTGACGACCTGCCGGCCGATATCGACGTCAGGAGCCCGGCGGCGGGCGGTGACACCAACCGACTGGCACGGCTGGCCACGACCGCACTCGGCGGCGCGCTCCTGACGCTGGGAGCGCGCCGCCGCTCGCTGCCCGGTGTGGCGCTGGCGCTCGCCGGCGGCTGGCTCCTGTATCGCGGCGTCGCCGGGGGCGGTGACGCCGGCCGGGAGAGCCACGCCGCCACCGCGACCGACGCGGGCACCGCGGTCGGCGAGTCCGGCCGTTCCCGGCCGGACTCGCCCGCGCCGCCGGTCGAACGAACCGTCACGGTCGGCAGGCCGGCCGACGAACTCCACGAGTTCTGGCGCGACCCCGAGGAGTTGTCGCGCGTCCTCGGGGATTCGGTGTCCGTCACGTCCGGTGGCGAGGACCGCCACCACTGGCGCGTGACCGGGCCGTTCGACCGGAGCGTGGAGTGGGACGCCGAGATAGTCGAGGACCGCCCGGGCGAACGCCTGCGCTGGGAGTCGGTCGAGGGCGCGGCGCTGCCCGCCACCGGGTCGGTCCGGTTCCGGCCCGCTCCCGGCGACCGCGGGACGGAAGTGACCCTGACGCTGGAGTTCGACCCGCCGGGTGGTCGGGTCGGCGACGCCGCCCTGAGCGCACTGGGCGTCGTCCCCGAAGCGCTGGCGGGCACCGCGCTCGACCGGTTCAAGAGCCTCGCCGAGACGGGCGAGATTCCCACCATCGGGCGCAATTCGTCGGGTCGGGGCGCTGGCGACGTCGCGTGAGCGCTCGGCCGCGAGCGCCGATTCTCACCCGCGCATTCTGAGGAGGTTCTCACCCGCGCATTCTGAGGAGGTTCTCACCCGCGCGTTCTGAGGTAGTGGAACACGTACGTCTGGGCGTAGCCCGCGAACTCGCCGCCGAACTCCGCCCGGAGCGCCCGCGAGGTCTCGGCGTACGAGTCGCGCTCGCAGTGGGGGTAGTGGTCGGCGACCGCCGTACGAATCCACGTGTCGAGGGGCACCGCCTCCAGGTAGCCCAGCGCGAACAGCAACACGCAGTCGGCCACTTTGTCGCCGACGCCGACGAACGCCTGCATCGCCTCGCGGGCGGCCTCGTAGTCGAGTCCGGCCACGTCGGCCGCCGTCACCTCGCCCGTGGCGACCAGTTCGGCCGAGCGCCGGACGTAGGGCGCACGATACCCCAGCCCCAGCTCGCGGAGTTTTGATTCGGTCGCGGCCGCGAGGCGCTCGGGCGTCGGGAAGGCGTGGTAGGTCCGGCCGTCGACCGCGACCTGCTCGCCGAACTCGCGGGCGAGCGCGGTCTGCATCCCGTGGATGCGCGCGACCCGCATCTGGGCCGAGCAGATGAACGACACCAGACACGGGAAGAAGGGGTCGTTCACGACGCGCAGGCCCCGGTAGGCCTCGCGCGCGTCGGCCAAAAGCGGGTCGTCCGGCACCGCCTCGAAGATGGCCGGCAGGTCGTCGTCGAGCCGGAGCCACTCGACCAGCAGGGGGTCGGCGTCGGTCGTCGCCTCCCATTCGAGCAGGCCGTCGCGCTGGCGGACGCGGACGACCTCGTGGTCGTCCGAACCCCACTCGCGCCCGCTTTCGACCCCGCCCGCGACGGTGTAGTACCAGGCCGACCCGCCGGTCGGGTCGTCGCTCTCGTAGGCTCGCCCGTCGTCGCGCCGCCAGCGGAAGGTCTGGCCGCTCTCGAGCGTCGCCTGCAGGTCGAGTCCGCCGGGGAGGTCGGCCACAGGTATCGAACCCGTTTCCATCGGGCGAGTCGAGGGGCCGGGACGGTGGAAGCCTTTCGCTTCGCTGTCGCCCCGTCGCCAGGCGCTGCGTTCCCGAACACGCATCCGTCGGGCGGCCGTAGCCCCGCCCATGCCAACGTTCGTCGAGGCGGTGCAGTCGGTCGCGGCCGACGACGCCCCGGAGTTCCGACGCCGGACGTCGGCCCGCATCGAGGCGGTCGGCGACGCCGTCGGCGTGCTCGAGTCGTGGACCGAACGGAGCCGCGAGACCCGGACGGAACTGGTCTCGAAGTACGAGACGGTCACGTCGCTCGCGCGCGACGAGATACGCGAATCGGGGGCGAACTCGGAGGGCGACGACCCGGACCCCGACGAGATTCCGGCGGCGGACCTGCTCTCCCACCCCGACGTGACCGAGGACACCAAGCGCCGGCTCAGAGAGTACAGCACCAAGCTCCACGCGTTCCTCGACGAGGAGCAGTCCTACGGGGACGCCCGCGAGGAGCTTCGGGCCGCGCTCGAAGCCGAGTTGCGCCTCTACCAGCGCCTGCTGGCCGCGCTCGAAACCGGGGACTGCTCGGTCCGGGACGCGCAGGCGGCGGTCGCGCGGTTCGCCCGCGAGGAGACGCCCGGCCCGGCGACCGCGACCGCGACCGACGTGTTGCTCGACGCCGAGACGCGCGAGGAGTGACAGTTCTATCGAAGCGAGCGCGCGGCGAGTACGGCTGTCGCGTGAGCCACCGAGGACCGCAACCGCTCTGTTTAAATCGAACCGGAAGTAACCGCTCCGATTGCTTGCGCCAGTGAGGACCGTGACTGCACGACCCCGCACAGCAACCGCTCTATTTAAATCGAACCGGAATGACCGCGACGACTGCTTGAGCCAGTGAGGACCGCAACCGCGACCGCCCCCGCGACCACGACGACGGGCCTCACGCCTCCCCAGCCTCCTCCGTTGCTCGGTCGCTTCGCTCCGCTGCGCTACTCGTCCCTCGCGCATCGTGGCGCGCCACGGGGGGCGCGCCAGCGCGCGCCGACGCGGAGAGCCTCGTCGCGCTGGCGACCGACTCGGAATCGAACGCCACCCTCGCGCGCGCCGACCGACCCCTCTAAGTGCCCGACCGCCCATCGCCCGACCATGAAAATCGGTATCGTCGGCGGCGGCGGGGTCGGGGTCACGGCGGCCTACGACCTCGCGCGAGCGGGCGAGCAGGTGGTCCTCTACGAGAAGGACGAAATCGGAAGCGGTAGCACCGGCCGGGCCGCAGGCCTCCTCTACGACGCCTACGCCGCCCCGGAGGACGCGCGGGTCGGCGACCGCGCGCTTGAGCGATTCCGCGAGTTCTCCGGCGAGGGTGAGTTCGAGTTCAACGAGACGCCATACGTCTGGTTCGCCCGCGAGGGCGACGACGAGCGCGCCGGGGTCGTCCGCGAGCAGGTCGACCGCATGCGCGAGCAGGGCCGGGACGTCGCTCTCGCCGACCCCGCAGACCTCCGGGAGCGATTCCCCACGGTCGACTGGCGCGACGTGTCGGTCGCGGCGGTCGCGGAGAACGCGGGCTGGACCGACCCCGGAAGCTACGCCGACCTGCTCGCCGACGAGGCTCGCGCGGCGGGCGCGACCCTCCGGACCGGCGTCGCGGCGAGCGTCGACGCCGAGGCGCTGGAAGTCGAGGGCGACGACTCCGGGACCCGCGAGGCGTCCGAGTCGTTCGACGCGGTTCTCGTCGCGGCGGGCCCACACACCGCGCGCGTGCTGGCCCGGGCCGGCGTCCCGGTCCCGCTCAAACCCTACCGCGTGCAGGCGCTGACCGCCGGCTTCGCCGAGGGCCGACGGGTCGACCTGCCGATGCTGTACGACGCGACCGCCGGCTACTACCTCCGACCCCACCCCGAAGGACTGCTGGTCGGCGACGGCACCGAAGAGGTCGAGAGCGACCCCGACGACTGGGCCCGCGACGCCGACCGGGCGTTCCGCGAGGTCACCCGCGAGCGCCTGGGCCACCGACTTGGCGAGTTCGGCGCGGTCCGGGAGTCGTGGGCGGGCCTGTGCGTGGCGACGCCCGACCGCGACCCCCTGCTGGGCGAGGTGCGGGACGGACTCTACGTCGCGGCGGGGTGGCAGGGCCACGGGTTCATGCGAGCGCCCGCGACGGGCGAGGCGGCCGCCGAGGCGATTCGGGGCGGGAACCCTCTTCCCGAGTTCGACCCCTCGCGGTTCGACGGCGACGAGGCGTTCGAGATTCGAGAGGGGATGACGAGAGAATAGCCGGTCGGCGACGCTCAGGCCTCGGCAGATGGGGCGTCCGACCCCTCGCTCGCCTCGACGACCTTCGGCACGCGGACCTGCAGGGTGCCGTGCTCGGTCAGGGTGGCGGTCGCCGACTCGGCGTCGACGGCGGCGTCGGTCGGGAGGTCGGCTCGACCGTCGAGCGAGAGCCCGCGGCCGGGAAACACCATCTCGAAGCCCTCGTGGAAGTCCCGGAAGCGGTCGATGCGGACCAGCACGGCCCCGTCGGCGTACCGGACCTGCACGTCGCTGCCGGTCGCGCCCGGCGCGTCGAACACCGCGAGGTAGGCGTCCTCGCCCTCGAGCACGTCGACGGGAAGCGGCTTGGACTCCTGGACCTTGCCGGCCGCGCGCCCGACGCGCCGAAGCACCGCGCCGCCCAGCGAGCGGCCCATCTCCCGCAGCGTCATAGCTCGATCTCGCTGAGCGAGTCGGTCCGGGCGCAGTACGGGCACTCGAACTCGTCGAGGCCGACGTCGTCGGGCATGTCGTAGGTGTAGTGCATCTCGAACATGTCCAGTTCGCACTCGTCGTTCGTACACTTGACTTCGAGCGTGGCGGGCATGGTCGAACCTAACGCCCCGGCGACCATAAACGCGAGGGCTTCGGCGATGGTCGCGTTCGGATACGGGAAGTCGATTACGGGCTTCTCGAACCGCTCGGTGCGCTCTGGGACAACTATTGGTCCGGAACCCGTGACGAGTCCCCGAAGCCCTCAGTACGCTCTCTGACAACACTGGAACTGCAACCACGGCCTCGAACGCCCTCGGCGCGCTCAACAACGATTACGACGCAACCACAGCCTCGAACGCCCTCGGCGCGCTCGCGCTCGCTCAGCGACATATCTCGGCCTCTCCGCACCGCCCGGCCGAGATAGCGGTCGCTGAGGCGACTGAACTGCACGCGACCGCGCCTCGCCCGTTCAGTCCACCAGGGACGGCGCGGCCGCGACCGCCCCGCCCCGCACCCGCCACCGCGAGGGCGGGCCTCACGCCTCCCCAGCCTCGGCGAGCGCCTGAACGCGCTCGCCTCCCTCGCGCATGTCGGCGCGGCCACTCCGGGCCGCGCCAGCGCGCGCCGGGTTCTCAGTTCGTCCGTTTTCGCGCCGGCGGGGACCGAGAGCAAGGGCGAAGGCGGAGAAGCGAGGGCGAGAGCGAGGACGAAGGCGAGCGTCACTGGCTCGGAACTCGGAACCGGCCGAGTCAGGCCCAGTACGCGTCGCCGGGCTGGTCGCGGAACACCGCGCGCTGGAGCATCGCCACCGCCTTCTCCAGTCCCTCGCTGGAACTGGTCAGCGAGTCCTCGTGTTCGATGGAGAGCGCGCCGTCGTAGCCCACCATCCGCAGGGTCGAGACGACGTCCTTCCAGTGGGCCTCGCCGTGGCCGTAGCCCACCGAGCGGAACAGCCACGAGCGGTCGGCTTCCTCGTCGTACGGCGTGGTGTCGAGGACGCCCTTGTGGCGGGCCTGGGCGTCGTAGACCTTCGTGTCCTTGGCGTGGAAGTGGTGGATGGCGTCGTGCTCGCCCAGCAGCCGGATGGTGTCGGTCACCTCGACGCCCTGCCAGTAGAGGTGGCTGGGGTCGAAGTTCGCGCCCACGCGCTCGTTGGTCGCCTCCCGCAGGCGGAGCATCCCGGTCGGCTCGTACACCAGCATGTTGGGATGCATCTCGATGGCGAGGTCGACGCCGTACTCGTCGGCGTGGGCCGCGAGGTCCGACCAGTACGGAATCGCCACCGCCTCCCACTGGTACTCGTGGGCCTCGGCGTGCTCGTCGGGCCACGGCGCGGTAATCCAGTTGGGCACCTCGTCGTTCGGCCCGCCGGCCGGCAGTCCGGAAAAGCACGTCACCGTCCCAACGTCGAGCTGCGCGGCGAGTTCGACCGCCTCCCGGAGTTCGACGTCGGCCCGCTCGGCTACCTCCTCGTCGGGATGCAGCGGGTTGTTGTGGGTCGCCAGCGCCGAGATGCGCATGTCGTACTCGTCGAGCAAGTCGGCCAGCTCCGACTGGGCCGCCTCGTCGTCGAGGTACTCCTCGCGGGGCAGGTGGTCGTCGCCCGGATGCCCGCCGACGCCTGGCTCGACGGCGTCGACCCCGATGCCGTCGAGGTACGCCAGCGCGTCGTCCAGCGACTCTCCGTACAGCGGCGGTGTGTGAACGCCGATATCCATGCCCGAAACCACCACTCGCGCCGTGAATAACATTTCGGGAGTCGGCTCGGAACGCCGCGCGGATACGTCGCCAGTTCGGGACCCGAGAGAGCCCCCACCCGCCTGCGGTCGCCCTGGCGGACCGGCCGCCGACCGGAATCGCGCGAAATGGGTGACCGAGCGCTCGTCGGGAGAATGCGTGGTCGGAGCGCTTCCGGTAGAATGGTCGTCGGGCGTCTTCCCGTAGAACGGTTGGGCGAGCGCGCGGCCGCCGGTCGGCGGCCCGTCTCAGGTCTCTTCGACCAGTTCCACGTCCAGCCGCTCCGCCAGCGCCCGGACCACCGAGCCGGCGACGTTGGCCCGGTTCGCCCGGCCCTGTTCGACCGCGAGCAGGTCGTTCTCGGGCAGGTCGAGCTCCTCGGCGAGTTCGTCGCGCTGGAGGCCGGCGTCGCGTCTGGCCGTCTCGACCCGCTCGCCGTAGTCGGACACCAGATACGGCAGGGGGTCGTCGTCGTAGTTCGTGCCCTCCTCCTCCCAGTGGCGCGAGTCGCCGTCGTAGACCCCGCTGGCCTTCGCGGTGTTGCGGGCGGCCGTCTTCTTGCGCTCTTGCTCGCGGTCGCGCTCGTCGTCGCTCGCGTCCGCCCCGACGTCGTCGTTGTGCGAGGCACACTCCGAGCACACCTGCAACTGGGCTCCGGCCACGCTGACGTCGGTCAGCGAGTCCGAGGACTTCCCGCAGAGCTCACAGGAGCCGCCGCCGCTGCCGCCCGACGACCCACCCGTCGAATACTTGGTCATGTGGCTCCCTATACGCACAGGACGCATTTGAATACCCCGCTTGTCGCCGACGGCTCGCCCACGCCCGCCGACCGGCCCACCGGCCCCGGGAACAGATTGATACGCCCTCGTTTCGAACGTGTCGCTATGGCAACCGAATCCCGCGGCTGGAGCCGGTACGACAAGCTCGCCGGACTGGCCTCGCTGGCCCTGCTGTCGGGGTACTACGTCACGCCGATTCAGGAGGCGGTCGGCGTCGCGATGCAGGCCCTGCTGGGTCCGGCGACCACCGTCCTGCCGTTCTCGGTGCTGATACTCCTGCTGGCCGGGACCACGGGACTGTCGTCGGCGCTGCTCAACCTCAAGCTCCGGAATCAGGACCGGATGGACGAGTTGCGCGACCGGATGAACGACCTGCGCGACCGGATGGAGAGCGCCCGCGAGCGCGACGACGACGACGCCGTCGAGGAGCTACAGACCGAACAGCAGGAGCTGATGGTCGACTGGATGACCGCGATGAAGAGCCAGTTCCGGCCGGCGGTCTGGAGCATGCTCGTCACGGTGCCGGCGTTCCTCTACCTCCGGTGGCTGTTCCTCGCGCCGACGGCGGCCATCGCGCCCGCCGCGTTCGCGGTGCCGATGCTCGGCCACGTCGCGTGGACCGCCACGCTGGTCGGGCCGGTACAGGTCTGGCTGGCGTGGTACGTCGGCTGCTCGATTTCGACCGGGCTAGTCGCCAGAAAAGTCGTCTCGCGGGTCGTCTGACCCGGCGACGCGGCGGTCCCGTTTTCCCGCTCAGTCAGCGCCTTCGGGCGTCTCCGCGGTCGCGAACTTCGCGAGGTCGACGCGCACGTCCTCGGACAGTTCCGCGGGCGACTCGTACGGCCGGTCGACCACCACGTTGCCCGCGCGTTGCTTTCCGAGCCCGGGAATCGCCGCGAGTTCGTCCATCGACGCGCTGTTGACGTCCAGCGGGTAGGGCACGCCCGTCACCGAGCGGTAGCCGTGGTCGACCACCGCGACGTCGAGCGTCCGGCCCAGTTCGCGCTCGCCCGGCAGGCCGACCAACAGCGGGTAGGTGCCGAGTTGGCGGCCGAACGTCTTGCCGTCCTCGTGGTATTCGAGGTGGACGTCCGGCAGTATCGTGCCCGGCGGGGCGAGCCGCTGGAGCATCGGGTTGTCTATCTCCTCGCGGACCTCGCGCTTGTACTGCTTGAACAGCTTCTTGTGGTCGTTGGCGATGTCCGCGCCCACGTCGCTCATCTCCGTGCCGTCGAACGCCATCACCTGCCGGATGTTGACCCGGCGGAGCATCAGCCCCGCGTCGTACACCCGGTTCAGGAACGCCTCGTTGTGCTCGAACGTCTCGGCGCGCTCGCCCTTCAGTCCGTGGAGCAAGTTGATGCCCGGCAGGAGTTTGGGGAGGCGGTCGGCGGCCTCCGTCCCGTGAGTCGGCGCGTCCTCGCGCGATTCGCCGGGTCGCCAGCCCGCCTCCTCGTTGACGATTTTGACGGCCTCGAAACACTCCTCGGCGGTGACGTTCAGGTTGTTTTCCTCCTGGACCACGGGGTCGGCGGATTCGAGCCCGAACGCGGCGGTGTCGCCGGGCGTGTTGTGCTCGGCGATGACCCGGATGCCCTCGCGGGCGAGGTCGGGCCACTCGACCACGGTGATGGGATTCATGTTGTCGAGGTGGAGGGTTTCGAGGTCGGGCGCGACCTCGCGGATGCCGCCGTAGAGCTCGCGCAGGGCGTCGGGGTTGGGCTTCTCGCCGTCGCCGCCGTACGCGAGGATGTCGGCCTGCCGGCCGAGCCGGAAGTGGCGCGCGCCCCGGTCGGACAGCGTCTCGACCTCGCGGACGACCGACTCGGGCCGCCGGAACGAGGGGTCGCCGTACAGCGGTTCCGTGCAGAACGAACACCGGTAGGGACACCCCCGGGAGGTCTCCAGTTCGCAGATGAGGTAGTCGGGGTGGTTGGGGTGCTGTTCGACGACGAACGCCCCCTTCGCGGCCCACCGGTCGATTTCGGCGTTGTCGCGCATCCGGTCGCCAAAGCCCTCCAGCCCGCTGTCGAGCAGGTCGTAGGCGGCCGCCTCCACGTCGCCTTTCGCCACGAAGTCGAAGTCCAGATCGTCGCGCTCGGTCTCGGTCGCCCCGGCGTTCTCGTCGCCGACGCCGAACTTGACCGGACCGCCCATCAGGCTCGTCCCCTCGGCGGTCCACGCCAGCTTTCGCACCTCGTCTGGTTCGGCCGGCGTGCCGCCGACGTAGTTGCCCGGCACCGTCATCCCGCCGAGGTAGACCATGAGGTCGGCGTCCTCGACGTCGAGCCACTTCCGGCGGTCGTCCCGGAGCTCGTCGATGGTGTGGTAGGTGACGTTGGCCGCGGGGACGCCCGCATCGACTATCGCGCCGGCGGTGTATCGCGGATACGTCGAGATGTACGGCGGTACGCCGAAGTGGGCCGGTTCGTCGACGTACCCGTCCACCAGAGTCACGTCGAGAGCGAGGTCTGTCATACTCGCCGAGTGGGCCTCGACGGGTAAAACGGTGACTACACGGTGTGACTCCGCGCCCCGTACCCGGGCCTCGACCGTCAGTGGAGGTAGGGGTACGACCGGAACGCGCCGAGGACCGCGCGCCGGTCCTCGACCGCCGAGAGGTCGACCGCGTAGACGGTCGGCCACGGGAGCCCGCGAGCGACCCGGAGTCGGTCGCCCTCGACGCTCACGTCCCGGAGTCGCTCCCACCGAACTGCGGTCCCGCCCGTGTCGCCGACCTGCCGGACCAGGAGGTGGTCGTCGAGCGCGAGGAGTTCGTACTCCTCCCGGCCGGTGAGGACGACCCCGACCGTCGAACCGACGACGCCGCCGGCGACCGTCCCGACCGCGAGGAACTCGCCCGTCGTCAGCGAGAGCGCGCTCCCGACGACGACGGTGGCTGCGACCGACAGCGCGACGCGGTACCGTCGGAGCTGGACGGCCGTGACCGTCGCTCGCACCTGCTCGCGCTCGCGAACCAGCGTCCCGCGACGGTTGTCGGCCATGCTGGTGACCAGAATGAGCGCGGTCGCGAAGACCAGCAGCCGGATTACGGCCCCCTCGTCGGGCGGCGACCCGCCGAGCAGGCCCGCCCCGAGGAGGCCGACGACGCCGAGGAGACCGAGTCCGCCCGCGAGCCGGTGGACGCCGGCGTCGACCGCCCGGTCGACCGCGTCCGGGACCTGCTCGACGACCGTCCAGGCGAGGATGCCGACGTACGTGCCGGTGACGAGGCTGGTGACGGGGTCGGTCGGCCACGGCGCGGGCGTGGCAAGAACGCCCGCGATGCCGACGAGCGCGCCGAGGGCGACCGGGAGGGAGCGGAGTTCGGGGTGACGGAATCGCACGGTAGTCGGTTCGGTCGGCTTCCGTATGATAGTTGGCATCTCCGGGTGCGCTCGGTCGCCGGGCGCGCGGACGTTCTTCCACGTTGGCGCGTGCTGGCGTGACCCGCAAGTGGTCACGCCGAAACGCGCGAGGTCCTCGTGAGCGGATGCGAACGAGGGCTCGTCAGAGCGTGCCTCTGACGGTGGAGGCGAGCGCGTTCAGGCGCTCGCCGAGGCTGGGGAGGCGTGAGGCCCGCCGTCGCGGGGCGGTTGCGGGGCGGTGCCGTGCGGTCGCGGAGCGGTGCGGTTGCGGGTGCGGATGCCCTTGGCAGACTGAAAGGGCGAGGCGCGCTCGCGTTCGGGTGGTCGTCTCTACGGGCCAGTATCCGTCGCAACTACGTCCGTCGGATATCCCGCAGAGCGACCGTCTCGTGAGCGAAGCGAACGAGACCTCGTCAGTCGCAGCCCGCGCAGCGAAGCGAGCAGGAACGTCTGACGGTGGCGAGCGCGCCGAGGGCTTTCGAGGCTGTGGTTACTGTCCTGTTGTCTGAGAGCGTGCCGAGGGCGTTCGAGGCTATGGTTGCAGTTCCAGTGTCGTCGCAGAGCGTGCCGAGGGCGTTCGAGGACGTGAGTGCTATCCCCGCCTCCGAGAGTACACCGAGAGCCGTCCGGACGCAATTCGAGTCACAAACCCACCAACGACACTACGAACGCCGACAAGCCCGACTTCGACTATATTCCCTAATTTTAAGGGCCGCCGGGCACAAGCACAACTCACGACGCTCGGTGCGTCACTCCGGGAAGTGACAGGGTGCCCGAACACCCTGCCGGGTGTCGTGGAGACCCACGACGATGTCCAGTTCGAGAGCCGCGGAGGAAAGAACTGTCGAAGCGACGGACGACCACGACGTGCTGGCGGCCGACGGCGGCGTCCCGCCCGAGGTCCTCGCCGAGTCCATCCGGAACAAGACCGCCGCGCTCGCCGAGCAGGGCGCGGCCCTCGCCGACGACCTCGACCGGCTCGCCGACGTCGACGGGGACCGCGACGCCGACGCGGGCGAAGACGCCGGCGAGGTCGACCCCTCGGCGATGATGACCGAACTGCTCGAGACCGCCAGCGACCTCGTGGCGGTCGCCCACCGGATAGAGGACGCGCGAGTTCGGGAGTGAGTCGTCGGCGGCGGGGCCGCGCGCTCGCTCGGACCGCACGCTCACTCCCCGACCGCGTCCTCGACGATTTCGATCTCCTCGTCGGTCAGGCCGTACAGTTCGTAGACGATTTCGTCGATGAGGTCGTCGGTGCGCTCGATTTTCTCGTCCAGGTCCGCGGCGCGCGCGCTCGTCTCGACGTAGCTTTCGAGGCCGCGCTCGACGTCCGCGACCGCCGGGAGCGTCAGCTTTTCGAGTCGGTCGAGCAGCGAGTTCGTCTTGGTCGCGTTGTCGCGAAAGCCCGCGAAGCCGCCGGCCTCCTCGACCGCGACCGGGACGAACGCCTCCACGAGGTCGGCCTCGGTCTCGCTCAGGTCGGTGATGCGGAGCGCGGGCAGGAACTCCGTCTCGGTGTAGCCGTACTGGTCGAGGTCGTCCTCGTCGGCCTCGTCCTCGTCGGGCTTGTACCGCGCCGTGAGGTGGACGGTGACGGAGTTGGGGCTCTCGCGCTCGACCTTCGCACGCTCTATCTGGAGTTTGGTTCTGGTCTCGGTGGTCTCGTTCAGGATGGAGTCCGCGCTGTTCGCCGGCGGTTGGCTGAAGCCGATTTCGGTGATGGTGGGGCCGTCGAGGTCGCTGGACTCGGGGTCGATTCGGAGGTGGTCGAGGAGGGAGAGGTTGAGATTGTTAATCTGTTTTTTATGTTTCTCCATCTTTTTTGTCAGGTAGGAAATCCACTCTCGGACATCTCTATCCGTATTGTCAAGTTGTGATTCAAGCTCCTTTTGCAATTCGTCACTGATATCCCCGTCAGTTGGGATCGGAATGTTGTAGGAGAACATCGGCTTAAATCGCAAGTACCCGCCGCTGACGTGGTTACCTCCATACATTTGCCGATAGAACTTGTTTACGAACTCGGAGTTGAACACTCCCAGAATATACCGTAGTGGAAGTTCAGTTTCATCGGTCTTCCTTACGGAGTAAAGGGTGTTCAACGCGAAGAAGCTATCGTCGTCGTACACCGCGACCGGCCGATAGCTGATGTCTCTGATGAACAACTTTTCTTCTCGGTCGAAGATATCCCTGTCTCTCAAATCCCCGTAGTCTCCGGACTCAGAATCAATTAGGGACTCGTCGTACCGAACCCATCTATCATCCCAATCGATTTCGTACCGACTAATGTCGTTACCGCCAATGAGCTTTTCACACTCATCGCCCTGTTTTTCCTCGACAACGAGCTTGTCCCGAACATTTCCGGTGTGGATACACTCGGTCATGTTCACGTGGTCCGCAAGCCTCGTTGGGAAATCTAGTGCTTTCTGAGCGATGGTCTCGAAGGAAGATTCCAAATTTACAGGAATGACCCTATCGCCCAATTCGTCGATGAAATCGTGGGGAACCGCGACGCTATTTATCGTCGTAATGTTCTGAGGGTGGTCAACCGATTTAATGTTGATAGAATCACTTTCATACGAGCCGGAGTATTTGACGATGACAGGATAGATATCCGCATCAGGGAAAACATCCAAATTGGACACGTCTACAATATCGGACACCTTGTAGTCATCGAGCAGAATGTTTCGGATTTCGCGACCGTAGTTCGTCGTCGTCCACTTATTTGGAATGATGAACGAGCTAGTTCCCGACAACTTTCCAAAGCGTTCGAGGAAGAGAATGTAAATGTCGAACGCTCCTTCCGCTGATTCGTAGTAGCTCTTGTAGAATGACTTTTGGCTCTCTGGGAGATTTCGACTACGGATATATGGCGGATTCCCGACCACAGCGTCGAACCCTGCCTCGTCGGACACCGCACCACTCTCCGAGAAGAACACCTCGGGGAACTCCAGTTGCCAGTGGAAGAACCGCTCCTCGGCGGCCATCGCCTGCGCGCTCTCGAACCAGTCGGTTCCCGACACGTCCGCCCACGAGTCGTCCCGGAGCGCCTTCGCCATCCGCTCGTCGGCGTCGTCGGGCACGTCGAGGCCGAACTGGCCGGCGGTGTGGACCGACGCCATCTCCAGCAGGTGGACGAACAGCGAGTCCTCGCGGATGTCGGCGTACATCTGCTCCATCTCCTTGATGTCGGCCAGCGAGTCGTTCTCGATGGCCAGCAGGTCCTGCATCCGGTCCATCACCTGTTCGAGCGCCTCGCGGCGGGTCTGGGTCAGCCAGTCCGACAGCGTGGTCTGGCCCGAGGGGCCGTCGTCGTCGGTCGACAGGATTTCGGTGATGTCCGACCCCACCAGCGAGTTGCCCGTCTTGAGGTGGTGGTCGAGAAACGCCAGCGGCTGGTCCGACGACAGCGTCTCCAGCCACATCGACAGCTTCGCCAGTTCCACCGCCATGCCGTTGCGGTCGACGCCGTAGATGCACTCCTTCGAGACCGCCCGGCGAATCTGCTCCTCGTCGAACAGCGTCGCGGTCTCCAGCTCGCGGACCTCCGCCATCACCTGCTCGGCGACGTACCCCGTCGCCTTCGTGAGGAAGTGCCCGCTCCCCATCGCGGGGTCGAGAATCCGCAGCTCGCGCACGCGCTTCCAGAACTCCGTGACGTACTCGACGGTGCCGGGTTCGAGGTCGGTGGCCGCGAGGTCGTCTTCTATCTCCTCGATTAGCGGGTCGACCGTCTCCTCGACGATGTAGGTCACCACGTAGTCGGGCGTGTAGTACGCGCCGGTCGCCTTGCGCTCGCCCTCGTCGTTGACGACGTACAGGCTCCCCTCGGGGACCGTCTCGACCGCGTCGGCGACCGACACCTCGGTCGCGGGCTTCCACACCTGCCCGCCGTCCTCGGCCACCGCCGCGTACTGCTCTGGCGCGATGCGGAACTCGTGTTCGAGCAGCCCCTCGTATATCGACCCGAGGTGGCGCGTGTCGAGGTCGGCGTAGTCCGCCAGCACGAACTCCCCGTCGTCGGTCTCCGTGGTCGACAGCCGGTAGATAACCTCGGCGAGGTAGCGGTCGGACACCTCGTTGTCGGCGAGGAACTCGTGGTCGTCGGCGTCGAACAGCCCGCCGTTGTACGCCGTGACCCCGAGCGCGTCGTTGCCCTCGTCGATGAGCTCGAAGAGGTTCCGCAGGCGCTGCCAGATGACCGTCGAGAACTCGCTGTACGCCTCGTCGAACGTCTCGCCGTCCGCGACGGTTTCGAGGATTTCCAGCCGCCGCTGGTCGAGGCTGAAGTTCTCGTCGTACTCGCGCTCGGCCTCCGGGTCGTCGGGGTTGACGAGCTGGCGCGACTCGGCGTAGAGGATGAACATCAGCCGGTAGAGCAACACCAGCGACTGCTCTTTGAGTTCGTCCAGCGCCGCCTCGTCGTCGGGGTCGATGTCGAGGTCGTTCGTCTCGACGAACCCCTTGCCGAGCACCCGCAGCGCGGTGAACACGTTGTCCTGCAGGTCCTCGCCGAGCTCCTGGGCCGCGGTCTCGCTCTCGTTCCAGACCGAATCGAGGAAGCTCGTCCCCGCGACCTCCGCGAACGCCTGGGGCCGGAAGAACAGGTAGAAGTACTTGAACTCCGCGAGGTTCCCGGCGTCGAGCAACTCCGGCAGGTCGACCTCGTAGTAGGTCTGGGTCTCGTAGTCTTTGGTGCCGTACAGCCGCCACTTCTTGCCGTTCGTCAGGATGCCCCACCTGACCGGTTCGGGGGTCCGTTCGAGGTAGAACTTCACCTGGTGGGAGGCGTCGCGGTACTGGCGGTCCTCGTCGAACCGCTCGGTGAAGTTCGCGCCCCACTGCTTGGCTTCCATCACCGCCGACGCCCGCTTGAACATCTCCCCGGCTCCGGCGTCCATCCCCTCCATCTCGGCCTCGCGCCGGGTCTCCTCCGACTCGAACAGCAGTCGGTCGACGTACCCGCCGCCGTCGGGCAGGGTCGCCTCCGAGCGCGCGCCGTACCCCAGCACGTCGAGGACGGGGTCTATCCAGCTGTCTATCAGCGCGTCCTCCTTGTGGCCCTCGACCAGTTCCCGCTCGGTCTCGTACAGGTCCTGCAGTCGCTCGAAGGCCGCTTCGACTCCCTCGGGGTCGGCCCACTCGTCGCGGTCGTGGATTCGCTCGTCGAGATAGTAGCCGGAGAACAGATTCGAGTTCCGGAACGGCGTTCGCGAGAGCGTCGATTGGCTCATCTGGAATACGTGGGGGCACGAACACGACCGACATGAAAGTGTCGAACGGTCCCGTCGGCCCGCGACGCCCGCGCGGAGTCGCGTCCGCCCGCCGACCGTCCCCTCGTTTCGAAGATGTTTTGGCCTCGACCGGGGATAGCTCAGCCAATGAGTACACCGTGGGCCGACTGGGAGCACGTCGTCAAGCTGGACCCCGACAAGAGCCTCGCGCCGGGCGAGACGTTCGAGGACGTCTGCGAGACCGGCACCGACGCGCTCGAAATCGGCGGGACGACCGGGATGACCGAGGAGAAGATGGAGCGAGTCATCGCTGCCTGTGGCACCTACGACGTGCCCGTCTATCAGGAGCCGTCGAACCCGGCCGTCGTGGTCGAGCGCGAGGAACTCGACGGCTACCTCGTGCCCACGGTGCTGAACGCGGGCGACCCGTTCTGGCTCGCGGGCGCGCACAAGGAGTGGGTGCGGATGGACGACGTCGACTGGTCGCGGACCCACGCCGAGGGGTACGTCGTCCTCAACCCCGAGGCCAGCGTGGCCGAGTACACCGAGGCCGACTGCGACCTCTCGGCCGAGGACGTCGCGGCCTACGCCGAGGTGGCCGAGCACCAGCTGGGCCAGCCCGTCGTCTACGTCGAGTACTCGGGCACCTTCGGCGACCCCGAACTCGTCGCGGCCGCCGCCGACGCGCTCGACGAGTCCGCGCTGTTCTACGGCGGCGGCGTCCACGACTACGAGACGGCCCGCGAGATGGGACGGCACGCCGACACCGTGGTCGTCGGCGACCTGGTCCACGACGAGGGCGTCGACGCGGTCCGCGAGACCGTCGAGGGCGCGAAAGAGGCCTGAGTTTCGTTCAGAACGCCAGCCGCTCGACGATTCGGCCGAGCAGTCCGGGGCGCTCGGAGCCGTGGGGGTGGACCTGAATCGTCGCCGCCTGCGCGTCGGCCGCGAGCCTGTCCTGGGAGCGTCGCCACAGCGTCCGGCGAACCCGCCCGCCGTCGTCGCCCACGATGACGAGGTCGACCGCCCCGGTCGCGTCGCTCAGTTCCTCGAATCGGTCGCTATCGGACTCGACGAGGACGGACTCGACGGGGACCGAGCACACCGACGCGAGTTCGTCGTGGTACTCCCGAATCGTCTCCCGGCGCTGCGTGCTGGCGTCGGGCGAGACGGGGTAGAGCAGTTGGATGGTCGCGTCGCCCTCGCTGGCGAGCGCGTCGGCGATTTCGACCTTCAGCGGGTCGTAGGGGCCGCGGTCGGTGACCAGCGCCAGCACGTGGTCGGCCTCGACGTCGTACTCGTCGGCCCCGACCACGTCCTCGCCGACCGCGACGACGTCGCAGGGCGCGTGGTCGATTATCCACTCGAAGTCGTTGCGGACGAGCCCGAACCGCAGGGGCGTCGCGTCCCGTTCGAGGACGATGAGGTCCGAGCCGTGGTGGTCGGCGAAGTTGACGATGGCGTGTCTGGTGTCGTGGCTCACGATCTCGCCGTACTCGACCGGCACGTCCACGTCCGCCGCCAGCCGGTCGGTTCGCTCCTCGAACGCCACGTCGGCCGGCGACTGCTCGGCCGAGGCGCGTTCGAGCGGCGTCTGGTCGGGCACTTCGTCGAACTGGACCACGCGGACCCGCCCGTCGCGCTGGCCGACGAGCCCCGCCGCGATGCCCAGGAGGGCGGACTCGCGTCGCTCGCTGGTCCCCTCGGTGATTGGGACCAGGACCTCGTAGTCGTCGCTGTCGTCGACCGTCGAGCGGGTCTGCTCGACGACCCGGCGACCGACCGACCGGCGCACGACGTCCCTGGCGACGCCCTCGCGGTCGATGCGACCCCGGACGTAGGTGTAGTACCACGCGACCGACCCGAGCGTGATGACGACCGCACCGAGGATTGGTATCGTCCCCATCTGGGTCAGGAGGACGAGGCCGCCGACCGCGCCGAACGCCTGCGTCCACGGGTACAGCGGCGACCTGAACTCGGGGTCGTACCCCTCGACGTCGCCCTCGCGGAACGCCACGAGCGCGACGTTCACCAGCACGAACACGAGTATCTGGAACGCGCTGGCGAGTTTCGCTATCTCCAGCACCGGGACGAACGCGATGAGCACCAGCATCACCGCGCCGGTGAGCGATATCGCCAGCGACGGCGTGTTGGTCCGGTCGCTGACGGTGCCCAGCGAGTCGGGCATCAGCCCGTCGCGGCTCATGGCGAACGGGTACCGCGACGACGACAGCAGGCCGGCGTTCGCAGTGCTCACCAGCGCCAGCACCGCCGCGACCACCACGACGATTACGCCCGTGCTGTCGAGCGCGACCTGCGCGGCGTCGGCCATCGGCGTCAGCGACCCCGACAGCTCCGAGCCGGGGACGATGCCGACCACCACGGACACGATGAGGACGTACAGTATCGTGGTGAATCCCAGCGAGCCGAGGATGCCCAGCGGGATGTTCCGGCCGGGGTCTTCGATTTCCTCGGCGACGCTGGCGATCTTGGTCACGCCCGCGTACGAGACGAACACCAGCCCGGTCGCGGCCAGCACGCCGCCGGCCCCTTTGTCGAAAAAGCCCTCGTACTGGGCGGGCTGGATGGAGCCGGTGCCGCCCGCGACGAAGTAGACCAGCGCGGCCAGCATCACGACGACGATGCCGACCTGCAGGCGGCCGGTCTGCTTCGCCCCCAGTAAGTTCACCCCGATGAGCAGGACCGCCAGCCCGAGCGCCACGGGCGTCACCGGCAGGTCCAACAGCACGACGAGGTACGGGACCCCGCCGACCAGCGCGAGCGCGCCCTTGAACGACAGCGAGAACCACGTCCCGAGCCCGGCGATGGTGCCCAACAGCGGCCCCATCCCGCGCTCGATGTAGATGTACGTCCCGCCGGCTTCGGGCATCGCGGTCGCCATCTCGGCCTTGCTCAGCGCCGCCGGGAGGACGAGCACCCCGGCGACCAGGTACGCGAGGATGACCGCCGGACCCGCGATTTCGAGCGCGAGCGCGGGCAGGATGAAGATGCCGCTGCCGATCATCGCGCCGATGCTGATGGCGATGACCGCGAACAGGCCGAGGTCGCGTTCGAGTTCCTTTCCCATGGCGGATTACCTCCCGCTCCCGGCCGCGGGGTCGGGTCGCTCCGCGCTCCCGACCGCGCTCGACCCCCGCATCCCGCCGGCGGTCGCCCGGACCGCGTCGGCGCTCAGCCCGGCGGCCCGCCCGTTTCGGAACATCCGGGTTCACCTCCGTCGGGGCGAGCGCGCGACGTTCGTCGTCGACCGCGGACGCCGGCGAACCGCGAGAGTCGGACCCGTACCTGTTGGCGTTTCGAATTCATGTCTTCGTCACGAGAGCGTTCTCGCCGGACCACCATAAGAGACCCGACTATGTCCCCGGTTCGTCAATATAAGGCATAATTATTCACAAATCGGTAATAGGGTCACGTAGCGTCGCCGCCCTGGCAGTCCTCGTCGGCGTCGACCGTCCGGAACCCCTCGTAGGGGTTCTCGTACTCGTCGCGTATCAGGTCCTCGTCCTCGATTTCGAGCCCGAGCGCGTCGAGCTCCTGGCCGATGCGGCGCAGGTCGTCGCCGTCGGTCCCGATGACCTCGACGTGGATGTTCTCGTGGCCGGTCATCACCTCCCGGACGGCGACCACGCCCTCGACCTCCTTCGCGCGCCTGGCGAGCTCCTCGCGCTCGGGAATCTGGGCGGTGCAGACGACGAGCGTGTGGAGCTGGAACCCCGCCTTCTCGTAGTCGATCGAGGGGTGGTAGCCGCTGATGATGCCGGCGTCCTCCATCTTCCGGATGCGGTGTCGAACGGTGCTGGCCGACACGTCCGCGTGCTCGGCGATGGTGCTCGTGGAGGTCTTCCGGGCGTCGCACTGGAGCGCGTGGATGATGTACTTGTCGAGGTCGTCGAGACGGTCGTCGCCCATACGGGATGGATTTCGCTCCCGCAGACAGAACCGTTTCGCTTTCGCGAGCGCGCCGACCGACGGGGACCCAAACCTGAAACCGCCCCTGTTCGTAGACTGGACCCATGGGCGCGATAGAAACCTCGGGGCTCACGAAGTACTACGGCGACACGCGGGGCATCGAGGGTCTCTCGTTCGAGGTCGAGTCGGGCGAGGTGTTCGGCTTCCTCGGGCCGAACGGCGCGGGCAAGACGACGGCCATCCGGACCCTGCTGGGGCTGCTCTCGCCGACCGCCGGCTCGGCGACCGTGCTCGGCCGGGACGTGACCGACGAGTCCGCGCTCGTCGCGGCCAAGCGACGGCTCGGCTACCTCCCGAGCGACCCCGGATTCGACGAGGGCGTGACCGGCCGGCGGCTCGTCGAGTATCACGCCGACCTGAAGGGCGACGAGCGCAGCGACGACCTCCTCGACCTGTTCGACGCGCCGGTCGACCGCGAAGTGGGCGAGTACTCCACGGGCAACCGCCAGAAGCTCGCGCTCGTGTTGACGTTCATGCACGACCCCGACCTCGTCATCATGGACGAGCCCACGTCGGGACTCGACCCTCTGATGCAGGAACGGCTCTACGAGTTCGTCCGCGAGGAACGGGACCGGGGCACCACCGTCTTCTTCTCCAGTCACATCCTGAGCGAGGTCCGGAAGGTCTGTGACCGCGTGGGCATCGTCCGTGACGGCCGTCTGGCCGCGCTGGAGGGCGTCGAGGACCTGCTCGACCGGAGCGGCAAGCACGTCTCGGTCGCGGTCGAGGACAGCCTCGACCCCGGGGAGTTCGCGTTCGCGGGCGTCCACGACCTCGACGTCGACGCCGAGCGGGGTACCGCCTCGTTCATGTTCACCGGGGAGTACGACGCGCTGCTCGACCACCTCCAGAACTACCGGGTCCGTGACCTCGACGTCGAGGAAGCGCCCCTCGAAGACGTGTTCATGCGCTTTTACGGCGAGCACTCCGACGGCCGTGCGGTCGGCCCGGAGCGGTCGGCGGTCGCGGGAGGCGAGCGGGATGCTTGACATCGCCGAGTACGAGGCCGAGCGCCGCCTCACGGGCGCGCTGGTGCTGGCGGTCCTGCTGGCGGTCATGTCGGTGCTGTTCGTCGGGCTGTTCCCCTCCATCGCCAATTCGGGCGCGGACCTCGACGCCTACGTGGCGAGCCTGCCGCCCGCGATGCAGGCGGCGTTCGGCGCGACCGGCGCGTTCTCCATCGCGACCATCGAGGGCTTTCTGGCGGTGGAGCTCTACCAGTTCTTCTGGCTGCTGATGCTGGGCGTCTACGTCGCCTATCAGGCGGGCGGCCTCGTCGCGGGCGACGTCGAGCGCGGCCGGATGGACGTGTTGCTCGCCGCGCCCGTCACCCGCCGCCGGGTCGTGGTCGAGAAGTTCCTCTCGCTGGTGCCGGGCGTCCTCGCACTCAACCTCGTGGTCGGTGCGGTGGTGTACGCCAGCGTGCTCGTCATCGGCGAGTCGGTTCCGGCCGCCGACCTCGCGGCGGTCCACCTGCTGTCGATTCCCTACCTGCTGGCCTGCGGTGCCATCGGGCTCGTCCTCTCGGTCGCGGTCGGCGACTCGGACGTGGCCAAGCGCGGGGGCCTCGGTGCCATCTTCGGTCTCTTCTTGCTGGAGACCGTCAGCGGGGCCGCCGACGTGGGGTTGCTGGGCGCGGTCAGCCCGACCCGGTACTACGACCCGACCGCCGTGCTGGTCTCGGGCGAGTACGACCTGGCGGGCGCGGCCGTCCTGCTCGCCGGAACGGCCGTCCTCGTGGCGGTAAGCGCGTGGTGGTTCGGCCGGACGGACATCGAGTGACGAGTTGGCACACGCCCGGTAGAGTGACCGGGGCTCGCTCGCGACGGCCGCCCGATTCAAATGACCGCGTTTAAGACCGGCCCGACAGAATCCACGCGTATGGAAGACCGAACGTACGCGGCGGACGCCGAACCCGGCGACAGCGCGACGGTCGCCGGCTGGGCCCACGAGATACGCGACCTCGGCGGCATCGCATTCCTCATCGTCCGGGACACCACCGGCAAGATTCAGGTCAAGTTCGAGAAAGACGAGATGGACGACGACCTCGTCGAGACCGGCACGAACGTCAACCGCGAGAGCGTCGTGCAGGTCTCGGGCGACGTCGAGGCCGAGGAGCGAGCCCCGACCGGCGTCGAAATCGTCCCCGAGTCGGTCGAGGTCGTCGCCGAGGCCGACCCCGAACTCCCGCTCGACCCCTCGGGCAAGGTCGACGCTGACCTCTCGACTCGACTGGACAACCGCACCCTCGACCTCCGGAAGGCCGAATCCAAGGCCGTCTTCGAGATTCGCGCGGAGGTCCTGCGGTCGGCCCGCGAGGCGTTCCGCGACCTCGGTTGCACGGAGATAAACACGCCCAAGATCGTGGCGACGGGCACCGAGGGCGGCACCGAGCTGTTCCCCATCACCTACTTCGGGCAGGAGGCGTTCATGAACCAGTCGCCCCAGCTGTTCAAGCAGCTGATGGTCGGCTCCGGCCTCGAACGGGTGTTCGAGATCGGCCCCATCTTCCGGGCCGAGGAACACAACACGCCCCGCCACCTCAACGAGGCGACCTCCATCGACTTCGAGAGCGCCTTCTACGACCACCACGACGCCATGGACGCCTGCGAGACCGTCGTGAAGGCCGCCTACGAGGGCGTCGCCGAGAACTGCGAGGAGCAGCTCGAAGCACTGGGCTACGAGGACTTCGAGGCCCCGTCGGGCGAGTTCCCCCGGCTCTCCTACGAGGAGGCCATCGAGCGCATCAACGCGACGGGCGCGCTCGACGAGCAACTGGTGTGGGGCGACGACCTGCCGACCGAGGGCGAGAAGGCGCTCGGCGAGGACGTCGGGAGCCACTACTTCGTCACCGACTGGCCCAGCGAGATCAAGCCCTTCTACATCAAGGACCACGACGACGACCCCGACCTCTCGACGGGCTTCGACCTGATGGCTCCGAACATGGAGCTCGTCTCGGGCGGCCAGCGCGAACACCGCTACGACCGGCTCGTCGAGGGCTTCGAACAGCAGGGCCTCGACCCCGAGGCGTTCGAGTACTACACCAAGATGTTCAAGTACGGCATGCCGCCCCACGCCGGGTGGGGTCTGGGCGGCGAGCGACTCGTGATGACGATGTTGGGCTTGGAGAACATCCGCGAGGCCGTGCTGTTCCCGCGGGACCGCCAGCGGCTCTCGCCCTGACGGTCTCCGGGAGTAGAAGGTTCCAGCCGCGAACGTGGTGTGAGACGCCTCCCGGCGTCCGACGTGACCGCAGGCGTCCGCGCCTCGCGGTGTCGGCTGCTGTCTCGTCTCTGCGAGTCGCTCCCGCGAGTCGAACAGCGTTCGACTCGCGCCCCATAATATTCCACGTTTCTAGCCATTAGTTTAATAATGTTTTCGTGGATAATGTTTCCTGGGTGCCGCACGCACCCGTGAGAACACCATGAAGAAAGCAATCCTGTACACCACGCTGCTGGCGCTGGCAACCACGACCCTGCTCGCGGGCGTCGGAGCGGGGGCGACCGTCGCCGACACCTCGGCCGACGCCGGGGCCGACCTCGTGACGACGCCCGACGACGTCGGCACGTTCGACTACTGCGTCGACCCGATCGACTGTGACTGCCGGTACGACCCCAGTACGGGCGAGTACTACGGGGACTGCGACGAGTACACGTAACGGAGCCCACGCTCCCCTTTTCGTTCGGTGGTTCGAGTCGGAGCTCACGACCACGCTGCTATACGTAGAATTATAGTAGATATTTCTATGAAAAAATACTTCAGGTGTGAGAATACAACGTCGGGTGGCTGGATAGAAACCAGTTACCGATGACCATGATACGGAAAACGGCGAAACTCGGACTCGCGGCATTCGTGTTGCTCGCGGGCATCACCGGCGGCGTGGCCGCTGCCGACAGTCAGGCCGCCCAGCAGGTGACGCCCGACGACGGTGCCACCCAGGTCGACGTCGTCACGGCGAACAACGACTGTCCATTCAGGCTACAGGGCGGCGTGTCGCCGCTCTGTGGCGGCGGTGGCGGCGACATCCCTATCAGTCCTGACCCGTGTAACGACCCGTTGATCCCCTGCTAACTATCGGAACGGTACAAATCGCTTTCTCCCCGGTCGCTCGGTCCGGACTCGATACACGACGAAGTTCGGACTCGCGGCGCTCGTCGCACTCGCTGGATTCACGGCTGGTGCGGCCGCTGGCGACGCGCGACGGGCCTCGTCCGCATCGGACCCGACTCTTCCCTGTCCGTCGGCCGGCTCGGATGCGCGGAGTACCGTACATCACTAGAAGTTCCAGTATTAATACTAATAAAAAAGTATTTTACCCACTAGACGATAATAGCTGATGTCTTCCAAGACAAAAGTTATCGATGACCATGATGCGAAAAACGGCGAAACTCGGACTCGCGGCGCTCGTACTGCTCGCAGGACTCACGGCCACCGGGGCTGCTGCCGACGCCCCGACCGCACAGGACGTCGAGAACGACGGTGCCACCCAGATCGACGTCGTCACGTCGGACAACAGTTGTCCGGTTCAGATAGAGAGTGACATCTCGCTGCTCTGCGGTGGCGGTGGTGGCGGTGGGAGCGGCGGTGGCAGCGAATTCCCGTGCATCGGCAGTCCGTCGCCGATCTGCTAACTGCGACGGCGTTCGAATCTTTTCCGGTCCAAGTCGCCATCTGCCACGAGCGACAGCGCCGACGGGAACCGCCACTTTTACGCGCCACTCCCGCACCACTCCAACCGAATGAGCCTCCGGAGTGCGGTCGCCGCCCCGTTCCAGCAGAAGGGGACCGAATCGATGCCCGAGAGCGAGTTCGTGGTCGCGCTGTCGCTCGACCGCGACTGGTTCTCGCCCGACCAGGCCGAGCGACTGGTCGACGTGGCCGCCGGGCAGGGACTGCTCGCCCGCGAGGACGGCGACGTGGTCGCGGCGTTCGACCCCGGGGACGTCGAGATTCCCGAAGCCTTCGTCCCCGACGAGTCCATCTTGCAGGAACAATCGACCTTCGAGAAGTTGCTCGACAGAGTGGTCGCGGCGGACACGGACAAACAGACCGCAGTGGCCGAGATAAACGACCTCCAGGGACGGCTCGGCGTGACCATCGAGGCCGCCGCCGTGGTGTACGCCCGCAGACGGGGTATCGACGTCGGCGCGGAAGCCGCAGAGGCGCGCGCGGAACTGAGAGACGACGGCTGACCAGGAGCCCAAAGCCGAAGCCTGATTCCGCCGCGCCCGGAAGGTCCGGTATGGTCGAGGACCGAACCACCGACGGCACGCGCATCGCTCAGTTGCTCTCCTCGGAGGTCTCGGGCCGCGAGGACTCCGGCCTCGGCGCGCTCGCCGTGGTGAACGCAGACCCCGACGCGGAACCGTCCGAGGATGGCAACCTGGCCTACGAGGTCGGTCGGGAGCGCGAGGGTGACTCCGAATCGCTCGCGGAGGTGTACGTCCACCCCGACCGCGTCCGGGTCGAGTTCCGCGAGCGCGTCGACGCCGCGGCCGAAGCCGCTGCAGAGGTCGAACTGCGCGTGCGACCGAAGGCGGTGCGACCGCCGCGAACGCTGGTGTTCGTCGAGGACGGCGCTGCGGTCAAGCGCGCGACGGACGTCTTCGTGGCGGTTCTGGACGAATCGTAGCTGCGAACGCGACTGCAGAGGCGAGGAGTCCTCGAACGTCCGCTCGGACACTGCACTAGCAAACAGGTTCCCGAACGCCCTCGGCGCGCTCGCCTCGCCCTTTCGTCCGCCGGGATAGCGGTTTGGCACCCGGCCGAACTCGTGGTCGGTCCACCGGCCGGAAACGCTCTATAGAGTCGCCAGAATCCCCGGCAGGTCGGTGGCCAGTGCGTCGCGCTCGACGTAGGCGTCCGCGTCCGGGTGGCGGTCCGGCCCGCCCTCGAAGACGACCTGCACTGCCGCCATTCCGACGTTCGTCGCGCCCTCGACGTCGGCCTCGGGGTCGTCGCCGACGTAGACCGCCTCGTCGGGCGCGACGCCGAGGTCGTCCAGCACCGCGCGGAACGCGCGCTCGTCGGGCTTGCCGGCCTCGATGTGGCCGGTGATGACCACCGCGTCGAACGCGTCGACCCAGCCGAACCGGTCGAGCTTGCTCTGCTGGGCGTCGCCCGGGCCGTTGGTCAGCAGGCCGAGCGCGTACTCCTCGCGGAGGTCGGCGAGCAGTTCGGGGACGCCCTCGACAGCCACGAGGGAGTCGGCGACCTTCTCGCGGTAGGCGTCGGTCAGCGCCTCCGGGGAGACGTCGCCGGTCTCGGGCAACAGTTCGGCGAAGATGGGCACCCGGCTCTCGCTGTCGAGGTGCCGCGAGTGGGCGTCGAGGTACGCCTCGCGGGATATGTCGGGCGCGCCCACCGCCGCAGTGGCCTCGTCGAGAACCGCCTGCCGGGGGCGGTCCGGAACTGTCAGCGTGTAGTCGAAGTCGAAGACGACGGCGGAGACGGTCACGGCCGGGAGTTGGAGCGACGGCCTCTTGATACCTGCGGGAGTGGACTACGGCCAAGTTCGCGCTCGGTGACACAGTTGACTCCCTGACGGACTGAAAGGGCGAGGCGGGCTCGCGCATCGCGTGGTCGCCTCGCCGACCCCTATCTGACGCAACTACGTCCGTCAGATATGTCGGCGAGCGACCGCGAGTTCTGTCGGAGGCAAGCTCCGACAACGTCACACTCGCTTCGCTCGCGTGACCGCGCCGAGGGCTTTCGAGGCCGGGTTTGCTGTACTGCTGTGGGAGAGTACGCCGAGGGCTTTCGAGACGTTCGTCCCGACGCTCTCAAGCCCGAAACAGCAAATTCAGAACCGCATCACGTCGTCGTCGTCCAGATCGTCGGGCTGGACACGCTCTCTATCATCACCGCGCTCGACGGTCGCGGCGCACTCCGCGCACAGACCCAGCGCCTCGTCCCAGTGGTCCGCGCACGCGAGCGTGCCGCAGTTGGAACACGAATGTTCGGCTTCGTTGGTCTCGCAAATCTGGCAGAGGCCGGTGACGCTCATAGTCGGACTTCGCGCTGGACGGAGTTGAGTCTGGGGGCGTGGCTCGTTCGGACAGAAGAGCGGAATCGAACGGAGTGCGGGGGCTCAGTCCTCGCCCAGTTCCTCCCGAAGCGTCCCGACGTCGGCCACGCGCTCGGCGTGGGCGTTGTGCTGGTGGATGGACTCGTCGTTGCTCTGTTTCATCGTCACCACGGCGTCGTCTGGCAGGTCGGGGAACTCGCCCACCACGCCCTCGGCCATGTCGCGCACGCAGTCCTCGACGAACTTGGCGTCGGCGTGGGCCGCGAAGGTCATGTGGTCCTCGTCGGGCCGTTTCGCGAGGTTGTAGATGCGGGCGCTCATCGAGTCCCGTGCCACCTCGATGAGGTCGTCGAGGTTCACCTCGGGCGCGCCGCCGCTCTCGACCGTGAGCGTGGCGTGGCCGCGCTGGGAGTGACCGGCCTGGGGCACTTCTTCCAGAAATTCCCGGACCTCGCGCTCGCCGACGCCCAGTTCCTCCAGCTTCTCGCGGGCGGTCGCGCCCATCATCCCCTGCGAGCAGGGACACACCGTCATCCCGGTGACGCGCGTGCCGATCTTCTCGCGGGTGCCCTCGTCGGTCGCGGTCGCGCCGGCGACGATGTCGGCGGTGGCCTGGGTGGGCCGGTCGCTCTCGGGCGTGCGGTCCTTGAGCATGTACTCGGCCTCCATCTGGACCTCGGCCTTGCTCGTGTACTCATGTTTGTCGAGCAGGCGCTCGGCCGCCTCGCCGCAGACGTCCTCGACCCGGTAGGTGGGTTCGCTCACCGCGTCCTCCAGAATCTCGTCGATGACCTCCATGTTCCGGCTCATGTCCGCGCCCTTCCGCCAGCTGGGCAGGTCGACGAACACCTCGAACTCCGCCGTCAGCACGATGGGACGCTTGTCGGGCCGGGCGAGTTCGACCAGCTTCTTGACGCCCGTCACGCCGACGCGATTGAGTCCGACGCTCACGTCGGGTTCGGACGCCTGTACGTCCGGCAGTTGCTCGTCCATTAGCAGTCGCTAGCGAAGCAGCGGGATTAGGGCTTTCCCTTCAGGAAGAACTCGACTCGTCCGCTTGCCCGCTGGCTGGACGGGTGACCGTCGAGTCAGTCGAGCTTCCCGAGTGCCTCGAAGAAGTCGCTGGCGGGTTCGGCGATTCGGATCGGCTCCGCGGCAGCGCGGACGGTCACACGCTCGGGCATCTCGAATTGCTCGCGGGTGCTGTCGGCGCTGACGTAGCCGAACGCCGCCCCCTCGGCGCGAACCTCGACCCGGCTGTCGGGCGGGACCGCCAGCGGCGGCATCGACTCGGCCCCGCTCATCTCCGTGACCACCAGCGCGTCCACCTCGGGATGGACCAGCGGGCCGCCCTCGCTCAGGTTGTACGCGGTACTCCCGGTTGGCGTCGCGACCAGTACGCCGTCGGCGTGACCCCCGGTGAAGCGGTGGCCGTCGATCGAGACCTCGTAGTCGAGGCCGCGTCCGTGGCCGCGCTGGGGGCCCTGAACCACGATCTCGTTTATCGCCGGGTGGAGGGTCCAGTCGCCCCCGCCGGTGGCCCGGAGCCGGGACACCTCCCGGCAGGGAATCGTGTCCGTCTCCCGGTAACCGGCGACGACCGCCTCGACCGTCTCGACCGCGTCGTCCGGCGCGACCCCGTTCAGGAAGCCCACCTCGCCGAGGTTGACGCCGAGGACGGGCGTCGTCCCAGCGCCCCGCGCCGCGAACAGGAAGGTGCCGTCCCCGCCCACCGACACGACGAGGTCCGTGGCGTCCATCTCGTCGACCGGCGACCCCTCCGAACCGAGCCGGTCGGCGGTCTCGACGTCCAGCCTGACGGCCACCTCCGGGGCGAGCGCGTCGCGCATCCGCCCGGCCAACTCGACCGCACGGTCGTTGTCCTTCTGTGCGACGATGCCGACGTTCATCGTCGGCACTTCTCGTCGGGCCGTCAAAAGTCCGCCGACCGGCGGCGAGAAACATTGAAATGCGGTCGGTCCGAGGTGCCGGACGTGTACCGCGCTCGCCCGGGAGGTGACGCCCGTGTCCGATGACGACGACTGGTTCGAGCGCGCGCTCCGCGAGGACGAGGACGCCGAATCGGACGCCGACCCGGATTCCGAGGCGGCCCGGTCCCCCGACTCTCCGTCGGACGGTGCGGAGTTCGATGCGAGCGAGGGCGGTGGCTTCGCTGGGGACGACGAGCCTGGGGGCGGTGGCGGCGACGAATCCGGGCGTAGTGGATTCGGTGGCGGCGACGCGTCGGACGCCGACCCGTCGCCGACGGGATTCGCCGACGCCGAGCCGTACGACGCCGGCGACTCGCCGGACGGCTCGGGGTCGTCGGAGGCCGCGACCGGCGGCGACCCCAGCGACTCGGACGACGCGGACCTCTTCGACGAGGACTTCGCCAGCGCCTTCGAGAACGCGCCCGGCGGCGGGGCCGGCACGGGCGGTTCGATGCCCGGCGGCGACGACCCGCCGGGCGGATTTGGCGGCGAGTCGCCCGGCGGCTTCGGGGACGGCGGTGGCTCGGTCGACGACTTCGGAGGCGGCGGCGGCTTCGGCCCGGACGCCAGCGACGGGTTCGGCGGCGGCTTCGGCGACTCCGACGACTCCTTCGAGGAGGACTTCGACGACGAGGAGTTCGAGTCGTCCATCCCGCGCATCGACGTGGGCATCGAGGGCCTCGACAGCATGGTCCAGGGCGGCGTCCCCGAGCGCTCGCTAATGACCACCATCGGCTCGGCCGGCACCGGCAAGACCACGTTCGGCCTTCAGTTCCTCCACGAGGCGCTTCGGCAGGACGAGAACGCGGTGTTCATCACCCTCGAAGAGAGCAAGGACCGCATCGTCGACACCGCCACGGAGAAGGGGTGGGCCTTCGACGAGTACGTCGAGGAGGACAGGCTCGCGGTCATCGACCTCGACCCCATCGAGATGGCCAACAGCCTCACGTCCATCAGCAACGACCTGCCCCGCCTCGTCGAGGAGTTCGGCGCGACCCGACTGGTGCTCGACTCGGTGTCGCTGTTGGAGATGATGTACGACGACCAGGCCACCCGACGCAACGAGGTGTACGACTTCACCAAGAGCCTCAAGGAGGCGGGCGTGACGACCATGCTCACCAGCGAGGCCAGCCAAGACACGCCCTACGCCTCCCGGCACGGCATCATCGAGTACCTCGTGGACGCGGTGTTCGTCCTGCAGTACATCCGTGGCTCGGACGACTTCCGGGAGACGCGACTCGCGGTCGAGATACAGAAGATACGCGACGCCAACCACTCCCGGGAGATAAAGCCCTACGCCATCACCAACGAGGGCATCAGCGTGTATCGGCAGGCCAACATCTTCTGAGTCCAACCTGATACCAGTCCCGACGCCGACGTTTCTCGCTCACTCGTCCAGCCGAACCCGGAAGTAGATGCTCCCGAACCACGGCCAGACGTGGGGCGGGAACAGTTCCCGATTCCGATAGACGAACACCTCGTACGCGGCCGCGAGACCGCAGATGGTCGCCACCTGAATGTCGGTGGCGAACGCGGTCGCCGCCGGGAGTCGGTAGCCGATTCCGGTCCCGATTCCGCTCGCAGCCAGAACCACGACCGCGTCGACCCGGTGGTCGCCGCGCTCGCGGTAGGCGTCCCAGTCGAAGTCGCGGTCCTCCATCATCATGAACAGGACCACGCCGGGGAGTAGCATTGCGACGGCGGCGAGGATGCCAGCCGTCCCTCGTATTCCGACGTACAACTGTACGACTGCGGATAGGAGCGACCCGATACCGAAGAAAGACAGAACCACTGCTCCGACTTTTAGGACATTCGCCGGCACCGACGACCGTGGTCGCTTGAATCGAATCGAAATCATTGGAAGAGGCCATACGAACAATATTCTAATATCTAACTATTTCTTCCCGGAAGAATCGGCGGCGGCCGTGACGAAATGCCGTCACGGGTCGACCGGAACTCCCTACCGCACCACTGTCACGGGAATCGTCGAGCGCCGGACCACGGTCTCGGCCACGCTGCCGAGCAGGATGCGCGAGACGCCCGAGCGACCGTGACTACCCATGACTATCTGGTCGAAGTCGTCCTCCTCGGCGACCGCCACGATGGTTCGGGCCGGCCGGCCCATCTCCTGTCTGGTGTCGAGTTCGACGCCGTACTCGTCGGCTATCTCCTGAGCGTCGGCGAACACCGCCTCGCTCTGCTCCTGGGCGTTCTCGTACCACTCCTCGGAGCCGCCGGGCATCCCGACCGGCGCGTTGTACCCCGCGTCGATGGGGTCGATGACGTGGAGGACGGTGATGGTCCCGCCGTCGAACTCCTCGAGGGCGTGGACGAGCGCGTCGTCGGACTGGGGCGATCCGTCGGTGGGAACGAGTACGTTCTTCGCCATGACCGGGGGTACGCCCCCGCGTCGTTTAAACATTCAGGCAGTTCCGGCGACGTGAGAATCGGGCGTCGGTCGCACGCCGGAGATTATCCGTTCAGTCGCCGTGTCTGGTCACGCACTTCGACAGCCCGATTATCTCGACCGGTTCGGAGTTGTCGGGCGAGTAGACCACCATCTGGCCCGTCTCCATGTACGGCACCTTGCCCTCCAACTCCGGCGGGATGTTGACGCTCTTGATGGCGTCCTCGTCGCCGAGGTTCAACACGACGGTCGTGTTCACCTGCTTGAAGACGGGTTCGGCGATGTCCTGGGGGTCCTGGGTGATGAGAAAGAGGCCGAGTCGCTCCTTGCGACCCTGCTTTGCGGCGTCCGTGAACTTCCCGACGACTTTCCGGGCCTGCACGTTGTCGGCGTCCGTGAGGAAGTTGTGGGCCTCGTCCATCCCGACCACGAGGGGCGTCTCCTTGATGCGGTCGCTCGACGGCGTGTTCGAGAGTTTGTCGTCGATGAGCAGGCTGGCGACCGCGAGGACGAACATCTCTTTGGCCCGACTGGACGTGAGGTGATACGTCGGAATCGTGGTCAGTCCGCCCGAGCGGACGAGTTTGTGGTCGAGTTCGGTTATCGGTTCGGCGTCCTGGTCGAAGACGCCGCTCGGAATCCCGCGAACGCGACGCTTGACGGCGTCGTACGTCGCTTCGTGGACTTTCCCAGACTCGTCCAACTCCTCTTTGAGCGCCGGGTCGTCGAGGAACGACAGGAACTGCTGGTACGTCCCGTCGGGCCGCTCCCGGAAGAACCGCCCGAGCAGTTCCTTCAGCGCGGGATACTGGTTCTCGTTCAGCGAACTCCCCGCGACGAGCCACGGCCTGTCGCCGGCCATCGAGAACGGAATCGTGAACCGCTCGCACTCCGCGCGGTGGTTGTCCGCCGCGTAGGACACGCCGTCTTCCTTCGGAACGAGTACGAGCGTGTCGTCGTGGCCGCCGTGGGCGATGCCTTCGGACTCCCACCGTCGTCTGTCCTCGGCTGTCACCGCCGAGTTGTCGTCGTGCATCTGGGCGTACTCGTCCTGGGGGTCGAACTGGACGACCGCCGCCCGCCGCTTTGCGCCGTCGTCCATCTCGTACCGGCGGTCCTCGGCGAGGAACTGCCGGAGGACGTTCTTCGCGCCGTGGGTCTTGCCCGACCCGGTGCCGCCCGCGACCAGCGTGTGCCGGAAGACGAGCGGGTCGCCGTCCTCGTAGTCGTCTTTCAGCCGGTAGTCGATGGTCGGCGGTTCGGCCGCCGTCCTCACTTTCTCGCCGCCGACCGAGAGGTGGCCCAGAAAGACGCCCTCGGCGGGCATCTTGAGGCCGGTCTTTATCTCGGACTTGTCGTCGGCCTCGCGGACGACCGACTTGGGCTTGGGCACTCGGTCGGTCATCCGACGTTTCAGTTCCCCGCCGTCCTCGTAGAGGACCGCCACCGGGTCGAGGTCGGCCAGCAGTTTGTAGTCGGCCTCCTCGATGTCGTCGTTGCGCATCGCGCGCCGGGCGTGAATCTCGGTCGCGTCGTCGACGCGGTACTCCTGGCGGTACTCCAGCGCGGCGACTTTACAGAACAGCTTCTCGCCGTCGGGGTAGGGCACGAGCAGGTACTTGCCCACCCGCACGTCCCCGCGGTTGTGGGCGGTGACGTACGCCTGCAGGTGGGTGTCGTCCTCGCGCTCGCCGATGCGGAGGCCGTCGGCCGCCGAGAGCGCGCCGACGCCCCGGTCGTTCCCGACGGGGTCGGCCTCGACCGCGTCGAACCGGTCGTCGTCGCGCGCACTGCTCCCGGACGTACCGGTCCCGAAGTCGCCGAGACTGGAGTCGGAATCGTCCATCGTTCCCCGGCAACGAACGCATCCGACAAACAGGTTTCCCTCCAACGCGGCCCCAGCGTTCAGAGACGTGGGGTCGTTGCGACGACGCTGGAATCGCAATCGTGTCCCCGAACGCCCTCGCCGCGCTCTGCGACAACGCTGGAACTGCAACCACAGCCTCGAAAGCCCTCGGCCTGCAACCACGACCTCGAAAGCCCTCGGCGCGCTCGCCGTTTCAGTCCGCCGGCAGACAAACCGCGTCTGCCGAGCCTGCGCGCGCTTCGCTTGCCCAGACGCCAAGGCGACCGCGCCGCCCCGCACCGCGCCGCGCCGCCCCGTACCGCGCCGCCCCGCACCGCGCCCGTACGGCCCCACACCGCGACGGCGGGCCTCACGCCTCCCCAGCCTCGGGGCGCACGAGAGCGCCCCTCCCTCGCGCATGTTGGCGCGAGATGAACTCGCGCCAGCGCGCGCCGACGTGGAAAATCGAGTCAGTGCGCGCCGAGGGCGTTCGAGGAGCTGTTCGCGGTCACAGCCGTACATTCGAACACTGCCCAACGCGGCCCTTTTACCTTCGCGTCACGTACCACCGCTCTATGCTACTCATCCGTGGCGAAGCCGGGGGTACCACTCTGACGGGCACGCTGTACGAGCGTGGCGAGCGAGCGCCCCGGTTCAAGGGCGCGCCCGACGAGGACGCCCCCTACGTGTGGGTCTGCGACGAGTTCTACGCGGTCGAGAGCGGCGGGACGGTCCAGAAGGTCGACGGCGAGGAGGTCAACGTCGCCTTCGAGTCGCCGATGCCACGGGGGTTCGACACCAAAGAGCAGGCGCTCGCCGCCGCGAACGAACACGTCCGGACGCAGTTCGCCCGCATCGGCGTCGACGCCGAGGACGTCGAGATAACCGTCGAGAAGCAGGAAGCCGAGACCGCCGAACCGCAGTAGCCGACGTTTCCGGTCGCGCTGTCGCCCACGACGGATGGGAACTGTACGCCGAGCGAAGCGAGGCGTTTCACCGAGGGTGGGGTGGCGACTCGGCGAGTCGCCGCCTCGCCGTCGGCCTTTTCACCGACGAACAACCCCGTCGCGGTCAGTAGTTCCGGCCCCACCGGACCGCGTTGTAGTTGTCGTCGAGTTCGGTGTCCAGCGAGCGCTCGAACGACTTCACGAGCGATTCGGCGCTCCCGTGGTCGATGGCCGCGAGTTCGTCGGCCTTCGCGACGGCGCGGGGCGGGCCGCGCTGGACCGCCACCTCCCGCAGAATCCCCCGCTCGATTCGCTCGCGGACGTCCGGGTCGTCGGTGAACGCCCTCGGGGCTTCGACCTTGAACACGAGGTCCCGGCGCGGGTCGTAGACGACGCAGAACGTGACCTCGTACTGCTCGGGCGCGAGGTCGCGGTCGAGGTGCGGGTTGCCGGCGTCGCTGAAAAAGCGGTCCATCCCGCCCGTGGAGGCGAACCAGTTGGTGAACGTCAGCTCGTCGGTCAACCGCTCGAACTCGCCGTCGACCGACTCGCGGCGTTCGAGCATCTGGGCGAACAGGCCCGCGTCGTGGGCCCACGGCACCGGCCCGAAGTCGGTGTCGCGCTTGAGCGTCCGGACGACGCCCTTCGACGAGAGGTTCTTGACGAACCCCGCGAACGGCACGCCCCGGTCGACGAACGTCTCGACCAGCTCGACGTAGTTGTCGAGGATGCGCGCGACGTGGTCCGACTCCTCGAACAGGTCGGTCAGGGCCGGACTCCGGTAGTACCATCGGAGCACGCCCGTCGGGTAGATGGGGCCGTCGAGGACGAGGAGGTCCTCGACCCGGTCGGCGTGGTCGAGCGCGTGGGTGCTCTCGGCCAGATACAGCGCGAGCGCGTGGACCACGTCCTCCTCGTACTGGTCGTGGGGCAGGTGGGTGTGGACGATTCTGCGCCTGCTCCCCTCGTCGTAGCGCTCCCACTCGGTGCCGAAGTTCGTCGAGGCGTCGTTCGAGTGGACGGCCTTCACCACGGTCCGGCGGTCGTGGAGCGGAAGGTCCGAGGGGTCGGCGCACATCGCGGCGTGAGCCACGTCGAGCACCAGCCCGTTCTTGAACGGCTGGGGGTTGAGCGTCCCGGCGTCGAGCCCGTGGGTCGTGGGGAACGGCGGGTCTTCGAGCGCAACCGCCTCGGCGTCGACGCGGCGGCGCGCGAGGTCGTCGAGGGGTTCGAGGACGACGCCCTCGGCGTCCCGGAGCGGGTCGAGGTAGTGCTCCCAGACGGTCTCGGCGGCGTCGCGGTGGTCCTCGTCCGCGGCGTCGTAGTCGATGCGGTCGGCCAGCCCCGCGATGCCGTCGAAGTGCGCCGGGTCGAGGGTCATGGCCGTGGGTTCTCCGCCACCGAGAAAAAGGATTGGGATGACCCTTCGCGACCGCGATTCGGCCCCGAACGACCGCTACCTTCAACTTCCGGAGTACCGTCGGAGTGGCCATGGGGGTTACGCGCCGGTACTGGGGAGAGGCCGGACTGGTCGTCGCGCTCGCGGGGTCGGCCGCGCTGTTGGCCCGACCGCTCCTGTTGGTCGGGGCCGCCGGGCTCGCGGGCTGGCTGCTGGCCCGCCAGTACGCGTTCGTGCGGGCCGTCGGCGAGGTCGCCGCCGACCTGACGGTCGTCCAGTCGCCCGCCAGCGAGGCGAACAGGGTCGACGACGAGGTGTCGGTCGCGCTCCGGGTCGAGTTGGCCGAGCCCGCGCCGGTCGCGCTCGCGGTCGAGTCGAGGCTCCCGGTCGGCGTCGAACCGGCGGCCGACGCCGCGCCCGACGACCGTCGCGCGGTCGTGCCGGCCGGCGAGCGGACCGCGACGACCGCGTTCCGGGTCCGGTGTCCGGTCGCCGGCGAATTCGAGTTCGACCCGCCGACTGCGACCGCGACCGACGCAACCGGGCGCTTCCGGGCGTCGTTCCCGGCTGGCGAGACCGCGCGGCTGACCGTCGACCCGCGCGAGCCCAGCGACCTCCACGTCGGCGCGGGCGGCGAGGCGCTCGACGCCGCGTACGGCGAACACAGCAGCGAGGCCCGGGGCGCTGGCAGCGAGCTCGCCGACATCCGGGCGTACGTGCCGGGTGACGCGGTGCGGACCATCGACTGGAACGCCACCGCGCGACTCGGCGAGCCCCACGTCCGCGAGTTCGAGACCGACACCCGGCGCGGGACCGCGCTCGTGCTCGACCGCCGGGCGTCGATGGCGGTCGGCCCGCCGGGCGGGACCGCCTTCGAGTACGCCCGCCAGTTCGCGCTCGGCGTGGTCGGCCACGCCCGCGAGCGTGGCGAACCCGTCGCGCTCTCGGAGGTCGGCGCGGAGGGGCTGCTCGACCGGACCCCGCCGACCGCCAGCCCCGAGGGGTACGCCCGGCTCGAACGCCGACTCCGGGCGCTCGACCCGGAGGGCGACGGGTCGGAGGGCGTCGACTCGCCTCGCGGCGCGCGGGCCGGCACGCCGGCGGTCGCACGGGAGCGCGCGGTCGCGCTCCGGGGCGAGTCGAGTGCGTTCGCCGACCGGCTCCGGCCGTTCTTCGCGGCCGCCGACCCGTACGTCGAGCGCGCGACAGCCGACCCGCTCTACGCCGGCGTTAGGGCCGCGACCCGCGAGTCCGCGGGCGCGACGACCGCGGTCGTCGTGACCGACGACGCGAACCGGGCCGAGACCCGGGAGGCCGCGACGGTCGCGGCCCGCCACGTCGACCGCGTGCTGGCGTTCCTGACCCCGACCGCGCTGTTCGCGGACGACGCCGACGTCGAGGCCGCCTACGACCGGTACGTCGACTTCGAGCGGTTCCGGCGCGACCTCGCGAGCGTCGAGGGGGTGTCGGCGTTCGAGGTCGGGCCTGGCGACCGGCTGGCGCGCCTGCTGGCCGACGCGCGCGACCGGGCAGCCGCGGGCGGCTCCCGGGCCGGCGAGCGACGGGTCGGCGGCCGACCGGGTGGGTGACGATGGCGGGAATCCCCGCTCCCGACCGGAGCGACCTCGCCGGCGCGGTCGAGCGGGCCGACCGCGAGCGCACCCGAGCCGGGGCGGTCGCCCTGCTGGCGGCCGCGCTGGGTCTCGTCGCGCTGGGCGGGCTCCGGGGCGTCGCCGGCGCGGCCGTCCTCGGCATCGCGTGGCTCCTGCTCGCGCCGACCGAGACCTTCGCGGTCGGGCAGGCGGCCGCGGTCGCGCTCGCGGTCGACGGCGGGCCGTTCGGGCTCGGAATCGGGCTCCCGGGCGGGGCGTCGACCGCCACGGTGGCCGGCGTCGCACTCGCGGAGGCCGGCCTGTTCGGGCTCCTGTTCGCGCCCGACCGCCGGCCCGCGACCCCGGCCGGGTCGGCCGCGCTCGCGGTCGGGTGGGCGCTCGGGGGCGGCGCGCTCGCGTGGGCCGGGCGGTCGTGGCTGGCCCCGTGGCTGGGCGCGCTCGTCCTGCTGGGGGCTACCGGGCTCGCCGCCGGCCTCCTGCACCGCTATCAGGTCGTCTCGCTCGGGCTCGCGGCGGGGGCCGAGCGGCCGGGAGGTGGTAGTGATGAGCGGTGACGGCGTCGAACGCGCCGGAGCGCCCGGGGAGGCGCGCGAGGACGGGTCCCGCGACGAGCCCGACGACGGGGCGGCTCCGGATGTCGAGACGACCCGTCAGGACCTCGCCGCGCAGGTCGACCTCCTCGCCGCGGAGAACCGCCGGCTCCGCGAGGAGTACGTTCGGGCGCGCCGGACCACCCACCGCCGGACCGCGCTCGGCCTGCTCGCGGTCGGGACGCTGGCGGTGGTGGGCGCGCTGGCGTTCCCCGACGCCCGGGACGTGCTGTTCGCGCTCGGGGCCACCGGGCTGTTCGGGGCCGCGATGACATACTGGCTCACGCCCGAGCGGTTCGTCGCGGCCGGGACCGGCGAGCGCGTCTACGCCGCGCTGGCCGCGACCGGGCGGGAGCTGGTGGGCGAACTCGGCCTGCGCGACGACCGGGTGTACGCCCCGGCGCGGGCGACCGACGAGTCGTTCGCCGACGTGCGGCTGTTCGTCCCCCAGCACCCCGACTACGCGGTGCCCGACCCCTACCGGCTCGACTCGCTGTTCGTCGTCGACGAGTCCGGCCAGCGCGGGGTCGCGCTGCCGCCGACCGGCGGGGCGCTCTACCGGGAGTTCGAGGCGACGATGGCGGGCGAGGTCCGGTCGGACCCGGGCGCGCTCGCGACCCAGCTCGCCGACGCGCTCGTGGAGGGGTTCGAGGTGGTCGACAGCGCCCGCGCCGACGCGACCCCGGCCGCCGAGCGAGCCGCCCGCCCGGACGCGGCGGCGGACCGGAACGCGGCGGGTGGCCGCGTCACGGTCGCGGTCGCCGGGAGCGTCTACGGCCCGGTCGACTCGTTCGACAACCCGGTCGCCTCCTTCCTCGGGGTGGGCCTCGCCGCGAACGTACGGCGGCCGGTGACGACCGAGGTGGTCGCGGTCGACGATGGGGCCGCCGACTACCTCGTCACCTGCGAGTGGGACGCGGAACCGGGCGGTCGAGGCGAATAATCGGCCGGCAGGGGTCACTCGCTGGTCGCGGGGTCCTCGGGAATCGAGTCGTCCGGCCGCTCGCCCGACCGCGGGTCCTCGGGCGTCCCGTCGTCGGTCCGGAACTCGTCGGGCGCTCGCTCGGGCGGCTCGACCTCCTCGAGCACGTCCGCGACTATCTCGTCGGCCGTCACGGCGCTGAGTTCGGCCTCGGTGCCGGGGACCAGCCGGTGGGCGAACACCGTCACGGCGAGGGCCTTCACGTCGTCGGGGACGACGTACGCCCGGCCCCGGAGCGCGGCCCGGGCTTTCGCGGCGTCGAGCAGCGACAGGGCCGCGCGCGGACTCGCGCCGTATTCGAGGTCCGAGCGCTCGCGGGTCGCGACCGCGAGGTCCCGGACGTACCGCTTGACCGGGCGGGCGACGTACACGTCCGCGACGACCTCGCGCGCCGACAGCACGTCCTCGACGCTCACGACCTGCGAGACGTCGTCGGGGCCGAGGTCGGGGTCGTCGTCGAACCGGTCGAGCAGCGCGAGCTCGTCGGCCTCGTCGGGGGTCTCGACCCTGAACCGGAACTGGAAGCGGTCCCGCTGGGCCACCGGCAGCTCGTAGGTGCCCTCCATCTCCACTGGGTTCTGGGTCGCCACCACGAGGAATGGCTCCGGGAGCTGGAGGGTGTCGCCCTCGATGGTCACGGCCCGCTCCTGCATCGCCTCCAGCAGCGCCGACTGGGTCTTGGGCGTCGCGCGGTTTATCTCGTCGGCGATGACGAGGTTGGCGAACACCGGGCCGCGCTGGAGCTCGAACTCGCCGGTCGCCTCCCGATAGACGTGCGTGCCGGTGATGTCGGCCGGCAGGATGTCGGGGGTCATCTGGACCCGGCTGGCGTCCAGCCCCGTCGCGCGGGCGAACAGCCGAGCGATAGTGGTCTTGGCGACCCCGGGTACGCCCTCCATCAGGACGTGGCCCCGGGTCAGCAACGAGACGGTGAGGACCTCCACCGCGTCCTCGTTGCCGACCAGCACGCTCGCTATCTCCGTCCGCAGGTCCTCGAAGACGGCGGCAGGTTCGGTCATCGTGGACGCCACCACCCGGAGTCGGATAACTCGAACGGTTGATCGCGGTCGGTAGGCCCGGAGTAACGCCGTCGCCGGTCGAGTTCCCACCAGTTTCGCGTTCGAGCCCGCTCGATACCGTCTTTCGCGTTTGTCCGAACACATCGCCTGGGGTACGCCCGAACCTATCGGTTCTGGCCCGCCAGCGCCTATCGCTTCCGCGTGCGTTCGAGCGACTCGGCGACTCGCTCGACGCGCTCGCGGTCCCACTCGGGGTTGCGGCGTTCGAGGTGGGCCGCCAGTCCCGACGCATCGACCGACTCGAACGCGGTCGATTCGGCCGTCCCGCGGGCGTCCGCCAGCGCCCGGAGCGACAGGTCGGGCCGACGCGACCAGACCGCGAGCGCGCCGACCGCGAGCGCGACCAGCCCGAACTGGAGCGGGGCCGACTCCCGGACGGCCAGGAGCGCGAGCCGCAGCGGCGGGAGGCTCGCCGAGTGGGAGGCGTCGAACAGCGCGCGGTCGTGCTGGACCGCCAGCACGCGGACGAACCGGCGGTTGCCCGGCCGGTCGAGCATCGCGTTGATGAACAGGCTCGGGTCGCCGACCGCGACCACCCGGCCGTCGCCGACGCGCTCGACGGTCGCCACCGGGTAGGTGGCGAGCGACTCGTTCGGCCCGAGGTCGCCGTCCCGGTCGGCGTCGAGGTACGCCGACCCGGAGGTGTTGACCAGCGGGGTCGCTCCGCGCGGGTCGACCGCCGTCCCGTAGTTGAGTGTCAGCGACTCCACGCCCGCGACCAGCGAGTGGTTGGCGACCCCCGTGGCGACCGGCATCGCGGGCGAGCGGTAGTTCGACCCCGCGTCGCGGAGCGGAGTGCCGTTGACGCGGGCCGAGGCGTTGACCGACCGCAGGAGGCCGTTGGCGCGCCCCCCGACGTCGTCGGCGACGACGAGCGTGCCGCCGCTCCGCACGAAGTCGGCGACTCGCGACGCCGCCGCGGGGCTGTAGGCCGACTCGGGCGACAGCACGAACGCGACCGTCCCGTCGGCGGGGGTCGACGCGTAGCCGGCGGTCCCCCGGACGACCGAGACGTCTGCGCCGGCCTCGCCCGCGACCGACCGGAGCTCGGTCGTCCCCTCCCAGTTGGCGTTGTACGGGCCGAACGCCGCCGAGGAGGTGGTGCCGGCGACTACGACGGCCGCCACCACGGCGAGCGTCAGGGCCGCGAGCGCGACCTGCGGAATCGTCGGCGTCGCTCGGTCGCTCACGCCGCTCGCCACGGTCGGTCGGTCGCGACGCTCCCCCGCGCTCGGTCCCCGACGCCCCATCCTGACGGGGCTACGACGGCGACCGCATAGAATGGTTCGCATTATCCCGCGATTGACCGCGCCGGACGGAACCGGTCGGGCGGTACATTCTCGTGGGGCGGCGTCGTAAGACGGTGCGATGCGACGCCACCAGCGGTTCGTCTACGGGCAGCTCTCGTGGATGCTCGCGACGGTGCTGGCCCTCGCGGCGCTCGGCGGGCTGTCGATGGAGCTGTTCGTGGTCGGGTCGCTGCTCGGCCTGCTGGTGTTGACCGAACTGACCGCGCCGGTCAACCTCGCGCCCCGGTGGCGGTCCCGGGTGCGGTGGCTCGTCGCGGGCGGCCTCCTGCTGTTTGGCTACTTCATGGTGCGCCGGGTGCTGGAGTTCCTCCCCGAGGGAGCCCTGTGAGTTCAAATGAACCCACTATTTTTACCTGACAACCGCGAAGCGGGAGCACCGACGTAATCCACCATGGCACGGACGAACCGATGGCTGCTCGTCCCGCGACCGGTCCGCAGGTTCCCGCCGGACCTGGCGGTCGTCGTCGGACTCGTCGTCGCGACCGCGCTCGCGGTCGTCCTGCCGGGCGTCCGCGACTCGATGGTCCGGGTCGCGCTCGGAGCGGTCTTCGTCCTCGTCGCCCCCGGCTACGCGCTGACCGCCGCCCTGTTCCCCGAGGCCAAGCGGTCGCGGGCGTCCGACTCGGGGCCGGGCGAGGCGGGTCCGGAGGGCGAGTCGAACTCGGAGGGCGGGGCGAGACGCGAGTCGGGGGCGACCGCCCCGGCGAGCAGCGACTCGTCGTCACCGGACGCCTCGGGGCTCGGCTTCCGGTCGCTCGGGGGTCGCGGGACCGTCACGCTCCCCGAGCGCGCGCTGTTCTCGGTGGCGCTGAGCGTCGTCGTCGTCCCGCTGGTCGCGCTCGTGGTCAACTTCACGCCGTGGGACGTCGGGCTGGCCTCGCTGGCCGTCTCGCTCGGCGCGCTCACGCTGGCGGCGGTCGCGGTCGCGGCGGTCCGCCGCCGCCGGGTGCCCGCCGACGAGCGGTTCCGGGTGCCCGCCCGCGAGTGGGCCGACGCGGCCCGCTCGGAGCTGCTCGACCCGGCCTCGCGGGCCGACGCCGTCCTCGACGGGGTACTGGTTGCAGCAGTCGTGGTCGCGGTCGCCGGCGGCGCGTACGCCGTCGCGGGGCCCCAGCAGGGCCAGTCGTTCACCGAGTTCTACGTCCTCGGCGAGAACGAGACGGGCGACCTGGTCGCCGACGACTACCCCGAGACGCTCGGACCGGGCGAGAACGCCACGGTCGTCGTCGGCATCGACAACCACGAGGGCCAATCGACGGCGTACGAGGTGGTGGTCCGGCTCCAGCGCGTGACGGTCGAGGGCGGGAACGCGACCGTCGCCGAGAGCCGGCGGGTCGACCGGTTCCGCGAGACCGTCGGCGCGAACGAGACGGTCGAGCGCCGCCACGCCGTCCGCCCTGAGACGACCGGCGACCGGCTCAGGCTCCAGTACCTGCTGTACCGCGACGACGTCCCGGCCGAGCCGTCGGCCGGGACCGCCTACCGGAGCGTCCACATCTGGGTGAACGCGACGGGGCGGTGACCGGCGCGCGAGCCGCGGTATTGGCCCGTTTCCGGAGCCGCGAAGACGCCGACGGGAGCCGGGACTGGCGACCGGACCGGGCGGAATCGAACGCGCCCGTCGGGCTCCGGCGACGGCCGGCGGTATTGACTCGTGGAGCTCGACCGCCCGCGACCCGCCAACCTTCCATCCGCCGTTTCCGGAGGATACGGGGCTTCTAACTATAAATTAGACTGCCCTACGGGGGGTCGATGGGGAGTACGAGCGAGAAGACGAAAACAGAACACGTCGCGGCCGAGATATCCGCCGAGGAGCGGTCGTCGCCGGCCGTGAGCGTCGTCGCGGCCGACCTCGACGTCGGCACGGTCGCCAGAACGATACTCCGGGCCGACGAACGCGACGTCTTCGCGTTCGTCGTGGTCGACGACGCCGACTCGGTGGTCGGTGCGCTCGCGGACGAGCTGGGCGCTCTGGTCCTCGAACTCGACCCGTCGGACCGGGCGGCCGGGCGCGAATCCGTCGAGCGAGTCGCGCGAGCACTCGGCTTTCCCGGCGTCCTCCACGTCGACCGCGACGCGACCGTGGACTTCTCGCGGTTCGAGGCGGCCGCCGAGGCGGCCGAAGGGTACGGCGCGCCGGCACCGCTCGCCGACCGCGACGACGGCCAGGAGGACGACGTCGGCCACGCCGGCGACGGGAGCGGCGTCGGGAACGGGGACGCCAGCGCGGTCGAGACGGTCGCCGCGATTCCCGCGTACAACGAGGGCAAGACGATCGGGTCGGTGGTGACCGACGTCCGGCGGCACGTCGACGAGGTGCTGGTGGTCGACGACGGGAGCACCGACGACACGGTCGCCGCGGCCGAGCGGGCGGGCGCGACCGTCGTCGAACACGGGACCAACCGGGGCTACGGCGCGGCGCTCAAGTCCGCGTTCGAGGCGGCCGACGCCCGGGACGCCGACGCGCTCGTGACCCTCGACGGCGACGGCCAGCACGACGTCGACGACGTGCCCAAGCTGCTCGACGCCCAGCGCGAGACGGGCGCGAGCGTGGTCGTGGGGAATCGGTTTCACGACGACGCCAGCCACCGCGTCCCGCGCTACCGCCGGGTCGGCCTGTTCGTCATCAACGTGCTCACGAACGTCTCGCTCGGCGGGTCGCCCGCGCGCTCGTGGGTGACCGACACTCAGAGCGGCTTCCGGGCGTTCGACCGCGACGCCATCCGGAGCCTCGCGGCCGACGACACGCTCAGCGAGAACATGAGCGCGAGCACCGACATCCTCTACCACGCCAGGCGCAGGGGCTACGACGTCGCGGAGGTCGACACGACCATCTCCTACGACGGCGAGGAGACCAGCACGCAGAACCCGGTCGTCCACGGCGTCGCGGTCGTGGGCAACATCCTCCGGACGGTCGAGCGCGAGCGACCCCTGACCTTCGTCGGGCTCCCCGGCGTCGCGGCCGTGCTGGTCGGGGTCGGCACGGGGTACTGGGCCGTGGCGAACTACGTCCAGTCCGGGACGTTCCCCGTCGGCATCGTGTTGTTCTGTCTCTTCAGCACGTTCCTCGGGGCGCTGCTTTCGTTTACGGGCGTAATCCTTCACGCGCTGAACGCGCAGATAGAGACGCTGGTGACAGCCCGGACCAGACCGTGACGAGTCGGTAGCCGAATGCTTCCGGAGGACGAAGGCGCCCGAGTTTCGAGCGGTCGAATCGGCGACCGGACGAAACGAAAATTGTGATACTTCTTATACCGTGGCGCAAATCACTACTCGGCTTGAATCGGCTCGTCTCACGGCATTGTGGACGGACGGGAGGCCGTCCACCGCCGACCCGCGTTTGCCACAACGCGGATTAGCGGTTGCAGGAGACGGAATCTATCCCGACCGAGTGAATTCAGCCAGCCAATCCCGGTTAATCCGTCACACGCCCGCGTCCGTTTGGCGTCCGCTCGAATCGGTTGCGAATCCAGAGGGTCGACGTGAGTGACTACGGAAACACGACGTCGCCGGTTCGTATCCTCTTCGTCGCTGACAGGCTATGGGAGCCTTATTCGAGTTACCTTTGCCTTCCCCCCTGGGTCTTCGACTAGGACGACGCATTCTACACGATACCGAATCGATAGATCGCGAGCGACTATCGGCGGCCCACGTGTCCCGAGTCGATTCGCCGTCTGTTGGGTGATGGCTGGTTTCGACCACCGTGCGCCAGGTGACCCGCCAACGAACATAATACCGCCGTGACAGACGAACCGGGTTGAGAAGGCAGAACAAGGACAAGACATCGGACGGACACCGGACGATTCCACGTACCTGAAATGTGACGGGGCTATTCGTGAACACTCCGTTTCCCCGACCGTACGATTCGCTGGTCGTACACGCTTTCGAGAACTTCCAGATAGTAGCCAGCGCCTCGGAGCAAGGTGAATAGCACTGTGAGTGTGAGGAACACGACTTGTTCCCGTACCGGGGCCGATTCGCCGTCAGAATCCCCGGCAAGTGGAGCGTCGGGTCGCGGCGGAATCCCGGGACGGCCGTACCGTTCGGGGTAGCGTCGCTGTAACTGCCCGACACCCCGTCCCTGTCTTACCGCCTTCTTGGCGAGCGACCGAAACGACGACCGAGCGGGGTGGTTCTGGACGACGTCTTCCGCGTAGTACAGTTCCCTTCCCGATTCGTAGACGCGATTACCGAACTCCAAATCACCGCCCGAGAGCAACTGTGCGTCGAACGTCCCGACGTCCTCGAAGACGGACCGCCGAACGGACAGACAGCAGGTCGGCGCGAACTTCTTCTGTTCGACGTCGAACCGAACTGGAAAGCCTACGCGTCGATTGTATCGGGCGAATATCGTGTCACCGTCGGCAGGAACGGTCATTTCGACGTTACAACCGATGTACTCGGCGTCGGTGTCGGCGAACCGGCCGACGACCGATTCGAGCCACTCCTCGTCGACGAACATGTCTGCATCGACGAACGCACAGATATCGCTCTCCGAAGCACGGATACCGGCGTTTCGCGCCGCGTAGGACCCCTGAATTTCGTCCTCGATTTCCAGAGTCACGTGGTCCCACTCGCGTTGATACTCCCGCACCACCGATCGGGTGTCGTCGGTTGAGCCGTTGTCGACGACGACGATCTCGTGCTTCCCCGTCGGGTAGGTCTGGCGTACGAGTGATTCGAGCGTCTGCCTGATGCCGTCGGGGTCGTTGAAGACTGGAACGATGACCGACACCGACGGAAGTGACCGGTCGTCGCTCCGGAAGTCTCCCGACGAATCGTTCTCAGTCGTCGAGACGGTCGAAGGAGCCATTTCTACTCCTTTGCAACATCAGCGGACCTATATCTGTTCTGGCTGGTCTCGCGAGGCCGTTTCCCGTCCTCGATGGGGTGCACTCGTGGCACGCTAGGAAACCAGCTCGAGGCGCTGCAGGGAACCGATACGGAGTACCGACGGGTGGAGCGTAGCAGTGGCGACGCAAGGTATAGGTCCGTTCGGAGAGATACGAATGTAGGGACCTCGATGGCCGACAAAATTCGAGTTCTCTCGGTGGGGACTCCGCAACCGTACGTGAGAAAAGACGTGAGATTACTCGAGAAGGACTTCCGAGTAACGCACGTGGAAGTGGACTACAACCGGCAGCTCCGAACGCTCGCCAAGGACGTCAAAGGGTTTTCCCGGATGATTCTGGAGATTGCGCGAGCGGACGTCGTTTACCACTGGTTCGCAAATCTACACGCGTACGTGGGCCTCCGAGTAGCGGAGGTCGTCGGAACGCCGACAGTCGTTACGGTCGGGGGTTTCGAGGTCGCGCACGTCCCTCAGTTCGAGTACGGAGGACTTCTCGATTCGACGGATGCACGGAGGATACGGTACGTTCTCGAACACGCGGACACCGTGCTCACGGTCGACGACGGTCTCAAACGGGATGCTCAGCGAAACCTCGGCGTTTCGGGAGACCACATCAGAACGGTTCCGACGGGGTACGATCCGGAGCGGTTCACTCCCGAACCGGCGTCGGAACGGCGGTTAGTGCTCACCGTCGCCGCGGAATCGAAGTGGAACCGAGCACGTCTGAAGGGCCTCGATACGTTCGTGTCAGCCGCATCGGGGTTCGACGATACCGAATTCGTCGTCGTCGGCGTCAGCGGAGACGCGTACGAGCGACTGGCGGCTGACGCGCCACCCAATGTCACGCTCGTAAAGCCGGTCCCACAGGACGAACTCGTTTCGTGGTACCAACGCGCCCAGGTATACTGTCAGCTTTCGTTTCGTGAGGGGTTACCGAACTCGCTCTGCGAAGCGATGCTGTGTGGCTGTACGCCCGTCGGTGCGGACGTGCAGGGGATTCGAACAGCTATCGGGGACGCCGGATTTCTGGTTCCGTTCGGGGACGTAGAAGCGACGCGTGAAGCGATTGAGAGGGCCTTTCAAACAAACGGGCGTGCAGACGTCGCAAGAAACAGCATTGCGAATCGGTTTCACTGGAAGCGGCGAAAGGAAGAGTTAGTCGGCGAGTTGCGTTCGACTGCGAGGCAATCGGAGTAGGAGTATAATAGAACAATAATACGATACTATATTAGCGATATTAAACTCTGGGGGACGTTGTCTACGATATCAGTGCTAAAACGAGAAATCCGACAGTATTTACAGTGAACTGGCGTTTTTCTTGATTTTTAGATCGTCGAAGTAGATGGCCGTGTCAGTCGGAGCAGTCCAACTTCCGCCGTGGTAAACGTTGAACCAGAACTGCTCTATTTTAATGTTCTCGTATCCTTCTTCTCGGAACATCAGTTCTTCTCGCTCAAGTGCAAGGTCATCATCGACCCACCCACGAATGACCCCGTCATTCCGGCCGGGCGTATTCATCTTTACGTATTGACTTATTTTGTGCCACTGCTCGCTGTTTGCTCCGATGTTCCACTCGAGTTCGTCACCGTACGTGCCCGACATATCCGCGTGGTACACGTACGATAATAGCCCGTGATCTCGCGACCAATGGCCCTCAGTAGGATCGTGATTCATCATTCGCGCAGACCAGCCGTTCGTGCCATCGGATGAGCGTCCGCCCCAACCCGCTTTATCGTAGGTACCGGCGAACCCTGGAAGTTTGGTGCCACCGGGGCCAGCGTCTGCGTACTCGAACGACGAAGGGAAGTATATGTAGAACTCAGCATATGCTTCTATCGGCTCGCTCCCAGTCTCGTTTTCGAATTTAGATCTACAACTCGTTCCGTAATGGCTACCCTCCGAAATGGGGACCTCAAAGGCGTCCCCATCTCGATTCGGCGCGGACGCGATACGATTGTCATCGTGGTTCATCTCAGTGAATTCATCGAGATCGGACCGCTCGTCGAACGGGATGAGAATATCGGCCTCTCCGACTTTACCCAGAGTGACCGTTTTCGTCTTTCGTGAGGTATCTCCGTTCGAGTCGGTGGCTCTAACGTGAACGTCCAGTTCCTTCCCGACGGGAAACTGAAATAGCTCCCAGCCGGAGGCCTGGCCACCACTGACGTCTTGCACTGCGAAATCGAGGCTAGAACTGCCATCGTTTGCGGCCACTTCGACGAAATCTAGGTCCTCTTCGTCGTCAGCCACGGTCCACCTGACGGAAAACATTTGATCTGATCCGAGCTGTTCGCTCTTCGAGATCCGAAACCGCTCGATTGTGGGGGAGGAGTCGGACCCCTGACTCGCTACCGCTCCTGCAGTTCCGGTTACCGCAGCCGCCGCGGCACTGCCAGCCAGCCGAAGGTACGACCGACGATTGAGTAGTGATTCATCTGTTCGCCTTTTTGCGCTCGATTGCTCGCGTGCCATGCGCATCCGGAACGCTCGGAGCATTCAATATGAGCCTTTTGGTTTAAGTTGCTGTGCTCTACCCCCCCATGACGCTAGTTCCAAAAACTACATCCTGTAGCTCATCTCGTTAGAGGTCACAAAGCGAGTTTCGACGAGCCCATCCCTCCAATATTACCAACAATACATAGTCGTTCTATGGTACTCTAGAAAATACAGAAAATATAGTCGTCGAATTCATATGAAGTGGAACGCAATCGTCGATTGGTACGCTTCGCCATTCGTCGCAGGGCCATCGTCTACGCGACGCACCGTCTATGGCTTCGTTTCCGGGAACCGACGCCGGATCGCTTTTAGAAATAGCTCGGCGGGTGAATCCGCAAGTTACTGGTCGTGGCACCAACTCCCTACTTTACGAACGATGGCTTCCCGTTCGCATACCCGTCACTTGGGCCGTATTCGGTCCCAGTACTGCACGGTCTGAACAATCCCGCCTACTCGTTATCGCGCACTGTCTCTCGTGGCTGGTGACGCCTCTCTATTTCGTTCCGGCGTTTCTGGTCGGATTCGAACGCACGCGGCCGTTCAGGAATCCAGTTTCCAGGCGAGCGTCGTGTCGCTTTCACCGGGCGTCCTCTCGTAGTGTCTGCCGACGGGGTGCCGGACGACATCCGGCGTCCCTCTTCGCCGCAACCGAAGCGTACACCGAGATAATATATCGCCCAGCAAGACGCGTACAGCGCGTTGATTGGGGACAAGTATCCCGAATGCATCTTCCACACCCTAGCGGAGGAAAGCCAACGCGGGGTTCGTGTGCGCCTCCGGCGGGCAACGAGACGCACTCGGTTGGGAGCCTCTCGAATAGTTCCGCGAGTCGGACTCATAACGAGTCCCGTACGCCAACGGTCCAGTTCTCGTGGTGAGTTTACCGCGACCGTCACTCGTTCGCCGTGTTCCACGTCACGACGTTGTGCCCTCGGAGGAAGTTCCACACGCCGACGAGGAGGCTGTAGTTCCCGACGAGGAAGTAGTGGGGGACGTGAAACAGCGACGGCACCGAACTCCCCTGCCGGTTCAGAACGTGACCGACCAGCCCTGCGAGCAACAGCGCAACGAACCCGGCCACCACGAGCCCGAAGACGACGCTGCCGGTCAGGACCCACAGCGCAGTTGCGCTGGCGAACGCCACCGCGAACAGCAGCGGGGTCGTCCACCACAGGACGGTGTCGGTGAACAACTGGAGCGAGTAGCGACCGTACTGCAGGGGGTTCAACAGCCCGCGGTGCTGGGCCACCGTGTGCCACGACCGGGTCGCGATGCGGGTCTTGCGCGACAGTTCGGCCTCGACCGACCCGGCGGTGCGCTCGCGCGCCACGGCGTCGTGGGCGTACGCGACTCGCCCGCCACGCTCCCGGACGGCGAGCGGTTCGGCGAAGTCGCTCATGGCGTCGGCCGGCAGCGGGACGTAGTCCTCGCGGCGGACGGCGTATATCGCGCCGTTGCCCTTCACGACCGAGCCGAGTCGGCTCTCCAGTCGCTTGACCAGCCGGGTGTAGCGCCAGTACAGCGACTCGCCCTCCACGTCGTCTTCGGTCCGGGTGTGGCGGAGTTCGCCGACCACGCAGCCGACGTCGTCGTCGAACCGCGCGACGAGGCGGCGAATCGCGTCGGCGTCGTACATGCAGTTGGCGTCCGAGAACACGAGTATCTCGCCGCCGACCCTCTCGGCGACGCGGTTCTGGCACTCGGTCTTGCCGACCCGGCCCTCGATGCGTTCGAGCTCGACGCTCCGGTCGGCGTACGACCGCACGATTTCGTCGGTCCGGTCGCTCGACGCGTCCGAGAACACGACGACATCCAGTTTCTCGGCGGGATAGTCGAGCGCGAGGCTGTTCTCTATCTTGTCGGCGATCACGGCCTCCTCGTTGTACGCGGCGATTATCAGCGAGACCGCGGGGAGGTCGTCGTCGGACAGCGCCTGACCCTCGTTCGAGGGCGCGAACCGGGCGAGGACGTGGAGGAGCGCGGGATAGAGGACGTAGGCGAACGAGGCCAGCGAGAGCGAGGTGACGAACGCGGCGAGCAATCCGACGCGCAGGGGGGTCATTCGTCACGTCGTGTCGACGGCGGTCCTGAAAAGCGTTCAGGCTCCCCCGGCGTTAAGCACCCCGTTCGCGCGCCGAGAGCCGGCAGTTCTATGGTCGCGCCGACAGTTACTACGCGAGCGATGGACCGCAGCATCCTCCGCGGGTTCCTCTCTATCTTCGGCGGTCGGGTGGGGAAGTTGCTCCTCGGATTGGTCAGTACGCCCATCGTGGTGCGCGTCCTCGGCGACGCGCACTACGGCAACTACGCGACCATGCTCTCGCTCCTCAGCATCATCTGGATAATCGTGAACGCGGGCATCTTCGACGGCATCCGCAAGTACATCGCCGAGGACCGCGACGTTCGGAACTGGAAGACCGACGTGTTCGTCTTCTACCTGCAGGTGGGGCTCGTGCTGGCGGTGACCGCCGCGCTTCTGGTGGCGGCCGCGAGCTACGCCGGCGTCGTCGAGGCGGTGTTCGGCCCGGAGTTCGCGTCGTACTTCTACTTCCTCGCGGGCATCCTCGTCGCCCGCCAGCTCTGGGCGGTGGCTCGCGGCGCGCTGATGGGGTTCGGCTTCGAGGAGTTCTCCGAGTCGATTCGACTGATACGGCTGACGCTCGTACTGTGCATCGGTGTGCCGTTAGCGTACCTCGGTTTCGCGGTCGACGGAATGCTGGCCGGCCGACTCGCCGCGACGATACTAATCGCTATCGGCGGCTACCTGCTGGTCCTCCGCAAGATAGACCCCGGGTCCGTGACCGCGTCGGTTCCCTCGGAGTTCCCGCGACGTGAACTCCTCTCGTTCAACACGCTGAGCGTGGTCCTCATCCTGCTGCTGTCGTCGCTGTACCACGCCGACGTGGTGTTGCTCCAGTTGCTGGCCGGCAGCGCCGAGACGGGCCACTACAAGGCCGCGCTCGTCCTCGCGGAGTTCATGTGGTTCGGGCCGGGCGCGCTCCAGATGGTGTTGTTGCACTCGACCTCCGAACTCTGGTCGAACGACCGCCGCGAGCGCATCACCGAACTCGCCTCGCGTGCGACAAGGTACAGCCTGCTGATAACGCTGCTGCTGGCCATCGGGCTCGCGGCGCTCGCCGACGCGTTCGTCCCGCTGTACTACGGGGAGTCGTTCGCGCCGGCCGTCACGCCGCTGTTGCTCTTGCTTCCGGGGTCGATAGGCTTCGCGGTCACCCGACCCATCCTCGCCATCGGGCAGGGCGAGGGGTCGCTCCGGGTCCTCATCTACGCCACGGGGGCCGCAGCCCTCCTCAACCTCGTACTGAACGTCACGCTGATACCGATATACGGGACGGTCGGCGCGGCGGTGGCCACGAGCATCGGCTACGGCTCGATGGTCGTGCTCCACGTCCGGAGCGCCCGCACCATCGGCTTCGACCCCGTCGCCGACCTCCGACTGGGTCGCGTCGCGCTGGCGGCGGTCCCGGCCGCGCTCGCCATCTTCGGCCTCTCGGAGGCCATCGGCTCGGACCTCCTCGCGCTCGCCGTCGTCCCGCCGGTCGGCTTCCTCGCGTTCGCGGGCCTGTCGTACGCGACCGGGGCCATCGACCGCGAGGAGGTCGACGAACTGGTCGGCTACCTCCCGCTCCGACGCGTCCCCTTCGTCTCGCCCGAGTGAGGCCGGTCTCGCCCGAGTGAGGCCCGTGTGAGAAGAGTGGGGTCCGTCCCGTCCGCCTGAGTCGCGAAAAAGCCACTACGCTTATGGAAACGCCGGTGATACTGCACTACCGATGGGGGATGGAGCGGAGCCGTTAGTCAGCGTCGTGGTGCCGACCTACGACAGGCCCGACCGGGTGGAGCGGGCGGTCGCGTCGGTCGCCGCACAGACCTACGACCGGATAGAGGTGCTCGTCGTCGACGACTGCTCGACGAACCCGGTCGCGGACGTTCTATGCGGGGACCGCGACCGGACGTTCGAGCGGTTCGAGGTCCTCCGCCACGACCGGAACCGGGGCGGGAGCGCCGCCCGGAACACGGGCATCCGGGCGAGCGACGGCGACTACGTGGCGCTGCTCGACGACGACGACCGCTGGGAGCCCGAGAAGGTCGAGCGTCAGGTCGAACTGCTCGACCGGCGCGAGGTCGGCGTCGTGACCACGGGCGCGAAGGTGCTCGACCGGAACGGACAGTTGCTCCGAGCGTCCCGGCACGACGGCCTGCCCGGGGACTCAGTCGAGCTGACCAAGCGGTTGCTCTGTCGGAACGTCGTCGGGTCGTGTTCGTCGGTCATGGTCGACGGCGAGGTCGTCGACGCCGTCGGCGGGTTCGACGAGCGGTTTCCGAGCTGGCAGGACCTCGAATGGTACGTCCGGCTGTCCCGCCACTGTCGGTTCGGCGTCGTCCCCGAGCCGCTGCTGGTCTACCGGCGCGACGCCGACGAGCGGGTCAGCGACGACCTCGACGTCGTGAAAGACGAGACCTACCCGCTGTTCCTCGACGAGTTCGCGCCCGTGGCCGCCGAGTACGGCCCGATGTTCGAGCGGAAGATGCGCGCGTGGACGGCCTACCGCGTCGGCAAGCAACTCGTGCTGGCGGGCCGGGTCCGGGAGGGCCGGCCGTTCCTCACTCGCGCGGTCGGACTGTATCCGTTCGAGTCGAGCTTCTACGTCCACTGTCTGCCCGCGCTCGGCGGCGCGCCCACCTACGAGGCCGTGCGGAAGACGAAGCGAGCGATAGATAGAATCGCGTAGCAGCGACGATGGTCCCAACAGTTCCCCGACGAGGTTCCAGCCGCGACCGGAGGCGGCGAGCGTGAGCTCCCGCCGCCGGCTCAAGCTGGTCGCGACCGCCGGTGCCGTGGCGGTGGCGCTCGCCGTGGCGCTGCTCGCGGCCGACCCGTCGGCGTCGGAGTACGAACTAAGCGTCTACGACGCGTATCCGACGGCGTTCTGGCTGCTGTTGCTGGGCGGGCTGTTCGCCGGACAGGTGGTCGTGTTCGAGAGCGCCGACCCGGGCGAGCGCGGCCCCTCCTGGAAGCTCGGATTCGGCCTGATGCTGGCGGTGAACGCGGTCCTGCTCTTCGTCCCGGCGGTGCGCTACGACTTCTATCTCAGGGGCGACATGCTCACGTTCGTCGGCATGATACGCGACATCGGCGACCTCGGCGCGATTCCGGGGACCAACTACTACCCGAACGTCCACCTGCTGGCGGTCGCGGTCTCGGAGGTGACCGGGGTCGCGCCCGCCCGGGTCGTCAACTACCTGCCGCCGGTGGCGTCGCTGCTGTACGCGGTGGCGCTGTACTACCTCCTGACAGCACTGTTCGAGGACCCGGCCAAGCCGCTGTTCGTGCTCCCGTTCGGCGCGCTGTTGCTGTTCGAGTTCGAGAACGTGCTGTTCACCCCGAGCGTGTACGCCTTCATGCTGTTGCCGTTCGTCTTCTACCTGCTCTTCCGGGTGTACGCCGACGAAGCCAGCGACCGGTTCCGGCTCCTGTTCGTCGTCGCGGTCGTGTCGCTCGTGTTCTACCACCCCGCGGTGACGGTGTTTTTCGTCGGGATGCTCGTCCTGCTGAAGCTCGCGTTCGTCGCCGGTCGGCGCGTCCAGGCGACGAACATCCGGCGCGGGAACACCCCGCTCGTGACCGCGTCCATCGCGTTCGTGCTGTTTTTCTCGTGGTACTACTCCTTTTCCTCCATCATCGGGAGCACGCTCGCGGTCGTCTACAAGGTGCTCGGCCTCTCGGAAGGGGCCAGCACCTACGGCCAGCTCACGAGCGTCTTCGGGCGGGCGTCGCCCGCGCTGTCGGACGTCGCGCTCGTGGGCGTGTACACCTACGGGCTGATAGCCGCGATAACAGGGCTGACGCTCGCGCTCGTCGCCTACCTCGCGTACCTCTCGCTGCGCGGTCGGCGGCGGCTGGACGCCGTCGAGCTGTTCCTCGCCGCGACGTTCGGGACGTTCCTCGTCGGGTCGGTCGTCGCCTTCTTCGTCGACGTCACGCTCGGGTTCACCAGGTTCGCCCGGTACGTCCGGTTCGCCGGGTCGATACTGATCGGCGCGGGGTTCTACGCGCTGTTCGGGCGGCTCGGCGGGTCGGCCGTCGAACGCTACCTCCGGCCGGCGGCGTACGTCTCGTTTTTCGTGTTCGCCTTCCTCTCGGTGTTCCTGCTCTACGGCTCGCCGCTCTCGAACGACAGCAACCTCCAGCTGACCGAGGCCGAAATCGAGGGCGGCGAGTGGCTGTTCGAACACCGCAACGAGTCGCTGCTCGTCGACCAACTGGGCTTCGACCAGTACCGGATGTACACCTTCGACCGCTCGACGGCCGACCGGGGCGTGAACGTCCGGCGGGCCGCGCCGCCGCCGCCGACGCACTTCGCGTACGGGAACGCCTCGCTGGAGGACGTGCCCGCCGAGGCGGCCCTCGACCGCCGATATCTGGTGACGTCCGGGCCGAGCCGAACCAAGAACCAGCGGTTCTATCCGGAGTACCGCGAGTTCTGGCGGCACACCCCCGAGGACTTCGCGCGGCTGGAGGACGACCCGTCGGTCTCGCACGTCTACGACGACGGGGAACTGGACGCGTACGTCGTCCGGGGCGTCGGCAGTCGGGCCAACGCCACGACGACGGACGCGGCGTCGTAGCTCGGCCCGAAGCTCCGGTTCAGCCCCGACTTACGGCCCGAACGCCGGTCGAAACGGGCGAATAACAAAGCCCTCGCCCCGGAAGACCGATAGCATGAAGTCGGTCGTCGTGCCCGCCGTGGACGTCCCGAGTTCGTTCGTCACGCTCCGGTCGCTCCACCGGCGCGGAGTCCACACCGTCGCTGTCTCCGAGCGCGAGTCGCCGCCGGCGTTCTGCTCGCGGTACTGCGACGAATCGGTCCGGGTCCCCTCGCCCGCCGACGCCGCGACCGCGTACAAGGATGCGCTCCTCGACCTCGCCCGACGCGACGACGTGCGCACCATCGTCCCGGTCCGGGAGGCGGACATCTACGTTCTGTCGCGATACAAGGAGGCGTTCGCCGAGCACGTCGCGACGCCGTTTCCCGACTTCGGGACGCTCCGGGCGGTCCACGACCGCGTGGAGCTGTTCGACCGCGCCCGGGAGGCGGGCGTCCCGATTCCCGAGACCGAACTGCTCACCGAGCGCACCGACTGGTCGGAGCCCCGGATAGTCAAGAGCCGGTACGCGGTACTGGCCGACGCCTACCGCGAGCCGCCGGCAGCCCGGGCGGAATCGACCGACCGGCCAGTCCGAAACGACGGTGCCGGGAGCTCTCGGGGCGAAGCACCCGAGACGGAGGCGGGACTCGTCGACCCGCCGAAGACGACGTACCTCCCGCCGGGCGAGCGGCCGGACGTCGACGACCTGTGCGAGGCCGCGGGCCACGTCCCGCTGGTTCAGGCGTACCTCCCCGACACCGACGAGTACAGCTTCTGTGCCATGTACGACCACGGCGAGGCGCTGGCGACGTTCCAGCACCGCCAGGTCCGGGGGTTCAGCTACAGCGGGGGCACCAGCGCGTTCCGGACGTCGGTGGCCGACCCCGACCTCGAAGCCGAGGGGCTGACGCTGCTCGACGCGCTGGACTGGCACGGCCCGGCCGACGTCGAGTTCAAGCGCGACGACCGGACGGGCGAGTTCAAACTCATGGAAGTGAATCCGCGCTTCTGGTCGTCGGTGCCGTTCGCGGTCGCGGCCGGTGCCGACTTCCCGCTGTACTACTGGCTGGTCGCGACCGGGCGGGCCGACCGCATCGAGCCGGGCTACGACGTCGGCATCGGCGGCCACCTCCTCGTCGGCGAGATATCGTACCTGCTCAGCGTGGTGCGAGACGACGTGCCCCTCGCCGAGCGCCCGTCGCTGCCGGCCGCGCTGGCCGACGTGCTGGGGTCGCTGGTCCGGTACCCCCGGCTCGACTACGCCGACCTCGCGGACCCGTGTCCCGGGCTCCGGTACGCCTCCGACGAACTCGTGGCTCCGCTCGTCGAGCGCGCGGCCCGACGGCTCCGGGGCGCGTCCGCCCACTGAACGCGGTCCTACGCGTCCCGAACGAGCGCGGAGACCGCCAGGACCGCGACCAGTCCGAGCCCCCCGAACCACGCGGCCCGGACCAGCGACCGCGTGCGCTCGTCGACCGCTTCCAGAAAGAGAAAACTGTGCAGTCCGACGAACGCGAGCATGCCGACCCAGACGACGGCCAGCGCCGCGCGGTCGGCGGTGACCCGTCCCCCGAGTCCGAACGCCATGGACTCGACGACGATGGGCCGGGAGTTATGTCTTCGGGCGCGAGCCGGAGGAGAACTCGGTCGGGGCCAGCGGACGGTGGACCGCCGGCGTCAGGCGACGGGTTCGGATTCGGACGCGGGCCGGACCTCGACGTCGCCACGTCCCTGGACCGTGACCTCGTGACCGGCGTACGTGAACGACACCCGTGTCGGCTCCGTCGCGGCTCCGGTCGGACCGAACAGGTCGTCGAGCGCGTCCGGGTCCACGACTCGGTGCAGCGGCGGATCGAGTTCGAGCGGCGACACCCCCATGGATTCGGCTACCGCCTCGACCACGACCGTACTCACGTTCCGGTGGTTGTCGATGGCGGCTCGAGACACTGTCATCCCCCCACACTGAGGACCCGACCGCCTAAAAGCTAACGAGCGCGGTGGCGTTTGTCGGAACTCGACTCGCGGGGTCGCCGCAACGCTGACCGAATCCGGTCCCTTTATGAACTCGCTGTTAGTACCTTTCTAACAACAGTACCCAATCCATGTTCCGTCAACCATTCGCGCGGAGGGTCGCGTCGTGAGACCGAGTGACGTCTTCGGCGTCGTCACCGCCCACAGCCGCATCGTCATCACTGTCATGCTCGTGCTGACCGCAGTGCTCGGCGCGGGCGCGACTGGGCTCGAACAGTCGTCGTCGCTCGACCAGTTCCAGAGCGACAGCACGGCCGCCGACAAACAGGCCTACATCGAGGACAACTTCAGCTCCGGCCAACAGAACGGCACGACGGTCCAGCTCGTCATTCGGGACGACAACGTGCTCTCGAAGGCGGCGCTGGTGGAGTCGCTGGACCTCCAGCAGGCGCTCCGGGACAACGAGACGGTCAATCGGTCGCTCGCCGACGGGACGCCCACGTCGGGCGTCTCGAACGTCGTCGCCATCGCGGCGATACAGCAAGAGCGGGCGTCCGAACTTCAGGAACGCGCCAGCGAACTCGAACAGCGCAATCAGACGCTCCAGGACGACCGCGCACAGCTCGAACGCCGGAGCGCCGAACTCAACCGGACGGCCGCCGAGTTGAGCGACGCGCTCAACCGGACCCGCGAGCTCCAGTCGCGGTACGACCGGCTCAACGCGTCGTACCAGTCCGGCCAAGTGAACGACTCGGCGTACGCCCAGCGGTCGGCCGACGTCGAGGAGCGACTCCGGTCGGTCCGGACCGCCGCGACCGCGAACCTGACCGACGAGCAGGCGTCGACGTTCCTCGAGGCAAACCGGCAGGTTCGCGGGTTGCAGGCGCAACTGAGCCAACTCAACGCGTCGCTCCAGGCGGGCGAGGTCAACCAGTCGACCTACCAGGAGCGCGCCGCGGAGATTCAATCGCAGTTCGGGGAGGTCTACCGGCTGGGCACGCAGGGCGTGCTGGCCGACGAGTACCAGGACCTCGAAGCGCGCGGCGAGGAGCTGGCCGAGCGCGGTGAACAGCTCCGCGAGGACGGCGAGCGACTTCAGGAGCGCCAACAGGAGCTCCGGAACGGTTCCCAGCCGTCGCTCGCCGACCAGCGCGAGCAGTTGGCGTCGATGAACGAGTCGGCGGTCGAGTCGACGGTCGAGCAAGTGCTGAGCGCGAGCGACGACGGCCAGTCGAACGGGGCGTTCTCGTTCATGCCCCAGAGCTACGAGCCGGGGGCCGCCGAGTCCAACGCCACGATGCTCGTCGTGATGCAGGACGGTGGCGGCGACTCGATGGGAGCGATGGGGTCGTCCGAGCTCGTCGAGTCCCAGAAGGCCATCCGGAGCGTGGCCCAGTCGTCGACCGACGCCGAGGTGCTGGTGTTCGGCGCGGGCATCATGAGCGACGAGATAGAGCAGTCGATGACCGACAGCCTCGCCGTGGTCGGACCCATGGCGCTGCTGTTCGTTATCGTCACGCTCGTCATCGCCTATCGGGACCTGCTCGACATCCTGCTGGGCGTGGTCGGCATCCTCGTGGTGCTGGTGTGGACGTTCGGCGCGATGGGGTGGCTCGACATCGCGTTCAACCAGATATTCGTGGCGGTGCCGGTGTTGCTCATCGGGCTGTCCATCGACTACGCCATCCACGTCTTCATGCGCCACCGCGAACAGCGCGAGGAGACCGGCGGCGACGTCCGCACCGGGATGTCGGTCGCGCTCGCCAGCGTGGGCGTCGCGCTGGTCTGGGTGACCGCCACCACGGTCATCGGCTTCCTCTCGAACCTCGTGAGCCCGATTCCGCCGATACAGGAGTTCGGCATCGTGAGCTCGATCGGCATCGGGACGGCCCTGCTGGTGTTCGGCGGGCTGATTCCGGCGCTCAAGGTCGAGATCGACGGCTTCCTCGAAAATCGCGGCTCCGACCGTCGCAAGCGGGCGTTCGGCACCGGCGGCGGGACGCTCGGCTCGCTGCTGTCGGTCGGCGCGGTCGCGGCCCGGAAGGCACCGCTCGTGGTCCTCGCGCTCACGCTCGTCATCTCGGCCGGCGGTGCGTACGGCGCGACGCAGGTCGACACCAGCTTCCAGCAGGAGGACTTCCTCGCGGAGGACCCGCCGGCGTGGATGGACAACCTGCCCGAGCCCATCCGGCCCGGCGAGTACACGATGAAGGCCAACCTCGACTACGTCAACAAGAACTTCGTCCGCGAGGACTCACAGGCCCAGATACTCGTCGAGGGCGCGGTCGACACGCCGGAGGCGATGGACCAACTCGAGGCCGCGACCGACCGGGCCGCCGGCAAGAACGTTACGGTCGTCCTCTCGAACGACGAGGCCCAGATTCGGAGTCCCCTCTCGGTGATGGAGCAGGTCGCGGCCCAGAACGAGTCGTTCAACGAGACGCTCGCGGCCGCGGACACCGACGGCGACGACGTGCCCGACGAGAACGTCACGGCCGTCTACGACGAACTGTTCCGGGTCGCGCCCGACGAGGCCGAGGGCGTCGTCCACCGGACCGACGACGGCGACTACGCGGCCGTCCGGATGGTCGTCTCGGTGCAGGGCGGTGCGGCGTCGGCCGACGTGACCGAGCAGATGCGCGACGTGGCGACGGTCTTCGACGGCGACGACCTCGAAGCGACCGCGACCGGCCAGTCCGTCGTGTTCGAGATCGTCCAACAGCAGCTACTCGACACGGTCATCGAGAGCCTGCTCATCACGCTCGCAGCGACGTTCACGTTCCTGATGGTCGCCTACCGGCTGACCCACGGGAGCGCGCTCCTCGGGGCGGTCACCCTGCTCCCGGTGGCGTTCAGCGTCTCGTGGATTCTCGGGACGATGTACGTGCTGGAGATGCCGTTCAACGTCATGACGGGGATGATTACCAGCCTCACGGTGGGGATGGGCGTCGCCTACAGCATCCACCTCAGCGAGCGGTACAACGTCGAACTCGCCCGGCAGGACACCATCTGGTCGGCCATGCGGACCAGCGTCACCGGCACCGGGGGCGCGCTGCTGGGCAGCGCCGCGACCACGGTCGGTGGCTTCGGCGTGCTCTACTTCGCCATCCTGCCCGCGCTCGAGCAGTTCGGCATCATCACCGGGCTGACCATCGTCTACGCGTTCCTCGCCAGCGTGCTGGTGCTGCCGAGCCTGCTGGTGCTGTGGACTCGCTACCTCGGGCCGGGCGAGGCCGCCGCCGTCGAGCCGAGCCCCGCCGTGGCGAACGGCGGCAGCGCGAGCGCGACCAGCGACGGCAGTGCGGACGCGGCGGGCGGCGGCCCGACCGACCGACCCGACGACTGGGAGTTCGGAGCAAACGTGCGGGACCCCGACGAGGGCGGTCCCCGACCCGACGAGCCAGGAATCGACGACCGGGCGACCGACGACCGACCGGAGGACGAGTGATGGACGAGGACGACGCCATCGAAGCGCTCGAAGGGCTCGGCCTGTCGAACTACGAGGCGAAGGTGTTCGCCGCGCTCCAGCGGCTGGGCACCGGGACCGCCCGGGACGTCCACCGCGCGACCGACGTACCCCGGTCGCAGGTGTACGGCGCGGCCGAGTCCCTCCAGGACCGCGGTCTCGTGGAGGTCCAGCAGTCAAAGCCCATCCAGTACCGGCCGGTCAGCCTCGACGCCGCCCGGTCGCACCTCCGGGGCGAGTTCGAGCGCACCCAGCAGCGGGCGTTCGACTACCTCGAATCCGCGCGCCAGCAGCGCGGCGAGGCCGCCGAGGAGCGCGAGGACATCTGGACGGTCCACGGCCGGACGAGCATCGACGGCCGGGTCGAGCAACTCGTCTCCGAGGCCGAGCGCCAGGTCGTGATGGCGGTGGGCAAGGGGGCCGGTCGCCCGGACGCCGCCGTCGCCGACATCCTGCGCGAGCGCGCCGACGCCGGCGTCGACGTGGTCGTCGTCGGCGGCGAGTCGGTCGAGGACGCCTTCGCCGACAGCGCGGTTCGGGGCGTCGACATCGCCTCGGACCAGACCCACCCCGACGCGCCGGTCGGCCAGGTCGTGGTGGTCGACGACGAGACGGTCCTGCTCAGCGTCCTCGGCGAGCGTGACGACGCCGACCTCGCGGAGGAGACCGCCATCTGGTCGTCGCGAACCGGCATCGCGGCCGTCCTCATCCAACTCGTCGACGGCGGGCTCGGCGACCTGGTGTCGGTCTGACGACCGGCCCGCCGGCACACGCTCGCGTCGAGCGCGCGCCGCCGCTCGCGGAGAAACTATTTAATCGACGAGGAGTATTTAATTTCCATGTCTGTTGAAAATAGTTCCGGCGGCGGCGAAATCGAACTGACCAGGGCCGAGCGGGCCGCCCGCGATAGCGTCCCGGAATCGGTGGAAAGCGTCGTGGCGGACGCGACCGAAGCGGACGAGGCTGTCGTCGTCGAGCCGACGGTCGCCCCCGTGCTCGTCGCGCCGGGCATCACCACCTCGACGGTAACCGTCGTCGCGGGGGCCGCGTCGGACCGGTCGGCCGAGTCCGGCGACGGGATAACCGACGAGTTCCACGACGCGAGCGCGAGCACGCTCATCGAGGCCCGACGCGACCTGGCGTAGGTGTCGCGCTCCGGCGGGGTTCTCTTCGCGGTCCGGTCGAGTCGGCCCGCGGGTCACTCCCCGCGCTCGTCGCGGCCCATCGGTTCGGCCGGGACGCCGGCGACCGTGGCGCCGGGCGGAACGTCGCGGGTCACCAGCGAGTTGGCCGCGACGCTCGCGCCAGCGCCGACCTCGACGCCGGGCAGGAGTACCGCGCCAGCGCCGACCATCGCCTCCTCGCCGACGACGACCTCGCCCGTCCGGTACTCCTCCTGGAGGAACTCGTGGCACAGGATGGTGGCGTCGTACCCGATTATCGCGTGGTCCTCGACCGTGACGAGTTCGGGCCAGAACACGTCGGGCGTGGATTCGAGCCCCCACGACACGCCCTCGCCGACCGTCACGCCGATGGACCGCAAGAGGAGGTTCTTGACCCGGAGGCTGGGACAGATGCGCGCGAGAACGACGACCACGTAGTTGAGCGCGACCCGCAGGGGGTGCTTGGCGCTGGGCCACGACCGGAGCGAGTTTCCCGGCCCCGGCGTGGCGTGGCGCGCGATGCGTTGGTGGCGTGGCGTGGCGTCGTCGGACGGCCCCTCGCTCGCGTCGGTCACGGCGGGACGTTCGGGAGGTTCGACCTTGAAAGTAGCTGGTTCCGCCGTCGAGTTCCACGCCGCGTCGGCAAAATTAAATATCTAGTATAGTAACCAAAACAAATATAATGTAGTAATTTAATTTTGATTTCATGGTAGAAGAAAGCGCTTCGGGCGAGAGTAGTGACCAGTTGACTAAAGCCGAACGCACCGCCCGCGAGGGCGTCCAGCGGACGGTCGAGGGCGTCGTATCAGCCGACGCCGAATGGGACGCTGTGGTCGCTATCGACTCGACGATTTCCCCCGTTCTCGTGGCCCCGTCGGTAACGACGACCCCGACGATCGTGGCAGTCGCTGGTGTCGCCGCGGACGCCTCGGTGGAGTCCGTCGACGAGGAAGTGGTGGAGGACCTCGAGGGTGCGTCCGCGGACGCACTCGTCGAGGCCCGACGCGACCTCACGTAGTCGGCAGCCCCGAACCGTCGTCTTCCCGGTCGGTCACGGTACGGCCTCCGGGTTCGACCGCGTCCGTCCGTCGACCGAATCGTAACTGCCCAATTACATTTTTCTTGAAACTGATAAATTTTAAGTCCTGTTCTCGGGTATCTGATGTCGAATGACGACCGTAACAGCCGTTCTCGTTCCCGCGGTGCTGTCTCTCCTCGCGCTGGCGACGATCGGTGCCACCGTCGAGTCGCTGACCGAACGGTCGACCGTCACCGACTGGTTGCAGCGGTTGCACCTGAAGCTCCTCGCGCCCAACTGGAACTTCTTCGCGCCCCATCCCGGCCAGTGGGACACCCATCTGCTGTACCGGGACGAACTGGCCGACGGGACCGTGACCCAGTGGACCGAGGTTACCGACGTCACGCAGACGCGCCAGCGACTCAAGTGGGTGTGGAACCCGTCGCTGTACAAGGCGAAGGGCCTGTTCGACCTCAACCAGGCGCTGAAACGGCACCTCGAGGGCTCCGAACTCGCCGAAGTCGACGAGTCGTCGGGCTCGGAGGGCCTACAGCCCATCGAGTCCGACGACCACCTCCTGAGCACCCAGTACCTGTTGTTACTCAACGTCGTCTCGGGGGCCGACCACGACGACGACGCGAGAAGGACCCAGTTCATGCTGATGCAGAGTAGCCTCCGCGAGGAGGAAGCGACCCCGCAGTTCGTCTCGAACTTCCACGAACTATGAGCCTGGTCCCTACCGTCATCGCACTCGTCGCGCTCGGAACCGGCGTCCACGCCATCTACACCGGCGTCGAACTGCTGTCTCTCCGCCGGCAGTACGACGACGGCGGCCTGTTCAGTTGGGAGGTTCGGAGCCTCGATCTGAACGCCACGCGCTGGTCGAGAGCGCTGAGACCCCTGTTCGGTGCGTTCCCGATAGTTCTGGTGGGCCGCATCCTCGTCGGGAGCGCGCTGGTCGCGCTCGGGGCCTTCGATTTGACGGGGTCGGTTCCCGACGTCGCCTTGCCGGCGGTCGTACTCCTCGCGCTCCTGAACGACGTTCTCGTCAAGGTTCGCCACTCCATCGGGCTGAGCGGCGCGTTCGACATGTCGGTGGTCACCAACTTCGGGCTGCTGATCGCGACGGTGTTTCCGGACGGGAGCACCGAACAGCTCGCGGCGGTCCTGTTCATCGCGGTCCAGGGGATTCTGGGCTACTTCCTCGCCGGGGTGGCGAAAGTGGCGGGCCGACAGTGGCGAAACGGCGACGCCATCGAGATGGTGGTCTCGACCAAGACGTGGGGCGACGACCGACTCTATCGCTTCGTCGCGGCGTACCCGTCGACGAAGCGACTGTTCTCGTGGAGCGTCATCGGGTTCGAGGTGCTGTTCCCGGTGGTCCTCTTTCTGGACCCGTCCGCGCTCCTCGCGGTGTTCGTCGCGGCGTTCGCGTTCCACTTCGCGAACGGCGCGGTCGTAGGCATCAACAGTTTCATGCTGATGTTTCCCGCGACATACCCCGCCATCTACTACGCGAATCAGCTGGTCCCGTGGTCTGTCACCTGACTCGGGCCGAGTCTCGCGGGGGTCGCTACTCGCGTCGGACGCGCTCGACGCCGGTCTCGATGGCGTCGAGGAACGGGGCGAGCTCGTCGGCGTCCGGCGTCACGGCCACTCGGTTCTCCGTCGGGTCGTACGCCACCACGTCGGCGTCGTCGAGCTTGGGCAAGTGACAGTGGTGTAACGACGCGGCGACCCGCTCGCGGCGGTCCGAGGGAACGTCCCCGGGCGTCCCGTCGGACACCCGCTCGACGACGTCGTCGACGAGGTCGTCGAGCGCCACGGCCCCGTCGGCCGCTCGGAGCGCCGCCACGGTCCGTCGGCGGGTGGCGTCCCCGAGCAGGTCGAACGCACGGTCGGTCGGCAACTCGGCGGCGTCGGAGTCGGGCATGCGTGTGCCGACGACCAGAACGGGGTTTGTTATGCGTCGCGTTCGGGGTCGAAAGATGCGACTGTGACGGCGTCAGGCCCGACTTACTCCCCGCGTAGCTCGGCCACGTGGTCGATTCGCCGCTGGACGAGATCGGGTTTGCCGATGTCGTGGCGCACGTCGAGTCCCTCCTCGCCCGCGAACGCGAGCGCGTCCTCGGCTATCCCCTCGGCCTCGGTGATGGTGTCGGCGACGCCGACGACCGCGAACGCCCGCGAGGTGGTGGTGTAGATGCCGTCCTCGCGCTCGTCGACGCTGGCGTAGAAGAGCAGGGCGTCGCCGGCGCTGTCCGCATCGATTTCGACCGTCGCGCCCGCTTGCGGGTCGGTCGGATAGCCTTCGGGGACGGCGTACTTGCAGACCGTCGCCCGTGACGCGAACGACAGGTCGGGCAGGGCCTCGCCCTCGCGGGCCGCCACCAGCACGTCGAGGAAGTCGGTGTCGAGCACCGGCAGGGTGTTCATCGCCTCGGGGTCGCCGAAGCGGGCGTTGAACTCGACGACCCGAACGCCGTCGGCCGTGAGCATGAACTGGCCGTAGAGGACGCCCTTGTAGCCGTCGAGCGCGTCGACGGTCGCCTCCAGAATCTCGACCGCCTCGCGGTAGTCGGCCTCGGTCATGAACGGCAGTTCGTCGGTGGCGTCGCTGTAACTGCCCATCCCGCCGGTGTTGGGCCCTTCGTCGCCCTCGTAGGCGCGCTTGTGGTCCTGCACGGCCGGGGTCGTCCGCAGGTCGCCGTTCGCCACGAGCGCCTGCACGGTGAACTCCTCGCCGACGAGGCGCTCTTCGAGCACCACGCGGTCGTAGTCGGCGTCCCGGAGGTACGCCTTGGCTTGCTCGGCGGTCACCTGGTCGCCGATGACCCGGACGCCTTTGCCGCCGGTGAGCCCGGCCGGTTTCACCGCGAGGTCGCCGTCGTACTCGTCGATGAACTCGCAGGCCGCCGCCGTCTCGTCGAACGTCTCGAACTCGGGACAGCCCGGAATCTCGTTCTCGCGCATGAACCGGCGCTGGTAGGCCTTGTCGGTCTCGATGCGGGCCTCGGCCTCGCGCGGGCCGAAGGCGTAGACGCCGGCGTCGTCGAGCGCGTCGGCGACCCCGGCCGCGAGCGGCCCCTCCGGGCCGACGACCGCGAGGGTCGCGCCCACGTCCTCGGCGTAGGCGACGACCGCCTCGGGGTCGGTGGTCTCGACCGCCTCGAACCCCTCGGCCAGCGCCGCGATGCCGGGGTTGCGGTTGCCCGCGCAGGCGTAGAGGGCCGCGTCGCTGTCGCTCAGGGCTCGGGCGATGGCGTGTTCGCGTCCGCCGCCGCCGACCAGCAGGACTGTCTCGGTCATACCCGGAGGATGTGGGCATGGGAGTGTAAAGGTTGCTTTTGGGAACTCGGGAAGTATGCAAACATACGCATTAGGTGCGCTACTCGCGCTCGACTCCTCGACGCTACCCCCAACGACGAATCAGGGACGGACGCATCGACGAGGACCGTGACGCCTGCTTCGAGGTCGACGCCAGCTTCGAGCCGAACTGCTAATTTTGAATCCGGCGCGAGCGAGCAACGTGCGCGAGGGACGACTGACGCGACCGAAGGGAGCGAAGGAGGAAGAGGCTGGGGCGGCGTGAGACTCGCGAGTGTGGTGCGGTTGCGGTCACTCAGTGGCTCAAGCAGTAGCTAGCTTCCTGTTGCCGTCAACTTCCTCACGAGGGCAGTTGGAGAAGCTAGCTACTGCCTCGACAAATGAGTGACCGCCCCGCACCGCGACGGCAACCGCCCTCACCGCGACCGCACAGCGGGAGCCTCATCCCTCCCCAGCCTCGGCGAGCGCCTGAACGCGCTCGCCTCCCTCGCACGAGTTGGCGCGACACGAGGTCGCGCCAGCGCGCGCCGAGACGGAGAGACCGACCGAGCGCACGCCGAGCGGAGGGTTCGATAGAGTGCGCACCAAGACGGAGAGGACGACGGAGCACGCGCCGACTATCCCCCGTCCCTGCTCGCCGAAAGCCCCGACTTTACCCCGCTGGAACCCCTCGTGTGGGGCATGACCGACGCCGACGCGACCGACACCGATTCTACCGAAGGCGACCCCACCGCCCGAAACCGGCTCGACGAGGAGGAGAGCCCGTACCTCCGCCAGCACGCCGACAACCCCGTGCACTGGCAGCCGTGGGACGACGCGGCGCTCGACGCCGCCGCCGAGCGCGACGTGCCCATCTTCCTGTCGGTGGGCTACTCGGCCTGCCACTGGTGTCACGTCATGGAAGAGGAGAGCTTCGAGGACGAGGAGGTCGCCGAACTGCTCAACGAGAACTTCGTCCCCGTCAAGGTCGACCGCGAGGAGCGCCCGGACCTCGACAGCGTCTACCAGACCATCTGTCAGGCCGTCTCCGGGCGGGGCGGCTGGCCCCTGTCGGTCTGGCTCACGCCCGACGGTCGACCGTTCTACGTCGGCACCTACTTCCCCGACGAACCCAAGCGCGGCCAGCCCGCGTTCCCCGACCTGTTGGCGGACATCGCGGCGTCGTGGGCCGACGAGGAGGACCGCCGGGAGATGGAGCGCCGCGCCGACCAGTGGACCGACGCCATCGAGGACGAACTCGAAAGCGTGCCCGACCCCGGCGAGACGCCCGGCGAGGACCTGCTGGCGAGCGCCGCCGACGCCGCCGTCCGGGGTGCCGACCGCGAGTACGGTGGGTGGGGAACCGGCCAGAAGTTCCCCCAGCCCGGCCGAATCCACCTGCTCTTGCGCGCCGCCGACCGCGCGAGCGACGACGAGACCGCCGCCGAGTACCGCGAGGTCGCGACCGAGGCCCTCTCCGCGATGGCCGATGGCGGGCTGTTCGACCACGTCGGCGGCGGCTTCCACCGCTACACCGTCGACCGCGAGTGGGTCGTGCCTCACTTCGAGAAGATGCTGTACGACAACGCCGAGATTCCCCGCGCGATGCTCGCGGGCTATCAGGTCACCGGCGACGACCGATTCGCCGAGGCCGCCCGTCGGACGTTCGAGTTCGTCGAGCGCGAGCTGACCCATCCGGACGGCGGGTTCTACAGCACGCTCGACGCCCAGAGCGAGGGCGAGGAGGGCACCTTCTACGTCTGGACGCCCGAGCAGGTACGGGAGGCGGTCGCGGACGGCGACTGGACCGCCGGCGGAGTCGACGCCGACACCGCCACGGAGCTGTTCTGCGACCGCTACGGCGTCACCGCGTCGGGTAATTTCGAGGGGAAGACGGTGCTGACGGTCAGCGAGTCGGTTCCGGCGCTCGCCGACGCGTACGACATGAGCGACCGCGAGGTCGGGGAGACGCTGGGCGAGGCCCGCAAGCGGGTCTTCGACGCGCGCGAGCGGCGGGCCCGGCCCCGGCGCGACGAGAAGGTGCTGGCGGGCTGGAACGGCCTGCTCGTCTCGGCGCTCGCGGAGGGCGCGCTGGTGCTGGACGACGGCGACCGGTGGGCCGGCCTCGCGGAAGACGCGCTCGACTTCGTCCGCGAGCACCTCTGGAACGCCGAGGAAGGCCGGCTGCGCCGCCGGTACAAGGACGGGAACGTCGCCATCGAGGGCTACCTCGAGGACTACGCCTTCCTCGCGCGCGGCGCGTTGAACTGCTACGAGGCGACCGGCGACCCCGACCACCTCGGGTTCGCGCTCGACCTCGCGGCGGCCATCGCGGCCGAGTTCTGGGACGCCGACGCCGGCACCGTCTACTTCACGCCCGACCGCGGCGAGGAACTGGTCGCGCGCCCGCAGGAACCCCGCGACCAGTCGACGCCCGCCAGTCTCGGCGTGGCGACCGACCTCCTGCTCGCGGTGTCGGCGTTCACCCCAGACGACCGGTTCGAGGAAATCGCCGAGCGCGTGCTCGAAACGCGGGGGCGAGCGATTCGGTCGAACCCGCTCCAGCACGCCTCGCTCGCGCTGGCGGCCGACCGCTATGCGCACGGCTCGCTGGAGGTGACCGCCGTGGCCGACGACCTCCCCGAGTCGTGGCGCGAGGAACTGGCCGACCGCTACCTGCCCGCGCGGCTGCTGTCGCGTCGACCCCCCGGCGACGACGACCTGACCGCGTGGTTGGACCGGCTCGGACTCGACGGCGCGCCGCCGATCTGGGCGGACAGAGACGCCGAGGGCGACGCGCCGACCGCGTACGTCTGCGAGAAGTTCGCGTGTTCGCCTCCGCGGAGCGACCTCGCGGCAGCGCTCGACTGGGCCGACGACGGGACGTGACTACTCTCGCGGGACCGCGATGTTCCGCATCGGCCCCTCGCACTCGGGGCAGGGCCCCGGGAACCCGGCGGCCTCGACGCGGTTTCGGCACTCGTGACACTCGTAGGTCGCGGTACTCGAATCGCGCGTGTTACTTTGTGACATTCTATCACGATGTGGGGCGGATTCACCGTTAAGCGTTTCCCTAATTGGGTTCGAATCGATACTAGGCATTTAATCCCACACGAACGCGCTGGCGTCCGCGTCCACGCATATTTCCCGCCGCCAGCCGGCGAAAGTTTATTAACACTACATCCGCTACGGTCTCGCCAATGACCGACGGGCGTTCGGGCGAACGGGACGACGGGGGCGAATTCCGGGACGTGCTACGGGAGCTGAAGGCCGACGGCTGTAACCTGCTCGTCGTCGGCGACGCCCCGCGACGGCTGTTCACCGAGGCGAGCGCGAGCCTCCTCGGCGGGACCGACGAGCGCCGCTACCGGCTGTTGGCGGTCACCGACGCCAGCGCTCGGAGCGTCGTCGAGCGACTTCCGACCGCCGACGGGGCGTCGGAACCGCCCGCCGAGACGACCGAGATAATCAACCACGCGTCCCCGCCCCGGTCGGTGGTGGAGGCGGGCGGTGGCTCCGGCCGTGAGTCGGTGGGCGAACTGTCCGAGCGGCGGGTGATAGACCCGCAGCTCGGCGGACTGCAGGCCGAACTCGCGGAGGCGATGGCGACGTTCGACCGGCGGGCGGGCGGCCTCGCCCCGGCACAGCTCCGGGTCGGCGTCGACTCGCTGGGCGCGCTGCTCGAACACTACGACCGGGGAGTCGTCGAGCGCTGTCTCCAGGTCGTCACCGGCTACGTGAGCGACTACGACGCCATGGGTCACTACGTCCTGATGGAACCGTTCGAGACCGAGCGCGTCCAGTCGCTCGTCGAACGGTTCGACGCGGTGATAGAACTCCGGCCGGTCGACTCGGCCGGACGCGGCCACCACGCAGAGGAGCGCTGGCACGTTCCGAGCCGCGGCCTCGCAACCGACTGGCTGCCGATATGAGTCGACGGCCCACCGAACGGCGTTCGAACCCCCGGGAGCGATTCCACAATGCAGCCACGCGTTGAACCGCTCGACGACCGGGCCGGCGTGGAGATACTCGACCCGATCGAGGGCCGTCGATTTCTGCTCTACACCGACGAGGACGTGACGCCGACCCGCGGCGACACCGGCTCGTTCGCGTTTCCGGTGTCGGTCGCACACGAGTTCGTCGCCAGCGAACTGGCGTTTCCCTACACGGTCACCGCCGCGGTCCGGGACGCGGCCGACGGCTCGCATATCCTCGACGTGGGCTACGAGGGTCGCCACGAGCTGGAGGCCGACGACTACCTGCTCGAAGTCAACGCGCCGATGAAGCTCTACCTCCGCGTGGAGTCGGCGCTCACCGTCGACGCGACCACCGATCACATCGCCTTCGAGTTCGCCGGCCCGTCCCGGCTCGAACTCGGCGCGCGGTCCCACCACGCGTCGCCGGCCGCGACCGTCACGGTCCCCGACGACCCGCGCGCGGCGATGAGAGCGGTCTCGACGTTCGGCTCCGCGCTCAAGACCACCTCCTGCGAGCGGTCGTGGCCGAGCCTGCGCGGGCATCCGCCCCGCGTCGAACTCGGCGACGAGCTCTCGATTCCCGACGGACTCGACGCGCCCGATTCGGGCGTCACGCTCCACCTTCCGCCCGACTACGAGTACGTGTTCGCCGCCGCGCCGCTGGCGTACTACTTCGGAGCCGACCTCGTCGCCGACGGGACGCCCCGACTGACCGTGGACGGCGGGTTCACCTACCGGTTCGACACCGAGCGGGGGTTCGAGGACGAGGCGATTCGGTTCCTGAAGCGCGCGTTCGTCCTCGACTGCGTGGTCCGAACCGAGGGCTTTCACCCGATGGACCTCCACGAACGACGACTGCTCGAAGCCGACCCGGCCGTCGACCTCGACTTCGCGGCCCTGTACGGTGCGCCGCTGGGCGACCAGCTGGCGGCCTACTGCTCGGTGCCCGACGAGCCGGTCCGGGAGGCGACGCCGACGTGGCACCGAGTCACTCACGTCCGGCCCGACGCCGAGACGGTCGAGCTCCTGCCGTACGTGGTCAACGATTTCTCGCTCGTCCGGGTGGCCTCGCCCGCGGGCGACTCGTCGGGGGTGACCGCGGCCGACCCGGACCCCGACCGGGCCGCGGTGAACTCGTTCAAGCGAGGCTTGCCCGCCGCCGAGCGCCGCGACGCCGGCGTCCCGGACCCCGACGAGTACGTGCCGCTTCCGGAGTCCGACGCCGTCGAGCGAGCGTGGGTCGGCGAGGGGACGCCCGTCCACGGCGCGAAGCTGCTCCGGACGGCGTTCGACCGCGACGAGTCCGACCCGACCGACGGCGTCGTCGACGTGACCGTGGTGTGCAACGACGAGGGGATGCGCGAGGAGTGGAACGCCGTCTCGGAGGCGTACGGCACCGGCGAGACCAGCGACGTCGCTCCGTTCGACGTGGACTGTCGGTTCGGGGTGTCGACCGACGACCTCCGGGGGCTGCTGGCCGACGACCACGACGTGTTCCACTTCGTGGGCCACGTCGACGGGCGCGGGCTCCAGTGCCCGGACGGCGTCGTCGACGCCGAGACGGTCGACCGGACCGGCGCGACCACGGTGTTGCTCAACGCGTGTCGGTCCCACGACCAGGGCGTCGCGCTGGTCGAGGCGGGCGCTCGGGCCGCCATCGTGAGCTGGGCCGACGTGGACAACCACGGCGCTGTCGAGGTCGGCGAGACGTTCGCGCGCCTGCTCGACTACGGGTTCACCGTCGGCGGCGCGCTCGAAATCGTCGAGGAGTTCACGGCCATCGGCCGACACTACGTCGTGGTCGGCGACCCCGGCGTCACCGTCGCCCAGTGCGTCGACAGCAACCCGTTGTGGTGTCGCGTCGGCGACGACGCGGACGACCCGCCGGCCGCGGACGAAGCGCTCGACGTCACCGTCACCACCCAGACCACGCCCCAGGTCAGCATCGGCGGCGTCAACGAACCGTACTTCCCGAAGGAGGACGGCGCGGACTTCTACCTCATCCCCGGCAAACTCGCGACGTTCACGAACACGGGCTCGGAGCTCCGGGAGGTCATCGGCGACTCCCCCATCGCCGTCGACGTGGACGGAACGTTGCGGTGGTCGACCGAGTGGCTCGACGCCGGCGAGGAGTAGGTCGGTGTCGCCGCGTCAGGCCAGCACGTCGGCGTCGAGCAGCCGGTCGGCGACGTACTGGGCCGCCGGGCGGCCCTCGCTCTCCTCGAACCGGGCGATCTCGGTCGTCCCGTCCTCGCCGTCGCGCTCGACCACGATGGTCGGGATGAGCGTCACGTCGTAGGCGTCGACCCCCTCGCCCTGCTTGTCCCGGTCGACCTCGTGGACCGCGACTTCCTCGTCCGGGACGCCCGCCGCGTCGAGCGCAGCGAAGAAGTCGGGCAGGACGGCCCGGCAGTCGCCACACCAGTCGGCTCCCCAGACTCGATAGGTGACCTCGCCGACCGCGGCCTCGATGGCGTCGACGACCTCGCTGTGCGCCTCGGCGTCCCACGTCGGGGTCGGTTCCGTCGTCTCCATGGGCGCGGATTGTCGCTCGACGGGCTTAATCGCAGGGGTGGTGGCAGGTTCCGTCGAGTCGCGGAGGCGGTGCGGTCGCGGATGTGGATGCTGTGTGCGGTCGCGGACGCGGATGCTGTGTGCGGTGCGGGTCTCACAGGCTCAAGCACAGTGGCGGTCGCGGTCACCGGTACAGTCGCGGCTCTCAGTGGCTCAAGCGATAGTAGCGGTCGTTCCCATGGCGGTCTCTACGTCCTCGTTGCTGTGGCGGTCTCTACGTCCTCGTCGACGGTGCCGCCTCTACGTCCTCGTTGACGGCAGCGACGAAGCTAGCTACTGCCGGGACCTATGAGAAACAGCACCGCGACCGCCCCGCAACCACCCCGCCAGCACCGCAACTACACCGCACCCCGACAGCACCGCAACCACACCGCGACCGCTCCGCAACCACCCCGACAGCACCGCAACCACTCCGCCAGTACCATGGCCGCGCCGCAGTTCCCGCAAGCGCCACGACCGCGTCGAAATCGCACTCCATCCGGCACCCCGCTCGCGGAGTACCGGCACGATGTGTCGCGGGGCGTCACTCGTTTATACGCCCAATACCTACCCTGCACCAATGAAAGACTCCGTTCTCGATGCGGTGGGGTCGCCGCTCGTCAGGACCGCCTCGCCCGAGGGCGCGACCGTCGCGGCAAAGCTGGAGGGGTTCAATCCCGGCGGCTCGGCGAAGGACCGTCCGGCCCGCGAGATGGTGGCGGCGGCCGAGCGCGCCGGCGAAATCTCGCCGGGCGACCGCCTGGTCGAACCGACCAGCGGGAACACCGGCATCGGCCTCGCAGTGGTCGCGGCGGCGCGGGGCTACGACCTCACTATCGTAATGCCCGCCTCGAAGTCGCCCGAGCGCCGCCAGCTCCTCCGGGCGTACGGCGCGGACCTCGAACTCGTCGACGGCGACATGGACGACGCCCGCGAGCGCGCCGCCGAAATCGCGGCGTCCGACGGCGCGGTCGAGATGGGCCAGTTCGAGAACCCGGCGAACGCCGAGGCCCACTACCGGACCACGGCCGAGGAGATACTCGAACAGGTCGAGGGCCGCGAAATCGACGCCTTCGTGGCGGGCGTGGGCACCGGCGGCACCATCACGGGCACCGCGACCCGACTCCGCGAGGCGTTCCCCGAGATGGAGGTCGTGGCGGTCGAACCCGAGCGCAATTCGGTGCTGTCCACGGGCGAGTCCGGCGACGACGACTATCAGGGGATGGGCCCGGGGTTCGTCAGCGACGTGCTGGACGTCGACCTGCTCGATTCGGTCGAGACGGTCGCGCTGGACGACGCCGAGCGCGAGGCCCGACGACTCGCTCGCGAGGAGGGCGTCCTCGTCGGCCAGTCGTCGGGCGCGGCGTCGGTCGCGGCCCGCCGGGTCGCCGAGCGCATCGCCCAGCCCCACCTCGACTGCCCGGAGGCCCCCGACGAGTTCGAGGAGATGCTCGCGTCCGACGGCGGCGCGCTCGACGGCTACGACGACTGCCCGCTGGTCGTGACGGTGTTCCCCGACAGCGGCGAGCGCTACCTCTCGACCGGGATGTTCGACTGAGTGGAGGCCGATTTTTGGCCGACGCTCCGAGTCCGAGCCACCGAAAGGTTGAAGCGAGTTCTCTATTCGACGTAGCCAGAGCGACCACGATGATACACTGGCAGACTGCGAAGCGATGGACGTACAGAGGCCGAAGCTGCGAGATACAGCGCGCCAGCGTGGCGGGCGAGTGCGCGTATCGCGGCCTGGTGGCGGTCGACGCAGGCTTGGCCGACCCGGCGCTCGACGACGCGCCCGTGGCCGGCGCTCGGAGGAAACGCCGTCGCGAGCGCCACGACCCGGGGTCGTACCGCGAGTGGGTCTGCTTCCAGTCGTCCGACGAGTCGGTCTCGACCCTCCGCGAGCGGGTCAACGACCTCGCGAGACACGTCGCCGACGCGGAGTGTTGACGCTTCGCTCGGGAATCAGCCGGCGAACTCCGACTCGGTGACGCGGACGACCACCGTGTCGGACACCTCGCGCAGGTCGTAGTCGGGAAGCTCGCCGTCGCGGCGCGCGAGGTACATCGGCTCGACCAGTTCGTCGTCGTCGGTCAGCCCGTACACCTTGAGGTACTCGTCGGTGGCCTCGGGCTCGATTTGGCCGTCCCGAACCGCCTCCGCGAGGTCCCGCGAGAGCCAGTCGGTCTCGCTCACGCTGGGTTCGAGCACGAGCGCGTCCTCGGCGAATCGCACGAGATACCAGTCGAGGTCGTTGCACAGCGCGACCGCCGCGCCGAGGCTGATGGTCTCGACGCCCACGGTGTTGCGGTACGGCTCCCGGAGGTCGTAGGTCGCGAGCGCCTCGCGGGCGGTCTCTCGCGAGAGGAGTTCGCCACGGAGGCGGACGTCCTCCGAACCGACGAGACAGACCCGAGTCACAGTTCGCGGGTGGAGAGGGCGTCGTAAAGCGATTTCGCTCCCGGTCGGGGTCTCGGCCGGCTAGTCGGCGGATTCCGCCCGGGGAGGGGTCGATGCCGGCGTCGGCCGGACTCAGAGTTCGACCAGCGTCGCGTTCGCGGCGGCTTCGCGCGCTCGGTCGTACAGCCCCTCTGGTTGGGCCTCGTCGACTATCCCGGGCGTGGCGTTGGTCTCCGGGAAGTCGGGCGCGATGCGGTTGCACCCGGCCGGAATCGTGGAGTCGCGGAACGTGCCGATACGACGGGCGCGCTCGGTTATCTCGGGCTTGTCCATCGAGAGGAGGGGTCGGTGAATCGGCAGGTCGGTGGCGACGCTGGTGGCCGCGAGGTTCCGCGTCGTCTGGGAGGACTTCTGGCCGACGGCCTCGCCCGTCACGATTCCTGCGGCGTTGGTCTCGCGGGCGACGTGTTCGGCGACGCGGTACATGAACCGCCGATACACCAGCATGCGGGCCGGGCCGACCTCCTCGTCGAGTAGCGCCATCACGTCGCCGGCCGGCACCCGTCGGACGGCCATCTCGAAGTTGGGCGCGTAGTCGGCGAGTCGCCGGACCGTCTCCATCGCGCGGGCCTCGTGGTCCGGGCCGCCGTAGTCGCCGAGTTCGAGGTAGACGGGGACGAGCGGCGCGCCGCGCTTCATCATCTCCCACGCCGCGACCGGCGAGTCGATGCCGCCGCTGACCAGCGCGACCACCTTGCCCTGTGAGCCCAGCGGGAGGCCGCCGGGACCGGCCCGCTGCTCGGTGAAGACGAACGCCTCGTCCTCGCGACACTCCACGAAGAACGTGGCGTCGGGGTCGTCGAGGTCGACCTCGGGGTCGTCGAGTTCCGCGAACACCGCCGCGCCCCCCTCGTTCTCGAGATCCTTGCTCGTGAACGGGTGAGCCTCTGGTTCGCCGGCGCGCCTGGCGTCCACCGCGAAGGTGTCGCCCGCGGCGTCGGTCGCGGCGTACTCGCGTGCTGTCCTGGCCAGCGCGTCGACGATGGCGTCCTCCTCGGGCGGGACGACCAGCGCCGCGCTGGCCGACTGGACGCCGAAGGCGTCGGCCGCCGCGTCGGTCGCGGCGTCGACGGACGACTCGTCGGCGTGGACGAGGAGCCGCGACCACCGGCGCTCGACTTCGGCGTCGACGCCGCGGTCGTCGAGCAGGGCCGCGACGTTGTCCCGGAGCCGACGCTCCATCTCGGTCTGGACCTTCCCGCTCTTGACGCCCACGTCGGCGTGTCTGACGAGGACGGTGTCGGCTCCCGGCGGAATCATGGTCGGGGATAGACGCGAGGCGGATAAACGGGCTTCGATTGGAGTGCAGCCTCGGGCGATGTGGACGCCGCGTCCGCCGAACCGAAAGGCAGTTGCCCCGAACGCCAGTACCCTGGGGCATGATTACCGTCGCGCTGGCTGGCAAGCCCAACGCGGGCAAGTCCACCTTCTACAAGGCGGCGACGATGGCCGACGTGGACGTGGCCAACTACCCGTTCACGACCATCGACGCCAACCGGGGCGTGAGCCACGTCCGAACCGACTGCCCGTGTCTCGACCGCGACGAGCGGTGTGACGCCGACAACTGCGAGGACGGCAAGCGCTACGTCCCCGTCGAGTTGCTCGACGTGGCCGGACTCGTGCCGGGCGCACACGAGGGCCGGGGGCTGGGCAACCAGTTCCTCGACGAGTTGACCAACGCCGACGTCATCGTGAACGTGGTCGACGCGTCGGGCGGCACGAACGAGGAGGGCGAACCCGTCGAGGTCGGCACGTACGACCCGGTCGAGGAGGTCGACTTCGTCGAGGAGGAGATGGACCAGTGGCTCGCGGGCATCGTCGAGCGCAACTGGGAGACCGTCGAGCGCCAGTCGCGCTCGCCCGACTTCGACGTCGACGAGGCGCTGGCCGAGATGCTCACCGGGTTCGGCGCGAGCGAGGCCGACGTGGCCGTCAGCCTGCGCGACCTCGACTATCCCGAGGACCCCATCCAGTGGACCGACGACCACCGCGAGGCGCTGGCCCGCGACGTCCGGGCGCGGACCAAGCCCATCGTCCTCGTCGCCAACAAGGCCGACGTCGCGCCCCCGGAGAACCTCGACCGCCTGCGCGAGACCGGCAAGCCCGTGATTCCCGCGACCGCCGAAGGGGAACTCGCGCTCCGGCAGGCCGCCGAGGCCGGCGCAATCGAGTACGACCCCGGCGACCCGGACTTCGAGGTGGTCGGCGACCTGAGCGACGAGCAGGCGGCGGGCCTCGAAACGATACGCGAGGTGATGGGCGAGTACGACGGTACCGGCGTCCAGACCGCGCTCAACGAGGCGGTGTACGGCCTGCTCGACCGGATTACGGCCTACCCGGTCCAGAACGAGACCCGGTGGACCGACGCGACCGGGACCGTCCTGCCCGACGCCTTCCTCCTCCCGCGCGGGTCGACGCCGCCGGACCTCGCGTACGCGGTCCACTCCGACATCGGCGACGGCTACCTCCACGCGGTCGACGGGAAGACCGACCGCGAGGTGGGAGAGAGCTACGAACTGGAGGAGGGCGACGTGATAAAGATCGTGAGCACGGCGTCGTAGTCACTCGCCCGCCAGTCGCTCGAAGTTCCGGAGCGTCTCCTCGACGCTCACGTCCGAGAACGACAGGTCGGTCTCCGTCCAGCCGAAGTCCGCCCGAATCCGGTCGAGGAGTCGGTCGGTGAACTCCGGGTGGTACTGGACGGTCCAGACCGGCGCGTCGCAGTGTCGCGTGGCGAGGTTCGGGTAGTAGTCGGCCGACCCGATTCGCGCCATCCCCTCGCCGCGCTCGACCACGTGGTCGCCGTGGACCATCGGAATCACGTCGCCGACACCCTCGAACACCGGGTCGTCGGCGAGGTCCGCGCGGACGAGCCGGTGGGTCGGGCCACGGTGTTCGACTCGGCCGCCGAGCGCGTGGTTGACCATCTGGTGGCCGAAACAGATTCCGAGCGTCGGAACCTCGCGCTCGACCAATTCTCGGACGAGGTCGGCTTGCTCGGCCATCCACGGGTAGTCGTCGCGGTCGTACACGCCCGCAGTGCTGCCGCTCATCACGACGCCGTCCACGCCCGCCAGCGAGGGTTGGCCCCCCTCGTCGGCGTAGGTGTACACCTCGTACTCCGAGAGGTACCGGACGATTTCGGGGACGAAGTAGCGCGCGTCGGGGTCCACCTCGTTTTCGAGGACGAGTAACATCCGGTCGAAACCGCGTGGCGCGGCGTCAAAAGCCTGTCCGCTGGGGAAATCCCCGCGACGTTCGGCGGCGCGAGCGGTCGACCGGCCCGCCTCTCGGAATCCTTAGGCGAGTGCTTTTGCCCCTCGCCGTCGTGCGTCGATGCCATGCCATCCGTCGACCCGGACCTCGTGGACCGGCTCGCCCGCCACGACGAGTACTTCACCGCGAAGGACCTCGTTCGATACCTCGAACGCCACCACCCCGTCGAGGGCCCCGGCGTGCCCCGCGACCTCGTCGAAGCCTACGCCGAGGAACTCGACTACGACCGCGACCGGTTCGAGACGTCGCTCGACGACCGGTTGACCGACGCCGAGACGTGGCAGCCCGGCGAGCGACTTTACGAGGTCGACGGCGACCTCAGCGTCTACCCGCCGTCGTGGCACCAGCAGCTCGCCGACACCACCGACCTCGCGGCGTACGTCGAGGTGATGCTCGAGAGCGTGCGCGCTCCCGAGGGCGTCGAGGTCGAGCGCGACCGGCTCGGCATCCGGCAAGCGGACCTGCTGACGGCGGTCGAGATAATCGCCGACGTCGACCGGTCGCGGGCCGCCCAGATGCTCCGGGACCAGCGGCTGGCCGGCGACGTCGTGCTGTACGCCTTCCAGAACCCCGAGGAGATAGTCCGGCTGCCCGAGGACTGACTCGACCCGTTCGGCCGCGAGTCGCTACTCCTCGAAGAACGCGACCAGCGACTCGGTCACCGCGTCGGCGCGGTCGTTCTGGAGCCAGTGGGTCGCGTCGGGGAAGCGTTCGATTCGGAGGTCGGGCACCCACCGCTCCAGCCCCTCGGTCAACTCCGGGCCGAGCGCGACGTCGTCCTCGCCCCAGAGCAGGAGGGTCGGGACGCGGACCGTCCGCTTCGGGCGTTCGTCGGCGACGAGCGCACGGACCTCCTCGCGGACGCCCGCGCGGAACAGCGCCCGGTAGTAGTTCAGCGCGGCGGTGAGCGCGCCCGGCCGACTCGCCGCCCGGCGGTAGCGCCGCAGGTCGGTCCCGTCGAACGTGTCGGGCTTGGAGGCGCTCCGGAGCATCGCCGTGAGTCCCCGCCCGCCCAACGCCCCCAGCGTGGCCTCCGGGAGCCACGGAAGCTGGAAGGCGAGGGCGTACAGCGACCGCCGACGTTGCTCGGGGCTCGAACGCAGGACCGCCCGATAGCGTCCCGGGTGGGGCGCGTTCAGCACCGCGAGTCGGTCGACCACCTCGGGCCGGCGAATCGCGGTCTCCCACGCCACGACGCCGCCCCAGTCGTGGCCGACGACGTGTGCCCGCTCGCGGTCGAACTGGTCGACCAGCCCCGCCACGTCCCCGACCAGTCGCTCGACCGCGTAGCTGTCGACGCCGTGGGGTTTTTCCGACCGGTTGTACCCCCGCATGTCCGGGGCGACCACGCGGAACCCGGCGTCGGCCAGCGCGGGAATCTGGCGTCGCCACGAGTACCAGAACTCCGGGAACCCGTGGAGCAGGACAACGAGCGGGTCGGCCTCGTCCCCGGCGGTCACGCAGTGGAGTCGAACGTCGTTCGCGATCAACTGTTCGTGGCTCCACCGTCCGTCGAGTGCCATACCGGACGTGCGAGCGAAACCGGATTAAACGTTGAGGTGAAACCGGCCGGCATCGCCGACGATTCCCGGGCCTCCAGCCGCGACGACATCGAAATCCCCGTGCGGGCGGACGGCGTCACCGGAATCGCGGACCTGACGGGGCGGGCGCTGAGCGTCGACGAACTCGAAGCGCAGTGGGTCGGGCGATGCCGCGAACTCGCCGATTCCGAGCGAAAAAACGAATCCGACTGCGGACCGCTCGCGCCTACGCTTCTTCGGTCGTGGTTTCGGCGTCCTCCTCGTCGGCGGCGGTGGTCTCGCCCGCGTCCTCGACGGTCACGTTCGCCCAGTCGACGACGGCCGCGCCGTCCTCGGTGTAGGGGTCGTCGGCCTCGGGGAACTCGTACATCTGGTTGTCGTTGGTGTCGAGGTGGGCCATGGCGATCACGACCTGACTCTCGTCGAGCGGCGCGTCGAGTTCGACCGTCACGTTCTCGTGGGTCCCGGCCTCGAGGTACGTCGAGTTACCGAGGACCTCGCCCGCGGTGTACTCCTGGGCCATCCCCTCGCCCGCGTCGGTCTCCATCGCGGTGTCCATCTCGGTCTCGGTCGCCATCTCCGTCTCCATCGTGGTTTCGTCCTCCATCATGGTCTCGGTCGCCGTCCCCTCGGCGGCGTGGATTACCACGAACCCGCCCTCGGGAACCATCACCTCGTCGACCGTCACCGTGCTACCGTTCGAGGACTGGTCCTCGACGGTGACGCTGGCGCTCTCGGCCGCAGTCGTCTCCTGGGTCATCGCCGTCGTCGTCTCCTCCATTGTCGTCTCCTGTGCCATCGCGGCGTCGCCGGTCGCGCCGGCACCGACCACCAGCGCTGCGGACGTTCCAACCGCGAGCATCGCGACTATCGCTACGAGCGTTGCTTTTCGTGTCATTCTACGAACCTCAAGTGGGATACGACCGAGTTCGGAAAGAAGGGGTCCAATCGTTCACGGGCGAACGGCCGACTACCCGAGACGTACGCCGTGGCTACGTTCGGGTAACGCGACCCGTGCAGTCTCGTCGTCGCGGTTACCCGCGTCGAACGCGGATTACGCCGCCTCGTCGCCGGGAAACCCTCGGTTTCCCGCGCGTCGTCGGGGCGTTCGGCCCCGGCTCGAGTTCGACCAGCGCGTTCGAGGATACGTATCGCCCGTCGCTCCGTCTCCGAATCATCCCAGCGGCCGGAACCACACCGCGACGAGCAACAGCGCGAGGAACACGTACGACCCCCGGACCAACAGCATCGTCGCCAGTTCTGGGTCCGCTCGGCGGGCCACGACCGCGACGACGCCGAACCCCGCGACCGCGGCGACGCTGCTCGGCGGAAACACCGCCAGCGCCGCGAGTGCGACCACGACCGCCAGTCCGGCCGCCATCAGGGCGTAGGCGGCGGTCCGGGCGCGTCGCGGGCCGAGCGCCACCGCCACGGTGCGCTTGCGAATCGAGCGGTCGTAGTCGAAGTCCTGCGCGTCGTCGACGACCTTCACGCCCGACAGCACGAGCAAGAAGACGAGCGCGAACGCGAGGGGGACGGCTCCGAGTCCGCCGGCCTGCGCGTAGAACCCGCCGAGGATGGCGAGCGCGACCCCCAGCGGGTAGCCCGTCGTCGCGGTCACGGGGTTCGTGTCCAGCTGGGGCGCGTGGTGGTAGGCGACGAGCCACGTCGGCAGGGTCAGGAGGGCCGCCCCCGCCCCGGCGACCGCCCAGAGGCCGAGCAGGCACGCGACGAACAGCGCCGTGGAACCGACCAGCGCCCCACGGCACCCGACCGCGGTGAGCGGATGGTCGTCGTCCTCGTCGCGGACGTGGAAGTCGACGTAGCCGTCCTTGACGTGGGCGGTGTACACCGCCGCGAAGATGGCGACCGCGTGGAGCGCTCCCGGGCCGGGCGCGAACGCGCCCGCGAGCACGCCGCCGAACAGCGAGCACGCGACCGGCGGGAGCATGAACACGGGGTGGACCTGCGACGCGAGCGCGCGGGTCGCGGGACCGACGCCGGACCCCCGTCGCGAGATGGGCATGGTCCACTCGAACGGGAGCCTGCCCAATAAACGCTCAGGGTGGCGTCCGGGGTGTGGCGTCCGTGGGCGGTCGCGCCGGACCGAAATCCCCTACCACTAAGCCGGGGAGCGCCATAGCCTCCGATATGGACCTTCCGAAGATCACCGAACCGCAGGGGTTGTTCGACACGCTCATCGCACTCATCGTCGTGCTCTCGGCCGTCGTCCTCGGGGCGTTGCTGGCGTTCGGGTCGCTCTGACGCGCGCCCGACGACCGCGTGGGTCGGCCCGCGACTCAGAGTTCGACGCCGCTGGGGATGAGGCTGTGCTTGCGGAGCAGGTTCCCCTCGTCGTTGTACACGAGGAACGTGGCCTTGTCGTACTCGACGAGGTCCTCGCCGTCGATGGTTATCTCGACGTGGTAGCGCCCGTCCATGTCGCCGGTCTCCTTGCCGTACTCGCGGGCCGCCGTGATGAACTTGAGCACGTCGTCGGCGTCCTGGTTGAGTTCGAGCACGAAGTCGCCGGTGATGCGGTTGGTGACGCTGACGACGCCCGCGGTGTCCCCGCCGTCGACCGGCCCCTGAAGCCGGTACGCGACGTCGGTCTCCCCCGCGTCGAGCAGTTCGTCACCCGTCCCCGTGAGGCGCTCGCGGAGGGTCGAGGCCGGACCCTCGAAGTCGATGTGTACTGTCGGCTTCCTCGCGTCGTCGCCGTCCTCGACCCAATCGACGTTCCGAGCGTCCAGCGTGAAGTAGTCGCGCCTCATTCCGTACGTCGTACTACGGCCCGCCCCGTCATGAACGTAACGCCACCGGAACCGTCGAGGTCGAACCACGGCGGTCGGTTCGGAGCGCCGTCGTCGGCCCGACTCCCGCTGGGACCCGGGTGCAGTCCTCGTCGAGGCCTCGGCGCTTGGGCTCGTCACCCGTTACGAGCGCGTCCCCGGTCGCTGTCTCGTGCACGTCACGGACTTCCAGAAGGGTCGGGCGTCGGTATCCCGACGGTCGCGCTCGACGTCTGGGGCCTAGGTCTCCGGGGGCCCCGCCGTCGGTCGGTCCGGGTCGCCTGGTCTCAGTCGGCCGACGTCTCGGCGGCGGACTCCCCAGCTTCCGCCTCGGCGGACTCGACGTCCTCGGGGTCCTCGCCCCGGAGGAGCCGCTCGGCCCGCTCGCGGTCCTCGGGGTAGCCGACGTCGACCCGCCAGCCGTCCATCCGGATGGCGTCGATGGTCCGCCCGCTCCGGATGAGCAGGTCGACCGCCTCGCTGATCTCGTACTCGCCGCGGTTCGACGGCTGGACCAGGTGACACGCGTGGAAGATAGCGGGCGTGAACGTGTAGAAGCCGGTCATCACCAGATTCGACGGCGGGTCGTCGGGCTTCTCGACCACGTCCGTAATCTCGCCGTAGTCGTTCGTGTCGCAGACGCCGTACCGCCCCGCCTCCTCGTCGGGGACCTCTTCGGTCAGGAACGCGGCGTCCGCTCGGTCCTCCTGGTGGCGATTCACGACGTCGCCCAGATTCGCGTCGAAGACGTTGTCGCCCAGCATCAGCATGAAATCGTCGTCGACGTACTCCTCGACCGTCAGTAAGGCGTGAGCCAGCCCCTTCTGCTCGCGCTGGTGGGCGTACGTCACCGGAATCCCGTCGAACGCGTCGCCGTAGTGCTCGATGATGTCCTGCTTGCGATACCCCACCACCACCACGAACTCGTCCGCGCCCAGTTCCGCCAGTTGCTCGAAGCAGTGGGTCAAGATGGGCTCGCCGTCCACCTCGACCATGCCCTTGGGCTTGTCCTCCGTGAGCGGCCGCAATCGGGTCCCCTCCCCGGCGGCCAGCACGACTGCTTTCATTCCCATTCCCAACCGCCACGACGCCGTCAGCTATTAAATAAACCACGGCTATTTGAAATCTCGGGGCCGCCACCGCGACGGGACGGGAGCCCGAATCGCGGCGTCGGGGCGAATCCAGTGGGTCGGTCAGGCGAACAGCACCCACGCCAGCACGCCCATCGTGAGCAACGAGAGCAGGGCGGGCAGGAGCGCCAGCAGGGCGGACGAGAGCCGGTCGAGCCGCTGCTCCTGGTCGACGGGCACGAGCACGGTGTAGCCACACTCGACGCACTGCTTGCGGTCGGTGCGGTGCTTTCGCCCGCAGTCCTTGCACTCCCACTGGTTCGACCCGAGCGCCATCGTGTGTCAAGCGACTCCATGTACTCCCCTGATATAGGCTTTGGGACGCCGCCGAGCGGCGAATGCGCTCCACAAGACATTTGCTGGCTCACCGAACAGCCCTACTCGACGCCCTCCATGCCCTCCAGACTCACTCGCAGACGAGTCCTCGGCGGACTCGCGGGCGGGAGCGCGGCCGGCTTCGCGGGCTACCGACTCCTGCCGCCGACCCTCCTCCCGGACCCCGTTCTCCGCCTCCGGACCGAGCGCAGGCCCGTGCCCGAGGTCGACACCGCGCTGGCGGTCTCGCCCGACGCCCTCGACGACTCGCGCGAGCACCTCCGGGACGTAATCGACCGCGCCGAGTCGGCGTGGGACGCGGTCGAGGACGCGGACGTCGAGACCCAGAACGAGGAGTTCGACCGGGGCCTCGAAAGCACCCTCGACACCGCCCGCGAGCAACTCGACGCGGCCGAGGGAGCCGACCCGACCACGGACGCGCTCCGGACGCTCCGGTTCGGCGTGAACCGCGCGGCGTGGTCGCTCGGGGCCGCGCGAGCGATCGCCGACGACTACACCGCCGAGGAGTTGAACGAGCGCTCGACCGCCCTCCACGACGACGCGAACGACTTCGCGGACCGGATGGGCTACGGGGTCGCCGACCCGCGCCGGGGGCTGGCCGTCCTCGCCCGGACCGAGCGCGCGCTCTACTTCGCCCGGATGAAGGCCTACGGGCAGGTGTACGTGTCGGGCGAGGCGGTCGCCAAGGAGGAGTACGACTACCGCGAGGCCGTCGAGGCGATTCGGGGCGCGATAGACGGCCGGCGCTGGCTCGGCGACGCGCGGGCCATCTACGAGGCCCACCGGTCGAACGTCGACGAGGCGTCCGCGAGCGAGGTCGCCGACCTCGAAGCCCACCTCGACCGGACGTGGCGGGACCTCGCGGCGCGAATCGACGAGGAGTTCCCCGACCGAGACGCCGCCCTCGACAGGTACGCCGAGCGCGACGACGAGGGCGCGCAGAGCCGCGCGGTCTCCGAACTGCTCCACGACGGGCTGTATCAGGCCTACGACGCCCGACCGCCGACCGACGGCCTCCGGGGCGGACTGCTGGCCCGCGCCGCGCTCGAACACGCCAAGGCGCTCCAGCACGGCCGCGCCTTCCAGTCGGCGATAGAGCGACTCGACGCCGCGTTCGCCGACGACGCGGTCGACGCGACGCTGGCGGCCCGCACGAAGCGCGAGGCGACCGGGCGGCTTCGGGAGCTGCTCGCCGACGCCGACGACCCGCTGACGCGCGAACTCGCCGCCCGGCCGCGCGAGGAGGTCGTCATCGGCGACTGGCCCTACGAGTGGGGGTCGTCGGGCGACCACGAGTACCCCAACGCCGAGGCGTACGTGATGTACCTGCTCGGGAGCGAGATCGCACGTGCCACGCCGGACGTGCGCGACCTGCTCCTGCCGTGAGTCGACGCGCTCCCGTCGCGAGGAGCGGTCCGCCAGTCCCCACGCTGCCCCTTCCCCGTCGCTTTTGACCCCCGGCGCGCAACCCCCTGCCATGACCGACCCCGACCGATTCGGTTCGCGCCGCTCGACCGTCTACGCGCCGAACGGACTGGTCGCCACCAGCCAACCGCTCGCCGCCGAGGCGGGCGTCCAGATGCTCCGCGAGGGCGGCAACGCCTTCGACGCGGCGGTCGCGACCGCCGCCGCGCTCAACGTGGTCGAACCCACGAGCACCGGCCTCGGCGGCGACGTGTTCGCGTGCTACCGGACCGCCGACGGCGAGGTGGGCGCGCTGCGCTCCTGTGGCGGCGCGCCGGCCGACGCGACGATAGCGAACGTCCGCGAGGCGCTTCGCGAGGACCCGGACGCCGACGAGTACTACCCCGCCTCGCGGGGGTACGCCACCGACGCCGACGGCGAGGCCGGGATGCCGTTCCTCGGGCCCCACGCGGTGACGGTGCCCGGCACGGCGCGGGGCTGGGAGACGACCGTGCAGGAGTTGGGGAAACTCACCCTCGCGGACGCGCTCGGACCCGCAATCGAGTACGCCACCGAGGGGTATCCCGTCTCGGAGATCATCGCCTCCCACTGGACGGGCGCGGAGGACCTCTTTACCGACGACCACGCCCGCGAGGCGTTCCTGAAGGACGGCCGCGCGCCCGGCGTCGGCGAGACGATGCGGTTGCCCCGGCTCGGCGAGTCGCTGCGGACGATAGCCGAGCGCGGCGCTGATGTGGTCTACGAGGGCGAAATCGCCGAGCAGATCGCGGCCGAGGTACAGGACCACGGCGGATTCATGACGGTCGACGACCTGGCGGCCTTCGAACCGGAGTTCGTCGAGCCGGTCTCGACCACCTACAACGGCGCGGAGATTTTCGAGTTGCCGCCGAACAATCAGGGTCTCATCGCGTTAGAGGCGCTGAACATCGCGGAGGAACTCGGCGCGGGCGACTATCCGCTCGACTCGCCCGAGCGCATCCACTACTTCGCGGAGGCGACCAAGCGCGCGTTCCACGACGGCCACCGCTACGTCACCGACCCCGAGTACGAGGACGTTCCGGCGCTCGGGTCGAAGAAGTGGGCCGCCCAGCGCGCGAAAGGCATCGACGAGACGCCCGACCACGACGTGTCGTTCGGCGTGCCCGACTCCCACGCCGAGGACGCCGACACCGTGTTGCTCACGGCGGCCGACGACGAGGGCAACGTGGTGTCGTACATCAACTCCCGGTTCGCCGGCTTCGGGTCGGGACTGGTCGCGGGCGAGACGGGCATCGCGCTCCAGAATCGCGGGGCCTCATTCTCGCTCGACCGCGAGCATCCCAACAGCCTCGAACCCGGCAAGCGGCCGTTCCACACGCTGATTCCCGCGATGGCGCGGTTCGGCGAGGACGACTGGGCGGCGTTCGGCGTGATGGGCGGGTTCATGCAACCGCAGGGCCACGTCCAGGTCATCTCGAACGTCGTGGACTACGACATGCCCCTGCAGGCCGCCCTCGACCACCCGAGGTGGCGCTACCGCGAGTCGGGCGAGCTCGCAATCGAGGGCCGGGTCGACGGCGCGACCGCGTCGAAACTCGCCCGGATGGGCCACGACGTGCGCGTGCTCCCGCCGGTGATGTTCGGCGGCGCGCAGGTCACCCGCCGGCGGGGCGGGACGCTCTCGGGCGCGACCGAGCCACGGAAGGACGGCACCGCGACGGGGTACTGAGACCGGTCGACTCGGCCGGTCGTCCGTTCTACGAGTCTATCGGTCTGTGACCTCGTTTCGTTCGTGTTCGGTGATTCTAACGTGCGTGTTCGGTGATTCTAACGTGCGTGTTCGGTGATTCTAACGTGCGTGTTCGGTGATTCCAACGGCGTCGGCGCGCGCCGTGCGGCCCTCGTGGCCGCACGCAACGCGCGAGGGAGGCGACCGCGTTCATGCGGTCGCCGAGGCTGGGGAGGGATGCGGCTCCCGCCGTGCGGCGGTGCTGTGCGGTCACTCACTTGTCGAGGTAGTAGCTAGCTCCCTCGTCGCTCATCCCGCCCCGATGGCGGAGACACTCTCACGTCACCCCCTACAGACGATTCAGGGGTCTGATTTCTGCTTGAGCCGAGGAGACCGCACAGCACCACAGTCGCAGCCACACAGTCCGCCCGAATCACGTCCACAGCCAGTCCCCCCGAACCACCTCCACAGCCAGTCCCCCCCGAAGACCTAACCTCGCGCGTCGCCAACCGAGTGTCATGTGGCCGTGGGGGCATCTCGCGGTGGGGTATCTCGTCTACTCGCTGGCGGTCCGCCTCCGGGAACGCCGACCGCCGACCGGGCCGGCCGCGATAGCCCTCGCGTTCGGCACCCAGTTTCCCGACCTCGTGGACAAGCCCCTGGCGTGGACCGTCGACCTCCTCCCGAACGGTCGGTCGCTGGCCCACTCGCTGCTCGCGGCGCTACTCGTCGTCGTCGCGGTCGGGGTGGTCCTCCGGCGCTGGCATCGTGGCGGCGTCGCGACCGCGTTCGGCGTCGGCTACCTCACGCACCTGTTCGGCGACGCGCTCCCGCCGGCGGTGTCGGGCGACGTCGACGCGCTGGGGTTCCTGGCGTGGCCGCTCGCGCCGCCCGTCGAGTACGGGACCGAGCAGAGCTTCGCGGCCCACCTCGGAGAACTCGGGCTCGACGCGGTCGTCTCCGTCGAGTTCGGCCTCGCGGCGGCCGTGGTCGCGCTCTGGCTGGTCGACGGCGCGCCGGGCGCTCGCACCGCCGCGGCGGTGCCGCGCTGGGTCGGCCGGAAGCTGTCGACGTGACGGAAATCCCAGTATCCCGTCCGAGTGGACGGTCGTCGGAAATCGCACGCGGGGCGACGTACGGCGTCTGAGACGGTCGCTATCGGACGCCAGCGGATTTATTGTCGTCGTGGTCGTCTCTCCCTCGGGGGAGAAATCGAATGCGACGCAAGCACGCGACACTTCTCGTAGCGATAGCCGTCGTCGTCGGCGGGGTGCCCACCACGCTCGGTGCGGTGGGGGCCGACGACGGGGCGGCGACTGATGCCATCGAGAGAACGGGGGGAACAGAGCTCGACGCGGCTACACAGGCGGACGTCGGGCCCGCTGTGCAGGAACAGAACGCGACGGTGACCTTCGAGGACCAGCCCTCGAACGGGACCGCGGTCACCGTCGCGGAGGCGAATCTGAGCGACGGCGGGTTCGTCGCCGTCCACACCACCGAACTCCTGAACGGGTCGGTCCTCGACAGCGTTGTCGGCGTCTCGGCGTACCTCGACCCGGGGAGCACCGAGAACGTGACCGTGGAACTCGACGAGTCGCTCGACGAGTCACAGCAGCTCATCGCGGTCGCGTACAGCGACACCGACGACGACGAGGAGTTCGACTTCGCCGAGTCCGAGGGAGCCACGGACGGCGCGTACCTGAGCCAGGGCCAGCAGATCGTCACCGCCACCGCTCAGGTGACCGTCGAGGCGGACGCGGAAACGCCGACCGAGGAGACCACCACCGGGGAACCCACGGCGACTACCACAGCGGAGACCACTACGACCGAAGAGACGACGACCGAGGAATCGACCGAAACGACGGCGGAGACCACCACCGAGGAATCCACGGAGACGACGGTCGAGACGGTGACGCCGACCACTACCGAGGAGCCGACTACGGCCGAGCCGACCACGGAAGAGCCCACGGAGACGACGCCGGAGGAGACGACTACGACCGAGGAGATTACAACGACCGAGGAGATTACGACGACCGAGGAGACGACGGAGACCACTACGACTACCGAAACGACGACCACGACTGAGGAGACGACCACGACTGAGGAGACGACTACGACCGAGGAGATTACGACGACCGAGGAGACGACTACGACCGAGGAGACGACGGAGACCACTACGACTACCGAAACGACGACCACGACTGAGGAGACGACCACGACCGAAGAGCCCGAACCGTCGGTGGAGGAGCGACAGGTCGAGTTCTCCGTCGACAACGTCCACGTCGAACACCTCTCGTTCGTCGCTGGCGAGGGCGAGGTCGACCGGACCGTCGCGGTCGAGGACGCGACCGTGGCCGACCGGACGCTCGAACTCGACGTCACGGAGTTCCTGTACGACGAGGGCGACGCCAGCGACGGGGCGGACTCCGACGCGTCGACCGGACAGACGGTCCGGTTCGTCTTCCGGAACGTCACGGTCCAGAACGTCGACTTCGTCCTCACGGTTCCCGAGGACCTGCCGCTGGCGTACGACGGCGAGGAACTCCCCGAAGAGACGACGACTACGGAGGAGACGATGACTACGGAGGAGACCACGACCGAAGCGACCACGACTACGGAGGAGACCACGACCGAAGCGACCACGACTACGGAGGAGACCACGACCGAAGCGACCACGACCACCACGGGGGAGACCACCACTGACGGGACGACGACCACCGAAGAGCAGACCGAAACCACGACCGCGCCCGGCGGCCCCGACGCGGACGTCGAATCGCTCCGCGTCACGGACCTCAGCGTTCCCAGCACCGTCGTTCTCGACGAGGGCGAGCTGGTCGTGAACGCCCGACTGGACAACCCCGGCGAGGGGACCGTGACCGACACGGCACAGCTCCGCGTCGGCGGCACGGTCGTCGCCGAGCAGGAAGTCGAGGTCGGACCCGGCGAGACCGAGTCGGTCCAGTTCCGGCTCGAGAGTTCCGAACTCGACGTCGAACCGGGCGAGACGTTCGTCGGCGTGCTGACCCGCGACTACGGGCAGGTCGGCGTCGTCGACGTCCGCGAGACGGGCGACGCCGACGACGGGACCACGACCGAGGAACCGACCGAAACGACGGGGGAGACCACCACCGAAGAGCCGACCGAGACGACCACCGAGGAGACCGACGATACGACGACGGAGACCGAGGAAACGACCACTGAGGCCGACGAGACCACCACCGAGGAGGAAGCGGAGGACGCGGACGAGGCCTCGCTGCGCGTGTCCGGGCTCGACGCGCCCGGCGCTATCGTCCTCGACGACGGGACGCTGGCCGCGAGCGCGGACCTCCGGAATCCCGGCGAGGAGACCGTGACCGACACGGCACAGCTCCGGGTGAACGGGACGGTCGTCGCCGAGCAGGAAGTCGAGGTCGGACCCGGCGAGACCGAGACCGTCGAGTTCGAGGTCAGCGAAGCGGACCTCGACCTCGCGCCCGGCGAAGCGTTCCTCGAAGTGCTCACGCGCGAGTACGGCGAGTCCATCACCGTGACCGTCGAGGAAGAGTCGAGCGACTGAGAGGCGACGACCGGACCGAGCGACGGGACCACGCTCCTCGTACTCGGCCGCCCGTGACCTCCCGAGCTAGCGCGGAGACCCGGTCCCGTCCGGCCGCAGGCGAGACGCCGGTCGGCGGTAACCTTAAGCTTCGATGCGTCGTTCGTTTCGCGGTATGCGCGGGAATGGACGGGGGCAGTCGGCGTTGATACCGCACGGAGGGACGCCCGGGTATCAGTGCGTGCGTTCGCTGGGAAAGCGGGGAATCAACACGGTCTTGGGCGTCGACGGGACGTCGACGTCGGAAGCGACGTCTCGGTACTGTGGGGAGACGGTGCCCCTGGAGTTCACGCGGGAGGACTTCACGGCCTACAAGGAAGCGCTGCTGGAGCTCGCGGCCCGACCGGACGTCCGGACGATTCTCCCGGTCTGGGAGGAGACGGTGTTCGCGTTGTCGCGGTACTACCAGGAGTTCGCCGACCACGTCGACCTCGCGGTTCCCGACTTCGAGCGGCTCCGAAACGTCCACGACCGCGTCCGACTGGTCGAGGCCGCCGAACGCGCTGGCGTTCCGGTTCCGGAGACGAAACTCCTCACCGACGTCGAGGAGTGGGATCGCAAGCTGCTCGTCAAATCTCGGTACAACCTCCTCGCGAGCGAGTACGTCGATTCGTATCCGCCGAACCGAACCGGGACCGCCGACCTGGTCGAACACCTCCGGGAAGGGGAGAAACCGGACGTCGACCGACTCGTCGCCGAGATGGACCACGTCCCGATCGTCCAGGAGTTCGTGCCGTGGACGGACGAGTACATGGTCGGCGCTATCTGCGAGCACGGCGAACCGCTCGCGACGATACAGCTCCACCAGGTTCGGGAGGACTCGTACACCGGCGGGGGCGGGGTCTACCGGCGGTCCATCTACGACCCGGAACTCGACGACGTCGTGTGCGACCTGCTCGCGGAACTCGACTGGCACGGGCTCGCCTGCGTCGAATACATGGAAGACGCCGAGACCGGGGAGTTCAAGCTGACCGAGATCAACCCCCGAATCTGGCAGTCGATCGGACCCACCGTGAGAGCGGGCATCGACTTCCCGTACTACTACTGGCTCCTCGCGGTGGGACGGCCCGACCTGATCGACCCCGACTACGAGACGGGCGTCGGGAGTCACCTGCTGAAGGGTGAAGTCGCGCACCTGAAGAGCATCCGAAACGACGACTCCCCGTACGTCGAGCGGCCGAACCTCTACGCCGCCATGGGGGACGTGGCGCTCTCGTGTCTCAGAGAACCGCGGTTCGATATGCTCCGATTCGACGATCCCGGCCCGTTCGTCCACGGCGTACAGTCCGGGCTTCGACGACGAATCGAGTCGCGTCGAGCCGAATGACCGCCGCCGTCCGCCGTGGTGCGTCTCTCGGGCGGACCGACTCGGACGGGTCTCGGCCCGCCCCGACAGCGACACCTTCGACCGGGCGAATCACCGACGTCGCTCCGGTCTCTGTGCGGTGTCGAGCGGGCCAGGTCGGACATCGCTCGCGCCGAATCGCGGAAAGCTAAGTGTCCGGCACCCCGAACTCGGGGCATGGACCTCTTCGGAACTGCGGGGATTCGCGGCGACGCGGTCGAGACGGTGACGCCGGCGCTGGCGCTGGCGGTCGGGCGGGCGGCCGGCCGCGACGGCCGGGAGTTCGTGGTGGCCCGCGACGGCCGGGAGACCGGCCCCGCGCTGGCGGCCGCGATGGAGGCCGGACTGGAGAGCGCCGGGGCCGACGTCCGCCGGGTGGGCCGGCTCCCGACCCCCGCGCTGGCGTTCGCCTCGCGGGGTCGTCGCGGCGCGATGCTGACCGCGAGCCACAACCCGCCGACCGACAACGGCATCAAACTGTTCGTCGACGGCGAGGAGTACGACCGCGAGGCCGAGCGGGCGGTCGACCGCCGCGTCGAGGCCGACGACCCGCCGGTGGCGTGGGACGAGTGGGGTCGCGGCGAGCGCGCGGACGTCCTCGACGACTACCGGGCCGCCGTCGCCGACTACGCCCGCCGGCACGGCGCACCGCTCGACGGCCTCCGGGTCGTGGTCGACTGCGGCAACGGGATGGCGTCTGTCGCAACGCCGCAGGTGCTCCGGGAACTCGGCGCGACGGTCGTCACGCTCAACGGCAACGTCGACGGGCACTTCCCCGGCCGCGAGAGCAAGCCCACGCCCGAGACGCTCGCGGACCTCCGGGCGTTCGTCCGCGAGGACGCCGACGCCGACTTCGGCATCGGTCACGACGGCGACGCCGACCGCATCGTACTCGTGGACGGCGACGGCGAGGTCGTCCACGAGGACACCGTGGTCGCGATGCTGGCGGCCCACTACACCGAGCGGAGCGAGGCCGACGACCCCGTGGTGGTGACGACGCCCAACGCCTCGGGGCGCATCGACGAGCGGGTCGAGGCCGCCGGCGGCCGGGTCGAGCGCGTCCGACTCGGCGCGCTCCACGAGGGCATCGCGGCCGCCCGCGAGGACGGCGACGAAGGGATCGAGGTGGTCTTCGCGGCCGAACCGTGGAAGCACGTCCACACCCGGTTCGGCGGCTGGATAGACGGCGTGACCAGCGCGGCCGTCGTCGCCCGACTCGTGGCCGACGCCGGCGGACTCGCGCCCCTCCGCGAGCCCGTGACCGAGCGACCCTACCGCAAGGTCAGCGTCTCGTGTCCCGACGAGGCAAAAGAGCGGGCGATGGCGCGACTGGAGACCGCCGTGCCCGAGCGGTTCCCCGAGGCGTCGGTCGCCACCGAGTACGGCGTCCGGGCGACGTTCCCCGACGGGTCGTGGGTGCTGGTCCGGCCCAGCGGCACCGAGCCGTACATCCGCGTCTACGCCGAGAGCGGCGACGTCGAGCAACTGGTCGCCGAGGCGACCGACGCCGTCGAAGAGGCGGTCGCGGCGGTTCGCGTCTGACGCGGTTCCCGCCCTCGCGAGCGTCGTCGTCGGTTCGACGGTGGCTGCGCTTCCCCCGAAGCGACGGTTTTATAGAGTACTATTGAGCCCTTTGGAGTAGCATGTCCGATATGGACGAACGGCGGCGACAGCTACTGAGAGTCGGCGGTGCGGGGCTGTTCGGAACGGGACTGGCGGGTTGTCTCGGCGGCGGAGGCGACGGGAGCGAGACGACCACCGAGGGGTCCGGCTCCGACGACGAGACCGAATCGGGCGCGGACGCCGACGACGGCGGGGAGACCACCGACGCCGAGGGCGACGAGACCACGGCGTCGTCCGACTCCATCGACGTCGGGATGGTGTACGCGACCGGCGGGCTCGGGGACAACTCGTTCAACGACATGGCCCACCGGGGCGTCCAGGACGCCGAGTCCGAGTACGGCGTCTCCTACCAGAACGCCGAACCCGAGAGCCAGAGCGACGTCGAGTCGCTCCAGCGCCGGTTCGCCCAGGGGAGCGACTACGACCTGGTGTGTTGTATCGGGTACGTCCAGACGAGCGCGCTCGAAACCAACGCCGAGCGCTTCTCCGACCAGCGGTTCATGCTGGTCGACTCCGTCGTGGAGCGGGACAACGTGTCGAACTACACCTTCCTCGAACACCAGGGCTCGTTCCAGGTCGGCCACCTCGCGGGCCTGCTCACCCAGCAGGACTTCAGCGCGGGCGCGGGCGAGACCACCGACGACGCGATACTGGGCTTCGTCGGCGGCGAGGAGACGCCGCTCATCAAGCGCTTCGAGGCCGGCTACCGGGCCGGTGCGGCCCACGCCAGCGAGGACGTCGAGGTGCGGTCGGCGTACGCGGGCGCGTACAACGACCCGGGGACGGGCCAGTCCATCGCCAACTCCATGTACGACGAGGGTGCCGACATCGTCTACCACGCCGCAGGTGGCACCGGCAACGGCGTGTTCCAGGCGGCCCAAGAGCAGGGCCGCTACGCCATCGGGGTCGACGCCGACCAGTCCCAGAGCCTGCCCGAGTACAGCGACGTCATCCTCGCCAGCATGGTCAAGCACGTCGACGAAGCCGTCTTCCAGTCGGTCGCAAACGTGGTGAACGGGGAGTTCGACGGCGGCGGGGTCAACGAACTCGGCCTCGAACAGAACGGGGTCGAGGCGGTGTACGGCCAGCAACTCGGGTCCGAAATCCCCGACGAGGTCAAATCCGCGCTCGACGAGTCCCGCGAGGCCATCGTCGCGGGCGACATCGAGGTTCCGACTCGACCCGGCGAGGTCGGCGCGACCACGACCGACCGGTAGGTCGGGACCGCCGCGACGTCGGTCGCTCGGGCCCGAATCGCCTCGGATTGTTTCCACCGCGGAAGCGCCCGAATACGCGGGATTCAGTCGGTCGAAAACGTATTCCAGCCGAGAGACGCCCGCCAAATCCGGGCCGTTTAAGCGGGGGCATCGAGAACACCGACCAAAGATGAGCGTAGCCGTCCACCTCGAGGGAATCACCAAGCGATTCCCCGGGGTCGTCGCCAACGACCAGGTCGACCTCGAAGTCGAGGAGGGGAGCGTCCACGCCCTCCTCGGGGAGAACGGTGCGGGCAAGACCACGCTGATGAACGTCCTCTACGGGCTCTACCAGCCGGAGGGCGGCACCGTCCACCTCCACGGGCGACCGCGGGAGTTCGACACGCCACGCGACGCCATCGACGCGGGCGTGGGCATGATACACCAGCACTTCATGCTCGTGGACACGCTGACCATCGCCGAGAACATCGCGCTCGGACACGAACCTCGCAAGTGGTTCGGGCTCGCGATGGACCGCGCCCGGGCCGACCGCGAGGTCCGCGAGCTGGCCGACCGCTACGGCTTCGACGTCGACCCGGAGGCCCGCGTCGAGGACGTCAGCGTGGGCGTCCAGCAGCGGGCCGAGATTCTGAAGGCGCTGTACGGCGGGGCGGACGTGCTCATTCTCGACGAGCCGACCGCCGTCCTCACGCCCCAGGAGGTCGAGGACCTGTTCGGCGTGTTCGAGGAACTCGCGGCCGAGGACAAGACCATCATCTTCATCACTCACAAGCTGGGCGAGGCGATGGACGCCGCCGACGACATCACGGTGTTGCGGGACGGGCAAAACGTCGGCACCGTGGACGCCGACGACACCACCCGCGAGGAGCTCGCCGAGCTCATGGTGGGTCGGGAGGTCCTGCTCGAAGCCGACAAGGAGCCGGCCGACCCCGGCGACGTCGGCCTGTCGGTGTCGGACCTCCGGGTCACCGACGACCGGGGCGTCGAGCAGGTCGGGGGCGTCGACCTCGACGTCCGCGAGGGCGAGGTGTTCGGCATCGCCGGGGTGGACGGCAACGGCCAGTCGGAGCTCGTGGAGGCCATCACCGGCCTGCGGACGCCCGAGACCGGCGCGGTCGAGCTCGCGGGCCGGGCGGTGACCGACCTCTCGCGGCGCGAGCGAATCGAGGCCGGGATGGCCTACGTCCCCGAGGACCGCCAGAAGCGCGGGCTGGTGATGGAGTTCGACCTGGTGGAGAACGGCCTGCTCGGGAGCCAGCACACGCGGGAGTTCGCCGAGGGCGGACGCATCGACTGGGCGCGGACCCGCGACCACGCCGAGGAGGTCATCGAGGAGTACGACGTGCGACCCCGCAACGCCGACGCCGACGCCGAGTCGCTGTCGGGGGGCAACCAGCAGAAGTTCGTGGTCGGTCGGGAGTTCGCCCGCGACCCGGAAGTCGTGGTCGCGTCCCACCCGACTCGGGGGGTCGACGTGGGGAGCATCGAGTTCATCCACGACCGCATCCTCGACCTCCGGCGGGCGGGCAAGACGGTGCTTTTGGTCTCCTCGAAGCTCGACGAGGTCCAGCAGCTCTCGGACCGGCTCGGGGTGCTGTACGAGGGCGAACTCGTCGACGTGGTCGACCCCGACCGCGTGACCGAGGAGGAACTCGGCCTGCTGATGGCCGGCCAAATCCCCGAGGACGCGCCGAGCATCGCCGACGCTCCCGGGGGTGAGCCATGAGCGAGGCCGGCGAGACGGGGCCGGACGACGAGCCGAGCGGCCCGGATTCGGACGACTCGTGGCGCGACCGGGCCGACCGCACGCTCGGACGACTCGTCGACGCCTCGGCAGCCGAGCGCATCCTCATCAGCGTCGCGGCGCTCGTACTCTCGGTGCTGGTCGGCGCGCTCGTCATCCTCGTCTCGGGGCTGCTGGCGACCTGCGACTCGCCGTTCTTCGCGGTCCCGGGCGTGGGCTCGTTCTGCTACGACCCCGTCTCGGTGTACTACGTCCTCTTCCAGGGCGCGGTGTGGCCGCCGTACAACGTCGCGGTCACGCTCAAGGAGACCACGCTGTTGCTGTTCACCGGCCTGGCGGTCGCAGTAGCGTTCCGCGCGGGGATGTTCAACATCGGGACGCAGGGTCAACTCGTCCTGGGCGCGCTCGCCACCGCGCTGGCGGTGCTGTGGGTCGCGCCGTTCGTCCCGGCCGGGCTCGTGGGGTCGCTGGTCCTGATTCCGTTCGGTCTGCTCGTCGGCGCGGTCGCGGGCGGCGTGTGGGGCGCGATTCCCGGCGCGCTCAAGGCCTACGCCGACGCCAACGAGGTCATCACGACCATCATGCTCAACTTCGTGGCGACCGGCGTCGCGTTCACGCTCGTCTCCGAGGTGTTCAAGGACCCCGAGAGCCCGACGGTCCAGACCCGGGCGCTCCCCGAGTACGCCCAGCTCCAGCCGGTGTTTTTCGACACCACGGTCTTCTCGATATTCGCGCTGCTCATCGCGCTCGCGTTCGCGGTCGGCATCTACTGGCTGCTCAACGGCACCGCGTTCGGCTACGACCTCCGGACCAGCGGCGTCCAGGCGGAGGCCGCCGAGTACGGCGGGGTCGACTCGAAGCGGATGATGGTGTCGAGCATGACGCTGTCGGGCGCGCTCGGTGGCCTCGGCGGCGCGGTGTACGTGATGATGGTCGCCGGCTACTGGCAGAACGGCATTCCGTCGCTGGGTTTCGACGGCATCACGGTCTCGATCCTCGCGGGCAACAACCCGCTCGGCGTGGTGCCGGCCGCGCTGCTGTTCGGCGCGCTGAAGGGCGGCAGCCTCGCAATCGAGTTCCAGCTGTCGGTCCCACAGCAGTTGGTCGGCGTGCTGCGCGGGCTGGTCATCCTGTTCGTCGCCATGCCGGAGTTCTTCCGGATGATAGGCAAGCGGTTCCGGTTCGGCGAGGGAGAACCCAGCGTGGCCACTGACGGGGCCGGCGGCCCGGTTCGTCACGACGACGGCGTTGACGACCCGGTCGCTCGCGGCGACGACGGGGCCGGCGGGACGCCCGATTCTACCGACGACGCGGGAGGTGACCGCCGATGAGCTACGCCGACTCGCGGGGCCGCCGGTGGTTGGTCGCGCTCGTCCTCCTCGTCGCCGGCGTCGCCGCGCTCCAGTTCGTCTCGCCGTTCGTCGGCGAACTCGTCCGCATCGTCGACGCGAACTACCTGCAGGCGGTCCTGCGGCTCACGGTCCCCATCGCGTTCGCGGCGCTCGGGGGCATCTTCGCCGAGAAGAGCGGCGTCATCAACATCGGCCTCGAGGGCCTGCTCATCATCTCGGCGTTCACCTCCATCGCGGTCGCGGGCCTGCTCGGCGGCGGTTCGCCCACCCAGCCCCAACTGTGGATCGGCTTCTGGGTGGCGGTGCTGGCGAGCGTGCTGTTCGCGCTGCTGTTCGCGGTCGTCTGCATCGAGTTCAAGGCCGACCAGATCATCGCGGGGCTAGCGGTGTGGCTCATCGCGCTCGGACTCGCGCCGTTCACCAGCAACGTCATCTGGGGCCAGGTCAACAGCCCGCCCATCGGGACGCTCGACGGCTGGACGCTCTCCGTTCCGTTCACCGACGTCGTCCTGTTCGCGGCCAGCCCGCCGGTGTTCATGATGCTCGTCTCGGTCCCGCTGGCGTGGTACGCGCTCAACCGCACCGCGTTCGGCCGGTGGATAGAGGCCAGCGGCGAGAACCCGAAGGCGCTCGACACCGTGGGCGTCGACGTCCGGAAGGTCCGGTACACCGGCGTCCTGCTCTCGGGGTTCTTCTCGGGACTCGGCGGCGCGGGGCTGGCGCTCGGCCGCGTCGGTCAGTTCATCGGCGGCGGCGAGACGATGATAAGCGGCCGGGGCTGGATCGGCATCGTGGCCTACCTGTTCGGCAACTACAACCCGCTGGGCGCGTTCGGTGCGTCGTTCCTGTTCGCGAGCCTCGACGCGCTCCAGATTCGGCTCCAGCAGGTCGGATACAACGTCCCGAGCGAACTCATCGGCATCATCCCCTACCTGACGGTGGTCGTGGTGCTGGCGTTCGTCGGCCACACCCGCACGCCCTCGGAGGCCGGGGACCACTACGAGTCCGGCGAGGAGTGACCGGCCCACCTCGGCGCGCGCAGGCTCGTCGGAGCGTGTCCCTGACGGTGGCGGGGCGCGCTCGTGCGCCCCGAGGCTGGGGCGCGTGAGGCTCTCGCGGCCCGGTGCCGTGCGGTCCCCGTCCCGTGCGGATGCGGTGGCAGTCCCGTGCGGATGCGGTCGCGGTGCGGTTTCCCCTCGACCTCGGCGACGGTTTGCCCCTCTCGATTCCCGCCGTCGCGTGGATGCCGTGGAGTGTCGTCACTTCCGACGCGTGGGATTGCGGGAGCGACGGTCGACGGAAGCGTTGGCGCAGCCCTCTCGGGTTAGTCGGACTGGCGGTCGCGGGGTCGTCGACTGCGCCGGCTGACTCGCCGGCGAGCTGCCCGCGACCGCACGAGGCGTCCAACCCTGTTTCGCCCCGCTCTCGTATTTAAAGGTTCACCCCGCGAGCGTTCCGGTGTCTTTCTGTGGTCGATGGTTCCAGACGAGAGATATTTGACGGTGCCCTCCAAGTATCGCACATGGACGACCTCATCGACGCCGCCCGCGAAGTGCAGGCCGACGCCCACGTCCCGTACTCCGACTACCCTGTCGGCGCGGCGCTCCGGACCGCCGACGGCACGGTGTACGTCGGGTGTAACATCGAGAACGCCAACTACAGCAACAGCCTCCACGCCGAGGAGGTCGCCGTCGCCGAGGCCGTCAAGGAAGGCCACCGCGAGTTCGCGGCGCTGGCGGTGAGTTCCGAGCGCCGCGACGGCGTAACCCCCTGTGGGATGTGTCGCCAGACGCTCGCGGAGTTCTGCGACGACGACCTGCGCGTCGTCTGCGACGCGGGCGAGGGGGTGCGCGAGTACACGCTCGGCGAACTCCTGCCCGACACCATCAGCGAGGAGATGCTGGACTGACCGGGCGCATCGACCCGGCTCCAAGCGCCGTCCCGTTCCGCGACTCGTCTGACCGGTGATTTAAGTACTGGCGACGAGACGTGGTGCGTGAACTGACGCACGCAGGGAGTGCCGCGAGCATCGAACGCCACCCATGTCACAGTCACCCCTGTCCGAGTGGACCGACGAGGTTCGGGTTCGCGTCCGGGAGTTCGAGCGCACGCTCCGCCGGACCGTCGAGGTACTCCGCGGGTCGTCGGTCGACGTCGGCGAGTACGACCCCGCCGCACACGAGCCGCTGGTGTCGTTCTCCGGACTGGTCGGGTTCGAGGAGGTCGACCGCTACTGGGTGAACGCCCCGTTCGCGTTCGTCTCGATAAACTACGACGACGTGGAGAACGAGCACCGCTACCACGTCGTCGAACCCGACCTCGACGACCTCGAAGCCGAACTGCTCGACCGGCTGTTCGAAGACGTCCGGGACTCGCTGGTCAGTCGGCGAGCGTCCGGGGACGCGACCGCGGACGGCGCGGACCCCGAGGCGGTGTTGAAGGCCGAACTCCGCGACCTGCTGTCGGTGTACGGCGTCGAGGTCGACCCCGCGAGCTTCTACCGGCTGTTCTACTACCTCTACCGGTCGTTCCAGGGGTTCGGCAAGCTCGACCCCCTGATGGCCGACCCGCACATCGAGGACATCTCGTGTGACGGCTACGACCTGCCGCTGTTCGTCTATCACGACGAGTACACCGACATCGAGACCAACCTGACGTACGGCCAGACGGAGCTCGACAACCTCGTGGTCAGGCTGGCCCAGCAGTCGGGCCGCCACGTCAGCATCGGCGAGCCCGTGGTCGAGACCACCCTGCCCGACGGCTCGCGCGCGGAACTCGCGCTCGGCGAGGAGGTCACCCCGCGCGGGTCGGCGTTCACCATCCGGAAGTACGCCGACGAGCCGTTCACGCCGGTCGACCTGATACAGTACGGCACCTTCAACCTCGACCAGATGGCGTACCTCTGGCTCGCCATCGAGAACAACCGGTCGCTCATCTTCGCCGGCGGGACCGCGTCGGGTAAGACCACCTCGATGAACGCCATCTCGATGTTCGTCCCGCCGCGCTCGAAGGTGCTGACCATCGAGGACACCCGCGAGCTGGCGCTGTACCACGACAACTGGCTGTCGTCGGTCACCCGCGAGCGCCGGGGCGAGAGCGCCGACATCACGATGTACGACCTGCTGCGGTCGGCGCTGCGCCACCGCCCGGAGTACATCGTCGTCGGCGAGGTGCGCGGCGAGGAGGCGATGACGCTGTTTCAGGCGATGAACACGGGCCACACCACCTACTCGACCATGCACGCCGACTCGGTCCAGACCGTCATCAACCGGCTGGAGAACGAGCCCATCAACGTGCCCCGGGCGATGATACAGAGCCTCGACATCCTCTCGGTCCAGACGCTCACCTACGTCGGCGACGAGCGCGTGCGCCGCAGCGACGTCATCGCGGAAATCGAGGGCATCGACCAGCGCACCGGCGACCTCGACTACTCCACGACGTTCTCGTGGCGGGCCGCCGACGACTCGTTCCGACAGAACGACAGCACCATCCTCGACGAGATACAGTCCGAGAAGGGATGGTCGCGGGCCGAACTCCTCGAGGAGCTCCGGAACCGAAAGCGCGTCCTCCGGTACCTCTGCGACCAGGAGGTCACCGACTACCGACGGTTCACCGCGATGATAAACGAGTACTACGCCCACCCCGAGCGCGTGCTGGACACCATCGAACTGGACGACGGGGTCACGACCGGCTTCGACTGATGCTCTGGCTCGTCCCGCTCGCGCTGGTGGCGCTCGTGTTGGTTCCGGTCGCGTTCGCGCCGGTCTCGCGCCGGTTCGACCACTTCGTCACCCGGGTCGCGCTCGCCGGGTTCGGCGACTGGGTCACCGACCACGGCAGAAACCGCGACGCCCGCCGGACGCTGCTCCAGTCGGTCCACGCCCGCGAGACCTACCGGATGTTCGCCTCGAAGACGCTGCTGTACACCGGCATCGCCGCCATCGCGGGCAGCGTCCTCGGCGTGTATCTGGTCGCGGGCGGGCTGGCCATCCTGCGTATCTCGCCCGAGACGATGCGCGAGGTGCTGCCCGGTCAGCTCAACTTCCTCGCGGGCCTGCTCGTCCTCCCCGACCTCTCTGCGGGGCAACTGTTCGTCATCCTGCTGGCCAGCAGCGCCACCCTCGGCGTGGCGTCGGCCGGGGTGACCTACTGGCTGCGCTGGGAGAACCTGAGCTACCGGGCGAACGCCCGCGAGCGCCAGATAGACGAGAGCCTCGCGCGCACGGTGGCGTTCGTCTACGCGCTCTCCCGGAGCGGGATGGCGTTTACCGACGTGTTGCGCACCCTGTCGCGCAACCGGGACGTGTACGGCGAGGCGGCAACGGAGGTGTCCGTGGCCGTGCAGGCCATGGACTACGGCGGGCTCGACATGCTGACGGCCATCGAGCGCCTCTCCGAACGCACGCCCAGCGAGAAGTTCGGCGAGTTCGCGGACAACCTCGCCAGCGTCCTCCAGAGCGGCCAGAACGTCTCGGCGTACCTCGACGGCCAGTACGAGCGCTATCAGGAGGACGCCGAGGCCCAGCAGGAGTCGTTTCTCGAACTGCTGGCGACGCTCGCCGAAGCGTACGTCTCGGTGTTCGTGGTCGCGCCGCTGCTTTTCATCACCATCCTCGTCGTGATGGGGCTGATGGCGCTTGGCGACACGCTGGACCTGCTCCGGGTCATCGCGTACGTCGCCATCCCGCTGGCGACCGTCGGGTTCGTCGTCTACCTCGACAGCATCACCGAGTCGCTGAGCGCCTCGCGGAGCGACCGCGACGTGACCCTCGCGGCCGCGTCGCTGGCCGGCGTCCGGCGGACCGGCGACCCGGACTCCGAGCGCGCCGGAATCGAGCGGCCCGAGGACCTGGCCGCGGTGCGCTCGGACGGCGGCGAATCGGTCGCGGACGCCGACCCCTCGGCGGCCGACGCGGGACCGAACGACGGCGCGGGGTCGGCCTCGGCCGGCGGGGGCGTCGTCAACTTCGAGCGCCTCGACGTCTTCGAGCGCGTGCACTGGCTCCGCGAGTGGCTGACCGACCCCGTCAAGACGCTCCGGGACGACCCCGACGTGGTGCTGTACGCCACGGTCCCGCTGGGCCTGCTCTCGGTGGTCGTCCGCGCGTGGCCCCACCTCACGGCCGGGACGGTCACGCCGCGGGTCCTCGACGACTTCGTGGTGCAGGCCGCGCTCTTCGTCCTCGTCGCGTTCTCCGTGGTACAGGAGCTCCACCGGCGACGCATCGCGGCCATCTCGGCCGCCGTCCCCGACTTCCTCGACCGACTGGCCAGCACCAACGAGGCGGGCATGTCGATCATCGAGAGCCTCGGTCGGGTCAACCGGAGCGACCTCGGCGCGCTCGACGACGAGGTCGCGAAGCTGTGGACCGACGTCGAGTGGGGCGTCGACGCCGAGACCGCGCTCTACCGGTTCGAAGACCGCATCGACACGCCCATCATCACCCGCGTCGTCACCCTGCTGGCCAACGCGATGCACGCCAGCGGCAACCTCTCGCGGGTGCTCCGCATCGCGGCCGACGACGCGCAGGACACCCGCCGACTCGAACGCAAGCGCCGCCAGGAACTGATGACCTACAACGTCATCATCTACCTCTCGTTTCTGGTCTTCCTCGTCATCGTGGTGTCGCTCGACAGCATCCTCATCCCCAACCTCCCGACCGGCGTGAGCATGCCCGCCGGCGGGAGCCAAATCGGCGTGAGCGGACCGATAGGCGGCATCTCGGACGTGAACGTGGACGCCTACACCCTGCTCTTCTTCCACACCGCGCTGATACAGGCGGTCTGTTCCGGCCTGGTCGCCGGCCAGATGGCCGAGGGGAGCGTCCGGAACGGGGCCAAGCACGCCACCGTCCTGCTGACGGTCGCGTACGGCCTGTTTCTCGCCCTGCCGTGAGCCGTCCCGGGCGCTCGGCCGGACGCGACGCGGCGCTCACTCGTCGAGTTCGAGGATGAAGTCGGGCGCGGCCTGATTCGCGCGCCGCCGCCACCGCCGGAGGTCGTAGGTGTGACCCAGCGCCGTCGCGCCGAACGCGACCACGACCAGCAGGCCGTACTCCGTGCCCGAGAGCGGCCCGAGCGGGGACACCCCGGCCCGGACCGTGGCCAGCGCGAGGAGGCTCACGGCCGACAGCGCGAGGTAGAGGTGGTGCCACGGGACCGAGGCCTGCGGGTCGCTCGCCAGTCGGAGGTCGAGGTTCGCCGCACGCTCGGTCGGCGACACCAGTCCCCGGTCGGCGTCGTAGTCCAGGACGCCGGCCGCCTCCAGTTTCGGGAGGTGAGTCTGGTGGAGCGCGCTGTACACCGACTTGCGCTGGCTGGGCGACACCTCCGGGACGGTCGCGTCGTTCTCCCACGCCGCCACCTGCTCGGCGAGCGGTCCCAGTTCCACGGGGCCGCCGTACCGCTGGAGGTAGTAGAGGACGTACCGGCGACGCAGGTTCTTGACGGCGTCGAACACCTCCTCGCGGGACGGTCGCGTGCTCCGGGAACTCATTACCGAACCAGCGTGACGGCCGACGCGGGCATAAACCGCTCTCACCGTTCACCGACCGCTCCGACGGTTCACGCTTTCAACCGAAAATTGTGCCCGACGGCACAGGGGAAACTTCCCGTTCCGGAGTCCAAAGGGCTATCCCGTTCGGATTGGAACCAGTTCCCATGCCGACCTACGACTTCGAGCGCTATCTCAACGTTCGGGCCGCCCACGCGCCGTCGTTCGGCCCGGACGGCGAGCGGGTCTCGTTCCTGATGGACACCACGGGCGTCCCGCAGGTGTGGCGGCTCGACGACCCCCGCGAGTGGCCGACCCAGCTCACCTTCGAGGAGGACGCGGTGAGCTTCGCGTCGTGGTCGCCCGAGCGCGACGAACTCGTCTTCGGGATGGACCAGGGCGGCGACGAGCGCACCCAGCTGTTCCGGCTCGACGGTGACGGCGAGACCGTCACGCCCCTCACGGACCGCCCCGACGCCATCCACTACTGGGGCGGCTGGAACGCCGACGGGTCGAAGTTCGCGTTCGCGTCGAACCGCCGCGACGAGTCGGTGTTCGACGTCTACGTGCAGGGCCGCGACGAGCGCGGCGACGACGCCGAACTGGTCCACGAGGGCGACGGCTGGCTCTCGGTCGTCGGGTGGAGCCCGGACGACCGCTATCTGGCGGTCCGGGAGGCCCACTCCAGCTTCGACACCGACCTGTACGTCCTCGACCTCGATACCGGCGACTTCGACCACGTCACGCCCCACGAGGGCGACGTGCGCTACTCGTCGGTCAACTGGGGTCCCGACGGCGACGCCCTCTATCTGGCGACCGACGCCGACGCCGACACCAAGTACCTCGCCCGGCTCGACGTCGACACCCGCGAGCTCGACGTGGTCGAGGACGGCGGGGAGTGGAACGTCGAGACGGTCCGGGTCGACGAGGACACCGGCCGGCTGCTCGTCGGCCGGAACGTCGACGGCTACTCCGAGCTGACCCTCGGCGAACTCACGGGCCCGGCCGACTACCGGGAGCTGTCCGCGCCCGAGTTCCCGGGCGGCGTCGTCGGCGGCGGGTCGTTCGACGACGACGCCGAGCGCGTCGCCGTGACGGTTACGGGCAGCACCGAGAACGCCAACGTCTACGTGGTCGACGTCGAGACCGGCGCGGTCGCGCGCTGGACCGACGCCTCGACGGCGGGCCTGCCCGAATCGTCGTTCGTCGCGCCCGAACTCGTCCACTACGAGACGTTCGACGGCAGGGAGATTCCGGCGTTCTTCTCGACCCCCGACGACGTCGAGGGCGGCGAGCAGGACGGAATCCCCGTCATCGTGGACATCCACGGCGGCCCCGAGGGCCAGCGCCGCCCCTCGTTCCGCGCGACCAAGCAGTATTACCTGAATCGGGGGTACGCCGTCTTCGAGCCGAACGTCCGGGGGTCGGCGGGCTACGGGACAGCCTACACCCATCTCGACGACGTCGACAAGCGCATGGACTCGGTGGCCGACCTGAAAGCGGGCGTCGAGTGGCTTCGGGACCGCCGCGAGGTCAACCCCGACCGAATCGTGGCGCTCGGTGGCTCGTACGGCGGGTTCATGGTGCTGGCCGCGCTGACCGAGTACCCGGCGCTGTGGGCCGCGGGCGTCGACGTCGTCGGCATCGCCAACTTCGTCACGTTCCTCGAAAACACCGGCGACTGGCGGCGCGAACACCGCGAGGCCGAGTACGGGAGTCTCTCCGAGGACCGCGAGTTGCTCGAATCCATCAGCCCTATCAACAACGCCGAGAACATCGCGGCCCCGCTGATGGTGCTCCACGGCGCGAACGACCCCCGCGTCCCGGTCGGCGAGGCCGAACAGATCGCCGACATCGCGGCCGAGCAGGGCGTCCCCGTGGAAAAGCTCATCTTCGAGGACGAGGGCCACGGCTTCTCGAAGCTCGAAAACCGCATCGAGGCGTACACGGCGGTCGCGGACTTCCTCGACGAACACGTTTGAGGGACGGCGTTCGCCGGAGACGTCCGAATTCGACCGCCGGTAGGGCGTGCCTAACCGGATCAAGCGCCCATTGGTTGGCGATGAGTGCTCGGACGAGCTGCAGCCCTCGCTCCGGCTAAATCCCGCTTTTCTCGCCGGTGGTGGAGCCGACTTCGGAGTGGCCGAGCGGATGGCGAGCGCGGAAAAACGCTTTAGTACTACAGGCAGTAATACTCAGTATGGGCGAAACCACCCGGATCACCCGAAAGGGTCAGACGACCATTCCACAGGAGTTGCGCGAGGAGTACGGACTCGAACCGGGAGATACGGTCGTCTGGGAGGACACCGACGACGGAATCGTGGTCAAAAAGCACGACCGCACCGAGGCCAGAGGACTGCTCGCCGGTGAGATGAGCGAGGACGAGCGACGCGCGATTGCGGAGGAACTCGGGGCGGAGATACGTTCGAAGCGCGACGAGGAGTGGACCGTCGAATGAAATCGTACACCGTCGACTCGGTCGCGCTCCTCCACTATCTACTCGACATCCTGCCGGACCGAGCGTCGGGCATAGTCAAGCGAGCCGAATCCGGAGCGGTGCGACTCGAAGTACCGGCCATCGTCTTGGTCGAAACCGCGTTCATCCTGAAAAAACGCGACGAGATACGGGGGACCGACGTCCGGGACGTTTCCGAACCGGCGGACGTCGAAGCCGTTCTCGCGACGATAGAACGAGGGTCGCCGCTCGAACTGGTCGAAACCGGATACGACGAAGTTCGCCGCGTCACCCGACGGATGGACTCGTTGTCCATCCACGACGCGATGATAGTCGCCAGCCACGAGACCCGAAATACGGACGCGATACTGACGACCGACGGGGCAATCGAGGACGGGGACGCGCCCACCGTCTGGGACTGACGCGGAGCAGGTCCGAACGCGGCGAACAGACGTAAGTCGCTGGCCGGGCTACCGTGGTCCGTGCAACTACGTCAGAGCGAATCCACCGAGCGCCTCGCGGAAACCGCAGAGCGCGCGGTCGAGACGGTCCGGGACGAGTCCGGAACCGACGTCGACTCGACCGCGTTCAGACTCGCCCGCCTGCTGTACGGCGGCGTGCTGGCGTTCATGGCGACCGACAACCTCCGGAACAGCGAGCAAATGGTCGGGTACGCCGAGAGCGAGGGCGCGCCGATGGCCGAGACCACGGTGCCGGCCATCAGCGGGACGTTGCTGTTCGGCGGGCTCGGGGTCGCCCTCTGGAAACTGCCGCGTCTGGCGGCGGGTGCGGCCGCGACGTTCTTCGTCTCCATCACGCCGGTCATGCACGACTTCTGGGCGATAGACGACGCCGAGGAGGCCCAACAGCAGCAGATTCACTTCCTGAAGAACGCCGCGCTGCTGGGCGCGGCGCTGGCGTTCCTTCGGGTCGCCGACGACGAGTAGCGATAGGATTCCCTCGCTGCGGTGGGGTTGTGGTCACGGTCGCGGATGCGGATGCGGTAGTGGTCGCGGATGCGGTAGTGGTCGCGGTGCTGTGCGGTGTCCCCTAGGCTCAAGCAGTAGCTAGCTTCGCGTCGGTGTCGACTCCGGAGTCAGTTCCGAGCGAACTACTGCCGAGGCCTATGAGAAACCGCACAGCACCGCGAGAGCCTCACACCTCCCCAGCCTCGGGGCGCACGAACGCGCCCCGCCACCGTCGGAGACACGCTCCGACGAGCCTGCGCGCGCTTCGCTTGCGCAGACCTCGCACGGGCTGGCGCGCTCACGAGAGAGCGCGCCAGCCCGCGCCGAACCGGAACGTGAGGCCGGCGCGCAGCGACCCGAAGCGACACCTCAGATGACGCCCGTCGTCTCGGCGGCCTCGACCGCCGCCGCCTCGTTCATCCCGTTGCCCAGAATCGTGTAGCGGTCGCGTATCTCGTGGGCCGAGGTCAGCGCCTCGATGACCGTGTCGTCGTCGACGCCGAGTTCGGCCGCCGTGGTCGGCGCGCCGATGGTCGCCAGCGCGCCTCGGACGCCTTCCCAGTTGCCGCCGTGGAGGTACTCGGCGATTATCGTGCCCACGCCGACCTGATGGCCGTGGAGCGCGGCGTCGGGGACCATCCGGTCGAGCTGGTGGGAAAAGAGGTGTTCCGCGCCCGAGGCGGGCCGCGAGGAGTCGGCGATGGACATCGCCACGCCCGAGGAGACCAGCGCCTTCACGACCACCCACGCCGACTCCTCTAACCCCTGCTTGATGGAGTCGGCGTTGTCGACCAGCATCTCGGCGGTCATCTCGGCCAGCGCGGCGGCGTAGTGGGAGTACTCGACGTTCTGGAGCCGGTTGGCCAGCCGCCAGTCCTCGACCGCGGTGTAGTTGCTGATGATGTCCGCACAGCCCGCCGTGGTGAGCCGCCACGGCGCGTCGGCCAGAATCTCGGTGTCCGCCACGACCGCCAGCGGCGGCGCGGCCGCGACGCTGTGGCGGGTGTCGCCCTCCGGCACCGACCCCCGGCCCGAGACGATGCCGTCGTGGCTGGCGGCGGTCGGCACCGAGACGAAGCCGGTTTCGAGGTCGTGGCTCGCCATCTTGGCGACGTCGATGGCCTTCCCGCCGCCGACGCCGACGAGGTAGCCCGCCTCGGCCTCGCGGGCCACCTCGATGACGCGCTGGACCGCCTCGAAGCTGGCCGTCTCGATCTCGACCAGCGCGGGGTCCTCGCCGGCCGCCTCGAAGTCGGCCGCCACGCGGTCGGCCGCCACCTCGCGGGGCGTCGGGCTGGTGACCACCAGCGGCCGCCCGTGGAGGTGGAGCTCCGACACCGCCTCGACCGTCCGGTCGAGGACGCCGTGGCCGACCACCACGTTGCGCGGGAGCCGAATCCACGTCGACTTGTCGAACATACTCACCAGTCTCTCGCGGGCGGGCAAAACAGTTTACCTCTCCGGGAGGGCCGGCCCGCGGCTCCCCGTCCCGCTCTGGGCGCACGGAGCGAGCCTACTCCCGGAGCGTCCCCCGCGACGAACCCCACCCGGCGTCGCTCGACTGCCGCGTCGGTCGGAGCGCGTGGCGCACCGCCAGCAGGTGCTTGACGAACGTCACGGCCGCTAGGACGAGCAGGCCCACAAAGGCGGCGGGCGAGAACGGCGGCACCGGCGCGACCCACGCCGGGACGGGGACGGTGCCGGTGACGACGAGGAACCACGCGGTCGCACCCGCCGCCTCCAGCACCGCGAGGCCGATGGTCGCGCGCTGGACGAGCGAGCCGAGCAGTCGCCGCCCTCGGACCGCGCTGTCGGCGACCGAGTGGCGGGGCACGAGCGCGGCCGCGAGTCCGACCCCGGCGGCAACGATTCCCGCGAACCCGTCGGCCGACTGGACCGCCGCGAGCCAGCCGACCCACAGCGCGGTCCCGACCAGCGCCAGCGCCGCCACGGTCCGGGCCGGAATCGGACGACCCCAGCCGTTGACCGTGACGTAGGACAGCAGGCCGGCGACCAGCATCCCGGCAGCGAGCGCGCCCACGCCCACCGCCAGGCCGGCCGACGCGGGTGGCGCGTCGATCGCGATGCCGAGCCAGACCGACAGCGCCGTGACCTCGACCGCCGTCAACAGGAGGACGCCGACTCCCCGGACCGTCACCAGGATGGCCTCGCGTATCATCGCCGAACCCCGTCGAGCGGCGTTCGACCGCGATGCGTCCGCGACATGGACCACCGTAGGTCCGGAGCGGTGTTTGTTATCAGCTACCTGAAACCGGTAGCGCGCCCCTGCGAGCGGTTCCGGATGAGATTAACGGTGACTCACACCGTGTCCAGCACGCCCAGCACGCGCTCCTCGGCGTCCCGGCCGGGGTCGTAGTCGCTCCCGTCGCGGTCGCTGTCGAGGTGTTCGTCGACCGTGTGGGCCATCGCCTCGTCGAGCGGGGTCGACTCCCACCCCAGCGCGGCCAGTTTGTCGGTGTCGAGGACGTGGGGGTAGTCCCGATACAGCACGAAGTCGTCGGGCGAGAGGTCCGCCGCCGCGAGTTCGCGCTCGCCCGCGTGGACCACGTCGACGGAAGTATCGAGCGCGTCCGCGACGAGGTCGACCATCTCGTCGATGGTGACCACGCGGCGGTCGCCGACGTTGTACGCCTCGCCCGGGGTCCCCTCCTCGGCGACGACCCGGAGCGCGCTCGCCACGTCCTCGACGTAGGCGCGGTGCCAGAGGTTGTCGCCGTCCCCCGGCACGACGATTCGGTCGTAGTTGGCGACGCGGTCTATCCAGTAGTCGAGGCGTTCGGTGTAGTCGTGCGGGCCGTAGACGATGCAGGGGCGGACGCTGTGGGCGTTCACGCCGCGCTCGGCCGCCTCGAACACCGCGCGGTCGCCCTCTGCCTTCCGGTTGCCGTAGGTCTCGCCCGAGTCGTCGACGGCCTGCTCGTCCGTGCAGGGCCGCAACGGCGTCTCGCCCTCGCGCTTCGGCACCTCCTCGGCGTCGTAGGCGTCGCCGCTGGAGATGTAGACGTAGGCGTCGACGTCCGAGAATATCTCGGTCGCGGTCCGAACCTCGCCGGGCTCGTAGGCCACGCAGTCGAAGACGGCGTCGGGTTCGACCGACAGCTTCGCGGCCTTCAGGGCCGACTCGTCGGTCCGGTCGCCCTCGACGCGGTCGACCGCGTCCTCCTCGGCGAAGGGGTCGTCGTGGTTCCCGCGATTGAAGGTGGTGACGTCGTAGTCGTGTGCGAGCAGTTCCTCGACGAGGTGGCGACCGATGAATCGCGTGCCGCCGACGACGAGTGCGGAGTCCATGTCGCCGGAATGGCCGCCCGACAGCAAAACGCTACCGAAGCCGGACGGGGCTTCCGGATGCATCGCTCGCCAATCGAAATCCCCGAGTTGCGACGTTCGTGTCGATTTTCGAGATATACTCGACTGAACGTCCAATTACCCGCCAATTTTCCCGAATCGGGTGCAACGCTTATCAGTGAGAACGTGGTAGGACGGGTCCATGGGTCAGAGCAAGGCCGAGTCCGACGGCATCGAAATCCGCGAAGCCGAGTCGGGGGACGCCGAGGGGATTCGGAGCGTCGCGCTCCAGTCGCTCCGCGCCTCCTACGACCACGTCCTCGACGACGGAGAAATCGAGGCGGCGGTCGACAACTGGTACGGCGGGGACGCCCTCGACGCCGAACTCGCCGAGGAGGGGATGGTGTACGTCGTCGCGGTGGCCGGCGACGAGGTGGTCGGCTTCTCCCAGAGCCTCGTCGCGGACGGCACCGGTACCGTCCTCTGGCTCCACGTCGACCCGGACGACCGCGAGCAGAACGTCGGGAGCACGCTGCTGAACCACACGCAGGCGACCCTCTCGGAGCGCGGCGTCGACCGCATCGCGGCCGAGGTGCTGGCCGCCAACGAGCGCGGCTGTGGCTTCTACGAGGCCAACGGCTTCGAGAAGGTCAGCGAGCGCGAGACGACCATCGGCGACGAGACGTACGTCGAGAACCTCTACGTCCACGAGGGACGGGTGAAGTACGAACCCCGCGAGTTCGAGGACCGGACCCTCTACGTCAACTGGGCCGAGAGCGAGCGCGGGTCGGACGCGCCGTTCTACGCGGCCTACACCGACGAGGACGGCGAGGAACTCTACGGCTGGTTCTGCTCGAACTGCGAGAGCTTCGACACCGCGATGGACTCGATGGAGCGACTGGAGTGCAACGACTGCGGCAACCAGAAGAAGCCGGTGCGGTGGGACGCCTCGTACCTGTAGACTGTTGTCCACCCCGCTTTTATTAGCCCGAGACGGTACTGGGGACACTGAAGCTACTCAGTCCATGAGCGAAATCAAGCGGGATATCGACCTCCTTCGGCGGTCCGGACGGTTCGCTTCGGAGGAGGAGTTTCTGGAGGAGGCGTTCCGCGCGCTCCTCGACAAACGCCCGGAACTCCGGGTCGAACTCGCGGTCGAACGCTACAAGACGGGCGACGTGAGCCTCAATCGCGCGGCCGAAATCAGTGGCCTGAGATATGACTACGGTACGTGTTTACCCCGAGGTCTCAACAACCGGCACAGTCTGCTCTCGTGAGATCATTTCGTTGTCGTGGACAACCCGCGTAAGTTCCTCGTATGGGTTGCGTCCCTGCTGGCGCCACGTCGCCAGC
>NZ_ML219773.1:1231404-1337886 GCF_004765805.1 Halorussus halobius | reverse complement strand
ATGAAGGTCGTTCGCGAAGACCTCCACGGCACCCAAGTCCAGCGCCTCGTCGCCTCCGAATCCCATCCGCCCGACTACGTCGAGGGCGAGGTCGTCGGCTACTATTGTGCGGAGTGCCGGCAGACCGACGAGACCCGCGACCAAATCTGGCACGAGAAGACGTGTTCGCTCGCCGGCCAGCACGGCCGCGAGCACTACGACGGTCTCCAACCCGCGCCGGACGACCCAGCGCCCGAGCTCGACCCAGATACCGAGTTCATCGTCATCGAGAGTGCGGAAACCGAAGGCCGTGGCGGGCTCTGCGAAGGCGAGGTCCTCGGCTTCGTCTGCACCTGTGGAAACGCCGACGAGGACCTCTTCGAGATTGTGCATGACGAGGCGTGCCCGCTCGCCGGCGTGCACGACCGCGTCGCCGTCGGCGACTGACGCGGCGACCGAGAGCTCTTTTCCCGGTCCTGTCACAGGTTCCGGAAGTGCCGCCGCGATTTATATACCCGCGTTCATGTCTTCCACGCATGATAACCGACCCGCGCGTCTTCCGCGACGACCACCTCCCCCGTGAACTCAAACACCGGGAGGCCGAAATCGAGGACCTCTCACACGCGCTTGACCCAGCACTCGCCGGCCGACCCGCCGCCGACGTCCTCCTCGCCGGCCCCAGCGGTGTCGGCAAAACCGCGCTCGCCCGCCACACCCTCGGGAAACTCGACCAGTTCGCCACCGTCGCCCACACCCACATCCAGTGCCTCGGCGAATCCACAACCGACGTCCTGCAGGCCGCGCTCGACGACCTCCCCGGCCACTCGGCCACCGACGCCGCGTCCGTCGACGATCTCCGCGTCGCCCTGCGGGAGGCCGTCGACCAGCCCGCGATTCTCGTCCTCGACGAAGCCGACTCACTCCCCGAGACCGACGTCCTCGATGTTCTGGACGACGTGCCGTTGGTGTCGTTCATCGCGGTCGTCCACGACCCGCAGCGTTGGCTCTCGCGTGCGCCCGACGCGGTCCGTCGCGCCGTTTCGGGACCGATCCAACTCGGTCGCTATGGGGTTGACGAGCTCTCGTCGATTCTGCGAGCGCGCGCGAACGTCGGGCTCCGGCCGAGTGTGGTCTCCGACGACCAGCTGCGGGGGATTGCTGACGAGGTCGCGGGCGTCGCACGCTCAGGGATTCAGGTGCTTCGGGCCGCTGCGGAGGTCGCGTCTGAGCGAGGGCACGCCCGGATTCACGACACGGACATCGAGGACGCCTACGAGCGCGCCCAGCATCGGATTCGCCGGTCGAAGCTCTACTCGCTCACGTTCCATCATCATGTTCTGTACGGGTTGGTGCACGAGGCCGGCGAGGTGCCGGCGGGCGAGCTTCACGACCGGTACGATGCGGTGGGTGAGCAGATGTACTATGGGCGTGAGCGGACGCCGGTGGGGCGGCGGTCGCGGCGGAATAAGTTGCGGAAGCTCGTCGAGTACGAGCTGGTCGAGGCGGTGGGCGATTCGAAAAGTCGGGTGTATCGAGTGGTCGACGAGTCGGTTACGCCGTCACTGGATTCGGGGATGTGTGTCGAGAGTGTCGAGAGTGACGATGCCGGAAATACAACCTCTTTTTAAGCAGATACGGCTCCTCGACCGACATGTATGCCACAGTCGGAAATCATCGAAGCGTACGACGGCACCGAGGTCGGCTTCGAAGATGTCAAACCGCTCTCCGGGGGTGGGGCACGCGTCGACCTCGACGCCGAAAATGGTCCGAAGCTCCGGCTTGACGTCACGAAATCAGGGAAGTACGAGGTCGTGACCAGCTGGAATGCAGACGGCGAACTCGCTGACGTCGACGAACCAGACTGGGTCGAGGATATCGTCGCCCAACTCCAACGAGCGTGACCGAGTAATGCTACGACGACTCGTCCGAGCTTTGGCGTTGGTGTTCTGCTTCGATAAGCTCTTCCAGCGCTGTCGTCTCGCGGTCGTACTCGTCGATGTTCGCAAGAGCGATTTCGCCGCGCAACGTGATCTCGTAGACGCCTCGACCAACATTCCGTACGAGTTCGTAGTCTTCGAGCTGGTTCAGGCGTTTAGTCACCGTCTTTCGGTGTCGGTCGATGTCTTCGGCGATGTTAGCCCCGAGATTTCGACCGTCCTGCAGCTCTTCGAGGATCATCTGATCCGTCGGGAGCTGCAGCAGCATCATCCTATCCGAAAAGCGGGCCATACATGATACTGTTGGTAGCATCCCAGATAGGGCTGTCGGCATCCTCACAAAGGGAGGCTACCACCAGTAACATTATGGGCCTGTAGTAAAACGTTCCAACTGGAAGCAAGTCCTCTCGGGTCGCCTTCAAAAGGTGCCCGACGTGTCACAAGCACGCCGGACTGGCTTCCAACCCTACGACGGAGTTTAGAAGCCATGTCGAACGACACTATCAGGGGTCTTAAAAATAAGCCCCATACGACAGCGGAACCAGCCGGTCGACCCAGTAGCGACCGAGACACCACCGACTCGCAGACGGAGTCCTCGCAGAAAACGCGCTCGCGTGACAGCGCGACCGCGGAGACGGGAGGTTGTTCACACCCGAGTCCCCGTCCAGTCGAACAGTTCTCACCCGACCCGAATAACGATACCGACACCGACGACCGCCCCCGGCTCGTTACCGACGGCGGCACCCGCGCCGGCAAGAAGCGAGACCACGTTTACGCCGTCACGCTTCCGAGTGGGTCTCGGCGGTGGACGGCCGACTACGCGGTGGCGTTCGAGCACGCGACCGGGCGGAGCCTCGACGCCATCGACCCCAGCGAGTACGACGAGGACGCCGAGGAACGGATCTCGATCCTCCACAAGCGCGGCCGCGAGTACGTGCTCAACCTCGCTCCCGAGAACCCGTACACGGAGTGTCTGAACCGGCAGTACGACTGCGGGCACGTCGCCTACGGCCCGCCACGAGAACTGCCGTCGACCTGTCCGGAGTGCCAGCCCGTCGCAACCGACGGCGGACGCGTCGGCACGTGGTGCTCGCACCCCCGGACGCGGCGGTACGGCCGCACCGACCTGCGCGGTCGCGCAGTGATCGAGGAGCGCTGCACGCTCTGCGGCGCGACCGTCTCGATGGACGGGGGGACGCGATGACGGCCGTCCATGCGGACGATCTGACGCGGTTCCAGCACGACCTCCTGGTCGTCATCGCCGGCTACGAACACGGCCGCTACCGCGACGACCGCCACACCGGCTCCCGCCCGCACGGGCTCGCGCTCAAGGACACCCTCGACGCACGCTACGACGCGGAGGTCCATCACGGCCGCCTCTACCCGAACCTCGACACGCTCGTCGACAAGGGTCTCGTCGAGAAACAAGAGCGCGACCAGCGGACGAACGTCTACTCGCTCACCGACCAGGGCTGGGCGCTCCTCGACCAGCGCGTGCAGTGGTTGCTCAACTGTCTCGACGGCGACACGGGAGGTGGCGAGTGATGAACCGGGGGCGAATCTACGCGGCAGGTCTCGGCATCGAATTCGACATCGAGAGTATCGGTTCCTCGGCCAGTCAGAAGACGCTCGCAGGCGACCACGAATGGGCGTACACGTGCCGCGTGAAAGACACCTCGCCTGAGAAAGAGATCCCGTACGCACGCGGCGTCGCAATGCTGCGAGAAGAAGTTGAAGAAGACAGTGCAACTGTTGACGACGCTGGCGACACCGTAAGCGTCAAGTCCAGTACGGAGTTCCGGCACAGAGCGAAGTTCGGGCACTGGCTCATCCTTAAAGGCGGCTGGATGGTTGCGACTGACGACTGGGTACGGACCGTCGCCTCGCAAGCGGTTATTGACTACCCGACGCGCGTCGAACTCGACCTCCGTGGGTTCCTTGACGATTTTGCCGAGCCCAGCGTCTATCAATTGGGGTTCCGTGGCCGGAACGTCGGCGAAGGCGGCGAGAAAGGCGCACTCTACGGAAGCCATGTGGACGAAGACCCAGACCTCGGCCGCGAACTCAGCCACACACCTCTCAACGAACTCGGCGTCAAACACCGGCACGAGACCACCCACGCGAAAGCATACCTCGCGGCGGGCACCGGCTACGTTGAAGCCTACGAAGACTGGGATACTGGCGAGTTCGTCGACTACCTCAGCAAGTGGGTGCTCCACCACGCCAAAACCGAAGACATAGACGACGAAGAGTCGGAGGTCTGTGAGGGGTGTGGCCGGGAGCCCGAGAAGGGCCTGCACGAGGGCCCGGACGGCCGCGAGTTGTGTATCACGTGCCTCGACAAGGTCGAAGCGGAGGCCGAGTCGCGGGCGACGCGGAAGCTCGACCAGCTGGACTCGGTGACGGTCACGGACGGTGGTGAGAGCGATGGGTGAGTCGAGTGAGGAGTTCCGCGACGAACTCCGTGCCGTCGTCCGCCGGTACGACCCGTCGCCCGAGCAACTTCGAGAGACCGCGAGCCGGCTGGAAGCGCTCGCCGACCGCCACGAGCAGGTCAACGAGGTGCTCTAACCCATGCCTGCCGACACGCTCTACGAGGCGCTGGTGCGGGCGGCCGACCACAGCAGTCCCTGCCAGCGCGTCCTCCGCCACAAAGACGGCCGGCAGGTCGCCACCCGGTCCATGGACTTCTACGTCGCCTTGAAACGCGTCGACGTGCTCGTCGTCCGAATCGACGGCGGGCATCGCGTCGGCGGGTCGCTGTTCCCGGTCGACTGCCGAGTCCGCGAGGGCGCGGTGGAGTTCACGCACGAGCATCGCAACACGGGGGTCGCGGGCCGCCAGCAGTTCCTCGGCGACATCCGCGAGGCCAACGAGGTCGCGCTCGTCCACGTCGACGAGAGCCAGTTCGGCGACGAGCGCGAGCGCGACACCGGTGAGGTGCGCGCTGACGGCGGTACGTCCACGGACGGAACTTACCGCGAGTGCGAGTGGTGCGGAGAGAAAACCCCGCATCGGCAAGTCGCTCCGTCGGACGTTCCGGGGAAAACGGTCGAGTGTCTGGCGTGTCCGGAGCGCGTCGAGGTTGAGGCGGCGCTGGCTGATAAGTCGAGTACGGACACTGACCGCTCGGGAGGTGCGGGGGATGCCTGAGGTCACGGTCGACTCGTATAGCGACCTCGTCAGCGACAGCGACCTCGACCTCGTCGACGCCGACACCCTCGCCAGTGTCCTCCCCGCGAGCGACGACCAACTCGCGTTCTGGCTCCCCACGTGGCTCGCCGAGGAGAAACCCCTCACCCCAGTCGGCCAGAGCGACCACGTCTTCGTCGCCGAGGCCGTCTCTGAGCGCGAGACGGAGAAAGCTCACTACGTCCGGCAGGGGAACGCCGGTGTCTGGATTCCGAAATCTGTCGCTCGCATCTATCACACCAGGCCGGACGCGGACATCGTCAGCCCGCAATCGAGTCTCGACAGTCCAACCGGAGGCTCTGCCGATGACTGACGACGGGACGGCGTGGTCGTGGAGCGACCTCCACGACGAACCATGGTCCGTTCTCAAGGGGGCGTACGTCCGCGTCCAACAGGAGGTCGACGACCGCGACCCGCTTGACCCCCACCACGACGACCACCAAGACCGCGTGACCACCGAGGAGCGCGAAGGCCGACTCGTCGGTCGCGCCACAGGCACCGGCCTCTACTACGACAGCCAGCGCGGCGAGCCCGTACCCGAGAACATCGGGCCAGCGGTCTACCTCAACACCCGCGAGGACACGATCCTCGAAGTGCGGACGGACAACCCCGAGAACGAACTGCTCGCCTTCCAGCCGAAGGAGAGTGAGTCAAATGAGTAAGACCAGTACCCCCAACACCACCAGCGACCGTGACGCGTTGACCGACGACGAGCAGTCCGTGTTCGAACGGCTCGCCGACCGGTACGACGACGATTCCGACGTCGGCCGCATCGCTGAACTCGTGCTTCAATCCTCCAAGGAGGACGCCAACTCATGAAGCTCGCTCCGGTCCATCACACCGGGCTTCTCGTCGAGCGTCCGGCGCGCACGAACGAGATCCTCCCGGTCACCAGCGTCGTCAGCCTCGACGAGTTCGTCGTCGAGCGTCTCCTTCACTCTGTCGAGCAGCTGCTTGACCTCCAGATCGAGCGACTGCCGGCAGTGAATACAGAAGTCCTTCTCGCGGGGCGTCTCCTCCCCACACCGAGGACACGGCACGGGCGCATGGTCCGGGGATTCATCCTCGGCGGCGATCTCTTTCCCGTGAATCCGTGCCAGTTCGTTGTCGGCCTCGTCGCCGAACACCGCGACGTATCGGCCTGCGACCTCGCTCCCGCGCACCCAGCCGTGGTGTTCTTCCAGGTGCGCCTGACTCATCCCCTGGCTCGCGAGATAGCTCGCCGAACTCTTCCGGAAGTTCGTGAAGTTCACGGGCTTCTCGATGTCGGCGCGCTCGCCCGCCCGCGTCACCGCCTTCCACAGCGTCTCGTAGCTCACACTCTCCGGGCTGTTGAGCCGCGACCACAAGGGGGCGTCCCTGTCCCCGCTGTCGGGGTGGTCGGCGAGCCACTCCTGGAGGAACGGCACCGAAGGGATGAGTGTGACCGTTCGCTGACCAGTTTTTCCCTGGACGGTAAGCTGGAGGCCGTGCTTGTGGTCGGTGACGTCACCGACCTCAAGCTGGTGGAGTTCGTCGCCGCGCGCCCCCGAGTCCCACGCGACCGCGATCAGGGCCGCGTCCCGGTCATTCAGTGTGTTGTCGATCATCGGCAAGACATCTGCATCCCAGTGGAGCATGTCGCGGGGGTTCGGACTCGGGTCGTAGTTGTTGCTGAGCGTCGTCGGCACCCACTCGACGCTCTCGGGGATATCCGAGCCGTCAGTGGCGCGGCGGGCGAACGTGCGCAGGGCGCGTCGAAACCCGGCGTTGGATTCCTCGTTGTCGTAGCGGTCGTGAATCCAGCGGACGAGTTCCTCGGCGGCGTCGCGGTCCTCGACGACGTCGGCGAGTTCGACGTCCGGGAGCGCTTCCTGTGGGATTTCCTGGGACTGGCCGGCCATGATGGCGGTGTACTGGAGGAGTTTGTACCGCGTCGCGGTGGCGTATTCGCTTTTCAGGAGGGCGAGTCGGTCGTCGAACGCCTGGAGGAGTTCGCGGTCGTGCTCGGTGATCGTGTCGGATGCCTCGATCTGGTCTTGGAGGCGGTTGAGTTTGCGGGCGCGGTTCTGGGCCATTGCATCGTGGTGACGCACGGGTGGGTTATTAACCTCGGTGTAAACTCCCAGATGCGCTCTTTGCACTCCCTGATGAGTTCCTCGTCGCCCGGCAGCAGGTCGGGCTCCTGGACCGCGTACTTGGTCGTGAACGAGTCGCTGGCCAGCAGGTGCTCGCGGTAGACGACGACCGGCACCCGGAACGCCCGGAACTCGACGGCGTGGGTCTCGACGCGCTCGCTGGCGAACCGTTCGAGGTGGTCGGCGTCGGCCGGCAAGTGGGTGTCGGCCGGCGCGTAGTCGTCGGTGTGGACTACCAGTCGGTCGCCCGCGGCGTCGGCCACTTCGATGCCGTCGTCGAGCGCCAGCGGCGTCAGCTCGCCCAGACACCGCAGGTCCCGGAGCGCGTAGTACTCGACCCGGCGTCGCTCGCCCGGCGGCAGGTCGGTCAGTCGGTCGACGATGCGGCGGTACTTCGGGTCGAACCCCGCCTCCATCCGCTCGCTCGCGCCCTCGCGGGTGAGCGGTCGCGCCAAGTTGGCGTCCGCGAAGTACTCCTCCACGCGGTCGAGCGCGTCCCGCCCGGCGGGCGACAGTGGGGGCTCGCGAATCCGGTAGTCGAAGCCGTCGTCGGTCTCCACGATGGTCGCCACCACGCCCGGGTGGAGTTCGTCCTGCGTGCGGACCGACTCGGCGTACCACGCGTCGGGGTCGTCGGGCGGTTTCGGCGGCGAAACTCGCACCTCCTGCGACGGCGTTTCGACCGATTCGTCCGGTCGGCCCAGCGGGTCGTCGCCTTCGAGCGGCGGGTCGTCGCCGACCGAGTCGAGTTCCGGTGAGACGTCGTCCATGGCCCGGTGTTCTGCGCTACTAAATTTAAAGTTTTAGGATATGGTTAAAACATAGCGTCCGCGACTATTTGTTCGTCGGGAGACCGTCGCCGACGTGCCGCACGGGACGGCCGGCGACCTCCGACGCGTCCGCCCCGTCACGACTCGCGCTGGATGCCCACGCCGACGACCACGCCACAGGTCAGCACGCCCAGCAGGAACAACATCGTGGCGTACAGGTGGTCGGTGGTGAACACCGACGACCGACGCGGCGTGAACAGGACCACGACGGCGACGACACCGAGTACCGACGCCCAGCGGCTCCGATTCGGGCCGACGAGGTGCGCCATCGCACGCGGGAACAGGACGCTGCCGGCCGCGACAACGCCGGTCAGGACCGCGACGACCGCGCCGAACCAGAGGTCGGCGTAGTACGACGCGGTCGCCGCGCCGAGGGTCGCGCTGCCGGCGAGCGCCAGCACGCCACCCGCCTTCGGGTCGACGCTCATACTGAGTCGTTCGACCGGTTGATATTATTCGTTACTATCGGCCGAGTATTTCCAATCGGTTCTTCCTCGGGACGTAGGCTGCACAATTCTTAAATTATGTCGTTCTCATTCTCGAATATCGATGCGACAAACGCTACTCGCCGATTGTGCGGCCCGGTCGCGGCCGCTCGACGCCTACCTCGACCCGGACGAGGGTGCCGAACTGCCCGACAGCCACGACCCCGACGAGTTGCTGGCCGACTGGCGCGACGCGTTCGACTCCGAGGAGGCGTTCCGGGAGCGACTGTCGTTCGCGGACCTGACCGTCGAGGACGTCCGCGAGCGGCTACGAGCGGCATCGACCGGCGACCCGGATTCGACTCCCAGCGACGACGCCGACTCGTCGTCCGACCCGGACGCGACGCCGGCGACTGTCGGGATCCCCGCCCACTTCGAGACGGCCGAGGCGGTCGTCGACCGCGCGGTCGAACTTCCCCCCGAGAGGGTCGGCTCGCTGGTCGAGCGCCACGCCGACTCGCCGTTCGTGGACCTGCTCGCGCCGCTGGTCGGCGCGGCGAGCGAGCGCCTCGACCTCGGCCCGGGGTTCGCTCCCTCGGCGGTCGAGTCGCTCGAAGACCGGCTGTTCGAGCGCCTGACGGAGGTGTTCCAGCACCCGCTGTTCATCCTGTTCAAGGCCCACCAGCGGACCGAGTACCCCGACGTGGCGTTCGGCGAGCGCGCGGACTCGACCGAGGTGTACGAGGAGTTCGTCGCGCGCCACCGCGAGGCCGACTACGAGGCCGTCTTCGAGACCTATCCCGTCCTGCTGGGGCTGCTCGGCGACGTCACCGACCAGTGGCTCCGGTCGGCCGGCCGGTTGGCCGACCGCATCGCGGCCGACCGGGACGCGCTCGCGCGGACCTTCACCGACGGCGACGACCTCGGCGCGGTCGCCGACGTGACGGCGCTGTCGGACGACCCGCACGGCGACGGGGAAATCGTCTTCGGCGTCGAGTTCGCCGGGGACTGCTCGGTCGTCTACAAGCCCCGGTCGGTCGAGACCGAGCGGGCGTTCGGGACGGTCCTCGAGTGGACCAACGCGAACGCCGCCATCCCGGACCTCTACGTCCCGAACCTCCTCGACAGGGGGACGTACGGCTGGATGGAGTTGGTCGACCACCGCGAGTGCGATTCCGAGCGGGCGGTCGAGCGCTACTACGAGCGGATGGGCGGACTCGTCGCGCTGGCGTTCGCGCTCGACTCGACCGACCTGCATCAGGACAACGTGGTGGCGATGGGCGAGTACCCCGTCATCGTCGACCAGGAGATGGCGCTCTCCCCGGAGTTCGAGACCACCGACGACCCGTCCTCGCCGGCGCTGTCGTCGCTCGTCGCGGACTCGATACTCAAGACGGTGCTGGTCCCGTTCACCAGCAGCCTGAGCGACGAGGACGCCGAGGTGCTGACCAACAGCGGACTCGCGGAACTCGACGACGTCGAGGCCGGCCAGGAGACGCCGACGTTCGTGGACCCGAACACCGACGCGATGGAGCTCACCTTCGAGGGCACGTACCGCCCGGACGGGACCAACCTGCCCCGACGCGGCGGCGAGATACGGTCGGTGTCGGACCACGTCGAACAACTCAAGCGGGGGTTCCGCGAGGTGGCCGACGTCGTCCGGACGAACCGCGAGGCGTTCGCCGCCTCCGACGGGCCGCTGGGCGCGTTCGAGGGCTGCGAGATTCGCTACCTGCTCCGGCCGACGGGTCACTACGCCTCGAAGCTGACCGAGAGCGTCTACTCCTCGCAGCTCCGGTCGGGCATCGAGCGGTCGCTCGCGCTGGAGTCGCTGTACCGCATCTTCGTCCCGACCGACGACGAGGGCGACCTCTGGAAGCTCGTCGACGCCGAGCGCGAGACGCTCCGGCGGTTCACCGTCCCCCGGTTCACGGTCGACGCGACGGGCCACCAGCTCCGTGACGGACGCGGCGAGCCCCAGGGCGTGTTCGTCGACCAGTCGCCGCTGGCCGACGCCCGCGAGCGCGTGGCCGACCTCGACGAACACTGGACCGAGACCCAGCTCCGGCTGCTCGACTTGGCGTTCACCGACTCGAAGGTGCCCGGCCCGGTGTCGAGTCCGTCCGGCGGGCGCGAGGAGTCGGCGGCGGGAATCGACGCGCCCAGCGCGGCGGTCTCGCACGTCGTCGACCGCCTCGCGACGACCACCACGGAGTACCCGGACGGGAGCTATCGATGGGCCGAACTCGCCCGGCTGTCGCCGACCGACGCGTTCCTGCTCCAGGAGCCGACCCGACACCTCTACGAGGGGTACCCGGGCGTGGGGCTGTTCCTCGCGGCGGTCGCGTCGGTCCGGGACGACGACGACCTCGCGGGCCGCGCCCGGCGCGTGCTGAAGCCGGTCGAACTGGCCTTCGAGGAGGACCCGCCGGACCTCGGCGTCGGCGGCGCTCGCGGCACGGGCTCGGCGGCCTACGGGCTGGCGGCCGCCGGGGCGTTTCTCGAGGATTCGGGCCTCCTCGAAACCGCGAGCGAGGTCGCCCGCCGGACCACCCGCGAGGAGATTCGCGCCGACGAGACCCTCGACGTCGTCGGCGGCGCGGCCGGCGAGTTGCTCGCCCAGCTCGCGGTCCACGACCGGACCGGCGACGGCGCGGCGCTCGACCGCGCGCGGTGGTGCGGTCGGCGGCTGCTCGACGCGACGACCGAGACCTCGGCGGGGTATCGCGTCCCGACCACGGGCGACGACCGGTTCGCGTTCGCCCACGGCGTCGGGGGCATCGGGGCCGCGCTCGTCCGACTGGCCGGCGTCACCGGCGACGACGAGTTCGCTCGGGTCGGCCGCGACGCGCTCGAACTCGACCTCGACCTGTGGCAGCGCCACGTCGACGCGAGCGACGGGTACTCGGTCGGGGCGGGCGACGGGACCACCCGAAGCGTAGCCGACGACCCGGGCGAGACCCAGATATGGGGCTGGTGCAACGGCGCTGCCGGCGTCGGCCTCGGCCGCGTCGTCGCGGCCGAGGCCGGGGTGGCTGGCTCGGACGAGCTGGCCGACGGCGTGGCGGCGCTCCGCGGGGACCTGCGCACGCGTCCGAGTCTGGAAGCGTCGCTGTGCTGCGGGACGTCCGGCCGGGTCGCGTTCATGCTCGACGCGGGCGACACGCTCGAGGACCCGGAGCTCGTGGCCCGCGGCGAGGAACTGTTCGGCAACCTGCTCGAACGCGCCGAGCGCGAGGGGCGGATTCCGCTGGGCAACCACCTCCCGATGCTCCCCCGGTTCGGGCTGTTCACCGGCCTCTCGGGCGTCGGCTACGCCGCGCTCCAGTTCGAGGCGCGCGAACGGGGCCGCGAGCTCCCGAACGTGACCCGGCTGGAGTAACCGGAAAAAGCGGTCGTCGAGCCGCCTGCGAGGTTACGCTTCGGTTCGCGTGGGTGGAACGGACCGGACTCAGAACTGCAGTTCGTCGTCGGGGGAGTTCATGCAGGCCGGTTGGACGCTCAGGGACTCCGGACAGGAGGTGCCGACGACGATCTGCTCGTCGGTCTCGTCGTGCTCTGGTTCGTACTCTGCTTCCAGCGACGCGGTGATGTCTTGCGACATATTAGCACACACATACCGGAGACGCATAAATATTTTCCACTAGTTTCTAATATTTACAGCCGCGGCGTCGCACGCTCCGCGAAGGACGCCGCGGTGGAACGAATCCGCTCAGAACTCCATCTCGGTGGCGTCGCCAGTGCTCTCGCAGAGCGGCTTGTCGCTGACGTGACAGCCGGTCGAGCCGACGACGGCGCGCCGGTCGGTCTCGTCGCGGGCGGGTTCGTACTCCGATTCGAGCGAGGTGGTGACGTCGCGTGACATTGCAGACAGATACACACCCCCGTATCTAATAAAATTATCCCACCTTTATCTAGAAATATCTGGGGTGGTCGGCGTCGGGCGTCTCGACCCGACGCGGCCGGCGACTGCTGCAAGCATCAACTATTACCGGCTGTAGCGACAGTCCGCACCCATGAACCGTCGACGCGCGAACCGACCGAGGGGAGGTGGCTGTCCGTGACCGACGCGATCCGCGTCGGCGCGGACGTGGGCGGGACGTTCACCGACGTCGCGGTGTTGACCCGCGACGACCGGCTCGTGACCGCGAAGGTGCCGACGACCGACGACCAGAGCGAGGGCGTCCTCGACGGCCTGCGTCGGGCCTGCCAGAAGGCCGGCGTCGACCCCGAGTCGGTGGACGCGTTCTCGCACGCGACCACCGTCTCGACCAACGCCCTGCTAGAGGGGACCGGCGCGAGGACCGCGCTGGTCACCACCGAGGGCTTTCGCGACGTGCTGGAAATCGGCCGACAGGACCGCCCCGCGCTGTACGACCTCGACGCCGAGAAGCCCGACCCGCTGGTCCCCCGACGCAGGCGATTCGAGGTCGACGAGCGCGCGACCCCGGAGGGCATCGAGCGCGCGGTCGACGAGCGGGATGTCCGGGAGCTCGCGGCGGAAATCGAGGCGTCGGACGCCCAGAGCGTGGCGGTCTCGCTGCTCCACGCCTACGCCCATCCGGACAACGAGCGCCGGGTGGCCGAAATCCTCCGCGAGGAACTCGACGCGCCCGTCTCGGCGTCCCACGAGGTGCTGCCGGCCTTCCGGGAGTACGAGCGCACCGCGACCACCGCCGTCGACGCCGCCGTGGGACCCGCCATCGACGAGTACCTGGGCCGGTTGGTCGAGCGCGCCGACGCGGCCGGACTGCCGACCCCGCTGGTGATGCGGTCGAACGGCGGCATCGCCGACGCCGAGACGGTTCGCGAGCGCGCCGTGGCGACCTGTCTCTCGGGGCCGGCGGCGGGCGTGGTCGGCGCGGCGGCCACGGCCGAAGGCGTCACCGACGCGCGCGGGCTCGTCACCTTCGACATGGGCGGGACCTCCAGCGACGTGAGCCTCGTTCGGGACGGCGGCGTCGAGCGCACCACCGACGCCGAAATCGGCGGCCACCCCGTGAGCGTCCCGATGGTGGACGTGACGACCGTGGGCGCGGGCGGCGGGAGCATCGCGCGGGTCGACGCCGGGGGCGCGCTCAGGGTCGGCCCGGAGTCGGCGGGCGCGAACCCCGGCCCGGCGTGCTACGGGCGGGGCGGCGACGAGCCGACGGTCACGGACGCCGCCGTCGTGCTGGGCTATCTCGGGAGCGACGCCGCGCTGGGCGGGGAACTCTCGCTCGACGCCGACGCCGCCCGACGCGCGCTCGCCGGACTCGCAGACGACGCGGGACTGGAGGGGCCGGTCGAGGCCGCGCGGGGCGTCTACCGCGTCGCCAACGCCACCATGACGCGGGCGGTCCGGGCGGTCACTGTCGAGCGCGGCCACGACCCCCGCGAGTTCGCGCTCGCGGCGTTCGGCGGCGCGGGACCGATGCACGCCGCCGCGCTCGCCGACCGACTCGACGTCGGCCGGGTCGTGGTCCCGCGAGCCTGCGGGGTGCTGTCGGCGTTCGGCCTGCTGGCGGCCGACGAGACCAGCGACGCGGTCCGGACCTACCGCGCGCGACTCGACGACGCCGACCCCGGCGCGGTCGAGGCGGTCCTCGACGAACTCGCGGCCGAGGCGCGCACGGACCTGCGAAACCCCGAGGCGGCCGACCTCGCCCGGCGCGCGGACCTCCGGTACGCGGGCCAGAGCTTCGAGCTGTCGGTCGACGTGAACGAGCGATTCGACCCCGAGACGGTCGCTCGCCGGTTCCACGACGCCCACGAGACGGCCTACGGCTACCGGATGGACGAGGCGGTCGAACTCGTCGGCCTCGGCGTCCGGGCGACCGTCGCGCGCGAGACGCCGGACGTGGCCTATCGCGCCGACGGCGACGCCCGCGTCGGCGAGCGCGAGGCCGTCTTCGGCGGCGCGGTGCGCGAGACGCCGGTGTATCGCCGCGGCGGACTGCCGGCCGGCGAGTCGGTCGCGGGGCCGGCGATCTGCGAACAGGCCGACAGCACCGTGGTCGTCCCGCCCGACTGGACCGCCGAGGTGCGCGCGGACGGGACGCTCGTGCTGGTCTCGGAGGTGGACGCGTGACCGACGCCGACCTCGACCCCGTGGAACTCGAAATCCTGCGCAACCAACTCGAAAGCGTGGCCGAGGAGATGGGCCGGGTGCTGATTCGGGGCGCGTACTCGCCCAACGTCACCGAGCGGCGCGACTGCTCGACCGCGCTGTTCGACGCCGCGGGCCGGATGGTCGCGCAGGCCGAACACATACCGGTCCACCTCGGCGCGATGCCCGAGGCGGTGGCGGCCGTGCTGGACTGCGACCCGGAACCGGGCGACACGTTCGTCCTCAACGACCCCTTCGCGGGCGGCACCCACCTCCCGGACGTGACGCTGGTCTCGCCGCTCGCGCCGGACGAAGCCGACGGGGAGATCGTCGGCTACGCGGTCTCGCGCGCCCACCACGCCGACGTGGGCGGGTCCGCACCGGGGAGCATGCCGGCCGGCGCGCGCGAGATATTTCAGGAGGGGTTGCGGCTCCCGCCGGTCCGACTCGTCTCGGCCGGCGAGATTAACGAGGACGTCCGGGACCTCCTGCTCGCCAACGTCCGGACGCCCGACGAGCGCCGGGCCGACCTCCGCGCACAGCTGGCGGCCAACGACCGCGCGGAGGAGCGAGTCGGCGACCTGCTGGCCGACCACGGCGACCGCTTGCTCGGGGCGTTCGACGCCGTAATCGACTACTCCCGCGAGCGCGTCGAGTCGGAACTGGCCGACTTGCCGGACGGCGAGTACACCGCCCGCGACGTGCTGGAGGGCGACGGCGTGCGCGATGACGACGTGCCCATCGAGGTCGCGGTCACGGTCGACGGGACCTCGCTGTCGGTCGACTTCTCGGGCACCGCCGAACAGGTGCCGGGCAACCTCAACGCGCCGCTGGCGGTCGCCAAGAGCGCGGTGTACTTCGTCGTCCGGTGCGTCACGGACCCGGAGATTCCGCCCAATCACGGCTGCTACGACCCGGTGTCGGTCAGCGCGCCCGAGGGCTGTCTGGTGAACCCCGACCCGCCGGCCGCCGTGGTCGGGGGCAACGTCGAGACCAGCCAGCGCGTGACCGACGTGCTGTTCGCCGCGCTGGCCGACGCGGTGCCCGAGCGCGTGCCGGCGGCCGGACAGGGCACGATGAACAACCTGATAATCGGGAGCCGTTCGAGCGCGTTCACCTACTACGAGACCATCGGCGGCGGGTTCGGCGCGCGCGTCGACGCCGACGGCATGGACGGCGTGCAGGTCGGGATGACCAACACGCTCAATACGCCGGTCGAGGCGCTGGAGGCCGAGTACCCCCTCCGGGTCGAGCGCTACGCGCTCCGGCCGGACACCGGCGGCGCGGGCGAGCGTCGGGGCGGTCTGGGGCTCGCGCGCTCGGTCACGGTCGAGACCGACGCCACGGTGTCGCTGCTGACCGAACGCCGACGCTACGCGCCCCAGGGCCTCGCCGGCGGCGAGTCGGGCGCGCTCGGCGAGAACCGCATCGACGGCGAGCGCGTCGGCGCGAAGACCACGGTGGACGTCGACGCCGGCGCGACCGTGACGGTGTTGACCCCCGGCGGCGGCGGGTACGGCGACCCGGCCGACCGCGACCCCGAGGCGCGCGCGGCCGACCGCGAGGACGGGAAAGTGACCGACGCGGACGGCGAAGACGAACCCCCGACAGGCGACGGAACGTGACGGTCGCCGGAAATCGAGTCGGAGCACGCGAAGTCGTCGGCGGTCGCTGACTTTCACACCCTACGGCGTTCGCTTTCCTTTCTTGGCCAACTGGCGCGCTGGCTCCATTTTCCACGTCGGCGCGCGCTGGCGGACCCTCGTGGTCCGCCACGCCGCGCGAGGGAGGGGCGCGCCCGTGCACCCCGAGGCTGGGGCGGCGTGAGGCTCGCCGTCGCGGTGCGGTCGCGATGCTGTGCAGTCACTCATTGGCCTCGGCAGTAGCTAGCTTCTCTCGTCCGAAATCCGTGAGTCGAGCGTCGGAGAAGCTAGCTAGCTACGTCCGAGGCCGCGAGACCCCGAAATCCGCATCCACTGCGGAGAGTCGGAAGGCGGAACCCCTAAGTTATCAATCGCGCTACGGACTCCCGTGGACCGCGATACCGTACGACCAGTCGTCCTCGCGCTGCTCGCGGTCGTGGCAATCGGGCTGGCGGCCGCGACGCTCGACTCCGCAGTCGTGACCGACTCCTCCGGCGGCTTCGGTTTCGGCACGCCCGACTCCGATGCGGGCGCGAGCGGGGGCCAGCAGCCGGAGTTCGAGTTCGGCAACCAGTCGGCCCCCGGCGGGTTCTCCCGGCTCGCGCCGTGCATCCCCGAACTCGGGACGTGGTGGGCCATCGCGACCATCCTCGGCGTCTTCGGGCTCGGGGCCTACGTCGCCTACCGCCGGCTGGGCGGGCTCGGCGTCGTGGCGTTCGTCGGTCCGGTGGGCGTCCCGCTACTGCTGGCTCACGCGGTTCTCACCACGTGTACGACGCCCCTCCGGGACGCGAGCCAGTCGCTGTTCGAGCCGGGCAACGTCTCGATGGCCCCAGACGGCGGCAGCGGCGCGCTCGGGAGCGGGAGCGGGACCAGCGTCACCGACCCCTCCGTGCTGCTGATGGCGGGGCTGGGCGTCGCGCTGCTGGCCGCCGTCGCGCTGCTTTTCGTCTCCTCGAGCGGCGACGACCCGGACCCCGAGCCCGACGGGGCGGTCGCCGACCCCGAGGACGTACAGGCGGTGGCACAGGCCGCCGGCGCGGCCGCCGACCGCATCGAGTCCAGCGCCGACGTCGACAACGAGGTGTACCGCGCGTGGCGGGAGATGACCGACCACCTCGACGTGTCGAACCCGCAGTCGAGCACGCCGGCGGAGTTCGCCGCCGCCGCGGTCGACGCCGGCCTCGACCGCGAGGACGTCGACGAACTCACCTCGCTGTTTGAGGCGGTGCGCTACGGCGGCGAGTCGCCGACCGACGAGCGCGAACGGCGCGCAGTCGAGGCGCTCCGGCGCATCGAGCGCGAGTATTCGGGGGGCGACTCGTGAGCCGGAATCGACCCCCCAACCGGAGCCGACCGAGCGACTGCCGGGGTGAGCGCCGATGAGCCGCGACGACGGCGGACACCCCCTGTTGACGACCGTGGGCGTCGCCGCCGTGGCGGTCGGCGTCCTGTTCGTCGTCCAGCCCGGGCTCGCGGCCGCCGTCGGCGTCGACTACGCCGCCGCCCTGCTCGTGGGGCTGATCGCGCTGGTGCAGGCGGCCCGGACCGTCCAGGCGCGACGGGCCAGCGACGTCCGGGGCGCGGAGACCCCGGACGTCGAGGCGGTCGAGACGGTGCCGACGCCCGGCGACGAGTTCGACGAGACGGTGGCCGACCTCCGGTCGGGACCGCGTCGGGTGCTCGTCCGCGAGCGTGCCGACCTCCACGACCGCATCGAGGAGGCCGCAGTCACCGCGGTCGCCGAGCGGGAGAACTGTTCGCGGGAGGCGGCCCGCGAGCGCGTCGCGGACGGGACGTGGACCGACGACATCCACGCGGCGGCGTTCCTCGGCGGCGACGACGCCCCGAACGTTCCGCTGGTCGACCGGCTGAAGCTGGCGGCCAGCGCCGAATCGACGTTCCAGCTCCGGCTCCGCCGGACCGCCGACGCCGTGGCCCGGACCGCCGGCGTCGACGCGACCGGAGCCGGCGGGACCGACGCGGCGGACGGCCCCGACGCGAGCGCGACCGCCGACTCCGGCGACGACGAGTCGCCCGGGGCCGGCCGAGCGCGGGAGGTCGAGTCGTGACGTCCATCCGCCCCACGAACCGGTGGCTGGGCGTCAGCGCGGTCGCCCTGCTGGCGGGGGCGCTGGGCATCGTGTTCAGCCGCCCGCCGGTGTTGCTGTCGGGCGTGGTCGGCGTGGCGTTCGCGGCCTACGCCAGGACCGCGAGCGCGCCCGACGTCGACCTCGACGTGACCCGGACCGTCAGCGACGACGAGCCCTTACCGGGCGAGGAGGTGAGGATCAACCTGACCGTCGAGAACGCCGGCGACGCGATGTTGCCCGACCTCCGAATCGTCGACGGCGTGCCCGACGCCATCCCCGTGACCGACGGGTCGCCGCGGCTCGGGACCGCGCTCCGGCCGGGCAAGACCGCCCGCCTCTCGTACGTCGTGACGGCCGAGCGCGGCGACCACGAGTTCGGTCCCGTGACCGTCGTCGCCCGGGACTTCAGCGGCGCGACCGAGGTCGAGACCGAGGTCGAGTGCGAGACCGGCGTGCGGTGCGTACCCAAGCTCGGCACGACCGTCGACGTGCCCCTGCGCGCCCAGACCACCCGGTACACGGGCCGGGTCACCACCGACGACGGCGGGTCGGGCGTGGAGTTCCACGCCACCCGCGAGTACCGGCGCGGCGACCCGCTCTCGCGGGTCGACTGGAACCGGCTGGCGCGCACGGGCGAACTTACCACCGTGGAGTTCCGCGAGGAGCGGGCGGCCAGCGTGGTCGTGGTGGTCGACACCCGCGAGGCGGCGTATCTGGCCCGCGACGACGACGAGCGCAACGCGGTCCAGTACGGCGTCGACGCGGCCGGCCGGATGGTCACGAAGCTGCTCGACGCCGGCGACCGGGTCGGGCTGGCGTCTCTCGGCCCCGAGACCTGCTGGCTCGCGCCGGGGTCGGGCCACGAGCAGCGGGCCCGCGCCCGCGACCTGCTGGCGACCCACCCGTCGTTCTCGGCGGTCCCCTCCGAGGAGGTGTTCTACCCGACCACCCGAATCAGGTGGCTGCGCAAGCGGCTGCCGGCGTCGACGCAGGTGGTGTTCGTCACGCCGCTGTGTGACGACGTCGGACCGTCGGTCGCCAGACGGCTCGACGCCGAGGGCCACCTCGTGACGGTCGTCAGCCCCGACCCGACCGCGACCGCGACCGCGGGCCAGCGGTTCGCCCGCGCCGAGCGCGCCCACCGGGTCTCCGACCTCAGACGCGCCGGCGTCCGGGTCGTGGACTGGGACACCGACGACCCGTTCGGCGTGGCGCTGGCCCGAACCGCCCGCGTCTCCGGGGGGCGAGCGTGACGGGGCGAGCGCGCGACCGCGCCCCGAGCGCGAGGGAGGTGGGCACGTGAGCCGCGAGAGAGACCGCTCGCCGGCCCGACTCTCGTCGGTGCTGTCGCTCACGGCGGGCGCGGTGGCGTGGGCCACCAGCGCGCTCACCGGGTCGCTGGCGCTGGCGGCCGGCGGCGCGGGCGTTCTCGTCCTGCTGGTCGGCGTGGTCCTCGGTTCGCGACGCGGGGTCACGCTGGGCGCGGCGGCGCTGCTGGTCGGCGCGCTGGCTGGCGGCCTGACCTCGGACGCGCCCCACCTCCTCCTGCCGGGCGTGATGGGGTCGGTGCTGGCGTGGGACCTCGGCGAGCAGGCCATCAACGTGGGCGAGCAGCTCGGTCCGGCGGCCGACACGACGAGGCTCGAAGCGACCCACGCGGCCGCCAGCACGGTCGTCGCGGTCGGCGGGGGCGGGTTGGGCTACGCCGTCTACCTGTTCGCGTCGGGCGGCCAGCCGGTGACCGCGCTGGTGTTCCTGCTGGTGGCGGCGGTCGCGCTCACGTCGGCGCTCCGGAACTGAGGTTCGGAAACAGTTATTCGTCCGCGGTCCGACGCCCCGGGACGAGATGGTCCGGAGCATCGAGCTGTCGGGCGACTCGTTCGGCCTCCTCGTCTACGCGTTCCAGCTGGTCGGGCTGGTGGCGCTGTTGGTCTTCGTGGCGTCGCCCGTCGATAGCCCGGCCGGCCTCCCGCTGGCGGCCCTGCTCGCGTCGCTGGTGGTCGCGACCGCGGTCGGCGCGTGGCGGGGGCGGACCGACGACCCCGGGCCCGAACACGTCGGGACGGCCGAGGACGTCGCGTACGACCCGTTCGCCGACCCCGGTCAGGCGGCCCGGGACCGGTGGGAGCGGGCGGTCGGTCGGCTCCCCGGCGACGACGAGCGCGACTGACCCGGGGCCGCCTGCCGACCGCGCGAGCGGGCGGGCTCACGCCGGCACCTTTTTTCCGGGCGGACCGAGTACCGGGGCGCATGACCCGATTCGACGCCGACGAGCCGGCCGAGCGCCGGGCGCTGTTCGCCGCGGCCATCGACGCCCACCGCGAGCGCGGAAGCGCCTTCGTCACCTTCGAAGCCGACCGGGACGCCGCGGCGATTGCGGACGAGGGAGCCGCCGCGGGCGACGAGGACGACGCCGAGCGAGCGCCGCCGTGGGTCCAGTTCGGCGACGGGACGCTCAACCTCGACTGCACCGACGCGGAGCTCGACCGACTCAAGGACGTGCTCGGCGAGTTCCCGGCGTTCGCGATAGACGAGCTCACGCGGCCGGAGGCGGCCGAAGGCGTCAACGTCCGCGTGTCGGCGCTGGCCGACGCCGACAGGGTCGCCCAGTGCGTCGAGCGCATCTTCCGGCAGGTGTACGACCAGCCCGAGTCGTTCCGGGCGTGGGTCGCGGCGGTGTGACTCGCTCAGTCCAGTTGGACGTACGTCCGCGTGGTGCCGACGCCCTCGATGGCGTGGATGCCGCCGGTGACGACCGCCTGTAGCTCCCGGACGTTCTCGACGCTCACCTCTGCGATGACGTCGAAGTCCCCCGCGACGACGTGGGCCGCCTCGACCCCCGAGAGCTCCCGAATCGCCGACGCCACGTCCGCAGACGCCCCCGACCCCGTGATGACCGTCACGTACGCGTTGACCATAGGTCCGACACGGCGACCGCGACCAAAGCGTTGTCGCCGGGTCGGCAGCCACGGCCCGACGCGCCGCGCCCCGGCAGGGAACAGACGCTATTTTTAACTACCAGGACTGAAAGGAATCGATAGTGCGATTCCGTACCGACGACCGCGCGGTGACCGTCCAGATCGGGACGGTGCTGCTGTTCGCGGTCCTGATAGTGCTTCTCTCGCTCTATCAGGCGACGGTCGTGCCCCAGCAAAACGAGGGGGTGGAGTTCAACCACAACCAGCAGGTCCAGTCGGAACTCCAGGACCTCCGGAACGAACTCCGCCGGACCGCCGTCACCGGCACGGGCGGCTCGGCGACGGTCACGCTGGGTACCCGGTACCCTGTCCGGGCCGTCTTCGTGAACCCTCCTCCGCCGTCGGGCACGCTCCGGACCACGGCGGCGGCCAACGTCACCGTCGACAACGCGGTCGCCGACGGCGAGGTCTTCGACTACTGGAACGGGAGCGCGCGCCGCTTCTCGACCGCCGGGCTGGTCTACCAGCCCGAGTACAGCGAGTACCAGGACCCGCCGAGAACGGTGTACCGGAACGGCCTCCTCTACAACCGGTTCGCGGGCGCGAACCTCACGCTGGGCGGCCAGCGGCTCGTGCAGGGCGACCGCATCTCGCTGGTAGCGGTCGACGGGAGCTTCTCGGAAGCGGGCAGCGGGGCCGAGAGCGTGGACGTCCAGCCGGTCAGTACGGCCACCCGGACGGTGACGGTCCGCAACGAGAGCGCGAGCGAGCCGGTCACGCTGGTCGTCCCCACCAGCCTCTCGGGGGCGAGCGCGGTCGAGCTGTGGAACGACTCGCTGGCCGACCAGTCGCGGGTCGAGACCGTCGAGGCCGCCACGCTCGCGGGCGGGCAGAGCGCGGTCCGAGTCGTGCTCGAACCGGGGAGCTACGAACTCGAACTCGCGAAGGTCGGCGTCGGCACCGGCGTCACCGGCGTCGACCCCCACTACGTGACGGTCGCTCGGGGCGACAACGCCAGCGTCTCGGCCGGCGGCAACCAGCAGGTCGTGGTGGAGGTCCGCGACCGGTTCAACAACCCCGTCCCGGGCGCGACGGTGAACGTGAGCGACCTCGGGGCCCCCGTGACGCCGACGCGGGCCGAGACCGACTCGAACGGTCGCGCCACGTTCGTCTACGAGGCCCCCGACGAGTCGGGCACCGAACGGGTCGCGTTCAACATCAGTCGCTCCCCGCTCGCCCGCGAGAAGGCGACCGCCGAGCTGTTCGTCGACGGCGGCTCCGGGGGCGGCGGCAACGACACCTACGACGTCGACTGGACCGACGCGTCGGGTCCCGGACTCGACTGCGACCCCGGGTTCACCGACTGCACGCTCGACACCAGCGAGGGGACGAGCGTCGACCTCACGGTCAACGTGAGCGAGGGCGGCGACCCCGTCACGGGTGCGAGCGTCGACTACGCGCTCAACAACAGCAGTTTCGGCGACCTCTCGCCGGGCGACGGCGTGACCGGCGACGGCGAGGACCGAACCACGTTGACGCTGCCCCGGCGCAACGGCTCGGTGACCGTCTACGCCGCCAGCGGTGACGACGTCGACGCGATAGACGTCCGCGCGGTCGACCCGCGAGAGCCGGGCGGTAACGGGACGCTGACGCTCGACCAATTCATGGTCAGCGACGAGAGCGTCTGTTCGAACGTCAACCCCGGCGGTAACTGCCGGGGGAGTGCGGGCAGCAACTACGCCCAGTACACCGCCGACTGGGCAGTCTCGGACGAGAGCGGAAGCGACCTCTCGTCGGTCACGGTGTCGCTCGTGGCCCCGGACGACACCGTCGCCGACAGTCAGACGTACTCGGTCACCGGGTCCTCGGCGTCGGGAACGACGACGCTCACGGACGACGGCGGGTACGGCGACGAGTACACGGTCGAGATAGCGGCGACCGACGACGCCGACAACGCCGTCACCGGAAACGCGACCGACGTCGCCGACGGGGAGGGCGAGTACGTCGGTGCCGGCGTCGACCCCGGGTTCGCGTACGAGGACGTCAACGGCGACGGCCGGTACGACCAAGCCGTCGGCGACGAACCCGTCCCCGCGTCGGAACTCGACGGGACGTTCACGGCGGGCGACGGCAACGACCTCGTCGTCCCCGACAGCGTGGACGGGACCGGGGCGCTCGACGTGTCGAGCGCGGACTGGACGGCCGACAGCGTCTCCCTCGACGCGAACGTTTCGAGTACCGGAGCCGTGTCGATAACCGGCCGGAACGGGTCCGTGACCGCGACCGACCGGACGCTCGACACCTACGTCGGCGGCGACGGCAGCGGTGCCCTCTCGCTGGTGGCCGACGCGACCGTGAACGTCAGCGAGTCGCGTCTGGCGTCGAGGAGCGACCTCAGCCTCGACGCGGCCGGCGTCGACGCGTCGAACGCGTTGCTCGACACGTCGGTCGAGGGCGACGGGAGCGGGTCGGTCACGGTGGCCGCGACCGACGAATTCGACGCGAGGGACGCGGTCGTCGAGAGCGGCGGCGCGGTCGACGTGGAGGCACAAACCGTGAGCGCGACGGGCGCGACGCTCGACAACTACGTCGGCGGCGACGGGAGCGGCGACCTGACGATACTCGGGTCCGAGCGACTGACCGTCGACGACGCGCTCGTCGAGACGCGGGGGAGCCTCTCGCTCGACGGCGGCGCGGTGACCGCCGAGAGCGGGCGGTTCCTGAGCCGGGGCGCGCTCGACGTCGGCGGCGACTCGGTCGCCGCTTCGGGTGCGGTGTTCGACAACTACCGGGACGGCGGCGGCAGCGGAGCCGCGACCATCACCGCGACCGGCGACGCCGACCTCACGGACGCGGTCGTCCAGTCCTCGGGCCGAATCGGCGTCGACGCCACGTCGGTGGCGGGGGTCAACGCGACCATCGACAACTACGTCGGCGGCGACGGCAGCGGCGCGGCGACGGTCGTCGCCGACGGGGACCTGACGCTGGCGGACGCTCGCGTCCGGTCGAGTGCCGACATCGAGGTGCGCGCGACCGCGGTGTCCGCGTCCGGCGCGACCGTCGACAACTACCGCGGGGGCAACGGCTACGGCGACCTCACGCTGGCCGGCTCCGACGAGTTGCGCGCGAGCGGTCTCGTCGCGGAGACGGACGCCGCGCTCTCGGTCGACGGCGGGAACGTCACCGCCGACGACGCTCGCTTCGAGGCCAGAAGCGACTTCGACGTGACCGCCGACTCGTTCGACGCGACGAACGCCACCCTCGACAGCTACGTCGGCGGCGACGGCAGCGGTTCGGTGACCGTCGACGTCGGTGGTGCCGTGACCGTCGCGGACACGGTGGCGAAAGCCGGAGCGGGCCTCGACATCGAGGCCGGGTCGGTCGACGCCACGAACACCACGTTCGACAACTACCTCGGCGGCGACGGCTACGGCGGCGTCTCGGTTTCGACCGCCGGCGAGACCCGGTTGGAGGACGCGGTGGTCGAGACCCTCGCGGACCTCACCGTCGACGCCGGCTCGATTGCGACGACGAACGCGACCTTCGACAACTACGTCGGCGGCGACGGCTACGGCAGCGCCACCCTGACGGCGAACGGGAGGGCGGCAGTGACCGACTCGGTCGTCGAGTCGGCGGCGAACGTGAACGTCGAGGGCGAGTCGGTCGACGCCACGAACACCACGCTGGACAACTACGTCGGCGGCGACGGCTACGGCAGCATCACGGTCACGGCGACCGACGGGGACGCGGTCCTCGAACGGGGCCGAGTCGAGTCGAGTCAGACGCCGACCGCGTCCGTCGAGTCGGGGATGCTGTACGTGGACGACCTGGTCGTCCGCGTCGGCGGTTCGCCGGGGACGCTCGCAAACCCCGAGGACGCGCCGGTCGACGGCGAGCCGGAGGAGGGCCGGGTCGCGTGAGTTCGACGACCGTCGAATCTCCTATCGACAATATCATATAGCCAGTTGCCGGAGTACGGGACATGACAGCAGTCGGTATCGACGCCATCGAGATCTGGACGGGGAAGCTCAAACTCGACCTCGCGGAGACGTTCGCGCCCGAGAAGGGCGAGGACCCCGAGAAGTACACCAAGGGGCTCGGGCTGCACGCGAGTTCGTTCCCGGACGCCCACGAGGACATCGTGACGATGGGCGCGAACGCGGCCCACCGGCTGATGGAGCGCAAGGGGCTGACCCCCGACGACGTCGGCCGAATCGACGTGGCTACCGAGTCGGCGTTCGACAACTCCAAGCCCGTCTCGACGTACATCGCGGGCTGTCTCGAATCGGTGTACGACGAGGACTTCCACCACGCCAACAAGGGCGAGCGCAAGTTCGCCTGCATCGCGGGCACCCAGAGCCTCGACGACGCCTACAACTGGATCAAGGCCGGGCGGCATCGCGGGCGGGCGGCGCTGGTCGTGGCGACCGACACCGCGCTGTACGCCCGGGGCGACCCCGGCGAGGCCACGCAGGGCGCGGGCGCGGTCGCGATGCTCATCACCGAGGAGCCGAGCCTCGTCGAACTGTCGACCGAGCAGGGGTACGGGAGCGCCGACGAGACCGACTTCCTCAAGCCCAACCAGCAGTTCCCGAGCGTCGACGGCAAGCGCTCGATGCAGGTGTATCTGGCCCGGATGCGCGAGGCGCTGGAGGACTACGAGTCGGTCGCGGGAGCCTCCCACCCCGACGACTTCGCGTACGTCCCGTTCCACACGCCGTTCCCCGGCATGGTTCGGAAGGCCGCCGTGCTGGCCTACCGGCACATGATTCGGGACACGCCCATCGAGGAGGCCCTCGCCGACGACATCGGGTTCCAGCCCCGCGAGGACGACTACGAGGACCGCGAGGCCTACGAGGAGGCCATCCGCGACCACATGGACGAGCTCAAGTCGACCGACGCCTACCGCGAGTGGTACGACGCCACCATCGAGCCGACGCTGGACATCTCCCGGGAGGTCGGCAACTGGTACACCGGGTCGGTCCACATCGCGCGGGCCGCCGCGCTCCGGCGGGCCGCCGACGAGGACCTAGAGCTCGCGGGCCAGCGGCTCGGCGTCGGTTCCTACGGCTCGGGCGCGCAGGCCGAAATCCACGCCGAGACGGTCGCCGACGGCTGGCGCGAGGAGATAGACCAGCTCAACGTGGCCGAGCAGATCGAGGACCGCTACGACCTCTCGTTCGCGGAGTACGAGAAGGTCCACGACCGGCACAACCACGACAAGAGCATCGAACTCGAGGAGTTCACCGTCCCCGAGGCCGAGTTCGTGTTCACCGGCCGGGGCCGGATGAACGAGCGCACCTACGAGTACGTCGAGTAGTCGCGGCTCAGGTCCACTCGTCGAGCCCGGTCTGGACGACCGACGCCTCGATGCGCTCGAAGCCCCGCTCGACCTCCTCGGCGTGGACGCCCCACTCCTCGACGACGTACTCGCGGGCCGCCGCCATGTCCGGGTCCATCTCCACGTCGAACGCCGAATCGTCGGTGACGGTCGGATTCAAGAAGAGGTCGCGTATCACGTCGACGTCCTTCTCGATGCTCGCGCCCCGCGCCTCCAGCACGCCCCAGATGTCGCCGTACTCCCTGACCTCTTTGACGGCGGTCTTCGGGCCGACGCCGGCCACGCCCTCGTTGAAGTCGGTGCCACACAGGATGGCGACGTCGACCAGTTGCTCCCACGTCAGGTCGTGTTCGGCGAGCGTGGCCTCGAAGTCCATGAGTTCGGGGTCGCCCTTGCTCGTGAGCTGGCGGAGCGTCAGGGGCGCGCCCAGCGGCAGGGCGTCGTAGTCCTCGGTGCCACAGTAGTCGACCGCGCCGGTCCGAGCCATGTACGCGGCCTGGGCCTCGCCCTCGGCGGGGGCCTCGACGTAGGGCACGTCGAGTCGGTCGAACAACCCGCGAGTCGTGCGCTGGATGGTGTCGGTGAGCCGCTGGGTGTGGGCCTCCAGCCGGGCGACTTCGACCGCGTCGCCCGCCTCGCGGGCCGCCTCCAGTTGCTCCTCGCGCTTCTCGCGCTCCGCGCGCCGCTGCTCGATTTCGGCCGACTTGTGGTCGGTCACCGCCCCGTCGAAGACGAACACGGGCGTCAGGTCGTGCTCGAAGAACTTGGGGAGTCCCTGGACGACTCCGACGAGGTTGGCGACCTCGGTGCCGTCGTCGGTGGTGTACACCTCGTCGCGGGTCCACTGCACGGTGGTCGTGAGGTACTTGTAGAGCCAGTTGTGAGCGTCGACCGCCACGGTGTCGCCGGCGAGTTCCGCGAAGGGGACCTCGCGGAGGACCGCGAGTTGGCGGAGGTCTGTGTTTCCCATCCTTGGATGGGGTAGGCGTCGCGGGGCTTTGAAAGCTTCCAGTCCGTTTTCCCGGGCGGACGCTGGACGTGCACCGCGAACCCGGCCGAGCGCGTTGGGCGTCGGCCCCCGCTGGGACTGGTCGGCCGAGCGGTCGCCCCGACTACGCGAATAGTTATCTGCCCCCGGCGTGAATCGGGCGTATGGTCGTCGCTCTGTTCGGCACGGTCGCGTTGGCGCTCGCGACGGCGTGCGGGCTCGCCGTGTATCGAACCGGCCACACCCGACCCGTCCTGCGGGCCCTCCTGACGCTCGGCGTCCTCCTCGCGACGCCCGTCGTCGCCTTCGGACTTTTCGCTATGACGCTTACCGGCGGTCTCCCCGTAGCGGTGGCCGCGGTGCCGATAGCGGTACTGGGGCTCGGGGTCTACGTCATCGCCGAAGGGTCCGTGCCGTCCGTCCTCCGGCGCGACGCGGCCGGATAGTCGTCGACAACACGCCCTCACTCCCCGCGCTCGGGCAGGTCCTCGGCCGCCGGGCCGTCAAGCACCGCGCCGTCCGCCGAGAACCGCGAGCCGTGACACGGGCAGTCCCACGAGCGCTCGCCGTCGTTCCACCGGACGACACAGCCCAGGTGCGGACAGACCGCCGACCGGACGTGGAGGTCGCCGTCGTCGTCGCGCGAGACCGCGAGGGGCCGGCCGTCCCGGCGGACCACTTCGCCCTCGCCCGGCGCGACCACGGGGGCCTCGCCGCCGAGCAGCGCCCTCGCCCAGTCGGTCGCGAACGCCGTGGCGACCTCGAGGTTCTCGGTCAGGAGTTCCTTGGTTCCCGCGCCGGGGTCGAATCGCATCGGGTCGAACGCGTCGGCCCACTCGGGCGTCTCGCCCCGTGCGAACTCCGCGAGCATCAGTCCGGCCGCCGTCCCGTTGGTCATGCCCCACCCGCCGAAGCCCGTACCGACGTAGACCTCGTCGGTGGTCGGCCCGAGTTCGCCCACGAAGGGCACGTCGTCGGCCGACACGAAGTCCTGGGTCGACCATCGATACTCGACCGACGCCACGTCGAAGCGCTCGCGAGCCTGCGCCAGCAGGCTGCGGTAGCGCTCCTCGGTCGACCCGCCCTGTCCGGTCTTGTGGTTCTGGCCGCCCACCAGCGTCAGCGTGCCGTCGTCGGTCGGATGGGGCCGGACCGAGAAGTGCGGCTCGGCGTCCCGGTAGAACATCCCCTCGGGGGGCTCGTCGGCGAGTCGGACCGCGAGGACGTACGACCGCTTGGGGAACTGGCGCGCGAAGTAGAACGCGGGGTCCTCGATGGGAAAGTGGGTGGCGACGACGACGTTCTCGGCGGTCACGGTGCCGCGCTCGGTCTCGACCCGACAGCGGTCGTCGGACCCCTCCGAGGCGTCCGCGATGCCGGTGGCTTTCGTCCCCTCGAACACGTGCGAGCCCTCCTCGGGAATCGCTTCCGCGAGGTCGAGCAGGTACTTCCGGGGGTGGAACTGGGCCTGGTCGGCGAACGTCACCGCGCCCGGCGCGTCCTCGGGAAAGGGCGGGTCAGCGACGTAGGAGGCGGGCAGGCCGAGGTCGGCCGCGACCGACGCTTCGCGCCGGAGCTTCCGGCGGTGGTCCGCCGCGTCGCCGCCCGCGTCACCGTAGGCGTACGCCGGCAGGCGCTGGAAGTCGCAGTCGACGTCGCGCTCGTCGACCCGCGAGGCTATCTCCGCTATCGCGGCGGCGTTCGCCTCGGCGTACGCTCGGGTCGTCTCGCGGCCGCGTTGTTCGACCAGCGAGTCGTAGACCAGCCCGTGCTGGGCGGTCACCTTCGCGGTCGTCTTGCCGGTCACGCCCTCGACCACCCGGTCGGCTTCGAGCAACGCGACCTCCCGGCCGGCCTCCGCGCACTCGAGCGCAGCCGTCACCCCCACGATGCCCCCGCCGACGACTGCGGTGTCGACCCGCAGGTCGCCGTCGAGCGCCGGGTAGTCAGTTCCCGGCGTGGTGGCCGTCCACAGCGAGTCGTGTCGCCCCGGTAGCGCGTCTGGTTGGCTCATGCCCGGAAACCCCCGAATCGCGTTCGGATTGGGCAGCGCGGCGCTTAACGCCGGTGGCCGCAGCCTTCGGCTCCTACGACGACGGTGGCACCGGAATCACGTCCGGCAGCTCCGCGCCCGCCTTCGCGTCGAGGAACGACCGCTCCTCGGGCGCGAGGCCCTCGCGCTCCCGGAACTCGTCGAGCCCCGACCGGTAGCGCTCGGCCGACCGGTCGCCCGGGCGCGCGAGCACCAGCTCCGCGATGCCGGTCCGCTCGCCCGTGAACCCGAAGCCGGCCTTGTAGAGCGCGTGGAACGCGAAGGGGTTGTTGACCGCGATGCGGACCCGGTCGTACCCCTGCTCGCGCAGGCGCGCCGTTGCGAACCGGGCGAGCCGCGCGCCGACGCCCTCGCCGCGCCGGTCGTCCCGGACGGTCACGTAACGGAGCCACGCCGTTCCCGGGTCGGTCCGGTCCTCGTTGAACGCGATTGCGGCGACGGGGTCGTCGTACTCCTCGGCCCCGTCGGTTCGGCCGGACGCCCGCTCGCTTCCGTCGCCACGAGCCACCGCCTTCCCGGTGTTCGACATCACGAACTTCCCGGCGTAGCTGAACGTCCGGTGGTCGAGCCGGAGCTGCGGGCCGTCCTCGGGCCAGCCGAGCACCGCGTACTCCATGGTCGGAGTTGGGCTCCGGGGGACTTGGATATTCCCTCGAATCGCTCGGTCGGGCGCTATCGGTCCCCTCTGCGACTGCCTCACCGCTCCGTCCCGGCGCGCGCTGGCGTCTCGTCGAACAGGGTGAGACGAGGCTCGTGGGAGCGTGTCTCCGCCCACACCGCGCGCCGTCTGCGCTTCTCGGTCGCTCCCGATACGTGATGTCGAGGTCGGTCACTCCCGTCTCCACCACGGTCGACCCCGGAACTCGCGGTCCAGCTTTTTATCCCCGCGGCCCGTGCCGAACGCGTGTGACCAACGCCATCGGCGACACCGCGACGTTCGACCGGATGGCCCGGTTCTACGACTGGCTCGCGCCGTCGCCCGCCGCCGACGAACTCCGCGAGGCGCTGGGATTCGCCCAGCGCCCGGTCGAGCGGGTCCTCGACGTCGGCGGCGGGACCGGGCGGGGCGCGAGCGCGCTCGGGGCCGCCGAGCGCATCGTCGTCGACGCCGCGCCCGGCATGGTCCGACAGGCCCGACGGAACGGGTTCGAGGCGGTCCGGGCCGACGCTGCGGGCCTGCCGTTCGCCGCCGGGAGCGTCGACGCGGTGGTGATAGTCGACGCGCTCCACCACTTCGGCGACCCCGACGCCGCGCTCCGCGAGGCGGCCCGCGTGCTCCGACCGGGCGGTGTGGTGGTGATACGGGAGGTGGACCCGACGACGCTGGTGGGCCGCCTCGCGGCCGGCGGCGAACACCTGTACGGCTTCGACTCGACGTTCTTCGAGCCGCGGTCGCTCGCCCGCCGGGTCGCCGACGCGGGCCTCGACGCTCGATTCAGGACGGACGGATTCGAGTACGCTGTCGTCGGGCGCACACCGGGGGAATCTTAACGACCGCGCCCCAACCCGCGCGCATGAGCAACGTCGACGGACGCCTCGGCTCGCGGGTCGCGGCCACGCCCGGTGCCGCGCGGCTCGCGCTGGGTGACCTGCTGGTGATTCTGGGATTCCTGATGGTGGGCGAACTCAACCACGGCGTCGACCCGGTGGCGTCGCCGCTGGTCGTGGCCGACACCGTCGCACCGTTTCTCGCCGGCTGGGTGGTCGGGGCGCTCGTGTTCAGGTCGTACGCGCCCGGCGCGACCAGGACGGTCCGGTCGGCCGTGTTCCGCGCGGCCGGCGCGTGGGTCCTCGCGGCCGCCATCGGCCTGGCGCTGCGTGCGACGCCGTACTTCCACGGCAACTCGCCGGCGTCGTTCGCGATGGTCGTCACCAGCGTCGGCGTGGCGTCGCTGTCGACGTGGCGGGCGGCCGTGGCCGTCCGGTGAGTCGCGGGCGCGTCCGGAGAATTCGGTGGCGAAGCGCGCTCGCCCGCGCCGCTGGCTCAGTCGAGGCTCAGCGTGTACAGGCGCTTGCGGGCGTCCGAAAACGAGAACCGCGAGTCCACGAGCCCCTCGTCGTCGAGCCGGTTGAGCGCGTACCGGACCGTGCGGTCGGGCAACAGCGACTCCTCGGCGATCTGGCTCTGAGTCAGGGTGTCGTTGTACTCGAGCACCTTCGCGACCAGCTTGGCGCTCGGCGGCAGTTCCTGGATGGCTTCCGTGGCGTTCTCCCCCGTGAGGCGACTCTCCTCGCCCGTCCCGCTCTCGTCGGCCTTCGCAGTTTCTGAGGCACTCATGCTATCACCTCGTTTTGGATACAAGGTAATAATATTTCCCATTCTGGAATATTACTATTAAGCATTCAACCCGTCGCGTCGTCGACCGACTCCCGCGGGGCGTCGCGCCCGCCACACCCACCCGAAGCCTCTTATGAGACAGGCACCTACCCCGTCGTGATGACTGACACTGTGGACGACGTCGACCTCCCCTACGACGACGAGGCCGCGTCTCAACAGGAGAAGATCGAGGCCCTCCAGGAGCGGCTGGAAGTGCTCGAATCCCAGAACGAGGAGATGCGCGACAAGCTGCTGGACGCCAACGCCGAGAACAACAAGTACCAGCAGAAGCTCGAGCGTCTCACTCACGAGAACAAGAAGCTCAAGCAGTCCCCGCTGTTCGTCGCCACCGTCCAGGAACTGACCGACGAGGGCGTCATCATCAAACAGCACGGCAACAACCAGGAGGCCGTCACCGAGGTCACCGACGAGATGCGCTCGGACCTCGAACCCGACGACCGGGTCGCGGTCAACAACTCCCTCTCTATCGTCAAGACCCTCGAAAACGAGACCGACGTCCGCGCCCGCGTGATGCAGGTCGAGGAGAGCCCCGGGGTGACCTACGAGGACATCGGCGGCCTCGAAGAGCAGATGCAGGAGGTCCGGGAGACGGTCGAGATGCCCCTCGAAAACCCCGACATGTTCGGCGAGGTCGGCATCGACCCGCCCAGCGGCGTCCTGCTGTACGGCCCGCCCGGCACCGGCAAGACGATGCTGGCGAAGGCGGTCGCCAACCAGACCGACGCCACGTTCATCAAGATGGCGGGGTCGGAGCTCGTTCACAAGTTCATCGGCGAGGGCGCGAAGCTGGTCCGGGACCTCTTCGAGGTCGCCCGCCAGCACGAGCCCGCCGTCCTCTTCATCGACGAGATAGACGCCATCGCGGCCAAGCGCACGGACTCGAAGACATCGGGCGACGCGGAGGTCCAGCGCACGATGATGCAACTGCTCAGCGAGATGGACGGGTTCGAGGACCGCGGCGAGATTCGCATCATCGCCGCCACCAACCGCTTCGACATGCTCGACCGCGCCATCCTCCGGCCCGGCCGCTTCGACCGCCTCATCGAGGTGCCCAAGCCGAACCTCGACGGCCGCGAGAAGATTTTCCGCATCCACACCCGCGACATGAACGTCGCCGACGACGTCGACTACGAGACGCTCGCACGCGACGCCGAGGACGCCTCCGGCGCGGACATCAAGGCGGTCTGCACCGAGGCGGGGATGTTCGCCATCCGCGACGACCGGACCGAGATCACGATGGCCGACTTCGAGGACGCCAAGGCCAAGATAGAGTCCGAGGACGACGACGAGGAAATCTCGAAGACGTTCGCGTAACCGCTCGCGCCCGACACCTTCGGCTTCTTTCTTTCGGCAGCGGGGTTAAACGCGCTCGACCCCGGTAATCTCGAATCGCGCGCCGCCGTCGTCCCCGACTGCGAGCGACACGTCCCACCCGTGGGCCCCCGCCAGGCTCTCGACTATCGTGAGTCCGAGGCCGGTGCCGTCCGACGACGTCGAGTACCCCTCCTCGAACACCGAGTCGCGCTCTCGCTCGGGGATTCCGGGGCCGTCGTCGGCCACGTAGAACCCCCCGTCGACCGTTCCGACCGTCACCGCCACGTCCGGACCGGCGTGCATCACGGCGTTCCGGAAGAGGTTCTCGAACAGCCGCTGGAGCGACTCCGGGTCGGCCTCCACCGTCGCGTCCTCGGGGCGGGTCAGGGTCGCCCGCTTGGTGTCGACCGAGCGCCACGCGTCCCCGGCCACGCTCGCGAGGTCGACCTCGGCGGGGTCGCCGACCTCGGCGGTCCGGCGCGCCAGCGTCAGCAGGTCGGTGGTGAACCGCGCCAGTCGGTCGAGCGCGTCGTCGATGCGCCGGAAGAACTCCTCGTCGCCGTCGTCCCGGGCGAACTCCAGATAGCCCTGCGCGGCGTTGATGGGGCCGCGCATGTCGTGGGAGACGACGCTGGCGAACTGCTGGAGCCGTTCGTTCTTCCGTTCGAGTTCCCGGCGCTGCTCGCGGAGGCGGGCCTCGCGTTCGATGCGGTCGAGCGACGCGCGCGTGTTCGCGGCCAGTATCTCGGCGTACTGGACGTCCACCCGGTCGAAGCTCCCGGGGTCGGCCCGACCGAGGCTGAGCACGCCGTGGTCGCCGATGGGGACGTACATCGTCCGTTCGAAGGGGTCGAGTCCGTACGGGCCGCCGTCCTCGGGGACGTCGTACGCGACCGTCTGGCCGCTCCGGAACGCGTCGCCGTGGGGCGAGTCGTCGACGTCGAAGTCGGGTCTGGCCTCCACCTCGTCGGCGGGGTCGCCGTCGAACGAGGCGTTCACCAGCGCGTCCGACTCGGGGTCGTAGAACCGGATGCCGGTCCCGGTGAACCCGAGAATCTGGTGTGCGGCGTCGACGACTATCTCCGCGATTTCCTCGCGGGTACGGGCCCGAATCAGGTCCCGCGTGGACTCGTGCAACTGGTCGAGCGTCGGGGAGGCGTCCGCACTCGTGGCCTCCGACTGCCGGGAGTTACCGTCGAGAGTGGTAGTTCGTGCGTCCATGGGTCGATGGGGGAGTCCGGCGCTTGGGCCGTCTCGGAACCTCGGCTCTCGTTCGAGGAGTTGCGAGACCTCGGCAAAGTTGTTTCGGAGTGTATATATATAGCAGAATATGTGTCGCGGGACGAGTCCGTACGGCTACTCGCTCACGGGAGCGCCACGTAGATGCCGTACGGCACCAGAAACAGCGCGACGAACATCGCGAGCAGTATGGCGGCGTAGCCGGCGACGGTGCCGAGCGCGGTCCGCCACGAGGGATGGTCGAAGTCGGCTGGCAAGTTCATGGTCGACGCGAGGCGGGCGTGGGCCTTAATGGTACCTGACGACGTCGGCGGCCGGCGACGGGTCAGCCGACCACGTCGCCGATGCGTCGGGGTTCGCCCGCGAGGTCGGGGCTCTCCTCGACTATTTGGAGGACCTCGTGGTCGGTCACGTCGAAGTACGACTTGCCGGTCGCGCCCTCGATGAGGTCCTTCGAGAGCCGGAACTCCGTCCCCTCGTACACCACGTCCACGCCGTCCTCGTCGAACGAGAGCGTCGTCATACCGTCTCGGTTCGCCCCGGCCATTTAAAAACCTTCAAAACTTCGGCGGTCGGGCGGCGTCGCCGAGGAACGCGGGCGCGAGTCGCACGTCTGACGGAACTTTATTAGGATTCGACGGGAACGGCTGGGTGTGCCGCTTGGCTCGGACCCGCTCGACGAACTCGCGATTCCGGACGGAACGACCGTCGAAGAGCACGACCTCGTGACCGACGGCGACGTCATCGTCGGCGGCCAGAGCACCGTGGAGTTCGGCGTCCGGGGCCACAACGTCATCGCGGGCGAGCGCGTGACCTTCGGCGGCCACATCGAGGCCGAGGCCGACTGTCGGCTCGACATGTGGTCGGACGTCGAGGCCGACGTGCTCGTCGGACGGGACGCCTACCTCGGCGAGCGCGTCCACGTGGGCGGTCGCCTGATGGTGTCGGGCGACCTCGACATCGGCGACGACGTGAACATCGAGGAGGGGTTCGAAGCGAACGGGTGGATCGTCATCCGCAACCCGATGCCGACCATCGTCTTCGTGTTCGTCTACCTCCAGCAACTGCTCCACATCGGCGAGGAGGAGGCCGCCGAGGAGGTCGTCTCCGAACTCCTCGAGAACGAGGAGATAGACGCCGACCCGGTGGTAATCCCCCGGAACGGCCGGGTGAGCGACGACTCGTGGCGCGTCTCGACGCCCGCGACCATCGGCGACGACTGCCGGCTCCACGGCAACATCCGCGCCGAGTCCATCGCGGTCGGCCGCCGGAACGACGTGTTCGGCAGCCTGCGCGCCCGGGGCGACGTCTCGGTCGCGGAGGGCACCGTCATCCACGGCGACGTGACCACCAGGAACGGGACGGTCGAACTCGCCGACGGCGTCGAAGTCCGGGGCGACGTCTCCTGCGAGAACCTCCACTTCCACGAGGGCGCGCTCGTCGACGGGACGATGCGCGCCAGCGGCGAGATGTCGATGGTGAAGGCGGGCACGCGCCGCCAGATCGCGGCCGACGGCGAGGGCGGCAATCGGACCGCGGCGTCGGACCCACCTGCCGTCGGCCGCCGGAAGCGGTTCCACGGCGACGACGTGGACGCGACAGATGGGACGGACCCGGAGGCCCCGGCACCCGACGCCGGGGACGTGACGGCCGCCGAGGACTCGCGGGGCGCGGCCGACGATTCGGTCGCGAACTCCGCCGAGAAATCGTCGTCCGGCGATTCGCCCGACGGCGAGCCCGAGCGCGCGGACGCCGACCCTGCGGGCGAATCGACCGACGAGTGAGCCGCCGACGGTCCGGCCGCCGAGAAACGCGTCGGAACTATCCCTGGACGGTGCCGGTCGCGAGGTCGGACAGCTTCCCCTCGACGGTGTAGGCGGGCGTGTCGACCTCGATCGTGGAGTCTGGGCCGACGTCGTTGAACTTGAGGTGGAGCTCGTAGCGCCCGTCGCCGCCGATGTCGGTCGACTCCATCTGCCCGGAGGGCCGATGGCGCGCCCACGCGTTCTCGCCCGCGAACGACGCCGCGACCTCGCCGTCGACGACCCAGTTCGCCGGCGTCGTCTCGACGTCGGACCCCCGCATCGGGTACTCGCGGTCGTGCCACTCCCAGAACCCCTCGTCGATGACGTACACCTCCTCGAAGTCGTTCTGTATCAGCTCCGAGGCCCGAATCGACGAGAGGTGGTGCGGACAGCCGCAGTAGCAGACGACCCGTTCGTCCCTGGGCCAGTCGGCCACGGGGTCGTCGTCGCTCCGGCGATTCGCGTCGGCCTGACTCAACACCGCGCCGTAGATGTGGGACGCCTCGTACTGGGTTTGCGACCGGGCGTCGGCGAACCGGGCCTCGCCGCGCTTGTACCAGTAGTGGGCCACGTCGATCGGGGCCAGCGGTACGTCGACGCCGCTCTCCTCGACGGTTCCGAACGAGTCGGTGTCGACCTCGCGTTCGTCGGGCTGGTCGTCGAACGCCGGCGGGCGGCCGTCCACGTCGTCGTCGTCGGGCGTCGGCGGCGCGCCACTGGTTCCGCCACCTCCGAGAACACCCAGGCAGCCAGCAGTCGCCGACAGCGAGACCGCACCGGCGGTCAGAAAGGTTCGACGGTTCATTTATGCGCGGACTTTAGGTCTGACCCAGTATTAATTTTGCCGTCTTCAATTCCGGACACAGCGTCGGGCGGCCGGGCGCTGGCGGCGACCGACGCTTCGGTCGCGCGGTGGGACGGCTACTCGACCGACGTGGTCCGGTCGAACAGGCCGGCCAATCGGGCGTAGGTGTCGTCGGTCACCGCTTCCCGGACCGTACAGTACGCGCCCCGGGCGTCGCGGTCCCGGGCGCTGGCCGCCACCGAGTCCAGCAGCCGGTACACCTGCTCCTCGTGGCCGTACATCAACAGGACGTTCACGTTGTCGAACACGACCCACCCGCCCGCCATGACGTAGTTCATCGCGGTCGAGAGCCGGATGCTGATGCCGGTCAGGTCGCTCGGGTCGACCGGGTCGGTGGTCCACAGCGGGCCGTCGTACTCGCCGGGCGACCCCGTCACGGGGACCACGCCGACCGCCGCCGGGTCGCCGCCGCGCCGCTCGACCACCGACTCGACCTTCGCCGGCGGCGCGGTGGCTGACACGACCAGCAGGTTGTCGAAGGCGTCGTCGGGGAGGTACGCGAGCGGCGTCCCCATCGAGGGCACCGACACCAGCGCCTGCTCGCCGGGGGCGAGCGAGACCTCCGGCGGGTCAGTCGTCCCGGGCACCCTCGAACCCTCCGGCCGATTGCTCCGTCGCGGTCGACCCGTCCGCGGCGGTCGCATCGAGTCCGTCCCCGCCGACGCGGACGAACGGCTCGGCGAACTCCCACGTTCCCAGTGCCGCGAGCAGCGCGCCCAGCAGGTCCAGCGCACCCGACACGACCGGGCGGTGATAGAAGAAGGTCACGACGTACGTGGCCGTGAGCACGAACAGCGACGCCGACAGCAACGCGAGTCCCCGGGTGTAGGCCACGTTCCGGGCGTACGCGACCACGGGATAAGCGACCAGGGCGCTGGCGATGACCAGCGTCGCCGTCTGAGCCACGAAGAGAAACGAGACGAGGTCGCTCACAGTTTCCTCCGCTCGGTGAGCAGGACGACCGCGTGCGCGGCCGAGACCAGCGCGCTCACGGTCGCCACCAGCGACGTCGCGAGTCGGACGGCATCGGGCGAATCTACGGACAGCGCTCCGGGCGCGTTCAGCGCCACGAAGGCGAGTATCACGACGGGCAGGGGCCGCAACACCGACCCGAACGGGGCGTCCCGGAACCCGCGCGCCGCGATGAGCGCGAGCGGGAACGTCCCGGCGAGGACGACCGTGGTCGCCAGCGCGAGTGCGCGTTCGACGAGCATTTGCGCGCAGTTGCGGTTCCCGAACCAAATAACCCGACCATGAGCGCATCTCGGGTCGTCGCGTCGGCTCGCTCGGGGTCGTCGCCCGGCTCGGGCGTCCGACCCGGTTTCGTCGGGCCCGAGGCGCGCTCCGCGGCGACCTCGTGCCCCTGCTCGACGTTGACGAGGAGCGCGGAAGCGACAGACGCGACGGGGGAGACGGGGAGTGACCGGCAGCGTGCCGAGGGGAGGGTCCCGTCAGTTCGCGTCCGTCTCCCCGTCGGTCGACTCGGCGGGCTCGCCGAGAACGGCGTCGACGTCGGCGTGGTCGTGGAGCAGGCCCCGCATGGTCTCGACCGTCTCGGCGTCGCGGGTCCGGCCGCTCCGGACAACGTCCTCGGCGCGCTCGACCGTGGTCAGCGTGTCCGACTGGACCAGCAGGACCGGCACGCCCTTCTCCTCGGCCGCGCCGACCACGGCCCCCGGCGGCCGGAATCCGCCGGTCAGGATGAGACACTTCACGCCCGGCGCTTCCAGCGCCACCCGCTGGAGGTCGGGCCGGTCGCCGCCGGTGACGAGCGCGGCGTCCTTCGTGCGCCGGAGGTGACGGAGCGCGGAGTCGCCCGACATCGCGCCGACGAGGAACCGCTCGACGAACGCGTCGCCGGGCGCGTCGTTCAACTGCTCGGCCGAGAGTTCGGCCGCGAGGTCCGCGACGGTCACGCCGGCCAGCGACTGCTCGCGCGGGACGACGCCCAGCACCGGGACGTCCCGGCCGTCGAGGAACGGCGCGACCTCGGTCTCGAGTTCGTCGAAGCTGGCGTCCGGGACCGCGTTGAACAGCACGCCGAGCAGCCGGTCGTCCACGCCGGTCCGGCCGTCCGGGTCGGGTCCGCCGCTGGCGTCCCCGGCGCGCACGTCCGCGACGCCCGCGAGCACGTCGTCGACGTCGCCGCCGCGCTCGTACCGCGAGAGGAGCAACACCTCGGCGTCGAGCAGGTCGGCCACCTCGGCGTCGGTGAGGTTCACGATGCCGCCCGTGGTGAGCTTCCCGCCGCCCTCGACAACCATCAGGTCCTTGCCCTCCGAAAGGCGCTGGAAGCTCCCGCGGACCTGCTCGCGGAGTTCGTCGGGGTCCTCCCGTCCCCGGATGGCCTGCTCGATGAACGTGGGCGAGTACACCACGGGTTCGAGGTCGTGCATCTCGGCGTCGAGGTCGAGCAGGTCCCGGGCCAGCATCGGGTCCTCGTCGAGTGTCTTGCCGACGTTGCTCTGGAGCCGGGTGCCCTTGGGCTTCATGTAGCCGACCGACAGGCCGCGCTCGGCGGCCAGTCGGGCCAGCGCGAGTGCGACCGCGGTCTTGCCTGTGCTTGCTTCGGTCGCGGTGACGAGTATCGTGTTCATGGTTCGAGTTCCTCGGCGTCCGGTTCGTCGGCGTCCGGTTCGTCGGCGTCCAGTTCGTCGGCGTCGACGGTCAGCCGGACGTCGACGGCCTGCACGCCCTCGGGGCCGGCCACCAGCGGGTTCACGTCGAGTTCGAGGATGGCCGGGAAGTCGGTCACGAGCTGGGAGAGCCGCTGGAGGCTCTCGACGATGGCCTCGCGGTCGGCGGCCTCGCGGCCGCGCGCGCCCCGCAACAGCGGCGCGGACCGGATGCCCTCGACCATCTCGGTCGCCTCGCGCTCGCTCACCGGCGCGACGCGGGTCTCGGTGTCTTCGAGGACCTCCACGAAGATGCCCCCGAGGCCGAACAGAACCAGCGGGCCGAACTGCGGGTCGCGGTTCATGCCGAGGATGGTCTCGGTGCCGGCGTCGACGTCGACTAGCTCCTGGACCTGCACGCCCAGAATCTCGGCGTCGGGCTGGTAGTTCCGAGCGCGAGTCACGAGGTCCTCGAAGGCGTCCTCGACGTCCCCGTCGGCCACGCCGACCTTCACGCCCCCGATGTCGGACTTGTGGAGGATGTCGGGCGAGACTATCTTCATCACTACGTCGCCGTCGACGCGCTCGGCCGCCGCGAGCGCCTCGTCGGGCGTCTCGGCGATCGTGCCCTCGGGCGTCGGAATCCCGTAGGCGTCGAGCAGACCCATGGCCTCGACGCCGAGTCGGTTGTCGCCGCGCTCGACCGCCCGACCGAGGATTTCGCGGGCGCGCTCGCGGTCCACGTCGAACGTCTCGGGGTCCTCGTACGCCCGCTCGCTGACCTCGCGGTACCGGACGAGCGCGTCGAGGCTCCGGACCGCCCGCGCCGGGTCGAAGTAGTTCGGGATGCCGCCCTCGCGCAGCGTCCCCTTGGCGGACTCGGTCCGCTCGCCGCCCATCAGCACGGCCGCCACGGGCTTGCCGTGGTGGGCCTGCCGGTCGACGATGGACGCCGCGAGGTCGTCGAAGTCGATGACGGCCGTGGGTGCCGACAGCACCACGGCGGCGTCGACGTTCTCGTCGCCCAGCGCGAGGTCCAGCGCCGTCTCGAACCGCTCGACGTCGGCGTCGCCGATGGCGTCGATGGGGTTGTAGATGTTGGCCTCCTCGGGCATCGACTCCGAGAGACCCGCCATCGTCTCCTCGGAGAACGACGCCAGCGAGAGCCGCGAGTCGCCCACCGCGTCCGTGGTCATCACGCCCGGCCCGCCCGCGTTGGTCACGATGGCCACGTCGTCGCCCTCGGGGAGTGGCTGGCCCGAGAGTATCTGGGCGAAGTCGAACAGCTCCTGGACGTTCTCGACCCGGAGGACGCCCGCCTGCTCCAGCCCGGCCTCGTAGGCCTCGTCGCTGCCCGCCAGGGTGCCGGTGTGGGAGGACACCGCCTGCGCGCCGGCCTCGGTCCGCCCGGACTTGACCAGCACGACCGGCGTGTCGTCGGCCGCCTCGCGGGCCGCGTCGATGAACGCGCCGCCGTCCTCGACGCCCTCCAGATAGCCCAGAATCACGTCGGTCTCGGGGTCGTCGCCCCACGCGCGCACGAAGTCGGTCTCGTCGAGGACCGCCTTGTTGCCCAGCGACACCACGTCCTTGAAGCCGATTCCCTCGTCGGTGGCCCAGTCGAGCGCCGCGGTGATGAACGCGCCCGACTGGCTCATGAACGATATCGAGCCGGCGAGCGCGTTCTCCGGGCCGAACGTGGCGTTCAGGCCGGTCGGCGTACTCATCACGCCGAGGCTGTTGGGGCCGACGAGGTTGAGCTCGTAGGCCTCGGCCACCTCGGTCAACTCGCGCTCGCGGCTCGCGCCCTCGCTGCCGGTCTCGCCGAACCCGGCGGTGATGACCACCACGTTCCGGACGCCGGCCTCGCCACACTCCCGGACTGCCTCGACCGCGATGCCCGGCGGCACCACGACCACGCCGAGGTCGACGCTTTCGACGTCGGGAATCGCCCCGACCGCCGGGTAGCAGTCGAGGCCGAACAGTTCGTCGTAGTTGGGATTGACGGGGACCGTCTCGCCCGCGAAGTCCGCCCGCAGGTTCTCCACGATGGCCCGGCCGACCGAGCCCTCGCTGTCGGTCGCGCCGACGACTGCGACCCGCTCGGGCGCGAACAGTCCCGACAGTGCTCCTGTGTTCTCGTCCACGTCCGGTGGTTCGCGGGAATCTCGCATAAATGTGGTGCCGAGACCCGGTCGCCGGGAATCGGCGCGTCGGGAATCGAGGGAGGCCGGGTCCCTGCTGAACGCGGCGGTCCTCCCGGCGGTGTTCGAATACGTGACTGTGAGATCGCGCCCACCGCCTCCAACGCTCTCGGCGCGCGCTGTCGGCCCCGTGTGGGCCGACAATTTCGCGCGAGGGAGGGGCGCGTTCATGCGCCCCGAGGCTGGGGAGGCGTGAGGCCTGCGGTCGCGGTGTCGGTGCGGGTGCGGGGCTGTGCGGTTGTGGTGCGGTCCCCTTGGTGGACTGAAAGGGCGAGGCGGGCTCGCGCAACGCGTGGTCGCCTCAGCGCGGGAACTATTTCGCGGCTCGGGCGGTGTGGAGAGAGCCGCGAAATATCCCGCTGAGCGACCGCGAGCGCGCTGAGGGCTTTCGAGGCTGTGGTTTCTGTTCTGCTGTCAGAGAGCGCGCTGAGGGCGTTCGAGGCTGTGGTTTCTGTTCAAGCGTTGTCCCAGAGCGGCCCGAGAGCGTTCGAGTGGGTGATTGCGATCACAGCCGCTCGTCTAAACGCTACTCACCTCCCCGCCCAAACCCTTATTTTCCCCTTCGAAAATCGAGAAATACGTGACGTCGAAATCCGAGGAGAAGGGCGACGCGGCGGGCACCAGCGGATGGAAACTCGACGTCGACACCGACAGTGACGGCGCGATGAACGTCGTGTTCCGGTCGCGGGGCGGCGTCCTCGCGGCCGTCACGGTGGTCCTCGCCGCGTTCGTCGCGCTCGACCTGCTCGTCACGGGCGGTCGGGCCATCCGTGCGGTCGGACCATCCGGGCGCTCGTCCCCTGACCGCCCCGTACTCGACCGTCGCTCCCTCCCCGCCTACTCCTCGCTCGTCCGGCTCGTGCCCGGCGGCAGGAACTCCTGAATCAGGTCGGGGCTGGCGACCTTCCGGACGAACGAGGTGTCGGCGAACCGCTCGCGGAACGTCCGGTAGACCCGCTTGGCCACGTCGCCCTGCGCGAACCGGCCGGGTTCGACCTCGACGTGGGTCTCGACCTGCGGAACGACCGCCGCGGGCGGGCCCCCGAGGACGCGGGTGTGGGGCTCGCAGGCGATGCCGACGGCCACGCTCACCGCCACGTCCCGGAAGTAGGTGCGGTCGCCCCGAATCGCGAACCCGCCCTTTTCGAGGTACTCGCCGCTCTCGGGCGTCTTGCTCACCTGGTCGGGCGCGACGAGGTAGGCGTCGCCGGCGTACCGGCCGTCCTTCCAGACCGACGAGTACGACACCGCGAACTGGGCCGCCTCGCGCTTGCTCGCCTCGGGGACGTCCACGTCCCGGGACGGCTCGCTCGGGTCGGAGGTCTTCAGAATCGTCACGGGACCGCCGTGGGCCTGCGCGTGGAAGAACAGGTCGTCGCCGTCCAGATACTTCTGGACGAGTTCCTCGTTCTGGTCGGCGTCCCGCCCGCCGATGACCAGAAAGTCGTCGCTGGTCCGGAACCACCGGAACCGCTCATACCACTGCTCTTGCTTGCGAATCGGAATCGAGGGCTCCGACAGCCAGTCGACTTCCTCGGACTCGTCGTCGCCGTCTTCCTCGCCGTCCGCGTCGTCCCCGTCGTCGGCCTCCCACTCGGCCTTGCGGCGCTTTGCGGCTTCGAGGTCCTCGCGGGTGTCCTCGATGGCGGCCAGCGCGCCCTCCTTCTTGCCCTCGACGCGCTTGGCCTCGGTGTAGAGCCGGTCGGCGTTCTTCTCGACCCCGGTCGAGGCGTCGAGTTCGACCGGCGTGCCGTCTATCTCGACCGTGACGGTCCCCTGCTCGGGGTCGAGGCTCCGGACGGCCTCGGCGGCCGCGATGCCCCTGTCGGCCCCCTCCTCGAATCCGGCCTCGATTTCGTCCCACGGAGTGTCCTCGTCGCGGGCGTTCTGCACCGTGGTCAGAATCTCGTCGACCAGCCCGTAGTGGCCGTAGAGGCGTTCGGCCTTCTCGCGGACCTGCTCGGCCTCCTGCTCGAACCCCTCGATGGCCTGCTCCTGTTGTTCGATGATGCGCTCGTGTTTCTCTATCTCGGCCTCGAAGTCGGGGCGCTGGCTCCCGACGTCCGCGTCGTCGCCCGGGTCGTCGCCCTCGAAGTCGACGTTCGTGAAGTAGAAGTCGACCGCCTCGTTGAACGTGTCGAACGCCTCGGCGTCGCGGTCGGCGTACTCCTCTAACGGCAGGGGCGTCACGTCCACGAGTCGGTCGTCCTCGCGGTAGACGCGGGGGTCGAACTCGCGCTCCCGGACGGGGTCGGCGAGCCGCTGGATGGCCTCGTAGACGGCCTCGTAGGCGGCCTCGTCGGCGTCCGCGATGTCCGTCTCCTTGTCGACGCCAGCGCGGGTGCAGACTTCCTCGGCGTAGAGCCCGCCGAAGTTGAGTTGCGTGGCGAGCGTCCGCACGACGTCGGTGTCCGACTCGTTCATGTGGCCGACGAAGGTGTCGTAATCGACTTCGAGGGGGTTCAGCCGCTCGTCGGGGAACTCGTACTGGCTGCCGGGCGCGACCGTCCGGGACTTCAGGCGGACGGTGTCGAGGCTGTCGACGACCTCGCGGGTCTCGTCGAGGACCGCGATATTGCCCTGACCGAACAGTTCCGCGACGACGGTGGTGTCCTCGTCGCCGCGCTCGAAGCGAAATTCGAGGATGCGGTCGAAGCCGTACTGTTCGACGCCCGCGAGGTCCGCGCCCGACAGCCGGTTGCGCAGCATCTTGGCGAAGTTCGGGGGCCTCCCCGGCGCGTCGGGGACGTTCTCGGGCGCGGCGACGTGGGCGCGCTTGTTCTGGCCGACCTCCACGAGGAGTTCGACCCGGCCCCGGTCGAAGTCCCGCATCTTGAGCCGCAGGAAGTCGTCGCCGTAGAGGTACGCCTTGTCGAGCTTCGCGCCCTCGTAGGCCCCGAGTTCCGCGACGACGGCCGCGAGGTCGATGCTCGACAGTTCCCGCTTCTGGTCCATGCCGCGTTGTTCTCTATCGTCGGGGAAAGGCGTATCGTTACGCTGGTTTCCGGGTCCGCGTCGGTGGAGGCCCTCTCACACCTCGACGTCCATCCCGTCGCGTCCGAACGCCAGATTCAGGTCGTCGTACTCGCGGGCCAGTTTCGCGTACTCGTCGGGCCGCCGCCGGTATATCTCCTCGATTTCGGTCAGAATCGCGCGGTCCGGCCCGACCCTCCGAACCTGCGCGACCGTCTGCTCGAAGGTGGTCTGTCGCTCGCTGGTCTCGGCCCACAGCTCGTCGGTCAGAATCGGCTCGCCCGCGCCGGTTTCGCGGAACAGCCCGCACTCTCGGACCCACAGGTCGAGGTCGTCGGGTAGCTTCGAGCAGTCGAGCAGCGTCGTTTCGTCGGGCGATATCAGCGCCGAACTGCCGCCCTGCTCGAAGAGATACCCCATCGCGGCGTCCGCCGGTCCGTCCGGTTCGAGCGGCGCGCCGATTCCCGTCACCCCGACGCCGTTCCCGAGCGCCATCGTCTCGCCGTCGGACAGGAACTCGAACTCGGCGTACCCCATCTCGTCGTACTCGGATTCGAGGTCCAGCGACTCGTCGAGTCGGTCGTAGGTGGTCTCGCTCATCACCACGGTCGCGGGGTCGACGTTGTCCCAGTCGGCGACGGGAAATTCGGGCCGCCCGATGGCCTGCACGACGCGCAGGCCCCCGACGTGGTCGACGTGGTGGTGCGAGAGGAAGACGTAGTCGACGTCGCGCACGTCCGCGCGGTTCAGCATCGCCCAGAGGGACTCGGGCGCGTCTACGACCGCGTTCGCGTCGTGGACGAAGGTGGAGTTGCCGAGGCGAGCGTGGGGCCGACCTCGCTCACGGGCGGGCCCACAGACCCGGCAGTCGCAGGTCGGCATCGGCGTCGGCGAGTCGCCGCCCGACCCGAGGAGCGTGAGCTTCATGGGGCGGGTAGTTCGCTCGCGCACTAAAACCGGGTGGCCCGACCTCGTGCCGAGACGTGCGGGCGGTCTCACGCCGAGTCATTCGACGCCGACAGCGACCAGTTCCTCGCCGGCCCCGACGAAGAGTTTGTTGCCGACCACCGCGGGCGCGGAGCGAATCTCGCCGTCGAACCGAATCGTCCAGCGCTGTTCGCCCCCGTCGGCGGTAACGGCGTGGAGCGTCTGGTCCATCCCGAAGTAGACGGTGTCGACGCCCACGACCGGAGCCGACCGGTCCTGGCTGCCTTCGAGCGAGTACGACCACAGGCGCTCGCCGGTCTCGCGGTCGAGCGCGAACGCCCCGTTGGCGTTCACGACGTACACCGACTCCTCGTCGACCGCGACGGAGTTTCTGATGCTGGAGTCGAAGTCCGCGCTCCACAGGTGTTCGCCCGACCCGGCGTCGAGCGCGACGAGGGTCCGTACGTGTGCCGAGTAGAGGGCGTCGTCGGCGGCGGTCGGGAACGCGGTGGCGTACCCGCCGTCCTCGATCTCGACGGTCCACTGCGGGGAGCCGTCGGTCGGGTCGACCAAAGACACGTAGTCGTCGTGGCCGACGTACGGGAGACCGTCGTGGACGACCGGCCCGTAGACGTCGGTGTCCGTTCGGTCGGTGTCGAGAGGGTCCTCGGTCTTCCAGACGACTTCGCCGGTTTCGCGGTCGAACGCGTGCAATATGTCGTCGTCGTCGTGAGTCACCACCGAGACGGCGTAGAGGTGGGCGTCCGTCACGACCGCGGTGGTCCGGTTGCTCCGCGGGTTGCCGGTCTGCCACAGTTCGTCGCCCGAAAACGACAGCTCGTAGTGTCGGGTGTTGTGGTCGCCCCAGTTGAGCGACGCGTACAGCCTGTCCTCGTGGACCGCCAGCGACCGGACGAACCGGCTGTTGGTTATCGACTCCCTGAGTTCCCACTCTTGGTCGCCAGTGCGGGCGTCGAGACAGACCACGCCGTCGGCGTCGTCGCCGATGAAGACCTTCCCGTCGGCGACGACCGGCGACCCCACGTGGTCGCTGGCTCGAAACCGCCAGACTGTCCGTGGGTCGGTCGCCGGCCCGTAGTCGTCGGTGTTGCCAGTCGCTCCGAGGTCGCCCATGTAGCGTTCCCACCGGCCGTCGACCGAGTCGAACGGTTCGGGCGTGGTCGTGGTTTCGGGTGTCGATTCGGTCGTGCGGTCGTCGGCCACGATGTCGCGGCTCTCCTCGACGAGGCCGGTACAGCCGGCGAAACCGACGCCGACGCCAGCCGCCGCTCCGAGGACGGCCCGACGCGTGTGCGATCTCATGTCGACATCCGGTGACTGTCCGTCGACGGACAAAAATCGCCGGGTTTCGCTGAGTCGGCGGGTCGGCCGGCCCGACCGTGACGTCGAACAGCGAGCCGCGAGCGACCCCGGGAGCGAGCGACGCGACTGACGGGGGGTCGCCGTCGCCGAGAGCAGTCACAACCGCTTGCTCACGTACGGCCCGTCCTGATGGTAGCCCAGCTTCTCGCGGTAGTACTCGCGCGCGCCGATGCCCGAGATGACGCTGAGCTTGTCGTAGCCCGCGTCGGCCGCCATCGCCTCGGCTTTCCGGAGGAGCTTCCGGCCGTAGCCCTTGTGTTGCCAGTCGTACGATTCGTCGCCCACCTCCACCATCGGGCCGTAGACGTGCAACTCGCGGACGAGTGCGGCGTTCGCCAGTTCCCGACGCACGGGATTGCCGGGTTCGCGTAGCCGGCAGAACCCTATCAGGAGGTCCTTCTCGGGGTCCTCGTAGCTGATGAAGTGTTCGGTGCCGCCGGCGGCCTCGTAGGTCAACACGTCGAGGTCGACGGTCTCGGGGTCGGCGTCGTTCATCCCGACCTCGCGACACCGGATGCAGTCACACTCCCAGCCGTGGTCGTCCATCCGCTGGCGGGCCAACTGGCGGAGGTTCGACTTCCAGACGCCCGCGTCGATGAAGTCGGCGGGGATGTCCCGTTGCACGCGCTGGAGCCGGGTGTACTTGGGAATCATCGACTTTATCTCGGCGACGAGTTCGGCCGCCTCCTCGTTGCGGAGCGGTTCGTACTCGTCGCGGTGCCACGAGTCGTAGGTCGCGGTCCCCCGGACCACTAGCGTCGGGTATATCTTGAGGTAGTCGGGCCTGTACTTCTCGTCCTCGAACAGCCGCCGGAAGTCCGCCAGACACATCTCCTTGGACATGCCGGGCTGGCCGGGCATCATGTGGAAGCCGACCTTGAACGCCGCGTCCCGGAGCCGCCGGTTGGCGTCGATGGAGGCCTGTACGCCGTGGCCGCGGTGCATCTCGCGGTTGATGCGCTCGTAGGTGGTCTGGACGCCCACTTCGACCTTCGTGCCCCCCAAATCGAGCATCCGGTCTATCTGCTCGGGGTCACACCAGTCGGGCTTGGTCTCGAAGGTGATACCGATGGCCCGCACGTCGTTTTGCTCGTTCTCGGCGATCACGTCTTCGAGGTACCGAAAGTCGACCGTCTCGGGGTCGGGCGCGAAGCTCTCGTCCTCGGCGGGCTCGGGTTCGGCGTCGGCGTCGTAGTCGTTCATCGCTTCGAGCGCGCGCTTGACGAACCACTCCTGATAGTCGTGGCTCCGGGCGGTCATCGTCCCGCCCATCAGGATGAGTTCGACCTTGTCGACGGGGTGGCCGATTTCCCGGAGCTGTTCGAGCCGCAGAGTCACCTGCCCGTACGGGTCGTAGTCGTTCTGGACGCCGCGCGCGGCCGCCGGCTCGTGGCCGGTGTAGCTCTGAGAGGAGGAGAACTCCGAGCCGGGGCCGCCCGGACAGTAGAGACACTTGCCGTGGGGACACTGGTGGGGACTGGTCATGATGGCGACCGGCGAGACGCCCGACGCGGTCCGGACGGGCTTGCGCTGGAGGACTTCCTGCAAGTCCTCGCGGCGCTCGTCGGGCGCGTAGTCGAGCAGTTCGGAGTTCTTCGGGACCTTGGGCGACGAATGCTCCGAGCAGACCGACAGCTTCTCGCTCTCCAACTCGTCGCGCTCGACTTCGCCCGCGAGGATGCGCTCGACCAACTCCTCGCAGACTCGCTCGAACGCCTCGGTCTCGGTGGCGTCCGGCGTCTCGGTACTCATTGGGTCGTATTTGGGCGGTTCGGGTGGATAAGAGTGTCGTCTACGAATCTCCGGAGTGCGACGGTCGAACAAGCCACCGGCCGGCGGGATACGGGCGGGACGTCCCGAGATGCGATCGTCGTCGTCAGTTTCACCGGTGGGCTGTAGAAAGCGTCCTGCCCCTTTCGGTCCCACCCGACGGCGGTTCGGAACGCGAGCGAGCCCGACGGCAGTTCGACGTGAGCGATGCTGATGGTGAGGTGGGTATCGTGACGTGATGGTCGACGACCGCGACGAGGAAGGAGAACTCGTACGCTACAACTGTTCGGCGATAGCCTCGACCACGGCGTCGAGCGCGGCGTCGCGCTCGCCGACGAGGAACTCGATGCGACCGTCGCGAGTACCCTTCGCCGCGATGCCGGCCTCGGGGGACTTCTCGTCGGCCGCGTCGGCGACCGCGCGGGCGTTCACGCGACCGTCGCTCCGGACGCGAATCTCGTCCTCGTCGAATCCGAGCGTGACGTGGTGGTCGCCCGGCGCGTCTCCGGCACCGAGTTCGCGCCGGTGAATCTCGTCGAGCAGGAGGTCGGTCGGCGGGAAGTCGAACCGGTGGGTGAACGCCTCGGTGTCGAGGACGGTAAAGGAGACGTCGTTCTCGCCCCGGATGGCGAGGTTGGGCTCGACGGTCTCGATCTCGGTCTCGAGCTTCGTCCGGAACTGCTCGGCGACGTGCTCGGCCAGGTCGCGCTTGTCGTGCTCGAACAGCAGGTCGGTGACGAGTTCGCGCTTGTCCTCGTAGGACTGGTAGTACGCCTCCAGCGCGACCGCCTCGCGGAGCGCGTCGGTGTGGGAGTCCTCGTAGTCGGCCTCGGCGGCGAGGTCGACGTACGCCTCGGGGGCCTCGTCCCAGTAGCTCACGGCCGGCAGGTGGGAGACCCCGCCGCGCACGTCGTCGTTGACGTGGGCCGCGAGGTTCGCGCCGAGGACGCCCGCAGTCACGTCGTCGGCGTCCGCGCCGTCGAGGTGCGGGTTCACGACCACGTCGGCGAGGTCGGCCACGCCCTCGTCGGGCGAACCCGCGTCGACGACGACGCGGGGCGTGTCGTAGACGTCGAGCAGTTCGAGCCCGTCGGCCGACTCGACGGTGCTGCCCGCCCCGACGACCACGAACAGCGGGAGCTTCTCGTCGTGGCGCTCGCGGTTGTCGAGCATCTGGGTCACGTCCTTCGTGGCGTCGGCCATGTCGTAGTCGCCGCCTTCGAGCGGCCGCCGGTCGAAGTAGTGGTACTCGGCGTCGCTCTGGGCGTGCTCGTCGCGCACCAGCGGCAGGACCGCGCGCTCGATTGCCGCCCCCGCGACGTAGCCGTCGGCGGTGGCGTCGTGGCGCACGATGACCGGCCGGGACTCGATCACGGCCCGGCGGACGGTCTCGGCGGCGTCGCGGATGCGGTCGTGGACGGCCGCCACCGGCTCGTGGTCGGCCAGCAGGTCGACGTCGTCCGGACGAGCCTCCTCGCGGAGCGCGTCTTCGAGTCGGGTCTCGACCGCCTCGCGGTCGTCGCCGTCCAGCTCCGTGAGGTCGTCGGTCTCGACCTGCAACTCGTTGTGCCGGAGTTCGACCTCGCCGTCGAGGCGCACGAAGTCGCCGGTCTCGACCTCGGGGTAGGCCCGGACGCCCGCCTCCACGAACGCGGCGCAGTCGACGGTCGCCGACTCGTCGCGGACCTCGAAAATCGTCGGGCCGCCGGTCTGGCGCGCCCCGACGACCTCGCCCTCGATGCGGACGGTCTCGTCGACGCGGTCGCGCAGCGTGGCGATCTGGACCCGGGACGGCTCGGACTCGTCGGTCGCCGTTTCGGCGTCGGTCCCCGAGTCGGCGTCAGTCGTCGCGTCGGTCGACGCGGCTTCGGTCTCGTCGGTCGACGCGGATTCCGTCTCGTCGGTCGACGCGGATTCCGTCTCGTCCCCGTCGGTCCGGGCGGCCGCACCTGCGCCGTCGGTCGAGGTCTCGCGGCCCTCGTCGGCCCCGGCGGCGTCCCCGTCGTCGGGCTCGTCGGGGAGGACCGCGCCGCGCTCGGGGTCGTCCAGCAGTTTGCCCCGGAACTCGCGTTCGGACTGGCGGAGCGACCAGCCGAGGTCGACGTTGCCGTTGTCGCGGACGCCGGTGACCTGCACGAACACCTCGTCGCCCTCGTCCCAGTCGAGCGAGTCGAGTCGCCTGTCCAGTTCGCTCCGGTGGAGCAGCCCCGTCACCTGATCGCCGACGTTGACGAAGACGCCGAACTCGGCGAAGCCGTCGACAGTTCCGCTGTAGTACCGACCCGGCGTCAACTGATTCGGGTTGTTGCCGGTGAACTCGAAGAGGACGTCCTGCTCGTGGCTCTCGCAGATCGCGCCGTCGGCAGGAGCCCCACAGATGATACACGAACCCATCTTATACGCGGCCAAAATAGCCCCGGCCTAAAACGGTTGTCGAAACGAATCCGGACGGGGTCGCGCCACCGGCCTACTCCTCGGGGCCGTCCTCGAACGCCTCGACGCCGGGGAGTTCCGCGACGCCTTCGTGGGTACCGACGTAGTCGGCGTCGGCGACGGCCCGCTCGAACTCCTCGACGCGCCGGTACTCCCGGACCGTCAGGACGTGGCCCTCGTCGGCAGCGAACACGATCTCGTCGGTGCCGTCCGGGTGGCGGTAGTGGTCGGCCTTCCGGTGGTCGTCGGTCTCGTCGGATGCCATCCGATAGACGGCCAACGTCGAGTTCCTTAAAGGTGGGTCGGCGAACGAGAGCGGTGACGGGTGGGCGGCGGGTCGGTCACTGCATCTCGGCCAGTCGCTCGACCCGCGCCAGCGAGTCGGCGTCGGCCGGGTCCTTGTCCGACCGGACGCCGAGGAATCGAGGGAATCGAAGGGCATAGCCCGACGAGTAGGTGGGCGACGCCTGTATCTCCTCGTAGCCCACCTCGAAGACGACGGCGGGCTCGACGTCTACCGATTGGCCGTCCTGGCTCCTGACGTGGGGGTCGAGCAGGTCCGTCAGGTCGTCGAGTTGCTCGTCGGTGACGCCCGTGGCGACCTTGCCGATGGTCTCGAACTCCGTGCCGCCCCCGCTCGCCCTGTCCTCGCCGCCGTCCGGCTCGTCGGCCCGCGCCGACAGCAGGAAGGTGCCGAGGACGTTCGCCCGGCGGCCCTCGCCCCACTCCGCGCCCGTGACCACGAGGTCGAGGGTCTCGACGTCGGGTTTGCGCTTGAGCCAGTTTTTCCCCCGGCGACCGGGCGAGTACGTCGACTCGGGGTCCTTGAGCATGATGCCCTCGTGGCCCGCGTCGAGGGCCGCCGCCTCGACGTCGGCGATCTCCTCGGCGTCGTCGGCGACCCACAGCGCGGAGACGCCCGAGGACGGGTCGGTCGGGTCGGTGCTGTCCGCGCCCGCTGGGCCCGCGGACCCGCCGGCGAGCAGCGATTCGAGTCGCGCGTGGCGGTCGGTGACGGGGTCGCCGAGCAGGTCGTCGCCGCCCGCGTGGAGACAATCGAAGACGTACAGGTCGAGTTCGACTTCCTCGCGGGCGCGCTCGACGTCGTGTTTCCGGCGGAACCGCCGCAACACTTCCTGAAACGGCAGTGGGTCGCCGTCGTCGGTGGCGACGACCTCGCCGTCCAGAATCGCGGGCGCGTCGAGGCGTTCGCGGACGAACTCGACGACCTCCGGGAGCGCGTCGGTCACGTCCTCCATGTTGCGCGAGAAGACCGCGACCTCGCGGTCGTCGGTCGCGCCGCCAGCCCCGGCCGCGGCGTCGTCCCCGGCGTCCCAGTCGAGACCGTCGGGGTCGTGGTGGACCTGAACGCGCGCGCCGTCGTACTTCCACTCGACGGCGGCCTCGCCCCAGTCGTCGAGCGCGTCGGTGACGGTGCCGGCCTGCGCGAGCATCGCCTGTACGGGACGCCCGACTTCGAGGTCCATGGCGTCCAACCCGGCTTCGCCCTCGTCGCGGGCGACGCGGGCCACCTCGCCGTAGTCGTTCGACACCTGGAGCGCGCGCTCGACCGCCGCGACCGGCACGTCGAACGCGGCGGCGACCGCGTCCCGGACGGTGCCCTCGCCGACGCCGATGCGCATCTCCGAGAGCACGAGGCGCGCCAGATACCGGGCCTCCTCGCTGCTCGCGCGGTTGAACAACCCGAAAAGGACGTCTATCTTCGTGCCCTGGCTTCCCGACCCCTCGACCGCCGCGAGGCCGTCGAGTTCGTCGGCGACCTCGGCGACGGTGAGGTCGTTCGTTCCGCCATCGCCGACGTCGTCACGCCCGTCGCCCCCGGACGCGAACGCTCCCAGCCCGCGCTGGCCGCCGAAGTCGTAGCTCGCCGCGACCGCGCCGATGTCGCCCACGTCCGCGAGTCGCCGTTCGACGTCCGCAGCAGAGACGTTGGTGCCGGCGGCCCGCGCGATGGCCTCGTAGCAGTAGTTCGGCCCGACGTCGAGGGTTCGCGAGGACCACGCCGGGAACACCCGCCCCTGGACGAACCGCGCCAGCACGGGGAGGTCGTCGCTCGCGGTCTCGTCGCCCGGGGCGCGGCGGGCCTCGCCCGCGGTCTCGAACAGGGCCGTCACTCGCTCGGTTATCTCGGTGTCGGCGCTCAGCGACTCGACCTCGGCCGCCGCGGCCGCGAACTCCCCGAACTCCATCGACCGGGAGTACTTACCGGGTGAATTTAAACGCCGCGGGTCGGTCCCCGCTCGCGACGCCGTTCGCGCGTTCGCCATTGGCCTCGTCGTCGAACGCTCCTCCGCTCGGCACGGGCGGCGTCGTCGACGTCCCGGCCGTCTCGGGTCCGAATCCAGCGCGGCGCGCGAGGCGTCGAGCGACGCCCGATAACCGCGGTGGCCCGTGGTTTCAAGACCGTTCCGGGAGACGTGGCGGGTATGCCCGAATCCGACCTCGCGACCCGGGTCGAGGAGGTGCTGTCGGTCGACCCCGACCAGTTCCAGTCGCAGGTCGACCAGGAGGCCGCGGTCATCGTCGAGGAGATAGACGACGGGACGTTCGACAACCCCCAGGCCATCGTCGGGTTCGAGTACGAGTTCTACGCGGTCGACGCCGGGACGGCCGAACTCCGCCGGGTCCCCCGGCAACTGCTCGACCTCATCGGCTTCGAGAAGGAACTGGGGCTGCACAACGCCGAGATGTCGACCAGCCCGCAGCCGCTCAATCCCCACGGACTGGCCGCCCAGGAGGCCGAGGTGAAGGCTCGGCTGTCGGCGGCCGAGGACCGCACCGGCGCGGAGGGGATGCGGCTGGTCAGCGACGCGATGTGGACCATCCCGCCGGAGGGCGAGACCGCCCGCGAGTACCTCACCGACAGCGTGGCCGACCGGGGCGTCCAGGTCGCCTCGAACATGAGCGACGCGGTCCGGTATCACGCGATGGCCAACTCCGAGGCCCGGACCGCCATGGAACTCGACGCCCCGCACGTGAGCCTCGACGCCGACACCGTGATGCCCGAGAGCCTCATCACCTCCATCCAGCCCCACTACCAGGTGCCCCACGCCCGGGACCTGCCGACCTACTTCCAGTACGCGCTCCGGGTCGCCGGCCCCCTGCTCGCGCTCGGGGTCAACTCGCCGCTGTTCCCGCCGGACCTCTACGACGCCGACGCGAGCCCGGAGGCCATCCTCGACGACGGCTGGGACGAACACCGCATCGGCGTGTTCGAGACCGTCCTCAACAGCAGCCCCGACGACCGCGACAAGGTTCGGTTCCCGCGCGACTTCGAGCGCGTCGAGGAGGCGGTCGAGCGCATCGCGGCCGACCGGACCGTCGTCCCGATGCCGGTCGAGACCAGCGACCGGTTCGACGACGAGTTCGCCCACTTCCGGCACAAGCACGGCACCTACTGGCGGTGGGTCCGGCCGGTGTTCGGCGGTGCCACGCGGTCGGCGGCCAACGCCCGCATCGAGTTCCGTCCCATCGCGGCCCAGCCCACGGTCAGGGACTCCATCGCCTTTCAGGCCGCGTTCGCAGGCCTGCTCGAATCGACGTTCCGGCGCGAGCATCCGGTCCGACACCTCGACTGGGTGGTCGCGCGGGACAACTTCTACGACGCCGCCCGCGAGGGACTTGCGGCCGACATCTACTGGATAACCAACGCGGGCGAGGAGACCACCGACCACGAGGACGTGTACGCCGACATCTTCGCCCACGCCAAGGACGGCCTCCAGTTGCGGGGACTCTCGGACCAGCAGGCCGCCAAGTACCTCTACCCGCTCCGCCAGCGCGCCCGCCACCGCGTCACGCCCGCCAGTTGGAAGCGCGAGCGGGTCCGCGACCGACTCGCCGACGGCGAGCCCTTCGAGGCGGCGGTGTACGGGATGCAGCGCGACTACGTCGACCGGCAGGCCGAAACGCTCATCGACGCGACGTTCGCCGACTGGGTCGGCCGGGGCGACACGGAACTGACTCGCGAGGAGTGAGACGGCCACCGCGTCGTCGAGTTCCGCGAGAAAGGAAAGCCTCAGTCGCAGCCCCAGCGTCTACAGCGGGTCGTCGTAGTCCTCGTAGTCCGATATCTCGACGCCGTCGGCGTCTATCTCGGCGAGCCACATGCCGTTGCCCGTGGCGGTGTCGCGCTCGACCGCGCTCTTGAGCGCTCGGATCGCCACCTCGCGGGCCTCGTCCTGACCGAGACCCTCCTCGAACTCCTGCTCGAGGACGCCGAGCGCGAACTGCGAGCCCGAGCCCGAGACGCTGTAGGTCTCCTCGGTCATGCCGCCCAGCGCGTCGTAGGAGTAGATGTGGCCGCCCTCCTCGTCGACGCCGCCCAGTACCGGAACCGTGACGAGGAAGCTCCCCGAGCGCAGGAGGTTGCTCGTCAGCGTCGAGAGCGCCTGCATGCTCATGTCGTCGCCCCGGCGGGTCTCGTAGAGGTTGTTCTCCACTTCGAGCGTCTGGATGAGCGACTGGGCGGCCGACACCGACCCGGAGATGGTGAGCGCGCCGGCCGGGTGGATGGCCTCGACCTTCTGGGCGGTCTTGCTCGAGACCATGGTCTGGAGGCTCGCGCGCTTGTCGGTGACCATGACGACGCCGTCGGCCGTCGTCAGGCCGATGGTCGTGGTCCCGGTCTTGAGTTCCTTGACCTCGGAGGCGTCGACCTCGCGGTCGGGAAGCGAGCCGAGTCGGGGCTCGTGGGGGTCGACGCTGTCGGATTCGAGACGTGCCACGTTCTGGGAGAAGTCGGAACCTTGCATAGGTGCTGGCATTACCGAACCGTAGGCCGCCAGTACGGATAAATCCCACTCTTCAGGAAGACGATTCGACGGTGCGTGGAACGTCCGCGAGAAGCCGGGTCAGACCGCCGCGTCGTACGCGTGTTCCAGTCGCTTCACGATTCTGTGGGCGGGCAGCGTGACGCCGAGCCGCCGGGTCAGCACGGCCAGGGGCAGCAACGCGATGCTGGCCGCGACGCTAGTCTGGTACAGGGCGAACAGTATCGCACGGGTGAGCCGCGTGTGCATCGGGGTTCGTACCTCGAACGGCCCTCGGCCAACCGTACGTATAAGAATTGCTGAATTCAGATTACATAATTATCTATCGCAGTGATTTCGGGTCGCTCCCGTCGTGCGATTCAATTCCACTTGCGGAACGTCCAACGAGGGCAGGACTCGGTGGCGCGCGAACGTAGGCGTCGAACTGGCGACGTCGGGCGTACGCATAACTTATGGGGATTATCCGGCTCACGTGCGCGCCCGACTCGCGGTCGTTGACCGACCCGCGAGTCGGGCAGCGCAGTTCCGCGACTGGCCGGGCGCGCGAGCGCCGGGCCGAAACCAAAAAGAACGAACCCTCTCGGAACGACCGGCGAGTATGAGCAACTATCTCGTTGCGATGGAGGCGGCGTGGCTGGTTCGGGACGTCGAGGACGTCGACGACGCCATCGGCGTCGCGGTCAGCGAGGCCGGCAAGCGGTTGAACGACCAGGACATGGACTACGTCGAGGTCGAGGTCGGCGCGACGCCGTGCCCGGCCTGCGGCGAACCGTTCGACGCGGCGTTCATCGCAGCCGGCACCTCGCTCGTCGGCCTCCTCCTCGAAATGAAGGTCTTCAACGCCGAGGGCGAGGAGCACGCCCAGCGCATCGCCAAGAGCGAGGTCGGCGGCGCGCTCCGGGACGTCCCCCTCGAAGTGGTCGAGACCATCGAGTACGAGGACGAGGAGGACGTGGAGTTCGGCGACGAGGGCGAGTAGTCCCTCGCCGCGAATCGCAGTCCGAAGCTTTATCTATAACCAGTAGTTATCGGATGGCATGGAACTGCCGACGCCCCAGGACGTCCGGGAGCGCCGGACCGAACTCGGGTTGACCCAGAGCGAACTGGCCGACCGCGCGGAGGTCTCCCAGCCGCTCATCGCCCGCATCGAGGGCGGCGACGTCGACCCCCGGCTGTCGACGCTCCGGCGCATCGTGGACGCCCTCTCGGAGTCGGAAGGCGACATCGTGCGCGCCGAGGACCTGATGCACGAGGCGGTCGTGAGCGTCGACCCCGACGACTCGGTGAGCGAGGCGGTCTCGACCATGCAGGACGAGGGGTTCTCCCAGCTCCCGGTCATCAAGGACGGCATCCCGGTCGGCTCGATCAGCTTCGAGGACCTGATGAGCGTGGGCGAGGACGCCCGCGACCAGCCCGTCCGGGAGTTCATGGGCGAGAGCTTCCCGACCAAGTCCCGGACCGCGACGCTGGACGAACTCAGCACCGACCTGGGCCACCACAAGGCGGTCGTCGTCACCGAGCGCGGCGAGACCGTCGGCATCATCACGGAGGCCGACATCGCGGCGCGGTTGTCCTAATCCTATCGCAGTGGTTCGGGGTCGGTCACCTCCGGAACATCAAGTATTATCATCACAGCCCTCACACTCCCGGCCATGACCGGCTTCTCCGACAGAGTCGAGCAGGTCTCGATCAGCGGCATCCGCGAAGTGTTCGAGGCGGCGGGCGACGACGCCATCAACCTGGGACTGGGCCAGCCCGACTTCCCCACGCCCGAACACGCCCGGCAGGCCGCAGTCGAGGCAATTGAGGCGGGCGAGGCCGACGCCTACACCTCGAACAAGGGGACCCGGGAGCTTCGGGAGGCCATCAGCGCGAAACACGAGCGGGACAACGACCTCTCGGTCGACCCGGCGGACGTCATCGCCACGGCCGGCGGGAGCGAGGCGCTCCACCTCGCGCTCGAAGCCCACGTCGACGCGGGCGAGGAGGTCCTCATCCCCGACCCCGGCTTCGTCGCCTACGACGCGCTGACCCGACTCGCGGGCGGCGAACCCGTTCCCGTGGCGCTACGCGAGGACCTGACGCTCGACCCCGGAGCGGTCGAGGACGCGATCACCGAGGACACCGCCGCGTTCGTGGTCAACAGCCCGGGGAACCCGACCGGCGCGGTCCAGAGCGAGGAAGACGTGCGGGAGTTCGCACGCATCGCCGACGAACACGACGTGCTCTGTCTCTCCGACGAGGTGTACGAACACATCGTCTTCGAGGGCGACCACCACTCGCCGATGGAGTTCGCCGAGTCGGACAACGTGGTCGTGGTCAACGCCTGCTCGAAGACCTACTCGATGACGGGCTGGCGGCTGGGCTGGGTCGCCGCGAGCGAGCGCCGCATCGAGCGCATGCTCCGGGTCCACCAGTACGCGCAGGCCTGCGCCTCGGCCCCGGCGCAGTTCGCGGCCGAGGCCGCCCTCGCCGGGCCCCAAGAGCCCGTCGAGGAGATGGTCGCCGCGTTCGAGGAGCGCCGGGACGTGTTGCTCGACGGCTTCGCCGACATGGGAATCGACTGCCCGACCCCGAAGGGCGCGTTCTACGCCATGCCCGAGGTTCCCGACGGCTGGGTCGACGAGGTCATCGACCGGGGCGTCGTGGTCGTGCCGGGCGAGGCCTTCGGCGACCACGGCGCGGGCCACGCCCGCATCTCGTACGCGACCGACCTCGAGACGCTGAAGGAGGCCATCGAGGTCATGCGCGGGGCGACCGAGGCGATTCGGTAGGACGGAGCCGTTCGGTAGGACGGAGCCGTTCGCCGACCGCGCCGCTCACGCCAGTCGGTCGAACCGGTCGCGGGCGCTCGCCAGCGCGTCCGCGTCGGCTTCGCGGAGGTATCGTCCCACGTCCCGAGCGGCCGCCACGAGACGGTCGGCGGTGGCCGGCTCCACGTCGCCCTCCAGCGCCCGCACGCGCTTAACGTGGGTTTCGAGCGTCGCCAGCGCGTTCCGGGCGGCCTGCGCGTCGACGCCCGTCCCGGCGCTCGCGTCGTCGGCCGCCGCGTCGAGCCAGTCGCTCATCTCGCTCCGGTACTCCCCGGCGGCGTCGGCGGCCGCCAGCCCGCGAATCGGATGCATCGACGCCGGAACTTCGTCGGACGCGGGCCGGGTCGGGCCGTCCTCGGCGTCGGCGCTCCGGAGGAGTTCGAGGAAGTACCACTCCTCGTCGTCGCTCACGTCGAGTCCGCGCCGCACCACGTCGGCCGCGTGGCGGAGTTCCTGCGCGGCGAGATAGGTGTCGTCGAGTGCGAGCAGGTCGCCGCCACGGACGAACCCGCGCTGGCGGACGTAGGCGCGAGCGACCTCGCCCGCGCGGTCGGCGACCTCTCGCAGGGGTTTGGCGTCGACCAGTTCGCGCGCTTCGCTCAGGTCGAACTCGGCGGGGCTGTCGGTGTGAAGCCGGCGCTCGTCGTCGACGCCGACGCTCCGGAGGCTCCCGCAGTCGGGACACTCGACGCTCCCGGTGTCGTAGTAGGACCACCGCGCGCCACAGTCCCCACACTCGCGCTGGCCGCGAACCTTCATGCTCGCTCGTTCGAGCGCGCGCCACAAAACACGGTCGCTCTCTACGCGGGACGGCTCGATTGTCGCGGGCGGTGTGCGCTGTCAAACGTGGTTCCATTCGGCGCGCTTTCAAGAACTGGTGCGTCCGGCGCGCACTGGCTCTTATCTTCCACGTCGGCGCGCGCTGGTGCGACCCGCAAGTGGTCGCGCCAACTCGCGCGAGGGACGACCGAACGAAGTGAGGGAGGAGGCTGGGGAGGCGTGAGGTTCGCGGTCGCGGTGCTGAGCGGTGCGGTTCTCATATGTCGAGGCAGTAGCTAGCCTCGTCCGTCCTGAAACAGCTGGAGACGATGCGAAGAAGCTAGCTACTGCTTGAGCCGATGAGTGACCGCAACCGCGACCGCCCAGCGGGAGCCTCACGCCTCCCCAGCCTCGGGGCGCACGAGCGCGCCCCTCCCTCGCGCAGTTGGCGCGACCACTCGCGGGTCGCGCCAGCGCGCCTGACTGGACAGTTGACGTGGAACGTCCGTCGACTGCGTGCGGAGCGCCAGTGACCTCCGACCGTCGAACCCGACCCCGAGGACCGACGGGATTTTCTACCGGCGCGCGCAACCGGTTCCCGTGAACGTACGGGGCGAAGTCGTCGAGGCGGGCGAACCAAAGACCGTCGACACGCAGTACGGCGAGCGCGACCTCGCCGAGGTCACGGTCCGCGCCGAGGACGGCGACAGGCGCGTCACGCTGTGGGGCAAGTGGACCGAGAGCGCCGCCCTGCTCGAACCCGGAATGGAACTGCTGGTGACCGAGGTCGAGACCGACGAGTACCGGGGCGAGACCACCTACGCCACCGGCGGGGACTCGTACGTCGTGGTCGAGCCCGCCTTTCTGGTGGACGTGACCGACGTCCGGTCGTGGGTCCAGTGCCCGCGCATGTACTACCTCAACAAGCTCTCGGGCGTCCCGCTGGCGTACCCCGTGGTCAAGGGGACCATCGTCCACGAGGTGTTCGGCGACCTGCTCCGCGGTCGTGACTTGGACGAGTCCATCGAGGAACGCGTCGGCGAGGCCGGCCTCGAACTCGGACTGCTGGGACGCGAGCGCGAGGAAGTCGCCGAGGAGGTGCGCCAGAACGCCAGCGCAATCGAGGGCTGGCTCCAACAGGGCGCGCTGACCGAGGAGGACGACTGGCGGAGCGAGCAGACGCTCATCAGCGAGCGGTTCGGCATCAAGGGCCGGGCCGACGCGCTCCGGCGCGGAATGCCGGTCGAACTCAAGACCGGCAAGAACCTCAAGCGCGACCCCCGGTTTCAGGACAAGATTCAGGCGGCCTGCTACGGGCTCCTCCTGGAGGAGAAGGGCGTGCCGGTCGACACCGGCACGCTGCTGTACACCAAAAACAGCGCGCTCGACCGGAGCGAGGCCGACGGCGACCTCTCGCCCGCCAAGGAGTTTTCCATCGGCGACGGCCTCCTGAAGTTCGTGGTGCGAACGCGCAACGAAATCGCCGCCATGGAGTACGACTCGGACGTGCCCACGGGGTACGAGGCCGACGCGACCTGCGAGTACTGCTTCGAGCAGGACACCTGCATGGTGGTGTCAGGCCGGCTCGACCAAGAGTCCAAAGCGGGCCAGATCGGCGAGGCCATCCCCGAGGCCGAGCGCGAGTACTTCGACCGCCTCTACCGACTGATAGAGGACGAGCGCCGGGCGACCCACCGCGAGTACGCCAAGCTCTGGGAGCAGACCGCCGCCGAGCGCGCCGACGACGACCGCGCGCTGGTCGACCTCGAACCCGCCGGTCGCCGCCAACTCGACGGCGGTCGGTGGGAGCTACGCGCCGACCGGACCGGCGGAGCCGTCTCGAAGATTCGGGAGGGCGACGTGGTGCTGGCCAGCGACGGCGACCCCGTGAACGGTCACGCCGAGTTGGCGAGAGTCGAGCGCTTAGACGAGGAAGTCGTCGTCACCGCCGACGAACCGGTGGCCGTGCGGCGACTCGACGTCTACCCCTCCGAGCTGTCGGCCGACCGGATGCTCACCGCGCTCCACGACTTCCTGCTCAAGGGCGACCCCCGACGGAAGGACGTGCTGTTCGGCCGCGAGGACCCCGAGTTTGCCGAGGACCCCCGAGACGACGACCCGACCTACGTCGACAACAACGAGGCCCAGAACGAGGCGGTGAACCTCGCGGTCGACGCCGAGGACTTCGCGCTGGTCCACGGCCCGCCGGGCACCGGCAAGACCTACACCATCGCGCGGACGATTCGTGCGCTGGTCGAGGACGGGAACAGGGTCCTCCTCTCGGCGTTCACCAACCGCGCGGTGGACAACGCGCTCGAAGCCCTGCGCGACCAGGGGTTCGAAGACGGCGTTGCGGCGGAGGCGCAACGAAACGGAGGCGGTGAAACCGCCGACCTCGTCCGGGTCGGGACCGAGAGCGGCGTCCGCGAGGACATGCAGGACCTCCGACTGGAGCAAGCGGGCGACCCCGGCGAGCGCGCGGCGGAGCTACGGGAGGCAAGCGTCGTGGCCGCGACGACCGCGACCTGCGGGTCCCGCGTGATGCGCGAACAGTCGTTCGACGTCGCGCTGGTCGACGAGGCCTCGCAGCTCACCGAACCCGCGACGCTGGCGGCGGTCAACCTCGCCGACCGGTTCGTCCTCGTGGGCGACCACGAACAGTTGCCGCCCGTGGTCCGGTCGGGCAGCAGGGACCGCGAGAGGTCGGCGGCGTCTCGACCCGCGAACGAGACGGGCGGGCCCGCGAGCGACGGTCCGGGAGCGACCGACCTCTCGACCTCGCTGTTCGAGCGCCTCGTCGAGACCCACCCCGAGGCCAGCGTGCTGCTCGACCGCCAGTACCGGATGAGCCAGCGCATCCAGTCGTTCGCCTCGCGGGAGTTCTACGACGGCGAGTTGCGCCCGGCGACCGGCGAGGTCGCGGGCCAGCGACTCGCGGACCTGCCGGACGTCTCGGTCGACGAACTGTCCCCCGAACTCCGGAACGGCGGCGTCTCGTTCGTGGACCCCGACGGGCGGGCCGAGGGCAACACCAACCCCGAGGAGGCCGACTGCGTGGCCCGCGTGGTCGAGGCGTTCCTCGCGGCGGGCGTCGACCCGACCGAGGTCGGGGTCATCGCGCCGTTCCGCGCGCAGGTCGCGGAAATCGGCCGCCGAACCCCCGACGGCGTGACCGTCGACACGGTGGACCGCTTTCAGGGGTCGAGCAAGGAGGTCGTCGTCGTGTCGTTCGTCGCCACCGACGACCTCGATAGCCCCATCTTCGAGGACTACCGGCGAATCAACGTGGCGCTGACCCGCGCCAAGAAGTCGCTGGTGCTGGTCGGCGACGAGGCGGCCCTGCGGACCGACGAGTTCTACGACCGGATGGTCGAGTGGGCGACCTAACGGGCCAGGCCCCCGCGTGCCGGCGGGCGGACCGCGAGACGGGCCGCCGCCGGTCGAGTCCCCCGGACTCATAGGCACGGGAGCCGAAGGGCTGCCCATGCGAGACGAGGAGGAGATTCGCGAGCAGTACGAGTTCCTGAAAGAGCACCTCGACGACGAGGAGATGCGCCACGAGGGCGTCCGTCAGATGTTCACGTACTACAAGCGTGCGCTCGGATGGGCGTTGGAGGAAGAACACATCTGACGGCCGACGGGGACAGGGTGGCGTCTCCCGGTCGGAGACTGCGGTTTCGCTCCGAAACCGGTGCGCGTCACCGAGGACGTTAGCTTTAAGGTGCTAGGGCGGCTTGGTTCAGTTGACGCTTCGCTTGGAGGGCCGAAGCGTCAGCGGGGACCAATTCAGGGCGGCAAGCGGTCTCGCGGGGCGTTTTCACCCCCGCGCGTTCCGCTTTCCTTTCCATATCCGTTTTCACGACTCGTAGCGACGGGTCCGTGGCTCGATTACTCGGCGGCGCTGCTACACGCTGGCGACTGGTAACCGTCCGCGAACGACTCACTCGATGTCGAGCGACGCGTCCGACCCGTCGGCACCGCTCGCGTCCTCGTCCCACTCCAGCTCGAACTCCACGCTGAGTTCGCCCGGGCCGCCACCGCCGGGCGTCTCGCGCTCGGCTTTCACCTCGAAGGTCGGCTCCGTCGGCGGGTCGAGCGTCACCGACTGGTCGCCCGCCGACAGCGTGACCGACCCGCCCGCCTCCAGTTTCTCTGCGACGGTCCTGAGGTAGGCCGCGACGTCGTCGCGGGACGCGCGCTGCTCGGTCTCGAAGAGGACTTCTTCGGGCATACGCGAACCGATGGGGTCGCCGGACATAAGTCCGCGGTCGCTCGCGAGCCCCGCCGGACGAGGTCACCGTTCGCGACCGCGACCGTCCGATTCGGCGCGTCTCGGACGTGCCCGTCCGGCGTCGGGGACGGTGGGCCGTCATCTTCTTGGAGGTCGCCGGCCTGATTGGTACGGTACCGATGTACGACCTGACGGGGTTTCAGCGGGACCTGCTGTACGCCATCGCCGGGCTGGACGAACCACACGGGCTGGCCATCAAGGAGGAACTCGAATCGTACTACGAGAAGGAGATTCATCACGGCCGGCTCTACCCCAACCTCGACACCCTCGTCGACAAGGGCCTCGTCGAGAAGGGACAACTCGACCGCCGCACCAACTACTACGCCCTGACCCGGCGCGGGACCCGCGAGATCGAGGCCCGCCGCGAGTGGGAGTCCCAGTACGTGAATCCCAGCGCGGAGGCCTGAGGCCGGCGAGAGTCCCGAGCATCCACACCCCGACGGTCGCCGGCCCGGCGCAGGTCCGCAGTCCCGTCAGTCGTCGTTGGGCGGCTCGCTGACCGGTTCGTCCAGCGGCTCGTCCCGTCCCGAGTCGGACGGGGAGCCGCCCGACCCGGTCGGGTCGGTGGCTGGTTCCGCGGTCGAGCGTCCGTCCGAGTCCGTTCGAGCGGTCGCGTCCGTCCCGGCACCATCGGCCGCCGTCCCCTCGCCGGCGGTGGGGTCCCCGACCCCGTCGAGGAGGTAGGTCGGGTCGACCGCCCACGGTTCGATGGGCTGGCCCGCGACCAGTTCCGGGAGCACGATGCGGACGAAGTGGACCACCAGCACGAGTACCATCGGCCCGAGGAAGATGCCGTACCAGCCGAACAGCAGCGGGCCGAAGATGTACGCCAGCATCACCATGCCGAGGTGGAGGTTCCGGCCCGAGACGTACGGCCGGAGGACGAGGTCGGGGATGGAGTCGACCACCACGAACGAGGCCACGAAGAACGACATCGGGAACCACAGCACCGTCGGGTCGCCGGTCGCGACCCGGACGCCGAGGTACGCCGACACCGGGAAGTAGACCAGCTTCATCCCGACGATGGGAACGAGGCTCGCCGCCCCGGTGAGCAGGCCCAGAACGGTCGGGTAGGGCACGCCCAGTCCGGCGGGCGCGGCGAGGTCGAGCGCGTTGTAGGTCGCCGCGCCGATGATGCCCGTGACGAACGCGTTCAGGATGTTGCCGAAGAAGATGCTGTTGAAGTCGCGGTCGACCGCCCGGACGTACGTCGTCAGCACGCCCCTCTCGTCGGCGAACTGCCGGCGGACGAACCGCGAGAGCCGGTGGTCGTCCCGGAGCAGGTAGAACGCGAGGACGATTATCACGAACAGGTGGAGCGCGCCGGTGCCGAGGACGCCGGCGTACTCCAGCGCGGCCATCCCGACGTCCTGCAACAGCGCCGGGTCGGGGTTCGCCAGCAGCTCCTCGGGGCTGCGCGCGAGCGACGAGATGTCCACGTAGGGCCTGATGGCCGACTGGACGAGCGCGACGTCGATCCGTCTGACGAGCCTGTTGAACTCCTGGAGCGCGATGGCTCCGGTGTATGCCATCAGGAGCAAGACCGGCAGCGCGAGCACGAGCAGCGACGTCCCGGCAGCGAGGCTCGGCGGCCGGACCCGCCGGCGGATTCGCCGGTACACCGGCCGCGTGGCGTAGTAGACGAAGATGCCGAAGACGAAGGTGCCGACGAACGAGTAGAACACGAACAGTATCGCCGCGCCGAGCGCCAGCCCGACGAGCCACCACCCGACCCGCGAGCGCTCGACGTTCCAGCCGGCCACCATGTTCCCGCCAGCGAAGCGATAGGATAAAAATCTTCGCAGTGAGACCGCCGCCCGTCCCCACGAGTGACAAGATTTACCCCCGGCTAATCGCTCGGTTAGCACATGGCGTTCCGACCGGCCACCTATCCGACCGCCGGTGGCGAACCGTCGCGGACGCACGTCGCGAACCGCACGCGCCCGGTCCCGCCCGCCCGCCCGGGTCCGTCGAGCGAACCGTCGAATCGCCGCGCCGACGCCGCGCCCGCCCGGAGCCGATTCGGATGAGCGACCGCTCGCGCCTCGCCGTAGTCGTGTGGGGCGTCCTCGTCTCGCAGGTGTTGCTGTACCCCGGGCTGGAGTCGACGGTCGTCGCACTGGGCGGCGGGGACGGCATCCTCGCCCGGACGTGGTTCCTCGTCGCGGAGTTCGGCGCGTTCGTAATCTGTGCGGTCCTCTGGGGGCTGTTGAGCGACGCACTCGGCGTCCGAACGCCGCTGGTCGTCCTCGGGGGAGTCGGCGGCGCGGCCAGCTACCTCGGGGTCGCGCTGGTCCCGCGACTCGAACTCGGATTCGGCGCGGTACTGGTGTTGCGCGTGCTCGGCGGCGCGTTCACCATCGGCGCGTTCTCGCTGGCGATCACGATGCTGATGGACCTCTCGTCGGGCCACGGCCGGAACATGGGCGCGGCCGGCACCGCCATCGGGCTCGGCGCGGCGCTCGGGTCGGTGGTCGGCGGCCAGCTCGCGTCGGTCGACCCGCTCTGGCCGGTGTACGGCGGCGCGGCCATCCTCGCCGGCGTCGCCGCCCTCGCGGCGACTGTTCCCGACCGGAGCCCCGGCGACGGCCTCCCGGTCGACGCGCTGGTCGACCGCGTCCGCGCCCGTCCCGACCTGCTCGTCCCGTTCGCGTTCGGCTACATCGACCGGCTGACCGCGGGCTTTTTCGCGCTGACCGGCGTGGCCTACTTCCAGGACGCGTTCGAGGGCGTCGGGCCGGCGCAGGCGGGCGTCACGCTCGCGCTGTTTTTCCTCCCGTTCGCGGTGTTGCAGTACCCGGTCGGCTCGCTCTCGGACCGAATCGGCCGGTTCCTGCCGGTGGTCGGCGGGTCGACGCTGTACGGCGTCGTCATAATCGCGGTCGGGCTCGCGCCGAGCTACCCCCTCGCGGCCGGGCTGATGGTCGTCGTGGGCGTCTGTGGCGCGTTCGTCTCGCCGACCACGATGGCGCTGGTGACCGACATCGTGCCGCCCGAGGAACGGGGCGCGGCGATGGGCGGATTCAACGTGTTCGGGAGCCTCGGGATGCTGAGCGGCTTCCTCGTGGGCGGCCTCGTCACGAGCGCGTACGGCTACCTCCCGGCGTTCCTCGCGGCCGGCGGACTGGAGATAGCCATCGCCCTCCTCGCCTTCCGGCCGGTCCGGCGCATCACCTCCGGGCGAGGCCGACCGTCGGCCCGCGCGGTCGACGACTGAGCGAGCGGGGGCCCGCCGAAGGGGGCCGCACGGGGACGGCGGCCCGCCAGCAGTTATTTGATATCGGAGGCGAAACCCCCGGAAGTCACGTGCCAGCCATCCACATCGAGGCGCTCCGGAAGACCTACGGCGGCGTCACGGCCATCGACGACCTCTCGATTTCGGTCGAGGAGGGCGAACTGTTCGGGCTGCTCGGGCCGAACGGCGCGGGCAAGACCACGACGATGGAGGTGCTGACCGGCCGGACCGTCCCCGACGCCGGCGAGGTCGCGGTGGCGGGCGTCGACCCGGTCGAGCGCCCCACGGCCGTCCGCGAGCGGGTCGGCATCCTGCCGGAGGCGGCGTCGCCGCCGAGCTTCCTGACCCCGCGCGAGTACTTCGAGTTCGTCGGCGCGGTTCGCGGGATGCCGGACGAGACGGTCGACGAGCGCGCCGGGACGTGGGCCGACCGGCTCGGCCTCGCCGACCGGCTCGACCACCTGTCGTCGGACCTCTCGCGGGGCCAACAGCAGAAGGTGATGGTCGCCGCCGCGTTCCTCCACGACCCCGACGTCGTGTTCATCGACGAGCCGCTGGCCAACCTCGACCCCATCGCCCAGGAGCGGGTCAAGCGGTTCCTGCGCGACTACCGCGAGGCGGGCAACACGCTGGTCCTCACGACCCACGACGTGGACGTGGCGGCCGACCTCTGCTCGCGGGTCGGCGTCGTCTACGGCGGCGACCTCGTCGCGGACGTGCGCCCGGCGGACCTGCCGGCGGGCGAGACGCTGCTCGACGTGTTCCTCGACCGGGTCGACGAGACGGTCGAGCGGGGTGCCCCGCTCCATGGCTGACGGTCGGACCCGCCGAGCGTTCCGCGAGATGGTCCGCGAGGAGTGGCGACTCCACAGCCGGCTGTTCGGCGGCGGCCACTTCGCGGCGTTCCCCGTGCTGGTCGCCGCCCTCGCCGCCGGCGGGGCCGCGCTGCTCGCGAGTACGGGGACGGCGACCGGGACGGTCCTGGCCGGGCTCCACGCGCTGGCGTTCGTCTTCGGCCTCCACACGGGGTCGGTCGGCCTCGTCGGCCGGGACGCGCTCGACGACCTGCTCGGGGACGTGACGCTGCTGGTCTCCTCGGCCCGGACGCTCCCGCTGTCCCCGGGCCGGCTGCTCGGCGTCTTCGTCCTCAAGGACGTCGTCTACTACGCGTTGCTGTTCCTGTTCCCGATGGCGCTCGGAACGGCCTCGGGGCTGCTCGGCGTCGGCGAACTGGGGCCGCTGGTCGCGGCCGAGCTCGCGCTCGGCCTCTGGGCGAGCCTCGCCGCGACGTTCGTGCTCGGCATGGGAACGACGCTGACCGGCCTCGGCCTCTCGAATCGGGGCGTCCGGGGGCTGGCGCTGCTGGCCGCTGTCGCCGCGGCGGCCGCCGCCGCGTGGGTCGGCGGGGTCGACCTCCTTGCTTACACGCCCTACGGCGCGTTCCGCGACCCGACGCTCCCGCACGTCGGCGCGGCCGCGGCGCTGGTCGTGACGGTCACGGTCGCCGGAGCCGCCGCCGTCGACCCGGCCGCGAGCCGACCGGCGCGCACGGTCGCCCCCGCGTTCCGGCGGTGGCTGGCCCGGGTCGGCGACCCGGTCGCGGCCAAGACGCTGCTCGACCTCCGCCGGAGCGCCGGCGGCGTCGGGAAGGTGGGCTTCTCGGCGGCCGTCCTGTTCGGGGTCACGGTCGGACTGGTCGACCTCGCCGGCCGGATAACCGGCGTCGCGCCGTCCGTGGGCGTCTCGTTCGGGGCGGTGCTGGGCCTGTCGGGGTTCACGACCTACAACTGGCTCACCCAGTCCGAGGACGTCGACGCCTCCCTCGCCCACCCGCTGACCGTGGGCGACGTGTTCGCGGCCAAGTTCCGGGCGTTCGTCCCGCTCGGGCCGCCGGTCGGCCTCGCGTTCTACGCGGTGGCGCTCGGCTGGCTGGGGACGCCGCCGCTCGAAGCCGTCGTCGGGGCCGTCCTGCTGGTCGGCGTCGCCTGCTACGTCGTCGGGACGACCGCGTATCTCGCGGGGCTGTCGCCCAACGAGTTCCTCTTCGACGCCGGTCCGTTCGCCGCCTTCGGCGCGGCGATGGTCGTCCCGCTGGTTCCGATCCTCGTCGTGGGGTTCGCGCTCGCGCCCGTCCCGACCGGCCTCCTCGCCGGCGTCGGGCTCGCGGGCGTCGGGCTCGCGGGCGTCGGCGTGGCGCTCTATTGGCGCGCGATTCCGAAGTGGACGCGCCGCTATCGCCGGGACTGACCTCCGACGGCGTCGTCGCACTCACGGAGAAGACTTATCACTGACTGACCGATTAGTCAACGGTATGAGCCAGACGACCTCGCGGAAACGACCGTGGCTCGCGGTCCTGCTCGCGGCGGTAGCTACCGGGCTCGGCCACCTCTACCTGCGGCGGTGGCGGCGCGCGCTGGGGTGGCTCGCGGTCCTGTTCGGCACGACCGCGCTGTTCGTCGAGCCGGCGACCCTCGACGCGCTCGCGAACGGCGAGGCAGTGAACGTCGGGGCCATCGCGCCGGTGTTGGTCGCCGGCAGCCTCAGCATCGCCGACGCGTACGTCCTCGCTCGCGCTCACAACTCGGCGCGTCTCGCGTCCGAGGCCGCCGGCGACGCGACGCTCGACGGCGACGTTTCGACCGGCGAGGCGCGTGACGACGAGCGCCCGGCGTGCCCCGACTGCGGGCGCGACCTCGACCCGGAACTCGACTTCTGCCACTGGTGTAACACCGAGGTCGGCGGTCGCGACGCATCCTGACCGGATTCGGCGGTCGATTCCGACGGGCCTAGCAGGTTCGACGCGGTCGGAGCCTCGACGATGCGGAACGACCGACGACGGTTGCGTGGCGACGAGGTCCGAGCGAACAACGGGCTTAATCCCTTCGAGGACCAACCTGACACCGATGAGCGAGCAGTCGGCCGCGAGTTCTGCGGCCTTCGCGCGACTCGGCGAGCAGGTCCGCGCGGCGCTCTCCGAGCGAGGGTTCGCGACGCCCACCGAGCCACAGCGCCGAGCCATCCCGCCGCTGGTCCGGGGCGAGGACGCCCTGGTCGTCGCGCCGACCGGGACCGGCAAGACCGAGACCGCGATGCTGCCCGTCCTCGACGCCATCGCACGGAATCAGGCCGAAGACGGTCCCCGGTTCGGCATCTCGGCGCTGTACGTCACGCCGCTGCGCGCGCTCAACCGCGACATGCGCCAGCGATTGGAGTGGTGGGGCGAGCAACTCGACCTCCGGGTGGACGTGCGCCACGGCGACACCACCGACTACCAGCGCCAGAAGCAGGCCGACGACCCGCCGGACGTGCTGGTCACGACGCCCGAGACGCTGCAGGCGATGCTCACCGGCTCCAAGCTCCGGACGGCGCTCGAAGACGTCCATCACGTCGTCGTCGACGAGGTCCACGAACTCGCCAGCGCCAAGCGGGGCGCACAACTGACCGTCGGGCTGGAGCGCCTCCGGGAGTTGGCCGACGGGTTCCAGCGCATCGGCCTGTCGGCGACCGTGGGCGACCCCGAGGAGGTCGGCCGATTCCTCGTCGGCGACCCGGCCGAGCGCGACGACCCCGCAATCGTGGAGGTCGACGTGGGGAGCAAAGTCGAGTTCGCGGTCCGCGAACCCGAGATTACCGACGCGGACGAGCGACTCGCCGGGAAACTGGCGACCGACGAGTCGGTCGCGAGCCACGTCCGCGCGATTCTGGACGTGGTCGAGGCCCACGACTCGACGCTGATATTCGTCAACACGCGCCAGACCGCCGAGGCGCTGGGCTCGCGGTTCAAGGAACTCGACGCCGACGTCGGCGTTCACCACGGCTCGCTGTCGAAGGAGGCCCGCATCGACGTCGAGGACCGATTCAAGGCCGGGGAGCTGGACGCCTTGCTGTGTACCTCCTCGATGGAGCTGGGCATCGACGTGGGCCGCATCGACCACGTGGTCCAGTACTCGAGCCCCCGGGAGGTCGCGCGCCTGCTCCAGCGCGTGGGGCGGGCGGGCCACCGGAGCGAGCAGGTCTCGCACGGCACCGTCGTCACCAAACACCCCGACGACACGCTCGAAGCGCTGGCAATCGCCCGGCAGGCGAAGGCCGGCGAGGTCGAGGCCGCCGAGATACACGACGGGAGCCTCGACACCGTGGCCAACCAGATAGTCGGGCTGGTGATGGACTTCGACGAGCTGTCGGCGATGCGGGCCTACGAAATCGTCACGCGGGCCTACCCGTTCCGGGACCTCGCCGAATCGGCGTTCAAGGCGGTCTGCCGGGAACTCAAGAGCAACCGGTTGGTGTGGCTCGACGAGGACGCCGACCGGTTGGAGAAGTCGAGCAAGACGTGGCAGTACTTCTACGCCAACCTCTCGATGATTCCCGACGAGCAGAAATACACCGTCGAGGACATCGCCAGCGGGTCGCAGGTCGGCACGCTGGACGAGCGGTTCGTGGTCAACTTCGCCGAACCGGGCGAAATCTTCGTCCAGCGCGGCGAGATGTGGCGCATCACGGAGGTCGACGACGACGAGGAGACGGTCAAGGTCTCGCCGATAGAGGACCCCGGCGGCGAGATTCCCTCGTGGGTCGGCGAGGAGATTCCGGTGCCCTACGACGTCGCACAGGAGGTCGGCGAGATGCGCGCGGTGGCCGGCCCGCAGTTCGAGCGCGGCGCGCCCCGCGAGGCCGTGGCGCGGGAGTTCACGAACCGCTACCCGACCGACGAGTACACCGCGAGCGAGGCGCTCGACCAGCTCGACAGACACGCGGAAACCGACGCGCCGGTCCCGACCGCCGACCGAATCGTGGTCGAACACGCCGCCCGGACGGTGGTGGTCAACGCCGCGTTCGGCCACAAGGTCAACGAGACGCTCGGTCGCGTCCTCTCGTCGCTGGTGGGCCAGCGCACCGGCTCGTCGGTCGGGTTGGAGGTCGACCCCTACCGCATCGAACTCGACGTGCCGGCGAAGGTGTCGGGCCGAGAGGTCGCCGAGGTCCTCCACGAGACCGACCCCGACCACGTCGCGGCCATCATCGAGCTGAGCCTCAAGCACTCGGACTCGCTCAAGTTCAAGCTCTCGCAGGTCGCCGCCAAGTTCGGCGCGCTCCGGCGCTGGGAGGGCAACGCGGGCGGCCCCCGAATCGACCGACTCATGGCCGCGCTGGAGGACACGCCGATGTACGACGAGGCGGTGCGGGAAGTGTTCCACGACGACTTAGCGGTCGAGCGGGCCAGCGAGGTACTCGCCCGAATCCAGTCGGGCGACATCGAGGTCGTGACCACCGGCGGCCACACCCCGGTCGGCACGGGCGGTACCTCGTCCGGGCAGGAACTGCTCGCGCCCGAGAACGCCGACGCCAGCGTCATCCAGACCGTCCGCGAGCGGATTCGGGACGACGAGGTCATCCTGTTGTGTCTCCACTGCGAGGACTGGAAGCGGAAGAAGCCGGTCCGGCGCGTCCGCGACCAGCCCAGTTGTCCCGAGTGCGGGTCGACCCGCGTCGCGGCGCTCAATCCGTGGGCCGACGAGGTGGTCGACGCGGTCCGGGCCGACGAGAAGGACGACGAGCAGGAGAAGATGACCCAGCGCGCCTACAAGGCCGGCAACCTCGTCCAGAGCCACGGCAAGCAGGCGGTAATCGCACTCGCGGCCCGGGGCGTCGGCCCGCAGAACGCGGCCCGCATCATCGCCAAACTCCGCGAGGACGAGGACGACTTCTACCGGGACATCCTCGCCCAGGAGCGCCAGTACGCCCGCACGCAGTCGTTCTGGGACTGAGCCGGAGCGCTACCGACTCGTCCGCGCCACGTCCTCGCTCTCGTCGCCGACCTCGTGGACGACGACCACCTCGCCCGGCAGGGCGTTCTCGAACTCGACCGTCGCCTCGTACGGCACCTCGCCGATGCACTGGACGCCCCACAGGTCGTCCTCGCTCGCCCGGACCTCGACCCGCAACTCGTCGGCCTCCCGGTCGTAGCTCGCGTCGGCGAGTTCGAGGTCGTAACCGGGTTCGGGCGTCCGGACGGCACCCTCGACCCGGACCTGCTCGCCGTCGAACTCGACCGACGCGCTGTGGTCGGTCCCGCACTCGGCCTCGCCCACCGAGAGGTCGCGCTCGGCGACGCTCGGCGCGGGACAGCCCATCAGCGTCGAGAACGCGGCCGTCTCGACCTGCCCGTCTGGCGCGACCCGGACGTGAGTGGTCGAGCGGTTGCAGTCGAACCGCGCGGGTCGGACCCGGAACGTCGTGGGTCGGTCGTCCCCGAGTCCCACGGCGACCCGGTAGTCGCCGGGCTCGTTCAGTTCGACCGCGAGGTAGGCGTCGGCGTCGAACTCGACCGTCCTGTCGAGGCGTTCGCGCGCGTCCCGGTTCACCCGGACGCGGAGGTCCCGGTCCTCGTCGGCGTCGTTCCAGACCCACACCGAGCAGGGTCGGTTGCTCTCCGGAAAAGTCACGGCCTCGCGGCTGCCGACCGAGAGGGTCCGGAACGGCTCGGCGTCCGACGAGTCGACGCCGTGGAACTCCTCGCCGTCGTCGCGGGTCGTCGACGAGTCGTCGGTAGTCGTCCCGGCGGTTTCGGTCGTCTCGCCGCCCTCGCGGGTCGCCTCGCCGGTTTCTCTGGGCGTCTCGGCGGTTTCGCGGGTCGTCCGGGCGGTCGCAGATGGCGAGTCGAGGGTCGCGTCGCCGAGACAGCCGCCGAGACACGCGAGCCCGGCGAGCGGGCCGCCGCGATGGAGGAACTCCCGTCGGTCCATGCACGTTCCGTGGACGGCCGCGGCCAAGGACCTTCCGGAGGCTCAAACGCTGATTTCACCCTTCGGAGCCGTAGAGGCGTCGACTCGGGACCGTGGGCCGGTACTCGCGATTCGACGCTCAGGTCTCGGTGGTGGTCCACCACTCGACCAAGTTCGCGGTGCGCTCGCGCTCGCGTTCGTTCTGCATCTGGTTTCGGGGCGACCCGCGTTCCTTGTCGTCGAGCGCGTTCGACTCGGCGATCTCGGCCGCGGTCCGGAACGCGGCGCGCGCGCCGTACTCCTCGCCTGTGCCCGAGAACAGTCCCTCGGTGGTGAACAGCCGGACGGTACACTGGACCAGCGGCGTCCCCCGGTGGCGCTCCTTGTGCTTGTGGAAGATGACGTTGGCTTCGAGGACGTCCATCTTCTCGTACTTGCCGTCGATCTCGTCGACCCGGTCGGCGATGTCCTCGCGGGACAGGTCGTCGAGCAGGTCCACGCCGATGACCTGCACGTCCGCGACCTCGCCGCCGTCGGTCCACGTCAGCGCGCGGAGCAGGTCGGTGGTCGTCACGATGCCCGACGCCGACTCGAACTCGTCGGGGACGACGACCAGCGACGAGTAGCCGTGCTCGTTCATCTCGGTCAGCGCCTCGTCGAGTCCGGCGTCCGGGGTGATGGTCGCACACGGCGAGTTCATCACGTCGCGGGCCGGGACGTCGAGCAGTTTGGCCTGCGACCCCGAGCGCTCGCCCCACCCGCCGTGGGTCCGGCCCTGGCTCTTGGAGACGCCGCCGCCGAACGAGTCCTGAGCGTCGCTGGAGTTGCCGCCCTGCTGTTGGTTCAGCTTCCGGGTCGTGAACGACACGAGGTCGTAGAGGCTTATCATCCCGACGGCGTCGGTGCCGTCGAGGACCGGTACGCGGGTGAACTTGTGAGTCCGAATCAGGTTGATGACCTCCCCGATGGCGGCGTCGGGGTCGACCGACACCACGTCCTGAGTGTAGACGTCGGCCACGTCGAGCGCGCCGAGGTTGTCGTGGACCAGCTCGAGCAGGTCGTCGGCGGTCACGACGCCCACGAACCGGTCGTCCGCGAACGCGGGCAGCAGCTTGAACTCGTTTTCGACCATGAGTCGCGCGGTCTCGCGCACGTCCTCGTCGCGGTCGACCTTCGGCGGTTGGCGCACCACCGACTGGGCCTTCTGTTCGGGGTCGTGGTGCGAACTCACCAGCTCCTTGCGGGTGACGAGCCCGTCGAACTTCCCCTCGCCCCGGACGACGATGCCGTCGAGGGTCCGGTCCCCGTCGAAGATGCCCCGAAGCTTCCCGACTCGCGTCCCCGGGTTCACGTCGACGTACTCGGTCGTGACTGCCTCGGTGATATCCATTGAATCCCCACCTGCGAACCGGTAGGCCGGCGCGACGCTTCAACCTTGTTCCCGTTTCGGGAGCGGTGGTGAGTGACGCGGCTGTGACCGCACTCATCCCCTCGAACGTCCTCTCGACACGCGCTGACTCCTGTTTCACGTGGCGCGCGCTGGCGCGAGTTCATCTCGCGCCGACGTGCGCGAGGGAGGGGCGCGTTCATGCGCCCCGAGGCTGGGGCGGGGTGAGGCCCGCCGTCACGGTGCGGGACGGGGCAGTGCGGTGCGGGTGCGGGGCTGTACGGTTGGCCTTGGTGGACTGAACGGGCGAGACGCGGTCACGCGAGCGAAGCGAGTGTGACCTCGGAAATCACAGCCCGCGCAGCGAAGCGAGCAGGACCGTCTTCCCAGCGCAACTACGTCCGTCGGATATCCCACAGAGCGACCGTCTCGTGAGCGAAGCGAACGAGACCTCGGAAGTCGCATGCCCGCGCAGCGAAGCGAGCAGGAACGTCTTCCGGTGGCGAGAGCGCCGAGGGCTTTCGAGGAGCTGATTATCGTTTCAGTCGCAAAGAGCGCCGAGGGCTTTCGAGGACACGTTTGTCGTCCTGTTGTCGAGAGGATGAGTGCGGTCACAGCCCCGTATCTGAACGCCCCGTCCGAAACCACCCAAACCCTTTCTCGGTGGCACGCGATGACGAGGGCATGACCGGCGCGTCAGACCCAGCGTCACCCGACCAGCCCCGTCCCGACGTCCGCGTGGACCACGTCGGCATCGCGGTCGAATCGGTCGCCGACGCCGAACCCCTGCTCGAACTGCTGGGGGCCGAGAAGCTGGTCCACGAGACCGACCCCACCGGCGCGTTTCGGTGGGCGTACTACCTGCTGGGCGACGCCTCGCGGGTCGAACTCATCGAACCAGTCCGCGACGAGCGACCGGAGGAGTCGCCGGGCAGCGGGGACGCACCGGACGAATCGTTCCTGACCGAGTTCCTCGCGGAGAACGGGCCGGGCGTCCACCACGTCACGCTCGAAGTCGGGGACATGGACGCCACAATCGACCTGCTCGACGACGAGGGCGTTCGCGTCGTCGACCGCACAGACTACGAGGGCTGGTCGGAGGCGTTCGTCTCGCCCCGGAACCCGACCGGCGTGCTCTTCCAGTTGATGGAGTACCACGAGCCCTTCGCGGCGGGCCGGCCCGACCCCGAGCGACTGTACCTCCACGGCGAGCGACTCGGCGCGGACGAGACGTGAGGACAGTCCTCGGCCTATTACTCCGCGTCGCGAAGGTAGACGTTGCCCCGGACCATCACCGCGCCCGCGGTCGAGGCCTGGGACCGCGCGGCCGACCTGTCGGGCGAGGGCGTCGTGGCGCGCCGGAGCGCGCGCCACTTGATGGCCGCGAACCCGCAGGCGATGACCGCGAACCCCGCGACCGTGGTCGCCGTGACGGTCTCGCCCAGCACGAGCCACTCGCTCAGCGCGGCGAACATCGGCACCGCGTAGCTCACCAACGTTGCCTCGTTCGGCCCGAACCGGTCGAGCAGCCGGAAGTACGCCACGAACCCGCCGACGCTGGCGACCACCGAGAGATACGCCAGCGCCCCGACGAGCGCGGGCGTCGCGACGACGCGCCCGAACGACTCGCCGGGCAGGCCGACCACCAGCAGGTCGAGCACGACCGCTCCGACCAGCATCGTCCACGCCTGGGCGGCCACGACCGACAGTCCCGACTCGTAGCGCCGGGTGAGCACCGACCCGAGCGCGAAGCTCGCGGCCGACAGGACGAGCAGGCCGACCCCGACGGCAGTGGCTCCGCCGGACGGGTCGGGCCGGGCGACGATGCCCACGCCGACGAGTCCGAGGACGACGCCGACGGCCTGGCGGGCGTCCGGGCGCTCGTCGGGCAACAGCCCGAGCGCGAACAGCGGCGTCAGGACGGGCGTCAGGCTCATCACCACCGAGGCCACGCCGCCCGAGACGTACCGCTGGCCGGCGAACAGCAGCGCGAAGTGGACGCCGATGACCAGCAGCCCGCCCACGCCGACCAGCGTCCACTCGTCGCGGGTGCGCGGCAGGAGCCGGTTGCCGCGCCGGACGGCGAGGACGCCGGCGACGGCGAGCAACACCAGTCCGGCCACGTCGTACCGGAGCGCGGCGAACGTGACTGGCGGAGCGGTCGCCAGCCCGACTTCGATGGCGAGATAGGCGGTACCCCAGACTGCGGCGAGGCCGACGAACAGGCCGATATCGGCGTGAGAGCGGAGGTTCGGATTCCACATCGTGATTCGGAGGATACACCGTAGGCACCACCTACCCTTGAGGCTTGCCGGAATCACGTTACCGCGTCACGCGATAGCGCGGGTCCGGTGGACCCGGCGTCCGCCTGGGTCGTCGCCGCTCAGTAGACGCAGACGCGCCCGTCGCTGTCGACCCGAACGCGGTGGGTTCCGTACTCGAAGACGACGCGCCCGTCGACGGCGGTCGTCAGCGCGCCGTCCGGCCGGAAGAGAGCGTCGAGCGCGTCCGGGTCGACCGCGTCGTAGATGGGGGACAGCTCGGTTTCGGGGACGTCCAGCGCGATACTCAACGCCGTGACGACGGCGCGGGTCGTCGTCTCGTCGTCCGCGCGCTCGTATTCGACTGCCGGCTGGTTCGGTGCTTTTGTACCGTCGTCGGTCGGTCGTCTCTCGTTCAGGTTCATCGTATCACCGGGTCCGTCGTGGGGTGTTGGGCCACGCGGTCCAAAGGCCCCGTGTGGTAGCACTGCGTGATTTATATGGAGGGTCGAGTCTCGCCCCGGCGCGAACCGGTCACTCATCGTGGACGAGCGTGTTCGAGAGGAGGTTCCGGTGACCCCGCCGGAGCCGGGCCGAGAGCGCGTTGCTGGAGATGCCGAGTCGGTCGGCGAGTTCGGTCAGCGTGGTCTGGCGTGGCACGTCGAAGTAGCCGGCCTCGTAGGCCGCCTTTAGCGCCTCCTGCTGTTCGTTCGTGACTTCGTACTCGCCCGCTTCCTCCGGATTGTCCGCGGTGTAGACGCGTTCGAGTTGGAACGAGAACTCGTGAGCCACGCAGTAGCCGTGGAACGCCGAGAGGGCGTCTCGGTCGGGAAAGAGCACCTTGAGGCTCCACTCGTCGCCGTCGTCGGTCACCGCTTCCAGGATGGTCGCCTTCGTGTCCGAGACCGCCGACAGCAGGTTGGGGTCGCCCGACTCCCACGTGACCCGGTAGAAGCGCTCGTCGTCGCTCTGCTCTTCGAGCGTGAGCATGTCCTCGATAGTCGGGTCGTCCCTGAGCGCCTGCTCGAAGGCTTCGAAGTCCCCGCCGGTCGCCCAGAAGTACGGCGTCACGCGCGCGCTCCCGGCGACGACGCGCTTGATTTCGATACGCATCCCCGGTGCCGTGGTCAGCGTGTCGGTCAGTACGAACTCGCTCGCCGGAACCGTTATCTCCGCGAGAACGCTCATCGTCCACCACCGCAGACGAGCCACACCGACAAACGACCACCGGGCGTTCGCGCGCCGACGCGCCCGTCGGAAGTCGTTTCGAGGCGGCGTCAGCCGTCCCCGAGCTGGAATCCGTCGACGTCGAGTCCGGCGCGCCGCCCGTCCAGCACCGCGAACCGCTCGCCGCGACGGCGTTCGAGCCACCGGAGCAGGCGCGCGGCCCACCGGAGTTTCCTCGCCTTGAGGGGGCCGACGTCGGGGTCGTCGAGGTCCCAGCCGACGAACCGGAGTTCGGCCGCGCCACAGCAGTCCGCGAGGAACGCCGCCCTGTCGCCGTCGGTGAACCCGCCGGGGTTGCGGACGTGCGCGACCGGCCGGGCCTGCGTGGTCGCCAGCACGTGGTCGGCGTCGAGTCGCGGGACCCACTCGCGGACCGCCGAGAGGTTGTCGCCGTGGGCGTGGACCGCGACCGGCGTCCCCTCGCGGGTCAGCGCTCGGGCGGTCTCCGGCGCACCGTCGAGGTCGGTGACCATGCAGTCGACCGCGAGGCCCGCGTCACGGAGCGCGCGCGCCGCCGTCGAGGCCGCGAACACCGCGTCGGCCCCGCGAGCGCGAGCGAGGTGGTCCTCGCGGTCCGGGTGGTCGGGGTCGACCAGCGAGGGCCCCGCCCCGGCGATGGCGACCGTCCGGTCGGTCGCGTCGAGACGGGGCCACTCGAACGGGGCGGTCAGGTCGGCGAGCTCGTCGCGGGCGCGCTCGTCGCCCCCGGCGTCGAACCCGAAGTCGGCCAGAATCTCGCGATACACGGGACTCCACGTTTCGTAGTTCATGGCAGAACCGTTCGAGCCGGAAGGTCACCTTGCAAGTACCCCTACCCGCGAGGTGCCCTTCCAGCTTCCCAACCGACGTTTCTGGCTCCCCCGGCATAAGTTTTCTCTTAGCGTTTGGATTCGCCGGCCCGTTCGAGGGCGGTTCGGAGCCGGTCGGCCGACCCGCCGACCGCGTTCCGGAGCCGGGCCAGTCCGGCCGGCGTCCCCGCGAGCAGGACGCCCGACGCGCCCGCCGCGACCGCGACTCCCGCTTCCGGGGCGGCCGCGCCGAGGACCTCGCGCTCGTCGCTCGTCAGCCCGGAGAACTCGAACACGTCGAGCGCGGCCTCGTCGGCCAGCGAGCCGGCGTCTCGGTCGTCGACCCCGAGCCGGTCGAGGTGGCGGGCCGCCTCGGCGGCCGTGGTCACGTCGAGCTCCTCGACCCGGAGCTCGGTCTCGCCGTCGCCGCCTATCGCCGCGAAAGCGCGCTCGCGGGCGAAGGTCGCGCCGACGGTCGCGGCGTCGGCCGTCTCGGCCACGTCGTGGGTCCTGACGACGTGCGCGCCGCGCTCGACCGCCATCGCGGTCGCGGCCAGCGAGACGGGCAGGGCCTCCTCGGTCGACCGGCCGGCGAGCTCCCGCAGGAAGTTCTTCCGGTTGATGGAGACGAGGATGGGCTGGCCAAGCCCCCGGAACTCCCGGAGCCGGCGGAAGGTCTCGCGGTCGTCCGCCAGGGTCTTGTCCTCGGACCAGCCGCCGAACGCCGGGTCCACGATGGTCTTGTCGGTCAGGCCGCCCCGTTCGAGGGCGTCGTAGATGTCGTCGGGCCGCTCAACCGCGCCGGGGCGTTCGAGGTCGGGCGGACTCGCCATCTTGACCACGGCGGCGTCGTGGGCCCCACAGACCTCGGGCATCTCGGGGTCGGCGAAGCCACAGACGTCGTTCACCATGTCGAACCCCCGCGAGAGCGCCTCGTCGGCCACCTCGGCGTACCGCGTCTCGATGGAGAACACCGCGTCGCCGGACACGCTCTCGATGGCCTCGACGGCGGTGTCGAGCCGGTCGAGTTCCTGGTCGGCCGACAGCACCTCGAAGCGCTTGTTCGCGGATTCGAGCCCCACGTCCACGATGTCTGCGCCCTCCGCGATGAGCTCCGAGTCGACGTACGCGGCGGCCTCGCCCGGGTCGTCGTAGACGCTGGGGTCGTAGGGCGACTCCTCGCTGACGTTGAGCACGCCCATGATTCGGGGCGGGTGGTCGTCGCCGATGCCCAGCCCCGACGCGGTGACGTTCTGCATGTCGGGTAGGCGGGCGAGGAGCGACAAAAGGGGTTTGTTTCCGGAAACGGCGGCTGCGGTCGGAGTGCGGTGGCTCTGCGTCCCGCCCCCGGCACACGGTGACGCCGCTCTCGAAAGCACGCACAGTGATTTGACTGTCGACTTCGGCGCGCGCTGCGCGGCGCTCTCGTGCGCCGCGCCATCTCGTGCGAGGGCTGAGCATCGCAGCGGAGCGAGAAGCGCAAGCGGTTGGGGAGGACGAGGCCGTCGCTGTTGCGGTGCTGTGTGGTGGGCGGTCGCGGTGTGGTTTCGGAGCGGTGCTGTGCGGTTGCGGTGCGGGGCGGTCGCGATGTGGTTTCGGAGCGGTGCTGTGCGGTTGCGGAGCGGGGCGGTTGCGGGTACTCATTTGTCGAGGCAGTAGCTAGCTTCCCGACAGTTGTCGTCACATCGAACGCGCTAGCTTCAGCCTCGACCTATGAGTGACCGCACGGCAACCGCGACCGCACAGCAACCGCGACCGCACCGCGACGGCGGGCCTCACGCCTCCCCAGCCTCGGCGAGCGCCTGAACGCGCTCGCCTCCCTCGCGCGTTTTGGCGGACCACGAGGGTCCACCAGCACGCGCCGGGCGGAAAATCACGTCTGGAGCGGGAAGGACGAAATCACGGCCGGAGCGGGAAAGCGGAACTCACGCATCGAGCGAGAACGCGAGAACACCGACATCGAACACGGCGGACCACGCGTAGAACGCGCTCTTTTTCACCACCGAACACCAACATCCCGAGCAAATGGGCAAAGTCAGCATCGGACTCAGAGGCTGGCGATTCGAGGAGAGCGACGTGTTTACCGAGAACGGCGAGTTCAAGCCGACCGACGAGATGCCGGACGACGCCCGCAAGCGACTCGTGCGGTTGCAGGCGCTGGTGACCGCGCCCTGTGACGCGTGCTGGCTGATTCACGGCGACGCCGGCCTCGACGAGTGCAACGTCGCCGACGTGGTGTACGGCGAGCCCCTGGCCGAGGTCGTCCTCTGTGCGGACCACGAACCCGACTTCCTGTACTGGTTCGCCGAGGCGGGCGGCGACCGATTCAAGGGCCAACAGGAGCTACAGGACGAGTTCCACGAGTGGTTCGCCGACGGCGGGCGCGCCCCCGAGGGATACGCCGGCGTCGAACACGTCGAGACCGACCCCGAGGACGTGCCCGAGCCGCCCGAACCCGACCCCGAGGCGCTCAACGTCGACCAGCCCGGCGAGGAGCAACGGCGCATCGACCTCCGGCAGGAACTCGACGAGCCCGAGGACCTCGACCTCGACGCCGACTATCCCTCATGAGTCCGCCCGCAGTCGCCGTGGTCGAACCCCAGACCCCGGGCAACGTCGGCACCATCGCGCGAGCGATGAAGAACTTCGGCATGCACGACCTCAAGCTGGTCGACCCGCCGGAACTCGACCGGGACGGCGAGGCCTACGGCTACGCCGGGCAGGCCCGCGAGGACGTGCTCCCGAACCACGACGAGGTCACCTTCGACCACCTCGTGGACAACTACCACACCGTGGGGCTGACCGCCACGACCAACGAGGACGCTCGCAAGCACCGCCGATTTCCCTTCACGACACCCGACGAGTTGGCCGACTCGCTCCGGACGGTCGAGGCCGACACCTGTCTGGTGTTCGGCCGCGAGGACAACGGCCTGACCAACGAGGAGATCGCCCGCGTGGACGAGGTATGCTCGATTCCCGCCAGCGCCGACTACCCGTCGCTGAATCTGGGGCAGGCCGCCACGGTCACGCTGTACGAACTCCGCGAGCTGGGCGTCGAGGAGACCCAACTTCCCGACGTCGAACGCGAGCGAGCCGACGAGGCCGAAATCGAGGGGTTTTACGACCACTTCGCCGACTTCCTCGCGGCCATCGACCATCCCGAGGAGAAGCGCGACAAGACCCTCCGGCTCGTCCGGCGACTGTTCGGGCGCGCCCATCCCACGGGCCGGGAGGTCCGGACCCTGCGCGGGGTCCTCCGGCGGGCCATCTACCACGCCGACGACGAGACCGACCGGTAGCGTCCGAGCCGGGACGGTTCGGTCTCCAGTGGCTATTTACGTACTGACCGGTTAGTCAGGTTCGAACGGGAAATCATGGCCGCGATACAGGTAGACGACTTGACGAAGACGTTCGGCGACACGACCGCCGTGGACGGCCTCTCCTTCAGCGTCGAGGACGGCGAACTGTTCGGGCTGCTCGGGCCGAACGGCGCGGGCAAGTCGACGCTCATCAACGTACTGGTGACGCTGCTCCGGCCCACGTCGGGGTCCGCGAGCGTCGACGGCCACGACGTGGTCTCGGAGACCGGCGCGGTCCGCAACAGCATCGGCATCGTCTTTCAGGAGCCCGCGCTCGACGAGGAGTTGACCGGCGCGGAGAACCTCCACTTCCACGCCCGGCTGTACGGGATGGACAGGGCCGACCGCGAGCGCCGCGTCGACGAGATATTCGACCTGGTCGGCCTCTCCGAGGAGCGCGACGACCGCGTGGGGACCTACTCGGGCGGGATGAAGCGCCGGCTCGAAATCGGGCGCGGACTGCTCCACGAGCCGTCCGTCCTCTTCCTCGACGAGCCGACGGTCGGTCTCGACGCCCGCACGCGCCGGGACACGTGGGAGTACATCCAGCGCATGAACGAGGAGGCCGGCGTCTCCATCGTGCTGACGACCCACTACATCGAGGAGGCCGAACAGCTCTGCGACCGCGTGGCCGTGGTCGACGACGGCGACATCGCGGCGGTCGACACGCCCGACGCGCTCAAGGAATCGCTCGGGGGCGACGTGGTCTCGCTCGACGCCGACGGCTCGACTGCCGACTTCCGCCGCCGGCTCGACGACTGCGAGTGGGTCAGCGAGTACGCCAGCAGCGACGCGGGGATTCGGGTCACGGTCGAGCGCGGCGACGCCCGCGTGGCCGACCTCGTGCGACTGGCCGACGACGCCGGGGTGGCGATACGGTCAGTCGACATCCACCGGCCGAACCTCGAAACCGTCTTCCTCTCGCTGACCGGCGCGACGATGGCCGAGCGCGAGTCCGGCACGAGCGAGGGGTCCGGGACCGCGAGCGACTCGGGAGCGGGCGACGAGCGAGTCGGCGAGCGCGCCCACCTCGCGGCCACGGAGGACGAGGCATGAACCTCGTCGACCCCCTGAGCGTCTACGCGCTCTGGCTCCGGGACGTCAAGCGGTTCCTGCGCGCGCCCTCCCGGATAATCGGCTCCATCGCCATGCCGTTGTTGTTCCTCGTGTTCCTCGGGTTCGGCTTCAGCGGCGCGGCCATCCCCGGCCTGCCCGAGGGCGTCGACTACCTCCAGTACCTCGTGCCCGGCATGGTCGGGTTCACGATGCTGTTCGGCGCGTCGTTCGCGGGCATGTCCATCCTCTCGGACCAGGACGTGGGCTTCCTCAAGGAGATTCTGGTCGCGCCGGTCAGCCGGACCTCCATCGTCCTCGGGCGCATCGCGGGCGGGTCGACCACCGCGCTGGTGCAGGCGGGACTCATCCTCCTGTTGTCGATTCCGCTCGGCTTCGAGGTCGACAGCCTGCTGTCGCTCCCGCTGGCGGTCGTCTTCCTCGTCCTCATCGCGGTCACGTTCGTCGGATTCGGGGTGGCACTGGCCTCCCAGTTCAGCGACAGCGAGGGGTTCGGGCTGGTCGTCCAGTTCGTCATCTTCCCGCTCTTCTTCCTCTCGGGCGCGATATACCCCGTCGGGAGCCTGCCCGACCCGGTCCAGTTGCTCGCGCTGGCGAATCCGCTGACCTACGGCGTCGACGGGCTGCGCGCGGTGCTGGTCGGCACCTCGTCGTACCCGGTGGCGGTCGATTTGGGCGCGCTCGTGCTCTCGTCGGTCGTGATGGTGGGCATCGGCACCTACCTGTTCGAGCGCGTCGAGGCGGTGTAGCGGGGCGCTCGCCGCCTCCCAACTCGGACGAACCAACGACGTTCAATAGGCGCGACCACCGACGAGTTGCGCTCGGTGACACACTCCACGCCCTCGGCGGACTAGAACGTCCACGTCCTCGGCGTCTGCGCGAACGAACGTGAGCGCAGGCTCGTCAGAGCTTTCCTCTGACGGCGGATTGAAAGGGCGAGGCGCGCTCGCGCATCGCGTGGTCGTCTCAGCGACCTCTATTCGACGCAACTACGTCCGTCGAATATGTCGCTGAGCGGCCTCCTCGTGAGCGAAGCGAACGAGGGCTCGTCGGAGCTTGCCTCCGACGGTGGCGAGCGCGCCGAGGGCTTTCTGGGATGTGGTTGCGGTTCTGTTGTCACAGTGCGCACAGAGGGCGTTCAAGGCTGTGATTGCTGTCCTGCTGTCAGAGAGCGCGCCGAGGGCGTTCGAGGCTGTAATTGCTGTCTCAGTGTCAGAGACCGCGCCGAGGACGTTCGAGGACCGATTACTACTCGAACTGGCTACTGGACACCCCCCGACTCGGCGACAACCCACTTGTCCCTCGCCGACGAATCGCGTCGCATGGATACCGAGGTCCACTATCGCGAAACCCAGACGTTCGACCAGCCGTGGCTCTGGGGCCTGCTCGGGCTACGGGTATTCGTCGTGCTCGCTCGCGCCGCGCGCGGCGAGCGGTCGACCCGCGAGACGGCCCGTTCGCTGGTTCCGGTCCTCGCGGCCGCCGCGCTCGTCCGGACCGCGACCCTCTACACCGAGGTCCGGACCGACGGAATCCACGTGAAGTTCGCGCCGTTCCACCGGTCGTTCCGGCGGATTCCGTTCTCGGAACTCGCCGACGTGCAGTCGATGGGGTACAGCCCGCTCCGGTACGGCGGCTGGGGAATCCGGTGGCGGCCGAGCGAGATGGCCTACACCGCGAGCGGGACGACCGGCGTCCGGTTCGAGCGGTCGGACGGGTCGTCGGTGTTCGTCGGCTCCGAGGACCCCGACGAACTGCTGGCCGCCGTGCAGGACGCGTCGGGGCGGGAGGTCTGAGACGCGCCGGGTCGGCTCGTCGGGCGCGCGCCGAGCCGAGTCGTCCGACGCGAACCGAGTCAGACCGTCCGGTACGCGCCCAGCCGCGTCCCGTCGAACAGGTAGGCCTCGCCGTCTGCCAGCCCCGCGGGGAGGAACGGGGCCAGAAACTCCTGTCCCGCGACGTTGACCCACGTCTTTCCGACGAGGTCGTTGAACGCGGGGAAGACCACGAGTTCGGTCCCCGGTCCGACCTCGCCGTGGCCCGCGAACGCCGCCGGATTCGCCCCGCCGCGAAGCCAGACGCGCTCGACCCGACTGCCGCCCACCTCGTCTTCGAGTCGGACGGCGGGGTGTTCGTGACCGACGCAGAGGACGTCGCCGGCGAGCGCGTCGCTCGTGGGCCACGTGTGCCCGTGGGCGAACCCCACGTCGCCGAGTCGGACCCCCGCGCCGTCGGTCACGTCGAGGTCGGCCCACGACTCGATGGCCCCGTCGTGGTTGCCCTTGACGAGCGTGGCGGGCACGCCCCGGTCGTCGAGGCGCTCGAGCAGGACCTCGATTTCGCCGCGCTCGGCCCCGCCGGGGTCGCCGATGGCCTGCATCAGGTCGCCGAGAAAGATGACGCGGTCGGCGTCGGTCCGGTCGAGCAGGTCCAGCAGGCGCTCGCGGCGACGGTCGGCGCGGCTGTCGAGCGACACGCCCTCCGCGCGGAGCGCCTGCTCGACGCCCGCGTGGAAGTCGGCCACGACCAGCGCGCGCTCGGGAGCGGCGTCGGCGGGTCGACCGCCCCCGGAGTCGGCGGGCGAGACGCCAGCCTCGCCGAGGGTCGCGACCGCCGCCGGTTCGCCGGGGACCGGTTCCACGAGGCCCATCAGATGGGCTTGAGCGTGTCCTCGCCCGACTCGTAGCACCGGCCGGCCATCAGCGCGGACTCGATTGCGTCGTCGACGTCGGCGGGGACCACGTCGTACGTCTGGACCACGGCCGCCAGCAGCGCCTCGTGCTCGACGCCGTCGCCGTCGTCGAGGTCCTGCATTCGGTCCATCACGGCGTCTTCGAGGTCGTCGGGCGTCTCCCCGCCCTCGTCGGTCGCCCCGCTCTCGTCGGCGCTCGACTCGTCCGCTTCGCCCCCCGAGTCGGCCGGCGCGTCCTCGCCGACGGACGCGCCGGCCGCTTCTGTGGCGGCGGTCTCCCCGCCGGCCGGCGACTGGTCGTCGGCGTTCACGGCCGCCTCGGTGCCGCCCTGCGCGGACTCGACGTCCTGCAACTCCTCGGCGTCGACCGCCTTGCCGGTCGACTCGGCGTGCTGGTCGTCGTCGCCGGATTCGGCCTCGACGCCGGGCTCGGGTGGTTCCATCTCCGATTCCTCGGGACTGTCGACCTCGCTACCGGACGAGAACTCCAGCCCGTACTCCTCCTCGACCTGCTCGCGCTCCTCGTCGTCGAACTCGTACATCTCGTCGCCCGCGCCGGCCGTCCCGAGGTCGGGACCGTCCGCGTCGCCCTCGGGGTCGGACGCCGCGTCGGCGGTGCCGGCCTGCTCGGCCTCGACTTCCGGCGGTTCGTCGGTGCCGACCTCCTCCTGCAACTCGGCGGCGTCCGCGGCGTCCTCGACCTCGGGCGGCTCCGCTGCGTCCGCTGTGGCGTCAGCTTCGGGGACGGCTTCCGCGTCGCCCTCGGACTCGACTCCCGGTTCGACCTCGGGTTCGGGCGCGTCTCCGAGGTCGGGAGCCGATTCGGGTTCGGACGCGTCCTCGGCGTCCGGTTCGGCCTCGGTTTCCGGTTCATCGTCGGTGTCCGGTTCGGCCTCGGCTTCCGACGCGGGCGCGGACTCGGCGTCGTCGACGGTACCGGTTGGCGCGTCGCCGAGGTCGTCGCTCGCGGCCGGCTCGGCGCTCCCTTCGGACGCCGACGCCGCCGAATCGACGTCGACGTTGCCCGGCGAGTAGTCGAGCGCCACGTCGGCCGCGCTCGCGCCCTCGTCGGGCGCGAGGTCGAGCGACCCGACGTCGTCGGCGTCGAGTTCGCCGGCCACGACGCGGGTCGCGTCGATCGCGAGGTCCCGGACGGCCGCGAGGTAGCCCCGCGTCGTGCCGTAGTGGTCGAGCGCGAGCGGAATCCCCGCCGCGAGGCCGGCGTCCGCGCCGCCGGCTTCGAGCGCCCCGCGGAGGTCCTCGCCCCGCTCGCCCGAGTCGAGCGCGTCCGCGAAGGTGGACGCGCGCGCGAGGGTCTGCTCGGCCGTCTGGACCGTCCAGCGGTCGCGGGTCTCGGCGTCGACCTCGTTGATGGACTCGGGCCGGATGGAGGTGAACACCCGGTCGGAATCCTCGGGCTGGAAGGTCCGGGCCTTGCCCGTCACCGCGACGAACGTCGGCGGGTCGGCGCGTTCGAGGAACGCCATCTCGTCGGGCTGGTACTGGCCGGCGTAGAGGACGAACGCGCCGGTGGGGTCGACCACTCGGCCCCGCAGGACGTCGTCGCTGACCTGCTCGACCTCGGTCAGCACGCCCACCGCGAACAGCCGGTTGACGCGCGCGCCGGTCGGCGTGACCACGTAGTTGGGCGCGCGCTCCTCGTCGCTCTCGGAGTAGTCGAAGTCGGCGTCGTCGTACTCGGCGGCGAACACGCGCCACGCCACCTCGCGGCGGCCCGCGCCGCCCTGCCCGTCGTCGTCGTTCGCGCTCATTCGGCCACCTCCGCGAGCAGCGCCGTCGCGCGGTCGGTCGGCGACTCGTCCGACGCCTCGAACTCGGTCACTTCGAGGTTCGCGCCGTAGTCGTCGACCGAGAGGTTGCCCCGGACGCGGAACTCCCGGCCCACGATTCGCTCGCGTATCCGGTCGGCCACGACCTCCTTGTCCATCGCGTCGCGGGCCTGCTCGCGGGCGTCGTCGAGGTCGCCGCCGTACACCTCGGCGGTGAGTTCGTCGTCGAGGACAGCCGTGACGGTGCCCGTGCCGTCGTCGAGTATCGCCTTCACGCGCAGGTCGTCCTGCCCGTCGACGTCGCCGTGGCTCCGACACTGGCCGTTCTGGGTGACGCGACCGCACTCGGGACAGCGCTCGATGAGTCCGGAGCCGTCCCGGACCGCGACCACGTTGGCCAGCACTTCCACGTCGTAGGCCCCGCCGGTCGAGACGGCGTCCCGGACCGACATCCGGGTCGCGGTGTCGCTGACCTCGACCTCGCGGTCGAGGGGTTCGACGGTCGTGAACTCCGAGAGGTTGACCGAGGGGACGCCCCGGAACTCCCGGACGTACACGTCCTCGGCCCGGAGGGTCGCGCCCTCGACCACCGCCTCGCGGGCCTCCCAGTCGGTGAACGGCAGGCGCGCTGTCTCGTCGGCGAGCACGCCGCTGTTGATCTCGGTCTCGCCGTCGCGGCCGTCGATGGTCTTGCGCTCGACCTCGACAACCGTGACCTCGACGTTCCGGCCCCGGTCGCCGGGTTCGAGCGTCGAGAGGTCCGAGTCGCCGCCGGCCTCGTCGGGCACGTCGATGTCGTCGGCGTACGCCACGTTGGTACTCTCGCCGAGGTTGAGTTCGGGGTCGCCCTCCCACTCGCGGACGCCGGCGTTGCCCACGGTGACCGTGTCGCCGGGCGAGAGCCCGAACTCCTGCCAGGCGGTGTAGGAAATCCGTCCCGTCTCGTCGGCGAGTTCGCCCTCGCGGATGACCTGCTCGTCGCCCTGATACCGGATGGAGCGCTTGCCGGCGGTCAACACCTTCGCGGTCACGGTGACGTTGCCCTGGTCGGTGGTCACGTCGGCGACGTCGACCTCCGAGGGGCCCCCGGAGCCGCCGCCACCGTCGCCGTACTTGCGCCGGAGGCTCTGTTTGGCCTCCTCGACCGGCACGCTGTACTCCACCAGGTTTTCGAGGTCCGCTTTGACCTCCTCCTTGTCGACGCCGAGGTCGGAGGCGAGGTCCTCGGCATGGTCGTCGAGACTCATGGCTCGGACTTTACCCGGGCGAAGTAAAAAGTGTTCGTCACCCGGGGCGACCCGGAGTCTGCTCGCGGTCGCGCCCCGGCCGCCCGACCGAAACGGGTTTTCCGCCCGGCCGACTAGCTGCGGTATGCGCGTGGTCGTCAACGCCGCGACGAGCGTCGACGGGAAGCTGTCGTCGCGCCGGCGCGAGCAGCTCGCCATCAGCGGCCCGGACGACTTCGACCGGGTCGACGCGCTCCGGGCCGACAGCGACGCCGTGATGGTCGGGGTCGGGACCGTGCTGGCCGACGACCCCCACCTCACGCTCGACGACCCCGACCGCAGCGACGCCCGGCGCGAGCGCGGCGAGTCGGCCCACCCGGCCCGAGTAATCGCGGACTCGCGGGCCCGGACCCCGGCCGACGCCCGGATTCTGGACGACGCCGCGACCACCTACGTCCTCGTCTCTGAAGCGGCCCCGGCCGAGCGCGTGGCGGAACTGGCGGCGTCGGGCGCGACGGTCCGGACGGCGGGCGACGAGCGGGTCGACCTGACCGCCGGGTTGGCCGCGCTGGCCGACGCAGGCGTCGACCGACTGCTGGTCGAGGGCGGCGGCGAACTCATCTTCTCGCTGTTCGAGGCGGGCCTCGTCGACGAGCTGCGGCTGTTCGTCGGCTCGACGGTCATCGGCGGCCGCGACGCCCCGACGCTGGCGGACGGCGAGGGGTTCGTCGAGGGGTTCCCGGACCTCGAACTGGAGGCCGTCGAGCGCGTCGACGACGGGGTCGTGTTACGATACGAGGCGACCTAGGCGTCGTCCTCGATGCGTGAGACCGCGAGGGTGTGGCCGGTTCGCTCGCCGTGTTGGATGACGACGTCGGCCGGCCTCGGGTCGGCGTCGGCGTCCACGACTCGCTCGAACGAGCAGTCCTTGCACTTCACTCGGATCGTGGTCCCGTCCTCGGCCATCGGCCGGTAGTCGTTCGTCCTCCGTTGGGGAGTGGTTTCCCCTGCCATAGCCGGCGGTTTTTAACCGCCATCGCCTGTTGGTAAATCAACCAGCGTCGGAGGCCACCGCGCGAGAACGAAGCGGCTGGTCAGTGCGAGTGGCCGGTCATCTCGCCGAACGACTGGCCGAACCGCTCCTCGAACAGTTCCAGCGCCTTCTCCTCCTGGGCCCGGACCGCCTCGCCGGGGTCCTCGGGGGCGTGGTGGACCAGCGCGTGGGCCTGCTGGGCCAGCGACAGCATGGCGAGGTCGCCCAGCACCTCGGCGTCGGTCTCGTCGTCGTCCTCCCGGAGGAGGTCGACGACGCCCGCGGGCGCGGTCAGTTCCTCGGCGTCGCCCTCCGGCGATTCGATGGTGTACGTGATGGTTTCGACGTCGTCTGCCATACCCGCTCTTCCGCCGGCGGACGTAAAGATGTAGTGGAAGCGGGGTCGGTCCCCGAACTCGTCGAAGTCGACGGTAGACGGGCCGGCCCGGACGAGTTCGCCGTCGCTGGCGCAGGCGCGGTCGACCGTCCGGTCGAACTCGCCGTCCCCGTCGTGTCCTCGTGGTCGCCGACGGGACGTCGACGGTCGTTGGCGGGGCCGAGCGGTCGGTCGCTCCAGGACCAGTCGTCGACTGGATGGGGTGCTCGGTCGGCGTCGCGTCCTCGCCGGGCGCGAGTCCGGCGCAACCGGCGGCCGCGACGAGCGCGACGAACGCGACGAGCGCGAGGCGGTTCGATATTCGGCGGTGCTACTCGGTCGGTCGTCAGGTGCGTTCTCCCGACGCCGCCGGCGGGCCCGGCCGACTTCCCAAGCCTTTTGACTGACTGGTTAGTCAATAGTAGTAGAGAATGGGAGACGCATCCGACGATCTGATGGCGGCGACCTACTGCGCGCTCTGCGAACACGGGTACGCCGGCCTGACGATGCAACGAATCGCCGACGAGTCGTCGGTGTCGAAGTCCGCGCTCCACTACCACTTCGACACCAAAGAGGAGTTGCTGGAGGCGTTCCTCGACGACTTCCTCGACAGGTTCGAGGAACAACTCGCCAGCGAGTCCGACGACCCGCGCGTGCGCCTCGACGCCCTGCTGGACGCGGTGTTCGGCCCCGCGCAGGACGAGAACGGCGACTTCCCCACGGCGCTCATGGAGCTCAAGGCCCAAGCGCCGTACCACGACACCTACCGGGACCGGTTCGTCGAGATGGACGACCGGATGCGGGAGGGCGTCGCGACCGCGGTCCGCGACGGCGTCGAGTCGGGGGACTTCGAGCCCGCCGACCCCGAGACGGTGGCGCGGTTCGTCGTCACAGCGATCAACGGCGCGCACGCTCGGGAGGTGGCGCTCGACGAGTCGCCGGGCGAGACGGCCCAGCTCGTCGAGTCGTACCTGTCCAACCGGCTCGGATACGCCCCGGAGGTGGTCGCGTGAACCTCCTCAAGGGCCAAGCCGACCTCGACCTCACCGAGGGCGGCATCGTCAAGCCGCTGTTCTACCTCTCGCTGCCCATCGTCCTCACGAACCTGATGCAGACCGCGTACAACCTCGCGGACACGTTCTGGCTCGGCCAGTACTCCACCGAGTCGCTCGCGGCCATCTCCTTCGCGTTCCCGGTCGTCTTCCTGCTCATCTCGCTCGGACTCGGGCTGTCGGTCGCGGGCAGCGTCCTCGTGGCCCAGCACACCGGCGCGGGCGAAACCGAGCAGGCCGAGTACGCTGCCTCCCAGACCGTCGTGTTCGCGGTCGCGGCGTCGGCCATCTTCGGGACGGCCGCGTTCCCCTTCGTCGAACCCCTGCTTGGCTTCCTCGGTGCCTCGCCCGACGTCCTGCCGGGCGCGACCGCCTACATGCAGGTCATCTCGCTCGGCCTGCCGTTCATGTTCGGCTTCTTCGTGTTCAACGCGCTGATGCGGGGGTCGGGCGACACGCTGACGCCGATGTTCCTGATGGCCGGGACGGTCGTGGTCAACATCGTCGTCGACCCGTTCCTCATCAACGGCTGGACGCTGGTCGAGGGCGCGCCGCTCGTCGGCACGGTCGGCTTCCCCGAACTCGGCATCGAGGGCGCGGCCATCGCCACCGTGTTCTCGCGGAGTCTGGCGATGGTCGTGGGCGTCGCCATCCTGTTCCGGGGGAATCGCGGCATCCAGATCAACTTCCCGGACATGCGGCCCGACTTCGAGTACCTCCGGAAGATACTCCAGATCGGCGTGCCCGCGAGCGTCGAGGGCACGGGTCGGGCGCTGTCGATGAACGCGCTGTTGATAGTCGTGGGGATGTACTCGACGACCGTGGTTGCGGCCTACGGCATCGGAACGCGGGTGTTCTCGGTCATCTTCCTGCCCGCTATCGCGGTCGCTCGCGGCGTCGAGACGATGACCGGGCAGAACATCGGCGCGGACAAGCCCGACCGCGCAGCGCAGGCGAACTACGTCGCGGCGAAGGTGTTGTTCGTCATCCTCGCGGTCGTCGGGGTCTTCGTGTTCCTCGTGCCGAGCCCCATCGTCGCGATATTCACCAACGACCCCGAGGTGGTCGAGGTCGGCGCGACCTTCCTGCGGTACGTCGCGCCGACCTTCGGGTTCATCGGCATCATGCGGGCGTTCACCGGCGGGTTCCGGGGCGCTGGCAACGTGATGGTGGCCGCCGCCATCTCCGTGATTACGCTCGCGGGCATCCGGCTCCCGGTCGCTTTCGTCGCCTCGGAGTTCTTCCTCGGCGCCTCGGGTATCTGGCTCGCGTTCGGGGTCTCGAACGTCCTCGGCGCGACCATCGCGTGGCTGTGGTTCCGGCGCGAGACGTGGCGCGAGGGCGACGTCCGCGGGACCTCCGGCCCCGGCCCGACCGACGCGAGCGACGGGGACGCGGCGCTCACCGACGATTGACCGGCGAGCGGAGAAGAGTGGGTTCGGGACGGCTCAGTCGTCGCCCGCCGCCGCTTCGGTCGCGGGCTGGCCGGCTCCGAGGTCGGCGGTTTCGAGGTAGTCGTCGGCGTCGAGCGCGGCCTTACAGCCCATGCCGGCGGCGGTCACCGCCTGCTGGTAGTGGAAGTCGACCACGTCGCCCGCGCCGAAGATGCCGGGGACGCCGGTCTTGGTCTGGCCGCCGCCCGTCCCGCCCTCGGTCTTGATGTATCCCGCCTCGTCGAGTTCGACGCCGGTTCCCTCGAGGTACTCGGTGTTGGGCGTGTGGCCGATGGCGAGGAACACCGCGCCCACGTCCATCTCGACCGTCTCGGTCTCCGGGTCGTCGAGCTTTTCGGAGGGGTAGCCCTCGGGATGGCGGACGAGTTCGGCGTAGTCGACGCCGTCCTCGACCGAGCCGTGCACCTCGACGAGTTCGGCGTTCTCGATTATCTCGATGTCGCCGGCGTCGACCTTCTCCTGGACGCGGTCGACCCAGTAGTCCTCCGCGCGGAAGTTCTCGCGGCGGTGGACCAGATACACGGTGTCGGCGAACTTGGTGAGGAAGTCGGCCTCCTCGAAGGCGGCGTCGCCGCCGCCGACGACTATCATGTCCTCGTCGCGGAAGAACGCGCCGTCGCAGGTCGCGCAGGTCGAGACGCCGTAGCCCATGAGTTCGTCCTCACCGGGGACGCCGAGGGTTCGCGCGCTCGCGCCCGAGGCGGCGATGAAGGCGTCGGCGGTGAGTACGTCGCCGTTCGAGAGTTCGACCCGGTAGGGTCGGGCGGAGTCGTCGACGTCGGCGACGACGCCGTTGCGTATCTCGGCTCCGAAGCGCTCGGCCTGCTCTTTCATCTGGTCGACCAGCTCCGGGCCGCTGATGCCCTCTGGGAAGCCGGGGTAGTTCTCGACGTCGGTGGTCAGGGTGAGCTGGCCGCCGGGCTCGTCGCCCTGCAGCACGAGCGGGTCGTTGTTCGACCGGGCGGCGTAGATGGCGGCGGTCAGCCCCGCGATGCCGCTGCCCGAGACGACGAGCCGGCGGTGCTCGGGCCCGTCGCCGGCGTCGTCGGCGATGCCCAGCTTCTCGTCGAGTTCGCCCGACTCGTCGAGCGCCTGCGTGTCGTCCCAGCCGCCGATGAGTTCGTCGTCGACGAACACCTCGGGCGCGGTCTTGCGGCCGTCCGCGCGCTCGACCATCTCCTCGAACAGGTCGTCGTCGCCGGTCACGTTGTACGTCTCGTAGTCGACGCCCTTCGAATCGAACAGGTCCTTGGCCTTCCGGCAGTACGGACAGTCCTCCTTGGTGTATATCTCGACTCGGGGTTGTTCGCTCATAGTGCAATATTGTCGCGGCGGGCGTATTTAGCTTGTGTTGTCGCGTCGCGTTTCCGGTATCGTCGCTTCGCGACCGGGCGACGGTGGGCAGACGTATGAGCGAGAGCGGGACAAGCGCGGAACCGCGGCGGGGGCACGACCGACGACGAAACCGGCGGGCACAGACCAAGGGCGTCGGAGTCGAGAGGCGACGACGCGGATGAATCGCCGGGCGATAGACCCCCGAAGCGCTTACCCCGACTCCGCGCCTCGTTGGGCGCATGGCCGCCGACCTACACGAGAAGACCGACCGGTACGAGGAGTTGCTCGCCGAGGCGCTGGACGCCGCCGAGGTCGCGCCCCCGGCCGACACGCCGATGGGCGAGGCCGCCGCCGAGTGTCTGGAGATGGCCGAGTCGTACCTGCGGGACGGCCGCCACTTCCGCGAGGACGGCGACCCCGTGAACGCGCTCGCCTCGTTCTCGTACGGCCACGCGTGGCTCGACGCGGGCGCACGCGTCGGCCTGTTCGACGTGCCCCGCGAGGGCCACCTGTTCACGGTGTGAACGCCGAAATCGTCCGCGCAGTGTTCAAATCCGGCAACCAGCAGCTACGTGCGCTCGATGACACAATCCACGCCCTCGGCGGACTGAAACGTCCATGTCCTCGCGGACTGAAACGTCCATGTCCTCGGCGAACTGAGACATCCACGCCCTCGGCGTCTGCGCGAACGAACGTGAGCGCAGGCTCGTCAGAACTCGTCTCTGACGGCGGACTGAAAGGGCGAGGCGGGCTCGCGGCCGAAGGCCGTGGTCGCCTCAGCGTGGCTACTATCTCGCGGGCGCAGTCCTGCGCCCGCGAGATATCCCGCTGAGCGACCGTCTCGTGAGCGAAGCGAACGAGACCTCGTCAGTCGCAGCCCGCGCAGCGAAGCGAGCAGGAACGTCTGACGGTGGCGAGCGCGCCGAGGGCTTTCGAAGATACGTTTGGGGTTGCGGTTCAAATGTTGTCAGAGAGCGCGCCGAGGACGCAGCCTCTCGTCCGCCCACGAAGCTAACACGCCGGCCGTCGAAGTACCGATATGGGAAGTCGCTCGCGGTCGTCGGGCGTCGTCCGGCCGGGGTTCGGCGGGACGCTCGACTGGCTGGTGGTCGCGTTCGGCCTCGTCCTCGCGGGCGTCCACCTGTCGCTGGGCGTCGCCGACGGGCGCACGCCGTTTCTGGTGGTGGGCGCGGGCTTCCTGCTCGGCGTCGGCCTGTTCGCCTCCCGGCTCTGGCGGCCGATACTCTACCTCGTCGCGGTCGCGTACTCGCTGGTGCTGGGCGTGGTCTGGCTGGTCGGCGGCGCGCCCCGCCCGGCGCTGGGCGCGATGACCGGCGCGATAAGCACCGCGTTCGTCGCGCTCGCGGTGTATCGGTTCGTGCAAGCGAGCCGTCGGGCCGCGAGTCGGTGACGCCGAGCCGCGGTGAGCGACCTCGCTCGCGGTCGACGGACCGGCGACCGCGCCGGCGGTACGGAACGACGCGGGGCCGGTCGCGCGCTCACTCGTCGGGGCGACGGTCGCGGCGGTGGCTGCCGTGGCCGCGCCGACTGCCGTACCTGCGGTCGCGCTCGTCGGTGTCGCGGTCGCTCCCGCGCTGGCTCCCCTGCCCTGCGGTGGCGCGCTGACGGTCGCTCCGGTCCCGCCGGCGACTGCCGTACTTGCGGTCGCGGGACTGCCCGTTCCGCCGGGACCGACTCGCCCGCCGCGACCGGTCGCCATGATGTCGCTGGTCGGACTCGCCGCGCCCGGACCGGTCGCGGTCGCGGTCGCGGTCGCGGTCGCGGTCGGTCCAGTCCATCTCCCCGTCGTCGCTGTCGTGAAGTTCGTCCCGGTCGGCGGCGTCGCGCCGCTCTCGCTCTCGGTGTGGATTTGCCATCTGCGTTCCCCCGGCGGAGTCAGGACGAGCGCACGCTTAGGACTGCTGGCTGTTCGGTCGCTGTCGCTCCCGGTCGAAGCGGTCGGTAAAAATCGAGGTCAGTTCGAGCGAGTTGCCGGGTTACGCGACGGTGTACTCGGCGAGGACCTGGGAGTTCTCGCCGCTGTCGCTCGTCCAGACCACGCGGATGATGTCATCAGATGACACGTCGTTATTCGCATCCTGCCCGTATTTGACGATTTGCGCCGAATTACCCGCGCTTACCTCACCTGAATTCCAAACCTTACTGCCACCATTATTTTTTGCATCACTGCCGTTCACCGTCACCTCAATGTTACTATGAGGAATGGTGTCGCCACCATCATGGGTGACTGTGACTGAACTATTACTGTGCTGGTCGAAGCTGAAGCTCGCAGTCGGTGAACTACTCTGCACCTGATTGCCGAGGTCGAGGACGAAGGTCCCGATGACCGCCGCGAGGATGACCGTGATGGCCACCATCAGGATGACCCCGATGACCGGCGAGACTGCGCTGTCGTCCGAACGTAGGTTTTTGAGTTTCATTGTGTCGTGTCGTTAGTCGGTTTCGTATTCCGCGAGTATCTGGCTGTTACTTCCGTCGGTGCTTTCCCAGACGACTTGGACCGTCTCAACGCTGCTCATGTCGCACTGGGTCGTGTCTCCGGCAGAGATCGAATTGCCCGACCAACTACCGCAGTTCACACTAAGTTGGTCGCCCGAAATCGTATCTCCGCCGTCGTGGACGATCTGGACCGTATCGTCATTCCCTACGGATTCGTCGAAGCTGAAACTCGCCGTGGGAGAACTGCTTTGGACTTGATTGCCGAGGTCGAGGACGAAGGTTCCGATGACCGCCGCGAGGATGACCGTGATGGCCACCATCAGGATGACCCCGATGACCGGCGAGACCCCGGATTCGTCGTCGACCAGGCGTTTACTTTTCATGTCGTTGGATTCCTCCGTATCCCGTCACGTTATCATCCGTGAGAAGTGGCCGCGCCTTTATTAGTCCGGCGGAATACGGTAGTTCCGTCGGCGGGGGTTCGTCAAAGCCGCCCCGTTCCGGCACTTCTGTCGAGATGATACGTGCGTAGTGGCCACGTTGGGAATAACCCTATATAAATATTTGCTTACCTGAAAATGCAATTATAGAATTTGATAGCGGATTGGTCGCGCGAGCGCGGATACTGCACGAGACGAGTGCCCGCAGGTCGACCGTTTCGACGAGCCTCGGTCGCCGCGCGAGACTACTCCGCGATGTCGATGGCGGGCCGGCCCGGTTCGGCCTTGCCCGCGAGGTCCGGGTCGGCCTCGTCGGCGCTCCGGACCACCACGTCCGCGCCGAACTCGCGTTCGAGCAGCCACGCGGCGCGTTCGAGCGCGGCGCGCTCGCGCTCGGGCGACAGTTGCTCGTCGAGCGCCTCCTGTTGGGCCGCGAGGTCCTTGGCGAAGTCGGCGGCGTCCTCGCCTTGCTGTCGGAGCTGCTCGTCGCCCATCACCGTCCCGACCACGTCGCCGTCGGCCCCGGCAGCGAGCTCGTGCGCGCGGTGCATCCACTCGGGCGCGACCGCGAGCGTGACGGTCTCGGGGTCCTCGATGCCCACCGTCTCTACGATGTCCCGCACGTCCGCGCGGGTGTTCTCCACGAGGCGGCGCTCGACGTCGTAGTCGGCGGGCGCGTCGGCGTCGGGCCAGTCGGCGTCGGCCGCGAGCAGGCCGTCGTTGCCCAGCAGATTCCACATCTCCTCGGTGACGTGGGGCGCGACCGGCGCGAGCAGTTTCACCGCCGCGACCAGCCCGCGCTCGAAGGTGTCGGCGTCGGGCGTGGTGTGCTCCCGATAGCGCCGCAGCAGCGACACCTGCTCGCGGACCGCCTGTAGCGCGTGGTTGAACCGGAACTTCTCGTACTCGGCGGTCGCGGTCGCGACCGTCGCGTCTATCTCTCGAACGACGTACTCGCCGACCGCGCCCGCCGACCCGTCTGCCCCGCCCGTGACCTCGCCGGCGGCGTACTCCTCGACCAGCGTGTACAGGTTCTGGAGGAAGTCGTGAGCCGACTGGACGCCCTCGGCGCTCCACGCGAACTCCTTCTCGGGCTGGGCGGCCTCCATGATGAACAGGCGAGCCGTGTCGGCACCGTACTCGTCGACAATGCGCTGGGGGGAGACGCCGTTGCCCTTGGACTTGGACATCTTGTCGCCGTCCTCGCCCAGCACCATGCCCTGGTTCGTCAGGTCCGCGAACGGTTCGCGCACGTCCTCGACGAGGTCGACGTCGTCCAGAACCTTGGTGAAGAATCGAGCGTACAGCAGGTGCATCACGGCGTGTTCGATGCCGCCCACGTACCGGTCGACCGGCATCCAGTCGCTCGCGCGCTCGGAATCGAACGGCGCAGCGTCGAGGTCGGGCGAGACGTATCGCAGGAAGTACCACGACGAGTCGACGAAGGTGTCCATCGTGTCGGTCTCCCGGACCGCCTCGCCGCCACACTCGGGACAGTCGACGCACTTCCACTCCTCGGCGGCGTCCAGCGGGTTGCCCGTGGTGTGGACGAACTCCGGCAGTTCGACCGGCAGGTCCTCGTCGGGCACCGGCACGTAGCCACACTCCTCGCACCGGATCATCGGGATGGGCGTGCCCCAGTATCGCTGGCGCGAGATGCCCCAGTCCCGCAGGTTGTACTCGGTCCGGTGCTCGCCGTCGAACTCCTCGACGAAGCGGTCGCGCGCTTCCGCGCTCTCCAGTCCGTCGTACTCGCCGCTGTTGACCAGCACGCCGTCCTCGGGGTAGGCCGCCTCCTGCACGTCGACGTCCTCGGGGTCGGCCTCCGCGTCGGGCGCTGGTTCGACCACCTGCTCGATGGGGACGTCGTGGGCCTCGGCGAACTCGTGGTCGCGCTCGTCGTGGCCCGGCACGGCGTACAGCGCGCCCGTCCCCACGTCGGTCAGCACGTAGTCGGCGACGTACACCGGAATCTCCTCGCCCGTCGCGGGGTTGACCGCGTACTCGCCGGTGAACACGCCCGAGGTCACGTCGAGTTCGTCCTCGTCGGCGTTCTCGGCCATCTCGACGTACTCGGCCACCTCGTCGTTCCCCTCGGCGATTTCCTGCGCGACGGGGTGGCCTGGCGCGAGCGAGAAGAAGGTCGCGCCGTGGATGGTGTCTAGCCGGGTGGTGAAGATGTCGACCTCGCCGTAGCCCGGAATCTCGAACGCGACCGACGCGCCCTCCTGCTTGCCGATCCAGTTGCGCTGCATCTCCCGGACGTTGTTGGGCCAGCCGTCCAGTTCGTCGAGCGCTTCCAGCAGTTCCTCGGCGTAGTCGGTGATGGTGAAGAACCACTGGTCCATCTCGCGGGTCTCGATGGGCGTGTCACACCGCCAGCACAGTTCGTCCTCGCCCTCGACCTGCTCGTCGGCCAGCACCGTCTCGCAGGAGGGACACCAGTTGAGTTCCGAACTCTGGCGCTCGACCAGCCCCTCGTCGCGGAACCGCTTGAACAGCCACTGGTTCCACCGGTAGTAGTCGGGGTCGCAGGTGGTTACCTCCCGGTCCCAGTCGTAGCCAAAGCCCATGGCGCTCATCTGCTCTTTCATCGAGTCGATGCAGTCCATGGTCCAGTCGCGGGGGTTGGTGTCCCGCTCCTCGGCCGCGTTCTCGGCCGGCAGGCCGAAGGAGTCCCACCCCATCGGATGCAGGACCTCCTCACCCCGGAGGCGCTCGAATCGGGCGTACGCGTCGGTGATGGTGTAGTTGCGCACGTGGCCCATGTGGAGGCTCCCGGAGGTGTACGGGAACATTGCGAGGACGTACTCGGGGTCCTCGGCGTCGTCCTCGATGCGGAACGCGTCGGCGTCGTCCCACGCTCGTTGCCACTTCGGCTCGACCTCGCCGTGGTCGAAGCCACGCTCGCGCTGCTCTCCGGGTGCGGTCATGTCCGAGAGTCGGGTGACGACGATACTATAGCTTTTCCTTCTGCCAGACCGCAGCGTCCGGATACGTACCGGCAACTCGGTCACGCGACCGACGCGCGCCGATTCATTTTCCGCGTCGGTTCCGTGTTCCACGCTGGCGTGTGGTGGTTCTCGTTCCACGGTCGGCGCGCGCTGGCGCGGCCTCCGTGCCGCGCCAACTGCGCGAGGGAGGCGAGCGCGTTCAGGCGCTCGCCGAGGCTGGGGAGGCGTGAGGCGTTCGCGGTGCGGTCGCGGTGCGGGGCGGTGCGCCACCCTCGGCGGACTGAAAGGGCGAGGCGCGGTCGCGTGCAGTTCAGTCGTCTCAGCGACCGCTATTCGGCGCGCGGTTTGCGCCGAATATGTCGCTGAGCGACCGCGAGCGCGCCGAGGGCTTTCGAGGCTGTGCCTGCTGTTTTGCTGTCAGAGACCGCTCCGAGAGCTTTCGGGGCTGTGATTGTGGGTCTGCTATCAGAGAGCGCGCCGAGGGCGTTCGAGGCTGTGCCTGCTGTTTTGCTGTCAGAGACCGCTCCGAGAGCTTTCGGGGCTGTGATTGTGGGTCTGCTGTCAGAGAGCGCGCCGAGGGCGTTCGAGGCTGTGCCTGCTGTTTTGGAGTCAGAGAGCGCGCCGAGGGCGTTCGAGGACGTAGTTGCTGTTCCAGCGATGTCACAGAGCGCGGCGAGGGCGTCGAAACCCGAGCCTCGACGCCAAGCACCCCGACAGCCACACCACCGACACCCCCTTGGCCCGCCCGACCCAACAAGCGACCATGCGCCACCTCGGACGCCGCGCCCTGACGGTCCTCGTCGGCGTCGGCCTGCTCGCGGTCTACGCGGGCGTCGCGTACCTCGGCTACCGCCTGCTGGCGGCGCTCTGGCTCGTCCGGGGCGACCTGCTCGCGGTCGTCGCGTGGACCACCCTGCTGGCGGTCGCGCTGGGCTACCTGAGCTACCGCTGGGGCACCGACCAGCTGCTGGCCCGCCTCGGCGCGGCCGACCTCCCGCGCCGGCGCGCGCCCCGGCTCCACGCCCGGTTCGACCGGCTCTGCGAGGCGATGGACGTCGGCCGACCCCGCCTGCTGGTGGGCCGGATGGCCGCGCCGAACGCGATGGCGGTCGGCGGGCTCCGGGACGGCGCAATCGTGCTCGACCGCTCGCTGTTCCGACTGCTGTCGGGCGACGAACTGGCGGCGCTGCTGGCCCACGAACTCGCCCACCTCGAGAGCCGGGACAGCCTAATTCAGACGCTGGCGGTCAGCGCGGGCCAGTCGCTGGTCTGGGTGGTCGTCGTGCTCGCGCTCCCGGTCGCGCTCGTGGGGTCGGGCCTGCGTCGCGCGCTCGGCTGGCTCCGCGGGCGACCGTCCGGGCCGGTCGCGCCGCTCGGGGAGCTTCGCCACCGCGTCGGACAGGTCGTGATGGTCGCGTTCACCGGGCTCACGCTCGCCCTGCTGGCCCACTCGCGCCGCCGGGAACTCGCGGCCGACGACCGGGCCGCCTCGGTCACGGGCGACCCGCTCGCGCTGGCTCGTGCGCTCCGAAAGATAGAGCGCGCGACCAGACCCCGGTGGGGCATGACCGCGCCGCTGTACGTGCACGGCGACGAGGACGGGCGGCTCACCCGACTCCTCTCGACCCATCCCGCCATGGACGAGCGCGTCGAGCGACTCCTCGCTCGCGCCGACCGCGAGCGCGGCGCGGCCACCGTCGAGGTTCGGTGACCCGGAGACGGCGCGGACGCGAGGGCTGTGGGCTCGTGAGACGCGTGAACGTGTGGGCCACTCCGGTTTTCCGGGTCGACGGCTTACCTGCGAGCATGCGACGACGCACGTATCTCACGGCGACGAGCGGGGCGCTACTGGGTGGGCTCGCGGGGTGTGCCAGTCCGTCCGACGACGAGGAGACCGAGGAGGAAGCCGGGGGCGAAGGCGAGACCGAGACGACACCGGCCGGCGGGACCACGACGACGGCGGAGGCGACCGAAGGCGGCGAGACGACGGCGGGGGCCGAGACGACCGCCGACGAGGACGGGGCGACGACCGAGGGGAGCGAGACCACTGCGGGCGCGGAGACGACCGCCGGCGGGGGCACCCGGACGGTCGCGATGATAACCGAGGGCGACGAGTACTACTTCGACCCAATCGGGCTGTTCGTCGAGCCGGGCACCACGGTCGAGTGGGTCAACGAGTCCGGGTCCCACTCCGCGACGGCCTACGACGAGGGCACCGGCGGCGCGGAGGTGACGCGCATCCCCGAAGACGCCGAGCCGTGGGACAGCGGCACGTTCACCGAGGAGGGCGCGACGTTCAGCTACACCTTCGAGGTCGAGGGCACTTACGACTACTTCTGCATCCCGCACAAGACCCTGGGGATGGTCGGGCGTGTCGTCTGCGGCCAGCCCGGCGACGTGACGGGTGACCCGCCCGACGGCGCGGTACCAGACGCCGAGACCATCGCGGACGAGGGCTCGGTCGCCTACGACGAGTTCGAGGGCTGAGTCGGCCGCCCAACGCGGTCACCGACCGACCCGGCGACGTTCGGCGTCCGGCTCCCGGTCGAGGTCGGCCTCGTCGAGCGCCTGCCGCCACGAGCCGAACCGGCGGTGGTAGGTCACCGGGGCGTACGCGCCCCGCTCGTCCATCTCGGCCACCTTGGGCGCGCGGCCGAACTCGTCGGCTAGACGCTCTATCTCCCGGAGGAGCTCGGCCTCGGAGATGCCGTCGTTGGTGTCGAGCATCGCCTCCTGGAGCGCGGCCGACCAGCTCCCGAACCGGAGCTGGTAGGTCCGGTTGGAGTACCGGCCGCGCTCGGTCATGTCCCGCTGGGTCGGGGGCTCGCCGAGTTCGGTGTAGAGCCGCTGGAGCTCGGCCAGCAGTTCCCGGTCGGGGATGCGCTTGGTCCCCATCTCGTCGGGGTCGAGCCCCGCCGCCTCCAGCGCGGCGTTCCAGCTCCCGAACGCCTCCTGGTACTGCTCGGGCGCGTACGCGCCCTCATCGTGCATGTCCACGACCGTCGGGGTCTTGCCGAGGCGGGCGGCCAGCGACTGGAGGGCCGACCGGAGCGACTCCGGGGACGCCTGCTGGCTCATTACGTTCGGAGAGGCGGCGCTCAGCCTTAAATCTGGGCGTTGGGGCTGTCGAGTCCGGTGTGGAGCCCGACGGTGCGAGCCCGCCGAAGGCTCAATAGCGTCCGACTCCAACGGGAAGCCATGGGGGACGACGACATCAGCGACGTTTCGGGGCTACCGGACGAACTCGGTATCGACGAGGACCTCGGCCGGGCCGACCAGCGACTCACCGTCCGGGTCGACGAGCGCACCTACGGCAAGGCGATGACGATAGTGGCGGGGTTCGACGAGTCGTCGGTCGACGTGGGGGACCTGGCCTCCGACCTCAAGAGCAACCTCGCGACCGGCGGCACGGTCGACGACGGCCGCATCGAGCTCCAGGGCGACCATCGCGAGCGCGTCCGCGACCTGCTGGCCGACCGGGGGTTCCCGGTGGACGAGTAACGCGAGCGTCGCGGTCCGCACCGCCGAAGCCATTCGACGCCCGGAGCTTATGTGGCGTCGCTGCGTCCGCGAACACATGGCACTCGACCGCTATCCCGACCTCGACCCCGACGAGGGCGAGGTCGTCGACGCCGAACTGGCCGCGACCGACGACGTGCTGGTCAAGGCGTTCGCGCTCGGCCCCGGGGCGGAGCTGTCGCCCCACGACCACGCCGACGCCACGAACGTCTTCCACGTCGTCGAGGGCACCGTCACCGTGGTCCGGGGCGACGAGGAGGAACCCGTCGATGCGCCGGGCGTGGTCGTCCACGAGCGCGGCGTCGTCCACGGCGCGCGCAACGAGACCGACGAGACGGTCGTGTTGACCGCGAGCCTCTGTCCGCTGCCGTCCTGACGCGTCGGCGCTCGCCGCTCGCACGCCTCGGCTCCCGTCCGGTTTCTTCAAAGCTTTAAACGTGGCCGCCGCACGTCGGAACGTGAACCCGAACATTCTGATACTCGGTGCGCCGGGTGCAGGCAAGGGCACCCAGAGCGACAACATCGTCGACGAGTACGGGGTCGACCACGTCACGACCGGCGACGCCCTCCGGTCGAACAAGGGGATGGACATCAGCCATCTCGGGCTGGCGTACGACACGCCCGGCGAGTACATGGACAAGGGCGAACTCGTCCCCGACGAGGTCGTCAACGAGATCGTCGAGACGGCCCTCGACGAGGCCGACGGCTACGTGCTCGACGGCTACCCCCGCAACCTCGACCAGGCCGAGCACCTCTCGGCGATGACCGACCTCGACGTCGTGCTGTACCTCGACGTCGACGAGGACGTGCTGGTCGAGCGCCTGACCGGCCGCCGGGTGTGCGAGGAGTGTGGCGCGACCTTCCACGTCGACTTCGACCCGCCCGAGCAAGCGGGCGTCTGCGACGAGTGTGGCGGGGACCTCTACCAGCGCGAGGACGACAGCGAGGAGACCGCTCGCGAGCGCATCCGCGTCTACGAGGACAACACCGCGCCGGTCGTGGAGTTCTACGACGACCGGGGCGAACTCGCCCGCGTCGACGGCGAACAGACCCCCGACGAGGTGTGGGGCGACGTGAGCGACGCCATCGAGACGCACGCCTGAGCGGTCGCCTACCGGTCGAGTTCGGCGTCCAGTTCCCGGTCGGTCGGCTGCGTCGCGTCGGTTCGGTGGACTTTCGCGTCTGCGAGCGTCTCGGTCTCCAGCAGTCGGTCGAGGCGGCGCTCGAACTCGTCGTCGGTCAGTTCGCCGTCGGCGTAGCGCCGCCGGAGTCGGTCGAGCGCCGCCTCGGCGTCGTCGGCTTCCGACCCGCCGATTCCATCGACGGCTCCGGTCTTCGCGAGGAACCACACCAGCGGGCCGACGACCGCGAACACGCCCAGCACGCCGGCGAGGACGACCAGCACCGTCGGCGCTTCGGTGGCGAGGACCGTGCCCAGTACGACCGTAACTACTCCCGCCATCACTACCTTGGCGGTCCCCTCAGATTCGACCCCCTCGATAGAGTCGTCCATGTGACGCCGTTAGATTCGATGACAGATAATTCGAGGGGTTCGACGCTACGTGGACGTCATCGCGCCCGTGGCGCGATTGGTCGTCACGCTCTCGGAGCCAGTGAAACGAGCAGGCCCGTCGTCCGGCGCTCGCGCGTCCGTGGTCGTCGCCGGCGGCTCTATCCGCGCGGTCGCGGTGCGGGGCTGTGAGGCGCGGACGTCCGCCAGAGCGACCGCGAGCGCGCCGAGGGCGTTCGTCGGTGTGATTCTCGAGCGTGAGAGCGCGCCGAGCGCGTTCGAGGACGTGTCGGCACGGAAACTCGCGTATCTGAACGCGACCGCGAACCGAGAGCGAAAGTTGATTAACCGGGACGTTCCAAACTGGGCACGATGGCACGGACCGCGGACAAAATCGAGTCGCGGATAGCCGAGGACACGGCGGTGGGCGCCGCCCAGGCGGGGGGGTTAGACCCCCCCGAC
>NZ_ML219773.1:0-1231394 GCF_004765805.1 Halorussus halobius | reverse complement strand
GTTGGGCCGGCCCGGGGCACAAAAGGGCGCCCCTCAGCGCCGCGGACGCGGCTTTGCGCGACGCCCTGGCGGTGGTCTACGACCGCACCGACGGCGGTTCCGAGGAGATCGCCTGGAGCGACGTCAACGACCAGCTCACGAGCGGACAGTGGGGTCGACTCATCCAGAAGGACGTCCTCCGGAGCGACGGCGACGAGTTCCGACTGGCCGACCCCGCCGCAGTCGAGAGCGCGCTCTCGGACGAGCCGACGGCGACCGTCCCGTCGTCGGGGTCCGGCGAGGACGACGCGCCCGACCCGGTCGACGACATCGACGACGACGAGTCGTCGTGGACGACGTGGGACAAACTCGCGGGACTCGGGTCGGTGGGCCTGTTTCTGGGCTACTCCCAGACGCCCATCCGGAACGCGGTCGGTGGGTTCATCAACGTGTTCGTCGGCCCGCTCGACGAGGTGTTGCCGTTCTACGTCATCGTGCTGATGCTGGCGCTGGTGACCGGTCTGGCCACCACGCTGTTGCAGGCGAACCTGATGAACATGGAGAAGATGAGCGCCTACCAGCAGCGCATGAAAGACATCCAGGAGAAGCGCAAGAAGGCCCAGGAGCGTGGCGACGACGAGGCCATGGAGCGCATCCGCGAGGAGCAGATGGACGCCATGGGCGACCAGCTCGGCATGTTCAAAGAGCAGTTCCGCCCGATGGTGTGGTCGATGTTCTTCACCATTCCCGTGTTCCTCTGGATATACTGGAAGGTGTTCGGCGGCCACATCCCCGACGCCGAGTGGCAGATAGTCGCGCCGCTGGTCGGGGAAGCCGGCTGGCAACAGGGCATCGTCGGCCCGATGCAGCTCTGGATCGTCTGGTACTTCCTCTGCTCGATGGGGTTCACCCAGCTCATCCGGAAGTCGCTGAACATCCAGACCACGCCGACGTAGCCGGCGTCCCCGGCCGTCCCGGTTCGCACCCTCGACGTTCTCATCGACTCGTTTCCGCCGGCGAGACGACGGCTCCCGAGTTGTGCGGGACGCTCGACGTTCGCGTGCCCGTCCTGCACTTCGAGGCGGTCGACTCGCCGAGTGCACTCGAATCGCCGGGACCAGAACATCGACCCCGGCCGTTCTACTTCGACACCGGACCGAGCGAAATCCTCTGCGACGGGTACGGACGACCGAGGAAAGGGAACGAAACGGTTGGCGGTCAGTGGCTCGCCTCGTCGATGGCGGTCTCCAGTTGCGCGACGGCCCGCTCCAACCGGTCGCGCGGTATCGTCAGCGGCGGCTGGAACCGCATCACGTTGCTGTAGAAACCGCCGACGCCGACCACGACGCCCGCCTCGCGGAGCCGTTCGCTGACGCGTGTTGCGAGGTCGGGGTCGGGCGCGGGCGCGACGCCCCGCGGGCCCGTCCGCTCGGGGTCGACCAGCTCGACGCCGTGCATCAGGCCCAGTCCGCGCGTGTCGCCCACGACCTCGAAATCGGCCTCTAGATCGGCGAGGCGGTCGCCGAGCCAGTCGCCGTTCTCGGCGCTGGCGTCTACGATTCCGTCCAGAAGTTGCTCGAGGTTCGCGAGGGCCCCAGCGCACGCCACCGGGTTCCCGCCGAACGTCGAGAGGTGGTCGCCCGACTCGAAGCTGTCCGCCACGTCGGCCGACGCGGTGAACGCGCCGAGGGGCAGGCCGTTGGCGATGCCTTTCGCCTGCGTCAGCACGTCGGGGGTCACGTCGAAGTGGTCGCTCGCCCAGAACGCGCCGGTCCTGCCGTAGCCCGTCTGGACCTCGTCGACCACGAGGAGCGCGCCGTGGTCGTGCGTTATCTCCCGGACGCGGTCGAGCCACTCGTCGGAGGGAACGACGATGCCCCCCTCGCCCATCACGGGCTCGATCACGACCGCGGCGACGTCGCCGGAGGTGTGGGAATCGATGACGTGTTCGAGGTCGTCGGCACACGCGCCGGTACAGCGGTCACCGTCACAGCGCGGACACCGATAGGCGTACGGGGCCGAGAAGTGGGACACGTCGTTGAGGGTCGGAGCCATCCCGTCCTTGTACGACTTGTTGCCGGTGAGCGCGAGGCTCCCGAGAGTGCGACCGTGGAACCCCATCTCGAGCGCGACGATCTCGGTGTTCCCGGTGTGCTTGCGAGCCAGCTTGATCGCGCCCTCGACGGCCTCCGTGCCCGAATTGCAGAAGAACGTCTTCCGGAGGTCGCCGGGGGTGACCTCGGCGAGCCGTTCGGCGAGTCGCGCCATCGGTTCGTTCGGGTGGACGTACGAACAGCCGTGGACGAACTCGTCGAGCTGGTCCTTTGCCGCCTCGACGACCGCCTCGTTACCGTGGCCTGCGTTCGTCACCGAGATGCCCGAAAAGCAGTCGAGGTACTCGTTGCCCTCGAAGTCTTCGAGGGTGTGACCGTCGGCCCGCCGGACCGGCACGTCGAGCGACTTCCAGATGGGCATCACGTACTCGTCGTATTTCGATTCGACCGCGCTATTTGACGAAATTTCTCTATGCTCCCGATTACGCATACTGTGATAGTCAAAACCGAGCATATTATTAACTGCGGTATCCAAGTTCGGCATCCTACCAACCAGTGAACGTCCATCACGAGACGCCGGGAGCGAATGCGGACGGAACCGACACGATTGAACAGCCGTTACGAACGAGCCGGACACTATGACAGAGTATACGGAATCGAACGAGGTAGAGTGGGACTTCAAGGACCGAGACGTGAAGATACTCACCGAACTCTCCCGCAATCCCGAAATCTCCTCGCGCGAACTCGCGGACAGACTCGAAGAAGAACACGGTATCGACGTGTCCCACGTCACCGTCAGCGAGACCATCCGGAAGATGCGGGAGGCCGGTGTCTACCGGGAGGCCATCATGCCGAACGAGTCGTTCTACAACTTCGCGCTGTTCGAGTTCAAGTTCAACACGGACAACTTCGACGAGCGGTGGGAGGACGCGATGGAAGCCATCGAACGCGACAAGCAGACGCTGATGTTTTTCATCTCGAACGGCGAGTACCAGTGGAAGAGCATCATGATGTTCCGGACCCGGCGCGAGGAATCGCAGTGGATTCACGAGTTCTACAAGGAGTACGGCGACGTCGTGAGCAACATCCGCAACTCGGTGGTCCACAACCTGCTGAAGTTCCGCACCGACCCGGAGATATTCGAGTTGCTCGAAGTCGAGGAGTGAGACGCCCCTCTCGGAGCCCTGGAGTTTACATTGTTCGATGCTCGTGACCGGGAGCGGCGCGACGGGGTGTGTCGGCCCCCGCTACGGAACGTCGCGGAGCGGTCGCCGAGGTGACAGCGAGGCGTCGCTCCCGGTACGGGGCGGCTGGGACCGGGTTCGTCGCCGGGACCGGTATTGAATAATGTAAGGTGTTACCCCAATCTATTTGTAGTTTGTAAACAGTTGCTCCCGTATGGCGAGCGACGCTTCCGGAGGGCAGTTCGAGGTCCACCGCGAGGACGACCTGACGATACCGGTGGACGGCGAGACGGTCGCCGCGACCCGGTTCGCGCCGGGGGACGCGACCGACCCGCTACCGACGCTGTTGATGTACGTTCCGTACCACAAGGACACCCTGACCCCGTACACCAGCATGGAACCGCTGATCCGGTATCTGGTCAGAAGCGAGTACAACGTCGTGGTGGCGGACGTGGTCGGAACCGGCGCGTCGAGCGGCACCAAGGCCGAACCGGGGTCGATGGACGAGGGCGAACACGCCGCACGAATCGTCGAGTGGCTCGCGGACCGCGCGTGGTCGACCGGCAGTGTCGGGATGTTCGGCATCTCGTACGGCGGGACGACGAGCCTCAAGGCGGCGGCCGAGAACCCCGACGCGCTCGACGCCATCGTCCCCATCCACGGCCCCCACACCCAGTACCGGGAGACCTACCAGGGCGGGTCGTTCGCGCTCTACCGGATGGGAGGCAACTGGACGCCCTACATGCAGGTGCTCGCGGCGCTTCCGCCGAGCCGCCGCGACCCGGACGGTCGCTGGGCGGACGTCTGGAAGGCCCGGCTGTCCTCGCTCAGGGACCAGGAGCCGTGGCTCTTCCAGTTTCTCGAACACGAGTCGAAAGACGAGTACTGGCGCGGGAAGGACGTTCCCGTGAGCCGGATAGCGGTACCGACCTTCGCGGTCTGTGGCTGGCGCGACCGGTACGCTCGCTCGACCGTCGAGTACTTCGAGGCCATCGACGCCCCGAAACGGCTCCTGTTGGGCCCGTGGCGACACGAGATGCCCCACCGGGGCCGGGAGACCGCCGTCGACTTCCGGCGGCAGGTCGTCGAGTGGTTCGACCACTACCTGAAGGACGGCGACACGGCCGCCCCGGAGCGACCGGAGATAGCCGTCTGGACCGAGCGCGACGGCGGCGGGACGGTCGGAGGCGGGACGTGGCGGCAGTTGGACTCGTGGCCCGAGGCGGGCGAGGGCGAGGACCTCGCGTTCGCCGCGTCGCCGTCCGGCCTCGTCGACGCGACCGAGTTCGACGCCGGCGAGGTCGAGCGCGAGTACGAGATAGACCACACCGTCGGCGTCGACTCGCTGGACGACGTGTACGTCGGGAGCGAGCCCACCGACACGAACGCCGACGACGCCCGGTCGATGTCGTTCGAGACCGAGCCGTTCGAGTCGGCCGTCGAGCTGACCGGAACGGGCGAGGCCCGGCTCCGGATAACCTCGACGGTCGAGGACCCGTATCTGGCCGTCCGACTCCTCGACGTGTCGCCCGACGGGTCGGCCACGCTGGTCACCCACGGCGAGCTCCGCGCGAAACACCGCCGCGGGTTCGACGAGTCCGACGAGCTGACCCCCGGAACCGAGTACGCGGTCACCGTCCCGCTCAAGCCGAAATCGCACGTGTTCGAACCGGGACACAGGCTCAGGGTCGCGGTCAGCGGGGCGTACTTCCCGTTGAACTTCCCGTCGCGCGAACAGGGCGCGCTCGTCCTGTCGTCGGCCCCCGAGTCGCCATCGGTCGTCCGGTTCCCCGGCCGGACCCACGGTGACGGCGCGACGTTCGACGACGCGATAGCGATGTCCGGGCCCGACGAGACCGTCCCCCGCCACCCACAGCGCGTCCACGGCGAGCGCTCGACGTGGCGGGTGACCCGCGACCACCTGAACGACAGCGCGACCGTGGTGACGGCCGACGCGTTCGACGCCGACTTGCCACACGCCTCCCTGTCGTTCTCCGAGGAGGTCACCGCCGACGTGGTCGCCGACGACCCGGCGTCGGCGGCCATCCAGTCGGACATCGAGGCCAGCCTCGACTATCCGACCGAGACCGTGACCGTCCGCGCGACCAGCCGAGTGACTCGCGACGTGGCCGACATCGACCTCACGGTCCGCGTGGACGGACAGACGGTCTTCGAACACCGGTGGCACCGGTAGGTCCCCGTCGGCGTCACGAAGCGCCCCGTAGCGGTCGGTCCCACCGGGGCGGTGAACGGTCGGCGAAAAGAGGGGCCGCTACTCTTCTTGGGTCGCGATGCGCTCGACGTGGGTCAGGCTCACGGCGACCAGGATGAGGACGATGGCGACGACGAGGAACAGCACGCTCGCCGCGTTGACCTCCGGCGTCGCCCGGTGTCTGAGCTTCGACCAAATCCACGTCGGGAGCGTGTCGATCGTCGACCCCTTCAGGAAGTAGGTCAGGACGAACTCGTTGAACGACATCGTGAACGCCATCAGTCCGCCGGCCAGGACGCCCGGGTAGATGTTCGGCAGCGTGACCTTCACGAACGTCTCGAACTCGTCCGCGCCGAGGTCCATCGACGCCTCTTCGAGACGCCGGTCGAACGAGTAGAGGGTCGGGAGGATGATGAGCGTGGCGAACGGGAGCGCCTTGATGGTGTGGCCCACGACGATGGGCCAGAACCCGGACCCGATGCCCACGAGGCCGAAGAACATCGTCATCGCGATGCCGGTGACGATGAGCGGGATGATGAGCGGGAGCGTGACGAGCAACTGGAGCAACCGCTTGCCCCGGAACACGTACCGGTCGACCGCGTACGATATCATGGTCGCGATGCAGACCGTGGCCGGCGTCGCGATGAGGCTGATCTTCACCGACGTCAGTATCGCGTCGATGGCCGCCTGGTCGTTGACCAGCGTCTCGTACCACTTCACCGACAGCGACTCGGGCGGGAACGACAGCACCGCCTCGGGCGAGAACGACATGATGGTCACGACGGCTATCGGTATCCAGAGGTACGCCATCAGGACCGCGACGGTGGCGTATCCCAGGACGCGCCCGTACTTCTGGGCCAGTCCCTCGACGTGGTCGACGAGACTGTCGTTCATGCGTCTCCCTCCGCCATGTCGAAGACGCTACCGCCGACGTAGAGGCTCGCGGCCAGAACCGCCACCACGACGGCCGAGACCACGGTGCTCATCGTCGCGCCGAACGGCCAGTTGAACGACTGGGTGAACTGCTGTTCGATGACCATCCCGATCATCGTCAGGTCGGCCCCGCCGAGCATCTTCGGCGTGACGAACGCGCCGTAGATGGGGATGGTGACGAGGATGACCGCGACGGTGACCCCGTTCATCGTCATCGGGAGCGTGACCGTGAGAAACGCCTTGATAGGTCCGGCCCCGAGGTCCTTCGCCGCGTCGATGAGGTTGGGGTTGAGGTCGGTCAGCGACGCGTAGAACGTCAGAACCGCGAGCGGCAGGTAGATGTAGACGAACCCGATGAGTGCCGCGTCGTACGAGTAGAGGAGTCCGAGGGGGTTCTCGATGACGTTCATCGCCAGCAGGACCGTGTCGAGCGCGCCGTCCTGCTGGAGGATGTTTATCCACGCGTACATCCGGACGATGTAGTTCGTCCAGAACGGGAGGATGACCAGCAACAGGAGCGTGGACGCCCGCCGCGTGAACCGCACCAGGCTGTAGGCGAGGAGGTATCCGAGGACCAGCGCGACGACCGTCGTCTGGATCGTGATGACCGCCGTCTGCCAGAGCACGTCCACGTACACGCTGGTCGAGAAGAACTTCACGTAGTTGTCGAGGGTGAACGGCGCTGGCGGCAGGTCCGTGAGAAACGAGAGCCCGAACATGAGCACCAGCGGCGCGACGAAGAACGCGCCGAGCAACACGAACGGGCCCGCGACCAGAAGGAACAGCCGGAGCTTCGGCCGGTCCCGGAAGTAGTCCGTGACTGCGTTGGCCCGCCGCTTCACGCCGGCCGTGTACCAGTTACTGTCTGACAGTGACATGCGGACGTTATCCCTCCGACGGGAAGACGTACGTGTTCGCGTCGTCCCACGACAGGAACACCTCGTCGCCGATGTCGAACTCGCCTGTCTCGGCGTTGACGGTGAACGCCTGCTCGTCCGAGTCGACGAGATACGTTATCCCTTCACCTTTGTAAATCCGGTTCGATACGGTTCCGGCTACCGAGGCGTCGGCGGGTTCGTCCCCGGACAGTCGCACGTCGTGGGGACGCACGCAGAGGTCTACCGCCGCGTTTTCGGTCAGGTCGTCGCTGGCGTGTATCTCGTCGGTGGCCAGCGCGACCGACGTGCCGTTCCCGTGGAACTCGAACGTGGTCGTCCGGTCCGACACGTCCCCGACGCGGGCGTTCGCCGTGTTGACGTCCCCGATGAAGTCGGCGACGAACTGAGACGCGGGCGAGTCGTAGAGGTCCTCGACGGACCCGCTCTGTTCGATCTGGCCGTCGTTGAGCAGGATGAGCCGGTCCGATATCGACATCGCCACCTCCTGGTCGTGGGTGACGTAGAGGGAGGTAATCCCCGTCTCCTGTTGGATGCGTTGTAGCTCGAACTGCATGTGCTGGCGGAGCTTGCGGTCGAGGGACCCGAGCGGCTCGTCGAACAACACGAGCTCCGGTTCGTTGACGATGGCCCGGGCGAGCGCGACCCGCTGTTGTTCCCCGCCGCTCAGTTCGTCGGGCGACCGCTCGCCGTACCCCGAGAGTCGGACGACTTCGAGCATCTCCTCGACGCGGCGCTCGCGCTCGTCGGCCGGGACGCCGCTCTGCTTGAGCCCGTAGCCGACGTTCTCCGCCACGGAGAGGTGGGGAAACAGCGCCAGGTCCTGGAACATCATGTTCACGTCCCGCTGGAACGGCGGCGCGTCGGTCACGTCCTCGCCGCCCAGCACGACGGCCCCGTCGGTGGGGTCCTCGAACCCGGCTATCATGCGGAGTATCGTGGACTTCCCGGAGCCGCTGGGTCCGAGGACGGTGACGAATTCGCCGTCGTCGACGTCGAACGAGACGCCGTCTACCGCGACGACGGAGGGGAACTCCTTCGTCAGGTTCTCTATTTGAAGTAACGACATGATGGGGTCTGTGTCAGCTAGACTTGACTGCCGTCCAGATTTCGTCGTAGCGTTCGCGAACCTCGTCGTCGAACGGCCGGCCGAAGACGAGCCGGTCGTCCCACTCGTCGGGCCACCGGTAGAAGTCGAGTTCTTCCTCCGTGATGTCGCCGGCGTCTAGCTCCTCCGAGAAGATGTCCCCGAGGTTCTCCTGTTGGACCGGCGGGAGGTACCCCATCGTGAGGAGGAGCTGTTTCGACTGTGCGGGTTGCATCGCCCAGTCGACGAAGTACAGGCTCGTCATCGGGTTCGGGGCACCCTTCGGGATGACGATGTCGTCGACGTTGAAGTACGTCCCCTCCTCCGGGACCGTGAAGTTGATGGGCGCGTCGTTGTCGAACCGGGCCAGGAACGTCTGGCCGTCGAGCAGCGGTCCGACGACTGCGTCCTCGTTGGTGAACATCCCGCGGGCCTGGTTGTAGCCGCTCCAGTACGTGTTGACCAGCGGCTTTTGCTGTTCGAGGACTTCTTCTATCTCGTCGAAGTCGTCGGGGTCGAACGGGTCCTGGCCCGTGTACCAGGCCGCGATGGAGCAGCTCGACGTGGCGCTGTCCCGCATCAGTATCTGGCCCTCGTACGCGTCGTCCCAGAGGACGCTCCACGACTCGGGAGCGCCGTCGAAGACCTCGGTGTTGTACGTCAGCGACGGGAAGATGCTGACCGCCTGGGGCATCGCGTACACGTCCCCGTCCTTCGATTTGTACTCCCTGGTGCTCTCTTTGACGTACTCGGGGATGGCCTGCCACGAGTCCATCTCGTCGACCGGGAGCGGTTCGAGGTGGTCGTTGTTCATCGCGCGGTTGGTCCAGTCGGTGGTCAACCCGACGTTGTCGATGCTGTGGTCGCCCGACTCGAACTTCGAGTATACCTCGGCCCCGCTGGAGTACGACGGCTTGTTCACCGTGACGTCGATCTCGTTCTGGAAGTTCTCGACGGCCCAGTCGCGCCACGAGAAGTACCAGTTCCAGACGTTGAGTTCGTCGCTGTACTCGCTCGGCGGAACCGAGTCGGCCTCGATGGGACGGCTGGCACCGCCGTCGTCGCCGCCACCGACGCCCAGACACCCCGCGGTACTAGCAAGCCCCGTCACGCCCGTCGCTTTCAGGAAGCGCCGGCGGTTCAGCTCGGTCGGCCGGAACCACGCCCGACCGTGTTTGTCTTCGTCACTCATGGACGGCTCGGGATTTGAGGGCATGTGTAATAAATCTTGGTAACTATATTGCCCCTCTACACGAACACTGATTGCAAATTCGGCGGTAAAGTTAACACTGATGAGTGGTATAGTGTCCCAACGGCATGAGTACCATACAACGGAACGACCGTCGCCGAGTGTCGGAGTCGGTGACGGACCTCCTCCCGGAAATCGAGGAGTTCGCCTGTCGGCTGGTGAGCGAGCCGACCGTTCGAGGTGACGAGACGACAGCACAGGAACTCGTCGTGGACCGTCTCGACGACCTCGGGTTCGCGGTCACCACCGTAACCGCCGACGACGTGGCCGGAATCGAATCCCACCCCGAGTTCGCGAGCGACGACCGCTCGTACGAGGACAGGCCCAACGTCGTCGGCGAGCGTGCGGCGAGCGGCGACGGTCGCTCGCTCCTCTTCAACGGCCACGTCGACGTGGTGCCGCCGGGAGACCCCGACCAGTGGTCGTTCGACCCGTACGCGGGCGCGGTGCGGGACGGTCGCCTTCTGGGCCGGGGCGCTTCGGACATGAAAGGCGGCCTCGCGGCCATGGTCTACGCGGTCGAAGCGGTCGAGCGGGCGGGGTTCGAACTGCTCGGCGACGTGACCGTCGAGTCGGTCATCGAGGAGGAGGCGGGCGGGTTCGGCGGAACGCTGGCGACCGTCCTCGACCGGGACGCCGACGCGATGCCGGACGCGGTCGTCGTCCCCGAACCGACCGACTTCGATCTCTGGATAGCCAACGACGGCGTGTCGTACTTTCGGGTCACGGTAGAGGGCAAGAGCGCTCACGCCGCCGAGACCGACGACGGCGTCAACGCCATCTCGAAGCTCGTTCCCATCTACCAGGCCCTCTCGGACCTCCACGACGAGCGCAAGGAGACCGTCCACGACGACCTCTTCGAGCAGTGGCACGAACACACGGTCTCGCTCAACCTCGGCACCCTCCACGCCGGCGAGTGGGCCTCCAGCGTTCCCGACGAGGCCGTCCTCGAAGCGCGGGTCTCCCACGCGCCCGACGAGACCCGCGAGGAGGTCCAGGAGGCCGTCGAAGCCACGGTCCGACGCGCGGCCGCCGGCGACCCGTGGTTCGAGGCCCACCCTCCGGAAGTCGAGTGGTTCGGCTGGCGCGGGAGCTCCGCGAAGGTCTCCCCCGACGCGGACATCGTCGAGACCGTCCAGCGGGTGGCCGAGGACGGGCTGGACCGGACGAGCCGGGCCAAGGGCTTTCCCGGCGGCATCGACACCCGGTTTTTCGTCAACGACGCCGACACCCCGGCGATCTGTTTCGGTCCCGGCGACCACAACATCCACGGGACCGACGAGTACCTGCCGGTCGAAGAGCTCGCGGAAGCCACGCTCGGGCTCGCGCTGATAGCGATGGAGTGGTGTGGCTACGCGTCGGCGGAGGACGGCGAATGAGTACGAGCCGACCCCGCAACGCCGGGTCCGAGCGCGACAAGACCACCGACCTCGAATCCGCTATCTCCCGGTACGTCGCCGAGGGCTGCTCTATCGCGTTCGGCGGGATGGGCGGTCGCGACCCCGAGGCCGCCGCCCGCGAGATAGTCCGGCAGGGAACGGGCGGGCTCCGGGTCCTCGACGACGCACGGACCACGCTGTTCGACATGATGGTCGGGGCGGGCTGCGTCGACGAGTACGTCGGTTCGTGGGTCGGAACCAGCCTCATCTCGCAGGGCCACAACGCCCGCCGCGCGGTCGAGGACGACGTCCCCCACCACCTGACCATGCAGGACGTGTCGAACTTCGGGGCGTCGCTGATGTTCTTCGCCGGGGCGATGGACGTGCCCTTCGTCCCCACCCGGTCGATGCTCGGGACCGACATCCCGGAGCTCAACGACGACATCGAGGTCGTCGACGACCCGCTGGGCTCGGGCGACGAGCTGGCGCTGATTCCGGCCGCGACCCCCGACGTGGCGATAATCCACGTCCAGCGCGCCGACCGTCGGGGCAACGCCCAGATTTTCGGCAACGTCGTCAACGACCACCTCAAGGCGCGGGCGGCCGACGCGACCGTCGTCACCTGCGAGGAGGTCGTCCCGACCGAGACCATCGAGCGGACGCCCGAGCTCACCCGCATCCCGTCCTACACCGTGGACGCGGTCGCGGAGGTGCCGTTCGGCTGTCACCCGTGGCACTGTTACGGCCACTACTACGCCGACCTGCCGTTCTACCGGGAGTACGGCCTGCGGTCTCGCGAGCGCGGGGACTTCGACGACTGGCTGGACGAGTGGGTGCTCGGCCACGAGGAGTACCTCGAGAAGGTGGGCGCGGACCGGCTGGCCAGACTCGAGGAGATGGAACAGACCATCAACGGAGGGCGATTATGAGCGAGACCGAGGCGGGCGACGGTCCGCCGGGCGACGCCCGGAGCGAGGTCGAGTATCCGGTCGACGTGGACGACCCCCACGAACCGGCCGACGACTACTCGCTGACCGAGCTCCTCGCGGTGACCGCCGCTCGCGAGATCGGTACCGGCGAAACCGCGTTCATCGGCGTCGGGATGTCGCTCATCTCGGGCGTGCTGGCCAGACACACCCACGCGCCCGACTGCCAGCTCGTCACCGAGTCGGGGTACGTCGGTGCCCAGCCGCCGGGCGTCGTCCAGTCGATATCCGACACCGTGCTGGGCGTCGGCTCGGTCGTCGCCACCGACCAGATGCAGATATTTATGGACAACCAGCGCGGACTCCTCGACGTCGGCATCATCGGCGCGGGACAGATAGACAGGTACGGAAACACCAACTCGACGGTCGTGACCGGCGAGGACGGGAGCTACGACGACCCGACGGTCCGGTTACCCGGGTCCGGCGGGAGCAACGACATCATGACCTCCTGTGGCCGCACCGTCGTCGTGATGCGCCAGCAGCGCCGCGCGTTCACGACCGAACTCGACTACGTGACCGCGCCGGGCCACCTCGACGGACCGGGCGCACGCGAGGAGCTGGGACTGGGCGGCGACGGCCCCGAGACCGTCATCACCGACCTCGCGAGGTTCGGCTTCGACGACGACACCAAGGAGATGACCCTGACCGCGACCCACCCCGGCATCGACGTGGGCGACGTTCGCGAGGAGGTCCAGTGGGACCTCGCGGTCGCCGACGACGTGGCGACCACGCCCGCGCCGACCCGGGGCGAGGTGGCGGTCCTGCGAACCATCGACCCCACCGACATCGTGTTGCGGGGGACCGACCGCATCTACGAGATCGGGTTCGAGGAGTGGGCCGACGAAGTCGAGAAACACTGGAAGCAACTCATGGAGCGACAAACATGACCGACGAAAAGCGAGAACGCACGCTCACACCGGGCACGGAACTGGGCGGGATGTTCCCTCGCGCCTTCGGCGAGGACTACGTGACCATCGTCAGAGGCGAGGGCCACCACGTCTGGGACGCGGACGGCAACAGGTACGTCGACGCCGTCTCGGGCAACCAGAACGTCAACATCGGCCACGGCCGCGAGGAGATCGCCGAGGCCGCCAAAGAGCAGATAGAGACGCTGGAGTACACCTCCAGCATGCTGTTCGCCAACGAGCCCGCAATGGAGTACACCGAGAAGATCGCGGAGTTCACGCCCGACGGCTTCGAGCACGCGTGGCTGGTCGGGAGCGGGTCCGAGGCCAACGAGAGCGCGGTCAAGATGGCCCGCCAGTACCACTTCGAGCGCGGCGACGAGCGCAAGTACAAGGTCGTCTCGCGCAGGCGGAGCTATCACGGCAACACCGCGGGGGCGATGGCGCTGTCGGGGTTCCCGGCCCGCAAGGACAAGATGGAACCCCTGTTCCAGGACTTCCCCAAGGCCCCGAGCGCGTCGCCGTACCGGTGCGAGTACTGCGGCGGCGACGGCGGTCGGGAGTGTGGCGTCGAGTGTGCGAACGCTGTCGAGCGCCTCATCCAGGACGAAGGCCCCGAATCGGTCGCAGCGTTCATCGCGGAACCGGTCACGGGCGCGGCCAACGCCGGGGCCTATCCCCACGACGGCTACTTCGAGCGCGTGCGGGAAATCTGCGACGAGTACAACGTCCTCTTCGTCGTCGACGAGGTGATGTCGGGGTTCGGCCGGACCGGGGAGAACTTCGCCATCGAGCACTGGGACGTGACCCCCGACATCATCACCGGCGCGAAGGGGATGAGCGGCGGCTACACTCCCGTCGGCGGGACGATGCCACACCGACGAATCGTCGACGTGTTCGAGGACGCCGACGACGGCTTCCAGCACGGTCACACCTACTGTTTCAACCCCACGTCGGCGGCCATCGGGACGGCGGTCCTGGAGTACATGCAGGACCGCGACCTCGTCGCCAACGCCCGGCGCGTCGGCGAGTACCTCCGCGAGCGGTGTCGGGAGTTCTACGACTACGGGATGGTCGGCGACGTCCGCGGCAAGGGGCTGATGGTCGGCGTCGAGTTCGTGGCCGACCGCGAGACCAAGGAACCGCTCGCCGAGACCGGTGGAGAGTTCCAGGACCTGCTGTTCGAGCGGGGACTCGACAACGGAATCGTCACGTATCCCGGTGGCGGTCACGTCGACGCGACCGCCGGCGACCACACGCTCATCACGCCGCCGCTGACGATAGGCGAGGACACCGTCGACGAGCTCGTCGACCGGATGCACGCGACGCTCGCGGACGTGGAGTCCGAACTGTCGACCTGAGTCGCCGGCTCGACCGCGGTGTCCGGGAGACGACGCGTCTGGCGCTCCCGCCGAGGCCCGCGCAGCCGTCGGGGCCGGCCCGGCCGACCACCAGGCGCTACCGCCCGGACGCGTCCGAGTGCGGACGGCGTCAGTTCACCGACCGGTCCTCGTCGCGCCAGTAGGGCTCGCGCAACTGCTCTTTGTCCACCTTCCCGTGGGGGGTCGTCGGGAGTTCGCTGGCGAACTCCACCGACTTCGGCTTCTTGTAGTCGGCCAGTCGCGAGTCGGCGTAAGCGGCCACGTCCTCGGGCGCGAGCGCGTCCGGCGACTCGGGCACCACGACCGCGTGGACCGCCTCGCCCCAGTCGTCGTCGGGGACGCCGAACACGGCGACGTCGGTAATCTCGGGGTGGGTCCCCAGCGCGTCCGCTACCTCCTGGCTGTAGACGTTCATGCCGCCCGAGACTATCACGTCCCGCTTGCGGTCGAGCAGGTAGAGGTAGCCCTCCTCGTCGAATCGTCCGATGTCGCCGGTGAACACCCACCCGTCGCGGAGCGTCCGGTCGGTCTCGGCCGGCCGGTCGTGGTACCGCTCGAAGGCGTACGGCGCGGCGACCGCGACCTCGCCGGGTTCGCCCCGGGGCCTGTCCTCGCCCGTCTCCGGGTCCGCGATTCGGACGTCGGCCAGCAGGCAGGGCTGGCCCGCCGACCGGAGCCGCTCGGCGCGGTCGTCGTCGCCTTCGTCTGCCGCCCGCGCGGCCACGGCGTGCTCCTGGCGGCCGAGCGTCGTGACGAGGTTCGGGACCTCGGTCTGGCCGTAGAACTGGCAGAACACCGGCCCCAGCTCCGCGATTCCCTCCCGGAGGCGGTCGGGACGCATCGGCGCGGCACCGTAGACGATGCGGTCGAGCGACGAGCAGTCGTAGCTCTCGACGCCGTGGTCGAGCAGGCGATATATCATCGTCGGGACCATGAACGTCCACGTCACGGCCCGTCGCTCGACGGCCGCGAGCGTCCGCTCCACGTCGAACTCCCGGTGGACGACGATGGTCGCGCCCGCGAGGAGGTTCGCCCAGAGGAACGTGCCCGCCGAGTGCGACAGGGGCGTGACCACGAGGCCCGTGTCTCCCCCGTCGAAGCCGAGTTCCGCGAGGTGGGCGTAGAGATTCGACGAGAGGCCGGCCTGCGAGTAGACGACGCCCTTCGGTTCGCCGGTCGTCCCGCCGGTGTAGAAGTGGCCCGCGACGTCACCGGGAGCGACGTCGACCGCCGGTGCAGTCGCGTCCACACCGTTCCCCTCGGCGAGCAGTCGACCGTACCGGTGGACCGTCGCGTCGCCGACCGTCGGCGTCCCGTCCCGGCCCGTTCGCTCGCTCGCGTCCACGAGGACGACGTCGAGCGACTGGTCGAGCGTCTCGGTCGCGGTCGCCACCGCGTCGGCGTGCTCGGCGTCGCAGACGACCGTCCGCGCGCCCGAGTCGGCGAGGACGTGGCGGACCTCCGACGGCGCGAGCATCGGATTCATGGGCACCCGAGCCGCCCCGCGTTTCACGATGGCGAGGTCGACGACCGGGTACGCCGGCCGGTTCGAGAGGAGGACCGCCACCCTGTCCTCGGGGTCGACGCCCAGTTCGTCGAGTGCCGTCGCCAGCGCCGACGACCGTCGGTCGAGGTCCGCGTAGGTGAGGCGACGGTCGCGGGCTACGACCGCGGTCCGGTCGGCGTACTTCCGGAGGGCCTTCTCGAACAACGGCGGAAGCGTTTTCCGGGCGAACCCGCTCATACCGCCACTTGTGAATCGTGCGGGATAAAGGATTGGCTGCGAACGCCCCGGCGGTCCAGCCGGTCGCCCCGGACCGCTCGCGGCGTCGAGGGCCGGTCACGCTCCGCTTTCGCCGACCACGTCCTCGACCTGCCACTCGGGCAGGACCAGCAGCTGCTCGTCGTCGGCCAGTTCGTCGGTCGTGACGAATTCGAGGCGGTCGCCGCCCGTCACCGCGGTCCCGCCGCCGTAGACCTCGTCCCAGTGGTCGGCCACCGCGTCGGGGACCTGTAGCTGTCGACTGTCGTCGGCGATGGCCGTACTGGTGAGAAATCGGACGCCGGGGTCGTCTTCCAGCGGGTCGTACAGTTGCGAGGCGAGGACCGCGCCGTCGGCCTCGCGGACGCCCCAGTAGACCTCGCCGCCGGACTTCACCAGTTCGAGGTTGACCGCCTTCTGGGGTACCGGAGCCTCCCGGGAGTCACCGTCGATCGACGCGCCGCCGAGTCGCTGGTAGTCGGGCATGGTCACGTAGGTCGACGGCCCCACCGGTAGCTCCTGTGGCCGCGACGCGGCCGTCGACCGACAGAGGGATTGCCCTTCGGCGCGTGCGGTCGGCCATGGCGACGAGTTCGAGCGCCGACTCGACCGAGGGGACGCGGTCGGACGACGAGCGGACTTCACGCGACGAACAGGTCTCGCACGACGGCTCCGCCGCGCGCGCGGACGAGGACTCGGCATCGACGCTCGACCGACTCGAAACCGTGGCTCGGTCGGTCCGATTGGCCTTCTTCGGCTTCGTCGTGGCGCTCGCGCTGGTGCCGGCCGTCGCGCTGTGGGCCGGGGCCACGCCGTTCGACGCGCCGCCGACCCGGCCGTACTTCGCGTTCGTCCTCGCCGCGGTGGTCGGCACTGCGGCGCTGATAGCGGTGGCCGTCGCCGACGCGTAGCCCCGAAGCGAAATCTTCTGGCACGTGCGGGCCCACGTTCCGTCCATGAGCAGGACGCCGTTTCGCGACCGGCTGTACCCCTGCGCGCGGTGTTCCCGGGACGTGCGCGTCTCGTCGGTGTTCTACCACTACCGCGCGGCCCACGACGAGGGATTGGTCCGGGCCGAGCGCGACGGCACCGACGCCTGTGCGCTCTGCGGGATGGAACTGCCCCCCGAGGGCGCGACCGACGCGTGGAAGCTCCGCGTCCGACACTTCCGGGACTACCACGGGAAGCGGCTGGTGGACGCCGACGCGATTCGGTAGCGCGGGGGCCCCGGCCGACCGCGCCGACTCGGCGCACGAATCACCGCCGTTGCCAAAGTATTTGGGTCGAGGGGCTCTCTAGAGGAACATACATGTCTTTTCGAACAGTCGGTAGACAGCGCGGTGCTTTCACGGACGAACGACTCGAACGCTTTTCGGGTGGGCAGTGAACCCGAGTCGCGTCGACTCGATAGTCGACCTCACGTACGGCCTGTTGATCGCCGTCTCGGTCGGCCTCATCGTGGTCGCCGGCAACGCCATCGGGCTGGCGTTCGGATTCGGGGTCCTGCTCTCGTACGTCATCCACGTCGTCTGGAAGATGGCCCGGTTCGACCCCGACTGGATGACCACGGCGGTCAAGGAGACCGTCGAGGAGACGGTCGACGAGAAGGTGGGCGAAACCGTCGAGAAGACCGTCGGCGAGACGGTCGAGGAACAAGTCGGCGAGACGGTCGAAGAGAAGGTCGGAGAAACCGTCGAGAAGACTGTGGGCGAAACCGTCGAGAAAACCGTCGGCGAAACCGTCGAGGAGACGGTCGACGAGACGGTCGGCGACGCGGTCGAGGAGCAGGTCGGCGAGACGGTCGAGGAGACCGTGGAGAAGACGGTGGACGAGACAGTCGAGGAGAAAGTGGGCGAGACAGTCGAGGAGAAAGTGGGCGAGACAGTCGAGAAAACCGTCGGCGAAACCGTCGAGGAGAAGGTCGGCGAGACGGTCGAGGAAACGGTGGAGGAAACCGTCGAGGAGACAGTGAGCGACACGGTCGAGGAGACCCTGGAGGAGCAACTGGAGTCGAAAGCCGGCGACGAGTGGGAGGACGCACAGGAGAGCGACGTGTGGGACGACGACCGGGCGGGCGAGGTCGGACCGGACGACGAGCGAGCCGGCGACGTCGGACCGGACGACGACCGAACTGGCGACGCCGAGGCGGACGACGATTGGGAAGACGAGGACGAGGCGGACGTCTGGGACGACGAAGGGGCCGCGGGCACCGGCGACGACCCCGCGGGCGAAAGCGACGACGCCAGCACCGACGGGGAGAGTGACGAGGAGGACGACGGCGAAGACGACCCCGCCACCGCGGTCGGGAGCGACTGATGGTCGAGGTACTGCTCGTCGTCGGCGTCCTCGTCGCGATGTTCGTCGCGTACAACATCGGCGGCTCGACCACGGGGCCGGCGTTCGGGCCGGCGGTCGGTGCGGACGCCATCTCGAAGACGGGCGCGGCGGCGCTGATGGGCGTGTTCTTCTTCCTCGGCGCGTGGACCATCGGCCGGAACGTCGTGACGAAGCTCGGGTCGGAACTGGTCGTCGACCCCGGCGTGTTCACGCTCGAGGCGTCCATCACGGTGCTGTTTTTCATCGGCATCGCGTTGCTCGTGGGCAACGTCTTCGGGGTGCCCGCTTCCACGTCGATGACCGCCGTCGGAGCCATCGCGGGGCTGGGCCTCGCGGGCGGCGTGCTGGACTTCGCGGTCATGGGCGAAATCGTCGTCTGGTGGGTCGTCTCGCCCATCATCGGGTTCTGGGTGTCGCTGATAGTCGGCCGGTACTTCTACGCGCGGCTCAACCGGATGGTGGCGATGGAGCGCAGCGACGGCCCGCTGCTCGACGTCGACCGGTCGGGCGTCCTCCCGATTCCGCGCGTCCATCGGACGACCAACCGGCGCGAGCTAATCGGGACCGTCACCGTGGTCGCCATCGGTTGCCTGATGGCGTTCAGCTCCGGCACCTCGAACATCGCCAACGCGGTCGCTCCGCTGGTCGGCAGCGGCGAACTCGCGATGGACCCCGCCATCCTCCTCGGCGGGGTCGCGGTCGCAATCGGCGCGTTCACCATCGCTCGCCGGACGCTGGAGACGATGGGCAGCGACATCACCGAACTCCCCCTGACGGCCGCCATCGTCGTCGCCACCGTCAGCTCCACGCTCGTCGTCTTCCTCTCGGCGCTTGGCATCCCCGCCAGTTTCGTCGTCATCGCCACGATGTCCATCGTCGGGCTCGGCTGGGGCCGCGCCACCCGGCCCGTGACGGTTCCCGAGGCCGTCTCGGGCGAGGAGGCACCACGGGTCACGGTCGACGCGCTGGCGGCCGACGAGGAGGGCGAGCGACTGCCGCCCATCGGCGAAGAGGACGCCGAGGAGGTCCCCAGCGGCGCGGACCTGTTCAATCCGGCGACGACCGCGCGGGTCGTGTTGATGCAGAACGTCGTACCCGCGATAGCGACGCTGGGCGCGTATCTCACCTTCCGGTTCGTGCCGATGTTCGGGTTCTGAGCGGCGTCCCCTACTCGCTTCTCAGCGCCGCTTCGATGGCCTCCAGTTCCGCCTTCCGAAACTGGTGGTTCGCACTTTCGGGGTCGTCCTCGTCCAGCACGCCGACGCTCCGGAGGATGCCGGTGCGCATCTCGGCCGTCGGCGGGAGACGGTTCGAGTCCACGTCGTAGCCCTTTTAATCTCTTCCGTGACCGGATAGAGGAAACTTCGCCAGTCTAAGAATCGGCCGCCATCGTAGCGACAGGACACTATTATAATGGTAACGTCTGTACAGCAATAGTATGGCAATCTACGTCGATGACCCTCTCAATTCGAACGACGAAGACTGGGACATCAGCAAGTTCCACAGCGATAGCGAATACTTCGTTAAGCGACCACCCTACCAACGAAAGACCGTCTGGGATACCGGAAAGAAGAAGGAACTAATCGATAGCTTCGTTCGCCAACTCTACGTTCCACCTGTTGTAATCCGGCAAGTCGTCCTCGACGGTAACGACCTCCGTCTCGAAGTCGTCGACGGCCAACAGCGAATCACCGCGATTCAGGAATTCTTCGAGGACGAATTCGCGCTCCCCGATAGTCCCGAACTCCGCGAACTCAACCCAGAGCACGAGATTGCTGGGAAACGATACTCCGAACTTAGCGCGGACGTCCAGGAGTATATCGACTCCCAGTGTTCGCTCAAAGTCATCAAGCTGCGCGGCATCGACGACCCCGACGACAAACGCCATCAGGAGCTAGCGACCAAGGTCTTCTGGCGACTCCAGCAGGGCGAACACCTGACCAACATCGAGAAGAACCACAGTAAGACCTACAGTCCCGTTCGGAACTTCATCGTCGAGACAGCCGACGACATCAGTTTCGACCGAGAGAACTACGAGAGCCGGGATAACAATCCGAATCGCCACGAGTTCTTCACCCTTCTCGCTCGGAACAACGACCGACTTCAGCAACTCTCGCTCCTCGCTCGCTTCATCCTGATCGAGATTGATGAAGGCCCGACGAAGGTAACCGGGAAAGAGGTCACCAAACTATTCGACTGCAAGCGCGAAGGATTCACCGTCCACGAGGACTTAGAAGAATTCAAACAACGCGACGAGATTCAGCGCGTTCAGCGGATGCTCGACCTCCTCACGGAACTCTACCGCGATACCGACCTCAAGAACTCGAACGGCGAGATAGAGTTCCTAAACAAGGAATACTTCATCCTCAGCCTGTACTCTCTCATCCGCGAGTTAGAGTTTGGAGACTACAACTTCGGGCGAGACAACTACGACGAGGTGCGAGAGTTTACCGAGGAGTGGTTCAAGCGATTCGAAGTTGAGGATACAGACGACAGCGAAATGCTTCAATTCAAAGAGGCGCGCCAGCAGAACCGAGGAGCAGTCAACAAGCGACATTACATCCTCGAAAATGCGTTCTGGGAGACGGGGCCGGATATTCAAGAAACCGACAGTCAACGGGTATTCGACAGAGGTCAGCGAATTAAGCTCTTCATCGAGAGCGACCGGGTCTGCGAGATGTGTATAGATGATGGAAAGACCGAAGAGGAGGCCAAAGTCTCGTGGAGTAACTGGGACGCGGACCATATCGAGGAACATTCACAGGGCGGTCAAACTGTTCTTGAGAACGCACGGGTACTCTGCCCCTCTCATAATCGCGGACGGTAGCGTCCAGTATGAGAACCAAGATTATGACAAACTGAGACTGGCGGATAGAGACGACAACCGTAGGGATTCGGAAAGGCCTCGGCACTCACGGAGGCTCCGGTTAGTACTAACTATAAAAATATTGATGGTTATCTTGTTGATGTGGAGACGAACGGAGGAGCTGTTAGATGACTGGTTGGAAGGAGAATATGGGTATGTCGCAAGACACCGGACTGGTGAAAATCTACGTACCGATGAGCCACAAGGAAGCGTGGCAGCAAGAAGCGGACGAGAAAAACTATAAGAGTACTAGTAAGTACTTGCACGAATTGGTCCAAGAAGCTCGGGCGATCAGGGAGGAAGGATTCCTCGCGCCCCAGGGCAGCGATCAAGAAGTCCAGCGGCTCAAGAAGAAAATTGAGGAGTTGGAGAATCGACTGGCGGAAGCGAAACAGCAGAGCCGCGATTCAGTGACGATTGACGACGCGGCGTTCCTGAAGCAGTTCCTTACCGAGGAGTACCAGACCTTCGACGAAATCCTACAGAAGGTCGTCGAGAGTGAGACGATAGATGAACTGTTGCGGAACCCTATCGAAGACGAACTGTACTTCCTGGCCGCTCGTGAGGAAGTCGAGTTCGAGCACGGCCACGGTTGGAGGCTCGCCAATGGGGGTGAGCGGTAATGGCCGACGACTGGTACGAGACGGTCTACGAGAACAAACACGACGCGATCAACGACTTCCTCAAGCAAAAGCAGACGACCGGCCGTAGTCCACGAACCTTGAACTCCTACAGTAGGGTGTTGAAGCGGTACTACCACGAGCATTTCCCTGACTTGACGCCGGCAGAGACAGAGGTGCGGCACATCGAGGAGTATCTGCGTATCTTGGACGACCGTGACGTGAGTCAAAACACAAAACGACGCTACCTCGAATCACTATCGGCATTCTTCAGCTACGCGATGAAACGCCCCCGATTCGAGGAGATTACGGGGAATCCAGCTGGTGTCGTACTGGAAGAGATCCCGAAGCAAATCCGGCAGCGACCGGACTGTGCGACGTGGGAGAACGCGAAGAAGATCGTGAAGGCGATTCCGAACCCACGAAACAAGGCCGTTGCAGTCCTGTTAGCGAAGACTGGGTGCCGGTTACAGGAGGCGTTGGAAATCAAATTGGATGACCTGATGCTTGACGATGGGTTCATCCGCTTGCGGGAACGGAAGGGTGGGAAGCAGACGGTTGTGCCGATTGACCGGGAGACGATTCGGACGATCAAGCGGTTCAGACTGATCCGCCGGGACACCGATCTGGATTACCTGTTCGTGAGTATCCGTGACGACCGGTTGACGAAGACCGTGATCCAGCGGGCTGTGCGTGAGGCAGCAATCCGGGAGGGAGTTATGGGGGATGGCGAGGACAGGTTTCACAAGAAGTTCACGCCGCATACCTTTCGGACGGTGTTCACGACGTTGATGCGGAATCAGGGGATGAAGCAGCACGTTCTTCGGTACATTCGTGGTGATGCGGAGAGTGAGACGATGGACATCTACACACGGGTCGATAGAGACGAAGCCCGAGAAGAGTATCTGGACTGCATCAAGCCGATTGGCCTATAGCATAGAACCGAGGAAGCCATTAGGACAGAATAGCAATGAAACTTCCTCGGCTGAGAGTTGTAGCATCCAGACGATAGACGCCTGATGTCTTAAATTCGGAAGTTATTGTATCGTTTTTGTCCCGACGAGATATGCTCACGATAGCATTTTCTTTTCCCGGTCTGAACTGTCGCTAGGTATGAGTTCACTCCTCGGCGGAGGCACACAATCAATCCGGATAGATGCCTTCCTGTACCCACTCGGGATCTGGGTAGCGATGGCGATTGTCGCCGTAGTGAACGGCGGCTTTAGAGAGGTGATCCTGATCCCTCGTGTAGGCAAATATATTGGACATATTATAAGTACGGGACTTCTTGTTGCCGGGATACTGGTAATCTCCTTCGTCTATTTCCAGCGGACATCCATCGAGTATTCGTTCGTTGAATTAGTGCTGATCGGACTCCTCTGGACTATCCTCACCGTCGGATTCGAGTTTCTCGTCGGCTACGTTGAAGGAACTCCGATCTCGGTTACACTTGGTCAGTACAACGTGCTGGCAGGACAAGTCTGGATTGCCGTTCCACTTACGCTCTTCGTGAGTCCACTTCTTTTCGGCTGGTATCTCTCTTAGTACGCGGTGGACGAGCAATCATGTCATCAATACGGTTTCACACACATTGCAGCGTTTGATACCGAGGCTGATCTGCTTCTGAACTGGTTACGATTAATTGCGGTCGTATAACGAGAGTGTGATATACACTACTACGACAGCAGCAATGCTTCCACCAACGATGACTTCGGATGTGAGCACACCTCGTCCAATATTCACGTATCTGAGTGCGAAGAGCACGAGTAACGCTAACCCGAATACTGCGTACGCAGTTGCGGCTCGACGCATACCGAGACTCAACTCGTCTCCACCGATCCACAGTCCGACAAACACGACAACGCCAGCGAGCAACCCGACAGGGAGACCGATAATCGCGGAAAACTCCATATTTAGGAGTTCGATGACCAAGACAGCGACAAGAAGAAAGGATGTAATTCCCGCACCAACCGCCGTGAACAGCTTTCGTACGTCCATAATCCGGTCTTTGTCGAGGCCCGGTGATAATTCTGCGGAGCCCCCTCTTCACAAACTCGTCAGTATGTCATCACCACTGTTTGTCGACTAAGAACGGCGTGTATGCAGCGGTCATTTTACATCTGAACTTGAGGCGCGGGACAGCAGGTACACTGCGAGTCCGCCCAACACGATATCAAGTCCGATCAGGACGGCTACACCGGGTGCGACTCCGTTGAGTACACCATCAAACCACGAAACATCGATGACTGTCATCACGTCCTGGTCAATCATAAGCGAGCGTGCAGCATCAACGCCATACGTGACGGGATTGAAACGAGCGAACGTCTGAATCCAGCCGGGGAGTGCTTCAAGTGGGAGGAATGCGCTCGACAGGAACAATAGCGGGAATTGCAACAGGTTTGCACCGATGATCGTCGATTCTTGATCCCTGGTGAGGATTGCTAATGCGTTCGAGAACGCGACGAACCAGAGCGAAAACAAAATACCGACCACGACGATTCCACCTGCGCCGACGATACCGGTGACAATCTCCGCACCGAGGAGGACCCCGAGTCCGAGAATGATCGCTATCTGAACGGCGATCCGGAACACCTCCGCAGCGGTCTTGCCGAGGAAGACAGCCGTACGATTCATCGGCGTGACGAGCACCTTTTCGAACATTCCGTTCTCAATGTCATTGACCAGACCCACGCCCGAGGTAATAGCCGCTGCGAGGGCGACCTGAATCGCAATCGCGGGCACCAGATACGTTTCGTAACTGATTCCCGGGAGTCCCTGGTTGACAGCGCCACCAGCCACGTTTCCGAACACCTCGGTGAACAACACCAGGAAGATAATCGGCTGGACGAGTGAGACGACCAAGACGAACGGGTTCCGGACGGCCTTGAGGTTCCACCGCTTGAAGTTCACCCACACGTCTCCAGCGAACGTATTCCCGGAACGTGCGTCCGGGCGTACCGAAGATACTGGCGTTTCCTCGTCGGCTCCTGGCGCACTCATTTTTCGGCCTCCGTGTCGTTGGTGTCGAGTTCCTCACCAGTAATGGCCAGGAACACGTCGTCGAGGGTCGGTGCACGGATGTTGAACCCGGTTACCGTCAACTCTGCGTCCCGGAGGGCAACGAGTAGGTCGGTCCCATGCTGCCGAGCTGTCTCCGCGGTGACGCTGATGCCCTCGCCCGTTTCGGTGACAGACGCGTCGGCAAACGCATCGAACTCTCGTGCAATCGCCGCGGCCCGTTCCCGGGCTGCTCGACCGCCCTCCAGTTCCACGTCGAGGACCTCGCCGCCGACTTCGCGTTTCAGGTCCCCGGGACTCCCCTCTGCTACTATTTCTCCGCCGAGGATGACGGCGAGGCGGTCACAGAGTTGGTCAGCCTCTTCGAGATACTGTGTGGTCAGGAAGATAGTGGTTCCGAGGTCGTTGATACGCCGGAAGTAGTCCCACAGGCGGTTGCGGGCCTTCGGGTCTAGTCCCGTCGTCGGTTCGTCAAGAAAGACCAGTGGCGGGCGGTGGACCAGCGCAGTCGCAGCGTCCAGTCGCTTCTTCATGCCACCCGAGAACTCCTCGGCCCGCTTGTCTGCGACGTCGGCAAGGTCAACTAGATCGAGTAATTCGGTGACCCGCTCGGATCGTTCTCCCCGCGGCACTCCGTAGGCCTCACAGGCGAACCGGATGTTCTCCTCGGCTGTGAGTTCCGGATCGATGCTCGTTTCCTGAGCCATGTACCCGATCGACTCTCTGACCTTGCGGGCTTCCGAGCGCACGTCGAAACCGTTGACCCGAACCTCCCCGCTGGTCGGGGACAACAGCGTCGCGAACACCTTGATTGTCGTCGTTTTCCCTGCCCCGTTTGGTCCGAGAAACCCGAAGAACTCTCCTTCCGGGACGGCCATGTCTATTCCTCGGACGGCGGCAGTCCCGTCAGAGTAGACAAGTTCGAGCCCATCGACACCGATTGCGGTCGGCGGTCCAGCGTCGGCGGGCCTCTCCTCGCCGCTGGACCTGTCGTCTTGAAATAGGTCGGCTCCCTCTGATTCCGGTGATGACATACCCTTACTATTGGATATGAAGTAATGTACGTTCAACTTCGAAGTCTAGGTGTTGCTACAGAAGTTGAAGTTAGAGATCGTACTCAATCGCCCAGTGATGAAGGTGGGCGAATACGGGAAACAGCGATTCGGCCTTCTCAGTCGGTGTGTATTCGACTCGAGGCGGGACTTCGTCGTAGGCCTCCCGGTTGAGCAGCCCGGCGTCTGTCAAGTCTTGTAATCGCGTCGAGAGCGTGTTCGGCGCGACATCGAGTTCGGTTTCGAGGTCGCTGAACCGGAGTGGTCCCTCGGCGAACGCGAACGCACTCAGAACCGCCATCGTGTGAGTCTTCCCGAGGAGGTCGAGCAGTTCTGCGACCGTGTGGCTGATGCGTTCCTGTTCCTCGGGGTCGAACGATTCACGAAGCGCAATCGCTTCCTCACGGGACAACCCCGCGCTCAAATCAGGAACGTCCGGCTGATCGCTCGGTCCGTTCATGGGTGTTTGAATATCGCCACTTGCTAATTTGTATCTTTGGTTGTACGCACCTCAAAACCCAATACTTCGAAATTTCGAAGTTGCAAGTATATACTCTCCGAGGTGCTATTCTGCCTATGCAAATTGCCGTATTCGGTGCGACTGGGCGAACCGGCCAACCACTCGTCGAACAGGCGGTCGAACACGGACACGAAGTGATCGCCTTCGTTCGGGACGCCACAAAGCTGCCGTCTACGGTCCGGAATGACGACCGGGTTAGTACCGTCGAAGGTGACGCATACACTGGAGAGGGTGTCGAGCGCGCTATCGCTGGTGACGGCGACCCCGTCGATGCCGTCGTCAGCGTCCTCGCACAGAGTTCAGAAGGACCAGACGACCTGCTGACAGAGGCCGGCCGACACATGCTCGCGGCGATGAACCAACACGGCGTTGAGCGGTTCGTAACGCTGGTCGGTGCGGGCGTCCGCGAGGAAGGCGAATCGGTGAGTCTCGGCGGACAGCTGATGGGTACACTGTTGAAACTGCTCGCACGGTCAGTCCTCGAAGACGCCCGTGATCAGGTCGAACTCGTCAAAGACAGTAACACTCGATGGACTGTTGTACGGGGGCCACGTCTCACCGAAGATGCCCATACGGGCGAGTTCCGGCACGGGACGGATCTCTCGCTAGGTATGCGTGACACCGCTGCACGAGCGAACGTGGCTGAGTTCATCCTCGACTGTCTCGAAAACGACCTCTACGTCCGCGAGATGCCGAAGGTGGCAGACGCATGACGAGCGCCGAACACAATACGACCCGGTCACCGTCCGTCCCGGTGCGGGGCGGGCTCGCTGTCGTGGTCGCCGTACTCACTAACGTGGTACTCGTACTTGGAGTGGACGCTCTCGGTATCGCCCCAGCGTTCCGCGCGTTGACTATCCCGCCCGTTGCGTTTCTGTCGGCACTCGGTGCAGGTGGGGCAACAGTCGTCTACTGGCTTCTCAGCCGGTACATGACTGATGCTGATCGGATATTCGTGCGGGTGGCCGCTGGCGTGTTGCTCCTCTCGTTCGTCCCAGACGTTGCGTTGCTCGCAATCGATCCAGCTGCGACCCCGCTTGCCGTCGTCGTCCTCATGGTCATGCACGTAGTCGTCGCAGCGGTATCGGTCTGGGTGCTCGTCTCCTGGAGGGCCGAACAGTGACGGAGTCGATACTCGTCACCGGAGCAACTGGAACCATTGGTCAGCACGTGGTTTCCGCCCTTTCGGACCGCGATGTCGCCGTCAGGATTGGGGTTCGTGACCCCGAAACTGTCTCGAACGAAATTGCGGATACAGGAGAAGTGATTGAGTTCGACTTCACGAGGCCTGAAACCTGGGGCCGTGCGCTGACAGATGTCGATGGGATTTTCCTCGTTCGACCGCCGGTCGTGGATAAATCGGATATTGGATCGTTTGTCGAGGCTGCGGACCGTGTGGGTGTCGCCCGTATCGCCTACCTTTCGACGCTCGGTGCAGAGAAGAACGTCCTCGTCCCTCACCACTGGATCGAGAACCGAATCACGGCGACAGATATGGAGTACACGTTGCTGCGAGCGTCGTTTTTCATGCAGAACCTCCTCGAAGTCCATCGCGCGGATATCGTCGAACACGGCGAAATTTTCGTGCCAGCCGGGGATGGGAAGACCAGTTTCGTGGACGCGCGGGACATCGGCGAAGCAGCAGCAATCGTATTGACCGAGTCCGGCCACGCGAATCGAGCCTACGACCTCACGGGACCCGAAGCACTGGACTATGAGGAGGTCGCTACCATCTTCAGCGACGTTCTAAATCGGTCTATCAGATATCCAAATCCGTCCCTGCTGGCGTTCGGACGACGGATGCGCCGTCGAGGGAAGCCATTCGGATTCATCGCACTCATGTGTGGCATCTACACCACTGCACGGCTCGGATTAGCTGCCCGTGTGACCGACGACAGCCGGAAACTCCTTGGCCGACGCCCTCGGGGGATGCGAGCGTTCGTTGAAGACCACGCAGATGACTTTCGCGGCGACTCCCAGCCGAATGAGTCGCTGACGGGGAACGATGTTGAGAGTGGGTACGTCGAAACTCGCGGACCGCCGGTTCCCGACATCGCCTACAAGATTATCAACCCGGTGATGTCGCGTCTGTTGCGGTCGCCCCTGCATCCACTCGTGAGTGACTCGATAATGTTGTTGACGTTCACCGGATCGAAAACTGGCAGGGAATACACCACCCCCGTCGGATACTGGGTGAAGAACGGCCACCTCATCGTGACCACCCAGAGTCCGTGGTGGCGGAATCTAAAGGGTGGTCAACCGGTGTCGATGCAGGTTCAGGGCCAGCACAGAGAAGGTATCGCCACACCGCACCCTGACCCCGAAGACGCTACCCAGTACATCAAGGAGTTCATCGACCGCCATGGAACGGATGCTACTCGCCGCTTAGGGATCCGGATTCGTGGTGACAGAGAGCCGACTCTCGACGAATTGGAAGCTGGCGTGGAGGGAACGGTCGTTATTGATATCGAGTTAACAGATGACAAACCTCCAGTACGGTAAGTGCGGATCCACACCGAATACTTATGCAGATAGCTTGGTAGTGAAATTTTTGTACTGAATAAACGCTCTCTATTTCCCGTGTTAGATTGAATATCCGTTCAATATTTAGTGATTAGAACCTCTCTAAAAGAATTTCTGGAAGTTATAGGACAAATGCCGGTCCTATAATGGTCGGCCTCGGCACTCATAGGGCTCGTCGTCACTGGTTGCCGAGACCAGTTCGGAGCGTCCGCCTCGTCATCGGCCACGCCGACCTACTCGCTCCGGCGAAAAGACCCTTACCCCTCGCGGGCGACGCCCCGGCTACCCCCGAGGGCCCAGCCATGGCCGACCCAGCAGTGAGCTTCGTCGTACCGGCGAAAGACGAGGCCGACTACCTCCCCGACGCGCTCGACAGCCTCCGCCGCCAGCGCACCGACCGTGCGTTCGAGGTGCTGGTCGTCGACGGCGACAGCGACGACGCCACGCCCGAGATCGCCCGCGAGTACGGCGCGACGCTGGTCGACCAGCCCGATCCCGATTTCGCCGACGCCGGCCTCGCGGACGGCGGGCGCAGGCACTCGGCCATCGCCGACGCGCGCCATCGCGGCGCGGCGCGCGCGAGCGGCGACTGGCTGGCGTTCGTGGACGCCGACACCACGGTTCGTGCCGACTACCTCGACGCGATGTTGGGGTTCGCCCGCGCGGAAGGCCTCGCGGCGGCGTCCTCGCGGTGCCGGCTGGTCGGCCCGGCCCGCGCGACGGTGATGGAGGCGACCATCAACCGCGTCTTCCCGCGACTTCGCCGCCCGATTCTGCCGGGGTTCAACCTGTTCGTCCACCGCGAGGCCTACCACGCGGTCGGCGGGTTCCCGGACGTGCCCAACGAGGACACCGCGTTCAGCCGGAAGCTGGGGCGCGAGTACGCGACGGGCTACCATCCGGACGCGCTGGTCGAGACCTCGGCCCGGCGCATCGCCGCGTCGGGGCTGACCGGGACGCTGGTTCACTATCTGCGACTGGACTACCACCGGCTTCGCGCGGACTACTGACGGGAGGTCCGGATGACGACCGACGGGCGTGAGTATTGATTCTCGTATTCGTGTATTCGATTCTCGCGTGGCGGTCGGCGCGCGCGAGCAACGCGCGCGAGGGCTGAGCATCACAGCGACCGCAGGGAGCGAGAAGCGCAAGCGGTTGGGGAGGACGAGGTGCGGTCGCGGTTGCGGTCACTCATAGGCCTCGGAAGTAGCTAGTTCGACCCGTTCTCGACGTAGAATGAACCGGACACGAAGCTACTGTCTCGACCGATGAGAGACCGCACAGCGCCGCAATCGCGAACCTCACTCCCGCGAACACTTCACGCCCGCGTCACAACACGACGACCGGTACTGGTCGTGTTCGCGCACCAGCTTGCAGTCCCGGTAGCGCCGTCCGACGACGCGCCCACACGCCGCGCAGGTCAGCACGTACTTCGGGTCGGCGAACGGCGGACACTTCACCGTGGCGTCGACCGCCGCCGCGCGCTCCCGAAATTCGGGTCCGTGGTCGGTCGTGCCGTAGCGCTGGAACTGCTCGACGTGGACGAGTTCGTGGCGGAGCGTCGCGGTCCACTCGCCCACGTCGAACGACTCGTAGGCCGCCCACGTCAGCGACAGCGTGCAGGTCCGGAGCTCCGGGACCGACCGGCCGAGTCGGTCGGCCGCCCCGTTCCAGTCGACCGGCTCGCCCACCTCTGCGTCGGGGAGCTTCGGGCGCTTGACGGCGGCCGCCCGACGCTTCGCGCGGGTCGAGACCTCCCACTCGACCGACGAGAACGCGACGTCGATGTCGTACTCGCGGACGGCCTCGCGGCAGTAGGCTCGCGAACCCAGAATCAGCTCCTCGTGCGTGCCGGCGTGAGCCAGCGCCCGGACGGTCGGCGAGTCGGCCGGGTCGTCGTCTGGCGAGAGCTGGCGGGTCACGGTTACAGTCGACTCCGTTGGCGGTCGGTCGAACGCGGTCCACAAGAGCGTTTCCGATGCGGGCAGTTCCACCGAGGAGTCGGTGGCTCAGTCGGCCCGGCTCGGCCCGGCCGACGCCGATTGGGCGTCGAGCGCGTCGAGCGCGTCGGTGCCGTTGACCGCCATCACCACGAACCCGACCTTGCTGATGAGGTCGAGGTAGGCGACGACCATGGCGTCGGTCTGGGTCTGGAGCAGGCCGACCCCCAGCGGGCCCAGAATCCACACGACAGGGTAGAGAGTCCACAGCACTACGGTCAGGTTCCGGAGCTTGGTGAACGTGGCGGCGACCCGGTCGTCGTCGAGGCTCGACTGGCGGGGCAACACGACCAACAGCAGGTACAACAGCCCGAGGTAGGCGACGCAGCCGAACAGGTACGCGACGTACGACGCGGGCGGCGCAATCAGGCCCGCGACGACGCCCGAGCCGATGACCGCCACGTCGACGACGACGAGCGCGACGTACACCCGCTTGCTCGGTTCACACAGCAGGCCGAGGTACAGCACCAGCAGGGGCGTCGTCACGAGCCAGTCGAGGTACCGCGGGACGAACAGCGAGCCGTTCGCGCTCGTGACCTCGCCGAGGCCGAGCGCCATCGCGAGGTACGCCAGCGTGGCCACGCCGGTCACGGCCGCCAGCACCGCGTAGTAGCGTCGGTGGCGGTCCCGGACGACCAGTCGAGCGAGCGGGAGCAGCGTGCCCGCGGCCATCCCGACGGTACCGACCCAGAACCACGCCGCAGTGAGGTCCATCACGAGTCGCTCACCTCCCGAGAGTCGGCGTCGGAGCCAGAGCCGAAGTCGAAGTCGGAGTCGGCGTCAGGGCCGGCGTCGGAATCGGATTCCGGGTCGGGGTCGGAATCGGAATCAGGGTCGGGCTCGTCGGTCGGCCCGGCCCCCTGCGCGACCCGGAAGTCGTCGAGCAGGCGGCCGAGTTCGGCCGCGCGGTCGGCGAGGTCGCCGGCGTCGTCTTGCACCGAGGCCAACTGCTCGGTCTGGGTCGCGGTGGCCTCGGAGGCGGTCCCGGCCCGGCTGGTGGTCTCCTCGCTGATGTTGGCCACGTCCTCGACCGTGTCGACCACGGCCGTCGCAGAGGTCGCCTGCTCGTCGGTCGCGTCGCTTATCTCCGCGATGCTCGCGTCGGTCTCCTCGACGTACTCGGCGATGTCTTCGAGCGACTCGATGGCCCCCTCGACCGTCTCGACGCCGGCGTCGACGCGCTCGCTCGTCTCGGCCACGCCCTCGACCGACTCGGCGGTCTTCGACTGGACGCGCTCGATGCGGTCCTCGATCTCGGTCGCCGACTCCTTGGTCTCCTCGGCGAGCTCCTTGACCTCGGCCGCGACGACCGCGAACCCGTCGCCGTCGACGTCGGCGCGCGCGGCCTCGATGGAGGCGTTGAGCGCGAGCATGTTGGTCTGCTCGGCGATGTCCGAGATGACCTCGACCACCTCGCCGATGGCGGCGACCTCCTCCTCGAGCTCCTCGATTTGGGTCGCCGTCTCCGTGGTCACCGCCTCGATGGCGTCGAGCTCGGCGACCGCGTCCTCGGCGGCCTCCCGGCCCAGTTCGCCCTCGCGGGCCGCCTGCTCGGAGGTGGTCGCGACGTCGTCGACGGTCGCGGCGATCTCCTCGGCGGTCGCCGAGAGGGTGTTCATCTCGTCGAGCACCTCGCCGAGGCGCTCGGTCTGGCGGGCCGCGCCCTCGGATATCTCGGTCATCGAGCCGTCGACCTCCTCGCCGGTCGCCATCGCGCCCTCGGCGGCGGTCTCGACCTCCGCGACCGCGTTCGAGACGTGCGCGGCGAACCGCTTGACGCTGGCGACGGTCCGCTCTATCTCCGCCAGCGTGTCGTTGAGCGACTCGCCGATGGCCACCATCGCGTCGCTCCGGCTCTCGGGGTCGACCCGGACGGTGAGGTCGCCGTCGGCGACCGCGTCCATCGCCTGCTCGTAGTGGCTGGCCTTGGCCTCGAGGTGCTCGGAGAGCTGGCGGGCCTCCTCGCTGCGACGTTCGGCCTCCTCGCGGGCGCGCTCGGCTTCCTCGCGGGCCTGCTCGGACTCCTCGTGGGCCTGCTCGGCCTCGCGTATCTGGTCGCGGAGCGAGTCCCGCATCCGGGCGAAGGAGTCGTACAGCGACCCGAACTCGTCCGTGCGGTCGGTCTCCAGCCTCACGCCGAGGTCGCCGCCCGCCATGTTGTCGGCGCGTCTGGAGAGCTGGCGCAGCGCGACCACGGTGTTGCTTCCGACCGTGACGCCGATGAGCGCGAGGCTGACGACCGATATCAGGATGAGCCCGACGATGTTCGAGGTGACGGTCGCCCCGAGCGCGAACGCCTGGCTCTCGGGCACGCGGACGACGACCACCCAGTCGGCGGCCTCGACGGGCGCGTACGCCAGCAACATCCCGTCGCTGCCCTGCCGGAATCCGGACTCGCCCGCGAGCCCCCGCTCGACGACGGGGTCGTCCGCGCCCTCTCCGTGGGTCGTCAGCAACTGGTCGGTGTCCGAGTGGACGAGGTAGCGCCCGGCCGAGTCGAGGACCAGCGTCGACCCGCCCTCGACCGTCCCGGTCAGCGACTGGGTGCGCTCCTCGATGTTGACCATGTAGACGACGCGCCTGTCGGGGTCGTCGGGCACCGGCGAGATGACCGCCACGACCGGGAAGTCCGTGGTGGACGTCCGGAACGGCTCGGAGACGTACACCTCGTCCGGCCCGTCGAACGACGGCGGTTGAGTCGCGAACGGCATGTTCTGGCGGGCCGGGTTCACGCCGACGAACTCGTCGCTGGAGCTGGTCACGATGGTTCGCTCGTCGGCGTCGTAGTAGTGGACCGCCACCACTCCCTCGGGGACGCCGTCGCGGTCGATCAGCCCCCGCATCAGCTCTCGCGTCCGGTTCGTCTCGCCCGCGGTCACGGCGGGATGCTCGGACGTCAGCCGGCTCTGGCGCTTCACGTTCGACAGCCACGTGTCGAGCGTCCCGGACTGGGACTCGGAGACCGTCGTCAGCTCGGCCTCGACGTCCTGCCGGAGTTGCTCGTCGGTCTGGGCCTGCACCAGCGCGCCGACGGCGACGGTCAGCGCGATCACCGCCACCAGCGCGAACGCGAGCTTCAGCGCGTAGCTCCCTCTGACTCGACCCAGAAGCGGCCACTCTTGTCCCATGTTGTCGTAGTTGTCGTGGCGTAGACAGCACGACAAGATAAGCCTACGTGCTAGTATCAGTGCTGATAATCGAGACCGGATTTATTTGCGGACTGAGGCGCTGAAAACGGTGTCGCCAACTACCGCAGGGGCCCGCGTGACGCCGGTCGAGCGCCAGCGGCGGTTCAATTAGCCGCACCCGAAGGTCGGCTGTCGGGGCCGGTTGGCGGCGGCCCGTGTCCGTCGAGAACCGTCGCGTGACCGTTGCTCGGGCGACCGTAGGGCCGTTGAAACCCGACGGACACGTGATTCAAGATGGACAGGGGACTTTTTAATATTTGCCATTGCGCCGGCGAGCAGGTGCCGGCCGGTTCGCCGACCCCCAGAGCTTTGTCGCCCCGGCCCCCACCGCCGGACATGTACGACGCCGTGGTCGTCGGCGGTGGCATCGTCGGGTCGTCGGTCGCCTACCACCTCGCGCGCGCCGGGGTCGACGCCGTCCTCGTGGACCGCGAGGACGAGGGCCGGGCGACCGACGCGGGCGCGGGCATCCTCTCGCCCGCGACCAGCAGCCGGACCGGCTCGGACCCGTGGTTCGAGTTCGCGGTCGAGGCGGTCGGCTACTACCCCGACCTCGTGACCGCCCTGCGCGACGAGCAGGACGGCGAGGTCGGCTACGACCGGTCCGGACTGCTCAGCGTCGCGCTCGGCGACGAGGAGGTCGAGGCGTTCGACCGCGCGGCCGACCGCATCGAACAGCGCCAGCGGACGCTCGGCGAACCCGACCCCGACTCGTACGCCGAGGTCACCGCGGCGCAGGCCCGCGAGCGCTTCCCCGCGCTGGCCGACGTCGAGCGCGCGGCCTACTACGACGACGCCGCGCGCGTCGACGGCAAGCTCCTGACCGCCGCGCTCCGGCGGGCCGGGAACCACCACGGCCTCGAAATCCGGACCGCCGACGCCGAGGAACTGCTGGTGAAGGACGGCGCAATCGCGGGCGTGCGGACCGACGCCGGCACCGTCGAGGCCGCGTCCGCCGTGGTCGCAGGCGGCGCGTGGTCGCCAGCGTTCGGCGACCAGCTCGGGGTCGAGGTGCCCGTCGAGCCACAGCGCGGCCAGATAGCCCACCTCGACCTCGCGGGCGGCGGTGCGAATCGGACCGGTGCCGACGGTTCGGGGAGCGACACGGGCGACTGGCCCATCGTCTCGCCGTTCCGGGGTCACTACCTCGTTCCCTGGCCCGGCGGGCGGGTGGCCGCCGGCGCGACTCGCGAGACCGGGTCGGGGTTCGCGCCACGCACCACGGCCGACGGGGTCCGCGAGGTCCTCGACGAGGCCCTGCGGGTCGCGCCCGGATTGGCCGACGCCGCACTCGACGAGGTCCGAGTCGGCCTGCGGCCGGTCTCGGCCGACCGGCTCCCGATTCTGGGCGGCGTCCCGGGCGTCGACGGCGCGTTCGTCGCCACGGGCCACGGCGCGACCGGCCTGCAACTGGGTCCGTACAGCGGCAAGCTGGTCGCCGAGATGGTCCGGGGCCGGGAGCCAGAAACCGACGTCTCCGAATTCGGAATCGAGCGATTCGAGTAGCTTCGGTCACTCGCGCTTGGACGCCGCACGTTCTCGCAGTACAGCCTTCAGAATCGTCCGGTGGCATCGCTTGTCGTCGGTGTTCTCGTAGCAGACCAGCCAGACGTCCCGCGATTCGAGTTCGCCGAGCAGGTCGTCCATCGCGCGCCGGGGCTCCGGGTTCCGGAGGTGGTCGCGGTAGCGCTCGCCGAAGTCGACCTCGTTCCAGACCTCGTCGTGGGTCGGGCCGTCGTCGTCCCCGCCGACCTCGTCGAGGCGGCTCTTGAACTCGTCCAGCAGGTCGTCGGGCGTCGCGAGTTCGGGGACGTTCCGGTCGAGGTAGGTGCCGATGCCGTAGCTGGGTCGGCGGACGACGCCGACCACGAGCGCCGAGTCGTCCGGGTCGACGTGGCCGTGCTGGAGCGCGGCGTGGTAGGTGTCGCGGAGTTGGGGCACGGTCGTCACCTCGCGCTCACAGGCCGGTCGGCGCGTCGACGAACGTCGTCTCGAGGCCCCAGTCGTCGGCCAGCGACTGGAGCGACCGCACGCCGAACGTCTCGGTGGCGTAGTGGCCCGCGAGAAACACCGTCAGGCCGGCCTCGCGGGCCTCGTGGTACACCTTCCCCTTCCCCTCGCCGGTTACGAGGGCGTCGACGCCCTTCGCGGCGGCCTCGTCGAGCCAGTCGGTGCCGCTCCCGGTCAGGACCGCCACGTCCTCCAGTTCCTCCGGCCCGAAGTCGAGGACGCGCACGCCCTGCCCGAAGTGGTCGAGTTCCGATTCGAGGGTCTCGCGCACCCGGTCGGTCGGAATCGGCTCCGGCGCGCGTCCGCGCTGGCCGAGGTGTTCAGGGCCCAGCTCGCCGAAGGGCTCGCGGTCGTCGAGGTCGAGCAGGTCGGCCACGCCGGCGGCGTTGCCCAGTTCCGGGTGGGCGTCGAGCGGGAGGTGGGAGACGTACAGCGCAACGTCCTCGTTCACGAGCGGCGCGATGCGGCCGTACTGGCGGCCGGTCACGCGCTCGATGCCGCCCCACGAGACGCCGTGGTGGGTTACCAACAGGTCCGCGCCGCGCTCGGCCGCGACCTGAGCGGTCTGGGCGGCGGCGTCGACCGCGAACGCGACCGTCTCGACCTCGCGTCGGTCGGGACCGACCTGGAGGCCGTTGGCGCTGGCGTCCACGTCGGCGAAGGCGTCGGTTCGCAGGCGGTCGTCGTACCGGGAGACGAGTTCGGCCAGTTCCATGCTCGAATCTGCGGGCGGCGGGGATTTGTATCTCCGGTTCTCGCGTCGCGGAGTCGACGCGGCCCCGGACGGTTCACGACTCGCGGGCGAGTCGCCTGGAACCGACGAGCTTATTAATTCGAATATTAAGTTTAATAACATGCGTCTCTCCCGCTTCGGACTCCTCGGACTGCTCGCGCTCGTCGTGCTGACGCCACTCGCGCTCTCGGCCGGGGTGCCCGAGGTCGGGAAAGTCGTCGGCATCTCGTGGGTGGCGTTCGCCGCGATGGCGGGGGCGGCCCTGCTGGGCGGTCGGACGGGAGCCTCGACCGACGCGACGCGACTGGTCTGGGGCTACGGCCTCGCCAGCGGCGCGATGATCGCCAGCGCGGCCGCGTTCATCGTCCCGGACGCGATCGGTCACCACCCGAAGTTCGGCGGCTTCGGCGTCGCGCTGGGCATCCTCGTCGGCTTCTCGGCCCACACGCTCGGCCACCGGGCGACCCACGTCGACCTGCCGTTCGACCACACGGCGGCCGAACTCACCGCCCACGCGCTGGCGGCCGGGGCCATCATCGGCATCGTCTACGGCAACATGCCCGACCTCGGACTGTTGCTCGGGCTGGCCATCGTCTCCCACAAGGGGCCGGCGGGCTACGCGGCGGCCGACCGACTCCGACGCGCGGACAAGTCGGTGTCGGTCCTGTTGCTCCCGGCGGCGGGGGTCGGCCTCACCGCGATTCCGGCCGCGCTCCTGAATCTCCCCTCCAGCGGGCCGTTCAACGCGGTCGTGTTCGGGTTCGCGGCCGGGGTCTTCCTCCACGTCGCGATGGACTTCCTGCCGCGGTGTGAACTCGGCGGCGAGGTGTACGAGGTGGCGAGCGTGACCGACGACGCCCACGCGCTGCTCGACCGCCTCCGGGTCCGGGCGGTGGCCAGCACGGGACTGGGCGGCGTCGTCGTGTTCGCGGCGTGGTGGCTGCTGGAGTTCGGGGCGTAGGGCGCGACTCGACGGGGCCGGACGAAGGGCTTGGGAGCGCCCGGGGTGTCACTCAGAGTGCGCGACCACCGATTCGGTACGCTCGGTGAATCTAACAGCATCCTTGGCGGACTGAAAGGGCGAGGTGCGCTCGCGTCCGCGTGGTCGTCTCCGCAGGCAACTATTCGCGGCAGGCAGTGCGGAGAGCCGCGAATATCCTGCGGAGCGACCGTCTCGTGAGCAAAGCGAACGAGACCTCGGAAGTCGCAGCCCGCGCAGCCGCAGGCGAGCAGGAACGTCTTCCGGTGGCGAGCGCGCCGAGGGCTTTCGAGGAGTTGGGTACGGTTCCAGCGTCTGAGAGCGCGCCGAGGGCCTTCGAGAACCTGTTTGCTGTTCCAGCATCGGAAAGCGCGCCGAGAGCGTTCGCGGTCACGTCGTCGGACCTCACCGCACATCCCACCACTCGCCCGGCGGTTCGCAACCTTTAGAACGCGGCCGACCGGAGGGTTGGGCATGCGGCTGTTCCGGTCGAGCGAGATTCTCGGCATCGCCGAGGACGCCATGCAGTTCGCGCTCGAAGCCTCGGCGGACGCCCATCCCCACGAGTACATGGGCTTCCTCCGGGGCGAGGACGCCCGAGCCCTGGGTCTCGACCGCGACGGCACCGTCATCACCGACGTCCTGGTCATCCCCGGCACCGACACCAACCCCGTGAGCGCCACGGTTAAGACCAGCCAGGTCCCCAACGACTTCAACTCGGTCGGGTCGGTCCACTCCCATCCCAACGGCGTGCTCAAGCCCAGCAAGGAGGACCTGGCCACCTTCGGCCGGGGGAAGGTCCACGTCATCATCGGCTACCCCTACGAGCGGGGCGACTGGAAGGCGTTCGACCGGAAAGGCGAGCCCCGGGACCTCGACGTACTTGACGTGTCGCTCCCGGAAGGCGAATCGTTCTTCGACTTCACGCAGGAAGACATCGACGCCGAACTCGACTACGACTTCGACGAGGACACACGATGAGACACGAGGAACACGACGAGACGCGAAGCGAGGCGACGAGCGACGAGCCGCCAGCGAGGCGTCCGGTATGACCCACGTGGTCGCACAGGGGACCTTCGACCTGCTCCACCCCGGCCACGTCCACTACCTCCGGGACGCCGCCGGGATGGGCGACCGACTCACCGTCATCGTCGCCCGCCGGGAGAACGTCAGCCACAAGGAACCGCCCGTCCTGCCCAACCGCCAGCGCCGGGACGTGGTGGCCGCGCTCGACGCGGTCGACGACGCCCGCGTGGGCCACCCCGAGGACATCTTCGCCCCCATCGAGGAACTCGACCCCGACGTCATCGCGCTCGGGTTCGACCAGCACCACGACGAGGCCGCCATCGAAGACGAACTCGCGCGGCGCGGCATCGACTGTAAGGTCGAGCGCGCGAGTCCGCGCGACCCCGAGTACGACGACGAGTTGCTGTCGACCGGTCGGATAATCGACCGGATTCTCGACGAACGGGGGTAGTGGCGGGAGTTCGATTCCCTCGAGACGACGTTGCTCACGTAACTAGCGGTACGTATAATCCGTATTCACCGACTGACGCCTCAAAATATAGATGCGGCTATCGAAACGACTAACCCGTGCCATGAGTGCCCGGGATTATGGATCGGAGACGATACCTCGTCGGGGCGACCGCGGCGATAAGTAGTATCGCAGGATGCTCGCAAAGCGCCGACAATAATGATGGACAAGACACGACGGAGAACGCGACGCTGTCCACGACGGCACGAGGAGACTCGACGACAGCCCAGACTACTGCAGAATCGACGACGGTCCAGACTCCGACAGAAACCCCCAAAGAAGCTGTCCGGGCATATTTGACCGCTGTATTTGCCGGCGAAGCACAGGAAGCAAACGCCATCCTCCACCCTGACGGGAACGTTATCGAATACAGCGAGGAGGAGGCCGAACGAAACGAGGTCCTCAACGCGACGATTCAATCGATCGAGATAACCGAAGAAAATGAGAACACCGCCACGGTAAGCTCAGTGGTCCACATCGAAAACCCGGAAAACAACAAGGAGTCGACGAGAGCGCGAATCTACTCCCTGCGAATAGACGACGGTAGTTGGAAGATATATGATAGTGAGGAGGACGAAGCAGCATAACGGAGTGCGTGAGTACCAGTAATTGCCGATACGTGGCTCTATTCAGAATCCTGTATGAAACAGCCGGTCAGTTCGCACCACGGACTTACCGGGACCGGCGTGCCACGGTCACCGTAGCCGAACGAACGCGAGTTACCGACTACTCGTGCGGTATCCCCTACAGCGAGTCCCACGCCCGCAGCGCGCGCGACCACGAGGTGACGTCGGCAATCCAGCGCGCGGCGACGAACTTCTTGAGGAACTTCGCGGGGTAGGAGTTGAACGTGCGGACCGGGACCGAGACGGGGCCGGCCTGCACGTCGTGAGCGACGGCCTTCTCGCCGACCGAGACGAGCGTGCCCTTGTCGTCGTAACTCCACGTCTCCAGCGGTTGCCCGCCGATGGTGCGAGCGACGTTCTTCCCGGCGACTTCGGCGGCCTGCCACGCGGCCTGCGCGGTCGGCGGTGCGGGGTCGTCGCCCTGGTCGACGATAGCCGAGTCGCCGATGGCGAACACCCGGTCGTCGCTCGTCCGGAAGTCCGACTCGGCGTTGATACGGTTGTGCTCGTCGTCGAGGCCGGCGTCGTCGAGCGCGTCCTGCCCGGTGATGCCGCCGGTCCAGACGAACACGTCGTACGCCAGCGAGTCGCCCTCGTCGAAGTGGATGGCGTCCTCGTCGGCTTCCGTGATGGGGTCGTCGGTCATGATCTCGACGTCCGCGTCCTCGAGGCGCTTGCGGACCGCGCCCTGGAGCTCCGAGTCCTGTCCGGGCATGATCTCGTCGAGCGCCTCCACGAGGTAGACGTCGACGGGTGCGCGACGCTCGTCGCGGAACTCAGCCACCTCGCCGGCGGTCTGGATGCCCGACAGCCCCGCGCCACCGATGACGATCTGGGCGGGGTCGTTGCGCGAGGCCTCGCTGGCGGCCTGAGCGACCCGCTCGTGGATGTCGAGCGCGTCGTCGAGGCTCTTGAGCGTGAGCGCGTGCTCTTCCATCCCGGGGATGCCGTAGTAGGCGGTCTGACTGCCGAGCGCGACCAGCAGGTAGTCGTACTCGACCTCCCCGTCGTCGAGGGCGACCACCTGCTCGTCGACGTCGACGCCCTCGACCGTGGCCTGTACGAACTCGGTGTCCGGCGCGGCAATCTGGCCGACCGGAATCGTGACGTCGTCCTGCACGCCGGGGTCGCGGACGACCCGGTGGGTCTCGTGCAGGACGAGGTGATAATCGGTCTCGGAGACCCACGTCAGGTCGGCGTCGACCCGGTCGAGCTCCGATTCGAGCGTCTGGATGGCGCGCGCGCCGGCGTAGCCCGCGCCGAGCACGACGACTTTCTCGGTCATGCCGGAACGTCCGGAGCCCTCCGATACAAAGGCTTTGGAACCCGCATCATATGAGTGAGAATACCTAACACAATATCCGTTCGCGGTCCGGAATCGCCGAAACGACCGCGACAGCACCGGGAGAATGCGAGCGAGCGCTCGTGTCGGGTGGGGACGCCCTGGCCGGTGGGACGCTGGCGGTCCCGCCAGGCGACCGCGGGCCGACTCGCGACGGGCCATCGCCGGGACCGGGTCCGACCCGGACCGACGGCCCTCAGTGGTCGGGGTCGGCGGCGGGCGCTTCCATCGACTCGATTTTCAGGATGAGGATGTTGCTGGTGTCGTCCTTGCCGTCGACGGTCCCCTCGACGACCAGCTTCGAGAGCGGCGTGGGACCCACGCGGACCGCGTCGCCCTCGTGGAACTCCCGGACCGACCCCTGGAGGTGTATCTCGGCCCGGCACAGCTCCGGGTGGTGGACGCTGGTGAGGTCTATCTCCTGGACGTTGGCGTCCGTCACCGGCTCGCGCTCGTGGACCAGTTCGACCTCGGCCTCCCGGTCCATGTCCTGGACGCCGAGCGCGTCGAACGCGTCGGCGGTGGGCTTGTACCCGCCTTTCGGCCCGGGGACGCCCTCGACGAGCTGGAGGGCCTTCAGGCTCTGCATCTGGTTTCGGATGGTGCCGGGGTTGCGGTCGACCTGCTGGGCGATGTCCTCGCCCTTGACCGCGTCCTCGGTCTCCCGATGGAGGTTCACCAGGGCGGTGAGTATCGTCTGTTGACTTGCAGTCAACTCGATGGAAGCCATTGACGGGAGGTTGGCAATCGACCGCCTTAAATGCGGCGGACCCCCGAAAATCCCGGTACAGGTCGGGAATCTTGCCAGTTTCCCGCCCCGTTGGCGCGCCGGAGCGACACCGATTTCACGGTGGGGACGGTCGGTACGACCATGCAGGACCAGCGCGTTCTCGTGACCGGCGGTGCCGGCTTCATCGGATCGAACCTGGCCAACTCCCTCGCCGAGGACAACGAGGTCCTCGTCGTCGACGACTGCTATCTCGGGACGCCGGAGAACCTGGACGACGACGTGACGTTCCACGACGCGAGCGTCCTCGACGACGACCTCCCGACCGAGGGGGTCGACGTCCTCTTCCACCTCGCGGCGCTGTCGTCGCTCACGATGCACGAGGAGAGCATCGACGGGCTCCGGCGCGGTGCCCGCGTCAACGTCGAGGGCTTCGCCAACGCGGTCGAGCAGGCACGGCAGGACGGCTGCGAGACCGTGGTGTACGCCTCGACCTCCTCCATCTACGGCGACCGATACGAGCCCTCGCCCGAGAGCATGGACGTCGAGGCCCGCACGGGCTACGAGGCCTCGAAGCTCGCTCGCGAGCGCTACGCCGAGTACTTCGCCAACGCCCACGACCTGAACGTGGCCGGGATGCGCTTTTTCTCGGTGTATCAGGGCTACGGCGGCTCGGAGGGCCACAAGGGCGAGTACGCCAACATCATCTCGCAGTTCGCCGACGACGTCGCCAGCGGCGAGTCGCCGGTCATCTACGGCGACGGCACTCACGCGCGGGACTTCACCCACGTCGACGACGTCGTCCGGGGACTCGAACTCGCGGCCGACCACGAACTCACGGGCATCTACAACCTCGGTACGGGCGAGGCCTACACCGCCAACGAGGTCGTCGAGATGCTGAAGGCGGAACTCGACTCGGACGTCGAACCCGAGCACGTCGAGAACCCCATCGACGACGACATGTTCGTCCAGGGCACGATGGCCGACCCCTCGAAGATGAGGGAGGCGACCGGCTGGGAGCCCGAAATCAGCTTCGAGGAGGGCGTCGCGGAGGTCTGTTCCCAGTACGAGTGAGCGGCTCGCGCTCTCCCGTCCCGCAAGTATCGCGCCAACCAGAAATCAGGTCTTCTTTATTCGAGGGGCTCGATGGCCCGCACATGAGTAGACAGGTGCGGATCATCGGCGCGCCGATGGACCTCGGAGCCAACCGACGCGGCGTCGACATGGGGCCGTCGGCCATCCGGTACGCCGGCCTGGCCGAGGAACTGGCCGACGCGAACGTCGACGCGACGAGCGACGCGGGCGACCTCGCCGTCCCGCGCGCGGAGGAGCGCGACCCGGACGCCGAACAGCCCGCCGAGGGCTCGGCCAAGTTCCTGCGCGAGACCGCCGACCTCTGCACGCGACTCGGCGACGAGGTGGCCGACGCCCTCGCGGCCGACACCTTCCCGCTCGTGCTGGGCGGCGACCACTCCATCGCCATCGGGACCATCGGCGGCGCGGCCCGCGACGCCGACCTCGGCGTGCTCTGGTTCGACGCCCACGGCGACTTCAACACGCCCAGGACCTCGCCGTCGGGCAACGTCCACGGGATGCCCCTGGCGGCGGTGCTGGGCATCGGCGACTTCGCCGACACCGAGTGGGCCAACGCCACGAACCTCCGCGAGGCGAACGTCGCCATCGTGGGCCTCCGGAGCCTCGACGAGACCGAGCGCGAGGCGGTCCGGGACAGCGACGTGACGGTCTTCACCATGTCGGAGATCGACGAGCGCGGCGTCACCCAGGTCGTCGAGGACGCCCTCGACGTGGCGACCGACGGGACGGACGGCATCCACGTCAGCCTCGACGTCGACTGGCTCGATCCCCACGAAGCGCCCGGCGTCGGCACGCCCGTCCGGGGTGGAGTCACCTATCGGGAGGCCCACTCGGCGCTCGAAACCGTGGCCGAGCGCGACGAGCGCGAGGACGTCGTTCGCTCGCTGGAGGTCGTCGAGGTCAATCCGATTCTGGACGAGTCGAACGAGACCGCGGAACTCGCGACCGGGCTGGCCGCGAGCGCGCTCGGGAAGCGCATTCTCTGAAGACCACGTTTTTCTGGTCGGGTGCGCCGCGCAGGGCCGGCTGCGGCGGCCCTGCGCGCATCCGCCTCGAAAATCCGGACCAAAAAAGGGCCGCGACGAGGGGGCGCGCGACGACTCGTCGCGCGCCCCCTCGTCGCGGTGAAACGGCGCTTCGCGCCGTATACTAGCGGTCGACGGGCGATGGGATTCGTCGTGCGTGGTGTTCTCCGGAACCGACACGACCAAGTTCCCGCGACGAGCGGGAACCGAAGATGACCGAGTACGACGCGGTCCTGTTCGACAACGACGGCGTACTGGTGGAACCGCCGGCCAGGGCGACGCTGGAGTCGGCCGCCGAGTCGGCGTTCCGGGCCGTGGGCGTCGACGACCCCGACCCCGACCACGTCGAGGCGGTCGCGTACGGCGTGACGCCAGACCTGCTGGCCGACGTCTGCGGTGCCTACGGCGTCGACCAATCGGCGTTCTGGGCGGCCCGCGACCGCCACGCCTCGCGCGCCCAGCGCGAGGAGTTCCGGGACGGCGACCGGGACCGCTACGACGACGTGGCGGCGCTGGCCGACCTCGACCGCGACCTCGGCGTCGTGAGTTCCAACCAGCACGAGACCATCGAGTTCGTCGTGGAGTCCTTCGCGTTCGCGGACCGGTTCGACACGTACTACGGCCGGGAACGGTCGGTCGAGAGCGTCCGCCGGAAGAAGCCGAACACCCACTATCTCGACCGCGCGCTGGCCGATCTCGGGGCCGACGCCGCGCTGTTCGTCGGCGACAGCGAGAGCGACGTGGAGGCCGCGCGACGGGCGGGACTCGACTCGGCGTTCGTCCGACGCGACCACTGCGAGGGCGTCGAGCTATCTGTCGACCCGACCTACGAGGTCGCCGACCTGTGGGAGGTCGCAGAAATAGTTGACCGCAGTCGTTGACGAGTCTTACTGCTCGCCGCCCGCGCTCGGAATCACGTCCACGCTGGCCACGCGGTCGTCGCCTTCGAGGTCCATCACCGTCACGCCCATCGTGTTCCGACCGACCGCCGAGATGTCGGCCGCGCGGATGCGCATGATCTGGCCGTCGTCGCTCATGATGACGAGGTGGTCGTCGGGCGCGACCGCCTCGACCGCCGTCACGTCGCCGTTGCGGTCGCCGGTGTCGATGTCCGCGAGGCCGTAGCCGTTGCGCGACTGCTTGCGGTACTCCGAGAGGGGCGTCCGCTTGCCGTACCCGTTCTCGGTCACGGTCAGCAGGTCGCGGTCCTCGGCCTCGCCGACCGCGACCAGCCCGGCCACCTCGTCGCCGCGGAGTTCGACCCCCCGGACGCCGCGGGCGTTTCGGCCCATCTCGCGGGCCTCGCTCTCGTCGAACCGGATGGCTCGCCCGCCGCGCGTGGCGACGAGCAGGTCGGTCGACCCGTCGGTCACCTTCACGTCCACGAGTTCGTCGCCGTCCTCCAGTTTCGCGGCGATGATGCCGGTCGAGAGGATGTTCTCGAACTCCGAGGCGGCGGTCCGCTTGACGTAACCGTCCCGGGTCACCATGCTCAGACACTCCTCGTCGCCGAACTCGTCGGTGTCGACCACGGCGGTTATCTCCTCGCCGTCGTCCAGGTCGAGCAGGTTGACCGCCGACTTGCCCCGGGCGGTCCGGGAGCGTTCGGGAATCTCGTAGGTCTTGAGCCGGTAGACCTGCCCCTGATTCGTGAAACAGAGCAGGTAGTCGTGGGTGTTGGCGCGGAACACCTTCGACACCCGGTCGCCCTCCTTGAGGTCGCCGCCGATGATGCCCTTGCCGCCGCGGTTCTGGGCGTCGAACTGGGCTGCGGGCATCCGCTTGACGTAGTCCTGCTCGGTCACGACCACGACCACGTCCTCCTCGGCGATGAGGTCCTCGCGGGTCACCTCGTCGGTGTTCTCGATGAACGAGGTCCGGCGCTCGTCGTCGTACTCGTCTTTGACTTCGAGCAGTTCCTCCTTGACCACCGAGAGGAGTTCCGACTCGTCGTCGAGGATGGTCCGAAGCCGCTCGATGCGGGCCTGGACCTCCTCGTACTCGCCCTCGATTTCGGCCGCCTCCATCGACGTGAGGCTGCCGAGTTGCATCCGGACGATGTGGTCGACCTGCTCGCCCGAGAAGTCGTAGGCCGCCTGCAGGTCGGCCTTGGCCTCGTCGCGGTCCTCGGCGTCCTGGATGATGTCGACGACGTCGTCGGCGTTTTCGAGCGCCGTCAGTCGCCCTTCGAGGATGTGGGCGCGGTCCTCGGCCTCGTCGAGTTCGTACTGGCTCCGGCGGCGCACGACCTCCTTGCGGTGGTCGAGGTAGTGTCGCAGCGTCTCCTTGAGCGACAGCACCTTGGGTTCGCCGTCGACCAGCGCGAGGTTGATGACGCCGAAGGTCTTTTCGAGGTAACTCTCCAGCAGCTTGTTCTCGACGACCTCGGTTATCGCGTTGGACTTCAGCTCGACCACGATGCGGATGCCGTCGCGGTCGGACTCGTCGCGCAGGTCCCGGATGCCCTCGATGGACCCCTCGTTGACCGCGTCGGCGATCTTCTCGACCAGTCGGGCCTTGTTGGTCTGGTAAGGGAGCTCGGTGATGACGATGCGGTCGCTCCCGTTCTCGCGGGACTCGACCTCGTACTCCGCTCGCACCCGGACGCGGCCTCGACCGGTCTTGTACGCGGCGTGGACCGCGTTCCGGCCCACGATGTTCGCGCCGGTCGGGAAGTCCGGTCCCTTGACGTGGTCCATCAGGTCCTCGACGGTGGCGTCGGGGTTCTCGATAAGTTCGACCGTCGCGTCGATTACCTCGCCGAGGTTGTGCGGCGGGATGTTGGTCGACATGCCGACCGCGATGCCCGACGAGCCGTTCACGAGGAGGTTCGGGAACGCCGAGGGCAGCACCTCCGGCTCCTGGAGCCGGTCGTCGTAGTTGGGCTGCCAGTCGACGGTGTCCATGTCGATGTCGGCCAGCAGTTCCTCGGCGATGGGGGCCATCCGGGCCTCGGTGTACCGCATGGCGGCCGGCGGGTCGCCGTCCACGCTCCCGAAGTTGCCCTGCCCGTCGACCAGCGGATACCGCATCGAGAAGTCCTGTGCCATCCGGGCCAGCGCGTCGTAGATGGACTGGTCGCCGTGGGGGTGGAAGTCGCCCATCGTGTCGCCCACGATGTTCGAGGACTTGCGGTGGCTCGCGCCGCTGGTGATGCCCGACCGATGCATCGCGTAGAGGATGCGCCGGTGGACCGGCTTCAGCCCGTCGCGCACGTCAGGCAGCGCCCGCCCCGCGATGACGCTCATCGCGTAGTCGATGTAGCTCTGCTCCATCTCGTCCTCGACGCGGACGTTCTGTACCCGCTCTGCGACCTCCTCTGGGAGGTCGGATGAATCCGTGCTCATGGTGTGTGTCGAAGTGACTCTCTCAGATGTCGACCCAGTCGGCCTCGCTGGCGTGCTCTTTGATGAACTGCTTTCGCGGCTCGACCGCGTCGCCCATCAGCACCGAGAACATCTTGTCGGCGGCCGCCGCGTCCTCGATGGTGACCTGTTTCAGGATGCGGTTCTCGGGGTTCATCGTGGTGTCCCACAGCTGTTCGGGGTTCATCTCCCCGAGCCCCTTGAACCGCTGTATCTGGTCGGGCTCGCCGTCGCACTCCTCGGCGACGACGCGCTCGCGCTCGGCCTCGGTCATTACGTCGTAGGTCTCGCCGCGGTGGCGGATGCGGTACAGCGGCGGCTGGGCCGCGTAGACGTACCCCGCTTCGAGCAGCGGCTTCATGTATCGATAGAGGAGCGTCAGATACAGCGTCCGGATGTGCGCGCCGTCCACGTCGGCGTCGGACATGATGATTATCTTGTGATAGCGCGCGTCCTCGATGTCGAACTCCTCGCCGATGCCCGTGCCGAGAGCCGTGATGAAGTGGCGTATCTTGTCGTTTTCGAGCACCTTGTCGAGCCGGTGCTTCTCGACGTTGAGCACCTTGCCAAAGAGCGGGAGGATGGCCTGGAACTCCCGGTCGCGGGCCTGCTTGGCGCTTCCCCCGGCGCTGTCGCCCTCCACGACGAACAGTTCGGCTTCGGTGGGGTCGCGGGTCTGGCAGTCCGCGAGCTTGCCGGGCAGGGCGGTCGATTCGAGCGCGTTCTTCCGCCGGGTCAGCTCCTCGGCCTTCTTGGCGGCCTTCCGGGCCTTCGCGGCCTCGACGGCCTTCGAGACGATGGCCTCTGCGGTCCGGGGGTTCTCCTCGAAGTAGGTCGCCAGCCCGTCGTGGATGGCCGACTCGACGATGCCCCGGACCTCGCTGTTGCCGAGTTTGGTCTTGGTCTGGCCCTCGAACTGCGGGTCGGGATGCTTGACCGAGACGACGGCGGTCAGCCCCTCGCGGACGTCCTCGCCCGTGAGGTTCTCGTCGAGGTCGCCCAGCAGGTCGTTGTCGTCGGCGTAGTCGTTGACGTAGCGGGTGAGCGCGGTCTTGAACCCGGTGAGGTGGGTGCCGCCCTCGCGGGTGTTGATGTTGTTTGCGAACGCGTGGATGGAGCCCTGTAGCTCGTCGGTGGCCTGCATCGCCACCTCCACCTGTATGTTCTGGTCCTCGTCCTCGAAGTAGATGACCTCCTCGTGGAGGGGCGTCTTGGTCTCGTTGAGGTACTCGACGAACTCCCGGATGCCGCCCTCGTACTCGAAGGTGTCGGCGTCGCCGCCCTCGCGCTCGTCGGTCAGTTCGATGCAGACGCCCGAGTTGAGAAAGGCGAGTTCGCGCAGTCGGCTCTCCAGCGTCGAGTAGCTGAACTCGTCGGTCTCGAAGATGTCGGTGTCCGGCCGGAACCGGATGGCGGTCCCGGTCGACTCGTCGTCTTCGAGGTCCCGGACGCGTTCAAGCGGGCCGGCGGGTTCGCCCTGCGCGAACTCCTGGTGCCAGACCGCGCCGTCGCGTCTGACCTCGACTTCGAGGTGTTCGGAGAGGGCGTTGACCACCGAGACGCCGACGCCGTGGAGGCCGCCCGAGACCTGATAGGACTTGTTGTCGAACTTCCCGCCGGCGTGGAGGACCGTGAGGATGACCTCGACGGCGGGCTTGTCGTACTCGTCGTGGGTGTCGACGGGGATGCCCCGGCCGTCGTCGGCGACGCTCACCGTCCCGTCGTCGTGGACGGTCACCTCGATGGCGTCGCAGTAGCCCGCGAGCGCCTCGTCGATGGAGTTGTCGACCACCTCGAACACGAGGTGATGGAGGCCTCTCGCGTCGGTAGAGCCGATATACATCGCCGGGCGCTTCCGCACGGCCTGTAGGCCTTCGAGAACTTGAATCTGCCCGGCCCCGTATTCGCTTTCCTGACTCATAAAACCTGATTCGGGGTAGCCGTTCCACTCTAATAAATCCCTCGCACGCGCGCGCGGAACGCCGGAATTACGCGAGCAGAGCCGACAGCACAACCCAGCCCACCGCGCTCGGCCTCGGCGGCGTAGTCCGGGAGTCGACAGCGGCGGCGGCCCGGCGGGAGACACCTCGAATACCGGACGTAAATCCGCGATGGTCGCGCTCGCCAACGGGGTACGCGTCGATTACGCCCCGGCCGCTCGACGGGTGTGTCGACACGAGCGCGGGACCGGCGGTGCCGGTCCCGGCTCGGTCCGACCCCGGTCCCGAGAGACGGCCGCGATACCGCGAAGAAACGACCGGTTACGTCGGGAGCGCCGCCGGACGGCGTCCGGGAGCTGTGGCCCGTCGACCAACTCGCGTGGCCGTGACCGTTCGATTCGCGCGAACCTCGGCTTGAACTGCGGAACCGAGAGAACGGTCTCGGCCGCTTATCACCGCCCGGCCCGGTGTGTAGGTGCATGGTACACGCTCAGAGAGAGCGAACAGTCTCGGACGACCAGCGTCGGGAGTTCCTGGCGGCGCTGGGCGTCGGAAGCGCGGTCGCGGCCGGGGGAGCGACGTTGGACGACGTGCGCGAGGCCGTCGGCACCGCGACGACCGACGAACTCGCGTCCGTGGGCGAGGGGATTCGAAGCGACCTCGCGGGGAGCCTCGACGCGGGCACGCTCGCGGACGCCCACGTCGGGCTCGCAGGGGCGACAGCCGGACTGACGGCGGTCCCCGAGCGCGGCCTCCCGGCCGAGGAGTCGGGGCCACGCGACGAGTTCGGGGCGGTCGCGGCGGCCGCCCGACCCGCCTACGACCACCTCGCCGAGGTGGGGTTCTTCGAGAGCACGACCGAGCGACTCCCCGAGTTCACGCCCGGCTACGTCGAGGACAGCGTCCGCCGGTTCGTGGTCTCCGAGGAACTCGCCGGGCCGCTGGCGGACCTCGAGTTCGCACAGGAGGAACTGGTCGACCTGCTGGCGACCGTGGTGAGCCACCGCGAGCGGCTCGGGGACCGCCACTGGGTCGCCACCGACGACCTCCCCCGCGAGCGGATGGAGTTCGCCGAGTACGTCCCGCCGATGACGGAGGCGGCGGCCGGCGGCGTCCTGCTGTGGTTAGAAGACCTGGACCAGCACCTCTGGACCAACGCCGTCCTGCTGACCGACGACGTCGTGGCCGACGCGACGTGGGACGCCCGCGCGATGGCCGCCGGCTTCGACCTGATGCTCGACGGGGCGCGCCGAATCGCGGCGGGCGAGGCCACCGCCGACGACGAACTCGCCGGCCTGCTGTCGAGCGGCTTCGCGCTTCAGGCCGTCGCACAGAACCGCCTGCTGCCGGACGCCTACTGGATAACCGAGGAGGTGCGAGCCTGACATGACCGCAGACATCGACCCCGAGACCGAGGAGATAGAACCGGAGGAGCGACCCCACTACATCGACACCGGCCCGGAGGCTCGCGGCGAGGACGAGCACGTCCGATTCGACGTCCAGGACGTCGACGCCGAGTTCTCGTTCGGCGGCGCGATAGCCGGGTGGACGGGACGGGCACCGTCGAGCATCGAGGGCGAGACCAACCCGACGATGGAACTCGAAGCCGGCAATCGGTATCGGGTGGTCTGGGAGAACGTCGACGGCGCGCCCCACGACTTCGTGATTCAGAACGGGGACGGCGACCGCATCGTCGGGACGGAGGTGTTCGCCCAGCAGGGCGAGACCTACACCCTGACGTTCGAGGCCACCGAGGAGATGGCCCAGTACATCTGCACCGTCCACCCCAACTCGATGGTCGGCGACGTGGCGGTGTCCGGCGGGAGCGGCGGCGGTGGCGGCACGCAGTCGACCGAGCGACGGCAACCCGAGGGGCCGGGCGCGGCCGACGAGCCCATGCCCCGGATGGCGGTGACGACCGAACTGCTCCGCGACGACGCCGACCGGCGCGACTCGTGGCTGGTGTACGACAAGGGGCTGGGCCAGCGCGGCTACACGCCGGCCGACCAGCTCGACGCCGACACCGTCTCGTCGCTCGAACGGCAGTACACGATTCCGACCGACAGCGCGGGCATCGAGACGAACCCGGTAATCGTCCCGTCGGACCCGCCGGTGATGTACTACACCACGAGCAACCTCGCCGTGGTCGCGGCCGACGCCCGGACCGGCGAGAAGTACTGGCAGTTCAAGTACGCGCTGCCGGGCGACAACGCGGGCCAGACCGGCCGCAACCGGGGCGTGGCGGTGTGGCAGGACAAGGTGTTTTTCGCCACGACCGACACGTACCTCGTCGCGCTGAACCGCTACACCGGCGAGAAGGAGTGGGAGACGCTGATGCTCACCGACGAACAGCTCGAGGAGATGGACCAGCCCAGGCGGATGTCCATCTCGCAGGCTCCGGTCGCCTACGACGGGCAGGTCCACGTCGGCATGAGCGGCGACTTCGGCGGCTGGTGCGTGGCCTCGGCGGTCGACGCCGAGTCCGGTGCGGTCGACTGGCGGGTCAACCTGGCACCGAAAGACGAGTGGGTCGGCGACAGCTGGCGGTTCGCCAGCAACGCGCCGTGGATGAGTCCGGCTATCGACCCCGAGACGAGCAACGTCTTCTACGCGGTGGGCAACCCCTGTCCGATGATGAACGGCATCGTCCGACCGGGGCCGAACAAGCACTCGAACTCCATCGTCGCCATCGACCTCGACTCGGGCGAGCTAGAGTGGGCGAGCCAGCAGCTCCCCCACGAGCTGTGGGACTACGACAGCCACGACACGCCGACCGTCTTCGACCTGGAGGTCGACGGCGAGACGCGGCGGGCGGTCTCGACCGACCAGAAGGCGGGCTGGACCTACGTGTACGACGCCGAGACCGGGCGACTGCTCGAACGCACGGCGGCGTGGTCCAGGCAGGACCACGAGTGGGCCGACGACTTCCTCGCGCTCCCGCCGCGGGGCGAGGAGAACGCCGGGACGTGCTGGCCGGGCACCATCGGCGCGACCGAGTGGCCGCCGTGCGCCTACGACCCCGACACCGGGCTGCGGTACGTCGCGGCGGTCGACGCGGCCCAGCGGGTGTCCTACGACCCCGACTGGGAGTACGACACCGAGGGCGACATCTCGCTGGCGGAGGGCGGCTCCCGGCTCGCCTCCGAGGACACGTCCCACACCGCGTTCGTGCAGGCGGTCGACCCCGCGACCGGCGACCTCGCGTGGCGCACCGAACTCCCCGACGTCGACCCGTCGTGGTCCCACTGGCGCATCTGGCCCGGCGGAACGACCGCGACCGGCGGGGGCGTGGTGTTCGTCCCCTCCTCGGGCGGGCACGTCTACGCCCTCGACGCCGGGACGGGCGAGCGCATCTGGAGCGCCGACACCGACGCCGACCGCATCACGCCCGCGCCGGTCGTCTGGGACGACCCCAGCGAGGGCACCCAGTACGTCGCGGTCGCGGCCGACGACGAGATTACGGTGTGGTCGTCGGGCGGCTTCGAGGAGTAGTTCGGTCGCGTCCGTGCGGTTGCGGTGCGGTCGCGGTTGCAGTGCTGTCGCGGTTGCGGTGCGGTCGCGGTTCGGTCACGGTTACTCGTCGGCTCAAGCAGTAGTCCGCTTCCGGTTAGCTCCGTCCCGTCTTCCGAACGATAACGACCTAGCTACTGCTTGAGCCTCGGGGAAACAGCAACCGCACAGTATCCCAGTGAACAACCGCACAGCATCTCAGGGAGCAATCGCACCTCACCCCCAGCGGACGAGCCAGCGCGCGGCGCAGGCATCGAAGCAGTCGTTACGTCCGCGTTACCGGGCTCGCTCGCGAGGAAACCCGAGCCAGACCGCGAAACGGTTCGGACGGTCGTTCCGGCCGGGGAAAACGGAGTCGGTCGTTTATCCCGCGCCTCGGCGTAGCCGGTCGCGGAATGACAGACAGAACCACAGCGACCGTGCTGGTCGCCACAGTGCTACTGGTCGCGGCCGGTGCCGTCGTCGGCGTCGGCGCGACCGGTTCGGCGACCGACGCGTCGGCGGTCGCCGCCCAAGACACGACCGCAGAGCAGGAGACGAGCCAGGCGAACGAGACGACGACAGAGACGACCAAAGCCGAGGCGCGCAGCGGTGCCACCGACGAGGGAACCACCGCGGGCGAGGAAACGGCGGCCGAGGCTGACGGCCAGACCACCGAGGGCGAAACCACCGAAGCCGACCAGACCGAACAGGCCGACCAGACCGAGCAGGCCGACCAGACGGCCGCGAGCGACGCCACGAACCTGACCGCCAGCAACGTCACGTTCGAGCGGCTGGTCGTCCGCAACGTCACCGTCCTCGACGCCGAGTTCGGCGAGCTCACGGTGCTGAACGCGACCGACGAGGGGAACGCGAGCAACGAGACCTACGCCGACGTCGCGCTCGACCGCGCCGAGCTGACCGGCGAGACCACCGACCTCGCGCTGACGAACGTCACGGTCCGCGACGAGTCGCTGGCCGACGCACTGCTGAACGAGACCGGACCGCTGGAGATACGGACCCGGCTCGTTATCGACCGCGCGGTCCTCCAGAACCAGACGGTCGAGGGCCTCGCGGTCGAGCGGGCGACCGTGCGTAGCGACGCGGCCGAGAACGTCTCCACGGCGGCGAGCGCGAGCGACCAGTCGGCCGAGGACGACCAGTCCGACGGTGACGCCGACGAGAGCGACCAGCCCGCGCTGAGCGCCGAGACAGCCGAAATCGAGAGCGTCGACCTCGCCGACCTCTCCGTGGCCGGCGCGCCGGTCGGCGAGTCGGCGACCGACGCAGAGGCCGAGACGGAGACGGCTGCGGCCGAGACCGACGCTGAGGATACAGCGACCGAAGTCGACGACGAGAGCAACGCGACCGACGACGCGACTGCGACAGAGGAGACGACTGCGACCGACGGGAGTGCGGAGGAGACGGCGACGGACGACGCGGCGACCGCCGACGGCGACGAGACGGCGACCGAGACGACGAAGGCCGAGGCGCGGAGCGGTGCGACCGACGAGGGAACCGCCACGGGCGAGGAAACCACGACCGAGTCCTGACGACGGCCCCACTCTGCCCGAACTATTTTACGCCCGACAGCCGTGCCTCCTGTGGAAACATGGGGGAGACACGACGACGGATTCTTCGTGCAGTGGGTGCGAGCGCGGTCGGACTGACGGGCGGGGTCGGGACGACGGGGGCGGTCGGGCCGCCGGCGGGTCAGAACGCGACGAGCGCGTCGCTGCTGCTCAACTGGCGACCCAACGGCCTGCACGTCCCCTACTACGTCGCGTCCGAGCGCGGCTTCTACGAGGAGGCCGGCCTCGAACTCGCCGGCATCGAGAGCGGGCAGGGGTCGGACTTCTCGGCGCGGCAAGCCGGGCTGGGCAACGCGCCGCTGGCGATCACGAGCGCCGACCAGCTACTCAATATCAACACGCGCGACCTCTCGCCGGTGGCGGTCGGCGTCGTGATGCAGCGCAGTCCGGTCGTGGTGTTCACCACGCGCGAGACCTTCGGCGAGGAGTTGACGAGTGTCGACCAGCTCGCGGGCCGGACGGTCGGCACCGGCCCCGGGATGGTCCGGGTTCTCACGCGGCTCATGCTCGAGCGGGGAGGCGTGCTCTCGGAGGTTGAGATGGTCGACTCCGGGTTCGACACGGTCCAGCAGTTGCTCGCTGGCGACGTCGACGCGGCGGGCGGCGTGTTCGGCGACGCCGTGACCGCGCGCCAGGACGGGACCGAGGTGTCCTCGATTTCGGTCGCGGACGCCATCCCCTCGTACGGCCACGTCGTCGCCGCCGATCCCGACTTCGTCGACGAGAACCCCGACGCGGTGCGAGCCTTCCTGACCGGGACCGCCCGGGGCGCGGCGTGGGCGACCGAGAACCCCGACGAGGCGGTCGACCTCCTGATAGCGGCGAATCCCTCGCTGGCGGAGTCCCGGGCGGTCGAGCGCGAGAAGTGGGTCGAGATGGCCCGGGGCTACCTCGTCTCGCCGGCCGTCCGCGAGAACGGCTGGGGATGGAGCGAGCCCGACCCGTGGGCGAGGACCTACGAGGCGCTGGCCGACGCCGACCTGCTCGGCGGCGAAGTCGACCCCGAATCGACGTGGACCAACGAGTACCTCGACGCCGAGAGCGCGTACGTGGGCGACTACGCCTCGCGCGTCTCGGTCGGCGAGGGGACCGCGACCGGAACCGACACCACCGCGACGGACGGCGACCGGACGACCACGTCGGACGGGACCGACCCGACCACGACGGGCGGTAACTGATGGCGTCAGGGCCGCCGTCCCACTCGTCCCGGGCCCCGCCCGAGGACGCCGGGCGCGCGCGCTCGGCCGGAGCGGTGGCCACGCGCTCGCTCGCGAGTCGCACCGGCGCGGTCGCGCAGCGGGCGACGCCGCCCCTGCTGGTGGCCGGACTCGTCCTCGCGGCGTGGTGGGCGACCGCGCGATTCACCGCGCTCCCGACCGTCGTGTTCCCGAGCCCCGGCGACGTCGCGGGCGCGCTCGCGACCCACTGGCCGACCCTGCTCGACGCCGCCGGCGTGACGGCGGTGACGGTCGGACTGGGGGTCCTCGGGGGCGCGAGCGTCGGTGGGGCGCTCGCGGTGGCGATGGCCGCCTCCGAGACCGCCGCGACGGTCGTCCGGCCGTACGTGGTCGCGCTCCGCATCGTCCCCGCCGTCGCGGTCGCGCCGCTGCTGTTCCGGTGGGCCGGCGACGGCGTGCCGGCGCGCGCGCTGCTGGCGGCCACGCTCGCGGTGTTCCCCGTGACGATAGCGACCTATCAGGGGTTGTGCGCCACGCCCGAGGAGTACGTGGCGCTCGCGCGCTCGGTCGGCGCGTCGCGAATCCAGCAGTTCCTCCGCGTCCGGCTCCCGGCCGCCGCACCCCACGCGTTCGCCGGGCTGAAGATAGCCACCGTGGCGGCGGTCGTCGGCGCGGTGGTCGCGGAGTTCCTCGCGCTCGACGCCGGCATCGGCTACGAGGTGTTCCGGGCCTCGACGTACCTCCGGACCGCCCGGATGGTGGCCGCGCTCGGCGTGCTGGCGGCGCTGGGCGTGGGGTTCTATCTGATTCCCGCGCTGGTCGAGCGCCGATTCGACAGGGGGTAGGGAGCGGACGACTGGGGGGTGTTACTGCCACGACACCCGGTTCTCGACCGCCGCGACCAGTCCGTACACCGCCATTCCCTCGACGAAGAGGACGACGACCGCCGCCATCACGAGGTCGGTCTGGACGTTCTCCGCGCCCACGAGGACGAGGTACCCCAGGCCCTCGTCGGTCACTATCCACTCGGCGACCACGGCACCGACGACCGCGAGCGCCGCCGACTGCTTGAGGCCGGCGAAGATGGCGGGCAGGGCCGCCGGAATCCGGACGAAGGCGAGGGTCTCGACTCGACCCGCGTCCACCGAGCGGAGCAGGTCGAGGTACGCCTCGGGCGTCCCCCGGAGGCCCGCGGCCGAACTCACGAACGTCGGGAAAAACGAGACCAGCGCGACGAACGCCAGCGCCGTCCCCGTCCCGGTGCCCAGATACACCAGCAGGAGGGGCGCGACGGCGACCTTCGGCAACACGCGCGCGGTGACGAGATACGGGTAGAGCGCGCGCCGGAGGACCGACGAGGTGGCCACCACGGCGGCCGCGCCGAACCCGGCGCAGACGCCGACAGCGCCCCCGGCGAGGACGGTCCGGAGCGTGGCCCGCGCGCTCCGGACGTAGAGGTCCGGCTGGCCGACGAGTCGCGCAGCGACCGCACCAGGCGCGGGCAGCAGGTACGGTGGCACCTCGAAGACGGCGACCAGCGCCCACCACGCCGCCACGCCCGCCGCGAGCGCCGCGACCGGCAGCGAGACGCGGGCGGCCGGGACCCGGTCGGCGTAGCTCATCGCCCGCCGTCCCCGTCGTGGAGCGCGGTCCGGACCGCCGCGACCTGTCGCTGGAACGGTTCGGTGCCGTACACCGACTCGTCGCGGGGCCGGGGCAGGTCGACGTCGAACGCGCCCGCGACCTCGCCCGGCGCGTCGCTCATCACGACGCACCTGTCGGCGAGAAAGACCGCCTCGGGGACGCTGTGGGTCACGAACACCACGGTCTTCCGGCGGTCGCGCCACACCCGCCGGACCTCGACGCCCATCTCCTCGCGGGTGAGTTCGTCGAGTTCGCCGAACGGCTCGTCCATCAACAGCACGTCCGCGCCGAGGTGGAGCGCGCGGGCGATGGCGACCCGCTGGGCCATCCCGCCCGAGAGCTCGGCCGGCCGGGCGTCCTCGAATCCCGCGAGGCCGAGCGTCCCCAGCAGGTCCCGCGCCCGCTCCCGGTCGGGGGGTTTCCCGGCCAGCCGCCGGAGGAAGACGACGTTGTCCAGCGCCGACTTCCACGGCAGCAGGGCGTGGTGCTGGAACACGAAGCCGAACGCGCCCGCCCGGCGAGCGCGCTCGGGCGTCTCGCCGGCCACCCGCACCGTCCCGGCGGTCGGCTCTTGCAAGCCGCCGACCGTCCGGAGCAGCGTGGTCTTGCCACAGCCCGAGGGGCCGATGACCGTGACGAACTCGCCGTCCTCGACCCGGAGGCTCACGTCCGCGAGCGCCCGGACCGCCCCGAAGTCGACGGTCACGTCGTCGAGAGCTATCGCGGGCTCGCGCCCGCCGCGGGGCTCGCGGTTCGACTCGTCGGCCGCTCGCAGACTCGTCTCGTCCCCCACCATCGCGTTCGTCGGTCTACGGCGGGCAGCCATAGGTGATTTTCGCCCGTGGCGGGAGCGCGCGGTGCGGCGTCGGGGCGGGCGGTGTAGTGCGGGGCGGTGAGGTCGTCCGCTGGGCATCGGCGGAAGCTAGCGTCTCGCTGGTCAGCGACGTCGACCGGCCGGAATCGGCCTACGGGAGCGGGGTCCGTCGACACTTTCACTTTCACTTCGCGCCACCGAGACACCTTTAACGTCCACGCGGCTACGGACTACGCACGAATGCCATCCATCCAGTCGACGCTCGGCGACGAGGAGGGGGTCGCCGAGGAGCTGGCCGAGAGCCAGCGCCAGATATCTATCGCCGAGTTCTTCGAGAAGAACAAGCACATGCTCGGGTTCGACAGCGGGGCCCGAGCGCTGGTGACGGCAGTCAAGGAGGCGGTCGACAACGCCCTCGACGCGACCGAGGAGGCCGGCGAGAAGCCCGACATCTCCGTGAGGATAGACGACGCGGGCGACTACTACACGCTCGTAATCGAGGACAACGGCCCGGGCATCACAAAAGAGGAGGTACCCAAGGTGTTCGGGAAGCTGCTGTACGGCTCGCGATTTCACAGCCGAGAGCAGTCGTTGACGCCCGACCAGCGACTGTTGGTACGACGAAACGGCGAGGTCGATTTCGTCCCTATCGGGATGCTGTGTGACGCCTATCTGCCCCAAGACGGGGCGGGAACGGCTCCGATTCCGGACGAGATAGAGGTCCCGTCGTTCACCCGAGACAGTCACGAGATGTCGTGGGAGTCGGTCACGCACGCTATCCGTCACGAGACGGACGAGCGGACCTACGAGATCACGACCGAGAAGGGACGCACCGTCGAGGTCACGGGGAACCACAGCCTGTTCAGCGTCACGAAGGACGGCGATACGAGGGAGGTCAACGCCGGAGAACTCGCGGCGGGAGAGACGATTCTCGCTCCGCGAAGGCTCCCCGGTTTCGACGAGACGACGTCGGAGGTGAACCTGCTGAACCATCTCACGGCCGACCAACTCGAAGACAGACGAGTGTACGTCTACGGGTTCGACGAGGAGACGTTGGCCGACATTCGGTCGGGCGAGACGGTGCGTCGGAAACCGTCCGAGGACAGCGGCCGAAAGCGGTACTACTACCGGTACGACGGCGTCGAAATACTTCGTGACAGTTTGGAGCAAAACTACATCGAGAAGGGGTATCTCCCCGCGGAGAAAGTGCTGGAACTCGGCTGGGAAGACAGGGCCGCCGACTGCGAGTTCAAAACGTATCAAGTCGGTGGTGAGACGACCACGATACCGGTCACCGTCGAACTCTCGGAGTCCTTCATGGAGCTTGTCGCCTACTACATTTCGGAGGGGCACGCCGACGACCGACAAATCGGCCTCACGTTCGGCTCTCACGAGTCGACGTTGGTCGAGGCGACTGAACGGGCGGTCGCGGGCGTCGGCGGTTCGACAACGACGGTCGAGCGGGAACGCAACTCGACCCGCGTGAAAGCGTTCGGGTCACCGTTGGCGATGTTCCTCAAAAACCGCTGTGGCGACGCTGCCAGTAACAAACGTGTCCCGGAGTTCGTCTTCGAGGCCGACCCCGAACGCCAGCGCCAGTTCATCGCCGCGCTCTACCAAGGAGACGGGTCGGACTCGTATCCGGGCAACGAACTCTCACACACCACGACGAGCGAGACGTTGGCTCGACAGCTTTCGGTCCTCTGGAATATGCAGGGGGTACTGGCGAGTACGGAGGTCGTCGAAAACGCCAGCGGGTACGCCGACGACTCGGCGACGACGTATCGAACGAAAGTGTACGGCGAGGACGTGACCCTGGGAGACGTGTTCGAGACGCAGACTCGGCCGGGCGAGCAGCAGTACAAACGCATTCCAGTCTCCCTTCTCGACGACGTTCGGGTCGAAGACACGTCACGAGAAACCGTCCCGGATACCGTTCCCGGTCTGTTACTGGGAGCTGGCGTCGGGTCGGATATCGACCACGCGGAGGTGTATCGGTCACTTATCGAAGATGCGATAGCGGGCGAGTACGTCGAGAAGCCACGGTACGTCCACAACCTCAGGGAGATGGGGCTTCTCGACGACGACCACCGGCCAACGGAGGAGTTGACAGCACTCTGGGAAACGGTGCAGAACCTTCACGGTCTCACCGACTCCGATATGTGTCTACTACGAGTGGAGAACGTCGAGGCGACCGACCCACCGGAGTACGTCTACGACATCTCGGTTCCGGGTGCGACGGGAGCAGACGAAAACTTCGTCGTCGCAAACGACGGTGCGCTCAGCGTCAAGAACAGTCGCGGCCAGCAGGGCATCGGTATCTCGGCGGCTGTGCTGTACTCGCAGTTGACCTCCGGCAAGCCGGCGAAGGTGACCAGCAAGACCGAGTCCGGGAGCGAACGCTACCTCGAACTCGTCATCGACACCGACGAGAACGAGCCCGAGATCAAAGACGAATCGGACTCGCCGCCGCCCGGAAAACACGTCAACCACACGCACGGCACCCGCATCGAACTGGAGATGGAGGCCAACATGCGCGCCCGGTCACAGCTCCTCCAGTACGTCAAGCACACGGCCGTCGTCAACCCCCACGCCCGCATCACGTTTCAGGAGCCCAGCATGGACGAGCCCCGGCAGTTCGAGCGGGCCGACGGGGCCGAACTCCCCGCCGAGACCGAGGAGATACGGCCACACCCCCACGGCGTGGAACTCGGCACCGTCCTCAAGATGCTGGCGGCGACCGACTCCCACAGCGTCTCGGGGTTCGTCCAGGAGGAGTTCACCCGGGTCGGTCGCAAGACCGCCGACTCCATCCTCGACGAGTTCCGGGACCGCCACGTCGGCCGGGAGGCCGCGTGGACGCCGCCCCAAAGCCACGAGCAGTCCGACCTCGCGCGCGCCGTCGCCGACGCGGTCGCCAACAAGGGCAAGGACGCCACCGCCGCGTTCGGCGACGCGGTCGCCGACGCCGTCTGCGCCCGCGACCGCCTGGCCCACCACGAACTGGTCGGAATCGTCTCCGAGGTCGCCGAGGAGGTGGGCGACGACCACGACGCGACGTTCGGCGACACGGTCCAAGAGAACGCGGTCGAGGCCGCGTGGGAGCGACTCACCGACGACCGGACGAGCGACCTCTACGCGCTGGTCGACGCGGCCACCAGCACCCGGAAGGACGACGAGACGGTCCACGGGCTGGCCGAGCGACTCGCCAAGCGGTTCGAGAAGGGGCGCGAGCGCGACCGCGCGACCCACGCGACCCTCGTCGAGTACGTCGACCGCGCCGCCGACCAGACCGAGGAGTACGACGACGCCACCGTCGGCGACACCGCCCGCGAGAACGTCGTGATGGAGGTCTGGAACACGATGGTCACGGTGCCCGACGACGTGCCGAAGGTCCGCGAGTTCGTGGACGACCGCGACGCCGCCAGCGACCTGCTCGACGCGATGAAGGCGACCGACATCATCGCGCCGCCGACCAACTGCCTGTCGCCCATCACCGACGACCTCGTGGAGGCCGGCCTCCGGAAGGAGTACGACGCCGACTTCTACGCGGCGTCGACCCGCGACGCCGAGGTCCACGGCGGCGACCCGTTCATCGTGGAGGCGGGCATCGCCTACGGCGGCGACCTCGAAGCCGAGGGACAGGCCGAGGTGCTCCGCTTTGCGAACCGGGTCCCGCTGGTCTACCAGCGCGGGGCCTGCGCCACCACGGACGTCGTCAAGTCCATCGGCTGGCGCAACTACAACCTCGACCAGCCCGGCGGTTCGGGCATCCCGAACGGTCCGGCGGTCATCATGGTCCACGTGGCCTCGACCAACGTGCCGTTCACCAGCGAGAGCAAGGACGCGGTGGCCAACGTGCCCGAAATCGAGGACGAGATAGAGCTGGCGATTCGCGAGGCGGCGAGGGAGCTCAAGTCGTATCTCAACAAGCGCAAGTCCCTCCAGAAGCGCAAGAAAAAACAGAGCGTCATCGCCTCCATCCTGCCGAAGATGGCAGAGAAGCTGGCCGACGTGACCGACGAGGGCGAACCCGAGTACGAGGACGCGATGGCCCGCATCATGAACAACGTCCTCGTCGAGCGAGAGGTCGAGGACGGCGAGGTGGAGCTCGTGGTCGAGAACAACTCCGGCTCCAACGCCGACCTGGAGGTCACGGAAATCGTCTTCGCCGAGCCGTCGGACCTCTCGGACGGCGCACAGGCGGTCCCCATGGACGACGAGTGGTTCGTCAAGTGGGAACCGACCGTCGGAAGCGGTGAGACGGAAACCCTGACGTACCGGGTGGAACCGGACGCCGAATTCGCCGAAGCGAACGTGGACGGAATCGAAGCCCCCAAACTCACTAACAACACATGAGCGCAGACAACGAAGCGGAGGCCCAGGAGAAGCTGGTCGACCTCGCGGCGGAGTTCTACGACCAGTTCCAGCGCGGCGAGATACCCGAGATGTCGGTCCCCACGCGGACCAAGAGCAACATCGTCTTCGACGAAGAGGAGGACGTGTGGGTGTACGGCGAGCGCGAGTCGACCCGGAGCGCCAACAGCGTCCGGGGCGCGCGCAAGCTGCTGAAGGCGGTGTACACCATCGACTTCCTGGCCGAGCAACTCGACCAGGACCGGTCGTCGACCCTGCGGGAGCTGTACTACCTCTCCGAGAGCTGGGACGTCGAGGAGGCCCAGTTCAACTCCCAGGACGAGTCGAACCAGCTCATCGAGGACCTCGAAATCGTCTCGGAGGTCACCCGCGAGGACTTCCACATGCGCCCGGAGGAGTCGGGCGCGAAGGTGATGGGGCCGCTGCTCCTCCGCGAGCAGACCAACCGGGGCGACCGCGAGATTCACTGTCAGGACGACGTCGGACAGGGCGGCTACCAGATTCCGAACAACCCCGACACCATCGAGTTCCTCGACAACGACGCCGACTTCGTGCTGTGCGTCGAGACCGGCGGCATGCGCGACCGGCTGGTCGAGAACGGCTTCGACGACGAGTACGACGCCATCGTGGTCCACCTCGGCGGCCAGCCCGCGCGGGCGACCCGCCGGCTCACCAAGCGCCTCCACGACGAACTCGGTCTGCCGGTGACGGTGTTCACGGACGGCGACCCGTGGTCGTACCGCATCTACGGCTCGGTGGCCTACGGCTCCATCAAGTCCGCCCACCTCAGCGAGTATCTGGCCACGCCCGAGGCGACGTTCATCGGCATCCAGCCCGAGGACATCGTGGAGTACGACCTGCCGACCGACCCGCTCAGCGACTCGGACGTCAACGCCCTCGAATCCGAACTGGAGGACCCGCGGTTCCAGACCGACTACTGGGAGGAGCAGATAGAGCTCCAGCTCGACATCGACAAGAAGTCCGAACAGCAGTCGCTGGCCTCCCACGGGCTCGACTTCGTGACCGAGACCTACCTGCCCGAGCGGCTCGACGAGATGGGCGTCGTGTAGACCGAACGGTTAAAACTCGAACGCGGTCTCGGCCTCGTCGTCCTCGACGTCGTTCTCGGTGAACGGGTCGCCCTGCGCGCACGACCGACAGTAGTGGTTCTGGCCCTTCTCCTCGCGCGAGATCGGGACGCCCGCGAGGTAGAACGTCTCGTGGAACGTCCGCTTGACGCCGGTGTCGACCGGGCGAGAGCAGGCGGTGCACGGCGTCTCCGGCGCGTCGACGACTTCCTCGTCGGTCGAGCGAATCGGGCCGAACGTGTCGACCGACTCGCGGTCGTGGAGGCGCTCGCGGACCGGCGGGAGCGCGTACAGCGCGAGCAGGAGGCTACTCACGCCAACGAAGAACCCCACGAGACTCGACACGCCGCCGCTGAGGATGCCGAACCCGATCAGCGCGGCGAAGAAGCTGAGTACGACGCTGCCCGCCGTCGTCTCGGACTCGTCGGCGTCGTCGCGCTCCGCGTCGCCGCCCGCGACGTATCGGTCGGTCCCGTCGGCGTAGAGTTCGATGCGGTCGCTTCGCGTCGAGTAGTAGTACCACGCGTAGGGGATGTTGCCGAGTCCGCCCGTGAACACCAGCAGGAGGAGGTGGACGCCCCACGAGCCGAATCCCCGGTCGACCATGACGACGCGGTCGCCGTAGTCGTGTTCTACCTCCCACCCTTCGGCGGTGAGGTCCTCGATTCGGCGGCGAAAGTCGGTGCTCCGCGTCGGGTCCGAGGTGCCGACGCCGCCGGGAGCGTCGACGCCAGCGCCGCCGCTCGTGCCCCCGAAACCGCCACCGCCGCGACCGCCACTGCGGCCGCCACCGCCGCGACCGCCACCGCCGCCGTCGCGACCGTCACCGCCGCGACCGACGCTAGTCCCGCACTGCGAGCAGAACGCGTCGCCGGGCGACAGCGACGCGCCGCAGTGCGAACAGAAGTTCGGAACGGAACGGGAACCCATACTTCAGCAATTTGTCGCGCCGACCAAGTAGGTTGTGCTGTCCCGCCCCGAGTCGGGCGACGCCGGACCGCTCCTCGACGCGCTCCGACGCCGGCGCGTTCGGTCTCGGGCCGGTCGTCGGGAGCGTCGGTCGCGCGTCGTCGTCGACCGAACCGACGCGTTCGGCCCTGTTCGGCGCGGGACCGGGAGGAATCGTAACCTTTAGGCTGCTACTGTACGACTGTACAGTCACATGACCGACGCGATACTCGTCGAGCAGGCGCTCGAACCCGGGCGAGTCGACCGTGCCCGCGAGCTGTTCGCGGAAATCGACCGAATGGCCGACGACCAGGCCGTCGTCGACGTGCTACGGTCGGAGGGCGTCCACACCGAATCGGCGTTCCTCCAGCACCGCGAGGACGGCGACTACGTGCTGTACTACATCGAAGCCGAGGACGGCGAGCAGGTGAAAGACGTGTTCGACGCCCTCGTCGACGACCCCGAGGGCGAGACCGACGGGCTGGCCGAGTTCGTCCGCGCGTTCGACGCCGTGACCGCGGGCGAACCGCAGTTGGCCGACGCGGAACCGCTCTACCACCTCGTGGACCCCGAGCGCCCCGACCACGCCGGTCGCGAGGACCGCGCCCCAGCTACCGACGGCTCCGACGCGCCGACGTGACCGTGCCCGCCGACGACCGACCCGAGAGCCACGAGGAACTGATGTGGGCGACCCACGAGGCGCTGGTCGAGCACGGATACGCCGACCTCGGGATGCGGGACATCGCGGCCGAGTCCACCAAGAGCCACTCGCTGTTGACCTACCACTACGACACCAAGCGCAACCTCGTCGGGGCCTACCTCGACTTCCTCGTCGGGTTGCTCGACGACGCGGTCGAGGAGTCGGACGCCGACCACCCGCTCGACCGGCTCGACGACCTCCTCGACTACTTCACGGTCGGAACCGAGGCGTACCCCGCCGAGCTCCAGCGCGCGTTCCTGGAGTTGCAACTGCTCGCGCTCCGCGACGAGGCGTTCCGCGAGACGCTGGCCGACCACGACCGCGACAACTTCGGCCTCGTCGCGGACGTCGTGGCCGACGGCGTCGAGCGGGGCGTCTTCCGGGCCGACGTCGACCCGGACGCGCTCGCCCGACTGGTGCTCTCGGCGGTGCTCGGGGCCAGCGAGCGCGAGGTCGCCGAGGGGATGGACGGGCTCGCCGACGGCGTCCGGGAGACGCTCCGGGCGGAGGTGTACCCGGCACTCTTGCGGGAGGGCGCGCCCGAGCGAGACGCCTGAACTCACCCCATCAGCATCGCGATTCCGACCACGTCCCAGACCACGAGGCCGACGCCGTAGAACAGGACCTTCGCCGGAAGCGAGTGGTCGGGACTCGACCTCGGCGTCAGTTCTATTCCTTCGAGGGCTCCGGACTCGACGGTATCGACCTCGCCGCCGCGTTCGGCCCCCGCGACCGCGGACGCGGGCACCTCGTCGGTTTCGCCCGCGCCGAGGACCACGAGGATGCTGCCGGCGACCGCGAGGACGACCAGCGGGAGTCCCGTGCCGACGACCAGATACGCCGCCGTGACGGTGACGATGGCCGCGAGGAGGGAGTATCGGACGAGCGGGTCTATCAGGGCGGTCCGGACCATGCGTAGTATTCGACGACCTGACACATAAAACGTCCGGGGGCGTCCGCGCGCCGGCGGCCGCGAGGCCGCCGGCGCGCTCAGTCCTCGTCCAGCACCACGGGAACGCCCCGCCCCGCCACGTCGGCCGCGAACGCGCCCGAGTCGGTTTCGAGCGCCCCGAACGTGTCGTAGTGAACCGGCAGCACGAGGTCGGGGTCCATCGCCTCGGCGAGGTCGGCCGCCTCGCGGCGGTCCATCGTGAACGACCCGCCGATGGGCGGGCAGAACAACGAGACGTCGAGTTCGGCGTGGCCCGGCAGGGCGTCGGTGTCGCCCGGCCAGAACGCGGTCACGCGGTCGTCTCCGCCGCCGTCCTCGCCGGAGCTTCCCGCCCCGGCGGGGAGCGTGACGTGGTAGCCGACGCCGAACCCCTCGGGGTGGAACGGCTCGCCGTCCGGCCCGGTGTGCGGGCCGTCGGGCTCGTTGTAGGCGGGGACGGTCCGGACTATCACGTCGCCGAACAGTCGGTCCTCGGCCTCGCCGACCCGGACGACCTCGCAGGGCAGGTCGTCGACGCGTCCGCCCTCGCGGTCGATTTCGGGCGGGTACACCGCCTCGTAGACGACCGCGGTGGCGTCCTCGCCGGCCACCCGCCGGATGGCGTCGGAGTCGTAGTGGTGGTCGTGGGTGACGAGGACGAGGTCGCCGTCCTCCGGTCGGTAGTCGCGCGGCTCGGGATGGGCCGCGTCCGGCGAGTCCGGCTCCCACTCGCCCGTGAGGGTGCCGTACCGGCCGGGGTCGAGGTAGACGACCGTGCCGTCGCCCGCTTCGAGTCGCAGGCCGGCGTAGCCGAGCCACTCCGCAGTGATACCGTCGTGGCGAACTGTCATGGGTCGGGGTTCGGTCGGGCACGCCCTAAACCGTTCGGCATCGAACCGTTCGGCGTCGAACCGGAACGCGACGCCACCGAGCCTCGCCCCCGGACTTTTCCCCTTCACCGTCGAATCCGGACGCGCATGGTGGCTTCGCCGGCGGTGTCGGTCGCGCTGTTTCTGGCCGGCCTCGCGCTGGTGGTCTGGAGCGTCGAGGCGTTCGTCGAACACGTCGCGGAGGCCGCCGCGGGAATCGGCGTCTCGACGTTCCTGCTCACGGTCGTCCTCGCCGGAGTCGACCTCGAGAACGCGGTGCTGGGGGTCGCGGCGGCGGCGGGCGACCTGCCGGACGTGGCGCTCGGAACCGTGTTCGGCGAGGCGCTGTTCGTCCTCGGCGCGGCGGTCGGGCTCGCGGGCGTGGTCGACCCCTTCGCGACCGAGACGCCCCGGGAGTACCTCGCGCTGACGGCGGCCTCGCCCGCGCCGTTCCTCGCGGCGAGCGCCGACGGCACCGTCTCCCGGTTCGACGGCCTCGTCCTCGTGGTCGCGTTCGTCCCGCTCGTCTGGGCGGTCTACCGGTGGGAGGCCCGGCGGACGACCCGGTATCTGGAGGCCGAGGACGCCGAGGTAGACGGGGTGGGCGAGGCCGACGACGGGACCGACCGCAGCCCTCGGGACCTCGCGGCCGTCGCGCTCGCGGTGGTCGGGATGACGGTCGGCTCGGAGCTCGCGGTGACTGGCGCGCGCGCCGTCCTCGACGCGTTCGGCCTCGCGGGGCTGGCGTTCGGCGCGACCGTGATGAGCTTCGTGGCCAGCCTCGAGGAGCTGTTGCTCACGGTCGAACCCGTCCGGGAGGGCCGCCCGGAGGTGGGCGTCGGCAACGTCGTCGGGAGCGTACTCTTCTTCGTCACCGCCAACGTGGGCGTGATAGCGATACTCCGCCCGCTGGACCTCGCGAGTCCCGTCTTCGGGGTCCACTGGCCGTTCTTCCTCGTCTCGCTGGCGGCCGTGCTGGTCGTCCTCTCGCGGGGCGCGGTCGGTCGAATCGAGGGGGTACTCTTGCTCGCGCTGTACGCGGGCTACTGGGTGGCGAACTACGCGCCGTGAGCTATCGCCCGGACCGTCGCTCGCGGGCGCGACCCGACGGCTCGCCGGACGGCCCCGACCGGGACGTCCCGCGAGCGAAACAGCGCCGTGGCGCGTCCGAACTCGCGCCGGCCGTACGAGCCCGCTCCGGAGCGTATCGTGACGTGGCGGTGACCGACCCCTCGCCGCGCCGGTCGTGGCTCACGAGTCGGAGGCGGGTCGGGACGAGCGGGGGACACGGTTTCGCTGGGCCACTCCTCACGGCCCCGTCGGGGGCCGCGGCCGTCGTCAGGACGTTCGCGCCCGGTCGCGAGAGACCCTCTACTGGTGACACAAGCGGGCACCGAAGTCGAGACCCAACCGCAACATATTCGAGGTCGCCGTTCCACCCCCGCATGTGACTTCGAGTCTGACTGAGGACGAATGTGAAACCTTACTGCGCGAGGAGGGTGTGGGCGTCCTGGCGCTCACCGACGGGACGGAGGCCTACTCGATTCCGGAATCGTTCGGGTACGACGACGAACGCGACCGCCTGTACTTTCAGTTCGCCTACACGGCGGACAGCAAGAAGATGGCGTTTCTGGAAACGACGGAGACGGCGACGTTCACGGTGTACTCGGAGGTTCCGGCGCGGAGCGTCCTCGTCGAAGGCACCGTCGAGCCCATCGCCGAGGACGAACGGGCTCGCGCCGAGACTGCTATCGCGGAAAACGCCTCGATACCGACGCTCAACGTCTATCCGGGGGCGGACTCGGAGGACATCACGCTCGCGTACTACCGCCTGCGCCCGGACGAGACCATCGGACGCGAGTTTCGAGCGTACACGCCCCCGTCCGACGACCAATAGCGGCCCCGGTGTCGACTCGCCCGCCGACGTCGGGCGGCGCGCCGAGGTCGACCCCGCTCGCGGTCGGGCGCTCGAATCGGCGAACAGCGTTTTACCGCTCGCTCCCGTCGATGCTTCGAACGTGGCGGCGCACGACTCGGGCGGGCGCGACCGCCATCCGAACCCACCGCAGCGCCGCACCGACAGGACTCGTATCCGTGGACCCGACGAACCTCGTCGACCGAGAGCGGAATCGAATCGCGTGGTGGCTCTACCTCGCGGGACTAGGCGCGGGCGTGGCGTTCCTGGGCTACTCGTTCGTCGGCACCTTCGCGCTGGGCACCTTCGTCTACTACGCGGCCCGGCCGATATTCCGCCGCCTCCGGTCGCGGCTCGGTCGGGACGACCTCGCGGCGGGCGCGACCCTGCTCGGGTTCGTGGTCCCGGTGCTGGCCATCGTCGTCTACGTCCTCGCGCAGTCGCTCCGGGACGTCGCGTCGCTTGCGGGCACCGCGCCCGACCAGTACGCCCAGTTGCTCGCGCCGTTCGTGGACGTGGCGGCGCTGACCGAGGGCCAGCAGGACCTGCTGACGTCGCTGTTGAACCGGCCCGGCGCGGTCGAGTCGGTGCCGGTCGACCGCGTCCGGAGCCTGCTGACGGGCGGGCTCTCGGTCGTCGGCACGGTGTTCGGCGTGTTCGTCCACGTCTCGCTGACGTTCGGATTCGCGTTCTTCCTGCTCCGGGACGGCGACCGCATCGCGGCGTGGTTCCGGAACAACGTCGCCGGCGAGGGGACGACCGGCCACGCGTACGCCACGGCGGTCGACGACGACCTCGAATCCGTCTTCTTCGGGAACGTGCTGTTCGTGTTCGTCATGGCCGTGCTCGCGGCGGTCGTCTACTACGGGTTCAACCTGCTCGCGCCCCCGGCGCTGTCGATCCCGTTCGCGGTCCTGCTGGCGCTGCTGACCGGCGTCGCGAGCCTCATCCCGCTGGTCGTCAGCAAGGTGGTGTACGTCCCGCTGGTGGCGTACCTCGCGTCGGTCGCGCTCGGGACCGGCGGCGTGGCGCTGGTGTACCCGCTCGGCCTGCTCGTGGTCTCGTTTCTGGTGCTGGACATCCTGCCCCAGACGTTCCTCCAACCGTACATCTCGGGTCGCCAGATTCACACCGGCCTGATGATGTTCGCGTACATCCTCGGGCCGCTACTCTTCGGCTGGTACGGCTTCTTCCTGTTGCCGATATTCGTCGTCCTCGTCCTACAAGCGGTCCGCATCGTCCTCACGAGCCTGCTCCACGGCGACCGGCTCACCCCGGAGGTCGAGGCGGCCCCGACGATGGGCGGCGAGCCGAGCGAGGCCGACACGCCCGACGAGGGTGACGCTCCCGAGGCCGGGGGCGAGCCGAGCGACCGAGACGGGTCGGACGGCGACCACCCCCGGCCGGCGGGCGATTCGAGCCGGGCGACCGACGGCGACGAGTAGCCCGGTCGTCGCGCGGCGTCCGGGCCGGAAGCCGAAACCGTCCGGCTCCTGCGGCGTCGGGCCCCGGATTCCGGGCTACCGGCCGGCCGGGGGCGAGTCGGCCACGCTCGGCGTCCCGTCGTCGCCGGCGGCCGCTCCCGACGCTCGACCGCTCTCGGTCCCCTCGTCGGTGTCGGCGTCGACCACCGGCCGCCCCTCGACGAAGCGTCTCGTGCGCTCGCTGTCGGGGTCCTCGAAGAACGACCGGGCGTCGTTGGCCTCGACCAGTTCGCCGAGGTAGAGAAACACCACGTCGTCGGCGATGCGCTGGGCCTGGTCCATGCTGTGGGTGACCGCGACGATAGTGTACTCGTCGGTGAGCGACTCGAGGGTCGCCTCGACGTTCCGCGCGGAGACCGGGTCGAGCGCCGAGGTCACCTCGTCGCACAGCAACACGTCGGGGTCGACCGCGAGCGACCGGGCGAGACACAGCCGCTGAATCTGACCGGTCGACAGCTCCGCGCCGGGCGAGCCCAGCCGGTCGCGCACCTCGTCCCAGAGGTCGACTTTCCGCAGACAGCGCTCGACGAGCTCGTCGAGTTCGGCGTCCGCGTAGCTCCCGTGGAGTCGCGGCCCGTACGCGACGTTGTCGTATATCGACATCGGGAGCGGCGTGGGCGTCTGGGGAACGTAGCCGATGCGGCGTCGAACCGCCGGGAGCGGCTCGTCGGTGTCGTACAGCGGCTGGTCGCCCAGGTACACCTCCCCGGACACGTCGACGTCGGGCTGTCTCTCGTGGAGTCGATTCAGGCACTTCAGCAGCGTCGTCTTCCCGCAGCCCGAGGGGCCGATTATCGCGGTGGTTCGGTTCGTCGCGAACGCCACGCTCACGCCTTTGAGCGCCCGAACGGTTCGATTTCCGTCGTAGGTCAGTTCGAGGTCTTCCGTGCGAATCGCGGTGTCGTGTTCGGTCATGGGTCGTCTCCCGTGGTGGTAATCGGCGACGTCGCGCCCGACCGGGACCGGCTCGCGCCCGTCACGGCTGGTTCCCTCCCGGCGCGTACCGCGCGAACCGGCCCGCGAGGTACTTCGAGGCGAGGATGGAGGCCAGCACGGCGACGATGAGGACGAACGACGCCGCGTAGGCGTGCGACCGGACGTCAGCGTTGAACGACGTCGCCTGCTGGAAGATGAGGATGGGCAGGGTCGTGGCCGGCTCGAAGAGCCCGCCGGGCATCTCGGTGTTGCCGCCCGCCGTGAACAGCACCGTCGCGGCGTCGCCGACGCCGCGAGCGAACCCCATGATGACGCCCGCGACCACGCCCGGGAGCGCGGCCCGGACCGTCATCCGGGCGGTCTCGAACCGCGTCGCGCCCAGCCCGTAGGTCGCCTCCGTGACCGCCTCCGGGGCCGACCGGAGCGCCTCGTCGGCGTACCGCGTGATGATGGGGTACTCGAAGATGGCTATCGACAGGACGCCCGCGAACAGGCTCGCGCGCGCTCCGGCCGCGATCATCGCCGTCAGGACGAACACCCCGTAGACGATGGGCGGGGTCCCCCAGAGCACGTCCAGGAACAGGTTGACGTACTCGGCGACCCGCTCGCTGGAGTAGTCGCGCTGGAGGAACACCGCCGTCGACAGCGCGAGGACCGTCGCGACGGCGGTCGCCGGAACGACGACGAGCACGCTCCCCAGGACGGCGTGCAGGAAGCCGCCGGAGCCGTCGAGCATGTACCGCGACCCGGGCGGCGTGACCACGATGCTCGGATTCGAGAGGAGGGCACCGCCCCCGCGAACGAGCGTGACGCCGACCAAGAGCGCCAGCACGCCGACGACGACCGCGGCGCTCGCGCGGGCGAGGACGCCGAAGACGCGCTGCTCGGTGTATCGGTCCATCAGTACTGCCACCTCCGCCGGAGCCGCCGCCGGAGCAGCATCGCGCCGAAGTTGAACAGCCAGACGACCACGAGCAAGAACAGGCCGACGAAGACGAGCGCCGACTGGGTCCGGGGCAGCGACATGAGTTCGCCGAAGTCGTTGACGATGATCGTCGTCAGCGTCTGGCCCGAGGCGAACGGGCTGTCGGGGACCAGCGTCTGGCTCCCGATGAGCATGGCCGGAACGATGGTCGCGCCGAACACGCGACCGAACCCGAGCAGTATCGCCGAGAAGATGCCAGGGCCCGCCCCGCGGAGCAGGACGTGCTTGATGGTCTCCCACCGGGTCGCTCCGAGCGCGAGCGTCGATTCGCGAAGTTCCACGGGGAGCGCTTCGAGCGACTCGACGGCGAGCGAGACCATGAACGGCGTGACGACGATGGCCATCACCAGACTCGCGGTCAGAACCCCGAGCCCCGCGCTGTCGGCCCCGAACGCTGGCGCGAGGTAGTCGCCGACGAACGGCACGACGACGATGAGCCCCACCAGGCCGAACACGACGCCCGGAATCGCGGCGAGCACGTCGATGAACGACGAGACGACCGCCTTGCGCCGCCCCTCGGCGAACTCAGCGACGTAGATGGCCGTCAGAATCGCTATCGGGGTCCCGATGGCCATCGAGAGTCCGGTGACGTACACCGTGCCGACGATGGCCGGCATGAACCCGAACGCGTTCCGCGCCGGGTCCCAGTTCGAGGCGGTCAGGAGTTCGAGCGGCGAGTGGTCGGCCAGAATGGGTGCCGCGTTCCACACCAGCGTCAGGACGATCACGCCGAACAGCGCGACCGCGAACGCCCCCGACGCTCGGAACCACCGGCTGGTCGCCCGCTCTACCAGGAGTCGTCGCCCGAGGCCGGACGAGCCGTCCGGTCGGTCGAGACCGGCCGAACGGTCGGGGTCGGTCGGTCCGGGTTCCGTTTCCATGCCGGTCCTCACGGCCCCTCGGCCAGTTTGTCCCGTTGGTCCGCGAGCCGGTCGTCGTCGAGGGGAACGTAGCCGTTCTCCCGGACGAGGTCCTGTCCGTCCGTGAGCACCCACTCGACGAACGCCGCCGCCGCGCCCTCGAAGCCGCCGTCGGAGGCGAGGAACATCTCGCGGGCGGGCGGCGCGGGATACGTGCCGTCCTCGACGGCCGCGAGGAACTCGTCGCGCGAGCCGTAGAAGTCCTCGCCGTCGCCGAGTTCGCCGTCGTCGTCGAGGTCGAGCGGAATCGGCCGGACGTCGCCCGACAACTCGCCGGTCTCGAAGTCCCAGATGTAGTTGACGTTGTTGAACGCGATGGCGTTTGGCTCGTCGCCGACCGCCTGCGCGACCGGCTGGTCGCCGTCGAAGTTCCCGTCCGAGAGGTCCTGGAGCTCGCTCTGGGTGTAGCCGCCGAGGAACGAGCCCCACTTCTTGTAGGCGGCCGAGGCGTCCGAGCGTCCGTAGACGACGACGTCCTCGTCGACGTCGGCGTCGACCACCTCGCCCCAGTCGGTCACCTCGCCGGTGAAGATGGCCTCCAGTTCCGCCCGCGAGAGCCCCTGCTCGTTCAACTCGTCGACGACGGGGTTGTCGGGATTGACGGTCCCGACGACGGTGTCACGGAGCATCGCGACCGCGAACAGCCCTTGGTCGACCTCCGCGGGCTCGGGCTCGCGGCCCATCATCGCCACGTCGACCTGACCGTTCAGCACGTCCGAGACGCCGACGCCGGTCCCGCCGCCCGACACGTCGATGCTCACGTCGTTGCGTTGCTCGTACTCGTCGACCCACACCTGCATCATGGGGAGCGGGCCGACGCCGCCGGAGATGCGAATGCTCGACCCGTCCTCGGAGCCCAGCATCGACGCACAGCCGGCGAGCGCGACGGCCGATCCGGTTCCGGCGGCTCGCAGCGCGGCGCGGCGCGAACAGGTTCGTTCCATTCGTGGGCTCCCGTAGCACCCCCGTCGATTTATGCATCCTTAAACGCGCAAATTCGCGGAATAAACCTCGAATCGGGCGGGTTTTGCCGGTTCGGGACCGCAACCGGGCCGGCCCGCGACTCCCGCGACCGGCTCGCGGGTTCGCTCGGCCGGAGACGCGTCGCAGGGCCGTCGACCGTCGCGACCAGTTGCGGCCCGAACTGCCGGTTCCTGTGATGGCCGTCGCGTCGACGGACCGGCGTCGGCCCGCGCACGGCTCGCGGGCGGGTCGTCGGGACGATAGCGTTCCGAGTCGACTCAGACCCACGCCAGCCCGGCGTTCCGTTCCGCGAGGAGGTCCCTGTCGAGCGACGCCGATGCCGGGAAACTGACCCGCTCACCGTCCGTCGCCATCAGCGAGCCGTCGAGGAGTTCGCTGTCGGTCGAGAGCGACGGGTCGACTCGCACGCGGTAGTCGGTGTCGATGGTGAACAGCTCCCGGTCGAACGCCTCGTGATGGAGCTTGTTCAGCACCATCACGTTCTCCGGATTTCGGACCTCGGAGGGGTACTCCGAGCGCGGCACGACGTGGGCGGCGTCCAACAACGCCGGCAGATCGACGTCGGTCAACAGACAGGTCTTGTCGTACCGCCTGAGGGCTTCGACGCGGACCGACTGGGGCATCGGATACCGCGTCGTCTGGACCGTCCGCTCGGTCACGCCGTCCTCCGTCACTCCGTACTCGCTCGTAAACCCGTCGTCGAGTCCGACGAGCCGATACGTTCCGGCGTCGTCGACGAACGACAGTTGCCCGTCGTCCCGTAGCCGCTGGAGGAGTTGGCGAATCTTCGCCCGCACGTTGTCGTTGTCGGGATGCTTGGCCGCCAGCCGGTCCTCCGCGTGTTCGTAGAACTCCCCGAGCGTGAACTCCTCGGACTCGTTGTCCTCGGTGTACCGAAGCAACTCGACGTACACGTCGTCTTTCCACGTCATGTATGGCCTCTGAGAGTACCGTCGCCGATTCACGACGCCGGATCAAAAATACTTGTTCTCCACAACTGATACGTCCGACGGGGCGACCCCGATTCCGAAACCATTAGCCCTCGCCGCGCCAACTCCCGGGCAATGAGCGACCTTCTCGTGCGGGCCGCGCGCGGCGAGCGAACCGAGCGACCGCCGGTCTGGCTGATGCGCCAGGCCGGGCGGTACATCCCCGAGTACCGCGAGATTCGCGAGGACTACACCTTCCGGGAGGCCATCTCGACGCCCGAAGTGGCCGAGCGCATCACCCTCCTGCCGTGGGAGCGGTTCGAACCCGACGGACTGGTGATGTTCTCGGACATCCTCACCGTGCTGGAACCGCTGGGGCTGGACTACCACATCGAGAGCGGCGTGGGTCCCGTGGTCGAGAACCCCGTGAGCGGACCGGACGACGTTCCCGCCGACCACGCCGACGTGCGCGAGGAACTCGACTACGTGGGCGCGCTGCTCGAACGCCTCCAGCACAGCGTCGGCGACCGGACCAGCATCGTCGGTTTCGCGGGCGGGCCGTTCACGCTGGCGTGCTACGCCGTCGCGGGCGAACCCGCCGGGCGCAAGCAGACGCCGGTCCGGCGCTTCCGGGTCGAACACCCCGACGCGTTCCGCGCGCTACTGGAGCGGTTCGCCGACGTCGTGGTCGACTACCTAGAGTTCCAGGTCGAGGCGGGCGCGGACGTGGTCCAGCTGTTCGACACCTACGCCGGCCTGTTGACGCCCGACGACTACCGGGAGTTCCTCCAGCCGCTCCACCGCCGCATCTTCGCGGCCTGCGACGTGCCGACCATCGTCTTCGCGCGCAACGCAGGCGGCAAACTCGACCTGCTGGCCGACTCGGGCGCGGACGTGGTCAGCCTCGACTGGACGGTGGACCTGCGCGACGCCCGCGAGCAACTGGGCGAGATGCCCGTGCAGGGCAACCTCGACCCCTCGTACCTGCTGGGCGACGAGGCGTTCGTGCGCGAAAAGACCGCGGAAGTCATCGAGAAGGCCGGCCCGAAAGGTCACATCCTGAACCTCGGCCACGGCATCGACCGCGAGACGCCGGTCGAGAACGCGGCGGCGTTCGTCGAGACCGCCAAGCAGTGGGAGTGGTAGGGCTCCGAGCGTCTGATTTTGCTACTTCTCGAGTATTTCGCCAGGGTTCTGCGACAGTAGAAGCGGACCTCGACCTTCTCGACCGTCGCGTCGTTTCAATGCCTTCGCGGCTTTTCTGGGTTCTGCGACTGCCGGCACTCGCCACAGAGGTAGCCCGCGACCTGTTTCAATGCCTTCGCGGCTTTTCTGGGTTCTGCGACTCGGTCTCGCGAACAACTTCATCGACACGAGCAACACGTTTCAATGCCTTCGCGGCTTTTCTGGGTTCTGCGACAGATACCGGCATGCAACGACGAACCCTCCTCGCAACGTTTCAATGCCTTCGCGGCTTTTCTGGGTTCTGCGACCGACGTGTCCGTGAGTCCGCCGAACTCGGCTTCTAAGGTTTCAATGCCTTCGCGGCTTTTCTGGGTTCTGCGACACGCGCCCGACGCGTCAGTAACGTTCGTCGAAAAGTTTCAATGCCTTCGCGGCTTTTCTGGGTTCTGCGACGCGTGCGAGGACCTCGACCGCGACGTCGACCTCGTGTTTCAATGCCTTCGCGGCTTTTCTGGGTTCTGCGACTTTATGCAGACCGATGTGGCTCGGCAACAGATAGTTGTTTCAATGCCTTCGCGGCTTTTCTGGGTTCTGCGACCGAGCGGTCGACGTGGCCGCCGAGGGTGTCCTTGTGTTTCAATGCCTTCGCGGCTTTTCTGGGTTCTGCGACCGTGCTGGCCGCGACGCTCGTGGTACGTCTTGGCCCAGTTTCAATGCCTTCGCGGCTTTTCTGGGTTCTGCGACATCGGCTGAAGCCTCCGGTCCGGGGTCGGGCCAGGCCTGTTTCAATGCCTTCGCGGCTTTTCTGGGTTCTGCGACTCACGAACATGAACGACGTGTCGGGGCGTGACCTCCAGTTTCAATGCCTTCGCGGCTTTTCTGGGTTCTGCGACGCGACCCACTCCGAGCTGACCGCAACATCCGTCGGTTTCAATGCCTTCGCGGCTTTTCTGGGTTCTGCGACACTCCGAAGTTTGGGGTATTCACAAGAGCGTTCCCTAGTTTCAATGCCTTCGCGGCTTTTCTGGGTTCTGCGACCCCCTACCATACGGTTCAGTGGCGGCGGTCAGTCAGTTTCAATGCCTTCGCGGCTTTTCTGGGTTCTGCGACTGGAGCGGGTCGAGCGTGATTACGTCGACCCGAACGCGTTTCAATGCCTTCGCGGCTTTTCTGGGTTCTGCGACATTCACGAGATCGAGAACCTTGGTGCGACTGTCACGTTTCAATGCCTTCGCGGCTTTTCTGGGTTCTGCGACGTCTTGGACGAGTTCAGCAGTCACGGGAGCGGCTACTCGTTTCAATGCCTTCGCGGCTTTTCTGGGTTCTGCGACCCCTGCCAGCCGCCGGCCTCTATCCACGCCTCGCGGTTTCAATGCCTTCGCGGCTTTTCTGGGTTCTGCGACACTGCCGGTAGCGGTCGCGGAGCCGGCTAAGCATCGGCGTTTCAATGCCTTCGCGGCTTTTCTGGGTTCTGCGACAGTCGGGCGGAGATGGACGCGACCGGAGCGGTGAAGTTTCAATGCCTTCGCGGCTTTTCTGGGTTCTGCGACTCTCGGTCGTCCTCGACGAAGAGGACGCCGACGAGAAGTTTCAATGCCTTCGCGGCTTTTCTGGGTTCTGCGACGGTATACTGGAAGGTCTCGGTGGGCATCTTAGGAGCGGTTTCAATGCCTTCGCGGCTTTTCTGGGTTCTGCGACAGTCCGCCGTGACGTTAACGCTCTCGCAACGCAGTTTCAATGCCTTCGCGGCTTTTCTGGGTTCTGCGACCGCCCGGTACGTGAACGGGAACGGCCCAGAATCAATGTTTCAATGCCTTCGCGGCTTTTCTGGGTTCTGCGACGTTTCAGCGACAGGGACACCATAGATGGTGCCAAGTTTCAATGCCTTCGCGGCTTTTCTGGGTTCTGCGACCCGGTTCCGAGTTGGTCGAGACCGAAGCCGCCGCGTTTCAATGCCTTCGCGGCTTTTCTGGGTTCTGCGACAGGGGGTGATATTTCGCCCAGCGCTCCAATAAAGCTTTCTCACGGCCCCAAATCCACGCCGGAATTCGTGGACCGGGGCCGTACAGACAATTTAAAAAGGTCCACGAAGACTGCGGGCGAGCACCCCGTGCTGTTACGAGTCCGCCAGTTCCTCGGCAAGCGACGCGGCCTCTCGAATCCGGCTCGGCACCCCCATCCGGGCGGTGTAGTTGGTCGCGAGCCGGACGCCCGTCGGGGTGTCCACGCGGTCGAGGGCCGCCCACGAGTCGTCGTAGGCCGGGAACCCGCGTTCGAGACGGTGGACGTCGACGACCTCCGCGGGCGCGCCCGTCACCGTCTCGAACTCCGCGGCCGCGATCTCGCCGATGCGGTCGTCGCTCTCGTCGAGCACTTCCGGGTCGTGCATGCCGCCGAGGAAGACGCTGTAGACGTCCCGGTCGAACATGCTCGCGTTCCACGACGCGCCAAGCGTCCGGAGGTCCGCGTCGAACCCGACCTGGTAGCCCAGCGCGGCCGGGTCGACCTCGCCCTCGCCCTCGAGGTCCGCGCGGAGGTACGCCGTCGCGAACGGGTTGTAGGTGAGTTCTCGGAGCGACCCGACCGACGCGGACGCGAGGTCGGCCAGCAGGTCGGCAGTCAGGTCGGCGCGCGTGGTCAACACGACCTGCTCGACGGCGGTCGAACCCTCGGCGGTCTCCAGTTCGTAGGTCGGCCCGCCGGGCTCGTCGACGCCGACGCGCTCTCGGACGGCCGTGACGGGCGTCCCGAGCCGAACCGCGTCGGCGTGGGCGTCGGCGAGCGCCTCGGGGAGTCGCTGGAGCCCGTCGTCGAACGAGATGGCCGGCGGCGCGTCGCGGCCCCCGGCCGTCCGCCCGATGGCGGTCTTCAGCAGGCTGCCGTCGCGCCGTTCGAGTGCCACCAGCCCCGAGAGCGCGTGCCCGACCGGCATCTCGGCGGGGTCCGAACCGTAGATGCCCCCGAACAGCGGGCCGAGCAGCTTCCGGTAGGTCTCCGCGCCGAACTTCCGGGCGAACAACTCCGCCGCCGTCTCGTCGGGGCTCGCGGGCTCGGTGAACGGTTCGGCCAGTACCTCGCGCTTGGCTTCGGCCGACAGCAGGTCGGTCGACGCGAACGCCGACGGCGAGAACGGCGCGGGATGGAGGTCGCCGTCGGCGTAGACGCAGACCGGCAAGTCGGGGGCGGCCGTGCGGACCTCGCTCTCGAGGTCGAGGTCGCCTATCAGCCCGTCGATGCGGTCGGTCCGCCGCACGCGCTGGGGCCCCCACTCGACCACGCTCCCGTCGACGCGCCCGCTTCGGATCACGCCCCCGGGGTCGGGCGTTGCCTCGAACAGGGCGACGTCGACGTCGTGCCGGTCGAGGTAGTGGGCCAGCGCCAATCCGGTGATGCCGCCGCCGACGATGCCGACCGTCTTCCCGGTCATCGTGGGACGGTCGGCGCGTTCAGGCACATCGCGTCCCGGTCGCTCGCGCACTGGCACTGTCGGAACTGGTAGTACCCGGGGTCGAACTCGCCGACGAACGGCTCGGCCAGGTCGGCCAGCACCGACGGGAAGCGGTCGTCGTCGTGGGGGACGGGTACGCGGTAGAAGTCGAGCCCGACCGCTTCGGCCTCCTCGCGGAGTTCGTCGTCGAGTTCCGACAGCGTCTCGCTCTGCTCGTGCATGAAGCTGACCGGTTCGACCACGATTCGCTCGACCGACTCGTCGTCGCCGAGGTCCTCGACGACGTCCTCGACGTCGGGTTCGGTCCACGGGATGTCGCGGTTCTCGTGGTTCTGGTAGCCCAGCGAGTAGCCCTCGATTCCGAGCTTCCGGGCGACGACCTCGCAGAACTCCTCGACGTAGGTGTCGTACCGGCTCCCCTCGTCGAGGTAGTGGCTGGGCGTGCCGTGGGCCGAGTACACCAGTTCCGTCCCGGGGTCGGTCAGGTCGAGGTCGCGGTCGGCGGCGAACGCCCCGACGTTGTCGGCCCGGACCGCGTTGTACGTCGGGTGACGATGCCAGCCCGTGATTTCGGCGACCGGCACGTCCCACTCGCGGTCCGCGACCGCGTCGGTCAGGTCGTCGAGCGCGGCCACGGTCGTCGAGGCTCCACACAGGGGATACACCGGCAGGCCGACCACCTGGTCGACGTCGTCCTCGCGGGCGGCCCCGACCGCGTCGTCGACGAACGGCTCGGTGAACTGCATCCCGACGTAGGTCTCGACGTCGTAGCCCCGGGCGTCGAGTTCGTCGGCCAGCGCCTCGGCCTGGGCCTCGGCCTGCGGGTTCAGCGGCGACCCGCCGATCTCCTCGTACTCCTCGATGAGGCCGGGCGCGCGCCGCTGGGCCAACTGGCTGGCGCGCTCGCGGGCCTCCGCCTCGGTGTCGGCGTCCTCCAGCGAGGCGTTGTTCAGGAAGATGCGTTCGAGATACGGGACGACCTGCTCACGGGTGGGTTCGGCCGGCTCGCCGAAGTTCAGGAGAACGATTCCCGTCGTCATAAGCGGGGGTTAGGAAAGTACGCGGTAATACCTGTCGCTTGTCCCGTGAGTCGGCCGGGGCTCGCCGTCGTCTGCGCTCGCCGTCGCTCTCGCCGACTTCGCCATTCGACGTCGTCCTCGCTCACCCCCGCCTTCAGTCGCCGTCGTCGGTCGTGAGTATCCCGCCCGCGTCCGGGTCGGCCGCGACCACGGCGGTCGACCGGACGCCCTCGGTCGACGTCGTCTCGACCGTGTACCGGAGTCGGCCGTCCGCCTCGCTCAACTCGACCGCGGTGACGGTGCCGTTCTCGCCGGTCTCGGCCCGGACGAGTTCGACCGCCTCGACCGCCGACCGAATCGCGCTCGGGTCGGCGCGCTCGCCGGGCGCGTCGTCGCCGAACAAGTCGTCGAGGAGTCCGTCGTCCGGGGTCGTCACTCCCCTGACCGATCCGTCGGTCGCGTTCACCTGCGCCACGCGCCGCGTGCCGTTCGACAGCAGCACGTCGACCTCGTACACCCGCGTCGGTCGCTCGAGGTCGGCGACGTCGCCCTCGCGTGCGAGTTCGGCCCCGATTGCGGTCCCGTTGGTCGCGTTCTGTGCGGCGGTCATCGCCTCGGTCACCGGAACCGTGACGTTGCCCGTCTGGTTGCCCTGCTGGGCCACCGCGACGGGAGCGTCGGACGCGTCGGCGACGCCCGGTTCGGCGGCGACGCTCGCAAGTCCGATTCCGGCGGCGCTCAACCCTCCCGCGATGCACAGACCGCCAACCAGGAGGAGGACGCGGACGTCGACTGCTCCCCGGTCGGTCGCTGAACGCTCTACTCCCACAGTACGACCGCTAAAAATGGACTGGACGAAAGCCGTTTCGGCCGTCGCACGATTCCGGAAATTCCGGCCCTGCGTATCACCTTTAAGACGGTTCGGTCGTTAGCCTCCCGGAAGGCACAGATGACGCTCTCGTCCATCATCGAAGACGTAACCGGGGAGGAGCGAACGCTGACGATATACGACGCGTCCGACCCGGAAGCGGTCCGGGCGGTCGAGAATCACTTCATCGTCCAGCGGGTGAGCGTCGAGGAGAGTAACGCCCCGGACGGTCCCGACGACTTCGCGGTCCTCCACGACGACGGGGAGTTTCTCGCGGCCGCCGACCTGGAGGCGCTCCGGCGGGCCGTCAGCTTCGAAGCGGGGCTGCTCGACGCGACCGACCTCGCGGAAGTTCCCACGCCCGAGGTCCTCAAGCACGTCGGTAACACGACGTTCACGTCCTACGGCAAGCGACGCATGATACTGGCCTCCCGCGAGATAGAGGAACGCGCGTGGCGCGCCGGCGGCGGCGAACTCCACTCCGGGTTCCAGAAGCTGTCGCTGTTCCGCGACCAGTGGGACCTCTACGGACGGGTCGCCGACCGGGGCGTCTCGGTCCACGCGTACGGCGTCCCCGACTGGAGTCCGCCCGACGTGCCGTGGCTGACGGTCCACGCCAGCGAGGACGAGGAGATACGTCGGTCGTGGTTCGTCGGCTTCGACTCGCCCGACGACCGCGACTGCGCGCTTCTCGCCGAGGAGTGTGAACCGAACGAGTTCGGCGGGTTCTGGACGTACGACGAGGACATCGTCGGCGACGTCCTCGGCTACCTCCGAGGGGCGTACGCGTAGGCGTCGCAGGAGAACGTCGAGCGTGGCGCGAAGTTGTCAGGCGTCGGCGGCGTGGGGCTCGAACACGTCCGCGTGCAGTCTCTCGTGGACGTGGTCGAGCAGACGTTCGAGGTTCCGTGCGTCCTCGCGGTTGTACCGCACCAGCCGCTCCAGCGCGGCGTCGTCCTCGCGGCGGTCGTAGCGGTGCCAGAGCCGGACCGCCTCGCGGCCGTCCACGTCCTCGTCGTCGCGGTCGATGCCCACCTCGCCCTCGATCGCCTTCAGGCCGCCCGAGAGGCCGACTTGCTTGCAGAGATACAGCAGGTCGAGATGGGGCGTCTCCACGTCGAGCGCGAAACAGTCCTCCAGGAACGGCTGGTCGAACCGCTTGCCGTTGAACGACACCAGCATGCTCGACTCGGCGAATTCCTCGCGGAGCGCCTCGCAGGTCAGGTCCTCGCCCTGCACGTACGTCCGGGTGTCCCCGCCGCGATGGAGACTGACCGTGGTCACCTCGTGGCGCGCGCTGTCGAGGCCGGTGGTCTCGATGTCGAAAAAGCAGGCGTCGTCGGCGAAGTTGTCGTAGGCCCGCCAGAGGCTCCCGCTCGGGAGTCGGTCGCCGAAGAACGCGGCGTCGCCGGCGTCGAGGCGCTCGCGCGCGGCGGTCACGAACGCCCGGACGTTCTCGGTAGTCTTGGGGCCCAGAAGGCCGTCCTCGAAGTCGTCCCAGTGGGTGACTCCCTGTCGCCAGAGCTTGCGCTCGGTCTTCTCGCCCACCCCGCTCGCGGCGATGAAGGAGTTCTGGAGTTTCACACTGGGTCGGATTGGCGTCGGGGGTCTTAGTGATGGGGGTTCGCGGACGGCGTACTGTTCGAACAAGCGGGGCATCAAGTACGTGGGTTCGAGGGCTCCGGTTTCTGCGAACGCCCTCGGCCCGCTTTGTGACACGAAAGCTGTGACTACAGCCTCGAAAGCCCTCGACGCGCTCTCCAACGACGCTCGAACAACGACGACAGCCTCGAAAGCCCTCAACGCGTTCTCCAACGTCGCTCGAACAACGACGACAGCCTCGAAAGCCCTCGGCGCGCTCGCGGTCGCTCAGCGACATCTCCGACGGACGTAGTTGCGACGGAGAGGGGTCGCTGAGACGACCACGATGAACGCGAGCGCACCTCGCCCTTTCAGTCCGCCAAGGGGACAGCACCACAGCCGCACAGCCCCGCACCGCACAGCGGGAGCCTCACGCCTCCCCAGCCTCGGGGCGCACGAGAGCGCCCCTCCCTCGCACGCTTTGGCGCGGCACGGAGGCCGCGCCAGCGCGCGCCGAAGTGGCACAGTGGAGTCGGTTCGCCTCGGTTCAAACAGTGATTTCTTCCATCTCGATTCCGCCGACTGCGCTCCGATTCTCCCCCGGTCGCCGGGTCGTCGGCTCAGTCCACGAACTCGATGTCGGTGTCACAGATGGGGCAGGCGTGGACGCCGTCGTTCTCGTCGAGTTCCGAATTGGTTCCGGTCCATCCGCAGTCCGGGCAGAGAACGGTTTCGGCCATGTGCGACCTTTTCTGGGGCTGATACATAAGCGTGGGGTACAGGAATCGCGGCGGCGGCTTCCGTCACGGCGCACCTCGCCGCAACCCACCACAATGGCACAACGGCTAACTTCGTAGCCGTCGAATATCCGAACATGAAGCTCCGGAACGCTCTGACTGGAATCGTCGGCAGTATCGGGAGCGCGGCGCTGGGCAACCGGCTGCTCGCGTGGAAGGCGACCGACCTCTCGCCCGCGCTCGACGGCCGACAGGAGACCTACCGCTGGCGGGGGTTCGACGTGGCCTACACCGAGGCCGGCGACCCCGACGACCCGGACGTCGTCTTGCTCCACGGCGTGCACGCCGCCGCGTCGAACAAGGAGTTCGACCAGATGTTCGACCAGTTGGCCCAGACCCACCACGTCGTCGCGCCGGACCTGCCGGGGTTCGGTCGGTCGGACCGGCCGCCGCTGACCTACTCGGCACCCCTCTACACCGCGTTCGTCGCGGACTTCGCGGAGGACCTGACCGACGACGCGGCGTGCGTGGCCACCTCGCTGTCGGGCGCGTACGCCACGCTGGCCCAACAGCAGGCCCACGTCTTCTCGCGGTTGGTGCTGATCGCGCCCACCGCAGACACCGGCCCGCACCGGCCGTGGCTCCGGTCGCTGTTCCGGTCGCCGCTGGCGGGCCAGACCCTGTTCAACCTGCTGACCAGCAAGCCCTCGCTCCACTTCTTCGACGACCGCGAGGGGTACGCCTCGGAGGCGTCGTACACCGAGCGCGACGTCGACTACCAGTGGCAGACCGCCCACCAGCCCGGCGCGCGGTTCGCGCCCGCGTCGTTCGTCTCGGGCTATCTCGACCCCGACGTGGACCTCGGCGCGGAACTGTCCCGAATCGACGTCCCGGTCACCATCGTCTGGGGTCGCGACGCGACCGTCTCGCCGCTCGAAGACGGCGAGGAACTCGCCGAGCGCGCCGACACCAAGCTGGTGGTGTTCGACGACGCGAAACTGCTGCCACACGCCGAGCATCCCGGCCCGTTCCTCGACGTGCTGCTGGACGAACTCACGGCGGACGAGCAAGCCGAGGCCCACGAGGAGATGGACGCGAGCGCGTCGCCGGCCGAGTGACGTCGGAAATCAGGGTCGAGTCTTGGGGTCCGTCGGTTTTTACCGCACCGTGGGCGGACCCGACCTTCCGCCAGGACGTACGCCGATTTGATTCTCCGGGGCGGCGCGCGCTGGCGCTGGCGGTGGCGTGCGGTCGCTCCTCGATATCGGAGGGAGCTAGCTGAGACCGTCGAGGAGGGCGGTGTGAACCTAGCGACTCCCTCGACCGACGAGCACCCGCACCCTCGTCCTCCCCGGCCTCCTCGTTCGTTCCCTTCGGTCACGCAGGTTGTGTCGCGCGCGCGTTACTCGCGCGCCGACCGCCGCATCTTCGACGGTCGAGACGGGGTAGGTTAGAGCGTCGAGGAATCGACCGGAACGGTCGGATTCGGGAGTCAGAACGCCGACGAACATGGAGTCCGAGCCGAGACAGAATTATTCCGCCCGCAGGACCAGCACGCGCTCGCCAGCGGTCTCGGTCTCGCCCACGTCGGCCGAGACCTCGGTTCCCACCGCGACGTCCTCGGGGTCGACCCCTCGGACCACGCCGGTCAGTCGCACGCCCTCGAAGTCGGCGACCGCCGTGACGTACGGCGCGTCGTCGGCGAACGAGGGCGCGGCGACGTGGACCGTGGTGAACGTCTCGACCTCGCCGTACTCGGGCAGGGCGGTCTCTTCGAGGTCGGTCGCGCCACACTCCGGGCAGACCCGCCGGGGCGGGAGCCAGCCGTGGCCCGCCGGGCATTCGAGGTAGTAGCCCTCGTCCGAGTCGAGCGCGTCGAGGAAGTCGTCGTACCCCTCGTCGCGGACGCGGCCGTCGTCGGTCCGCGCGGCGTCCGTTTCGCTCACGCGACCACCTCCAGCACGTGGACCGTGGTGCTGGCGACCGTCCCGCCCGCGTTGTGGGCGACCCCGAGTTCGCCGTCGACCGCGTCGCTGTTGGGGTGGTCGCCCCGGAGCAGGCGGGTCAACTCGGCGAGCTGGCTCGCGCCGGTCGCGCCGACCGGGTGGCCCTTGGCCTTCAGGCCGCCCGAGAGGTTGACCGGGCGGTCGCCCCCGCGGGTGGTCTCGCCGCGCGCGGCCGCGCCGACCGCCTCGCCGGGCGCGTAGAAGTCGAGCGCTTCGAGCGCCAGCACCTCCGCGATGGTGAAACAGTCGTGGACCTCCGCGACCGCGACGTCCTGCGGGCCGATACCCGCGTCGGCGTAGGCTTCCTCGGCGGCGCGCTCGGCGGCGGGGGTGCGCGCGAGGTATTCGCGGTCCTGGAGCGCCATCCTGTCGCCGCCCTGTCCCGTGCCGGTCACCGCGACCGGGGCGTCGAGGTCGTTTGCCTCGGCGTACTCGTCGCTGACCAGCACCGCCGCGCTCGCGCCGTCGGTGATGGGGCAGGCGTCGAACAGGCCGAGCGGTTCGGCGATGGTCGGCGCGTCGAGCGCGTCCGCGACGGTGATGGCCGACTGGTACTGGGCGTGTTCGTTGTCGAGGGCGTTGTCGTGGTTCTTGACCGCGATTTCGGCCAACTCCTCGCGCGTCCCGCCGTAGCGCTCGAAGTACGCCCGGGCCATCAGCGCGTAGGCCGCCGGGAACGTCATGCCCGCCCGGACCTCGTAGAGGTCGTCGGCCGCGATGGCCAGCGCCTCGGTCGACCCGGCGGTCCCGAGGTTGTTCATGCGCTCGGCCCCGCCGACCAGCGCGACGTCGAGTTCGCCGTTCCGGACGTCCTTGACGGCCTCGCGGACCGCCACGCCCGAGGAGGCGCACGCGCTCTCGTAGCGGGTCGCGGGCGCGTCGACGCCCGCCGCCTCGGCCATCAGCGGGCCCTGGTGGCCCTGATGCTCGCTCAGCGCGCCCATGAAGTTGCCGTAGTTCAACTGCTCGATGTCGGCGCGGGGGACGCCGGCGTCGGCGAGCGCGCGCTGGCTCGCCGCCGCGAAGAGGTCGCGGCCCGTGCGCTCGGGGTGTTCGCCGAAGTGCGTGAGGCCGACCCCAGCGACGCGTACGTCTGTCATACCGCAACGTACGTGCGGGACAGTTAAGAAAGCCACCGTTCCGCCGCCCGGCGGGGGGTTCGACCACGCGGGATTCGACGCTCCTTGGGTTCGTTCGCGGCTGTCGCTCTCGTGAGGAATCCGGCGAGCGGACGCAGGGATACTTTCGTCGGCGGCGCGCGCTGGCGTCTCGTCGAACGGAGTGAGACGAGGCTCGTGGAAGCTTGTCTCCCACGGCGCGCTCCCTCGTGAGCGCGCACAAGCGCGCGAGGGACGAGCGAACGAAGTGAGCGAGGAGGCTGGGGCGGTGTGATGCTCGCGCCCGGTGACACCGACCACGGGGATGCGCTTGGTGACCCTGCCTCGGTCCGGGTGGACTGAAAGGGGCCGCCCGCTCGCGTGCAGTTCAGTCGCCTCTGGCGGCCCTATTCGGCGCGGGCTGTGCGGAGAGCGCCGAATATCCGCCAGAGCGACCGCGAGCGGGCGGGGGCTTTCCGGGCGTGGTTCTCGACTGCGTTCGCTCGCGTTTCGGCGTGCGCCGAAGAACCTCACCGAAATCTCACGTCGGAGCCGTCTCGCCTTGGATTTCCGAGCAGTGAGTTTTTCATTCCGGGAGTGAGTATCGGTTCCCATGGGCGTGAGGCCACCACCGACGAACGACGACGACGGACCCGAGGTCATCGAGTTCGGAATCGCCGAGGTGGCGGCCGAACTCGACGACGCGGACCTCTCGTTTCCGGCGACCGGCGACGAGGTCGCCCGCCGGCTCTCGGACCCGCGCATCAAGTACGACGCCAAGGGCCACGCGGTGGCGCTCTCGGAGGCGGTCGCGGACGCCGACCGCGACCGCTTCGAGGACGAACAGGAGTTCCTGAACGCGCTTCACCCCGTCTTCGAGCAGTACCGGCGCTCCCGGACGCCGGGGGTCATCGAGCGCGTCCGGGCCGCGTTGCCGCTCTGAATCGGGTTTCGGACGCGACTGTTCTCGACGCGGCTGGACTCGAGTACGCGAAACGACGACGTTCGGACGATTGGATTCGGGTACGCAAGACGGTGAACGGTAGCGCGAAGCGAGCTACTTCCTCGACCGATGAGAACCGCCCCGCACCGCGACGGCGGGCCTCACCCCTCCCCAGCCTCGGCGAGCGCCTGAACGCGCTCGCCTCCCTCGCGCGAGATGGCGCGACCACTTGCGGGTCGCGCCAGCGCACGCCGAGTCGTGAAAACCGAAAACGCGCGACGAGCCGTGAATCGAAGGCGTACGCCGACTCGTGAACCGGAAGCGTACGCCGACTCGTGAACCGAAAGCGCACGCTCAGTCGTGAAACCGAACTATCCCACACGGAACCAAACCCCTCACTCGAGCCGCCGCATCTGCTCGCGGTGGAGGGTCACGATGAGGTCCGACAGCACCCCGAACATCAGGAGTTGGACGCCGAACAGGATGGCGAACGCCGCCACCACCGCAAGCACCTCGTGGCTCTCGCGGGGGACTTTCACGAACCACTCGTAGGCGACGTAGGCCGCGACGCCCACGCCGAACACGCCGCTGAGGACGCCCACGCTCCCGAAGTAGAACAGGGGGTTGCTCGTCTTCGCCAACTGATACAGCGTGAGGAGGATGACGCCGCCGTCCCGAATCGGATGCAGGTTGGTGTCCGAGCCGTTCGGCCGGGCCTCGTAGCGGATGGGGACCACCGTGGTCGGGACGCCGTGCTTGGCGCACTCGACCGCCAGTTCGGTTTCGACGCCGAAGCCGTCGGCGTCCAGATAGAACTTCTCGACGGACTCGCGGGTGAACGCCCGGTAGCCGCTCAGGATGTCCTCGAAGTTCTCGCCGTGGACGTGGCGGAACACCCAGTTGAACATCGCGTTGCCGAACTTGTTGAACCGGCTCATCGCGCCCGCCTCCATGTCGGCGAAGCGGTCGCCGATGACGTGGTCGTACCTGCCGTCGACCAGCGGTTCGAGCATCGCGTCGGCGTCCTCGGGCCGGTAGGTGCCGTCGCCGTCGAGCATCAGGACGTACTCGCTGTCGACGTGGTCGAGCGCTTCCCGGACGGCTTGGCCCTTGCCCGACCCGGACTGTTCGAGGACGCGCGCGCCGTGGTCGCGGGCGATTTCTTGGGTCCCATCGGTGGAGTCGCCGTCCACGACCAGCACGTTCCCGTAGCCGCGACTCGTGAAGCCGTCTATCACGTCGCCGATGGTCTCGGCCTCGTCGAGCGTGGGGATGAGTACGCACACGTCCTCGCGGTCGGCCATTGGAGGGGAGTGGTCACCACGAGCGCAAAAGGCTTTCCAAGCGACGTTTCACGGCAGGTCTCGGCGTTCGACCGGGCGAACGACGACCAACAGCGTGTTATACCACGCTTCCATACCCCGACGTATGAACGCTCTCGTGGTCGCTGCCGGGGCGTTGGTCGCGCTCACGGCGCTGCCCTATCTCGCGTTTCTCGCTCTCTACGCGGTGGTTCGACCGGACGGGTCGCCCGCCGACAAGCGCGAGGCCGAGCCCACGGTCAGCATCGTCCTCCCGACCTACAACGAGTCGGGCATCGTCGAGGGGAAACTCGACGACCTGCTCGAACTCGACTACCCCATGGGGAAGGTCGAACTCGTCGTCGTCGACTCCAGCGACGACGAGACGCCCGAACTCATCGAGGAGTACTTCGCCGACCGCGAAGCGCCCGCCCTGAACCTGATTCGGGAGACCGAACGCCGGGGACTCGCGCCCGCGCTCAACGACGCCTACGCGGCCGCCGAAAACGAGATGGTCGTCAAGACCGACTGCGACTCGTACGTCGCCGACGACGCGCTCCGGCAGGCGGCCGCCAACCTCGCCGACCCCGACGTGGCGGCCGTCACCGGCCAGAACGCCGACGTGCTGGGCGGGAGCGAGGTCGAGGCCAACTACCGGGGCGTGCAGGCTCACGTCCAGACGCTCGAATCCCACCTCGACTCGACGCTCATCTTCCACGGCCCGTTCTCGGCGTTCGACAACGACGCCATCGAAGGCGTCCACCCGACCGCGCCGGTCGACCCCAACTCGCTGGCCGACGACACCGAACTCGCGCTCAAGATTCGCCGGGGCGGCGACCGCGTCGTCTTCGACCCCGAAATCCGGTACAGCGAGGCCTCCCACTCCGAGTTCGGCAAGCGCCGCCTCCAGAAGGACCGCCGTGGGATGGGGCTGATTCGGCTGCTCGTCCAGCATCGGGACGCGCTCGGCAAGTACGGCAACTACGGTCGGCTCGTCCTGCCGTTCAACTGGTGGTTCATGGTGGTCTCGCCGTGGCTGGTCGCGCTCGGCGTGGTTGCGGTCACGGCGGCGGCGGTGTCGGTCGCCGGACCGGTCGGACTCGCGGTCCCGGTCGCGCTGGCGGGGTTCGTTTGGCTGGGCCAGCGCGACCTCCTCGGCCCGCTACAGGCATTCTACGCCGTCTTCGACTCGCAGGTGTCGCTCCTCTCGGGTGCGGCCGCGCTCCTGCGCGGCGAGGGCGACGGGACGTGGGAGGTCGACGAGGAACTGCGCGAGGCGTTCGACTGAGCGAGTGCGTGGGGCGTCGACGACCGACCGGCCACGGGTAGCGGAAGCCTTCGAATGAACAGGATTAAACCGCCGTCAGGAAAACCATCAGTCGACCGAACAGCATGGAAGACGAATCTATCGCTATCGCGCACGGGAACTACCTCGAACGCGGCGGTGCCGAGGCGTTGTCGGACGAACTCGCCCGGACGTTCGACGCGCCGCTGTACTACGGGTTCGGCGACGACGACCACGTCTCCGACGACGTCGAGGCCCGGAGCCTGTTCGAGGACTCCCCGCTCTCGTTCGTGAAGCGGTCGATATTCCTGCGGGACCTCTACTACGCGTGGAGCGCCCAGCGAATCCCCGAACTCACCGACTACGACGTGGTGGTCCTCTCGAAGAACGAGCTGAGCTGGTACGTCCCGGAAGACGAGCAGGTCGTGGTCCACTACACCCACAGCACGCCGCGAGTCCCCTACGACCTGTTCCAGCAGCGGGCGGACTCGCTGCCCTCCCGGCTCTACTCGTTCGTCGCCCGGACGCTGTTTCTCCCCAACACCAAGTTCCCCGACCGGTTCGTCGCCAACAGCGAACTCGTCGCCCGGCGGCTTCGGCGCTACTGGGGCATCCCCGAGGAGAAGATAGCGGTCGTCTATCCCCCGGTCGACGTCGAGCAGTACGAACCGCGCGGGACGGCCGACTACTACCTGACCTACTCGCGGCTCATCCCCGAGAAGCGCATCGACGCCATCGTGCGGGCGTTCGCCGGCCTCGACGCCAAACTGGTCGTGGGCGGCGCGGGCGAGGAGCGCGAAGCGCTCGAATCGCTGGCCCCGGACAACGTGGAGTTCGTCGGCTACATGTCCGAGGACGAGAAGGTCCGGCGGCTCGGCGAGGCCAAGGCGGTGCTGTTCAACGCGATGAACGAGGACTTCGGCATCATCCCGGTCGAGGCGTTCGCCAGCGGGACGCCCGTCCTCGGCGTGAACGAGGGGTACACCAAGTACCAGATTCGCGACGGCGAGAACGGGCTGGTCCACGACCCCGACGCCGCCAGCATCCGCGAGTCGGTCGAACGGTTCGAGCGCGAGGGCGTCGAGTGGTCGGCCGACGACATCGCGGCGTTCGCCGAGCGGTTCGACGCGGCCAACTTCCGCGAGGGGATGCGCGAGGTCGTCGAGGAGGCGGTCGCCGACGCGAAGATCGCACCCCACGGGGATACCGACACGGAGAACAGAACCGACACGAAGAAGACCCGCCCCGAGTCGAATAGGGATGTGACGAAGCGATGAGCCTCGAAGACTGGGCCGAGAACGCCAGGGACCGGTTCGAGCGCGACGGGCTAACGACGGGCGTCTACGGCGCGGTACAGGAGCTCTGGCAGGGCGGGCTCGGCGTGTTGGGTCGGCACGTCTACAACTACGGCACCCACGTCTACGAGCGCGACTGGGACGTGTTGCTCGTGTTGGACACCTGCCGGCCCGACGTGCTCGCGGAGGTCGCCGACGACTACGACTTTCTGGCCGACTACGACCCCGAGGCCGACGTGCTGAACTCGGTGGGGTCGCGCTCGCCCGAGTGGATAGACAAGACGTTCGACCCCGAGTCGGCGGCCGGACCGGAACTCGCCGACACCGCGTACGTCAGCGCGAACCCGCACACCCGGGACGTGCCGGAATTCGAGGAACTGTACCTGCTCGACGAAGTTTGGAAATACGGCTGGAATCCGGACTTCGGGACGGTTCCACCCGAGAACGTCACTGACCGTGCGATAGACGTTCACCGAACCCACGACCCCGAGCATCTTATCGTCCACTTCATGCAGCCTCACTCCCCGTATCGATCACTCGTCCAGGATCATCCGGACTGGTTTAGCCTCGATGTTGGACTCGACAATCCGGAACAGCGTCCCGAGATGGTTATCTGGGAGCGCCTACGAACGAACCGCATCTCGAGGGCCGAACTGTGGGCGGCGTACCGCGACAATCTTCGTTGGGTCCTCGATTCGGTCGAGGAACTGCTGCGGAACATGGACGCCGACAACGTCGTAATTACGAGCGATCACGGTGAGGCATTTGGCGAATGGTGGTATTACGGGCACACCAGCACTGCACCGATACCCGTCTTGAAACGCGTACCGTGGGCCGAAACGACAGCCACGGATACGGGCGAATACGAACCTGAACTCGATGCGGCGTCAGTTCGAGTTGATGACGACGAGGTAGAAGATAAACTTCGGAACTTAGGATACGTGTAAAGCATGACTTTCCAAGATTGGCTCACAGAATCGAAAGATCGAATCGACGACTACGGGGTCCGAACCGGCGGTGCCGAGGCAGCCAAGGCGTTCTGGACGGGAATTTTGTCACGTATTGGACGTGAGTGGAACTACGGGACGTCCATTTGGGAGCGTGACTGGAAGGTTCTGTTAGTGTTGGACACCTGTCGTCCCGACGTACTCGAAGAGGTTGCCGCCGACTATGAATTTCTTCCTCCGTCAGTCCCCACAATGAACTCACTCGGGTCCGCGTCCCCCGAGTGGTTAGCGAAGAACTTCACCCGTGAGTACGCCTCGGACCACCTTTCGGAAATTAACGAGACGGCGTACGTAACCGCGAATCTGTTCTCTGACGGCCTCGAACCGGAGGATGCGTTCCCCGACGCCACGTTCGACCCCGACCTGTTCGCACTCTGTGACGAGGTCTGGCGGTACGGATGGGACGATGAGTACGACACCACACCGCCAGATGCGATGGCGGACCGAGCTATCGCCGTTCACCGAGACCACGACCCCGACAGGCTGATAGTCCACTTCATGCAACCACATACGCCGTATCGAACGCTTTACGAGAAGTACCCGGAGTGGTTCGATTCCACTCATACCGGCGACGAAGACGACGCTCCTCACCGTCGAGACCGTGACTGGCGACTCTGGGAGCGACTCCGTCACAACGTCATCAGCAGAGATGAAGTATGGGACGCGTATAAGGACAACCTCCGGTGGGTCCTAGACGAAGGAGTAGAACCCATACTGGAGAACGTTGACGCCGACACTGTCGCCATCACAGCTGATCACGGCGAGGCGTTCGGCGAGTGGGGCCTGTACGCCCATCCCCACCACGCGCCTGCCCCCGTTCTTAAACGAGTGCCATGGGTAACGACGTCGGCGACAGATGCGGGCACGTACGAACCGCAACTCGAACCGGACGACACCATGCTCGCGGACGACGAGGTGTCTGACCGGCTCGAAGCTCTCGGCTACAAATGACGTTCGAAGACTGGGTTCAGGATTCGAAGCGAAAGATAGACACTTACGGCCTCCGAAAGGGCGCTCGCTCGGCCGCGTTCGACTTCTGGGGCGGGGCCGCACGCCGGTTCTGTCACACGCTCGGACTCGACGACGGGGGCACGCCCATCTACGACCGCGACTGGGACGTGCTCGTCCTGCTGGACACCTGTCGGGTCGACGCGCTCGAATCCGTCGGCGACGAGTACGAGTTCCTGCCCGGGGCGGTCCCGTCGTTCACCTCGCTCGGGTCGACCTCGTGGGAGTGGATGCACGACAACTTCACCGACGAGTACCGCGAGGAGATGGCCCGGACCGCGTACGTGACCGCCAACCCCCACACCCGGCGGTTCGGCGACGAGTTCCCCGCGCCGCCCGAAGCCTTCGGCCTGCTCGACGAGGTGTGGACCTACGAGTGGGACGAGGAGGTCCGGAACAACCCGCCTCGGCCCGTGACCGACCGCGCCATCACGGTCGCGCGCGAACGCGACTTCGACCGGCTCATCGTCCACTACATGCAACCTCACGCGCCCTATCCCTCGCTGGCGGAGTTCGCACCCGAGGCGGCCCGACTGCTCGACGACGACGAGGACGCGGCGGTCTGGGACCTGCTCCAGACGGGACAGCTCTCGCGGGCCGACGCGTGGGCCGCGTATCTGGAGACGCTGCGGTGGGTGCTGGGCGAGGTCGACCTGCTGTTGGACAACCTCGACGCCGACCGGCTCGTCGTCTCCAGCGACCACGGCGAGGCGTTCGGCGAGTGGGGGCTGTACGGCCACTATCGCCACGTTCCGATTCCGGTCCTCAAAACCGTCCCGTGGGTCGAACTCTCGGCGACCGACACCGGCGAGTACGAGCCCTCCGTCGAGTCCGAGAGCGTCGAGGTGAGCGACGACGACGTCGAACAGCGCTTAAGCGCGCTTGGGTACAAGTGATTCCAATGACTGACACCACCCTCCTCGTGACGGTCGACTCGCTCCGATACGACCACTACCGGCACATGCCCGCCACCCGCGAGTTCCTCGGGGACTCCCACCCGGCGGCGTTCGCGACCAACACCGCCACGCCGTCGTGCTTCCAGTCCATCATCGGCGGCATCTACCCCGGCGACGTGGGCGTCGACGCCGACTCGAACCTCGCGGTCGAACTCGACTCGCCGTACAAGCACGGCATCTCCACCAACCGATTCCTCTCGGAGCGGTACGGCTACGACCTCGGGTTCGACCGGTTCACGGAACCCGGTCGGGAGAGCAAGGGGCTGAAGGACAAGGTCGCCGAGCGCATGACCCCACAGAGTACGCTGTTCGGCATCGCCTCCCGCGCGTGGAACGTGGTACAGGGCGTCCAGCGCCGGGTCTCGTCGGTCGACCGGGAGTACCGGCCCGCCGCCGACGTGGTCGCGGAGTTCCTCGACGCGACCGACGACCGCGAGGAGTGGTTCGGCTGGCTCCACTTCATGGAGCCACACCACCCGTACAACCCCGAGGACGGCCCGGTCTCGCGGGGCGAGGCCCAGCAGATAACTCGCCGGGTGCTGAACGGTCGGGCGAGCGAGCGCGACGCCGAACTCGCCCGCGAACTCTACCGGGGCGAGGTCGCGGAACTCGACGACCGGCTCGGGCGGCTCTGGGACGAGATTCCCGACGAGACGCGCGTGCTGTTCGTCGCGGACCACGGCGAACTCCTCGGCGAGTACGGCGAGTGGGGCCACCACGCCACGATGTGTCCCGAACTGCTCCGCCTGCCGCTGGCGACCCGGAACGTGCCGACCGACAGCGAGGTCCTCAGCCTCGTCGACGTGCCGACGCTGTTGCTCGGCCGGGAGTACAACCACGGCTCGTTCGACCGGGAGACGGCGTTCGCGGCCTCGAACGGCAACCACGCCGCGATGAACCGCGACCACGTCGCGACCGACGACGGCGTGGTGACCCTCGACGGCGACCCCGCCGAGGACGACGAACTGGTGGCGGCCAAAGCCGAGTTCGAGGAGGGGGCCGCCCGCCCCGTGACCAAAGAGGAACTCCCCCACGACGACCTCGAAGCGCTGGGATACCTCTGAGCGATGAGCACGGCCGACCTCGACATCGGCAGGGAGGCGCTGATTTCGGCCGCCGCGAAGTTCACCATGTCGGCGTTCGGTTTCGTCGGCGTGATGATTTTCGCGCGCGTGCTCGGGACCGCCGGCGTCGGGCGCTACTACACCGCGCTGGCGATAGCGATGGTACTGGTCCGGGTCTCGGCCGGACTCGGCAAGGCCATCAAAAAGCGGGTCAGCGAGGTCGACGTCGACCCGGCCGAGTACCTCGGGCTCGGGCTCGCGGCCCACGCCCTCTACGTGGGCGTGGTCGCCGCGATCTTCGTGGTCGCGTCGCCCATGCTCCCGATTCGGGACATCTCGGCCGACGACGTGCTGGGCATCGTGCTCGTGTTCAGCACGGTCGGCTCGTTCCAGATACTCAACCGCTTCTACGCGGGCATCGGCTTCCCCGGCCGGTCGTTCTGGCTCGACACCGGGCGGAGCGTCGTCACCCTCCTCTTCCAGGTCGCGCTGCTGATGGTCGGGATGGAGGAGTTCGGCGTCCTGCTCGGCCTGGCGCTGGCGAGCTTCGTCTCGGCCGCCGTGGCCCTCGTCGTCACCGGGGTCAAGCCCGCGATTCCGTCCCGGGAGACGTTCGACTACACCGGGAAGTTCGCCCGGTGGAGCGTCCCCATGTCGGTGGTCAACGACCTCTACAAGCGGATGGACCCCATCCTCATCTCGCTGTTCGCCGGGAGTTCCGCCGTCGGGTTCTACGAGACCGCGCTCCGACTGGTCACGCCCGCCCAGCAGTTGACCGCCAGCATCAGCAACCCGTTGCAGGTCAAGGTCAGCGGCCGGTCGTCGCTGGGCGAGGACGTCCGCGACGACGTGGCCAACGCCATGTCGTACGCCGGACTGCTGGCCATCCCGATGTTCTTCGGCGCGCTCGCGCTCCCGGACGTGCTGATGCGGACCTTCTTCGGCTCGGAGTTCGGCGCTGGCGGGCCGGCGCTGGTCGGCATCGCGCTGTTCCACGTGGTCTACGTCTACGAGATTCCGCTCGAATCCGCAATCAACGGGACCGACCGCCCCGAACTCACGTTCCGGATAAGCGTCCTCGGGCTGGCGCTCCACGTCCCGCTGGCGGTCGCGCTGGGCTACCAGTACGGACTGCTCGGCGTCATCGGTGCGACCCTGCTCGCGGAGGTCGTGATGTTCTTCGGCTACCAGTACCTCTGTCTGGAGGTGTTCGACGGCGTCGTCTTCCCGAAGCCGATAGCGGCACAGGCCGCGAGCGGTCTCGCGATGTTCCTCGTCGTCTCGCGGGCCAGAGACGCCGTGGCGCTCGACCACTGGATTCCGGTCGTCGCCGTCATCGGGTTCGGGGCCGCGGTCTACTTCGCGGCCCTCGCGGTCACGAGCGCACACTTCCGGCTGACCGCCGGGAACGTGCTGGGACCGGTCTACCGGCGAGTGTTTTCCCGGACCTCGACGGCCGAGAGCGACCGCTCCGAGAGTTAACCGGACCGCCGGACGGAGGCCGGATTCCGGTGCCGACGAGCGAATGCACAAGGCTTATGCGCGTTTTCCCACTCCCTCAAGCTAATGAGTCAGCAGACCGAGCAGGTCGAGGACTCGACCGACACCTCCGAGTCGGTCCTCGACGCCCTGGAGGACTGGTATCACGTCCCCGCCCTCGCCGCCGCTATGGCGTTCATGCTGTGGGTTCGACTCCAGTCGTACGGGAACTTCGTCAGGGACGGCGAAGTGTTCTTCTCCGGCAACGACCCCTGGTATCACTTCCGACAGGTGGAGTACACCGTGCAGAACTGGCCGGCCACGATGCCGTTCGACCCGTGGACCTACTTCCCGTTCGGGACGAGCGTGGGGCAGTTCGGCACGCTGTTCGACCAGTTGGTCGCCACCGCGGCCCTCGTCGTGGGTCTCGGTGACCCCTCCAGCCAACTGGTCGCCAAGACCCTGCTGGTCGCGCCGCCGGTGTTCGGCGCGCTGCTGGTCGTCCCGACCTACCTGATCGGCAAGCGCCTCGGCGGCCGAATCGGCGGGGTGTTCGCGGCCGTCGTGCTCGCGCTGTTCCCCGGCACCTTCCTCGGCCGGAGCCTCGTCGGGGCGGCCGACCACAACGTCGCCGAGCCGCTGTTCCAGTCGCTGGCGGTGCTGGCGATGATGGTCGCGCTGACCGTCGCCGAGCGCGAGAAACCCGTCTACGAGCTGTTGGCCGACCGGGACGTCGCCGCCCTCCGGCGGCCGGTCGCGTACAGCGCGCTCGCGGGCATCGCGACCGCGTTCTACCTCTGGACGTGGCCGCCGGGCGTCCTGATAGTGGGCATCTTCGGCGTGTTCTTCGCGCTGAAGCTGACCGCCGACTACGTCCGGGGCGTCAGCCCCGACCACCTCGCGCTCGTGGGCGCGGTCAGCATGACCGTGGCGGGGCTGTTGCTGCTGGTCCCGCTCGGGTCGCTGGCGTTCAGCCCGACCCAGTTCTCGCTGCTCCAGCCGCTGCTGGCGTTCGCGGTGGCGGCGGGCTGCGTCTTCATGGCGTGGCTCGCTCGCGCGTGGGACGAGCGCGACCTCTCGACGCCGCTGTACCCCGCGGCGGTCGGCGGCATCCTGGTCGCCATCGTCGGGGTCATCTACGTCGCGCTCCCCGGCCTGTTCGGCACCATCCAGAACAACGTCCTCCGCGTCGTCGGGTTCGGCGCGAACGCCCAGACCCGGACCATCGGCGAGGCTCAGCCGCTGCTCGCGAACCGCCCCGGGGGCGTCCAGCCCCAGTACGGCATCGAGTGGTACGACGTGATACTCCGGGAGTACGGGCTGATGCTGTTCACGGCCGTCCTCGCGGCCGCGTGGCTGGTCTGGCGGACCTACCGCACCGACGACCACCGCGCGGAGTACCTGCTCGTGCTGGTGTGGGCCGCGTTCATCACCGCGGCGGCGTTCACACAGAACCGGTTCAACTACTACCTCGTCGTCCCGGTCGCGGTGCTGAACGCCTACCTCGTCCGGCGCATCCTCTCGGTGGCGAACCTCACCGACTTCTCGGTCCGCGACGGGTTGGCCGACGTCGAGGGGTATCAGGTTCTCACGATAGTCTTCGTCGTCCTGCTGGTGACGCCCGTCCTCGTCGCGCCCGCGAGCGTCGGCTCCACGGGCGTCGCCTCGTTCGACAGGACCGACACCGCAATCGAGGCCGGGCAGCGCAGTCCGACCGGAATCACCCAGTGGGACGGCTCGCTCGACTGGATGGCCAACCAGACGCCCGAGGAAGGCGATTACGGCGGAGCCGGCAACGCCGACCAACTCGACTACTACGGCACCTACGGCGCGAACGACGGCGATTACGACTACCCCGAGGGCACGTACGGCGTGATGTCGTGGTGGGACTACGGCCACTGGATCACCGTCGAGGGCGAGCGCATCCCGAACGCCAACCCGTTCCAGGAGGGCGCGACCACCGCCGCCCAGTACCTGCTCGCGCCCAGCGAGCAGCGGGCCAACCAAATCGTCGACTCGCTCGGCGACGAGGGCGAGGACACCCGGTACGTGATGGTGGACCACCGGATGGTCAATCCGACCGACAAGTTCGGTGCCCCGACGGTGTTCGACGACAACTCCTCGCGGTACGACTACTACACGCGAGTCCTCCAGCAGGCCCAGAACGGCGGCTCCCAGGAGCTGTTACAACTGAAGGAGCAACGTTACTACGAGAGCCAGATGGCACGGCTCTACCTCTATCACGGGAGCCGGGTCGAGCCCAGCCCCGTCGTCGTCGACACCGACCGCTTGCAGGGCGCGAACCCGGACGTGTTCCTCAGGACGCCCACCGGCCAGAACGAGACCCTCGTCAAGCAGTTCCAGACGATGGAGCAGGCGCGCCAGTACGTCAGGAACGACACCAGCGCCCAGATCGGCGGCATCGGGGCGCTCCCCAGCGAGACGATTCCCGCGATGGAGCACTACCGGGTCGTCAAGCAGAGCGAGGCCTCGGGCGCGAACTCGTCCAGTTACGCCCAGGTCCTCCAGACCGAGCTACAACTGCTCCAGCAGGCGGGCGTCCAGAACCCCAACGCCATGTTCCGGACCTCGCCCTCGTGGGTGAAGACGTTCGAGCGCGTGCCCGGCGCGACCGTGGAGGGCACCGGCCCGGCCAACACCACGGTCACTGCGCGGGTCCAGTTGTCCGCGCCCGGGCAAGAGAGCGGGTTCACCTACAGCCAGCAGGCCGAGACCGGCTCGGACGGCGAGTTCACCATGACCCTGCCGTACTCCTCGACGGGGTACGAGGAGTGGGGCCCCGAACAGGGTTACACCAACGTCAGCGTCCGCGCTGACGGTGCGTACCAGTTCACCACGCCCCAGCAGTTCGAGAACGGCTCGGTGACCTTCCACAACGGTACGGCGGACGTGACCGAGGCACAGGTCATCGGCGAGAGCGACGAGGCCGCGACCGTCGAACTCACCGAGGAGTCGATTCAGATACAGCAGGGGAACGACACCGCGGCTGGCAACGAGACGGCTGCTTCCGGTAACGAGACGACGACTTCCGAGGGCAACGAGACCGCCACGTCGGAGAACGAGACCGCTACCTCCGGGAACGAAACGACGACCTCGGGTAACGACACCGCCGACCAACTGCCCGACAGCGACGCGGCGACCCCCGCGCGAGTCGGACTGGTGGGTGCGTGGGCCGGCGCGCTGCTGGTCACCCGCCGGAGCTGAGGCGGGCCACACATTCGACGTCGCCGAAGTATCGCCGAGGTTTTCACCGACGTTCTGCGACGTGAGAGTCAGTCGGCCGAGCGAATGGCCAGCTTTTTACCACTGACTAACTAGTCAGTAAGCACGGTGGAAAATATGAGCAACTCGAGGGCCTCGTTCGGCGACGCGATTCGGGAGTGGCGCGAGGACGGCCGACTGTACCTGTGGGGCGGTGCCGCCTCGGCCGTCGTGTCGTGGGTGGTGATACCGCTGTTCGGCGTGTTCGCGATGTACTCCGGGTACAGACTGTACGACGACCACAGCAAGGTCGCTATCCCGGCGGTTCTGGCGGGATTCGGCGGCGTGGCTGTTCTGCTGTGGGTGAACTACCTCGCGTCACTGTAGTCGCTCGACGACGTTCGGAGGTGCGGCAGGTCGGCGTGACCGCCTCGCGCCGTCAGTCCCCGGGGAGCAGTCACGTCACCGGGCGCAACCGCGCGCCGACGGCTCCGGTCCAAACGCGGCTCGCCGTGGGCCGCGCCCCGTGGCTTAAGGCGATTCGGGGCCTACTCGCGGGTGATGCCCGAGATACGACTCGACGAGGAGACCATCGAGCGCCTCGAGGACCTCCGGATAGAGGACGAGTCCTACGACGAGATCGTCAACGAGCTCATCAACATCTACGAGGCCGAGGAGCTCACGCTGTTCCACGGCGGCGACTACAGCAGCGACTAGGCCACCGACCGCGACGCGGGAAGGGTCGTCAGTCCGACGAGCGGGCCACGACCGTCTCGCCCGCCCGGACCGCCTGACCGGGCTCGACGGTCACGTCCGCGGGGTCGACCGACGGGGGAAGCAGGACGTCGGCGCGACTGCCGAACGAGACGTGACCGAGTCGCTGGCCGCGAGCGAGTTCGTCGCCCGGTTCGACGTAGGGGTGGATGCGGCGAGCGAACGCGCCGGCGATCAGCGTCACCTCGTGGTCCACGAACCGGACGTGGACCTTCTCGTTTCTGTCCGACTCCTTCGAGAACGCCGGTCGGTGTTTGCCGGGTTCGTGGTCGACCGCCTCGACCCGACCGCCCAGCGGCGCGCGGTTGACGTGGACGTCGGTCACGTTCATGAACACGCCGACCCGGACGCGGTCGCCCTCCTCGCGCACGACCGACACCCGGCCGTCGGCGGGCGCGAGGACGCCCGACTCGGGCGGCGTCCGGTCGGGGTCGCGGTGGAAGACCAGCGCCGCCACGCCCAGCAGGACGGCTCCGAGGCTCCAGCGCCGCGAACGCACCGCGGCCGGAATCGCGAGCCCGAACGCCGCGAGCGCGTACCGCCACGCGCCCGGCGCGAACCGCCCCGAACCGCCCCGCTCGGAGACCGCCCGACCCGACCGCAGGTCGCGGTCGTCCGGCGCGTCCGGGTCGGACTCGCCGTCTCGGCTCATCGTCGTCGCGAGCCGGTCATTCGCTGGCGGCCTCGCGGACCTGCGCCCACTTGCCCTGGGATTCGAGCCGCTGCTGGAGTTCGTCGGCGTACTCCTGAGCGAGTCGGTCGGCCGCTTCCACGCGGTCCTGGTCGACGCCATCGCCGCCACCGCCCCCGCCCAGCCCGAGCGCGTCCTTCACGGAGCCGAAGAGGCCGCCGCCGCCGGACTGCTGGCCGCCGCCGGCACCGCCCATCGCGCCCATCTGGGACTGGATGTTCTCCATCTCGGGCATCACCTGCTCGACCTTCGAGGTGTCGGCGACGATGCGGGCGTCGTCGGCGTCGCCGGGGTCCTCGATGTCGAACTCGACGGCGGTCATGACGAGCCCCCACTCCTGCCGGGAGAACTCCGAATCGGTGACCCGCTGTGCGAACTCCTGGTCGACCGCCATCCGGTCGCCGACTATCAGGTCCTGCCAGCCGCGTTCGGTCATGGTCGGGTGTTCGACCGGGGAGGGTATGAGGGTTTTCCTGCGGACCGAGGCGACGGGCTACTGCTCGCACGGGTGAAACCTGAAGGGCCGGTCGGTCGTACCCCGTGGGGATGACCGCGCAGACCGATACCGAGGGCGACGACGGGGCCGAGACGTTGCTTGCCGAGTTCGACCTCTCGCGGGAGTTGACCCTCCAGTGGACGGTCGTCAGCACGCTCGGCTTCCTCGTCGCGCTGGGCCTGTTCGGCGGACTGTACGGCGTCCTCTCGGGGACCGAAGGGACGTTCGCGTTCCGGGTCTCGGACGTCGGCTGGTGGAACCTCGCGCTCGAACTGCTGGCGTTCGCGGTGCTCGTGACCGCGATAATCGTCCCCCACGAGTGGGTCCACGGCCTCGCCATCCGGTACTACGGCGGCCGACCGCGATACGGCATCGGTCTCGCGCACTTCGTGTTGCCGTACGCCTACGCCACGACCGACCATCGATTCGCCCGGAACCAGTTCGTCGTCGTGGCGCTCGCACCTCTGGTGGTACTCACGCTGGTTGGGGTCGCGCTGCTGGTCGCGTTCGGATGGGGGTGGCTGGTCGTCCCGCTCGCGGCCAACGCCGGCGGCGCGGTGGGCGACCTCTGGATGGTGCTGACGGTGCTGGGCTATCCACCGCACGTCCGGGTCGAGGACGGCACGACCGGCGTGCGGATTCTGGGTCGGCCCGACGACCGGCGGCGGCCCCACTCGGCGACGGCGCTGGTGTGGGACGCGGTCGTGGGTGCAGCCGTCGCTGTCGTGGTCGCCCTGTTCGTGCTCGGCTTCGTGGTCCCGAACGTCCTGCTGGCGCTCGGCGTCGAGTCGGTGACGGTCGGCCGGCCGGGGACCGTCACCTACCTGTTCTCGTTCACCAACACCCCGACAGAGATATCGTTCGGGACCGGGCCGGCCGGACTGCTAGTCGCCGGACTGGTCGGGCTGGCGTACGCGTTCGTTCGCTCGGCCGCCCGTCAGCGACGCGCCGGGTCCGACAAGTCCGCTTGAGTCGCGGTGGCGTCGCCGCTCACGAATCGAGTCCCAAACGAGGTACCCGCGTTACGCCTTGGCGAGGGTTGTCGGCTGGCACGACGAATGCCCGGTGGCCGATCACGACGATTCGGTTTCGGCCGGTTCGTACACCTGCACCCAGCCGTCGCTTCTCACTTTGACGAGATACTCGGTGTAGCGAAATTCGACGCTTCCCGTTCCCTGTCGGAACGCTTTCCCGTTCCCCGACCCGAAGAACGCCGCTTCGATACCGGTTACGTCGACGACCTCGTACAGTGGCGGTGCGCCCACCTCGCTCGGCTCGACGCTCTCGGCCTCCGCGATGGTGAACACGACGGCGTTCGTCAACTCGTCGTCCTGTTCGGGTTCGTACAGCCGTTGTGCGGCTTGCCGCCAATGGGTTTCCTCGTTGAGAGTTGGGTCGTCGTCGTTTCCTGTTCTGCCGTTATTTCTCATGCTCGTCCATCCCACGACGTGCGTGCGTTTCTTGACCGCCGTTGAGGCTCGAACCCATGCCTTCGAGCACGGTCAGGACTTGGTCGGCGTTCTCGGCGGGCGTGATCGTCTCGGTCGCGTCGTCGAAGGAGACGACCCTCTCGTCGACCAACTTGGGAACGTGGGCGTGATAGAGCGAGACGTACACCTGTTCTCGCTGGGACGCCGTGACCTCCTGTTCGGGAACGTCGTTCTCCCATGCGGCGATTTTCGTCGCCAAATCGGTCATCGACCACGCCGTGTCTTCGAGGAGCGTGTAACAGAGGTATCGACGCCGTGGATGGCCCAGTGCTTCGTAGACGTGATCTAACTCCAGTATCGCTTCCGAGAGGGTCGGTTCCCCGCTCGGGAGGTCCTGGAGGTCGGATTCCTCGCGATGTCCGGAATCGTCGGCCATACTGTATTCGAACAGGAGCGGCTGGCTATTAAACACCGTCGCGAATCAACGACGTGACATCAGCGAAACCGCGCCACGCCGAACACGGCGTCCGGTTCGGCGAGCCAAAAATCGCGTTCGCAAGCGGTCGCGCGGTGGCGTCGCTCAGCTCTCGACCGTGATGTCGGCTTCGAGGTCGGCCTTGAGCGCGTCGTGGACCTTGCAGAGTTCGTTGGCCCGCGCCACCACGTCGTCGGCCTGCTCGCCGTCGAGGTCGGCGTCGGTCCGGACCGAGAACTGGACGGCCGCCAACTTGTCGTCGTCGTTGAGGTCGCCGTTCACGTCGATCTCGACTCGGCCGAGGTCGCCGACGTCGCGCTGCTCGGCCGCGACTCGGAGCGCGGGGACGTAACACGAGCCGTAGGCCGCGAGCAGGGCTTCGAGCGTGTCGGGGCCCTCCTCGCCCGTGGCGTCGATGGTGAGATCGAAGTCGCGGATTTCGTTGTCGGACGCGTACCCCTCCTCGGAGACGGTGGTGACGTTCTTCGACATGCGTCCGAACGGTCGCCCGCCAGACCCCTAAGTATTGCTTTCCCGGCGGAACGACGGGCCGGAAAACGAGCGGAGGCCGAGGCGATTGCGGACTCGATTCAGTAGTCGAGCGCGTCGGCGAGGTCGAACGTCTCGCCGCCGTCGAGCACCTCGACTTCCGCGTCGCTGCCCGTGGCCGCGACCTCGCGCCGGAAGTCGTCGGGGTCCTGCTCGATGGGCGGGAAGGTGTCGTAGTGGATGGGAAGCGCGTAGTCGGCGTCGACCCAGTCGACCGCGACGGCGGCCTGGGCCGGCCCCATGGTGAAGTGGTCGCCGATGGGGACGGCGGCCACGTCCGGTTCGAGGAAGGTGCCGATGACGTCGCGCATCTCGGACATCAGCGAGGTGTCGCCCGCGTGGTAGAAGGTCCGGCTCTCCGCGTCGGCGACCTGCGTGGGCTTGGTGTCGCTGACGACGAATCCGGCGGGCATCCCGCCGGTCGCGCCGTAGTCGGTCTCCATCCCGTTGGTGTGGTCGGCCCGGACCATCGTCACGTACGCGTCGCCACACTCGACGGTGCCCCCGAGGTTCATCCCCATGCCGCCGACCGCGTCGAACTCGCCGAACTCGTCCTGACAGTACGAGACGACCTCCGGCGTCGCGACCAGCGTGGCTCCCCTGTAGCGGTCCACGTCGCCGATGTGGTCGGCGTGGCCGTGGGTCAGGAGGACGTAGTCGGGGTCGAGCTCCTCGGGGTCGGCGTCGGTCTTCGGGTTGTCGAAGAACGGGTCGACGAGGAGTTCGGTGCCGTCGACGTCGACGTGGTAGGTCGAGTGGCCGTAGTACGTGAGTTTCATGGATACAGGCGAATCTACGGGCGGTTTTCACTTAAAGTGTGCCGGAAGCACGTCGCGAGCGAGAGGGGCCGCTCGACCGAATCGCGCCGGAGCGACGACTCCACGTTCGGTCGAGTCCCCGGTCCCCGTCGTTCCGGTCGGGCGCATCTACATGGCAACCCATAAGTTTTAGGCTTGCCTAACTCGGCGCGATGGAACTGAGTCGCCGGGACGCGCTGGCCGCGCTGGCCGCCAGCGGCGCGGCCGTCGGGGCGGGTGCGGTTCTGGGCACCGACGCGGACCTCGTCGAAGCGCCGAGCGCTCGCGACCACGTCGACGACAGCGACTCGCTCACCGAAGGGCGACTGGCGACGCTGCTCGCGGTCGCCGACGTGGTCTATCCCTCGGAGGTGTCCGGCGTCGAGGAGTTCGTCCGGACCTACGCCGTCGGCCGGACCGCCGACCGCCCGGAGTACCGCGAGGGGATGGCCGACGCGCTCGCGACCCTCGACGAGTACGCCCGGACGTGGCACGACGCCGACTTCCGGACGCTCGACGCCGAGACGCGCGCGTCGGTCCTCGAGGAGATGACCGTCGACGGGGCCGACCCCGACCCGGCGGGGAGCGACCCCGAGCGCGTCCGCTACTACGCGGTCAACGACCTGCTGTACGCGCTGTACAGTTCGCCGACCGGCGGCGAACTCGTCGGCATCGAGAACCCGCAGGGCCACCCGGGCGGAACCGACAGCTACCGCCGGGGCCCCGAGGCTGCGAGAGGGCGCGACGAATGAGCCGGGCCGCCGACCGGACCCCGTCGCCGCGCGCGGACGTCTGCGTGGTCGGGGCGGGCCCGGCCGGCGCGCTCGCGGCCCACCGACTCGCCGGCGAAGGGTACGACGTGGTGGTGCTGGAAGCCGGCGAGCGATTCGACGACGAGGACCGCGAGCGCCGGATGGAGCGCGCCATCCGGCCGGGCCACGACCCGCTCTCGGTCTGGGAGATGGGCGGGCCGCGCGACGAGTACGCCTCCGCCGGCGAGTGGTTCTACCCGCTCAACCGCACCCGGGTCAAGGGCGTCGGCGGCACCACGCTCCACTGGCAGGGGATGGTGATGCGGCTCCACGAGTCGGATTTCGAGCCGTGGCCAATCGACTACGCCGACCTCCGGCCCTACTACGCCGAGGCCGAGTCGGCGCTGGGCGTGGCCGGCGCGGCCGACAACCCCTACGCGCCGCCCCGCGAGGAGCCGTTTCCCATGCCCGGATTCGAGCCCTCCTACAGCGACTCCATCTTCGCAGAGGCCTGCGAGCGCCTCGGCGTGACGATGCACTCGGTGCCCAGCGCCCGCAACTCCGAGGGGTACGACGACCGGAGCGCCTGCGTCGGCTACGGCACCTGCCAGCCGGTCTGTCCCTCCGGCGCGAAGTACTCGGCCGACCACCACGTCGCGAAGGCCGAGTCCGAGGGCGCGCGGGTACTCGACCGCGCGCCGGTCCAGCGCCTCGCCCACCACGAGGACGGCGAGCGCGTGACCGCCGCCGTCTATGCGACGCCCGACGGCGAGACCTACCGACAGGAGGCTCGGGAGTTCGTACTGGCGGCCGGCGGGGTCGAGATTCCCCGGCTCCTCCTGTTGTCGAACTCCGACCAGTACCCCGACGGCCTCGCCAACTCCTCGGGCGCGGTCGGCCGGTACTTCATGGAACACCTGTTCGCAGGTGCCGGCGGCACGCTCGACCGGGCGACGCGCCAGAACCACGTCGGGTTCATGACCAGCGAGTGCCACCAGTTCTACGACGACCCGACGCAGGGGACCGCGGGGACGGCGGGCGGGATTCCCGCGTGGTCGCGCGACGAGCCGACGCCCGACGGCATCAAGCTGGAGTTTCTCAACTACGCCGGTCCCTCGCCGGTCGAGACGGCGCTGTCGGGCGACGAGTGGGGCGACGACCTGCTCGAAACCCTCCGGGAGGGGTACGGCAACGCCATCGCGATGGGCGGACTGGTCGGCCAGCGACCCCGCAAGGACAACCGCATCGAACTCGACCCCTCGACGACCGACGACCACGGCAACCCGGTGCCCGAAATCCACTGGCGCGTCGACGCCCGGACGGAGGCGGGCCTCCGGCGCGCGAACGAAATCCAGCGCGCGGTCCTCGACGAACTCGGCGTCGACGTCGCGTGGACCGTCGGCCCCGAGGAGACCGGCCCGGCGTACCACCACATGGGCACGACCCGGATGGGGACCGACCCCGACGAGAGCGTGGTGAACCCCCGACTCCGGACCCACGACCTGCGGAACCTCTCGGTCGCGTCGAGCAGCGTCTTCGTCACCAGCGGCGCGATGAACCCCACGCTCACCATCGCCGCGCTCGCGCTGAAGGCCGCAGACCACGTCGACGAACGGCTGTGAGCGATTCCGGGTCGAGTCGCGTCGGAACTACTCGGCGTCACTACTCGGCGGGCTTGTTCGACGTTACCTCTGCGCGCTCGTTCGAGGTCATCTCCGGCGCGCGCTGGCGCGACCTCGTGTCGCGCCATCTCGTGCGAGGTCGTCGGGAGCGATGGGCGGCGCTTCGCGCCGCGAACAGCGAGCGGCGAAGCCGCGAGCAAGCGACCGCCGGCTCGGAAGACGCGGTTTGTCTTCCGGTGGCTGAGTAGCGCACCGAAGGGAGGCTAGCGAGACGCGTCGGTATACCGACTCGTCTCGCTGATCTGCGAACGTGGTTCGCAGACGACGCAAGCGGCTGGGGAGGTACGAGGACCGCCGTCACGGTTGCGGTGCGGGTGCTGTGCGGTGTCGTGCCGTGCGGTTACTCATCGGCTCAAGCAGTAGCTCGGTTCTTGATTGCAATTCTCTCCTGTCGAACGCCGAATTCGAGCTAGCTTCTGCCGAGGCCTCTGAGAGACCGCACCGCACTGCACCGCCTACTCTCGCACCGCGATCGCACAGCAACGCACCTCGTCCTCCCCCCCGCTTGCGGTCCTCGCTTCGCTGCGGTCCTCAGCCCTCGCGCGAGATGGCGCGCTCACGAGAGAGCGCGCCAGCACGCGCCGGACCTGAAGACGCAATCAGCGCACGCCGAGGGAGAGCGAAAAACCAGCGCACGTCGGGCCGACCGTCCCGAATCGTCCGAGAAGACGGAGTGTCGAAGTCGACCCGGACGCCTACTCGCTCTCGCTCTCGCTCGCTCCGTCGTCTCCGGCGTCCATCTGCGCGGGCTCGCTGACCTCCGGAACCGAGGTCGAGCGTCTCCGCCGCCGCCAGAACGCCACCGCGCCGACCACGGGGACGCCGAACGCGAGCAGGTACGGCGCGGCGTAGGCGGCCCCGACCGCGAGCGCCCGGGCCGCGACGACCACGCCGTGGAGCGACGAGACGAACGCCGAAATCAGGCCGGTGTCGTACCAGCGGTCGACGTCGCGGGTGTCGGTGGTCTCGGGCGGGTTCTCGTTCAGCCGGACCGTCAGCGTCGAGTAGGCGACGCGGTCCCGCAGGGCCTCGCGCTGGGCCTCGATCTGCTCGATCTCGGTCTGGACCTCCGAGAGGCGCTCCTGTATCTGGAGGACGGTCTCGGTCTCGTTGGCCTCGTCGTACAGCTCGCGGAGCTGTGCGCGCTGGCTTTGGAGGTTCTCCAGTCGCGCGTCGAGGTCGACCAGTTGATCGGTCACGTCCGTCGTGCTGGTCGTGGCCCGCCGGACCTCGCCGGCCCGCTTGGTCCGGTTGACCAGCGTCGAGAAGTTCTCCTTCGGCACCCGGACGACCAGTTCCCCGTCGGTCCACGACTCGTTGTCGCGGGTGTGGACCCGCTCGTCGGTGTCGCTGACGTACCCGCCGAGCCCCCGAACCTCCCGCGTGAGGTTGCTTCGGGTCGACTCGTAGTCGTCGACGTCGAGCGTGACCGTGCCGTTCCGTATCAGCGCTCGCTCGCCGGTCGCGGAGTCCTGTTGCCTGACCGCCGAGTCGTCGCCGCCTTCGGCCGCCGTCGCCTGTGCATCCATGTCGGCCGCGTCCCCGCTCATGGTCGCAGCGCCGCCGGCGTCGCCCCCGCCGCTGCCGGAACAGCCGGCGAAGGCGACCAGCAGCGCGAGCGCCACCGGGACGAGCCAGCGTCGCGCGTCGCGTGTCATGTTCTCGTTGCGACGCTCCGACCTCGTAAAGTTATGGATGAGTGAAACGCGGGTTTTAGCTTCGATTCGGCGAGCGGCCGATTCGAGGGCGGGCGAGCGCTGGCCCGGCCCCGGTCAGTCGAACGCGGGCAGCACCTCGGCCTCGTAGAACTCGAAGAACGACTCCTGGTCGGGACCGATCTGGTGGACGTACACGTGGTCGTAGCCGGCGTCGGCGAACTCCCGGAGGGTCTCGACGTGGGTCTCGGGGTCCGGGTCGGTCACGATGCTGTCGGCCTCGCGCACGTCGTCCCTGCTCACCAGTTCGGTCGCCTGCTCGAACAGCCGATGAGTTTCGAGTTCGGTCGCCAACTGGCCCGGCAGGAGGCTGTTGGGCCAGTTCTCGTGGGCGACGTCGACCGCTTCGTCCTCGCTGTCGGCGTAACACACCGTGAGCTGGCTGAATTTCGGCCCCTCGCCGCCCGCCGCCTCGTAGGTCTCGACCACGTCCTGCGGGCCGACCGACCAGAAGCCCTCGCCGAAGTCGGCGGCCCGCTCGGCGGTCGTCTCGCCGTAGGCCGACACGCAGACCGGCGGGTCCGCCTCGGGCGTGGTGAACAGCTTCGCGTTCTCGACGGTGTAGTGGTCGCCGTGGTGGCTCACCATCTCGCCGGTCCACAGCTTCCGCATCACCGCGACCGCCTCCTCGAGCATGTCGAGCCTGACGGCGTGGGTCGGCCAGTGGTCGCCCAGCACGTGCTCGTTGAGGTTCTCGCCGGTCCCCACGCCGACGTAGAACTGCTGGCCCGCGTCCTCGAACATCGCGGTCACCGTCGCCACCGCCTGCGCCACGATGGCCGGGTGGACGCGCACGATGGGACAGGTCACGCCCACGCCCACGTCCACGTCGTCGGTCGCGCGGGCGACGCCCCCGAGCGTGGACCACACGAACGGGGCGTGGCCCTGCGCGCTAATCCACGGGTGGAAGTGGTCGGATATCGACACGAAGTCGAAGCCCACGTCCTCGGCGCGGACCGCGTGGTCGACGAGGTCGGTCGGCGGGTGTTCCTCGCTGGACAGCGTGTATCCGAGTTCGACCATGGACCGACCACGCCGGACGCGACAAAGAGGGCTGTGGCCCGGGTCCGCGGGGCTCGGGTCGCGACGCGCGCTCGGAGGGCAACGGACTATCGCGAGACGCCTCCGGGCGGCCAGGACGGTCGTCGGGTCGGCGAAAGAAGTACGAGCGCCGGACGGTGCGGTCCGTGACGAGGGTCGGCCGACGCGGTCAGTGGCGCTGGGTCCGACGGCTCTCGTCGCGCATGGCGGTCTGCTCGGTCGCGCTGTAGGCGCTCTCGGCACTCCCGCCGTACTGGGTCTGCTCGGACTCGCGTCCGCCGGACTCGCCCTGCTGGCGACCGTGCTGTCCTGTCTGCCGACCCTGCTGGCCTTGGTGGCTCTGCTGGCCTCCGTGACGCTGGCGCTGCTGAGACCGTCCTCGCTGGCCCGTCCGCTGGCCGCGCTGGCTCTGGCCCTGCTGACCTTGGCGGCCCTGCTGACCCTGGTGGCCTTGCTGGCTCCGACGACCCTCCTCGTGTCCGCCGGTCCCCTGGCCGCCCTGCTGGCTCTGCTGGTGGACGGCGCTCTCGTCGTGGTCCCGCTGGCCGCGACCCTGGTTCTGGCCGACGTCGTGGCGCTGGCCGCCCTGTCGACCCCGGTTCCCGCCTCGCTGGCCCCCGTGATGCTGGCCGTGCTGGCTCTGGCCCTGCTGGTCACCGCCCCGCTGTCCCGAGGTCAGGTGCCGGCCCTGTTCGCCGGCGTCTCGCTGGCCTATCCGGTCGCGGCCGGTTCGGTGCTGGTCCTGCTGGCCCCGACCGGACTGCTGGTCCGTCTGGCGGTGCTGACCCTGCTGACCCCGGCCGTGTTGGCCGTGCTGGCCCCGCTTGCCGGACTGCTGGGAGCCACGCTGGCCGCGTCCACGCTGACCTCCGCGTCCGGACCCTCGGTGCTGGGACGTCCCCTCGCCACCGCTCCCTCGGGGTCGGTCTCGGCCGCCCGACGCGTATCGGCCCTGCTCGCGGCCGCTCGTCTCGTCGTGTTGCTGCTGGTCGTGGCGTCCGCCCCACCGGCTCCGGTTGTCTCGTGCCATAATCAATCTCCCCGAGAGAATTCACCACCGGACTCTCCTTATGTATACTGGGCGGAGCCTGACAGTATCCCCATTCGCCGTTCCGTCGGACAGTTTACGGACGCGGGCGACGAGGCCCCTCTTGCCGGAGGTGAGCACGCTTAAGGTGGGTCGCCCACACCTCCCGAACATGGAACCACGGGACCTCTCCGGACACACCGTGTATCAGGCCGGACGGGGCGTCGAGGAGGTCGCCCGGGAACTCGGACTCGACCCCGACGACCTCGTGAAGCTCGCGTCGAACGAGAACCCGTTCGGCCCGAGTCCCGACGCGGTCGCGGCCATCCGGGACGCCGCCGGGTCGGCCAGTTCGTACCCGAAGGCCTCCCACGCCGACCTCGTCGAGAAGTTGGCCGACCGGTGGGACGTCGCGCCCGAACAGGTGTGGCTCGCCAACGGCGGGGACGGCGTACTCGACTACCTCTCGCGGGCGATGCTCGCGCCCGGCGACCAGGTCCTCGTCCCCGACCCCGGGTTCGCCTACTACGGCATGAGCGCCCGGTACCACCACGGCGAGGTCCGGGAGTACGGCGTCTCGAAGGCCGACGACTTCGCACTGACCGCCGAGACGGTCCTCGACGACTACGACGGCGAGCGCGTCGTCTACCTCACCAGCCCGCACAACCCCACCGGCAAGCGGTTCGACCTCGACGCGATCGAGTCGATTGCGGCCGAGACCGACCCCGACACGCTGGTCGTGGTCGACGAGGCCTACGGCGAGTTCGCCGACGCGCCCAGCGCGGTCGAACTCGTCGACGAGCGCGAGGACGTCGCGCTCGTCCGGACGTTCTCGAAGGTGTACGGGCTGGCGGGCGTCCGCCTGGGTTACGGAATCGTCCCCGAGGCGTGGGCCGACGCCTACGCGCGGGTCAACACGCCGTTCGCGGCGAGCGAAATCGCCTGCCGGGCCGGCCTCGCCGCGCTCGACGACGACGAGCACGCCCGGAAGACGGTCGAGACCGCCGCGTGGGCGCGCGAGTACGTCCGCGAGAACCTCGACGCTCCGACGTGGGAGAGCCACGGTAACTTCGTCCTCGCGGAAGTCGGCGACGCCAGCGCGGTCGCCGACGAACTCCAGCGCCGGGGCGTCATCGTGCGGGACTGCACGAGCTTCGGCCTGCCCGACTGCGTCCGCATCACTTGCGGCACCGAGGCCGAGACCGAGCGCGCGGTCGCGGCACTCAACGAGGTGCTCGCCTCGTGAGGGTCGCGGTCACGGGGACGCCCGGAACGGGCAAGACCACGGCGGTCGAGGCGCTCGAAGCCGACCCGGCGTTCGCGGACCGCGACCTCGACGTGGTCCACCTCAACGACCTGATACGCGACGAGGAGCTGTGGACCGACCGCGACGCCGAGCGCGACAGCCTCGTGGCCGACCTCGACGCGGTCGGCGAGCGACTCGCGGGCCGCGACGACCTGCTCGTGGAGTCGCACCTCGCCCACCACCTCGACGTCGACAGGGTGGTCGTCCTGCGGTGTCACCCCGAGGAACTGGAGCGACGCCTCCGCGACCGCGGCGAGTCCGAGGCGAAAGCCACCGAAAACGCGGAGAGCGAGGCCCTCGACGTCGTCCTCTCGGCGGCCGTGAGCGAACACGGCATCGAGAACGTCTACGAGATAGACGCGACCGAGTGCGACCCCGAGGCGGTCGCGGCCGAGATTCTGGCCGTCCTCGCGGGCGAGCGCGACCCCAGCGCCGGGGAGGTGGACTTCGTCGAGTACCTATGACGCTCGACCAGCTCCGCCCGGTCGCCGACCGGCTGCTCGGCCCGTTCGTCTCGCTGTCGACCAGACTCGGGCTCACCCCGGACGCGGTCAGCGTGGTGGCGTTCGCGCTGGCCGGCGGCGCGGGCGCGGCGTTCTACCTCGCGGGCACCGACCCCGCCTGGTACCTCGTCGCGGCGCTGCTCGTGTTCCTGAACGGCTGGCTCGACCTGCTGGACGGCGCGCTGGCCCGCGAACTCGGCACCGACTCGAAGGCCGGCGACCTGCTCGACCACGTCCTCGACCGGTACGCCGACGTCGTCGTCATCGTCGGGCTGGCGGCGGGCATCGACCGCTACGCGCTCGGCTTGGCGGCGGTAACGGGCGTGCTGATGACCTCCTACCTCGGGACGCAGGCCCAGGCGGTCGACCTCGACAGGGTGTACGGCGGCCTGCTCGGGCGCGCCGACCGGCTCGCGCTGATGGGCGCGACGGGCGTGCTCGCGGCGTTCGTGTCGGCGACGCCCGCCGGTCTGTCGCCGGTCGGATGGCTGCTCGCGGTGTTCGCCGTCGTGGGACACCTCACGGCGCTCCAGCGGTTCTACTACGCGTGGCGGGCGCTGTCGTAGTTCCGCGAACAGTTAGCTTTTTCAACCTTCCCCTCTTCGGAAACAAACGGAGCGCTCACATGACGAACGAGCGACCGGGCGAATCAGGCATCAACGTCGACCTCGACGACATCCTCCCGGCGAACAGACACATCACGATGGAGGAGTTCCTCGAGGTCGCCGAGGAGGTCGACTCCCTGTTCGAGTTGACGCGCGAGACGCGGCTCTCGCGCGAGAAGTGTCGCCGAATCCTCAAGTACTTCGAACGAAGCGACGAGGTCAAGCAGGGCTTTGGCTTCCTCCGGGACCAGAACGACCGACTGCGGTAAGGGGAGTCCCGGCTTCGAGCGCCCGTTCTCCGCGAGCGCCCAGCGGCGCGCGGGCCTCCGCGGGTTCCGCTCGTGGCGTGGAATTTAAGAGCGGTCGAGAACTAGCCACGGGTATGGTTCAGTGTGAGATGTGCGGTGCCGAGACGGGGTCCCCGAAGACCGTCAAGGTCGAGGGGGCCGAGTTGGAGGTCTGCGACGACTGCGCGGACTTCGGGACCGAGGTCGAGACCCAGGAGACGAGTACCACGTCCACGAAGTACTCGACCTCCTCGTCGTCGGGGTCGTCCTCGTCGACCGGCGGGTCGTCGGGGTCGTCCCAGACCCGGCGCTCGGACATGTTCGACGACATGGACGAGCTCGCCCAGGACTACGACGAGCGCATCCGGAGCGCCCGCGAGGACGCCGGCCTGAGCCAGGAGGACCTCGCCGACGACCTCAACGAGAAGGCCAGCCTCATCCGCAAGCTCGAACGGGGCGACGTGCTCCCGAGCGACGAGGTCCAGCGCAAGCTCGAGCGCAAGTTCGACTTCTCGCTGACGGCCGGCGGCTCGGCCGACGACGACGCGGAGTGGAGCGGCGGCGGGTCGACCGGCGAGTACACGCTCGGCGACGTGGTCAAGCGGAAAGATTAACAACGACCTTTTGCTGTCTTGGCGAACGAAGTGAGCCACGGCTCGGAAGACGCGGTTCGTCTTCCGGTGCGCTCGCGGGGCGTGCGACGAGACGCGCGCCCGGCTCCCCGGCAAAAGCTCGACCAAAACCACCGTCAGAGCGTCGCTCTGACGAGCCTGCGGTCGCTGCGCTCCCGCAGACGCGGCGGTCGTCCCGTCGTCTTCGGGAACGGAGTGACCGAAGGCTCGGAGGACGTGGTTTGTCCTCCGGTGGTCCTCCCTTGGGCCGCTCGCTCACGTCCGTTCGCTCGCGGAGGAACTGCTAGTTCGTATCGGCTGGTCGCTGTAGCTCACGCTTCGGTTGGTGGGTCGTGTTCAGATAAGCGCGACCTCTGACCGAGTGCGCTCGGTGAATCAGTCCACGTCCCTGGCGGATGAACGGGCGAGGGCTTTCGAGGACTCGATTCCAGTCGTCGCTGCGTCTCTGAACGCGACCCGTATCCGCTCTCGCAACCTATTTGTCCCGCGCGGCGGTCGATTCGGGTATGAAAGTCGTCGTCAACCTGAAAGCCTACCCCTGCGACCCGGTCGAGATAGCGCGGGCCGCCCGCGACGTGAGCGAGGCCTCGGGCGTCCCCGTCGGCGTCGCGCCCCAGGCCGCCCACCTCGAACGCGTGGCCGAGACGGGCGTCGAGACGTGGGCCCAGCACGTCAGCCCCGTCGACCACGGGAGCCACACCGGGTCGACGCTCGCGGCGGCCGCCGCCGAGGCGGGTGCGACCGGCACGCTGCTCAACCACTCCGAGCGCCGGCTGAAACTCGCCGACATCGATTCGGCGCTCGACGCCGCCGAGCGCGCCGGACTGGAGACGTGCGTCTGCGCCAACAACCCCGACCAGATCGGCGCGGTCGCAACGCTGGGCCCCGACGCGGTGGCGGTCGAGCCGCCGGAACTCATCGGCACGGGGACGCCGGTCAGCACGGCCGACCCCGACGTCGTGACCGACGCGGTGGCGGCCGCCGAGGCGGTCGACGACTCGGTGGCGGTCTACTGCGGCGCGGGCATCTCGACCGGCGAGGACGTGACCGCGGCCCGCGAGCTGGGTGCGGCGGGCGTCCTGCTGGCCAGCGGCGTGGCGAAGGCCGACGACCCCGAGGCCGCGCTGGCGGACCTCGTCGAGCCGCTGTAGGGGCCGCGACTCGATACCCGGACCCGATTCGGCGCGGTGTTACTGCTCCCCGGGGCCGCCCTCGCGCCCGTCCTCGACGCCGCGAACCTCGAAGCGCGCGCCGCCCTCGCGCCCGTCGGTGACCGAGATGCGCCAGTCGTGAGCGTCCACGACGTCCCGGACGACCGCGAGCCCGATGCCCGTGCCGCTCCGGGAGGTGAACCCGTACTCGAACACCGCCTCGCGGTCGGCCGGGGGGATGCCCGGGCCGTCGTCGGCGACGAAGAAGCCGGCGCGCGAGTCGCTCTCGGCGTCGTCCAGCCGCCCGACCCGGACCGTGACGTCCTCGCCCCCGTGTTCGACGGTGTTCCGGAACAGGTTCTCCAGGGCGGTCTGTAGCTGCTCGTCGTCGGCGACCACCGCTCCGGCGTCCTCGGCGACGTCGAGGGTCGCGTTCCGGCTCTCGACGTTCCGCCACGCGTCCCGGCTCACCGACGACAGCGAGACCGGTTCCGAGTGCGACGCCGTCTTCCCCTCGACGGTGGTCGCCAGCAGGTTCTGGATGATGGTCTCCATCCTGTCGAGCGCCTGCTCGACCTGTTCGAAGTCGTCGGCGTCGCCGTCGTCCCGCGCCATGTTCAGGTATATCTGGGCTATCTCCAGCGGGTTCCGGAGGCCGTGGGAGATGACGCTGGCGAACCGTTCCAGCCGACGCTCGCGCTCCTTGCGCTCGGTGATGTCCAGCGCCATGGTCATCCCGGCGAACACGTCGCCCGACTCGTCCGCGATGGGGACCGCGTAGATTATCCACTCGCGGTCGGCGTACTCGACTTCGACCGACTCGTGTTCGCCGTCGATCGCCGCTCGACACGCGGCGTCGAGCGCCTCGGCCGTCTCCTCGTCGTTCCAGACCTGCCGGGGCGTTCGCCCTTCGAGGTCCTCGGGAGCGACGTCGACCCTGTCGAACGCCTCCCCGGCGGCGAGCGTGTACCGCAGGTCGTCGTCGAACAGGGTGACGATGCCGTCGGGGAAGTTCTCGGCGAGCGTCCGGTGGCGTCGCTCGGACTCGCGGAGGTCTCGCTCGCGTTCGATGCGCTCTGAGACGTCCCGGAAGTAGACCGACACGCCGGTCTCGGACGGGTAGACGTTTGCCTCCACCCAGATGTCGAGCACGTCGAAGTACACCTCGTAGCTGGTCGGCTCCTGGGTCTCCATCGCGGTCCGGAAGCTGTCCCGGACCGGCTGTAGCTCGGCCGCTTCCGGAAACACGTCCCAGAGGTTCTCGCCGAGCAGTTCCGCTTCGGAGCGCTGGAGAAGTTCGGCGGCCCGGCCGTTGACGTGGGTGAATCGGTACTCCTCGTCGAGCGCGTAGAACGCGTCGGAGATGCGACCCAGAATCTCGCCGAGTTCGGTCTCCAGTTCGCGCTCGCGCTGCTTGAGTTCGGTGACGTCCTCGGCGGCGGTCACGATTCGCTCGAGGTCGCCGTCGGGGCCGAACACCGGGGTCGAGTCCATCGAGAGCCACCGCCGGTCGCCGTCCGACTGCTCGACGACGAGGCTCACGTCGGACACGGGTTCGCCGGTCGCCGCGACCTCCCGAGCGGGTAGCTCGTCGGGACCGACCGGCTCGCCGTCCGGGTCGAAGACGTCCACCTCCGCGATGGCCTCCGCGTCGTCGTGGAGTTCCGCCTCGGAGAGTTCGAGGAGCGCCTGCATCCGCTCGTTGGCCATCACCACGTCGCCCTCGGCGTCCCGGACCGACATCGGAATCGGCGAGGTCGCGAGAATCTGGGCGGTCTGGTCGCGCTCGCGGCGGAGCTGTTGCTCGTGTTCGCGCCGCTCGGTCATGTCGCGGGTAACCTTCGCGAACCCCTGGAGTGCCCCGTCGTCGTCCCGGATGGCGGTGATGAGGACGTTCGCCCAGAACTCCGTGCCGTCCGCGCGGACGCGCCAGCCCTCGTCCTCGACGTGGCCCTGCTCGCGGGCGGCCGCGAGGTTGCGCTCGGGGCGTCCGTCGGCGACGTCCCCGTCGGCGTAGAACGCCGAGAAGTGCCGGCCGATTATCTCCTCGGCGTCGTAGCCCTTGATGCGGCTGGCTCCCTCGTTCCACGTCACGACGCGGCCCTCGGGGTCGAGCATGAAGATGGCGTACTCGTCGACCGCCTCGACCAGCGACCGGAACCGCGCGCGGTCGAGGTCGCCCGCGTCCGGGGGCCGCCACCACACGCGCGCCCCCTCGTCGGTGCGACCCGACGCCGAGTCGACCCGCTTGCACTTCAGCTCGCCCCGGTCGGCCAGTCGGTCGAGCCGTTCGGCGGCGACCCCCCGCGAGCAGCCGAACTCGTCGGCGAGGTCGCTGGCCGTTATCGGCTCGCACTCCGCACAGAGTCGGTCGAGCGTGGCGAGCGTCTCGACGACCTCCGTCGGCCTCGAATCCATGATTCCGGTACGAGAAGGAGGCGAATAGGGCTTTTGCTCGGGCGAACTGGTAGTTCGGGCCGGCTACTCGCTCGCGATGAGCCAGTGGTCGTCGCCCTGCCGTTCCAGCACCGCGGCTTCGCGCATCCGGACCACGTAGCCCGTGACGGTGCGGTCCAGTTCGTGGTCGGCCCTCACCCGGACCAGGTTCCCGAGCACCTGAGCCGACGGCGGTTTCTGGGCCGCCCCGCAGTCGTAGACGGTCAACAGCTCCCGCTCGCGCTCGTCGTAGACGACGACGTGGGCGTGCTGGGGCAGTCGCCACCTGTCCTCGCCCGCCGGAGCCAGCGTGTTCACGGGCTCCAGTACTCGGGGGCGGCCTAAAAGCGTCCCGTCGCGCGGTCGCCGAACGCCGCTCACTGGGGGATGCGATTGCTGCGTTCGATGCCGGTCGACTCGTCTTTGCCGTCGCTCACGCCGTGTTGCTCGCGTCGAATCGCCGCCACCTCGTCCGAGCGATTCCGGTGGTGGATCGCGACGTCGGTCGTCGTGACGATGCCCAGAAGTTCGCCGTCGGCGGTCACCGGGAGGTGTCTGGTCGAGTTCTCCTTCATCAGCGACATGGCCCGTTCGACGCTGTCGTCGGGGTCGACGGTCACCACCGGATGGCTCACGACCGTCTCCAGCGGAATCCGTTCGAACCGCTTTTCGGAGGCCACGCCCGCGTACAGGAGGTCCGACTTCGTGACGATTCCCGCCGGCGTTCCCTCGCGGGTCACGATGACGCTCCCGACGCCGTGACGGAGCATCTGGGCCGCCGCCTCCTGCACGGTGCCACCGCTCTCGATGGTCACGACCGACTCGGTCATCAGCTCTCGAACTAGCATGTGTGAGCATCCGTACGGGGGACCTAAAAACGTACGTCTGAAATCCCGCGGACTGAGAATCGACAGGCCCGGACGCGTGGCGGCCCGACCGCCGGGAGCGCCGGGACGACGACACTTTGGTAACAATTAAACCACCGTGGTCGTTCCAACTAGGCACGACGAGCCAACAGTGACTTCAGCACGCTCCGCCGATGACGAACGGTTCGCAGCCTACTTCCACGCCGCCCCGGACGCGATCGTCGTCGTCGACGACGGCGGGAACGTCGTTCGAGCCAACGACCGCGTGACAGACCTGTTCGGCTACGAACCGTCCGAACTCCAGGGCGAGCCGGTAGAGCGACTCGTCCCCGAGTGCAACCGCGACGGACACGCCGAGAAGGTCGACTCGTACGTCGACGACCCCCGGTCCCGACCGATGGGTGCGGGGCTGTCCCTGCGCGCGCGGCGGAAGGACGGGTCGACGTTTCCGGTCGACATCAGCCTCAGCCCGCTGGACGCCGACGACGGGTCGACGGAGGTGATGGCGGTCGTCCGCGACATCTCCGAGCGAGAGAGGCTCCAACGCAAGTACCGGACGCTCCTCGAAACCGCACCGGACGCGGCGTTCGTCGTGAGCGCCGAAACGGGCGAGGTGCTCGAAGTGAACGAGCGTGCGACCGAGCTGATCGGCGCTCCCGAGGACGACCTCGTCGGGCGGACCCACACCGACCTCCACCCGTCCGGGCAGTGCGAGCGCTACCGCGACCTGTTCGGCCGGGAGTTCGACCCGGAGGGCTCGGTGTTCGGCCGCCTCCCCGACGGCTCGGACCTCCGCATCGAGACGACCGACGGCGAGTACCTGCCCGTCGAGATGAGTCTTCAGGACACCGACCTCAACGACCGTCGGGTCGTGATCGCGCTGGTCCGGGACATCTCCGAGCGCCGGGCGTACGAGCGCGACCTGAAGCGACAGCTCGACCGGTTCAAGGAGCTCTCGCACGTCCTGTCCCACGACCTCCGAAATCCCCTGAACGTGGCCGAGGGATACGTCGAGGTCGCGCGCGAGCGCGGCGACGTCTCGTGTCTCGAACACGTCGAGGACGCCCACACCCGGATGGCCGACATCCTCGAAGACACGCTGGCGATAATCCGAAAGGGGTACGGGGCCGAGTCCCTCGAACCGGTCGAACTGGAGTCGGTCGCCGCTGAGTGTTGGCGGTACGTCGAGACGCCGACGGCGACGCTGCACGTCGAGTCGAGTCGCGTCGTCGAGGCCGACCCGCGCCGGGTCGACCACGTGTTCGAGAACCTGTTCAGCAACGCCGTCGAGCACGCCGGAACCGACGCGACGGTCCGGGTCGGGGCGCTGGAGGACGGCTTCTTCGTCGCCGACGACGGCCCGGGCATCCCCCCGACCGAGCGCGAGGCGGTGTTCGAGTACGGCTACACGACGAGCGACGACGGGACCGGGCTGGGGCTGAACATCGTCGCGGAGATCGTCGACGCCCACGGGTGGTCGATATCGGTCGCAGAGAGCCGCGAGGGCGGCACGCGCTTCGAGATAACCGGAATCGACGGCGAGTAAGGCTACGCCGACTCCACGTCCGGGAGCTCCTCTGCCACCTCGGCCAGCGCCTCGGTCCGGCGGTCGTCGTCCATCTCGCCGTCGGTCAGCGCCGCGAGCAGGCTCGGGAGCGCGGCGACGTACTCGCCGCCGCCCGCGTGCTGGACGAACCCGCGCCGGCGGAGCGTCCGGTTGTGATTGTACGCGAGTTCGCGGTCGTCGGAGCCGCCCGCGACGGCGTGGGCCTCGACCGGAGTCGCCGGCCCCTCCCGGAGGTAGTGGGCCAACATGGCGCGCTCGACCGGGTCGAGCGCGTCGAGTTCCTCGCGGACGGCGTCGAGCGGGTCGCGCTCGCCCGAGCCGTCGGTGGCGTCGTCGTCCGTCTCGGCTTCCGTCGCGTCGCTCCGGTCGAACCCGCCGAGGTCGGCCTGCCGGGGCTGGCCGGCGCGCCCGTCGTGCCCGACCACTCGCCCGCCCCCGGTGTCGACGTACGGGTTCGCGCGCCGGTTGCGCGAGGTGTCGAGCATCGCCTTGGCGAACTTGTCGGCGACCTCCTCCATCTCGCGGGCCTCCTCCAGCTGGCGTTCGAGGTCGGTGATGCGCTCCTCGCGCTGCTGGAGCTCCGTTTCGAGCTCCTCGATGCGGTCCTCCTGGCGCTGTTCGGCCTCGGTTATCTCCCGGAGGTCGCTCACGAGGTCGTCGCTGACCGACTTGAGGTCCGGGCGCTCGAAGTCGTCGAGGCCGGGCGTGGCCCCGGCGTCGAACGTCTGCTTGCGGTGGAACTGCACCCGGCGGGTCTGTTCGGACCAGTCGGTCGTGAGGAACGCCTCGCCGTCGCCCATGTCCTCGATGGCGTCGGCGTAGTCGTTGCCCAGAATCCGCCCGACGACGTTGGTGTCGTTGTTCCACGTGAGTCGGTGCCACACGAGCCAGTCACACTGCGTGATGAAGTCTTTCTTCACGTCGGCGGGGCGCTGGCTGATGCCTGCGATGCCCAGCCCGTGCTTGCGCCCGCGCTTGCCGATCTTGATGAGCATCCGGCCGCACTCGTCCATCCCGCCGCCCTCGGGGATGTACTCGTGGACCTCCTCGACCACCATCAGGAACGGCTTCTTGAGCTTCTTCTCCTTCGCGAACAGCTGCTGGGCCACCGCCTTCAGGAGTTCCTTGCCGTCGTCCTCGTCCAGATACCCCGACACGTCGAGGATGATGGGGACGTTGTCCTCCAGCGCCAGCGACGCCAGCTTCTCGGCGTGCTGGGGTTCGACCTGGATGTCGCACTCGTCGTCGGCCCCGGCGTGTAGAAGTTCGTACTCTTCTTTGAGACCGTAATATTCCCCGTCCGTGTCCACGATCATTACCGGGTATCCGCCGTCCAAGAGCTTCTCCGCGACGACGCTCATGGTGTTCGACTTCCCCGACCCGGACTTGCCGGTGATGAACGCGCGGCCGGTCAGCACCTCCACGACGGGTAGTTTCACGGGGTCGCCGGGGTCGCCGGCGGTCCCGCCAACCCCCTCACTCACCTCGGCCACGTCGATGGTCTCCTGCGACATGCGTTCGTTGCGGGGTACCTCTCGCGCACACCTCATAAACTGTCGGGCCTTCGACGCTGACGGGATTCCGGGGCCGAGTCGAGCGTTTCCGGCGACGCCGCCGTCGCGGATGCTGTTGCGGTTCTCACTGGCTCAAGCAGAGTAGCGGTCGCTGTCGCGGGTGCGGTGGCAGTTTTGGGTGCCGTTGCGGTGGCGGTCGCGGTTGCGGTCTTCAGTGGCTCAAGAATAGAGACGGTTGCGGCCGTGGTAACAGTCGCGGGTGCTGTTGCGGTTGCGGTCCTCACTGGCTCAAGAGTAGCGGCGGTCGCGGCTGCGGTTGCCGTGGTAGTTGCGGCGTCCGGTTCCGTAGAGTACCTATCACCTGCGACCGCGCCCACGACCGCAACCGCTTCTGCCACCGGCCGCAGCAGCGTCCGGGACTATCGTCGAGTCGATGAGCGCCACTGCTATCGTTGAGCCGATGAGAGCCGCATCCGCGACTGCCTCTGCAACAGCATCCGCAACCGCATCAGCCACCGCGACCGCGACGACCGCAACTATCGTTGAGCCAATGAGAACCGCAACCGCATCCGCATCCGCGACCGCACCCGCAACCACCACATCCGCAACCACCGCCACCGCACCCGCAACCGCACTCGACTATTTCTGTCGCGTCGAGAGGACGGCTCCGAACCCGGTCGCGACGAGCGCGAACGCCGCCAGCACGACGAACAGCGCGGTCGGGTCGAAGAGGTCGAGGACGGCCCCGGCGACGCCCGCACCCAGCGAGCCGACCCCGAACACGCCGAGGTAGGTGTAGCCGTACGAGAGCCCGCGCGTCCCAGCCGGCGTGTACTCGGCGACCGCCGCCTGGTAGAGCGGTTGGACGACGAACAGCGCGAAGCCAAGCACCGCGCTGGCGGCCAGCAGGGTGGTGACGCCGGCGTTGAGCGCGGGCACGTACAGGAGAGCGACGACCGCCAGCAACGCGAACGCGCCCGTGATGCCGCGCTCGACCCGGATGCGGTCGGTGAGCTTCCCGCCGGCGTACTGGCCGGCGATACCGATCATCAACAGCCCGGAGTAGATGTACCGCGAGGGCTGAATCTCGCGGGCCCCGACCTCGACGGGGTCGAACACCGACTGGTTCGACAGCATGTCGGGCAGGAACGTCAGCACGCCCCGGTAGTAGAGCCCGGAGAAGACGACGACGCCGAACACGAGGACGAACGCGCCCGCGAACAGCGTCTTCGAGTCGGCGAGAAACTCCGACAGCGACGAGACGCTGGCGTTGGCCCGCGCGTCGCCGCCGGACTCGGCGTCCGCGCCGCCGGGTTCGCCGCCGTCGGCCGACGCCTCGACGCCCGCCGTCTCGTCGAACTCCACGGTCAGCGCGAAGACGACCCCGAGCGCCGCCGGTGCCGCGAGCAACAGCGTGGCCGTCCGCCAGTCGAAAAACAGCAAGAGGACCGCGGTCGAGAGCGGGCCGAGCGCGATGCCGAGGTTGCCCGCCATCCCGTGGTAGGCGAACGCGCTCCCCCGCTGTGAGACGCCCTTGCTGATGAGCGAGAGCCCCGAGGGGTGGTAGACGCTCGCGGCGACGCCCCACAGCACGAGCGCCACTCCGACGGTCAGTACGTTCGGCGCGGCGCTCAGCAGGGCGAACGACCCGCCCATCCCGGCCAGACACGCCACGATGAGTTTGCGGGAGCCGTACGCGTCCGACAGCACGCCCGCGGGGAGCGCGCCGACGCCGAACATGCCGTAGGCCACCGAGAAGACGACGCCGAGCGTGGCCCGCGTCACGTCGAACTGGTCGACCCAGACGGTCACGAGGATGGGAACCGAGAGCTCGTAGGTGTGGACCATCGCGTGGGCGACCATCACCAGCCCCACGATGGCGCGGTCGTTCCGGTTCATCGGCGGCCTCCGCTCGGGCTGGGCTCGGTGTGGCTGTCGCGGTCCCTGCGTTTCCCGTCGCCAGAACCGGGGCGGGCGCCCGGGCGACGGCGAGCGCCCGGCGTCCGGCGGACGCCCGCGTTACGACTCGTCCAGTTCACGGTTGGTCACGTCCGAAACTTATCGCCGCCGCTCTTGAGTCTGGTTGTTGAGGCAGAGCGGGGCCGGAACTCCGCGGCGCGGCCCGTCGCGTCAGAAGTCCGCGAGCGACGACTGGCCCTCCGGGTCCGAGTCCGAATCGGGGTTCCCGTCCGCGCCCGGAGTCGAGTCCGGCCCGTGCCCGTCTGTACTCCCCTCCGTGTCGGCCGGCTCCCACGCGGCGTCCAGCGAAAGCTGTCCGGTCGGGCCGGCGTCGTCGGGCGGTCCGGCGGCGTCGGCCGGGTCGGACTTCCGGGACCGGTCGGTCCCCGTCGTTCGGCCCTCGCCGGTCGAGTCGCGGTCGGCCGGTTCGTCGGCGGCCGATTCGTCGGCGGCCGGCTCCCATCCGTCGCCGAGGCTGGCCTGTTCGGCGTCGGCAAAGGAGAGGTTCGAGACCCGAACGCCGACCTTCCGGACCGGCTCGCCGGCGAACTCCGTCAGGAGGTCGAGCGCGACCTCCTCGACCAGGTCCGGGTCGTCCACGGGGCCGGGCAGCGACCTCGCTCGGGTGTTCACGTCGTAGGGCGGCGTCACGGCCTTGACGCCGATAGTGCGGTACATGACACCCTTCCGGCTCGCGCGGTCGGCCACCGCCGCCGCGAGCGCGCGGACCTGCTCGCGCTTGCGCTCGTCGTCGTCGGTGGCCTCGGTGAACGCCGACTCGCGCGAGAGGCTCTTGGGCCGGCCCGTGGGCGTGACCGCGCGGTCGTCCTCGCCGCGCGCCCGGCGGTGCATCTCCGCGCCGCGCTCGCCGAACTCGGCTTCGAGGGCGCTCCGGTCGGCGGCCGCGAGGTCGCCCGTGGTCTCGACGCCCATCTCCCGGAGTTTGCGGGCCGTGACGGGACCGACGCCGTGGATTTCGGCCACGTCGAGGGGCGCGAGGAACGACGCCACCTCGCCGGGGTCGACCACGACGAGTCCGTCGGGCTTGTCGTGGTCGCTGGCGATTTTAGCTGCCGACATGTTGGGCGCGACGCCGACGCTGGCGGTCACGCCCACCTCGCGGTCGATGCGGTGTTTGACGTGGCGGGCGAACCCCGCCGCGACTTCCCACGAGGTGCGGTCGGTCACGTCGAGGTACGCCTCGTCGATGCTGACCTCGCGAACCACGGCGGCCGAGTCGTGGAGTATCGCCTTGACTTCCTCGGCGACCGACTGGTAATAGTCCATGTCGACCGGCCGGTAGTGGCCCGCTTCCTCGGGGTCGACGTCCGAGTCGGGCTCCTCGGCGACCGCCTTCCGGGGGAGCCGTTCGAGCGCGGTGGAGATGGCCTGCGCGCTCTCGACGCCGTACTCGCGGGCCTCGTAGCTCGCGGTGGCGACCGCGCCGTGGTTCTCGCCGTCCTCGTAGCCCATCCCGACCACGACCGGCTCGCCCCGCAACTCGGGCTCGCGCTTGCGCTCGCACGCGGCGTAGAAGCAGTCCATGTCGACGTGGAGCACGACGGGGTCCTCGCCCTCGTCGTCGGGCGTCCCCGGGAGCGTGGCTCCACCGGACATACGCCCGACTGTGGCCCGAGCCCGGATAAATCGTCCGGACCGCGCGACGGCGCGATTCGCGTTCGAGGTCGCGCTTCGTGGCGCGTACTGGCCCCCCGACGGAACCGTGCCGGCCCGGCGATGTTTCGTCCTGCGCAGACTGACCCGACCTTGCTCTCGGCGCGCGCTGACGCGGCCCGCAAGTGGCCGCGTCAGAACGCGCGAGGGAGGCGAGCGCGTCGTCGGGAGCGAAGCGACCGACTGCTCGTCGGACGCGGGTTGTCCGACGGCGTTCAGGCGCTCGCCGAGGCTTGGGCGGCGTGAGGTCCGCCGTCGCGGTGCTGTGCGGTTACTCATCGGCCCCGGCAGAAGCTAGCTTCGCTCGACCGTTCTACTTCGTTGTAACAGTAGTCGATAGCATGGTTTCTGTATCAGCCGGAACTCCGAAATCGAGAATGCGGGTTCGGTACGTACGGAGTGCATATTTATATGGTTAGGAATCGAACAGTACGGCCACCTGATGCTCAGTTGGGAAGTCGAGTTAGCACACTTCGTGTTTGCATTCTTTCCCCTGCTTCTCGCTATCTACGTATATCGGGATGCGAAACGGCGGAATTGGGAAACAAAACACGCCCTCGTTTGGGCGCTCGCTTCCTCTGTGTACATCGTTGGGTATCTGTTCTTCCTCCTGTATCTCGGTTTACGCAACCGTGACTCCAGAGTGATATGAGAGGTACACTCTCTGTACTTATCGGGGATTTCATACCTCCAGTCAGATAATGCATCCGTGCTACTATCTACTGGTGAATATATTTCGCTGCGAGAACACTCCATCGGGCCCGACTGCTGCACTGTACCCTCAGACGATCTCCCCGTCCCGAAGCACGTCCGCGACGACGTGAACGTACAGCACTCCCGCGGTGAACGCCGCGTACACCGGCCGAACCAGCGCCAGCCCACAGACCAGCCCACCGCCCACGAGCAGGTGACTCAGCAATCGCTGGACTTCGAGCGTCCGGGTGTCGACGCCCTCGAACACCTGTTCCTGGTCGGTGAACGCGAACACCGGGTCGGCGAGACACCGCCGGAGGTGCGTCCAGTCGCCCGCGTGGTAGCGCGCGACGAGGAAGTGGTCGAGGTCGACGAACACCGAGAGCGCGAGGCCGTACCCGAACAGCAGGGCGGCCTCCAGCGGGACCGAGGCGGGGAGCGCGACCACCAGCAGCCCCGACGCGAGCGCCCCGAGGACGGCGTGTTCGGGCGACTTCATGCACGACGTATCAGGTCGCCGGCGTGAGAACGTTACGGTGTCGGCGTGGAGCGTCCGCACCGCTGTCGTTTCGGGCCGGCGATTCCGCGCCGATACGAGTTAGTTTTGCCACTACGCTACGTATTACCCAGTCGTCGTGCGAACGTGACCGCACATGACCGACATCCAGACCACGCACGTCGGGAGCCTGCCGCGACCGGCGTCGCTTCAGGAACTGCTGGCCGACGCCGAGTCGGTCGACGACGAGACGTTCGACGACGCGGTCACCGATGCCGTACGCGAAGTCGTGCGCAAGCAGTCCGAGGCGGGCATCGACGTTGCGAACAACGGCGAACAGGCGCGACTCGCCTACTCCGTGGGCGTGACGAATCGCCTCTCGGGCTACAGCGACGAGTTCGCCGAGCGCGACCTCCCGGCCGACCTCGCGGACTTCCCCGAGTTCGCCGAGGAGCTGTTCGGCGACAAGGACAACATCGGCGGGCCGATTCTGACCGACCCCATCGAGTACGTCGGCGAGGACCAGCTTCGGGCCGAACTGGACCGCCTCGACGACGCCATCGAGGCCGAGGGCGTCTCGTTCGCCGACCGGTTCCACACCGCGCCGTCGCCCGGCGCGGTCCTCCGGTTCACCGAATCGGCGTACCACGACTCGACCGAGGAGTACCTGTTCGACCTCGCCGAGGCGCTCAACACCGAGTACCGCATCATCGCCGACAACGGGTTCCGGCTCCAGATCGACGCGCCCGAACTGCTCGCGGCGTTCACCATCACGTTCGCGGACGCCGACGTAGACGAGTTCCGCGACCACGTCCGGACCTACGTCGAGGCCATCAATCGCGCGCTCGACGGCGTGCCGAGCGAGCAGGTCCGAATGCACGCCTGCTGGGGCAACTATCCGGGTCCGCACCACCACGACGTGGCGCTGGACGAGGTAATCGACCTGTTCTACGAGGCCGACGTGAGCGGGCTCATCGTCGAGGCCGCCAACCCCCGGCACCGCCACGAGTACGAAACCTTCGAGGAGCACCCGCTGCCCGACGGCTGGTCGCTCGTGCCGGGCGTCGTGGACGTCAAGACCAACATCGTCGAGAACCCCGACGTGATAGCGAACCAGATAGAGCGGTTCGCGGACGTCGTTGGCGACCCCTCGAGCGTCGTCGCGGGCGCGGACTGCGGGTTCGAGACGGTACTGGGCGCGGACTTCGTCCACCCGGCCATCGCGTGGAAGAAGCTGGAAGCGCTCTCGGAAGGTGCGGCGCTGGCGTCCGAGCGACTGGAATAGCCGTCGTATCGAGACAAGCACGACCAACCGCTGGTTTCGCTCGGTGAATCAATCACCGTCCTGGCGGGCTGAACGGGCGAGCGCGCCGAGGGCTTTCGAGGACGTTGTTTCGACAGCGTCACCGAAGCGTGTCCCGAAAACCCCCGAGAACCGTCTCCAAACGGTTACGACGAGTCGACGACCGGAATGTCGACGGCCTCGTCCGCGTCGGCGTCGGACCCGAGGATATCAGGGAGGTCCGGAACCGAGTCGCGTCCGGGGAGCGAATCCCGGCCCGGCAGTCGGTCCGCGACAGTTCCGACGCTGGAATCGAGAACGTCCCGGTCGAATTCGTCGCGCAGACGATGCTCGCGCTCGACAGTGCTGTACCGGCGGTAGAACTCGGCGAAGGTGCGCGCTTCCGCCTCGGTGCCCTCGAACGCCTCCGAGACAGCGTCGACGTTCTCGCCGAGATGCTGGGTGAGCGGGTGGTTCGCGCCGTAGCGCTCGCGGGCCTGTGCGTGGAGGAACTCGCCCACCGTGATGCCGCCCTTGCTGGCGTACTCGACGATGGCGTCCTGATTCTCGTAGGCGAGTTGGCCCGCGAACAGCGCCGCGCCGAGGTAGTTCGTCGGGACGCCGAGTCTGCTGGCGATGGGTTTGAGGGCTGTCTTCGGCGCGTTGCTGTGTTTGGCGAGCCACGCAGCGAGCGATTGTGGAGTCATTCGATTCTCGTTGAAACGCTGGGGTTGGAGAGTAGTGGTTGTTGTGGCACTCCGTGATGACGAGTCGGCTAGTAAGAAAGATCCGAATCCCAGCTTTCGAATTTAATATCCTAACCGAAATGCGGGAATTTCAACGTCATGTTCCTCGGTTTGATGCTGTACTAGTTCGTTTGCCAGATTTACACAATATTCCGCGTCATTAATTGCTTTCTCCGCGTCAGATCTGTCGATTATATCTATAGGCTTGATACCTAGCTTTGGGACTCCATATTTTGTGAGTTCATAAAATCGATGCCAAAATTGAGTTAAGAAAATTGCTCTCGGGAAGTCATCTCCTTTTTCGAAGCCATCCGGTACGTTTTCCAAGAGTCCCTTTGTTGTTTTATCCTCAAAAGTAATATGATGTCGCTCTGGATGTTTGATGCCAAGTGCTAGAAACATCGACTTTACAGAAAGTTCGATGCATAATTGCAAGTCAAGTATTAGATTTGTTGCATCGGATTACATTGCAAATTTATTCAAATCTTCAATAGAAATATTCTCTGGATCAACATCCGCATCCGCTAAAAAGACCCGATCTTTTGCTCTTTTGAGACGGTCTGATGCTTCTTTTACTTGATAAGCAGCATAGAGTAAATCGTCTTCCGAGATATCTTGAGAGTTCATACTATCGGAGAAGCAAACAAGTACATTAATCGCTTTGGTATACCCGAGTTTATACTTAGACAGGTTATCCACGATAGATTAATACTTTTGAGGAGTCAATGGACAGCTCCATGGCTCACCTATACCACCTATGGATTGGAATAACACGATGAAGTAATGGGGTCGGAGGAATTGTGAACTACGGTCAGACATTCCTGCTCACTTCGTTGCGCGGGCGTGCCTCTGGCCTAGTCCAAATCCCTCGACGATTCATTCTTGCGACCCGCGGAAAAGCGAGCGACATGGAAGTCGCTCGCGGTGTTGCGAGCCGCGAAAAGTGGGGTCGGAGGGATTTGAACCCCCGATCGACTGATATCTCCGGTGTCTGCGCCTCGGAACTCCAGAGGGTCGTCGTCGCGAGCCGATGATCAGTCGGTCGCTCGGTATATCAGCTGGAGTCTCGTCCCGGGCGCGTCGCCTCTGGAGTCAGTCGCCATCCCTGACTTGGCCACGACCCCGCAGGATTTCGTTGGTCTATCCCGCCTAAAGGGATTTCGGTTTCCCGGGGTCCTCGGCATCGTCGAAAGCAGCGGGGTCGGAGGGATTTGAACCCCTCGTCGATTGATATCCCAACTACACTCGAATTCCGAACTCACTCCCGGTCGGTTTCGGCCCAGTCGCAGTCCTGGCACTTCCAGCCGGTGACGAACTCGGTCACGCCCGGCATGTAGCCCACTTCCAGCACGTCGCCACCGCAGTCGGGACACTCGCGGTCGGCGTCGGCGATGGACTCGGCGTCCATCACGTCCCCGTCCTCTATCATCTCGGCGAGGCTCTCGGGCGTCACCATCCGACCCTGCACGACGCGATTGTCGGCCATGTCGGGACGATGGCGGCCCGGTCGGGTAAGCCTTCCCGTCCGATACGGACTCTACAGGGAGGATGGTTCGTGGGTCGGTATACTCGAGAAAAGATCAGGAGATCAGAGCCACGGTTCGCGCTCGTCCTCGGACGCGGGGAAATCGATGCCCGAGTCCTCGTCGTCGCCGGAGCCGTCGGTGGCGACCGTCTGCGGTTCCGCAGGTGCGTCGTCGGTTCCACCGCTCTCGACGGCGGCGTCCGGCGGTCCGGGGTCGTAGGCGAGCAGGCCCGTGACCACGAGGACCGCCAGCGGCGCGTTGTCGGGCGCGAGGTTCACGATGCTCAGCGGGAGGAGGCCCAGCGCGACCGCGCTGCCGAACCGGAAGCGGTCGATGTGGACGACCTCGCGCAGATACGGGGCGGTCAGCGCGACCGCGAGCGCGAACGCCACGCCCGACCCGGCCGCGGCGACCGCCCGGAGGACCAGCCCGTAGTCGGGCACCAGCACGAGTTCGAAGCCCCCGGGGTCGAGGCTGGCGACCAGTCCGAGGCCCACGATGACCGAGGGGCCGGGCAGGTACTCGCCGATGCGCGCGCTCGCGGTCTTGGCCGCGATGGCCGCCATCACCAGCGCGGCGAACCGCTCGAAGATGACCAGGTCCAGCGCGCTCGCGATGGTCGGCGCGAACGCCGCCTCCACGGCCGCGATCGCGACCAGTCCGGTGCCGACCGCCAGCACGGTCCTGGCCTGCTCGCGGGGCGTCCCGTCCATCTCCGCGAGGATGACCGCGACCGTGGCGCTCCCGCCGAACACCAGCAGGCCGACCTGCAGGATGCCGATGGGGTCGTCGAGCTCGCCCGCGAGCACGAGCGCGGGGAAGATGCCGTCGACCAGCGGGAGGCACATGACCGTGGCCAGTAGCTTCGTCGCGCCGCCCACCTGTCGCTCCAGTCGGAGCGCGACGGGGTGCTGGGAACTGCTCATGCGGGCTAGCTGGCCCGGCCGTGACCATCGGCCAAACGGTGATGGGAGTGGCGGTGCCTGCGGTGGCCCGAGTCGCGTCCGAGGTCACACCGTCGTCCCACGAAGGTCGTCTCTACCAGTGTACGGAATCCCATCGAATCGTTCGGTTTGAAGAAGTTGCCGGAGTCGACGCTCGTCTGACCGGCGATGCCCGATGCGATGGGACTGGTAGAGTCCATATCCGTTCCAAAACGCGTTCCGAGCATAAACGTTGCGTGAGAGAGAACCCCACTCAACAGAGATACCACACCGCCGTACGTATAAGCGGCATAGAATTCTCGGTTAGTCACGCCTTCAACCGACCATCTTCAGGTAACGAATCTGATATCGGTCCGAGCCGAACTCCGGTTCGAACGACACGCCGGCCGACGCCGGCCCGACGGGGCCCTGGCGTTCCCACGACCATGCGTATCATACCCACGACTGACCGGGGCCCGGTACATCATCTCGCAACGTTTTTGACCGGGGGCTACGTTCGGCTTACATGGAGAGCAATTCTGACCGAACGGGACAGTTCACCGACAAGCTCCGCGTCCCGGAGGCGTTGACGTTCGACGACGTACTGTTGCGACCCAAGGAGAGCCGGGTCGAACCCGACGAGGCCGACGTCTCGACTCGCGTCTCGACCAACGTCGAGATAAACGTCCCCGTGCTCTCGGCCGCGATGGACACCGTCACGGAGAGCGAACTCGCCATCGCGATGGCCCGGGAGGGCGGGCTGGGCGTGCTCCACCGCAACATGGACGTCGAGGAGGTCGTCGCCGAGGTCGAGCGCGTCAAGCGCGCGGACGAACTCGTCATCCGGGACGTGGTGACCGCCGACCCCGACCAGACCGTCCGGGAGGTCGACGCCATGATGGACCGCCGAGGAGTCTCGGGCGCGCCCGTCGTCAGCGACGACGACGAGGTGCTTGGCATCATCTCGGGCACGGACATCCGGCCGTACCTGGAGGTCGGCGACCGCGACGAGGTCCGGGAGGCCATGACCGACGAGGTCATCACGGCCGGCGAGGACGTGACCGCGCGCGAGGCGCTCGAACTCATGTACGAGCACAAGATAGAGCGCGTCCCCATCGTGGACGGCGAGGACCGACTGACGGGGCTGGTCACCATGCAGGGCATCCTCCAGCGCCGCGAGTACGGCGAGGCCGTCCGCGACGACGACGGTCACCTTCGCGTGGGCGCGGCCGTCGGTCCCTTCGAGACCGACCGCGCGGTCGCGATCGACGAGGCCGGCGTCGACGTGGTCTTCATCGACTGTGCGCACGCCCACAACCGGAACGTCATCGAGGGCGCGCACGAAATCAAAGAAGCAGTCGGGGCCGACGTGGTGGTCGGCAACGTCGGCACGCGCGAGGCCGCCGAGGATATCGTGGACTTCGCCGACGGCATCAAGGTCGGCATCGGACCCGGCTCCATCTGCACGACCCGAGTCGTCTCGGGCGCTGGCATGCCCCAGATCACCGCCGTCGCGGAGGTCGCGGACGTGGCGGCCGAACACGACGTGCCGGTCATCGCCGACGGCGGCATCCGGTACTCGGGCGACGCCATCAAGGCCATCGCGGCGGGCGCGGACGCGGTCATGCTGGGCTCGTACTTCGCGGGCACCGACGAAGCGCCCGGACGGGTCATCACCATCGACGGCAAGAAGTACAAGCAGTACCGGGGCATGGGCTCGGTCGGCGCGATGCAGTCGGGCGACGGCGACCGCTACCTCAAGGACGACCCCGAGGACGACGAGGAGTACGTCCCGGAGGGTATCGAGGCCGCCGAACCCTACAAGGGCAGCCTCGAATCCGAACTCCACCAGCTCGTCGGCGGGATGCAGTCGGGCATGGGCTACGTCGGCGCGGGGACCATCCCGGCGTTCAAGGAGCGCTCGGAGTTCGTCCGCGTCTCCACGGCGGGCCAGACCGAGGGCCATCCCCACGACGTGATGATAACGGACGAAGCGCCAAACTACAGTCCCACGGAGTAACGGACTGACGGCGCTTCGACCGGTCGGAGACCCGACGTCACCGCCGGACCCGGAACCCGTCTTCGCCCTTCGGAGCGCCGTACTCGACGTCGACGTCGTCGACGCTGGCTGCGGGGCTGCCCTCGTGGCTCCACTCGACCATCCCCGAGACGGCGTCCTCGGGCCCCTCGAAGACGGCCTCGACCCGGCCGTCGTCGAGGTTCCGGACCCAGCCGTCCACCCCGCACTCCCGGGCGGCGTCGCGGGTGTTCGCTCGGTAGTAGACGCCCTGTACCGTGCCGGAGACGAAGACGTGTGCGCGAACGCGGTCGGTTCCGTCGGCCATGTTTCGGTCGAGAGATTGGGCGTTCTCGCTTAAGCCGATTTGGATGGCTCCGGAGCGACCCGGACCTTTATCCCCGATAGCGACCCAGTGTCGCTATGCAGCGGTACGACCAGCTCTACCGGCTCTACGACGAGTTCGACGCGGCCACCCTCCGGGCGTTCCAGGACCTGGTGGACCTGTTCCCGCCGGTCGACTCGCGGGTCGCCCTCGAACGCTGGCAGGAGGCCAGCGACGAGTTGGCCGGGCGCAAGGACGAGGTCCGCGAGGCGTTCCCCGAGACCGGCGAGACGTTCGCCGACCTCGCCGCGCGGGCGACCCGCGAGCAGGCGTTCGGCGCGCTCGACCTCCACGCCAAGCACGGCCGGGGGGTGAACGTCCTCGTGCTCGACGTCGACGAGACCCTGCGGTCGGCGGGCGGCACCGACAACGAGATTCCCCGCGAGACGCTCCACCTGCTGACCGAGTTCCACGAGGCGGACGTGCCCATCGTGGTCTGTACCGGCCAGACCCTGGAGAACGTCAAGGGGTTCGCGATTCAGGGGTTGGGCAACGAGATGGTCCACTCCGGGGACCTCAGCATCGTCTACGAGGCCGGGACCGGCGTGTTCACGCCCGGCCACGGCGCGGACACCAAGCGACTGCTGTACGAGGACCTCGACGCGACGGTGCGGGGCGTCTTCGACGCGGTGCGCTCGCGGGTCCTCTCGGAAGCGCCGGCCGAGATACGCCGGGGCTGTCACCTCCAGGGCAACGAGTTCAACGTCACGCTCAAGCCCAACTTCGAGACGGGCAGCGACGACGCTCGCGGGATAATCGACCGCGCGCTGGTCTACGAACTCGACCTGCTCGGCGAGGCGGTCGCCGAGGAAGTCGGCGCGGCGGTCGACGACGGAGCGGGCGCGGATTCGGACGCGCCCGGCGAGTGGGCGCGGGCCTACTACGCCGACGAGGACCCCGAGATTCGCTCGGTGCTCGAATCCCGGGGCGAGATGCCCGACGCCGAAACGGTCGGCGACGAGACCCCCGACGCGGTACTGGACCTGTTCGAGCGCGTCGACGTGGCCTACTACGAGGCCGACGCGGCCGAAATCGGGAGCCTCGAACTCAACAAGGTGGTGGGGGTCGAGGCCGCGTTCGAGGTGCTGGGCGTCGAGGACCCGTTCGCGGCCGTGCTGGGCGACTCCAAGAGCGATTTGCGGGTGATGGAGTGGGTCGACGCCGAGGACGCGGGCATCGCGGCCGCGCCCGAACACGCCTCGCGGGAGGTACTCGACCACGTCATCCGGACCGACGAACTGGTGTTCGACCGGGGGAAGGCCGGGGACGTGTTGCGGACCATCTTCGCGCTGAACCGGCTCGCGAGTCTGGAGTAAGCGGAACTGCCGTCGTCGTTACGCCGTGCTCCACCGCCACGCCGCGCCGACCGACAGCGGGACGGTGCCGAGCCACATGAGCCACCGAACCTCGGAAAGCCAGCCGTGGAGCGGCGGCCCCGGCGTCCCGAGGTAGTCGAGATAGTAGTAGCGGTCGCCCCGGCCGACGAACAGGTCGCGGTCGGGGACGCCGTGGTCGACGACCGCAGTTCCCTCGTCGACGACCGTTTTGGCCGGGTCGCTGGCACGAGCGTACGGGTACGCGAGGTCGGCCACGATCTGGCGCATCGTGACCCGTTCCAACGTCAGTCGGACGCCACCGTCGTCCTCGGCCATCGCGGTCCGGTAGGTCTCCAGTGGGAAGGCAACGAACTGGTACTCCCGACTCGTGGCGTACTGGGTCGCGTCCGCGTCGACGGTGACGCCGCCGTCGCGCGCGGCGGCCTCGAACCCACACGTCCGCTCGTGGACGACGCCGTTGCACTCCAGCACGTCGGGATGGTTCATGACGAACTCGTAGCGGTTCTCGTCGGTGACCTCGACCGCCCGGTACTCGGCGGTCGAGTCGGCGTCGTCCGGATAGAGCCAGACCGGATTCGCCGCGAGTCCGACCAACAGCACCGCGAAGGCGACCAGTTCCCACTCGATTTTCATGGCTGACTTCGGGGGCTGGCGGGTCGGTGGCGATGCGCGGACGCGGGCATACCCCGATTCTTTCGCTCCCCCGAGAAGAAAGTGACGGAACGCTCAAACGTTCGGGTGAAATTTGTCGCCGGTAGCGTCGGAAGTTACGGCGTCGGGTCCCCACCGACGCCGAATCAAGCGCTCAGTCGAAATCGCACCGTGTCGCCGTTCTCCAGCGAACTCCCGGTCGAGAGCGTCTCCGTGGAGTCGACCGACTCGCGGACGACCACCGTGTCCGAGCGCAGTCGCTCGCCGTCCAGCACGCCCGCCCGGACCTGGGGACCGTACTCGGCCGCGAGTTGCTCGACGACGTCCGCGACCGTCGCGTCTTCGGGCACCGCGACGCGGGCCTCCCGGGTGCCGGTCCGCGCGACGAGGCTGCCCGTGAGCCTGACCGTGACGTTCATGTCACCTCCTCGCGGCCCCAGAGACTAAAAGTTTACTCACTAGCGAAAAAGAAACGCGCCGAGACGCCACCGCTTAAGGACGCGGCCCTCGACGGGTCGGGTATGGTGGAGAACGCACCCGACGCCGAATCCGAGACTCGCTCGGGCGGGGCACCCGACCCCGGCGAGAACGACCCGCTCGACCTCCACGGCGTGGTTCCGCCGACCGTCACCGCGTTCGACGAGGACGAATCGGTCGACTACGAGGCGACTGCGGCCCACGCGCGGTTCGTCGTGGACCGCGGCGCGCACGGCGTCTTCCCGCTGGGGACCAACGGCGAGTTCCCGCTGTTGACCCCCGACGAGCGCGACGACGTGGTCGAGGCGGTCGTCGAGACCGTCGGCGACGACGCCCCGGTCATCGCCGGCGTGGGCGCGCCGTCCACCCGCGAGACGGTCGGCCACGCCGAGCGCGCCGAGATGGCGGGCGCGGACGGCGTGGTCGTGGTCACGCCCTACTACTACCCGCTGGACCGCGAGGCCACAGTCGCTCACTACCGGCGGGTGGCCGAGTCGGTCGACCTCCCGGTGTACGTCTACCACATCCCGAGCAAGACCGGCAATTCGCTGTCGCTGGAGACGCTGGCCGATGTCGCCGAAATCGACGGCATCGCCGGGCTGAAGGACTCCAGCAAGGACGTGCCGTGGCTCGGACAGGCAATCGACGCTCACCCGGAGTTGACCTTCCTCGCGGGGTCGGACTCGCTGCTGTTCCCCGGACTGGAAGTCGGCTGTACCGGGATGGTGAGCGCGGTCGCCAACGTCTTCCCGGAACTGGTCGTGGACCTCTACGAGGCGTACGACGCGGGCGAGGAGGACCGCGCCCGGGAGCTACAGAGCAGGGTGTACGACGTCCGGGACGCACTCAAGCGCGGGCCCTACATGGCGGGAGTCAAGACCGCGCTCGACCTCCGGGACGTCGGCTTCTCGCCCGGCCCGCTCCGGCGTCCCCTCCGGACGATGGACGACGACGACCGGGAGGCGCTGGCGACCGACCTCTCGGAACTGGACCTGCTCTGAGGAGTCCGGGCGGGAGCCGCGTCCGAGCGTTCCGGCGCGGTCCGAGCCGACCGTTTCGCTCCGTTGTACGGCGGTAAACGGTCGGAAGATTTAATGCCGTTCCATGTCAAATGTTGACATCCTCCGTTTCCGTGCCGGGGGACGTCCCGTTCGGTCGCGCGCGGTCTCAGTCCCCGGGTGCGGAAACGAGAACGGAAACTGACCACCAGTAGCCATGTCCATCCAAGCACCTCCGGTCAACAAGCGGACGATGCTCGGCGGCCAGTTCTGGTTCGTCGCCGTGGCGGGTGCGCTATCGGTCGAGGGCCTCCCGCTCGCGGTCGCGCTCACGGCCGCTGGCGCGTACCTCGTGCTCGTGCCGGCGGTCGGACCGCGAATCGAAGCCTCCAAGCTTTTACTTGGAGCGGAGTAACAGTTTCGCATGGTCAGGAACTACGCGGAGTTGCACGACCCGAACGCCGAGTACACGATGCGGGACCTCTCGGCGGAGACGATGGGCTGTCGGGCCGAGCGAGCGCCGGGGCCGCGCAACCTCGAGATCACCGACGTCCAGACCACGATGATAGACGGCAACTTTCCGTGGACGCTGGTGCGGGTGTACACCGACGCCGGGGTCGTCGGCACCGGGGAGGCCTACTGGGGCGCGGGCGTCCCCGAGTTGATACAGCGGATGCGACCGTTCCTCGTCGGCGAGAACCCACTCGACATCGACCGACTCTACGAGCACCTGATACAGAAGATGTCGGGCGAGGGCTCCATCGAGGGCGTCACCGTCACCGCCATCTCCGGCATCGAGATCGCGCTCCACGACCTGGCGGGCAAGGTGCTCGACCTCCCGGCCTACCAGTTGCTGGGCGGCAAGTACCGCGACGAGGTCCGGGTGTACTGCGACTGTCACACCGCCGACGAGGCCGACCCCGAGGCCTGCGCCGACGAGGCCGAGCGCGTGGTCGAGGAGTTGGGCTACGACGCACTGAAGTTCGACCTCGACGTGCCCTCGGGCCACGAGAAGGACCGCGCCAACCGCCACCTCCGCAACCCCGAGATAGGACACAAGGTCGACATCGTGGAGGCGGTCACCCAGCGCGTGGGCGACCGCGCGGACGTGGCGTTCGACTGCCACTGGACGTTCTCGGCCGGGAGCGCCCGCAGGCTCGCCGACGCGGTGGAGGAGTACGACGTCTGGTGGCTCGAAGACCCCGTCCCGCCCGAGAACCACGACGTGCAGGCCCGCGTCACCCACGAGACGACCACGCCCATCGCGGCGGGCGAGAACGTCTACCGCAAGCACGGCCAGCGCCGGCTCATCGAGGAGCAGGCCGTCGACGTCGTCGCGCCCGACCTGCCCAAGACCGGCGGGATGCGCGAGACCCGCAAGATAGCCGACATGGCCGACACCTACTACGTGCCGGTGGCGATGCACAACGTCTCCTCGCCGGTCGCCACGATGGCCTCCGCCCACGTCGGCACCGCCATCCCGAACGCGCTGGCGGTCGAGTACCACAGCTACGAACTGGGCTGGTGGGAAGACCTCGTCGAGGAGGACGTCATCGAGGACGGTTCCATCGAGATTCCCGAGAAGCCGGGGCTGGGCGTCACCCTCGACATGGACGTGGTCGAGAAGCGGATGGTCGCCGGCGAGGAACTGTTCGACGAAGCGTAGCGATTAGCGCCGGCGCGCGACCACGGCGCCCGCCGCGAGAACCGCGACGACCCACACGCCGACCACCACCGCGGGCGAGGCCTCGCCGGCGTTCGCGCCGGTGCCGGCCAGCAGGTGGACGCCGGCCGCCACGAGGAACGTCAGCCCGCCGAACCGCCAGACGGCCCCGTTTTCGAGCGTGGGCGTCCGCGCGAGAATCCCGACCGCGACGAGGGCCGACGCGACCGGTCCGGCGACGAGTCCGAGTTCGGTCCGCCCGACCGACGACGCCAGCGGCAAAACGAGGACGGCGAACGCCAGCGAGAGGCCGAACGTCAGGTCCAGCGCGCGGAAACCGTTCATCCGTGTCGGCGTGTGGACGCGGGAACGATTACGTTTTCGACGCGGCATCGCCGGGAATATGTCCTCCGGCACGCAACCGGGTCGCGTGGCAGACGACGCCCCCGACCCCGCCGAACTCGCCCGACGGCACGTCCGCGACGCACACGCCGAGACGGTCGAAGCCGTCCTCGATTGTGCCGACTCGGTGGCCGACTCGTGGGACGGGCCGGCGACCAGCGACCCCGGCGAGGTCGCCGGCCCGCTCCGGGCCGAACTCGACGTTCGGGACGCGTGGGCGCGCTTGCCCGACGTCCTCGCGGGCGCGGTGCGCGCCGCGGGGTTCTCGCTGCCGGCGTCGCCGGTCGCGGCCCCACCGTACGTCGCCGCGACCTCTCGCGGGCCGGTGTTGCGCGCGACCGTCCCCGAGGGACGGCTGGTACTCGTCGTGCGGGCGTTCGCGGTCGAGCGCGACCCGACCCGGTACGTTCGCGGGCCGTGGTCGGCCCGCGAGGCGGTCTGTGCGACATTCAAGTGAGTCGAGTGCGTACTCTCGACCAGTATGGACGGAGTTCAGGAAGACGTCTCACCCGCCGGCTCGCCGGTCCGCGCGCTGCTCGCGGCCAGCGCGCTCGGCGTCGGCGGCTACCTCTTCGCGACCGTGGTGGTCGGCGTCGCCATGGGAGTGCTCGCGTTCGTCGGCATCCAGTTGCTGGAGCGGCCGACGCTGCTCGTCGCGCTCTCGGCCGTGATGGGTCAGGGCGTGGCGTTCGGCGGCTTCGCGCTCGCGTACCTGTCGTACACCGACAGGGGGCTCGGCTTCCTTCGCGCGCGGGTGCCGACCCTCCGGGACCTGGGCTGGGCGGTCGGCGGCACCGTGTTGCTGTTCACCGGCCTCGTCGTCGTCTCGGGGCTGTTGACCGTGCTGGGCATCGAGTCGGGGTCGAACACCATCGAGCAGTTCGGCGAGCAGGACCCGCGGGTCTACCTCCTGCTCGTGCCCTTCTCGTTCCTGTTCATCGGCCCGGGCGAGGAACTGCTGTATCGGGGCGTCGTGCAGGGCCGGCTCCGCGAGTCGTTCGGCCCGTGGGTCGCCATCGTGGTCGCCAGCTTCGTGTTCGCCGCCATCCACGTCTTCTCGGTCACGGGCGGCGGCCGGCTGGCGTATCTGGGCATCCTGTTCGTCCTCTCGCCGGTCCTCGGGGCGTCCTACGAGTGGACCGAGAACCTCGTGGTCCCGTCGCTGATACACGGCGCGTTCAACGCGGTCCAGTTCTACGGCGCGTATCTGGGCGCGACCGGCGGACTCCCGACCGGGATGCTCTGACCGCTCGTCGTTCGCGAGTCGGCCGGGTCACGACCCTTCGGACGTGCCGGTCCACCGCAGGACCCGGAACCGGTCGTAGCCGCCGTAGGCGAGTTCGAGCGCGCCGACCCACCAGTTCCACCGCTCGGGGAGCGCGAGTCCGTCCGGCGCGTCGCGGAGGTTCTCGACCGCGACCGACGCCGTCAACTCGCGGGCCATGTCGGCCTCGAACTGCCCCGAGTCCGAGAGGTCCCGGACCTGTCGCGCGACCACTCGCGCCGCTCCGGCGTCGGCCCCGAACTCCTCGATGAGTCGCCGCTCGAACTCGTCGTCGTTTCCCATTCGGACACTCCCCACGGTCACGTTAGGCCGCCCTACGGGCTCTCAGTTGTAAAGTCCGATGGCCTCGATCTGTTCCTGGTAGCGGTTGCGGATGGTGACTTCGGTGACCTGGGCGACGTCGGCGACCTCGCGCTGGGTCTTTTTCTCGTTACAGAGCAGCGAGGCGGCGTAGATGGCGGCGGCCGCGTACCCCGTCGGCGACTTGCCCGACAGCAATCCCTTCTCGGCGGTGGTTTCGATGATTTCGTTGGCCTTGCTCTGGACCTCCTCGGGGAGGTCGAGTTCCGAGCAAAAGCGGGGCACGTACTTCTTCGGGTCGACCGGCTCCATCCCGAGCTGGAGCTCCTGGGAGACGTAGCGGTAGGTGCGGCCGATTTCCTTGCGCTCGACCCGCGAGACCTCCGAGACCTCCTCTAGACTGCGGGGGATGCCCTCCTTGCGGCAGGCGGCGTACAGCGTGGCGGTCGCGACCCCCTCGATGGACCGGCCCCGGATGAGGTCCTCCTTCAACGCCCGCCGATAGATGACCGACGCCACCTCCTGTACGGACTTTGGGACGCCGAGCGCCGACGACATCCGGTTGAGTTCGCTCAGCGCGAACTGGAGGTTGCGCTCGCCCGCGTCCTTCGTCCGGATGCGCTCTTGCCACTTGCGCAGGCGGTGCATCTGGCTGCGCTTTTCCGACGAGAGCGACCGTCCGTAGGCGTCCTTGTTCTTCCAGTCGATGGTGGTCGTCAGCCCCTTGTCGTGCATCGTCTGGGTGGTCGGCGCACCCACCCGGCTCTTGTTCTGGCGCTCCTGGTGGTTGAACGCCCGCCACTCCGGCCCACGGTCGACGTTGTTCTCCTCGACCACGAGCCCGCAGTCCTCGCACACCAGTTCGCTCCCGCCAGCGTCCGACACGAGCGAGTCGGCCTCGCACTCGGGACAGGTCCGCACGCCCCCCGATTCGGTGCGTTCGGTCCCATCGCGTTCGGTTTCCCCCCGGTCGGCCCCTCGCTCTCGCTGGCGGATCGGCCCGGTCATGAGTTCGACAGTACGAGCGTGCGATAGATAAACCCTCGGAGGGGGACGGCCGCCGCGTCCGGGGACGCCAGTCGCGCCCCACCGGCGCGGATGCACAACGCCCTTGCCCGTCTCGACGCAACCTCCGGACATGACCCTCGCCGAGGTCGCCGCCGCGCTCCGCGAGGAGGCGGCGGCGACCGACCAGCGCCGACTGCTCGCGCTCGCGGGCGACCGGGACGGCTGTTACGAGGCGGCCGCCCGGGCGCTCGACGCGGCCGGAATCGACCGCGGGGCGACCACGCTCGTCGGCACCGGGAACCTCGGATGCGAGCAGGTCGGGCCGCGACGCGCCGACCGACTGCTCGGCACCACCCGCGACTGCGTGGTGTACGACGCCCACGCCGACTTCCGGCCCAACGCGGTGGGTCGGCTCGCCGGCGCGGTCGACGGCGGCGGCCTGTTCGTCGTCCTGACCCCGCCGCTCGAGGAGTTGCCCGGCCGCAGGACCGAGTTCGACGAGTCGCTGGCGGTGCCGCCCGCCGACCTCGCCGACGTGACCGGGCGCTTCCGGCGGCGATTCGCCGAGACGCTGCGAACGCATCCCGGCGTCGCGGTCGTCGACGCCGACGCCGGAGTGGTCGAGCGCGACGGACTGACCCGTCCGGCACCGCGACTCGCTGGCGGGGCTCCGGACGCCACCACGTCCCCACCCGACCGCGGCTTCCCGGACGAGGCGTACGCGGCCTGTCTCACCGACGACCAGCGGGCGGTCGTTCGGGAACTGGAAGCCCTGCGGGGTGGCGACGCGGGCGAGTCCGAACCGACCGCAGTCGTCGTCGACGCCGACCGGGGCAGGGGGAAGTCGAGCGCGGCGGGCATCGCCGCCGGCAGCCTCGCCGCCGAGGGCGCGGACGTGCTGGTGACGGCCCCGGAGTACCGGAGCGCCCGCGAGGTGTTCGTCCGCGCGGCCGCACTGCTGGCGTCGGTCGGATGCGAGTTCGACGCCGACCACGAGCCGCCCCGGACCGTCACCGTCGACGGAGGCGGCCGAGTTCGGTTCGCCGAACCCACCGCAGCGGTCGCGTCGCTCGATAGCGAGGGGCACGCTCCCGACGCGGTCTTCGTGGACGAGGCGGCCGCGCTCCCGGTCCGGTTGCTCGAACGGTTTCTGGCCGCTCGGAAGCTGGCGTTCACCACGACGGTCCACGGCTACGAGGGCGCTGGTCGAGGGTTCTCGGTCCGGTTCCGCGACCGACTCGCCGACGGCGACCACGCGGTCGTCGAGACGCGACTCGACGAGCCGATTCGCTACGCTGCGGGCGACCCCGTGGAGACGTGGGCGTTCCGCGCGCTCTTGCTGGACGCCCGGCCGCCGGTCGCGCAGGTAGTCGCGGACGCGACGCCCGAGTCGGTCGACTACCGCGCGCTCTCGCCCGCCGAACTGGCGGCCGACGAGAGCCTGCTCCGGGAGGCGTTCGGCCTGCTCGTGCTGGCTCACTACCGGACCGAGCCCGACGACCTCGCGCGGGTCCTCGACGCGCCCAACCTCGCGGTCCGGGCGCTGGTGGTCGACGGCGAGTCGTCTGCCCGAGCGGGCCACGTCGCCGCCGTGGCGCTGCTGGCGCGCGAGGGCGACCTGCCCGCCGACGTGCGCGAACACATGTACGAGGGCGGTCGGGTGCGGGGCAACATGCTCCCGGACGTGCTGACCTCCCAGCTCCGCGACGAGGACGCCGGGAGTCCGACGGGGTTACGCGTGCTGCGCATCGCCACCCACCACGCCGTGCGCTCGCGCGGACTCGGGTCGCGCCTGCTCGCGGAGGTTCGCGGGGAGTTCGAAGGCGAGTTCGACTGGCTCGGGACGGGGTTCGGCGCGACGCCCGACCTGCTGCGGTTCTGGCGGTCGAACGGCTATCGCGCGGTGCAGCTCTCGACCACGCGCAACGACGCAAGCGGGGAGTATTCGGCGCTCCTGCTCGACCCCCTGACCGAGGCGGGCGCTGGACTCCACGACCGCCACGCCGAGTGGTTCGGCTCGCGGGTCGCGTCGATGCTGGCCGACCCGCTCCGGGACGCCGACCCCGACGTGGTGCGGGAACTGCTCCGGACGGTCGACGCGCCGGTCGAGTTGGACCTCTCGGCGTGGGACTGGCGGGCGGTCGCGGCGAGCGCGTACGGGCCGGGGCTGTACGACGCCGCGCCACGCCCCTTCCGCCGGGTCGCGCTCCGGTACTTCGTCGACGGGGAGGGACTGCTCGACGCCCGCGCCGAGCGCCTGCTGGTCCGGAAGGCGTTGCAGGGCCACCCCTGGCCCGCGGTGGCCGACGAACTCGGCTTCCACTCGGCGGGCCAGTGCATGCGCGCGCTCGGTGACGCCTACGAACCGCTGGTCGACCGGTACGGCGGCGAGGCGGCGATGGCCGAAAAGCGGCGGTACACCGATTAGCCGCGAGCGCGTCGGGCGGCCGGATGACCGAGTGCGCCGACGACGGCTGTTCGGAGCCCGCGACGGTCCGACTCTACGTCCCGTGGGCGGACGACGAGGAGTGGTGGTGAGGGGTTCGGAGGTTCCGCGATGGCGTGTCGATCGTGCGCGTGCTTCGGGGCGAACTTCGTATTCCGCGATGGTTCAACGGACGATTCCGCGATGGTCGTCCACCCGTTCCGGCGCGCGCTGGCGCGAGTTCATCTCGCGCCAAAGCGTGCGAGGGCCGAGAAGCGCAACGCAGTGAGCATCGCAGGCGGTTGGGGAGGACGAGGCGCGGTCGCGGTCACGGTTGCGGTTGCGGTGCGGGCACTCATTTGCCTCGGCAGTAGCTAGCTTCGCACCGAAGTTCAGTTCGGGGTTCGTGAGGACGAGGACCGAAGTTCGGAGGTGCTTCTTTTCCGAAAGCCCCCGCCCGCTCGCTACGAGACGCCACTATTACTTTTGGAACGTATCGAGACGACGCCCCGAAAGCCCCCGCCCGCTCGCTGTGTATCGTTGGCTCGGTCGGTCGCGTCTTGACTGTCGTGATGAACGACGCCCCGAAAGCCCCCGCCCGCTCGCCGCCGTCGGAAGCGAGTTCCGACGAGCCCTCGTTCGCTTCGCTCACGAGGAGGCCGCTCAGCGACATATCCTCGCGCTCTCCGCACAGCCCGCGCGAGGATAGGGGTCGCTGAGACGACTGAACTGAACGCGAGCGGGCGGCCCCTTTCAGTCCCGCCCTCGGTGGCTGTGTCACCGAGCGCACCCCGGCGGTTCGGTTCCTCGGGCGCGTTCCGGTGGAAGGCGTCACCGAGCACATCCCCTCGTGGTCGGCGTCACCGAGCACATCCCCTCGTGGTCGGCGTCACCGAGCGCACGCTATCGTGGTCAGTCTCGTCGAGCGCATCCACCCGTGGAAGGCGTCACCGAGCGCGCCCGTGTCGAGAATCAGTACGCCGGCACGCAGTCTACTCGTGGGCGAAGTAGACGACCGTCTCGTCGTCGGCCTCCTGACGGTCGACGCGGGCGAAGCCCACGCGCTCGAACTGGACCATCTCGTCGGGGTCGGCCTCGCGGAGTCCCGGTTCGGCGTAGCCCACCACGTCGCCGTCCATGTGGCGCATCTGCGTGAGGGTCGACGAGTCGGCCGGCACCCAGTGGATGACGTCGACGCCCTCCTCGCGGACCGCCGCGATGTCGTCGCCCGCGTAGTCGAGTTCGTCGCCGTCCCTGCGGAAACACCCGAAGCCTTTGAGCCAGACGCGCTCGCCGTCCGCGGGCACGTCGGCTTCCTCGATGCTGACCCGATTACCGGGGTCGATGTCCCGAGTGCCCCGCTCGTCGTGGTCGGGGTGGACGGGCGGGTGGGCGGCGTCGGGCGCGTCTCCCGTGACCGTGAACTCCGCGCTGGGCTGGCGCACGAAGAAGTAGCGGTCCGCGTCGTCGTCTATCAGTTCGCGGTTGTTGGCGTACACCGAACTCATGGCGAGGTCGACGTTGCTGGTCGAGGTCCCGAGTTCGACCATGGCGTCCACGAGCGCCTCGCCCCGAATCCCCCGGCGGCGGACGCTCGGAATCGTGGGGGCGCGCGGGTCGTCCCAGCCGTCCAGTTCGCCCGACTCGATGAGTTCCCGGATGGTCGAGGTCGACATCTTCACGTCGTACTCGTCGACCTGCACGTGGCCCCAGTGGACCACTTCGGGGTACTCCCAGCCGAAGTAGTCGTAGACGAACTGCTGGCGCTTCGCGGAGTCCTGCAGGTCGATGCCCCGGATGATGTGAGTCACGCCGGTCAGGTGGTCGTCGACGCCCGACTGGAAGTCGAGCATGGGCCAACATCGGAACTGTTCGGCCGCCTCGCGGGGGTGTGGCGTGTCGATGATGCGGAACGCCACCCAGTCCCGGAGCGCCGGGTTCTTGTGTTCGATGTCGGTCTTGACCCGTAGGACTATCTCGCCCGACTCGTACTCGCCGTCGACCATGGCCTCGAACTCCGCCATCGTGGTCTCGGGGTCCTTCTCGCGGTGCGGGCACGCCTCGGCCGAGTTCTTCAGCTCCGAGAACGCCTCGCCCGAACACGAGCAGGTGTAGGCCCCGCCTTTCTCGATGAGGTCCCGAGCGTGGTCGTAGTAGGTTTCGAGCCGGTCGCTGGCCCGGTACACTTCGGCGGGCTCGAACCCCAGATATTCGACCTCGTCCAGAATCTCGTCGTACGCCCACGGGATGGGCCGGCCCACGCCGGCCTCGGGGTTGGTGTCGTCGAACCGGACGACGAACTCGCCGTCGTACTCCTCGGCGTAGGTGCCGATGACCGCCGGCATCCGGGCGTGGCCGATGTGCCACGGCCCGTTGGGGTTCGGGGCGAGCCGCATCCGTATCTCGTCGTACTCGTCGACCGCGGGCAGGTCGGGCAGGACCGTGTCGTCGCCCTCGTCTTCTCGCTCCAGTGCTTCGAGCCGGTCGGGCGCAAGGTCGGCCAGACGCTCGCGGCGCTCGTCGGCGCTCAGACCGTTGACCTCCGCGACGACCGGGCCGGCGACGCTCGGAATCTCGTCGCCGTGCTCGCGGAACTCGGGGTTCTCGCCCATCAGCGGTCCCATGATAGCGCCCACGTCGGCCTCGCTGCCGTGCTTGACTGCGTTGACGAGGGCGTGGGTCTCGACCTCGCGCTCGACGCGCGCTCGCAGTTCGTCGTTCATTGGCGACCGATTCGAGCGTCCCGGGGAAAACTGGACCGGATTCGAACCGAGTCCGGGGTCTCGCCGCGCGGAGACGTATCACAGTTGACCAATACACTTTCCTTTCCGGGCGTGTATCGCGCATTTAGAACGTGACCTCGGAGCAGCCGACCCCGGTGCGACCGACGGCCGAGTCCGACCGCGACGGCTCGACCCGGAACGCCGGGACGGCCGCCGACGCGCGGGTCGTCGAGCCGCCCGAGTCCGCGATTCGAGTCCTCTACGTCGACGACGCCGACCCGCCGTCGACGCTGTCGGCGGCCGACGACGTGGCGGTGTCGGCCGTCCCCACCGGCGGGGTCGCGCTCGACCGGCTCGCGTCGCCCCGGACCGTCGACTGCGTCGTCAGCGAACACGACCTGCCCGAGACCGACGGGCTGGACCTGCTCGAAGTCGTCCGGGAGCGCCACCCCGGCCTCCCGTTCGTGCTCTACACCGACTCCGGCAGCGAGGCGCTCGCGAGCGAGGCCGTCGGTCGGGGCGTCACCGACTACCTGCCCAAGTCGGTCGGCGGCGAACGCCTCCGCGAGCGCGTCGACCGGGCGGTCGCGGCCGCCCCAGCCCCCGCGACGGGCGTCGTCGTCGAGCGGGAACCCGCCGCGCGGGCCGACGAACTCGACCGCCTGAGTCGCGTCAACGACCTCGTCCACGACGTCCTCCAGTCGCTGGTGGGGTCGGCGAGCCGCGAGGAGATAGAACGCGTCGTCTGCGAGCGACTGGCCGACTCGGCGCTGTATCAGTTCGCGTGGGTCGGCGGTCCGTGGGTCAAAGACGAGTGCACCGACCCCAGCGTGGTCGAGGGCGTCGACCGCGACGAGATAGCGCCCCTCGTGGCGGCGACGAGCACCCGGGCCGACGAGGACAACTCCTTGGCCCGGGTCGTGAGCGAGGACGAGTCGGTGGTGGTCTCGGACGTGGCCGAGACGGACGTCCTCTCGGAGCGCGAGCGCGAGATCATGCTCGACCTCGGGATGGCGGCGGCGGCGCTGGTCCCGCTGTCGCACGGCTCCACGAACGACGGCGTGCTGGGCGTAAGCGGCGGATGCAGCGGGGCGTTCGGCGACCGGGAACTGACCGCGCTGGAGACGCTGGGCGAGCTCGTCTCGTTCGCCATCGACGCGGTCCGGAACCGGAACCTGTTGCTGTCGGACACCGCGGTCGAACTGGAGTTCCGGGTCGACAGCCAGCGGTCGGCGTTCGCCAGTCTCTCCGCGGAACTCGACGCCCGGTTCGAGCTGGAGGGCGTCGTTCCCGTCTCCGACGACCGGGTCCTCGAGTACGTCGCGGTCGAGGGCGCGTCGGCCGGGACCGTCGCCCGTCGGCTCGGCGAGCTGGGCGCGACCGACGACCGCCGGGTCGTGACCGACGAGGGCGACGGCGGGCTGCTCGAACTCGACCTGACGTGGTCGGGCGTCGACCGGCTTCTGACGGCCGGCGCGGTGGTCACGGGGGCCGTGGCGGAGGGCGGCACGGCCCGGTACGTCGCGGAGGCGTCGGCGGACGCGGACGTCCGGTCGATAGTCGACGGGTTCCGGACGACCTACCCCGACGCCGAGCTCGCGAGCAAGCAGGAGGTCGACCGGCCGGTGTACACCGCCGCGGAGTTCCGGGGGACGCTCGACCGGGACCTGACCGACAAACAGCGGACCGCACTTCAGACCGCCTACTTCGCGGGGTACTACGAGTACCCCCGCGGGAGCACCGGCGAGCAGGTGGCCGACTCGCTGGGCATCTCCTCGCCGACGCTCCACCAGCACCTCCAGGCCGCACAGCGCAAGCTCGTCGGGACGTATCTCGACCCCTGAGTCGGCCGGCGCGTCCGCCCCGGGACCGTCCAGACCCCTATCGTTCGGCATCTGACACTCTCTCCCCGGCGTACCTAACTGTTGAGGCATGGGTTTGTTGTCCCCGCTGGCGGAACCTGGTGGTGGAGGTCACCCGCGATGAGCAACGATTCAGTCAGGTCGGGCCGAGAGAGCGACCACGCCCTCCGAAGCGGTCGCGCGGTCAGAACGCCCTCGTTCGACACGGTGTTCGACCTGCTGGCGGACCGCCGTCGCCGCTACGCGATGTACGCGCTCGTCGGCACGGAGGACGGACTCACCGACGTCGGCAGCCTCGCCGACGAGGTGGCGATGCTGGAGGCCCGGGCGGGCGAGTCGGAACTCGCCGAGTCGCTCCGCCGCGAGGTCGCGGACGGGCTCCGCGAGGTCCATCTGCCCCGACTCGCCGACGCCGACGTCGTGGAGTACGACGCTCGTAGCGACGCCGTCCGCTACTGGCGACAGCCGACGATAGAAGAGTATCTCGAACACACCCACTACAAGGAGTTCCCGGACGAGTAGTTTCTCCCCCACAGGACGAGTAGTTCCGCCCCGCCGGCGCTTGTCACCCGCGGGCGGCCGACATCGATTTCTCTCACGCTGCTGTCGAGCGATTCGTCCGTCGCCGAGAACGAGCGCCGGGGACGACCGTCCCGGTCAGTACCCGCGTTCGATGAGGTAGTCGGCGATGCCCTCGAGCAGTTCGCGGGCCTCGTTGTCCGGGAGGACCGAGAGCCGGTCCTTGCCCGTCGAGACGAGCTGTTGGGCCCTGTCGGTCGCGTAGTCGATGCTCCCGGCGTCTTCGAGCCGGGCGACCGCCTCGTCGATCTCCGCCTCGGTGACGGCGTCGACGTCGTCGGTCTCGACCAGCGAGTCCACGTCGACGCCCTGCTCGCGGGCGTGGAGCGTGATGAGGGTCTGTTTGTCCTCCACGAGGTCGCTGCCCCGCTGTTTGCCCAGCTTCTCGCTTGGCACCGTCAGGTCGAGCACGTCGTCCTGAATCTGGAACGCCCGGCCCACGTCGATGCCGTACCGGTAGAGCTCGTCGACCGTCCGGTCGTCGGCACCCAGCAGGATGGCCGGGATGGTCGCCGAGGCACCGTAGAGGACCGCGGTCTTGTCCTCGACCATCTGGAGGTACTCCGCGGGCAACACGTCGGTCCGGTCCTCGAACGCGATGTCGAGGGCCTGCCCCTCGCAGATGTTGGTGCAGGTCGTCGCCAGCACGTCGGTCGCCTCCACGATGCGCTCGGGGGCGGCCTCGGCCTCCACGAGTATCTCGAACGCCTTGGAGTAGAGCGTGTCGCCCGCCAGAATCGCGGTCGAGGTGTCGTACTCGCGGTGGACCGCCGGCACGCCCCGCCGGAGGTCGTCGTCGTCCATGATGTCGTCGTGGATGAGCGTGAACGACTGGATGACCTCGATGGAGACGGCCGCCGACATCACGTCGACCGTTCCCCCCGTCAACGCGGGAAAGTCGCGGTAGTCGGCCGCCTCGGGGTCGATATCGGCGAGCGCCTCGGCGACGAGCAACAGGACGGTCGGTCGCAGGCGCTTGCCCCCCGCGTCGAGCAGGTAGCGGGCGGCCTCGTAGAGGCGCTCGGGCTCCTCGACGGGGAGGTCGGTCTCGATGGCCTCGTTGACGAGTTCGCGTCGCTGTTCGACCGCGCCCATCACCTGCGCTTCCAGCGTCCCGGCGCTCGCGTCCGTCATGTTCTCACTCGACCAGTTGGATGAGGTTGCCGTTGCTGGTGACGTGGAGGTCCCGGCCCAGCTTGTACCCTTGACTCTTGCAGAGGTCCACGTACGGCGAGAAGCCCTTCATGTCCTGGTGGGCGGGGATGACGTGCTGGGGCTGGAGCGCGTCGAGCATCTCGTAGTGGCCCTCCTCGCGGAGGTGGCCCGAGACGTGGACGTCGTCGTAGATGCGCGCGCCCTGCATCTTGAGGAGGCGCTCGGACTGGTAGCGCTGGCCCTCGTTGGTCGGCTCCGGAATCACGCGGGCCGAGAAGATGACCTTGTCGCCGTTGTCGAGGTCGTAGGGCGTCTCGCCCCGGCCCATGCGGGTGAGCATCGCGCGGGGCTCGCCCTGATGGCCCGTGACGATGGGGAGGTAGTTCTCCTTGCCCTCCTTCATTATCTGCTTGAACGTGCGGTCGACCGACTTGCGGTGGCCGAACATCCCCATGTCCTCGGGGAAGTCCACGAAGTCGAGTCGCTCGGCGGTGCCCGAGTACTTCTCCATCGACCGGCCCAGCAGGACGGGTTCGCGCCCGATGTCCTTGGCGAACTCCACGAGGCTCTTGACGCGGGCGATGTGGCTGGAGAAGGTGGTCGCCACGATGCCGCCGTCGTAGTCCTCGACCGAGTGCATCACGTCTTCGAGGTGGCGGCGCGCCACCGACTCGCTCGGCGTGCGGCCCTTCCGGCCCGCGTTGGTGCAGTCCTCGATGTACGCCAGCACGCCCTCGCCCTCGCGGCCGATCTCGCGGAACCGCTTCATGTCGATGGGGTCGCCGATGACCGGCGTGTGGTCCATCCGCTTGTCGAGGCCGTAGACGATGGCCCCTTCCGGCGTGTGGAGAACGGGGTTGATGGCGTCGATGATGGAGTGGGTCACGTTGACGAACTCCAACTCGACCTGTCCGGAGTCGCCGATGGACATCGTCTCGCCCGCGTCCATCTTCACGAGGTCGTTCTCGACGCCGAACTTCTCCTCGCTCTGAATCTCCTGTTTCACCAGTTCGATGGTGAACGGCGCGGAGACTATCGGCGCGTCGTACCGATGGGCCAGCTTCGAGATGGCCCCGATGTGGTCGAGGTGACCGTGGGTCGGCACGATGGCCTGCACGTCGCCTTCGAGCTCCGACATCACGCGGTCGTCCGGGATGGCCCCCATGTCGATGAGGTCCAGACTGTGCAGCTTCTCTGTCTCGACGTTGTCGTGGAGCAACACCTTCGACAGGTTCAGCCCCATGTCGAAGATGACCACGTCGTCGCCTGCGCGCACGGCAGTACACTGCCGTCCGACTTCCTCGTATCCGCCGATTGTTGCGATTTCGATTTCCATAGTTTCACCGTATGTACGCAAAGCCGCGTCGCGTTCCCTGACGGAGCCACGCCGTGCCGCGGCGGCAACGCGGGACTGCCCGTCGGGGCAGCGCCACGCGGCGTCCGTACGCACGTAAACCTGCTCGCGGCGTCGCGGCCCCCGCCCGGCGTCTTGCAGCCGTGGAGGGACCCCGCGGCGGCCGAAGCCACGTCCCGCGAGCGAACGGTCTATGCTTGGGTTACGCGTCCCGGTAATAAAAACTGCCGGGATTGGGCGCGGCCCACCGACGTCCCGGGATTCGAGTTGGTACGGCGCGAACGAAAGCGGAAACAACCGGCCACCGATGCGAGCGTCGGGCCGAGCGACTCGCGCGAGTCGACCTCCGGTCGGTCGTCGGGGTCGCCTACAGGACCACGTCCGCGACGTCGCCGGCTCCGGCCCGCCGGACCACCGCGCGGACCACATCCTGCGCGCCCGCGAGGTTGTCCGAATCGCCGTCGAGCACGAGGAGCTTCCCCGGGCGTCCCTCCTCGATGACTCCGCAGTCGAGCCCGGCGATTTTCGCGCCGTTGTGCGTCGCCATCCGGAGCACCTCGCGGGCGCTCACGTCGGCGAGTTTGGCCGCGAACTCCATCTCCCGGAACATCGAGGGGCTGTCGAGCATCACGTTGTCGGTGCCCAGCGCGACCGTGGTGCGCTCGACCAGCTCCGCGATGGGCGGGACCCCGACGTCGGTGACGAGGTTCGAGCGGGGACACACCACCACCGGGACACCGCTGTCTTCGACGCGGTCGAGGTGGAGCGGTTCGGCGTGGACCATGTGGACCAGAAAGTCGGGGTCGAGGTCGAGCGCGGGGTTGACGTCGGCGGCGTCGCGCTCGCCCGCGTGGATGCCGAACAGTTTGCCCTCGCGGGCGGTGGCGGTGCGCTCGCGCGAGAAGTCGGCGTCGCGCGCGCCGCTCGCGCCGAACCCCTCGCTGGCCGCCATGGCGTCGACGGTCTCGCGCCCCAGTATCACGGGGTCGATATCCAGCCCCTCGACCGCCTCCCGGAGCGCGTACACGCCCTCGACGCCGCCCTCCCGGAATTCGAGGAACGATGCGGTGCCGGTCCGCTGCATGAACCGGGCCGACCGGCGCATGGCCTCGACCTTCTCCTCGCGGTCGGCCTGCCGGAGCAGCCGATGTTTGAGGCCGTCGGGCGGCGCGACGAGTTCGTCGAGGCTCAGCCCGCCGCCGGCCTCCTTGGCGATCGAGTCGCCGATGTGGGTGTGGGCGTTGACGAACGCCGGCACCACGACCTTCGAGGAGTCGACCGACGCCTCCTCGACTGCGGTTATCTCCCCGTCTTCGACCACGACGCGGCCCGCTACCGGTTCGAACTCGGGGCCTCGGAGTACGGTCCCCTCGACAATCATGTGTTCGGGATGCGCCGGAACGCCCTTGAAGCTCCCCATTCGTTCGTCCGCCGAGCGTCCGACACCGGGCGGAGTCGGCCGTCGAACTCAGTTATCCGGCGGCGACCCGAACTCGTCGAGCGTCGTGGGCGTCCCCGGCGTCCGGACCTCGTTGACGAGCGCGCCGTCGGTCTCGAGTCCGAGCACGCGCTCGGCGGCGTGGCCCACCGCGTCGGTGGCCTCGCGGGGCGCGTAGACGCCGAGCCGCCACTGGGCGCGCTGGACGTGCTGGAGCGCGGCCACCAGCGCCGACTGCTCCTCGAGCCGCCGTATCTCGCCGTTGACCACGACCCGCGACTCGGACTCGGTCATGCCGGGACGGGCCATCACCTCGACGATGACCTCGCTGGGGTCGACGCCGGCGTCGGCCGCGACGTCGGCCTCGAACTCCCGGAGCGTCGCGTGGTCGGCGTCGATGACCGCCTCGGGCACGTCGCCCATCTCGGCCCACACCGCCCGCTTGTAGAGGTCGCGGTCGCTCAGCCGCCGGGCGAACTCGGCGGTCTCGGGCGTCTCGCGCAGCGCCACGAGGAGGTCGGCGTCGTCCATCCGGCGGAGCCGCTCGGGGGTCACGTCCGAGGCCTCCAGCAGGCGCTCGGTGGCCTGCTGGAGGATGCCCCGCGCGATGCGGGTGACGTGGTGGTTGTAGACGGTCGGGTTCATCAGCGCGCGCGCCAGCAGCAGGCTCTCGGCGGTCGGGACGTTGCCCGCCGCCAGCACGAGTTCGTCGTCGACCAGCGTCAGCTCCCGGACCAGTCGGGCGTGGTCGATGGTGCCGTACGGGACGCCGGTGTGGTGGGCGTCGCGCACGAGGTAGTCCATCCGGTCGACGTCGAGCTCGCCCGCGACGAGCTGGCCCAGTCGTCCCTCGCCAGCGATGAGGTCCGCGATGGCGTCCGGCGCGTGGCCGTGGTCGCGGAGCACCTCCCCCACCTTGTTGTCGGCGAGGAGCTCGTGGACGTCGTCGTGGTACTTGCCGGTGTGACGGTGGACGACCTCCTCGATGGCGTGGCTGTACGGGCAGTGGCCGACGTCGTGGAGGATGGCGGCGGCCCGGACCCGCTCGGCGCGCTTGCCCTGAATCCCGAGGTGGTCGAGCGCCTCGCACGCGAGGTAGTAGACCCCGAGGCTGTGCTCGAACCGGGTGTGGTTCGCGGAGGGGTAGACGAGGTGGGCGGGCCCGAGCTGCTTGATGCGGCGGAGCCGCTGGACCGCGGGCGCGTCCAGCAGTTCCCGAGCCACGCCCTCGACCTCGATGTGGTCGTGGACGCTGTCCTTGATGGTCTTCATATTCCGCGTTTCGCCGTCTTGGTATAAAAAGCGCGGGGAGGAGATCGGTCGAACGACGGTGAGAGTACTCGGAACGACTCGATTTACACCTCGTAGATGTACTCGTCGATAGCCCAGTCGGCGAGGAACAGCCCGGAGACGAAGACGACCGAGAGAACCGCCCCGCCGAGCGTGCCGAACTCCATCCAGCCGACGACGAATCCGACGCTCACGACGAATCCGGCGACGACGATTCGCCAGTCCATACCCCCCGTAGCGTGGACGAGGTGATAAGTTCACGTGCCGGCTGCGTTACGGCGGCGAAACGGACCCTTCGATTGCGTCAACGAGTGGCTCCAAAATCTAGATTCACTTCGCCACGGTCCCCGCCGTTTTCGTTGACTCCTGCTTTTGAGGTTGTCCCACTCCGGCGCGCGCGAGCAACGCGCGCGAGGGACGAACGACCGAGCGCAGCGAGGGAGTGAGGAGGCTGGGGAGGTGTGAGGTTTCGATTTCTCATTTGCCTCGGCAGTAGCTAGTTTAAATGAACCCAGAATAACGGTCGACTGAATCGTGAAGCTAGCTACTGCCGAGGCAAATGAGAAACCGCAACCGCACTGCACGGCAACGCAACCTCACACCTCCCCAGCCTCCTGCGCTTCTCGGCCTTCGGCCTGCGATGCTCGTCCCTCGCGCGAATGCTGGCGCGGCATGAAGCCGCGCCAACGCGCGCCGGGTGGAAGGTTGCGCCAGCTCACGTGTACGCAACGACAATCACCTACGCATCCACCGAACAGCACAACCATTTACCCCTCCGAACACGCACGTCCGGGTATGACGACGTTCCTCTCCGGGGGCACCGGCACCCCGAAACTCCTCGCGGGAGCCGACTCCGTCTTCGACTCGGCCGAGACCACCGTGGTCGCCAACACCGGCGACGACGTGGAACTGGGCGGTCTGCTCGTCTGCCCGGACGTCGACACCGTGCTGTTCGAGCAGGGCGACCTGCTCGACCGCGAGCGGTGGTGGGGCATCGCCGACGACACGACCGAGACCCACGACGAGTTGCGCGCGCTCGCCGACGCCGCCGACCTCGACGCGGGGCCGCGATACCTGCCCGACGAGGCCCAGACCGCCGGCCGCGACCTCGCGGACTGGCGGCGGTTCTCGGGGGTCGGGGAGTTCATGGAGATCGGCGACCGCGACCGGGCGGTCCACCTCACGCGGACGAGTCTGCTCGACGAGGGCCACAGCCTCACCGAGGTCACGCGCACGCTCGCGGGCGCGCTCGACGCGCCCGTTGACGTGGTGCCGATGAGCGACGACCCGGTGGCGAGCATCGTCCGCACCGACGCCCAATCCGACTACGCCGACGAGATGCACTTCCAGGAGTTCTGGGTCGCCCACCGCGCCGACCCCGCAGTCGCGGACGTGGATTTCAGGGGCGCGGACGCGGCCGACCCCTCGCCAGCCGCGCTCGACGCCATCGCGGCGGGGCCAGTCGTAATCGGGCCCTCGAACCCCGTCACCAGCATCGGGCCGATGGTCGCCATCGACGCCCTGCGCGAGGCGCTCCGCGACGCCACCGTGGTCGCGGTCTCGCCGTTCGTCGAGGACGAGGTGTTCTCCGGCCCGGCCGCGAAACTGATGGACGCAGTGGGCTACGACCCCTCGACGCGGGGCGTCGCGGCGGCCTACCCCTTCGCCGACGCGTTCGTGCTGGACGAGGCCGACGGCACCGACCTCGACCGCCCCGTCGTTCGGACCGACACCGAGATGGCCGACGAACGCGACGCCGAGTGCGTGGCGGAAGCGGTCGCCGACGCGCTCGAACTGGTCGGGCGAGCGCCGGAGCCGACCGGGGAGGTGGCGTGATGTTCGAACCCAGACTCGCGCTCGCCAGCCTCAGCGGCCGGTCGGACGCCGCGTGGGCCGAAACCGGCGAGCGATTCGCGGGCGCGGCGTTGCTCGGCGGCGTCGCGCTCGACGAACCCACTCGCGAGGCCGCCCGGAAGATGGTCGACCGGGACCGCGTGGAGTTCCTGCCCGACGACCCGGTCGCGTTCGCGGACCGCCAACTCGCGGCGCTCGCCGACGCCGACCTCCGGGCGGGCGTCAACGTCCGGTCAGCATCGCTGCCGCCGATTCGGGCGGTCGCGCGAATCTGTGCCGACCGCGACGCCGTCCTCGAACTCAACGCCCACTGCCGGCAGGCGGAGATGTGCGCGGCCGGCGCGGGCGAGTCCCTGCTCGGGAACCCCGACCGACTCGCCGAGCAGGTCGCGGCCGCAACCGGCGAAGGGGCCGACGTGAGCGTCAAGGTCCGCGCCGAGGTGCCGGGCGTCGACCTCGCCAAGGTCGCCCGCGTCGTCGCCGACGCCGGAGCCGACGCGGTCCACGTCGACGCGATGGACTCCGAGTCGGTCGTCGCCGACGTGGCCGACGCGGCCGACCTGTTCGTCGTCGCCAACAACGAGGTGCGCGACGAGGCGTCGGTCCGCGAGTATCTGGCCTACGGCGCGGACGCGGTGAGCGTCGGCCGGCCGAGCGACGACCCGGCGGTCCTCCGGCGGGTCCGGAGTGCGGTCGACGGCTGGTTCGCCGAGCGCGGCCGGGACGGTGTGGCCGGGAACGGGCGGGCCGACCGTGGCGAGCGCGAGCGGCGGGAGGTGCCGCGATGACGCCCGCCGAGAACGCCCAGCTCGCGCTCCTGCTGGAGGTGGCGGGCACGCCCAAGCCGGGGAACGTCGACCGCGAGCGCGACTTCCCGGACCTGCGATTCGAGCACTTCCTCGCGGGCGCGGTCGGGTCGGGGTCGGGTCTGCGCGCGGCCGAGGATGGCGCGCCCGTGGGCGAGGCGTTCGAGCGCGCTGTCGCCGGGATGAGTCGCCAACGGGGCGGCAACACCCAGTTCGGCGCGCTCCTGTTGCTCGTCCCGCTAGTCCGGGCAGCGGCCTCCGGCGGGGAAAGCGGCTCCGGCGACCTCTCGCCCGAGGACGCGACGCGGGTCGTCGAGGCGACGACGACCGAGGACGCCGCGAACTTCTACCGGGCGTTCGACCACGCCGACGTGTTCGTCGACGACCCGCCCGAGGACGCCCAGACCCTCGACGTCCGCCGTGGGAGCGACGCGATTCCGGCGGTCGAGGAGCGCGACGCGACGCTGTCCGACGTGCTGGCGCTCGGCGACGACGACGATGACGTGGCCGCCGAGTGGACCGGCGGCTTCGAGCGCACCTTCCGGGCGGCCGACCGGCTCGCCGACCTGCCCGACTCGGTTCCGGCCTCGGCGAAGGCCGCGCAGGTGTACCTCGAACTGCTCGCCCGCGAACCCGACACGCTGGTCGCGAAACAGCACGGCACGAAGACCGCCGAGAGCGTGCGCGTCCGGGCCCAGGAGGCGCTCGAAGGCGGTCCCGAGGTGGTCGCGGCGTTCGCGGAGTCGCTGGTCGCCGACGGCGTCAACCCCGGCACGACCGCCGACCTCACGGCGGCCGGCCTGTTCGTCGCCCTCGAACGCGGGGAGGTGACGGTGTGAGCGACCGGGAAGACGGCGGGTCCGGCCCCGAGTCCGAGGACGCCGGCTGGCCGGTCGCGTTCCGGGGCGTCACCGAGTCGGTCGTGACGACGCTCAGCCCGAACGACCTGTGGAACGTCGCCGCGCTGGGCCTCCATCCGCCCGAATCGCCGGACTCGCCGGACGAACCCGGCGAGTCCGCCGCCGTCACCGCGCGGACGTGGGGCAACACCCGAACCCGACGCAACTTCCACCGGCGGGGCGGCGGCTACGTCCAGTTCACCCGCGACCCCGTGGACTTCGCGGACGCCGCGCTCTCGATTTACGAAATCGAGGAGCCGGTACTCGCGAGCGCCGACGCGTGGGCCGAAGTAGCCGCCGAGCGGGTCGACGCGGGCGAGTCCGGCGGCACCGAGTGGGAGGAGTGGGAGCTTCGACCCCGCGAGGCGGCCGTCGAGTGCGAGACCGTCCCGACCGTCTCGCGGGGGTTCAACGCGGTCGTGGAGGCCACGGTCGCGGCCTCGCGGCTCGGGGTCGACGCCTACGACCAGTCGACCTTGCGGGACCGACTGGCGTACTTCGAGGCGGTCGGGCGGACGTGTGGCGACCGCCGGGTCGAGCGGGCGTTCGACCGGCTCCGGAGCCACCTCGACGAGTGAGCCCGAACCGCTCGGGAAGCGGAATACTTTCGTCGGCGGCTCCGAAACGAACCCGTTGAGTCCCGACAGTGAACGTCTTCGAGTCCCCGGCGGCACGGCGACGGGTCGGTCTCGCGGTGGTCGCCGTCCTCGCGGGGTTCGCGGCGCTCGTGGCGCTCGTGCGGACCTACGCCCCGTTTCTCACGAACGCGGCCGCGCTCCGCGAGTTCGTCGCCGGCTTCGGCGCGCTGGCTCCGGTCACGTTCGTCGCGCTCCAGGCCCTCCAGGTCGTGGTCGCACCGATTCCCGGGCAGGTGACCGGCCTCGTGAGCGGCTACCTGTTCGGCAGCGTCTGGGGGTCGGTGTACAGCCTCGTCGGTCTCGCCATCGGGAGCTTCGTCGCGTTCTGGCTGTCGCGGCGGTACGGCCGGCCGTTCGTCGAGACCGTCATCAGCGACGACGCGCTGGCGAGGTTCGACGAGTTCGTCGCGGGCGCGGGGCTCGGCGGCCTCTTCGTCGTGTTCCTCGTCCCGGGCCTCCCGGACGACGCCGTCTGCTTCGTCGCGGGACTGACCGACGTCGACCTGTGGAAGCTCGTGGTCCTCGCACTCGTCGGGCGCGCCCCGGCCTACGTCGTCGTGAACGTGTCCGGCGCGAGTTTCGCCGACGAGAACGTCCTCGCGGCCGTGATACTGCTCGTCGTGCTGGCGGTGTCGTCCATCTGGGGGCTCGTGAACCGCGACCGGATACTGTCGCTGCTCGACGGTCGGTGACCGCCGCGTCGGGACGCCGAGCGGGCGACGCGCCCTACGAGTCGCCTGTCGGCACCGTCAGCACCGGGACGTCGCTCGTCCGGACGACCCGCTCGGTCACGCTCCCGAGCAGGGCGTGGTCGAGTCCGGTTCGGCCGTGCGTTCCCATCACGACGAGGTCGACGTCGCGGTCGTCGGCGTACGCGACGATGGCCTCGTGGGGGACGCCGTGGCGGACCGCGCTCACCGCCGGGACGTCGGCCCGGTCGGCCCGGTCGAGTATCGGGGCGGTCGGGTCGGCGTCCGACTCGTCGACGAGGTCCGCGACCGCCTCGTCGTCCATGTCGGCGCTGACCGGACTCATCCGAACGTCGGCGACGTACAGGACGTGAACCGTCGCGTCGTACGTCGCCGCGAGGTCGAGCGCGTTCGCCGTGGCGGCGGCCGCGCCGTCGCTGCCGTCTGTCGGAACGAGGATGGTGTCGTACATCGGGTGAACACTCACTGGGCGTGAACCGAACGCACGGGCGAGCTACGGGGTCGGTCCCATAGGAGTTGTCGATTCGACGCCGCGGGCCCCGACCGCCCGAGACCGCAACGCACTTGGTTTCCCGGCGTCGACTGTTCGGCATGCCGATCAAACCCGACTACGTCAAGAAGACGGGCACCATCCTGCTCGACCGCTACCCCGAAGCGTTCACGGCCGACTTCGACCAGAACAAAGAGAGCGTCACGAAGCTCACCAACATCGAGTCGAAGGGCGTCCGCAACCAGATCGCGGGCTACGTCACGCGCAAGCAGTAGCGTCTTTCTGCGATTCGTACCGGCGCTCTCCGAGCGACTCCCGGGTGGCCGTCGTCGGCCTCGCCCACCGCGTGCAACAACCCGTGGTATCCAAACCGTTTTGCTACCGTAGACCCCAGTCCCGACGATGACCGTACGAGTCGGTATTCTCGGTGCGACCGGAGCGGTCGGCCAGCGATGCGTCCAGTTGCTGGACGGCCACCCGGAGTTCGAACTGGCGGCGGTAACTGCGAGCGACGCGAGCGCCGGCCTCCCCTACGAGGAGGCCGCAAAGTGGCGGGTCGACGCGCCGATTCCGTCGTCGGTGGCCGACCTGACGGTTCGCGAGACCGACCCCGAGCCGGTGCCCGACGACGTCGACCTGCTGTTCTCGTCGCTGCCCTCGGGCGTGGCGAGCGAGGTCGAACCCGACTTCGCGGAGGCGGGCTACGTCCTCTCATCGAACTCCTCGAACGACCGACTGGCCGACGACGTCCCGCTCGTGATTCCCGAAATCAATCCGGGCCACCTCGACCTGCTGGAGGTCCAGCGCGACCAGCGCGGGTGGGACGGCGCGGTGGTCAAGAACCCCAACTGCTCGACCATCACGATGGTCCCGACGCTGGCGGCGCTCGACTCGTTCGGACTCGAACGCGTCCACGTCTCGACGCTGCAGGCCGTCTCCGGTGCGGGCTACTCGGGCGTCTCCTCGATGGAGATCATCGACAACGTCATCCCGCACATCGGCGGCGAGGAGGACAAGATGGAGACCGAGTCGCGCAAGCTCCTGGGCACGTTCGACGGCGCGGAACTGGCCCACCACGACGCCGAGGTCTCGGCGTCGTGCAACCGCGTGCCGACCATCGACGGCCACCTCGAGAACGTCTGGGCCGAGACCGCCCGGGACGTGACCGCCGCCGAAGTCGAGGACGCCTTCCTCGCCGTCGAGGGCCTCGACCTCCCGAGTTCGCCCGACCGGCTCATCGAGGTGTTCGACGACCCGGCCAGACCCCAGCCCCGGCTCGACCGGACGCTCGGCGGCGGGATGGCGGTCGCGGCCGGCGGCGTCCAGGAGACGCCGGCCGGCGTCCAGTACAACTGTCTGGCGCACAACACCATCCGGGGCGCGGCGGGCGCGGCGGTGCTGAACGGGGAACTGCTCCGGCGCGAGGGCTGGATTTAACCTCCCAGTCGAGTTCGCGCCGGTCGTCGGGACGGTGTCGCCGGTAATCGGAGCCGCGTTCTACGCGTCGCGCTCGCCGACCTTCACGAGTTGCTTGCCGATATTCTCGCCCTCGAACAGCCCGAGGAACGCGTCGGGCGCGTTCTCTAACCCCTCGGTCACCGTCTCGCGGTACTGTATCTTCCCCTCCGAAATCCACCGACCGAGCCGCCGGGTCGCCTGCTCGAACCGGGTTGCGAAGTCACCGATGAGGAAGCCCTCGACCCGCGCTCGCTTCTGGACCAGCGTCGGGAGCTTGCGCGGTCCCGTCGGCATCTCCGTGGCGTTGTACAGCGAAATCTGGCCGCAGACCGCCACGCGGGCGTCCACGTTGAGCTTCGAGAAGACGGCGTCGGTGATGGGACCGCCCACGTTGTCGAAGTAGGCGTCCACGCCCTCCGGGGCCGCCTCGTCGAGCGCACCCCGGTAGTCGTCGGTGTCCTTGTAGTTGATGCCGGCGTCGAAGCCGAGTTCGTCTTCGAGGAACGCGACCTTCTCGTCGGACCCGGCGAACCCGACCACGCGAGCGCCCGAGAGACCGGCTATCTGGCCCGCGACCGACCCGACCGCGCCCGCCGCGCCCGTGACGACGAAGGTGTCGCCCGGACCGGGTTGGGCCACCTCGCGAGTGCCGAAGTAGGCGGTCCGGCCGGGCATCCCGAGGACGCCCAGCGCGGTCGAGACGGGTGCGAGGTCGGGGTCGACCGGCTGGAGGTCGGTGCCCGGCGCGGTGGCGTAGTCGGCCCATTCGAGGTCGCCCGCGACCACGTCGCCCGGCTCGAAGCCCGCGCCGTTCGACTCGACGACCTCGCCGACCACGCCCGCTCGGAGGGGTTCGCCGACCGCCCACGGCTCGGCGTACGACTCGGCGTCGTCCATCCGACCCCGCATGTAGGGGTCGACCGAGAGGTACAGGGTGCGGACCAGCGCCTCGCCGGGACCGGGGTCGGGCACCTCGCGCTCGACCAACTCGAAGGTGTCGCGGTCGGGTCGGCCCTCGGGGCGATTCGCCAGCAGGAACGTTCGATTGGTTTCCGACATGGCCCGGAGTACGGCCGCGACCCGGAAGGGTACTCCGGTCGCGGAAAGCTCGACTGGAACTCGGAGGCGGCGACAGGTCGCCGGGCACGGCGGTTCCGTAAGCCTTACCGTCACGGGTGCGCTGGTTCCGGACACGGGAACAGCACAGCCGCAAATCTGACTCGCCACGCCGAGGCGCGACGCCTCGCTCTTTCAGTGGCTCGGGATTGCGGACGTGCGCCGCGTCACCCGGACGCACCAGCACGCCACAGGAACGCGATTTAGCGGCCTGTGCAGTTCCAATCAGACAACCATGGCACGAATGCACACCCGACGCCGCGGGTCGTCCGACTCGGACAAACCCGTGGCAGACGAACCGCCGGAGTGGAGCGACGTAGACGCCGACGCCGTCGAGGACCGCGTGGTCGAACTCGCCGAACAGGGCCACAGCCCGAGCGAGATCGGCCTGAAGCTTCGGGACGAGGGCGTGACCGGCACGCCCGTCCCGGACGTGAAGCTGGCGACCGGCAAGAAGGTCACCGAGATTCTCGACGAGAACGACGCCGACCCCGACCTGCCCGAGGACCTCCGGAACCTGATGGAGCGGGCCGTCCGCCTGCGCGAGCACATGGACGAGAACCCCCAGGACGCCCAGAACAAGCGGGCGCTCCAGAACACCCAGTCGAAGGTCCGTCGGCTCGTGGACTACTACCGGGGCGACGAACTCGACGCCGGCTTCTCGTACTCGTACGAGACGGCCAAGGAGCTGCTCGACGAGTAGATGTCAGCCTCGGGCCGACGCGAAACGGGCGACGAGCCAGCCCCCGCCGCCAGCGACGCGGCCGCCGCACTGCGCGAGGCCGGCTTCGTCCGCGTCCTCGCGCGTGCCGACGGCGACTGCCTCGCGGCGGCCGGCCTGCTCGCACGCGCCTGCGGTGCCCGCGACGTGCCGTATCAGGTCCGAGTCGGTCGCTTCGGCGAGACGCTGGCCGACGCCGACCCGGACGACGACGCGAGCGACGCGGACGCGACCGTCGGCGTGGGACTCGACCCGAGCGCGGACGTCCACCTGCCGGGCGAAGCGACGCCGACGAGCGTGATTGCGTTCGACGCGGCCCGCGAACTCGACGCCACACCGGACCCGATGTTGGCGCTGGCTGGCGTCGTCGCGGCCGAACGCCCGCCCGGCGCGGGCGAGACCGCACACGTCCTCGAGGCGGCCCGCGAGGCCGGCGTCGAGCGCCGTCCCGGCGTGGGCGTCCCGACCGACGACCTGGCCGACGGGCTGGCCCACTCGACGCTGGCTCACGCCGACTACTCGGGCGACCCGGACGCCGCGCAGGCCGCGCTGGCCGAGCTCGACCTCCCGGTCGACCTCGACGAGTCGGCCCGCCGGACCGTCGCCGCCGAGTACGCGCTGGCGGTCGCGGGCGACGAGGCCGCGACCGACCGGGCGGCCGAGGCGGTCGAGCGCGCGCTCGCCCCCCACGCCGTCGGAGCCGACCGCGAGTCGGGCGCGAACGCGTTCGCCACGGTCGAGGGGTACGCCGACGTGCTGGCGGCGGTCGCGCGCGAGCGACCGGGAACGGGCGTCGCGCTGGCGCTCGGTCACGACGTGCGCGCCGACGCGCTCGACGCGTGGCGCGCTCACGCCGAGCGCGCCCACGCGACCCTGCGCGAGGGAACGACCGGCCGGTACGACGGCCTGTTCGCCCTCCGGACCGACGACGCGCCGGTCGAGACGGTCGCCCGACTCGTCCGGGACTTCCGGTCGCCCGAACCGGTCGCGCTCGTCGTGACCGAGTCGGCGGCCGCCGCCGCCGCAGTCGAGGCCGCCGACGTCGGCGCGGCGATGACCGAGGCGGCCGCCGAGGTCGGCGGTCGCGGCGGCGGAACCGCCCGCCGGGGCTACGCCCGATTCGACGCCGAGACCGCGGCGCGGGAGTTCCTCGCGGCGTTCCGGGAGGCCGGAACGTGACCGACGAGCGCTCGGCCTCGGACGACGGCTCGCCGCCGCGTGGCGACGCGACGACCGGAGCCACGCGCTCGGCGACGCTCCGGACGACGCTGGCGGACGCCGACATCGTCGCGGCGGCGGTCCGGCCGGACAACACGCCGGAGATCGAGACGCGCGTCGAACGCGAGGCCGACGGTCCCGGAACCGTCGTCACGACCGTCGAGCGGTCGACGACCGGCGGTCTCCGGACCACGGTCGACGACTACGCGGTCAACCTCGCGGTGGCCCGAGACGTAGCACAGCACGCCAACCGACACGCGGATACCCAGACAGACACTACACACGACCAATGAGCGAACGAAGCGTATCCAAGCAGCAACAGGAGAAGCGCTGGTACACCATCCACGCGCCACAGCAGTTCGACCGACAGGAACTCGGCGGCACGCCCGCCGACGAGCCCGAGAAGGTGGTCGGTCGCAACGTCGAGACCACGCTGGGCGAGCTGAAAGGCGACTCCAGCGAGAACAACACCAAGCTCACGTTCAAGATAAACGACGTGGGGAGCGACGCGGCCTACACCGAGTTCATCAAGCACGAACTCACCCGCGACTACCTGCGGAGCCTGGTGCGGCGTGGCGCGTCGAAGATAGAGGCGTACGTCACGGTGCTGACCACCGACGACTACCGCGTCCAGATTCAGCCGGTGGCGTTCACCACCAAGAGCGCCGACGCGAGCCAGGAGAAGGCCATCCGCGAGACGATGGTCGACATCGTCGAGGAGGCCGCCGAGGACCGCACCTTCGAGGCCCTCATCGACAGCGTGGTCGAGGGTCGGCTCTCCTCGGCCATCTACGGCGACGCCAAGACCATCTACCCGCTCCGGCGCGTCGAGGTCCAGAAGGCGACGATGGAAGCGCGGCCCGAGGAGGTCGCCGCCGAGGAGGAGACCTCGGTGGACGTCGACGAGGAAGAAGTCGAGGTCTGAACGCGGCCTTTCGCGGTTCGATTCGATTCTCGTTTTATCGCGGTTCGACTCGCTACTCCGTCACCACGACCTGGCCGACCATCCCCGACGGCTCGTGGGGGATGCAGAAGTAGTGGTAGGTTCCCGGCACCTCGAAGGTCTCCTCGTACTCCTCGCCCGACTCGATTGCGCCGCCGAAGCCGTCCCGCCACCCCTCGCGGGCGCTCGCCTCGTCGTCGTAGCCCCCGGAGGCGAAGAACTCGGCCCCGTCGGGGTACCGGCCCTCGTAGGCCGTGACCGTGTGACGACGGTTGCCCGTGTTGCGCCAGACGACCGTCTCGCCCGCCGCGACCTCGAGCTCGGCCGGCCGGAAGAACGCCGCGCCCATGCCCACGTCGTAGTCGTCCTCGTCGGCGCTGGCGCTGGTGCCGGTGAACGCGCTACAGCCCGCGAAGCCGACCGACGCGAGGCCCGCGCCGCCGGCGAGGAAGGTTCGGCGGTCCATGTCCGACACTCGGGAGGCGACCGACATATGCCTCACGGAACGCGAGACGAGCGGCCCCGCGGGTCCAGTTGCAAACCCTTAAAATCGGCCGAACCGAAATCACTCCAAGAATGACCACTGACGACGACTCCGGTGAGGGCGGCCCGCCCGTCGTGTACGACCTCGACCCGGACTGTACGGTCGAGGACGTTTCCGAGGGCAACTACTACCGCGCGACGGTCAACGGCGTGGTCGACTACGGCGTGTTCGTGGACGTCTCCGAGTCGGTCTCCGGACTCGCCCACGAGTCGACCTACGAGGGGAGCTACGCGGTCGGGGACGACCTCGTGGTCGAACTCACCGAGATACGGGAGAACGGCGACCTGAGCTTCGACCCGGTCGACGTCGACGACTACGAGACCGAACCGGTCGGCCACGACTACGACGTGGCCGACGCGGGCGAACTCGGCGACGAGATCGGCGCGACCGTCCACCTCGAAGGCGAGGTCGTCCAGATCAAGCAGACCGGCGGCCCGACCATCTTCCACGTCAGCGACGAGACGGGCGTCGTCCCCTGCGCGGCGTTCGAGGAGGCCGGCGTCCGGGCCTACCCCGAGGTCGAAATCGACGACGTGATTCGCATCACCGGCGACGTCGAGGAGCGGGACAACGCCCTCCAGGTCGAGGTCGACGCGCTCGACGTGTTGGCCGGCGACGAGGCCGAGGCGGTACGGGGGCGGCTCACCGAAGCGCTCGAAGCGCGCGCCGAGCCACACGACGTGGAACCGCTGGTCGAGTGGCCCGCGCTCGCGCAACTGCTTCCCGACCTCGAATCGGTCGCCCGCCAGCTCCGTCGGACCGTCCTCGAGAGCCGACCCATCCGGGTTCGTCACCACGCCGACGGCGACGGGATGTGCGCCTCGATTCCGGTCCAACTCGCGCTCGAAAAGTTCATCGAACAGACCCACCACGACCCCGAGGCCAAGCGCCACCTGTTCAAGCGCCTCCCCTCGAAGGCTCCCTTCTACGAGATGGAGGACGTGACCCGGGACCTCAACTTCGCGCTCGAAGACCAGGCCCGCCACGGCCAGAAGCTCCCGATGCTGTTGATGCTCGACAACGGGTCCACTGCCGAGGACGTGCCCGCCTACGAGAACCTGGCCCACTACGACATCCCCATCGTCGTGGTCGACCACCACCACCCCGACCCCGAGGCGGTCGAACCCTACGTCGACGCCCACGTCAACCCGTACCTCTACGACGAGGACTACCGCATCACGACCGGAATGATGTGCGTCGAGTTGGCGCGGATGATATGGCCGCCGATCACCGAGGAACTCCGTCACGTTCCGGCGGTCGCGGGGCTGTGCGACCGCTCGAAGGCCGACGCGATGACCGACTACGTGGAACTGGCCGAGTCGGAGGGGTACGAGGAGTCGTTCCTCCGGGACGTCGGCGAGGCGCTCGACTACGAGGCCCACTGGCTCAAGTACGACGCGGGCCGCAACCTCATCAACGACGTGCTCAACGTCGGCAGCGACGACGAGCAGCGCCACCGGGAACTGGTCGAGTTCCTCGCCGAGACCGCCCGCTCGGAGGTCGACGACCAGCTCGACGCCGCGATGCCCCACGTCGAACACGAGCGGCTGGAGAGCGACGCCCACCTCTACCGCGTCGACGTGGAGAACCACGCCCACCGGTTCACCTTCCCCGCGCCGGGCAAGACCACCGGCGAGATACACGACCGGAAGGTCCAGGAGACGGGCGACCCCGTCATCACCATCGGCTACGGCCCGGACTTCGCGGTCCTCCGGAGCGACGGCGTCCGGCTCGACATCCCCGAGATGGTGTCGGAACTCGACGAGGAGGTCGTCGGGGGCGGCGTCTCGGGCGGCGGCCACCTCGTCGTCGGCTCCATCAAGTTCGTGCCCGGCATGCGCGAGGAGGTGCTCGACACCCTGGTCGAGAAGATGGCCGACGCCGAACTCGACGAGGAGCTCCAGAGCACCGTGGTCGGCCACGAGCAGGACGACTGACCGCGTTCAGTTCTCGAACACCACCTCGCGTCTGGCGTACAGTATCGCGGCGAGCGCCCCGACGGCTACCGCCACGAGCAGGCCGACCGGGAACCGCTCGCCGCCCGCAGGCCCGCCCGCGCTCGCCCGCCAGTCGGCGTCGAAGGCGTCGGCGTAATACGCGCCCGGCTCCTCGCCGCGTAAGACGAGCCCGACCTCCCGGTTGTTCCGCGCGGAGTTGTTGTTCCAGTTCATGCTGCCGACCACCGCCGCCTCGCCGTCCACGACCACGCCCTTGGCGTGAATCTTCTCGTAGCGACCTCGGGGATTCGCGAGGCGGGCGTCAAGGGGCAGGTCCTCGCTGTCGGCGCGCTCGTTCAGCCACTCGACCAGCGCGCGGTTGTCCTCCTCGGCGTACCACGGGCTGCTGAGCAGGATTCGCACGTCGACGCCTCGTCGGGCGGCCCGGAGGCTCGCGCGCACGAACGGCTGTCGCCGGTCGCCGATCTCGACCTGCTGGACCCGGAGCGACTCGTTGGCCGCGTCGAGCAGCGAGACCAGCGACGACTCGGCGTGGTCGGGCGCGACCAGTAGCCCGGCCGACTCGACGGTGACGTTCGCGGGCGGAATCTCCTCGGGGTACGACTCGTCGGTCGCGTTGGTCGGCTCGAAGCGCTCGCCCTTCCGGAACTCCGACCACGGCACCGCCGCGCGCCACTCGGCATCGGCCCGAAACACCGCCGCGAGTCGGTCGGCGGTCGCCCCGTCGCGAACGACCGCGCCCCAGCCGCGACTGCCGTGGCCGCCGGTGCCGGCCGGCTTCCAGTTCTCGGTCAGCACCAGCGCCCGGTCGTCGGCGACGGCGTACTTGGCGTGGTGGAACCGGTATCGCGCGAGCGGGCCGTCCGGCACCCGGACCGCGACCCCGCGCGCGACCAGTGAGTCGAGCAGTTCGGCCTCCCTGCGTGCGAGGCCGCCGACCGGTGCGTCGTCGACGAGCAGCCTGACCTCGACGCCGCGCCGGGCCGCGTCCGCGAGCGCGTCGGCCGCGCGCTCGGAGGTGAACGTGTAACCGGCGACCAGCAGGCGGTCGTCGGCCCGCCGGAGCGTCTCCACGGGGACCTCCGGGGAGTCCGGGAGGACGAACGCCCGAGCGCTCGCGGGGCCGGACCGCTCGAGCGCGAAGTCGGTCGTGCCGAGGGGCGTCCACGTCCAGTCGTCTTGGTCCGCTGGCGTCCGGTGCCAGCGCTCGCCCGTGGGAGCGTCGTCGTACTCGGCGACGTCGGCGACGGTGTCGCCACTGGTCAGTCGCACGGTCTCGCCCCCGTTGGCCAGCGAGAGGTCGGCGTCGAGTCCGAGGACGCGCAGGTCGGTCCGGTTTCGGGCGACCTCGGGGTCGGGTGAGACCGCCACTCGGCCTGAGACGGTCGAATTCGGCAGCGGGACGGTCGACTCGCCGTCGTCGAGCGACCAGTCCGAGGCGTCGGTCCCGTTCGGGAAGCGGACCGCCACGAACTCCCCGGCGTCGCCGTCGGTCGCGGGATTCGGGTAGAGCGCGACGAGAGTCGGCGCGTCGCTCGAGTGGTCAGCCGATGCGTTCGGAGTGTCCCCACTCGCGCCCTTTCCGGGGGCGACCGTCGAGGCGTTGCCGGGGACGGTGGCCGGTGACACCCCCGCAACCGTGGCGGGCGTCGACGCTGTCGAGGCGGGTGCCGCCGCGACCGATACCGCCGGCGGACCCGCGGCGAGGACGGCGAGCAGGACCGCGAGACCGAGCGCGAGTCGCCCGGCCGGAGCCGGGAGGGTGAAGGGGCGCACGGGGGGCTTTCGTCGCGTCTTCGGATTTAAACCCTCGGGGACCGGAGGCTTTTTGCTCGACAGGTTCGGGGGTGTCAGTATGGTCGAACTGGTGGCGGCGCTCGAACTCGCCGGGTACGCGTTGGGCGCGCTCGGGGCCGCGCTCGTCTTCTTCGAGTTCTTCCAGCTCCCGAGCTACGTCGAGTACAGCCAGGAGTACAACGACTACAGCGTCGACATCTCGCCGGGCGAAGTCGTCGAGCACACGTGGGCCGGCCGCGTGGGCGCGTTCCTCGTCGCGGTCTCGTTCGCGCTCCAGTTCGTCGCGGCGCTGCTGGGTTGACCCGGAGGGCGGGCGCGAACCGACGCGAATCGCGTCTCAGTCGGCCGAGGGGTGAACCACGTCCCGGCAGTCCGGACACTCGGCGAAGCGCGTGGGCCGACCCCCCGACTCGTACTCGATGAGCAGGAAGTCCGGCGCGATCTCCGTCCCGCACTCCGGACAGCGGCCGAGCGGTTCCGCGTCGAACGACATTGGACCCGCGTATTACAACGTACGAACGTCTCATTGTTATTGGAGAGGTAACCTGGGCCCGGTCGCAGTATCGTCACACTACTCCGTCGACGGGCGGGTCAATGTCGTACTGAAAACGGGAGGCTCGGAGTACGCGGCGATTACGCGGCCGGCTCCGGCTCGGTCCCCGCCTTCTCGGCCTCGCTCTGGACGAGGTACGACCGGTCGTCGGCGTACTCGGCGACCGCGTCGAGCGCCCGCTCGGTGCCGATCCGGTTGAGCGCCCACGCCGCGCTGGCCCGCACCTCGTCGGCGTCGTCCCCGTCGAGCACGTCGGCCAGCGGGTCGATGGCTCGCGCGTCGCCGATGAGCCCGAGCGCGCGCGCCGCCCGGCTGCGGACCGACGCGTCGTCGGCTGCGAGCTGGTTGGCCACGTCCTGGGTGGCCTCCTCGCTGCCGATCTCGCCGGCGGCCGTGAGCGCCGGCTTGGCGAGGCCCGGGTCCGAGTCGACGTATTCGAGGACGGCGTCGAGGCCGTCCTCGTGGCCGATCTTGCCGAGGATGCGGATGGCGTCCTCGTCGCGACGCCCGGCGCGGTCGGTCATGGCGTCGAGCGAGTCCGGATGGCCCATCCGGACGAGCGCGTCCAGACAGTGTTCCTCCATGAAGTTCGACTCGAAGCTGTCGAGCGCGAGCAACACCATGTCGGCGCGGTTGCGCTTCTCCCAGACCTTGAGCGCGTGCCACTCGGGCGGGTAGTCCTTGCGGTGGTCGAGCACCTCGTAGTACCCCTGGGCCTGCAACTGCTCGCGGGTGGTGAGGTCGTCCCACTCCTCGGCGTCCGCCACGCCGGCCTCCAGCGCCTCGGTCGCGGCCACGAGGTCGGCGACGGTCTCGGCGTCCGCGTCGGGGTCGAGGCCGGCTTCGCCGACCGCCACGGCCGCGTCCTCTATCGCGCCGGCGAGGTCCTCGACCGCCGGCGTGACCGTCACGCCGAGGTCGGTGCCGAGCGCCGCCTCGACGTCCGCGACGAACGTCTCGACCGCGTCGGCCAGTTCATCCCGACCGGCGTCGGTCCACTCGGTGTCCTCGACGGTCGTCCCGGCCGCCGAGGCGTCCTCGACGACGTCCTCGGCGTACGGGCCCCGCTCGGCCTCGAGGTCCGCACGGAGCTCCGAGAGCCGGTCCTCGAACGCCGCGCGCGGCCCGTCTTCCTCGTCGTCGTCGGGGTCGGGCAGGTCGGCGCGTTCGAGGTGGCCCTCGACGTCGTCGAGCGCGGTCTCGACGTCGTCGAGGTCGGCCTCGGTCTCGGCCGCGTCGAGGTCCGACTCGGCCTGGTCGAACTCGGCGTCGAGTTCGTCCTCCGAGAGTACTGGCTCGACCGCCTCCTCGTCGGCGGTCTCGTCCTCGGCGTCCGCCGCCTCGCTCTCGACGTCGCTGTCCTCGCCCTCGTCGCTCATTCGTCCGCCCCCGTTTCGCTTACCGGACTCATATGGTCGAACCTCCGTGCGTACGCTTCAAGAGCGTTTCCCTTCCACCTCGGGAACGGTCCGGCCGGTCGCCGAGCCCGGTCCTCAGTCGCCGTGGCTCGTGCCGGCGTCGGACCCCTCGGCGTCGAGGCGCTCGGACTCGCGGTCGTCGCCGTCGACCGGTTCGTCGCGGACCGCGTCGGCGGACGAGTCGGGGAGTTCGCGCCAGTAGAATCGCGGGGCCAGCAGGAGGTACGCGAGCGCGGCCCCGAGCAGGAGTCGCGGGAACGCGCCGCCGAGCGCGGTCGGAACGAGGACCGCCAGCGCCTGCAGGCCACCCATCGCCAGCGCGTCCCGGGCGTACAGGTCCGGGTAGGTGACGTCGACTACCATCAGCACTGCGAACGCGCCGGTGGCTCCGAGCAGGACGCCCGCGTCGGTCGTGCCCGAGAGCACGGCGGCGGCCAGAACCGTCCCCGCGAGCGTGGTCTGGACGCCCTCGGTGTGGGCGTTGCCCACGTCGTAGGCGGTGTAGAGCCCGAGTCGGACGACCGCCATCGCCACGAACAGCGCGGGGACGGCGAACGTCGCCGCCGTGGCCAGCGACGGCTCGGCGAGGCTCCACCGACCGCGCGCGACCGCGAACACCAGCACGGCGGGTGCGACGCCGAACGACGCCACGTCGGCGAGCGAGTCGAGGTACTCGCCGGCGGGCGTGCTCCCCAGCTTCCGGGCCACCACGCCGTCGAGCCCGTCGGCGATGGCCGCGAGCAGGACGAGTCGGGCCGCCAGTCCCGGGTCGACGGTGGCCGCGACGACCGCGAGAAAGCCCAGGGCGGCGTTGGCCGAGGTCACGGCGTCGGCCACGCCGAGCCGACCGACGAACCGGGGTTGCATACGTGTCCGGTGTGCGACCGCCGGTCTTACGTCTTTATACTCGGGAAAGTTCTCGCTCGCGGAGTCGTCGCCGACTCGACAGTGTGGCCGGCGTGGGGCGCGTCCGGGGCGAAAACGGGGCGCTTAACTTGCCACGCCAGCTACGTCGTGCCACCAATGGAGTTTTGCGACGAGTGCGGTTCGATGATGAAAGCCGAGGACGGCCTGTGGGTGTGCGGGAGCTGTGGCTACGAGGAACCCAAGGACGACGCCGCGAACTACACCGTCACCGACGACCAGGAGGAGAGCGAGGTCATCGAGACCGGCGACGAGGAGAACAGCGCGCTCCCCGTGACCGACGCCCACTGTCCGAACTGCGGGCACGACGAGGCGCGGTGGTACATGCAACAGATTCGGTCGGCCGACGAGAGCGAGACGCGCTTTTTCATCTGCACCGAGTGCGAGCACAAGTGGCGCGAAGACGACAACTAGAACCCGCGTCTCCCGCCGCCCGCGCACGAACGCGCCGCCCTCGCAACTACGACCGCCGTGCGAACGTCAGATATCCCGTGTGACCGACGCCCGCAGTCGAGGGCCGCGAGCCACGGTCGTCGAAGTCCATGTGTCGCTGGATGGTTTCGAGCGTCTCGACGTCCGCGAGTCCGGCCTCGCGCGCGGCCGCGACGATTTCGCGGGTCTGCTCGACGAACGGCGAGTACACCGCGACGAACCCGCCGTCGACCAGCAGGTCGGGTGCGCGGGCGACCACGCTCGGGGCGTCCTCGGTGTCGAGCGTGAGGACGTCGAAGGGACCGTCGAGGTCGCCGGCGTCGAGCGCCTCGGTCACGTCGCCGGCGCGCACGTCCACGCGGTCGAGGACGTCCGCGAGTGCCATGTTCTCGCGAGCCACCTCGGCAAAGTCTGGGTCGCGCTCGAACGTGGTCACGTCCGCGCCCATCCGGCCGAGGTACGCCGCGAGCACGCCCGTCCCGGTGCCGGCGTCGAGCACGCGGTCGCCCCGGGCGACGCCGGTGTGGCCCGCGACCAGCCCCACGTCGCGGGGCATCATCGGCGCGCCGGTGCGCTCGAAGTGGTTGAACAGGTCCGGACCCCGGAGCGGCCGGACCTCGAAGGGCTCGCCCAGATGGGTCTCGAGCGTGGTGCCGGGCTCGACGTCGGCGGGCACGTCGAGTACGCCGAGGTCGGTCTGGAGCTCCTCGCCGGGTTCGCGCAGGTACTCCCGGTCGCCGTGGACCAGCAGGACCGTCACTCTAGGCGCTGAATCGCGTTTGCGAGGTCGCCGTCCGTGGCTTCGAGCGCCTCGCGGGCCTCGTCTTCGGGCACGCCCGCGCGCTGGGCGACGATTTCGACGTCGTCGTCCGGGATGGCGTCGTCGCCGGCCGCCGCGTCCGCGCCCGCTTCGACCGCACTGGCGTCCCCTACAGCGCCAGCATCGGCCTCGCGGCTCTGGGCCTCGCCGACGACCTGATAGGTCTCCTGTCCCCGGGCGTCCATCACGGTGATGTCGGGGTCCTCGAAGTACAGTTGCTCACCGTCGCTCTTGGTGATGACGACCTCCTCGGCGTCGAGTTCGTCGACGTCGATGCCCATCTGCTTCATCATCTGCTTCATCTTGCGGGGATCGAGGCCCCCGCCGCCTCCTCCGAACATACTCCAAGCGTCGGAACGTGAGGGGATAAGCGTGTTGGAGCGGACCGACCGCCGCCGGGGTCAGACCGGCTCGTCGCCCGCACCCTCCCGGACCAGCACCGCCATCCCGGTGTCGAAGTCGGCCATCGAACGGGCCGAGAGCTCGGCCCGGCCGACCGCGAGCAGCCCCCCGTCGCGGTGGACCACCGCGACCTCGTCGCCCGGCCGGACCTCCGGCCCGACCCGCGAGACGAACTTGGCGAAGACGTTCTTGCCGTCCCTGACGAACGGGTCGCTCTCGTCGCCGACCGTCACGCGGCCCGCCGGCGGGTCGAGCGCGGCCGCGAGCCGCCGGCCCCCTTCCAGCCCCAGCGTGAACCGGCCGTCGGTGCCGTAGGTCACCACTCGCCCGGCGTCCGCGAGGACCTGCTGGGGCCGCCCGGACGAGGAGCGCCGGACCGTCAGTCGCTCGCTCTCGGGAAACAGCGCCGCGCCGACGCCGGGCCCGAACTGGTAGTCGGCGACGGTGCGAAGTCGCGGCAGGTCGTCGGCCCCGTCGTCGGTCTCGCGCGTGGTCATCCGTCACCGGTTCGAGTCGGTCGGCGAAAAGGCTTCGCTCTCGGGCCGAGCGACGCCCACCGACGGGGACCGACCCGACCGCCCCGATAGTGGGACTCGGTAACAGGAACCGAGAGACGTCGACGAAAGGTCACGATTCCTCACGTCGTCGCCCCGCGGTTATGGGTCGATTTATTAGCTTCGAGCGAGTACTTGGGCCCACGATGAGAGAGACAATCGGTGCCCTGCTGTTGGTCGTGTTCGGCGTCGTCATCTTCGCGGTGGCGACCCAGCAGACGTTCACCTCCTACGTGGTCTCGGCGGTCGCCGTCCTCGGACTCGCGGCCGGCGCGCTCCTGAGCGGCACGGCCGGCGAAGACGGCCGGCCGGTCTGAGTCTACAGCAGGAAGGTGTCGGGTCGTTCGGACATGTCGATGAACGAGTCTGCAGCCTGAATCAGTTCCTCGGAGGTCGACTCCTCGAAGCTCGTGACCTCCGTGCGGACGCCCTCGTGGCGGAGGTGCGAGCAGAGCCGCGAGAAGTCGCCGTCGCCGGTACACAGGATGACCGCGTCGACGTGGTTGGCCAGCGTCACCGCGTCGAGGCTCATCCCCACGTCCCAGTCGGCCTTCTTCGAGCCGTCGCCGAACGTCTTGAGTTCCTTTATCTTGGTCTCGAAGCCGATGTCCTCCAGCGCCTCGAAGAACCGCTCCTCGTCCGGGCTGTCGGCCTGGATTACGTACGCGATGGCCCGGGTCAGCTCCCGACCCTGAACGGACTTGTCGAGCAGCGCCGAGTAGTCGATGTTCCGGCTGTAGACGCTCTGGGCCGTGTGATAGAGGTTCTGGGCGTCCGCGAGGACGGCGACCCGCTGGTGGGGGTGTATCTCGGTCATAGCAGACGTTGCATCCGCCTGCGGTAAAAAGACTTGTACGCCGACGCGGTCAGTCGCCCGGCGGGCGAAGACCAGCGCACCCGGCGGCTCGGTCCGAATCGCCGGGGACGAGCCCGCAACCACACCTGTAAACGGTTAAGTGCGAAGACGTGCGACACCCGAGTTGGTATGAGCGAACTCCCCGACGAGTTCAAGTGCACGATAACGAACTGGGACTACATCTACGGGCTCTGCCGGGACGTCAGCGACGGGGTCAAGCGCGACTCCTTCGAGCCCGACGTGGTGGTGGCGCTGGCTCGCGGCGGGTGGTTCGCCGGGCGGTGTATCTGTGACTTCCTCGGGCTCGACGACCTGACGAGTCTCAAGATGGAACACTACGTCGGGACCGCCGAGAAGTCCGGCAACCCCGAAATCCGGTATCCGATGCCCGAGGGGAGCGTCGAGGGCAAGGACGTGCTCGTCATCGACGACATCGCCGACACCGGCGGCTCCATCGAGCGCGCCTACGAGTACGTCACCGACCGCGACGCCGGGGAGGTCCGGACCGCGACGCTCCAGCTCCTCCAGACCAGCGAGTTCGAGCCCGACTACGTCGGCGAGCGCCTCGACGAGTGGGCGTGGATAGTCTACCCGTGGAACTTCATCGAGGACATGATAGACCTCACCTCGGGCGCGATGGAGAAGGCCGACGGGGAGACGTTCACCGCCGAGGAGATACGCCACCTCCTGAGCGAGTACCACGACGTCGAGCGCATCGAGATGGAGATCGCCCAGCCCGAGCGGATGACGGAGGTGCTCGACGAGATGGTGCGTCGGGGAGTCCTCGAAGACGAGGGCGAGCGGTGGCGGCTGGTCGCCAACGACGAGGGCGTGGGGGCGTAGGCGGTCGAAGTCGGACCCGCGAACGCCCGTCGAGGTGCGTTCACGTCGCTCGGTCGGGCGGTGAACGACCCCGGGCAGGACGGCAACGGGGCGGAACGGTCGCGGCGTTGATTTAAGTTCCTGTCGCACAAATGCGCGCACATGGTCGATTTTCAATCCCGCGACACGCGACGGGGACGCGACGACGGGGACGACGAGGACGACCCCGGCGAGTCCGAAGCGACGACCGAACCCGACACCGCCGGGAGCGACGGCCACGACGACGGCGGGGCGACCGACGACCACCACGCCCACGACGTCGACAGCCTCGGCGTGGCGGTCGTCACCGTCTCGTCGTCCCGGAGCCTCTCGGACGACCCCTCGGGCGACGTCGTCGTGGCCGGACTGGAGGACGCGGGCCACCGGGTGGTCAGCCGGGACCTCGTCGCCGACGACTTCGACGGGGTCCAGAGTTCGGTCAACGCGCTGGTCGGCCGCGACGACGTGGACGCGGTGGTGACGACCGGCGGGACGGGCGTGACCCCCGACGACGTGACCGTCGAGGCGCTCGAACCGCTGTTCGACAAGGAGCTACCGGGCTTTGGCGAACTGTTCCGACTCCTCTCGCACGACCGGGTCGGCACGAAGGTCGTCGGCACGCGCGCGACCGCCGGGGTGGCCGACGGCGCGGTGGTGTTCTGCCTGCCGGGGAGCGAGGACGCCGCCCGCCTCGGCGTCGAGCAGATAATCGTCGAGGAAGCCGACCACCTCGCCGGGCTGGCGGGGCGCGGGGACTGAGCGGCGTTTCGAACGCTCAGTAGGGGCCCGAGGGCGGCGTGTGGTCGGGCGACGTGTCCCGTCGCATCGCTATCTCGAACCACGGGCACAGGCGCAGTTGGCGGTACCACTCGGGATGCTCGTGGAGGCGCTCGTAGGGCACCCACAGCAGGCCCGCGACCTCCTCCTCGTCGGGGTCGAGCGAGCGGTCGTCCAGCGTGACCTTGAGTACCGCACACACCTCGTGTTCGACGCCCGCGTTCTCGAAGTAGCGCTTGTACTCGAACCGGTCGGTCACCCGGAGGTCGTCGTACTGGTCGGGCGTGACGCCCAGTTCCTCGTCGAGGCGCTGGCGAGTGGCCTCCTCCTGGGACTGGCCCTCGACGGGATGGGAGGCCACGGTGCCGTCCCACCACGAGCCCCACAGGCGCTTGCCGGGCGCGCGCTGAGCGAGCAGGATGTTTCCGTCGCCGTCGAACACCAGCGTCGTGAACGCCCGGTGGCGGATGCCGTCGCCGGTGTGGGCGTCGAGTCGGTTCGCGACGCCCTGCTTCCCGTCGTCTTCGTCGACCGTGACGACGTGCTGGCGGGCGTTCTCGTGGCGGTCCTCCGAATCGGACGTGCTGGGGTCGGCGGACGAATCGTCGGCGTCGGTGCTCATTGTGGCTGAATTGTGCGAGCGCCGTAAAACCGTCTTCGATAAGTCGGCGCGACGCTCGGGACGTGGACGTCGGGAGCGGGCCCAGACGAGTTGTCGGGGACGACGAGGGCGGCGACGCCGTTCGCCCCGACGCCGTCGAGCGAAGAATTCACGCCTCGCAAGACACTACCGTCTCGGACGGGACGTATCGGATGGAGGTCGATGGCCATGGATGACGGTCTCGGACTGAAAGAAGGCGTCTCGATGGCGCTCGGCGGCATGATCGGGGGCGGCATCTACGCCGTCTTCGGCGTGGTAGCGGAGATAACGACGTCCGCCATCTGGGTCGCGTTCCTTCTCGCAGGCATCGTCGCCGCGTGCGCGGGCTACTCGTACAACGCGCTCAACAGCCTCACCGACAATCGCGGCGGCTCCGTGACGTTCGTCCAGTGTTACCTCGGCAACGCCACGCTGGCCGGAATCGTCGGGTGGACGCTCCTGTTCGGGTACGTCGGGTCGATGGCGATGTACGCGTTCGCGTTCGGGGAGTTCACGGCCGCGTTCGGCGTTGTTCCGACGAGCGTCGCCGGCGTGCCGACCCGGCCGCTCGTCTCGGTCCTCGCGGTGGCCGGGTTCGTCGGGCTGAACCTGCTCGGCGCGCAAACCACCGGCGTCGCCGAGAACGTCCTCGTCGCGCTGAAGGTCGGTATCCTCGTCGCGTTCGGCGCGTTCGGGATGGTGTACGCGGTCGGCTTTAGCGATGCGGCCTTCGAGTACGGCGCGGGTCAGCTCGGCGGGTTCGGTCCCGTCGTGGCGGCCGCCATCTCGTTCGTCGCCTTCCAGGGGTGGCAGCTGCTGTTCTACGACCAGGAGAGCATCGAGGACCCGGTCGAGACCATCCGGAAGGCGGTGTACGTCTCCATCCCGGTCGCCGTCGCCATCTACGTCCTCGTGGGGATGGTGACGGTGAACCTCGCCCCACAGGCGCTCCAGTCGCACCCCCACGTCGCCCTGAAGGACGCCGCCACGATGATGATGCGACCGTACGGGCTGGCGCGGGTCGGCGCTGTCGTCATCGCGTTGTCGGCGCTGTTCTCGACGGGAAGCGCGATCAACGCGACCCTGTTCTCGTCGGCGCACTTCGCGAAGGGGATGGTCGACGACGACCTGCTCCCCGACCAGATCGGCGACTCGGACGCCGACGGCGTCCCCGAGCGGACGGTACTCGTCCTCGGTGCGGCCACTGCGGCGTCCACGTGGTACGGGAGCCTCGGAGCCATCACCTCGTTCGCGTCGCTGTCGTTCATCCTGGTCTTCGGTTCGATGAGCTACCTCGCGTTCCGCCAGCGCGACCACGACGAGGTGAACGCCGTCGTTCCCGCAGTCGGAACCGCCGGCGCGGTGACGTTCTTCCCGCTGATGCTGTCCAACCTCTACACGCGCGAACCGGGCACCTTCTACGCGGTGGTGGGTATCGCCACGGCCGTATTGGCCGTCGAACTCCTCTACTTCGAGCGCAACCGCATCGAGGAGGAGGTTCGGGAGTACGAGCCCGACCTCGAACTGTAGGTTGGGCTCGACGCGCCGCGTCCCGTTTTCCCGTCGGCCGGACGCGACGCGGCCAGCGCTCTGGGGGCGAACCACGTTCGACGAGCGCTCCCGTGACCGGAATGGCCGAGCGCACGCGTGCCGTGTGAGCGCGCTCGCGGCCGGGGAGTATCGACCCGCAGCAGTCGCAGGCGGGAACCGTGCTAACCCCTACCAAATTCGAAAATCGAAATATCGTTTCGGAACTCGTAATCTATCGTCGGATTTATTACGATGAGCGAACTCCGTCCTACCAACGAATGACCGACGACACTGCCGACGGACGCACCATCCTGCTCATCGGGAGCGGCCCGATACAGATCGGACAGGCGGCCGAGTTCGACTACTCCGGCGCGCAGGCCTGCCGCGCGCTCCAGGAGGAGGGCGCGCGAGTCGTGCTGGTCAACTCCAACCCGGCGACCATCATGACCGACCCCGAGATGGCCGACGAGGTGTACATCGAGCCCATCACCACCGAGGCCATCGCCGAGATAATCCGCGCGGAGCAACCGGACGGCGTCATCGCGGGGCTGGGCGGCCAGACCGGGCTGAACGTCACGGCCGAACTCTCCGAGGAGGGCGTCCTCGACGAACACGACGTCGAGATAATGGGCACGCCGCTGGACACCATCTACGCCACCGAGGACCGGGACCTGTTCCGCCAGCGCATGCGCGAGCTGGGCCAGCCGGTCGCGCGCTCGACCACTATCACGCTGGACGACGACGAGTCCGTCAGCGACGTCGACGAGGAGTCGCTGCGCGAGCGCGTCGACGCCGCGGTCGAGGAGGTCGGGGGGCTGCCGGTCATCGCGCGCACGACCTACACCCTCGGCGGGTCCGGGTCCGGCGTCGTGAGCGAGATGGACGAGCTCCTCACCCGCGTCCGGAAGGGGCTGCGGCTCTCCCGGAACGGCGAGGTGCTGATAACCGAGTCCATCGCGGGCTGGGTCGAGCTCGAATACGAGGTGATGCGCGACGCGGGCGACTCGTGTATCATCATCTGCAACATGGAGAACATCGACCCGATGGGCATCCACACCGGCGAGTCCACCGTGGTCACGCCCTCGCAGGTCATCCCCGACGACGGCCACCAGGAGATGCGCGACGCCGCTCTCGAAGTGATTCGCGATCTGGGGATTCAGGGCGGCTGTAACATCCAGTTCGCGTGGCGCGACGACGGCACGCCCGGCGGGGAGTACCGCGTGGTCGAGGTCAATCCGCGGGTCTCGCGCTCGTCGGCGCTCGCCTCGAAGGCCACGGGCTACCCCATCGCCCGCGTGACCGCGAAGGTCGCGCTCGGGAAACGGCTCCACGAGATAGACAACGAGATAACCGGCGAGACCACCGCCGCGTTCGAGCCGGCCATCGACTACGTGGTGACGAAGGTGCCACGCTGGCCCATCGACAAGTTCCCCGACGTCGACTTCGAGCTCGGTACGGCGATGAAGTCGACCGGCGAGGCCATGGCCATCGGTCGCACCTTCGAGGAGAGCCTGCTGAAGGCGCTGCGGTCGAGCGAGTACGACCCCGACGTCGACTGGGCCGACGTAGGCGACGACGAACTCGAAGCCGACTACCTCGAATCGCCGACGCCCGACCGGCCCTACGCCATGTTCGAGGCGTTCGACCGGGGGTACGCCGTCGAGGAGGTCGTCGACCTGACGGGCATCTACGAGTGGTACGTCGAGCGCTACCGGAACGTCGCCGAGGCGGCCGTGGCCGCACAGGAGGGCGACTTCGAAGGGGCGGCCGAGGTCGGGTTCACCGACCACGAACTGACCGCGATGGCCGGCGGCGAGTTCGACGACACCCACGCCTCGTGGCTCCCGGCCGAAAGCGACGGCGGAGCTACAGACGGAGCCGCGACCGACGGCGGGGCCGCCACGGTCGAAGCGGTCGAGTCGGCGGCTCCCGACCGGGAGTTCAAGCAGGTCGACACCTGCGCCGGCGAGTTCGCGGCCTCGACGCCGTACTACTACTCCTCGCGCCAGCCCGGCGCGTCGAGCGCGACCGGGGTCGGCATCGACGAGGTGCAGGTCGACCGCGACGTCGAGAGCGTGGTCGTGGTCGGCGGCGGCCCAATCCGCATCGGCCAGGGCGTGGAGTTCGACTACTGCTCGGTCCACGCGGTGCGCGCGCTCCGCGAGGCCGGCATCGAGGCTCACGTCGTCAACAACAACCCCGAGACCGTCTCGACCGACTACGACACGAGCGACGGACTCTTCTTCGAGCCAATTACGGCCGAGGAGGTCGCGGACGTGGTCGAGACCACGAACGCCGACGGCGTGATGGTCCAGTTCGGCGGCCAGACCTCGGTCGACGTGGGCGAACCCCTCGAAGCCGAGTTGGAGCGCAGAGGACTGGACTGCGAGATTCTGGGCACCTCGGTCGAGGCCATGGACCTCGCGGAGGACCGCGACCGGTTCAACCGGCTGATGGACGACCTCGACATCGCCCAGCCCGAGGGCGGGTCCGCGACCAGCGAGGCCGAGGCGCTCGACCTCGCCCACGACGTCGGCTACCCCGTCCTCGTCCGGCCCTCCTACGTGCTGGGCGGCCGCGCGATGGACGTGGTGCGCGACGACGACGAACTCAGCGAGTACATCGAGGAGGCCGTTCGCGTCAGCCCGGACAAACCCATCCTCGTCGACGAGTTCCTCGCGAACGCGGTGGAACTCGACGTCGACGCCGTGGCCGACGGCGACGACGTACTCGTCGGCGGCGTCATGGAACACGTCGAGTCCGCCGGCGTCCACTCGGGCGACTCGGCGTGCATGATTCCGCCCCGGTCGCTCGACGAGGAGACGCTCGGGCGGGTCCGCGAGGTCGTCGAGGACATCGCGGTCGCACTGGACACGGTCGGCCTGCTGAACGTCCAGCTGGCGGTCCAGGACGGCGAGGTGTACGTCCTCGAAGCCAACCCGCGCTCGTCGCGCACGGTGCCGTTCGTCTCGAAGGCCACGGGCGTCCCCATCGCCAAGCTGGCCGCGACCGTGATGGCCGGCGAGTCGCTGTCGACCCTCGACGTCGACGAGCAGGTGCCCGAGCAGGTCAGCGTCAAGGAGGTCGTGTTGCCGTTCGACCGCCTGCCGGGCAGCGACCCCCGGCTCGGACCGGAGATGAAGTCGACGGGCGAGGTGATGGGCACCGCCGACGCGTTCGGCAAGGCCTACGACAAGGCACAGGACTCGACCGGCAAACCCATTCCGGCGGGCGGAACCGCGCTGGTCGACCTGACCGACGACTTCGGCGAGTACTTCAGCACGGCCGAGTTCGCGACCCACTTCGAGGTCGTCACGCCCGAGGACCTCGCGGAGGGCGACGAGTGGACCGAGCGCGCCAAGGCTGCGATCCGGGACGGCGACGTCGACCTCGCGGTCTCGCGGAACCGCGACGTGCTGGAGACCGCCGTCGAGGAGGAACTGACCTACTTCTCGACCGAGGCGAGCGCCCGCGCCGCGCTGGAAGCGCTGGACTCCCGGGACGAGCCGCTCGACGTGAAGCCGGTGGGCGACCGGGCCAAGCAGGTCCGTCAGTGGGGTCGCTGAGCGCGCGGGACGAAAACCGATTCAGGTCCCGACGCCGGGCATCGTCTCCTGATACCGGAGGAGTTGGGCCGCGCGGTCGGCCTTCGCGAGCAGCACTTCCTTGAGCGCCGGCGGGTTCCGGACGCCGGTGTCGTCGAGCAGGTCCTCGGGGAGCGCCAGCGTCCCCTCCGGGATGCCGGCCTCGCCTCGGACCGCGAGGTGGTGGTTGTCCACCTTCATCACGAGCGGCCCGTCGAGTCGCTCGATTCCCTCGCCCGAAGCGTACAGTTGCTCGTTTATCCGCTCGTGCTGGTCGCGACGCATGGCCGCCTGTTCACCGTCGTACGGCTCGACGTACAGCCGCCCGAGGTAGTAGCCGGTGGAGAACTCCTCGAACATGAGACACGCTACCATATATCACCGTGGTTAATAAGCCCTTTCGTGAAGACTTATATAGTCGTGCAATAGCACTATTTTAAAATACGCGACTCGTACCCGACGACTGGTCGGGCGAGCGACGCGACGGGCGGAGCCCGGGCCCGAGAACCCGTCGCGAGCGTACCCTCGCCGGGAATCCGGCGACTCGTCGGCCCGGAACAGTCCCCAAGGTTTAGTGCCCACAGCCGTAACCCCCGAAGTATGCCCCAGCTAGAGATCGCTCTGTCGGACGACGTGGACATGCAGATAGACCAGCTGGTCTCCCAGGAGGAGTTCGTCGACCGCCAGGAGGCGCTCGAAGAGATTCTATCGCTCGGCATCAAGGAGTACCAGACCACGATGGACTCCAAGGAGCGCGACGAGATGGAGTTCGCCGACGAGATGATGGAGACGACCGAGCGGTCGCTCGGCGGCGACGACGACGGGTATCGGTTCTAACGCTCGCAGTCCCCGTTCGGTCGTCGCCGGTCGTCACCCCGCGTTCGAGACGTCGGATAGCCGCAGCGCTGGGGTCGCCGCTTGATTGTGCCCGCCGGAAGGTTTAAGCTATTTCAAGTTATTTGTTAGCATGTACCACGATGTCTTCGAACACGACTCCCGGAACCCACGGGCGAACCCTCCGCGTTCGCCGGCGAACGGACGCGCCGGCCCACGCCCCGGTTCGACACTTCGACGAGTTACCCGAGCGGGCCCAGCAGTTGCTCGCCGATCTCGACCATCCTGGGACCGTCGCGGTCACGCCCGAGACGGCGTCGGCGTTCGCCGAGGAGCCGGTAGTCGTGTTCTCCGAGTACCTGCACGTCGAACTGGTCTGAGTCGCGCGGGAACGGCGCTCGGCTCGCGGCCCGAGCCGGCCACGCCGACGCGGGACCGAAGCCGTTTTGCCCCGCACGCGCCGAATGGGCGGTATGAACGGAAGCGGCGACATGACCCTCGCCTTCGAACTGTCCGCGCTACAGGAGTTGGCCGACCCCGGCGCGGTGTTCGAGGACGCCCGGCGGTGGAGCCAGTACGTCGGCGTGGTCTCGGACAAGCCGACCTACGTCGTGACTAACTTCACCCGCAAGAACCGCATCCGGCAGGACTTCTTCTCCGGACCGAAGGGGAAAGGCGAGAGCCTGACGAGCGTCCGCCAGCAGTTCGACACCGACCGCCACGTCTTCGTGGCGACGACCGACGAGGACCGCGAGATCGCCGAGGAGAACGACTGGGAGTTCCTCGACGTGACCGAGGCGGCCGAGGCCGCCGAGTGGACGCTCGCGGGCGAGACCGACGAGCAAGTCGACGACGACGAGGACGACGGGCGCGACGACTGGCCCTGAGACCCGACTCCGCCGACGCGCGAACTCGACCGGCCGGGCGGGGGAACGCCCGATTCCGCGAGTCGCGAGCTTTAAACGGTCGAAAACCCAACCCGGTCGCATGGCAGAACCGCGCGTTCCGGGCGGTCGCGGGGCGGAGCTCGACCTCCCCTGTGGCGAGTCGGTCGGCGTCCACGACCTCGACATGGGGATGCGGGAGTACGACTGCGCGTGCGGGGCGAGCCACGCGGTCGTGACCGACGTCCACCCGCCCTCCCGGTTCGTCCCCGAGTTCCTGGTCGAGGTGCTTCGCGAGACCGTCGACACCGACGACGACCTCGGGGAGTTCGGTACGCCCCACATCATGGGCGTGGTGTTAGAGGAGTTCCCCGACGAGGTCGTCAGCGAGAACGTCGAGGAGGACTCGGACGTCGGCTACGCGCTCGTGTGGGTGACCGACTTCGATTCGCGGCGGCTCCACGAAATCGTGGTCGAACTCCTCGTCGAGTTGATGGAACACGCCGTCAGTCACGCCGAGGACGACGACGCCACCACCCAGTTCGAGGAGGCCATGCTGGACTTCGACGTGCCGACGTTCGTCGACCAGTACCGCGAGGAGCGTGACTTCTCGGGACCACACGACCGGGCGGTCTGACGACGGACCCGGATATCGGTCGCGGGGCCGGCGTCCGACACCCGTCTGACTGAAGATTAAGTCGGAGTCGAACGTATCGTACGACCGACGAATGGCTCCGAGCGCGAGGGAGTACGACCGGATTCGCACGGTCCTCGCCGAGGCCGACCCCGACGAGCCGTTGACCGCGCGCGAGATACACCAGTTGCTCGAAGCCCGCGGCGAGCAGTTCGACAGCCCCCACCGAGTCGCCACGGTCCTCGGTCGGGCCGCCCGACGGGACGACGTGCAGGTCATCCGGTCGTCGCCGTACCGATACCGGTTGGAGACCTGAGTCGGTCCCGCCCGCCCCGCGACCGAAAGTCGACCCGGGCCGCTCAGTCGGGGTCCGGAACGTAGTTCTCGCCGACGCACAGCTCCAGCACGCGCTGGCTCGTCCGCATCGTCAGCGACTCGTAGCTGCCCATCTCGCCGTCGAAGCTGAACTCGACCGGCTCGTCCCTGCGCACCTCGACGCGGAGCTCCGACGGTCGGAGGTGCGTGACGTGGTCGGTTCCGTCGCCGAACAGCCGGTGTATCGCGGCTTCCTCTAACAGGTCCGCTGTCGGCATGCGCTCGACGACGGTCACGTCGAGCAGGCCGTCCTCGCAGTTGGCCTGCGAGCGCCCCTCGGAGGGGAACCGCCGGGCGTTCCCGACCAGCACCATCAGCGCTTCGCCGGACCACGACTCCGAGGCCGCCGAGCCGGTCGCCTCGACCGCGAGCGGGAGGGCGTCGAAATCGGCGGCGGCCCGCAGGCCCGTGACGACGTAGGCCAGCACGCCCAGCCGGTCTTTGAGCCCCGGCGTGGTCGACGCGCTCGCGTCGGCTGTCACCCCCGCGATGCAGGAGTTGAGAAACAGTCGCCCGTCGGCGGTCGCCACGTCGATGCGCCGTCGCTCGCCGTCCGCCAGCACCTCGAACGCGTGGTCGATGCTCTCGACGCCGACGTTGCTCGCGAAGTTGTTGCCGGTGCCACAGGGCACGACGCCGACGGTCACCTCGTCGAGCGCGTCGGCGGCGTCGAGCCCGCGGACCACCCGGTTGAGCGTGCCGTCGCCGCCTGCCGCCGCCACGAGGTCCGCGCCGGCCTCGGCGACGAGTCGCGCGAACCGGGCCGCCTCGGCCTCGGCTTGGGTCTCCAACACGACGAACCCGTCTCGGTCGGCCAGCTCGCGGACCTGCTCGCGGTGGCTCCCGTCGCCGCTGGCCGGATTGAGAACGAGCGCGCGGTCGATTTCGGGCGGGCGCGAGTCGGTGGCCCCGCCGCCGGTCGCTGGCGTCCCTGTCCCTCCGTCCGTCCGCGCCCCGGCCCCCTCGAAACCCATGCCGGTAGTGGTTCAGGGCAGAAGGCCAAAGGCCTGCTGGCTCGTAGGTTCGGGGGTGTACACCGTCGACCTGCACGCTCACACCCGGTTCTTCCACGGTCACGAGCGGGCCGCCGACTACTTCGACCCAGTCGGGGTCCGGCTGCTCGCGGGGGCGGCGCGACTGCGGGGCCTCGACGCGGTCGCGCTCACCAACCACGACTACTATCGGGCGTTCGACCTCGGCGGGCGGTCGTCTAGACCCGACGAATCCGACATCGAGGGGAGCGACTGGTTCGCGGCGACGATTCCCGGCATCGAGATCACGACGACGCAGGGCCACGTCCTCGTGGTCGGCCCGGACCCGCCACGCCGGACCGAGCGCGGCGGCCTCACGCCCGAGGCGGCGGTCGACCTCGCCCACGACCGGGACTGTGCGGCAATCGTCGCCCACCCGTACCGAAACAGCACGCTCCGGAACGTCGACGCCGCGTTCGACGCCATCGAGGTCAACGGCAAGCACCCCCGGACCGAGGAGTGGGTCCGGCGACTCGCCGACGACCGCGGACTGCCGCTGGTCGGCGGGAGCGACGCTCACTACCCGGTCGAGGTGGGCCGGGCGTTCACGCGAATCGACGCCGAGGAACTGACGCCGCGAGCCGTGGTCGACGCCATCCGGGACGGGCGGGTCGAACCGCGGGTGGACTACGGGCGACTCAATCGGACGGTCCGGCAACTGTATCGGCGCGTCCACGAGGAGAAGGGGTATCTCGACCGCCCGGAGTGGCTGGAGACGCCGGGCGTGGGTGAACCGCCGAAATGAACTCCGAGGTTCGTTCGCGGGCGGGTTACTGCGATGGACGAGGTGATTCTCTACCAGCAGACGGGACGACTGCTGGACGGTGGCGCGCGGCGGCGCGAGTTCATCTCGCGCCGAGTCGTGCGAGGGCTGAGTAGCGCACCGGAGGGAGCAACGCAAGCGGTTGGGGAGGTGTGAGGCTCGCGGTCGGGGTGCGGTCGTGGTGCGGGTGCTGTGCGAATGCGGGTGCGGTTCTCATTTGTCTCGGCAGTAGCTAGCGTCACGCTGTCGTCTGTCTCCGACGAACAACCTTCGAAGCTAGCTACTGCCGAAGCCTATGAGTGACCGCACCCGCACCCCACCGCAACCACACCGCACCACGACCGCACCACGACCGCACCCGCACCGCGACCACCCCGCACCGCACCGCGACCGCACAGCAGGAGCCTCGTCCCTCCCCAACCGCTTGCGCTTCTCGACCTTCGGTCTGCGATGCTCGCCCTCGCGCGCTTGGGCGCGACACGGAGGTCGCGCCAGCGCACGCCACTGGACAAAGCGAAGAGAAGCGTATGCCACTGGCCGAAGCGAGGAGAAGCGCACGCCACTGGACGGAGCGCGGAAAACCGAGATGCCAAGCGAGACGAACCGAAACCGCCGAAAAATCCGGTCACGGCCCCGTTCGCGCGGGGAACTCGAACTCATTCGACTCGAACCCATTCGACCCGGATCCAACTCCTCACCCCAGCTTCTCGTCCAGAATCAGCCGGGTCTTGGTGTTGACGACCTCCTCCAGTTCCCGCGCCCGCGTTATCATCTGGTTCACGCTCTGGGTGTCGGCGGCGTCCACGACGAGGACGATGTCCTCCTCGCCGCTGACCTGCCAGACGAAGTCCACTTGCTCCCACTCGGCCGCGCGCGCCGAGAGGCTCGCGGTGTCGACGTCGACCGCCACGTCGAGTTCTATCATCGCCTTCACGTTGCCGGTCCGGGTCGAGACGGTGAACCGCTCGATGACGCCGTCGTCGGTCAGGCGCTCGACGCGGTTGCGCACGGTTCCCTCGCTGGTGCCGACCTCCTCGGCGATCTCGGTGTACGGCTTGCGTGCGTCCCGTCGCAGGATGGACAGGATGTCGCGGTCCAGTTCGTCCATTGAGATGCGTACGTAGACGCGGACCCCACTTGATGATTACGAAAATCGTAATTCAGCTACGAAAGCAAGGTTTATAGTCGGGGATTTCGTATGAATCTCGTAATGGAGTCCGGATACGTCGCGCTGGAGGGTGGCAGCGTGGTCGATGCTCGCTGTCGCGCTCCGGGTACGGCCCACGGCGAACTGGTGTTCACGACCGCGTACACCGGCTACGAGGAGAGCCTGACCGACCCGTCCTACGAGGAGCAGGTCCTGACCTTCTCGTACCCGCTCATCGGGAACTACGGCGTGCGAGCCGAGCGATTCGAGGACGGGACCGTCCACCCCAACGCGGTCGTCGCCCGGGAACTCACCGACGACGTGGCCGAATGGCTCGCCGACGAGGGCGTGCCCGCCGTCGACCACCTCGACACCCGCGACCTCGTGGGCCAGATTCGGGAGGGCGGTGCGATGAAGTGTGGCATCTCGGCGGGGCCGGACGCCTCGCCCGAGGCCGCGAAGGCGGCGCTCGCGGACTGTCCGGGGATGAGCGACCACGACGACATCGGCGCGCAGGTCAGCGTCGCGGCCGCCGAGACCTACGAACCCGAGGGAGCCGCCGACGGCCCCGACGTGGCGCTGGTCGACTGCGGCGCGAAGGGCAGCATCCGGGAGTCGCTGCTGGCGCGGGGCGCGACCGTCCACGTCCTGCCCTACGACGTCTCGCCCGGGGACGTCGCCGACCTCGACCCCGACGTGTTGTTCGTCTCGAACGGGCCGGGCGACCCCGCGAACTTCGAGGCCGCCCAGACGCTGGTCTCGGAGTTCGCCGGCGACCTCCCGCTGGCGGGCATCTGTCTCGGCCAGCAGATAGTCGCGCGGGCGCTCGGCGGCGAGACCGCCAAGATGGACTTCGGCCACCGGGGCGTCAACCAGCCGGTCCTCGACCTCGATTCGGACCGCGTGGTGATGACGACCCAGAACCACGGCTACACCGTCGCCGACCCCGGCCCGGAACTCGACGTGACGCAGGTCAACGTCAACGACGACACCGCCGAGGGACTCGAAAGCGACGACCTCGACGTCATCACGCGCCAGTACCACCCCGAAGCGAATCCGGGACCCCACGACAGCCTCGACTTCTTCGACGACGTACTGGCGATGACCGGCGACTCGCGTCGAACGCCCGTCTCGGCCGACTGACGACTCGCTCCCGTTCTTCCGGTCGATGGCGCGGCGCTCCTACCGAATCTCGTTCCGCATGCAGGTCGCCGACTCCGGGCATAGCTCGGCGAACTCGGTCGTCCGCCGAACGCTCGCGGGCGCGTCCTCGCGGGCCACCGACTCGTATCCCCGGCGGCGGAAGAACGCCGTCGCGGTCGTGGTCAGCAGGTAGAGCGTCTCCACGCCGTTCGTCCGCGCCCGGTCCTCAAGCGCGTCGCACAGCGCGGTTCCGTAGCCGCGCCCGCGATTCGGTTCGGTGACGACGACCGAGCGGAGGAGTCCGACCGCCCCGTCGGTTTCGAGGCCGCCGATGCCGACGCGGCTCCCCTCGTCGTCGAGCCCGTCCGCGCGGGCGACGAAGAACCGGTCGGGCTTGGCTCGCACGTCCCGGTACGGGAGCCCGTTCTCCGCCAACAGCGATTCGACCTCGGTCAACTCGTCCGCCCCCGCGCTTCGAAGCGTTATCGACGGACGGGTCACGAGTCGGTGGGGTCGCGTGGCCGACGGGGACGCGACCCCCGACGCCGGCTAGTTCGGGTCATCCACGGGACTCCGCGTGACCGTGACCCGGGCCGTGTCGCCGACGTCGAACGCGAACCCCTCGCAGTTGCGAAAGCACTGGACGAGACCGGAGGCCCGTCGCGTGCCGGCCGCCGTCCCGACGAGGGCGGCGACGACGGCGACGCCGGCAAGCGGGCGACTCGCGGCCCAGACGAGGACCGGGACCCCGACCATCATGGCGTAACTCGCGAGGACGTGCCGCCACGTGGGATTCGTGAGTGCGCTTCGATATCGCGGGTCGAGCGGTGGTCGAGACATGGATTATCCTGCGTGTCCGTCGTTCGTCGCGCTCTCGCGGGTCGGTTCGGTCGGCGGTTTCTCGGCCTCGATGGTCGCCGCGATGACGTAGTCGCTCGGGTCGCGCTCCGGGTCCCACTCGCGGACGAACTCGTCGCTGTCGTCCTTCGGCTCGATGGACACGTCCGCGAATCCGGCGTCCGCCAGCATTCCGTCGAGCGCGGGAATCGACGCCGCGCCTGCGACGCAGTCGGTGACCGACGCCGGGTCGGCCCGGACCTCCTCGGGGAGGTCGTCGGTCAGGACGACGTCCGAAATCGCGAGGCGTCCGCCGGGCCGGAGCACGCGATGGGCCTCGCGGAACACCTGCGGTTTGTCGGGCGAAAGGTTGACGACGCAGTTCGAGAGTATCACGTCCACGGACGCGTCCGCGACCGGGAGGTGTTCGATCTCGCCGAGTCGGAACTCGACGTTCCGCGCGTCGTTGGTCTCGGCGTTCTCGCGCGCCGTCTCGACCATCTCCGGGGTCATGTCGACGCCGACGACCCTGCCGGTCGGCCCGACCTCCCGCGCCGCGAGGAAGCAGTCGAACCCGCCGCCGGAGCCGAGGTCGAGGACCGTCTCGCCCTCGTCGAGACCGGCGATGGCGGTCGGATTGCCGCAGCCGAGCCCCATGTTCGCGTCCCCGTCGACGGCGTCGAGGTCCTCGTCCGAGTAGCCGAGTTTCCGCGACTCGTCGGCGGACACGCCGGGCGTCGAGTCGTCCCCGCAACACGACGACCCGGCGGCGACGTCCGCGTATCGGTCGCGGACGGCGGTCCGGCGCTCCGAGGCGTCGAGACCGTCGTCGGCGTCGGAAGCGGCGTCAGTCATCTCGTCGCCCCTCTCGTTCGTCGGCGGTCGGCCTCGTGTCGTCGAGGACGCTGAGGAGCCGTTGCGCGCGCGGCGTCGCGCTGTAGTAGCGCCACCGGCCCTCCTTGCGGCGCTCGACCAGCCCGGCACTGAAGAGCCGCGACAGCGCCTGACTGACTGCGCCCTGACTCACGCCGAGCGCGGGCTCCAGTTCGCAGACGCAGACGTCCTCGTCGCTCCCGGCGATTAGCCGAAGCGCCTCGTAGCGAGTGTCGTTCCCGAGCGTCGCGAGCGTCTCCACGTCCTCGGCGAGTGCCGATTCCGTCAGCGAGTGACCGGCCGAACAGCAGCCGACCGCCCCGGCGTCCCGTGCGTCGGCGGCCCGACCGTCCGTCTGTTGCCCACTCATTTTAGCACATCCTAATATTAGGCTACGCTAATATAATCGTTCCGGTCGCGGCGGACCGGCGCGAGCGCGACGCCGGGCCGACGACGCCAGATTTACGGTGGCGCTGCTCGGTCGTTCGAGACGAGATGTTCCTCCAATTCCTCCTCGGGTTCGCCGTTCTCGTCGCGGCCTCGTACGTCGGCACGACGATGGCGCTCCGGGGATACTTCGGCCGGGAGTGGCACGGTGAACGTTTCGAGACAGGAGAAAGCAGTTCACCCGCGAACAGTGACGGACGAGATAGACGGGATTCGCAGCGAGACGAGGAGAAAACCGACGACGGACCGTCTACAGTCTAAACGACCGGATCTTAGATAGATACTGTAGAGCCGATTTCGGAGACGCAAACGTACGTCGACTTCGGACGCGGCAGTGGTACTCGAAATCGCTTAGGTTCGTTCTGGCTCTGCCGTCACCCGGCCGACAAGATAGAGAGGAGTAGCAAGGAGGATTGCGATTCCTAAGTTCCACAGTAGATAGAGACCAATTGGCCCCCGAGACGATGAGTGGAGAACGAGTCCCAGTAGCCCCACCCAGACGACACAAATGCAAGCGACTAACGAGTAGACCACTGTACGATGAGATGTAGCGTGTGCGACGCCGAGTGGAAGTGCGAGTGTCACTGGCCCATAGAGCAAGACTGTTTCGCTGGAAGTGAACACTACTCCAGTTGGGGAAGCGGCGACTACGGCGAAGAGAATCGGAAGACTGCCAATGGCGGTGCTGACGGCAGTACGGACATCGAGACCATGCCGAAACAAAAAGACGCCGAATAGCACGGCCCCGACCGCGAGGTAGACGGAGCTAAGTCTCGTGACGAATCGAAAACCACCAGACCATCCAAGAGCCGTGAGCAACGGCGCGTGAAAGTACAACAGGAACCCGCTTGTAACAAGCCCTATCGAGAGTGAGGCCCCCAGCCGTCTTTTAGACAAATTCATTGGTCATACTGTCTCCATCATACTCTAATATCTGATTCTAAATACAAGCCTTTCATTATAAAGATTATATAAATTAGTAAAATAATATACATCTAATGACATGCCCCCTACATATAAATATAAGTCTGAGTCAAAAATATTAATTTTTTGGAATAATTAGACGATATCTATTAGCATCGATTAATGTGAAATGTTAAGTTTTCGTACCTGTACGCTCTGTAGCCACTAAATAAAATATCCGACATGAGGCGGGGCGAGATACCGACCTACACGCAGGGTCGAACCAATCTATTCGGTACTACTGCGAAGTAAGGGGAAACTACTTTGACCCTCCGGCCGCGCTTTCGGCCGAATGCTCGACCAGTTGCTCGGGCGCGCGGAGCTGAAAGAGCGCATCGACGACCTCCAGGAGGACAAGCGCCACCTCGAGCGCCAACTCGACGCCGAGCAGGAGCGCCGGGCCGAGGCCGCGACCGCCCGCCAGGCGGCCGAACAGCGGGTCAATCGGCTGGAGGACCGCATCACCGAACTGGAGGACCGCGTCGAGCGTACCGCGAGCGACGGCGACGGCTCCGCCCGCGAGTTCCGGGGCGTCGAGACCCTCCGGGGCGACCGGCTCGAAGCCGTCCTCGACCGCCTCGACTCCGTCTCGACCGGCTCCGAGGCCGCGCTGACAGCGATGGTCCGCGACGACCGCGACCTGCCCGAACCGGTCGCCGAGGCGTTCGGCGACCGCGCGGTGCTGGTCGACCGCGCTGCGCCCTGCCTCGCGGTGACCGACGACGCCGGCCTCGTGAGCGCGGCGCTCGCCCCGCCGGTCGCGCCCGAGGAGTTCGTCGCGTGGGACGACGGGTTCGACCTCGACCGCGAGTGGTTCCTGCCCACCGGGACGTTCGCGCTGGCGGTAGTGCGGTCGGACCTGTTCGCGCTGGGCACGTACGAGGGCCGCGAGCGGGTCGGCTTCGAGGGGTTCGACAGCGACGTGAAGGCCGACCACTCGAAGGGCGGCTTCTCGCAGGGCCGGTTCGAGCGCCGCCGGGACGCCCAGATAGACGAACACCTCGGGAAGTGCGAGGACGCCCTCGACGACGCGCTCGCGGAGGTCGACCGGCTCTACGTGACGGGCGAGGCCACCCTCCTCGGTGAGTTCGCCGGCCGGGCCGACGCCACCCGCGCGGTCGACGCGACCGGCGACCCCGAGGACGCGCTCGCCGACGCGTTCCGGTCGTTCTGGACGACGCGGCTCTACCGAATCTGAGTCCGACTCGACGGCCGGCGCGGCGCTCGACTGCTCAGATGCCCGACGGCGCGGCACCACAGCAGTCCAGAAACGCCCCCTGCACGACCTCCGAGAGCGCCGGGTGAACGTGAATCGTCTCGGCGATGCGGTCGGCGTCCGCGCCCGCCGCGACCGCCGTACTCACCTCGTGGACCAGCATCGACGCGTGGGGACCGACGACGTGGAACCCCAGTACCCCGCCGTCGGACGCGGCGATCGCCTTGGCGAACCCGACGTCGGGGTCGAGCGCCGAGCCGAGCGCGGTGTCGGCGTACTCGAAGGTGCCGACCGCGTAGTCCTCGCGGTCGAGGTCGCCCTCGGTCGCGCCCAGACTCCCGACCTCCGGCGAACCGAAGATGGCGTGGGCCATCCCGGGGTACTCGACGGGCGCGCGCTCGCCCCGGACCGCGTTCCGGACCGCGTACTCGGCCTCCCTGTCGCCCGAGTGCTTGAACATGTAGTCGGCCGCGCTGTCGCCGGGCGGCGTCCGGTCGCCGCCCGCGCTCGGCGCGGCGACGTCGCCGATTGCCCACACGCCGTCGACCGAGGTTTCGAGGTACTCGTCGGTCTCCACGGACCCCCGCTCGTCGGTGTCGATGCCGGCGGCGTCGGCGTCCCACGAGTCGGCGGCGGGTTCGCGGCCGACCGCGAGCAGGACCTCGTCGCCCCGAAGTTCGAGGTCGTCGCCGTCCTCGGACTCGGCCCGAATCGCCGTCCGACCGTCGTCGACTTCCGAGAGGTGAGTCACCTCGTAGCCGGTGTGAACCTCGTGCTTCTCGGCGTAGGCGGCGGTCAGGCGCTCGGCGACGTCCCGGTCCTCGCGCCCGGCGAGGACGTCGTTTCGGCCGACCACGGCCACGTCGGTCCCCATCGCGCCGAAGAAGTGTGCCAACTCGACCGCGACGTAGCCGCCCCCGACCACGACGAGCCGGTCCGGGCGCTCGCGGAGTTCGAGCGCGTCGGCGCTCGTCAGGAACTCGACCTCGTCGAGTCCCTCGATGGCGTCGGGAATCGCGGGCCGCGAACCGCCCGCGAGGACGATGCGCCCGGCGGTCAGCTCCTCGGTTTCGTCGCCGCGGTCGACCGCGACGGTCCGCTCGTCGACGAATCGGCCCTCGCCGCGGTAGAGGCTGATGCGGTCGCGCTCGCGGGCGCGCTCGGCCTTCGCCTCGGCCTCGGCCCGGACCGTCTCCGTCACCTCGTCGACGATGGCGTCGTACGCGACGGACTCGACCGACGCCTCGACGCCGAACCGGTCGGCGTTCCGGACGGTCTCGACCACGTTCGCCCGGTGGAGCAGCTTCTTCGAGGGGTTACACCCCCGGTTGAGACAGGTGCCGCCGAGCCTGCCGCGCTCGACCAGCGCCACGTCCGCGCCCTCGTCGGCTGCCGCCGAGGCGACCACGTTGCCGGTCCCGCCGCCCAGAACGATGAGGTCGAACCCCGTCACGACCGCACCCACGGGAGCGAGTCCAAAGAAGCTCCTCGCCGAGTGGGGGCCGCCGCGACCCGCCGAGCCGCAAACAGACTTATCGAACTGCTCGGCGTGGGTCCGCCATGGCGCAGTCACCGCGCACCAACGAACTGCGGCGCACGCTCGACGACGACGGGGTCGCGCTGGGGGTCCTCGACGACGCGTACAGCCCGACCCTGGTGGAGTTGTACGCCGAACTCGGGCTCGAGTTCGTGTGGGCCGACCTCGAACACGGCGGGCCCAGCCCGTGGGACGGCGACCGGCTCGCCGACCTGCTCCGGGCGACCGACGGCACCGACACCGAGTTGCTGGTCCGCCTGCCCGAACCCGACCCGGCGCTCGTCCGGAAGGCCCTCGACGCGGGCGTCCGGAACGTCTTCGTCTCCCGGGTCGAGACGGCCTCGGAAGCCGAGCGCGCGGTTCGGGCCTCCCGGTTCCGGTACGACGGCGAGGCCGGCGACCGTGGGTTCGCCAATCCGCGAGCGAGTCGGTGGGGGACGACCGACGACTACGTGGCGACCGAGGACGACGAGACGCTGGTCGGCGTGACTATCGAGACCGAGACCGCGATCGAGAACCTCGACGAGATTCTGGCCGTGCCCGAACTCGGTTTCGTGTTCCTCGGCCCGCTCGACCTCGCGGTGTCGCTGGGCCATCCCGGCGAGCCCGACCATCCCGACGTGCAGGACGCGGTCGAGGAAATTCTGGCGGCGAGCCGCGACGCCGGCGTTCCGGTCGGTGGCCTCGGCTTCGGGATGGACGACGTGAACGAGAAGGCCGAGGCGGGGTACCAACTGCTCAACCTCGGGAGCACGACCGGCGCGCTCGGCGGAGCCGTCGAATCGTGGTTCGAGGAGTACGGGACGAATGACCAGTAACTAGCTCGCCGGTTGAGACGCTCCCCGAACGCACTGTCTGACGGTGAACGAAACGTAGTCGACGCGAGAATCGTCGGCGGAGCCCGGGTGACCCGCCGTTATCCGAACATGTCCCGCATCATCGGGTGCATCTCCATCAGCTGCTCCTCGGCGATCTCCTCGTAAATCTTGTACGTGATCGAAACCGTCAGCAGCAGCCCCGTCCCGGTGACGTTCCCGACGGTGCCGAGCATGTTGGCCATCACGGCGAGCAGGCCGACCAGCGCGCCGCCGATGACGGTGACCTGCGGGATGTACCGCTCCATCACCTTCTCGATGACGCCGGTGTTCTGCCGGAAGCCCGGAATCTGCATCCCGGAGTTCTGTATCTGCTTGGCGGTCGCCTCCGGGCCCATGTCGGTCGTCTCCACCCAGAAGATGGCGAAGATGGCCCCGCCGATGACCATGAACGCGAGGTCGACTCCGACGCGAATCATGATCTGCCACGGCTCCTGGCCGGTCGCCTCGGCCCACCACATCCACTGGCCGGGCGACTGGATGGGTGCGGTGTAGTAGAACAGCCCGCCGGTCGGATTGCCGTTCGTGCCGTAGGACCCGAGCCAGCCGGGCATCCCGTTGCCGAGCTGGCTGTAGAGTATCTGGCCGAGGAACTGGAGGTTCTGCTGGAGCGCCCGCACGAGGATCATCGGCAGGACGCTGGCGTAGATGAGCTTCACGGGGAATCGACCACGGGCGCCCTTGACCCGGGCGTGGCTCAGCGGAATCTCGACCCGGACGCTCTCGGCGTACACGACGATGGCGAAGATGAGGACCGTGGTGACGAGCGCCAGCAACTGCCCCTCGCCGAGCACCAGCGCCTGCAGGCCGCCGGGGGTGAGCGGCGACTGTATGTCGACGCTCCCGGTGAGAATGCCGAACCACGTCGGGAGGAGGCCGGTCGGGCCGTCGAGGCCGGGCCACGCGAACAGGCCGCCGATGAGCCGCTGGCTCACGCCCGCGATGATGAACAGCCCGATACCGCTCCCGACGCCCCACTTGCTCACGATCTCGTCCATGAACAGGATGAGGATGCCCCCGACGGCGATCTGGCCGAAGATGAGCCACTGGACGCCGGTCTGGCCGAGGGGAAGGCTCCCGACGACCTGCTGGTCGACGGTCAGGAACCCGCCGGCGAACACCATCGGCAGACCGGTCAGACACACCATCACGAGCACCAGCACCTTCTGGAGGCCCTGATAGAGTATCTGGTCGCGGGGGTCGTCGGTGTCGAGTCCGAGCAGGTCCGCACCGCCGAGCAACTGGAGGACGATGCTCGCGGTGACTATCGGCCCGATGCCGAGCTGGAGGATGGTCCCCTGCCCGCCGGCCAGGATGGAACGGAACTGACCGAACGCGTCGTCACCGCCGACCTGGACGCCGTACAGGTAGATGTTCGTGAGGAAGAAATACAGAACCAGAATTCCCGCCGTCCACCCCAGCTTTCGCTTGAAGGGGACGTGGCCCTCCGGTCGTCGCACGGAGGGCATCCGGGTGAGTACCGGTTCCGCCGTCTCTTTCCAACTCATGTATCGGAATACATCAGACGGGGGCTTGTATGTGCTTCGCTTCGAACTACGTTCCGGCCGACGGGAGCCGAACGAAACCCTCGACAGGGTCGACCGACCGAGCGACATCAACCGGCCGAGCGACCGCCAGCGGCGATGCGAGTGCTTTTCCGGTCTCGGGCACCTACCGCGACCATGGACGACAATCCGTCCCCGGACGACGGCCCGTCAGCGGCGGCCGACCGACCCGCCGGCGAGCGGCCATCCGACCACGCCAGGTCGCCCGGCGAGGGGTCCCACTACCGGGTGCTGGGCGTGCCCGAGCCGGGACGGCTCCGCGTGCTCGACCGGGCAACGTACGAACCGGTCGTCACCGCCGACGACGGCCACGATGCCCCCGTAGACGACGTTCGACCGGGCTACCTGGTGGACGCCGCCCTCGACTGGTCGTCGGCCGAGCCGACCGTCGAGTCGCTGTCGGTCCGCCGCCCGACGCTGTACGCGTTCGCCGACGACGTCGACCCCGTCTTCGAGGTCGCCCGAGAGGCGTGGTCGGACGCCCGCGCGGTCGGCGACGCGATGAACAGCCGCGTGACCCGCAACACCGACAACGAGGTCAACGGCGTGCTGTACGTGTTCGCCGACGGCGGCGCGACCAGCACGTTCGAGGAGTTCCGCGACGGCGCGCGCCCCGTCGAGCCGCTGGTCGAGAAGGTCAACGACCGGGACGGCCCGGCTCCCCGGGAGGTGTTCGTGCTTCGACCCGAGAGCCGCGAGTTCGTCGTGGTCACGATAGCGCTCCGGAAGGGCGGCCGGTTCGCCGACACGCTCCGGGACACCTACGACGTGCCGCGACCGCCGGAACCGCTCGCCTGAGTCCCGAGTGCCCCCGGCGACGCCCCGGACGGCCAGACCGGCCGGCGAGACCCGGCTAGTCGGGGCCGAGGAGGTACCGCTTGAGAACCCGGCTCTGTCCGCGACGGAGTATCCCGCTCGCCGTCGACTTGTCGATACCAACCGCCTCCGAGACCTCGGCCAGCGTGGCCTCGCGTGGGACCTCGAAGTACCCCTCGCGGAGCGCCACCTCGAGGCACTCCCGCTGGCGGTCGGTCAGGACCGCACTCCCGTCGCCGCCCTCGACCACCGAGAGGAGTTCGTACTCGAACTCGCTGTCGTCCAGCGCGGCCCCGACCGCCTCGAACTGCTCGCGGGTCGCGGTCAGGTCGAACTCGAACCGCCCGTCCTCGACGACGACCGGGAACTCCGGCGGGAGCGAGGACCGGCCCAGAAACGCGTAGAGTCGCCGTTCGGTCGACTCGTACTGAGCGAGCACGCGCCGGTCGCCGGCGTAGAGCGAGTCGTAACTGACGACGTCGGCGTGGGACCGAATCGCCGCGGCGGCCGACGCGGCGTCCCCGCCGACTATCTCGCCCAGTTCCATCGCCCGTTCTCCGAGGGGGACGCCGGTGAGCAGTCTGAACGTCGCCTCCGGGAACGACCGCGACACCTCGGAAATCCACGTTCCCGGCGGAAGCGTCATCCGGAACCGCGCTCGAATCACCGACTCCCCTCCCGCGCCGTGCCGCTCCGCCCCGACACCGTGCCCGCGACGCCCGGTTTCGACCCTGAACCCAACATGTTGGTGAAACGGATATCCGCGAACCCGATAAAACTACGCCCGTGTCCGAACAGATACGCACCGAGCGCGTGACTGCAAGCATGGACGAGTCGTTCGTCGTGTTCGTCGTCGGGATGCGGGTCAACCGACTCTGGAAGGTGCACCGGTGGCTCCCGGTGGCGGTGGCGATGCCGCGAATGCTCCGCGAACTCGACGCCGACCCGGAGTCCGGTCTCCTGAACTACGAGACCGTGGCCAACCTGCGAACGGTCGTCACCGTCCAGTACTGGGACTCGTTCGAGAGCCTCCGGAAGTACGCTCGCGACGCCGAGAGCGAACACGTACCGGCGTGGGCCGCGTACGACGACTCGAACGCCGACGCTGGCGACGTCGGCATCTTCCACGAGACGTACGCTGTCGACCCCGACGACTACGAGACCGTGTACAACAACATGCCGGAGTTCGGTCTCGGCGTCCCCGGGCGGCTTCGCCGAGCCGAGGGGTCGCTCGAAACCGCGGGCGAGCGACTCGGCGTCGTCGAAGACGACCGGTTGGTCGTCGAGGACGGCCCGAAACCGGCCGGCGACGGATAGCCGGCCCTCGCCGTGCCCGCGGCGAGGGGCGGGGCGAAAGCGCCGTGGCGGCCGGCGGTCGCGCTCAGGCGCTGCAGATGTCGTGGAGGTCGTCGAGCCCCTCTATCTCCCACGTGGGCCAGACGTTCAGGTCCCAGTCGCGCCGGTGGGGACGCCGGATGAACGCCGAGTCGATGCCGGCGTTGTTCGCCGCCCGCACGTCCGACTCGTTGTCGCCGACGAACAGCGCCGAGTCGGCGTCGAGGTCGGCCAGCGCGCGGTCGATGTAGTGGGAGTTCGGCTTGCGACGGTCGAGGCTCTCGACGGTGGCCTCGCGGCCGTAGTAGGTGTCGAACAGGTGGTCGACGTCGAAGTGGTCGACGAGGAAGTCGACCGTCTCGTGCTGGTTCGAGCTGACGATTCCCATCGCGGCGTCGAGGTCCGCGAGCGTGTGAATGTCGTCGTACGGCGTCTTGCGCCCCTCGCGGGCCTCGACCTGCTGGGCCTGCGAGAGGTTGCGGTCGCGCGTGCGCCAGAACGTCTCCGGTTCGAGGCCGTACGCGCCACAGACGGTCTCCACGGTGTCGGGGGTCGCTCCGATAGTCATGTCCTCGACGTGGTCGGGGTCCGGGTCGGTCACGTCGAACTCCGTGAACGTCTCCCGGGTCGCGTCCCGGAGGACCTCGAAGTGCGTGCGACCGACGAGGACACCGTCGTTGTCGAAGACGACGGTATCGTAGGTCATACGTCGTCAATGAGCCCCGGGCTTAAAAGTGTTACATCCGCCCGTCGCTCGACCGAACGCGGGTCGACGCTCGAGGCCCCGGCGGCGTCGAGAGAGCGCGTCCCTACCGGGTCGACGGACGAAAGCCGGGAAAACAGGAGCTCGCGTCCAAATCGGGACTCGCGACTACTCGTCGTCGTCCGCGTCGGCTTCCTCGCCACGCTCGCTGAGGACGGCGTCGCCGCCCTCCTCCTCGATGAGTTCGACCGCGCTCGCCGAGAACGCGTCGGCTGTCACGTCCAGCTGATTCCGCACCTGGCCGTCGCCCAGCACCTTCACGGCGTCGGCCTCCCAGCCGTCCTCGACGACGTCGCGGGCGTCGACGCGGTAGCCGAACTCGGTCTCCTCGGCCACGCCGTCGGCCGCCAGCAGGGCGGCGTCCTCGTCGAGCTTCTGGACCGTGATGGTCAGGACCTCGTCTTTGACCTTCTCCGGCCGGTCGAAGCCGTGCTTGCCCAGCGGTTCGTAGTTGTGGAACTCGTGTTTGTCGCGGCCCGCGCGACCGCGGCCGCCGCGGTGGCCGGCACCGCGCCGGTTCTTGTGGCTGCCGCCGCCGTGGGTGCGGGAACCGCGCTGTCGTCGTTTCTTGTCCGTCATCGCATCGCCTCCAGCAGGGAGTCTATCCCCTCGGTGTCGTGCTTGCCGAGCTGGCCGCCCTCCTTGGTCGGGTGCTTGATGCCGTCGTGGCCGCCACGCGGCGGGTGGAGCCGGAGCACCGGCGAGAGACCCTCGTCGCGGAGCGTGGTCTCCTCGTTCAGCAACGCGGCCGCGAGGTCGCTCACGTCGTCGTAGTCGGTCTGGTCGGCGACCCACTCGTCGTCGATGGTCGCCGAACCCTCCAGGGGCTCGCCACGACGCTCGATGAGCGTCTCCAGGACGTCCCGGCTCGGCTCGCCGTAGGCGGTGTAGTCGTTGACCTTCGTTATCATCCCGCGGTAGGTGTCGGTGTCGGGTACCAGCGTCGCGTGGTTCACCCGGTGGAGGTTCAGCATCTCCAGGGTGTCCTGCGTGACCCCGTCCATGTCGACCTCGCCGCGGATCTGGACGACCGCCTTCATCAGTCGGCCACCTCCTCGCTGAAGTCCGTCCGGCCCCGGGGTGCCCGGGACTCGGCGGCGTTCTCCAGAGCGTTGTAGGTCGCCTTGGCGAGGTTGAGCGTGGTGCGGGTGTTGCCGTGGCTCTTGGTCCACGCGTTCTCGACGCCGCCCAGTTCCAGAATCTTGCGGACGGTGTCGGTCGCCGCCAGCCCCAGTCCGGTCGGGGCGGGCATCAGTTCGACCTCGACGCTGCCGGCCTTGCCGGTCGTCCGGCGGGCCAGCGAGTGGGGCCGTTCGCTGCGGTCCTCCCACGACCCCGCGCCGCGGTTGACCTCGATGATGTTCAGCTTCGCGACGTCTATGGCCTTCTGGATGGCACCGCCGACCTGGTCGTCGCGGCCCTCGGCGTAGCCGACGTAGCCGTCGCGGTTGCCGATGGCGACGACGCAGCGGAACTTGACTCGGCGACCGGAGTCGGTCATGCGCTGGACCATGTTGATGTCCAGCACCTCGTCCTCCAGTCCCGGCAGCAGCTGGTCGACCAGTTCGGACTCCTTGAGCGGGAGCCCGGAGTTGAGGGCCTCGGCCATCGTGTCGATCTCGCCCTCGGCGACTTTGCGGCCGAGACGGGTCTGGGGTTGCCAACCGTCGTTTGCGCTCATGTGTTAGTCCTCCATGATTGTCTCGCGCACTTCGTCGAAGTGCTCGGGTAGTTCGGTGGCGTCGAAGTCACCGCTGTACAGCGGCTCGTCGCGCTGGTCGGCGTACTCGGCGATGTGCTCGCCGCGCGTGCGCGACCAGTCGGCCAACACCGCGTCGTTGTGCGGGACGTCGAGGCCGGCGTCGATCGCGCCCTCCTGTACTGCAAACACCTTGCTGCCGGGCGTCGCCGTGTTGAGGCCGATGTCGAGCACCGCCTCGTCGACGCCCGCGTCGAGCGCTCGCTTGCCGGCCAGCAGCCCCGTGAGGTACGCGCTCGGGAGATTGCCCGTCGGGGCCTCCCAGCCGTACTCCTCGAGGTCGCCGGAGAATGCGCTCGCTGCCGTCTCGTCACCGTCCGGACCCATCGTGACCAGCTGCGCCCTGACGTGCCGGTTGCTCTTGCGAGCCACCAGCCGGGGCTTGCCCGATTTCAGCAGGCGCAACCTCTGATGGTAGTCGGTCCGGACCTCGCGCCGACGCCGCATCGGCACCGTGTATCGTGGTCCACTTGCCATTGTTAGTAGTTGCTCTCGATGTAGTTCAGCAGGTACTGGACGCTGCGGAACTCCCCGCCTTTGGCTTTGTCGTACAGGTCGCGGTACTGCGACCTGGTGATCTCGCCTTCGGCGCGGAGCTCCTTCAGCTTCCGTCGCTGCGCTCGAATCGTTCCTTCCCACTGTTCCTTGCGCTGCTGGCGGCCGCCGGACTTGCCCTTGCGGGTGCCGGCACCGGTCTGGTGACCGTAGTCGCGCTTGGCGTCGCGCTCGCGTGCGCGACCGCGGGAGTTGCCCTTTGCGTCTTTCGCTCGAATCGTGCCCTCGTCGACGAGTTCGCGGATGTCCTCGCGGGTAATCGCCTCCGCGATGTCGCCCTGGGCGTCCGGGTCGAACCAGACGCGGCTCTCGCCGACGTCGAGTACGTCCGATGCGAGTCGCTTCTGTGCGCTCAGGTCGCTCATTCTTCGACCTCCACTTCGACGTAGGTCGGGTTGAGCACCCGGATGTCGTCGTCCTCTGCCTGTTCCTCGATGCGCTCGCGCTTGCGCGCGCCGACTTTCGAGGCGATGCGGACCGCCTCGCGGTCGCCGTCCACGCCCTCCAGGTCGTCGACGTTGTGGACTCGGACTTCCTCGAAGCCGCTGGGGTGTTTGCCACGGACGGCTTCCGGCGTGCGGTAGCCGGCCTCGACTTTGTCGCCCTTGCCCTTGATGCCGCGGCGCTGCTTGGACAGCGTCCCCTTCGGACGCCGCCACGAGGAGGGCGTGCGCTTTTTCTTGTGGTAGTCCTGCCGGTTGAACTGCGGCTTGCCGACCCGCTTGCGCTGGGCCAGCAGTTCCGCCTCGCGGTCGGTGAGGTCGGGCGTCTTGTCGACCAGCCCGCGGGGCTGGAGTTCGGTCTCGACGTCCGCTTCGTCCTCGGCGGCTTCCTCGGACTCTTCGGGCTCGTCCTCTTCGATCTCGGCCTCGGTCTCCTCTTCGACTTCGAGACCGCCGACGTCGGCCTTCACGCGGGCCGCGAGGGCGTTCCCGATGCCTTCGACCTCGGCGAGGTCGTCCTGACTGGCCGCCTGCACGTCCGCGACCGACTCGTAGCCGGCCTCGCGGAGCGCGTCGGCCTTGCTCTCGCCCACGCCGCTGATGTCGTCCAGCGACTCGGGCTGCTCGGATTCGTTGTCGTCGTCAGCCATGCGTTAGACACCTCCCGTCTGGGGTTTCTCGGTGATGTAGACGCCGTCCTGGAAGACGCGCGTGTCCTTGCCCTGGACGCGAGTGAGCTGTTCGATGTCGGCGGCCGTCTGGCCGACGTCTTCGATGCTCGGGCCGCTCAGGACCAGCGTCTCGTCGTCGACCTCGACGCTCGTGTCGCCGTGAATCGGCGTGCGGCGCGGCGCTCGCTCGCCGAGGAAGTTCTCGATGACGACTTCCTCGTCCTCCGCGCGGACCTGCATCGGGAAGTGGGAGTAGAACACCTCCATGGTGTACTCCCAGCCCTCGGTCACGCCGTGGAACATGTTGCGGACGTGACTCTCGAAGGTCCCCACGGTCGCCGACGTCTTGGCGTCGTCCTCGTCGCTCTCGACGACCACGGAACCGTCCTCGACGGTCACCGACACGTCCGGGTACCAGAGGCGTCGGGTGACCGACCCCTCGGGCCCCTCGACGCTGAGGTCGAGGTGGTCCATCTCCGCAGTTACGTCGTCCGGAATTTCGAGTTCTGTTCGTGCCATCGTTAGTAGACGTACGCGATTATCTGGCCACCGACGCCGCGTTCGCGGGCCTCGTAGTGGCTCATGACGCCGCGGCTGGTCGTGACGACGAGCGCCCCGTAGTCGCGGGCCGGGAGGTATCGCTTCTCCCAGCGCTCAAAGTCGTCGGCCCCGGTCGAGTACCGGGGCTTGACCGCGCCGCACTCGTTTATCGCGCCCTTCAGTTCGACCTCGAACTGACCGGCCTTCCCGTCGTCGACGAACTCGAAGCCGTCGATGTACCCGCGGTCGTAGAAGACCTCGAGTACGCTGCCGATCTCGTTCGAGGCGGGCTGTACCGTGTGGTCCAGATGGCCGACGCCCTCGGCGTTGTCGAGTCCCGAGAGCGCGTTGGCCAGCGGATCGTTTCCTGCCATAGTTATCGATACTTGTTGAAGCCCATGCTCCGGGCGATCTCGCGGAAGCACTGCCGACACAGGTAGATGTCGTACTTGCCGACGAGTCCCTGCTTGCGGCCACAGCGCTGGCACTCCTCTATCTGGCCGGTGCGCTTGGCGGCGTGCTCCCCGGTCGCCTCGGAATCTGTCTCGCTTTCGCTCATCGTTCGATCTCCACGTCGAAGTTGGATTCGATGTACGCGACGGCGTCGTCGGCCGTCAGCTGGTGGCTCGACGGAATCGAGCGCGTCACCTTGTCTCGCTTGCTGACGCGGTAGCCCGGCCGGACGAGGTTGACCGTCACGTCGAGCCCGTAGATGCCGACGTTCGGGTCGTACTCCTGGCTCGGGAACTCGGTGTGTTCCTCGACGCCGAAGCTGAAGTTGCCGTTCTCGTCGAACTGGCTCGCCGCGACGTCGGCCAGCGGGAGCGCCTTCGCCAGGAACTCCTCTGCGGCCTCCTCGCGAAGGGTGACCTTCGCACCGATGGGGTCGCCCTGCCGGATGCCGAACTCCGGCTTGGTCGCTTTCGCCTGCGTCCGGACCGACTGCTGGCCGGTCACGCTCTCGAGGATGTCCTCGGCGTCCGCGAGCTCGCGGCCGCCCTCGCCGACGCCCATGTGGACGACGACCTTCTCGACGGTCGGCTCGCGCATCTCGTGGAACTCGGCCTCGGCTTCGCTCATTCGGCCTCACCTCCGTCGGCGTCCTCGTCGGACGCGGCGTCGTCGTCGCTCGCGTCGGCCGAGACGGCGTCCGTCTCGCCCGTGAAGTTCTCGTCGATGACGACGACGTACTCCTCGACGGTCTCGAACGTGTCCTCGCCGTCGACGCGCTCGACCACGACGTTGTTCGAGCCGCTGCCGGGCGTGACCTGAATCTCGGCTATCTCGCCGATCTCGCCCGAGTGGGCACCGCGAACTGCGGTCACGAGGCTCCCCTCCTCGTAGGGGAAGTGCGCGACGATGTCGTCGCCGTCGGTGGCGACCACGACGGAGTCGCCCGAGCCGTACTCGCCGTCCTCGTCCACGAGGACGTTCTGTCCGTCGTGGAGGTTGAGCTGAGTCCGGCCGCCGGCGACCTTGGTCTTGTCCTCTATCTTGCCGAGTTTGCTGTCGGCGGCGTCGGCGTCGATGGGGGTCAGCGCCAGCCGACCGCCCTCGCCGGGGAACACCCGGTAGAACTCCTCGCGGTCGGTGAACGCCAGGATGTCGAACATCCCGATGGGCCGGTCCTCGGCGACGTTGGCGTCGCCGTTGACCAGCACGCTGCCCTGTTCGAGCGCGTAGCGGGCTTCCTTCCGGGAGCCGACGTAGCCCAGCACGTCCCGCAGCAGGACGAGCAGGGGGACGCCGTCCTCGCCGTGCGGGCCGGACTCGGCCTTCACGGTGAAGGTTTCGGTCTTGCGCTCGACCGGCCAGGACTTCGGAACGGAGAGTCGCTTCTGGTGTTTCGTCATTGTTCGTCACCTCGGAGGCGCGCCTCGCGCCGGTCGTCGTCGAGGTCGAGGTCGGTCACGCGGAGGTTGCTCGCGTCGAGGGGTCGCGGGACCTCCTCGCCGTCGGCTTTCTCCAGCGTGACGTCCTCGACGTGGACCACGGCGTCGCGCAGGTCGACGTCGACGACCTCGCCCTCTTCGCCCGCGAAGTCACCGCGCAGCACCTCGACGGTGTCGCCGGCGTTGACCCGGACGCTCCGGGCGTCGAACTCCTCGCGCAGGTCGTCGGCCAGCGTGGCTTTGACCTGCTCGTGGCGCTCGTGGAGCGGGGCGCGCTCGGTCTGGGTTCGCTGTTTGCGTGGTTGTTCGGTCATACTATCATCGTAGCGGTGCTCGCGATGCTTCCGAACCGCTCGGCGACCTCCCGCGCGATGGGACCCTTGATCTCGGTCCCGCGAGGCTCCTCGACGTCGTCGATGACGACGGCGGCGTTGTCCTCGAACTTGACGCGGGTGCCGTCGGGCCGGCGGATGGGCTTGCGCTGTCGCACGACGACGGCGTCGAGCACCTGTCGTCGCATCTCGGGCGTGCCCTTGGTGACCGAGACGGTCACCTTGTCGCCGATGCCCGCCTTCGGATGACGGCTCTTGGTGCCCGAATAGCCCGAAACGCTGATGACCTTGACCTCGCGCGCGCCGGTGTTGTCGGCGCACGTCAGCAGCGAGCCCTTCTCGAGGCCCTGGGTCACGTCGGCCTTCAGCGCTTCCATCAGTCGTCACCTCCGAGGTCGCTGACCGACTCCTCGTCGGTGGATTCGGTGTGGTCGGTGCCGCCGGCTCCGAAGCTGCGCGTCGTCTCGAACTGCTCGACGACGACGTGGCTCTTGGTCTTCGAGAGCGGTCGGGTCTCTGCGATGCGGACCGTATCGCCGACTTCGAGGTCGATGCACGACGGGTGGTGGGCCGGAACGCGCGACCGACGCTTCATGTGTCGGTCGTACTTCGGCACCGGAACGTCGTACTCTCGCTCGACGATGACGGTCTTTTCCATGTCTGTGGAGGCGACCTCTCCTTCGAGCGTCTGACCGCGCACGGACAGCGTTCCGTGGAACGGACAGTTCTCGTCGGAGCAGGCCTCCTCCGGTTCGTCTACGTTTAATCCTATTGCCATGTGGAGTCACCTGCCTTCTCGGTGCGCAGTGCGGGTCGTGAGAGCAGTCGCGCGCCATCCACCGTAACGTAGGCCACGCCATCGCACGGCCCGGACTGACCGGCGCGGACGCCGGCAGTTTCCGACCCGCGTTCGGACGCGGTCCCCGACCGGTTGGCCCGGTCGGCGGGTTCATCTGTGAGCGCGAACTCGAACGTCGAGCCCTGCTTTTGCACCTGTCGCACCCGGTCGGCCGACGCGACGCTCAACGTCCCCCGCGTCTCGGCGACCACCCGGCCCTCGATACCGACGAGGGCCGGGTTGGCCGCGTCGACGACGCGGACCGGAAGCCCGTTGAGTTCGTGTCGGGTCAGCGTCTCGGGTGTCAGTGGCATGGTCGTCTACGCCTCTGTTGCGGCTTCGTCGAGGTCTCCCTCTTCCCGCTGGATCGTCTTTATCCGCGCGATGGTCCGCCGAAGCTCCTGAAATCGTCCGGGGTCCTCGGGGGCACCGCCGGCCGCCTTCACCGCCTTCGCGTTGAGGAGTTCGGTCTCGAGGTCGTCGAGTTCGGCCTCGCGCTCGGCCGGCGTCATGTCCCGAATCTCCTCGGTGTGCAGGATGGCCATTACTCGTCACCCTCCTCGCCGTCCATCTCGTCCATCAGCTCCTCGGCTTCCTGCTCGACTTCCGCTTCGAGTTCGTCGAGTTCCTCCTCGACCGACTCCTCGGCGTCGTCCGACTCTTCGGCGTCGTCCTCGGACTCGATTTCCTCTTCGAGGACCTCCTCGACGACCTCCTCGTCGACGGACTCGTCGTCGGATTCGGCGGGCACCTCGCCCGCGTCCTCGTCGTCTTCGAGTTCCTCGTCGGTCGGCTCTTCGAGCAGTTCCTCGACGCCGGCCTGCTCGTTGGCCTCGACGGCCTCGGGAACGATTTCCTCGGGGTTCGCGCCCTCCTGAATCTCGAAGTCGTCGGGCAGGTCCGCCCCCGGCGGGATTATCTTCACGTCCACGCCGATGGTGCCGAGTTTGAGGACCGCGACGCCCTGTCCGTGGTCGACGATGTCCTCGGCGGGCTCGCCGTTGTGCTTGATGTAGCCACGGTTGAACTTCTCGACGCGCGAGCGCGCACCCGTGACCTTCCCGCTCAGGACGATTTCGGCACCGAGGGCACCGGCGTCCATGATGCGGTCGATGGTGGTGTGGCCGGCCTTCCGGAAGTACCAGCCGCGCTCGAGCGCGTTGGCCAGTCGGTCGGCGACGATGCGGGCGTTGAGGTCCGGCTCGTCGACCTCCTGAACGTCGATCTGGGGGTCGTCGAGGTCGAACCGCTCTTCGAGTTGCGACGTTATCTTCCGGATGTTCTTCCCGCCCTTGCCGATGACCATGCCGGGCTTCTCGGCCTTGAGCACGATCTGGGTGCCCATCGGGGTCTTGGCGACCTCCATGCCGCCGTAGCCCGCGCGGCCGAGTTCGTCGGCGAAGAACTCGTCTATCTGGGAGCGTTGCAACCCGTCGTGGATGAACTGCTGTTCGTCCGCCATTATTCGGCCTCCTCCTGGTCTTCGAGGACGAGTTCGACGTCGACCTCGGGCGAGTTCCAGTCGGTCGCGCGACCCATCGCTCGGGGCTTGCGGCCCTGGGACTCGCCCACCTTGTGGGCGGCGACGTGGCGAACCGTCATCGCCTCGCCGTCGAACCCCTGCTGGTCGGCGTTGTTGAGGACGTTCTCGATGAGGTCGAGGAACGCCTCGCTGGCCTTCTCGGGGTAGCGACCGGCGTCCCAGCCGTCGATGTCGCTCCGGTGGCCGACGCCGCTGTTGTGCTGCTTGAACGGCACCGACCGCTCGCCGTCGACGACCGCCTGGAGGTACTCGCGGGCCTCGGCGGCGGTCTTGCCCTTTATCTCGCGGGCGATGGCTTTGCTGTGCTTGTGGCTCATGTGCCGCTCCCGGAGCATCCCCTTGGCGGTGGTGTCCGGGTCGGTCTCGACGCTGTAGCTGATTCCCATGGTTTACTTGAGTGGCACGAACTTCGAGGAGCGGGTCGCGCCGATGCCGGCCTGTCCGTGCTCGACCGACTGGCGGGTCAGCTGGAACTCGCCGAGGTAGTGGCCCAGCATCTCGGGCTCGACGTACACCCGCTCGAAGCTCTGGCCGGTGTACACCTCGAAGGTCTTGCCGACGAACGCCGGCAGGATGGGCATGTTCCGGAGGTGGGTCCGGAGCGGGTCGTTGGCCGTCTCCTCCTCGCCGGCCTCGCGGGCCTCCGCGAGCAGCTTCTGCTGCTGGGCGGACAGACCGCGCTCGATGGTTCGCCGCTGTCGGGCGGGAAGCAGTTCCGCGACCTCGTCTACGTCCATCTCCTGCAGCTCGTCGAGCGTGTGGCCGCGATAGGTGAACTCACCCTCGCGCCCGGTTCGGTAGCCGCTGTCGCTCATGTCAGTTACCTCCCCGTCCCGTGCGCCGGGACGAGATGTCGCCGACCTTGCGTCCCGGCGGGGCGTTCCGCGAGACGGACTTGGGTCGGCCGGGGTGCTGGCGGCCGCCGCCACCGAACGGGTGGTCGACGGCGTTCATGGCCACGCCGCGCACGTTGGGCCACTTGGTGCCCCGAGACTTCATCTTGTGGTACTTGTTGCCTGCCTTCACCATCGGCTTCTCGGTGCGGCCGCCGCCGGCCACGACGCCGATAGTCGCCCGGCAGTCGGGCGAGAGCCGCTTGACCTCGCCGCTCGGCAGTTCCACGACCGCCGCGTCGCGGTCGTGCGTGACGAGCGTCGCGTTCACGCCGGACGCGCGGGCGAACTTGCCGCCGTCGCCCGGACTCGATTCGACGTTACACACCGGGACTCCTTCCGGAATCTCGGCCAGCGGCAGGGTGTTGCCCTGCTTTATCTCGGCGCTGACGCCGACCTGAATCTCCTGGCCGACCCCGACGCCCTCGGGCGCGAGCACGAGGCGCTGGTCGCCGTCCTCGAACTCGACGGCCGCGACGGGCGCGCTCCGGGCCGGGTCGTGTTCGACGTCGACGACCGTCCCGGAGACGGTGTCGACGTCCTCGGGTTTCTTGTGCGTGAGGTCCGCCTTGTACTGGTGCGACGGGGCGCGGAACGTCGGCGTGCCGCGACCGCGTCGCTGTCCTTGGATTCGTCGTCCCATGTGTCAGAACACCCCGATTCGCGACGCGACTTCCTGCGCGTCGTCGTCCTCCGAGAGGGTCACGGTCGCCTTCTTGTCGCCGTTCATCGTCACCTGCGTATTCACCTTCTCGACGGTGACCTCGTACTGGTCCTCGATGGCGTCCTGGACCTCCGCCTTCGTGGCGTCGACGTGGACGATGAACTGGAGCTTGTTCTTGAAGTCCATCTCGTCCATCGCCTTCTCGGTGACCCACGGGTAGTCGATGACGTCGCTCGTACTCATCGGTCGGCCACCTCCTCGATCGCGCTCTCGGTCCAGACGGTCAGCCGGCCGGCATCGGTGCCCGGCGCGAGGTCCTCGGCGTTGACCTCCTCGGCCGTCGCCACGTCGGCCCCCGCGAGGTTGCGGGCGGCCGTCGAGGGCTCGTCGCTGGTCACGAACAGCACCGACTTGGGCGTCTTGTACTTGCGCCCACGGGTGGTGCCCCGACCCGCGCGAACCGACTTGTTGTCCTCCGCGCGCTCGACGTCGGCGTGCGCGCCGACCGCTTCGAGCAGCGCGACGACCTCCTTGGTCTTCACGAGGTCCTCGAACTCGTCGCTCACCACGAGCGGCAGGTCGAGGTCGTCGTCGAACTCGTGGCCGCGCTCGGCCACGCGGTCGGCGTCGGCGGTCGCCGCGACCGCGCACCGGACCGCCTGCTTGCGCTCCTTGGTGTTGATGTCCAGCGTTCGGTCTTTCTCTTCTTTGGGCGGGTGGGCCTTCCGGCCACCGACGGCCTGCGGGACGCGGGCCGCCTGCCCGTTCGTCCGGGGGACGTGTGCCATCCCGCGGCCGCTGCCGGGCGACTCCGCCGAGGTCCGCATCCCGGCGTAGTCGTCGGCACCGTAGTCCTGCGTTCGGTTTGCCTGCGCGGCGAGTACGGCCCGCTTGATGAGGTCCTCCCGGACGGTCGTCTCGAAGACGTCCGGCAGGTCGAGCGTGCCCTCGGACTCGCCGTCGAGGTTTCGAATGGTTGCCTGCATGATTTATCCCTGGTTCGATTCGGTGCTCACGTACCGCACCTCGGGGTCGAGGCGCGGCTGGTCGTTCGGTCGGATGGCGGTGCGCAAGCGCAGGAGGCGCTTGTCCGGGCCGGGAACCGACCCCTTGACCAGCGCGTACGGGCCGTCGACCTCGCCGTAGTTGACGAAGCCGCCGTCCACGTTCACGTCGTCGCCCTCGCCGATGTCGACGAGGCGCTTGTTGAGTTCGGTGCGCTGGTGGTAGCCGGTCTGGCCCTGCTGGGGCACCGTCGAGCGCACGCGCGAGGGGTTCCACGGACCGAGGTTGCCGATCCGTCGCCGCCACCCCTGCCGGGCGTGCTTGCCCTTCCGCTTCTGGACGCCCCAGCGCTTGACGGGACCCTGGGTCCCTTTGCCCTTGGTGACGCCGCCGACGTCGGCGTACTCGCCCGCGCGGAACACGTCGTTCATGTCGTGAACGCCGCCGTCCTCCACGAGGTCGAGCGCGAAGTCGAGGCGGTCGTCGAGCGACCCGCCACCGACCCGCGTCTCCATCACGTCGGGTTGTTTCTTCGGGACGCTCGGAATCTCGCTCGGGACCGTGTGGGTGACGACGCGGAGGTCCGCGACGTCGCCGGCCTCGACGGCCGCGCGGAGGTCGTCCGCGCCGGCCGTCGAGTCGGGGTCCTCGGGGAGGTCGAGCGTCCGGTCCAGTTCCTCGTGGAACTCGTCGCCCCATACTTCCGTGAGCGGCTTCTTGCCGTACGGCGTGTCTTCGTAGGCTCGCAGCGCGACTGCCCGCATGGGCGGCGTCTCTACGATGGTGACGGGGACGGTCTCCTCCATCCCTTCTCGGGGGGAGTCGGACTCGTCGTTGACCATCACCACGTGGCTCATGCCGACCTTGTAACCCGCGAAGCCCTGCAGGGACGGACTGCCGTCTCCGTCGGGCCACGAGTTGAAGCGCGGGACTTCGCTGGTCGCGCGCGTTCGGGGGCCGAACCCTAGCGAACCTTTGCGTGGTCTGCTTGTCTCTGGCATCGTATCACTTCTTTTTGAGGTTCAGGCAGGCGAGGGCGGCGAACATCGCTTCTTCGGTTCGCACGACCTCGCTGCCTTGATTCGGAACCGCGTTGACCCAGAGGTCGAACCGGCCGGGTGCGCCGGATTCGACTCGGGACTCCGCGTCCGCCCCGGCCTCCCGGTCGTCGCTGGGCCACTCGCGGGCCAGCGATTCGGTCGGGAGGTCGAGCATCTCCGGCAGGCCCCGACCCGGTGCGCCGAACGCGACGGTCGCTCCGTCGCGCTCGATGCGGCCGACCACGTCGGTCAGCCGCCGGGTCGTCAGCTCGACCCCGTGGCGGGACGTCGCGATTCGGACGCCCGCGTCGTCGCGGTCGAGTGCCGCCGGGAGGTCCGCGCGCGTCACCGACAAGCCCGAGAGGGGCTCGTCTACGAGCTTCGCGCGGACCGGACTTCGCGAAGAGATCCTGACGGTAACGCGCTCCCCCTCGTCGACCGCCATTTCGGGCGGGGCGACGAGCGAGATCGGGTGTTGCAGTCCGCAATTGACCCGAACGCGCCCTTCAGGTCCGACCTCGGTCACGATTCCCTGTCTTAACGACCCCGAACCCTCGGATTCGGAGCCGGTCAGCGACGGGGCGCGGAGCGGCGGCAGGACGCCCGCGTACTCCAGTTCGTCCCGGACGCCGAATACCTCCTTTCGGAGGTAGGGCGGCGTCGCGGCGTATTCCAGCACGGTACTTACGAACCCGCCACCCCACTTCTCCTCGCCGTCGCGGTCCGGAAAGACCACGAGGCGGTCGGCCCGGAAGACGGTCGCCGCGCGGGCGACGTAGCCGAGCTTGCGAGTCGCCTCGCGTTTGTCCTCGGCTTCCCGGACGAGGGATGACGGCACGAGCACGCTGACAGTCATACCGTGACGCTTCGACGCCCCGTCACTAGACTGTAGCGAATCGTACCGGCTTCGGTCTTAAAAGGGTGCCGCTTCCGTTCTACGGGTGCGACGGCATCACAAAGCCCGTGCCGGCCGAAATCGGGGGTTCGAACCGCGCCTCGACCGTGGTACCGTCCCCCGATTCCGACCGCTTTCGGAAGCCTTATTTAGTAGCCGGGTGTTATCGGTGAATGCAGACGCGCGCCGGTAGTGTAGTGGTATCACGTGACCTTGCCATGGTCGCAACCGGGGTTCAAATCCCCGCCGGCGCACTTCTCCGGAAGCAACACACTGAGCGGCGCGTTTCATCGCGCCGCGCCGCTTGCTTCCGGTGAATGCTGTTTGCGGGGATTTGAACCCTGCCAGTCGCAGCCCGGAAGCGCAGCGAAGCGAGCATCCCGGACCGTCTGGCCCCGGTTCAAATCCCCGCCGGCGCACTTCTCTCGGACGCAAACTGGCGAGCAACTTCCATGTCGCTCGCCTTCGTGCGAGGCAAAATCGTTCTGCGGGGATTCGAAGTAGCCGAGTCGCACGCCCGCGCAGCGTAGCGAGCAGGAACGTCTCGGCGTGGTTCAAATTTCCGGAAGACTCGCTCCGCTCGTCTTCCGACGTTCGCGGGCCGATGGCCCGCTCACCCCCGCCGACGCACTTCTCCGGAAGCAACGCACTGAGCGGCGCGTCTCGTCGCGTCCGCTGTTCCCGGCAAAATATATTCCTGCTGTCAGAACCGCCACTCGTGAGCCGACTCCTGTACGACCACCGGCGCGCGCTGTTCGGGGCAATCGCTCTCACCCCTATCCTCCTCGTCGCCGCGTTTCGATGGGAACGGGGGCTTCTCGGCCTCGGAGCCGTCCTATCCGTCCTGCTGACGCTGAAGGCCGCGAGCGTCGTCCTGACGACGGCGCTCCGTCTCGTCCTGTGAACAGCGACCGGCGATTCCTCTCGTCCCGCGAGCGCGACCGGCGATTCGACCGGGTGAGCGACCGCACGGCCGAGGATTTTAGCCGGTCGGCCGCGACCCACTGGACGTGATACTCGGCGTCCTGCTGGCGGCCGGGAACGGGTCGCGGTTCGCGGACTCCGGGGCCGACTCCGCGAACAAACTGCTCGCGACCCTCGACGGCCGGCCAGTGGTGGCGCACGCCGCCCGGACCCTGACCGAGTCCCGCGTGGACGAGTCGGTCGCGGTCGTGGGCCACGACCGCGAGCGCGTCGCCGACGCCCTGCCGGAGGAAATCGACGCCGTCGCGAACCCCGACTACGGGGCGGGCCAGAGCGCCTCCGTCCGGCGCGGGGTCGCGGTCGCCCGCGAGCGCGACGCGTCGGCAGTACTGTTCGCGCTCGGCGATATGCCCCGTATCGCGGTCGAGACCGTCGACGCGCTCGTCGCGGCGTACCGCGACGTCGACCCCGCGCCCGGCATCGTCGCGCCCCGCTACGAGGGCCGGCGGGGTAATCCCGTGCTGTTCGACGCCCGGCACTTCGACGCGCTGGCGGCCGTGACCGGCGACCGGGGCGGGCGCGGGCTGGTCGAGTCCGAACCCGTGTCGTGGGTCGACGTGACCGACCCCGGAATCCACCGCGACGTGGACACCGAGCGGGACCTGCGGGCACTCCGGCGGAATCAGGACGAGTTGTCTCGCTCGGACGACTCGCGGGGGTGAATCGGCCCCTCCCCGCGGGAGAGCCGACCCCCGTCGCGGCCGTTCGACGCCGCCAGCACCTCGCTCACTATCGAGAGCGCGACCTGGGTGGGCTCGCCGCCGCCGAGGTCGAGCCCCACCGGCGTCGCGATGCGGTCGCGGTCGGCCGCCGAGAGCCGGCTCCCCTCGTCGGCGAGCGCGTCGCGCATCTGCTCGAACCGCTTTCGGGGCCCCATCAGCCCGACGTAGGGAACTGCGGTGTCCAGCAGCGCGTCGAGCGCCAGCCGGTCGTCGACGAAGTTGTGCGACATCACGACCGCGTAGGTGTCGGCCGGCCGGGAGACGACCTCGGCGACCTCCGACGGTCGAGTCGCGACCACCTCGTGGGCGTCGGGAAACTGTTCTGCGTCTGCGCGCGCGCCTCGCGCGGCCGCGACCGTGACCCGGAAGCCGGCGTCCCGTGCGAGCCGCGCGACCGGCCGCACGTCCGGGCTGTGCCCGAAAATCAGGAGCTCCGGCACCGGTTCGAGGCCGTCGACGAACACCTCGACCGTCCCGCGTTCGGTCCCTACCGCGAGGGTGTCCGACCGTCCGGTCTCGGCGAACGCGGCGGCCGTCTCGCGCACGGCGTCGAGCACGGCGTCGGGTATCGGCGGCCGGGGGTCGGTCGCGGTCGCGTCGCCCGACTCGTCGACGAGCGCTCGCGCGCCGACGGTCGCCTCCGGGTGAGCCGTCCCGGAGTCGTCGGCTCGGACGCCGCCGACCACCGTCAGCAGGGCGGCGCGCTCGCCCGCCGCGAGTCGGTCGAGCGCGGGTCGGACGCTCGCGTCGACCGGCTCGACCAGCACGTCCACGACGCCGTTGCACCCGAGACCGAACCCCCACGCGCCGTCCTCGCCCGTGAGGTCGAACGTCTCCCGAAGCGGCCCCGACGAGAGGGCCGCCGCCGCGAGGTCGGCGACCGGCTCGTCGAGACAGCCGGCGGTTATCGCGCCGACACCGTCCTCAGCGTCGGCTCCGGCGAGGACGCGCTTCGCGCCGGGCCGGCGGTAGGCCGACCCCTCGACCCCCGAGACGGTGGCGACCGCCGCGTCGCCGCCGTCGAGCGACGCCCGAAGCGTCTCGCGGACCGACAGCGTGCTGGCGCTCCACGCTCGGTCGTCCATGTCCGGCAGTAGCAATCCGACGCATTTAGCGGTTGCCGTGAGCGTTCCGACCGCCGAGCGCGTTGCCCCTGGTGGGCGTCGGGTCGCCGACCGGCCTGCCCGTACCGCAACCCCTTTCAACTACTCCGTTTTACTACTAAGTGGTATGAGCGAGTTCGACCAGTTCAGCGACGTCGGCGAGGCCGAAGTCACGCGCGCCATCGGACAGGAGTGGACCGAGGAGTTCATGGACTTCTCGGACAGCGACGTCATCATCGTCGGGGGCGGTCCCTCCGGGCTGATGGCGGCCAAGGAACTCTCCGAGCGGGGCGTCCAGACGATGGTCGTCGAGAAGAACAACTACCTCGGCGGGGGCTTCTGGCTCGGCGGCTTCCTGATGAACAAGGTGACGGTCCGGGACCCGGCCCAGCGCGTCCTCGACGACCTCGACGTCGACTTCAAGCGCTCGCAGGATTCGGAGGGGCTGTACGTCGCCAACGGCCCCCACGCCTGCTCGGCGCTCATCAAGGCCGCCTGCGACGCCGGCGCGAAGATGCAGAACATGACCGAGTTCACCGACATCGTCATCCGCGAGGACCACCGCGTCGGCGGCATCGTGATGAACTGGACGCCGGTCCACGCGTTGCCCCGCGAGATAACCTGCGTCGACCCCATCGCGGTCGAGGCCGACCTCGTCATCGACGCCACGGGCCACGACGCGATGGCGGTCTCGAAGCTCGACGAGCGCGGCGTCCTCGACGCGCCGGGCATCGGCGACGCCAAGGAGAACGCGACCGGCATGGACCAGACCGGCGACGACTCCTACGGCGCGCCCGGCCACGACTCGCCCGGCCACGACTCGATGTGGGTCGGCGAGAGCGAGGACGCCGTGGTCGAGCACACCGGTCCGGTCCACGACGGCCTGATCGCGACCGGGATGGCGACCGCGACGACCTACGGCCTGCCCCGGATGGGGCCGACGTTCGGCGCGATGCTGGTGTCGGGCAAGCGCGCCGCCCAGTGTGCCATCGACGAACTCGGCGTCGACGCCGACCCGGTCGAGATGACGACGCGGACGGCGTCGGCCGACGACTGAACCGACGATGCCGACGGTCGCGCTGTACCGCGCGCCGACCGCGGCCGCGGACGTCGACGGGATTGCCGACTGGCTCCGCGCGCGGCTCGACGGCGCGGGCACCGACGGGGTCGAAGTCGAGGTCCGGGACCGCTTTCCGCGGGTCCACCGCACCGCCGACCTCGCCGAGCGGTTCGCGGAGGCCCGGGTGCGCTCGCCCCGCGAGCGCGAGACCGGCAACGCGATGTTCGGCGTCGTCCGGTACGAGGAGCGCGCGCTCGACGACCCCGAGCGCGCCGGCGGCGTCCTCTACGACGGCGTGGCCCTCCAGCGCGCGCTGAACGCCGCGCTGCCCGCCGACGAGCGCGACCTCGACCGGCTCCACGTCGCGGTGCTCGACCGCGCGCTCGGGACGTGGGGCGACCACGACGGTCGGTGGCACAAGCGCGTGAACGTCCTGGGTCAGCCCGCGCTGGTGTCGGTGCCCGGGCTGTACGAAGCGCCCGCCAGGCCCGAGGCGTACTACGAGGCCCAGCAGAAACACGCCCTGCTGTCGGGCGACGCGCCGCCCCGCGAGGTGCTCGAAAGCGAGGTCGACGGCGAGTTCCTCGTGGAAGACGACCCCCGGACCACCGAGGCGCTGGCGGGCTACGTCCTGCAGGCGGTCCACTGCTGGCTGACCGGCGAGGGCTTCTGTGCGGTCGAGGGCTGTCGGCTCTCGAACCCCCACCGACAGCCGGGCGTGGTCGCGGCCCAACTCCGGGACCCCGAGTTCTGCGACGACCACGCCGACCGGTACGGCTGAGGAGCCAGCCGCTCGACCCGACAGTTCCGGGTCCCGCCGACCGCGCAAACCTTCAAGCGCCGCGCCGACCTACCCGCACCCATGGACGCCGACAGCTTCCCGGCCGCCGTCAGGGAGTCCAAAGCCACCGAACTCGACCGGCTGGGCTCCCAGCAGTCGCTCGTGGCGCTGACCGACGCCGACCTCGACGCCGAGCGGGTCCTGCGGGCCGCCGCCCGGAGCGAGGCGACCGCCCGCGAGACGTTCGCCGGCTGGGCCGACGCCGAGTCCGACGACGCCGCCCGCGAGGCGTTCGCCGCGCTGGCCGACCGGGAGGCCGACCACTACGAGCGCGTGGTCGCCGAACTCGACGGCGGCGGGGGAAACGACGAGGTCGCGGCGGTGTCCGACGACGGGGTCGACCCGATGCACGAGCGCCTTCGGGACCTCGACGCCACCGTCGAGCGCGCGGCGGGGCTGGTCGGGCGGTCGCTGGTGGCCGACCGGACCCTGCTACAGGTGGTGAACTTCTTCGTCAACGAGGCCGACGAGCGCCGGGCCGACCTGTTCAGGGACCTGCGCGCGGACACCGAGGGGGCCGTCTCGACCGGCGCGGAACTGCTGGAGCGCAGTTGCGAGGGCGAGGCCGACCGGGAGCGCGCCCGCGAGACCGCCGAGGCGGTCGTGCAGGTCGCCTACGACGACTACGCCGAGACGCTGGCGGGGATGGGACTGGACCCGAAACCCATCTGCTGACTCGCGGGCCCCGGCTAGGACGGCGTGGCGACTGGCGGTCGGGCGAGAGCATCGAAAAAACGTGGCGTGCAAACCGTCGCGAATCCCCCCGAACGGACCGGTCTACGACTCGTCGTCGCTGTCTTTGATGTCGTTGAGCTGGTCGAGGAGCTCGTCCTGGGAGGCGTCGGAGTCGAACGAGACCTTCCCCTCGTGGGTGTTCTCGTGGACGGTGACGCCGTCGTCCTCGTCGAAGTCGTTGTCCTGGTCCTGTTGTTCGGACTCGTCGTAGCTACCAAAACCCATGTTAGACAGAAGGGGTTCCGCACAGTAAAAACGTCCGGTGTCGGCCGGCGGTCGACCACCGACGACTATCGCTCGGTTATCTCCAGCACGCGGCCCGCCGCGATGGTCTGGCCCATGTCGCGGACGGCGAAGCTCCCGAGTTCCGGAATCTCCGAGGCCGACTCGATGGAGAGGGGCTTCTGGGGCCGGACCGTCACCACGGCGGCGTCGCCCGACTGGATGAAGTCGGGGTCTTCCTCCTCGACCTCGCCCGACGACGGGTCTATCTTCTGGTCGATGGACTCGATGGTGCAGGCGACCTGCGCGGTGTGGGCGTGGAAGACCGGCGTGTAACCGTCGGTGATGACCGAGGGGTGTTGCATCACGACGATCTGGGCGGTGAACGTCTCGGCGACGCTCGGCGGGTCGGCGGCGGGCCCACAGACGTCGCCCCGCCGGACGTCGTCCTGCCCGATGCCCCGGACGTTGAACCCGACGTTGTCCCCGGGTTCGGCCTGCGGGACCTCCTCGTGGTGCATCTCGATGGTCTTGACCTCGCCGCCGACGTCGGACGGCTGGAACGAGACGTTCTCGCCGACGTTGAGGACGCCCGTCTCGACCCGGCCCACCGGCACCGTGCCGATGCCCGAGATGGTGTACACGTCCTGGATGGGCAGCCGGAGCGGCGCGTCGGTCGGCGGTTCGGGTTCGACCAGGCCGTTGAGCGCCTCCAACAGCAGTTCCCCGTCGTACCACGGCATCCCGTCGCTGGGCTCGACCACGTTGTCGCCCTCCAGCGCCGAGATGGGGATGAAGCTGGCGTCGGCCGTGTCGAACTGGACCTGCTCGAGCAGGTCCTCGACCTCGGCGACGACCTCCCGGTACCGGTTTTCCTCGTAGTCGACGAGGTCCATCTTGTTGACGCCGACGATGAGCTCGTTGATGCCCAGGGTACGGGCGAGGAAGACGTGCTCCTGTGTCTGGGGCGCGACGCCGTCGTCCGCGGCGACGACGAGGACCGCGTTGTCGGCCTGCGACGCCCCGGTTATCATGTTCTTCACGAAGTCGCGGTGGCCCGGCGTGTCGACGATGGTGAAGTAGTACTCGTCGGTCTGGAACTCCTGATGGGCGATGTCTATCGTCACGCCGCGCTCGCGCTCCTCGGCGAGGTTGTCCATCACGTAGGCGAACTCGAAGCCCCCTTTGCCCTTCTCCTCGGCTTCCTCGCGGTGCTGCTCGATGATGTGTTCCGGAATCGACCCCGTCTCGTAGAGGAGTCGGCCCACGAGCGTACTCTTACCGTGGTCGACGTGGCCGATGATAGCCAGGTTCTGATGCGGTTTGTCTGTCTCTGCCATGGTTCCCCACCAGAGTACCAGTCGGCCCGGAGCGCCAAAAGCCCTTCCGGCGACGGAGACGCGACCGGCCTCGGCGGTTCCCGACTAACAACTTCGAGACCAGTAGTTGCCGAGACGCGTCGGGAACCCGGAGTTAGTTCTCGTTCCGAACCACGTACACCACCAGCCCGACTATCCCGAAAACGCCGTAGGCGACGCCCCGGAGCATCGGTGCAGACAGCTCCCGCTTCGTGGCGTCCCGATAGACGTAGTATCCGACCGTCGGCCAGAAAACGAACAGATACAGACCCACGCGGACGAGTACGCCATTGTACGCGGCGAGCCAATCCATGGGTAGCGGAAGAACCCATCCGTAAAGAAGATTGTTCCAATCGGCGGGTGGTTCGCCCGTCTCCGTCCCGATTCTTGCGCTCGAACGTTCAGAACACCACCGAATCGAGCGGGGCCCACCTACCCCCGGACTACGCTCGCCGGTGGCCCCGGACGACGCCGTCCTCGACTGGGACTGCGACCGTCCGGCCGACCACCAGCGGGGCCGCGTCCGCGCCATCGGCCTCGACCGCCCAGCGGACGCTCCCGTCGGCGGCCGCCAGGGCGTACAGCGTGTCGCGCCCGGCCGCGTAGACGCGCTCGCCCGCGACCGCCGGCGGGGCCGAGAATCCCCGTCCGTCCGAGGGGTCGAACTGCCACAGCACCGACCCGTCCTCGGCGTCGCGCGCCGAGAGGGTTCGGTCGGCGACGTAGTACACCGCGCCGTCGCCGACCGCGGGCGACCCCCGGAGCCGGCCCGCCTCGCGCGACCAGCGTTCCGTCCCGTCGCCGAGTGCGAGCGCGGTCAGCCGGTCGCCCGCGGGGACGTACACCGTCCCGTCCGCGACGACCGGGCGGACGTCGCCGGGCGCGCCCGGCACCTCCGTCGACCAGCGCCCCTCGCCGTCCCGGCGAATCGACCGGACCGTCGTCCCGGCGGCCTCGGCGTCGCGGACGACCACCCCATCGGCGGTCGCGGCCAGCGCGCTCGTGGTCTCGGCGGCGACCGAGGCCCGCCAGAGCCGGTCGCCCGCGGACGCCGCTGGGCTCTCGGTCGCCGCGAGCGCGACGAGGTCGTCGGCGTCGGTCAGCGCGTAGAGTCGGTCGCCGGCCGCCGCGAGCCGGCGCGGGAAGCCCTCGACCGACCCCTGCCAGCGGGTCGACCCGTCGGCGTCGAGCGCCGTGACCCCGCCGTCCTCGTGGCCCAGATACAGCGAGTCGTCGCCGACCGCCGGCCGACCGCAGGGTGGCGCACTCGCCGCCCACCGCTCGCGGCCGGTGGCGGCGTCGTAGGCCGCTATCTCGGCCGACTCGCCCCACGTTTCGGCCTCGAAGTCGAACCCGCGTCGCGACCGGTTCACCGTGACGAGCCGGTCGCCGACGACCAGCAGGTCGTCTGGGCTGTAGGGGCCGGTCCCCGTCTCTATCTCCCACCGGACGTCGCCGCCGCCCGGCCGATAGCCACAGCCCGCGAGGCCGGCCAGACCTGCGGTCGCGAGCGCGAGCAGGCCCCGGCGCGAGAGGACGGTCGTCGTTCGGTCGGTCCGCGTTCGGTCCCCGGTCATCGGGATTCGAGTTCGGCGTCCATCTCGCGGAGCCGGTCGATGCGCTCGTCGGTCGGCGGATGGGTCTCGGGGAACAGGTCCCGGCTGAGGAGTTCGCGGTCGTCGCCGAACTGGGGCGCGTCGATGGGCGCGACGTAGAGGGCTTCGAGCCCGCCGTCCTGCTCGCGGAGGTCGTCGTCGGGCAGGTCGGCCATGGTCTCGTCGAGCGTCCGGAGCGCGGTCGCGAGCGCGCCGGGGTCGCCGGTCAGCGCGACCGCGCCCCGGTCGGCGGTGTACTCCCGGTAGCGCGCCAGCAGCCGGAAGAACAGGAAGCTCCCGACCCAGAAGGCCGCGGACACCGCCAGGGTGAGAACCGCGCTCACGACGAGGACGACGACGGCGACCGCCAGTCCCTTCGCGCCGTCGTCGTCGACGTGCCGGAAGCTCCCGAAGACGTGGAACACGCCCTGTAACACGACGTAGGCCGCCATCGCCACGAAGTAGGTCAGCGACGGCAGGAAGTACGCCAGCGTCATCACCGCCACGTCGCGGTTCTTGACGTGGGCGAGTTCGTGCGCGAGGACGGCCTCCAGTTGGGCGTCGTCGAGGCGGTCGACCAGTCCCTCGGTCACGACTATCGTGGCGCTGTCGGGCGACCGACCCACGGTGAACGCGTTCGGGACCGCGCTCGAACTCACCGCCACGGCGGGCGCGGGCAGGTCGACCTGCGCGGCGAGTCGAGTGACCGTGGCGTGAAGCTCGGGATACTCGCCGGAATCGACCTCGCGCGCGCCGGCCGACCGGAGCGCCATCCGCTTGCCCAGGGCGAACTGCGCGAGGAAGCCGACCCCGACCCCGGCCGCCAGCAGGCCGGGGTGGACGTAGAACTCGCCGTTCCACGGGTCGCCGGTGAGCATCTCCAGCAGGTCGAGTCCGACCGTGTTCAGCAGGTACAGCAGGGTGTACGCGAACGCGAAGGGCAGAATCACGACGAACGCCAACGTGAGTACCATCCGGACACGCAGGCTCGCGTCGGACTCCCAGTTCACCGGGAGTCACCTCCGGCGGGGAGGACGGTGCGGGACGGCGGGGAGGGGCGGAGCATGTCCGGGGGATATTCGATAATCCACATAAATCTTCTCTCCTCGTCGCTTCGCGGCCAGTTTCGCGCGCTACGCCGCCTCGGGCGCGTACCACGCTAGCGCGATTCCCGCGAGCGCGACGGCGGTCGCCAGCACGAACGCCGGCCGGTAGCCCGCCCGTCCGATGACCTCGCCGCCGACGAGGGGAGCGGCGAACGCGCCGAACAGCCCGACGCTGGTCATCAGCGACACCGCCGTCCCCCGGACCGCCGGCTCGACGACCTCCGAGAGGTAGGTGTACAGCAGGCCGATGGCGAGCTGGACCGAAAAGCCCGCGACGACGAGCAGCCCGACCACGACCGGGACGTCGGTGAACGCCACGAACCCCCCGACTGCGGGCGCGGTCGCCGCGAACGACACCACGACGACCGGCCGGCGCGCGCCGCCGAACAGCCGGTCGGAGAGCACCCCGCCGCCGGTCCGCGAGAGCACGCCCATCGCGGGGAACAGCGCGGTCAGCGCGCCGCCCAGCGCGAGCGAGACCCCGAGCTGGTCGGTCAGGTAGCTCGGCAACCAGCTGTTGAGAAACAGGTACAGCGAGAACGCCAGAAAGCTCAGGAGCGAGAGCGTCCACGCCGCGCGGTTGGCGAACAGCCGCCGGAACGCCGCGCGGTCGGGCGCGCCGGCCTCGACCGCGAGGCTCCGGCCCCGGGTCGCGAACAGGAACACCGCGACGCCGACGGCCGCCAGCGCCGTGAACGCCGGGAACGCGGCGGGCCAGCCGTACCGGTTCGCGACGAGCGGGCTGCCGAACTGGCCGAGCGCGAACCCGACCGGCGCGCTCGCGGTGAAGACGCCGACCGCGGTCGCGCGGTGGCGGGGACCGACCGACCGCCCGACGAGGTTCGCGCCCGCGTTCCAGAAGACGACGTACGAGAAGCCGCCCACGACCCGGGAGGCGACCAGCCACCAGTACGCGCCCGCCACCGCCGCGACCCAGCCCCACGCACCGGCCACCAGCAACGCGCCGGCCGCGCCCGCGACGACCGGCCGGACCGGGAGCCGGTCGAGCGCGACGCCCACGGGAACGCTGGCGACCACGGCGGTCGCGTACATCACGCTCACCAGCCACCCGGCCGCCGTCTCGCCCACGCCAAGCGAGTCCCGGATCAGCGGCAGGACGCTCGCCGGCGCTATCTCGTACGCGCCGGCGGCCGCCGAGAGCACGAACAGACCTCCGACCAGCCCGACCGTGCGGCGACGGGACAGCCCGGAGAGCGACGAGTCGTCGGTCACGCCCCACCGGTTTTCGGCGACCGCATAAAGTTCCCGTCGGTCGCGGCGACGCGGTCCTCGCGGGGCTCCTCGACCACGTGAAAACGATAGTACATAAACTAGTTTTAGCGAACGTTTTAGTTGCAGCCATCCGAACAGATTTTCATGACGACACGTCTGGCGAGCGGCTCCACGAGCCGACCGAACAGCGGGGTCGAACCGGCCGGGCGTCGGAACGCCCGGACCCGGCGCGACCGACAACGGCGGCCGGGCGCGCACCTGCCTCGCGGCCCGGAATCCGGTTTCGGGCTGGGACCGGGCGACGGGAGCGGCCGATGACGGTCTGGCGGACCGCCGACCCGGACGCCGCGCTGACCGACGCCGCCGACGCCGTGCCGCCCCGCGAGACGACGTGTGCCGACGCGCAGGACGCGGTCAACTTCGTCGTCTTCGAACCCGGGTGGCTCCCCGAGGACTGCCGCGTGAGGACGGTCACGCGACGTCCCGAGCGCCCGCCGGGCCGGCCCCCGGACGTGAGCGCCGACGACGTCGACCAGACGCCACACAGCGAGGGCAACCCCTGCACGGTCCGGGTCGTCGTCGCGGGCGAGGGGCGTCGGCTCCGGCTCAAGCAGTTCCTCTACGACTGGGCACCGCCGGCCGCCAGCGTCGCGCCGCTGTGGGGCACGCCCGAGCCGACCGCCTTCGACTGCGGCGACGCGGTGGGCTGGTTGGGCACCGACTACGAGGACCGGCGCGGGGCCTGCGTCCAGCGCGAGCGCACGCAGGTCGAACTCTCGGTGCTGGCCGGCGCGTTCGACGACGCGGAGCTGACCCGGCTCCTCGACGACCTCGCGCCGGCCGACCCGGAGGGTGCGGGTCGGGTGCGAGCGGTCCCGTTCCACCGGCTCGCCTACTGGCCCCGCTACAGGTGTCGCCCGCCGGTCGTCCCGCACGGGCTGTGGGACTACGCGCCCGAGCACCCCTACGGGGAGAACCTGTCGCTCTCGCTGCTCGCGCTCGCGGAGGGGTCGCCCGTGCCCGCGCTCGTGCCGCCCGGCGAACGATTCCTGCTCGACTCGGCACTCGCGTTCCCGGACGACGACGCGGTCGAGACCGTCTTCCGGAACCGGGCGAGCGGGAGCGATCACCTCTGGCTGGTGGCGGCCGCCGAGGGGAGCCGGCTCGCGCCCGACCTCCCGCCCGAGCCCGCCGACCAGCCGGCCGAGACGCGCCGGGCGGTCGACCTGCGCGGGACGACCGTCCACTACGCCGCGCTCTCGGAGTCCCGGGGCGCGTGGGAGGCCGTCTGGTCGGAGCGGGGCACCAGATACGCCGCGTGGGCCGGCGCGTCGCGACACCTCGACGGCGAACGGTTCCGCGACCTCGTGGCCTCGCTGACCACGCCCTGACGCCGGCGTCGCGGCTCGGCGTCGGTGCGTTCGCGACCGTCACCGTCGCGGAGCGAACCGTGACACCCTTGAAGCGGTCGTCCCGAATCCCCAGTATGGACTCCCAGAACGCGTCGGGCGACGCCCCGGCCGGGCCGCTGGAATCGGACTTCCCCTCGCCGGTCGCGCTGGTCGCGGCCCACCTCGCGGTCGCGGTCGCGGTCGTCCACCTCTCGATGGGGCTGTTCAACTGGTTCCGGTGGGCGAACGCCGGCTTCCTGATTCCCCGGGACCTGCGGTGGCCGCTGTTCGTCGTCTCGGGACTCGCGCTGTTCGCGGGACTCGTGGTGGCCGCCCAGGGGCGCTACCGCCGGCCGCTGTACGCCGGGGGCATCGCGCTGATGGCCACCTACGTCGTGGGCTACTTCGGCTGGCACATGGGCGGGCACCGACCCCAATTCATCGTCGGCCGGGGAACCACCCACCAGGAGCCGTTCGTCAGCGTGTTCGTCGACCACCTGTTCGCCGGTCCGGTCGAGTTCCTCGCCATCGTCGCGGAGGTGGCGCTGGCGGCGGTGCTGGCGTACCTGCTGGTTCGGGAATCGTAAGTCTCCGGTGGCGACGATTCGGCGTGACACACTTTTTTCACGGTTCCGGACCCACACACCCACGATGGCCGAATCAGAGACGGTACTGGTCACGGGTGGCACCGGCTTCATCGGGTCGTACGTGTCGCGGGGCTTCGTCGAACAGGGTCACGACGTGGTCGCATACGACCTCTCGACCGACGACCGCATCCTGTCGAAGCTCGGCGTCGCCGACGACGTCGACATCGTTCGCGGCGACATCACCGACCCGACCAGCGTCGTCCGGGCGATAAAGGAGTCGGGCGCGACCCGCGTGGTCCACCTCGCGGCGCTGTTGACCAACCTCGCGCGCGACAACCCGCGCGGCGCGGCCGAGGTCAACGTGATGGGCACGAACAACGTGTTCGAGGCCGCCCGGACCCTCGACGACCAGGTCGAGCGCGTGGCGTGGGCCTCCTCGGCGGCGGTGTACGCCCCGCCGGCAAACTACGACTCCGAGTGGGTCGACGAGGAGGACCTGGTCTACCCCGACACGCTGTACGGCGCGACCAAGGAGTACAACGAGCACCAGGCGAAGGTCTACTTCGAGGACCACGACCTGAGCCACGTCGGCCTCCGGCCCACGGTCGCGTACGGCCCCTACCGGGAGACCGGCGGGTCGGCGTTCCTCGCCAACATCGTCGAGAAGCCCGCCGTCGGCGAGTCGTTCTCGGTGGAGTACGGCGACCAGGTCATCGACTGGCAGTACGTCGAGGACGTGGCCCAGGCGTTCCGCAAGGCCGCGTTCGCCCCCGAGGAGGACCTGAGCCAGCGCATCTACAACGTCCGGGGCGAGGTCGCGTCCATCCGCGAGGCGGTCGAGACCATCCGGGACATCGTGCCCGACGCCGACGTCGAGGTCAGCGACGAGGGCGAACTCCCGTGGACCCAGAAGCTCGACATGACCGACGCCCAAGCGGACCTCGGCTACGACCCCGAGTACGACCTCGAAGCCGGCTTCCGCGCGTACGTCGCCGCGCTCCGCGAGGAGCACGGGCTGGAGCCCCTGGCGTAACTCGAGTAGGCACCGACTGACGCCGGGTACGAGCCGGATAACGAAACGCCGTCGCGTCGACGCTCGCGGTATGAAGATACTCACGGTCGTCGGCGCGCGCCCCCAGTTCGTCAAGGCCTACCCGGTCTCGCGCCGACTCCGGCGCGACCACGAGGAGGTGTTGGTCCACACCGGACAGCACTACGACGAGGCGCTGTCGGACGTGTTCTTCGACGAGTTGGGCATCCCCGAGCCCGACCACCACCTCGGCGTCGGCTCGGGGCCCCACGGCGAGCAGACCGCCGCGATGATCGCCGGCATCGAGGACCGACTCGCCGACGAAGACCCCGACCTCGTGCTGTGCTACGGCGACACCAACTCCACGCTGGCGGCCGGAATCGTCGCCTCGAAGACCGAGATCCCGCTGGCCCACGTCGAGGCGGGGCTGCGGAGCGACGACCGCGGGATGCCCGAGGAGGTCAACCGCGTGCTGACCGACCACGCGGCCGACTGCCTGCTCGCGCCCGGCGAGGCGGCGGCCGAGAACCTCCGCGCGGAGGGGATTACCGACGGCGTGTTCGTCACCGGCGACGTGATGTACGACGCGGTGTTGCTGGTCCGCGACCGGGCCGCGACCCGCTCGACGATGCTGGCCGACCTCGGGGTCGCGGCCGGCGAGTACGTCCTCGCGACGGTCCACCGCGCGCACAACACCGACGACCCCGACCGGCTCGCGGGCATCCTCGACGCGCTCGCGGCGGTCGACGACGAGGTGGTGTTCCCGGCCCACCCGCGAACCACCGACGCGATGCGCGAGTACGGGCTGTACGAGGACGCCGCCGAGGAACTGACGCTCGTCGACCCCGCGGGCTACGTCGACTTCGTGGCGCTGGTCGCCGACGCGCGCGCCGTCGCGACCGACTCGGGCGGCGTCCAGAAGGAGGCCTTTTTCCTCGACACGCCGTGCGTGACGCTCCGGGACACCACCGAGTGGACCGAGACCGTCGAGGCCGGCTGGAACGTGCTGGTCGGCAGCGACCCCGACCGCATCCGGGAGGCCCTGACGGGGGCGTTCGACCTGCCGGCCGACAGGCCACAGCCGTACGGCGAGGGCGACGCGGCGAGCGCCGTGACGACCGCGCTCGAGTCGGTCGCTCCGTGATTCGGACCCCGCGGTGGGGATTCGAGCCGGCGCGTCGATGGATTTGGATTTCCGGTTCCCCGAATTTTTTGTATCGTCGGCGATTCGACCCTGTATATCGGTTGTGGCCGTCGCCATTACAGTTCGAACCTATGACACACGACACGGAGGAACTGACGGAGCGCGCACCGTCGCTCGACCGCGACGACCGCGCCGCCCATCGCGTCGAACCGAACGACTGGAACCCGAGTACAGCGGTCGTCCTCGCGGTCACGGAGGTAACCGACGCCGACCCGCTCGACGACGGGCCGGTGCTCTACGACGTGCTGGACCCCGACGCGCTCGACCGGCTGTTCGACGACCGCCACGACGGGACCGAGCGGCCGGTCGGCCGGGTCAGCTTCGAGTTGCGCGGCTGTCGGGTGGAAGTGCGGAGCGACAGCGAGGTCATCGTCTTCGAACCGACCGAGGCGTCCGGCGACTCGCGGTCCCCGGCCGCCCGGTCGGCGTGACGCGGCCGACCCGACCCACCGCGTTAGGCCCCGCCCGACTCGCTTCTCGCCGGGTCGAACCGCTCGAACCAGTCGGCGAGCTCCTCGAGTCGGTGGGTCGCCCGGTCGGGGTCCTCGATAGCGTGGTGCTCGTCGGGGTAGACCACCAGCCGCGCCGGGACGCCCCGCTTCTTGAGGCTGACGTACAGTTGCTCGCTCTGTGAGGGCGGACATCGCCAGTCCTCGCCGCCGGCGGTCACGAGCAGCGGCGTGTCCATCTCGCCCACGTCGCCGATGCTGGCGGCCGCCTCGTAGCGCTCGGGCGCTTCCCACGGGAGGCCGAAGTCGTCGGCCCACCAGACCTGCGAGTCGTCGGTGCCGAACGCCGACCGGAAGTCGTAGACGCCGTGTTCGGCGGCGGCGGCCGCGAACCGGTCGGTTTCGGCCACGAGGTACGCCGTGGTGATGCCGCCGTACGAGAAGCCGGTCGCGAACAGTCGGTCGGGGTCGGCCCAGCCTCGCTGGACAACCTCGTCGACGCTGGCCAGCACGTCGGCGGTCTCGCGGGGGCCCCAGTCGCCCCGAATCGCCTCGCTGAACGCCCGGCCGTACGAGGAACTGCCCCGGTAGTTGGGCCGGACGACCACGTACCCCTGCCCGGTCAGGTACGCGAACAGGAACGAGAACGTGGGCGCGTCGTACGACACCGGGCCGCCGTGGACCGAGACGACCGCGGGTCGGGGCTCCGAGTCGGGGGCGTCGGGGTCGAAGTCCTCGGGCAGGTACGCCAGCGCCTCGACCTCGTGGCCCGCCGACTCGACCGTGACCCGCCGACACTCGGGCGTCTCGTGGTCGGCGACGAGGTCGTCGGTCGCGGCGGTGAGCCGGGTCGGTTCTCCGGCGGGGTCGTGGGATTCGGAGTCGCTCGCGTCGGTGTCGAGCGACTCGGCGTCGACGGCGTACAGCTCCGTCCCGTCTCGGGGGTGCGAGAGGACGACCGCCACCGTCCCGCCGCGACAGTCGAACCCCTCGACGGTTCGGTCCCGGCCCTGTTCGCCGAAGGTCCGGACCGGCGGCTCGTCGCCCCGAAAGCGCGCGAGTCGCGTCAGCCCCTCGTCGCCGATAGGTGCCACCACGTCGTCGCCGTGCCACGCCGGGTCGCCGTACCGAGCGACCGTGCGGTCGAGGTCGCCCGCTAGCGACTCGACGGTCGCGGTTCCGGCGGTGGGCTGGTCGTCCGGCTCGAACGCGGCGACGTACGGTTCGGAGGGAACGTGAGCGTTCTCGGGGTCGCGCGCGACGAACGCGAGCCGGTCGCCCTCGGGGTGCCACCGGAGCCGCGAGGCCGTGAGCGTCGAGTCGGTCAGCTTCCGACAGTCCGACCCGTCGGGCGCGACGGTGTAGACGTCCATCACGTAGTTGTCGTCCGGACGGTCGGTCCGGTTCGAGAGGAAGGCGATGCGGTGGCCGTCGGCCCCCGGCACCGGCGCGGGCGACCACGACGGGTCGAGTCCCGTGGCGGGTTCGCGCGCGCCGCCGCCGTAGGCGTCGTCGAGCCGGGTCGCCGTCCGGGTCTCGCAGTCGACGACGAACAGGTAGGTTCGGACGTCGTCGAGCCAGCCGACCCCGTCGTACTTGTGCTGGAGGCGCTCGGTCTCGACGGGCGCGCCGTCCTCGCGGCGGTCGAGGTATTCGCGCTGGTCGTCGGTCGGGTCGCGGGCGGCGACCACGATGCGCTCCCCGTCGGGCCCCCAGTCGAACCCCTCGACGCCCTCCTCGAAGTCGGTGAGTTGACGGGCGTCGCCGCCCCGGTCGAGGTCGAAGGCCCAGACCTGCGTCTCGGGGTCGTCGCTCGTCGCCTCGTCGCCCGCCGACTCGTCGTCCGGGGCCCGCGAGACCGCGATTCCGGCGTCGGTCTCGCGGGCGGCCCGGAAGCCGAGTTTCGAGCCGTCGGGACCCCACGTCGGGTCGCTCGCGTCCGCGACCCGGGTGAGTCGGTACGGCTCGTGGCTCCCGTCGGTCGGGACCACGAACAGCGAGCGCCGGCGCTCGTCGGCGGCGTCGAACTCGTCGGCGACGAACGCGACGCGGTCGCCGGCCGGCGAGACGGCGGGCTCGGACACCAGCCGCAGGTCGTAGAAGTCGTCGAGGTCGAGGGGGTCGGTCATGGCGGGAGCGTTGCAGTCCGGACGTATCAGCGTGTGGGTAGGGGAAACCGACGACTCCCGGTCGTCCGACTCGGCGGCGGGCGACCCCAAGCCCGCGGACCGGTCGGTTATCGGAACTGACGGGAGCCGCGGAGCAACCGGACCACCAGCGCGAGCAACACGACGGCGTACGGAATCCACGCCAGACGGAACCCGAGGTAGTCCACCGCGCTCATCACGAGCGTCAGCGCGGCGACGTAGTAGAGGTGGGTTCCGACGAACGCCGCGAGCCCCTCCTCGTCCCGGAACTGCTCGGCGTCGTAGCCCGCGACGAGGTCCATCATCTGCCGTTCCTTGATCAGATATCCGAGTAGTCCGGCCAGCAGTGCGCTCCCGACGAGGGTCGCGAGCCGCTCGACGCTCATACTTACTGCAAAATAGACCGTTATGTTATACCTTTCGTCTGCGCTCCAATAGTCCGCCGCCGGTCGACGAGCGGCGACGGACGCCGCCGGGGAGCGCGCCCCGGTCGGCCCGTCCCGACCCGCCGAACCGACCGAAACAGATACAGTTATGGGACGGAAATGTGAAAATTCAACCCGATGGACAAACTCGACGGCGTGTCGCGTTCGGCTCTTAGAGAGCAACTCGGCGCAGTCGAGAGTCCGAAGGCGACCAAGCGGCTCATGGTGGCCATCGCCTACAAGGACGGCGTCCGGGTCTCGACGCTGTCCGACCGGTACGGGATTCCGGAGTCGACGCTGTACTACTGGCTCGACCGCATCGCCGACGAACCCATCGCCGACGCCGTCGAGGACGACGACCGTCCGGGCCGACCCGCCGAGCTCGACGACGCCGAGCGGCGCGAACTGTTCGACGCCCTCGCGGACTCCCCGGGGGCCCACGGCTTCGAGGCGTCGTCGTGGACGCCCGAACTCGTCCGGGAGCACGTCGAGCACGAGTACGGCGTCTCATACTCGGTTGGCCACGTCCGACGGCTGCTCCGGGAGTCAGAGGCCCCGCTCTGAACGCCGGCCGAAGGGAGTTCCGCGTGTCGGAGCCAGGTCACCGTCTCGCCGCGAGCAGGGCCGCCGCGAGCGCGAGAAACGCCGCGCCGACGCCGAACCCGGGGACGCCGCCGGACGCGTCGGTCGCCGTCGGCGTGTCCGCCCGGACGGCCCGGTCGGTGGCGTCGGTCGTCGCCGAGTCGACGGCACCGGTCCCGGTCGACGTCGCGCCGGCGGTCCCCTCGCTCGACACGCCGGCGTCTGTCGCCTCGCTCGCCCCGTCACCGGCCGAGCCGCCGATTCTGAGGAGCCAGCCGTCGTCGCCGCCGGCGTCGCCGCCCGCCGTCTCGCCCGCGAGGAGGTAGCCGCCGCCGTGGGCGCGGACGGCGGGCCACGGCTTGTCCCACGCGCTCGTGCCGTAGTAGCGCTCGGACTCGACCCGACCCCCGGCGTCGGTCGCCAGCACGTAGCCGTCGGCGCTCCCGTGGGGTCCCGCGTCGGACCCGCCGGTGAACAGGAAGCCGTCGTCGGTCCGCGCCGCGGAGTCGAGCCACTGGGTGCCCTCGCCGCCGGGCGAGCGCTCCCACGCCACGTCGCCGTCGGGACCGAGCGCCACCAGCCAGCCGTCCCGCGGGCCGTCGCTGTCGCTCTCGGTCTCGCCCGCGAGGACGAAGCCGTCGCGCTCGGGGTCGGGGCCGGCGGGCGCGGCCGCCCACACGTCCTCGCGGTCGGTGCCGCCCACGACGGTCGCCCACTCGCGCTCGCCCGACCCGCCGACCTTCAGCGCCCAGCCGTCGTCGCTATCGCCCTCGATTTTCCCCGCGAGGTAGTAGCCCGAGTCGGCGGGGACGACCGCCCGGAGGGTGCCGCCGTCGTACCCCTCCGGCGGCGAGACGCCGGTCCGCCACGACTCGTCGCGGTCGGCGTCGAGCTTCAGGAGCCACCCTTCGGTGCCGGCGTCCCCGTAGGTGTAGCCCGCGAGCAGGTAGCCCGCGTCTCCGGGCTGGTCGGTCGCGTCCCCCGAGGAGTTCGCGCCGGCCCGGTCGGTCGGGTCCGCCCGCGTCGCGTCGGCCCGGACTGCGGTGCGGACGGCTCCGGGGCCGAGCGCGCGCTCGCGGACGACCTCGCCCGCCGAGTCGACCGCGACGACCCAGCCGTTCGGGGTCCCGCCCTCGTCGGTCCGGCCCGCGAGCAGGTAGCCGTCGTCGGTCGGGACCGCCGCGTACAGGCGGTCGGTGCCGTCCCCGCCCAGCGTCCGGGACCACCGCCGGTCGCCGTCGGCGTCGACCGCGACCAGCCAGCCGTCGTCGCTGCCCTCGCGCTCGGTCCACCCGACCGCGAGGTAGCCGCCGTCGTCGGTCCGGACGAGGTCGGCGAACGCGTCGTCGCCCTCGTCGCCGTAGCTCCCCTGCCACTGCTCGGGGAGGTCGGGCGATGCTCGGGACGCCGAATCGCCGGTCGCGGGGGCGACCGCGAGGGTCGGCCCGGCGGCGACGCCGGCACTCGCCGCGACGACCCCGACGCTCGCGACGACCGCCAGCGCCACGGCTCGATGGTGCATGCGCGTCCCTGGGTCGGGGTCTCACGTTGTTATGGGCCGTCTGCGAGCGAGTAGGCCCGACCTGACGGGGATGGCGGGCCGAACGGCGGCCGGGTCGTCGCTACTCCGGGCGCTGCCACGCCGGGGGTGCCCGACCCAGTCGCCGGAGCGCGGCGGGGTAGCCGAACGCGACCCCGAGCGCGACGACCATGCGCGGGACGAACCCCTCGACGCCCGCCGCCGCCAGCGCGAGGACGCCCACGAAGTAGATGAGCATCATTATCAGGAACTGCGAGAGCAGTTGCCGCCACGCGATGTCCATGCGCGAACCGACGGGGCGCGAGGAATTAAAGGTGGGTAGTTTCGCCGAGCGCGGGCGATTCGGTCGCCAGCGACTCACTTGGTGATGCCGAGGTGGCGGTCCATCACGTCCTCGTCGTCGCGTAACTGGTCGCTCGTTCCGTGGTAGACGATTTCGCCCCGGTCGAGCACGTAGTGGCGGTCGGCGAGTTCGAGCGCCACCTCCACGTTCTGCTCGACCAGCAGGACCGAGATGCCGCCGTCGTTGAGGTCGGCGACGAGTTCCTCGACCCGGCGGACCACGAACGGGGCCAGCCCCTCGGTGGGTTCGTCGAGCAACAGCAGGTCCGCGCCCGCCACCAGCGCACGGCCGATGGCGAGCATCTGCTGTTCGCCGCCCGACAGCGCGCCGCCGAGCCGGTCGGGGTGCTCCCGGAGGTTCTCGAACTCCTCGAGGACCTCGTCGGGGTCGGGCCGGTCGTCGGTCGCCCCGCCGCCGAGGTGTCCGACCCGGAGGTTCTCCTCGACCGTGAGCCCGGGGAAGACGCGCCGCTCCTCCGGCACGAACGCCACGCCCTTCCGGACCGTCTCCTCGGCCGAGAGCCCGGTGACGTCCTCGCCCCGGAAGCTGACCGTGCCGGCCGAGGGGGTGACGTTGCCCACGACCGAGCGCAGGGTCGTGGTCTTGCCCGCGCCGTTGCGCCCGACCAGCGAGACCACCTCGCCCTCGCCGACACAGAGCGACACGTCGTGGAGCACCTCGGTCGCGCCGTAGCCCGCGACCACGCCAGAGACGTCGAGCAGCGGGTCCTGGCAGGCCCCGGCGTCGAGTCGGTCGGGGGCGTCGGAACTCATTCCCGAACACCTCCGAGGTACGCCCGCTGGACCTCGTCGTCGCCCGCGATGCGGTCGGGCGAGCCGGTCGCCAGCACCTGCCCGCGATTCAGCACGGTCACCGAGTCCGAGACGTTCATCACGAGGTCGATGTCGTGCTCGATGAGCAACAGCGTGCGGTCGGAAAGCACCTCCTCGACCAGCCGGATGGTGCGCTGGGTCTCCTCGCTGCCCATCCCGGCGGTCGGCTCGTCGAGCAACACGAGCTCGGGGTCGCCCGCCAGCACCAGCCCGAGTTCGAGGCGTCGCCGGTCGCCGTGGGCCAGGTTGCGGGCGCGGTCGTCGGCCCGGTCGGCCAGCCCGATGTCGGCGAGCACCTCGTCGGTCCGCTCCAACACCGCCTCGAACCGGTCGGTCGGCGAGAGGAACCGGCCGACGAGCGGAATCTCGCCCCGGCCCTGTACCACCGACTGGGCCGCCAGTCGAACGTTCTCCCGGACGGTCAGGCCGCCGAACACGGTGCTTATCTGGAACGACCGACCCATCCCGCGCCGGACCCGCTGGTGGGGCGGCAGGTCGGTCACGTCCTCGCCACGGAAGGTGACCGTGCCCTCGGTGGGCGAGAGCGCGCCGGTCAACACGTTGAACAGCGTGGTCTTGCCCGCGCCGTTGGGCCCGATGACGCTCCGGAACTCGCCCTCGCTGACGTCGAGGTCCACGCCGTCGAGCGCGACGAACTCGCCGAACTGCTTGGTCAGCCCGTCGGTCCGAAGCACGGACTCGGTCGTCGCGTCGAACTCCTCGGTCGTTCCGGACTCGTCGGTGGCGCTCATTCGTTCACCTCCCGGTCGGCGAGGGGTTCGGCCTCGTCGTCGGGCCCGCCGGCCGCCGACCGGTCGCCGGCGAGCTCGGAGAGCCGCCGCGGGAGCGACACCAGCCCGCGCGGGAGCGCGATGACGAAGACCACGAACACGAGCCCCAGCACGGCCTGCCACTGGTCGGTGTACGACGACAGCACGTCCTCGAAGCCGACGAACACGCCCGCGCCGACCATCGGCCCGTAGAGGGTTCCCATCCCGCCCAGCACCGTCATCACGACGACCTCGCCCGAGTTAATCCAGTGGAGCAGCGACGGCGCGACGTAGCCGTCCTGGATGGCGAACAGCCCGCCGGCCAGTCCCGCCATCGCGCCGCTGACGACGAACGCCCGGCGCTTGTAGGCGGTCACGTCGTAGCCGACGAACTCGGTCCGGCGCTCGCTCTCCCGGATGGACTGGAGGACGCTGCCGAACGGCGCGCGCATCATCTGGCGGGCCAACAGGTACGAGCCCACCACGACCGCCAGCAGGACGTAGTAGAACAGCGCGCTCTCGCCCAGCAGCGGAATCGACTCGGCGAGCGCGTCGAGTTCGACGGTGACGCCGCCGAGCCCGTACACCACGTCCGCCCCGAACAGGCCGTCGCTGCCGCCGGTCCAGTCGAACTTGAACACCGCGTTGTAGAACAACTGGGCGAACGCCAGCGTTATCATCGCGAAGTAGACGCCCGACACCCGAATCGAGAGGTAGCCGACCGCCCACGCGATGGCCGCGCAGATGGCGACCGCCGCGACCAGCGCGACCAGCGCCGACGGCGTGACGTGGAGCAACACGAGCATCGCGGCGTACGCGCCGGTGCCGTAGAACAGCGCGTGACCCAGCGACACCAGTCCGGCGTACCCCATCACGAAGTCGAGGCTGAGCGCGAACAGCGCCCAGATGAGCACGTCCGACAGCAGCGTGAGCGCGTACTCGGAGTAGAACACGTCCACCCCGAGCGGCACCACCGCCAACAGCCCGACCGCGACCGCGCCGAACCGGAACCGCTGGGCGTCGGTGAGCAGGCCGCCGGCCGACCCGGCGAGCAGTTCCTCCTCGGACTCCTCGGACGTGCCCCACTCGGGGTTGCCGAACAGCCCCTCGGGCTTGACGAGCAGGACGAGTATCATCAGCGCGAACACGACCAGCCCTTCGAGGCTCTGGGCGTAGCTCCGGGCCAGCGTCTGGGCGACGCCGACGCCGAGCCCGCCCACGACCGCGCCCCGGAAGCTCCCGAGGCCGCCGATGACCACCACGACGAACGCCGGGATGATGGCCTCGTTGCCCATCGTCGTGCTGACGTTCTGGTACGCGCCGAGGACGACCCCCGCGACGCCCGCGAGCGCCGCGCCGACGCCGAATACCAGCGTGTAGTACCGGTCGATGTCGATGCCGAGGTTCCGGACCATCTCGCGGTCCTGCGAACCGGCCCGGACCACGAGACCGACCCGGGTGTTGTTGAGCGCCCACCACGTCGCGACCGACAGCACCGCGCCGAACGCGACGATGAAGTAGCCGTACAGCGAGCCGGTGATGCCAAACACCGTCACCGGCCCTTCGAGCAGCGGCGGCGCGCCGAAGTGCTTGTCCTGGGGACCCCACACGAACGAAATCACGTCGTTGAGTATCAGCACCAGCCCGAACGTCAGCAGGATGTGGTACAGCGGATTCCGGTCGTACAGCGGCCGGAGCGTGAGCCGCTCGATGGCCGCGCCGACCACCCCGACCAGCAGCGGCGCGACGACCAGCGCCACCCAGAACCCCGCGCCGCCGAAGGGCGCGGCGATGGCGAACGCGAGGTACGCGCCCAGCGCGAACAGTTCGCCGTGCGCGAAGTTGATGACGTCCATCACGCCGAAGATGACCGACAGTCCCGCCGCTATCAGGACGTACACCATGCCGATGGTGAGTCCGTTCAGCAGTTGCTCGGCGAATCCCGCGACCCCGACCATGTCAGAGGCTACACTCGACTTGGTCGCAGGGCGGGATGGCGTCCTGACCCTCTATCTTGGTGCGGAGTTCGACGTCTGCGGTCTCGCCCGAGTCGGGTTCGACGTTCTCGCCGGCCCAGACGGGGTTGGTGGCCTGCTGGTCGCACTCCCGGAACCGGTTGGGCCCGTAGAGGCTGGGCACTTCGAGACCCGACAGCGCGCTCCGCACCTCCGCGGGGTCGTTGGTGCCGGACTCCGCGATGCCGTGGGCGGTCATCCGGATGGAGTCGTAGGCGACCCGAGCGAAGCTGTCTGGGGCCGCGTCGTAGGCGTCCTGATACGCGCTCACGAAGTCCTGGTTGTCGCCGGTGTCGATGCTGGGGACGTACCGGACCCCGCCGTAGGTCCCGTAGGCCGCCGGGCCGAGCGCGGCCCGGGCGGTCTGGAACGTCATGGTCCCCGCCACGATGTCGACGTCCGCTTTGAGTCCCTGGTCGGCGGCCTGGGAGGTGAAGTTGACGAGGTCGCCGCCGGTCATGCCCAACACCACGACGTCCGCCTCGGAGTTGCCGATCCGACTGACGAACGAGCCGTAGTTGCTCGCGCCCAGTTCCGACCGGGAGACGCCGACCTCCTCGTACTCGTCGCTCTCGGCCTCCATCCGGGAGCTCCACTCCTCGCGGACCGAGTCGCCGTACGCGTAGTCGGCGATGTGGAACCATACGTTGGTGCCGACGTTGTTCACCGTCCACGGGGCCATCGCCTCGGCGATCTGGGCGGTGTGGGTCTCGGCCCGGAACACCCACTCGTTGCACTCCGCGCCCGTGATGTTCATCGCGGCCGCGCCGGGGTTGTAGATGACCTCCTCGGACGCCGCGAACTCGTTGAGCGCGAGCGCCGTCGAACTGGATATCGCGCCCATGATGTACTGCGCGCCGTCCTGCTCGACGACCTTCTGAGCGAGTTGGCGGCCGGTCGCGGTGTCGGCCTGCGTGTCCTCGTAGACCCCCTCTATCTGGAAGTCGAACTCGTCGCTACCGTTGACGTGCTCGATTGCGAGCTCGGCCCCCTGACGCTGGCCCTCCGCGAGCGCGCCGTAGGTCCCCGTCATCGGGTTGAGGACGCCGTAGGTCACGTCGTCGATGTTCTGCCCGCCGCCACCGCCGACGCAGCCCGCGAGCGCGCCCGTCCCGGCCGCGCCGGCGAGCGCGAGGAACGCCCGGCGAGACGAAGCCGAAGACAATCGCCGGGACCGGTCCCCGCCGTCCGCCGACGGGTCGCCGGGAGGGTTCGGTGCGCCGAGTTCTCGTCCAGTGGTATCGTCACGCATACCCAAATGCGGAATCTATAATTATAAATATCTTTGCGTAGGGTTGCCGGTAGAATCGCCGGGAAAAAACTCGAACTGATAGCGAGTCCGACACGAACCGGTGCGGCCGCCGACGGTCCCCCACGCCTGCCGGACGTCAGTCGAACGCGGGAACGACCTCGTCGCCGAGTCGCTCGACGCACTCGACCATCCGGTCGGTGCCGACGCCGGGGTAGTAGGTCCGGAAGACGAAGTGGACGTCGTCGCCCAGCGCCCCGCGGTACGCCTCCAGTGGGTCGATTACCTGGTCGGGCGTGCCGAAGACGGCTTGGTCTTTGAGTTCCTGCTTGCGGTCGTCGTCGAGTTGTTCGACGGGGTCGCCCGAAAAAATCTCGGCGTACCGGCGCTGGATGTAGAAGTACCCCTCCTTCATCGCGTCCCACGCTTCCTCCTTCGAGTCGCCGACGAAGCCGTGCTGGAGCACGTATATCTGGAAGTCGTCCTCGGCGTCGCCGTCCTCGCCGGCGTCGGGTCGAAGCCCCTCCTCGGCGCGCACGTTCCGGACGTCCTCGACGCGCTTGCGGACGCCCTCGACCGACAGCGCCGAGGGCGCACACCACGCGTCGGCGACCCGGGCCGCGCGCCTGACCGCGGGCTTGGCCGACCCGCCGTACATGACCGGAATCTCGGAGTCCGGTTTCGGCGTCACGGTCGCGTCTGGGCTCACGTCGTGGAACTCGGGGTCGTAGTCGAGGGGGCCCGCCGACCACGCGCCCCGGAGCAGGTCGGTGGTGTCCCGGAGGCGCTCGACGCGTTCGTCCTTTGGGACGCCGAACTGCTCGAACTCGCGGGGGTTCGACCCGATGGCGAGCCCGAGCGTGAGCCGGCCGTCCGACAGCAGGTCGACGGTCGCGGCGTCCTCGGCGAGCCGCACGCCGTCGTACAGCGGCGCGAGCGCGATGCAGGTGCCGAGTTCGACGTCGTCGGTCTCGGCCGCCAGCGCACCGAGCGAGGGCATCGTCGCCGAGAGGTAACCGTCCTCCGCGAAGTGGTGCTCGGAGACCCACGCGCTGGCCAGCCCCGCGTCGTCGATGGCCCGACCCAGCCGCAGCATCTCGTCGTATATCTCGCTGGTCGAGCGGTCGTCGTCCGGGCGTCGCTGGCAGGTGAACAGTCCGGTCCCTATCTCCATGGCGGGAGGTCGGCCGGACCCGCCTTAATCGTTTATACGGTCCGACGGGCGGCGCGAAAATGTGGCGTCCGGGCGGTTACCCGATATCGATGTCGGCTCCGCCCTCGTCCCCGCCGGGAATCGCGCCCGCGATGGCGCTCGCGAACGAGTCGATGCCCCGGGTCTGGTACCACACCGTCCCCGGGCCGGTGAAGTCCATGACGAGGCCCTCGCCGCTCAGCAGCGACGACTTCAGGCCGCCCACCCGGCGGGCGTCGAAGTCGACGCTGTCGTCCCACGCCACGACGTTCTCGTTGTCGACGACGTACGACTCGCCGGGGCCGAGCTCGACCGTCTCGATGCCGCCGAACGCCTCGATGAACACGTCGCCGGTCCCGGTGAGCGCGAGGGGCGTGACGCTCGCGCCCGCCAGCATCGACTTGAGGCCGCCGAACTCCGAGTCGACGTCGATGCCGGTCTCGGACGCGAGGAACGCGCCGTCGACGGCGTACAGCGTCTCGTCGTCGAGGTGGTGTCTGCTCACGTCGCCTGGCGTCGGCGGCGAGAGCGTCAGCGTCCCGGGTTCGCTCTCGGCGGTGAACTCGTTGACGACGAACGACTCGCCCCCGAGCATCGACTTGGCCGAGCTCAACAGGCCGTCGCGGCTCGACGTCGTCTGGATGGCGACCGACGGCGAGTGGCTGACCATCGCGCCGGGTTCGGTCCGGATGGTCTCGCCGGGGTCGAGTTCGACTACGAGGTGGGTGTACGACGGTCGGTGGGTGAATTCGACATCCATGGTGGATTCAGGACGGTGAGCGTCCGCTCGAGGGTTCTCCTATCACGGGTTTAATCCTTGTGGACGGGTGGCTCGCGGCGGGGTCGGCGGACGGCGCTTCCCGTCGGCGGACTCTCAGGTCTCGTCCTTCTGGACGGTCTCCCGGCCGATGAACCGGGGGCGCTCGTCGATGGCGAGGAAGTTGTTCACGTCCTCGCGGGCCTCCTTGGCCTTGCCCCTGTCGGGGTCGTAGTCCCGCGAGCCCTCGCTGCCCAACGCGTCGTAGAGCTTGTCGAGGTCCTCGAAGTAGAGCTCGGCGATGCCGTCGAACTCGGCGTTCTCGGGGTCGGTCGGCAACACCGTGTTGTACTTCACCACGCCCTCTATCTCGCGGGCGATGGGCGTGTGTTCGTTCTGCCAGTGGTCGACGAACTCCTCGTGGGTCATCCCCTCCTGGCGGACGAGGAACGCCGAGTGCTTGTAGAGGCCGTCCGAGTCGCCGTCGACCTCGTCCTTCTGGACGATTTCCTCGCCGATGAACCGGGGGCGCTCGTCGATGTCGAGGAAGTTGTCCACGTCCTCGCGGGCCTTCGCGGCGACCTCCTTGGTCGGGTCGTAGTCCCGGGAGCCGGGCGAGCCCAGCGCGTCGTGGAGGTCGGGGAGGTCCTCGAAGTAGAGCTCGGCGATGCCGTCGAACTCGGCGTTCTCGGGGTCGGTCGGCAACACCGTGTTGTACTTCACCACGCCCTCTATCTCGCGGGCGATGGGCGTGTGTTCGTTCTGCCAGTGGTCGACGAACTCCTCGTGGGTCATCCCCTCCTGGCGGACGAGCAGCGCGACGTGTTTGTACATACGCGTGGCGTCGTCCGGCCGCGGCTTAAAACGTCCGGAGGTGTAGTGGTCGACCGCCGGACGCGCCGCCAGTTCGGAGACGAGCGCAGGTCGCGACGAGTGCGAACCGACCACGAGGGTTTTTAATCCCGGACCGTCTGGATTCGCCCGTACGACATGAGTACGCTGGTGGTGTGCGTCGACCGCGACGACGACATCGGGACCAACACCGGGCTGGAGACCCCGGTCGCCGGCTGGGAAGCGGTCCGGTCGCTGGTCACCGACGTCGGCCTCGCGGACCCCGAGGACGCCAGCGTGAACTGCCTGCTCGAGACCCTCCGGGTGGCCCGGGACCTGCGGGCCGACGACGAGGACGCGACGGTGGCGGTCATCTCCGGGGCGGCCGAGACCATGGTCGGCCGGGACCGCGCGGTCGCCGAGCAGATGGACGACCTCATCGCCGAGTACGGCCCCGACTCGGCGGTGGTCGTCATCGACAGCGCACAGGACGAGCGACTCGTCCCCATCATCGAGAGCCGCGTGCAGGTCGACGCGGTCGACAGGGTCGTGGTCCGGCAGGCCCGCGACATCGAGTCGACCTACTACCTGCTCAAGCAGTTCCTCGCCGACGAGGAGCTCCGCCAGACCGTGCTCGTCCCGGTCGGGGTCGCCATGCTCGTCTTCCCGGTCCTGTTGATGCTGGCCGGACCGGCTACGGCGGTGGCGTCGATAACGGCGGTCATCGGCCTGTTCGTCCTCTACAAGGGCCTGGGCGTCGACGACTACGTGGCCGACCTGCCCGGCGAGGTCAGGGACGCCCTCTACTCCGGGCGGGTGTCGCTCGTGACCTACGTGGTCGCGTCCGGGCTGACGCTCGTGGGCGTGTTCGCCGGCGCGCTCCGGGTGTCGGACCTGGCAGTTCCGACCCAGGGATTCCTGGTGCCGGCGATGGCGTTCGCGTACGCCAGCGTGCCGTGGCTCGCGGCGGCCGCGATGGCGGCCTCGACCGGACGGCTCCTCGACGAGGTCATCCGCGAGGACCGGCTCCGGAACTCCTACCTCAACCTCCCGTTCGGTGTGCTCGCGGTCGGGCTGGTCGTCCGCGGGTTCTCGTCGTACTTCCTCCAGCGCGAGGCGCTCGTCGAGCCGATAGCGATGCCCCGCGTCGAGGTCGGCAGCCTCGCGGTCGACCGGCTCGTCCTCCTGCCGGGGACCCGCATGGCGGTGTTCGTCGTCGCGGGCGTCGTCGTGAGCCTGCTTGGCGTCCACGTCTCCTCGTACCTCAGCGGGTCGCGGTTCGGCGGGGAGTTCGACGAGGAGCTGGCGGAGTGAGACCGTTCCGTCGGTATCCGAACACTTTTCAGTCGCGGCTCGTTGGGTTTCGAGGAGGCACTACCGCATGGGACTTCTCGACTCGTTCGGCGTACTCGTGAGTAGTATTATCGCGGCAATCGTGATGTTGGCCTTTGCCGTCCTCAGCTTCTTCGTCACGGTGTTCATCGTCCAGGCGGGGTCGGGGCTCGCCGGCTACTCCCCGAGCGGCGACTTCGTCGCGCTGTCGGCCGCCCTCCTGTCGACGGGTGCCATCGTCGCGGGCGCGTCCCCGATGGCGGGACTCACCGGCGACGCGGAGTAGCGTCCCGACCCCTCTTCGGCGACGCGCCCCACGTGGCGATTCGCCGCACCTAAATCCGCCCGGTTCGGACGCTCCAGCATGACCGGAGACACGCCAGCGACCGACGACGCCGCGACCGACGGGTCGTGGGTCAGCCTCTTCTCGGGCGGCAAGGACTCCTCGTGGGCGCTGTACCGCGCGCTCGAATCGGGACGCGACGTGTCCCGACTGGTGACCGTCCACCCCGACGGCGACTCGTACATGTACCACGTGCCGGCGACCGAACTCGCGGGCCTCGCGGCCGAGAGCGTCGGCATCGAACTCGTGGAGGTCGAACCCGACGACTTCGAGGCCGGGGCGGCCGCCGAGTCGGGCGCGCAGGGCGACGCCGAACTCCGGCCGCTGGAGGCGGCCCTGCGGGACCTCGACGGGGAACTGCCGGGCGGTATCGCGGGGCTGACTGCGGGCGCGGTCGAGAGCGAGTACCAGACCTCCCGCATCGAGGCGATGGCCGACCGGCTCGACGCCGACCTGTTCGCGCCCCTCTGGCAGCGCGAACCCCGCGACCTCGCCGACGCGATGCTCGACGCCGGCTTCGAGATTCGAGTCATCCGGGTCGCGGCGTACGGACTCGACGAATCGTGGCTCGGCCGGACGCTGGACGCCGAGGCGTTCGCGGAACTGGCGGAACTGAACGACGAGTACGGCGTCCACCTGCTCGGCGAGGGCGGCGAGTTCGAGACGCTGGTCACGGACGGCCCGCACATGGACCGACGCATCGAACTGGACTACGAGAGCGAGTGGGACGGCTCCCGCGGGACTTTGAAAATCGAGGACGCGCGGCTGGCGTGAACGAGTCTACGCGGCGCGTCGGTCGCGCGAGCGATGGGGAAAGGACACCGACAGTCGCACCGCGAGCGACCCGGGGCTGAGCACCGCCGAGCGAGCGTGGGTCTGGTCCAGTTGTTTCGGAAGAAGATGGTGGAACAACAGTGCCTTTTTCGATAGGTAGCCCGCAAGACCCCACGATGACCCCCGACGGTCGGACGGAAGCCACGGCCGACGTCCGAGAGTTCGTACCGGTCGCCCTCTCGAATCTCCTGCCGCTGGGCGGCGTCGTCTTCCTCGGCTGGGAGGTCCTGCAGGTGCTGGCGACCTACTGGATAGAGATGGCGGTCATGCTGGTCGTCTACGCTGGTGCGGCGCTGTTCGCCCAGCGGCCGATGGTGCTCGACGGCCGGGACCTGTATCTCCCCGGCGTCTCCGAGGAGACGGAACTCGGGGCGAAGTGGGACGGCGACCCCCGGCGCGTCCACCTGCCGGGGTCGCTTCCGCCGGCGTATCCGCGCAACGCCGGGATGGTCGTCCTGTCGCTCGTCTTCGGTGCCTTCTGGGTGGCGATACCCACGTTCTTCGACTACGTCGCCGTTTCGTCCGCAGTGTCCCCGACGGTGCTCGTGGCCGCGTTCGGCATCGCCGCCTCGCAACTCGTCGAGGTGCGACGGGAGTTCTTCGGGAAGCGTCGCTACGAGGAGGTGTCGGTCCACATGGTGCTCGAGATACCGTTGCGCGTCATCGTCTTCGCGGGCGGGCTGCTGATGGTCCTGCACGTCGTCGGCATCCTCCTGCTGTTGGCGGTGCGCGGAGCGGTCGGCGCGTCGACGTTCGAGACGGTCGTGACCGCCCGCGTCGCCGCGGTCTGCTACGCGGTCGTCGTGATGCTCGCCATGCTCGCCGTCGAGTGGTCGCGGTTCTGGGCGAGCCGCGAAGCGGACCCCGGCGGACTCGCCGGCTGGTTCACTCCGGAGGACCCGCGGGAGGCGTAGCGCGACCGGCCCCGGTGCCGTAATCCTTCTCCCCGTGGGTCGCCTTCGAAACGACCCGTGAGCATCGAAGACCACCTCCGCGGCGACCCCGACCCGGTCTCGCCCGAGCGGGTGATACGCTACTGGCTCCGCGAGGAGGGAGACGGGGCGACCGACGACCCGCCTGACCCCGACGCTCTCGAAACCGAACCTGCGCTCCGGGCGGAACTGTTCGAGCGCGCGCCCATCGCAAAGCGGGCGTTCACCCCGGACCCGGCCGACTGGTACCGCGTCGACCTCACCGAGGAGGCGCTCCGGGACCTCCGAGTCGTCGTCGGTCCCCACGGCGAGGACTGGCGGGCGCTGGCCGACGACGACCGCGTCGAGTCCATCGCCGAGCGCGTCCACGGGGCCGACGACGTGGCGAAACTGGACGCCGAGACGCCCAAGGACGTCGGCGAGGTGGTCGACCTCGCGGACGCCATCGCCGACGGAGCCCCGAAGAGCCGGCTCGTCGTCCTGAAAGACGGCGAGGACCCGGCGTACGTCGTGGACGGCAACCACCGCGCGGTCGCCCACGTCCTCGACCTGCTACGGGGCGGCGAGTTCGAGAGCCGGGTGGCGTACCTGGGCGTTCGGGAGTGACCGCGGGAACGACGCTCGATTACTCCCCGTTCAGAATCTGGGTGTGCGCGCCGATGAGCGCGCCCGCGAGGTCCATGTTCTCGACGCGGGTCTTCTCGTCGATGATGGAGTCGCGGACGTCGCAGTCCCGGATGGTCGCGCCCGGGAAGACGATGGCGTTGTTGACGCTGGAGTTGACCAGTTCCGCGTCCGCCATCACGTGGACGTTCTCACCGACCGTGGTGTTCTCGACCGTCGCGGAGTCGGCGATGCGGTTCTCGCCGTCGAGTTTCCACGCCACCGCTTCGAGGTAGCTCTCGGGCGTACCGATGTCGAACCACGCCTCGTCGAAGGCGTAGGCGTGGACCGACTCGCGCTGCTGGAGCCACTGGACGAACCAGCCGGGTTCGTCGGGGTTGTTGCCGTTTTCGAGGTACTCGTCGAGCAGCGGGAGCGTCTCGGCGGTGAACGCGTAGCAGGCGATAGAGACCAGCGTGCTCGCCGGGTCGTCGGGCTTCTCCTGGAAGTCGACCACCTCGTCGCCGTCGAGTTCGACCAGCCCGTAGGACTTGGCGCGCTCGCGGGAGCCGACGTCGTAGGCCGCCAGCGTCGGCGACCCCTTCTCCGCGAAGAAGTCGACGAAGTCGCTGACGCCGAAGCTGATGAGGTTGTCGCCCGCGACGACGAGGGTGTCGTCGGTGACGTTCTCGCGGTCGAACAGCTGGGCCAGCGCGCCGACGACGCCGAACTTCTCGTCCTCCTCGGAGGTGTCCTCGACCGTGAGCGTCGGCTTGTCGAACTCGCTGTCCGCGAGGTGGTCGCGAAAGTCGTCGGCGAACCGCTCGTTGGTCGAGACGTACACCTCCTCTATCCGGTCGTCGGCCTCCAGTTCGGCGAATATCTGGTCGATGACCGTCGAGTCGCCGACCGGGAGGAACATCTTGGGCCGGTGCTTGGTTATGGGCCAGAGCCGGGTCGCGTATCCGCCCGCGAGAACGACGGCTTTCATATCGCGAGCGTCGACCCCGCGCGATAAGTCCTTTTTCATTACCGGCCCGCGCCCGACTCAGTACCGGCCCGAGCCAGGCCGTCGATTCCGCGGGCGTTCGGACGGGACAGACCCGAACCGGCGGCGTCCGTCCCACGCCGGGTCGGTCCCGACGCCCAATCAGTCCGACCGCGCGAGTTCGAGCCAATCCGAGACGACCGCTCCGCCCCGATACCGGACGACGCCGCTCCCGTCGTCGAACTCCACCAGTCCGACCTCCGCAAGCTTCGGGAGGTGGACGTGGTGGAGTCTGGTCGCGACTCGCTCGCGCTCGCCGGTCGACGCGTCGTCGCCGGAATCGGAGCTCGCGCTCGCGGCGTCGACGCCCGGAGCGATGCCGTCTGTCAGGTCGGCGACCGTCGCCGCGTCGCCCTCGCAGTCGTCGAGGTACGCGAGGATGCGCCGGCGCTGTTGGTCGGCGAGCGCCTCGAACAGCGCGTCCAGTTCCGCGCCGCCCGGTCGGTCGTCGAAGACGGCCGTTCCGTAGCCCGTCGATGCCCCTCGGTCGTTCGTCGGTGCGCGTTCGTGGCTCATGCTGGCGCGTCGGCCGACGCTTTCGCACGGACCACGATGAACGGTGGGCCTAAACAGTGAGGTACGCCCGGTCGACTGGCGGCGTCAGTCGCTCGCGCGCCGGTCGGCCCGGGACGGCGGCGGAATCTGGGCCTCGCCCGAGTCGGGGGCGTCGGGGAGCAGACAGCGGTCGGACTCCCGGTTGACGTGGGCGTACTCGCCGGGCGCGTTCGCCAGCGCGTGGGCCGGGTTCTGACCGCTCGCGAGCACCGCCGCCCGGACCTCGTCGAACCGACAGACCCGAGCGCGGATGCCCCGCCAGTGGTTGCTCCCCGCCGGCGGGACCGTCAGCCGCCGCGGCGGCGAGCGGTCGGCGCGTCGGGCCGCAAGCGCCGCGCTGTTGACGTTGGCCCCGAGGTCGTCGTGGTCGACGAGGACGCCCACCCGGGCGTCGGCCGGCGCGCGCTCGGCGAGCACGTCGAGGCCGAGGTGGAGCGCCCGGTACTCCGCGACGTTGTTGTCCGCGACCGTGCGGTCGGGGAGCGCGAGTCGCGCGACCCGCTCGCCGTCTCGGGTCTCGATGATGACGCCCAGCCCGCCCTCGTCGCCGTCGAGGCTGTAGGAGCCGTCGGTGGCGACGTAGAAGTCCCGGTGGTGCGTTCGGGGCGGGTGGGCGATGTGCGGCGTGGGCGATTCGTCGAACAGTGCCCGGAGTTGGGAGGAACGGCCGTGAACGGCCATGTATGCCGCTTCGATTCGGGGAAACTTAAACTTACGGCCCGGCATCGACGGACGGGCGAACGAACGACGAGAGCGGCGACTGCTGTAGTTCACCACAGCATATTTATATCATAGTAGATGTTGTACTCGGTATGGTGCACGACAAAGATACATCCAGACGGACGTTCCTCAAGGGGGCCGGCGCTGCTGCGGCCGCCGCGTCGCTCGCCGGCTGTAGCGGCGGGGGCGACCAGGAGACGACCGACGCCGAGACGACCGCCGACGACGACGGTGCTGACACCGAGACGGTCGCCGACGAGGAGACCGAGACGACCGAGGAGGAAGGCGACGGCGGGGCCGGGGAGTTCGAGGTCACCATCACGCAGGGCCAGATGCCGACCGGCCTCGACCCCCACGACCACCGCGAGACCTCGACCGACAACGTGGTCCTCCACGCGTACGAGGGGCTGCTCGCCCGCGACCGCGAGGGCGCGACCATCGAGGGGCTGGCGACCGAGTACGAGCGCGTCGAGGACGGACTCGTCCGGTTCACCATCCGGGACGGCGTCACCTTCCACAACGGCGACGACTTCACGCCCCAGGACGCCGCCTACAGCATCAACCGCATCGTCGACCCCGAGGTCGACTTCGAGAGCCCGCAGAACGACCAGCTCGCGGGCGTCACCGGCGCGGAGGTCTCCTCGGACGCCGACAGCGCGATCGACGTCTCCTCGGACGGGTTCAACCCGACCGTCTTCTCGTCGTTCGCGACGTACGGCGACATGGTCCAGCAGTCGTGGATAGAGGACAACGAGAGCGCCTACATCAACCAGAACATGAACGGCACCGGGCCGTTCCAGTTCGCCGAGTACAGCCAGGACGAGCAGGTCGTCCTCGAACGCTACGACGACTACTGGGACGGCGCGGCCGACGTGAGCGAGTTGACGTTCACCGCCGCCAGCGAGTCCGGGACCCGAGTCAACCAGTTGCTCAGCGGCGAAACCGACGTCATCGTCAACGTACCGCCCCAAGACGCCGAGCGGGTCCGGGGCAACGACGGCACTCGACTGTCGGCCGTCCCGAGTACCCGACTGGTGTTCGCCGCCATGCGGTACGACGTCGAGCCATTCAGCAGCCAGCAGTTCCGGCAGGCGATGAACTACGCGGTCGACCTCGATAGCATCATCGAGAACGTCCTCCAGACGTTCGGTGCGCCCACGGCCCAGCCCACCCTCGAAGGGTTCGTCGGCCACAACCCGGACCTCGACCCCTACCCGTACGACCCCGACCAGGCCGAGTCGCTGGTCGAGGAGAGCGGCTTCGCCGGCGCGGAGATAACCCTCGACGGCCCGACGGGTCGGTACCTGCGTGACGTCGAGATCGCCCAGGCGGTCGCCGACCAGATCGACAGCCTGTCGAACGTCTCGTGTTCGTACAACCAGCGGGAGTTCTCCTCGCTGGCGGGCGAGGTCACGAACGGCGACATCACGACGAGTCCGCCGTTCTACCTGCTCGGCTGGGGCGAGGCCACCTTCGAGGGCGCGCTCACTATCGGCTCGCTGATGACGACCGACGGCTCGCTCACCTCGTTCTCGAACGAGGAGATAGACGACCTCCACGCGCAGGCCCAGAGCGAACCCGACGCCGAGGAGCGCGAGTCCATCCTCCAGGAGCTGAACGCGGTCGTCCACGAGCAGGCTCCGTGGGTCTTCCTCAACCGCCAGTACAGCGTCTACGGCGTCAACGACCGCGTCTCGTGGGAAGCTCGCAGCGACGAGCGCATCAACGCCTACGCGATGAGCCCGTCCGAGTAGGACGTACCTCCGACACTACGGCTTTTTTGTAGCTGCGTTACAGAGTGGCGCACAAGCATGTCGATGGGGCGGTTTCTGCTCAGGCGAATCCTGCAGGGCGTGTTCGTGATCTGGGGCGTCGTGACCGTGGTGTTCATGCTGCGGTTCGTGACGCCGGGCGACCCGATCACGTTCATCGCGCCGCTGGACGCCGGGCCGGAGGTTCGGGCGAACATCGCACAGGAACTCGGGCTCGACCAACCGTTGTACGTCCAGTACTTCGATTATCTGGTCGAGCTGCTGCAGGGGGAGATGGGCTACTCGTTCATCAACGGCACGCCGGCCGCCGCCCGAATCTTCAACCGGCTGCCCGCGACGCTGGAGCTGGCGGTCGCCGCGAGCGTCGTGGCCATCGTCATCTCCATCCCGCTGGGCGTCATCAGCGCGACCAGACGCCACGAGCCGGCCGACTACGCCGCGACCACGTTCTCGCTGGTCGGCATCTCGACGCCCAACTTCTGGCTGGGCATCATGCTGGTGTTGCTGCTCGGCGTGGGGCTGGAAGTGTTCCCGACCAGCCGGCGACCGATCGGACTCCTGCCCGCGCTCGAACTGCTGTTTACCGACCTCGACCCCGGCGGCCTCCGGACGTGGCTGTGGCACATCACGCTCCCGGCGGTCACGCTCGGGACGTACTTCACCGCGCTCATCACCCGCCTGACACGGAGCGGGATGCTCGACGAACTCGGAAAGAGCTACGTCCAGGCCTCCCGCGCGAAGGGGCTGCCCGAGACGCTGGTCCGGTACAAGCACGTCCTCCGGAACACGCTGATTCCGGTCATCACGGTGCTCGGCCTCCAGCTCGGGACGCTCATCGGCGGCGCGGTCATCACCGAGGCGGTGTTCAACTGGCCCGGCCTCGGTACGGTGGTCATCAACGCCATCAACGACCGCGACTGGGTGCTGATACAGGGGTCGCTGGTGGTCATCGGAGCCGGGTTCGTGATACTCAACATCGCGGTCGACGCGACCTACGCGTACATCAACCCGCAGGTGAGAGGCGAATGATAACCGAACTGCTGGCCAGGTTGCTCGGCGTCGCGGGACGTGCCCTTCCGGGGAGTTTCTCCCCGCGAACCGTTCGGAACCTCCGCAAGGAGTTCCGCAACAGCCTGCTCGCCAAACTCGGCGTGGTGCTCATCGCCGCCGTCATCCTCGTGGCGGCGTTCGCGCCGATACTCGCGCCCCACAACCCCACGACCCAGAACCTCGACCAGTCGAACCTGCCGCCCGTGGGCTTCAGCGCCGAGACCACCGAGACCTCCTCGGAGATGGTCAACGGGAGCATCGAAATCGTCAACGAGACGGTCTACGTCGAGGCCGACCCCTCCCACCCGCTCGGGACCGACTCGCTGGGACGGGACATGCTCTCGCGGGTCATCTACGGCGCGCGGACCTCGATGCTGGTCGGACTGCTCGGGACCAGTATCGCAGTGTTGCTCGGCGTGTCGGTCGGGCTGGCGGCGGGCTACTACGGCGGGAAGGTCGACGACGCGCTGATGCGGAGCGCCGACGTGATGCTGGCGTTCCCGTCGCTGGTGCTGGCGGTCGCGCTGGTCGGACTGTTCGGCAAGGCGTCGATACCGATTCCCGACCCGCTGGTGATCGCCGGACTCGAATCCGGGATGCCCGAGACGTTCGCGTTGCCCGGGACGGTCGTGCTCGTCGTGGGGCTGGTCAACTGGGTGTGGTTCGCCCGGGTCGCGCGCGGCGAGGCGCTGTCCATCGAGGGCGAGGAGTACGTCAAGGCCGCGCGGTCGGTGGGCGCAGGCGACGGGTTCATCATCCGCAAGCACGTCCTGCCCAACAGCGTGACCCCCATCCTCGTGTTGGCGACCATCCAGATCGCCGCCATCATCCTGCTCGAATCCTCGCTGTCGTTCCTCGGGTTCTCCGGGACGACTCTCTCGTGGGGCTTCGACATCGCACAGGGTCGGGACTATCTGGCGACCGCGTGGTGGATATCCACCATGCCCGGCATCGCCATCGTGCTGACGGTCATCGGCATCAACCTCGTGGGTGACTGGCTCAGGGACGCCCTGGACCCCGGTATCGAGGGCGAGGGAGGTGGCGTCTGATGGCCGACGACGCACGCGACCTGCTCCGGGTTCGGGACCTCTCGACCCGATTCTTCACCGAGGAGGGGCAGGTCAACGCGGTCGAGTCGGTCGACTTCGACGTGCGGGACGGCGAGGTGTTCGGCATCGTGGGCGAGTCCGGGTCGGGCAAGAGCGTGACCGCGCTGTCGGTCGTCGACCTCGTGGAGTCGCCCGGCCGGGTCACCAGCGGCGAGGTGTGGTACCGCAACCCCGACCTCGCCGAGGAGGTCGACGACCCCGAGGCGGTCGACGGCGACTTCGTGGACGTGCGCGGGGTGTCAGAGAGCGTCCGACGGGCGCTCCGTGGGCCGTCGTTCAGCATGATATTCCAGGACCCGATGAGCAGTCTCAACCCGTCGCTGACGGTGGGCGAGCAGATAGCCGAGGCGGTCGAGGTCCAGCGCCGGGCGCGGGCCAACCCGCGCTCGACCCGGTCGCGAACCCAGGGGTACGGACTGTTCGACATGCTGTCGAGCACCGTGTTGCCCTCCCGGAAGTACGTCACCGAGGAGAGCCGCGACCGGGCCGTCGAGTTGCTCGAACAGGTCGGCATCCCCGACCCGGCCGACCGAGCCGACGAGTACCCCCACCAGTTCTCGGGCGGAATGTTACAGCGCGCGATGATAGCCCAGGCGCTGGCGGGCGAGCCGGACCTGCTCATCGCCGACGAGCCGACCACCGCGCTCGACGTGACCATCCAGGCCCAGATTCTGGACCTGCTCAAGGACCTGCAGGCCGAGACCGGCATGAGCATCGTGATGATAACCCACAACCTCGGCGTCATCGCCCGGATGTGCGACCGGGTGGGCGTGATGTACGCGGGCGAGGTCGTCGAGCGCGGCACGCTCGGGGACGTGTTCGACGACCCGGTCCACCCGTACACGCAGGGGCTGCTCGGGTCGATTCCGGACCTCGACGACCCCGCCGCCCGGCTCCAGCCCATCGAGGGCAACGTGCCGGACCTCTACGACAGCGAGATGGGCGACCGCTGTTACTTCGCCGACCGGTGCCCGTACGCGATGGAGGAGTGTCTGAGCCACCCGCCGGAGTTCGACGCCGACGCGGCTCCGACGGGCTCGCCGGACGGAGCCGCCGACCCGGGCGACCCCGTCGAGTCCAAGGTCGACGCGGGCCACCACGGCGTGCGCTGCGTCCTCGCCGACCACGAGTACGACGAGTCGCAGGCGCTTCCCGAGGGCTACTTCGTGGAACGGCCCGACGCTGCCGGCGACGCCGAGGGGGTGAACGCCGATGACTGACGACCCGCTCGTCCGCGTCGAGGACCTCCAAAAATACTACTTCGAGCAGGACAACCTGCTCGACAGACTGCTGGGCAACGAGCCCGAGAGCGTGCAGGCGGTCGACGGCGTGAGCTTCGACGTCCGGGAGGGCGAGACGCTGGGCCTCGTGGGCGAGTCGGGGTGTGGCAAGTCCACCACCGGCGAGACCCTGCTGCGGCTCCGCGAGCCGACCGGCGGCGCGGTCGAGTTCGACGGCCAGAACGTGTTCGAGACCGACGACCTCAACGAGTTCCGCAAGCGCGCGCAAGTCGTCTTTCAGGACCCCTTCTCCAGTCTCGACCCCCGGATGACCGCCGGCCAGATAATCCGCGAACCGCTGGACGTCCACGGCGTCGGCACCGAGGCCGAGCGCCGCGAGCGCGTCGAAGAGTTGCTCGAACGCGTGGGACTGTCGGCCGGCCAGGTCGACCGCTACCCACACGAGTTTTCGGGCGGCCAGCGCCAGCGGGTCGGCATCGCGCGGGCCCTGGCGCTCGAACCGGACTTCATCGTCTGCGACGAGCCGGTGTCGGCGCTGGACGTGAGCGTGCAGGCCCAGATTCTCAACCTGCTCGACGACCTCCAGGCGGAGTTCGGGCTGACCTACCTCTTCATCGCCCACGACCTGAGCGTGGTCCGGCACATCTCCGACCGGGTCGCGGTGATGTACCTGGGCGAGATCGTCGAGTTCGGGCCCACCGAGGAGATATTCGAGAACCCCAGCCACCCGTACACCGAGGCGCTGCTGGAGAGCGTGCCGCGCGCCGACACCAGCGAGCAGGGCCGGGACGTCGGGACGCTGTCGGGCGACGTGCCCTCGCCGCGAGACCCGCCCTCGGGCTGTCGGTTCCACACCCGGTGTCCGTACGCCCGCGAGGCCTGCCGGGCCGAGACGCCCGCCGACTACGAACTCGACGCGGCCGGCGACCACCGGTCGGCCTGCTTCCGGCAGGTCGACGACCACGAGTACTGGGAGAGCCCGCCCCTCGACGACGGGACGCGGGCGGTCGAGGGGACCGCCGACGACTGAAGTCCGTCGAGGGACCGCCGCCGACCGAGGCTCGGCGAGGCTGCGACGGACCGGCAGAAGGATTTTGACCGCTCGGCTCCAACTCGACCCCGTGAGTCTCTATCGCAGCGTCAGGGCTATCGCCGACGCGTCCGGCGACGGGCCAATCGACTGGCGAGCAGTCGGCGAGGCGGCCACGGCGGCGACCGACCCGGGTCCGCTCGACCTCTCGGCCAGCGAGCGCGAGGGCTACGCGGCCGACGTGCGCGACGCCCGCGCCCGCGTCCGCGAGGTGTCGGGTTCGGAGTTCGACGTCCCCGAGACCATCGAAGTGCAGAACCGCCACCACTGGATAGACGCCAACGTCGACACGTTCCGGCGCGTGATGAAGCCGGTCGAGGAGTACGGCCCGGTGGTGATGCCCGGGGTCGCCCGCACCATCAACACCGGCACGATGTCGGTGATGCTGTCGGTGCTGGCGAACAACGTCCTCGGCCAGTACGACCCGCTGTTGCTCGCCGACGGCGACGAACACGCCCTCTACTTCGTCCGGCCGAACATCGACCGCATCGCCCGCGAGCTCGACGTCGACTACGACCGGTTCCGGCGCTGGATAGCGTTCCACGAGGTGACCCACGCCGCCGAGTTCGGCGCGGCCCCGTGGCTGTCCGGGCACCTCGAATCCCGAATGGAGGACGGCATCGAGGCGCTGGCGCGGGGCAGCCTCGACCGCGAGGCGTTCCGCGAGCTCGACGCCGCCATGACGGCGGTCGAGGGGTACGCCGAACTCCTGATGGACGGCGCGTTCGACGACGAGTACGCCGACCTCCGCCGGAAGATGGAGGCCCGGCGACGCGGCGGCGACCCGCTCTCGCAGCTGGTCCGGCGACTGCTGGGCCTCGGGCTGAAGCGCCGCCAGTACGAGCGGGGCAAGGCATTTTTCGACGCGGTCGCGGCCGAGCGCGGCATCGAGGGCGCGAGCGCGGTGTGGGACCGCCCGGAGAACCTGCCGACCGACGAGGAGATAGCCGACCCGGCGAAGTGGCTGGCGCGCGTGCGTCCCTGAGAGCGACGACGAAACGGACTCACGCGATTCTGACGAGATAGGCCAACAGCACCGCCCCGACCGCAAGCCCCGCGACCACGGCCGCCGCAATCTGGGCCGGGGAGCCGCCGCCGGACAGGGTGACCAGCCCGGCCGACGCGCCCACCAGCGCCACGACGGCGGCCTTGAGCCGGTTCATCGACGACCGTTGTTCCGCCTCGGATGCAGGCCCGACCATCGTCAGAGGTCGCGCGGCGCGCCGTCGGGTTCGGTGGCCGAATCGGAGCCCGCGAGTCGGTGGCTCGGACCGAACTGCACCACGGCCGCGCGCTCGACCGGGGCCGATTCGAGGGAATCGCCGTCCCGGACCGTGCCGGGGTGCGACTCGACGCTCTGGGTCGGATTCATGCACGAGTCGTGGCGGCGGACGCGCTTAAACGTGGTCGGTTCGGAACGCGACGGCGTCGAGTCGGGGCGTCGGATGCCTCGCGGTCGCTCCCGGCCCGCTACTGGAAGCCCCGGCCCACGTCGTCGGCGTCGACGAGGTCGTCGAGTTCCGCGTCGAGCAACTCTTCGGCCTCCTCGAACCGGTCGGAGAGTTCGTCGGTGGCGGCCGGCCGGTCGTACCGGTCGAAGTCGATGGGGCCGAACGCCGGGGTGTCCATCGCGTCCATCAGGTCCTCGAAGAAAGCGTCGGGCGTGGTCGGCGCGTCGGCGTGGGCCTTCACGACCGCCTCGACGTTGCGGGCGGTCTCCTCGGCGTCGTCCTCGTCGTCGGGCGGTTGCTGGACAGCGAACCGGCCCTCCGCGCCGTCGTCGGGCAGGAACGAGCCGATTTCGTCGTCGAGTTTGCGCGCGACTCGCGTGCCCACGCCCTTGACGTCGTAGGGATTCTTGGCGTAGGTCTTGAGCAGGAAGACCCCGCCGCGCGGGTGGCCGACGTAGAGGTCCTCGCCGACGCCGCCCGAGCGCTTGCCGCCGACCGCGCGCCAGCCGTCGGGGTCGACGTCCTGCTCGACCACGTCCTCGACGATGTCCGTCCACTCGCGTACCCGCATGCTTAGATGCCTCAAGCCGCTGGGAGGGAATTAACGTGTCGGTCTCGGCGACCTGACGTGGTCGGTGTTTCGGGAGTTGCTGTTGTGGATGGCGTTGCGGTCGCAGTGGCGGCTGCTGGTGTGGTTGCGGATGGCGTTGCTGTTGCGGATAGCGTTGCTGTTGCGGTAGCGGACGCGGTCGCGGTTCTCATTGGCTCAAGAGTAACGGCGATCGCAGGTACTGTTGCGGTTGCCGTCGCGGTTGCGGTTGCCGTCGCGGTTGCGGTTGCTGTTATGGTCACGGTCGCGGTGGCCGTTGCGGTCGCAGTTGCTGGTACGGTGGCGGTTCTCACGGATTCAAGACGAGTTACGGTCGCTGATGCGGTGGCGCATCCGGTCACGGTCGACACTGATTCGGGGACGACCGCGAACGCGGTGTAGAAAGCCCCCGCCCGCTCTCGGTCGCTCAGCGACATATCCGACGGACGTAGTTGCGTCGGATAGTGGTCGCTGAGACGACCACGGGCCTGCGGCCCGAGAGCGGGCAGCCCCTTTCAGTCCCACCCGGCGTTGGTCGAGTCGGCGCGGAATTCCGTGGTCGGTGGAGAAGGCGCGGAATCAGTGATTGGTCGAGACGGCTCGAAACCCGTGTTGGCGGTGAGCCCGCCGAAAAGGGAGCAGTCCCGTCAGTACGTCGGCGACTCCTCGGGCACGTCCTCGCGCTGGTTGACCACGCGGCCGAACACGAACAGCGCGTCCGACAGCCGATTCAGGTAGGTGACCGCCGCGTCGTTGATGTCCTCCTCGGCTTCGAGCGCGACCGCGCGGCGCTCGGCCCGCCGGCAGACCGTCCGGGCGTGGTGGAGCGACGCGCCGGCCTCGCTGCCGCCGGGCAGGATGAACGACTGGAGCGGTTCGAGTTCGTCGTCGTAGCCGTCCATCCACGCTTCGAGTTGCTCGACGTGGTTCTCGCCCACCGCCGGGTCGTCCTCGTCGGGGTCCGGATTGGCGAAGTCGGCCTGCACGACGTGGAGGTGGTTCTGGACCTGCCGGAGGTGGTCGTCGACGTCGTCGTGGCCGCTCGGTCGAATCCGTCCGACGAGCGCGTTGAGTTCGTCGACCGTGCCGTACGCCTCGATGCGCGGGCTGGCCTTCGACACGCGGGACATGTCCCGGAGGTCGGTCTGGCCCTCGTCGCCTCGTCCGGTGTATATCTTCATGCCCGGGCCTTCCGGCCCGCGCCCCTTAACTCCCGGCCCGAACGCCCGGGTCACGCGAGCGACGTCTCGACGTACTCGACGATGTTGTCGCTCTCGCCCATGGTGACGCCCCGCTCGTCGTCGACGAGGACCGGGACCGAGCGCTGGCCGCTGACGCGCTTGACCTCGTCACGCGTCGAGTGGAGCGCCTCGACCCACTCGGTCTCGTACTCGACGCCGTGGTCGTCGAGCGCGGCTTCGACGTTCTCGCAGTACGGACAGCCGTCGAGCGCGTAGAGAGTGATGGACACGTCCGAACGGTCGGGCGCGACCGCCAAGAAGGTAGCGTCCGCCGGATACTTCGGTTTGATACACCGAAATGGGGTTTATCGCGGGCGGCCCGAACCAGTATCCTCAAATGCGCGCCGCGACGACGTTCGAACATGGCCCAGGAACTCGACCGCGAGTGTCCCCAGTGTGGCACCGAGCGGACGTTCTACCGGACTGCGAGCACGAACCTCCACCTCGGACTGAAGACCAAGTGGAGCTGTCCGGAGTGTGACTACCGGTTCGTGCGCATCGACGGCGACATCGACTCCGCGACGGCCTGACCGACGTTCTCGCGAGCCCGCTACGCTCGGCGGGTGAGGTGGTCGCGGACGGCCCGCTGGCACGCCTCGCACACCGCGTCGAACCGCACCGCAGTCGACAGCACCGGGTAGGTGGTCGGTAGGTCCTCGTAGAGGTAGCCGGCCAGCGACCGATGGACGAGCCCGGCCGCCCCCTCGTAGGACGTGGTGGCGTGCAAGACCTCCTGGCGCTCGCGGGCGACCGCCTCGCAACGGGCCCGGTAGTCGTCGAGCACCCCGTGGCGCTCCCTGAGGGCCTCGAACCCGAGCGCCGAGAGTGGGGTCTCGTCGGCCTCGACCAGCCAGTCGGCCATCGACTCGAACGCGTCGAGGGCCGCGTCGAGCGACTCCGCCTCGCGGGCGAGCGCCCGGTCCATCGCCCGGAGTTCGGCCCGGCGCTGTTCGACCGACGAGAGGATGGCCCGCTTCAGGTCGGCGGTGAACCGCCCCCGCGTCGCCGGCGCGACCGCGGTCGCGATCTCCTCGCCGAGTTCCGTGCCGATGGTCTCGACGAGCGGTTCCGACCCGCCGACGTCGGCGAGGCTGTACGGCCGCACCGTCTCGGCGAAGAGGTCCCGGACTCGGTCGAGCCGGTCGGGTCCCGCGACGCTGTGCTGGAACGCGCCGGTGACGAGACCGGCGTCGCCGGCGGTGCGGGACGACGCCGCCGACGCGACCGGCGAAACCGGGTCGAGGTCGCGCACGCCCGCCTCGAACCGGTCGAACGCGGACAGCTCGTCGGCGACGTGTTCCTGCTCGGCGTCGACCCGGTCGATGGCGTCGTGAACGCGTGTGGTGACAGCCATAGTCGGCGGCCGACACTACCTCGACCGCGGCCGACGCCGACCCGGCGGCGTCGACCGCTCGGCGTTCGGCCGCGCGTGCGGCGGGTGTACGACTGGTCGGCCCTCCGTGCGGGAGGGCTGGGTGGTGGCGTCGGGCATGTGTTTTAGGTTAGCCTAAAAGATTATAACCGCTTTGGTTCCGGCGAGACGGACGGCAGTCGACGTCCTCCGGCCGGTCCGCGGTTGTCCGCCCGCCGGCGAGACCGTCGACGCCCGGCCCGGGATAACTCGCGCTTAGAAAGGGTTATCACTCGACCGGGACCGTACAGGAAACATGAGCACCATCACGGTCACCCTCCCGGACGGCTCCGAGCTGGAGCTACAGGAGGGGGCAACGGTCGAGGACGCAGCGTACGAGATCGGGCCCGGCCTCGGCCGGGACACCGTCGCCGGCGTCGTGGACGGCGACCTCGTGGACAGGGCCAGCGAGCTCCACGAGGGCGCGACCCTCGAAATCGTCACGCCCTCCAGCGACGAGTACCTCGACGTGTTGCGCCACTCGGCGGCCCACGTGTTCGCGCAGGCGCTCGAGCGGCTCTATCCCGAGGCGAAGCTGACCATCGGGCCGTGGACCGACGAGGGGTTCTACTATGACGTCTACGGCGTCGAACTGGACGAGGACGACCTCGACGCCATCGAGGAGGAGGCCTACGACGTCATCGAGGAGGACCTCACCCTCGAGCGGTTCGAGCGCTCGCGCGAGGAGGCGTTCGAGGCCTACGAGGACAACCCGTTCAAGCGCGAGATTCTGGACGACGAGGCCGCCGACGCCGAGTCGGTCTCGTTCTACCAGCAGGGCGAGTTCGAGGACCTCTGCAAGGGCCCCCACGTCGAGTCGACCGGCGAGATCGGCGGGTTCGCGCTGCTGTCGATCTCGGGCGCGTACTGGCGGGGCGACGAGGACAACGAGATGCTGACGCGGGTGTACGGCACCGCCTTCGAGAGCGAGGACGAGTTGGAGGCGTTCCTCGAACGCCGCCGGGAGGCCGAGGAGCGCGACCACCGCAAGCTCGGTCGGGAGATGGACCTGTTCTCCATCCCGGACCACTCGCCGGGGACGCCCCACTACCACCCGAACGGGATGACCATCCGGCGCGAACTGGAGGACTACATCCGGACGAAAAACGACGAGTTGGGCTACGACGAGGTGTGGACGCCCGAACTCAACAAGGCCGACCTCTGGAAGCCCACCGGTCACTACGACACGTTCAAGGAAGCGGGCGAGATGTTCGCGTGGATGCAGGACGACACCGAGTACGGCCTCAAGCCGATGAACTGCGCGAACCACGCCCACGTCTACGACGACCACCAGTTCTCCTACCGGGACCTTCCGGTTCGCTACTCGGAGTTCGGCACCGTCTACCGCAACGAGCAGTCGGGCGAACTCTCGGGCCTCCTGCGGGTCCGGGGTATGACTCAGGACGACGGCCACGCGTTCATCCGCCCCGACCAGATCAACGAGGAAATCGTGCGCACGCTCGGCGTCATCGACGACATCTACGGCCACTTCGACCTCGACGTCCAGTACAAACTGGAGACGAAAGGCGACGACGCGGTCGGCGGCGACGACATCTGGGAACAGGCCACGAGCGCGCTGAAGGACGCCCTCGCCTCGGAGGGGCTGGAGTACGACGTCGAGGCGGGCGAGGCCGCCTTCTACGGCCCGAAAATCGGCATCAACGCGGTCGACGCCATCGGCCGCGAGTGGACCATCGGCACGGTCCAGGTCGACTTCAACATCCCCGAGCGCCTCGATTTGACGTACGTCGGCGAGGACAACGAGGAACACCGCCCGGTGATGGTCCACCGCGCGCTGCTGGGGTCGTTCGAGCGGTTCATGGGCGTCATCATCGAACACTTCAAGGGTCGGTTCCCGACGTGGCTCGCGCCCGAGCAGGTCCGCATCCTGCCCGTGAGCGACGACAACCTCGGCTACGCCAAACAGCTCAAGAACCGGTATCTCGGCGACTTCCGCGTCGAAATCGAGGACCGGTCGTGGACGGTCGGCAAGAAGATACAGCAGGCCCACGACGACAACGTCCCCTACATGCTGGTCGTGGGCGACGACGAGGAGGCGGCCGGCACCGTCTCGGTCCGGGACCGACAGGAGCGCGAGCGCGACGACGTCGCGGTCGAGGCGTTCGCCGACCACCTCCGCGAGGAGATTTCGGAGAAGGCGACCCAGCCGACGCTCCTCGACTAGGTCCGCGCGACCAATCAGCAGAGTTAACAAGTTCTTCCCGGTACGCGGGTCCATGCCCCGCGATTCCGGTATCACTATCGGCGGACGGAGTCTGAGCGCGGTGTCGCTCCGGAGGTCCCTCCTCGTCGTGCTGGTCGGCCTCGGAGCCGGCGGGTTCGGCGTCTACGACTACGTCCAGCAGAATCAGGCGGTCGAGAACGCCGTCGAGGTCGACGCCACCGTGGTCGAGACCGGCGTCGACGCCTCGTCGTCCAGACGCGGCGGGCCGGACTACAGCCCGGAAGCCACCTTCGAGTACAGCTATCAGGGCGAGTCGTACACCGGAAACAGCGTCTTCCCGGGGTCGATAACCAAGGACTACGACACCCGGTCGGCGGCCGAATCGGTGCTGGAGGACTATCAGGCCGGCGAGACGGTCGCCGCGTACGTCGACCCGAACTCGCCGAGCGACGCCTTCCTCGTGAACGAGACGTCGAACAGCCCGCTGTTTTTCACCGCCATCGGCGGCCTGTTCGTGCTGGTCGGCGGATACTCGGCGCTCAGGTCGCTCGTCGGCCGGTGAGCGCGTCGAGTCGCACCTCCGGCAGATATTTAACGAGTTCAACCCTCCAGCACCATATCGACGATGGCCCCCGAGTTGTTGATAGTGGACGACAGCGACTTTCAGCGGACGATGATACGGCAGGGCGTCGAGAGCGGGTTCGACGTCGTGGCCGAGGCCGGGAACGGCGTCGAGGCCGTTGAACTGTTCGAGCGCCACGCGCCCGACGCGGTCACGATGGACATCATGATGCCCGAGATGGACGGCGTCGAGGCGACCACCGAGATAAAGTCCGCCGACCGCCCGCCGGCTGTCGTAATGGTGACCAGCGTCGACCAGGAGGAGAAGATGAAACAGGCGGTCCAGGCGGGCGCGGACAGCTACGTCACCAAGCCGTTCGACCCCGAAGACGTACTCGCGGGGCTTCGAAGCGTCCTCTGAGTCGGAGCGCCGCCCGCGTTCACTCGTCGTCGAGCGCCTGCCACGACAGCCGGAGGTCCCGCGCCGCGCTGGTCTGGTCGATGCGCCGGGCCGTGGTGCGGTTCGGGGCGTCCTCGATGGTCGCGTCGTCCTCCGCGAGGACCCGATTGAAGGCGTCGGCCAGCTGGTCGAGCGTGTCCTTGCCCTCTATCTCGGTGGGTTCGGTCATCAGCGCCTCGGAGACGATCTCGGGCCACTTGGTCGTGGGCGGGTGGACGCCGTAGTCGAGCATGCGCTTTGCCACGTCGGCGGCGTCCTGGTCGCCCGCGCTGGCGACGAACTCGTGGTGGAACGGCTCGAAGGGAACCTCGTACTCTATCCGCTCGGCGAGGTAGTTGGCATTGAGGACGGCCTTCGCGGAGGCGTCCCGGAGGCCGTCGTCGCCCAGCCGGGCGATGTAGGCGTAGGCCTTGACGAGGACGAGCCAGTTGCCCTCGAACCCGTGGACCTTCCCGACCGTGTGTTCGGGGTCGAACAGCTCGTACACGCCGTCCGTTCCTCGCCCTTCGCCCTCGTCGCGCCCGACCTCGCGGACGCGGGGCGCGGGCAGGAACTCGGCGAGTTCGTCGGTGACCCCCACCGGTCCCGCGCCCGGTCCGCCGCCGCCGTGGGGCGTGGCGAACGTCTTGTGGACGTTGTAGTGCATGATGTCGAAGCCCATGTCGCCCGGTCGGGCCCGGCCCAGCAGGGCGTTGAGGTTCGCGCCGTCGTAGTAGAGCAGCCCGCCCGCGTTGTGGATTATCTCGGCGATGGCCTCGATGTCGCGCTCGAACAGCCCGAGCGTGTTCGGGTTGGTGAGCATGAACAGCGCGGTGCGGTCGCTCGCGGCGGCTTCGAGCGCTTCGAGGTCGACCCGGCCGTCCTCGCCCGAGGGGAGTTCCACCACGTCGTAGCCACCGAGCGCGGCGCTGGCGAAGTTGGTGCCGTGGGCGCTGTCGGGCACGATTATCTCGTCGCGCCGGTCGCCCTCGCCGTGGTGCTCGTGGTAGGCCCTGGCGACGAGGATGCCCGTGAACTCGCCGGCCGCGCCGGCCGGCGGCTGGAGGCTCACGGCGTCCATCCCGCCGATGCGCGCGAGGTAGTCCTGCAGGCCGTGGAGCAGCCCGAGCGTGCCCTGGACGCTGCGGTCCGACCGGGCGGGGTGGACGGCGGCGTCGCCGAGCGCGGCCACGTCCTCGGTGAACTTGGGGTTGTACTTCATCGTACAGCTCCCGAGCGGGTACGGCCCCGAGTCGACCCCGTAGTTCATCTGGGAGAGCCGGGTGTAGTGGCGCGCGAGCTCCGGTTCCGAGAGGTCCGGGAGTTCGAGGCTGTCGCGGGTCAACTCGTCGGGCAGGGGCGACTCGACGGCGACCTCGTCGGTGTGCTTCTCGTCGAGCAGGGGTTCGTACTGGTCGTCCTGAGACCGTTCAGCGTCGCCATCCTGCGTCCAGCGGGCCTGGTCGTAGCGCATCTCAGGCCACCTCCTCGACGGCCGCGACGAGGTCGTCGACGGCGTGGCGGTTGGCGTCGGTGACACAGACCTGCACCTCGTGGTCGCCGACCGCGTGGACCGCGAACCCCTCGGCTTCGAGGTCGCGGGCGACCGCGTGCGCGGGCCGGTCGGTGCGGGCCACGAACTCCCGGACGTGGTGGCGGTCGTGGACCGGCGCGCCGACGCCGTCGACCGCGTCGAGTCGGTCGGCGAGGTCGCTCGCGAGGCGCACGCAGTCGTTGGCGAGGTCGACGAGGCCGTCGGGACCGAGCGACGCCACGTGGATGGCGGTCCGGAGCGCGACCCACGCCTGATTCGTGCAGATGTTGCTGGTTGCGCGCTCGCGCCGGATGTGCTGTTCGCGGGTCTGGAGCGTCAGGGTGTAGGCCCGGCGGTCGGCGTCGTCCTGGCTCGCGCCGACGAGCCGGCCGGGGACCTGCCGGACGAATTCCTCCCGGCAGGCGAACAGGCCCAGCCCCATGCCGTAGGCGGTCGGCAAGCCGAGGGTCGCGGCGTCGCCGACGACCACGTCCGCGCCGACGGATTCGGGTTCTTCGAGCACCGACAGCGCGACCGGGTCCGAGCCGAGACAGAACAGCGCGCCGTGGTCGTCGGCGAGGTCGCCCACGGCCCCGAGGTGTTCCTCGACGGTGCCCAGCGTGGTCGGGTTCTCGGCGTACACCAGCACGGCGTCGTCGTCGATTGTCCCGGCGAGCGCCTCGGGGTCGACGTTGCCGTCGTCGGTGGCGTACGTCTCCACGGCGAGGCCCGCGCCGTCGACGTAGTTGTCGAGGACGTCCCGGCGGGCCTCGAGCAGGTAGTCGGGCACCAGCACGCGGTCGCCGTCGGTCGACCGCACGCGGGCCGCGAGCAGGGCCGCCTCCGCGAGCGCGGTGGCGTGGTCGTACATCGAGGCGTTGACGACCTCGAGCCCGGTCAGCTCGACCAGCATCGACTGGTACTCGAACAGCGCCTGCAGGAATCCCTGCGTGATTTCGGGCTGGTACTGGGTGTAGGAGGTCAGAAACTCCGAGCGCTGGGAGATGTGGTCGACCAGCGAGGGCACGTAGTGGTCGTAGTGGCCCCGCCCGAGGAACTCGGTCAGGTCCTCGTTGCGCGCCAGCAGGTCCCGGACGTGGCGCTCGGCTCGCTGCTCGGTTCGTGCCTCGATGCCGAACTCGCCGTCGAACGCCACCGACTCCGGGATGTCGAACAGTTCGGTCACGTCGTCCGCGCCGACGGCCGACAGCATCGCTTCGGTCTCCGCGGCGGTGTGTGGTGCGTACGGGCTCCCTCCGGCCCCTGACTCGTGTCCTCCGCTCATGTGCCCGGGCCTACGGAGTGGACCGTTTTAACGTAGGGGTATTCGCGCTCGGAGCCGTCGTCACAGGATTTTTACTGACAGACTGCGAGGATTTCGCACGACGACCATCACACGACTCTCATGTCTCTGAATCCGAACTTCGAGCCGCTGTCCGACCCGACGGGACTGGACGTCATCGACCCGGTCGAGACCCGGCACGTCTCGTTGCTGACCGACCGACCCGTCCACCCGACGCCGACCGACCCCGACGCGTTCGCGTTTCCGGTCTCGACCGCGTGTCGCATCTCGGTCGCGCGGCTCGGGCTCCGGTACATGACGCCCGTGGACGTCCGCGAGCCCAACGGTGACCCGCGCGCGTCGGTCGACAGCCCGACGACCCACCGGCTCGCGGACGGCGACCACCTGCTCGAACTCCACTCGCCCATCAAGCTCTACCTGCGGGTCTCGGGCGCGGGCGAGATAACGGTCACGACCGAGGCGGTCCGGTTCGAGTTCGACGGCGAGACGGCCGTCGAGGTGGGCGCGCGGTCGTACCACAGCGCGCCCGGGGAGACCGTCACGGTGCCCGACGACCCGGAGGCGATGATGGCGGCGGCGTCGACGTTCGGGTCGGCGCTCAAGACCACCTCGCCCGAGCGGGCGTGGCCGACGCTCCGGGGCCACCCGCCCGAGATAGCCCGCGGCGACGAGCTCTCGATTCCCGACGGCCTCGACGCGCCCGACACGGGCATCCGCGTCGCGGTCCCGTCCGAGTACTGGGCGGTGTACGCGGTCGCGCCGCTGGCGTACTATCTCGGCGCGGACGTGGTGCCGGGCGACCGCGGGGCGGTCCTGACCGACGACGGGGTCGCGCGCTCGCTGGGCGACGAGCCCGAAGCGGTGGCCGACGCCGTGGCGGCGACGCTCAAGCGCGTGTTCTTCCTGGACTGCGTGGTCCGGACCGAGGGGCTGTACCCCGACGACCTCCACGAGCGCGACGTGCTCGAATCCCGCGTCGACCTCGACCTCGCGGGGCTGTACGACGCGCCCCCGGCCGAGCGGCTCGACCGCTACCTCGCGGTCGACGACGAGGCGGTCGCCGCCGTCGAGTCGCCGTGGCACCGGGTCACCCACGTCGAGCCGACGGCCGACGCCGTCGAGTTGCTCCCCTACGCGGTCAACGACCTGTCGCTGGTCCGTCCGGAGGTCGCGATCGACGAGGCCCCGCCCGTGACCGACGCCCAGCGCGAACTCGACGAGGAGCTCGACCAGTTCCTGCGGGGGCCGTCGCGGGCCGAGGCGACGGCCGACGGCTTCACCCGGTCGGCGGGACCGCTCCAGCGGACGACCGAGGAGGGCAACCGGAACGCGACGCGGGGCACGCCCGACCTCGACGAGTACGTCTCGCTGCCGGAGGTCGACGCGCTCGAACAGGCGTGGGTCGGCGAGGGCACGCCGCTCCGGGGCACCAAGCTGGTCCGCGAGGCGTTCGTCCACGAGACGCCCGAGCCCTCCGACGGCACCATCGACGTGACCGTGGTGTGCAACGACGACGAGATGCGCGAGGAGTGGGACTCGGTCGGCGAGATTTACGCCAGCCGCGAGGACGTCCGGGTCGACGTGACCAGCGAGTCGGGCGTCTCGACGGACCAACTCCGCGGGTTGCTCACCCGGGACTGTGACCTGTTCCACTTCATCGGCCACATCGACGGCGCGGGCTTCCAGTGTTCGGACGGCGTGCTCGACGCCGGCGCGCTCGACTCGACCGGTGCGACGACCGCGCTCCTCAACGGCTGTCGGTCCCACGACCAGGGAATCGACCTCGTGAAGGCCGGCGCGAACGCCGCCATCGTGAGCCTGTCGGACCTGTTCAACGAGGGCGCGGTCGAGGTGGGCCGGACCGTGGCGCGACTGCTTCACCACGGGTTCGACGTGGGCGCGACGATGAAAATCGTCCGGGAGTACACCTCCATCGGGAATCGGTACGCGGTCGTCGGCGACCCGGGCACGATAATCGTCGAGAACGAGGGGATATTCCCGGTGCTATTCAATATACTAGACGAAAGCGAGGAAACAGTGACCCTCGAACCACGTTCGCACCCGGTTCGAGACAACGGTATGGGGTCGATGTACAAACCAATCGTGACGGTGATGGACGAGTTCCACATCATCGGCGGGCCACCGATTCGGCTGACGCTCACGTACGACGAATTTCAGGGCGCTATAGACGGCCCTCCGGAGCCATTAATCGTGGATAGAAATCTGGTTTGGAGCGACCTCTGGTTCGGCCAGCAGTAGACTACGGCCCGGTTTTCCCGCAGTGACAACCGTTCACCTCGATGCCTGCCTTCGTCACGATAATCATCCCGACCCACATCGCGTTCACGACCGCCGGCCGTTGTAACACCCTTTCGAGAATTTCCATACAATCAACCACCATCAATGTCGTTATATATGAAAATATTTTTATTTTTCTAAATATATTTGAGTATATAAGTGAGTGAAAAGGAACGACAGTCCGTCTCAACAAGTGTTTCTCGGGGCGGGCGACTCGGCTCGACCGAACTCCCTCGGGGCATCTCCGGTCGTCGCGTTGGTGGCCCATTCGTCAAGGAAAATTTTTATTCCCCCTCGTTAGAAATAACCAGGGTACGAGAGTCAATGGCACCCCCGAACCCGGACGCCCCCGCGGACGACCCCGGCGGAGTCGACGAGGGCCTCGAGGACTTCGTGAGGCTGTTAGACCGACTGAAGTCGACCGGCTGTTCCATACTCGTCACGGGCGACGTTCCCCGAGAGCTCTTCACCCGCGCGAGCGCGAAGCTCCTGGGCGCGGACGAGGAGCTCCGGTATCGGGTCCTCGCGGTGACCGACGCGACCGCCGAGAGCATCGCCGGGCGACTCCCCGACCCGGACGTGACGCCTCGCCCGCTCACCGAGACCACGCACGTCCTCAACCACGCCGGGACGCTCCGGTCGGTCACCGCCGCCACCAGCACCCGGACGCCGCCGAAGCTGGCCGGCGTGACCGAGACCCGCATCGTCGACCCCGAACTGGCGGGGCTGCGGTCCGCGCTCTTCGAGGCCATCGACGACTTCGCTGCGGGCGCGACCACCGTCTCCCCGGGTGACGTCCGCGTCGGCATCGACTCGCTCGAACCGCTCATCGAGTTCTACGGCGTCGAGCAGGTCCGGGAGTGTCTGGGGGCCGTCGGGCGATACGTCCGCACCCACGACGCGATGGCCCACTTCGTGTTGCCCGCGCCCTGCGGGAGCGAGGCGGCGACGCAACTCGCGGCCGAGGTCGACGCGGTCGTGGAACTGCGGCTCGCCGAGTCGACCGACGACCGGACGGCCGAACAGCGCTGGCACGTCCCCGACCGGGACCTCCGGACCGACTGGGTGCCGCTCTGAGCGCGGGGGTCCCGACCGGACGGCCGGCACGCCGCTGGCGCTGCGACAGGCGGGGCAGGCCGGTGTCTCGGGGCTCGACGCCGGGCGCTTCTACTCGATCTGGTCGCGGTACTCCTCGGCCGACAGCAGGTCGTCGAGTTCGCTCTCGTCGTCGAGGTCGACCGCCAGCATCCAGCCGTCGCCGAACGGGTCGTCGTTGACGAGTTCGGGCTGGTCGCCGAGCGCGTCGTTGACGTCGACGACGGTGCCGCTCACCGGCGAGTAGAGGTCCGAGACCGCCTTGATGGACTCGACCACGCCGAACTCCTCGTCGGCGGCGAGGTCGTCGCCCTCGTCGGGGAGTTCGACGAACACCACGTCGCCGAGTTCGTCCTGCGCGAAGTCGGAGATGCCGATTCTGGCGGTGTCCGCGTCCGTCGTTACCCACTCGTGCGATTCCAGATACCTGCGGTCGTCGGGCACTTCGAAGCTCATTGGTCCTCACTCTCGAATGGCGTGCTCGCTATCTTTGCCTTTTTCGACTGACCGCGGATGACGACCCGGACGGTCGTCCCGGGGTCGGCGTACTCGACTGGGACGTAGCCCAGCGCGATGGGTTCGTCCAGCGTCGGGCTCATGGTGCCGCTGGTGACCTGCCCGATGACGTCCTCGTCGTCGTCCGTGATGTCGTACCCGTGGCGCGGGACGCCGCGGTCGACCAGCTTGAGGCCGACGAACGCCTCGTCGCGGCCCTCCTCGGCGACTCGTTCGAGCGCGTCGCGGCCGACGAACTCGGTGTCGAGCTTCACGGTAAAGCCCACGCCCGCCTCGTAGGGGTTGCGGGGGTTGTCCTCGGCGTCGAAGTCCTGGCCCGAGAGCAGGAACCCCTGCTCCAGCCGGAGGGTGTCGCGCGCCCCGAGGCCGCAGGGCTGGCAGTCGAACAGGTCCCATATCGCTCGGGCGTGCTCGACCGGGACCATCAGCTCGAACCCGGCCTCGCCGGTGTAGCCCGTGCGAGCGGTCCAGCAGTCGGCGGGGCCGAACTCGACGAACGCCGCCTCGAAGGACGACAGGCCGGACACCGACTCCTCGGCGGCCTCGGCCACGAGGTCCGGCGCGTCGGGGCCCTGCACCGCGAACATGGCGTAGTCCTCGGTGGCGTTGGTCACCTCGGCGTCGAGTCCCCACTCGTCGCGGTGGTCGACCCACCGGTCGTACGTCTCGGCGTCGTGGCCCGCGTTCGGGACGAAGACGAACGTCGCCTCGGCGTCCTCGGGGAGCCGGTAGACCACGGTGTCGTCCAGAATCGCGCCGCTCTCGTCGGTTATCATCGAGTACTGGGAGTCGCCGGCGTCCAGTGCGGTCACGTCGTTGGTGGTGAGCTGCTGGGTCAGCGCCTCGGCGTCCGGGCCCGACACCTCGATCTGACCCATGTGGGACACGTCGAAGATGCCGGCCGACTCCCGGACGGCGTCGTGTTCGGCCGTGATGGAGTCGAACTCGACGGGCATCTCCCACCCGCCGAACTCGGTGAACGTCGCTCCCTCGGCGTCGTGGGCGTCTCGCAGCGGCGGCTTCCGAAGGCTCATGTCCGGGGATTCGGGTCCCGGCACGTAATGGTTTGTCTTCCGGAGGGCCACTCCTCGGAGACGCAGGTGAAGCTGGGTCAGGCGACGCCGACCGCGCCCGGCGCGCGCTGGCGGGCCCACGCGTCTTCCTGAGCGACGTGAAGTGTCGCAACTCGCTTCCGACAGAACTGGCGTTCAGCGTCGTCGTCTCGGCGACCGCAAGCGCGGCGAGGGCGTTCGATGATGTGGTTGCTGTCCAAGCGATAGAGAGCGCGACGACGGCTCACGCCGGTTCGACGACGATTTGGCCGTCCCGGAGCTTGTAGACGAGCCTGTCGCCTTCCTCGACGTCGAGACCGTCCGCCGCGAACTCCTCGCGGACGGCCTTGATGAGGCTGATTCGCCATCGCTGGGTGACTGTCGTCGTGCCGAGTATCTTCTCGTCGGTGTCTTCGCTCATCGGGTCGAGTATTATGCATCGGTGTTGTTATGGACTCTTAGCTATTTCGACTATCGGACCGAGATATCGGGAGAGCGATAGTTCGTCGGACGGGGAGCCGATTCGCCGAAGCTGACCGGACCGGCGTCGTGGGTCCCGGCGTCGCCGGTCGCGTCCGGACCGCCGTCCGCCCGCATCGCGTGCCCGCCGCCCGAGTCGGCTCGACCGCTCCGTCCGACACGCTTATCCTGCTTCGACGTTTCCGACTATATAGTCAATTATGGCTAGTGAGACGATGAATCAAATCCGGAAACGAGCGGACCGAACCGGCGCGCGAACGGTGCTGGTGCGTGGCCGGACCGCACCGCCGCGGCCGCCCGCGACCGTGACGGTCGCGCCAAGCGTCACCGCGCGGGTCGTGCCCGACCGGCGGCGCGGGTCGCTGCTCGTGACCGCCGAGACCCGTTGCGGACGGACCATCCGACGGTACGACGGACGGGACGTCGGGCGAGCGGTCGACGCGGCGGCGACGCTGGCCGCCGAGCGCGAGCCACGGTCGGTGTGGCTCTGCGGCCGGGCGCGCGTCGGGTCGTGGTGGAGCGGCGACGTGGTCGCGTCCCTCGACCGCCGGCTCGCGGCCGCGGCGCGGCGGGCGGACGCGCGGCTCGTGGGGTGGACGACCGACGAAGACGGTGCGGCCGGCGACCGCTACGACGTGACGCTCGACCCGTAGCGAGCCAGCAGGTCGGCGGGCGCGACGCCGACGTCGGTGCTACCGCAGACCGGACACTGGACCGCGAACGACGGGTCGGCCCCGCCCCGGGGCCGGGCGGCCCGGCCCGATTCGGCACGACGGTCCGCGACGACGGCGTCGGGAGCCGTCCGGTCGGGGACCGTGCGGGGGACCGCGATGGCGAACTCGACGAGCAGTACGAACGTACCGGCGTGACCGCAGTTGTAGCAGTGCGTCATGGTATCGGACCGGCGGTTGGTTTCGCGGGCCGGTCGAGGTGAACTGGTTCGTTTCCGTATTTGAAGCTTGGCGTGGCGCGCGGCAGTGCCGATGAGCCGTTAGAGCCCGGTTCGGTCCCGCCACCGACGCGCGAAAGAATGGGCGGCCGGGAACCGGGGACCGTTACTGGTACTCGGTGATCGTCACGTCGTAGCTGCCCGACCCGCTGTAGGCGTCGACATCGATCTGGAGCGGGGTCGACGTGTCGGGGTCGTCGACGGTGACGGTCTCCTGGCTGTTGGTGCTGATAGAGCGGTGGTCGTAGTTCTCGGGCGACGCGGGCGTCGTCGTCCCCTCGTTGACGTAGAGGTCGAAGTCGGCGCTCGCGGGACCGTCGAGTTCGACGACTATCTGGCTCGGACCGCTGAACTCCCACTCCCACGTGTAGTCGTCGTAGTCCCAGTAGCCCGACAGCGACCCGGAGAGGGTCTCGGAGACGGGGTCACTCGGGTCGTCCGGGTCGTCGCCGCCGCCGCCGTTGCCGGGCTCGGTGGTGACCGCGTTGTAGGCGTTGACCTGACCGCTGCCCTGCTCGTCGTCGGACAGGCCGATGTTCTTGGCGGTGTTCTTGAGGTGGGTCCGAAGCTCGTTGTTCGCGAGGTCCCACTGGGCGAGCGTCAGGCCCGCGACGCCGGACGCGACCGGCGTCGCCATCGAAGTGCCCGAGAGCGTCTCGTACGAGCCCCGCTGCTGGGTCGTGGTCGAGAGCACGTCGACGCCGGGGGCCGCGAGTTCGACGCTGCTGCCGTACTGCGAGAAGCTGGCGAGGTTCTCGTTGGAGTCGACCGCCGAGACGGCCACGCACTCGCTGTAGGCGGCCGGATAGCTGACGCCCTGTGAACCGCTGTTGCCCGCCGCCGCCATGACGAGCGCGCCGTTGTCGGTGGCGTAGCTGACCGCGTTCTTCATCGTCTGGGTGTAGCCGCCCCCGCCGAGCGAGAGGTTGATGACGTCCGCGCCCTGGTCGGCGGCCCACTCGACGGCGTCCGCGATGTCGGTGGTCGACCCGCTGCCGCTCTCGTCGAGCGCGCGGCCGTTGATGAGCGAGGAGTTGCTCTGGCCGGCGACGCCCGTGTCGTTGTCCACGACCGCCGAGGCGCATCCGGAGACGTGCGTGGCGTGGTACTCGCTGGACGGGTCGTCCGGCGCGGGGTCGGCGTCGCCGTCGGCGAAGTCCTGCCCGGGGTTCGAGGCGTAGTTGTCCGCGAGGTCGGGGTGGTCGTACTGTGCGCCGGTGTCCACGACCGCGATGGTGACGTCCGGGGAGCCGGTCGTCGTGTCCCACGCCGAGGGCGCGTCGACCTGCTGGGGCGCGTACTGGTCGCCGAACTGCGGGTCGCCCGGCGTCAGCAGCGCCTCGTGGGTCGCGTTGGGCTCGGCGTACTTGATGCCGTCCTTGCGGGTGATTGCCTCGGCGAAGTTGTCCCGTGCGACGTCGGCGGCCCGCTCGGGGAACTTCACCGACACGTAGCGGAGCGTCTCGTTCTTGTGGACGACCTCGGCGTCGCCGGGGACGTACTGGGTGACCGTGGACTCGACGTCGCCGGCACCCGCGGAGACGCCGACGATGATCTCGTCGGTCTTCGGGCCGGGCTCGCGCCCGGGAGTCGCTGCGGTCACGCCACCGAGCGCGGCGGTCGCGCCCGCGACGCCGGTCGCCTTGAGGAACGTACGACGGTCGAACGCGTTCGTGCTGTCGTCTGTCATGCTTCAGACTACCAATCACGGCGCAATTATTTAAATTTTAGTTTTTGCTGTAATGAATTAGTATAGGATTTGTATATTTAGAGAATTACCAGAGAAATTTTCGGGGGAGTTCGCCGGTACTCGACCGACCGACTGGGCGTGGACCGGCATCGCTAAACCGGAACGGCGTCTACCCCGGGGCATGCAATCGTTGCGTTCGCTCCTCGGCGACGCGTCCGGCGACGACGCGACGACGGTCGCGCTGTTCGTCGACGGTCCCAACGTCCTCCGCGAGGAGTTCGACGTCGACCTCGACGACGTGCGGCGAGTCGCCGAACGGCAGGGCCGGCTGACCGCCGCCCGGCTCTACCTCGACGAACACGCCACGCCGGGACTGATTCAGGCGGGTGAGGCCCGAGGGTTCGAGGTGACGGTGACCAGCGGCGACGTGGACGTGAAGCTCGCGGTCGACGCCACCGAGTTCGCGCTCGGGGCGGAAGTCGACGTGCTGGCGGTCGCCTCCCGGGACACCGACTTCAAGCCCGTGCTGGAGAAAGCCGCGCACAACGGGGTCCGGACCGTGGCACTCGCGCCGGGCGAACACGGCCGCTCGGACGCGCTCCGGAACGCGGCCCACGACGCGGTCGTGGTCGGGGAGTGAGGGTGCGAAGCGGCCGCGGTGCCGTGCGGATGCGGTGCGGTTCGCATCGGCTCGAGCAGCTAGCGTCGCCCTGCACTCGACACCGTCTGCACTCGCAGTTTCGGTGGGGCTGTCCCGGTCACGGTCCAGACGTCACAGGTCCGACGGTCACACGTCCACCGCGTCGTGCGCCGGTCACTCCCCGGAAGCGCCGAGCGTCTTGACCGCGACCCGACGAGTCCCCTCGCCGAGTCGGAGTTCGACGGTCTCGACCAGCGACTCCCGGACCGATTCGCGCCACGCCTCGACCGCGTCGACGTGGCGCTCCCGGTGGCGCTCGACCGTGAACTCCGCGTCGGGGTCCGCGCGGAGCGCGTCCTCGGTGTCGTCCGGGTCGGGGTACGCCGGAATCGCCCCCTCGTCGACGAACCGCGCGGGCGGGACGTGGAGCGCCCCGGTGTCGGGGTCGAGGTCGGAGTCGCTCGCCTTCGCGTCGGAACTGGCCTCGTGTAGCCGCGCGCGCATCCGCCCGGCGAACGGCGGCGTCGCGCGCAGGACGGGTCGCCGCCCGCTCCGCCGACCGGCCTCGTAGGCCGTCACTACGTCGGCGACCGTGACCGCGAGCGACCGGACGGTTCGCGGGCCGGAGCCTGACGAGGTGTCGTCGGTCATGTCCGTCCGTGCGTGCCCGAGGATATTATTTCTCGTCGTTCGTACCGGCTTTCGTATCGGAGTGAGTTGTCTCGTTTCGGCGGTTCGGCCGGGACGACGAGAAATCCGTGGCTGGTGCCCCGTCCGCGACCGCACCGCGACGGCAGACTCCCCGGTCGCCCCTCCGTTGCAGTCGGTCGTCCCTCGAACGGCCGAGGAGTCACGGGGACCGCGCCGAGCGTTCGGGTCGAACCGCACTCGCCCGAACCGCCGGGACTTTCCCGGTCTCGCGCCAACCAACACCCATGAGCGAGGACCTCGGAACCCCGGTGCTGGACGACCACCTCCACCTCGACCCCGACCACGGCCGGGGCCTCGAAGCGGTGAAGGACTTCGCGCGGAGCGGCGGCACCCACCTGCTGGTGGTGAACAAGCCCTCGTGGCTGCTCGGGGTAGAACCCGAATCCGGCGAGGAGTTCCGGCCCGTGTTCGAGACCACCCTCGACGTGGTCGAGCGCGCGACCGGGATTCTGGACGGCCGGGCGTGGCCCGTGCTGGGGGTCCACCCCGGCCTCGTCTCGAAACTGGTCGACGACCGAGGCGTCTCGCCGGCGGACGCCCGCGAGTTGATGCAGGCCGGCCTCGACGTCGCGGCCGAGTACGTCGCGGACGGCCGGGCGCTCGCGCTCAAGACCGGTCGGCCCCACTACGACACCAGCGACGCGGTGTGGGCGGCGTCGAACGAAGCGTTGCGCCACGGGCTCGAACTCGGCGCGGAAAACGACTGTGCCGTCCAGCTTCACACCGAGGCCAGCGACGACCTGACCGACGTCGCCGACTGGGCCGAGGCCGCCGGACTCGACCCGCTGAAGGTGGTCAAACACTACGCGGGCGGACGACTCGCCGGCCCCACGCCCAGCGTGATGAGCGAGAAAGACCGGCTGGAGGTCGCGGCCGAGCGCGCCGACCCCTTCCTGATGGAGACCGACTTCGTGGACGACCCCGACCGACCCGGCGCGGTCATGGGACCCCGGACCGTACCCCGGCGCGTGCGGTGGCTGCGCGAACAGGGGTACGACGAGGCGATTCACACCGCCCACGTCGAGACGCCTCGGCGGGTGTACGGCGTCGACACCGAAGCCACGCTCGACCGGTGAAACGCCGGCCCATCCCGGAGTGCCGACTCCTAAGAGAAAGGCATATGGGGCGCGCAGCACTCGGAGAACACATGAGCGCGCCCCCGGAGGAATTCTACTCCGACGAACGCTGGCAGAACTGGCTCGACCGCATCCGGGAGGAGGAAATCGACCCGGAGAACGAGGACTCCGCGCGGCTGCTCCTCAACCTCCAGGACGACGTGGCCATCGCGGTGGCCAAGATAGTCACGGCCTACGACGACGACGCCATCGACGAGGAGGAGGCCCTCGAGGAACTGGGCGACATCCGGGAGGTCGTCCTCGACGAGGTGTCGTTCGACAACGACGAGAAGGCCATGCTCATCGACGGCGTCCAGACGAGCCTCGTCTGTGTCTTCTACGCGGCCGAGCAGTACGTCGCCGAGGGGCCGGCCGAGGAGGCCAGCGTCGAGGAGTACGTCCTCGAAGCCGGCAAGGCCGAGGCGGCCGAGGACCTCGATTCGGCGCTCGGGCTGGTCGCGGCCGCCGGCACGGGCATCATCGACGGCGCGGAACTCGACATGTCGGTGACCGAGGACATAGAGTACGGGCTGGTCACCGAGTGGGTCAACGGGCTCGACAGCCTCCAGAGCGCGATGAGCGACCCCGAAGTGGTCGAAGAGGACGAGGACTGAGCCGTTCTGCCGTCCGCGGGCCGCGATTTCGAGCGACGTTTTTCGAGCCGGATTCCCGACGAATCGACCCCAGAGGCGTCAGGACCGCCAGTACGTCGGCGTCAGGAGGACCAGCACCGGCAGGACCTCCAGCCGGCCGATCCACATCAGGAACACCATGAGTAGCTTCGTCGTCCGCGGGAAGGGCAGATAGCTCTCCATCGGTCCGACGATGCCAAAGCCCGGCCCGATGTTCCCGAGCGTGGCGGCGGTCGCGCTCATCGCGTCGAGCGAGACCAGTTCGAGTCCGACGCGGGTTGCGTCGACGTAGACCACGAACGCCGCGACGAAGAACGCGACGAAGTACAGCAGGGTGAACGCGTAGATTCCCCGGACCGCGCGCTCGTCGAGCGCGCGACCGCCGAGCCGGACCGGCCGGATCGCCTCCGGGTGGACCGTGGTGAACAGTTCGCGCTTGAGCGACTTCAGGATCACGAGCCACCGCACTACCTTGATGGCGCCGCCGGTCGAGCCCGCCGACCCGCCGACGAACAGCGCCACGAACAGCACGTACTTGGCGGCCCCGCCCCACGTGGTGAAGTCCATGCTGGCGTACCCGGTCGTCGTGACGAGCGAGACCACCTGGAACGCGGCGTGGCGGACCGACGCCTCCAGGTTCCCGGCTATCGGCCCGATGGCAGGCGTCTCGGCGAACGTGCCGGCGAACAGCAGCCCCGCGGTGATGGCGGTGAACGCCCCGAGGACGCCGACGAAGAACCGGAACTCGCTGTCCTCGCCGAACGCCTCGAACTCGCCGTTCATCGCGTGCCAGAACAGCGCGAAGTTGGTGCCGGCCGCCACCATGAACGGGACGATGAGCCACTGGACCGCCGCCGAGAAGAACTCGATGCTCCGGGCTGCCGGGGAGAACCCGCCGGTCGCCATCGTGGTGAAGCCGTGGGCGACCGACTGGTAGAGGGTCATCTCCGGCGCGACGCCGGCGACGTGGAGACCGAACAGGAGCGTCATCTCCAGGACCGTGATGCCGAGGTACGCCTTCCAGAGCGCCCGGGCGGTCTCGGCGATGCGGGGCGTGAGCTTCTGGATGCCCGGCCCGGGCGCTTCGGCCTCCATCAACTGCGCGCCGCCGACCGACAGTTCCGGGAGGATGGCGACCGCCAGCACGACGATTCCCATCCCGCCGAGCCACTGGGTCTGCTGTCGCCACATCATCAGCGCCCGGGAGTGCTCCTCGAAGCCGATGTTGCCCATCACGGTCGCCCCGGTCGTCGTGAATCCGCTCATCGACTCGAACAGCGCGTTGACCGGACCGGCGACCGTCCCGTTGCCCGCGATGACGTAAGGGAGCGCGCCCACGACCGACACCGCCAGCCACGTCAGCGCGACCATCAAGAATCCCTCGCGCGCGCCCAGGTCCGGGTCGTCGTCGAGCCGTTCGAGCCCCGCACCGACCCCGACCGCTATGGCGATGGTCGCGAGGAACGTGGCCGCGCCCTCGCCGTAGTACACCGCGACGCCCAGCGGAAACACCAGCGTAACCGCGAGCCACTTGACGACCGCACCGACGAGGCTACAGCTCGCTCGCCAGTCGACGCGGAGCGTCATAACTTCGCCGTCACGGCGTCGAGCACCTCGATGTCGACGAAGACGACGACGTGGTCGCCGGTCTCGACCACCGTCTCGCCGCGCGGGACGACGAACTCGCCGTCGCGCGTGATGGCCCCGAGCACGAACCCCTCGGGCAGGTCGGCGACCGCCTCCTGAATCGGGCGGCCGACCAGCACGGAGTCGGCGTCGACCTCGATTTCGAGTACCTCCGCCCGGTCGTTCTCGATGAGCGCGACGTTCTCGGTGTGGAGTTCGCGGGTGAACCGCGTTATCTCCTCGGCGGTGACCTCGCGGGGGTTGACGCCCACGTCGACGCCGACGGTCTCGAACACGCTGACGTACTCGGAGCTCTCGATGACCGCGACCGTCCGGCGCACGCCGAGCTGTTTGGCCAGCACCGAGACCAGCAGGTTCTTCTCGTCGCTCTCCAATGCGGCGACGACCGCGTCCGCGTCGTCGACGTGCTCGCGGGCGAGGAACTCGGCGTCGGTCGCGTCGTTCTCCATGACCACGGTGTTGGGTAGCTCCTCGGCGAGTTCGCGGGCGCGGTCGTGGTCGCGCTCGATGAGTCGCGGCCGGAGCCCGCGCTCTTCGAGGAGTTTGGCCGTGTGGTAGCCGATCTCGCTGCCGCCGATGATGACGAGGTCCTCGCTGCCGGTCGGGGTCTCGCCGGGCGCGACCTCGCGGGCGAACCCCTGCACGCTCTCGGGGCTCCCGATGACGACCACCTTCTCGCCGGTCCGGATGCAGGTGTCGCCGCTCGGGATCGCGACGTCGTCGTCGCGGATGATGGCCGCGAACGTCAGCGAGTCGAAGCGGTCGGCCTCCGCGACCGTCTGGTCGGCGACCGGACTCCCCTCGCTCACCGTGAACTCGGCCATCTGGACCGCGCCGCCCGCGAACGAGTCGACGTCGCGGGCCGCCGGCAGGCTCACGACTCGGACGATGTCCTCGGCGGTGAGCAGGTTCGTACAGACCATGAAGTCGACGCCGAACGCGCCCCGGTCGGCGGCGTGGTGCCACGTGTCGAGGTAGTCGACGTTCTTGACCCGCGCGATGGTGAACGGGTCGTCGACGGTCTTGGCCGTGCCACAGGCCACGAGGTTGGTCTCGTCGTCGTCGGTACTCGCGATTATCATGTCGGCGTCCCCGACGCCCGCCTCCTGGAGCGTCGACAGCGACGTCCCGTCGCCCTCGATGGCGAGCACGTCGAGCGAATAGGTCAGCGCGTCGACGCGCTCGGAGTCGACGTCCACCACGACGACCTCGTGGTCGTGCGCGAGGCTCGCCGCGATCGAGGACCCGACCTCACCGGCACCGACGATGATGACCCGCATCTGAACCCTCCCTCGTCATTCTTGGCGTTGCTTGTGAGCCGCGGGGTATGATTATTTTCCTTTCGGGGCGTTCCGGCGCGGGTGGGTCCCAGTTGCGGTCGCAGCTGCTGTTGCGGTCGCGGAGGCGGCCGCTGTTGCGGTTCTCAGAGGCTCACGCCGAGAAGCGGTCGCGGATGCAGATGCGCTCGCCGGTACAGATGCGGTCACGACACCCGATTCGCGACCGCGGTCGGGAGCCGAACGGTCTCGTCGTCGACCACCAGATTGCCGAAGGCCGCGTCGAGGCGAGTCGGCGTGACCGCGTTCCCGCACCCCACGCCCACCAGCGCGAGCCGCGCCCCCTCGCCGAATCGCTCGACGGCGTCGTCGAACGACTCGCCGTCGTAGCCGTCCTCGACCGGCGTGTACTCGTACCACCGGCGCTCGCCCGTCCCGCCGGTGGCCGGGGACAGCACGTCGACCGTCGACCACCCCTCGTCGGTCGACCCGCTCCTGTCGCCCGAACTCCCCGCGCCGCCGAGGTCGAGCGACGCGCCGTGGCGGCCGTCGTCGTTCTCGACCACCAGAAACGGGTCGCCCGACAGGTATTCCGAGTCGGCCCCGCCGGAGGTCGTCCCGTCCGTATTGCCCGAAATCTCCTCGTCCGCGCCCACGTAGTAGTCGTACGACAGCCCGTCGAGGCCGCCCAGCGTGGTCCCGGTCGGCGGCTCGGCAACCGAGACCGCGTAGTCGACGGTCGAGCGTCCGCCCGAAGTCACCCGAATCGGCTCGGGATGGTCGTCGTCGCGAATCGGCTCGGACGCTCGCTCGACCGTCGTCGCGTACTCGCCGTCGCCGTCGAGGTCGAACAGCGTGACGCCCGACCGGAGCCGCGCGTCGACCTGCCGGCCGACCCGCCCGGTCCCGTCGCTCTCGACGGCCGCACTGCTCGCGCCGCTCCCGACCGCGATGCCCGCTACGCCCACGATTCCCCGCAGGACCGCCCGTCGCTCCCCGTCCATGCATCCCGACACGACCCGCGGCGGTTTATGGTTTCGTCCCGACTCGACGGACAGCGTTCGGATACGGGGACGCAACTGGAGGCGAGTCCTCGGAAACGGTCAGGCGCGCCCGAGGACGTTCCGCGTCGCGCGCCTAGTCGTCCAGAAACGCCGAGAGGAGCTTGCGCTCGCCCACCCGGAGGTGCTGGTGGAACGTCGGCGGGGTCACCCCGAGCGACTCGCTGACCTCCTCGCCGTTGCTCTCGCGGGGCCACTCGAAGAAGCCGGCGTAGTAGGCCGCCGCCAGCGCCGACCGCTGGCGCTCGGTGAGCGCCTCGTCCAGCTCGGTCCGGACCTCCTCGACCGTCCGGGCCGGGCGCTCGCGCTCGCGCCGGGCGACCACCTTCGTCCCCGGGATGGCCTCTTGCACCGACTCGACCACCGTGCGGACGTCGGCGCTCCGGGGGAGCTCGACCACGCTGCGGCCGCCGTCGGGCGTGAACGTCGCCGCCACGAGGCTGCCGCCGTGGTCGACCAGCTGGGGCAGCGGCGACGGTCCGGTGTAGACGAACTCGAAGAGGTCGCCGTCGTCGTGCTCGTTGACCAGCCGGGCGCGCTCGACGTCGTCGGCCGCCTCGGCCCGCGCGAGCACGCGGTCCGGGTCGAGGCCGTCGACGGTCGCGAAGTAGACGAACGAGCCCTCGGCGGTCATGGTGACCCCGTCGATCTCGAACCGGCCGCCCTCCTCGCGCGGGAGGCGGGCGAAAAAGCCCGTGCCGTCGTGAATCCGGAACTCGACCTCGACCACGCCGTCCGAGACCAGCGCCCGCTCCTTCTCGGCCGCGTTGATGGCGTGACCGATGGTCTCGCCCAGCTCGGCCAGCACCGCGCGTTCGCGGTCGTCGAAGGCGTCGGCGCGGGCGGCGTAGACGCAGAGAACGCCGTACACCGTCTCCCGATACCTGAGCGGGATGGCCGCGCCCGACCGGTAGCCGCGTTCGAGCGCCCCCTCGCGACACGGATGGGGCGTCCCGTCCCCGTGAACGTCGACGACCTGCACCTCGCCGGTCGCCAGCGCCCTCGCCGCGGGGCCGTCGTCGGTTCCCTCGCCGTCGGCCGCCTCGTCGCGCCTGGCGACGAACTCGTCGAGGTAGCCCGCCTCGACCCCCGCCCACGCGGTCGGCTCGGCCCGGGTCGAGCCGGCCATCGACTCGCCGGTCCACGCGAACCGGTAGTGGGCCGAGTCGGCGAGTCGGTCGCAGACGCCCTGAAGTATCTCCTCGCGCGTGGTCGCCCGGACGAGCAACTGGTCGACGTCCCGGATGACCGCGTTGATGCGGTCGAGCTGGGCCAGTCGGCTCCGCTGGTCGTCGAGTTCGGCCTCGCGGGCCGCGCGGTCGAGCGCGACCTCCGCGTTGGCCGCCAGCACCCGCACGAGGTCGACCTCGTAGTCGTCGAACGCGCCGGCCGCCGTCGAGGCGACCGACAGGACGCCCCAGTCGCCCAGCGGGAACGCCGCGAAGGCCCGAATCGACGGCGCGCCGTCCTCGTGGGCTCGCGGGTCCTCCCACGCGTTGTCGAAGTGCGCGCTCTCGCCCGACTCGAAGACGTTCCCGACGATGCCCTGGCCGGGCTCGAGCGAGGGCGTCTCGCCGATCTCGTCGACGGTCCCCCGGGCGTGGACGGACGGGTCGAGCAGGTCGGCCTCGGCGTCGTACTCGAACACCGTGGCGTAGGGGATGTCGAGCACCTCCCGCACCGTCTCGACCGTCGTCTCGCAGATCGTCGACTGGCTCTCGGCCGCCATCAGGTCGCGGGTCGCGCCGTGGAGCGCGTCGAGCATCGCCGCGCGCTCGACCCGCTCGGTCACGTCGTAGTAGAGTTCGACCCGGCCGCCCTCGTAGAGGCCCGACTCGATGGGGCGGCTCCGGTGGTGGAGGTGGCGCTCGGCCCGCCCGTCGCCGGGCGTGACGTTGCAGGTGAACTCCACCGCGTCGCTGTTGTCCTCGTAGGTGGCCCGGACCGTCTCGGCGAACGACTCGCCGTCCGCGACCGCCTCGCGGACGGGGCCGTCGACCAGCGTCCGCTTGTCGGCCCCCAGCGCGGCGTCGCGGTCGAGCCCGAAGTACTCCGCGACGGCGGCGTTGGCCCACGCCACGTCGAACTCGTCGTCGAGGACGAAGATGCCCACGTCGGTCTCGTCGAGCACGTCCTCGGTCATCGAGCGGTGGCGCTCGGCGTTGCGCTTGCGCTCGGTGATGTCGGTGTACATCACGTACCCGCCCGAATCGCGTCCGGGGACCTGGGCGGTCCGGAGCAGGAAGTCCCGGACGCCGTCGTCGGTCGCCCGCCGGACCTCGGTGTCGATGTCCTCGCCCGCGCGCATCCGCTCGACGTGCTCGCGGGCCTGCTCGTGGTGGCCCTCGGGCACGATGAGCTCGACCAGCGACTCGCCGACCGCCGCTCCGGCGTCGTAGCCGAACACCGACTCGAACGCCTCGTTGGTCGAGCGCACCACGGGCTCGCCGTCCCGGAGCTCGTAGTCGACGGTCGCCTCCCGGATGTTCTCGAACAGCGCGGCGAACCGGTCGCGCTCGGCCGCGAGTTGCCGCTCCGAGCGGATGCGCTGGAGCGCCTGCGCGAGGTGCGACACCAGCAGTTCGGCGAGCTCGCGGTCGCTCTCGCCGAAGGCGTCGGCCTGCTCCGAGACCGTCTGGAACACGCCGATGTCGCTCATCGGCACCGACAAGGCCGCCCGGTAGCCGCTGGCCGCCGGCGTGACGCCCTCGGCGTGGAGGTCGGCGGTCCGGATGGACTCACCCTGACGGTAGGCCCGCGCCGCGAGCTTGTCGTCGGCGTCGAGCGAGGTGGTGGTGTAGTAGCCGTCGGACGGCACGCCCTTCGAGACGGCCTGCGGGACGAGCTCGCCGTCCTCGACGGTGTCGACCGCCGCGAGGTCGAACTCCAGGAGCTGCTCGGCGGTCTCGACGGCCAGCCGGCACGCCTCCTCGACGGTGTCGGCCTCCTCGAGCATCACCGCGACGTCGTGGAGTTCGCGGGTCTTGCGCCGCTCGGCGTCGAGCCGGTCCTCGAGCCGCTTTCGCTCGCTCACGTCCCGGACGATTATCGAGAAGTAGTGACGACCCCGGCGCTCGGTCTCGGTGAACGAGATGGCCAGCGGTATCTCGCGGCCCTCGGCGGTCCGGCCCGGCAGTTCCACGTAGTCGCGGACGACGGTGCCCTCGTCGGCGGCCAGTTCGCCGAGCGCGGCCTCGAACCGGTCGCGGACGGTCGGGTCGAGCAGCCGGGCGACGGATTCGCCGACCACCGCGTCGAGCTCGTAGCCGAACACGCGCTCGACCGCCGCGTTGGCGAACGCCACCCGCCCGTCCTCGTCGACCGTGACGATGGGGTCGGGCGAGTGCTCGACCAGCGTCTCGAACCGGTCGGCGAGTCGGTCGCGCTCGGCCGCGACCCGGCGACACTCGACGGCGCGCTCGACGCGGCGGGCGACCCGCGTCGGCAGTCCCGCGCGGGGCCGCGCCGACGCGAAGACAACGCCCTCGGGCACCGCCTCGACCGAGCCGGCCACCATGACCCGACCGACAGCCGGGTAGAGCTCCCCGACAACGCTCAGGAACTCGGCCCCGTCGACGTCCGCGAGGTCGGCCTCCGCGACCACGCAGTCGACCTCGCCGGCGTCGAGTCGCTTCAGCGCGGCGGTAGCGGTCGCTTCGGCGTCGACCGCCGCGCCGGTCAGCGCCTCCCCCACGGCCGCCCCTCGCGTGGGTTCGCCCGCGTACACTACCGTTTGCGCGTCCGGGTCGGCCGAACGCCGCTCCCCCGTCGACCGTAACATCGTTATCCGACAGACACTCCGAGGTTGTTAGCGTTTCGTCTCGCCCCCGGACGAAATTATCACCTTTCGAAGAGGAACGGGCGGGGCCCAGCCGGGGCGAGGCGGGTCGCCGCGACCCCCATCGTTACGTGGTCCCGGACCCGATACGATACCCGTGAGCACATCCCTCGAACGGTTCGAGCGCCGCGCGACCGACGCCGGCTGCGGGGTCCACCGCATCCCGGCCGCCGAGGTCGACGCGACGCTGTCGGACCTGCTCGACCCCCCGGCAGTCGGCGCACCGCTTCCCTTCGCGGGCGTCTCGCTCCCCGAGTCGGTCGACGCCGACCCCGTCCCGTCGACCCTCGAATCGGCCGGGACCGGCGTGACGCCCGCCCGGTTCGGCGTCGCGGACTACGGCTCGGTCGCGGTCGCGTCGACGCCCGCAGGCGACGAGCACGCGAGCCTCTGGCCCGGCCACCACGTCGCGGTGCTGGCGGCCAGCGACGTGGTCGCTGACATGGCGGCCGGCGTCGAGCGCGCCGCCGAGTTAGCGCGGGCGGGCGGCGACGTCGTGTTCGCCACCGGGCCGAGCGCGACCGCCGACATGGGCGAACTCGTGGTCGGCGCACACGGCCCCCGGCAAGTGAGCGTCGTCGTGCTGGAGGACCGATGAGCGGCAAGCAATCCAGCGGCGGGCAGGCCAGCCGCCAGCAGAAGGCCGCCCGCATCCGCGACCTGCTCGACGCCGAGGGCGACAGCGTGCGGGCGAACGCCCAGGGGTTCAACCGCGGGCGGTACGACGCGGTGGCCGGCCTCGACGACTACGAGGGGCTGAAAGACGAGGCCCGCGCCATCAAGGAGGACGCCATCGAGCGCCTGCCCGAACTGGTCGAGCGGGTGCGCGAGTCGGTCGAGTCCCGGGGCGGGCACGTCTACCTCGCCGACGACGCCGCGGACGCGAATCGGTACGTCCGCGAGGTGGTCGGCGAGTGCGACGCCGACTCGGTGGTCAAGAGCAAGTCGATGACCTCCGAGGAGATCGAGGTCAACGACGCCATCCGGGAGACGGGCGCGGACGTGTGGGAGACCGACCTCGGGGAGTTCGTGTTGCAGGTGGCCGACGAGTCGCCGAGCCACATCGTCGCGCCCGCCATCCACAAGTCCGAGGCCGACATCGCCGAGTTGTTCGAGACCCACTTCGAGCCGGACGAACCGCTCGACACCGCCGCGGACCTGACCGCGTTCGCCCGGGAGTTCCTCGCCGACCGCATCGCCGAGGCCGACGTGGGGATGACGGGCGCGAACTTCGTGACCGCCGACACGGGCACCGTGGCGCTGGTCACCAGCGAGGGCAACGCCCGGAAGACCGTAGCCGCGACCGACACCCACGTCGCGGTCGCGGGCGTCGAGAAGCTCCTGCCCGCGTTCGAGGACCTGTCTGCGTTCGTGGAACTCATCGCGCGGTCGGGCACGGGCCAGGACATCACCTCGTACGTGACGTTCCTGACGCCGCCGGGCGACGCGCCCACGCTGGACTTCGAGGCCGACGAAGTCGGCACCGAGGACCGCGAGTTCCACCTCGTGTTGCTCGACAACGGCCGGACCGACATGCGCGAGGACGACCAGTTGCGCGAGACCCTCTACTGCATCCGGTGTTCGGCGTGTCTCAACTCGTGTGCCAACTTCCAGCACGTCGGCGGCCACGGCTTCGGCGGCGAGACCTACTCGGGCGGCATCGGGACCGGGTGGGAGGCCGGCGTCCACGGGCTCGACGCGGCGGGCGAGTTCAACGACCTCTGTACCGGCTGCACGCGGTGCGTGAATCAGTGTCCCGTCAAGATAGACGTGCCGTGGATAAACACCGTGGTCCGCGACCGGCTGAATCGCGGGGCCGACGACGGCCGGTTCGACTTCCTCGTGGAGGGGCTGACGCCCGACGAGGAATCGGGCGGGCTGGACGTCCAGAAGCGACTGTTCGGCAACTTCTCGACGCTGGCGAAACTCGGGAGCGCGACCGCGCCCGTCTCGAACTGGCTGGCTCGCGCGCCGGGCGTCCGGGCGCTGGCCGAGCGCGCGCTGGGGGTCGACGCCCGCCGGGACCTGCCGACCTTCCGGCGCGAGAGCTTCCGGGAGTGGTTCGAGTCGCGCGACCGGACCGATGGCGCGTCGCGAGCCGGTGCCGACGGCGCGGGCGACCCCGACCGCGAGGCCGTCCTCTACCCCGACCCGTACACCGACTACGTCGCGGTCGAGCGCGGGAAGGCGACCGTCCGGGCGCTGGAGGCGCTGGGCGTCGACGTGCGCGTGCCCGACCTGCCGGCGTCCGGGCGCGCGCCGCTCTCGCAGGGGATGGTCGCCACGGCGGAGACCCAGGCCGAGCGAGTCGCGGCGGCGCTCGGCCCCCACCTCGACGCGGGCCGGGACGTGGTGGTCATCGAGCCCAGCGACCTCGCGATGTTCCGGGCCGACTACCGGAAGTTGCTCGGCGGATTGGAGGCGGAAGAAATCGAGGCCGACGGGGACGGCGAGTCGACCGCCGACCGCATCGCCGACGCGAGCTACGAGGTGTTCGAGTACGTCTACGGCCTGCTGGACGAGGGCGCGGACCCCGACGCGCTCGAATCGGCGTCGGGCGAGCGCGTGGCCTACCACGCCCACTGTCAGCAACGCACCCTCGGACTGGAGCGGTACACCACGGCGGTCCTCGACGAACTGGGCTACGACGTCGAGACCTCCGCGGCCGAGTGCTGCGGGATGGCCGGGAGCTTCGGCTACAAGCGCGAGTACTACGAGCTGAGTCTGGACGTGGGCGAGGACCTCCGCGAGGAGTTCGCCGACGAGGACCGAGTACTCGCGAGCGGGACGTCCTGTTGCGAGCAACTGGGCGCACTGCGCGAGGAGTCGGTGCCCCACCCGATTCGGACGGTCGCGCCCGAGTGAGCGGCCGACTCGCGCCCGGAGTGCGCTAAATCACCGCGCCCGACTCCAGAATCGCGATGAGTCCGGTCAGCGTGACCACGCTGGCCACCGTGCTGACGAAGATGGCGGTGCTGACGTACTCGGGCCCGGACAGTCCCTCGCCGTCGCCGGCGTCGTACTCGATGGTGAGCAACAGCGGCGTGACCGCCACGGGGGTCGCACACTCCAGCACGAACACGCGGGCGACGGTCGAGTCGGCGGTGATTCCGAACAGCAGGGCTATCGCGACGCCGACCGCCGGCGCGACGAACAGCTTGAGCGAGGTCGCGACGCCGACCCGCGAGAGGGTCGCGCCGTGGCGGGTGTTGGCCAGTTGGATGCCCAACATCAGCAACATCACGGGAATCGAGGCGTCGCCGACCAGCTGGAGGGTCTCCATCGCGGCGGTGTCGGTCGCCGGGACGACGCCGACCCAGCGGGCCGCCCACGCCGCGATGACGGCGTAGACCAGCGGGAGCCGGAACACCTCGGTCACCGCGTCCAGCGTCGACGCCTCGGTGCCCCGGGAGGCGACGAACACGCCGACGGTGTACATCACGACCGACTGGGCCGCGATGAACATCACGGCGGTCGAGCGCCCGGTCGTCCCGAACGCGAACGCCGCCAGCGGGATGCCGTAGTTGCCCGCGTTGGCGAACGACGACGAGAGCACGAGCGCGCCCAGCACGGGTTCGGACTCGCCGAGCAGTCGCCCGACGACCTCCGAGAGCAGTATCATCACGACCGAGAACGCCAGCACGCCCCCGACGATTCGCGCGGCCAGCCCGCCCGACATCTCGGAGGTGGCGATGCTGTGGACGATGAGCGCGGGCGTCAGCACGTAGATGGTGACGGTGCTGAGCGGCTGGACGTCTATCTCGCGGGTCTTGCCCAGCGCGAACCCCACCGCGGCCACCGACAGCACCGGCAGGATGGCGTCCCCGAGCGCCGACAGGAGTGACACGCTCGGAGCGTGGCGGGTGGGCGATACAAATGTGACGGATGCGGCTATGTGTGCGAGGGGACGTGGCAATCGGTCGGCTCGTCGGTGATTCTTGTCGACGAACGACGACCGACCATCCCGTCGCGACTCGTCATCGCGAGACGCCGGCGCGAACCGCCACCGACTATCCCGGCGCGCGCTGGCGCGAGTTCATCTCGCGCCAAAATCGCCCGAGAGCCGAGCGAAGCGAGGCGGCTGGGGAGGACGAGGCCCGCTGTCGCGGTGCGGTGGCGGGCGCGGTCGCGGTCGCGGCGCTGTGGCGGTTTCTCATAGGCTCAAGCAGAAGCTAGCTTCACGGGACTGTCCGTCGACGTTTCGAGTCGGATTCGAGCTAGCTTCTGCCTCGACCGATGAGAAACCGCACCCTCACGCCTCCCCAGCCTCCTGCGGTCCTCAGTCGTCGCTACGCTCCTCCGTGCGGTCCTCGTCCCTCGCGCGTTGCTCGCGCGCCGACCGCAGTACGAAATCTGGGACGCCACCAATAATCTCACGACGAAGACGAACTATCCGCGTCCCGGAATATCGATAGACGCCATCCCGTTCGAGACGCTATCGACCGAACCGCCCCACAGTCTCACTCCCCACTCGGCGGAGCCAGGTCGCGCTGGAACTCGTCGAATATCTCGGCGTCGTCCGGAACCTCGCGCTCGATGCGTCGCTCCTCTTTCGGCGTTTCCACGTCGGCGTCGACCGGGTCGGCCACGTCCTCCCAGCCGGGCTTTACCTTGACGCTCTTGGCCGGTTGGCCGACCGCGACGTGGTGGGCCGGCACGTCGTCCTGAACCACCGACTTCGCGCCCACGATGGCGTTCTCGCCGACCCGCACGCCTGCCTGGACCATCGCGTCGTAGGTGATGCGGGCGTCGTCTTCGAGGACGGTGCGGTAGTCGGTCACGTGGGTCTGGTCGACCACGTCGTGGTCGTGGCTGTAGACGTGCGCCGAGTCCGAGATCGAGACCCGGTCGCCGACCGTGAGCTTCCCCCGGTCGTCGAGATGCACGTCGTCGTGGACCACGACGTTGTCCCCGACCGAGATGTTGTGGCCGTAGGTGAACGTGATGCCCTTGAAAAAGCGGCAGTCGTCGCCGCAGTCGGCGAACAGATGGTGGGCCAGCATCCGGCGGAATCGGAGCGCGAACGCCACGTTGTCGGCCATCGGCGTGGCGTCGAACTGCCGCCAGAGCCACTGGAGGTGCTTCGAGCGCCGGAACCGCTCCTCGTCCTTCTCGGCGTAGTACTCGCTTTCGAGCGTGACGTTGCAGGGGTCGTAGCTCCGGAGTCGGACTTCCGCGGCCGGCGAGACGCGCTCGCCGTCCTGCCAGCGCTCGTAGGCCTCGCGGTCGCCGTGGAGGTCGACCAGCACGTCCGCGACCACCTCGCAGGTGCGCTCGGGGCCGTCGGGGCCCGCGTTCGAGAGTCGCTCGTCGACCTCCGCGAGGAACGCTTCGAGCGAGTCCGCCATCTCGTCCGGGAGGGAGACGCGTCGTTTGGTCATGGAGTCGTCCGTACTCACTTACCCGAACCTTCTCGTGCCGACGTGATGGGGGTTTTGGTTGCGGCGCTACGGGTCGGTACTTTTCGCGGGTGGTTCCGGTGGTCGAAACGGGCGAGCCGCCCGCTCGGGCCGGAATCGCCGATTCAGGCCAGGAAGACGTGCCTCGGCCGGTCGGCCAGCACGTCCCGGCCCCAGTCGACCGTGTCCGAGAAGGCGTCGCTCCGGAAGAACGCCATCGCGTCCTCTTTGGACTCCCACTGGCTCGCGATGAACATGTCGTTGTCGTCCTCGCGGTTGGCCAGCAGGTCGGTCTCGAGGTGGCCGTCCATGTCCGCGAGCAGGCCGCCGACCGTCTCGAACTTCTCGACGAAGTCCTCGCGCTTGTCGGGCTTGGTGGTGTAGAACATCCCCATCGTGCCGAAGCCGCTCTCCTCTCCCGCCCGACCGACGATTCCGGGGAGGTCCGCGAGGAACCCGCCGGCGGTGTCGGCCGCGCTCTGGGTGTCCCAGATGCTCACGACCGCCGAGCGGTCGCGGTCGTCGGTTTCGTACACGGCCGTCTTGACGTGGGTGTCGTAGTGGTCGAAGTTCGCGCGGAGGCCGTCGACCTCCTCGAACAGCTCGTCGGGGTCGGCCTCCGAGTACAGCACCATCGCGTACACGTCCTCGCCGTGGGGCTGGCCCGCGTAGATGTCGAGGTCCTCGAGTTCGCCCCGAATGGCCCCCGAGTCGTCGCTCTCGGACTCGCCGTGGTGCGAACCGCCACCCTCGCCGCCGTGGTGGCTCTCGCTCTCACCGTGATGGCTCTCGCCGTGGGGATGGTCCGACGAGCCCTCGTCGGCGCTTCCCTCGGCGGGGACCGTCTCGCCCGCCAGGAACGCCGGGAGGTCCTCGGGCGGGAACTGGCGGCCGACGTAGAACGGGCCGAACTCGGCGTACTTCGAACTGCTCTCGTCGAACCGGAGCTCGTACAGCAGGTCCTTGATGTCGGTCGCGTCCTCGGCGAACAGGTCGACGCCCCACTCGTAGTCGTCGAACCCGATGGAGCCGGTGATGACCTGCGTGACCTGCCCGGCGTAGGTCTTGCCGATCTCGCCGTGGGTGTCCATCATCTCGGCCCGCTCGTCAAAGGGCAGGTCGTACCAGTTCTCGCCGGGCGCGCGGCGCTTGTCCATCGGGTAGAAGCAGACGAACTCCGCGTCCGGAATCTCGGGGTAGAGCTTGCTCTCGGCGTACCGGGCGAGGCCGGTGTCCTCGATGTCGGCCGGGTCGTTGGTCATCTCCTCGTTGGTGTAGCCCCCGACCTCGGTCACGGAGACGTAGGAGTCCGAGCGCTCGGTGTACTCGGCGAAGGCGGTGTCCTCGAACGCGCGCTCGGCGGTGTCGAGGTCGGCCATCGTCGGCCGGAAGTGGACCACGAGCAGGTCGGCCTCGTGGCCCAGCATCGAGAAGACGGCCGACGACCCCTCGTCGGCGTCGACCACGTCGACGTGCTCGCGCAGGAAGGCGACGCCCTCCTCGATGGCGGCCTCGCGGTCGCGCTCGGGGGCGGCCCGCCACGCGTCCCAGTCGACGGTCCGGAAGTCGTGCAGCGCGTACCAGCCTTCGTTGGTCGCAGGGGGTTGTCGGGGCATGTCCGGAACTGGGGTCCGGCGCGGTAATAGGGTTTTGCGTTTCAGCCGCTCCCGGCACCGGCGACGCTCGTTTCCCCGACCGAAAGCCTTTCAAAAATTCGGCGGGAATCACCTCCCAATGCGGAAAAGCGGTCCGCCGAAAGGACTCATCGCGTATCTCGTACTGGAACTACTCGACGAGAAGCCTCGGTACGGATACGAGATTCTCAAGGAGATAAAGTCCATCAGCGGCGGCCACTGGGAGCCCTCCTACGGGTCGGTGTACCCCATCCTCTACAAGTTCGAGGAGAAGGGTTGGGCCGAGCGCATCGACCGCGAGGACGAACCCGACCGCAAGTACTTCGAACTCACCGACGCGGGCCGCGAGGAACTCGAAAGCAAGCGCGAGGAGACCGGCGGCAAGGCCCGCGATTTCGCCGACGTCATCCTCGGGTTCTACCACGTCTTCGTCGCGTTCGCCACCGACGACCGGTTCGAGGTCGACGACCGCGCCGACGAGTGGCGGTTCGACGAGGAGTTCAGCGCGTGGGTCGTCGAGCAGTTGACCCGCCACCACGAGCGCGACTTCGGCGACTTCGAGCGCGTCCCGGACACGCCCGAGGAGTTCCACGAGCGGATGGGGCTGGACGACGGCGACTGATTCGAATCGCGGGACGCCGCTATCCCGACAGCAGCTGGGGCCCGAACACCATCAACAGCAGGCTGACCAGCATCGTCAGCCCGACGGTCGTCGTGACCATCGTGGCAAGTTCGCGGTTCTGACTCGTCGGGAGCCGCGAGACGACCGCCTCCGTGCTCGTCCGGAGGATGTGGCCGCCGTCGAGCGGGAACGCCGGGATGCAGTTGAAGAACCCGAGGTTGAGGTTTATCCATCCGGTCCAGAACAGCGCGTTCGCCAGCACGAACAGCCCCCACTCGCCGAGGAACGAGAGCGGGCCGCCAGTCGCGGCGTAGAAGCCGCCGTTGAGCCCGACGAACCCGGCGAAGTTGAACGTCGTGCCCAGCGAGATGCTGGAGAACGGGAGCATGAGAACGCCGAACAGCCCCGAGAGGAACGAGACGACGGGCCCGCCGCTCGCGAACAGGAAGTCGCCGAGGTTGCCCCCGAGCACGCTGAGGAACTCGGCCGCCGGGTACGACTGCACGCCGACGCTGCTGAACTCCACGCCGCTGTACCCCTGGGTCACCAGCACGCCGATCGCTGCCGACCCGTCGTCGCCCTCGCCGAGCGTGACCCCGTACTCGTCGCGTTCGCCGTCGACGAACGCCGCCACGGTGACGGTGTCGCCCGGTTCGTATCGGTCCAACGCGGCGGTCAGCGCCGAGGTGTTGGGGACCCGCCGGTCGTCGATGGCCGTGACGACGACCGTCTCGTCCGCCGGCAGCCCGGCCGCCGCGCCACCACCGCCCGACTGGACGGTCACCAGCGCGCCGACGGGGCCGGTGACGGTGTCGCCGCTCCCGGTCCGCAGGGTGGCGACCTCCGAGCCGGCGACCGCTTGCCGGAACTCGTCTTCGGTGTAGACCTCGGTGTCGTTGACCGCCGCGACGGTCGTGGTGTCGTCGGCGTTCACGGTGACGGCCGACGCGAACGGCGAGTCGGGATGGACGGCGGTGACGAGCAGCGACCGCTGGAGGTCGACCGCCTCGCCGTCGGCCAGCGTCACCGTCACCGTCCGGTCGTCGATGCGGGCGAGCGTGGCCTCGAGGTCGGCGTTGCTCTCTATCCGCTCGTCGTCGACCGCGACGATGCGGTCGCCCCCGCCGATGCCCGCCTGCGCGGCGGCCGACCCGTCGAACGACCCGCCGATGGCGGCACCGGGCGCGACCGCGATGGAGCCGACGACCGGGCCGAACAGCAGGGCGAACGCCACCACGGTCACCGCGAAGTTGTTGGTGACGCCGGCCGCGAACATCCGGCTCTGGCTGCCCCGGTCGGCGTTCGCGCGGCTCTCCTCGTCGGGTTCGACGAACGCGCCGACCGGCAGGACCGCGAGCGCCGCGATACCCATCGACTCGATCTCGATGTCCTCGACCCGGCACAGCAGCCCGTGGCCGCCCTCGTGGACGACGAGGCCCACGAGCAGTCCGAGCAGAATCTCGGGCGCGACCGACAGCGGGAGGAAATCGTTGACGCCGGGAATCACGAGGACGTTCCGGGGCTGGGTCGCGGGCGAGGCGGGCGGCGGGTTCCGGACGATGGCGACCGCCTGGACCACCAGCAGGACGAACGTGCCCGCCATCACGACCAGCGCCACGCCGAGTCCGAAGTTCCCCCACGCTCGCCAGAGGCGCTTGGGGCCGGCGAGCCAGTCGAGGAACTGCTTGCCCCGCTGAGTGTGGACGGTCAGAATCGGCCCCTGCGTTCCGACGGAGGCGGGGAGGAGGCCCTGCGAGTCGAGGTAGAGCATCCCGAACCAGTAGAGCGCGATGCCGGCGACTACCCACGCGAGCGTGTTCATCGCGTGAAAGAAAGGACGCGGCGGTCAAAGGCGTTTGGGAACGCCCACGCCCCCGGCGGCGTCGCCCGACTTCACCGACTCGACGACTCCGACGACGAGGTGGGGTCGGCGGTCTGCCAGTCGTCGTCGAGGTCCTGCTGGTCGGACCCGGCCTTTCGGCGCTGCCGGAGCTTTCGCGCGGCGGCCACGCCCGCGGCCGTACCGCCCAGAATCGCCATCCGGCGGCCGTACTTCCGGAGGCGGCTCTTCCCCCCGGAGTCGGACTGCCGGTCGGGTTCCTGACCCGTCGTCGACGCCGGACCCGATTCCGCGGCCGGAGTTCCGACGTCCACGGTCGATTCGCTCGATTCGGTGGTGTCTCGGTTCCCCGAGGTCGATTCCGTGGTCGTCGTTCGCGACGGTTTCTCGCCCGATTCGACCCGCTTGAGCGCGGGTTTCTCGAGATTGAGTTCGATTATTGCCATAGTAACGCTCCGTGGGTCGGTCGGCGAGAGCCGCCGTCCGACGCTCACGTCGACGGAGGGCCGCGAGACACTTTGTTATGCCGGCCCTGAACTCGGAGTAGGGAGCGTTTACTCCTCGCGGCGGAGCCGAGCCAGCACGAACTCCTCGTCGAGGTTGGCGAGGAAGGGCCCGAGCTTGGGCCCCTCCTCGTCGTCGAAGAACAGCCGGTAGCCGGTCGCGAAGAACTCGCCGACGTCGACGTCGTGGCGCTTGGCGGTCTCGTATATCTCGCCCTGAATCTCGTCGGGGTCGTCGTGGGTCGCCACGAAGTCGGCGAGTTCGTCGAGCGCCGCCTCGACCTCGACGTCGAGGTCGACCGCGGGCATCTCGGTCCGCTTGAGTTCGTAGTCGTAGGCGTTGCCCGTGCGGCGGGCCCACTCGCGGGCCAGTTCCACGCGGTCGAGCGCGTACGCGACCGCCCAGTCGGGGTCGTCGCCGAGGTGGCCCTCCCGACGAGCGATGTCCTCGCGGAGGTCGGGGTCGTCGGTCATGCCGAGGACCGCCGCGAAGGAGTACGGCAGACGCACCCGGTCGCAAAACGACCCGTCGACCGCCGCGTCGACGCTCGCCCGGCGCTCGGGGTCGGCGACCGGAACGCTCCCCGCGTCCGGTCGGTCGGAGGGCGCGCCGTCCTCGTCGAACCGGGCGGCAACGGTCGGCCGAACGACCGGCGGGTACGCCGCGTCGGCGATTTCGGCCCGCTTGTCGTCGGCGTCGGCCTCGCCGTAGTAGACCCGCTCGAACTCGTCGAACTCGTCGACGAGGAATTCGAGGTTCTCGACGCTGAAGTCCCGCGCCTTGGCGGGGTCCTTGGTGAAGAAGTACCGGACCACCTCGGGTTCGAGCAGTTCCAGCACGTCCTGGACCATGACGACGTGACCCGACGACGAGGAGAACGGTTCGCCGTCGAGCGTGAACCACTCGTAGGCCATCGGGGAGGGCGGTTCGACGTCGAGGACGTTCCGGGCGACGTCCGCGCCGCTGGGCCACGAGCCCTCCGCGTGGTCCTTGCCGAACGGCTCGTGGTCGACGCCCAACACCTGCCACTGGGCGGGCCACTCGAACCGCCACGGGAGCTTTCCCTCCCGGAGGGTGGCCGTCCCCTCGTGACCACAGCCCTCGATGGTCTGGTCGCCGGCCTCCATGTCGGTACAGCGGTACTCGACCGTGGTCTCCCCGGGGCTGTCGCCGAGGTCGACTGCGGTCACGGTCTCGGTTATCTTGCCACACGCCCCGCAGATGGGGTTGAACGGAACGTACTCGGCGTCGACCTTGTCCTGATAGTGGCCGAGGACGTCGCGGGCCCGCTCGCGGTGTTCGAGCAGGTAGTGGGTCACCGCCTCGAACTCGCCCGACTCGTAGAGGTCGGTGTTCGACACCGTCTCGACCGGGACGCCGAGCAGTTCGGCGCTGCGCTCGATGAGGGTCGAGAAGTGTTCGCCGTACGAGTCACAGCAGCCGAAGGGGTCCGGAATCGCGGTGTAGGGTTTGCCGAGGTTGCGGCCCAAGGCACCGGCGTTCACGTCGCCGAGGTCGACCACGTTCCCGTCGAGGTCCGCGAGCTTTCGGGGCAGCCCCCGGAGCGGGTCGCGGTCGTCGGCGGTGAACACCTGCCGGACCGTCCGGCCCCGGTCGCGCAGGGCTTCCGCGACGAAGTAGCCCCGCACGATTTCGTTCATGTTGCCCAGGTGCGGGACGCCCGACGGCGAGATGCCGCCCTTGATGACGACCGGGTCGTCGGGGTCGCGCTCCAGAATCTTCTCGGCGACCGACTCGGCCCAGAACGGGTGGGGTTGAGAGCCCTGGAGGACGTAGGGGTCGTCGTCGGCGTGGGTCTCGCGGGCCGCAGGCCGGTCGGGGTCCGCGTCGCTCATTGCTCGTCGCGGACCCAGTAGGTCATCTGGTCGTCCGCGCCGTCGGGGACGATGTCGGTGCCGGCGTGGTCGCCGTACCGGACCGCGTCGGCGATGCGCTCGGGTTCGGTGCCGTCAAGGACGATGGTGCGCACGCCCGACCGCTCGATGAGTTTGGCCGCGAGCAGGTCGACCGGAGCCGAACTCCCGGCGTTCATCTCCAGGCCGGCGATGACGTCCACGAGTTCGCCCGCGTCGAGTTCGTCGTACTTCCGGGCGTCGTCGGTCTCGTTGGGGTCGTCGCTGTAGACGCCGTCGACGCTGGTGGCGTAGACGAGCAGGTCGGCGTTGACGTACTCGGCGAGCGCGGCGCTGACGGCGTCGGTGGTCTGGCCGGGCGTGACCCCGCCCATCACCGCGATGTCGCCCCGGTGCATCGCGGCTCCCGCGGACTCGTAGTCCTCGGGCGGGCTCGGGGCGGCCTGTTCGGACAGCGCCGCGATGAGTAGCCGGGCGTTCAGCCGGGTCACGTCGATGCCGATGTCGTCGAGTTCGATCTCGTTGGCTCCCAGCTCGCGGGCCGCGCCGATGTACTCCCGTGCGACGCCACCGCCCCCGACGACGGTTCCGACGGTGCAGCCCTCGGCGGCGAGGGTCTCGATTACGTCGGCGTGGGCGCGCACGCGCTCGGAGCGGAGGTCCGGCGCGAGGACGCTCCCGCCGATGGAGACGACTACTTTCATGCTGTCGCCGAGTAGCCCGGACGCGGCCTTAAGGATTGCCAACTGTCCGGAGTGCGAGCCGGTACGGCGCGTCTGCCCTCGTGACGGCGCGGGGTCGCTCGGCGCGCGGGAGTTCGACGTGTTCCAGCGGCGCGCGTCGGCTCGCGCGGACAACGTCACACTCGCTGCTCGCGGTCGCACCGCCCACCCAACGCGGTGGGGCCCGAACCGTCGGCGCGACCCCGGCCTGCCCGTTCGGTCGGCCGAGGGCGGCAGTTAGTCGGTCGACTCATTAACGGTCGGCCCGTCGAAACCGGCGGCTGGTCGGACTGCCGACGCCGAAACTGGCCCGGCCTTCGTCCGAACGGCGGTTCGTCGACCCGGCTCACGCCTCGTCGGAGGCGGCGTGCGAGAAGACGAACTCGCGGAGGAGTTTGCCCGCCAGCGCCGCCGACTGGCCGTCGTCGCGGTCGTTGACCTCGACCACGTCGAACCCGACCACGTCGCTGGATTCGGCCACGTCCCGGACCGCGTCGCGCAGCTCGCGGGGACGGAGGCCGAACGGCTCCATCGTGCCCGTGCCGGGCGCGAATCCGGGGTCGGCCGCGTCGACGTCGACGCTCAGATAGACCGACTCGTCGGCGTCGAACGCGGGCGTCCAGTCGGGCACCGCCTCGGGCGCGACGACGGTCACGTCCGACTCGGCGGCGCGCTCGTACTCGGGCTCGCTGCCCGTTCGAGCGCCCAGAATCACGGCCTCGTCGGCCGTGTCGAGGGCGTGGCGGGTCACCGTGGCGTGGCTCAGCGGGTTGCCGTCGTAGGCCTCACGGAGGTCGAGGTGAGCGTCGAGACAGACGAAGACGTCCGGGTCGGTCGCTCGCACGCCCGCCAGCGTGACGGTGTGCTCGCCCCCCAGCACGAGCGGGAGGGCGTCGTCCCACCGCACGTCGGTCAGGACGCCGTCGAGGTACTCCAGGTACTCGTCGGCGTCGTCCCACGCGCGGACGTCGCCGTGGTCGTGGACGGAGAGGTCCGAGAAGTGCCGGTCGGCGCGCGGGTCGTAGTCGTCGTACGACCGGGCGAACTGCCGGATTCGGTCGGGGCCGAACCGCGCGCCCGGCTGGAACGTCGTGGAGACGTCGAGGGGCGCGCCCACGACCACGTAGTCGGCCGCCTCGCGGTCGGCGGACGCACCGGGGAACATCTATCCGAGAATCTTGCGCTGCTCGTCCATCTCGAGGTACTCTATCTCGTCGTCGGGCGAGAGGTCGACGCCCTCGGGCGTCTTGATGGTGATGGTCTCGTAGGTCTCGAGGTCCATGACCTGGGCCACGTCGGCGCTCTCGACGGCGACGACCTGTCCCTGCTTGCGCTCGATGATGGGAACCCATATCTTGGCGTCGACCGGCTGGGAGAGGCTTCGCTTCTTGCCGTCGAAGACGCCCTCGGCCTCGATTCGGGCCTTGGCGCTGCCGTGCTTGCCCGGCTTGGCCGTGCTGTAGGAGTTGATCTCGCACGCGGCGTCGTCGATCATCACGTAGTTTCCTTCCTGCAGGTCCCGAACTTCCTTCTGCTCTCTTGCCATACGGCCGGATAGCGGATGGGGCAGTATAAACAGTTTGGAATGCATTTTCGCCCGGCGACGCGGGTCACTCCTCGTGGTAGCCGTGCCCAGCGACGAGCGCGAGCGCGTGGGCCCCGAGCAGGGCGACGACCGCCGACGGACGGCTGGCCGCCGCGCCCCCGACGAGCATCGGGACGTAGACCAGCGGGAGCAGGACCGCCGACCAGAAGCCGGTGAACTGGACCCGCTCGCGGGCGGCCTCGCCCGCCGCTCGTGCGAGACTCGGGAGGGCGGTCGTCGACTCGTCGGCCGTTCCGGTCGCGTGCGTCGCGTCGAAGGTGGAGGGTGCGTTCGACATCGTTCTTACTCCACCCCACGAACGCCGACCCCATATAAGGGCCAGAGCGTTAGCGAAAATTCGCGTGTTTCACCCCGGCAGCTCGGCTTTCCCTCGGTTTCATCGCCGGCCGACCACCTTTTACGACGGGTTTAGATTCCCCTAGACATTTTATAAGACCGTTTAATCTCGTTTCGGGAAAGATGTCGGACGACCGACGGTCGGCAGCTACCGGGAGTGGCGCTCGATGCAGTCGCCGACTCGCGCGAGCCCGTCCTCCAGTTCGTCGGTCGGCAGGCCGAACCCGATGCGGAAGTAGTCGTCGTAGCCGAACAGGTCGCCGGGCGCGAGTACCACGCTCTCTTCCTCGACGACCGTCCGGCAGAACTCCCGACTGCCCGCGAAGCCGTCGGGCACCGACACGAAGCCGTTGACCCCGACCGGGTCGTACCACGACAGGTCGCGCTCGTCGACGAACGCCCGGACGCGCTCGCGGTTGCGCGCCGCGAGGTCGCGGTTCTCGGACAGAATCCCGTCTTCGGCGTCGCCGAGCGCCTGTCGTGCGACGTGCTGGCCGAACAGCGACGGCGAGATGGTGGTGTAGTCCTTCCAGCGCCACGCCGCCTCGACCACCGCCTCGGGGCCGGCGAGCCAGCCGAATCGCAGGCCGGCGAGGCCGTAGGCCTTGGTGAGGCTCGTCGTACTCACGCCGTACTCGCCCATGCTCGCGACCGGCGCGAGCGGCTCGTCGGCCAGCAGCCGGTACACCTCGTCACAGAGCAGGTAGGCGTCGTTGTCGGCGGCGAGGTCGTAGAGCGCGCGCACCTTCTCCTCGGGGTGGTAGCGCCCGGTGGGGTTGTTCGGGTTGTTCAGGACGACGACGCTGGTTTCGGGCCGAATCGCGTCCGACACGGCTTCCACGTCGAGTTCCCACTCCGGCGGTTCGAGTCCGACCCGGGTCACGTCGCCCACGGCCTCGGGGACCGCGTGGAGCGCCTGATACGTGGGGGTGACGACGACCGCGTGGTCACCCTCGCCGTCTCGACCCGCGTTCCCGCCGAGCAACGCGAGGAACGCGAGGAAGTTGGCCTCCTGGGTCCCGCAGGTGAACAGTACCTCGTCGGCCGACCGGTCGTAGCGGTCGCCGACCTCCGCGCGGAACTCGGGGTCGCCGTTGGTCGGGATGACGTAGCCCAACTTGCCGGGGTCGAGGTCGAATCGGTCGGCGTCGAGGCTCCGGATGCCGCTCTCGGCCAGCATGATGTCGGCCTCGTGTTCGTACTCGGCGAACCAGCGTTCGAGTCCGAACGGTGCGATGTCCATGCTGGAGCGTCGAGCCGAGCGGGCGAAAAGCTACTGGAAGGGGCAGAGGCTAATAGGAGACGACGTCGAGGCCGTCGATTCGCTCGGACCGACGCTCCGCGACGGCGTCTTCGAGTTCCTCCGCCGTCTCCTCGCTCAGGACGCCGTAGAAGTCGCCGAGTTCGGCACCGTCCGTTATCCGTCGAACGACGTCACTGAAGCTCTCGTCCTCCTTCTTCTCGGCTTTGAGGCGCTCGTAGGCGTCATCGGCGAGCGAGATAGTCTTCGTGCCCATGCACGTACACGTACGTACCACCGTCAAAAGCGTTCTTCTGAGACGGATAGGACTGTTCAAATAAGCGGCTGTGACCGCAACCAATTCCTCGAAAGCCCTCGGCGCGCTCGCGGTCGCTCAGCGACACCTCCGACGGACGTGGTTGCGACGGAGAGCGGTCGCTGAGACGACCACGCGAACGCGAGCGCGCCTCGCCCTTTCAGTCCACCAAGGACGTGGATTCGTTCGCCGAGCGCAACTCGTGGCCGGTGGCGCTAATCTGAACACTACTGGACGGATGAAACGACGGTCGCAGCCATCACGTCGGGGTCACAGGGTCGTCAGGGACTCCGCCACAGCTAAGTCCGCCACTTCTCACCTCCGAGACGATGGGTCGCGCGAACGTCCTCGTCGGTCACGGCGGCCGGGCCGGACTGCTCGTCGCCGGGAACGCCCTCCCGCTGGTCGGCGTGGCGGTCTGGGAGTGGAACCTCTCGGCGCTTTTAGTCCTCTACGGCATCGAGGGCGTCGTGACGGCCGCCATCGCGTCGCTGAAGATGCTGTTCGCCGAACGGCTACCCAGCGTCCGCATGAGCGCGACCGACCTCCCGTTCCCGCAACTCCGGGAGAAGCGGGGCGGCGTCGCGGTGCTGGACGGGTTGCCGCCGGTCTACCCGCGAAACCTGCCGTTCACGCTCGGCATGACCGGCACGTTTCTGTTCGCCTGGGCGGTCCCCGGCGCGCTCGTGCTGGCCGACGCGCTGGCCGCGCTGTCCGACGCGGTGTCGCTGACGGTCCTGGTGTCGGGACTCGGACTGGTGGCCACGCGACTCGCCGAGTTCCGGACCGAGTACGTCGGGCGGGGCGAGTACGCCGACGTGTCGGCGCGCGCGGTCGCGGCGACGCCCGTCAGACAGTTCCTGCTGGTGGTCTGTCTGCTGCCGTTGCTGGCCTCGCTCGGCGAATCGCGGACTGCTGGTACCCTGTCGCTGTTCATCGTGGTCGTCGTGAAGACGCTCGCCGACGGCTACGGGTTCTGGGTCGACCACCTCGGCGGGGAGCCCCACCGTCTCGGCGAGCGACTGTTCGGCAACGTCGAGACCGGCGAGCCACCGCCGACCGTCGACGTGCCCGACGACCCCCCCGACGAGCGACTGGGGACGGACACGGCGGCCGTGCTGTTCAGCGGGTTGGTGCCGGTCGCGCTGACGTTCGTGAGCCAACTGGGCGTGTTCTCGCTCCTGCTGGTCGCGCTGGCAGTTCTGGTCGTCGGCGTCGAGGCGCTGTTGGTCGGCGTCGCGGTGGTCGGGGTCCTCGCGGGCGCGAGCCTCCTGACACACTACCTGCGGTACGGGACGCTCGAATACCAGCGCCGGGGCGACGCGTTCGTCTGCTACGATACGTGGCTCGACGAGCCACAGTGGGCCTGCGACGTCGACGCCGTCCGCGACCCGTCGGTCGAACGTCGAATCACGAGCCGGCTGTTCGGGACCAGCGTGGTCACGTTCGCGGCCGACTGGTCCGACGAGTCGACCCGCCGGGTCGGTCCCGTCGCCGACGCTCGGGAACTTCCCGACCGGTTCGGGTTCCCGCCGTTCGACGCGAGTCAGGCCGACGCCGACCGGACCGTCGCGGTCGCCGCGCTCGGACTGGTCGGCTGCTTCCTGACGGTCCCCGTAGGAATGTTGGCCGCGCCCAGCGTGTCGACTGGTCAGGTGATCGCGGTCGTGATACTGCTCGGGCCGATGATGGCGGTACTCGTCGGCGCGCTGCTGTGGGTCTCGCTGTACAACGCGTGAGTCGAGTGGAGAGGTCCCGTCACACGTACATCAGCGGCACCATCGCCACGATGCCGAGGCCGAACCCGACGGCGAGTTCCCTGTAGCCGCCGTTGGGCAGGTCCGCGCCGGTTTCGAGCGCCTCCGGGACGAACTCCGTGGCCACGAGGTACACCATCGCGCCGGCGGCGAACCCGAAGCCGAACGGGAGGAACGCCTCGGCCCAGCGCACGAACGCGAACGCGATGACCGCGCCGACGGGCTGGGGCAGACTGGAGAACACCGCCGCGCCGACCATCCGCCAATTCGAGAGCCCCAGCGCCCGCATCGGGATGGCGATGGCGGTCCCCTCCGGGACGTTGTGGATGGAGATGGCGACGGTCATGAACACCGCGAGCAGCGGAATCGAGAAGCCGAGCAGCTGGAGGCCGCCGTCCAGTCCGAGCTCCGCGAACGAGACGCCGACCGCGACGCCCTCCGGAAAGCTGTGGACGGTGAGGATGCCGAGGATGAGCACGAGCGTCTTGAGGTCGCCCTCGGCGAAGGCTCTGGCCTCCATCGCGTGGTCGTCGTGGTCGTGGCCGCCGTCGGCGAGGTGAGCGTCGGTCTCGTTGTCGGGGTGAGCGTCGGCCTCGTCGTCGGGGTCGTCGGACCCGTGTTCGGCCGTCCCGGGTTCGCCGCCCCCGCCGACTTCGACCGCGTCGAGCGCCCTGTCGGCGGCCTCGACCAGCGCGACGCCAGCGAACAGGCCGCCGACCATCAGCGTCGGGACGCCGCCCGACGTGTAGGCCAGCCCCTCGTTGACGAGGCCGAACAGCGACGCCGCCACCATGATGCCCGACGCGAGTCCCCACAGCGTCACGTTCCATCGGTCGCTGAACTCGTCGACGAAGAAAAACGGGAGCGCGCCGAGGCCCGTCGCCAGTGCCGTCACCAGTCCCGCGACGAACACGAGTACGAGGTTCCCTGCGAGGCTCATGTCCGTTTCAACACACCGACTACAAAAAAGAGTTTCTAAATGAAGAACATAATTTTGGCTATCCTAAAACCAGGCGCGCGCGAGCGGCGTCACTGCCGACCGGCTACTCCCTGCCGCGCCGGCGCTGTAGCTCGTGACGGGTGAACTGGGGCGTCGTCCGAATGCCGCCGCGACTCCGGAAAGTCCGGTAGAGCAGGACCGCGACGCCGGCCGAGAACGCCGCGGCGACGGCCGCCGCCCGGACCTCGGTGGTCGCGTAGAGGAACGCGGTCGAGAACGCGCCCGAGGCGAGCAACATCCCGTAGACGAGCCGCTTGGCCAGCAGTTCGAACACGTCGTCGCCGTCCTCGACGTCGACGCGGACGTGGAAGTCCTCGCGGTCGATGCGGTCGAGAGCGTCTTCGACCTTCGGCGCGAGTCGGACCGACGACTCGACCGACTCGCGGAGCCGGTCGCCCGTCTGGGCGGCGTACTTCCTGATGGACTCCTCGCGGAACCCCTGCTCGGTGAGGTAGTCGGTGGCGGTCGAGATGAAGTCGAAGTCGGGAGCGAGCGTGACACAGACCCCCTCGACGACCGTCGCGACCCGAAGCACGAGCGCGAGGTTCGACGGCAAGCGCAGGGGGAACTCGTAGATGGTGTCCTCGACCTGCGAGATTATCTGCTGGACCCGGTAGGTCTCGATGTCCTCGCCGCGAGCGTCTTCGATGGCGAGTTCCATCACCTTGCCCATCGTCGCGCGGTCGGCCTCCGGGCTGAGCGTCCCCATCTCGACGAGCGCGTCGAGGATGCCGTCGATGTCCTGGTTGGCCACCGCGACGTAGAACTCGACTATCTTGTTCTGGACGAACTCGTCGACCCGGCCGGACATGCCGAAGTCGTAGAAGACGATGGTGCCGTCGGGCCGGACCGACAGGTTCCCCGGATGGGGGTCGGCGTGGAACACGCCGTCTTCGAGCATCATCTGGAGGTACGCCCGCTGGAGAGTCACCGCGAGTTCGTGGCGGTCGACGCCCATCTCGTCGAGCGCCTCGACGTCGTTTATCTTGGTCCCCTCGACGTACTCCATCGTCAACACGCGCGAGCCCGAGTGAGAGCCGACGACCGCCGGAATCGTCACGTCGTCGTCGCCCTCGAAGTTCGCGCGTATCTCTTCGAGCATCTCGGCCTCCCGCTCGTAGTCCATCTCCTCGCGGATGGTGCGGTCGAACTCGTCGGCGAGGGTCTCCAGCGAGAACGACCGGGCGTCGTCGATGAAGTACAACAGGACCGGCAGCGCCCACCGGACGACCTGGAGGTCGGCCGCCACGAGGGCCTCGATGCCGGGCCGGCGGACCTTCACCGCGACCTCCTCGCCGTCGATTTCGGCGGTGTACACCTGACCGAGGCTCGCCCCGGAGATGGGGTCGGTGTCGAAGTCGTCGAAGTGCTCCTCGACGGGACCGATTTCCTCTTCGAGTACGACCCGGGCCTCGGCCCACGGCGCGGGCGGCACCTCGTCTTGCAATCGGGAGAGCACGTCCACGTACTCGGGCGGGAGCACGTCGGGACGGGTCGACAGCAACTGGCCGAACTTGATGAACGTCGGGCCGAGCGTCAGCAGCGACTCCAGCAGGGTCTCGGCCCGCTCGACGCGGGTCTGGGCGTCGACCTGCCGCGACCGGCCGAACAGGACGAACCGGCGGCGGTCGCGGGCGTAGCTCACCAACAGCGGCAGGAAGTGGTACGCCACGACGAGGAACCGCCGGTACGCGCGGAGTTGGACCAGTGTGACCACCCCGCGCGGTCACCGATGCTCGACGGGAATCTCTCGCTCGGGCGCGGCGTCGCGCTTGGGCAGGCGCAACTCCAGCACGCCCCGGTCGATGGTCGCGCGCGCGCCGGCGCCGGTCGCGTCGGGCGGCAGCGGTAGCTCGGCGTCGAGGAACGGCGACCTGTCCTCCTGGAGGTACGAGAACGCGACGGGGACGTCCTTCTCGCGGCGCGCCTCGATCTCGAGCGTCCCGTCGGTCGCTTCGACGTCCACCGTGTCGTCGACGACGCCGGGCAGGTCGACGACCAGCAGGTAGGCGTCGTCGCTCTCCAACAGGTCGGCGAACACCGCGTCGGGCAACTCCCGCATCGCGTCGCGAAGCGCTGACATACTCCCGTTTTGGGACGGAAGGGCGAAAAAGGGTGTGGTCCGACCCGTGCCGGCCGGCGTCGGCGGTCCAGTCGCTCCGTCCCACACGCTTTTGCCCGAGGCAGGCCGATTCCACCCCATGAGCGACGAGTCGCCCGACCGGAAGCGGTCCGGGTTCAAGGACAGGACGCGCCTCGACGACGCCCGCAGACGCCTGCTCGACGCGGTCGACCCCCACGAGCGGGTCGAGGAGCGACCCCTCGAAGCGGCCGACGGGCGGGCGCTCGCCGAGCCGGTGGTCGCCGAGCGCAACGTCCCCCACTACCCGCGCGCCGCGATGGACGGCTACGCGGTGCGGGCCGAGGACACCTTCGGCGCGAGCGACCGCTCGCCCGCGGTGCTCCGCCCGAGCGGAGCGGCGAGCGAGCGGGCGGGAGCCGACGCGGTCGCGCCCGGCGGTGCGATCCGGGTCCACACCGGGAGCGAACTCCCCGCGGACGCGGACGCGGTGGTGATGATAGAACAGACCGACGTTTTCGGTGACGAGGTGGAGGTTTTCGACGCGGTCGCGCCCGGCGAGAACGTCGCGCCCGTCGGCGAGGACGTCGAGTCGGGCCAGCGCCTGTACGACGCGGGCCACCGCCTGAGACCCTCCGACCTCGGCCTGCTGCGCTCGGTCGGCGTCGAGACGGTCGCGGTGCGCGAGCGCCCGACCGTCGGCGTGGTTCCGACCGGCGAGGAACTGGTGGCGGCCGACCCGGACCCCGGCGAGGTCGTCGAGACCAACGGGCTGACGGTCGCGCGGTTCGCCCAGCGGTGGGGCGGCGTTCCGACGCTCCGCGACCCGGTGACCGACGACCCGGACGCGCTCCGGGCCGCCGTCCAGCGCGACCTCACGAAGGACGTGGTGGTCACCATCGGCGGGTCGTCGGTGGGCGAGCGCGACCTGACGCCCGAGGTCGTGGCCGACCTCGGCGAGGTGCTGGTCCACGGCGTCGCGCTCAAGCCCGGCCACCCGGTCGCGGTCGGCGCGGTCGAGGGGACGCCGGTGGTGATGCTGCCGGGCTACCCGGTCGCGTGCATCGTCAACGCGGTCCAGTTCCTCCGGCCCGCGCTGAAGGCGGTCGGCGGGCTCCCGTGCGGGCCCCTGCCCGCGACCGAGGCGCGACTCGACCGGAAGATACGGAGCGAGCCGGGCATCCGGACGTTCGCGCGAGTGGAAGTCGACGCGAGCGCGGAGGGCGAGACGACCGCGACCCCGACGCGGGCCTCGGGGTCGGGCGTGCTGTCGAGCGTCGCGCTCGCGGACGGCTGGGTCGTCGTGCCGGAGGACCGGGAGGGCATTCCCGCGGGCGAGACCGTCGAGGTGCAGGACTGGGAGGCGCTTCCATGAGCGGTCGGACGGACCGCGATAGCGACTTCCTCGGACGCATCCGCGAACAGCACCGTAGAAGCGACTGGGACGACAACCGCCTCGAAAGCCCTCGCATACAGGACCGCAAGGGCCACTGGAGCGGCAACCGCCCCGAAAGCCCTCGCGGCGCTCGGGTCGGGGGACTCGTTGCGCTCCTCGGTCGCTCCCTGCGGTCGCTCCCTGCGGTGCTTCCGTCGTCCGCCTTCCCCGAGCGCCGCTCGCCCTTTCAGTCCGCCGAGGCGGGGGCATGGCCTACCGGGCGGAACGCGCCGGTTGGTCGGCCGGCGGTCGGCGCGCACGGTCGCGCCCTCTCGTGGGCGCGACCGACTGCGCGAGGGAGGCGAGCGCGTTCAGGCGCTCGCCGAGGCTGGGGCGGCGTGAGGCTCACGCCCGGTGGGACTGCCCACCGGATTGGGCCCGATTCGACGCTCCACCGTCCGGGCGGACCGAAAGGGGCCGCCCGCTCGCGTGCAGTTCCGTCGCTTCAGCGACCCCTATTCGGCGTGCGGTTTGCGCCGAATATGTCGCTGAGCGACCGCGAGCGGGCGGGGGCTTTCGGGGTGTTGTTGTCGGCTGTCTTCTCCCGTGTTTCAATATCTTCGAGGCGTAGCGAGCGGGCGGGGGCTTTCGAGGACGAATCGACCACCGACTCGTCGGCTCCAACCGTCCCGTCGGGAAGTGATACGCAATGACCGACCGCAAGGAGTTCAGGGACCTCGCCGACCCCGAGGACGCCAGAGACGCAATCGCTAGCCTCGACCTCACGCCCGACGCCGAGCGCGTCCCGCTCGAAGACGCCCGAGGTCGGGTGCTGGCCGAGCGAATCGACGCCGGCCTCGACGTGCCGGGGTTCGACCGCGCGAGCATGGACGGCTACGCGGTCCGCGCCCGCGACACGTTCGGCGCGGACGAGACCGACCCCGCAGTCCTCGACCTCGCGGGGACCGTCCACGCGGGCGAGGAGCCGACAGTCGCGGTCGACGAGGGCGAAGCCGCCGAGATTTCGACCGGCGCGGTGATGCCGCCCGGCGCGGACGCCGTGGTGATGGTCGAGCGGACGGAAGAGTCCGAAGACGGCGACGCGGTCCTCGTCCGGACCGCCGTCGCACCGGGCGACCACGTGATGCTCGCGGGCGCGGACGTGGCCGCCGGCGAGCGCGCGCTCGGCCCGGGAACGCGGCTCACGCCACGCGAAATCGGCCTGCTGTCGGCGCTCGGGGTCGACTCGGTGCCGGTCCGCGCGAAACCCACCGTCGGCATCGTCTCGACCGGCGACGAACTCGTCCGTCCCGGCGCGGACCTCGACAGCGGGGCGGGCCAGATATACGACGTCAACAGCTACGCCGTCGCGAGCGCCGTGGCGGAGGCCGGCGGCGAGCCGGAACTCTACCCCCACGCCGGGGACGACTACGACGAGATGGAGGCCGTCCTGCGCCGGACGGCCGACGAGTGCGACCTCGTGCTGTCCTCGGGTTCGACGAGCGCGAGCGCGGTCGACGTCATATATCAGGTGATCGAGGACCGGGGCGAACTCCTGCTCCACGGCGTCTCGGTCAAGCCCGGCAAACCGATGCTGGTGGGTCGACTCGACCGGTCGGCGTACGTCGGCCTGCCGGGCTACCCGGTCTCGGCGCTCACCATCTTCCGGACGTTCGTCGCGCCCGCCGTCCGCGACGCCGCCGGCCTGCCCGAGCCGGCGACCGCGACCGTCGCGGCTCGGCTGGCCGCCGAAGAGCGGTACTCGGAGGGTCGGACCCGAATGTTGCCGGTCGGGCTGGTCGAGACCGGCGAAGAGGTAGTGGCCTACACCGTCGACAAAGGCAGCGGCGCGACCACCAGCCTCGTGGCCGCCGACGGCGTGGTCGAGGTGCCGGCCGACACCGCCTACCTCGCCGAGGGCGAGTCCGTCGAGGTCCAGTTGTTCTCCCCGGACGTGCGCCCGCCCACGGTGCTGGGCGTCGGCGAGGACGACCCCGCGCTGGCCCGCCTGCTCGACGACCTGGAGCGACCCAGATACCTCGCGGTCGGCTCGCGCGAGGGGCTGCGTCGCCTGCGCGACGGCGTACCGGACGTCGCGGTCACGACGACCGGCCCGCCCGACGACCGCGACGTCGCGTCCCAGCAACTCGCCGCCTACGAGCGCGAGTGGGGATTGGTCGTCCCGGCGGGCAACCCCGAGGAAATCGCGGGCCTCGCCGACCTCGTCGACCGCGACTTGCGGTTCGTCAACCGGGGGAGCGATTCGGGCCTGCGGACCTCCCTCGACGCCGCACTCGCCGACCTCGCCGACGACCGGGCCGCGAGCCGCAGGGACCTCACCGACGCCATCGACGGCTTCGAGTTGGCGGCGAAAGCCCACGAGAGCCCCGCCCGGAAGGTCGCCACGGGCGACGCCGATGCCGGCCTCGGCTTGCGCGCGACGGCGGAGAAGCTCGGACTGGGCTTCGTCCCGGTCGGCACCGAGACGGTCCGCGTGCTGGGGAATCCCGACCGCGCCGAGAAGCCGGGCGTCGCGGCGCTTCGGACGGCGCTGAACGCGGAACTGGACGGGATACTCGACGACCTGCCGGGATTCGACCGGTAGCGCGCGGTGGGGTCGTCCACGAGGATGCACCCCGTGACGCCTCCGACAGTCCGGGTGGACTGAAAGGGGCCGCCCGCTCGCGGGCCGCAGGCCCGTGGTCGCCTGTGCGCGGCCACTATCTTGCGGGCGCAGTTTTGCGCCCGCAAGATATCCCGCAGAGCGACCGCGAGCGGGCGGGGGCTTTCTAAACGTTCCTCGGTACGGATGTCTCATTCAAAAATCGGCTCGCTACCGTCGTCCCGGTCAGATCGAATCCGCTCTCGACGTTTCGAGTTACCCCGAACTCGCCAGTCCCGGCAGTTCCTCGAACGTCTCCACCCGATAGTCGCCGAGGACGCACTGCTGGCGGTGGGCGTGGCCGTGGCGCTCGACGTGGACCGCGTCGAGGCCGGCGTTCCACGCCGCGCCCACGTCGCTCGCGCCGTCGCCCGCCAGCACGCCGTCGGACCCGCGACTCGACGAACCGCCGCTCGCGGGGACGCCTTCACGGTCGACGCCCAGCAGTGTCTCGGCGTGTTCGACCGGGCTGGGGTCGGGCTTCCAGCCCAGTTCCTCGTCGCAACAGACCACGGCGTCGAACCAGTCGCGGATGTCGAGTTCGTCGAGGACCGGGTTCGCGAGGAACGGCTGGCAGTGGGTGACCAGCCCCACCGGACACTCGAGGTCGGCGACGAACGCGGCGTCGTCGTGGAGAAACGTCTCCTCGGCCCGGCGCTGTGGGTCCTCTATCTCGTGGAAGACCGGCCAGAAGTTCTCGGGGTCGATGCCCCACTCCCGGAGCTGGTCGTTGCGACTCCCGCCGAGGCCGTGCCAGAGGAGTTCGGCCTCGCGGTCGGTGAACTCCCGGCCGAGCCGGGTCCCGACCCGGTCGAACACCGACCGGGGGTACGACCAGTCGACGTCGACGAGTGTGCCGTCGAGGTCGAGCAGCCAGTAATCGTACTCGCGGGCGACCATAGGGACAGTCGGGTAGGCGCTCGGGAAAAATAAACGTTTTCCGGAACTACGAGCGTTCGACTTCGAGCGAACTCCCGAGGTACTTGTGCAGCACCGCCGAGACCGAGTCGGCGTTGAACTGCGCGAGGTCGCTCCGAATCTCGTCTTTCAACGCCGTCAGGTACGCCTCGTCGGTCTCGAACGCGCGGTACTCCACCGACAGCACCGTCACGCCCCGCGCGTCCGTCACGCCCAGCGCGTCCTCGGTCAACTCGCGGAAGTGGGCCTCGTCGGTTATCTCGCCGCGCCAGAGGTTGTCCCGGAAGAAGAGCCACCCCGCCTCGCCGGGCGGGTCGGCCGCGCGCGCCAGTCGGGTCTCGAACTCGTCGGGGTCGACCGACACGCCGCCGACTGCGGGGTCGAGCCGGAACCGGACCGCGAAGACGTAGCGGGCGTCCATGCTCGCACTTCCGACTCACCGAACGTCGTCGGTCAGCTCGGCCATCTCGACGTCGGCGTCGGTGACGCCGCCCTCCTCGTGGCTGGTGAACCGTACCGTGACCGCCTCGTACCCGATCTCGATGGTCGGATGGTGGAACTGCTCCTCGGCGATTTCGCCGACCTCGCTGGCGAACGCGACGCCCTTCAGGTAGTCGTCGAACTCGTAGACGCGCACGATCTCGTCGCCCTCGCGCTCCCAGCCGTCGGGGATTCGCCGGTCGATCTCGTCGTCCGAGAGTAGCTCGGCCATGCGTCGTCGTTGGGCGCGGCGGCAGATAAAATCAGGTGCCGGGGAGCGACGAGCGCGCCCTCAGTCGTCGTCGGTGACGCCCGCCGCGACGTCGTCGGGCATCCGCTCGGCCACCTCGTCGGGTATCTCGGCCTGCTCGCGGACGAACGCCGGCGGTTCACGGTCTTCGGTCCCGTCCTCGTCGCCGAACTCGGGGTCGAACAGCCGGAGCGCGGTGTTGATGGTCGTCCAGTCGTCTTCGGCGGCGGCGTCCCGCAGGCTCTTGGTCGGGGGCGCGAGCAACTGGGAGACCAGCGCGTCGGCCATCGACGCCACCACCTCGCGCTGGTCCTCGGAGAGGTCACCGTGCGCGTCGAGCTTCGACAGCGCCTCCGAGAGCTCGCGCTCCTTGACGCGCTCGGCGCTCTCGTACATCGCCGAGACCACCTCGTCGGCCCGCTTGCGCTTGTACCCCTCCAGCAGGCGGTCGAACTCCCGGTCTATCATGGTCTCGACCGACTCGGCGGCCGCCCGCCGCCTGCGCTCGGTCTCGTCGGTCACCGTCTCCAGGGCGGTCATGTCGTACACCGTCACGTCCGCGAGCGCGGCGGCCGCGGGCGCGACGTCCCGAGGCTGGGCGACGTCGACGACGAGCGTGCCGCCGGCGGTCGCGAACTCCTCGACCCCGAGGACGCGCCCGTCGCTTCCGGTGGCGGTGACCGCGACGTCGGCGGCCGCGAGCGCCGACTCGACGTCCTCGAGGCCGACCGCGCGGGCGTCGTCGTGGTCGAGTTCGCGGGCCAGTTCGGCCGCGCGCTCGGGCGTCCGGTTGGCGACCGTCAGCGTCTCGACGCCGGCGTCGGCCAGCGCGCGCGCCGCGATGGTTCCCATCTCGCCCGCGCCGACGACCACGGCCCCCGCCGAGCCGAGGTCGGTCTCCTCGTCGAGCAGTTCGACCGCCGCGCTGCCGACCGACACCGCGCCGTCGTTGATGGCGGTCTCGGTCCGGGCGCGCTCGCCGACGTGGATGGCCTTGGTGACCGCGTCGTCGAGAATCGGGCCGAGCGCGCCGGCTTCGACGGCCGTCGCGTAGGCGTCACGGACCTGCCCGAGTATCTGGTCCTCGCCGAGCACGATGGATTCGAGACCGGCGGCCACCCGCATCAGGTGGCGTAGGCTCTCCTCGTGGTCGGTCTCGACGGTGGCGTGACCGTCGACGTCGGGCGAGAACTCCGACAGGACCGCTCGCCCGGTCGCGGGCGCGTCCGTGACGACGTAGGCCTCGAACCGGTTGCACGTCTGGAGCGCGAACGCCTCGCGGACGTCGGGCGCGTCCAGCAGGCGGCCGAGAACCGCCTCGCTGTCGACGTGACAGGCTCCTTCGACCGCGTCGAGGCTCGCGCTGTCGTGGCTGACCCGGAGGCCGGAGACCACGCCGGTCGCCCCGCTCACGGGGACCACCCCGCGAGCCGTGCTTCGGTCCGAGAGCCCCCGGGAGTCCCGTTCGTACCCACCGAGACGCACCGCACACTCATTGTAGACGGCTTTGGACGGCCGGTACGTAAAGCCTTCCAAACGCGCCCCCGCTTCCGGTATTCGGGGGACCGGCCGGCGACCACCGGGCGTCCGCCGGGCATCGCCTACGGCCCCTCGACGCCCGTCACCTCGAAGCCCAGGTCGCGGACGTCCGCGAGGATGCCCTCGTGGTCGGCGTCTGCCTCGTAGTAGAACACCACGTCGAAGCTGCCCTCCCGGAGGAGCTGTTGGCACTCCCAGACGAACGACTCGTCGTCGAGCGTCAGCCCCTGATGCTGGTTCGACGCGAACTCGGAATCGTCGGTGCCCGAGTAGACGAACGTGTCGGTGGGGTCGTGGCCCGCGTGTGCGGCGATTATCTCGCCCACGTCCACGGTCGCCTGATGCATCTCGACGTCCTCGTCGCCCCCGAAGTCGGTGTGGACGACCGCGCCGTTCAGCTCGACGTCGCCGGGTTCGAGCAACTGCTTGGTCCTGCGGTAGAGCTCCTCGTCGAGCACGTCTTCCATGTCGGGGTCAAGTCAGCCGCCGGTTAAACGCCCTGCGGTTCGCGGGGTCGTGGCCACGGTGCGGTGCCGAGGGTCGCAGCGACGGCGATTCGCGGCACACCCGCAGCTACCCGACTTGCACCAAGAAAATCACTCTGTTCGACGGGATACCGCTACAGACGCGTGAGGTTCGTCGCGCGCGGTCCCTTGTCGGCCTGTTCGATGTCGAACTCGACTTCCTGCCCCTCTTCGAGGTCGGGACCGCCGACGTCTTCCATGTGGAAGAAGACGTCTTCCTCCGAGTCCTCGGTGTCGATGAATCCGTAACCGCCAGTGTCGTTGAAGAAATCGACCGTACCTTTCGCCATTGCGTTCTGCCACAAGTCGCCCCATAGTTAAAAAGGTATGCAACTAGGTGAAGCTGGTCCGCCGGGTCGGCCGACTGACGGGTCAAAAGGCTAATTGTACTCGACGGCGTCGGGGCCACTAACGGATGTTCGAGTGGCTACGGCAGCGTGCGGGGGTCGCGTACGAACGGCTCCTCGAGCGGGAGATTTCGGGCGCGCCGACGCACGTCGCCGTGATTCAGGACGGGAACCGACGGTACGCCACCCAGCGGGGCGGGGACGCTCACGACGGCTATCACGCCGGGGCGCGGACGACCGAGCGGGTGCTCGACTGGTGCAAGGAGATGGGGGTCGAGGAGCTGACGCTGTACGCCTTCTCGACCGAGAACTTCGACCGACCGAAAGACCAGCGCGAGGTCCTGTTCGACCTGCTGGAGGACAAACTCTACGAGTTCGCCGACGACGACCGCGTCCACGACGGCGGGGTGTGCATTCGGGCCATCGGCGACGTCGACCGGCTTCCCGGCCGCGTCCGGGAGGCCATCGACTACGCCGAGCGTCGGACGGCCGACTACGACGAGTTCACGCTCAACGTCGCGCTGGCGTACGGGGGTCGGAACGAACTCCTCGGCGCGGCCCGCGAGGTGGCCCGCGCGGTCGAGGACGGCGACCTCGACATCGAGGACGTCGACGTCGCCGAAATCGAGGACCGCATCTACGACCGCCCGGTCCGGGACGTCGACCTCATCATCCGGACCGGCGGGGACGAGCGCACGTCGAACTTCCTGCCGTGGCACGCCAACGGCAACGAGGCCGCCGTCTTCTTCTGTACGCCCTACTGGCCGGAGTTCTCGAAGGTCGACTTCCTGCGGGCGGTCCGGACCTACGAGTCCCGCGAGGAGTCGTGGCGGCGCACGCGGGCCGAGCGCGCGCTCGCGCTGGTGAGGGCGCTCGGCGGCGCGGAGCTGGCCGAGGCTCGGGCCATCATCGAGCGGTTCCGGGGCACGCTCCCCGAGGACCCGAGCGTCGAGGAACTGGAGGTCGAGAGCGACGGGACCTCCGTGGAGTGACCTACTGGCCGAACCGACGCTGGCGGCTCTCGTAGTCGAGCAGCGCCCGGAGGTAATCGCGCTTCCGGAAGTCCCGCCAGTTCACGTCGGTAAAGTACAGCTCCGAGTACACCGACTGCCATATCATGAAGTCCGAGAGCCGCTCCGCGCCGGTCTTGATGACCAGGTCCGGATTCTCGGGGAACACGAGGTAGTTCTCGACCTCGCGCTCGTCGACCTGTTCGGCGTCGAGCTCGCCCGCCTGCACGTCCTCGGCTATCTTCCGGACCGCGCCCGCGAACTCGTGTTTGCCGCCCAGGCCGATGGACACCTGGATGGGCGCGTCGGCGCGCTGGGTGTCCTCGGGCCCCCGGACCGCGAGCGTTCGCGGGGCCGACACCCCTTCGAGTTCCCGGCGGAGCGTCGGCGCGGCCGCGGGGTCGAGCACGCTGACGTACACGGTCACGCGCTGGGCTCCGTACTCGAACGCCCACTCGAAGAACGCCTCCAGGGTGGCGTATGCGCCCTGTTCGAGCAGGTCGCGCTCGGTGACGATGACGGCGACGTGGCTCGGCGGCGCGGGCTCGCGCCGCCGGAGGCGGGCGGCGAGGTAGCGGTCGTACAGTCCCACGCGTCGGAATTTCGCGGGCCAGCGACCTAAACGTCACGGACCGGGACGGGTTCAGTCGTCGTCGGTCGCGCGCTCGTCCGAGCCGTCCGCGGGGCTCGTGCGGTGGCGGGCGCGATACCACCGCGCTTCGAGGACGCCCCAGACGAGCGCGACCAGCCCGCCGAACGCGGTCGCGACCACCTCCGGGAACCCCATCCAGACCGGCGTGACGTACATCAGCCCGTTGAGGTACTTGCCGGGCACGACGCTCTTGACCGTTATCCAGAACCGGTCGCCTGCGGTTCCGGTGCGCGAGGCGAGGTCGGCCGAGCGCGCGCTCGGGCCCCCGGCGGACTCGTCGCCCGTCCCCAGACGCTCGGCCTCGTAGGGGAACGCGATGTTGAGGCTCCAGACCACCTCGCCGTCCTCGTCGACCTCGAACACGCGGTTGCCGTTCGAGTCCGAGATCAGCGTATGGCCGTTCGGAAGCCGGTCGGCGTCCCGGGCCCACTGCATCCGGGCGTCGCGCCAGAGCCACGACTGGGTCCACGTCCCGTCGGCCTCGCGCCGGTACTCGACCACCCGGTTGTTCTCGCTGTCGGCGACGACGGCGGCCGGCCCGCCGTTCGACTCGTTCACGAAGTCGGGATTGTGCTGCTCGTAGAGGACGTCGTACTCGTCCTCGCTGCCCAGCGTCCACTCCTCGTCGAGGGTTCGGTCCTCGGCGGTCAGAAAGAGGACGCGGTCGTGGTTCCGGGCGCTCACCATGATGCGCCCGTCGGCGAGCAACTCGACGTCGTTGATGTGCGACCAGTCCTCGGGGTACGGGCCGCCCGTGGCGTCCGTGTCGTAGGCGTCGGAGGCGTTCCAGCGCCACGCCACCTCGTCGGCGGTGGTGTCGACGCCGAACGCGCCGTCGAGGTAGATGTCCGCGACCACGAGGTGGGTGTCGTTGACCCGGTCGACGTCGTGGTACCGCGAGGACTCCTTGCCGGGCGTGAGGTGGCCCCACACCTGCTCGGTCTCGCCGGTCGTGAGGTTGGCGCGCTCGACGCCGTTGTACGTACACGCGCCGGCCTCGTCGTGGCTCTCGTAGTAGGTGTCCCACGTCACCTCGTCGACGCCGTAGTCGCCGGGGTCCCACTCGTCGGCGTCGGGACAGGCCTCGCCCTCGCGGTGGTCGGCGTACGAGTACTCGACGGTGGCGTCGGTGCCGGCCACGGGGTCGACGTCCCAGTAGCGCGTGTGGGCGTCGTCGTAGTAGCGGACCGTCCCGTTCGGGTTGATGCCGACGAGTTCCGCCCGGGCGCGGGGGCCCTCGCTGGCCTCGCCCCGCCACGAGTTCGAGTCGGTCGCGACGACGGTGACGCCGTCGGCGTCGGGCGCGACCTCGGCGGTCGGGTCGACGCCGTCGCCGTCGAGGTGGGACTCGACGGTCGTGTCGGTCCACGAGGTGGCGAGGCCGTAGCCGACGCCGACGACCGAGAGCGCGAGCAGTGCGACGAACGCGATTCGGAGCCGTCGCTTCGTGTCTCCCGTCATTCGTCGGGTCGGAGTCGGTCGCGTCGGCGACGTCGCTCGGATGCCGGCGCTGCTCGCACGGCCATCACTGTTCCCCGCGAGGTTCGCGGCCGCTCGATTCGTCGGTCCCCCCGTCAGAAGCGCGCATGGCCGGGCTACGCCGGCGAGGCGCAAATATATTTCCCAACACTGGCGCGCCCGCGACCGTCCGCACGGCAAAGCATAATTGATTCACCTCCGAACCTCGACCCGAGAATGGTCGCCGAGGACGAGTCCAGAAGCGTACTCGACCCGTTCCACCAGTTCTTCGCACTCGAACGCGACGTGCTGGTCCTTTCGGCCGCGATGTTCGCGTTCAGCCTCGGCTTCCAGATGACCAGCCGCTACCTGCCCGAGTACATGGCGGCGCTGGGCGCTTCGGGATTCGTCGTCGGCCTGTACGGGACGGTCGGCAACGTCATCTCCGCGGTGTATCCCTACCCGGGCGGTACCGTCTCCGACCGGCTGGGCTCCCGATACGCGCTGACGCTGTTCGGGCTCCTCTCGACGCTCGGGTTCGCGTTCTGGCTCGTCGCGCCCGCGGTCGGCGCGCTCTCGGTGGGCGGGGTCACCGTCGACCCGTGGGTCTGGATATTCGTCGGTCTGCTGCTCGCTCAGGCGTGGAAGTCGTTCGGCCTCGGCGCGACGTTCGCGGTCGTCAAGCAGGCGACCGAGCCCTCGAAGCTGGCGGCCGGGTTCGCCAGCACCGAGACGTTCCGCCGGACCGCCTTCCTCGTCGGCCCCGTGCTCGCGGCCGTTCTGATCGGGTTCCATCCCGCGTTCACGGTGAGCTTCCAGTACGTGCTTGCCGTCGCAGTCGTCTTCGGAGCAATCGGGACGGTCGTCCAGCACGTCCTCTACGACGCCAGCGAGGACACCGTCGGCGACAGCTTCGAGGGTCTCGACGGGATTCGGCGCGACCTCCGGGAGATGCCCGACGAACTCCGGCCGCTCCTGGTGGGCGACACGCTGGTCCGGTTCGCGAACGGGATGGTGTACGTGTTCTTCGTGCTGGTGGTCACGCAGTTCTACGAGGTCGGCTTCGAGGCCACGCTGGCGCTGGGCGAGTTCTCCTACGCGGTGGACGTCTCCCCGGAAGCGTTCTTCGGCTACCTGCTGGGCGTGGAGATGCTGGTCGCGCTGCTCACGATGGCACCGGCCGCCAAGCTCGCCGAGCGCGTCGGTCTCAAGCCTATCGTCGCGCTCGGGTTCCTCGTCTACGGCGTGTTCCCCGTCGTCCTCATCGCGGGCCCCGAAGTGCTCGCTCCGGCAGTCTCCCTCCAGTGGGCGATGGTGGCGATCTTCGCGTTCTCCGGCCTCCGATTCGCCGGGCTGCCCTCCCACAAGGCGCTCATCGTCGGCCCGGCCGAACGGGACGCCGGCGGGCGAGTCACCGGCACCTACTATCTGCTCCGGAACGCGGTCGTCGTTCCGAGCGCGGCGCTGGGAGGCTACCTCTGGGACTTCGTCAGCCCGGAGGTCGCGTTCACGCTCGCGGCGGTAATCGGCGTCGTCGGCACCGGTTACTTCCTGCTGTTCGGCGAGGAGTTCGACGCGTATCGGTGACCGCGCGGGCGGACCCACGGTCGCCTCTCCGCCCGGCGTCAGACGCGCGTCGGCCCCACGTCCGGCGTCGTGCCGGTCGCTTCGGGAGCATTAAGTGGGCGTCGGCGGAACGCTCGCACATCGTGACCTCCAGAGTTCGGCGCGCGGCGGCGTTCGCCGCAGTGGCCACCCTGTCGCTGGCCGCCCCGATGTTCGGATGGGCCACCGCCGGAGCGTTCGGCGCGATAGCGGTCCTCGCGCTGTCGGTCACCGACGGACCGGCGTTCGAACTGTTCGCCCGGCCCGCCGACCGGCAGGCGGGGCGACTCCACGGGCTCGCGGCCTTCGGCTTCGCCGCCACGGGCGTCGCGCTCCTCGCGCTGTTCGCCCGCCTGCCGACCCACGTCTTCGTCGCCAGCGTCCTCGTGGTCGGCTACGGCAATCTGGCCCACCAAGTCGCGTCGCGGTTCGACGCCGACGCCATCGTCCGGACGGGCGCGTTCGTCGCCGGCGGACTGGCCGCGGCCACCGCCGGGCAACTCGCCGTGCTGACCGTCGAGGGCGTCGCCGTCGCGCCCGCGCTGCCGGAACTCGTCTTCCTCGCGGCCAGCGGCGCGATGCTGGCGGGGCTGCTCCGGTCGGTGCTGTTCGCCCGCGACGACCCGCTGGTGGTCCTCTCGGTCGCGCTGCTGCTGTGGCTGTTCGCCGACCTCACGGTGGTCGTGACCGTCGAGGGCGTCGCGGTCGCCATCGTCGTGAGCGCGCTGTTCGGCTACGTCTCGTGGGCGCTCGACGCCGCCTCCATCCCGGGGATGATGACCGGCGCGCTGCTGGCGGTGCTGACCATCGTGCTCGGGGGCTACGCGTGGTTCGCCGTCCTCATCGCCTTCTTCGGCGTCGGCAGCCTCTCGACCAAGTTCCGCTACGAGCAAAAGCAGGCCCGCGGCGTCGCCGAGGACAACGAGGGTGCCCGCGGCACCGGCAACGTGCTCGGCAACGCGGCGGTCGCGCTGGCGGCGGTGCTGGCGTACGCTGCGCGCGGCCGGCTCCCGGTGCCGGGCGAGCTGTTCCTGTTCGCGTTCACCGGCTCGGTCGCCACCGCGATGAGCGACACCCTCTCCAGCGAAATCGGCGGCGTGTTCGACGACCCTCGGCTGGTCACCACGCTCGAACCCGTCGACCCCGGGACCGACGGCGCGGTGACGTGGCAGGGCGAACTCGCGGGGCTCGCGGGCGCGGCGGTCGTCGCGGCCATCGCGTTCGCGCTGTTCGACAGCGTGGACCCGACGGGCGCGGCGGTCGTCGTCGCGGCGGGCGTGGCCGGGATGACGACCGACAGCCTGCTCGGCGCGACCCTCGAAGGCGACGCGCTGGGCAATCAGGGCGTCAACTTCCTCGCCACGCTCACGGGCGCGCTCGTCGGCGCGGGCCTCGCGGTGGTCGCGTTGCCGTGATTCGAGCGGCCGAGGCCGGTGACCGCGAGCGCCTGCGCGCCATCCAGACCAACCTCCGGGAGCCGAATCCCGCCCTGCTGGCGTACGCCGTCGACGGGCCACCGCTCGTTCTGGTCTCGACCGCGGAGGGCACGCCGGTCGGCTACCTCGCGGCCTTCCACGACGACGAAACGGGATACGTCGCGGAGATCGTCGTCGAGCCGGCGCACCGTCGGGCGGGCCGAGCGAAACGACTGCTTGCGGCCGCCTGCGACCGCCTTCGCGCGGCGGGGTGTTCCGAAATTCGGCTCACGGTCCACCCCGACAACGACGCCGCCCGACGACTGTACGAGTCGCTGGGCTTCGCGGAAGTGGGTCGCGTCGCGGACTACTACGAGGACGGCAGCGAGGGGATAACGATGAGTCGGGAGTTAGGACGGGCGTGAGGACTCGGCTCGCCGCGCTTTCCGCTGTTCTTGAAGCTGGTTCTCGTGTTTCTCCGCGCCGATGGTCAGCCCGGCTTTCGCCTGGTCCGCGCTGTCGAACGACAGCTCCTCGACGGGAACGTCGCGCACGTCGTCGTACTCGCGGAGGATGTACGTGTAGTAGTACTGCATCGCCCGACGTGCGTTCTGTGCCGGACTCCCCTTCAACAGGTCCGTGGTCAGACTGAGATGGACGACCTCCGGGAACGGCAGCCCCAGAACGTCCTGTGCGGACTGCATCCGTTCGTAGTCGTCGTCTCGGACTCGCACCGTTTCGGACATACCCCGTCGTTCCGGCGCGGGACTGTTAAGCGTTACGAAATGAAACAGATTGTAACAGGTTGTTACGGAGCGTTACGGGGCTGGGTTCCGATACTGTACCACGAACGGGCGGGACGGGTGACGGAGTGCTGTGCGGAAACTGGGGACGACCGAACCGAAGCCGGGCGTCTCGCTCGGCCGGGCGACGGAACTGTCCGACCACCGGAGCCGGTCAGTCCGCGAACCGGAGGTAGTTGAACAGGTCGGCGTACGTGGGGTCGGTCACGCGAGCGTCCCCGAGGTCGTCGACGCCCGCCGCGTCCGAGTCGAGGAAGCCGCGGACGACGCCGTCGCCCCTGAACAGGCGTCCGTCCATCACCTCGTCGGCGAGCGCGTCGGCGCTTCCCAGCGACGCCTCGACGACCGGCGGGACCGACGACAGGAGCGCGTCGGGCGTCCCGGACGCCACGACGCCGTCACCGGTGAGGAACACGATCCGGTCGGCGACGTCGGCGTCCATCGGCAGGTGAGTCGTCACGAGGACCCCCTTCCCACGGTCGCGAAGCTCCGACAGCCTGTGGTGGACCTCGCTCACCATCGTCAGATCGAGGGCGGCCGTCGGCTCGTCGAGGACGTACAGCGGGGCCTCGATGCTGAGCGCGATGGCGAGTTCGAGCTTTCGACGCATCCCGCCGGAGTAGTGGGCCACTCGGTCGTCGAGCCGGTCGTCGATGCCGAACGTCTCGACCAGCGTGCGCCACTCGTCGGTGAACGTCGGGTTGAGACGGTCGTAGAACGCGACGTTCTCCCGGCCGGTCAGCCTGTCGAGACAGAGCGCGTCCTGAAGCAGGAAACTCGTCGTGCCGGGGTCCGACGCGGGCGGCCGACCCGCGACCTCGACCCGGCCCGCCGACGGGACCAGCCCGCCGGCGAGACACGAGACGAGGACCGACTTGCCCGTGCCGTTCGGTCCCATCAGGACGACGACTTCGCCGGGGTCGACGGTCAGGTCGATGCCCCCGACCACGGCCTCGTCGCCGAACGACTTCCCGACGTTCTCGGCGACCAGAATCGGGTCGCTCATCGGCCGGACCTCCCGTCGTACAACTGCCAGCGCGAGAGGAGGACGCCGGCCACTGCCGCGACGACGGCGTATCCGGCGAGGGGAACGAGCCGATTGGCCGTCCCGGCGAAGCCGACGCGCGACGCCCCCTCGACGGCGACGAGGCGGACCGCCATCGCGCGGGTGGCGAGCGCGTTCGGGAACCACTGGACGACCGACTCGTCGAGTATCGCAATCGAGGGCATCACGCCGTTGTACCCGGTGAGCATGAACGCGAACACCGCGACCAGCGACAGCACGAACTGGGCGTACTGCTCGTTGTTCGCGGCCGCGACGACGGGAATCGCGGCCGCCATGAACACCACGCTCAGGCCGACGAACGCGGCGACAGACACCATCGCCGGGACGACGCCGCCGACGCCGAGCGGCGCGCCGTCGAGGAGTCCGACCACGAGTCCGACCCCGAGCGCCAGCGCGGCGACCGCCAGCCCGGCCGCCATCCGGCCCGCGAGGTCGGCCGAGGGACGCACCGACATCGAACGGTACGCGAGGAACCGGTCGGACTCCAGGTCGACGGCGAGTTGGCTCCCGAACACGGTCAGCGACGCTATCATCGCGCCCAGCACCGCGATGCCGACCGCGAACAAGCCTTTCGTCGCCGGGTCGAACTCCCGGGTCGCGGTCACGAGCAGGTACATCGTCGGGGGCAGGCCGACGGCGACCCCCAGCACGGTCCAACTCCGCGCCACGTCCCGGAGCGTCCGGTAGGTGAACCCCATTGCCTGTTCGACCCAGACGCCGCGCGTCGACTCGGCCGGCGTCGCCGTCCGCGACTCGCTCGACGCTTCGACGTCCTCGACGGCCCCGGTGGCGTCGCTCACGCGCAGTCACCCCCGACGTGGCGTCCGTCGCGCCTTGGGGCCGGTCGTCTCGACCCGACGTCCGTCGCCGTTTCGGCCGGGATGGCGTCAGCGGGGACCGCCGCGACGGGACCGACCCCGGCCCGGTCGGCGAACGACTCGGTTGCGACTGCCGTCGGTCTCGAAACTGAATCCGGCACGACCGGGGGTTGTCTCGGGCCGGGAATAAATGTTATCTGGACGACCTTTAAGTTGGCTCGTTGACGTCTCGAACCGGAACACGTAGGCGGGGAGCCGTGCTACCGGGACGTATGCCGGGCGACGGCGCGCACGACGAGACGTACGCGGTCCTGACCGACGAGACGCGGGTTCGCATCCTGCTCGCGCTCGCGGCCCGGTACGACGAGGCGTGGTCGTCCGAGTGGCCGACGTTCTCGGAGTTGCGCGAGCAGGTCGGCGTCGAGGACACCAGCCGGTTCAGCTACCACCTCGACGAACTCCAGGACGAGTTCGTCCGCAAGGTCGACGGGCGATACCGGCCGCGAGTGGCGGCCCTCGAAATCGCCTCGGCGATTCGAGCCGGAACCTACGACGGCGACGCCGCCTCGGTCGACCCCCAGGGGACCGACTACGAGTGTCCACACTGCGGGCAGGCGCTCGTGGCCGCCTACCGGGACCACTCGCTGTTCGTCGTGTGCCCGGACCACGGCGCTGCGGTCGCGTACCCGCTCGCGCCGCGAGCGCTCGCGGACCGCACGCTGTCGGAGGCCATCGACGTCTCGCTCCGGAGACACGCCTGCGACGTCCGACTCCTGCGTTCGGGGGTCTGCCCGCGCTGTGTGGGGACCGCCGGCCTCTCCGTTCCGCGCGAGTCGGTCCCGGACTCGTACCTCCTCGACGACGTCGCGTACGCGACGGCGTCGTGCGAGGACTGCTGGCTGTCCTATCCGCTGCCCGTCGCTCACGCCGTCCTGGGCCATCCGGCGGTCGAGCGCCTGTACGACGAGCGCGGGCTGGGGCCGGCGGACGCACAGCTCGGGCCGCACGACCTGGCGCGCGTGAGCGAGGTCGCCGACTGCGACGGCGACGCCCCGGCGGTCCGGCTCACGGTCGACCTCGGCGACGAGTCGCTGGTCGTCGAACTCGACGCGGCCTGTCGCGTCCTCGACCACTGGCGTCGCTGACGCGGCGAGCGACGACGCGAAGGCAGGAGAATCGTCGCGGACTCAGAACTGGTCCGCAGTCCGGATCCGCACGTCGGCGGGCTGTTTGACGTACTCGCCCGACTCCCGGGCGACGACCTGTCCGACGCCCCGCTGGGCCGACACGTCGAGCAGGCGCTGGTCGGCCGTGCCGTCCACGATTACCGCGAACGGTGGCTCGTCGGCGCGCTCGACCGCGTCGAAGGCCTCCTCGGCGTCGACCTCGTCCAGCACGCCGAACGCCTCGTCGAGCAGGCGCGCCGTCCCGCTCGCGTCGTCGAGGACGGCCTCGACGTGTTCGCGCAGAGTCGCGGGCTCCGAGTCGGCGGGTGCGCCCGAGTCGGCGCTCGGTTCGTCGGGCGTCGTCGCGTCCGCTTCGAGGTCGTCGGCTCCGCCCTCGTCGGTCGCGGCCGTCCCGTCCGCGGCCACGGCCTCCGCGTCGGCGCTCGGAGTGACCGTCGACTCCGGCGAGTCGGGGGCGTCGGCTCCGGCGTCGGTCTCGGGCGCGGGACGGGCGCTCCCGTCGGTCGCGGCCGGTCCGGCCTCGCCGGCGTCGGATGCCGACGGGCCGGCGCTCGCGGCTCCTTCGCCGTCGGTCGGCGACTCGGGCGCGTCCTCGACGCGCTCGCTCTCGGCGGTCCCCTCGTCGTCGGCCACCGCGTCCTCGAAGGGCCGCTTGCTCCGGAGCGCGGACATGACCTCGTGGCGCGAGAGGTCCTCGACCGACTTGCCGGTGGGCGCGAACGCCACGTAGTCGACGTCGGCGACCTGCGCGAGTTCCTTCCGGATGAGGTCGCCGCCCCGGTCGTCGTCGAGGAACACGGTGACGGTCCGGTCCTGGGTCAGTTCGGCCACCGCGTCGGGGACGTTGGTGCCCTCGACCGCGACGGCGTTCTTGACGCCGTACTGGAGCAGGTTGAGCACGTCCGCCCGTCCCTCGACCACGACCACGGCGTCGCTTTCGGCGACGCGGGGGCCGGCGGGCAGGCCCTCGAACTCGACGATGTCCTCGACGCGGACGCTCTGGCGGACCTCTTCGAGAATCTCCCGGCTGGTCATCACGTCCTCGTCGAACGAGTCCGAGAGGAGTTCCTTCGCGCGGTCGACCACCGTCCGGCGCTTGGCGGCCCGCACGTCCTCGATGCTCGCGACCGAGACCGTGGCCCGGCAGGGGCCGACCCTGCTGATGGTCTCCAGGGAGGCCGCGAGGATGGAGGTCTCGACCTTGTCGAGGCTGGAGGCGATGGTGATGGTGCCGAACGACTGTCCGTTCTCGCTGTCGACGTCGACGTCGATGCGTCCGAGTTTGGAGGACTGCTGGAGGTCACGGAGGTCGAGGTCGTCGCCGAGCAGGCCCTCGGTCTGGCCGAAGACCGCCCCGACGACGTCGCTGCGCTCGACCACCCCGTCCGCGGTGATGTCGGCGTGAATGACGTATTTTGCTGTGTCGTCCATGAGTGATGAACTGCCCCTCTGTGGGGCGGGTTGATGGTGACGTGTCCATGTGCGTGAACGCGGCCATGGATGTTTTAAAATGACACACCGAAACTGAAATACCTGTCGTCACCGGCGGCGATTCGCCGGCCGGAGCCGAGGTCCGCGTTCGCGCCCGTGCGCGAGACCGGAACGCGGTCCGCCCGGGAGCCAGAAGGCATTCAGGGCTCCCCTCTCGACGGGAGCGCATGCGACGAACGACGATGGTCGTGGCCGTGGTCGCGCTCGTATCGCTCGCCGGCTGTTCGGGGCTCGGCGGCGGACCCGCCGGCGACGGGACGGCCGACGACGCGGGAGCCGACGGGTCGGTCGTCGAGTCGGGGAACGCGACGCCGGGTGCGACCGGCGTCGACCACACCCTCCGCGTCACGGTGAACGAGAGCGCAGGCTCCGAGTGGGAGTCGGTCGCCGCCACCTACCCCCGCGACCGGTTCAGCGTCGACTCGGTCCAACACGGGGACCTACGCCTCGGCGTCGACACCGACGGCGACGGAGCGCTCGACCGGGAGTTCGACGGGAGCCACGTCAGCGGTGCCAACAACAACGACTACTCGTTCACCGTGGGACTCGACACCGACTACACCCTCGAAGCCGGCGACGTGGTCGTGGTGGAGTATCCCGCCGTCGACAACCCCGGCGAACCGGGCGAATACGCGGTCGAGGTGACGGTCAACGACGCGCAGACGACCACCGGGAACGTCACCGTCGGGGAGTAGCTGCGTTCGCTGCGAGCGCCCTCATTCGCCGGACGCGAGCAGGTCCGGGAGCGTCGCCGCGCCGTGGGCCAGCGAGGCCTCGGGGTCGTCGGGTTCGTCGTGTTCGTACACCAGCCACTCGGTGCCGGCGTCGCGGGCGGCCCGGACGCAGGCGTCGAGGTCGAGGTCGCCGTCGCCGAGTTCGACCGGCCGGTCGCCCGCGACGTCCTTGCAGTGGACCACCGGCACGCGCCCCCTGAGCCGCCCGAGCAGGTCGACGGGGTCCCGGCCGGCGGCGGTGACCCACCCGAGGTCGAGTTCGAGGTCGAGGCCGGTCTCGGCGACCAGCGCGTCGAAGCCGGTGGTCCCCCCGAGGTCGGTGAACTCGTGGTCGTGGTTGTGGTAGCCGAACGCGACGCCGCGGTCGGCGAGCCGGTCGTCGAGGTCGCGCAGTCGGCGGGCGGCGTCGGCGACGGCGGCCTCGCTGGCAAACGCCGCGTCGTCGAGGTACGGGACCACGAGGCGGTCGCAGTCGAGCCGGCGGCAGGTCTCGACCGCGCCGTCGAGGTCGGAGTCGAGGTCCTCGATACCGACGTGGGCCGCGGCCGCGTCGAGGTCGGCGTCGTCGAGCGCGGTTCGTATCTCCCGGGCGTCGAAATCGCCGAGGCCCGCGAACTCGACGCCCTCGAAGGCCGTCTCGCCGACCCGCGCGAGCAGGTCCGGCAGCGGTTCGGCGAGGCCCCGGAGCGTGAACAGCTGGATGGCTGGTCGCATGTTCTACTCGGGTTCGACGACTCGACGTAAATGGATTGTTGCGGACCGGAGTCCGGCTGGACCGTCCGTCGGGCGTGTGCGGTCGCAGTTTCTCGGGGGTTCGGCGGTACCTGCTTCCGCTCGGGCCGAGACGTCCGGGACGTTCCGCGCTGCTACGACGGGGGCATCGACGGGACGCGCCCCATGGCAGGGACCGACGATACGGACCGCGGGCGTTTCGGAGGCCAACGGACGAAGTCGAGCCGGTCGGACGCGAATGGCCCGCCGCTTCGTGCTCTGCGGTTACCCCCCATCCGAGAGGTCCTGCCCGGGCGACAGCGAGTAGCCGATCACCACCATCGCCAGTGCTGTCCCCGTGGGGGAGAACCGGAGCACCCGACCGGGCGGGTAGCCGGTCGCCTCCGCAAGCAGAAGCGGCCCGTTCCACGCCACCACGAACGCCAAAAGGCCGCCGCCAGCGAGGTAGTGCCGGCCGGTCTGCAGGAGGGAGACGCCGGCGAGCCCGACGCCCAGAAAAAACGCGAGCCACAGCGCCAGCCCGGCGGCGCGAGCCGACAACACCGCATCCGGCGAGAACGCCACTCCCGGGACCACGACGCTCGCAGAGCCCCACGCGAGGACTGCGGCGAAGAGGGACCACGGCACCACCGCGAGCAGCAGACCGCTCGTGGCCACCGCCGGGGTTCGGTCGACCAGCCGGGGATACAGCACGACGACGGCTGCGACCGCGAGCGGGAGACTTGCGAGCACCGGGAGGGACTCGACCATCCACAGCAGCGGGAGCGCCGCCAGAGCGTCCGGGAGCGGAACGAGCGCGAACGCCCCGACAGAACTGCCGACCGCCGAGGCGATGGCCGCCCCACCGCCGACGAGAAACAGCTTCCCGGTCAACGCTTCCAGGGCCGGTCGCGGTTCAGCGCCACGAAACACCATCTTCCGGGATTGGTATCGGATAGCTATAAAGAATTACGGGACGACGCGGGCGACGCGGCTCTCACGGAACGAGGTCGACGCCGGCTACCCACCGCTGCAGCGGTGAGGCCGTCCCGGACTCCCGTTCTACGGCGCAAACGAGTCGGACGACACGACAGATGGACGGTCAACGACGCGGCGGTCGGAGCGGCCGCGGCCGCGATGGCGAACGGCGCGTGCGCCCGGAGCGGTCGTGGTCGCGCTCCAGACCCCGACGTCGACGTTCGGGGAACGGCGGTGTTCGAGGTGCGCGCAGAGTCCGGCCCCACGACCTACCGCTCCGGCTCGTCGCGCTCCCCGTCGGACATCCGGGCCGAGCGCGACTCGGGGTCGTCGCCGACAGTCCGCCCAGGCTCGCCGTCCGCAGTTCCTTCCGGACCGCCGTCCCCAGTCCGTCCCGGGCCACCGCCGGGGGTTCGCGCCCGGTCGGCGAGCGCCGCGACGGGGGCGGGGACGTGCGTGCGAGCCCGCCGGGCCGGAGGCGGTCGCGAAGTCGGGTCGTCACCGGTCTCGACCGCGAACTCGTCGCGTTCGAGGAGCTCCGGCACGACGACCCGGACGAAGTGGACGACCAGCACGAGCAACAGCGGCCCGAGGAAGAGCCCGTACCAGCCGAACAACACCGGGCCGAGGACGTACGCCAGCAACACCAGTCCGGTGTGGAGGTCCCGGCCCGAGACGTACGGCCGGAGGACGAGCTCCGGAATCGTGTCGACGACGACGAACGAGACCAACAGGAACGCCGCGGGGAACCACAGCAGTCCGCGGTCGGTCACCGCCGCCACGGCCACGAGCCCGATGCCGAGCGGGACGTACACCAGCTTCATGCCGACCACGGGGACGAGGCTCGCGAGCCCGGTCAGCAGCCCCAACAGCGTCGGCGAGGGAATCGAGACGGCCGGCGGAGCCACCACGTCGAGCAGGACGTACACCACGGCGGAGACGACCGCGATGACGAACGCGGTCAGGATGTTGCCGAAGTAGACGGTCTCGAGGTCGTGGTCGACCGCCCGTGCGAACGCCACGGTGGGACTGTCGGGGCCCGCGACGCCGGTACTGAACCACGCCGCGAGCCGATGGTCGTCCCGAAGCAGGTAGAAGGCGATGACCAGCACGACCACGACGCCGATGGCGGTCCCGGCGAGCACGCCCGCCACGTCGAGGGCCGACGCGAGCACGTCCCCGAGCGCCTCGGTACCCTGCTGGCCCACGAACTGCCGGGGGTCGACGCCGGCAGCGTCGAGCAGCCGCCGGGGGTCGACCAGGCCCGACCCGCTCACCGCGGTACCCAAAATCCCCTCGAACGCCGAGCGCCCGACGCCAGCCAGTTCGGTCAGCTCCCGGACGCTGACGGCCACGGTGTACCCGAGCAGAACCAGTCCGGGGAACGCGAGCCCGACCAGCGCCGCGATCGCGGTCAGGGTCGGCTGGTGGAGGCGACCGAGCAACCGCCGGTACACCGGCCGGGTCGCGTAGTAGACGAACAGGCCGAGCAGGACGGTTCCGAGGAACGAGACGACGACGTACCCGACCGCGACGAACAGCGCCGCCGCGACCAGCCACCACGCGATGCGCTCGCGGTCGAACGAGAACTCCCGTACCCACCCCATATCCGGACGTTCGACGCCCAGACGTAAGTTCCTCGGGGACGGGCCGCGTCCGTCCGGGACGCCACACTCGCTTTCGGTGGTGACTGGAGACGGTCCCCGCGACAACCGGCTCGCAGTGTCGGACGACGACCGGAATCGCCCCGAAGCGCCGACGAGCCGGTCGCACACGCGACCACCGAAGCCTACAAGCGCACGCCGGTCCATCGTCCCCACATGCACGTACTGGGCGTCGTCGGGCCGGAGTCGGAGGTCTCGACGGCAACCGACCGGCTCGCGGACCGACTCGGCGAGGACGGCCGGGTCGCGGTGGTGCGCCGGACCGGAACCGAACGTCGCGGGGACTCGGAGACGGGCGACGACGCCGCGCCCCGGAAGCGCGCCGACCGCGGAACCACGACGTACCAACTCGGCGACGACGGCTGGACGGTCGGCGGGCGCGACAGGTCGACGTCCGCCCTGCTCGACGACCTCGCGCCCGAGTACGACTACGCGCTCCTCGCGGACTTCCCGGACGCCGACCTGCCCCAGGTGGTCGTCGGCGACTCCGGCGCTGACCTCCGGGGCGAGCGACTGGTCGAGGTCGACAGCGCCGACGCGCTCGACCCCGCCGAGGTCCGCGCGGAACTCGACGCCACCGAACCCCACGAGACGCTCGAATCGCTGGTCGCCCAGGTCAAGCGCTCGGCGGACGCCCCGTACGCGGGCGCCATCGCCACCTTCACCGGCCGGGTCCGCGCGAAGGAGGACCCCGACGACGAGCCGACCGAGTACCTCGAATTCGAGAGGTACGAGCGCGTCGCCGACGAGCGCATGCAGGACCTCGCCGCCGAACTCGAAGCGCGCGAGGGGGTCCACGAGGTGGCGATGCACCACCGGACGGGCGTCGTCGAGTACGGCGAGGACATCGTGTTCGTGGTGGTGCTGGCGGGCCACCGCTCGGAGGCGTTCCGAACGGTCGAGGACGGTATCGACCGGCTCAAGGACGAGGTGCCGATCTTCAAGAAGGAGGTCACGGCCGACGAGCAGTTCTGGGTCCACCACCGCCCCTGAGCGACCGCCGCGCGCGCGTTCCGCGGGAGGCGTTGCCCGGCCCATCGGGACCGAGGGCGGGGGCTCCGAGACCCACCGCGTCAGACGTTCGCAAGCCGTGAGACGGCCATATCGGGGCAGCCGAAACAAAGTCTTAGAATTCGTTTTAAACTGTAAAGGGGCGTCAGAAAACGTCGTAAAACGTCGTCTTTTACTCTATTTTCCGCGGTCGAGTGGTTTCGTCACGGAAAGATACGGAAAACGAACCTAACCGTCGGCCCTTTATAACATCCCCCGGTCACAACGGGGAAACGAAGATGAGCGCAACCACGACGCCCTCCGACGCGCCCGAACCGCAGTCGAAGGAACAGCGGCTCCAGCAGTTCCTCCGGCGGAAGGCCAGCGACGGCGAGATGTACTTCAAGAGCAAATTCATCGCCGACGAGGTCGACCTGTCCGCCAAGGAGATCGGCGCGCTCATGGTGAAGCTCAAGGACTCGGCCGCCGACCTCGAGATCGAGAAGTGGTCGTACACGAGCGCGACGACGTGGCGAGTCGCCCCGTCGTAACCGCGGCCCGCCCCGCCGCCGTCGTCACCCCAGCGTAGAACCGTCGCGTTCGCGGTCGTGTCCGTGCTGGTCCCCGACCGGACGCGCCCCGGCGCACTGTCGCGAGACCCCCGCTACTTTTCTCTCGTCGCGTCGTCGAGTCGGCCATGGAGCGGCGCGCCTACCTCCGGTCGCTGTCGGTCGCGGGGCTGGTCGGAGTCGGCGGCTGTCTGCGGTCGGCCGGGAGCCGACTCGCCACGACCACCGACCAGCCCCGGTTCCGCGTCGAGACCGTGACGATGAACCTGGAGGTACCGTGGGGCGCGGCGTTCGGACCGGACGAGGAGCTCTACCTGACCGAGCGGCCCGGACGGGTCCAGCGCGTCGTCGCCGACCGCACGGAGGCGGTCGCCGACCTCACCGACCGAATCGCCGGACGGGCCGACGCCGGCCTGCTCGGCCTGGCGTTTCACCCCGAGGACGACGACCTCGCGTACACCTTCCGGACCAGCCGAGGCGATGCCGGACTGACCAACCGGGTCGTGCGCAACCGTGCGAGCGAGGGGTTCGCCCGCGAGTCGGTCGTCCTCGACGGCGTCCCCGGGGGAGCGGTCCGAAACGGCGGCCGGGTCGCCTTCGGACCGGACGGCGCGCTGTACGTCGCGACCGGTGACGCGGGCGACCCCGAGCGCGCGCGCGACCGCGAGTCGCTGGCCGGGAAGGTCCTCAGACTCACCCCCGACGGAGCGCCACATCCCGACAACCCCTTCGACGACGCCGTCCTCACCTACGGCCACCGGAACCCGCAGGGACTCGCGTGGCGCGAGGGCGCGCTACTGGTCGCCGAGTCCGGCGGGGACGCCCCGATTCGGACGAGCGCTACCGACGGAGCGGCGTCGAACGCCACGGCCGACGGGGGGCCGGCGGCCGACGACGAGGTCATCGTCGTCCGGGCGGGCGAGGACCACGGCTGGCCCCGAGCGACCGACTCGACCGGAGAGTCGGTCGCGGACTCCCTCGTGACCTATCCCTCGACGCTCGCGCTCGGAGGTGCGGCGGTGTACCGCGGCCGGGTCGAGGAGTGGCGGGGCGACCTGTTCGTCGCGGCGCTCGCCGGCACCCACCTCCAGCGAATCCGCTTCGACGACGACGGCGGCGTAGCCGGGCAGGAGCGACTGCTCGACGGCAGGTACGGCCGGCTCCGAACCGTCTTCACCGGACCACGGGGCGACCTCTACGTCACGACCAGCAATCGAGACGGCCGCGGCGAGGACGCGGCCGCGCCTCAGGACGACCGCGTTCTCCGCATCCGCCCCGCCTGAGCGGGCGTCGGCTGGCCGACCCGGGCCGTGGCGACGGAAGAGAAAAGTACCGTGATAACATACACCACGATATGGGTGCGTGGGGCTGGATCGTGCTGTACGTACTCGCGTTCGCCGTCGTCCAGTTGCTCGTCTACCGCTACCTCCGGAGCGACGACGACGAGGAGACGCCGCTGTTCAGTTCGACGCCGACGACCCGCGACCGGGCGGGAGCCGAGGAGGTCCGGAGCGTCGAGAACCCGGTCTGGACCGACGACCGCACGCGGATAGACGGCCACCGGCGGACCGACGACCGCACCGGGAGCGACGACCGTGGACGGGACGACCGGACGCGGGACGGCCCATCGGCCGGCGGGTCGTCGACGGTGGTCTGTCCCCAGTGTGGCGCGGAGAACGAGTCGGGATACACCTACTGCCGGGGCTGTGTGGGGCCGATGGCCGTGCGGTGACTCCCGGCGGACGAGCGAGCGCTTTTCCCGACGGGGGACCGAGACGCGCGTATGTCCCGCGCCGTCGCCATCAACGTCGGAGCCAACACGAATGCACCGGGAGTGAGAGGCCCGATTCACCCCGACGGCTCGTTCGAGTTCGTTCCCATCCCCGAGGACGCGCCGACAGCCGAGCCGGTACCGACGTACGCCGACCTCGCGCTCGACGCCGACCTGCCCGACGGAACCGCCGACCTGCCGGTCCACCTCGACCCCGAGTTCGCCGAGTATCCCGAGTGCGAACGCTACACCTACGGCGACCCCCACGGCGTGAAGGCCCGACCCCTGCTGGACCTGACGGCGGGCGACTACGCGCTGTTCTACGCGACCCTGACGACGCAGGGCGACCCCGAGCGCGACTGGATCGCCCCCGAGTGGGGCGCGTACCTCGTCGGCCAGTTCCGGCTCGCGCGCGACCCCGTGCCCGGCGATGCCTACGCCGACCTGCCGGACGCCGAGCGCGCGCGATTCCGGAACAACGCCCACGTCAAGCGCGAGGCGTTCGACGCCGCGGTCCTGCTCGCGGGCGAGCCCAGCGAGTCCGGACTGTACGACACCGCCGTCCCGCTGAGTTCGCCCGAGCGCGGCGTCGACGCGAACCGAATCGTGACGGAGCTATCCAGCGACTCGGGGAACGGGCCGTGGTGGCGACGCCCGATGCGGTTCGGAGCCGAGGGGACGGCCGAGCTGCTGGACCTGGCGTCCCACGGGCTCGCGTGAGCGGTACCGGCGGGGACTCACGTCGGGACTACCGGCAGTGGGCTCGACGGCGTCCCAATCGCGGCCAACGTGTGGTTTTGTTGAAGTTATTGCGGTCGTCGCGGGGGCAGTTTTTTGGGCTCCTCCGAATACTCTCTTCCACGTGGCGGCGTAACACCCGGCACGCCAGACGAGTGGGTATCTCAGCCATGCAAGCCAACGACCGTTCCGAAGGTGGGAACGTGGCGAAACTGCCGCGGCGTCCGCGGGCGGAGGTCGAGTTCGAATGACGGACTCCTCGCCCGACGGGCTCGTGGAGCCGGGAGACCTGGGCGTGGCGCTGGCGGACGGCGTCGACGACGCGCGGGACGCCGTCGTCCTCCCGGTCGGCCGTTCCGACGTCGGTCGGGTCGAGGCACTCGCGTCCACGGCGGCCGAGGTCGGCGGGCTGATGCAGTCGACGGTCTGCATCCTCCACGTCTTCACGAGGGCCCGCTTCGAGCGGGTCCTCGAACAGCTGGACCACCCAGCCGACGCGACGCCCGACCCCGACGCGGCGGCCGAACACGTGAAACCCGTCCGAATGGTCGCCCGGCAACTCGACACGCCGCTCCGGAACTACGGGTCGACCATGACTATCATGGGGCGGGTCGGCGAGACGGTCAGCGAGGAGATAGTCGCCGCCGCCGAGGACATCGACGCCAAGCAGGTGCTGATCGGCGGCCGGCGGCGCACGCCGATCGGGAAGGTGAAGGCGGGGAGCACCGCACAGCGGGTGTTACTCGACGCGCCCTGCCCGGTGACGTTCGTCCGGGACGAGGAGTGAGCGCGGGCCGACCCCGGCGCGAGAGCGCCGACAGCCGCGAGTCGCTCGCGGGCCGACCCCGCCGACCGCGACAGTTCGGCGACGCGTTACCGCCACCGGGAACGTTTTCGCGGCCCGCCCCGAACCGGACGACATGGACAGGACGTTCGACGTTGACGGTGCCGACGGCGTCACCGGCATCGACCTCCACCTGCACGACGACGCGACGCTGTCGAGTTTCCTCGTGACCCCGGACGACGGTAGCCCCGTCCTGGTCGAGCCGGGGCATCCGAACGGCTACGACCGACTTCGGGACGGTCTGTCGGAAGTCGGCGTCTCGCCGGCGGACCTCGCGGCGACGGTCTGCTCGCACGTCCACCTCGACCACGCCGGCGCGGCCGCCGAACTCGCGTCGGAATCGCCGGACCTCGACGTGTACATCCACGAGATGACCGCCCAACACCTCGTCGACCCGTCGTCGCTCGTCGCGTCGAGCAGGGACGTCATGGGCGAGGCGTTCGACGACGTGGGCGAACCCGACGCGCTCCCCGAGGACCGCCTCGTGAGCGTCGGCGAGGACGGGACGACGCTCGAACTCGGCGACGACCGCCGGCTCGAACTCGTTCCGGCACCGGGACACGCGCCCGACGCGCTCGCCGCGTGGGACGAGCGGACCGGAACGCTGTTCGCCACCGAGACGTTCGGCAACTACTGGCCGAACGCCGACCGGTGGCTCCCGCCGGCGACCCTCCCCCGATTCGACGTCGACGCGGTCCGGGCGACGCTCGACCGCCTCCGGGCGTTCGACCCCGAGCGCGTCTGTCTCTCGCACTTCGGCGTCGCCGAAGCGCCCGAGGACGCGTTCGACGCCGCAGAAGCCGCACTCGACGAGTTCGAGGCTCGCGTGCCCGAGTTGTACGAGGAACACGACGAGGACCTCGACCGGACCGAGCGAGCGGTCGAGGACGAACTCCTCGGCCTCGACGCCTACGACGACGCGCTGGTCGGGATGCAGCGACGCGTCCAGACGCGCGGGTTCCTGAAACACGCCGGCCGTCTCTGAGACGCACGAGTGCCCACGAGGTGCGCCTCACACCGGCGAGACGCCCAGATAGCGGACGCCGCCGAGTTCGGCCGGGCGAACCCAGCGCACGGACGCGCCGGCGAACGACGGCGTCGGGTCGGTCAGCCCGAGGCGCTCGGCGGTCGCTTCCACGTCCTCGCTCCCGAGGACGAACGCGGCCGGCGCGGCTCCGAACGCCTCGACGCGCTCGGCGAGCCAGCCCTCGCTCGGTTCGGCGAGGACGACGGGCGCGTCCGGAAACCACGCGAGGTCCGCCGCGAAGTCGACGGGAGCGGCGTCGACCGCGCCCCGCTCGGGAGCGGGCAGTTCGAAGGCGGTTCGGAACGCCTCGACGGCGGCGTCGCGGTCGGGCACGCCCACCACGACCCGCTCGACGCCCGAGAGCGGCGTCGCCGCGAGGTCGCCGGTCGGCGTCACCCGTCGCTCCCGGGGCGTGACGTCCTCGATGAGGAACGGGAGGGTCGACCCTGGCTCGCCGTCACCGAGGAACGCCAGGTCCCACGTCACGGTGACGCCGTCGGGCCGGTCGCGGGTGAGGCGCGTGGGTCCCTCGACGGGGACGCCGCGACTCCGGAGGGTCGCGGCGACCGCCTCGACGTCGTCGACCGCCACGCACCACGCGCAGGGGCCGGCGTCGTTTCGGACGTGTGGGCCCCACATCGAGGCGGTCTCGACGCCGGGCCGAGTCGAGAGCAGTTCGACGTAACTCCCGTCGCCGAAGCCGACGACCGACATGTGGGTCGTCCCGTTCGAGTGCGGGCCGCCGTAGTCGGTGGCGAGGCCGACGCCGTCGAACGCGGCGCTGAGGTCGTCGAGGTCGCTCCCGGCGACGGTAACGTGGTCGATGGACCCGAGCATACCCGAACTGTGCCGGGGACCCGCAAAGGCCTGTCGAAGGTGTGAAGGCGACCCGGTCACGCGAGTACGTATGGAACTGGACTTCGACGGGGACGTCGCGGTCGTCACGGGCGCGAGTTCCGGCATCGGGGAAGCGACGGCGAGGCGGCTCGCGGCCGAGGGGGCCGACGTGGTTCTGGCGGCGCGACGACCCGGGCCGCTCGACGACCTCGCGGCCGAACTCGAAGCGGAGGGTGCCGACGCGCTGGCCGTCCCGACCGACGTGCGCGAGGAGAGCGAGGTGGAAGAACTCGTCGACCGGGCCGTCGACAGATTCGGCGGCGTCGACGTCGGCGTCGTGAACGCCGGCGTCGGGCGCGGGGCGACCGACGTGGCCGACATCGACACCGAGGACTTCCGGGCGACGACGGCGACCAACGTCGACGGCGCGTTCTTCGCGACCCGCGCGCTCGTGCCCCACCTGCGCGACAGCGAGGGGAGTCTCGTCTTCGTCGGGAGCTACGCCGGCCAGTACCCGTATCCGTCGAACCCGGTGTACGGCGCGAGCAAAGCGTGGCTGCGGTCGTTCGCACACAGCGTCGAGGCGCAGGTCGGCGACGACGGCGTCGGCGTTTCGCTGCTCAATCCCGGCGGCGTCCGCACGTCGTTCGCCTTCGACGACGGGGAGTCTCAAGCCGAGCGCTACGAGGCGGGAGACGCGATAGAACCCGAAGAGGTCGCGGAGACTATCGCACTCGCGGCCGGCGTGGGAGCCGGCGCGACGCTGAGCGAGGTCGACATCTATCGGCGCGACCAGCTGTCGGAGTTCTGAGTCGGGTCAGTCGCCTCGCGTCCAACTCCCGCGAATGGTCAAGTGGGTGTCGGTCACTTCCCGGTAGGCGGTGTACGACAGGATGCCGAGGACGAGGACGACCGCGACCTGGAAGTAGAGGTCGTCTTCGAGGCCGTACACCGAGTACAGCGTGATGGCGAAGGCGGCGAGCAGGCCGACGACGAGATACCACGGTCCCCTGTGTTCGCCCACGTCGCGCTTCCGGACGACCGCGATGGTGAAGATCAGAATCGTCGTCGGCGCGACGACGTTGAACAGCGAGATGGCGTACACCATCAGCGGGAGCGCCGGGAGGTCGCTGAGGAACGGGCCGATAGCCGAGGAGACGACGCCCGCCACGATGACGCCCTTGAAGACGGTGCTGTCCATCGAGAGTTCGAAGTCGCGGTCGACGAACGGGAGGTGGTTGACGAGGTCCGTGACGAGATAGGCGGCGACGGCCGACATGCCCCCGATGGTGGTGAACGCGGCCGCCCACAGACCGAGCCCGAACAGGAGCGCCGCGAACCCGCCGCCGACGGGTTCGAGCGAGGTCGCGGCGTCGACCGCGCCGTTGACGGTAACCCCCTGGAGCGTGGCGGCGGCCGAGAGGTAGATGCCGACGCTGAATATCGTGAACAGGACGCCGTAGAACACGATCTGGTCGACGGCCATGAACGTGAGCTGGTCCCGGCCCCAGTCGTTGTCGTGAGCGATGTAGGCGTACCATATCGGGCCGATGCCGACCGACCCGCCCAGAATCCCGGCGAACGCGGAGGCACCGCTGGAGCCGTCGAGCAGTTTCGGGACGAGCCCCGACCCGACCGCCCCGAGGTCGAGGCCGACGTACAGCGCGTTCACGAGGAACACGGCGGCCATGAACACGGTGAACGCCGAGAGCACGGCCTCGACCGTGTCGAAGCCGCCGACGAAGATGAACGCGATGACCAGTATCAACAGCGGCGTGACCAGCCAGTCGGCGTACGGTGCGAGGGGCGGGACGAGCAACGCGGTCGTCGTGCTCAGGATGTTGCCCTGCGACCAGATGGTGTAGTACCAGACGTACAGCAACACGCCCATGAGGACGTACGTGAACACCGGGTGCGTGAAGCGGTTTATCAGGTCGACGGGCGTCTCGCCGGTTATCGCACACACCTTGCCCCCGACGTAGTAGACGGCCGCGCCGAGCCACCCGCTGAGCAGCGCCAGCCACAGCGCCGAGAATCCGAGGGTCGACCCCGCGACGGTGAGCGAGGAGATGGTGCCCGGCCCCATCGACGCGCTCATCAGGATGGCCATCGGACCGACCGTCAGAATGACGTATTTTAGTTTTCCGAGGGCACTGTTCGGTGGATTCCACGTCCTCGACGACGAACTCATGGCCCTCTCTAGAGAGTGCATCCGGATAAACCAACACGTAGCGGGGGATGTTTGCCGTCGTTCCGTTCGACCGAAACCCGGCGAGAGCGGGTCTGCGCCGCGTTTTCTCACCCGTGGCGCGTATCGGCCGTCACAGGTATCGGCAATACTGCGCCCTTCCTGAACTGATTGGTGTGGCGGCGACAAATCCCGGGTATGACGACACCGTCGCGGGGCTCTCCTACTCTCGGAAGGCTACACGAACAGGCGACGACGCTGTGGCCGGACAAAACGGCGATACTCGTGGGCGAGACCGGCGAGCGAATCACGTACGCCGAGTTCGACGCGCGGGTCGCCCGAGCCGGCAACGCGCTCGCCGCGTCGGGGGTCGGCCGAGGCGACCGCGTCGGCCTGTTCTTTCCGAACGAACCAGCGTACCTCTCGCTGTTCTTCGGCGCGACCCGACTCGGCGCTGTCCCGGTGCCGCTCAACGTCGAGTCCCCGACCGAAACGCTGGCGTACGTGCTCGACGACAGCGACGCCGGGACCGTGGTCGCGAGCGGGAGCGGCGACTGTCCGGAGCGGGCGGCAGCGGCGGCGGCGCGGACGCCGGGAACGGTGACCCTCGCGATAGACGACGCCGAACCGGGCGTCGAGTACGAGGGGCCGGCCGAGTCGTACGCCGCGGCGGTCGCGGCGGCCGACGACGAACTCGAACCCAGGGACGTCGACGGCGACGAGCCGGCGTTCCAGCCGTACACCTCCGGGTCGACGGGGCGACCGAAGGGCGTCGTCGTCGACCACGAGGGAGCGGTCTGGAACGCCAACGTCATCCGGAAGGTCCACTACTTCGACGAGAACGAGCGGGGGCTGGTGGCGGCTCCCCTGTATCACAAGAACGCGATGGCGGGGGCGGTGAAACCCCTGCTGCTCGGGGGCGGCAGCGTCGTGGTCATGAACGGGTTCGACCCCGAGGCGGTCCTCGCGGCCGTCGAGGCGTACGACGTAACCTATCTGACTGGGGTTCCGGCGATGTACAAGCTGTTGCTCGACTCAGATTCGCTCCCGGAGACCGACGTCTCGTCGGTCGAGTGGGCCATGTGCGGGAGCGACAACGTGCCCGCGTCATTACACGAGGAGTTCCGCGACGCGTTCGACGCCTCGATGCTCGAATCGTACGGCCTCACGGAGGGCGGGCCGGTCGTCTCGGCGTCGCCGCGGTGGGGCGTCCGGAAGGTCGGGAGCGCGGGGCTCGCCCTGCCCGACGTCGAGACGCGCGTCGTCGACCCCGACACCGGAGCGGAGCTTCCGCCGGGCGAACCCGGCGAACTCCTCGTGTCCTCGCCCGGCGTCGCCACGTATCACGACCGCCCGGAGAAGGTGGCCGAGGACTTCGAGTACCGGGACGGCCGACGGTTCCTCCACACCGACGACGTGGTCCGAGTCGACGAGCAGGGGTATCACTACGTCGTCGGCCGCCTCGACGACATGCTCATCGTCGGCGGCGAGAACGTCTACCCCAGCGAGGTCGAAGAGCTGCTGGAGCGCCACGACGCGGTCGAGGACAGCGCCGTGGTCGCGGCCCCCCACGCGGTCAAAGGCGAGGCTCCGGTCGCGTTCGTGGTCCAGTCCGAGAGCGAGACCGCGACCGCCGAGGAGCTGAAGCAGTTCTCCATCGACGTGGGGCCGGCGTACGCCCATCCACGGCGCGTCTTCTTCCGCGAGGACCTGCCGCTGACGGGCACCGGAAAGGTCGACCGCGAGCAGTTGGAGGCGACGGCCCGGGAGTCCATCGACGGGAAGCTGTAGTCGTCGAGTCCGTCAGGTCAGGTCCAGTCCGGTCAATCCTGGGTGAGAACCACATTGCCGTACATCTCGCGGTCCAGAACCCGGCGGAACGCCTCCTCGTAGTCGAGCAGGTCGAAGGTGTCGTCGACGACCGGCGTGATGGTCCCGTCCCAGACGTACTCGAGGAGTTCGTGGAACCCCTGGTATCGGTCGACCGAACTCCCGAGGACGTCGAGTCCCCGGATGAACACGAGCCGGAGTTCCGTCTCCGGGTTCGGGCCCGCAGTCGCGCCGGACGTGACGAGTCGCCCGCCCTGGGCCATCGAGCGCATGGACTTCGTCCACGTCTCGCCGCCGACGCAGTTGTAACAGACGTCGACGCCGCGCTCGTCGGTGAGCTCCCACACCTCGCGGTCGAACTCCGTCTCGGTGTAGTCGATGACGTGGTCGACGCCGAGGTCCCGGAGGAAATCGGCCTTCTCCTCGGTCGAAGTCGTCGCAATCAGGGTGTCGACGTTGAACACGTTCTTGGCTATCTGGACCGCGTAGGTGCCGACGCCGCCGGTCGCGCCCACGATGAGCACGTCCTCGTAGGGGCGAACCTCCGCGCGCGACGAGAGCGCTCCCCACGCGGTACTCCCCGCAATCGGGACGGCAGAGGCAGTCGTGAAGTCGACGTCGTCGGGAATCGAGAAGAGGTTCGTCCCCGGGACCGACAGGTACTCCGCGAGCCCGCCGCGTCGGTGTTCCCCGATGGTCCGGAGGTCCGGACAGAGCTGTTCTTGGCCCTGCCGACAGTACTCGCACTCGCCGCAGGTGAGCACCGGATTGACGAGGACGCGGTCGCCGACTTCCCAGTCGGTGACGCCCGCGCCGGTCTCGGCGACCACGCCCGCGACGTCGCCGCCGGTCCAGAACGGGTACTCGGACACGTAGTGGTCGAGTTCCCTGACGGTGAACACGTCGAGGTGGTTCAGCGCGGTCGCCTTCACGTCGACGAGCACGTCCCCGCGGCCCACCTCGGGCTCGGGAACGTCCAGCACGTCGAGCTGGTCGAGCGGGTTTCCGTGGTCGTGAAAGCCAATCGCCGTCATCGTCTCGCCGTCCGCTGCATCGGCCATGGCGTATTTTCACTCGCCGACGGCTATAAACCGGGTGAAGCCAGCAAGTACTGGGGGCAGTCCCGGAGGGCGCGATTCGGGAGCCGTGGACGTTCGGTTCGGATTTCGATGGCTGGCTGGGCGTCCGGACGGCGGGGCGAGAGACGCGCCGTCGCCAGCGAAGCGCCCGACGCCGGTCGCCGGCCGAGGTGTTCGCCGACCGAGGCGCTCACCGTCGCCGCTAGTCGCCGACCTCGGTTTTCACCACGGTCGCCGGGCGGGTGGTCAGTCGGAGGACGCGGTCGGTGACGCTCCCCAGCAGGGCGCGATATTCGTCCGGCCGGCGTTTGGTTCCGAGCACGAGCAGGTCCGCATCGTGGTCGTCGGCGTACGCCACGATGGACTCCGCAGGGCGACCGTGTCGCATCGCCGTCTCGACGTCGAGGCCGGCCTCCGACGCTCGGCGACGGAGCGCCGAAAGCGTCTGTTCGCCGTGCTCTTCGAGCCCGTGTTCGGGGCCTTCGGTCTCGTCGACGTACTCGTCGCCGCTGTACGCCGTCACGACGTCCTCGTCGACCACGTAGAGCACGTGGAGGGCGGCGTCGTGGGCGACCGCGAGGTCGAGCGCGTGCGACGCAGCCCGTTCGGACGCGACCGTGCCGTCCGTCGAAAGCAGAATCCTGTCGTACATTCGTCCGAGTTTCGAACGCGGATATAATAAAATCCGCTACCGATACCCGGCCCCCGAGAAGGACGAACGCTCGACGCGCTCCGGTCATCGAACCGGTCCATACGACCTGAGAGCGGTGTTCTGTCCCGGTCGCCTCGTGGACGGGACCTAGTGGTCGTGGCCCTCCATCACCATCGGACGCCCGGTAGCGTACTCGCCGGGATTCCCCTCGAAGGTCTGCGAGCACGCGGATTTGACGGCGTCGGCGTTCGCTCCAACGTGCAGTTGTCCGTACGCTGGTCCCGGCGCGTGCAAACACGTCGTCGCCGTACTGCTCGCGCTCACCGGCGAACTCCCCGCCGACGTCGACGCGCAATCGGATTCGAGAACGCCGACCGCAGTTCAGACGACTTGCCGGACTACCGGGCGTTCCTGTCGGAACGAGCAGCGTCGGGAAGCGACTGGTTCCGCCCGCGTACGAGCGAGCATCGGACGACCTCCGGAGGGAACTGTAGAACCCGCGTTCCTCGGTCACGTACGCGCCGACCGACTGCCGGAGCGAATACACGTGAGACGCTGTTCGAGCGGTATCGAGGGTATACGTGATGGCTACACGGTAGTTTTATAAATGCAAAGTCAGGTATTGTTATCAGAAGGTGACAATTCTTTGCGTCGGGATGGTGTAACCAGACGACAGCTCCTCGGGACAGCAGTCGCCGCCACGGTCGGACTCGCCGGGTGTAGCGGAACTGACCAAGACCAACAAGACCGTTCTGACGGATCTACTGGAATCACCACAACCACGCAGAGAACTACTGCCGCTGAGGAAACAGCTACCGCTGAGGAGAGTACTACGGAGGAACTGGAGCGTCCCGCTAAGTACCGTGTCGACCTCAAAAACACTGATGGGGAGAACATCGGCAACCACCAAACACAAACACCAGTAGACGACCACACATTCAACCAACCACTAGAAGCATTCAACGGAAACACCATCGAAGAGCAGAGACAGATCTGGAACGACGAAATGGCGTACCCAACTTTGATTGCCGATCTCAAAGACGGAGACAAACAACAAATACAGGAACAGTACAAAGGAAGCAAGTACGGAAGCAGCGTTGAATACCCTAACGCTGAGGAAGACGACGATGGAACATGGAACCTCAACGACTTCCAAAACACCGACAAAATACAGGAAATACTCAGCTTCGGAAGAAACGCACTCCACGTACACTACCTCGAAAACAATTTTACAAGCTGGAGTACGGAAAACGACCACTTCGCATCAACACTCCAAAAAATCTGTAACGAACTCCACGACGAAAACCCGGACAACGAAAACATAATCGAAACCACATACGTCAACGAAGGCAACCACGGAACAGTAATGGCCTACGCAGACCCAGAAAAAACAGATACAGAATACACCCACTTCGACGGTGAAACACACGGAGAGTTCAACTGGTGGTTCGTCGACACAACAGACAACTGGACCCTACCAATCAACAACGACCAGATAAGAATAGGTCCAGGTGCCAGAGGAGGATACAACCCGTTCATCGAAGGTTACAGCGGAGAAGAACAGGTAAGCGACCCAGAAAACCACTACAGATACGACACAGAGAAAACTAAAGCAGTCGCACCATTACTCGGATTTACCAGAGGAAGCCAACACACAGACATGAACGTCGACAACATATCACTATCCGACCCTCTACTTGAGAACATCTACAACACACATATTCCGGAAGGCGAAGCCGCCGACCCAATCATTGATATGATGCTGAAGGCCAGCCAACTACAGATAGAGACCGGTGAACACGTCCAAGTTTACGGAGATAGCTTGGATTATAATCAGGAGGATGAAGTGTTTGAAGGTGCGGCGTACGCAGTTAACGACGGAGAACTCCACAACATGAGTATGGATCCTGAGACTCGTTTAACTATGGACAGTGTGGACAGCTTCCTTGAAGCAGAAACCGCATAACTTTCTTCTTTTTTTAGTTTCCAAATCCTTCTCTCTTGGTGTAGAAACCGTTAGAGTTGTCCAGCCATTCCCGTGCCTGTTCCTTGAACTCTACAGGATTATATCTCATCTTTAGCTCGCCAAAAAATGTCTCCGGTGGTTCTGCACTGATTGCTTTCTGTTGGGAGTTGTAGTAACAAGTCTTTCCCGAAACGGTCTTGGTGTATTCTGCGTCTTCAGAGGTTTTCTGGGCGTCAAAGTACGCCACCTTCCGCATCAACTCCACAGACTCATCACTGGCAGTGGTTAGACAGGTTTGAACCGGGTGAGAATCAGGCCTATCAGAGTACCCAATCACGGGCTAAATCAGGTTTGAATCACCACCGACTATACATTGTACAGTGATTCCGAGCAGGACCCGAACGGGGAGGTGGGGCTCTCGGTGATGTATCACCCCGTTTGGTATTTGAATATTCGACGATAATTATGCGTGGTATGAAGTGGGGAGATGATGTTGCGTTGCCGGAGTTGGAGCGTCCGCCCGAAACCGTATATCGTGGTGAACGGGAGGGACAGCTCGTCGACTGCTTCGGCGGTGACGAAGTTCAGGAGAAGTATGCGCCAGACGTCTACGTTTCTGAACCGGGGACTCACCTAGAGTTTCCGTTGCTTCCGCGACGGGAGCTAAGCAACTCTGCTCCGCAGGCAAGCTACCAATGGGGGTATTCGGGGCACGGTCCGTACCTGCTGGCGGTGTCGCTCGTTGCGGATGCATACGGCGATGACGACGTGGCGCTTACGTACCAGACTGAGGTTGAGGAATTGATCGACGGATTCGACCAGCACGATGACTGGGAGCTACGCGCGAAGGAACTCGATGACTTCATCAGGGACGGCCTGTGACGGATTTTGGCTCTGTTTTTCGGGGAGTCGGAGGTTGATTTGCGTTGTTCCCATAAAAAGCACTTGTACCGATAGTATACCTACAACGTTGTAAGCGTTAGATCCTCACCGTTTTCCGTCGCTCATCTTGTCTCAGAGATCTACCAACGGAGGAAAAACTTAGAGGCCGTAGTTGTCCCACCCTCTGTTATCAGATTCATCGCAAAGAGATTGAGGAACCTGCATAGTTTGCTTCTCATTGAGAGCGTTTTGACGATAGCGTTCCTTCAGTTCGCCTTCGAGGTTATGGTGGTCGAGATGGTAGTCGACACCTTGTTTCCACTTGATGGGGGAGAGTTCACCGTCTACGCCACAGTAGAGCTGTTGTTTGTTGCACACTGGGCATGTCACCACGACGGCTTTCCGTGTAGCAGATTTGGTTTCTGCCTTCGTTGGTGAACAACTGGAGCAGATCCATTTCCCGTCAATCTTCTTCATCATCGAACCACAGTCCTCACAGAACTCCATCTCTATTTTAGCAGTAAGCCCCTCCGAACCATCTAAACGTTGTCAATCACAGATAGGTTTGAAAGGTTGAGTACTAACCGGGGGGAAAGAGAGGAGATTCCTTCGTCTTTGGGTGTCAGTCCCACTTGTTCACGGTCTCCTGCCGGTCCTCGACCGGTGCCTGATCGTACCGGAGCGCCATCTCCTTGGATCGCTGGCGCAACTGCTGCTGGACGGCAGCAGATCCCTGGTCGCGGCTCATCTGGGTGCCGACGCTATGCCGAATACTGTACCACGAGATATCTCTGTTCTTCGTCGGGATTCCTGCTTTCTCGCAAAGCTTCTGGAGAAGCCGGTTGAGTGCTTCCGAGCCGTAGGGGTTGCTATATCGTGTTAACCAAAGCGCATCCGAGTCACGGTACTTCTCGTAGTTCTCACGTTCGGACAGCCACTTCCGGAGGATGTTCGCAGTCCGGTCGCTCATCGCGACGCGCCAGTTCTCAGTGTTCTTCGTGGACTCCTCCTTCGGAATCCGGAACAGGTTGTTCTCGAGGTCGAGCCAGCTCACCTTCGCGCGGCCCACCTCTTTCGGTCGGAACCCGGCGTCCATCGAGGCGTAGACTATCGAGGTGTACTTCCAGCCGTTCGCCCGTTCCCAATCTGCTTTGGTTACCTTCTCCTTCGGTTTCTCGAAGCGCTGGGCGAGGTATGCCTTCCACCGACTGCGCTCCCGCGGATCAACGCTGTTGTAGTGCGGAATCGACCCGTGCTCGAGGACGGCCTGCTTGATCTTCCGGCGCTCATCCCCGGTGAGGAAGTCCCGGACTTGGTGGGTCTGTGATCCGCCGTTGGTGAACTTGATCTCGGGCTCCCAGTCGATCTCTCTACCCTTCTCGAAGTTCAAGAACTTGAACAGGGTCTTGATCGCCTTTTGAATGCCCGCTTTGTAGGTCTCCGAGTGCTCCTCGTACACCAACTCCTTCGTGTAGGCGTCCGCGTGATCGGTGGTCGCGTGTAATGTGTACCCGTCTTCGTGGTCCCAGAGCCAGCGAAGGAACCGGTCGATCTTGTATGCGCGCTGCCGGGCCGTATCGTAGGCGTACCCCTCGGCTTTCTCCGGGTCTTTGCCGAGATGGCACAGCCACTTGATGAGCTGAATCCGGTGATCCCGGTAGTCCTCCAACTGTCTCTGGTTTAAGTAATGTTCCGTAGCTTCTGGGATGACGACGATGTCTTCGATTTGGTCACGACTCTGTACCATGAAATTTCACCTCCCGGGTCACGGAAACCGTAGTCGGGCTGTCTCTAGTGCTAGTAAGCCTGAAACGTTTTAAATCTCGGGGACGGCGTGGGGGTCGATACTGGCCACCCGGATTGTAAGCTTGGATTCGGGTCATATGGGTTTTCCTGAGGACCCGGAATACTGGCGGGAGAAGGCTTGAGGGATGCGCCGGCCGGGAATTGAACCCGGGCTATGAGCTTGGGAAGCTCATGTCCTACCACTAGACCACCGGCGCACTGCGCTCACTTCGTTCGCTCGTGCGCCGAGCCCTGCCTCGCTTCGCTCGGCAGGACACCGGCGCACTGCGTTCGCTTGCGCCCCGAGGCTCGCAAATCCGACGGACTCGCTCACCACCGGCGCGCTTCGATTGCGTCTCCCGTTTCCGCCCGGTCGCACTTCAACGTAGCGCTTCAGCCCGACCCGTCTGTCCGCGTAGACCTGCCCATTCGTCCAGAAATATCGGCGCGCCCCCGGCTTTTAGTCACCGCCGTCCCAACCCTCACCCATGATAGAACTGGCGTTCTCCGAGTCGGAAATCGAAGCCCGCAGGGACCACATCGTCGAGTTCATCCGCGACACCGTGGCCGCCGCCGGCACCGAGCAGGCCGTCCTCGGGCTCTCGGGCGGCATCGACAGCACGCTGACCGCCAACCTCGCGGTCGAGGCGCTCGGCGAGGACAACCTCCACGGGCTGGTGATGCCCGGCGAGGTGAGCCGCGACGACAACATGAGCGACGCCGAGTGGGTCGCCCAGGACCTCGGCATCGAATACGACGTCCTCGAAATCAACCCCATCGTCGACGAACTCCTCGACGCCTATCCCGAGGCCGAGGGCGACCAGATAGCCGTGGGCAACGCTCGCGCCCGGACCCGAGCCGTCCTGAACTACCTCGTCGCCAACCACGAGGGCGCGGTGGTCCTCGGCACGGGCAACCGGAGCGAGGCGGCGGTCGGCTACTTCACCAAGTACGGCGACGGTGCGGTCGACTGCCACCCCATCGGCAACCTCTACAAGCGGCAGGTCCGCCAGCTCGCGGCCCACGTCGGCGTCCCCGACGAACTGGTCGAGAAGCAGCCGACCGCCGGCCTCTGGGCGGGCCAGACCGACGAGGAGGAGCTGGGGCTGGGCTACGACCTGCTCGACGCCGTCCTCGCGCTCCACGTCGACGGCCCGCTGTCGGTCGCCGCGACCGCCCGGGCCGTCGACGGCGTGAGCGAGTCCGACGTCGAGCGCGTCCGCGAGATGTACGACCGGAGCGAGCACAAGCGCCACGCCCCGCCCTCACCCGAGCCGCTCGACTGATTCGCTTCGAGCGAGCTATCCCGACCCGTTCGCGACGATGCGGACGTCGTCGCCCCTCTGCAGAACGTACGACGAGGGGTCGACCGGCTCGCCGTTCACCTCGACGACCACGGTGTCGCCGGCGTCGGCGTCGTAGGTCGTGCCGTCGTACGAGACGGTGCTCTGGGTCACGTCCACGCCGAGCGTTCCCATCGCGTACGTCAGCGTCACGTCCTGAGCGTGGACGTGCCACCGCTCGCCGTTCCCGTTCTCGAAGTGGAAGGGGTCGGCCTGCAACTGGAACTGCGAGCGGCTGAAGTCCAGTTCCTGCCCGCCGACGGTCACGGCTATCGTGCCGTGATAGTGTTCAGTGCCGACCGAGTGCGGTTGCATGGCCGCCTCGGCTCCGCTCGCCCCGCCCGGTCCGTCGGTCGCGCCGCCGCCCGAGAAAAAGAGGACGTACGCCAGCGCGCCGGCGAGCGCGAGCGCGCCGACCGCGGCCGCGTACGCCACGACGCTGCTGCCCTCGTCGGCGTCCATCGCAGCGACCCGTCGCTGCTCTATCGGTCCGAGGTCGTCGGCGTGTTCGTCCCGGAGGTGGAGGAGGTACGGCTCCTCGTCGTCGAACGTCGCCCCGCAGTGGTCGCACGTCTCGGTGCTCATCGCGTCGACTCCCGAGTTCCCATATGTGCTCGGGTGGGTCTCGGACGGTTTCAGTCTTTGCGTCGGCGTCGTGGCAGTGTTCGGACAAGCGGCCGGAATCGGGACGGTGACTTCGAAGCCCTCGAACCGTTCGGTCCGCTGGGACGTCGAGTGAGACGGCAGGCTCATCCGGCAGTGGGTCCGTCGGTCTGAACGCGACCGGCCGCTCCGTCCGGGGGTTTATCAACTATCGCGCCGTACGCCCGGGTGAATGGGTTCGAGCGACCCGCCCGCAGACGGCCCGCCGCTGGAGCGACTCGCGGCCGTGTTCCGCGTCTACGAGGCCGACCGCGAGGGCGACCGACTCCTCTACTACGGGGAACCGCTGGTGCCCCGCGACCGGCTGCTGGAGACCGCGTGGCCGCTGTTCCGCGAGCAGGGCTACGAGGTCCAACTGGCGACCGACACCGGCGAGTACGTCCTCGTGGCCGAGCCAGCCGACACCGGGTTCGACGGCGTCCCGTGGACCAACGTGGCGCTGTTCGTGCTCACGATACTGTCGACGCTGTACGCCGGGGCCGCGTGGTACCACGTCGACCTCGCCGAGAACCCGCTGGGCGTCGTGGAGGCGTGGCCGTTCATGGCCGCCGTGGTCGGCGTCCTGTTGACCCACGAACTCGGCCACTACGTGATGACCCGGTACCACGACGTGAACGCCTCGCTGCCGTACTTCATCCCGCTGCCGTTCAGCATCATCGGGACGATGGGCGCGGTCATCCGGATGAAAGGCCAGATGCCCGACCGGAAGGCGCTGTTCGACATCGGGGTCGCGGGACCGCTCGCCGGCCTCGTGGCGACCGTCGTCGTCACCGCAATCGGGCTGTCGCTGCCGCCCGAACAGGTCCCGGCCAGCCTCGCGAGCAACCCCAACGCCATCCAGCTGGAGTTCGGCTATCCGCCGTTGCTGGAACTCATCGCGTGGGCGGTGGGCGAGCAGACGACCTACGGGCCGGGTCAGTCGGTCAGCCCCGTGGTCATCGGCGGCTGGGTCGGGATGTTCGTCACGTTCCTCAACCTCATCCCGGTTGGCCAGCTCGACGGCGGCCACATCGTTCGGGCGATACTCGGCGAGCAACAGGAGCGGGTCGCCGCGCTGGTTCCGGTCGCGCTCTTCGGCCTCGCGGCGTACGTCTTCTACGTCGAGGACGTGTCCAACGCCTCGATTCTGTGGGCGTTCTGGGGCCTGCTGGCGACCTACGTGGCCTACGTCGGCCCGGCCAACCCCATCTCCGAGGAGGGGTTGGACCCGAAACGGAAGGCGCTCGGCGTCCTGACGTTCGTCCTCGGCATCCTGTGTTTCACGCCGGTCCCTATCGAGATTCTGGCCGGCGCGTGAGCGGGTCGGCCAGCCGGACCCGAACTCGGCCGGACGCGTGTTCCGCCGATGGGAGGCGGGCAGCTACTCGCCGAGGTAGAGGTCCCGGACGCGCTCGGAGTCCCGGATGGTGTCGGCGTCGGCCTCGAACTTGTTCTCGCCCACGTCGAGGGCGTACGCGCGGTCGGTCACTTCGAGCGCGGCTTTCACGTTCTGTTCGACCATCAACACCGCAGTTCCGGCCTCCCGAACCCGGTCGACGTGTTCGAACGCCCGCTCGATGAGCTGGGGCGCGAGCCCCGCCGAGGGCTCGTCGACGAGCAGCAGGTCGGGGTCGGGCATGAGCGCCCGCGCCATGGCGAGCATCTGTCGCTCGCCGCCCGAGAGGGTCTCGGCGTCCTGTCCGTGACGCTCTTCGAGCCTCGGGAACAGGTCGTACATCGTCTCGCGGCGCTTCTCGGGGTCGGCGGCGTGAATCGACCCGATGTCGAGATTCTCCCCGACCGTCAGGTTCGGGAACACGTTCTCGGTCTGTGGGACGTAGGCCACGCCGTTGGGCACCATCTCGTTCGAGGCCAGCGCCGAGAAGTCCTGGCCGTCCATCTCGATGGTGCCGTCCCAGAGCGGGAGCTGTTTGAACAGCGCCCGCATCAGCGTCGACTTGCCCGCGCCGTTCGGACCGAACAGCAACACGACCTCGTCCGCCTGCACGTCGACGTCCACGCCGTACAGCACTTGCAGGTCGCCGTATCCGGTCTCGACGTCGCGCGCCGAGAACAGGGCGTCGTCGTACCGCCGAATCGTCTCGATGTCGGCCATCAGTCGTACCCTCCGAGATACGCTTCGACGACCCGCTCGTCGTCCCGCACGATGCTCGGCGGCCCGGACGCCAGCGTCTGTCCGTTGTGCATCACGACCACCCTGTCGCAGTTCTCCATCACGACGTCCATGTCGTGTTCGATGAACAGTATCGTTCGACCGCGGTCGTTGAGTTCGCGGAGCCGGGCCAGCAGTTCGTCGGTCAGCGACGGGTTGACGCCGGCTATCGGTTCGTCCAGCATGATTATCTCGGGGTCGAGCATCAGGACCCGACCCAGTTCGAGCAGCTTCCGCTGGCCGCCCGACAGCCCGCCGGCGTAGTCGTCGGCGAGGTGGTCGAGTTCGAGGAACTCCAGCGTCTCGTCGACTCGCGCCTGCACGTCGGCCTCCTCCTCGCCGACGGTTCCGGGCCGGAACAGCGCGCCCAGCGCCCGCTCGCCGGTCTGTCGCTCGGCCGCGAACGCCATGTTCTCCCGGACCGTCATGCCCCGGAACGTCTTGGGGGTCTGGAACGTCCGGCCGACCCCGCGCCTGGCTATCTCGGTCGGCGACCGGCCGTGGATTGGCTCGCCGTCGAGCCTGACCGCGCCGCCGTCGGGCTCGTAGACGCCGGTGATGCAGTCGAACAGCGTCGACTTGCCCGCGCCGTTGGGGCCGATGAGGCCCGTTATCGATGCCTCCTCGACGCCGAACGAGACGCCGTCGACCGCCACGAGGCCGCCGAACTGCTTGACGACGCCGTCGACTTCGAGGAGGTCCGTCGAGTCGTCGGCGCTCGCGCCGGCGTCGGACTGGTCGCGGCCGTCGGTGTCGGTATCGTTCGCGGCCGCGTCGTCGACGGGTGAGTTCGCACTCATCTGTCAGTCCTCCTCCCCCAGCGCTTCGATCTCGGCGGGGTCGCCGAACAGTCCCTCCGGACGATACCGGACGACCAGCACGAACAGGACGCCAACGACCACGAACCGCATGCTCGGCACGAACGACGGGGTGTTCGGCAGCGGGCCGAACAGCGCGGGGAGAATCCCGCTCAGCGCCTCGGGCAGCATCGACTGGACCCAGTCGTAGGCGGTGGTGATGAACCGGGTCGACTCCTCGAACGCCACCACGAGGAACGCGCCGCCTACCGCACCGACGTTCGAGGCCGCGCCGCCCAGCAGCATCGCGGCCCAGACGGTGAACGTGACGTGGGGCACGAACTGCGCGGTCACGACGCTCCCGAGGTAGTGGGCGTAGATGCCGCCCGCCAGCCCGGCTATCGCGCCGCCGATGGCGAACGACTTCAGCTTCACCACGGGAGTATTCTTGCCGAGCGCCTTCGCGGCGGCCTCGCTCTCGCGGACGCCCTTCAGCAGCCGCCCGAACGGCGCGCCCAACAGTCGGGTGAGCACCAGGTAGACGACCGCGAGGGCGGCCGCGGCGAACGCGAGGTAGGCGAGTTGCCACGCGTCGGCCGACAGCATCGCTCGGCCCGGCTTCGGGACGCTGTTCATCCCGAACGACCCGTTGGTCAGCCACGCCTCGTTGACGAGGACGTCGCCGAACACGCCCGCCAGCGCGAACGTCGCGATGGCGAGGTAGTGGGTGCCGAGCCGGACGCTCGTCAGCCCGATGAGGAACGCGAGTGTCCCGCCCGCGAGGGTCGCGGCCGCGAGGCTCACCGGGAACCCCAGCGGCATGGGGAGGTTGAACCATATCTCGTAGCTCGCGTTCGTGACCTGCGAGGGCGGGGGCATCGTCACGATGGCCGAGGCGTACGCGCCAGCAGCGAAGAAGGCGACGTGCCCGAAGTTCAACAGCCCGGTGTAGCCGTAGTGGACGTTCAGCCCGAGCGTGAGCAGGCCGTAGATGCAGCCGATGGTCGCCACCGTCACGAAAAAGGAGAGTCCGCCGCCCAGCAGCGCCATCAGAACTCACCCCCTCTGATGCCCTCGGGGCGGACGAGCAACACGCCCACGAGGATGAGGAAGGCGTACGCTCGGGTGTAGTTGGCCGAGAGGTACGTCGAGCCGAAGTTCATCGCCAGCCCGATGAACAGCGCGCCCAGCATCGCGCCGTACGGTCGCCCGATGCCGCCCAGCAGCGTGGCCGCGAAGATGACGATGAGGTACTCGAAGCCGACGGCCGGCCGGAACGGCGAGAACAGCACGGCGTACAGGACGCCCGCGAGCGCGCCCGCCGCCGCCGAGATGAACCACGTCCGCCGGACGACGCTCGTGGTGTCGATGCCGGCGATCTCGGCCAGCGACCGGTTCCCGCTGGTCGCGCGCATCCGCTTGCCGAGCATCGTGCGCTGGAGCAGCAGGTGGATGGCCAACATGGTGAGGACGCTGACGACGATTACGCCGAGTTCGAGGTCCGTGAGCCGGACGAGCCCGAAGTAGTCCTGGCGGCGCAGCAGGGGAATGGGGAGCTGTCGCGGCTCGACGCCGACCCAGCCCTGCAGCAGGTTCCGCAGGATGAACGACACCCCGATGGACGTTATCAGCAGGGGGAGCGGACCCCGGTCCGATATCGGCTCGAAGAACGCGCGCGAGACGGCCACGCCGAGGACGCCGACGACGAGGACGGCGACCACCGCCGCGACCGGCAGGGGAAGCGACAGTCCGAACAGGCCGGCCGCGAGGAACACCGTCAGGTACGCGCCGTACGTGAGGAACTCCCCGTACGCGAAGTTGATGAACCGCGTGACGCCGTACGAGAGGGTCAGGCCGACCGCGCCGACCGCGATGACGCTTCCCTCGATGAGACCGAACACGACCGTCTGCAAGAGATTGTCGAGAACCATTCTGGGGGAGAGAACGGCTCAGAGTTCCTCTGGGGGCAGGTACGACGCCTCGGTCCACGACCCGTCCTGGACCCGCCGGATGGAGAAGGGCGCGACGATGTCCCCGTTCTCGTCGAAGTCGATGGGCCCGACCAGCCCGCCGTAATCGACGTCGGTGCCGCCGTCGATGGCCTCGGCCCCGTCCGTGTAGTTCGTGACCGTCTGCTCGGGCGGCGTCGCGACGGTCCTGATGCCCGAGGCGACGTTGGGTCCGGTCACGTCGTCGCCGTCGGCCGCGACCTGCTTCATCGCGAGCCCCAGGACGTTTATCGCGTCGTAGGTGTTCGTGACGAACTGCTTTTCCCCCTCGTCCCAGCCCGCGTACTCGGTGACGCGCTCGAAGAAGTTCTCCAGTCGCCCGCCCTCCTCGGCGGGACCGTACGGGGCCGCCTGCAGCCCCAGCATGTCGGCCGTGACCTGGCTCTCGCTCTGGGAGAGGAAGTCCTGGTTGGTCTGGTCCTGGGTGAGGAACCAGTTGCCCTCGTAGCCCGCCTGATAGCCCGCCTCGGTTATCTTCACGCTGTCCTCGACCGACGCGATGAGCACCGTGATCTCGGGGTCGGAGTTCATCATCTGCTGGACCTCCGACTGGTAGGAGGCCTTGCCGGTCCGGACGTCCATCGCCGTCGTGACGGTGCCCCCGAGTTCCTCGAACGCCGAGCGGACCGGCTCCTTGAACGACTGGAACACCTCCTCGTTGCCGACCATCAGCGCCATCCGCTCGTAGTTCCGGATGCCGTTGAACTCCTGGTCGCCGGCGGCCACCGCGATGGCGCGCCCGCCCAGCGAGTCCGAGGACACCGTCCGGAAGACGTACTCGCCGCCCCGGTCGTCGAGCGACGTCGTCCCGGCTGTCGGCGTGACCACGGGCACCTCGTTGTCTATCAGCGTGTCGATGACCGCCGACATGGTGATGCTGGTCGGACCGACCACGGCGCGGACGTTCTCGACGTTGACGAGCCGATTGACCGCCGACACCGCCGCGTCCGGCGAGGCCTCGGTGTCGGCCTGCACGACGTTCACGTCCCGGCCGTCGATGCCGCCCTGTCCGTTTATCTCCTCGACGACCATGTTCACGACGGGCAGCACGTTCGCGCCGACCCACGCGTAGTCGCCCGAGAACGGCAGCGGGACGCCGATGGATATCGCGTCGGAACCGCCGCCGCCGTCGCTCGTGGTCGTCGTCCCGCCGTCCTCGCCGGACTCGTCCTCGGTCGTCGCGCCGTCCGTCGGCTCGCTCTCGGTCGCCTGGTCGCCGTCGCCGGTACAGCCGGCCAGTATCGTCGCGGTCGCCAGCCCGCCGGTCCGTTTCAGGAACCGTCGCCTGTTTGTGGACATACGCACCCCTATTCATGATTATAATAGATATGGTTTTGGGTATATAAGGATAATAATGTTCGGTTCCGAAACACCGGCAAATATTGAAGATACACAACCGGAATTCGGACGTTTCTCGACGGTACGTCGATTGCGTCAGGTCGGCGTCGCGCGTCCGCTCGCACCCCTGGGGAGTCCGGTGTCGGCCGGGAGAGGACTCGGCGACCTCCGCGCGGCCGGGCTACGCTTGCCCGTGGGTGAACCCGCGGTCGGGCAGCGGCTCGCCGTCCATCTCGACGCCCGACTCGGTGACCTCGCCGACGACCGTGATGGGCGTCGGCGCGGCGTCCCGAATCGTCGGCAGGTCCGCTTGCGCGACGGTGAAGACCAACTCGAAGTCCTCGCCGAAGAAGGCGGCGAGCTCGCGCAGGTCGGCGGCGTCGGCCGCGAGCTCCCCCACCGCGTCGGCCACCGGAATCGCGCCCCACTCGACCGCGAACCCGCAGTCGCTGGCCGCCGCGAGCTGGTGGAGCGAGCGCGCGAGCCCGTCGCTCGAATCCATCATCGCGGTGGCGTAGGGAGCGACCGCCCGGCCGGTCGCGACCCGGGGCTCGAACTGGAACAGGTCGTTGGCGCGCTCGACCGTCTCCCGCCCGCTCGCGTCCTCGAACAGGCGGAGAGCCGCGCCGGTGCGCCCGAGCGTCCCGGTGACACAGACCACCTCGCCCGGACGCGCACCCGAGCGCAACACGGGGTCGTCGGTCCGACCGAGCGCGGTGGTCGCGGCCGTGAACTCCCGGCTCTCGTCCAAGTCGCCGCCGACGTACTCCGCGCCGACCGCCTCGCAGACGTCGGTCGCGCCCGCGACGAAATCCGCGAGTTCGCCCGCGTCGAACCCGGGCGCGGCGTAGACCGCCACCGCGGCCGTGGCGGCGGCCCCCATCGCGGCCACGTCCGACAGCGACGCGCCGACCGCCCGCCAGCCCGCCGTGTACCGGGTGGTCCCGGCCGGGAAGTCGGTGGTGTCGTGGAGCATGTCCGTCGTCAGCACCTGCCCGTCGACGACCGCCGCGTCGTCGCCCGCGTGCGGGAGTTCGTCGGCGAGCATCGCCAGTGCGGCCCGCTCGTCCATGCTCGGGCGTTGACGCGCGGGGGTGAAAGGTCTGCGGTCTCGAAACTGTGTGACTGGCTCGACTCGCCGGAACTACGGAGCCACTCGGGGTTCGAGGTCGACGGTCACGCCGGTCAGTTCCTCGGAGACCGACCAGAGCCGCTCGGCCGCGTCGCGGTCGTACGAGGCGTCGCTCGACCGCTGGACCGCCGGCGGTCCGCGCATGTTCAACAGCCCGCCGGGCCCGACGTACTCGCCGCCCGAGAGGTCGGACGCGGTGGCGGCGTACAGCATCGGGAGCGCGCCCGCCTCGGCCGACTGGGCGAGGACCGCGTTCATCGCCTCCATCAGCCACAGCCTGAGTCGCGAGCCGCGCATCTCGGGGCCCCGCCGCTGGAGGTTCGTGGCGGCGAAGCCGGGATGACACGCCACGCTGGTCACGTCGGTCGCGTCGGCCGCGTCGAGGCGACGCTGGAGTTCGTAGGCGAACAGCACGTTCGCCAGCTTGCTCTGGGCGTAGGCGTCCCACCTGTCGTACGAGCGCTGGCTCTGGAGGTCCTCGAAGTCGACCTCGCCGCGCTCGTGGACGCCGCTGCTCTGGGTGACGACCCGCGTCTCGCCGGACGTCTCGCGCAGGCGGTCGACGAGCAGTCCCGTCAGCGCGAAGTGGCCGAGGTGGTTGACGCCGAACTGCATCTCGAAGCCGTCCTCGGTCTCGCGCCGGGGAATCGCCATCACGCCGGCGTTGTTGCAGAGGACGTGGAGGTCGTCGTGGGTCTCGCGGAACTCGTCGGCGAACGCCCGGACCGAATCGAGGTCCGCGAGGTCGAGCGTCGCGACTTCGAGCGACCCCCGGTGGCTCTCCGTCGCGCCCGCCCCACCCCGAATCGCCCGCTTGGCGTCGGTGCCCCGCTCCTCGCTCCGGCAGGCCATCACGACGTGCGCGCCCCTCCGGGCGAACGCCTCGGTGGCCTCGAAGCCGAGGCCGCTGTTCGCGCCCGTGACGATCACGGTCTGGCCGTCCATCTCGGGCATCTCGGCCGCCGTCCAGTCGCTTCCGGTTCGAACCATACCCCGGCGTAGTGCCCGAACCACCGAAAATCCCCGGCCTCGCGCCCCCGGACACCCCGGCGGCATCGCGGTCCGGACGACGCCCGGCCAACCGACCCCCGGATTTTTTGCCGGTCGGTGCGACCGTCCGACCGATGAGTGGAGACGGACGCCCCGAGGGACCGCCGGCCGACCGGGAATCGAGCGAGCGGTCCGCCGGCCGCGAATCGGACGGACCGCCGACCGACCGCGAGTCGCCGGTCGGCCAGCCGGTCGTGCGCGGCGACGAGGCGGTCACCGGCGAGCGCGCCGAGCGAGCGAAGGCGTTCGACCCGGACGACCCCGACAGCGTGGCCGAGGCGGCCGCGACCGTCCGGCGGTTCGCCGACAACACCGCCGGCGACGAGGACAACGTGTTCATGCTCCGGGGTGCGGCCGCGTGCGCCGCGCTCGTGCGCGCGGAGAAATCTTACAAAGCGGCGGCCGAGCGCGCGGGTGGCGACGTGACGGTGGCGTTCGTCCGCAAGTGGGCGCGCGTTCACGATTTGCCCCAGTCCATCCGGCGCTACGTCGCCATGGGCCAGATCGCGCCCACGGCGGCCAAGCACGTCGCCCGCGTGAGCGGCGAGGACCGGTTCCAACTCGCGTGGGCCGTCCTCGACGGCGATTTGACGGTCCGGGAGGTGCGGTCGGTCGCCAGCGCGGTCAACGACGGCGCGCCGGTCGCGGCGGCGCTGGCCGACCACGGCGTCCGGCCGGGCGAACTCACCCTGTCGCTGCCCGGCGACACCTACCGGGAACTCCGGCGCGCGGCCGCGATGGAGGGCGAGGAGCCGTCGGCGGTCGTTGCCGAGGCGCTCGAAGAGTGGCTGTCGTGAATCGGGGCGCAATCGTTCAATCGAAGAACTCCCGCACGGCATCTACCAGCACTTCGCCGGCCGTCAGCACCTCCGGCCACGCGATGGTCTCGTCGGGGAAGTGCGCCTCGTCGATGGACCCCGGTCCGAACAGCACCGCCGGAATCCCCGCCTCGACGTACCACCGGGCGTCCGCGCCGTAGGTCGCCCCGCGCGGGGCGGTGTCGTCCCCGAGACCGTGGCGGTCCATCGCTCGCTGGACCGCGCCAACCACCGGCTCGTCGGGGTCGATTTCCGAGGGCTCGAACTGGACCGAAAAGCGGTCGAACTCGGGCGGATGGTCGGTCAGCCACTCGTCGGCTGCGACTATCTCGGCGAGGCGTTCGTCGAACGCCGACTCGACCTCGGCCACCGTCTCGCCCGGCGCGACGCCGATGCGGACCTCGGCGACGAGGTCGGCGGGGACCGACGACGCCCAGTCGCCGGCCGCGACGGTGCCGAACACGACCGGCCACGGCACCGGGAACTCGGCGTAGAGCGGGTGGGTGACCGACTCGCCGCGCTCGGATTCGAGTTCGCGGAACGCCCGCCGTATCTCCTCGAAGTACGGGAGGACGTCCACGCCGCGCCAGCGCGAGGCCGCGTGGGCCGACCGCCCCTCGATTCGCAGGCGCTTCATCACGCAGCCCTCGGCCGCCGTGACCGGACGGAGTTCGGTCGGTTCGGCGATTATCGCGGCGTCGCGCTCGAAGGGGTAGGGGTTCGACAGCGCGGCCGCCGCCGCGCCGATTCCGCCCGACTCCTCGCCGACCACGCTCTCGATCACGAGCCGACCGTCGAACGGTGAGTCGGCGGCCGCCCCCTCGGCGGACTCGTGGAGGTGCTTGGCGACGAAGACCAGCAGCGCGAGCTGGGTCTTCATGTCGGCCGCGCCCCGCGCCGTGAGCGTCTCGGTGCCGTCCGCGCGCTCGCCCCACGTCGGCTCGAAGGGGTCGCTCGACCACGACTCGCGGGCGACCGGCACCACGTCGACGTGGCCGTTCAGCACCAGCGTCGGCCCGGCGTCCGGGTCGCCGAATTCGAGGACGCCCGCGACGCTCGGCCGCCCCGCCACGTCGATTTCGGCGGGGTCGTCGGGAAACGAGGGGTGGTCGGCCAGCGCGTCGGCGTCGGCGGTCCACTCGTACGTCTCGAAGCCGAGGTCACTCAATTGCTCCCGAACGCGCTCTTGGGCGGGCGCTTCGTTGCCGTCGGTGGTGTCGACTCGGAGCAGGTCCTCCGTGAGCGCTCGGAGGTCGGCGTCGCGGGCGCTGGCGAACTCGTCCATGCGAGTGGACACCGAGGACGCGAGGGTAAAGCTTCTGGACGCGGGCCGGTGGATAGAAAACGTTTAACCCCTATCGCCCGCAATCAGGGGTGAGGGCTGGTAGCTCAGTTAGGCAGAGCGTCTGGCTTTTAACCAGACGGACAGGGGTTCAAATCCCTTCCAGCCCGTGATTTTGCGACGAACCTGCTGCGAGCAGTTCGTCTGCTCGCGTTTCCGTGAGGCGAAAATCCCTTCCAGCGCGCTTTTGGGACGGGCGACGCAGCGAGCGTGAGAGTACGGCGTGAGATAGAGGAGCCTTGGACGCGAGGCGATTCCTCACAAGACATTTCTACTACATTTCCCTTCGGGAGTACGTGAAAAAGTCCGCCATAGCTGTCGTCGTTCTGGCAGTCGCGGTTTCCGGTTCTGGATGCCTGACGGGCCAACCGACTGCGTCGCCGCTCGACGGCGGCGAATCCAGCGCGAGTACCGGCGACGGTGAAATAACCGCCGAGGTGGTTTCGGACGCCCCACCGAACGCGACTGTCGTCGATTTCGGCGACGACCGAGTACGGGCGAACAGCTACCTGCGAGAAGCCGTCCGGGAAGCCGTAAACGAGTCCGGACGAGCGGTCGTCACCGTGCCGAAAAGCGAAGTCGGGAAGATGAAAGCGGACCGCGAACGGTTGTCGGGATACTTCCCCGACGACGACAGTTCGGGCGAGTACGAATCGGGCTACTACGTCGAGTACGACGGGACCGTCGTTCGCGTCGAGTTCGCCGTTCTGAACTGAACGACGTATTACCCGTTTCAGAAGTCGCTCTCGACGTTCCCGTCGCGGTCGAGGTCCACGATGGCGTCGAAGACCCCGAGGAACTGCTCGACCTGCTCCTCGTCGTGGACGCCCTTCGAGAGGTGGAACAGGCCCACCGCGTCGTGTTCGTCGAGGAGCGCCAGCAACTCGCGTACGACGTCCCGGACGCGGGACTCGTCGGCGTAGTAGGCCATCTCCGTGATGGAGTCGAGGCTGATTCGGCGCTTGCCCTCGGTGCGTTCCAGGAAGTCGCGGGCGACCTCGAGGACGCCCTCGAGGTCGGCGGGCGAGGAGACGTAGTGGACGCTATCGGTGTTGCGTCGGGAGTACCCCCGCTCGATGCTCAGGGTGTCGAGTATCTCGGCGCGGTCCTCGTCGACGTCGTAGTGGTCGAGTTTCTGCTTGACCTCGCGCGCGGTGGTCCGCGTCGAGATGACGAGAAAGCGGTCGGTGTCGGTCTTGAGGAAGTCGGTGTCGATGCGGTCGGTCTCGCCCGTGCTGGGATGCAGGAGGAGGATGCCCGTCCCGCCGGGCACCGACTCGGGGGCGTTTTCGATGGCGAGTCGATATTCCATATCCACTGGTGATACGCGGCGAAGACTTAAGAATACGGGTCGGGCGCCGCGGTGGGACCGACCGTCTCAGAACACGCTGTCGGCGGTGGCCGCGCCGACCACGCTGAACACCGCGCCGACGCTGACAGCCCGGAGCGTGATCGCGACCGTCTCCGTCGACGGCGTGCCGTCGGCGAACGTGTCGCCGAGGAAGGTGCCGGGCGCGCCGAACGCCACCGCGAGTATCGCCACCGACCCGAACGACACGACCATCAGCGAGACGAACCGGGTCGGGACGCCCGCGACCTCCGCCTCCCGGTCGGGGTCCCGGTCGTCGTCGGCCTTGTAGAGCGCGCCGTAGCCGATGAGGAACACGATGGCGATGGTCGAGAGCGACTGCACCCAGGTCATGTCGCTGGCGAGGCCCCAGACCTCCTCGGTGACGACGAACGGTCCCGCCAGCAGGAACCCGCCCACGACCTGCTGGGCGGTGTCCGCCAGTGCGTAGCGTCGCTTCGAGCCGACCATGCGCGACGTGACACACCGGACGGGTAAAAGGGCCTCGTTGGACGACGGCGCGGCGTCGCCCGCCGGCCCCGCGCTCGGGGTCGACGAGTGCCGAGTCGGACTCGGTGAGTCCGAACCGACTTTACCCCTCGCGCGCCTCGACCCGCACATGAGCGTACGCGAGGAGTTCGACGAGTGGGCGGCCGACGGCCGCGACAAGGGGATGGCCGAGCGCCACTGGCACACGGCCAAGTACGCGCTGGCCCGGATGCCGGTCGAACCGGGCGACGTCGTCCTCGACCTCGGGACTGGCTCGGGATACGTGCTGCGGGCCCTCAGGGACACCAAAAACGCCGGCGCGTGTTACGGACTCGACGGCTCCCCCGAGATGGTACGGAACGCCCGGGAGTACACGGACGACCCCGACGTCGAGTACCTGAACGGCGACTTCGACTCGCTCCCCCTGGCCGACGACAGCGTCGACCACGTCTGGTCGATGGAGGCGTTCTACTACGCCAGCGACCCCCACCAGACCCTCCGTGAGGTCGCCCGCGTCCTGCGACCCGGCGGCACCTTCTTCTGCGCGGTGAACTACTACGAGGAGAACGTCCACTCCCACCGGTGGCAAGAGCGCATCGACGTGGAGATGACCCGGTGGAGCGGGCCACAGTACCGCGAGGCGTTCCGCGAGGCGGGCCTGCACGTCGCCGAGCAGGACAACATCCCGGACGAGGAGACCGAGATTCCGGACGCGAGCGAGTTCCCGACCGACGAGTGGGAGACCCGCGAGGCGATGGTCGAGCGCTACCGGGAGTTCGGGACGCTGCTGACGGTCGGCGTCGCACCCTGACCTCGGGACCGGCTTTCGGCCCGCAGTCGCCTTCTATCCGCTCCAGCCGCCGGGTACGTCGCCCGCGACGTTGGACCGCCAGGCCTCGAACCCATCCTCGCAGTCGGGGTTCTGGCCGAGGTGGTCGACGAAGCCAGCGCCGGGCGTTTCGAGTTCGGTCTCGCAGAACGGGCAGTGGTTCGGGTCGTTCCAGGTGGTCGTCGCCGCCATGGTCGAACCGGGGACGCAAAAGCGTATAAATCTAATCGCAAAACAGCTTAGGTAACCTTGGATGATTAATATCGACCTTATATCTCACTCCATCCCGCGCGCGAAGGTGTAGAACTCCTCGTTCGGGCGCATGTCCGCCAGCGTGGACATCCGGTTGCTCAGGTTGAAGAACGCCGTCACGCTCCCGACGTCCCATATCTCTTCGTCGGTCAGGCCGACCTCGCGCAGGGCGTCGAGGTCGGCCTCGGTGACGCGACCCGGCTCCTCGGTCAGCTTCACCGCGAAGTCGAGCATCGCGCGCCGGCGCTCGGAAAGGTCGGCCGCGCGGTGGTTGGTGGCGAGCTGGTCGGACAGTTTCGGGCGCTCGCTGTAGAACCGACACAGCGCGCCGTGGGCCACCACGCAGTAGAGACAGTCGTTGACGCCGCTGACGGTCACGACTATCATCTCGACCTCCTCGCGGTCGAGCGGGGTGTCCTCGACCAGCGCGTCGTGGTACTGGAAGAACGGCCGGAAGTGGCTGGGCTTGTAGCCGTACGCCCGGAAGACGTTGGGCGTGAACCCGGCCTGTTCGGTCTCCTCGGCGATTCGCTCCCGGAGGTCCTCGGGCAGGTCCTCGACGTCCGGTACCGGGAAGTTGGTCATCGGCTCGTCGTCGCTCACGTCGGCGGTCGAGTCGTCGGCCATGCCCGACCACTCGCGCCCGGAGCCGAAATGCTTTGTGCGATTAGGCCCGCTCGCCCGCCCGAATCTCGGTCTCCAGCCAGTTCTCCTCGGGCGGGAGCGGGCAGGCGAACGTCTCGCTGTAGGCGCAAAAGGGCGAGTACGCCAGATTGAAGTCGAGTATCACCTCGCCGCCGTCTTCGAGTTCGCCCTCCGGTTCGAACTCCATGTACCGGCCGTCCTCGTAGGTCTGCTGGCCCGTGGTCTTGTCCCGGAAGGGGACGAACAGGCCGTCCTCGCCCTCCCGCTGGTAGCCCGCGAGTTCGTACGTGTCCTCGCCCATCGTGAAACGCAGGGTCGCCACCCGGAGGTATCGCTGGGGCCGTCCCGCGTTCACGTCCATCTCCACCGGTTCGGGCCGGTCGTGGACCGCGACCGTGGCCGCGACTCGATACGCGGGGTCGGGGTCGAAGTAGTCGAGGCCGTCGAAGTCGTCGCGGTCCTCGGGCGCGACCGGCGACTGGGGATGCTCGGCGAAGAACGCGTCTTTCTCCCGGCGGTAGGACTCGACCTGTTCGCGCCACTCCTCGGGGTCGACCCCCGCGCCGTCGTCGGGGTCGTTCGCGGCGTCGCTCATGGGCGGGCGTACGCTCTCGCGTCGGGTAACGCTTCGCATCACAACCGGCGGGCCTCGACGCCGCGCGGAGTTACAGTTATGCCGCTCCCGAAACAAAGCTGATCGCATGTTCGAGTGGTTGTTCCCGACGTGGTCGAACCCCGCCCTCCTCGCGGCCGTCGTGGCGGCCCGAGGACTGCTCGACGCGTCGCTGACCGCCATCGTGGCCGACGCGCTCGGCACGAGGTCGCCGCTCGCGCTCGCTGCGGCCGGCGTCACGGTGCTGTCGGTTGTCGTGATGGTACTGGTCCTCCGGCCCGGCACGCTCGGCCACAGGGCGTCGCTGGCCGAGATAGCCGGGCAACTCGGACTGGTCGCGGTCGGCGCGTACGCCGTGTACGCGAACCCCTCGACCTGGCGAATCGCCGGACTCGCGCTCGTCTCGGTCGGAATCCTCGCTCTCGCGGGCCTGACGATTCACCTCTACGGGGAGGCGACCGTCGCGCCGTGAGGCGCGGTCGTCCGGAGCGTTCGACGGCCGACAGCTATCGCGCCACATCACGCGAGTTAAGTACCACCGGATGAAACCACCGGGTAATGGAACGGCGCACGCTTCTTCGACGAGGCGCGACCGCGACGGTGATCGGACTGGCCGGCTGCGTGGGTGGCGACGGCGGGGGCCAAGAGACGACCGACGACGAAACCACGACGGCCGACGAAACCACGACTGAGGAGTCGACCACGGCGGACGAATCGACCGAGACGACGGCCGAAGAGGCGACCGAAACCGAGACTGGCTCCGACCTCAGCGGGACGCTGACGGTCGCCACGTACTCGTCGTTCGTCGACGCGCCGAGTTCCTCGCCCGGGCCGTGGCTCAAGGACGCGTTCGAGGAGCGACACCCCGACGTGACCGTCGAGTGGGCGACGCCCGAGAACGAGATGAACTACTACCTCCAGCGCGCCCAGCAGGGCGTCGAGGTCGAGGCCGACATGTTCGTCGGACTCAACGTCGACCACCTCATCCGCATCGACGACGCGCTGGACGACCGCCAACTGTTCGAGTCGACCGTCGACGCGCTCGACAACTACGGTCACGTCGAGGAGGGACTCAAGTTCGACCCCCAACAGCGCGCAGTGCCCTACGACACGGGGTACATCAGCCTCGTCTACGACGGCACCGAGGTCGACGACCCCGAGACGTTCGACGCGCTCACGACCGACGAGTACGCAGGCGACCTCATCCTCCAGAACGCCCAGAGCGCCGCGACCGGCCGGGCGTTCCTGCTGTGGACCGTCCACAATCGCGGCGAGGACGAGTACCTCGACTACTGGGAGCAGTTGGTCGACAACGACGCCACTATCCTCGGGTCGTGGGACGACGCCTACGCCGCGTGGGAGAGCGGCGAGGCCCCCATGGTGGTGTCGTACTCGACCGACCGCGTGTACGCCAACCGGTCGGACGCGAATCTGGAGGAACACCGCATCAGCTTCCTCGACGACCAGGGGTACGCCAACCCCGAGGGGATGGCGAAGTTCGCCGACTCGGACGACGACGACCTCGTGGCGGCGTTCATGGACTTCCTGCTCTCGGCCGAGGCGCAGGGGGAAATCGCGGCCCGGAACGTCCAGTTCCCCGCGACCGACTGGGCCGACCTGCCCTCGGAGTTCGAGGAGTACGCCGCCATCCCGGACGACCCGGTGACGTTCACCTACGACGAGCTGCAGGGCAACGTCGACGGCTGGATAGACGAGTGGGCCCGGCAGATCGCCGGTGGGAACTGACCCGAGGGTGATCCGACGCGATGGAGGATAGTCCCGCGTGACTCGCCGCGAGACGGTCGGCCGGTGGCTCGAGCGCCGAGCCGTCGCGCTCCTCGGAGTCGCGACTGTCGCCGTCCTCGCGGTGCTCTTTTACTACCCGGTGTTGACGGTGTTCGCCGACGCGGTCCGGGTCGGGGGCGCGTGGACCTCGTCGTTCGTCCGCGAGGTGGTGACCGACCCGTTCTACGTCGGGGCGCTCGGACCCCTCCTCTCGGGCGACCTGAGCGCGGTCGCCGACGTCGCGGCCGACCGACCCCTCGGAATCTTCGGCTTCACGGCGTATCAGGCGCTCCTCTCGACGGTTGCCAGCGTCGCGTTCGGCCTGCCCGGAGCCTACGTCCTCGCGCGCTACGAGTTTCCCGGCCGGCGCACGCTCCGGTCGCTGACAATCCTGCCGTTCGTGCTGCCGTCCATCATGGTCGCCATCGGTTTCTACGCCTTCTTCGGCGCGAACGGCCCGGTCAACGACCTGCTGGCGGCGGTCGGCGTCGGCCGCATCTCGCTGCTCAACTCGCTGGAAGCCATCGTCGTCGCTCACGCGTTCTACAACGCGCCGCTGGTGACGCGGGTGACGACTGCCGCGTGGGAGAGCGTCGACGCCCGGATGGTCGAGACCGCGCGGTCGCTGGGCGCGAACCCCTACTACGCCTTCCGGGACGTGCTGGTGCCCCAGCTCCTGCCGGCGGTGCTGACGGGCGCGCTCCTGACGTTCATCTTCACGTTCATGTCGTTTCCCATCGTGCTGGCGCTGGGCGGACTCCAACTCGCCACGGTCGAGGTGTGGGTGTACTCGCTGGTCCAGCAACTCGACTACGCCGAGGCCGCCACGCTCGCGGTGATAGAGACGGTCGTCTCGCTCGCGCTGACCTACGCTTACCTCCGGTACGAGGCCCGCCAGTCGTCGAGCAGTCGGGCCGCGAATCCGCCGGCGCGCAAGCGATTTCTGTCGGGCGTGCGCTCGTCGGGGGCCGTCTCGCCCCTCGCGGCGCTCGAACGTGCTGGCATCGCGGTCTACGCGGTCGTGGTCGCGGTCGTGTTCGTCGGCCCCATCGCCAGCATGGTGGTCGAGAGCATCACCGGGCCGAACGGACTCACGCTCCAGTACTATCGATTTCTCGTCCAGCGCCAGATCGAAGGCGCGTCGTTCCAGACGCTTCCGGGCGTGGCGGTCCGCAACTCGCTGTTCTTCGGCGCGGCGACCCTGCTGGTCGCGCTCCCGATGGGCGTGACCGTCTCGGTGCTCACGGCGCGGGGCGGCCGGTGGGCGCGACTCGCCGACACGGCCGCGATGGCCCCGTTCGCGGTGAGCGGTATCGTGGTCGGCCTCGGGATGTTGCGCGGGCTGGTCTTCGGCGTCGAACTCTGGGACCACCGCGTGCAGGTCACGGGCGCGGTCGCCATCGTGGCGGCCCACGCGGTCGCGGCCTACCCCTTCGTCGTCCGGAACGTCTCGCCGCTGTTGGGCGGTCTCGACCGCTCGCTCGTGGAGTCGGCCCGCGCGCTGGGCGCGACCCGATTCCGGGCGTTGCTCGACGTGGAACTCCCGCTGGTGGCGTCGGGAGTCGCGGCCGGCGCGGCGTTCGCGTTCGCCATCAGCGTCGGCGAGTTCGATTCGACGGTGATTTTGGCCACCGGGAGCAGCAGCTACACGATGCCGGTCGCCGTCGAGCGCTACATCGGGAATCGCACGCTCGGCCCCGCCACCGCGATGGGGACGGTCCTACTGGCGGTGACCAGCCTGAGCTTCGTGGTCGTGGACCGACTCGGCGGGAGGTGGGAGGTGTGAGGGCCTCGCGGAGCGAGGCCCGAGTGCCTCCGAAAGAGAGGCGGCGCAAGCCACGAACGCCTCCGGAGAAGGGAGGTGTGAGGCGTCGTTCCCCGAGGGCAACGTCCGCCGTCGATTCCGACAGAGGGACCACCTACCACCCTGGCGGACTGAAAGGGCGAGGCGCGCTCGCGCATCGCGTGGTCGTCTCTGGCGGCTCTATCCGCGCCGATGCGGTGCGGTGCTGTGCTGTGAGGCGCGGATATCCGCCAGAGCGACCGCGAGCGCGCCGAGGGCTTTCGAGGACCGGTTTGCTGTTCTCGCGCCGCAGAGCGCGCCGAAGACGTTCGGGGCAGTCTCGCCCGAATCAGAAACGCGAACGAACTCAGGAGCGACCAAACCCATGACCGACCTGCACCTCGACGGAATCTCCAAGTCCTTCGGCGGCGTGACCGCGCTCCGTGACGTGAACCTCGACGTGGAAGACGGCGAGTTCTTCACGCTGGTCGGCCCCTCCGGCTGTGGCAAGACCACCACGCTCCGGGCGGTCGCGGGCTTCGAGTCGCCAGACGAGGGCGCGGTCCGGTTCGGCGACCGCGGGATGGCCGGCGTGCCCCCGGAGGACCGCGACGTCGGCGTCGTGTTCCAGAACTACGCGCTGTTCGCCCACATGACCGTAGGCGAGAACGTCGCCTACGGCCTCCGCTTTCGGGGGACGCCCGGCGACCAGTCGAAGGAAGCGCGGGTCGCCGACCTGCTCGACCTCGTGGACCTCGCGGGGTTCGAAGAGAGGGACCCCGACGCGCTGTCGGGCGGCCAGCGCCAGCGGGTCGCGCTGGCGCGAGCGCTCGCGCCCGGCCCGGACGTCCTCCTGCTCGACGAACCCATGAGCGCGCTCGACGCCCGCCTGCGCAAGGACCTCCGGACGCAGGTCAAGCGGATTCAGTCCGAACTGGGCATCACGACCGTCTACGTCACCCACGACCAGGAGGAGGCGCTGGCCGTGTCCGACCGCGTGGCGGTGATGCACGACGGCCGCGTCGAGCAGGTGGGCCGACCGGAGGACGTGTACCGCCGGCCCGAGACCCGGTTCGTCGCGGAGTTCCTCGGCGAGAACAACGTGTTCGCGGGCGAGGTCGACGGCGAGGCGGTCCGGGTCGGCGAGCGGTCGTTCCGACTCGGCGACCTCGGCGCGTCGGACGACCGCGACGCGCCCGACGGCTCGACGGTCACGTTCTGCGTGCGGCCGGAACACCTCGCCCGCGACCCGGTCGAGAACGTCGTCGAGGCCGCGGTCGAGGCGGTGGAGTTCCTCGGCGAGTCGTTCCGCGTGCATCTGGACTGGCAGGGCCAGCGCCTGACGCTCCGGGCCGACGAGCGACCGACCGCCGAGCGGCTGACGGTCGGGTTCGACCCCGAGGACGCGCACGTCGTCTCGGTCGGCGAGCGAGCGCAGGCGGTCGCCGACCGACGGCGCGTCGACGACTGACCGCGCCGGGTCCTCGACGAGAACTCCGAGACGCACGCACCCCAGTAGAACGAACCTGAAAACGCGGTTTCCAATAGTTAACTATCTGTCTAGTTTCCAGAACCTATTTCCTTCGGTAGTCGAACTCCCTCGACATGGACAGGAGTGGAGAGCTGTCGGAGGCCGACGGGGACAGTACCGACGAACTGGACGTCGACTACGACGACGACGTCGAACTCGACGCCGAGGTCGACGAGATAGAACAGGACATCGAGGAGGACGCCGACTACGACCGTGAAGCCGCCAGCGACATTCAGACGTCGCTGGCCGAACTGCAGGGCTCCTCGGAGGGCATCGCCGAGCGCGTCCACGACATCACGGCGCTCGCGCGCGAGCAGTCCGACGGGATGTCGCAGGTGTCCGAAGAGATTTCGGACCTCAGCGCGGCCGTCGAGGAGATAGCCTCCTCGTCCGAGGAAGTGGCGTCGGCCAGCGAGCAGGCCCGCGAGCAGGCCGAGCGGGGCCAAGAAGCCGCCGGGGAGGCCCAGGCGACGATGGAGGAGATACAGGAGGCCGCCGAGAGCGTCTCGCGGGACGTCGAGACCATCCGCGAGAGCGTCCAGGACATCGGTGCCATCGTCGACGTCATCGACGACATCGCCGAGCAGACCAACCTGCTCGCCTTGAACGCCAACATCGAGGCCGCCCGCGCCAGCGAGGGCGGCGACGGGTTCGCGGTCGTCGCCGACGAGATAAAGGAACTCGCCGAGGAGTCCCAGCAGCAGGCCAGCGAGATCGAGGAGAAAGTCGACCGGATACAGGACAACACCGAGAACGCCGTCGGCAGCCTGGAGGAGAGCAACGCCCGGATAGACGAGGGAATCGCCACGGTCGACACCGCGGTCGGGAGCCTCGACGGCATCGCCGAGTCGGTCCGGGAGGTCAACCAGGGCATCGAGGAGGTGGCGTCCGCGACCGACCAGCAGGCCGCCAGCACCGAGGAGGTCGCCGCGATGGTCGACCAGACGACCGAGAACGCCGACGACATCGCCGACCGGACCGACGGCATCTCGGTAGAACTCGACGAGCAGACCGACCAGATAGCCGACATCAGCCGCCAGCTCGACGAACTGGTCGACGAGGAGTGACCGCGCTCACTCGTCTCGCGGGTCGTCGGGGTTCGTCGCGGCGTCGAGCCGATACAGGTCGGGTGCGACGTCGAAGTCGTCGTCGAAGGCGTAGAGGTATCCGAGTCCCTCGGTCTGCATGTACGCGACGATACAGGCGTCGACGAGCGAGAACGGTTCGTGGCGACGGAACAGCGCTTTCGCGGTAGCGAACGCGTCGGCGGTCAACGATTCGACGTGGAAGCGAGCGTTCTCCTCGACGCGGTCGAGGAAATCGACTGCGGCGTCGTGTCCCGCGTGTGTAGTGAGTCCGTTGAGGGTTTCGGCGAGGACGTAGTCGAGGACGACCGCTTCCGGAAGCGACCCCTCGTCGACGCCCCGGAGGAGTGGAAGCGCGTCGGCGTGTTCGCTATCGTGGCGATAGGCCGCCGCGAAGAGGACAGACGTGTCGAAAAGCGCTCGGGGCATCTACTCCGAGACGCCCCACGCGTCGTGGTCGGCGGTGGCGTCGGTGGTCTCGTCGCCGCCGTATCCGTCGAAGTCCGCGAACGTTCCCGTCCGCTGTCGGACGGTCTCGACCCGGACGCTCCCGTCGTCTTCGACGTGCCAGCGGAGGTAATCACCGTCCTCGATCTCCAGTTCGCGTCGAATTCGTGCGGGGATGTTGGCTTGGTTGCCGGACACCTTACTTTCGGCGTCGACCCGATTGTTACGCATGGATGATAGTTGCGCTTCCTGTGGGGAAACCCTAGTGTGTCGGTACACTACCGGTGACCGCGCCGAGCTCGTCTCGGCGTCCAACCCGCGGGCAGGGTCCGCGCCCAGCGACGCTACTCCCGCCCGCGCCAGAACCGCTCGACCCCCAGCGACAGCATGTCCGGGCTCACGGGCTGGAACTCCTCGCGCTCGACCTCGGGGAAGAACTCTCGAACGCTGTCCCACGAGTTGCGGGCGTACCGCGAGTCCACCAGAACGCGCACGCCGACCTCCTCGGGGCCCCGAATCACCCGGCCCAGCGCCTGCCGGGCCTTGCGGACGGCGGGGACGGTCAGCGCGTACTCGAACCCGTCGCCGAACGCGCGGTCGTAGGCGGTCCGGACCGCCTTGGTCCGGGGGCTGGCGGTGTTGATGATGGGGACGCCACACACCACGGCGGCGTCGAGCCTGTCGCCCTCGTAGTCGACGCCCTCGGTGAGCGTTCCCCGGAGGCTCGTGACCAGGACCTTCCCCCCGCCGCCGAAGAACTCGGCTTTGAGGTCCTCGGTCACGTCGTCGGCGCTGCTCTCGTCGAGCAACACGGGCTTGTCGACCCGCGAGTCGCCTCGCAGGCGCTCGGCGGCCCACTCGGCCTCGGCGTAGTTGGGCATCCCGACGAGGACGTTGCCGGGCGTCTCGACCGCCACGTCGCGGAGCGCGTCGGCGTAGACCTGCCGCGTGGTGGTCCGCTCGCCCGAACGTCCCCGGTTGTCGTAGGTGAACTTGGGGGCGTCGACCGCGAAGCTCTCGCGGTTGGCCTCCGGGAAGTTGAGGCCGTACGTTCGCTCCACGACCGGGCGGCCCTGCTCCTCGTCGAGGTGGCGGAGGCCGGTCACCTCCTCGAATACGTCCACGGGTTCGAGGGTGGCGCTCATCAGCACGCCCCCGCCGAAGTCGGCGAGGCGCTCTCCGATGGCGTCGCTGGGCACGCAGTTGTGCATCGCGAGGCTGGCGTTGTACGCCCGCCGCCACGACCCCTCGGGCTCGCGGTCGTTCCACGTGCGTTCGAGCTCTATCTCCCGGAAGTAGTGCTCGTGGTCGTTGCGGTACCACTCGCCGAGGACGCGACCCGCGGCGGGCGCGGCGCGGTTCTTGTCTCCCGGGCCTTGCCCGGTCGACCGTTCCGAGGCGCGTTGCGCCTCGCCCTCCTCGTCTTCGGCCTCGTTCAGGATGCGCGCGACGACCGCACCGACCGCCTCGGCGCGGGCCCACACGCCGTCGTGATAACCCGCATCCTCGGCCCACTCGCTTATCTCGTCGGGCTGTGGCTCGGTCGGGTCCCGGAGCGGAATCTCGTCGTCGGGCAGGTCGTGGAGGTTCGACTTCCAGCCCCGGTGTTCGCGTTCGAGGTGGGCAGTCACCCGGCGGTCTACCTCCTCGCGCAGGTCCCCGAGGAAGTCCCGGACCTCCTCGATTTCGGAGAGGCTCACGTCGCTGTCTTCGAGTTCCGCCCGGACGAGGTCGGCGTCGGCGGTGGTGTGGCCCTCCCGGTCGTCGCGGGTCGACCGGTCGTCGAACTCGACGGGCTGGATGACCCGGGCGAGTTCGGACTCGGCGTCCTGGAGGGTCCTGTCGCCCACGGCGTCGCTCACGAGGCCCCGGACGCGCGGTTCGAGCATGTGGGCCTCGTCACAGACCACGAACGTCGAGTCGTCGAGCAGCGCGCCCGTGAACCCGCCGGTCGTCACCGGGTCGAAGGCGTGGTAGTAGTTGCCGACGACGACCTCGGCGTGGCCCAGCACCGCGCCCATCATCGAGTGCGGGCAGGTGCCGTGCTGGACCGACAGCGAGACCAGTTGCTCGGGGTCGACCAGCCCCATCCCGTCGAAGTCGAACGGGACCGCCTCCACCGGGTCGCCGTCCTCGGGGAGGTCCTCCAGAAACTGGGCGTAGAACGGGCAGTATTCGACCCCGTCGTACTCGGGCATCTCGGGCGGGTAGGGCGTCGGCTCCCCGCCGGTTTCGAGGTAGTCGGCGGCCGCGCGTCCCTGCGCGCCCGAGTCGGCGAGCCCGGTCTGCTGGCTCCGGGCGCGCGAGACGAGGCTCCCGGCGGTGGTCGACCCGCCGTCGCCCGTAATCGCGCGGGTGTCCTCCCGCAGGGACTCGCAGCGCTCGTACACGTTGTCGTCGTCGATGCCGCCCGCGTTCTCGCGGTTGTACGGGCAGACGTCCGCCTTCCCGACGAGCGTGAGGCCCGTGACGGGCGTCCAGTCGTCGGGCAGGTTGGCGTTGACGGTCCGGAGGTCGGCCTCGAACTGCTTGAGCTGCTGTTTGACGCTGGTCAGCACGACCACGCGCTCGAAGTCGCTGTCGGGGTCGCGGACGAGGTCGATGCCGGCGGTCAGCGCGAGCATGGTCTTGCCCGTGCCACAGGCACCCTCGACGACCGCGAAGCCGCCGTCCTCGGCGGTGTCGATGGCGGTCTCGATGCCGTCGACCTGCTCGGGATAGGGGTCGGCGTGGCCGAACACCTCGCGCCACGAATCGCTTTCGGTCACTGGGCCGAACGTACCTCGCCTTCGGGTTTGAACCTTCGGAATCGCGGGGTCGGTCGCGAGCCCGACGACCCCAAGGGATTTTCGCTCGGGATACCCAGTGTCGGTATGGTCGTCCCGCTGGAGATGAACTGGCGACATCTGCTGTTCGAGAACTGGCCCGTCGAACCGGCGGTGATGGACGCCCATCTGCCCGACAGACTGGAACCCGACGAACACGACGGGTCGGCGTGGCTCTCGGTCGTCCCGTTCACCAACGCCGCCGTCCGGCCGAAGGGCGTCCCCGAACGGTTCGGCATCCGACTCCCCGAACTCAACCTCAGGACCTACGTGACCCGCGACGGGGTTCCCAGCGTCTACTTCTTCAGCCTGGACGCGCAGGGCGTAGCGAGCGTCGTCGGCGCGCGGCTGTTCCACCACCTGCCCTACTACTACGCCCGCATCTCGCTGGACGCGGCGGGCGACCGCGTCCGATTCCGCAGTCGCCGCCTCCACCCGGGCGAACGACCCGCCGCGTACGAGGGTACGTACCGGCCGACAGGCGACCCCTTCGCCGCGCCCGACGACGCGCTCGGGTCGTTTCTCACCGAGCGCTACCGGTTCTACACGCAGGCCCAGGACGGGACGATTCGGTACACGGACGTCGACCACGAGCCGTGGACGCTGTACCCGGCCGAGGCCCGAATCGAGACCAACACCCTGCTGACGGCTCACGGGTTCGCCCGGCCCGACGCCGACCCGGTGTACCACTACAGTCCGGGCCTCGACGTGGTCGCGTCCCGAAGCAAGCGACCGTGACCTCGGCTTTCGAGGCGAGGATTTTTCCCGAGCGCCCGCGCAGGTGGGCACATGACCGAACCGCTCGAAGTGGACACAGTCCTCGTACCGGTCGACGGGAGCGACGAGTCGGTCGACGCCGTCGAGTACGCGGCGGCCGTCGCCAACCAGTACGACGCCGGCGTCCACGCGCTGTACGTCCTGGGCGAGGAGCTCGTCCGCGGCATCGAGGGCGGAGCCGTCGACGAAGACGAGGTCCTCTCGAACACCGAGGCGTTCATGGACACCGTGCGCGAGGTCGCCGCCGAGTACGGCGTGTCGGTCTCGACCTCGAACGCCTACGGCTTCTCGACCACCAGAAAGACCCAGCATCCGGGCAGCGCGGTCCTCGACACCGCCGAGGACGTCGACGCCGACTTTCTGGTCATCCCGCGCGAGCCGCTCAGCGGCGAGCCCGGCGAGGTCCTGGAGAAGGCCGCCGAGTACGTCCTGCTGTACGCCAGCCAGCCCGTGCTGTCGGTGTGACGGGGCGAATTGCGGGGTTCCGAGTCCCCCGCCCTCACAACCGCAGGGCCATCTCCATCTCGAAGCTCTCGGCCCCGGAGGTCTCGAAGCCCACCGACTCGTAGAGGTTGACCGCGGCGTGGTTCCAGCGCTCGACCGTGAGCCACACCTTCTCGACGTCGTTTGCCTGCCCGTGGCCCAGCAGCACCCGGATGAGTTCCGAGCCGATGCCCGCGCGCTGGTAGTCCTGATGGACGAAGATGGCGAGTTCGTACGCATCCTCGTCGGGGACCAGCGTGGCGTGGCCGACCGCCCGGTCGCCGTGCCAGGCCACCACGTTCAGCCCTTCGAGCAGCACCTCCAGCCAGTCGCGGATGCGCGACTCGGTCGCGGGCGGGATGCCCTGCGCGCGGTCGGCCGGGTCGAAGTCGGCGTACATCTCCACGAGCGGCTCGAAGTCGGCGTCCTCGTACGGTCGGACCGCGACGTCGCGGTCCTCGCGGTCCGCGAACGACACCGGCGGCTCGGGGAACGGCCCCGCGGGCTCGTCGGGGTAGGTGCGCTCGTTCCGGCTCATCGGACGAGCGTCACGGTGATCGGGGAGTTCAGCAGGACGAACTCCGCAATGGCCCCGAGCTGTATCTTGCCCATCGGGCTTCGCTGGCCGCCGCCGAGCACGAGCTGGTCGAACGCCTCGCGCTCGGCGAGGTCGACCAGTCGGCTCCCCGGGTCGCCCGAGAGGTGCCGGACCTCTGCGTCGACGTTCTCGGCGTCGAGCACCTCCCCGACCCGCGACTCGATCTCGTCGAACGCGCGGTCGCTCTCCGGGTTGTCGAGGATGGCGATGGTGAGGTCGTCGCCCGCCAGCCGGGCGCGTTCGACCGTTCGTTCGAGCGCGCGAAGCGAGTCGTCGCTGCCGCCGATTCCGAGCAAGATGTCCATACCCGACTATCCGCGCCCGCCCACAAATTAGTTGCGTGAATCGCCGCCGAGACGGCCCCAACCACACCAGACGACACGCTTTTCCACCTCGGCTGGTAACCCGGATTCATGGCCGACGACCGACCGCGTCCGACCGACCCCGACCGGGACGCCGACGAGGAAACGCCCCGCACGCCGGAATCGGACAGCGAGGTCACCGCGACTGCCGACGACGCTTCCGAGGGCGACGCGGGGACGGCCGTCCCGGGCGACGGAACCGCGGACGCGGGCGCGGCCGCGGACGACTCCGCGACCGCGGCGGGCGCGAGCCCGGCCGGGGAAACCGACGCCCCCGCCGACTCGACCGTTCCCGAGGACGTCCGCAAGTACGAGCGGTTCACGAAGATGGACGGCGCGCAGTACGACCGGGTCAACGAGTTCCTGCGCGACCGGACGTACATCACGGCCCGCGAGTGGGCCATCGCGCGGCTCTGTGCGGACTTCCGGACCGAGACGGGGGTCGAGATGACCAAGATCGGCGACAACCTGCCCGAACTCGTCCCGTTCATGACCGACACCTACTCGCCCCAGGCGGTCAATCAGGCCCGGGCGAGCTTCGAGGACAAGGTCAGGCAGGCCGGCGCGACATTCCTCTACGGCGCGATGTCGGGCTTTTTCACGGCCGAGGAGCTCGACGACGTGATGTACGAGGTGACCGAGGTCGCGAAGTTCCTGCTCGAGGTCGAGGGCGTGGACCTCTCGGTCGAGGAGGAGTTGGAGGCCGAGGACCGCATCTCGGAAGTGATGCGCGACGTGCAGACCGCCAGCGAACAGCTCCGCCACGACGAACTGGCGTGTCCGAACTGCGGCCACGAACTCGACGCCGCCGACGCCGTCGAGAGCGACGACTGACGGGCAGCCGTAGCGAAAAAGCGGAAGCGACGGGACTCGACCGGCGGGCTACTCGGCGTCCTCGCCCGCCGGCGGGTGGAAGTTCTCGGGGTCCTGGTGGGTGAACTCGATGCGCTCGTTGGTCAGGGTCCGGAGGTAGGTCCGCATCTCGCCCTCGCGGTCGGCGACCGCGAGCATTCCCTGGGCGTCCTGGGGGTCGTAGTAGGCGGGGTACAGCACCGCCACCTCCTCGTCGTGGTCCTCCATGGCGACCACGAACAACACCAGCCCGTCGCCGGTCGCGCAGAACGCCTCGTAGGCGTCGAAGGCCACGCCGCCCTCCAGCAGTTCTTCGACCGCGTCGAACTCGTTGTTCGGCACCAGCACGTCGAGGCCGAACAGGTCGTCGTCGCCTTCGGGGTCCGGCGACCGGGCCGTCACGTCGCCCGGGTGGAGCTGGTGGGCCTCCCAGCCCTCGTCCTCGTACTCGGCCGCCGTGGCCTCCATGTCGGCCACGATGTCGTCCCAGAACTCCATTGCGCGGACGTGAGTCCCCGGAATCCCGGCCCCCTGCTCGAACGCTGCGGCGGGGTCCTCTTCGACGAGGGTTTCCACGTCCGACTCGCTCGCGGTTCCGGGCGACTCGCGGTCCTCGGCGTCCTCGCTCATGGTACGAGAGGCGGTCTTGCGGGGTAAAAGTCTTGGTACTCCCGTCGTCGGCAGTGTTCGGGAGCGTCGGTCGAACTCGATCACGCGACGCTACACGCGACCGCGACGCTGGGGCTCCGTTCCACGGTCGGCGCGCGCTGGCGTCTTGTTGAGCGTAGCGAAACAAGGCTCGTGGGAGCTTGTCTCCCACGGCGCGACCTCGTGTCGCGCCAACATGCGCGCGGTCTGCGCAAGAGACGCGCGCGCAGGCTCGTCAGAGCTCGCCTCTGACGGTGGAGGCGAGCGCGTTCAGGCGCTCGCCGAGGTTGGAGAGGCGTGGGGCTCTCGCTGTGCGGTCGCGGTACTGTGCGGTCTCCTTGGCGGACTGAACTGCACGCGAGCGCGGCGAGGGCGTTCGAGGCTGTGGTTGCGGTTCCAGTGTCAGAGAGCGCGTCAAAGCGTCCGAAGACCTAGTTGCGGTTCGAGCGATAGAGAGCGCGGCGAGGGCGTTCGAGGATACGTGTGTAGTGCCATCGGAGACTGCGCCGAACTCGTTCAAGAAGCTATCCACCGCCGCGCGACCTCGACCACCCCCGGTCGTCGCCAAGCTTCGGCGAAAGATGAAGACGGGAACCGACGGTCAACGACGACGCGACGCGCCGACTAGCACTCCGACCAGCCGCAGGACTCGCAGGTCTTGCAGCCCTCGGAGTAGTACAGCGACAGCGACCCGCAGTCGGGACACTCGGGGCTCTCGCCCGCGTCGATGATGTCTTGCTGGTCGGCCTCACGGTCGTCGGCGGCGTCTTCGTCCGAGCGCAGGTCCGCCGTCCCGCCCTGCGCGGCCGCCGCCCCGCCGTCGGTCTCGCGCTCGACGCCTCCGCCGTCCTCGACCTCGGTGAGGTTCTGCTGTTGGGGGTAGGCCTTCTCGACCTCGCCGTCGAGGTACCGCCGCATCGCCGTGCCGATGGCGTCCGGGATGGAGTTTATCTGCTCGCCCTTGTCCCACGCCACCTTGGGGCTCCGGATGCCCTGTAGCTCGTCGGCGATCTCCTCGGGGTCGACGCCCGACCGGAGCGCGGTCGAGACCGTCTTGGCGAGCGACTCGGTGAACGAGGCGGTGAAGCCGCCCGAGTTGCCGATGTTGGCGAACAGCTCGAACGGCCGGCCCTCGTCGTCCTCGTTGATGTTGACGTAGAGCTTGCCGTAGCCCGTGTCGATGCGCTGGGTCACGCCGTGGAGTACGTCCGGCCGGGGGCGCTTGCTGGCGTACGGTCCCTCGCCCTCGCCGTCGGCGGTTTCGAGGATAGAGGCCACCTCGCGGTCGAGGTGGGCCTGCACCTCGTCGCTCTCGACGAAGCCCTCGATGCCGCCGAAGACCTCCCGAATCTGTTCGACCAACTGCTCGGCGGCCTCGCTCTCGTCGGCGAACTCCTTGTTGTCCGCGCGAGTCGTCAGGACCTGCTTCGAGCGGGTGCCGTCCCGATAGACGGTCACGCCCTTGCCGCCGTTCTCGTAGATGTACTCGTACACCTCGCGCATGTCCGCCTTGGTGGCGTCGTTGGGGAAGTTGCACGTCTTCGAGATGGCCGAGTCGACGCCCTCCTGACACGCACACTGGACCGCCGCGTGGTCCTTGCCCGAGAGGTCCGACGTGACCACGAACAGTTCGCCGATGGCGTCGGGCACCGTCGTCAGGCCGTCGACGCCGTCGAACTCGTTTGCGGCCATCTGCTCCTGGGCTTCCTTCTTGACGGCCTCGACGTCGACGTCGTTGTCCTCCAGCGTCCGGAGGAAGTAGTCGTCGAACTCCACGAGCATCTCGTCGCCCTGCACGTCGTCGGAGACGTTCTTGTAGTAGGCGACGTTGTAGATGGGCTCGCACCCGCCCGTGGTGTTGCCGACCATCGAGGTGGTGCCGGTCGGCGCGATGGTGGTCGTGTTGTGGTTCCGCACCGCGAAGCCGTCCTCCCAGTCGTCGGCGCTCAGGCCGGTCTGGTTCTCGAACCACTCGCGGTACTCGGTCGGGTCGGCGTACTTGGAGTTGTCCCACTCGTCGAACGAGCCGCGCTGTTCGGCGAGTTCGTGGGACGCCCACTTGCTCTCGTGGTTGATGTACCGCATCAGCTGGCGGGCGATCTCGTTGCCGGCGTCGCTGCCGTACTCGACGCCCAGTTGGACGTACAACTGGGCCAGCCCCATGACGCCCAGCCCGATCTTGCGCATCTGCCGGACCTTCCGCTCGATCTCGTCGACCGGGAAGTCCGACATCGTGACGACGTTCTCGAGGAAGCGCGTGCCGTACTCGATGCGGTGGTCGAACTCGTCCCACGCCACCGCGTCGGCGAGGAAGGCGTCGACCGCCTCGGCGAACTCGTCGTACTCGTCGCCGTGCTCGTCGTACCAGACCCGCCAGTCGGGCGCGTCGGTGTCGGCCAGCGTCGAGAGGTTGATGTGGCCGAGGTTGCAGGCCTCGTACTCTTCGAGCGGCTGCTCGCCGCAGGGGTTAGTGGCGAGGATGCGGTGGTCCGGATGTTCCTCCACGTCGAACGAGTGCTCCTTGTTGACTCGTTCGAGGTAGATGACGCCGGGTTCGCCGTTCTCGTGAGCGCCGTCTATCATGCGGTCCCAGAGGAGTTCGGCGGGCACCGATAGCTCCTCGCCGACCTCGACGTACTCGCCGAGGTCGAACATCTCGTACAGTTCCTTGGTGTGCTGGGTGGCGACGTGCGCTTCGCCAGTGCGGGGGTTCGTGAAGGTGAACTCCTCGCCCGCTTTCACCGCCGCCATGAAGTCGTCGGTGACGCCGACGGAGATGTTGAAGTTCGAGAGGTGGCCCTCGGCGGCGTTCCGGAGGTGCTTGGGCACCCGGCCGTCCTCGTCGATGAGTTCGCGGGCCTCCTCGAGCGCCTCGACGAAGGAGTTGTGGGTGTAGTCGTCGGGGTCGTTGAGCCGGAGGGTGCGCGCGAGGCTCACGTCCTTGTTCTTGGCGTGGATGAACTGGATGACGTCCGGGTGGGAAACGCGCATCACGCCCATCTGGGCACCGCGACGCGCGCCGCCCTGGGCGATGGTCTCGCACATCTGGTCGTACGTGCGCATGAAGGTGATGGGCCCCGACGCGATGCCGCCCGTGCTCCCCACCGCGTCGCCGTAGGGGCGCAGTCGCCAGAAGGCGTAGCCCATGCCGCCGCCCGACTGGAAGACCTCCGCGGCCTCCTTGGCGGTCTGGTGGATGTCGGTGATGTCGTCGTCGGGCGAGTCGACGAAGCAGGCCGACAGCTGCTGGAGTTCGTCGCCCGCGTTCATCAGCGTGGGCGAGTTCGGCATAAAGGAGAGGTCCGCCATCAGTTCCTCGAACTCCTCGCGAACGTCCTCGACGTGGGCGCGAATCTCCTCGGGGAGTTCGGGGACGACCGTGTCGTACGCGAACTTGTTGACGTTGTACACCGACAGGTCGGTCTCGACGTCGTCCTCGACGGTCGTCCCTTTGCCGAACACCTCCTCGGCGAGTTCGTCCCGCCGGGGGTGGTCGGGCTTGAGCTGGTCGGGCGCGACCGTGACGGTCTCGTCGCGCTGGTCGGCCTCGTAGACCGCCTCGGCCAGCGCGATGTTCCTGGCGACGCGCGGGAACAGGTCCTCTTGCTCCTCGACGTGGTCGCCGTCGGCGTTCTTCCGGAGGTATCGGGCGGGGAGGATGTTGTGGTACGCGTTGTCGGTCAACCGCTCCGCAAGCGTCTCCCCCTCGGTCCGCTTGATGGGCAGCGTGAGTTCGTCGGCCGCGAGGTCGCCCGCACCGCTCATGCGTGGCTCACCTCGGTCGTCTGTCCCTCGATTTCCGCTCCTGCAAGTAGCGTCGTACGAATCATTCGTGACGGAGATTCCATTCTGAAGCCACCGGTATAACCTTTGCTGTGTTACTTGGACTATTCCAAATACAGTTGTACTGTGATGCCTCTGTCCGAAATCGGCGTCGCCGAGGGTCCGAACTCCCACGCCGGAACCACGGCTATCGGGTTCGCTCACACGTATGGCCCGGGCCCTAATAAGCGTATCCAGACCGAAGTGAAAGTGGTAAGCGAATCCGAACGTTCGGCGATGCGTTGGGCGTACCCCCGCTGCGTGCACCTGATTTTGCTGGCCGGACGACTATCCATCGGCCGATACGTTTACCGAGGAGAAACGGCTCGCCTCACTCTCCTGTGCCGACACTCCCAGGCTCCATCGGGGGAAGTGACTCGGTTTCGGAGGCGTCACACGCCACGGTCGCGAGTCGAGAGAGCCCAAGGTTCAAATGCGATGGCGCGGCCAGTTCGGCCCGGACGCCTCGCGCGGTCGCGGGCAGGCCGCCGGCACCTCGCCCGGCCCAGCCGACCAACTGATGGCACGGCCACCCAACCGGTGGACGGCCACCCACACCTCGCGACCGCCAGTCCGACTAACCTGAAAGAAGGCTGAGCCAAGCGACCGAACGAGTGACGACTCACACCACGCCAGCGAGGAAGTTCCGGACCACGTCGTGGCCGACCGCCGTCAGCACGCTCTCGGGATGGAACTGGACGCACTCGATGGGATGCTCGCGGTGGCGCACGCCCATCACGAGTTCCTCGCCCTCGTGGTCGGTCGTCGCGGTCACCGCGAGGCAGTCGGGCACCTCGGTCGCCACCAGCGAGTGGTAGCGCCCGGCGCGGAACCCCTGGTCGAGCCCCGCGTACACTCCGCGCCCGTCGTGAGAGACGGGGAACGCCTTGCCGTGGATGGGTTCGGGCGCGCGCCCCACCGACCCGCCGTAGGCGTACACCGCCGCCTCCAGCCCGAGACAGACCCCGAGCGTCGGCACGTCGGGAGCGACCTCGCGGAACACGTCGTTGGTCACGCCCACGTCGCGGTCGTTCGCGGGGTGGCCCGGCCCCGGCGAGACCACGATGGCGTCGGCGTCGGTCGCGCGCACGTCCGACAGCGACGCGGTGTTCCGGACGACTTCGGTGTCGGCGTACTCGCTGACGTACTCCACGAGGTTGTACGTGAACGAGTCGAAGTTGTCCACGAACAGGACCCGGAGGTCGTCGGGCACCGACCCCAAGTCGTCGGCCGCAGTGAGTCCGCCGACCGGACTCGCGGTCATCGCTCTACCCCCGGCGCGTCGAGGTCGGCGTCCGATGGGTCGGCGTCGGGACCGCCGTCGGCCGCCTCGCTCTCGATGCGTTCGAGCGCAGTGAGCACGCCGTCCATCTTCTGTTCGGTCTCCTCGTACTCGGCGGCGGGCTCGCTGTCGGCCACGATACCCGCGCCCGCCTGTACCGTGATGCGGTCCGAATCGGTATCGGCGTCGCCGGATTCGACGGTCGCGGTCCGGATGACGATGGCGAAGTCGGCGTCGCCCGACCACGAGTAGTAGCCCACGCCACCGCCGTAGAGGCCGCGAGCGCCGCGTTCGAGGTCGTCGATTATCTCCATGGCGCGTATCTTCGGCGCGCCCGAGAGCGTCCCCGCCGGGAACGCGGCTCGCGTCGCGTCGAACGCGTCCGAGTCGGCGGCCAGCTGGCCGGTCACGGTGCTCTCGATGTGCTGGACGTGGCTGTACTTGAGCACGTTCATGAACTCCTCGACCGAGACGCTGCCGGGGACCGCCACCCGGCGGACGTCGTTGCGCGCGAGGTCCACGAGCATGGTGTGTTCGGCCCGCTCCTTGCCGTCGGCCAGCATCTCGCCCGCGAGCCGGCGGTCCTCGACCGGGCTCGACCCGCGGCGGCAGGTGCCCGCGATGGGGTTGGCCATCACCTCGCTGCCACGGACCGACACCAGCGTCTCGGGGCTCGCGCCGACAACGGTCAGGTCGTCGTAGCCGAGCAGATACATGTACGGCGAGGGATTCACCTCCCGGAGCGCGGCGTAGAACCCGAGCGGGTCGACCTCGCCCCGGAGTTCCCGCTTCCGGGAGATGACCCCCTGATAGATGTCGCCGTCGAGGACGTGCTCCTTGGCGGCTCGGACCGCGTCCTCGTACTCCCCGCGCGGGCCACTGCGAGCGCGCTCCCGGTCGAACCCGCCCGTGGACGGCGGAGTCGCCTCTTCGAGCAGTGTGGCCACCCGGTCGGCCTCCGCGCGGAGGTCGTCGTACACCGCATCGGGGTCGTCGTCCGGGCCGACCAGCGGCGTGAACACCAGCGAGACGGTCCCCGAACTGTGGTCGAACGCGACCGTCCGGGTGTTGAGCACGAACTGGGCGTCGGGGAACCGCGAGTCGGGGCGCTCGACGCCGACCTCGTCGAGCCACATGTCGTACACCGCGTCGTACGCGAGAAAGCCGACCAGTCCGCCGTCGAACCGCTGGCGCTCGCCCTCGGGGAACCCGCGCTGCTCGGCGTCGGGCATCGCGGCCCGAAGCGCGTCGAGGGCGTCGCCGTCGCCGTCACCGGTTCGGTCCTCGGCGTCGCCGACGTACCGGGCCGCCCGACCGCCGAGCGACTCGACCGACGTCCCCTCGGGGTCGACGGTGACGGCGGCGTCCGGGTCGTAGCCGACGTACGAGTAGCGGGCGTGCCGGTCGCTCGACGAGTCCGGCGAGAACGCGCCGTCCGGGTCGCTCGACGCGGTCTTCTCGGCGCTCTCCAGCAGGAAGGCGTACTCGGAGGGGGTCGCCTCCGTGGACCGACCGGTCAGCGCGGCGTAGGCCGACAGGGGCGTCGTCTCCACGTCGAGGTCGGTCTCGACCCGGATGACCGCCGGGTCTTCGCGCCCGGCGAGGTCGACGAACTGCTCGCGCTCGGGCGTGGTGGCGTCGGACGCCAGCGTCGTCCCCTCTGAGTCCATCGTCATGGTCTCGGAGTCGGTTTCGCTCGCGTGGCGTTCTCGACGAACGCCGCCACCGCGTCGGGGTCCTTCCGACCCTCCGAGGACGGGGCGTCGTCGGCGCGCTCGCGCTCGACGCCGCTGGCGACGTCGACCGCGAACGGAGCGACCGTCTTCACCGCTTCGCTCACGTTGTCCGGCGTCAGCCCGCCGGCGAGGACGACCGGCGAGTCGAGGTCGGCGACCGCCTCGGCGGTTCGCGTCCAGTCGTGGGTCCGACCGGTACCGCCAGCGCCGTCGCCGTCGGCCGAATCGACCAGCAGCGCGTCGGCCACCTCGTCGTACTGGCTCGCGCGGTCGGCGTCGGCGGCCGGAACCGTCTTGAGGAGGTCGGCGTCGACGCTCGCCGCGAGGTACGCGAGGTCGCCCGCGCCGAGGTCGCCGTGAACCTGGACCGCGTCGGGAGCGACGACCTCGGCGAGTTCGACCGCCTCGTCGGGCGTCCCGGGAATCGTCACCAGCACTGTCGTCACGAACGGCGGGGTCGCCCCGGCGAGGTCGGCGGCAGTCGCAGGGTCGATTTCGCGCGGGGAATCGACCGGCACGTCGACCAGTAGACCGACCGCGTCCGCGCCCGCCTCGACCGCCACCCGGAGGTCCGCCGGGCAGGTGACGCCACAGACTTTCACCCGCGTCATGGCGTCACGGTCCGGCGGAGTCGGTCGAGTTTGTCGGCCGCCGCGCCGTCGTCGATGGCCTTCGCCGCCAGTTGCGCGCCGTCTTCGAGGGAGTCGGCTTCGCCGGCGACGTAGAGGGCTGCCCCGGCGTTGGCGAGGACGATGTCTCGCTTCGCACCGGTCACCTCCCCTTCGACGATGCCTCGCATGTCTTCGGCGTTCGCCTCGGGCGTGCCGCCCGCGACCGCCGACACGTCGTGGCGGTCGAGTCCGAGGTCGGCGGGCGCGATGGCGTACTCCTCGACCTCGTCGCCCCGGACCTCCGCGACGGTCGTCTCGTCGTGGACGCCGATCTCGTCCATCCCGGAACCGTGGACGACCAGCGCGCGCTCGACGTCCATCCGTGCGAGCGAGCGCCCGAGTATCGGAACGAGGTCGGGGTCGTAGACCCCGACTATCTGAGCGTCCGCGCCGGCGGGGTTCGTGAGCGGTCCGAGTACGTTGAACACGGTCCGCATCCCGAGTTCCTTGCGCGGGCCGATGACCGCCTTCATCGCGGGGTGGAAGACGGTCGCGAGCATGAACCCGATGCCGTCGTCCTCGATGGCCGTCTCGACGGCCGGCGGTTCGGCCGCGACCTCGACGCCGACCTCCTCCAGCACGTCGGCGCTGCCCGACGACGACGAGACCGAGTAGTTGCCGTGCTTGGCGACCGGGACGCCCGCGCCGCTGGCGACGATGGCGCTCGTGGTCGAGACGTTGATGGTGTCGTAGTCGTCGCCCCCGGTCCCGCAGGTGTCGACCAGCGGGGCGCGGTCGGGATCGATAGTGCGCGCGGCGTCGCGCATCCCCTGCGCGAAGCCGGCGATCTCGGTCTCGGTCTCGCCCTTCGCGCGGAGGGCGGTCAGCAGTGCGCCGATCTGGGCCTCGGTCGCGCCCTCGAAGACGGCCGTGGCCGCTTCGCGTGCCTCGGCGAGCGAGAGGTCCTCGCCCTCGGTGACGCGCTCGATGTAGTCCTGCATTGTGTATCACCAATGTACTTGTTCGGCTTACAATGAACAAGATAGTACATCTTCTTAAACCTGTCGGGGTGGAGGACGTCGAAGCTCGGCGTTCGAGATTGGCTCGCACGGACTGTCCGCCACTCCCGGCCGGCGCGCGCTGGCGCGGCCGCTTGTGGCCGTGCCCATGCGCGCGAGGGATGAGGACCGCAGGCCTCCGGCCGAGGACCGCAATCGGGTGGGGAGGGCGCGGCCCGCTGTCGCGGTGTCGGGCCGTGCTGTGCGGTCGCGGGACTCATTGGTCGAGGCAGTCGCTAGCTTCGACCGGTCCGTACCGCACCTGACGACCGGGCCGGACCGACGGGGACGGGCTACGTACCACCACGAAGTAGAAGAGAGAGCCCTCGGGAAGCGACTCCGCGAACGAACCCCCCCACTAGAACCGCCCGACTGCATCCGAATCCGAAAGGTTCAATTATCCCCCGAGCCAACCCGCAAGTGCGTCCGAGATAGGCCGCACCGAAATGGGTTTGTGGTCTAGTTGGTTATGACACCTCCTTGACATGGAGGAGGCCGGCAGTTCAAATCTGCCCAAACCCACTCCATATAAAACACGCCCGCTGGTTTTGGCGGTTCCAGCTACTCGGGAACAGTATCGACGCCGTCGACTCCTGACATTGCCGGTCGGCAAGACCCCGGCGGTGACGAGCGGGGTCCCGACCGGGGGCGGCTCCGGCCCCTCGAGGACGTCCGGGACTCCGCACGGTCGCTGGACGTCGACATCGACCACTCGGACCGCCCGAGAGCGCCCGTCGAACTGCGGAGCTGCCGTCCCGCCGGCGTGTCCGGGGCGAGGGACCCCGGGAAAGTAGCGACCGGGGCGTTATTTAGGCCCGCCTAAAACCCGTAGCGTTTATGTCGGATTAGGTCAGCCTAAACGGTATGAGATTCGGCAATCGGAGTCCTCGACCGGTACCGACCCATCGGTCGCGAAATACAGGTGTCAGCGGTCAGACCCACGGTGTGTCCCCATGAGGAGGGCCGCGCCCGGGTCGACCGACGGGACGGTCTACCGTCCCGCCCACGGCCGCATCCTTGACGACGTCGACCGCATCCGCGGGTCGCTCGACCGCGCCGACGCGAACCGGGAGACGCCATGAGCGGCCCGGACACCTCGCCCACGGCGTCCGAGCCTCGGTCACGAGGGGCCGGGGGAGGTCGATTCGCGTGGCTCAAGGACCCCTCTCTGTTCTGGCTGTGCCTCGCCAGCCTCGCAGTAGTCGTGGCCGCGGGCCTCGTCCAGATCACGTTCGGGTCGTACACGATGCCGCTGACCAGCGCGTGGCAGGCAGTCGTCGACACCGACGTAATCTTCGACGTCCGCTGGCTGCTCAACTTCTTCGTCGGGGAGAATCTGATGCGAACGCTCACGGGCTTTCACGGTGAAGCGCTCCCGGAGCTCGCCACGGAAACGCTCATCGTGTGGAACATCCGGCTGCCTCGCGTGTTCGTCGCGGTCTTCGTCGGAACGAATCTCGCGGTGTCGGGGGCCATCTTCCAGGCGATCACCCGCAACGAACTCGCGAGCCCGTTCATCCTCGGGGTCTCGTCCGGTGCCGGCCTGATGATCCTGCTGTCGTTGGTCGTCTTCAGCAGCCTCTCGGCGATGCTCCCGTTCGTCGCCGCGCTCGGCGGGGCGGTCGCGTTCCTCATCGTGTACGCGATCGCGTGGAAACGCGGGACCAGTCCGGTCCGGCTCGTCCTCGCCGGCGTCATCGTCTCGACGGTGTTCCAGTCGCTCCAGACCGCGATGTTCTTCTTCGCGGAGGACCTCGGCGTCGTCCAGACCGCCATCCAGTGGACGACCGGTTCGCTCACCGGCGTCGGCTGGGAACAGGTCCGAATCATCCTCCCGTGGTCGATCGTCTCGATGTTGCTCGCCGTGCTCAGTGCCCGCCAGTTGAACGTGCTCTTGCTCGGCGAGCAGACCGCGAAGTCGCTGGGGGTCTCGGTGGAGAAGGTGCGATTCGCGCTGTCGGGGGTCGCGGTCCTGGCAGCGTCGGCCAGCATCGCCGTCGCGGGCATCGTCAGTTTCGTCGGCCTTATCGTCCCCCATCTGGTGCGGAGCGTCGTCGGCAGCGACTACAAGAGGCTCATCGTGGGCTGTCTGTTCGCCGGTCCCGCACTGATGGTTGGTGCCGACGTCGGTGCCCGACTCGGCCTGCTGTTGCTTACCGGCAGCGTCAGCGGTCAGATGCCGGTCGGCATCGTAACCGGACTCGTCGGTGGGCCCTATTTCCTCTATCTCATGCGCAGAAAGCAGGACCTGGGTGAAATCTGACGGGCGCGTCGGCCACCCGCGCCCCCGAACTGGAATTGATGAATAGCCGATGAGACGCCGATTTATGGTCATTTACTCGAACTGGATTCGAATTCAGTAACAGTTATAAGCTTTTAGGCTAGCCTAAAATCATGGCTCGAGATGCCAGCACCCACGAAACACCGACGCGCAGGGACCTCGTGAAAGCCGGCGGCACGCTCGTCGGCGGTGGCCTCCTCGCGGGATGTACCGGCGGGGACTCGGAGTCGACGGCGACCGAAAGCGCCGCGTCGACCGACGCGACGACCGGTACGCCAGCCACCACCACCACCACCACGACCGACTCCTCGTACACCGTCACGATGTCACCGATGGGCGACGTCGAGTTCGACGACGTCCCCGAGAGCATCTTCACCCGGCTCACCCACCTCGCGGGGATGGCGTTCGCCCTCGGGCGGGGCGACGACGTGAACGCGATGCACGCGCCGGCGTACTACGACGCGCTCTGGAACCAGTTCACCCCGCGGCTCGACGGCGTCACGCTCGATTGGACCGGCCTCTACTCGTCGTGGGAACCCGACAAGGAGAGGCTGTACGAACTGGACAGCGACGTCCATCTGGCGGACCCGGCCAGCGTGCTCGCCCTCGATAGCTGGGACATGGCGGACGTCGAAGAGATTCGGACCAAGGTCGGACCGTGGTTCGGGAACCACCTGAGCGACACCCACTCCGAACCGCCCAGCGACTGGGAGGGCGAGTACGAGTATTACGGCCTGTGGGAGATGTTCGAGCGAGTCGCGCAGGTGTTCGACGGGACCGACCGCTACGAGGCGCTCGCGGACGTCCGAAGCGAACTCCTGAGCACCATCGAGTCCGACCTGCCGCCCGTGGACGAGCGGCCCGAGGCCGTGATGGTCGGGGCGAGCGATCTGAGCAGCATCTACGCCTATCGACTCGACGACCCGGGGTTCTTGACCGCCCACATCCGGCCGCTGGAGCCGGTGAGCGCCTTCGGCGGCGACGTCGAATCGACCGCCACGGTCGGCATGGAAGCGCTTCGGGAAGCGAACCCGGAGGTCATCTTCGCCCTCGGCGGGATGCATCCCGAGACGGACATCGAGGCCATCCGGAGCGGCTTCGAGGACGACGCGGTCGGCCGGCAGATTCGAGCCGTAGAGAACGACCGCGTCTACGCCCAGGGCGCGCGCTATCAGGGTCCGATACTGAACCTGTTCCAGCTGGAGATGACGGCCAAACAGCTCTACCCCGACGCCTTCGGCGAGTGGCCGACGTACACCGAGGGGCCCTATCCCGAGATTCCCGACGAAGAGCAACTCTTCGACCGCGACCGAGTGGCCGACGTCATCAACGGGGAGCTTTGACGACGCCACAGTTCGACCCGAGACAGCCACGCGCCGGGCGGGAAGGCGGCGGCCCGCTCTCGGTAGACGGATCGCCGGACGTGCCGGCGACACCAGCCCGCGACCCCCGACGGGTAGCGGACGGGGACTGACCCCCGGACGTTGCGACCGTAGCGTACGGACCTCGAGCCACGAATCGTCGCCTCACCGAGTCACTCGGCTCCGTACTCGGCGTCGCACATCGACCGTAACTGCTCGTAGGTCCCGCTCGCGACGGCCCCAGCGTTGGCGCAGTAGACGCCGCGAACGTCCCTGGCTCGCACCCGATTCGCGACGGTCTGGAACCACCGACACACCCGCGCGTCGGCGGCGTACATCAACAGGACGCCCAGCGCGTCCACGAACACCCAGCCCGTCCCCGGCTCGACGTGCCCGAGCGCGTCCGAGAACCGCATCCCCAGTCCCGTCAGGTCGTCCGGACTGACCGCGTCGGTCGTCCAGAGGTCGCCGTCGTACTCGCGGGCCGCGGGCACCACGGGGACCACGCCCACGTTCGAGAGGTCCCGGCCGGCGCGTTCGAGGCGGCGCTGGAGCTTGGCGGGGTGGTCGCGGGCTGCGACCACGAGCAGATTGTCGAACGCGCGCTCGGGCAGCACCGACAGCGGGTCGACGCTGGCGGACGTCCGGACGAGCGTCTGGGTGCCGACGGAGCCGAAGGGGTCGGTCGCGGCGGGCCCCCGTCCGGCCGCGCCCGCGTCCGACCGGGCCGCGTCGTCGGTCGCGCCTGGCTTCGTCATCGCTACGGCTCCGCGACCTCGGGCGGCGTCTCGCCCGCCGTCGTCGCGTGCCGAGCGTAGTAGGTGTGGGCTGTCGCGACCGCACCGAACGCGGTCACGAGCAGCGTGGCGAGGACCACGTCCGCGACCGCGGACAGCGGGGGCAGGCCGAGCCACGCGCCCGTGACGAGCCCGAGGCCGGCGACCGCGACGCCGAGATAGCAGTTGTGCCACGAGACGTCGGGGACCGCGTCGAGGTCCAGATACGGGTCGAGCTGCTCGGACGCCTCCGAGAGCTCGACGATGCCGCGATTCTGGTTGTAGTCGACGATGCCCGCGTCGTCGAGCTTCGGGAGGTGAGACTGGTACAGCGCGGTGTACACCCGCTTGCGCTCGGCCGCCGAGATGGCGTCGACCGTGATGTCGTTCTCCCACGCCGCGACCTGCTCGGCCAGTTCCGACAGCTGGACCGTCCCGTCGGCGCGCCTGAGGTAGTGGAGGGCGTAGCGACGTCGCCGGTTCTTGAGAACGTCGAAGACGAGATCGCGGGAGAGTTCCGCTCGCTCGCTCTCGGCGTCGTCCTCGTCGACGAGGTCGGACACCTGCGAGTCCGAGTCCGCCGCGTCCTGCGGGTCCGAAGGGCCCTCCGGTTCGGTGCTTCCGGTTCCAGAAGAGTCACCAATGATGCTCATTACTATGCCACCCCGTGCTCGTAACCCAGCATGGATAGAACGCATCGCCCGGATTAGCCTTTGTTATTCACCATTTACCCCTCCGAAATCACAGCTTACGAACGGTTGCGCGACGATTTCACGCCGGTCGCGCTCCGGAACGAACCGCCGCCGTCTCGCGGTAACCACTCCTTACTCGGCGTGTCGCTGTCGTTCTGACGTCGCGGAATCGCGCCGCCGACCGAGGGTCTCGTGTATCCCGACCACCAGCGCCGGAACGACCACCATGAACACGTGTTCCTCGACCGGGATACCGAGGAACTCGACGCCGGTTCGAAGCGGGATGGCGAACACGCCGATACGGAGCGTGTACCAGTCCCACACGTAGGCGATAGGGTAGAGCGCGGCGATGGTCCGCGCGGCCTGACTCACCGCGTTCGCGCGGTAGAGGAGCCATATCGCGACCGACCCCCACGCGAGTTCGGTCGCCAGGTACGTGTACTCGCCGAAGACCGCGCCGATGTCGGGTATCACCCCACCGGATTCGGTCGACTCCGGCAAAAGTCCTCGGGCGGACTGCCGGTCCGATTCCCGACCGACGGGAACGCGGCCAAGTTTCATAATCGGGCCATGCGTACCGTCAGGATGGAGATGAACATCGCTGACATCGCAACGCCGGATTACGTCGAGTTGGAGGCCGAATCGGAGATCGGAAAGGCCCGGTCGATCTTCGAGTCGGACAACCCAAAGGGCATCATCGTGACGCGAGCGGGCGAGTACGAGGGCGTGCTCACCCAGAAGCAACTGCTCCGCTCGCACGTCGAGGACCACACCAAGGTCGAGACGCTGACCAAGTCCGCCCCGAAGGTCGAGCGCACCGCCGACGTCCGTGACGTCGCGCGCGCGCTCGTCGAGGGCGGTACCAAGGTCGCGCCGGTGTTCGAGTCCGGGACGCTGTGGGGCGTCGTCGACCAGGACCGCATCCTCGACGCCGTCCTCGAACATCTCGACACCCTGACCGTCGGCGACATCTACACCGAGAACGTGGTGTCGGTCCCCGAGGACGCCACGCTCGGGCAGGTCATCAACCGCCTGCGCGAACACGGCGTCTCCCGACTTCCGGTCGTCGACGACGACGGCCTGCTGGCCGGCGTCGTGACGACCCACGACGTGGTGGAGTTCGCGACACGGAACGTCGAGAAGACCACCCGGGGCGACCGGTCGGGCGAGGGCGACCGGCTGCTCGACCTGCCGGCCTCGGACGTGATGTCGAGTCCGGTCGCGACCGCGACGATGGGCGGCAGCGTCCGCGAGGCGGTCGAGCGCATGCTCGAGGAGGACTACTCCGGGCTCGTGGTCACGCCGGTCGACGACGACCGGGCGGTCGAGGGCGTCGTCACCAAGACGGACGTCCTCCGAGCGCTGTCGTACACCGAGGAGGACGTGATGGACGTCCAGATAACCAACGTGGACCTGCTCGACACCCTCAGCAGGGAGAGCGTCAGGACGTCCATCGAGGAGATCGCCGACAAGTACGGCAAGATGCAGGTCCGACACGCCCACGTCCGACTCCACGAGCACAAGGAGAAGCTCCGTGGAACGCCGCTGATACAGTGCAAGATTCGGCTCCGGACCAACCGCGGGCAGGTCGCCGGGTCGGGCGAGGGCTACGGGGCCGAGCAGGCGTTCAACGTCGCGCTCGACAAGCTGGAGCGCAACGTCCTCGAACGCAAGGGCGTCGAGAGCGACCGGGAGTACGAGGGCCAGCTCCTGCGGAAGCTCGGCGAACTCTGAGTCACGTCGAGCGCCACGTTTTTGCAAACTCGGACCGGCGGCGCGCCCCGAAATCCGACCCAATTAGCTGCGGTTCGCGGCTCGGTCGCGTTCCCGTACTGCGTTCGGCCCCGCGTCCGGTCGCCGCTCAGTTCTCGGGGCGCGGAGCGGCCTTCTGGAGCGCGGTCTCGGCCACGTTACCGCCGTAGTCGGCGCTCCGTGACAGCGAGTCGACGACCAGCCCGAGCAGTTGGGCCTGCTGGGCGTCGAGGTCGCGCACGAGGTCGTCGACCGTCCGGGTGTGCTGGTCGATGTCCCGGACGCGCTCGCGGGCGTCGTTGCCGAGTTCGACCGCGCGGTCGGTCTCGTCCATCAACAGGGCGTCCATGGCCGTGTTGACGACGTCGTCGGCGTCCTCGTGGAGGGCGACGAGCGCCTCGGCCACCTCGGCGGGAATCTCGCCGAGTTCGAGCGCGTGCTGGGCCGTCTTGGCGGCGTGGTCGGCGACGCGTTCGAGCTGTCGGGCGCTGGAGTGGTAGTCGAAGCATATCTCCCGGGGGATGCCCAGCTCCTCGGCGGCCTTGGGCGTCCGCAGGGTCGCCCGGAAGATGCGCGACACCATGAACCAGAGCCGGTCGACGTCGTCGTCGCGCTCGATGACGTCCTCCGCGAGCGTGTCGTCGTTCTCGCAGACGGCCGTCACGGCGTCTTCGAGCATGCTGAGCGCGATGAGCCGCATCCGGGTGACCGCGTTGTGGACCGACAGCTCCGAGGAGTCGAGCAGGTCCTGGATGACGACCCGGTCGCCGGTCTCCTCGATGACCTCCAGGCCGACGAGGCTCTGGGTCGCCGACCGGATGGCCTGTCGCTGCTCGGCGTCGATGCGGTTCGATTCGAGCACCATCACGTCGAAGCCGCTGACGTACATGGTCATCACCGTGCGGGTGAGGCTCTCGCCGTGGAGGTCGGTAATGTCGATGGTCCCCTCCGACTTCTCGTCGGACTCGCGGGGCGAGACGACCAGCGACCCCTCCTGGGGATAGAAGGCGAGTTCGTCGCCGGCGGCGATTCCGTTTTCGGTGGCCCAGTCTTTGGGAATCGAGACGGTGAACGTCGAACCGCCGGTCACCTGCACCTTTCGGGTCTCCATATCCGAAAATTCTACCGGGTAGGCATAAATCCACCTATCTCTATATACGATAGCTCGTTTCGGTATCGCCGAGATTCGACACGACCCGGAGCGAACGAGACGCCGACTGAGGGCTCCATCTCGGCGTTTGGGGCCAGGGCATCTCCTGATTTCGCCCATCTCCCGGAACAGTAGCCGGCTCGAACCCCATGAGAGAGTGGAACACCGTAACACTATATAGAAATAATAGAAGGGTATTTACACCGAACGGAGCCTCACACGAGGTGATGGGAGGCACGGAGCGCCCGAACTCGGCCGCGCGCCGCCGGTTCCTGTTCGCCGCCGCTGGCACCGGTGCGACCGCGCTGGGCGGTTGCATCGGACGCAGTTACGACCGCGCGCGAGCCGGGTCGGGCGAGGGCGACCTCTCGGGGACCGTCACCGTCACCGGAAGCAGCACGGTGTACCCGATTTCGGTCGCGGCCTCCGAGGAGTTCCAGCAGCGACACGCCGGCGTCGACGTCACGGTCGACTCGACCGGGAGCGGCGGCGGCTTCAGGAACCACTTCTGCCACGGCGACTCCGACGTCAACGGGGCGTCGCGGCCGATACAGGACACCGAAACCGACCAGTGTGCGGGCAACGGCGTCGAACCGGTCGAGTTCCAGGTCGCCAGCGACGCGCTCACGGTCGCGGTCAACGAGGACGCCGACTGGGTCGACTGCATGACGTTCGACGAGTTGGCCCGGATATGGGGCCCCGACGGGGCCCAGACGTGGAGCGACGTGCGCGAGGAGTGGCCCGACGAGCCCTTCGAGCTGTACGCGCCGGCCTCGACGTCGGGGACGTTCGACTGGTTCACCGAGAACGTGGTCGGGGAGGCCGGTGCCCACCGGAGCGACTACGAGGCCACCGAGGACGACAACATCATCGTACAGGGCGTCGAGGGCTCGCAGTACGCGATGGGGTACCTCGGGTTCGCCCACTACGAGGAGAACAGCGACCGGCTGAAGGGCGTCCCGGTCGCCGAGGACGAGTCGGGCGACTGCACCCCGCCGAGCCTCGACGCCGCCAGGACCGGCGCGTACCCGATGGCGAGACCGCTGTTCGTCTACCCGGACGCCGCGTCGCTCCGCGAGAACGAGCAGGTGGCCGCGTTCGTCCGGTTCTACCTGGAGAAGTCGGCGACCGACCTCGTCTCGCAGGTCGGGTACGTCCCCGCGAGCGAGGACCTGCGCGCGGAGAACCTCGAGAAGCTAGAGCGCGTGCTCGACGGGCGAACGACCTCCGCCACGACCGACACTTCCACGACGACACCATGAGTGACGCATCACGGAGCGAGCGGCCCGACCAGCCCGCGTTCGCCGGCGGACGCCGCGCCCGGTCGCTCAAGGAGCGGGGCATCGAGTGGCTGCTGTTCGGCTGCGCGGCGCTGTCGGTGCTGGTCACGCTGGCCATCGTCGCCACGCTGGTATTCGACGCCGTCGACTTCTTTACCCGCGTGTCGCCGGTCGCGTTTTTCACCGGTGCGAACTGGAGCCCGAAGATAGACGAGACGTACGGGCTGTTGCCGCTGTTGACCAACACGCTGGCGGTCACCGCGCTGTCGGCGCTGGTCGCGGTCCCCGTCGGGGTCGCCTCGGCGGCGTACCTCAGCGAGTACGCCAGCGAACGCGTTCGGTCCATACTCAAGCCCGCGCTCGAAGTGCTGGCGGGCATCCCGACCGTGGTGTACGGCTTCTTCGCGCTGGTGTACCTGACGCCCGCGCTCCGGGCGGTCGGACTGCCCGTGAGTACCTTCAATTTGCTGTCGGCCTCCGTCATGGTGGGCGTGATGATAATCCCGATGGTGTCGAGCCTGAGCGAGGACGCCATGAGCGCGGTGCCCGACTCGCTCCGCCAGGCCGCGTACGGCCTGGGCGCGACCAAGTTCGAGGTGACGACCGGGGTTGTCGTCCCCGCCGCCGTCTCGGGCATCTTCTCGTCGTTCATCCTCGCGCTCTCGCGGGCCATCGGCGAGACGATGATCGTCGTGGTCGCGGGCGGGATGAGCCCGAAGCTGATTCCGGGGCTGTTCGAGTCGTCCCAGCCGATGACCGCCGCGATGGTCCAACTCGCGTCCAGCGACATCGCGGGCGGGACCGCCGCGTATCAGGCGCTGTTCGCCATCGGGCTGACGCTGTTCGCGGTCACGTTCTCGATGAACGTCGCGAGCAATCTGGTGGCCGCGCGCTACCGGGAGGAGTACCGATAATGGCGACAGAGAACCAGAACCGGAGCGACTCGTGGTACGGAACCGGCGGCGAGACGAACCGACTCCGGGGCGCGGCGTTCGAGTGGGCCTGCCTCGGCGCGACCCTGTTCGGCATCTCGATGGTGTTCGTACTGTTGCTGTACGTCGCGGTCGACGCGGTCCGGCCGTTCTCGGCCGACGCGGGCTGGTACCTCGCGTACGGACTCGCGGCGGTCGTCCCGACCGGCGGACTGGTCGCCTACTACGGCTTCCGGGACCGCGAGGCCGGATGGACGGGGGCGATGGCCGCCGCGCTGCCGGCGTTCTGCCTGCTCGTCGGGGCCGGGCTCGCGCTCCTCGTCCTCGAAGTGTCCCAACCCCACGAGTGGTTCGCGGTCGCGCCGGCGCTGGGCGCGGTCGGACTCGCGCTCGGCGTCCACCGGCGGGTCCGCCCCCGCCCGGTCGCGTTCGAGCGGGCCGCCGTGGGAATCGCCGCCGTCCTAGTCGCGTTCGTCGGCGTTCCGGGCGCGGTCCCCAGCCTCGAAGGCGCGCTCCGGTCGGCGCTGCTCTGGCTCAACTGGCCGACGATGGTGCTGTACTCGTTCGGCGGCCCGGTCGCGCTGGCGGCCGGTGTGCTGGTCGCGCGTCGGCGCGAGAGCCGACTCGCCGGCGCGCTCGCGGCCGGCCTCGCGTTCGCGGCGGGCGTCCTCGCGGTGGTGGTCGCCCCGGCGGTCGGCGTCGACGACTACCTGCTCGTCGTGGTCGCGCTGTCGGTCGCGGTGCCGACCGGCCTCTACGTCGAGGGCGTCGTCCGCCGCGGCGAGACCGTCGCCGGCCTCGCGCTCCCGGTCGCGGTGTACGGCGGCCTCGCGGTCGGCGCGCTGGTCGTCGAGACGTACGGGTTCGCGGGCCCGGCCGCGTGGCTCGACTGGCAGTTCCTGACCGACCCCCACTCGCGGTTCGCCGAGCGGGCGGGCATCTATCCCGCGCTGGTCGGGTCGGTCATGATGATGCTGGTCATCGTGGTCTCGGCGTTTCCGGTCGGCGTCGGAGCGGCGCTGTACCTCGAAGAGTACGCCCCCGACGGCGGTCGGCTGGGTCGGGTCGTGGACCTCATCGAGGTGAACATCGGGAACCTCGCGGGCGTGCCCTCGGTCGTCTACGGCCTGCTCGGGCTGGCGCTGTTCGTCCGGTACGCGAACATGACCACCGGGTCGGTGCTGGTCGGCGGGCTGACGGTCGGGCTGCTCATCCTGCCCATCGTCATCATCTCGGCCCAGGAGGCCATCCGGGCGGTGCCCGACTCGATGCGGCGAGCCTCCTACGGCATGGGCGCGACCCGGTGGCAGACCGTCCGGAACGTGGTGTTGCCCGAGGCGTTGCCCGGCATCCTGACCGGCACCATCCTCGCGTTCGGGCGGGCCATCGGCGAGACCGCGCCCCTGCTGATGATCGGCGCGGCCGCCGTGGTGTTCAACGCGCCGGGCGCGTTCACCGAGCAGTTCAGCGCGATGCCCCGCCAGATATTCGCGTGGTCGAGCGAACCCGCCGCCGAGTTCCGCCACGGCGTGCTCGCGGCCGGCGTGATGACGCTGCTGGTGGTGTTGCTGTCGATGAACGCCGCCGCGATACTCCTCCGGAACAGATACCAGCGGAGATGACAACAATGAGCAACGACAACGTGACGACTTCCGACACCGGGACAGACACCGACTTCGAGGCGGACGCCGACGAATCGCTCACCTCGCCGACGCCGGGGACGGAGGCGGTCGAGTCCGGCGACGCGGCGCGGGCGACCGGTGCGGGCCGCACCGTCATCGAGTCCCGGCACCTCGACGTGTACTACGGCGACACCCAGGCGCTCGACGACGTGAGCATCCAGATTCCCGAACGGCAGGTGACGGCGATGATAGGCCCGTCGGGCTGTGGGAAGTCGACGTTCCTGCGGTGTATCAACCGGATGAACGACCTCATCGACGCCGCCCGAATCGAGGGCGACCTCCTCTTTCAGAACAAGAACGTCTACGACGACGACGTCGACCCGGTGGCGCTCCGGCGGCGCATCGGGATGGTGTTCCAGCAGCCCAACCCGTTCCCCAAGAGCATCTACGACAACGTCGCCTACGGGCTGAAACTGCAGGGCCGGACCGAGAACCTCGACGAGCAGGTCGAGCAGGCACTCCGCGGGGCCGCACTCTGGGACGAGGTGAAAGACCAGCTCGACGAGTCCGGGCTCGACCTCTCGGGCGGCCAGCAACAGCGGCTCTGCATCGCGCGGGCCATCGCGGTCGACCCGGAGGTCATCCTCATGGACGAACCCGCCTCCGCGCTCGACCCGGTCGCGACCTCCCAGATAGAGGACCTCATCGACGAACTCGCCGAGGAGTACACGGTCGTCATCGTGACCCACAACATGCAACAGGCCGCCCGCATCTCGGACAAGACCGCCGTCTTCCTCACCGGCGGCGAACTCGTGGAGTTCGACGACACCGGGAAGATTTTCGAGAACCCCGACCACGACCGCGTCGAGGACTATATCACCGGGAAGTTCGGGTGACCGCTTCCAGCCGACGCGGCCCGAACGCCGCGCCCCGCGGAACGGTCGTGAAACCCACCGGAGGACAAACCGCACCTTCCGAGCAGTCGGTGGCTGCGCTCCCGGCGACGCCCCTCCGTCCTAGCGGTGTGGGCCGCGTACCGGCGTCGTCTCGTTCTACCTGCGTATCTGAACGCTGTGGCTCGGAAGGGGGACAAAGTACAACACCCGGACGCGCGACAGTCGACACATGGCACGAAAGGACTATCAGGAACAGCTCGACGAGTTGCAGGAGAACGTCCTCTACATGAGCGAGGTCGTGATGGAGCGGTTGCGGATGGGACTCGACGCGCTCGAACGCAAGGACGACGAGCTGGCGTGGGAGGTCATCGACGGCGACGAGGAGGTCAACCAGCTCTACCTCGACCTCGAGAGCGACTGCATCGACCTGCTGGCGCTCCAACAGCCCGTGGCCTCCGACCTGCGGACCATCGCGGCCTCGTTCAAGATAATCACCGACCTCGAACGCATCGGCGACCTCGCCACGAATCTGGGCGAGTACACCCACGAGGCCAACCACGACGTGTTCCCCGAGGTCGACATCCAGGAACTCGGCACCCTCACCCTCGACATGCTAGAGGACGCGATGACCGCCTACGCCGAGGCCGACCCCGAGGGCTGTTACGAGGTCGCGACCCGCGACGACGGGCTCGACGAGCGCTGTGAACGCGCCAGCGAACTCGTGGTCAGGGACCTCATCGAGACCGAACTGGAGGACAACACCGAGGCGGAGATCGAGCAGCTCCTGGAGGACGTCTCCCGGCTCCTGCTCACCATCCGGGACCTCGAACGCGTCGGCGACCACGCGGTCAACATCGCCGCCCGGACCCTCTACATGGTCGAGAACGACGACGAACTCATCTACTGAGCTCGACCGCGTCTCCCGGCGTCGGTCGCTCAGCCGAACAGGCGCTCGCGGAGCGACCGGTCGCTCGGGCGCTCGGCCAGCAGGACCGACGAGTCGATGTCGTCGACCACGTCGAACACGAGCGACCGCGAGACCAGCCGCGAGAGCAGCCCGCGCTCGGTCGCGCCGATGACCACCAGCGTCTTGTCCGCCGCCTCGCGCGCGATGGCGTCCTCGACGTCGCCCGAGTCGTCGACCGTCAGCACCGCGTCGCCGAAGCCGTGTTCGGCCGCCCACTCGGCGAGGAACCGCTCGCCGGCCTCGCGCTCCGATTCGTCGTCGACCACGTGGAGGAGGTGAATCTCCGACCCGGTCGCCGACCGGAGCGTCCGGGCGACCTCCACGCTGAGGTCCGAGTCCGGGCCGCCCGCGGTCGGCACCAGAATCCGGGCGGGATCGAAGCCCCGGTCTTTCAACACGAGGAAGTCGCAGGGCAGGTCGTGAGCGAGTTCCTCGACCGCCGACTCCGCCCGGCCCGCCGACCACGGCCGGTCGCCGCCCCAGCCCATCACGACCTGGTCGGCCCGGTGCTCGCGCGCGGCGTCGAACACCTCCTCGACCGACTGGTGGGAGACTATCGTCGTGGTCTCGACGTCGGCCCCGTTCGCGGCGGCGTGTTCGCGGGCGCGCTCCAGCAGTTCCCGGGACTCGTCGCCTATCCGGTCGGCACCCTGGTCGAGGGAGGTCTGGTCGGGCACCTGGACGACGTGGACCGCGTGGACGACGCCGTTACGCTCGGCGGCCAGCGCGCTCGCGAGTTCCACGAGGTGGCGTTCGGTCTCCGGATTCGCCAGCGGCACCATCACCCGATACCGGCCGGAGCCGTCGGGTTGGGCCGCCGACGCGGCGGTGACCGCCGCGTCGGGCATCTCCTCGGAGCGTTCGAGGACGTACTGACCGAGCACGCCCTGCTGGGTGGCCTGGGTGCGGGCGTACAGCGCGTACCACAGCACCGCCACCGCGACGAATCCCAGCGCCAGCCCGATTTCCACCGGAGCCATGAACCCGACGAGGCCGAACGAGGACACGAGTCCCACAATCGGCGTCACCGGGTACAGCGGCACCTCGAAGTCGGGGTCGTACTCGGGGACGTCGGCCTCCCGGAACGCGATGAGCGCGACGTTCATCAGGCCGTAGACGACGAGGTGGAGGACGCTCGCGGCCTTCGAGAGGACTTCGAGGTCCTGGCCCAGCGTCAGGATGAACACGACGATGACGCTCCCGGTCAGCAGTATCGACCGGTAGGGCGTGGCGAACGTGGGGTGAATCTCGTTGAGCCAGTCGGTCACGATGCGGTCCCGGCCCATCGCGAAGTTGATGCGGGCCGACGACAGGATGGAGGCGTTCGCGCTGGAGGCGGTCGCCAGCATCGCCGCCAGCGAGATGAGCGTCACGCCGACCGCGTCGAGGACGGGGACGCCCGCGAACGTGATTTCGGCGACCTGCGAGACGGGCACGTTGTCGTCGAGGCCGTTCCACGGCACGATGCCGACCATCATCCCGACCAGAATCGCGTAGACGACGGTCACGACGCCGACGCTCCCGATGACCGCGATGGGGAGGTTCCGGCCGGGGTTCTTCAGTTCCTCGGCGACGGTGGCTATCTTCGCGTAGCCGAGAAACGAGACGAACACGAGCGCGGTTCCGGGGAGTATCGCGCCCATCCCCATCGGGGCGACCCCGCCCTCGCCGGTCACGGTCGCCCACTCGAAGTGGAACAGGCCCGACGCCGCGAACACCGTGAGTATCCCCAGCAGGACGACGACGATTCCGGTCTGGATGTTTCCGGTCTCCTTGGCCCCCGCGTAGTTGATACCGACGAACAGCACGCCCGCGAGCGCGGCACCGAGCTGGACGTCCGTGAGGACCAGCAGTCCGAGGTCGAGCGTCGGGAGCGCGAGCGCGGTTCCCGCGAGCAGGTCGGTGAGGTAGCCGCCGAACCCGATGCAGTAGAACGCCGACGCGAACGCCAGCCCCATCCAGTCGCCCATCCCGGAGATGGAGCCAAACAGCGGGCCCAGCCCCCGGTTGATGTAGTAGTAGCCGCCGCCGGCTTTGGGCATCGCGGTGCCGAGTTCGCTGACCGCGAGCGCGTTCACCATGGCGATGAGCCCGCCGACCACGAACGAGGCCACGACCACGGGACCGGCCTCCTGTGCGGCCACGCCCGGGAGCACGAAGATGCCCGCGCCGATCATCGTCCCCATGCCGATGGCCAGCGCCGACGGGAGCCCGAGGTCCTTCGCGAGTTCCTCCTCGCTCATGTGTCGTCGTTCGCGTCGGCGTCGCCGTCGGCGGGCAGGACTATCACCGGGCGGTCCGCGCGAGTGACGAGATTCAGCGCCACGTCGCCCGTGAGCAGCTTCGTCCACCGGCTGGCCCCGCGGGGCGTGAACGCGATGGCGGTCGCGTCGACCTCGCGCGCCCGCTCGATGATGGCGTCGGCCACGTCGGTCCCGTAGACGACGTCGGTCTCGACGGTGACCGGTTCGTCCGCGAGCGTGGCCTCGACTATCCCGAAGATGCGCTCGGCGCGCTCCTCGCGCTGCTCGACGCCCGCCTTGTCGGGTGCGCCCCCGGCCTTCTCGATGACGTGGACGACGTGGACGGCGGGGCGCTCGTCACCGACCTCCCGGAGGAGCGCCCGACAGGTGGCCGCGGCGTCGTCCTCGCTCGCGATGGGGACGAGCACCGTCCTCAACAGCGACTCGGTCACGGCTCAGCTCCCTCCCGTGGACGGAGCGCGACCGGACACCGACCCCGAGAACGGGGAATCGACCCGGCCGCGCGCTCGAACGTAGTTGGTCATCACTTCCGAGATTCCGGAGCCAAGAGCATAAAGACACCGATAGGACTACTGATTGCTGATTATTTGGCCGTTGAAATTCCGTATTCACTAACCAGGCACTATTTTACATCGAGGGACAAGAGGCGCGTAGGATGGACCACCGACTGGACGAGGTCGACCGGCGGATAATCCACGCGCTGATGGGCGACGCCAGGAACGTCTCGGCCCCCTCGATCGCCGAGGAGGTGAACGTCTCGCCGGGCACGATTCGGAACCGCATCGCCCAGCTCGAGGACCGGGACGTCATCACGGGCTATCACGCCAGCGTGGACTTCGAGCAGGCCGACGGCCGGCTCACCAACCTGTTCATGTGCAACGCGCCGGTGTCCGAGCGCGAGTCGATAGCTCGCCGGGCCCGCATCATCCCCGGCGTCATCAACATCCGGGAGCTGATGACTGGCCGGCGCAACCTCCACGTGCTCGCGGTGGGCGAGGACACCGAGGACCTGCGCCGAATCGCCCGCGCGCTCTCGGACCTGGGGGTCGACATCGAGGACGAGGTCATCGTCCAGCAGGAAACCACCGGGACCTACGCCCCGTTCGGGCCGGACGAGGGGACCCAGGACGCGATACTCACGGACTTCATCAGCCTGTCGGGCGACGCGGAGGTGGCCGAGGTGACCGTCGACGACGACGCCGACGTCGCCGAGACGACGCTCGGGGAGGCGGTTCGGAGCGGGGTGTTGGACGACGATACGCTCGTGGTCGCCATCGAGCGCGACGACGCCGTGCTGACGCCCCACGGGGACACCCGAATCGAGCCCGACGACATCGTCACGCTGTTCTCGCGGGGCGGAGTCACCGACCGGACGGTCGAGGCGTTCTGCGGTACCGACGAGTAGCGCGGGCGACCGAGCCGGCCACGACCGCTCGACGCGCGGTCACTCGGTCGCGCCCGGACCGAGCATCAGTCGGGCGTACCACGCCGAGAACCGCGCCAGCCCGTTGAGCAGGTGGAGCGCCGCGACCGCGAGCAGGACGCCGACCCCCGCCACGGCCAGCGCCTCCGCGAGGGTCCGGACCTGCCACGACCCGATCTCGACGACCGCCTCGACGCCGACCAGCAGGTGTTGCCACGCCACGTACAGCGAGGGGTGGAGCTGGATCGGCGCGTCGGTCACGATGCCGACGTACACGCCGGGCTGGTCGTAGACGAACGGGACGAACAGCAGGCTCACCGCGGTCACGAGGACCGTCGTGACCACGAAGAAGGAGACGACGCCGACGAACAGCTTCGTCCCGAGGTAGACGACCGCCGTCCACGTCCCGCGGTCGGTCACGAGGTGCTTGACCCACTCGACTACCGACCCCTCGGGCGAGGACGCGGCCGACTCGAACTCGACGCCCAGCAGGAGCGCGGCGAGTTCGCGCTCGACCCGCCCGAGACCCGTGGCGATCACCAGCACCGCCAGCAGTATCGGGATTCCCACGACCACGAACGCGAGCCCGACGCCCAGCGAGATGCCGACCGAGAGGAAGACGAAGTACGCCAGCCCGAGCGGGAACGCCAGCAGCAGGTACAGCAGGTTCCGATAGGTCTGGAGCCGGAAGGGGACGCCGAACACGGCGCGGAGCGCGCCGCCGGACCCCGCGAGACGGTCGTCGGTAGCCATCGGAGTTGGCGGGAGTTGCACCCTACGCGGCAAAAAACGTTCGGAGGGTCGCGCGCCCGGCGACCGTCCGCAGTGTTTTAACGGGCCGCGTTCGAACCGACCGGCGGACGGCGATGGAATGCTCGCTCGGCCCAGTCGGCGCTCGCACCCGGGACGCCCGCCCGGCCCGAGCGCCGGCTGTGTCGACGCACGGGAGGGCGTCCGAATGAGCGGCTCCGACGCGGTCGGCGGCTCGGACGCGGGGGCGGTCGACGACCCAGACGCGGTGTTCGACCTGCTCGACGACGAGTACGCCCGCACCATCCTCGCGGCGACCTACCGCGAGCCCAAGTCGGCCGAGGCGCTGGCCGAGGCGTGCGACGCCTCGGAGTCGACGGTCTACCGCCGGGTCGAGCGACTCAAGGACCAGCGGCTGCTCGACGCCGACCAGCGCATCGACCCCGACGGCCACCACCACGAGGTGTACGCCGCCAGCCTCCAGCGCGTCACCGTCGAACTGACCGAGGACGGCATCGAGGTCGACGTGGACCGCGACGGGGACGCCGTCGACCGATTCACCAGACTGTACGAGGGGTTCAAATGACGGCTGTCACGCCACTCCAGACGGCGGTCGGTGGGTCCACGGCGGTCGTCACGCTCGCCATCGTCGGTCTGCTGGTCGCCGCGGCGCTGTCAGTGGTCGTGGTGTACCGGCTGGTCGAGGGCTATCGCCGGAACGGCACCCGGCCGATGCTGGTCCTCGGACTCGGAATCGCGTTGCTGGTCACCGGTCCGACCCTGCTCCGGTTCGCGTTCGCGAACGCGCTGACCGTATCGCTCACGGCGCGACTGCTCGTCACGACCGCGTCCGAACTGGTCGGCCTTTCGGCCATCCTGTACGCCATCTATGACCCCTGACCTCGTCACGCTCACGTCGATGCTGTCGGCCGCGCTCGGCCTGTTCGTCTCGTATCAGGCCTACCGGGGCTATCGCCGCCACGGCAGCGAGACCATGCGGCTGCTGGCGGTCGGCATCGCCTGCTTCACCGCGATTCCGTTCGTCGTGACCGCGCTCGTCAGTCCCGCGCTCGCGTGGTCTGACGGACTCACGTTGCTCGCGGTGGTCGCGTCGTACAACGCCGGCCTCGTCGCCATCCTGCTGTCGCTCCGAGGGAACTGATACAAAAACGTTTCCCTCGGTCGCCGACCCGGCGACTCCCCGACCCGGTTTACGGGCCGTCGGCCGAGACGACAAAACGAGGTGACACTCGTGACCACGACTCCGTTCCGGGACGCCGCGGCCGCAGTCGTCGGCGTCCCCGCACGCACACAGACGTATCGGAACCTGCTGTACCTGCTGCTGTCGTTCCCGCTCGGGCTGGCGTACTTCGTCGCGCTCTCGGTCGGGTTCTCGGCCGGCGTCGGCCTCGCGCTGACGGTGCTGGGCGTCCCGCTGGTGCTGGCGACCCTCGCGGGCGCGACCGTGCTGGCCCGGGTGGAAGCCGAACTGGCCAACCGCCTGCTGGGGACCGAGATTCCGACCGAGATGACGTTCGGGTCCGGCGGCGTCGTCGACGCCGTGAAGCGACTCGTGACCGACCCGGGCACGTGGCTGGACGTCGTCTACCTCGGCGTCAAGTTCGTGCTCGGCGTCGTCTCGTTCACGGCGCTGGTCAGCCTGCTGTCGGCGTCGGTCTCGCTGCTGGCCGCCCCGCTGACCTACTCGTCGGCGTACACGGTCGGCCTGCACGTCGGGACCGTCTCGGTCGGCCCGTTCGAGTCGGGCCGGTTGGTCGTCGACACCTTCCCCGAGGCGGTCGGCGCGGCCGTGGCCGGACTGGCGCTCGCGCTCGCCTCCCTCCACGCGCTGAACGCGCTCGCCCGCGTCTCGGCCAAGATAGCCGAGACCCTGCTGGGCGAACACGACGTGGAGGCGAGCGCGGTCGCCGCGCCCGACCGGAACTGAACGACCCCACTGACGCGCCCGTCCCTCCCGTCGCCCCGAGGAAGGCCGCTGACGCGTCGAATCCTCCAGTCGCCCGAGACCGCCGCTGACGCTATCGTTCCTCCCGTTCCGACTCCCCGAGTTCCGAACTTCGGAGTTGCCCACTTGGCACTCCACTCGTCGCCCGAAGTCTCGCTGACGCCGCGTGGACCTACGGGGCCAGTTCTCCGCCCCGCCGAAGCGCCTCCGCCCGGAAATCCCGAGCGCGTCCGCTCGCGACCGAAAAGAGCTACGCCAGTTCGGAGACGGTCACGCCGCCGTTCTCGGTGACGAACCGGAGCTCCGGCCCGCCGTCGCCAAGTTGCCCCTCGACCCGCGTGTCGCTCCGGACCGAGCTCTCGAGGCCCGGCAGGTCGACCTCGACCGAGCCGTTGTCGGTGAGCGCGACCACGTCCGCGTCGAGGTCGGGCGAGACCGCCGCCGTGACGCTCCCGTTCTCGCTCTCGACGACGGTCTCGCCCCGGACGTCTGACACGTCGACCTCGACCGAGCCGTTCTCGGTCGCTACCCCGTCGACGCCCGACACGCCCCGGACGGTCGCGCTCCCGTTCTCGGTCTCGGCCGCGACGAACCCGTCGACGTTCCGGGCGGTCGTACTCCCGTTCTCCGAGACCAGCGTCGCGTCGGTCGCGACCCCCCGGACGTCGACGCTCCCGTTCTCCGTCCGGAGTTCCCCGAGGTCGACGTCTATCGGGAGGTCGACCGTCACGTCGACCGAAGGGACGCCCCCGAAAAAGGAGCCGTCGCCGGTCTGGCGCGTCTCGACGCGCAACTCCCCGCCGTCGGTCGCGACGTCGACGCTCACGTCGTCGAGGTCCCCGAACACCGACCCGGACTGCGTGACCGTCTCGACCCGGACCTGTTCGCCGTCGGCGGGTCTGACCGTCACGTCGCCGTTCTGTCCGTCCACGGCGACCGCGTCCACGGCGTCTGCGTCGTACGTCTCGGCGTTCTCCACTCGCTTGCCGACGAACGGCGTCGCGCCGGTACAGCCCGCCAGCCCAGCCAGGGCCGCCGTGCCGCCGAGCGCGAGGAACCGCCGTCGAGTCCTATCTGTCGTCATGCACGTGGCGGTACTCGCCCACTACCCATAAAACGGGGAACGCGGACGCAGGACCAGCGAGCGTCCCAAACAGTTATGTACGAGAAGGGACCTTCGGGACTGCGACCGCCGCAGTTCCGCGCTGGCGGCGCGTTCGCGCGCCGCCCGCGCGGGTCGTGTGAGCCCGCAAGCGGTGCCGGCTCGAAGTGACGCCGGCCCGGCCGGTCGTCGGGCTACTGGAAGCCGATGCGGCCGCCGCGCCGGCCCTGGGTCGGACTCGACGACCCGCCCTTGAACTCCTCTTTCATCTGCTCGTAGTAGTCGAGCAGGTCGTCGGTGATGGTCGGGCGGACGTTGTCCATCGCCTGCCGGAAGTGGCGCATCTCGACTTTCTCGGCGTCGTCGTCCTCGCGCAGCGCCTCGATGGCGGCCTCGCGCGCGATGGATTCGAGGTCGCTCCCCACGTAGCCGTCGGTGATCTCGGCGAGCTCGCGCAGACTCACGTCCGGCGACAGCGGCGTGTCGTCCGTGTGAATCTTCAGAATCTGCTCGCGGCCCTCCTCGTCGGGCTGGCCGATCATCACGAGCCGGTCGAACCGGCCCGACCGGATGAGCGCGGGGTCTATCATGTCGGGGCGGTTGGTCGCGCCGATGACCATCACGTCGCCCTGCTCTTCGAGCCCGTCGAGTTCGGTGAGCAGCTGGTTGACCACCCGCTCGGAGACGTTGCTCCCCATCTCCTGGCTGCGGGAGGGCGCGAGGCTGTCGAGTTCGTCGAAGAAGATGACGGTGGGCGAGACCTGCCGGGCCTTCCGGAACGTCTGGCGGATGGCCTTCTCGGACTCGCCGACCCACTTCGACAGGAGTTGCGGGCCCCGGACCGAGATGAAGTTGGCGTCGGTCTCGTTGGCGACCGCCTTCGCCATCAGGGTCTTGCCCGTGCCGGGCGGGCCGTACAACAGGACGCCGCTGGGCGGGGTGATGCCCATCCGGTGGAACTTCTCGGGCGAGGACAGCGGCCACTCGACGCTCTCCTCGACCTCCTGCTGGGCGGTCTCCAGACCGCCCACGTCGTCCCACGACACCTTCGGCAGTTCGACCAACACCTCCCGCATCGCCGAGGGCTCGACCTCGTTGAGCGCGCCCTTGAAGTCCTGGCGCTTGACTATCATCCGGTCGATGAGGCTCGGCGGGATATCCTCCTCGTCGAGGTCGATTTCGGGGAGGTACCGCCGCAGCGCCTTCATCGCGGCCTCCTTTGTCAGGCTCTCGACGTCCGCGCCCACGAACCCGTGGGTGTCGTTGGCGAGCCGGCCGAGGTCCACGTCGTCGCTGAGGGGCATCCCGCGCGTGTGAATCTGGAGTATCTCCTCGCGGCCCGTCTCGTCGGGCACGCCGATCTCGATCTCGCGGTCGAACCGGCCGGGCCGCCGGAGCGCGGGGTCGACCGAGTCGACGCGGTTGGTCGCGCCGATGACGACGACCTGTCCCCGCGTCTCGAGGCCGTCCATCATGGTGAGCAACTGGGCCACCACGCGGCGCTCGACCTCGCCGGTCACGTCCTCGCGCTTGGGCGCGATGGAGTCGAGTTCGTCGATGAAGATGATGGAAGGCGACTCCTCGGTGGCGTCCTCGAATATCTCCCGGAGCTGTTGCTCGGACTCCCCGTAGTACTTCGAGATGATCTCCGGGCCCGCGATGGAGAAGAAACTCGCGGAGGTCTCGTTGGCGACCGCCTTCGCGAGCAGGGTCTTGCCCGTGCCGGGCGGACCGTGCAACAGCACGCCCTGCGGCGGCTCGATGCCCAGCTTCTTGAATATCTGGGGATGCTTCATCGGGAGCTCGACCATCTCCCGGACGCGCTGTATCTCGTTTTCGAGCCCGCCGATGTCCTCGTAGGTGATTCCCCCGCCGGTCTTCTCGAAGCCCGAGATGGGCTCCTCGCGAAGCTCGACGTCGGTGTCCTCGGTGATGAGACAGACGCCCTCGGGCTCGGTCTCGACCGCGATGAGCGGGATGGCCTGGCCCGGCGAGCGCATGAACGGGTGGTTGGTCGAGGACATCACGGGGACGATGTCGCGCTCGACCACCGGCCGCTTGAGAATCTGGCGCTTGACCATGCCGGCCGCGTCGGAGCCGAACTGGACGCTGGCCTCCTCGGGCGGGGCGAGCACCAGCTTGTCGGCCTTCTCGGCCTCGGCCTTCCGGATTTCGACGCGCTCGCCGATGCCCACGTCGGCGTTCTGTCGCGTGAATCCGTCGATGCGGACGGTGTCGGTGTTCCAGTCCTGCCGGTCCGCCCGCCACACCTTCGCGGCGGTGGTTTCGCCGCCGTCTATCTCGATGATGTCGCCCGGACTCAGCTTCAGATGCAACAGCGTGTCCGGGTCCAGACGGGCGATGCCGCGGCCCGAGTCGTTCGGGTACGCCTTTGCCACCTCTAGTTGAACTTCGTTCATGATTCGGTGATGCGGGGATTGTTTGTCGGTCCGCGCCCGCGAAGGATAAGTCCTTTGCTACCGGGGGAGTCGTCCACGCGGCAGGCCGACGGCGTCGTCTCGGCGGGGCGCATGCGATGGGCTAGCTTCGGCGTCGCGCTACAAAGCCGTTTGGCCGCCAGGTGAATGTTGTGGCTACCTCGGAGGATGTAGCTCACAATTTCGGATTCGGAACGTCGGGCCGGGGCTCCGTCGTGGAATCGTGGATTCGGTCGGCGACGCCGGCCGAACCCGACGCTCAGGACCCGTCGTCGCGGTCCCGATGCTCGTCCAGCGCCTCGGCCAGCGTCAGCTCCCCCGCCGCGACCCGGCGCGCGAGTCGGTCGTCTATCTCGCGGTCGTCCTCGCCCCGCTCGCGCGACCGATTCTTGATGACCTGTAGCTCGCCGGCGGTCGGCTCGACGTCGCGACTCTGGACGCGCTCGCCGTCGAGCCGCGCGATGTTCACCGCGGCCAGCACGTCGCCCATCCCCCGCGCTCCCGTCCCCAGATACGGCGTCGTGCCGGTCTCGTCGACGAGCTCGACCGGCACGTCCGCCAGTTCGCGGACGAGTTGCGCGCCCTGCAACCGAGCGCCGTCCCCGACGCGGACCACGGGGTCGACCGCGTCTTCGACCTCCCGGCGGACCGTCTCGGCCACGTCGTCCAGCGGGACGTGGAACGCCGCGACCACGACTTCGCCCGACAGGACCGCGATGCCGGGCCGCGTGCCGGGGTCGACCCCGACCACGGTCCGGCCCTCGCCGCCCCGGAGGACCGCGAGCGCCTCGTCGACCGCGCGCCGGGGGTCCTCGGGGTCGGCGACCACGGTCCGGGCGTCCTCGGCGAGGGGGTCGTCGCTCTCGGCGCGAATCACGACCGTCGTGGCGTCGGGCAGGTCGTCGCCGGGCTCTATCGTGGTGAAGGTCACGCCCCGGTCGCGCAACTCGTCGACCGCGCCGTGGTACAGCTCGAAGTCCTCGGTGGCGACGACGACTGTCACTGGTCGGGATTGGTCGCCGGGGGTGAAAAGGTCGTCTGCCTCCGAGTGGGAGAGGCGGTCCACGAGGGGTCAGTTCGGGGCGAACCTGACTCCGGCGGCCTCGTTTGTGCAGGAAAATATCCGAGAGGCGGGAACGATTTATATTCTTCCCGTACGAACGAACGTCCATGTCGAAGTCGACCGACGAGCGGGGGAGAATCTACCTCCCGAAGGACGTGCGCAATCGATTCGGCGAGCGATACCGAATAGTCGAACTCCCCAGCCACGTCGCGCTGTTCCCCGTCGACGAAGACCCGCTGGAAGGACTTCGAGACGCGGTTGGGGATGCGTTCGAGGGGGACGATGCCGACGAGTTGAAACAGCGGGCCCGAGAGTCTATCGCTCGGACCGTTCAGGAAGAGGCCGAACGTCGTTCGCGGGACGACGCCAACTGACCGATGTACGTCGAAACCGACTTCCTGACAGCGCTAGTGAAAGACGAGGACTGGCTTCGGGAACCGGCGGTCCGCGCCGTCGAAGAGCGCGAAGACGTTCACACGTCTATCTTGGCGTACGCTGAGGTTCTGGTGCTGTTCTACGACCGCGAGCGGGCCGAGTACGAAATCGACATCCCACGGGCAGTTGCCAACCTACTGGAGATGGTCCCGGTCAGCCCGGACCCACACGAGGAAGCCGTTCTCGCGGCAGCGACGTTTGTCGACGAATACGAGATGACGCCGTTCGACGCACTCCACGCCGGAGTCGCTGCGACCGGAAACGAAACCGTCCTCTCCAGCGAACAGGACTACGACCTGCTTGCCCTCGATAGAGAGCCACTAGAACCCGACCCCGAGGAGTGACGGAGTCGAGCCGAACCCGGAGCCTTTTGACCGGGTGGGACCAACCCAGGGTCGTGACCGAAGACGCAATCCGGACCGGATGCGGGCCGCTCGACGACCTGCTGGGCGGCGGGTTCGAGCGCGGCACCGTGACGCAGGTGTACGGCCCGCCCGCCGCCGGCAAGACGAACCTCGCGCTCGGGGCGGCCGTCGAGGTCGCCGCCGAGGGCGGGACGGCGGTGTACGTCGACACCGAGGGGCTGTCGCTGGCGCGGTTCGAGCAGCTCGCGGCGGCCCGCGTGGACGCCGCACCCGACGCGGACGCCGCGTCCGGCCCGGCCGACGTGGCGGAGTTGACCTCGAACATCGTCGTCAAGGAGGCGATGGACTTCGACGAGCAGGAGCAGGCGGTCCGGGACGTTGCCGACCTCGCCGAGCGGGCCGACCTCGTGGTGCTCGACAGCGCCACGGGGTTCTACCGGCTCAGGCGCTCGGAGGACGAGGAGGGCGGCGAGGCGCTCCGGGCGGTCGCCGACCAGGTGACCCACCTGCTGTCGTTGGCCCGCAAGCACGACCTCGCGGTCGTGTTGACCAACCAGGTGTACGCCGACCCCGAGAGCGACCGCACGCGGGCGCTGGGCGGGCACACCCTCGAACACTGGACGGGCACGGTGGTCCGCGTCGAGCGGTTCCGGGGGGGCAACCGCCGGGCGACCCTCGAAAAGCACCGGGCGAAGGCGGCCGGCGAGACCGCCCAGTTCCAGATCACGGACGCGGGGCTCGAAGCGACGGAGAGTCGAGCGCCGTAGAAGGGACGGTTCGTTACGCCTCGTCGACGAGCACCGCGCTCACGGTGCCGGTCTGGCCGGGCCGGGAGGTGACCCGAGCGCGTCCCGCGCTGGTCTCGACGACCGCGCCCTTGGTGACGATGTTCCGCCGGACGTAGTTCGGATTGGCCGCGTTCTCGACCACGTCCTCGATGTCGGCCTCGACGGTCTCGTCGCCGGTCGCGACGTTGGCGACGTTCGTCGAGAGCGCGCGGACCTTCTCGGTGTTACCTCGGGCGTCGATGGTACGAATCCGGGGTTCGCCGACCGTGGTCTCGGTGGGCTCGCGACCCAGTTCGTGCTTCTTCTTCTTGTGCTGGGGACGGCGTCGACCGCCCGTGCGCTTGCGCGTGGAGCGACCCTGGTCTTTCATACCCCGAAATTCGGGCACCGGCGTACTTATATCCAGCCTTTTGCCCCCGACCGACCCCGTGCCCCGACCGCACCGCGAATCGACGCCGCATCCGTCAGCTTAACTACCCCGGACCTGTCCCGTCTAGGGAGCGAATCGATGGGCGACAGTACGACGGGACGGGTCACCGTCTCGCAGGTGATGGACCGCATCCCGGTCGGGCGATTCCACCGGCGATTGCTGGCCATCTGCGGGAGCGCGTGGGCGTTCGACGGCATGGAGGTCATCGTCATCAGCTTCACGCTGCCGGTGCTCATCGGCGCGTGGGAACTGTCCGGGTTCGCGGCCGGCCTGCTGGGGAGCGCGAGCCTGATGGGCATGATAGCGGGCAACTGGGTGTGGGGCTGGTACGCCGACGAGTACGGTCGCGTGGACGCCTTCCAGTGGACCGTGCTGTCGTACTCGGCGTTCGCGGGGCTGACCGCGCTGGCGACCGGCTTCTACTCGGGGTTCGCGCTCCGATTCCTGACCGGCGTGGGGCTGGGTGGCGCGCTGGCGGTCGACACCTCGTATCTCTCCGAGCATCTGCCCACCGACCGACGCGGGCGCTACCTCGTCTACCTCGACGCGTTCTGGCCGCTGGGCAACGTGTTCGCGGTGGTGCTGGCGTGGGTGTTCCTCTCGGCGCTCCCGACCGGCGGCGTCGTCGCGCTCCCCGTGGTGGGCGAGGTCGCTGGGTGGCGACTGCTGTTCGCCAGCGCGTCGTTCCCCGCCCTGCTGGTGTTCGTCATCCGGAGGCAGTTGCGCGAGACGCCCTACTACCTCGCGCGCCGGGGCGACGTCGAGGCCGCAAACGAGCGCATCGCGGCCATCGCCGAGGAGAACGGCGAGGAGTTCACCCCCATAACCGCCGAGTCGGTCGAAACCGAGTCCTCGCCCGGCTACGCGCGGCTGTTCGACGCCGACCTCCGGACCCGCACCGCGATGATTTCGGCGGCGTGGTTCGCGGTCAACTTCGGCTACTACGGCGTGTTCATCTGGCTCCCGGACACGGTTGGCGCGGCGGGCGTGGTCGGGTCGGTGACCGTGGCCGGGGCGACGATAGAGAGCGTCTACCTCTACTTCCTGCTCATCGGCCTCGTCCAGTTTCCCGGCTACGTCAGCGCGGCCTACCTCGTCGAGAAGCTCGGTCGCAAGCCCACGCTCGGCAGCTACCTCGTCCTGTCGGGGGTCTGTACGTTCCTGTTTGCGGCGTCGATGCCCGGCGTGTCGCTGCTCGGCGCGGGGCTGTCGGGCTTCTGGCCGTTCCTCGCCGGCCTGCTCGCGGCCAGTTTCTTCACCATGGGCGCGTGGGGTGCCATCTACGCCTACACGCCCGAACTGTTCCCGACCGAGGTCCGCGCGACGGGCAACGGGTTCGCCGGGGGCGTCGGCAAGGTCGGCGCGGTTCTGGGCCCCATCCTCGCCGGCGCGCTCGTGGAGGCGGGCTACCTCGCCGCGCTCGCGCCCCTCGCGGTCGTGTTCGCGCTCGGCGGCGTCGTCGTACTGGCGTTCGGGCGCGAGACGATGGGCGAACCGCTGTTCTGAGTGGACCGTCGCGTCGCGTTCGACCCGTCGTCCGCGCGCTCGGACACCTCCGTCGGGGACGGGACAACGGTTCTTGCGATATGGCTGGTCGCCGCGCCCCAGCGGCCCGTCCCAGGCGCTACCGACGGGTCGAGTGCCGAATCAGCGACGTTCCGTCGGTCGGGTCCCGGGGAGACGTCTCCGGCAAGTCTTTTAGTCGGGCGGCCCTCTCTTCGCCCATGGCAGACCACCTGACAGCCACGCTCCACACGAACCGCGGCGACGTCGAGGTCGAACTGTACGACGAGCGCGCGCCCCGAACCGTCGAGAACTTCGTCAACCTCGCGGACCACGACCCCGCCGCGAACGACGACCCCGCGCCCGACACCACGACGTGGGAGGACCCACAGAGCGGCGAGACGCGCGGCGACGCGCTCTACGAGGACGTCGCCTTCCATCGAGTCATCGAGGACTTCATGATTCAGGGCGGCGACCCGACCGAGACCGGACGCGGCGGCCCCGGCTACGAGTTCGACGACGAGTTCCACGACGAGCTCCGCCACGACGACGCCGGAGTCCTCTCGATGGCAAACAGCGGCCCCGACACCAACGGCTCGCAGTTTTTCATCACGCTGGACGCCCAGCCCCACCTGGACGACCGCCACGCGGTGTTCGGCAAGGTCGTCGACGGCATGGACGTGGTCGAGGAGATCGGCTCGGTGCCGACCGACGCCAACGACCAGCCCCAGGAGGAGGTCGTGCTGGAGTCGGTCGACATCAACGAATAAGAGATACGGCACTTCTCCGCCACGTCGGATCGACGCTAGCCCACGACATCGTACGCTTCCATCGGACTTCCGCCTCGGCACAGCACCAGCGTCCCGTCGTGGAACAGCGCCTCGCTCGTCCGCGGGTGCGTCCCGGAGGTGCCGAGCGACCCGACGAGTTCGGCGCCGGCCGAGTCCCGGTCGACCGCGTGGAGTTCCGACGCGGTGGCGACCCAGACGGCGTCCGGACCGACGGCCAGCGCCGAGTCCTCGTCGAACGGGACGTCCGCCCGCCACACCTCCTCACTACGCCGGACGTCGAGTGCGACGACCCCGCCACCGTCGACGCCCGCGAAGAGTCGTCCGTCGGCGAGTACCGGCGGGTACGGGATGGTGTCGTCGACCCGCACCTGCCACTTCTGCGAGCGGTCCTGGAGTGAGACCTCGGCGATTCGGGACGTCCACGCGCAGTAGAGCGAGCCGTCGGTCACGATGATCGGGAACGCGGCACTCTGCTCGAGGACCCACTGCTCGCGTCCGGTCTGCACGTCGATAGCGTGTATCGTCGGCGTCCCGGTCGTGGTGACGTAAATCGTGTCGTCCACGACCGGCGAGGGCTCGCCGATGGACCGGTCGTGTTCCCACGTCCAGTGTTCCTCGCCCGTCTCGCGGTCGAACGCCGTGAGACGGCTCCCCTCGTCCTCGTTCCACGCCGCGACCAGCGCGAACTCCTCGGACGCACGCGCCGGGGGACGAGCCGTTCCCCCTATCTCTGCGGACCACCGCGTCGCCCGCTCGTCGACGTCGACCGCGTACAGCGACCCCTCGCTCATGCGGTCCGCCGCGAACACGGCGTCGCCGCCGACCGCGGCACCGCGGAGTGTCGCGTCGGTCGCCGCCGACCACCGGGTTGCCCCCGTCTCCGGATCGACGGCGTGAACCCCGTTGTCGCCGGGGAACGCGTACAGGGTCGCGCCCCCGACAACGAGCTCGTCGCTTCGGAGACCCGACCGCCATCGGAGGTCGAGCCGGTCGGACTCCGCGGCCGTCGGTGCTTCCGTCGTCGCCGGTTCGTCGGTCGCTGGCGCGTCGGTCGCAGTCGCGTCGGTCGCAGTCGCGTCGGGAGGCGCGGCGGTCTGCTCGCCCGAAGTCGCCCCCGCCTCGGTCGGCGTCCCGCCGTCGGTGGACTGGAGCCGCAGGCAGCCCGCGCTCGACGCGACCGCGAGGGAGGCGAGGAGTGTACGTCGCTTCACGGTCGCGTGTCGAACCACGTCCACATTAATCACCCGAAACCAGACACTTCGTACTCACAGCGCGGCCGTAGAATCGTCCTCTCGTTTCGTGCCGACGGCTCGCTCGCGCTCGACGGCTCACTCGCCCCCCAAGGCTCACCCGGTGCCGACGAGCCCGTACGCGGCGGCGTCGCTCGTGACGACGAGCAGCCCCGACGCCGGAACGACCCACTCGACGATTTCGTCGACCTCGAATCGTGCGACCTCGTCGCCGGACTCGCGGTCGAAGCCGTGGACGCCCGCGTCGGTCCCGACGTAGACGGTGTCCCGGGTCACCGCGGGTGAACCGTACTCGTCGGTGCCGGTGTCGACTTGCCACTCCAGGGTTCCGTACTCCGCACCGAACGCGTAGACGGTCGACCCGGCTCCCATGGCGTACACCGTCGAATCGCCGACGGCCGGCGTGATGTGGGTCGACCCGCTCGTCTGGGCCGCCCACGCCCGCGACCCGTCGTCGACCCCGAACGCGTGGACCATCTGGCCGACGTCGCCGGCGTACACGCGGCCGTCTGCCATCGACGGGGCGCTCGACGTACCACCGTCGGTGATGTCGCCACTCCGCCACAGCTCGGTCCCGTCGGCGGCGTCGAGTCCGACGACCTGTCCGGGGTTCTGGTTGCTGCTTTGGGTCAGACAGAGCGTTCCGTTTCGGACCGCGAGACCCCAGACGCGCTCCTCGAACTCCGGGGACCGCCACGCGCGGTCGCCGGTCTCGACGTCGATAGCGTACACCGAGGTCCCGTCCGCGACGTAGGCGGTGCCGTCGCTCCCCGAGGGGAACTGGTAGTAGCGATCGTCCACGTCCGCGGTCCACCGCTCGTCGCCGGACTCGGGGTCGAACCCGCGCACCCCGGCGTCACCGGCCACGACGAGCGTCCCGTCGATGACGGCTTGGCCGTTCGGACTGTCGACGTCGGCCGACCACTCCGGAGTCCCGGTCGTCGGGTCGAGCGCCCAGACGGTACTCTGGGTGTCCGATGCGACGTAAGCCGTGCCGTCGTGAAACACCGGCTCGGTCGGGGCGAGCGAATCGCCCGGGTCGAAGGTCCACACCGCCGCGAGGTCGCCCTCCACGCCGTCGACGTCGGCGTACCGGTGGTTGCCGGGACTCGCGTGAGGCATCGACCAGTCGCCGGTCACCGTCTCGGGCGACTCGGGGGTCTCGGTTTCGGTCTCGGTTCCGTCGGCGGTCGTCGTCGCGTCCGAAAACCCCGCTTCGGTCGTTTCGTCCGCACCGTCCCCGGTTTCGGTCGCGTTCTCCTCGGTGACCGACCGCAGACAGCCAGCGGTCGAGAGAACTGCGCCAGCCGCGAGAAGTTGTCGTCGCCGCATCATTCGCTCTCGGTTCCGTTCGAGCCGAGCAAGTCGAGGTTAGCAAGCAGGACCACCGTCGCGAGCAGTCCCGTCGCTACCGTCAGCCCGAGCCAGACGAGCGTGGGTTTCAGCGTCAGATGCGTCTCGAGGAGCGCCGGCCGGAGCTGTACCAGTCGTTCCGACGCGTCCGTGTCGGTCCGCGCCGCGACGAACGACGACGGCTTGAGCGGGCTGCAGAACAATCCCCTCGCGAGTCCGCCGGTCATGTGTTTCGTCCGTACCGTGTGGTACCCTCGAATTAATACTTTCGACAAACGGAGAGTTCGAATCCGGTCTCGCTGGGACCGGTTTCGACCGGACCGAAACCCACTTCCTGCCGACCCGACAACCCTGAATCGCGCGAGGGTTGCCCAGCCTGGCCAACGGCGGCGGGCTTAAGACCCGCTCTCGTAGGAGTCCATGGGTTCGAATCCCATCCCTCGCATTCTCCCGACGCGCGCCACGGCGAGCGCCCCGTGCGCTCGCAAAACCAGCGCGTCGTGGAAACCGAACAGAGCGGGATTCGAAGTAGACCAGTCGCACGCCCGCGCAGGGAACGGACGTGACCGAGCAGGAACGTCTGGGCGTGGTTCGAATCCCATCCCTCGCATTCTCCCGACGCGCGCCACCGCGAGCGTCCCGTGCGCTCGCACAACCAGCGCGTCGTGGAAATCGGTCAAAACGAGGCTCAGTAGTGGCCCATCACGCCACGCTCGCGGGCGACCCGCGAGCAGTAACGGAACACCGCGTATCCCGCCACCGAGTAGACGACCGCAGTCCCGACCAGCACGCCGATTTCGAGCCCCGAGAACTCCCAGAGCCGGGTGCCCTGCCGCATCGCCTCCTGGAGCATGGCCGACCCCTGGACAAGTGGCAGGAATCGCAGCGGCGAGAGCCCCGCCGCGGGTGCCGCGATGAGGCCGATGATGGCGAACTGCATGAGTTGGGAGAAGCTGTCGATGCGCTTGTAGACGAGCGCCAGCCCCGCGAACACGAACCCGAGCCCGACGACCGACAGCAGCGCCAGCAGCGTGACCGGGGCGATGGTCACGAGGTCGACCGAGAGCGTGCGGCCGGTCGTTACGAGCATCAACGCCAGCATGACCCCGCCGAAGAACACGCTCTCGACGAGGTTGACGACCACCTTCGAGGTCATGACCGTCCCGAAGCCGTACGGCGACATGTACAGTTGCTCGAAGGTGCCCCACTCGGACTCCTGGGTGACGCCGCTGGCGAGACTGAAGTACGCCGCCTGCGCCATCGTGTAGAGGAACCACCCGACGATGAACCCGTCCAGCGTCGACCCGAGGGCACCGGCCCCGCCGCCCACGCTGGACACTGCCGCCTGCCCGCCGAAAAAGAGGATGGCGAAGAAGACGTACGCCCCCACGATGCTCCCGAGGAAGTCGACCCGATACCGAACCATGAGCAGGAACTTCTGGACGAGCAGTTGACGCAGGAGCGTTGAGACGCCGACGGGGCCGTCGTCCGAGGCGTCCGCCCTGGCGTTGCTCATCGGCTCACACCTCGGCTGACGGGCGGTGCATCGGCGTCGTCGCCGCTCGCGTCGGCTTCGTCCGACCGCTCGGTGACCCGGAGGAACACCTCCTCGAGGTCGGGCTCGACGGTGTCGAACGACCGGACCGAGAGCTCGGCCGACCGGAGCGTCTCGACCACCTCGTAGAACTCGTCGCCCGTGACGTGGACGCGAAACCGGGTCCCGTCCGCCCGGGCGTCGAACGACTCGACGCCGAACGCCGACCGGAGCTGCTCGCGGACGTCGTCGCCGAGCGACTCCGCGACGGTCACCTCGTACACCTGGGCGTTGAACAGGTTGAGCAGGTCGTCGACGGTGTCGTCGGCCACGACGCGCCCCTCGTTCATGATGACGACGCGGTCACACACCGCCTCGATGACGTCCATGTCGTGACTCGACAGCAACACGGTGACGCCGTCGTCCTCGACGAGGCTCCGGAGTTCCCGCCGGAGTTCGAGCGAACTCTCGACGTCGAGGCCGAGCGTCGGTTCGTCGAGAAAGACCACGTCGGCGTCCCGCGCCATCGTACACGCCAGCGACACCTTCTGTTTCTGCCCGCGCGACAGTTCCCGGACCGGGGTGTCGGCCTCGTCTGCGAGCCCGAACTGCGCCAGCAGTTCGTCGTGGCGGGCCTCCCGCTCGTTGGGTTCGTTGCCAGCCAGCGCCGAGAAGAAGCGGACGTTCTCGCGGACCGTGAGCCGCCAGTAGACGTTGCGCGCGCCCTCCAGCATCGCGCCCATCCGCTCGTAGGCGTCGCCGGGGCGGTCGTGGACGTCGACCCCGTCGATTCGGACGGTGCCGGCCGTGGGGACGATGAGCGCGAGCAGCGACTTGATGGTGGTCGTCTTGCCCGCGCCGTTGGGGCCGAGTAGACCGACGGCGGTACCGGGGTCGACCTCGAAGCTGACGCCGTCGACCGCCCGAACCGCGTCGTCGCCGCTCCCGTACTGCTTTTCCAATCCGTCGACGGCGACCGCAGGTGGAGCGTCGGAACTGTACTCGTTCGGCGGTTCGGACTGCGGTGACGCATCCATAGTATTTTCGCGGTTGCGATTCGTTACGTAATAACTGTTTTCGTTGTATATTACGCCCGGGAGCCCGGTAGATATGGCGTTCGGAGCGGCCAGTCACAATGCCCTTGTCGACGACGCGCCTACCGGGCGACGTGACCGACAAACGAATCGAGCGCACCTTCCGGGAACACCCCTCGTTCGAGCGAGCCGACCGCGAGGAATCGGGCGAGGGAGACGAGTCGAGCGGGGGAACCGACGCGACCGACCGAGTCGAGTTCGGGGTCGGCTTCACCCCGTTCGAGGGCGGGGTCAGCGTCGAGAACGACCCGGGTCGAGACGGCGACACCGACCGCCGGGAGTACCGCGTCGTCGTTCGAGTCCCGACTCTCGACGCCGTGGTCGAGGGCGAGACGGTCGCGCCGGTCGTGCAGGACGGCTGGTTCGACACCCTCGACCGTCGCCTCGCGGACGCCCACACCGTGGCCGACGCCGAGGTGGCGGCGGCCCCCACCGTCGAGCGCGAGGGCGAGTCGGTCGTCGTCACGGTGGCGTTCGAGCGAGACGACCCCGAGCGGGCGGCCGAGGACGCGAAAGCCGTCGTGGAGTACGTCGAAGGGACGTGGGTGCAGGGGCTGGTCCCCGGCTACGACTACCGGGAGCCGGCGGCGAGCTTCCGCGAACGGGCGACCCAGAACTACGACGAGGGCGGGTCGCGGGGCTCCCGGTGAGTCACGGCTACTCCATCGCGACGTAGGTGTGGGTTCCCTCGACGCCCCCTATCCCCTGGATGCCGTCGGCGGCGATGGCCTTGACGTCGCCCGGCGAGTCGACGTCGAGTTTGGCCACGATGTCCACGTCGCCCGCGACGATGTGGGCGTCGACCACGCCGTCGAGGTCGAGGATGGCGTTCTTGAGTCGGTCGGCCTCGCCGGTGTTGACCTTGACCATGACGTAGGCGGTGACCATCTACGTCCCTCCCCGCATCGCGTCGGCGGTGGCCCTGCTGGCGTCGCCCACGAGAATCCGTCGGACGTCCTCTAACACGTCGAAGTCGGCCAGTACGGCGAGTCGGTCGCCGGCCGCAAGCGAGTCGTCGGGGAGCGGGATACCCATCGGCGCGTCCTCCTTGCCGAACGCGAGGACGCGCGAGTTGGCGGGCAACGAGAGTTCGCTGATGGAGTAGCCGTTCATCGGCGACTCGTCGGTGATGGTGAGCTCGACCACCTGCAGGTTCTGGGCGACGTCGGCGATGGCGCGGACGTTCCCGCCGAGCAGCGCGTTCTTCGCGCCGATTGCGCCGAGGCGCTCGGGGTAGACAACCTCGTCGACGTCGCTGGCGAACTTCCGGTAGATGTCCTCGCGGTAGTCCTCGTCGATGCGCAGGACGGTGCGCGCGCCGTGGTGCTTGCCGACCATGCACGCCGCGAAGTTGACGTTGAGGTCGCCCGTGAGCGCGCCCACGGCGTCGGCAGTTGGGAGGTCGGCCGCTTCCAGGACGGCCTCGCTCGAACCGTCCCCCTCGACCACCTCGAAGTCGTCGGTGCGCGCCCGGTCGGCCTTGTCCGCGTCGGCCTCCACGAGCGTCACGTCGTGGCCCTCCTCGCGGAGCACGCGGGCCGTCCGCAGACCGACCCGTCCCCCACCAATGATAACAAATCGCATGGATACGCCACCGTACGCGCGGCGCGTTCAATAATGTTACCCCGCCCAAAGGTTTTTCTCGCGTGGTACGGAATCACACACAGCGATGGTCCACGCGTTCATCATGGTGAAGACCGCCGCCGGGCGCTCGGGCGACGTGCTGGCTGCGGTCCGGAGCCTCGACCGGGTGACGGAGGCCCACGTCGTCGCGGGCGAGTTCGACGTGGTCGCCGAGGCCGACGCCGAGGAGGTGTACGACGTGCTGCACGCCGCCTCCTCGGACGTCTCGGGGCTCGACGGCGTGGCCGACACCAAGACGTACATGGCTATCGACTGAGCGGCGGGGCGCACACCGTCCCGGCGCGTCAGTGGTCGAGTTCCTGTACCTCGCGGTCGGCTCGGAACGAGTCGAGCCACGCCTTCTGGTCGCGCAGTCGCGGCGGCAGGTCGGCGTAGACCCGGTCGAACACGTCGTGGGGGTCGCCCGGGTCGACCGACTCGGCGCGCTCGACCGCCTCGTCGAGTTGGGTCTCGACCTCCGCTTCGACTTCCGCGACGAACTCGTCGTCGAGGACGTCCTGCTCGCGGAGATACTCCTCGTACCGGTCGAGCGGGTCGGCGGTCCGCCAGTCGGGCAACTCGCGGCGCACCTCCTCGTACTGGCTCGGGTCGTCGCTGGTCGTGTGGGCACCCTGTCGGTAGGTCAGGCTCTCGACCAGCACGGGGTCGCCGTCTCGGGCCGAGTCGAGCGCTTCGGCGACCGTCTCCCGCACCGCGAGCGGGTCGTTGCCGTCGACCTGCACGCCCTCGAAGCCGTAGGCGTCGGCCTTCTGGGCGATGGTGTCGCTTGCGGTCTGGCGGTGGCGCGGCAGGCTGATGGCCCACTCGTTGTTCTCGCAGAAGAAGACGGTCGGGGCGTCGAACACGCCCGCGAAGTTCATGCCCTCGTGGAAGTCGCCCTCGCTGGTCGCGCCGTCACCGAAGTAACAGAGGGCGGCGGCGTTGTCCGGGGCGTCCGCGCCGTCGCTGGCTTTCTCACCGTCGCCTTTCACCTGTCGCTCGTAGTTCATCGCCATGCCGATGCCCGCCGCGTGGGGAATCTGGGTGGCGATGGGGACCGCCTGCGGGAGGGCTGGCACGTCGTGGCCCGAGTGGAACTCCGGGCGGCCCCGGCGGAACAGCAGGACGTCGCTCATCGGGACGCCGCGGGCTATCTGCATCGCGTTCGAGCGGTAGGTCGGAACCAGCCAGTCGTCGTCGGCCATCGCCAGCGCGGCCCCGACCTGCGAGCCCTCCTGGCCCCGGTAGGGCGGCCAACTGCTCATCCAGCCGCGTCGCTGGAGCGCGAGCGCTCGGTCGTCGAACGCCCGCGCCCGAACCAGTTCCCGGAAGGTGGCCCGCGCCTGTTCGGCCGAGAACGGCGTCTCCGAGAGGTCGCGGTCGCCGATGATGCGGTTCATGGCCCGGCGTAGTGGCGCTCCGCGCTTAGTGGTTCCGGAAAAAGGGGACGCGGCGTCGGTCGGAACGGTGACGCGGGCGAGAGCAGCCCGGTCGCCCGTCCCGACCCCCGACGCATTCGAGTACCATGACTGACCCCGGCGCGCGCTGGCGTTCACGTGACCACCACGGCGCGCGCTGGCGCGCTCTCTCGTGAGCGCGCCCAAGCGCGCGAGGGACGAGGACCACAGCGAAGCGAGGACCGCAGGAGGTTGGGGAGGTGTGAGGCCTACGGCTGTGGTACGGCGTGGTTGCGGTGCGGTTGCGGTGTCCCCTCGGCTCAATCGATAGCTATCCGCGCCGAACACTCTCACGCCGTCGGTGTCGTCGCCGAACACTCCGCGAAGCGATTCGAACGCCCTCCCGAACGTAAAGATATATCCGTAAATCGGCCGCTATCTCCCCCATGGAACTCTCCGGGAAGTCGGTGCTGGTCACCGGGGGTGCCGGGCTCATCGGCACCCACCTCACCGAGTCGCTGGTCGGGGCCAACGACGTGCTCGTCGCCGACGACTGCTCGAAGGGCAGACGCGAGTGGGTCCCCGAGGAGGCCACGTTCGTCGAGGCCGACCTCACCGACCCCGACGACGTGGCCGAGGTCGTGACCGGCGACCTCGACCTGGTCTTCCACCTCGCGGCGCTGTCGGACGTCAACCGGGGCGACCACCGCCGGGTGTTCGAGGCCAACAACCGGATGACGTACAACCTGCTCGAACGCATGGACGAGGTGGGCCTCTCGAAAGTGGCGTTCGCCTCCTCGTCGGCCGTCTACGGCGAGGCACCTCGCCCCACGCCCGAGGACTTCGGACCGCTCGAACCCGTCAGCACCTACGGTGCGAGCAAGCTGGCCGCCGAGGGACTGTTCACCACGTACGCCCACTCGCACGACTTCACGGCGTGGCTGTTCCGGTTCTCGAACGTTGTCGGTCCCCACCAGCGCAACAACGTCATCTCCGATTTCATCGAGAAGTTGCTCGACGACCCCACAGAACTCACCATCCTGGGCGACGGCCGCCAGGAGAAGTCCTACCTCCACGTCGAGGACTGCGTGGCCGGGATGGAACACGTGGTCGAACGCGCCGACGACCCCGCGAACGTCTACAATCTGGGCACGCGGACCACGGTCTCGGTCACGCGCATCGCCGAGATCGTCAGCGACGTGGTGGGGTGTGACCCCGCCTTCGAGTACACGGGTGGCGACCGGGGCTGGACCGGCGACGTACCCAAGATGGCCCTGTCGGTCGAGAAGGCCGCTGGGCTGGGCTGGTCGGCCGAGCGCGAGAGTACCGAGGCCGTTCGCACGGCGGCCGAACAGCTGTACGACGAACTGCGGTGATCGTCGCGTCACGCTTCGTGAGGCAACGACCGGGCGATACTCGGATAAGCGCGACCAACCACTGGGTGCGCTCGGCGAACCAACCCACGTCCCTGGTGGACTGAACGGGCGAGGCGCGCTCGCGGGCCGCAGGCCCGTGGTCGCCTCAGCGACCACTATTCGACGCAACCACGTCCGTCGAATATGTTGCTGAGCGACCGCGAGCGCGCCGAGGGCTTTCGGGGAAACGTCTGCAGTTCCAGCGTCGTCGGAGAGCGCGCCGAAGGCGTTCGAGACCGTATCGCTACGACGACTGACGTATCCGAACGCTGCTCTTCGACCGACTGCAAAACGTTAACCCGCGCGGCTCCCAAGACGATGGTATGGAACCGCTGCTGGACTCGCTCCCGATGCTGCTCCTCGTCGCCGGGGTCGGACTGTCCATCGCCGAGGCGCTGATCCCGGGCGCGCACTTCGTGGTCCTCGGCGTCGCGCTCACGCTGGCGGGGCTGGTCGGGCTGTTGCTCGGGCCGCTGGCGTCGCCGCTGTTGCTTGCGGCGCTGGTGTTGATCTTCGGGGCCGCCTCGCTGTACGCCTACCGCGAACTCGACCTCTACGGCGGGAAAGGCGTCGCGCGCACCAGCGACTCCGATTCGCTGAAGGGCAAGACCGGCGTCGTCACCGAGCGCGTCACGCCCCAGGACGGCGAGATAAAGCTCCACGAGGGCGGGTTCAACCCCCACTACGCCGCCCGGAGCGTCCGCGACGAGATTCCGGAGGGAACCGAGGTGATGGTGGTCGACCCGGGCGGGGGCAACGTCGTCACGGTCGAGTCGCTGGAGGCCATCGAGGACCCCATCGACCGCGAACTCCGGAAGGGTCGAGCCGCCGACCCCGACTCGGAGCGCGACCGCGAGACCGACACCGAGGGCGTCTGACCCATCACGACCCCGAGCAGCCGCTCGCTCGGCAGTTTTCGACGCGCCCGGAGCGACGGCGAGGGGAACGCTTAACACTACATCTTTCTAACACCCGCGTATGTTCGTCCCACTACAGGCGACAGTCGGCGGCTTCACCGCCGTCGCGCTACTGGTCCTCGCACTCGCGATCATCACCATCTGGCAGTCGGTGGAGATCGTCGACGCGACCGAGAAGCGCGCGCTCACCGTGTTCGGCGAGTACCGAAAGCTGCTCGAACCCGGTATCAACTTCGTCCCGCCGTTCGTGAGCGCGACCCATCGGTTCGACATGCGGACCCAGACCCTCGACGTCCCCCGGCAGGAGGCCATCACCCGGGACAACTCCCCGGTGACCGCCGACGCCGTCGTCTACATCAAGGTGATGGACGCCAAGAAGGCGTTCCTCGAGGTCGAGGACTACAAGCGAGCCGTCTCGAACCTGGCCCAGACCACCCTCCGGGCCGTGCTGGGAGACATGGAACTCGACGACACGCTCAACAAGCGCCAGCAGATAAACGCCAAAATCCGGAAGGAACTCGACGAGCCCACCGACGAGTGGGGCATCCGCGTCGAGAGCGTCGAGGTCCGGGAGGTCAACCCGAGCAAGGACGTCCAGCAGGCGATGGAGCAACAGACCTCCGCGGAGCGCAAGCGCCGCGCCATGATTCTGGAGGCGCAGGGCGAGCGCCGGAGCGCGATCGAGCAGGCCGAAGGTGACAAGCAGTCCAACATCATCCGGGCGCAGGGCGAGAAACAGAGCCAGATTCTGGAAGCCCAAGGTGACGCCGTCTCCACGGTTCTGCGCGCGAAGTCCGCCGAGTCGATGGGCGAGCGCGCCGTCATCGACAAGGGAATGGAGACGCTCGAATCCATCGGCCAGGGCGAGTCCACCACCTTCGTCCTCCCGCAGGAGCTCTCCTCGCTGGTCGGTCGATACGGCAAGCACCTCACCGGTAGCGACGTCCAGACGGACGGCGACCAGCTCGACAGCCTCGACTTCGACGAGGAGACTCGGGAACTCATCGGGCTGGACAACATCGAGGAGATTCTGGGCCAGATAGACGAGGAGGCCGAGATGGACGTCGAGGCCATGGAGCAGGAGGCCGAAGCCATCAAGCAGGGCGAGGACCCCGCCGACATCAAGAGCCCCGACGAGGTCATCCAGGAGATGGACGAGGACAGCATCGAGGACGTCGACACCGACGTCGACGCCGAACTGGAGACGGAAGTCGAGTAGTCGCGGTCGCCACCCGTCCTTTCCTCCAGGTCGTCGCGCCTTCCGAGCGGCGCGGTTCCCGACAGCGATTCCTGACCGACGTTCGAAACGACAGGAGCCGGTTCGGCGCGGGACCGACGCCACGGCCGGGCTACCGGCCGTTCGCGACTCCTCGGCCGCGTGACCGACTCGCGAGCCGAAGACGTTTTATTGTTCGACCACGACCCTTATCCTGTAGATGGTTGAGCGCCCCGACGTGGATGAAAATAAGCGGACGACGCTCCGCCGGTTCGCGGTCCTCGGGGCCGCGACGCCGCTGGCGTCGTTCGGAGCCAGCGCCGAGAGCGGCGAGAGCGAGGCCCGCGACGCCATCGCGGGCTACGTCGCCACCACGCCGGGCGCACACTTCTCGAAGGTCCGAGACGACCTCAAACTCGGAACCGGCGAGGCCCAGCACCACCTCCGCCAGTTGCTCGACGCCGACGTGGTCGAGAGCCGCCGGGACGGCGACTACCGCCGGTTCTACCCGGCCGAGCAGTTCTCGGCGTTCGAGCAGGTCGCGCTGGGCTACCTCCGCCGGGACACGCCACGGGGGATGCTGGTCGAGTTGCTTCGGGACCCCGACGCCACCGGCAGCGACCTCGCGGACGCGCTCGACGTCTCCCGACCGACCGTGAGCAAGTACGCCGCCAACCTCGAAGAGGTGGGCCTGCTCGACCGCGAGGACGGCTACGCGGTCCGCAAGCCCGAGACCGTCATCACGCTGGTCGTCCGATACGCCGACTCGCTGGGCGAGCGGGCGGCGACGTTCGCGGCCGAGGCCGACGACTTCATCTCGTTCGACCCGTGACTGTCCGCTCCGTCAGCCGTCGGTCTGGTTCGTTACGGTACTGAGGAATCGTCCAGCCTGCTCGTCCGAATCGAATTCGAGGACCTTCAGTCCGACCGACCGCCGGGCGAGACCACCGCCGTAGAGCTGTATCTCGACGCCGACGTCCTCGGCCTCGAACTCGTCGATTTCTCCGACTTCGACTTCCTCGAACGAGTCTTCGTCGGCGAATCGGTACTCGACCGTGTAGGTGCCCCTTTGCACGTCCCACTCGGCTTCCACGAGTCGGGCGGCGTCCATGGCGGCGTACGACGCCACCTCGTTTTCGTCGTCCCGAAAACCGGGGATGGCGTACTCGCCCTCGAACACCGCGTCGCCGTCGCGGCGGACGCGCAACTCGAACTGCTGTTCGCTGCCGCTTCCGTTGTGGATGCGGACGAACCAGAGGCGGTACTGCTGGCCCCGAAAGGGGAATTGGGTACAGCCCGAAGTGCCAACAACGCCGATTGTCCCTGCTAGCCGAAGAACTGATCGCCGCCGCATGATGCTGTTAGCCGTTTCCGGGCGGGGAGTACGTAAAGAATGGGGAGATTGGAGGGCGAACGACGGGAGCCTGTGGGCGGACTCGACCGCGGTGTGCGCCAGTAGTCGCCTGATTGTGGCTCGGTAATTGCCGATGACGTCGAGCGCGTTCAGGCCGTGACCTTCCACGTCGTCGACGACGAGTAACCCCACTTCTCGACGTCCACGTCGAACTCGCCCTCGGCGATGGCGGTCATGTTCGCGCCGACCTCCTTGGCGGTCATCCCGAGCTCGTCGCCGATGAGTCGGGACTTGAAGTACGTCTTCATCTGACCCTGCTCGCGGAGGTACCGCAGGATGCGCTGTTGCTTGTCGGTCAGCGTGGCCGTGCCGGCAGATGCGGTCGTGCTCATGACGTACCTTCGGATAGAACGGAGCCCTCCTTAGTGGATTTGGTACGGGAGGCTAACCCCACGCACTCGTGCATTTTCAGATTGAAATTAGTTGAACTAAACCACCCCAGACCGGGGTGTTGGTACGGCTGGTTAATCGGAGGTTTCGGGCTGGGTTCCGGACGTCGAGAGCGGTCCGCGAGCCGGCGGCCCGCGAGCGACGCTGGGTGCGACGCAGCGCGGACCGAGTTCGGAGCGGCCGGTTGCGCGCCGGGAAACAGCTCGTTACCGGACGTAACGACCGCGCGACTCGCGTCCACGACGGGTTTCGGCCCGGGGGCGCGCCGGGTCCGACCGGAGCGGGCAGCCGGCCCGCGCGAAACGGAGCGTACCGCCGCCCAAAGCCCGACCTACCCGGACGGAGCGTCTGGAACGGAGCAGAAGGTACTTAGGCGGCGGGACTGAGCTACTCGACAATGAGCGGCCGCGCAGTCGAGGTGAGCGTCGTCCTCCCGGCGTACAACGAGGAGGCGACCATCGAGAACACCGTGACGAAGACGCTCGACACGTTAGGGGAGTTCCTGCCGGCGGGTGCGTTCGAGGTCATCGTGGCCGAGGACGGTTGCGACGACCGCACGCCCGAGATCGCCGACCGGATGGCGGCCGAGGACGACCGTGTCCGGCACTTCCACAGCGACGAGCGACTCGGACGCGGCGGGGCCCTGAACCGGGCGTTCGAGGCCGCCGACGGCGAGACGCTGGTGTACTTCGACACCGACCTCGCCACCGACATGAAGCATCTGAGCGAACTGGTCGAGAGCGTCCGGTCGGGCGAGTACGACTTCGCGACCGGCTCGCGGTGGATGCCCGGCGAGGAGGCCGACCGCCCGGCCAAGCGCGACCTGGCGAGCCGGGGGTTCAACGGCCTGACCAGACTCTTCCTCGGGTCGGACCTGCGCGACCACCAGTGCGGGTTCAAAGCGTTCGACCGGACCGCACTGTTCGACGTGCTCGACGACGTGGGCGACGAACACTGGTTCTGGGACACCGAGGTACTGGTCCGGGCCCAGCGCCGGGGGTACGACGTCAGGGAGTTCGCGGTCGACTGGACGCCCAAGGGCGACTCGAAGGTCGACATCGTGCGGGACGTGTTCGGGATGGGGAGCCAGATAGTCCGGTGCTGGTGGGAGTTCTCGGTTCAGCCCCGAATCACCCGCCGGGTGTCCATCCTGGCCGGAATCGTACTCACCGTCGTCGCGGTCGCGCTGATGGGCCAGTACCTCCCGCTGGGCGAGGTGCTCGAACAGATGAGCGCGGCCGACCCCGGCCTCGTGGCGGCGGCCGCGGTGGTCTACGTGCTGTCGTGGCCCCTCCGGGGCGCGCGCTACCGGGACATCCTCGAAGAGCTGGAGTACACCGAGAGCGCGAACTTCCTGACCGGCGCGATATTCATCAGCCAGACCGGCAACCTCGTGTTCCCGGCCCGCGCGGGCGACGCGGTCCGGGCCTACGTCGTGAAGGCCCGCCGCGCGATTCCGTACCCGACGGGGTTCGCGTCGCTGGCGGTCGAGCGCGTGTTCGACCTGCTGACAATCACGGTGCTGGCCGGGGTCGTACTCGTGGGGTTCGCGCTCACGGGCGCGACCGCCGGCCTGGAGTCGGTCCTGGTCGGCTCCTCGCCGGCCGGCGGCCAGGTGGGCGACAGCGGACAGACCGCCCTCTACGTCGCGGGCGGCGTGGGGCTGGCGGCCATCCTTGCCGTGGCGGTCATCGTCGCGAGCGCGCGCTCGGACCGCAACTACGTCCGGGCGGTCGTCTCGCGGGTCAGCAACGACTCGTACGCCGACTACGTGGCGAGCGTGATCGAGCGGTTCACCGGCGACGTCCAGACGGTCGCGAGCGACCGGGCCGCGTTTGCGAGGGTCGGCGCGACCAGTCTGGTCATCTGGTCGCTCGACGTGGTGACCGCGCTGCTCGTGCTGACCGCGTTCCCGACGGTCTCGCTCCCGCTCCCGACGCTGGTCGCCGTGTGTTTCTTCGCGGTCAGCGTGGGCAACCTCGCGAAGGTCCTGCCGCTGTCGCCAGGCGGCATCGGCCTCTACGAGGGCGCGTTCACGCTCCTCGTCATCGGGCTGACGCCCATCTCCGGGACGGTCGCGCTCGGCGCGGCCATCCTCGACCACGCCGTCAAGAACGTGGTCACGCTGGTCGGCGGCGTGGCCTCGATGCTCCTGTTGAACGTCTCGCTCACCACGGCGGTCGAGGAGAGCACGGAGGCCCGGACCGGGGCCGACCCCGCGGCCGACGACTGAGCCCTCGTCCGGGTCCCGACGCCGGCCGAGTCGCCCGGCGAGTGCGAAATGGTTATTGGGCTACTATTGCTACCCACTCGCATGGCAGACGAGTCGACGGAGGCCGACGACCTCGTCGGCGCGCTCACGGCGGTCGTCGCGGTCGCGACCCTCCCGGTCGGCACGCTCGCGCTGTTGTTCGCGAGCGTCGAAGTGGCGATAGTCGTGTTCGTCGTGGGATGGTTCCTGCTCACGCCGCTCGTCCCCATCGTCGGCGAGGAACTCCTGCCCGCGCTCGGCGGCTCGTCGGACGGGGGCGATTCGAGCGCCGAGCCGGCCGACCCGCTGGCCGAGCTCAGGAGCCGGTACGCCCGGGCCGAGATCGGCGACGCGGAGTTCGAACGGCAGGTCGAGAAGCTGCTCGCGACCGAGGAAATCGAGGTCGACCCCGACGCCGTCTTCGACGCGGGAGCGACCCCGAACGTCGACTCGGGGGTCGATGCCGGCGCGAACTCGGACGCCGAGACGCCGGCGAATCGAGACGCCGAGTACGATAGGGAGTGACGAGCCCAGTCCGGACGCGGAGGTCGGCGGTCGACCGGCCGCTCACTCGTAGCGGTCGGTGACGAACGGCCCGAGCGCTCCGGCGACCGCCTGCGCGAGCGCGCGCTCGCGGTCGACGATGCCGCCGGTGAGCGCGCCCGCAGCGCCCTGCTTCTCGGCCACGTCGTCGATTCCCAGCACGTCGTCCATCACGGGGCCGAGTTCCTCGCCGGCCCGGACGCGGGTGGCGACGGCGTCGGGCAGGCGGAGTCGGGGGCCAGCGCCCCGGCCCAGTCGGTCGCCGTCGGTCACGGCCGCCCACATCGTCAGGAAGAGCCCGTCGGCCGCTTCGACCTCGGCGACGCCGCCCTCCAGTCCGGCCCCGAGGTCGTATTCGCCCGCGTCGAGGACGTTCCGGGCGCGGTTCTCGGCCCCGGCGGCTGTCTCGCGCTCGCCGACCGGCTGTTCGCTCACGCCCGAGTCGACCGCGACCGGCTCGACGACGGGAGCGTCGGCTATCGCGGAGAGGGCCGACTCGGTCGCGCTCAGCTTGACCGGATTCGTACTGCCGACGCCGACTCGCATGAGCGCGTGGAGACGCGGAGCGGACTTGGCGGTTACGCTCTTGGACGCCCGAGACGGTCGATGGAGACGTAGGGTTCCGAACGCCGCCGGCCGGTCGCGGTCGCCGTGGGGGGGTCCGTCGGTCGTGGAGGCGAGTCCGGGCGTTCAGCGCTCGCCGATTCGTGAGTCCTCGAACGCCCGGTCGGGCGAGTACGCGTCGAGCGCCTCGGGGTGGAACAGCGCGGCGAGCGTCTCGATGCCGTCCACGAGCCTCGGACTGGGCTGGTTGAGCAGCGAGTCGTCGATGACGTGGACGTTCCCCTCGGCCATCGCCGGGAGCGACCAGTCGCGCTCGTCGAGCACGTCCGGGTCGGCCCCCGCGCCGTGGCCGCAGACGTGGAGCACGACGTGGTCGGGTGCGGTCGCCTCGACCTCCGCGACCGACACCTCGCGCGAGCGCTCGCCCGGGTCGACCAGCGGGTAGCGCCCGCCGGCGGCCCGGACCGCCTCGGGTACCCAGTTACCGGCGGCCATCGGCGGGTCCGACCACTCCTCGCAGTAGACGACCGGCCGGTCGTCGTCGGGCGTGAGCCGGCCGACCCTGTCGAGGCGGTTGCGCGCGCGGTCGGCCAGCGCCCGGCCCGTCTCGGTGAGGCCGACCGCCGCGCCGACCTCGGCGAACGAGTCGACGACCTCCTCGAGGGTCGCGGGGGCGGCGTGGACCACCTCGTGGCCGCGTTCCCGGAGCTGTTCGACCACCTCGGCCTGCAGGTCGTCGGCGGTCAACACGAGGTCCGGGTCGCGGTCGGCCACCGCCTCGAAGTCGGGGTTGAGCCACCCGCCGACGGGCGGACAGTCGGCCTCGCAGTGGTGGGTCCGGCCGACGAGTCGGTCCTCCGCGCCGAGCGCCTGCAGAACCTCGGTCGCGCTCGGCGCGAGCGAGACGACGCGCTCGATGTCGGCGTCCATCGCCGGGGCGTTCACACCCCGGCGAGTTAAATCGTCCGCTCGGCGCGTGAAACGCGAACGCGCGTGGTTAAAGTGTTTCCCTCACCCGAAGTTGGGCCGGCGTCTCGCCCGTGCGTGACACCCGTTCACGCGACCAGTCGAAGTAAATTCCGAAACTATTAAATACCTTTCGGATGAACACATGTTCAAGAACTTAGGTCCGGGTTTTCCAGGTTCTCCCTGCCCGGTAGCCTTCGCCATCAGCGGCAACGAGGAATCCAACATGTCAGACGTACGCACCAGGATGGAGCGAACCGAGGAAGAGAGCGTCGAACGAGAGGACGACGAGGAACTGACCGCGTGTCCGGAGTGCAGCGGGAACCTCATCTCCGACACGGAACACGGCGAGACGGTCTGTGCGGAGTGTGGCCTCGTGGTCGACGAGGACCAGGTCGACCGCGGCCCGGAGTGGCGGGCGTTCGACTCCAAGGAGAAAAACGAGAAGAGCCGGGTGGGCGCGCCGACCACGAACACGATGCACGACAAGGGGTTGTCGACCAACATCGACTGGCGCGACAAGGACGCGTACGGCAACTCGCTGGGCGCGCGCCAGCGCGAGAAGATGCAGCGCCTGCGCAAGTGGAACGAGCGGTTCAGGACCCGCGACAGCAAGGAGCGCAACCTCAAGCAGGCGCTCGGCGAAATCGACCGCATGGCCTCCGCGCTCGGCCTCCCCGACAACGTTCGGGAGACCGCCAGCGTCATCTACCGCCGCGCCCTCGACGAGGACCTCCTCCCCGGCCGCTCCATCGAGGGCGTCTCGACGGCCTGCGTCTACGCCGCCGCCCGACAGGCGGGCGTGCCCCGGAGCCTCGACGAGATCGCCGACGTGAGCCGGGTCGAGAAGAGCGAGGTCGCCCGGACCTACCGCTACGTGGTCCGCGAGCTGAATCTGGAGGTCCGGCCGGCCGACCCCGAGAGCTACGTCCCCCGGTTCGCGTCGGGACTCGACCTCTCGGACGAGGCCGAACACCGCGCCCGCGAACTGCTCCAGACCGCCAAAGAGCAGGGCGTCCACTCGGGCAAGTCGCCCGTGGGGCTGGCGGCCGCCGCCGTCTACGCCGCCGCCCTGCTCACGAACGAGAAGACCACGCAGGCCGAGGTCAGCGAGGTCGCCGACATCAGCGAGGTCACCATCCGCAACCGCTACCACGAACTCCTCGAAGCCGAAGAGGCCCCCGCGATGGCCTGAGCCGAACGTTCTTTTACTAGTAAGAACGCTAACGGAAAAGAACTTTGTCGCTCGGCCGAGAGTCCACAGCGCGGATGGAAACCCAACACAGGATTCACGTCGCCGACGCCCGCGAGATGGCCGCGCTCGACGACGGCGCGGCCGAACTCGTCGTCACCTCGCCGCCGTACCCCATGATAGAGATGTGGGACGACCTGTTCGCCGACCTCGATTCCGAGGTCGCGGACGCGCTCGCGAGCGACGACGGCGAGGCCGCCTTCGAGGCGATGCACGACGCGCTCGCCCCGGTGTGGGACGAACTCGGGCGCGTGCTCGTCGACGGCGGCATCGCCGCCATAAACGTGGGCGACGCGACCCGGAGCGTCGGCGACCGCTTCCGGCTGTTCCCCAACCACGCCGAACTCGTCGACCGGCTCCGCGAGCGCGGGTTCGACCTGCTGCCCGACGTGCTCTGGCGCAAGCCGGTCAACAGCCACGCCAAGTTCATGGGCTCGGGCATGGTGCCGCCCAACGCCTATCCCACGCTCGAACACGAGTACGTCCTCCTGTTTCGGAACGGTCCCGAGTCGCGCGAGTTCGCGACCGGGGCCGACCGCCGGTACGAGGCGGCCTACTTCTGGGAGGAGCGCAACCGCTGGTTCTCGGACCTCTGGACCGGCGTACAGGGCGAGACGCAGGCGCTCGGCCACGGCGACCTCCGGGAGCGCTCGGGCGCGTTCCCCGTCGAGGTCCCCTATCGCCTGATAAACATGTACTCGGTGTACGGCGACACGGTGCTCGACCCGTTCTGGGGTACGGGCACCACCAGCCTCGCGGCGATGGTCGCCGGGCGCAACTCGGTCGGGTACGAACTCGACCCGGAGTTCCGCGAGGTGTTCGACGACCGCCTCGCCGGGGTCGAGTCGCTCGCCGACCGCCGGAATCGGGCGCGGCTCGCGGACCATCGGGAGTTCGCCGCGGGCGAGTCCGACCTCGGTTACGAGGCCGAACACTACGACTTCCGCGTGAAGACCAGACAGGAACGGGAACTGCGGTTGTACACCGTGGCCGACTGGCGGCGCGAGGGCGACCGATACGTTGTCGACCACCGGCCGTTCGATGGAGCCTGACACGTCCGCCCGTCCAGCGGAGGACGCCGTCGAGAAGCGGGCCGGCCGGCGAGCCGAACAACGGACAGGCTTTTGCTCTCGCCCGACCCACGTCGCCACATGGATTTCGAGGAGTTCGTCCTCGCGGCGAGCCTCGCGGACCTCGCCGAGGAACCCCGCGCCCGCGAGCACGCCGACGCCGCGGAGTTCCGGATGGACCTCGCCGACGACCCGCTGGCGGCGCTCGACGACTACGACGGCGACCTGCCGATACTCGCGACCAACCGCGCGGCGTGGGAGGGCGGCGAGGCGGTCGACGACGAGGCCCGACTGTCTGACCTCGCGGCGGCCGCCGAACTGTCCTGCGTCGGCGCGGTCGACGTGGAACTGAAGTCGCTGGCCGAGGGCGAGGGCGGGCGCGTCGCCGAGGCGGCCCGCCGAACGGGGACCGCGGTAATCGCATCGACGCACGACTTCGAGCGCACGCCCGACCGAGCGGCGTTGCGCGAGACGCTGGACGAGGCGACCGACCGCGCGGACGTGGGCAAGCTCGCGGTCACGGCCGGCGAGCGCGCGGACGTGCTCGACCTGCTGGCGGTCACCCGCGAGTTCGCATCCGCGGGCGAGCGCGTGGCCACGATGGCGATGGGCGCGCCGGGTCGCCACTCCCGGGCCGTCGCGCCCCTCTACGGCTCGCGAATCGGCTACGCGCCCGTCGACCCCGCGGACGCGACCGCGCCCGGCCAGTACGGCCTCGCCACGCTCGCCCGACTGGTCGACGAGCTGAGCTGACTCGGAGTCGAGGTGAGGCCTCCGCCCGGAACCGGCGGGAAGCGCCGCGTGAGGACAGCATTTATTACGATAGGTCGGCAATCCGGCACTCGTGATCGACCGGAACTCCGACAAGCGCCCGTGGCTGGGCGCGCTGCTGTCGTTCTTCCTGCCCGGGCTCGGGCACGGCTACCTGCGCGAGTGGCTCCGCTCGGCGATGTGGTTCGCGTTCGCGATGAGCGCGGTCCTGCTGTTCGTGGAGTTCCCCGACGCGGCCGCCACCGGCACGGAGAGCCTCGGGGCGGCGGTCGACGCGGCGATAGAAGCGACCAACGACGTCCCGCTGGAGGCGCTGTTGCCCCTCTGGGTCGTCCGCGTGTTCAGCGCGGTCGACGCCTACTGGATGGCGCTCCAGCGCGACCCCGACGACGAGGACGGCGAGCGCTGTCCGGCCTGCGGCAAGCCCGTCGACGCGGACCTGGACTTCTGCCAGTGGTGTACGACGCCCCTGCCCGAGCGCGACGAGCCGAACGGTCCGACCGAAGGGAACGCTCTGTCGCGATAACGAGCGTTTCGAGTCGGGTGTGCCGGGGCCGTCGTTTCGAGTCGGGTGCGCTGAATTTGTCCGTTCAGTCGGCGCGTGCCGGCGCGACCTCGTGTCGCGCCAGAACGCGCGAGGTCTTGCTGAGCGAAGCGAAGCAAGGCTCGGAAGACGCGGTTCGTCTTCCGATGGCTGAGTAGCGCAGTGGAGCGAAGCGACCGAGCAACGCAAGCGGGTGGGGAGGACGAGGGGCGGTCGCGGTGCCGTGCGGTTTCTCATCGGTCGAGGGAGTAGCTAGCTTCTCGATTCCGTCAGCCGCCGACGATACGTCGTCTGGTACGAACGGTTCGAGCTAGCTTCGGCCTCGACCGGTGGGAACTGCGACCTCGTCCACCCCGACCTCCTCCATCCCAACCTCCTCGTTCGTTCCCGTCGGTCACTCACTCGTCTCTCGCGCGCGTTGCTCGCGCGCCGGACTCCCGTTTCAGTCGTCCGGAAAGTCCCTCGCTCGGTGAATCAGTCACCGGGTACTACTTCTCGATGATGCTCTCCTCGACCGCCTCGCCGAAGTGGCGCGCGCCGCCCTCCCGATACACCCTGACCTCGTCGCCGGCTTCGAGGTCCGTCACCGCCTTCCGGCCCGCGGCGGTCGCGACCTTGACGGTCTCGGCGTTCTGGAGCAGCGTCTCGACCCTGTCGCCGTCGTCGAACTCCGCCTGCACGCGGAACATCGGACGCTTCTCTATCTTCACCCGGCCCACGGTCGCCTCGCGGGTGCGGCCGTCGAGGTCCACGACCTGCACCTCGTCGCCGGACTGCAGTTCCGAGAGGTACTTGGTGTCGCCGTCGGGCGTCCGGACGTAGGCGTGGACCGCGCCCGCGTTCACCCGGAACGGCCGGGAGGCGACGTACGGCGACTCGGCGGTCTCGGCGTGGACGAAAAACAGGCCCCGCGACATCGACCCGACCAACATCCCCTCGTCGTGGTCGAGCAGGTTGCCCGTGTCGACGCAGACCCGGTCGGCGCTGCCGACGCGCTCGACCGCGGTCACGGTCGCCGAGTCGAGGTCGAGCGTCTCGCGGTCGGCCTCGTCGCGGACCGCGACGGTCTCGCGAATCTCGTCGGGGTCGTCGCTGTCGAGCAACACCGCGTCGCTGCCGATTTCGAGCGTCTCGAACGCGGTCCGGGCCTCCTCGGCGGTGGTCACGCCCGCGACCAGTTCGGTCTCCTCGCCGATGCGCGCGATGAGGTTTTCGAGCGGGATGATGGTCCAGTCCTCGCCGACGACCACGGTGTAGGCGGCCGCCTCGGCCGCCGCCTCGGCGAACGCCTCGTAGTCCTCGTCGAAGATGCGGACGTACGCGCCGTCGGCCCGGCCGTCGCCCCGCCGGAGCGTCGAGAGGTCCGCCGACCCCGAGAGGTCGGCGGGCAGGTCGACCGTCCCGTCGCCCTCGCCGCGCTTGCCCACGAGCACCGCGTCGGGGTCGACCCCCGACTCGGCCTCGTCTATCAGTTCGGCGTCGCCGTCGGCGAACGCCGCGACGTTCACGTCGCCGAGTTCGCGCACTCGACCAACGTCGTCGGCGTCGACCAGCACCCAGTCGACGCCGGCTTCCAGCCCCGCCGTGATGCGTTTCCGGCGGGCGTCCCAGTCGCCGACCGCGTCGTCGGCCTTGAGCCACACGGAGCGTGTCATGGTCGGACGCTTGCGGCCGGAGGGCTTGAACGTGGCGGATGCCACGAACCGCGAGCCCGACGACGACCGACGCTACTCGACGGTCGTCGGCGGGTCGGACGCTACCCGCCGGTCGTCGTCGGGTCGCCCGACGCGGCCGACGACTCGTTGGCTTCCGTCGCGGTCGCGTTCGCCCGGGGCGCGTCCTCGACCCACGCGGGGCGTTCGACGGTCACGTCACCGACGTCGGTCAGTTCGAACTCGTACCGGAGGCGTGTCTCGTCGCCGCCCTCGGCGGAGGCGGCGAGTTCGGCGGCGTGGACCCGACCCTGGCCGTCGACCGTGAGGGTGGCGTTGAGGTCGGTGTAGTTGGCGGCCGCGACCGACTCGGTGGCCCGGAGCGTGGCGAACAGCCGACCGTCGCGGCGCTCGGTCCGCGCGAGCCGGAAGTCGCCCACGGTCAGCGCGAGTTCGACGAGCCACGTCTGGGTCACCTGCGAGTCGAGGTCGGCCCGCGGCAGGTGGTCCCACGTCTCGTCGTAGGCCTCGACCGCCTCGCCGCTCCGGTTGTACCGCCGGCGGTCGGCCTCGTCCGCGCCGCGATACCGGACGGCCACGTCGGTCGCGTTGGCCCAGAGGTCGGTCCTGACCTCCGTGGTGTCGTCGTCGAGCCGTCGGAGGCTCGTGGAGTGGACCACCAGCGGCGAGAGCCCGCGCTCGACGCCGCCCCGCTGGACGGTCCACTGGACCGACGGTCCCACCGAGACGTTCGCGCTGAACCGGAACGCGAAGCCGGTGTCGTTCAGCGCCGTCCGGTGGGCGGTCACCAGCGCGTCGGCGTCCTCGACGCCGGAGCCGTTCGTCCCCGGCGGGAGCGTGTTCGCGTCGGACGCCGTCGTCGCGTTGGAGGCCGCGGTCGTCCCCCCGGGCGGGTCCGTCGCAGTGGCGTCGCCGGGCGCGTCCCCTGCGGTCGTTTCGCCCGGCGCACCCGAGGTCACGGGGTCGTCGGGCGGCTCGAACGACGTCTCCGGAACGGTCGTCTCGGTCGCGTTCGTCTGTCGGGCCGGCGGCGAGAGTCCGGTCCCGGTGCAGCCGGCGAGCACGAGGAGCGCGGCGACCGGGAGCGCGACGCGTCGCGGGGCCATCCCCGGCCAGTCCGACGCCGTCGTCCATAAACGCCGGGCACCTTTCGGCGGCGTTCGCCCGATTAGCCCCGCGTTGTGCGACCTAAGCCGAGCTTACTCGGCGAGCCGAGCCGCGAAAACGGCGGACGTGACGGCCCGAGCGTCGGGACGGCGTCCGGAGGGTCACCGCACCGAGTCGAGCAGCAACTGCTGTTCGACGCGCTTGACCTCGTGTTGGACGTCACGGACCGCGTCGATGTTGGCCGAGATGGAGGAGACGCCCTCCTCGACGAGGTGGTTTACCATCCGGGGCTTGGAGCCGGCCTGTCCGCAGATGGAGGTGTCGACGTCGTACTCGCGGCAGGTCTCGATGGTCTCGCTGATGAGCCGGAGCACCGACGGGTGGAGTTCGTCGAACCGGTCGGCGACGTTCTCGTTGTTGCGGTCGACCGCGAGCGTGTACTGGGTCAGGTCGTTCGTGCCGAACGAGGCGAAGTCGATGCCCTGCTGGGCCATCTCCTCGACGCCGAGCGCCGAGGCGGGGGTCTCTATCATCACGCCCCACCGACGCTTGTCGGGGTCGATGCCCGCTTCTTCCAGTAGGTTGCGCGCCTTGACGACGTCCTCGGCGTCGTTGACCAGCGGGAACATGATCTCGACGTTGTCGTACCCCATCTCGTAGAGCCGCCGGAACGCCTCGAGTTCGTGGGCGAACACGTCGGGCCGGTCGAGGCTCCGCCGGATGCCCCGGTAGCCCAGCATCGGGTTGTGCTCGTCGGGCTCGTCCTCGCCGCCCTGTAGCTGGCGGAACTCGTCGGTCGGCGCGTCGAGCGTCCGCGTGCGCACGGGTCGGGGGTAGAACTCGTCGGCGACCCCGCGAATCCCCTCGACCATCTCGTCGACGTAGGCGTCCGCGCCGTGGTCGTCGAGGTACTTCGCGGGCGTCTTGTTCGTCGAGAGTATCATGTGCTCCATCCGGAGCAGGCCCACCCCGTCCGCGCCGGTCGCGGCCGCCCGCTCGGCGGCCTCCGGGATGGAGACGTTCACCTTCACCTCGGTCGCGGTCATGGGCTTGACCGGCGTCGTGGGCCGGACCTCTTCGGTCGGCTCGCGCTCCTCGTCGGCGTCCCTGCTCCCCTCGGTGACGGTGCCCTTGTCGCCGTCGATGGTGATCGGCCGGTCGTCGGACAGCGTGGCGGTGGCGTCGCCCGCGCCGACCACGGCCGGGACGCCCAGTTCGCGCGAGACGATGGCGGCGTGGCTGGTCATGCCGCCCTCGTCGGTGACGATGCCGGCGGCGCGCTTCATCGCGGGCACCATGTCGGGCGTGGTCATCCCGGTCACGATGACGTCGCCCTCGCCGACCTTGTCGAGCTGGTCGAGCTTGTCCACGATGCGGGCCGCGCCGGCCGCGATGCCGGGGCTCGCGCCGAGCCCGGAGACCAGCACGTCGTCCTCATCCCCGCCCGCTCCGTCCGCGCCGGCCCCGCTGGCGGCGGCTTCGACCGCGCCGCTGCCGTCCGCGATGCCCTGCGAGTCGGCCGCCCCGCCGCCCGCGTCCGCGCCGGCCGCCGCGTCGCTCTCGTCGTCGATAGTCGTGATGGGCCGCGACTGGAGCATGAACACCTCGCCGTCGACGATGGCCCACTCGACGTCCTGCGGGGTACCGTAGTGGTCCTCGACGCGCTCGCCGAGTTCCACCAGCCGCTCGACGTCGGCCTCGTCGAGCACCTTCGCGTTCCGGCGGTCGTCGGCGACCTCGCGCTCGACGGTCTCGCCGGTCGCCTCGTCTTTCTCCATCATGGTCTTCTTGTCGGAGACCGTCACCTCCTCGACCGCCCCGGTCTCGCGGTCGACCACGTAGTTGTCCGGCGACACCGACCCCGAGACCACCGCCTCGCCGAGTCCCCACGCGGCCTCGATGATGATGCGGGGGTCGCCCGTCGAGGGGTGGCTGGTGAACATCACGCCGGACTTCTCGGCGTCGACCATGCGCTGGACGACCACCGCGATGTCGACCACGTCGTGGTCGAACCCCTGCTCCTGGCGGTAGTAGATGGCGCGCTGGGTGAAAAGCGACGCCCAGCACTCCTTGACCCGGTCGACGAGGTCCTCGCGGGTGACGTTGAGGAACGTCTCCTGCTGGCCCGCAAAGGAGGCGTCGGGCAGGTCCTCGGCGGTCGCCGACGACCGGACCGCGACGAACGCCTCGCCGTCGCCGAGGTCGTCGTAGGCGTCGAGTATCTCCTGCCGGATATGGTCGGGCATCTCGGTGTCGAGGACGAGTTCCTCGGCGTGGGACTGGGCCTCCGCGAGCGCGGCGGAGTCGTCGGCGTCGACGTCTACCGCCTCGAACAGTTCCTCGTCGATGCCCGTGTCCTCGATGAACGAGCGGTAGGTGCTCGCGGAGACCACGAACCCCGGAGGGACCGGCAGGCCCGCGCCGGTGAGTTCCCCCAGCGACGCACCCTTGCCGCCGACCAGTTCGAGGTCGTCCGCGGTGATGTCGTCCAGCCAGAGTACAGCCATTGTGCGTGATAGGTGGAACGAGAGAGCCGATAAAGAACCTTCCGACCCGCGCAAGACGTGATAATAACTCGGAATCGGGTTCAATTTTGGACGGGTCGACCGCGTCGCGCGGGGCCGGCGAACGGTCGACGGCTGAATCCCCGCCGCGCCCGAGGGCAGCAAACATACGTGAACAGACACGAAAACGAGTGGGTTTATGGTGCCGCGTTCGCCTCACCCACCCATGGACGCGAATCGTGCGCTTCGATGGGCAGTGTACTACGTCGCCCTCGCGGCCGTCGCGACCCTCCTCGGGGGCGCGCTGGTGGGCGCGAGCTGGGCCGTCGGACTCGGGCCCGGCTACGACCAGTTCGCGGACGGCGCGAGCCTCTCGGCCGCGCTGACGACCGCCGCGCCGGGGCTCGCGCTCGCGCTGCTCGGAGTGGTCCTCTGGGCGGTCGGCTGCGTCGCGGCGTTCGTCTGGGTGTTCACCGCCGCCGTCGAGGAGCAGATGCGCGAGCGCTTCGACAGCGAGAAGGTCAAAAGCGAGATACTGTCGGTGCTCGACGACCGGCTGGTCGACGTCGAGCGCGACGTGAGCGAGGTGCGCCGCAAGTTCGACGAGATGAAGCGCGAGGAGGTCGCCGAGGAGTTCGAGTTCGGCCAACAGAACTGAGTCCGTCGCCGTGGCGGGACGGTCCGTCAGGCTTCCTCGATTGTGTCGACCACGCGCTGGGAGAGGTCGACGTCCGAAAGGTCGCCCTCGGCGTGGGCGACCAGCCACTCGCGGTCGGCCCGCCACGTCCCCCGGTCGTCGCCCTCCACGCCCGAGACGACGCCCGCAACGTCGGTCGGCTCCCAGCCGTCGGCCTGGGCCTCCAGCAGTCGGTTCAGCACGCGGCCGACCTCGCGGTGGGACACGCCGTCGCCGGGCGTCGCGGTCTCGTAGGCGACGCGGAGGCGGTCGCCCGCGTCGTCGAGGTCGGTCACGTAGACGCCGTGGCTCATCAGTCGGGACTCCAGTCGCTCGCGCAGGTCCGCGTCGTCCATGCGACCCCTACGACCCGGCGGAGTAAATGGACGGCTATCGGAACTCGTGCGAGTCGCGTGGCGCGACGCAGGCGCAGGTGACCGCCGGGTCGAGGACGTCCTCGACCGGCAGGGACTCTCCGCACTCGGTGCAGACGACGTGGGTGCGCTCCTCGCGCCGGTAGTGGCGCAGGACGTGAGCGCCGATTGCCGCCCCCGCCGCGACGCCGACCGCCCCGGCGAGTGCCTTGTCCAGCAGTGCAGTCTCGCGTGCCATGCGCCCCGAAGGTCGACCCAGTGACTTAAAGCCACTGACGCGGGCGGTCCGACAGAATGCCGCCGTCGCTCGAACGTCCACGTTTTTGACCCCGCCCGGGGTACTGGGTCGCATGGACGTCGACGACCCCGCCGAGGACGAGAACCCGCTCGTTCAACTCACCGCGCTGCTCGTCCTCGGCGTCGGACTGGTCTCGCTGTTTCTCGGCTACGGCTGGTTCTGGATAGTGTTCGCGGTCGGATTCGCGGTGGTCGTCCCGCTGGTGAAACTCGCAGCCGAGCAACTGGGCGTCGGCGGCGATTCGACGCCGGACGCCCGGCGGGAGCAACAGCGCGACCGTCTCGGCTCGGACGCGCCCCGGGCGAAACGCGACGCGCTCGACGAACTCCGGAGTCGGTACGCGAGCGGCGAGTTGAGCGACGAGGAGTTCGAGCGCAAGGTCGAGCGCCTGCTCGAAACCGAGACGCTGGAGGGCGCGCGCGACCACGTCGCCGGCGGGACCGACCCTCGGGACAACGACGACGCGCCGCCGACCGGCGACCGCGACGCGACGCGCGACCGGGACCCCGCGACCGAGCGGTAGTCGTGCGCGTCGGGCGTGCGCTCCCCGCTTCGCCCGCGCGATTCCGGGACCGCACCCGGCACATATAATAGTCCGGTCGGCTCATTTACGAGTACATGGCACTGCTCGACCTGCTCATCGGATTCGTCGTGAGCCTCCTCATCGGCGCGTTCGGCATCTACGTCGGCGCTCGCGTCATCGTCGACCGCGACGACTACGAGTACGCGGTCCTGACCGCGCTGGTCGGCGCGTTCGTCTGGTGGGTGATAACCGGGGTGTTCGGACTGGTGACGTGGATTCCCCTCCTCGGCGACCTCGCGTCGGTACTCGCGTCGCTGCTCGCGCTCCTCGCGTGGGTGTACGTCATCAACGCTCGGTACCCCGGCGGCTGGGGCAAGGCCATCGGCATCGGCGTGGTGGCGTGGCTCGCGGTCTGGGTGGTCCTGGTCGTGCTCGAATCGTTCGAGCTCATCGAGGCGAGCGCTATCGGCATCCCCGGACTCTGAGGGACGAGTTCTCCCGGTTATCCCGCCCCGTCCGACGGTTCCGTGGCGTCGTCCGACGGTCGCCCGCGTCCCAGTTCCTCGCTCACGAGGTCCACCGCGTTGCCCACCGCGCCGACCGACGAGAGGTAGCCCGCACCGACCGTCGTCTTCAGCGCCTTCGCGGCCCGGCCCCGGAGGACGGTCGGGCCGACCTGCGCGACCGCGCCGTCGCCGACCGACACCAGCCACCCCGGCGAGTCGAAGGCGAAGGGGTCGAGTCGCGGCTCGAACACCCCGTCGCCCTCTCGGTCGTGGGCGACCAGTTTCGCGACGTTCTCGGCGACGACCCGCGCCTCCCGGACGGCGGCCTGTGCGCTCGCGGGCACCGGTTCGCCGTCGGCGTCCACCACGCGGGCCGCGTCGCCGACGACGAACGTCCCGTCGCCGAGCCGTAAGGTGTTCTCGACCGCCGGGCGCTCGCCGCCGAGCGCGTCCGGCCCCCGGATGCCGCCGGTCCAGACGAACTGGTCGTAGTCGAGTCGCTCGCCCCCGTCGAGTTCGACCGCCTCGTCGGTCGCGCTCGCCACGGCCGCGCCGGTCCGGACCGCGACGTCTCTGGCCGCCAACTCCTCGCGGACGGCCTGCTGGAAGTTCTCTGGAAAGGCGGGCGCGACGCTGTCGAGTCGTTCGAGCAGCGTGACCGTCACCGCGTCGCCGGCGTCGCGCTCGTCGGCCAGCGCGGTCAACTCGCCCGCGACCTGCACGCCCGACAGCCCCGCGCCGCCGACGACGACGCGGGCGGGCGAGTCGTCACCGCTCGCGGCGTCGAGCGCGTCGAGGAACTCCTCGCGAATCTCCGCGGCGTGGTCGAGGGTCTTGAGCGGCGTGGCGTGGTCTTCGACCCCCGGCAGGTCGTAGAAGGCGGTCTCGGCCCCGAGACACACCGCGCCGTAGTCGTAGTCGATGGTCTCGCCGCCAGAGAGCGTGAGGCTTCCCGCGTCGGGGTCCACGTCGACCACTTCCGCCTCGCGGACGGTCGCGCGCGCTAACACGTCGTCGAGGTCGACCACGACGTCGTCGGCCAGCGAGGGCCGGCGGACGACCCGGTGGAGTTCGTGCTGGACGAGGTGGGTTCCGGTCCGCTCGACGACCAGTATCTCCACGTCGTCGGGGACGGTGCGCTCCAGCTTTCGCGCGAGGGCGAGTCCGGCGTAGCCCGCGCCGAGGACGGCTATTCGCATTCGGTCGGGTGTTGGGAGCGGAGCGGCTTAGAAGTACGGACCGGACCGCGCGAGCGGGCTCAGAACAGCGCGTCGCTCTCCGGGCGGACCTCTGCGGGGCCGCCGACCTCCCAGACCATCGTCTCGACGCCGCAGTCGGCGACGACTTCCTCGACGCGGTCGACGTGCTCGGCGGTGGTGTTGACGTAGACGCTCGCGCCCGTGTCGGTCGAGAAGTAGACGGGCACGTCCTCCGCCTCGCGGAGGTCGCGGACCGCGTCGAAGATTTCGATGGTGTCGGGCTTCCAGTACACCCACCCGGCGGGACCGGTCATCGTGGTGGCCGCGAGCGACAGCGAGTCGTGTTCGGCGGTCTCGAACACCCGGCGGAAGTCGCCCTCGCGGAGCGCGTTTCGCACCTCCGCGAGCTGGTCGTGAATGTGGGCGAGCCGCGCCTCGAACATGTGGCTGTCGGCGGCCTCGCGGTGGGCGTGTTCGGTCTCCTTGTACGCCGGCACGAGCCCCGCCACGATTCGCAGGTCGTCTTCGAGCGGCGAGTCGAGCCGTTCGGAGCGACAGTCCTCGTCGTCGAGTCCGGCGTGGAGGTCCGAGAAGCCGCCCGTGACCGCGCGGGCCGCCGACGACGACCCGCGGCGCGCGATGGTCGATATTTCGGGGCGAGTGAGGTCGAGGTCGGCCGCCTCCGAGAGCGCCATCGCGGCCGCCGCGAACCCCGACGACGACGAGCCCAGACCGACGTTCGAGGGGAACGAGTTCTCGCTCTCCAGTCGGACCGGGTACTCGGCGTGGTCGGCGTCCGCGAGGTCCCGAACCCGCGCCACGACGTTCGCCACGCGGTCGGCCTCGTGGGCGTCGAGTTGCTCGCCGCCGACGACGAAGGTGTCCGAATCGAGGTCGGGGTCGAACTCGACGGTGGTCGTGGTGTGGCTCGGCGCGGTGCAGACGCTGATGGAGTCGTGGTACGGGAGTCGCAGTTGCTCGTCGCGCATCCCGTGATACTTGACCAGCCCCTGTATCGGGTGGGCCGTCGCGGTCGCCTTCATGGATGGACGCGCGTGGGTAGCGGGGTTAAAACTCTCGAAACGCGGAGCGGGTTGCTCGGGGACGGGATTCGGTCGTGGACTCGGGAGCGCGTCTGGTGTGTTCGGGCGCGGTGGATGCTGCGTGGTGGGGTTCCGGTTGGCGGGTTTTGCGTGATGAGATGCTGGTTGGCGGGTTCTGAGTGGTGGATGTTGGTCGGAGGATGCTGGTTGGAGGATGTTGGTCGGAGGATGCTGATTGGTGGCTGCTGATTGGTGGATGCTGGTTGGAGGATTCTGTGACGACGAAGCTAGCTACTGCCGAGACAAGTGAGTGACCGCACCCGCACCGCACCGCGACAGCGAGCCTCACCCCTCCCCAGCCTCGGGGCGCACGAGAGCGCCCCTCCCTCGCACGCGTTGGCGCGGTCACGAGGACCGCGCCAGCGCGCGCCGGGTCCGACGCGAGACTTGCACGACGCCGAAACTGGATTTTGGCGTGCGCTGTCGGCCCCTCGTGGGCCGACGATAGCGCGCGAGGGATGAGGACCGCAGGGCCGGAGGCCGAGGACCGCAATCGGCTGGGGAGGCGTGAGGCCCGTGCTGTGCAGTGGCGATTGGAGTGCAGTCGCGGTGCGGGGCGGGGCTGTGCGGGTGCGGTGCAGTGGCGGTGCGGGTGCGGTGCAGTGGCGGTACGGGTGCGGTCACTCATAGGTCCCGGCAGTAGCGAGCTTCGGTTCGTCGGCGTCGTTCGCTTCCGTTGAGCCGCTCCTGCATCGGTTTCGACGCGGACCCACTCGACGCGGACCCACTCGACGCCGACCCCTTTCCACGCGGACGCATCTCGTCGCAACCGAATCTCGCGCCCCCGACGACGAACAAGATTCAAAGCGCGCCCACCCGACCACCGACACATGGGAGAACCCCGCGACACCCGCAAAGCGCAAGCCGAGGAAGTCATCGACCGCCTCTACGAGGAGTACCCCGACACCACCATCTCGCTCGACTTCTCGAACCGGCTCGAACTCCTCGTCGCGGTCGTCCTCTCGGCCCAGTGTACCGACGAGCGCGTGAACCAGGAGACCGAACACCTGTTCGAAAAGTATCAGTCGGTCGAGGACTACGCCGAGGCCGACGTCGACGAACTGTCCGAGGACATCGACTCCATCACCTACCACAACAGCAAGGCCGACTACCTCAAGACCTCCGCACAGCTCATGCTCGACGAGTACGACGGCGAGGTCCCCGACACGATGGACGAGCTGACCGAACTCAAGGGCGTCGGGCGCAAGACCGCCAACGTCGTCCTCCAGCACGGCCACGACGTCGTGGAGGGCATCGTGGTCGACACCCACGTCCAGCGGCTCTCGCGCCGGCTCGGAATCACCGAGGAGAAACGCCCCGAGGCCATCGAACAGGACCTCTTCGGCGTGGTGCCCGAGGAGGACTGGCAGCAGTACACCCACCTCATGATAAGCCACGGCCGGGCGACCTGCACCGCGCGCAACCCCGATTGTGCCGACTGCGTACTCGAAGACCGCTGTCCCTCCTCGAAGCTCGACCACGACGTCGACCTCGCCAGCGGCGAGGCGTGGGGCTGACCCGCGCCGAACCGGACCGTCGTCTCCGACCTGTCGGCTCCGGAACACTGATTGGCGGTGGGCTCGCCGATAGTGCATGGCCATCGACGAGACCGCATCGGTCGTCGACTCGACGCTCGGCGACGTGGAGATACGCGAGTACGTCACCGTCCACGACTCCAGAATCGGGTCCGGTTCCCGCGTGTACGAACGAACGTCGATAAAGAAGTCGGTCGTGGCGGGACCCGCCGACGTCAACGCCAACTGCTACGTCGAGAACGCTCGGCTCGGCGAGCGCGTACAGGTCGGCCCGAACGCGTCCGTCGTCGGCGTCACTCACGACCGCTCGGAGACGGGGATGGAGTTCAGGAACGACACCTTCGGCGAGGTGGTAATCGAGGACGGCGCGTTCGTCGGTGCCGGGGCGGTCGTTTTACCCGGCGTCACCGTCGGGGAGAACGCTGTCGTCGGGGCCGGAACGACGGTCGCCGACGACGTCGAGCGCGGGACCGTCGTGCGCGCCGACGCCAGCACCGCGTCGCGGTCGCTCTGACCCCCGGGGCGTCACCCGAACAGCAGGTAGCGGTTGACGTACCGGAGCAGTCCGACCAGCCAGGCCAGCAGCCAGAACAGCACGTAGCCCGCGACGCCCATCCGAAGCCGAGCCCGCCACGCGCTCATGTTCTCGTGGAGGTCGCCGATGTCGACGTCCTCGTCGCGCTCGTCCGGTCCCCTCTCGTAGAGGTCGTGGCTGCGCTTGACCTGGAAGATGCGGACGATACCGGTGAGCGCGACCGCCAGCATCGCGTACGCCTGCAGCCCGAGGAAGACGTGGACGGCCGAGAGCCCGCCGATCTGGTCGAGAAAGCGCGGGGCCATCCAGGTCACGACCGGAATCGTGGTCAGGGCCAGTCCCACGGCGATGAACTTGAGGTGGTGGACCAGCACGTCCCACGTCACCACCGCCTGTTCGAGGATGTACCACGCGCCGTAGAGGTAGAACGGGAGGCTCGCGGTGACGACGACCGCGACCGCCGTGGCGACGAGGGCGTCGCTGACCATGTGCGGCGGTTGGGAGCGAGCCGGGTTAAGGTGTGCGAAAATCCCCCGAGTGGGCGGGCCCACGACCGGCCGCGGTCGACCGTCGGGACATGCCAAATTTAATCCCCGGCGGGCGCTACGTGGTGGTAAGTGACCCAGATGCCGAACGACACCGTGCTGTACGTGGACGGCGAGGAGTCGTCGAGCGCGACCGCGCTGGAGCGCCTGCGCGGGCAGGCGCGGGACGGGACGTTCGTCGCCGCGACGTCGCTCGCCGACGCGAAGGAGGTCCTGCAGGACCGTCCGGTCGACTGCGTGGTGACCGCGTACGACCTCCCCGACGGGACCGGGCTGGACCTCGCCGAACACGTCCGGACGGTCGCTCCGGACGCCGGTTGCGTCCTCTACACCGGGACCGACCGCGCGGCGATCGACACCGACGGGGCCGCCGACGTCGTCACCGAGTTCGTCCCGAAGGGCGGCCCCGGTGCGGTCGAGGAACTGTGCCGGGTGGTGGAGTTCACTCTCGGCTCACGGACCCAGAGCGCGTACCCGCTCCCGCAGAACGAGGCCGACCGCCTCGACGCCCTCGACGCCTACGAACTCGACTCGGAGTCCCTGCGGTCCGACGTCAAGCGGATAACCGACCTCGCGGCCCGGTACTTCGACGCGCCGAAAGCGTCGGTGAACCTCATCAAGGAGCACAGCCAGGAGTTCCTGGCGTGTCACGGGGCCGATTGGACCCCGACAGCCCGCGAGGACTCGATCTGCACGTACACGATACTCGACGCGGGCGAGATCACGGTCATCGGCGACGTGAAGGCCGACCCCCGGTTCGCGGACAACGAGAGCCTCGACGAGCTCGGCATCCGTTCGTACGCGGGCGCTACCCTCGTCACCGACGGCGGACTCTGTATCGGTACGCTGTGCGTCTACGACGAGGAGCCCCGGACCTTCTCGACCGACGACCGGGAGTATCTCGACACGCTCGCGGAGCTCGCGATGAGCGTGATAGAGCTCCGCCACCGGCTGTCGAGCCGGCCGTCCGGACCCGACGACCACGGGACGGGGGGCGACGGGTCGTGAGCCAGCGCGCCAGGAAGCCGTATCGGTTCGGCGACGACCTGCCGCTGCACGGCGTGGACCCCGGCACGAATCTGCTGGTCGCCGGCCCCGCGATGAGTGGCGCGCGGGAGGTCGCGCTCCGACTCGTCACCGACGGCAACGACCTGGGCGAGGGGATGATGTTCGTCACGACCAACAAGACCGGCGAGAAGCTGCTGGCCCAGTGCGACCACCTGTGCGGCGGCATGTCCCGCTCCCGATTCGGCATCGTCGACTGCGTGGGCAACCAGCACGGACGCGACGGGGACGACGAGAACATCGCCACCGTGTCGAGTCCGAGCGACCTGACCGGCATCGGCATCGAGTTCTCGGGGCTGTACGGCTCGGTCCACCGCAACGGTGGCGAGCGGGTCCGCGCGGGGCTGTACTCGCTGTCGACTCTACTGATGTACTCGGAGTTCCGGACCGTCTCGCGGTTCGTCCACACCATCGGCGGCCGCATCGACGCCGCCGACGGGCTGGGCGTGTTCCTCATCGACCCGGCGACGCAGGACGAGCGCGTGGTGAGCACCATCGCGCAGTTCTGCGACGCCCGCGTCGACGTCCGCGACGAGGACGGGACGACCGAGCTTCGCGTCCGGGGGCTGGACGACCACCCGCGGGAGTGGGTCGGGTTCTGACGAAGCCCGCGCCGCTCGTCGCGTCGGCGCCGACTGGGGCCCGGTCGCGGTCCCGGCGGAGTGTCGGGGCGCTTATGCGGCTCCGGACGTGAGTTCCGGACGATGACCGACGCCTCGGACGACCGCACGGGCGAATCACCCGGCGGCTCTGCGGACGACTCCGGCGCGATGGACGACTCCGACCGAGAGGACGAGCCGGTCGCGACGAACGCCCGGACCCCCGCGGCGGACCGCGACGCCGGCGGGGAGGCCCCCGACGCGGGCGGCGAGGACCGCGACCGACCGACCCCCGAGGAGGTCGAAGAGCGCTACGACTTCGAGGACTTCGGCCCCGGAGACATGGCGGAGATGAGCTACGAGGAGTGGGAGGCCGCGTTCGACCACGACGCGTGGATAACCGGCGACCGGCTCCTCGACCGGGTGGAGGCCGACCTCGCGAATCGGGTGGCCGACCGGGACGTGTTCGCCGTCCTCGAACGGGTCGAACGGGACGGCGAGGGCCGCCTGCTGGCGTACTCCGACGAGGGGTACGCCGTGGTGTCGCCCGACGGCACCGTCGAGGGGAGCGGGACGGTCCTCCGGGACGTGAAGCCCTCGGTGGCGCTGGCGTCGATGGAGAGCTACGAGGTGCCCGACCCGCCCGAGGGCGACGTGCTCCCCGACCCGGCCGAGGTGCCCGAGGGGTCGGGGGAACTCGGCAATCGACTGTTACAGGTCATCGGAGCGGTCCACGTCCTCGCGGGCGTGGTGTTGTTGCTGTCGTGGTTCCTCTTCGACATCAGCGGACAGACGGTCGTCATCGCCATCGTGGCGGGGCTGGGCTTTCTGCTGTTCGGCGGGTTCGTCTTCCTGCTGGTGGCCAACGCCCGGCTCTCGGACCGCTTTCGCTCCGAGGAGTACCGCAACCGGCTCCGGGCCGTCGGCCTCGACGGCGACGAGCGCCCCGAGTTCCTCCCCAGTGAGGGCGAGCCCGGCGCGGAGTCGTCCGGAGACGACGTCACGGCCGAGGACGGCGTCGGGACGTCCGGCGAGGGGTCGGTTGACGAAGGAGTCCCCTCGCCGCGGGACCGGAACGAGTAGTTCCGGCGATAGCAGTCGACGCCGAGCGTTCGGTTCGCCAGCGGTCGCCGGACGAAACTCCCTTACGGCGGCATCGGTGGCTTTAAGCAATTCCTGCCCTGAGATTCGTCTGTATGAAGAGGCGGGACTTCCTGATGGCAGCTTCGGGTGTCGCTGGCGGCGCTGGGGCCGGAGCGTCGGCCGCTGCGGCACAGGAGACGACGACCACGTCGTCCAACGGTACCACTGCCTCCGGAGACGAGACCACGACTGCCGCCAACGAAACCGCGACGACCGCGTCGAGCGGCGGCGCAGAGGGCGGTGGCGGCGGTCCGACCGAGGAGGTGACAGTCGGCCCGGGTGGTAGTCTGGCGTACGAGCCGGATTCGCTGACCATCCAGCCGGGAACGACGGTAGTGTGGACGTGGGACTCGGACAACCACAACGTGGTGCCGAGCGCCCAGCCCGACGACGCCGACTGGAGCGGCACGGAGGGCGGGGACAGCGAGACGTACAACACCGGCCACGAGTACGAACACACGTTCGAGGTCGAGGGCGACTACGAGTACTACTGCACGCCCCACCGACAGGCCGGCATGACCGGCACCATCACCGTTTCGGCCGACGCCGGTGGCGGCGGCGGCGGCACCGCCGAGCAGGACCCCGAGCACATGGGCGTCCCGTTCCAGGCCCACTTCGTCGGGCTGGCGACTATCCTGATGATAGTCGTCTCGGTCGTCTACACCTTCTTCGTCCTGAAGTACGGCGAGTCGCCACACACCAGCGGGAGTAACCGATAACCATGTCATCGACAGGCTCAACCTACGGCGACATCCACCGCTACGAACCGGCCCGCGAGAGTACGGCCGCGGCCATCGCCATCGTCCTGCTGACGATAGTCGAGGTCGCGTTCGTCGGCCTGTTCACCTACGGACTGGTGACCGGCTGGGGATACACCGCCATCGGTAACATGTACCTCGGGGGCGTCCTCGCGGTCATCTTCATCGACCTCGCCTTCATCCTGCTGTTGTACCGCAAGGAGTTCCTCCCGGACGTGATGATAGTCAAGAAACGCCGGCGCAAGTGGGAGGACCTCTACGTCCGCGAAGGCCAGCAACACGGCGTCGATTCGCTCGGCAACGCGTGGGACCAGTTCAAGCGCGCAGTGTACCCGTTCTACAAGAGATAACCATGCCAGTAGAAGACGACAAGTATCCGGCAAGCACAGGTCGCCGCCGTTTCGTCAAGGGCGTCGTCGGCAGCGCGTCGCTCGCGGGAGTCGGCACCGCCGCCGCAGCGGGCATCGAGTCGACCACCGCCGCGGCGGGGCAAGGCGGCGGTATCACCCAGTACATGGCGGTCGAGAACACCGACGGTCCAGCCCCGCGCGGGATGCCCCAGATTCCCGTCAAGGTCGACTCCGAGGGGTACCTCAAGGGCATCTGGCCCGAGGTCCAGACCGTCGAGGAGCAGGGTCAAGAGTTAACCGTCGCCCGGACCGAACTCGGGGGCATCACCTACGCCAGCGAGTGGTTCCAGTACTGTGGCGTCCAGACCTACCCCGGCGTCGCGCCAGACGCCGACCAGGACAACTACTTCCGGTACAGCTCCAACTCGAAGTACGACTGGCAGAACGAGGAGACGGACGAGGGCCAGCAGGTCCACGTCGACGACTTCGAGGACTACGGCTCGTGGGGTAACGGCATCGGTCAGGACGGCCTCGGCAAGCCCGCACAGGCGACGTGGCGCTCGCAGGACGTCCCGCCGAGCGGGACGCTGCCGGTCCAGATAATCCGGAGCGAGCGCGTCGAACGGATGGCCGAGAACGACGAGTGGCTCGCCGCCAGCACCGACGAGGGCTTCATCGCCAACCTGAACAAGTGCACGCACTACTGTTGCGTGCCGACGTTCAAGGGACTGGAGGGCTCCGAGAGCTTCGGCGCGGCCGACCAGATATACTGCCAGTGCCACCAGTCGGCCTACGACCCGTTCAGCATCGTCCAGCGGTCGTTCACGGCGCTCCCGCGCCCGGAGGACAACTGATGAGCATCGAACGCAAGGACGAGTACGACCACGACGAGTGGATGCGAGAGAAGGAGCTGACGCCGGTCGAGACCACGTTCCTGACGACGCTCATCTGGTTCGACAAGCGCTTCCGCATCGTCGACTACCTCGAGATACTGGAGACCCTCTACTACCGGGTCAACCTCCAGATGCCCAAGAGCCACACCGAGCAGTACAACCTCGACAACAAGTTCTGGTACTGGTATCCGCTGTACGCGCTCGGGAGCTTCTCGACGCTCGCGTACGGCGTCGCGGCGGTCAGCGGCGCGCTGCTCGGATTCTACTACGCGCCGGCCACGACCGGCGACCCGTCGTCGGCGTACAACCAGCTGGCGTTCATCATGACCGACCTCAACTTCGGGTTCATGCTCCGGTCGCTCCACCGGTGGTCGGCGCAGGTGATGGTCGCGGCCGTGTTCCTCCACATGCTCCGGGTGTACTTCACCGGCGCGTACAAGGAGCCCCGCGAGCTCAACTGGATACTCGGCATCGTCCTCATCAGCCTTACGATGGTGTTCGGGTACACCGGCTACCTGCTCCCGTGGGACCAGCTGGCCTACTGGGCCGGACAGATCGGCGTGGAGATGGCGCTGTCGATTCCGCTGGCCGGCGAGTGGGTCGCCCAGCTGGTGTTCGGCGGATTCAGCCTCGGGCAGGCCACGCTCCAGCGGATGTACATCTTCCACGTGTTCTTGCTCCCGTTCGTCGTGACCACCCTCATCGGCGTCCACATCGCCATCGTGTGGATTCAGGGCATCGCGGAACCCCACTAAGACAATGACAGACGACCAACCGAACACCGACGACAGCGAACGAGTACAGCCAGACGGCGGTTCGGAGCCCGGTGACGCCGACGCCGGTCGGGAGGTGCGCGCCGACGGCGGCGGTACCGGCATCGTCCCGCCCGACGACGAGACCCCGACGTGGAGCGAGCGCAAGCAGCGCAAACAGGGGCTTTCGCGGCTGACCTACGAGTACTTCGAGCGGTCCCGCCGCGAGGACCAGGACCTCCGGGAGGAGTCGAGCTACGTCGAGCGCGACGTGCTGGCGTTCCCGACGTGGCCCCACGAGATGATACGGAACCTCTCGCTGGCGAGCTTCTTCGTCGGGATGATACTGTTCCTGTCGGCGACGCTCCCGCCTCACCTCGGCGCGTCCGCCGACCCGAGTTCGACGCCCACGGTCATCCTACCCGACTGGTACCTCTACTGGTCGTTCGGCCTGCTGAAGCTCGGCCCGCTCAACCCCGAACTCGCCATCCTCGGCGGCGAGAAGCTGATGGCCGACCGGACGTACGGCGTGGTCGCGAACATCGTCGTCGTGGGCATCATCGCCATCGTGCCGTTCCTCAACAAGGGGAGCGCGCGCCGGCCGGTCGAACAGCCGTTCTGGGCGGCGGTCGGGATGGGCGGGTTCGCGTTCGCGTGGACCATCAGCATCTACTCCGCGAAGAACCTCGTTCCCATCGGCTCCCACCTGCTGTTCGACCTGACGTTCCTCCTGCCAATCGTGGTCGGGACCATCACTTACGCGGTGCTGAAGTCGATGCGCGAGGGATACATGTTCGACCTCAATCGGCGCTACTACCGGCTCCGGCCGCCCAAGTGACGCCCTAACGGAGCCTCTTCTCATGGATTCACCGTCCGACGACCGGACCGACGCCACGAGCGAGCGGACCGAGTCTGTTGGGGACACACCCGGCGCGACGACCGACCGAACCGACGACGACCGGCCCGGCGGTCGGGAGATCGAGGTACCGCTACACCTCTACAAGGTCGTGACCGTGTTCTCGACGATGTTCGCCGTGGCGTTCGTGGTCGGCGGCTTCGTCGTGCTCGACAGCGCGACCCAGCGCGCACAGCTGTCGCTGTCGGAGATGAACCTGCCGCTGGCGATACTCGGCGTCGGGATGATCGCCGCTGGCGCTGTCGTGTACGCCTTCTCGACCCGGTTCCGGGCCGAAGGAATGGGAAAACCTAAAGACGACTCCGACGAACAATCCGACAATGGCTGACGAATTCATCAAGGGCCTCGGCGTCCTCACCGGTGGCGGGCTCCTATGGATGGTGTTGTCGGGCTGGTACACCACGGCTGGCTTCGAGTCCACCCAGCTCCTCGCGGAGGTCCCGACGGAGCTCGGGACGTACGGGCAGGCCGCCATCGTGCTTCGGGAGGCGCTGTTCTGGTTCGTCGTCCTCGGCGTGGTGGCGTTCTGGGTGGTCATTCCGGCGTTCCAGCAGCTCCGCCAAGCGTCGTAACCCGGCGACAGACGCCGATTCCTTCCGGTGGCTCGACTCCCGACAGCGACAGCCCCGACTCTCGCTGTGACGCGGGTCGTCTCGTCGCTGGCGACCCGCAGTTCCAACCCACGGATGGTCGGCGACTGGGGATGTGGTCGTCGAGTCCGCGACCGCGGAAAACCAGTTCGGCCGGGGAGGCTGGGTCGACGCCGGGGCAAGAGCCTCGTCGCCCCGGCGTTCCAGCGAACCGCGTCGGACGTTCCGCCTACGGACGTAGTCCAGACTCGGACGCCGAGGAGAGCGGGACGAAAAAGCGGAACGGTTCGGGGCGGAACGTCCGCCCGGGATGAGGCACCGACCTCACGCCGGGCGGACGAGGCCGGGACCGCTCAGACGATGCTGGTCCAGTACGGTTCGATGACGAAGAACAGGCTGAGGTAGCCCGCGTAGAGCGTGACGAAGAGCGAGGCCGTCAGCGCGCCCTTTGGACTCGACAGCGTCTCGTCGCTGCGGAGTTCGACCTCCCTGGCCTCGAACTCGAAGAAGTCGGTGACGAACAGCCCCAACACCAGTATCGACAGCACCATCCCGGCGTGATGGTGGAGGGTCATCAGGTAGAACGACCCCAGCACCAACACAACGTTCGACGCCTCGTGAAGCCAGTTGCGGTCGAGCGAGTCCTCGTGGTCGTCGTTTCGGGCCTGCCGCCGGTAGCCGCGGTACGCCCACCAGCGCGTCCCCAAGTTGACGAGCACGAGCGCCAGCACCACGTGCTCGACGTAGGGCCCGATGTAGGTGTCGACCGGTCCGAACATCGACAGCGGTTGCATACCCGATATTCGGGAAGCCGACGTATTATATCCTTCCCAATCGCCGCGCCAGCGGAGAACGCCCGGCCGCAGCGACCGCTTCGACCACACCCTTACCGCTCGAAGAATCGGGCTTCGAACGGGCGAGCCAGTTCCAGCGCCCCGTCGGCGACCACCTCGACCGGCGTCTCCGGCGGGACCGACCGGCTGGTGCGGTCGTCGAGCAACAGCGACACCTCGCCCTCGTCGCGCTCGACCGCCAGTTCGACCGGGTCGGCCGACGACAGCACCCAGTGGTCGACGTTCACCGCGAACGGCGCGACCGCGACCGCGCTCACGACGCCCGAGCCGGGTTCGAGCAGCGGCCCCCCGACGCTCCGGCCGTAGCCGTGGCTCCCCGTGGGCGTCGAGACGACCACGCCGTCGGCCCGGACCCGGGCGACCTGCTCGCCGCTCGACCGGACCGCGTACTCGGAGATGCGGGCGGGCTCGGCCGTCACGAGCATGACGTCCGCCAGCGCCCGGCCGACGCGCTCGCCCCCGACCGCGACGGCGAGCACTGCGCGGGCTTCGGTGGCGTACTCGCCCGCGAACAGCGCATCGACCGCCGCCGTCGCGTCGGACTCGTCGACGCTGCCGTAGCCGGGGCCGGCCGCTATCGGGAGGACCGGCGCGGAGACGCCCGCGCGGACTACCGCGAGCAGGGACGGCTCGCCGACCGCGACGACCGCGTCCGGGTCGCCGGCGACCACCTCGTCGGCCGACCCGGCCACGCACTCGGCGTCGCGACTCGAGGCGACGTCTCGAAGCCGGTCCGCGAGCGGTCGGTCGCCGACGACGCCGACCGTCACGCGGCTCCGACCTCCTCGAACGCGCTATCCATCGGTCGTCCCTTGGACCGCCATCCGTGAAAAGGGTACGGAGTCGACCGAGCCGTCGAATCCGAACCGGCTCGCCCCGTCGCGAGTCGGGCGCTCAGACGAGCGCCGTCTCGGCACCCACGTACAGCACGACCACGAGGAACAGCCACACCGCGTCCACGAAGTGCCAGTACATCGATACCGTGGTGACCGAGACGTGCCGGTCGGCGGTGTACTGGCCGTACAGCGCGCGGACGAACACGATGCCCAGCAGGACCGCGCCCATCGAGACGTGGAGGCCGTGGAGGCCCGTCAGCCCGTAGAACGCGCTGCCGAAGATGCCCGTGGTGAAATCGAAGCCGCCGTGGACGATGAACTCGTAGTACTCGTACACCTGCCCGCCGATGAACACGAGCCCCAGCAGGAGCGTAGTACCCATCCCCACCAGGAAGTTCCGGCGGTCGCCCTGCCGGAGCTTGACGTGGCCCCAGTGGAGGGTGAAACTCGACAGCACCAGTATCGCGGTGTTGATGAGTACCAGCGAGCTCACCAGGTCGGGGAACGCCTCGGTCGACCACGACCCGACCCTGATGAAGAAGTAGTACACGAACCCCGCGCCGAAGGTGGCGATCTCCGTACCGAGGAACAGCACCATTCCCCACCGGAGTCCGACGCCGTCGCCGTGGCCGCCGCCCGACCAGAACGCCTTCACGAAGGCGTGGTACACCCAGCCGTACAGCCCGGCGAGGAAGAGCCCGACCGCACCCACGAACACGACGGGGCCGTAGATGGCGTCGACCAGTGCCTGTTCGCCCTGCGCCAGTACGAACAGGGCGGCCCCCACGTAGATGCCCGACGCGCCCAGTGCAGTGACGAAGGGCCACCAGCTCGCCTCGCCGAACCCCCGTGGCCAGTCCTCGACGGCCGGGAGGTGGTGGCCGTGCTCTTCCGCCGAATCGTCCGCTACTGTCATACGGGGGATTTGCGGGTCGAACAGTAAAAAGCCACCTGTACGTACCCGGGCCGGGACGCGACCGTCTGCGGGCGTCCGGCCGCCGAAGCCGTTCGGCAATCCGAACGCCCGGACGCCGTCGAGACCGACGAACGAGACCGGTAACCCGGCGGGACGCTATCGGTCGACCTCGGGGTCGTCGACGACCCGGCCGCGCTGTCGCCCGAGCCGCGGCGTCGCCTCGGCGTAGACGTGCTCGAAGATGTCGTCGACGTCCATGCCGGTCCGCTCCTCGACGCCGACGACGGCTTCGGCCACACGTTGTTCGGCCCACTCGCGGAGTTCGTTCTCCTCGTCGTCGGTCCAGTCGTGGGCGTCTTCGAGGTACTCCCGGGTGCGCTCGACGGGGTCGCGCTCGCGCCACGCCTCAACCTCGGCGTCGTCGCGGTACTTCGAGGGGTCGTCGGTGGTGGTGTGAGCGCCCTGCCGGTAGGTGACCGCCTCGATGAGTCGCGGCCCCTCGCCGGCCTTCGCGGCGTCGAGGGCGTCCCGGACCGCCGCGTACACCGCCAGCACGTCGTTGCCGTCGACCCGGACGCCCTCGAAGCCGTAGGCGTCGGCCTTCTGGGCGATGGTGGCGCTGGCGGTCTGGCGCTCGCGGGGCACCGAGATCGCCCAGTGGTTGTTCTGGCAGAAGAAGACGGTCGGGGCGTCGAACACGCCGGCGAAGTTCATGCCCTCGTGGAAGTCGCCCTCGCTGGTCGCGCCGTCCCCGAAGCTCACCAGCGACGCGCAGTCGTCGCCCCGGTAGTCGGACGCCATGCCGACGCCGACCGCGTGGGGAAGCTGGGTCGCGATTGGGATGGTCGGCGGGAACGTCCGGAGCGTGGCCGGGTCTTCGCGGTCCACGTAGTTGCCCTCGCCGTGGAGGTGCAACAGCACGTCCTCCAGGTCGAGTCCGCGGGCGAGATAGATACCGTGGTCGCGGTAGGTCGGGAAGCAGTAGTCGCCGGCCTCGAGCGCGTAGGCCGCGCCGACCTGCGCTGCCTCCTGGCCCGCAAGCGGCGCGTAGGTGCCGATGCGGCCCTGTCGGTGGAGTCGTACCGCCTTCTCGTCGAACGTCCGTGCGAGCACCTGGAGCCGGTACAGTTCCTCGACCTCCGTTCGGGAGAGGTTCGGGACGGCGCGTTCGTCGACGGTTCCGTCCGGGGAGACGACCCGGTTCACGTCGGGAGCCTGTATTGCCATATCGTCGATCACCGACTGTCTATCGGTCAGACGAACCCCATCGTAATAAAACATCGCTGGGTGGCTCAATTAGTGGAAGATAGATGCTAGGCTTAAAAAGGTAGGTAAGGATGGTTGATTATGGACGGGGCGAGACCGGGGCGAATCGAAGAATCATCGACGTTTCTTCCGAAACGCTTACGCCGCCTCTCGATTCATGCGGTGGTATGACACGGTGGATCGGCGAGACGTTCACGAGCGACGCTGGCTGGAAACACCTCGAGGACCTGGTCGACCTCGGTAACCGGATGGCCGGGAGCGAGGGCGAACGGCGAGGTGCCGAACTGACTCGCGACGCGCTCGACCGCGTCGGCGCGCGGAACGCCCGCGTCGAGGCGTTCGAACTCCAGGGCTGGACGCGGGGCGACAGCCGGATTCGGGCGGGCGGGACCGAACAGGACTGCATCGCGCTGCCCCGCAGTCCCGACGAGTCGGTCACGGGCGACCTCGTGGACCTCGGCTACGGGCTGCCCGAGGACTTCGAGGACGCCGACCTCGACGGGAAGGTGGTGATGGTCGCCACGAACGTCCCCGACTACTACGACCGGTTCGTCCACCGGCGGGAGAAGTACTACCGCGCGGTCGAGGCCGGCGCGGCCGCGTTCGTGTTCCGCAACCACGTCGAGGGCCGCCTGCCGCCCACCGGGAGCGTGGGGACCGACGCCGACCCCATCGGCGGCGTGCCGGCGGTCGGCGTCAGCAAGGAGGTCGGAGCGCGACTCGCCCGCCGGTTCGAGGGCGAGTCGGTCGAGGTGTCGGTCGACGCCGAAATCGGCGACGCCACCAGCCAGAACGTCCACGCCGAACTCGGGCCCGACACCGACGAGGCGGTGCTGGTCACGAGCCACGTCGACGCCCACGACGTCGCCGAGGGCGCGATGGACAACGGGGCCGGGACGGCCGCGGTAATCGAGCTGGCCCGGGCGCTGGCGGCCCGCGAGGACGACCTCGACACGAGAGTCGAGTTCGTGGCCTACGGGGCCGAGGAGGTCGGTCTCGTGGGGTCGAGCTACGACGCCGAGGTGCGCGGGACCGACGCCGGCGAGGCTCGTTCGCCGACGTTCGACTCGATAAAGGGCGTCGTGAACAACGACGGCGTGGCCCGGGGGCGCACCCTCTCTTTCTACACCAACGGGTTCGACGCGCTGGGCGACCTCGCCGAGGACGTCGCGGGCGACTTCGGCCATCCGGTGACGACGATTCCGGAGGTGGCCCCGCACAGCGACCACTGGCCGTACGTCCGGTGGGGCGTCCCGGGCTACCACGTCATGAGCGAGACCGGCGACGAGGGCCGCGGGTGGGGCCACACCCGCGCGGACACGCTCGACAAACTGGAGGTCCGGGACCTCCGCGAGCAGGCGGTCCTGCTGACCGAGCTGACCGTCCGGCTCGCCAGCGACGAGTTCGAGGTGGCCCACCGGCCGCCCGCCGCGATCGCCGACGCCCTCGAGGCCCAGAACGAGGCCGAGGGGATGAAGCTGGTCGGCGACTGGCCGTACGACGAGGCGTGAACGCGAGAGGAAGAGAAATCGAGAGTCAGGCCGAACTGCTGTTGCGCTGGTCGTCGAGCCAGTCCTGATACTCCTGCTGGGAGACCACTTCGACCTCGCCGAGCATCTGTGAGTGGCCGACGCCACAGTACTCGGCGCAGTAGAGCTGGTAGGTGTCCTCCTCGGTTATCTGGGTCTTGATGACGTTGTGCTGACCGGGCATGGCGTCCTGTTTGAGCCCGAGTTCCGGGACGTGGAGCGCGTGAATCCAGTCGTCGGAGGTCACGTTGAGGAAGACGTCCGTGTCGCTCGGCAGGACGAGCGTGCCCGTGGTCGAGACGTTCTCGCCCTCGTAGTTGAACTCCCAGAGGTACTTCACGCCGACGACCTCGACGTGGACCGCGTCGTCGTTCACGGCGTCGTCGACCTGGCTCTCGGAACCGGTGACGTACTCGTTGGCCATCACGCCGTAGGAGGCGTAGCCGACGACCAGCAAGACGACCGCGGTGGCGATGGTCCACGAGATCTCGAGCCGGCGGTTCTCCTTGGTCGGCTTGGGGTCGTCGTTGTTGCGGAACTTCCACACGGTGTAGATGAGAATTCCCTCGACCAGCAGGGTGATGGGAATCGCCATGTAGAGGAGTTGGGTGTTGAGCGAGCGTATCAGCTCCTCCGTGGTGGAGTCGTACCCCTGTGCGAGTACGGGGTCCGCGAACAGGGCGAGACCCGCGACCCCCAGCAGCGTCACGACCGCCGTCCGCTTGAGCTTCATGCTGTCCCGGATTTGGTCCGACACCCATAAATACCTGCTGTCTTCGGTGTTCGGGTCCCGCGATTCCGCACCTTCTAAATACGGCGAGTCCCGAGTGTCAGGACGGAAACTCGCGTGACCGAACACACCATCCGTCGCGCGCGAGCGCGACGGTTCACCTCCCTGCTCGCGGCGACCGCGATGGGCGTCTACCTGCTGGTCATCGTGGGCGCGACCACCGCGCTCACCGACGCGGCGGCGGCGTGTCAGACGTGGCCCGCCTGCGACGGCCGGTGGCTCGTGCCCCTCGACGACCCGCGACTCGCGGTCGCGTGGGGCCATCGGGTCGCCGCGCTCGGGGTCGGTACGCTGCTCGTGGTCACGACCGCACTCGGCTGGCGCGTGGACGCCCGGCCGCGCGTCCGGGCCGCGCTCGCGGGCGCGACGATGCTCTACCCCGTGCAGGTCGGTCTCGGCGCGTTCGCGGCGACGACCGGCACGCCCGCGCTCCTGTCGTCGGTCCACCTCCTCGCGGGCATGGGCATCTTCGCCGGCGTCGTGCTCGCGCTGACGTGGACGCTCGAACCCGAGACGTTCGACGAACCGACCGGGACCCGCGACCCCGAGGAGATGCCCGACGCCGCCGGCCCCGTGCCCGAACTCGACGCCCCCGACGGCCTGCTGGCCCGCGCCAAGCGCACGGGGTTCGCCTACTTCCGGCTGATGAAGCCCCGGCTGATGTGGCTGCTCTGTCTGGTGGCCTCGGCCGCGATGGCGCTGGCGGCCGGCCCCGACGCCCTCCGGATCGAAACGGTCGTGTTGACCCTGACCGGCGGCGTCCTCTCCATCGGCGCGGCCGGCACCTTCAACCACGTCTTCGAGCGCGACGTCGACCGGAAGATGTCCCGGACCGCCGACCGCCCGGCCGCCACCGACCGGATTCCGGTGCGCAACGCGGTCGCGTTCGGCCTCCTGCTGGTCGCGCTCTCGCTGGCTGCGTTCCTCGCGGTCAACGTCCTGGCCGCCGTGCTGGGGCTGTTCGCCATCGTGTTCTACAGCGTGGTCTACACCCTGCTGCTCAAGCCCAACACGGTCCAGAACACGGTCGTCGGCGGGTTCGCCGGCGCGCTCCCCGCGCTCATCGGCGGGGCGGCCGTGACCGGGAAAATCGGCCTGCCGGCGGTGGTGCTGGCGGGCGTCATCTTCCTGTGGACGCCCGCGCACTTCTACAACCTCGCGCTGGCGTACAAGGACGACTACGCCCGGGGCGGCTTCCCGATGCTGCCCGTGGTCCGGGGCGAGGCGGTCACGCGCAAGCACGTCCTGCTGTATCTCGGGGCGACCCTGCTGGCGGCCGCCCTGCTGTCGGCGGTCACCACGCTCGGGTGGCTCTACGCCGGGACGAGCGTGGCGTTCGGCGCGGCGTTCCTCTGGACGGTCGTCCGACTCCACCGCGAGCGCACCGAGCAGGCGGCGTTCCGGGCGTTCCACGCCTCGAACGCCTACCTCGGCGCGCTGTTGGTCGCCGTCGTCGTCGACGCGCTCGCGCTCTGACCATGCCACGGACCATCGACTTCGACCCGACCCGACTCCGCCCGAGCCGCGACGTGCTGTTGTGGGCCGGGCTGCTGGTCAACACCGAGATACTCCTGACGTTCGCCTACCTCCTGCTCGCGGACGTGCGAGTCCAGGAGTGGCGGTTCCTCGTCTACCCGTTCGTCTGGCTCAACGTCTCGGTCTGGGCGCTGGCCCGCACCGACCCGACGCCCCGGAGCGGCCGGGACCGCTACCTCGGTCTTGGCGTCGCGGTCGGCTACTTCCTCGTGCTCGCGTACGCGGGCGGTCTCCTCATGCCCGCCGGCCACCACGCGACGGGGTGGCGGGTCTCGTGGCTCCCGCCGGGCTGGGGACCCGGACTGGTGTACGCCGGCGACCTGTTCCGGCTGTCGCTGCTGCCGTACAACGTCGTGGGCTACCTCACGCTGGCGTACCTCGTGTACGCGACCGTCCTCGACGCCGCCGGGTCGGCGCTGTCGGGAATCGTGGGACTGCTCTCGTGCGTGAGCTGTAGCTGGCCCGTGCTGGCCTCGCTGCTCACGGGCTTTGCGGGCGCGGGCACCGCCGTCGCCACCGCCGCGACCGAGTGGACCTACGCCCTCTCGACCGCGGTGTTCGTCCTCACGGTCGGGCTCCTCGTCTGGCGGCCGACCGTCGGGCGGTGAGCCGCGGCGGCCGACGAATCGCCGGCCGGCGGCCGACCCGCGGCCGATTAGCGCGCCGTGGGCGGATGGACCGCCGGACGGCGTCGAGGACCGTTCCGCCCTCGTGCGTTATTTTCGACGATAATCGAGAACAACTATAACTCCCCGGGACGCGAGGCCCGAATCGACCGTCTATGCCCCCCGCCGACGACTCGGCGCGGCGACTGGCGGCGATGCTGGCCTCGCGGGCCGACCACCACACGGTGACGACCGACCGGCTCGCGGGCACCGCCGAGGGCGTGGCCGACCTCGACCGCCCGCCCGTCGCCCACCTGGCGGACGGCGAGCGACCGGCGTTCTGCTTCGCGTGCCACGACGACGGGGTCTCGGTCGGCGACCCCGACGCCCCGGTCGCGCCCGAGCGCGGCGGCGCGTTCGTGTTCACCGACCGCCGGGTGTTGGTCCAGTTGGGGCTCGCGAGCGGCGACGAGACGCGGTCGGTCCCCTACGGCGCGCTCGACGCGGCGACGTTCGACCCCGGCGGGGACCGCCACCGGGTCGAGCTCCGGGTCGACGCGGCGACCTACCACCTCTGGATTCCCGGCGAGTTCGGCCGCGAGGACGTGGCCCGCGCGGTCGAACACGCGACGTTCCAGCGCAAGCGCGCGAGTCCCGACCGGCGCGCCGGCGGTCCGGACGGCGACGCCCCCGAGGCGAGCCCCGAAGACGATACCGACGCGGACGGCCCCCAGACCGTGCGCGAGCGACTGGAGCGGCTCGGCGACGCGAAGTCGCGGGGGCTCATCGACGGGGAGGAGTTCCAGCGTCGGAAGGAGGCGTTGCTCGACGAGCACTCCGAGGAGTGAACTGCAGCCGGTTACCCGTCGAACCGGTAGTCGCTGCGGTCGGCCGCCCCGCCGACGTAGTCCAGCAGCCAGTTCCACTTCTGGGGGACGCTGTACTCGTCGGGCGCGTCGGCGAGCTTGGCGACCAGAAACGACGGGCTCCAGTCCGGGGCGTCGCCGGCCGCGCGGGCGCTCGCGACCGTCTCGGCCACGCGCTCGGCCTCGGGCTCCGAACAGCCGAGTTCGGCCTGTAGCCCCGCCTCGACCGCCGCACGGAAGTCGTCGGTCTCCTGACCCATACCCGGCGGGTGGGTCCTGCGACGGAAATAGCTACCGCCCGGAGAGGCGTTCCCACTCGCTCGCGGGCCGTCTCCCCGTCGACGAGCGGCAGTTTCTCGGGCTGCTCGGTCGAGTGCGGTTCCCCGTTCGACCGCGCCAGACCCGAACCGAACCCCTTACGGCCGAACCGCCACAACCCCCGAGCATGACCGACGTGCTGGTGGCCGAGAACCTCCGGAAGACCTACGGCGACACCGCCGCGCTGTCGGGCGTCTCGCTGTCGGTCGACGCCGGCGAGGTGTTCGCGCTCGTGGGACCGAACGGCGCGGGCAAGACCACGCTGGTCCGCGCGCTCACGGGGACGACCGAACCGGACTCGGGGTCGGTGTCGGTGTTCGGCACCGACCCCGAGTCGGCCGACCGACAGCGGCTCGGCCTGCTCCCCCAGTCGTTTTCCCCGCCGGCCCGGCTGACGCCCCGGGAACTGGTGGCCTACTACGCCGGGCTGTACGCCGAATCGCGGGACCCCGACGGGATTCTGTCGGAGGTGGGCCTCGCGCCCGACGACCGAACGCACTACGAGAACCTCTCGGGCGGCCAGCAGCGTCGGACCTGCGTGGGGACCGCGCTGGTCAACGACCCCGACCTCCTGTTTCTGGACGAGCCGACCACGGGCGTCGACCCGGCGGGCCGGCGCGCGCTTTGGCGGCTCGTCGAAAGTCTGGCCGACCGGGGCACGACGGTCGTGCTGACCACCCACTACATGGCCGAGGCCGAGCGGCTCGCCGACCGGGTGGGGCTGCTCGCGGACGGCGAGCTCGCGGCAGTGGGCTCGCCCGCCGACCTCGTGGCCGAGTACGGCGGCCCGACCCGACTGGTGGTCGGGACCGCCGAAGGGACGGAAGTCGCCGCGAGCGCGTCCGCAGGCGTGGACGCGCTCGCGGACGTCGGCTTCGAGGTCGAGACGACCGACGAGGGACTCGTGGTCCGCGACGTCGCTCCGGAGGACATCGGGCGCGTGGTCGGCGCGCTCGACGACCGGGGCGTCGAGTACGACGCGCTGACGTGGGCCGAGCCCGACCTCGAAGACGTCTTCCTCCGCGTGACCGGCCGCGCGGTGGCCGGCCGGTCGGAGTCGGCCGGGGAGGGCGTCGCGACCGGGACCGCCGGGGGCCGCGACGGGGCCGCCGTCGCGGAGGGCGAGCCATGAGCGTCGCGAGCGTCGGCCGCGTCCGCGCGGAGGCGACGGCGGCGTGGCACGCGTTCGTCCGACGGCGGACCGCGGTGTTCTTCACGTTCTTCTTCCCGGTCATCCTCATCCTCATCTTCGCGGTGCTGGTCGGGACCAACCCGGCCGGCGGCGGGCTGTTCGCCGAGCCGCCGGGCTACTACCTGCCCGGCTATCTGGCGGTGGTCGTGCTGTTCACGCCGCTGTCGCGGGTCGGGTCGACGGTCGCCCGGTACCGCGAGGGCAACCGGTTCGAGAAGCTGGCGACCACGCCGCTCACGCGGGCCGAGTGGCTGCTGGCCCACACGCTGGTCAACGTCGCCATCATCGGCATCGCGAGCCTGCTCATCCTCGGGCTGATGGCGCTGGTGACCGGCACCGCGAGCCTCGCGCTCGGCCCCACGAATCTCCTGTTGGCGGCCGCCTTCGTCGCGGTCGCGGTCTCGCTGTTTTGCGGGTTCGGCGCGGTGCTGGGCGGGCTCGCGGGCTCGCGGGACGGCGTCATCGCCGCGAGCAACACCATCGCGCTCCCGCTGCTGTTCCTCTCGGAGACGTTCGTGACCCCCGACCTGCTGCCGGCGTGGTTCCGGCCCGCCGTGAACCTCTCGCCGCTGACCTACTTCGCGCGCGGCGTCCGGGACCTGACCTACGCCGGCGCGCCCTTCGGCGACGACCTGCTCGTGTTGGCGGCGCTCGCGGTCGCCTTCTTCGCGGCCGGGACGGTCACGATTCCCCGGACCGACTGAGCGAGTCGGGCGGCGGCGTCCTTCGGCGGCGAGAACTCAGTCCCGTCTGCCGAGGATGTCGTAGGTGACCTCCTCGTCGCGGATGCTGTCGCTGCCCTCGTCGTCCGGCTCCCTGCCCCGGTCCTCGACGTCGACGCCTTTCAGCCGAAGCGCCTCGACGGCTCGGTCGGCGTCCTCCTCGGTGAGCGCCTCGATTTTGAGGGTGTGGTCCTCGCTCCCGACGAGCGCGCCGAGGTCGAAGCGCGAACGCCCGCCGTCGGAGTCGTCGTATTCGACGGTGAGGGTGCGGCCCTCGCGCCGGGCGGTCTCGACGCGCTCCAGCGAGAGTCGGTTGGTCCGTCCGAGCCGCCACGCGACGACGAGGACGGCGAGCGCGGTCACGGCGACCTTGAACCACTGTATCCCGTCCGCGGCGCTCGGGCCGACCAGCGCTTCGAGCGCGGGCACCACGTTACCGAGCCACGTCGCGGTGCCCACGAACGAGAACAGGTAGAGCACCTTCCGCGCGCCGTCGGCGCGCTTCCACCGCTCGTGGTACACCGACCGAACGAAGCCGACGACCGACCCTCGGGTCCGGAGGGAGCCGTCGGCGACCCACGCCCGGCCGCGCTCGGTCCGGAACGACCACGAGTCGTCCATCGTTTCAATGTCCGTATCTTTCGGTTTAGTTCGACCGATTTCGCGCTCCCGAACCGGCGCGCTCGTGTCCCGCGAGGCTGGGCGGGACGAGACCCGCCGTCGCGGTGCGGTCGCTGTGCGGTGGCGTGCGGACGCGGTTCTCACGGGTCTCGGCGATAGTTAGCTTCGGTACAGCCGCTCCGTGCCCGAATACAGTCCCGGCCCTCGCGAACAACCGCCGGCTAGCGACTGCTTGCACCGGGAAACCGGGCCGGTTCTCCCCCACCTACCGCCGGCCGACCAGCAGCACCGCCGACGCCGCCATGTACTCCTCGACGCCGTAGACGTGATTGAGCATGAGGTAGGTCACGATGCCGAGCGCGAGGCTGAGCGCCCACGCGCCCGCCGCCCAGCGTCCGACGCGGGCGTGGACGGTGTCGCGGAGTTCGGCCGGGGTGTGAGAGAGGCCGAGCACGACCGCGTGGAGGACCACGGGGACGGCGACCACCGAGAGGACGATGTGGACCGCCAGCATCGCGAGGTAGGCGTAGTACACCGCCCCGGACGCTGCGATGGCCTTCTCGCCGCCGCCGCCGACCTTCACGAGGTAGAGCGCGAGGAAAGCGAGGATGAGCGCGAACGCGGTCAGCATGGCCGCGCGGTGCTTGCGGACCTCGCCCCGGCGAATCCAGCGCCACCCGAGCAACAGCGCCGCGAGCGCGACCGTGTTGACGACCGCGATGGCGTGACTCAGCAGGTCCACGGTCGCGCGTTCGATTTCGGGGTAGGGAAACAGTCCGGCGAACGTCCCGAGCACGAGCACGTAGCCCAGCACCGAGAGGACCGCCGTCGCGGCGCGTGGATTGTCCTTGATTCGGCGCTTCGGTGTCGTCGTGGCCATGGTCGGGCGTTGGGACTATCGGCCCAAGTGTGTTCCTGTCCGGGGCCCGGGCGGTCAGAACTGCGTGCGAGCGTCGGTCGTCGAAGCGAGCACCGCGGCGTCAGGCCGAACGCGAAAGCCGTCGAAAAGCAGGCGGGCTGGCCGGCTCACAGGAACGCGAACTGCGTGTCCCTGCGCTTGACGCGGCCGTTCTTGACGTCCGTGGCTGTGCGACCGGTTCGAATCTGGGATGCGACGTACATCGGGAATCCACGCTATGCGTGCAGTTGGTGTGAAGCTTCTCCGGGGATGACACGCACACTCACGGAAACGGGTCCCACGATGGGTCGTCGGCTGCTCCCGTTCGAGAGGCGAGCGGTAGCTGTCGCACGCTCGCCCGTGTTCCGGCGGATTCACCGCCACAGCGACCGTCCGACTGGCCCCGCCCGTTCCGAGACCGGGAACCGCGCACCGCGGACCGGAGCCCAACGCTCGGCTCGCCCGCACCCACACCAACCACGCTTTCACGAAACCAAATGAACTTTAAGCAGCATTTCCGTAAACGTGAAACCCGAATGGACGGAAGACGTACGTATGAGCGCAGAACAGGAGTCCGAATCCATCCGCTGTCTGGTCGCCAAGGTCGGGCTGGACGGCCACGACCGAGGCGCACACGTCATCGCGCGGGCGTTCCGGGACGCCGGCTTCGAGGTCATCTACTCCGGACTGCACAACGCGCCCGACGAAATCGTGCAGGCGGCGGTCCAGGAGGACGTGAACGTCCTCGGCATCTCCATCCTCTCGGGCGCGCACAACACGCTCGTCCCCAAGATTATCGACGGACTGAAAGAGTACGACGCGTTCGAGGACACGCTGATACTCGTGGGCGGCGTGGTGCCCGACGAGGACGAGGCCGAACTCAAGGAGATGGGGGTCGCTGAGGTGTTCGGACCCGGCACGCCGTTAGAGGAGACCATCGAATTCGTCCGCGAGAACGCGCCCCAGCGATGAACGCCGAGACCGACGGGACCGAACTGGTCGAGCAGCTACTCGCGGGCAAGCACCGCGCGCTCGCCCGGGTCATCACCCGCATCGAGAATCGCGCGCCGGGCTATCGGGACCTCGTCTCCCGCCTCCACCGTCACACCGGCGACGCCGAAGTGGTCGGCATCACGGGCAGCCCCGGCGCGGGCAAGTCCACGCTGGTCGACAAACTCGCGAACTACTACCGCGAGCAGGGCGAGACGGTCGGGGTCATCGCGGTCGACCCCTCCTCGCCGTTCACCGGCGGCGCGGTCCTGGGCGACCGCATCCGGATGGCGAGCAACGTCGGCGACATGGACGTGTTCTTCCGGTCGATGTCGGCGCGCGGGACCCTCGGCGGCCTCTCGACTGCGACCACGGACGCGGTCAAGGCCCTCGACGCGTTCGGCAAGGACAAGATACTCATCGAGACCGTGGGTGCGGGCCAGAACGAGATCGACGTCGTGAAGTCGGCCGACACTGTCGCGGTGCTGGTGCCGCCGGGCAGCGGCGACGACGTCCAGATGCTCAAGGCGGGCATCCTCGAAATCGCCGACGTGTTCGTGGTCAACAAGGCCGACCTCGACGGCGCGGACCGCACCGTCCAGGAGCTCCGCGAGATGGTCCACATGCAGGAGGACAACACCGCGACGCTGGCGACGGGCCACCACGGCGCGAGCGCGGTCGCGACCGAGTCCGAGGGGAGCGACGACGCGACCGGCGGGAACGACGACGCGGGCGACTGGGACCCCGAAATCGTCGAGACCGTCGCCAAGGACGGCACCGGTGTCGCGGAACTGGTCGAGACGCTCGCGAACCACCGGGCCCACCTGGAGGCGACGGGCCGACTCGCCGAGAAGGCCCGGATGCGCTACGCCGAGGAGATCCGCAATTTGCTCCGGGACGACGTGGGTCGGCTGCTGGAGGACGAGATAGAGCGCCGCGGCGGGATGGAGGAACTGGTCGGGGACGTGGTCGCGCGCGAGACCGACCCCTATTCGGTGGCCGACGAGGTCATCGAACCGCTGGCGGAGTGTCTGGAGGAGTGAGCCCGCCGCGATTCGGGAGTGCGGAAGGGGGAAATTTATGCAAAAGAAGTAATTATTCCTGAGAAGTAATGTGTTCCGGAGAAGTCGTCGCGTGGGGCGTCCTCGGTCTGGTCTTCGGACCGCCGATGGCCAAGTGGCCGTACAAGCTGGCGCGGTGGCAGGAGATGTGGGACGCAATCGGTCGAAAGCCCAGCGGCCGGGTCGAGCCGGCGGGCTGGAACGTCGCGCTCACGCGGGCCATCGGCATCGCCCTGTCGGTCGTCGGCGTCGGATTCCTCGTCTCGTGCGTGGGATTGCAGATGCTCGTCTCGGGGTGACTCCGGGTTCGCCGGACCGGTCGTGCGAGCGCCGGGGCTGTCGGGAGTGACTGGTGCCGTTCGGCCCGGAGATAGCTGTGCTCCGAGTCCGACACCGGCGGTGATGGTCGGTCGAACCGAACTACTGCCGAGGCCACCGAGAGACCGCACGGCACCGCGGCCGCTACCATCACATCGCACTATACCCGCCACACCACGACCGCACAGCGTCCGCACCTGCGACGGCGACTCCACACCCGTCCAACCGCCCGCGAGCCCCGGTCGTCACTCCCCCACGTCGCTGCTCGTCGGACTCGCGGCCGATGTGTGCGAGCGAACCGCTGTCCGGACTCGAAACGCGAATCGAAAACTCGAACGCCGTTCAGATGTCGCTCTCGAAGTCGTCGAGCGCGTAGGCGGGTTCGGCACCCCGCCGGTCGAGCGTCTCGTTGGCCAGCAGCCAGTAGACGACCGACAGCGCCTTGCGGCCCTTGTTGTTCGTCGGGACCACGAGGTCGACGTTGCTGGTGTTGTTGTTGGAGTCGCACATCGCGATGACCGGAATGCCCACCGTGATGGCCTCCTTGACGGCCTGGGCGTCGCCGATGGGGTCGGTCACCACGAGGACGTCCGGCTCGATGTAGCCGTCGTACTTGGGGTTGGTCAGCGTTCCGGGGATGAACCGGCCGGTCCGGGCGCGCGCGCCCACGGCGTCCGCGAACTTCTCGGCCGGGAACCGGCCGTACTGGCGCGAGGAGGTGACGAGTATCTGCTCGGGCGCGTAGTTCGACAGGAAGTCGGCGGCGGTCCGGATGCGTCCGTCGGTCTTCGAGACGTCGAGGACGTACAGCCCGTCGGTCCGGACGCGGTGGATGAACCGGTCCATGTCCTGGGTCTTCTGCTGGGTCCCGATGTGGACGCCAGCGCCGAGGTAGTCCTCGACCGGGATGAGGAGGTCGGCCTCCTCCTGGTCGTCCATCACGTCCTCGTCGAGGCTCGGTCCGGCGTTTTCGGCTGCCTCGGCGGCGGCGGCCGCGTCGGCGGTCGTTTCGTCGTCGTCGGCCTGCGCCGCCACGTCGTCGCCGGTGTCGACCGACGGCTCCGCACCGGATTCGTCCTCGGGGTCGAGGTCGGTCTCCGATTCGGCGGCTTCGAGGCCTTCGTCTTCTACCTGTTCGCTGTCGTTCTCGCTCATGGTGTGGAAACGTTCTGCTCGATGCGAATGAGTTCGTTCAGCTTCGCGGTTCGCTCGCCGCCGACCGCGCCCGTCTTGATGTACGGGGCGGCGGTCGCCACGGCGAGGTGTGCGATAGTGGTGTCCTCGGTCTCCCCGCTTCGGTGGGAGATGACCGGGTCGTATCCGTTCTCGACCGCGAGTTCCACGGCGTCGACGGCGTCCGAGAGCGTGCCGATCTGGTTGGGCTTGACCAGGATGCTGTTGGCGGCACCCTGCTCGATGCCCGCCTCCAGTCGCTCGACGTTGGTGACGAACAGGTCGTCGCCACAGACCAGCGTCCGGTCGCCGACCCGCTCGGTGAGTTCGGCGAAGCCCTCGTAGTCGTCCTCGTCGAGCGGGTCCTCGACGTACGCGAGGTCGTATTCCTCGACCAGGTCGGCGATGTACTCTATCTGCTCGTCGGTGTCGCGGGTCGCGTCCCGGTAGACGTACGCCTCGGCCTCCTCGTCGTACAGTTCGGCGGCCGCGACGTCGAGGCCGAACCGTATCTCGAAGCCGAGTTCGTCGGCCACCGCGTCGGTGGCCTCGTCGACGACCTCGAAGGCCGTCTCGTCGTCTATCGACGGTGCCCACGCGCCCTCGTCGCCCTTGCCGGCGGCGATTCCGCGCTCGTCAAGCAGGTCCCGCACCTCGCGGTGGACCGCCGCGTTGGCGAACACCGCGTCCTGGACGCCGGGCGCGCCCACGGGCGCGGCGAGGAACTCCTGTATCGCGGTCGCGTCGGCGGCGTGCTCGCCGCCGCCGACCACGTTGCCCAGCGGCGTCGGGAACTGTTCGCCCCGGAACGCGCCCCCCAGATGCTGGTAGAGTGGCGCGCCGGTGACGTCGGCGGCGGCCTTCGCGGCGGCCATGCTGATTGCGACGGCGCTGTTCGCGCCGATTTCCGAGAAGTTCTCCGTGCCGTCGGCGGCCCGGAGCGTCCGGTCGACGTCCCGCTGGTCGCCGACGAACACCCGACCTTCGAGTCGGGGGACGGCGTGCTCGCGGGCGGCGGCGATGGCCTCGCTGGGGTCGCGCTCGACCGCCTCGTACTCGCCAGTCGAGGCACCGCTCGGCGCGGCCGCACGGCCGAACCCGCCGCTCTCGGTCCGCACGTCCGCTTCGACGGTCCGGTTGCCGCGGGAGTCGAGCACCTGCCGGAGTCGGACCTCGCTGACGAGCGTCATGCCTACTGGTCACCCCGGCGCACGGTGAACGGCAACACGCCGGCGTCGTACTCCTCGGCCGCGATGAGGATGGGCTCTATCTCGTCGGTGTCGGTCAGCACGGGCGCGCCGTACGACACCTGCAGCGCTCGCGCGCCGATGATGCGGGCCTTCTCGTACCGCGAGTAGGTCTGTTTCTGGGACATCACTGGTAGGGTGCCACGACATCGACGAGGTCCTTGTGCGAGACGAGCATGCGGCGACAGCACTGTCGCTCGACGCCGAGTTCGTCGAGCACCTTCTCGGGGTCCTCGTCGCCCTCCTCGTTGGCGGCTCGCGCCTTGTACTCCTCCCAGTACTCCCCGACGACCTTGCCACAGGTGAAACACCTGACTGGTACCATCATGGGTTATCGGGCCTCCGTTCGGGACCGCGGGTTTCCTGTCATCTGTATCACCGATAGGACTTCTGGTAGCGCGCCCGAGCGCCGGGGCCGCCCCACTTCTTGGGCTCGGAGCGCCGCGAGTCGTTGACCAGCAGCGAGCGGTCGAACTCCACGAACGCGTCGCGGAGTTCGGCGTCGTTGGTGTACTCGACCAGCCCGCGAGCGATGGCGGTGCGGACCGCGTCGGCCTGCCCGCTGATGCCGCCGCCCTCGACCGCGATGTCGACGTCGACGTCGTCGCGGTACTCGTCGCCCGCGATGCGGAACGGCTCCAGCATCTTCAGCTGGGCCGTCTCGGGTTCGACCAGCTCGACCGGCTGGGAGTTGATTCGGACCCGGCCCTCGCCGTCGGTGACGGTGGCGCGGGCGATGGCCGTCTTCTTCTTGCCGCTCGTGTTGGTTACCATGTGACGTTAGCACCCAGATTTTCGCTGACTTCGCCCAGCTGGACGAAGCGGATGTTCGAGAGCCTGTCCAGCGACGTGCCGTCGAGGACCTCCGCCTCGGCGTCGTCGTACGGGTCGCCCACGTACACGCGGACGTTCTCGAACGCCTCGCGGCCCCGGTCCTGCTTGTACGGGAGCATGCCGCGAATCGAGCGCTTGAATATCATGTCCGGGCGCTTGGGGTAGTACGGTCCCCGGTCCGAACCGAGGTCGGCCCGCTTACGGTAGGTCTCCATCACGTCGTCTTCGTCGCCGGTGATGACCGACCGCTCGGCGTTGACCACCGCGACGCGCTCGCCGTCGAGCGCGCGCTCGGCGACCTGACTCGCCACGCGACCGAGGATGCAGTCGCGGGCGTCGACGACGACGTCGGCGTCGAACTCGGCGAGACTCATCGAATCACCCGCACGTTCGAGCCGGTTCGGTTGCGTTCGAGTGCCTGTTCGAGTTCGAGAGCCTCACCGTCTGCCTGCTCGATCTTGGTCTCCGCGGTGGACGAGAAGTCCACGGCGGCGACCGTGACGGTCTTCTGTATGGCACCGCTTCCGAGAACCTTGCCCGGCACGATGACGGTCTCGTCCTCCTCGGCGTACCGCTCGATGCGGCCGAGGTTGACCTCCGCGTGCGTGCTGCGAGGCTTCTCGAGGCGGTCCGCGACAGTACTCCACACGTCGGCGTCCGAATCGCGGGACACCGACTTGAGATCGGCGATGAGACTGGTGAGCCTCGGATTCGTCTTGCTCATACTACTTCCTCCTGATTGGAACGAGAATTGCAGTGCAGGGAGCAGGATTTGAACCTGCGGACTCCTACGAGACAGCGCCCTGAACGCTGCGCCGTTGGCCTGACTTGGCTATCCCTGCACGTAGAACACACGTGCAGCCCGTCGCGGGCAACAGTGTGTAGCGGGTGGCCCTTCAAACCACTTTCGGTATAACTGCCGGCCCCGGTCGGGTCGGGCGACCCGACGGGAGGGGCGGACGTCGCGACCGAGGTGTGGTTCGAGGGACCCTGCATGGTTTACAACTGTACTGCCTGTTCGAGTTCGTCGGCCCGCGAGCCGATGGTGTCGGCCGCCGCCGTCACGATCTCGTCGATGGTCAGCGACCCGTCGGTCTCGACGTGGAACACGAAGGCGTTGGGCACGTCGTGAACCTCGACCTCCTTGCCGGGGTAGCGCTGGGTGAGGTCGTGGTCGAACGTCTCGGTGGGGACCAACTCGCCGTCTTCTTCGATCACGCCACGAAGGATGTTGGTCTCCTCGGCGTCGCCGTACTCGTCGCGGTCGCCGACGACCTCCACGCGCTGGAGGTGCCGGTAGCCGACGGCCACGCCGCCCTGATGTTTGGCGTGGTCCTTCCCGGTCGAGAGGACGGCGTCGGCTTCGAGTTCGAGCCGCTGGTCGTCCTTGAGTTCGATTATCGGGACGTTGTCGTCGGCGGGCTCGACCATCTCGTCGGCGCTCACGAGGTCGCCCGAGTAGGCGGTGGCCGGCCCCGACACGTCGAGGCTGAGCGTCACGGTGTCGCCCTCCTCGAACTCCCCGAGCGGCGTCGACAGCGGCACGAGACCGAGCCGCAGCGCGAGCTGCTCGTCGAACATCACCGACGAGTTCTCCACGAACCGGACCGTGTCGATGGACAGCGTCGGCACGTCGGCGACGATGGCTCGACGGATGCCGTTGGCGAACGCCGGCGTCGCGCCGCGAACGAGGAACCGGGCCTCCCGGTCACCGCGCTCGACGAACTCGACCTCGTACTGTTCTGTCATGGGTTAGAATCCACTCTTGCCCTTGGGGGCTCGGGTGCCGTCGTGCGGAATCGGGGTCACGTCCTCGATGCGACCGATTTCGAGTCCCGCGCGAGCCAGCGCCCGGATGGTCGCCTGCGCGCCCGGACCGGGGTTCTGCTGGAGGTTCCCGCCGGGACCGCGAACGTTGACGTGGACGCCCTCGATGCCGGCGGCCTTGACCTCCTCGGCCACCGTCTCGGCCATCTGCATCGCGGCGTACGGCGAGGACTCGTCGCGGTTCTGCTTGACGACGGTCCCGCCCGAGGACTTGGCGATGGTTTCGGCACCGGTCAGGTCGGTGACCGTGATGATGGTGTTGTTGAACGATGCGTGTACGTGGGCGACGCCCCACTTGTCGTCGTCGGTTGCGCTCATTCGTTAGCCTCCGCTCGTTCGGGGTGCAGTTCGTCCGCGAGGGGACTGTGCTCGTCGAACTGGACCGTGCTCTGCTCGGCCACCTCGACCTTGTACGAGGGCGCCTGCACGCGGCGACCGTCCACGACGACGTGGCCGTGGGTGACGAACTGCCGCGCCTGGTCGGGCGTGTTGGCCAGACCCTTGCGGTAGGCGACCGTCTGGAGACGGCGCTCGAGCACGTCGGTCACGTCGAGCAACAGCACGTCGCCGAGTTCGTCGCCCTCGTCCAGCACGCCGATGCGCTGGAGGTGGGCGACGAACTCCGCGGACTCGACCGCGTCGTCGGCGGCCGTGCCCTGGGCCTGCTCGGCGAGGATGTCACGCGCCTCGCGGCGGTAGCCCCGCAGTTCGCTCTGGGCGCGCCACAGCTCCTCCTTGTTCTGGAGGCCGTAGCGGTCGACGAGGCTCGACTCCTCGGAGATGCGTTCGCCCTGGAAGGGGTGGTTCGGCGTCTCGTAACCTTTGGTGTTGTCGCCGAGCGCCATTATTCCTCACCGCCCTCCTCTTCGGCGGCCTCCTCGGCCGCCTGCTCCTCTTTGATCTCCTCGACGTTGACGCCGATGGTGCCCTCGGTGCGGCCCGTCGACCGGGTCCGCTGACCGCGCACCTTCTGGCCGCGCTTGTGACGCACGCCCTTGTAGGAGTCTATCATCTTCATCCGGTTGATGTCCTGTCGACGGGTCATGTCGAGGTCGTTGCCCGTCTCGTGGGTCGTCTCGCCGGAGAAGTAGTCGTTGCGGTGGTTAGCGAGCCATTCGGGGACCGTGTCGGCGAAGCTCTGGACCGCGTCGACGACCTCGTCGATCTGGTCGTCGTCGAGCCGGCCGAACGTCGCCGTCCGGTCCACGTCGGTCTCGTCGGCGACGATGCGCGCCGCTCGTCGACCGATTCCGTTCAGTTCGGTCAAGGACCGTTCGACCGACTTCGTCCCGTCGAGGTCCGTCTGCCCGACGCGGACGAAGTAGCGAAGGTCCTCGTCTTCCTCCTGTTGTTCTTCCGTACTCATGGTTGGGTACTGAGAGCGTCGAGGGAGGGATTCGAACCCTCGAGGCTTGACGCCACAGAGTTAGCAACCCTGCGCCGTGGGCCAGACTAGGCTACCTCGACACGCTTGCACTCACTGTCGCCCTCTCGGACTCGGGACCCGACGCCCCTACAGGCTTCTATGCACGCTTACGTATTCGGCCGCTCCATATAAACGCAACGAATCGTACGTGGCCGCGTCGCCCGCCGTCGCGCCGTCCTGCCGCGATTCTACGGAGTACGCGGTGACTCGGGTTTCCGGACCGACGCCCCGCGGGTCACGAGACGCCCCACTCCCAGTCGTCGGCGTCGCCCTCGCTTCCGACCTCCACGCGCTCGACCGTGCCGAGGTCCCGCCACTCGGTGTCTTCGCCGGCCATGTCGGCCGATCGAGCCGTGACGTCGCTCCACCCGTCGTCGTAGTCGGCCCGCATCTCGTAGCGCTCGTCGCTGTTCTCCGGGCGAACCTCGACCCGAAGGGACGCTTCGGGCACGTACTCGATCGGGCTCGCGGGACCCTCGAAGCCGGCGTCGCCGGTCGTCGTGACTCGGACGCGGTCGTCCACGTCGAGGTCGCCGAGTCGCTCGGCGAGGTCGCGGTCGTGGTCGCTCATGGGTCGGGATTCGTGTGAGTCTCGGTTAAGCGTGCGGGCCGGGACCGAAGGGTCCGGTCTCGGGACTTTGTTTCGGTGACTTCGGGCCCGCGCTGTTCGTCCGCCAGCGGTTTTCGATACCGTCGCGACGTCCCGCGTCGCTTCCGCGAACCGTAGCCTTTTCGCTCCGGCACGCCAACGTCCGACCGTCATGAACGCGACGCTCGACCACGTGATGATGCGCGTCGAGGACCTCGACGCGACGCTCGACTGGTACGGCGACCACCTCGATTACGAGGAGAAGGGCCGCTGGGAGGCCGACACCTTCACGAACGTCTACCTCGGCCCCGAGGACGTCCACGAGGAGGGTGCGCTGCTGGAGATCACCTACAACCACGACGACCGCACCTACGAACTGGGCGACGCGTGGGGCCACATCGCGGTGCGGGTCGAGGACGTGTACGACGCCTACGAGCAACTGATGGACGAGGGCGTCGAGGACTATCGGGACCCCGACTCGTGCGGTGGCTCGTACGCGTTCGTCAAAGACCCCGACGGTCACGAGGTCGAAATCGTCGAGCGCGACCACGGCGCGCGGTGGAGCCTCGACCACACCATGATCCGTGTCGAGGACGCCGACGAGTCGCTGGGCTGGTACACCCGCAAGCTGGAGTACGAACACACCGGCCGCTGGGAGTCCGACACCTTCGCCAACTACTTCGTGAAGCCCGAGGGCGCGGCCGACGAGGCGATGGCGGTCGAGCTGACGTACAACTACGACGGTCGCTCGTACGAACTGGGCGACGCGTGGGGCCACCTCGCGATTCGGGCCGACGACCTGCACGACGACTGGGAGACGCTGTTGGCCCGCGACGCCGAGGACTACCGCGACCCCGCGTCCTGCGACGACCGGTACGCGTTCACGAAGGACGCGGACGGCCACGAGATAGAGGTCGTCGAGCGCGACGACTGACCCGGGGTCGATTTTTCGACCGCCACACTCCGACCGAGAGCAGACGATTTACGTAGCTCCGTGCAGAAACACAGCGACACCGAACTCCCAGCCATGACCTTCGTCACTCGCATCCAACTCCAGAGCGGGAATCGGCCCGCGCTGGAGCACGTCGTCGACGAGATTCGCTCGACAGCACAACGAAAGGGCGCGGAGCTACGCGGCCCCCACTCGGCCCCGCCGGACCGCATCACGGTCCCCCAGTACAAGTCCACGTCCGGCGACCAGTCCCGCCAGTTCCGGTCGTGGGAGTACACGGTGTACAGCCGCCAGATGGAGATCGTGGGCCACAACGACTTGGCCCGACAGGTCGCCGAGTTCGACTTCCCCGACGGCGTCCACGTCGAGGTCGAACTCGAACAGATAGAGCAGATGGCCTGACGTTCCGATTTCGGCTCTGATTCTCTCGTTCGAGGCTTGTTCCCTGTTCGGGGGTTACTTCCTGTTCGGGGCTGTTTTTCGCCGCTTTCGTGGCTCGTACTCGATGGCTGGTGGGCGTCGCGTGTTGGTGTTCGGGAGTGGTTGCTGGTGCTGGGAGTGGTTGCTAGTGTTGAGAGTGGTTGCTGGTGTTGAGAGTGGTTGCTGGTGTTGAGAGTGGTTTTTCGTGGAGTTCGAAGCGAACGAGCTACTGCTTGAGCCAATGAGTCACCGCGACCGCACCGCATCCGCACCGCATCCGCACCGCGACTGCGAGCCTCACGCCTCCCCAACCGCTTGCGGTCCTCGCGTTGCTGCGGTCCTCAGCCCTCGCGCGGCTTGGCGGACCACGAGGGTCCGCCAGCACGCGCCGATTCGTCTGTAGGACCAGCATGCGCCGATTCGTCTGTAGGACCAACATGCGCCGATTTGCCCGTCGGGCCGGCGCGCGACGCGGAACCGTCGAGTTGTCGGCCAACCCGTCGCCAGCACGGTTTGCCGGGCCTCAAGCACTTAAGGCCTCCACGTTCCTCCGAACGCCCATGAGCCAACGAGTCGAGCGAGACCGACTGGTCGAGATTCGCCGCGACCTCCACCGCCACCCCGAGCCCGCGTGGCGCGAGTTCTACACCACCGCACGAATCGTCGAGGAACTCGAACGCATCGGCGTCGACGACCTCTACGTCGGCCCGGACGCCATCGCCGAGGACGAGCGCATGGCGGTCCCCGACGACGAGGAACTCGCCGAGTGGTACGAGCAGGCCCGCGAGGCGGGCGCGGACGAGGCAATCCTCGAACGCCTTGAGGGCGGCTACACCGGCGCGGTCGCGGTCGTCGAGGGCGAGCGCGAGGGACCGACCGTGGGCCTCCGGGTCGACATCGACGGCCTCCTTCGGGGAGAGTCGACCGACGACGACCACGTTCCCGCCGCCGAGGGGTTCCGTTCGGAGCACGAGGGCGCGATGCACGCCTGCGGTCACGACGCCCACGCGACCATCGGGCTGGGCGTCGTCGAGGCCGTGAAGGACGGCGAGTTCCCCGGCACGCTGAAGGTCTTCTTCCAGCCTGGCGAGGAGATGATCGCCGGCGGGAAGGCGATGGCCGAGAGCGACCACCTCGCGGACGTCGACTACCTGCTCGCGGTCCACGTCGGCCTCGACCACCCGACCGGCGAGGTAATCGCGGGCATGGACGGCTTCCTCGCGGTCAGCCAGTTCGCGGCCGAGTTCGAGGGCGAGCCGGCTCACGCCGGCGGCCAGCCCAACGAGGGCGAGAACGCGATCCAGGCGCTCGCGACCGCCATCCAGAACCTCTACGCCATCCCGCGCCACGAGGACGGCCCCACCCGCGTCAACGCGGGCACGGTCGAGGGCGGCACCGCGACCAACATCATCGCCGAGCGCGCGGCCCTCGAAGGGGAGGTCCGAGGCGAGACCACCGAACTCAAGGACTACACGGCCGAGCGCGCCGAGCGCGTCGTGAACGCGGCGGCCGAGATGCACGGCTGCGCGGTCGCGTACGAGACCAACGGCGAGGCACCGAGCGCCGAGAGCGACGGCGAACTCGTGGACGTCGTCGGCGACGTCGCCACCGGCCTCGACGACGTCGACAGCGTTCTCGAGCGCGACGAACTCGGCGGGAGCGAGGACGCGACCTACCTGATGCGAGCGGTCCAGCAGAACGGCGGACTCGCGGCGTACGTCGGCGTCGGCACCGACCACCCGGGCGGCCACCACACCGCGACCTTCGACGTGGACGAGGACACCATCCCCATCGGTATCGACGTGCTCGCGGGGGCAATCCGGGAAATCGCGGAGAACGAGCCCTGAGCCGGACCGAACACGACCCGTTTGTATTGACACTCCCCCAACCGTTTCAAATGTCATACGGTGATTTTTTATGCGTAGGTGGACCACACTCCGATATCACTGACCGAACGGTGGGATACGAGGATGAGTGAGAACATGACCGAGGACCTCAGCGAGGACGCTGGCGTCGTCGAGACCACGACCTACGACAGAAACGAACCGCTCAGCGCCGCAGTCATAGAGGCGGTCGCCGACGCGGCCGACGCCGACCCCGCCGAACTCGGGGCTCGGCTGTACGACCGCATCGACCCCGACGCGCTCGACAACCTATTCGACGACCGACACAACGGGATGCCCCGGGGGAGCGGTCACGTGGTCTTCTCGCTGCTCGACTACGATATCACGGTGTACAGCGACGGCCACGTCGTCGTCCGGGCGTAATCGGCCGCCCGGCTGGTCCCGGACGCCGCCGCGCGTCCCGACCGGGCGGCCGCGAGCGCGGCGACCGATTGGGTCGTATCGAAAACCCTAATCTTGGGGCTTCCGAAGTCGGAGACATGGCTGACGACAACGACGAGGACGCGGAACCTGCCGTCGAACTCGGCGAGGGTGAACCGGTCGAGGGCGCGCCGCTGGCGCGCGTGGCGTCGCGACTCCACTGGCCCATCGAGCACAGCGAGGTCCGCCGGAAGGAGGGCGACGTGACCGTCCGGACGCCCGACGGGCCCCGCGAGGTCGCGGCGCTGCTGGACGAGGTCGACGCGACCTACTTCGAGAGCCGTCAGGAGTTCCTCGAGGCGGTCCGAGCCGTCGCGGGGACCGGTCCGGTCCCGACCGCGAGCGAGTAGCGTGTCCGTCGCTCGGTCGGTCCGCCGGCGCGTCGCCCGGCTGAGCTGGGTCCAGCGCGCACTCCTCGCCGGAGCGGTGTTGACCGCCGTCTGGATGACGTGGGACGTGACGGGACTGACCGACCGACTCCTCAGAGACGTCGTCGTCTACGTCCTCGCACCGCTCGCGCTCGCGGCGCGGCACGGTCGCCACATCGGCTTCCGCGTCGACCGGACCGCGGTCCGCAACACCGTGTTGCTCGTGCTGTTCGTCCTCCCGTTCTACGTGGTCGGGTCCTCGCTCCCGACCGTCCGCGCCTACTATCCGATGTGGGAGACCAGCGCCGCGCTCCGGGAGTTCCTCCCGCACGCGGTCGCGCAGTTCGTCATCGCGCTGGCCGCCGAGACGTACTACCGGGGGTTGCTGTGCGTCGGCGTGCGAGAACTCGGGTTCAAGAGCGTGTTCATCAGCCCGGTTGTGTACGCCTTCCACCACATGTACAAGCCGCCCATCGAACTGGCGCTGTCGGGGCCGACCGACGTGCTGTTCGGCGCGGTCGACTACGAGAGCGAGTCCATCCTGCCGTCAGTGGTCGCCCACGGGGCGGGGCTCGCGGTGCTGGACTGGCTGGTGCTCCATCCACCGCTCGTCCCGACCGAGCGGGTGGTTCGCTGGCTGTCGTGGCTTCCGATTCCGGTCTGAGTTCCCGAAGAGCGCCACTTTTTATCTCCGGGGCGCGAAGTGGCTCGCATGCCACTCCCCATCGACCCCACGGCACTCGACGCCAGCGACGTCGGCGAGAAGCGAGCAGTACTGGAGATGGACCACGAGGAAGCCATCGAGCACGTCAGGGAAGCGTTCGTGGCGGCCGGCTTCGGCGTTCCCGAGGAGTTTTCGCCCTCCGAACTCCTGAACGAGAAGGTCGAGGGCGCGGACCACGACTCCTACTACGTGCTCGGCGCGTGCAACCCGAGCATGGCCGACCGCGCGCTCGACGCCAGCGACAATCGCATCGGCGGGCTGTTCCCGTGCAACGTGGTCGTCTGGCAGGACGAACCCGGCCGGCAGGTGGTCTACCACGTCAGCATCATGCGAATCGCCCGACTCGTCGGGCTGGCTCCCGACGACGACGAGTGGGCCGACATCGTGGCCGAGACCGGTGAACTGGTCGACGAAGCGTGGTCGAACCTCGACGCAGCGTAGCTACTCCTCGTCGTCCAACTGCTCGATTTCCTCGCGGAGCGCCTCGACTTCCCGGCGGAGCGCGGCGAGTTCTTCGTCCTCGGACTTCGAGCCACGGTAGAGGAAGAATCCGCCGCCGAGCAACACCAGCGGGAGGCCGAACACCACGACTGCGATGAGGAGGATGACGACGATCTCCATTCCGCCGGGGACCGGGCCGAACAGGGGAACCATACCTGACGTGGTTCGACGCCGGACATAAGCCTTGTCACGAGAAGTCCGCCAGATTGGCCTGCAGGCCCGACAGCAGTTCTGACTTCCGCCGGAGCGCGGGCAGCGAAACGGGGAGCTGGTCGGACAGTGCTCGGACCGCGCCGTGGAACGTCTCGGCCTCGCCGTACTCGCCGTCGAAGGCGTTCCGGACGCTCTCGCGAATCTGCCAGACGCCGACCGGTGCCCAGTACTCGTCCGAGACCTCCCGCAGGACGAGACACTTCGCCTGTCGACCGACCGAGTCGAGGTGTTCGAGGACGCCCAGTCGGGAGGCGTAGTACGCACCCGCCGTCTCGTCGACGTAACTGGTCCGGCCCTCGTACCCCTCGTGGGCGCTGCTCATCCACGTCTCGCCCGTGGGGTCCTGGTTCCAGATGCTGCCGGGGGCCTTCATCTCGACCAGTTCGAACTCCCACTGGCCGGGCGTCAGGACGACCCAGTAGCGGTTGCCAACGTACTCGTTGACCCAGACCTGCGTCTCGTCGACGCTCGGATTGGTTCGAATCCCGCCTCGGAGGTACTGCCCGATGGTGTCGTCGACCGCCGTAATCGACCATCGCGTCGGCACGAGCCGCCGGTTCTCGCCCCGACCGAGCGCGCCCGCCGAGAGGACGTCGTTGATGTCGTAGACGTCGAACCCCCGTCGGTAGAGGTAGGTCATCGCGCCCTGGGCCTGCCAGTCGTCGTCTTCGAGGGTCTTCTTCACCGGCCGGGGAACGTGGGGGTTCTCGGTGAGGTCGGCCGATGTCGCACGCGCCGAGGGACCCGTGGGCGTGGTCACGTCGTCGAGGTCGAGGTCGAGGTCCAGCGAGTTCGAGAGGCCGATCTCGACGTCGACGGGCCGGTCGGCGATGGCGACCTCGCGCTGTGTGCCGAGGAAGCCGTCCCACGCGTCCGAGACGTTGCCCACGTCGGCCGAGTGGTTGGAGTTGAGCAGGCCGGTCCGGTACTGGAGCACGTTGTCGATGTCGAGACCGCGCTGGTACCACTCGCTGCTGGTGGCGAACTCCGCGGCGCGCTCCTCCGCGCCGACCGGCGAGAGGATACCCGTCGAGACGCTGGGGTAGTTCGAGTGCCCGACGAACACCGAAGGCGACGTGCTCCCGACCATCGCGTCGCCCTGCGTCACCTCGGAGAAGCGGTCCTCGACCTGCTCGACGTAGTCGAGAATCTCGTAGGACTTCTCCTCGGCGAGCCGGCGCTTGCGGTCCTCGTCGTCCGGCTCCAGGTCCTCGATGTACTCGTCGAGACGCATTCGCCCCCGCTTGGGTCCCGAACGATTTGAACCTTACTCGGGGACCGCACGAATCAGTGGGGCATGCAGGTTAGTGGGGCGTGCAGGTTAGTGGAGCGTGCAGGTGGTGCTGTCCGGTCGCGGAGCGGTCGCACCGCCGGTTTCGCTCGGCCGCCCCGCGTCAGGTCTCAGGTCACGGGGACTGTTCGTCCCGTCCTCGTCCTTGAAACTACGCAGCGGTCGAGACCGGTCGGCGCGGACGTGTCGAACCGCGAGGAATCGTCGAAATTCGCCCCGGCGTCAGCTGTGGATGCCCATCGCCTCGATCTGTTCCTGGTAGCGGTTGCGGATGGTGACTTCGGTGACCTGGGCGACGTCGGCGACCTCGCGCTGGGTCTTTTTCTCGTTGCACAGGAGCGAGGCGGCGTAGATGGCGGCGGCCGCGTACCCCGTCGGCGACTTGCCCGACAGCAGGCCCTCCTCGGCGGTGGTCTCGATAATCTCGTTGGCCTTGGTCTGGACCTCCTCGCTGAGTTCGAGCTCCGAGCAAAAGCGGGGCACGTACTTCTTCGGGTCGACGGGCTTCATCTCCAGGCCGAGTTCCTGGGAGATGTACCGATAGGTTCGTCCGATTTCCTTACGCTCGACCCGCGAGACCTCCGAGATCTCTTCGAGGCTTCGCGGGATGCCCTCCTTGCGGCAGGCGGCGTACAGCGCGCTGGTGGCGACCCCCTCGATGGACCGGCCCCGGATGAGGTCCTCCTTCAACGCCCGCCGGTAGATGACCGACGCCACCTCGCGGACCGACCGGGGCACGCCCAGCGCCGACGCCATGCGGTCGATCTCGCTCAGCGCGAACTGGAGGTTGCGCTCGCCCGCGTCCTTCGTCCGGATGCGCTCTTGCCACTTGCGCAACCGATGCATCTGCGAGCGCTTCTTCGAGGAAATCGAACGGCCGTACGCGTCCTTGTCCTTCCAGTCGATGGTGGTCGTCAGCCCCTTGTCGTGCATCGTCTGCGTGGTCGGGGCACCCACGCGGGACTTCTCCTGGCGCTCCTGGTGGTTGAACGCCCGCCACTCGGGGCCGGGGTCTATCTGTTCTTCCTCCACGACCAGACCGCAGTCATCACACACGAGCTCCGCCCTGTCGGAACTCTTGACGAGGTTGTCAGAACCACACTCCGGGCATTCCCGTACACCCTCTGACTCCTCCGCCGTTTCCTCCGCCTCGGCTTGGCGCTCCCGCTGGCGAGTGGACCGTGTCATCGCACTTTTATAGTAGTATCGCCGAAGTACTTAAACCCTTGGCCGAAACGTGTCCTTGCCGAGAGGACGGAAGTCGAGGTTCGAGCGCGTTCCCGGACGTACTCGGCCCACGACGCGAATCACCGGTTCGACCCGCCACCGGAAATCGTTTACGTCGGTGCCGCCGAGCAACGCCCATGCCGGTCATCGAGTGCGACGTGGCCGCCGCCCGCGAGAAATTGGTCGAGGCGGGCGCGGACGTGTCGGCGGGCAACGACGACCACGAGCGCTGGCGCGCGACCTACGGCGACGCGGTCGCGGTCGCCTACGACGACAAGGTCGTGGTCCAGGGCGCGAATCCGCAGGACGTCGAAGCCGTGCTGCGCGACGGCGGCGGCCACGCCTACGTCTACTTCGACGGCGCGAGCCGAGGCAATCCCGGCCCCGCAGCGGCCGGGTGGGTCCTCGTCACCAGCGACGGCATCGCCGCCGAGGGCGGCGAAACCGTCGGGCGCGCGACCAACAATCAGGCCGAGTACGAAGCGTTGCTCCGCGCACTCCGGGCGGCCAGCGACTACGGCTTCGACTCGGTCGAACTCAAGGGCGACTCCGAGTTGATAGTCAAGCAGGTCACCGGCGCGTGGAACACCAACGACCCCGAACTGCGCGAGTATCGGGTGACCGTCCGGGAACTGCTCGACGACTTCGACGACTGGGACCTCGCGCACGTCCCGCGAGAGATAAACGAGCGCGCCGACGAGCTAGCCAACGAGGCGCTCGACGATGCCTGACGCCGACCCGTCCCGCGAGGCGTCCGACGAGGAGGCGTCCGCCGAGGACGGCGACCTCCCGGAAGCGGTCGTGGAGCGCGCCGAACGGCTCACCCGACTCGCACGCGAGGCGGTCGACGACGCCGAAGCCGAGGCCTACCGCGAGGAGCGGGCCGACCTGTTGGCCGACCACGACTTCACGGCGCGGGTTCGAGCGGACGACGCCGGCGAGACCCTCGTCGTCCATCCCGACGACTGGGTGGACGGCGACATGATACGCCCCGAGCGCGTCGAGGACACCTCCCGTGCGGTCGAGGTGTCGCTGTCCGGGCCGGGCGAACCCGAAGAGTGGGTGGCGGTCGAGGAACACAACCGCCGGGTCGTGGCTCGGGTCCGCGAGGACCACGGCGACGTCCACGGCGACAACGCGGCGGCGTTCGCGGACTTCATGGGCAACCACTACGCCCGCCCCGTCGAGTCCGCGACCGACGACGAAGTCGAGGAGTTCCTCGCGGAGTACTTCCCCCGGAACGCGTGGCCGAGCGACGACCAGCGCGCAATCGTCGAGGAGTCGCTCGACTACGTGTTCGAGATCGCGAGCGAGAAGTAGCGAAATCGTCCGTCCCGGCCGGTCTCCGGAGCCGCGGAACGGAGACGCTCCGATCGGAATTCGTGGGGCGGCGTCTACTCGCTGCTGGCGACGAGGTCGCGGACCTGGTCGGCGCGCTCGTCGTCGGTCACGAACTTCGAGAGAGTCCATTCGAGCCCGTCGACCACGACGGCCAGCCCCTCGTCGGTGAGCTCGTACTGGTTGGTGCGCTTGTCGAGTTCGCTCTTCTCGACGTAGCCCTTCTCGACCAGCGTGTCGAGGTTGGGGTAGAGGCGTCCGTGGTTGACCTCCTCGCCGTAGTAATCCTCGAGCTCGCGCTTGATGGCGAGCCCGTACATCGGCTCCTCGGAGAGGATGGTCAGGATGTTCGTCTGGAACGCGGTGAGGTTGCGAGCGGTACTAGTCTCTGTGAGTGTCTGTGCCTCTGACATAGACTCTGACATCCGATGATTTGTCACGGTGGTATTTAATCTTTCCCAACTCCGCTGACGCTTTCGACCGTATCGGGGAGTCGACCCACCAGACGGTCGGTACGTAACGGGACTCGTAAAAAAATTGGTTCGGCTCGGGGCACGAATTGCCGGGGTCGTCGCCGGACCCCGAGCGGACTGCCGACCGTCCGGCGGGGCAGTCACCTCCCCACGGAATGCCGAAAGGACTTTCCGGACCTCGGACCGAGTTCCGGACTGCACCATGACGAACCTCTGGGAAGACCTCGAGACCGGACCGAACCCGCCCGAGGAGATATACGCTGTCGTGGAATGTCTCAAAGGCGAGCGCAACAAGTACGAGTACGACAAGGACGTTCCCGGCGTCGTCCTCGACCGCGTGCTCCACTCGAACGTCCACTACCCCAGCGACTACGGCTTCATCCCGCAGAGCTACTACGACGACGAGGACCCCTTCGACGTGCTCGTCCTCGTCGAGGACAAGACCTTCCCCGGCTGCGTCATCGAGGCTCGGCCCGTCGCGCTGATGAAGATGGACGACGACGGCGAGCAAGACGACAAGGTCATCGCGGTCCCGAGCGAGGACCCCCGCTACGACGAGGTGCAGGACATCGAGGACCTCTCGGACCAGCAGACCGCCGAGATCGAGGAGTTCTTCGAGACCTACAAGAACCTCGAACCGGGCAAGGAGGTCGAGACGCTGGGCTGGGAGGACAAGCAGGCTGCGAAAGACGCCATCGAACACGCGATGGACCTCTACGAGCAGGAGTTCGCCTAATCCGCTACGAGAGGGCAGCCACCTGTTCCCGCCGGCAGACCCCTCCGCCCCGTTCTCACCCGTACCGGACCTCGAAATTCCGGCCTCTCCGCCGCGCGTCGGCCCCGCCTCTCCTCGGGTCCGAGCGCCGCCCGTCCCCGAAACTATTTGACGCTGGCCTGAACACGCCGAATCGATGGCTCTCGGGACTCCGTTCGGCGGCGTCGAGTACGCGGCCGCCGCAGCGACGCTTCTCGTGGCGGGCGGGCTCGCCGTCTACGCCGCACGGTCGGTCCACGACTGGCGTGACGGCGGCGGCGAGGAGCCGGTCGACGCCCTCAGGAACGCGATCACCGGACAGGACCGCGTCGCGCTCGTGGTACCGGAAGGGCCGAGCATCGACGCGCTGGCGGCCGCAGTCGGCCTGCAGGCGCTCTGTAGCGAGTGGGGCGTCACCGCCCGCCTGTTCGCCGAGGGACCGGTCACGGGCGAGGACAGCAAGACGTTCTCGAACATCTTCGACCTGGAACTGTCGGTCGTCGGCGAGGACGCCGACGGTCTCTCGGACTCGGAGGCCGCGGTCGCCGTCGGCGGGGGCGGTGGCGTCCCGCGGCTCTCGAACAACCCGCCGGTGGTCGCGCTGGTCCGCCACCGACCCACCGCCGAGGAGAACATCCTCACCGTGACCCCGACCGACGACGGCGCGACCTCGACCACGGTGACGCGACTGCTGGACGAGGAGGGCGTCGTCCCCGACCAGCGGGTCGCTACCGCGTTGCTCCACGGCATCCGGGCCGGTACCCGGGACTTCCGGCGCGCCAACGGCCGGCACGACTACGAGGCGGCGGGGTTCCTCCACGCCTACGCCGACCTCGGCCGCATCGAGGACCTCCGGTCGCCCGGCATGAGCGGCGACACGTTCGACGTCATCAGCGACGCCATCGCCAACCGCGAGCGACAGGCCAGCTTCGCCGTGACCAACGTCGGCAGCGTCCCCTCGGCCTCGGCGCTCGACGAGGCCGCCGACACCATGCTCCGACTGGAGGGCGTCTCGACCGCCGCCGTGTTCGGCATCCACGAGGAGACCATCGTGGTCTCGTGTCGGGCCGAGGACGTCCGGACGAACGCGCTCGACGTCCTCGAATCCGCGTTCGACGCCAGCGAGACCACCGGCGGGAACACCGACTCGGCCACGGCGCGCGTGCCGCTGGGCCTGTTCGCGCAGGTCGGGGGCGAACACGAGCAGACCCTCGACATGCTCATCGACGCCAGCACCCGGAAGTCGCTGTTCGAGGCGTTCGAGACCTCCTGACCCGGCTCGCGACCCGCTGGGTCTGTCCCTGGGGCCTCGCTCGCGCCGGCTCCGCGTCCGCCGAAAAGAAATTTCTTGTATCCGGTCCTCCTATCCGGGGGCATGGGTCTCTTCGATAGGATTCGCGGTGACGACGACCCCCGCGTCGCGTTCTTCGGGATCGACGGCGTGCCGTACAGCTTCCTCGAAGACCACTTCGACGAGTTCGAGAATCTCGCCGCCCTCGCCGACGAAGGCGCGTCCGGACCGATAGACAGCATCGTGCCCCCGGAGTCGTCGGCGTGCTGGCCCTCCCTCACCACCGGCGTCAATCCCGGCGAGACGGGTGTCTACGGCTTTCAGGACCGCGAAGTCGGGAGCTACGACACCTACGTCCCGATGGGCCGGGACGTGCAGGCCACCCGGCTCTGGGACCGGGTCGCCGACGCGGGCCGGGACGCGACCGTGCTCAACGTCCCCGTCACCTTCCCGCCCCAGCGCAACGTCCAGCGGATGGTCTCGGGCTTCCTCTCGCCGGGCGTCGACAAGGGCGCGTACCCCGACGAACTCCGGGAGTACCTCTCCGGACTGGACTGGAAGATGGACTCGAACGCCAAGCTCGGGCACAAAGACGACAAGTCCGAGTTCATCGAGAACGCCCACGAGACGCTCGAATCCCGGTTCGAGGCGTTCAAGCACTACGTCCAGCAGGACGACTGGGACCTGCTGTTCGGCGTGTTCATGACCACCGACCGCGTGAACCACTTCCTCTACAAGCACTACGAGGAGGGCGGCGAGTACGAGGAGGAGTTCCTCGAATTCTACCGGACCCTCGACACGTATCTGGGCGAACTCCGCCAGAACCTCCCCGAGGACGTGACGATGGTCGTCGCCAGCGACCACGGGTTCACCAGCCTCGACTACGAGGTCCACTTCAACGAGTGGCTCCGCCAGGAGGGCTGGCTCTCCTACGAGGACGACGACCACGAGGAGCTGGGCGACATCAGCGACGACACCGAGGCCTACTCGCTCATCCCCGGTCGGTTCTACGTCAATCTGGAGGGCCGCGAGCCACGTGGGAGCGTCCCCGAGAGCGAGTACGAGGAGAAACGCGACCAGCTCAAGGCCGCGATTGAGGGTCTCGAAGGCCCCGACGGCCGGAAGGTGGTCGACCGCGTGGTCGAGAAAGAGGCGGCGTTCGAGGGCGACCACGACGACATCGCGCCCGACCTCGTGGCCGTCCCCAACTACGGCTTCGACCTCAAGGCCGGGTTCAAGGGTCACGACGACGTGTTCGGTCACGGTCCCCGTAACGGGATGCACAGCTTCGACAACGCCTCGCTGTTCGTCGACGACCCCGACGCGACGGTCGAGGACGTGAACCTCTACGACATCGCGCCCACGATTCTGGACCTGCTGGAACTGGACTACGACGCAGCGGAACTCGACGGTCGGAGCCTGGTCTGAAAATCGGGGCCGACCCGGCGACTCCGATCTCGAACCGCAACGTCGTCGAACGCCCTCGGCCCGCATTGTGAGGGCACTCGAACCGCAAACACGTCCTCGAGAGCCCTCGGCCCGCTCGCCGCCGTCGGACGGTCCTGCTCGCTTCCGGCTGTCGTCCGAGCGCGTCGCGCTCGTGATGACGAAACTCTTCGAGTTTCGAACCACGCGGGCTGTGACCGACGAGGTGTTGCGAATCGACGATTCGCTACGGCCCGAAATCGGCGATTTTCGAGGCTTTCGTTCGCTTCGCTCACGCGACGGTCGCTCAACGGGATATCTCGCGGGCGCAGTTCTGCGCCCGCGAGATAGTGGCCGCGCTGAGACGACCACGATAAACGCGACCCCGCTCGCCCGTTCAGTCCGCCGAGGATGCGGAGTGGTTCAGCGGGCGCAACTGGCGTCGTTCGCGCGCCTCCGAACGGTGTCGGGCGTCTGGGACCCCACCTACCGGCCGGACGGCGACGCCGGTTTCGTGGCCAGCCGCTCGACGGCGTCGGACGGGGGCGACTCGAACGTCTCGGGGTGAAGTATCGCCGCGAAGTACTCCAGCGTGTCGACCAGCCGCGGCCCCGGTCGGTTGACGTAGTGGTTGCCGTCGATGGCGTACACGCGCCCGGACTGGACCGCCGAGAGGTCCTGCCACCCGTCGCGGCCGGTGAGTTCGTCGAGGCGGTCGTGCGTCGTGTCCAGGTCGAACCCGCAGGGCGCGACGACGAGGACCTCCGGGTCGTACTCGAGGACGTCTTCCCACGCTATCGGTCGCGAGGGGACGCGGGGCTCGGCCAGTCCGTAGGCGCCGCCGGCTCGCTCGACCATCCCCGGAATCCAGTGGCCGGAGGTCATCGGCGGTTGCATCCAGTCGAGGACCGCGACTCGCGGGGTCGCCGCGCGGGACGGGACCGCCCGCTCGACCGCGCGGACCCGCTCGCGGAGGTCCGCGACCAGCGACTCGGCGCGCTCGGTTCGACCGGTCGCCTCGCCGATGAGCCGGACGTCCTCGAACACGTCCTCGAGGCTGTGAGGGTCGGTCGTCAGGACGCGTGCGTCGAGGTCCAGCTCCGCGAGCGCGTCCTCGACCAGGACGCTATCGACGGCACAGACGTCACAGATGCCCTGCGTGAGTATCAGGTCCGGGTCGAGCTCCCGGAGGACGTCGCGGCGCACGTCGTAGACGCCGTCGTGGTCGTCCATCGCGGCCTCGACCTGCTCGTTTATCTCGGCGGTGCTCGCGGTCGGGTCGACGAGGCTCCGGTTCGCCGCGGGCAGTTCGGCCGCCCGGGGCGGATAGTCACACTCATGGGAGACCCCGACCGGTTCGATTCCGAGAGCGTACCCGATTTCGGTCGCGGACGGGAGCAACGAGACGACGCGCATGCGTCACTCGACGGACGACGGCGAGTTAAAACTGGCTTCCCGGCGACGGCTCGATTTAAATCAGGTCGTCCAGTTCGTCGGTCTGGAACTGCTCGGCGGGGTCGACGTCGGGCTGGTCGGCCTGCTCGGCGGCCTCCTTGGCGCGCTGCATGAACTCCTCGATGCGCTCGGAGCGCTCGACGCCCCCGAGCAGGACGAGCGCCGCGAGCCGACCGCTGTCCAGCGGGAAGTCCCCGCCCCGAATCTGGAGGCTGCCGGTCTCGTCCTCGAGCCACTTGCGGGCGCGCTCGACGCCCTTCCGGGGGATGGAGTCGGGCTGTCCGGCCACCACCAGCAGCCCGGAGTCGGCGTCGATGGCGTTGGGCAGGCTGAGCTTGCTCAACAGCGCCCGGCGGGTGATAGAGGTCACGGTGTTGACGTTCGCTTCGGCGTCCTCGCCGGCCTCCGCGCTGGCGAACCCGAGCGCGGCGATGCCGCCCGACCGGAGGGTGTTGATGACCTCGCTGGAGTCGACGACGCTCTCGCCGACCCCCTCGACCGCCTCGCCCGACGCGAACAGCAGCCCGACGCGCTGGGCGATGTTCTGGTTTATGGTCTCGAACGCTTCGCCGACGCTCTCGCCGGAGGTGTGCCACGCGTCGTTGTCGATGAGCAGCGTGGCGTCGGCCTCCCGGACGAGGGTCTTGAGCGAGCGCCCGGCGTTGGCCTGATACATCGCGCCCTCGCCCCGGCCGGGCAGGATTCCGAGCCCGTACACCGGCATCTCGTAGACCTGATTCAGTTCGTGTGCGAGCACCGGCGCGCCGCCCGAGCCGGTGCCGCCGCCGAGCCCCGCGACGACGAAGATGGCCTCCGCGTCGGCGGTGATGCGTCCGTCGAGCGAGTCCATCACCTGGGTCGCGTCGCTCTGCATGACCTCGGCCCCGAGTTCGTTGTCGCCCCCGACCCCGTGGCCCTTCACCCGGTCCTGTCCGACCAGCACCGTGTCCAGGTCCAACTCCCGGAGGTCCGCTTTCGCCGAGTTGACCGCGAGCGCTCCCTGGACCGCACCGAAATCCATTCGTTGGTCGTACTGAGCCAGTCGCTGGGCGAGTTTGCCCCCGGCCTGTCCGACGCCTACCAGCACGACTTTCATGCGCAGTGGGTTGAATTGACGGCTATTCAACTTTCCGGCGTGGAGACGAGTCGGGGAACGCCGGCCCGTCGCGATCTCGGGGGACGGCTCCGGTCGGGACTTGCGTCGGGCCGCGCCGGCCCCGTCGGCGCTCAGCCGCCGCCACGGACGACGTGACCGTACTTCAGGACGCCGACGAACACGCCTCCGCCGACCGCGTTGCCGGCCGTCGCCAGCGCGAGGAACTTCGCGTAGTCCAGCACGGACACCGCCGGCGAGACGAACACGCCGAACAGCACCTCGACGTTGCCCGCGATGGAGTGTGGCAGGTGGAGCAGGCCGATGGAGGCGGTCACCAGCCAGATTATCGCCACCCGGCTGATAGTCTCCTGGGCGGCGGTGATGAGCCACGCCAGCAGCCCCATCAGCCACCCCGCGAGGATGCCCGCCACGAACAGCCACGTCAGGTCGTGGTCGACGAGCTTGTGCGCGATGGTGCCGAACGCCTCGGGCGAGGCGACCCCGAGGTTGGGCATCAGCGTGACGACGAACGCCGTGAACACCAGTCCGCCGAGAATGTTGCTGACGTACACCAGCGCCCAGAGCCTGCCCAGTCCCCGGAGCGACGCCTGTCCGTCGAGCACCGGCATCACCGCGAGGGTGGTGTGCTCGGTGAACAGCTCCGACCGCCCGAGGATGACGAAGATGAACCCCACGGAGTAGGCGCTCGCGATCAACAGCTCGGTCCCCACGTCGCCGAAGCCGCCCTCGCTGAGCGTCAGCAGGACCGCCATCAACAGCGGCCCGAACCCGATGTCCAGCCCGGCCGAGAACCCCGACAGGACCAGCCCCAGTCGCTCGCGCTCGATCTCGTGGACCCCGGTCTCGATGAGGTTGTCGAGGACGTCGGTCGTCGGCGTCCGTTCGCCCGTCAGCGCGCCGGCCGACTCCGAGCCGCCCGCGCCGACCCCGCCGTCGGGATGCGCGTCGGTTTGGCCGTCGGACTCCGGTTCGGCCACGTTACCACCTCCCGAAACCAGCGACTCCGCTCTCTTCGGTCGGGACGGACTTCACGCGCCACCGTACGCCCGAGCGACGGGTATCTCTTGTGGGGGTTACCGAGCCAACTGCTCGCGGGCGAACCGCGCGAGCAGCGGCAGGTCCCCGAGGTGGAGCAGTCGGAGTATCGCGCGCGGGTTCCCGTCGTTGGCCTCGCTCAGCGTGTCGCCGTCGAGTCGACTCAGGTCGGCCATCAGTTCGTCGTAGCGCTCGTTCGACGCCAGGTACAGCAGCCTGGTCATCAACAGTCGGGTCCGCACGCTGGGCGCGACGTCCCTGTGCCAGAGGTCGTCGTACACCGACAGCCGCTCGGCCGAGGTGTCGACCTCCTCGAGCATCAGGCACCGGTCGGCGGTCGCGGCCGCCGCCCGCCCGGACTTCATGCAGGTGTGGATGCCCTCGCCCCAGAGCGGGTCGACGGTCGGCACCGTGTCGCCGACCGCCATGAAGCCGTCCGTGCTCATCTCGCCGGGCAACTGGACGTGGGCCGAACCCCGGTGGACCTCCCCCTCGATGCGCTCGGCGTCGGCGAATCGGGGGTCGGTGTCGAGCCAGTGCTGGAGGTAGTCGTCGATGCCCATCCCGTCGCGGGCGTACTCGCGGTGGGCCTCGTTCTGGAGGTAGCAGAGGCCGACCTTCGCGGTGTCGCCGCCGGTGTGGAATATCCACGAGTAGCCGCCGGGGGCGTACTCGTGGTCGAGCCGGAGCATCATCGCGTCGGTGAGGTCGGCGTAGCCGTCGGCCTCGACGTCGACGCCCTCCATCTCGTACTCGACGCCGATGGCCTGGTTCTCGCGCTCGAGGTCGACCACGTCGAGCGCCTTCGCCAGCGGCGCGGCCGGGCCGGTCGCGTCGACCACGACGTCGGCGTACGCCTCGCGGTCGCCGTCGTACCTGACCCCGACCACCTCGCCGTTCTCGGTGATGGGTTTCGAGACACGCGAGTCGAACCGGTACTCGGCACCCTGCTCGCGGCCGTCCCGGACGAGGTAGCGCTTGAAGTCGGCGAACTCCAGCACCGCGCCGGGCTGGTCGCGGACGAAGTGGCCGTTCGGGGACTCGAGCACCACGTCGTCGGTGTAGTTCATCACCACGTCGTCCGGGATGCCGAACGAGGACAGCATCGACGGGAAGGTACCGGCCGTCGACTTGTTGCTCTGGCGCGGGAACTCCTCTTCGGGTTCGGTCTCGAAGACGACGACGTCGTGGCCCCGTCGCGCGAGGTCGCGGGCACACTGTGCGCCAGCGGGCCCGGCACCGGCGACGACGGCGTCGAAGCGGTCGGTCATGGGCTATCGCCCCCTCGTCGAGGCGAGTGGAGAGCGGCGACGGGCGTCCCCGAGGGACCCCCGAGAGCGTCGTATTCGTCCGCAGTCATCTCTACTGCGAGTAATCACCCACTCCTTAAAAAATGGGCGCAAACGCGCTCAGTCGGGTATTCTGTCGGGGGCGAGCGGGCAAAAGGCGACGAGTGTTAGTCAGCTGTTACTCCCGGCCAGCCCTTCGGGCCGGGTCTCCTCGCCGTCAGTCACGACCTCCCTGTCCGCGTACCCGTCGCGCACGCCCCGGACGGTGTACGAGAACTCGAAGTCGCCCGACCCCTCGATGGACTCGACCACGACGCGGTCGGTCGAGCGCTCGGTGACCGCCAGTCCCGGGACGTCGACCGCGTAGGGCGTGAGCTGGACCACGAGGTCCTCCCGGTCGGACGTGACCAGCCCGAAGTGTTCGGGGAGGTCGATTACGGCCCGCCCGTCGTCGAGTTCGGCCACGCCGGCCGTCTCGGTCCGGGCGCGGTCGCCCTCGACTGCAGTGTAGGCCACTTCCTTCGGCCCGTCGTCGGTGTCGACCGTCTGGACGAAGTTCTTGGTGCCCGAGGCCTGCAGGTCGCCGTTCACCTTCAGGTCGCCGTTCGAATAGACGGCGTACGAGTCCGAGTTCGAGCTGTCGGCGTACGCGTAGAGGCCGTAGGCGGTTTCGTTGTCGGCCTGCGATATCGCCTGCACGCCCGCGGCTCCGGTGTCGGTGGTCGCCGACAGCGCCGAGTTCTTCTCCGAGTGGACGTCCAGCGGAATCCCCGACAGCGTCTCGATGTTGAGACCGGACTGGCCCACCGAGGTCGACCCCCAGGTCTCGCCCATGTGGTCGTGGTCGCTCGACGCCGACGCCGTCCCGGACATGGCGACCGGGAGACCGGCCAGCGCGGCCAGTTGGAGGACGGTACGTCGATTCGAACCGGTGTCAGTCGCGTCGTCGTCCGACATGCACCCCACAATATTCCTTCTGTGGATTTATTATTTTATGTTCTAATCCAATAAATAATATATAGGTCGGCGGCGAACCGGCCTCGGTCGACGGTTCGCGGTCGAACGTCGTCGGCCGACGGCGTTCGGGCGGGACTCGGCGGTCTACGGCGTGGTAACCGAACGACGAACAGTCCCGCGACTGGACGTTATGGCAGCAAAAAGACATTCGGACGACGGACCGCGGCGGTCAGTAGAACTCGCGCACGAGGTCGGTCGCGTCCTCGGGCGCGCCGTCGGGAATCTCGGCCATGTTCGAGTCGAGGCCGTGGAGGTCCGAGTAGGGAACGCTCTCCTCGTTCTGGTAGAGGATGCCCTGATACTCCTTGTCGGCGTCGAGTATCTTCTCCTTGGCCGCGTCGCGGTCGGTCGCGTCGTGGTCTTCGTCGTCGAGGTCGACGATGGCGTCCCGGAAGTAGTCGTAGGTGTCGACGTCGTTGAACGTCACGCACGGGCTGAAGACGTTCACGAAGCCGAAGCCGTCGTGCTCGATGGCCTCCTGGACGATCTCGGCGTGACGCTGGGCGTCCGTCGAGAACGACTGGGCGATGAAGCTCCCGCCCGCCGACAGCGCCAGCGCGAGGGGGTTGACCGGGGGCTGCTTCGGACCCTCGGGCGTCGTCGAGGTCTCGAAGTCCTCCCGAGAGGTCGGCGAGGCCTGGCCCTTGGTCAGCCCGTAGATGCGGTTGTCCATGACGACGTAGGTCATGTCGACGTTCCGCCGGACCGCGTGGACGAAGTGACCCGCGCCGATGGAGTAGCCGTCGCCGTCGCCGCCCGCGACCATCACTTCGAGGTCGGGGTTGGCGAGTTTGACGCCCGTGCCCACGGGGAGCGCCCGTCCGTGGACGCCGTGGAGCGCGTAGCTGTGCATGTAGGTGCCTATCTTGCCCGAACAGCCGATGCCCGCCACGACGAAGGTGTCGTCGGGGTCGTTGCCGGTGTTGGCCAGCGCCTTCATCATGCCGTTCATCGTGCCGAAGTCCCCGCATCCGGGGCACCACGTCGGCTGCTTGTCGGACTTGAAGTCGGTGAATCGAACGTCGGAACTCATGCTGTAACCTCCTCGGCGGCGAGTTTCTCCTGGATGTCGGCCGCCAGTTCGTCGGCCTTGAACCGCACGCCGTTGTACTTGTTCACGCGCTTGAGCCGTTCGAGCGCGTCGTGTTCGAGCAGGTCGGCGAACTGCCCGGTCTCGTTGCACTCGACGACCACGACCTCGTCGGCCGCCTCGATGTCCTCGGTGAGGTCGGGTCGCGGGAAGATGTACGGCACCGAGAGGAATCGCACGTCGACGCCCTCCTCGTCGAGGTAGTCGAGCGCCTCGCGCATCGCGCCCTCGTTCGACCCCCACGAGATGACGAGGTTGTCCGCGTCGGGGTCGCCGAACTCCCGGACGTCGAAGCCCTCGTTCTCGCGGGCGGTCTCGACCTTGCGGTTGCGCTTGTCGACCTGCTCGACCCGGACGTCGGTGTCCTCGGTCCGGCGACCCAGCGAGTTGTGTTCGAGGCCGGTCGACATGTGCGCGGCGTTCGTCGTGCCGGGCAGCGCCCGGGGGCTCACGCCGTCGGCGGTCGGGAAGTGGGGCTGGAACCGGTCTTTCTCGTCGGTCCAGGCCTCGACCTCGTCGTCGTCGACTATCTTGCCCCGGTCGATCTCGACGGCGTCCATGTCGAACTCGTCGGGCTCGAACGTCTGCTCGGTCACCGCCATCGCGAGGTCAGCGAGCAGGAACACCGGAATCTGGTACTTCTCGGCCAGGTTGAACGCTTCGACGGTCTTGTGGAAACACTCCGCGACGTTGGTCGGGGCGACCACGAACCGGGGCACCTCGCCGTGCCCGCCGTAGAGGGTCATGTTGAGGTCGCCCTGTTCTTGCTTGGTCGGCATCCCGGTCGAGGGCCCCGACCGCATCACGTCGGCGATGACCAGCGGCGTCTCGCTGGTCGCGACCAGCCCGAACGTCTCGGTCATCAGGTCGATGCCCGGACCGGAGGTCGCGGTCATCGCCCGGGCTCCCGCGCGGGCCGCGCCCAGCGCCATGTTGATGGCCGACAGCTCGTCCTCGGCCTGGACGACCTCGCCGCCGTACTGCTCGATGCGGCCGGTGAGGTACTCCATCACGTCGGTCGCCGGGGTGATGGGGTAGCCGGCGTAGAACCGACAGCCGGCCGCGATTGCGCCCATGCCGATGGCCTGGTCGCCGTTGAGCAGGACGTAGTCGTTGTCGGTGGTGGCGATGTCGTACTCGAATTCGTGGTCGTACTCCTCGGCCACGAACTCCTGGCCCTTCCGGGCGGCCGTCTTGTTGTTCTCGACGATGGACTCGCCCTTGTCGCCGAACTTCTTCTCCAGGGCCGAGTCGAGGTTCTCGATGGGGAAGTTCGTCACCTCGCAGGCCGCGCCCAGCGCGACGATGTTCTGCATGATGGCACCGCCGGCCTCCTCGGCGAGGCGCTGGAGCGGCACCGACAGCCCGATCATTCCCTCGGGAATCTCGACGTCCTCCATCTCGGTCCGCTCGCCGTCGTAGATGATGACGCTTCCGTCGTGGAGTTCGTCCTCGTTCTCGTGGATGGTGCGCTCGGTCAGCGCCACGAGGATGTCGAGGCGGTCGACCACGCTCTCGACGCGGTCGACCGAACTCCGTATCTTGTACGCCGTGTATCCACCTCGGATTCGGGACGCGAAGTCCTTGGAGGTGAAGACGTGTCGTCCGGCCCGGGAAAGCGCCTGCGCGAATATCTTTCCCGTCGAGTCGATGCCATCGCCGGCCTCGCCGCCGATGGCCCAGTTCAGGTCGTCTGGCATTCCTAGGCGGGAGGTAGCCCGTGCCAAATCAAAAGCCTTCTGAAGCGGCCTTCGCGGCGAGCCGTTCCGGAACCGGAGGTCGGGCGACGAGATGGGCCGGGCGAGTCCGACCGCGCGGTGTCGCAGTCGCAGAGTCTTTGGTCGCTCCGGGCCAACTGACGGGCATGGACGGAACCGAAGTCGCGGTTCGAGCGGTCGAGTCGGTCGGCCCGGACGCGGTCGCGCTCGTGCTGGAGGCCCCGGCGACCTTCGAGGCCCGGCCCGGACAGTTCGTGCAGGTCGGCGCGACGGTCGGGGGCGAGCAGGTCACGCGCCACTACACACTCTCGTCGCCCGATGCAGAGGAGACGTTCGAGGTCACGGTCGAGGTCGACCCCGAGGGGTCGCTCAGTCCCTACCTCGCCGACCTCGAATCGGGCGACACCGTCGCGGTCGCCGGCCCCTTCGGCGACGCCTACTACGAGGGCGAGGACGGCGTCGTCGTGCTCGCGGGCGGACCGGGCGTCGGCCCCGCGGTCGGCATCGGCGAGCGCGCCCTAGACGAGAACGCATCGGCCACGGTCGTCTACGAGGACGACGCGCCCATCCACGAGGAACGGTTGACCGCGCTCGCGGACGCCGGCGCGACGGTCGCGATCACCGACGACGTGAGCGACGAGAACGTGCTGGAGGTCCTCGCGGACGCGCAGGGGCAACTGTTCGTCTACGGGTTCGCGGACTTCCTCGACCGGGCGACCGCGGCGCTCGACGCGGCGGGGGTCGACGCCGGCGACGCCAAGACCGAGAGCTTCGGTCCCGCGCCGGAGTAATCGGCTTCGCGTGCGGCGACCTCGTTCGACAATCTTATCCCAACCGAGTGTCACGTCTGCGCTCGTGGCCCCGGACATCAACGAGCGGGAGGTCGAGCGCCGGCTGGACCGCCTGCTCGCCGAGCACGGCGACGTCCCGGTCGAGGAACAGACGTGGGTAGGGTCGGACGAGGAGTTCGAGGGGTTCGCCGACTCGGCCCGCGACGGCTACCTCGGCGGCGCGTACGCGTGGGTAGTTCGGGAACCGGCGGACGCCCCGCCGCTGACCGAGACGATGCCCGCGGAGGCGAACCCGGACGCGCGACGCGCGCTCATGATACGGAATCGTGCGGACGAGGGGTGGAGTCTTCCCGGCGGGGGGCGCGAGGACGACGAGACCTTCGCGGCGGCCGCCCGTCGGGAGGTCCGCGAGGAGACCGGCGTCGACTGTTCGGTTGGCGAACCGTTCTTGCTCCGGCGGGTCACGGCCGTCCCGGACGAGGGGGTCGGGGACGCGTCGGCCGACGCCGTCCACCTGCTGTACGCCTTCTTCGACGCGACCTACGAGGGTGGCTCCATCGCGATTCAGCCCGGCGAACTCCACGGCGCGGCGTGGTTCGCCGACCCGCCAGAGCGACTGTTGCCCGCGGCCGAGCGCCGGGCCGAGACGTGGACTCCGGACGCCGGGGCCGGGTCCCGCGAGTAGCCCGGCGGACCGCGGTCAGTGTTCCACGAACTCTATCAGCACGCCGCCGGTCGACTTCGGGTGGAGGAAGGCGACGTCGTGGCCCCACGCGCCCGGCCGTGGCTCGTCGTCGATGCGTTCGACGCCGCGGTCGCGGGCGTCGTCGAGCGCCGCCTCGACGTCGTCGGTCGCGAGCGCGACGTGGTGGATGCCCGGCCCGTTTCGGTCGAGGTAGCGCGAGACGGTGCCGTCTTCGATGGGTTCGAGCAACTCGAAGTAGCTGCCGCCGAAGTCGAGGAAGACGACGTTCAGGCCGTCGAACGCCTCCTCGTGGGCCACGGGCGCGCCGAACAGGTCGGCGTACAGGTCCGCGAGGGCGGTCGCGTCCTCGGTCGCAACTCCGACGTGGTCGATGTGCATACGTGAGGGTGTCGGCCGGCGAGTATAATTTCGGCGGTGCGCGCCGGGCGCGCGACGGACGGCACCGCTGCCGCTTCGACAGACTTTATCACGCTTATAACCGTATCTCCCGACGTGAACCCGACCGACCTCCGAGCCGACATGCCGGCGCTCGACGACACGACGTATCTCAACACCGGCGCGTCGGGGCCGAGTCCCACCCGCGTCGTCGACGCCATCGAGTCGTGCGTCGAGCGCCACGAGTACGAGTCGCCCGCCGAGGAGGGGATGTATCCCTGCGCGTTCGACGTGTTCGACGAGACGCGCGCGGTCGTCGCCGACCACCTCGGCGCGGACGAGTCGGCGGTCGCGCTGACCCAGAGCACGACCGACGGCATCAACCGCGTCGCGGCCGCGCTCGACTGGGAGGCGGGCGACACCGTGGTCCGGACCGACCTCGAACACTCGGCGGGCATCCTGCCGTGGAAGCACCTGCGTCGCCGCGGCGTCGAGGTCGAGGTAATCGACAGCGAGGACGGCCGCATCGACCGCGACGCGATGGCCGACGCGGTCCGGGACGCGAAGCTGGTCTGTCTGAGTTCGCTGACGTGGAGTCACGGCACTCGCCTGCCGGTCGAAGCGGTCGTGGAGATGGCCCACGACGCCGGCGCGCTCGTGCTGGTCGACGCCGTGCAGTCGCCGGGCCAGATGCCGGTCGACGTGCGCGAGTGGGGCGCGGACTTCGTGGCGGCGGCGGGCCACAAGTGGCTGCTGGGCCCCTTCGGTGCCGGCTTCGTCCACGTCGCGCCGGGCGCGGAGACCCACCTCGACCCGGCCCACGTCGGCTACCGGAGCGTCGAGGACCCCAACGCCGAGGAGTACGCCTTCCACCCCGGCGCACACCGGCTCGAAGTCGGCACCGTCTCGCCCGCGCCGTACGCCGGCCTCGCCGAAGCCATCCGGACCGTCGAGGACGTGGGCTACGACGCCATTCAGTCGCGCGTCGAGGCGCTGACCGACCGACTCAAGGCGGGCATCGCGGACGCCGAGACCGCCCGCCTGCTGAGCCCCCGCGAGTACGAGTCCGGGCTCGTCACGTTCGCGGTCGAGGACCCCGACCCGGAGGCGTTCGTCGAGGAACTGGCCGAGGACGGCATCCGCATCCGGTCGCTCCCGTTCCCGGAGAACGCGGTCCGCGCGTCGGTCCACGTCTTCAACACCGAAGCCGACGTGGACGAGTTGGTCGCGCGGCTGTAAGGTCGTCCGTTCGGCGCACAGGAAACGGTGGGAATCGAACCTGCGGCCTCGTGTAAAGCGCGGCCGATGCGGTCGTTCCGCCGAAGGCCGTCGGGCGATTCGCGAGCGATGCGGCGTCGAAGCGACCTCGACAGGTCACGTAGTGGGGTGGACACATGTAATCGAACGGGAGTCGGCTCATCTTTGTCATCCCCGGAATATCCGTGGGATAACGAACGGGAGAATAATTTCTGGGAAGTGAGCAGTATAATATGGGTTCGCAGGTGAACGAACTACGCTTCTCGGTCCGGAGCGTCGACCGCTCGACGGTCTAACAGCGCGGGTCCGCGTCGCAGTAGTGCAGCGGGATGATCGTGAACATTTTCTCACCTCCAATTCCATGATTTGAAGGGAGTAAAATAAAGCTTCTCCCGGAGTGCCCGAGCGGGAAAATGTCCGACGATTCGCCGGTCTACACCGCCGCGCCGGGCTGGTACTCGCCGAACGTCTCGCGCAGCACGCCACAGATTTCGCCCACGGTCGCGTAGGCCTTCACGGCGTCGACGATGTACGGCATCACGTTCTCCTCGCCCTCGGCGGCCTCGCGGAGTGCGGCGAGCGCGGCCTCGACTGCCTCGTCGTCGCGGTCGTCTTTCACCGAGTCGAGCCGGTCTATCTGGCGGCGCTCGTCCTCCTCGGTGACCTCCTGGATGTCGACCTCGGGCTCCTCGTCGACCTCGAACTCGTTGACGCCGACGATGACGCGCTCGCCCTCCTCGACCTCGCGCTGGCGCTCGTAGGCGACGTCCTGAATCTGGCGCTGGACCCACTGGTCCTCGATGGCCCGGAGCATCCCGCCCTTCTCGTCGACGGTGTCGAGGATGTCGAACGCTTCGTCCTCGACGTCGTCGGTCAGGCTCTCGACGTAGTAGCTCCCGGCCAGCGGGTCGATGGTGTCGGCCGCGCCCGACTCGTGGGCCAGAATCTGCTGGGTCCGCAGGGCGGTCCGGACGCTCTCCTCGGTCGGCAGCGCCAGCGCCTCGTCTTTCCCGTTGGTGTGGAGGCTCTGGGTGCCGCCCAGCACCGCCGCGAGCGCCTGGTACGCCACGCGGACGATGTTGTTGTCGACCTGCTGGGCGGTCAGGGTCGACCCGGCGGTCTGGGTGTGGAACTTGAGCTGCTTGGACTTGGGATTCTCGGCGTCGAACCGCTCGTCCATGATCGTCGCCCACATCCGGCGGGCCGCGCGGAACTTCGCGACCTCTTCGAGGATGTTGTTGTGCGCGTTGAAGAAAAACGAGAGCTGGGGCGCGAACTCGTCGACGTCCAGTCCCGCGTCGGTCGCGGCCTCGACGTACTCGATGCCGTTGCCGAGGGTGAAGGCGAGTTCCTGGGCCGCGGTCGCGCCGGCCTCCCGGACGTGGTAGCCCGAGATGGAGATGGTGTTGAACTTCGGGGTCTGGTCGGCGCAGAACTCGAAGATGTCGGTGATGATGCGCATCGAGGGCTCGGGCGGGTAGATGTAGGTGTTGCGCGCGACGTACTCCTTCAGGAGGTCGTTCTGGATGGTGCCCCGCAACTCCTCGCGGTCGACGCCCTGCTTGTCGCCCACCGCGATGTACATCGCCAGCAGCACCGACGCGGGCGCGTTGATGGTCATCGACGTGCTCACCTCGTCGAGCGGAATCCCGTCGAAGACGGTCTCCATGTCGGCCAGCGAGTCGATGGCGACCCCGGACTTGCCGACCTCGCCGGCCGCCATGTCGGCGTCCGAGTCGTAGCCCATCTGGGTCGGCAGGTCGAACGCCATCGAGAGGCCCGACGAGCCGTTGTCGATGAGGTAGTGGAACCGCTCGTTGGTCTCCTCGGGCGTGCCGAACCCGGCGTACTGGCGCATGGTCCAGAGCCGCCCGCGATGCATCGTGGAGTACGGCCCTCGGGTGTACGGCTCCTCGCCGGGAAAGCCGAGGTCCTCGTCGTAGTCGAGGTCGGCGACGTCCTCGGGCGTGTACAGCCGGTCGACCGTCTGGCCGCCCGTGTCGGTCCGGAACTCCTCCTTGCGCTCGCCGAACCGCTCGACCGTGGGGCCGACCGTCTCTTCGTCCCACTCCTCGCGGGCCGAACGTATCTCGTCGAGGTCGTCGGCGTCGAACATTATCGGAGGCGAGGAGCGCGCGACTCTTAACGATTGGCGAATCCCGTCCAGGCGGGCAGTACCAGACGACTCGCGGCCCGGGTCCTCGGGTGGCCGGTAGCCCCGAACCGCTCCCGACCGGGCCGCCGTCCGGCGGCTCCCCCGTTCGCTATAGCACTCTATATCCGTCCATAAATCTCAGACTACGGCTGTTAAAGTCGGTGGTACCATGGCGTATTGCTCAATCCGGACCTATTAAGACACGAAAGCAAATACGTCCCTACATGCCCAACAGGGCTGCTGATTCGGCGGGGTCGCGTCGCGAATTTCTGACTGCAACTGGCACCGTAGCCACCGCGCTCGTCGCGGGCTGTACCGGCGGCCAGGACGACGACGGCGAAACCGACACTACCGAGGCCGGCGAGACCGAGACCGGCGAGACCGAAGCCAGCGAAACCGAAACCGAGGGAACCGACGAGGGGGGCGACGCGTCCGGGACGCTGTCGCTGTCGATTCCCGAAGCGTCGAACTTCGACCCGGTCCAGATCAAGGGCGACGGCTCACAGGTCGTCTCCAACCACCTGTTCGACCGGCTGTTCACGCTTCCGGACGACGGGCTCGACCCGCAGGGGAATCTGGTCGACAGCTACGAGGTCTCCGACGACGGGCTGACCTACACGCTCGAACTGAAGCAGGGCGTGACGTTCCACGACGGGTCCGAGCTCACCGCCGGCGACGTCGTCTACTCGTGGGAGCGGCTGGCCGCCTCGGAGAACAGCCAGGAGGGCGGTTCCATCCTCGACGAGCCGTTCGTCGTCGCCCACGAGACCACCACCGAGACGGTCGACGGCGAGGACCAGGAGGTGTACGAGCCCGGTACGCTCGGCGTCGAGGCGGTCGACGACTACACGCTCGAAGTGACGCTCGAACAGCCCTTCTTCGACGCGCTGTTCTGGTTCGCCTACGGGTCGCTGTCGCCCATCCCGGAAGGAATCGTCGGCGACGTCGAGGAGTACGACGGCGAGATGGAGTACACCACGTTCGCGGCCGAACGGCCGGTCGGCACCGGCTCCTACGAGATCGACAACGTCAACACGGGGTCGAGCGTCCGGCTGACCGCGTTCGACGAGTACCACGGCGACGAGCCGGGCCCCGACGCCATCGACATGCAGGTCGTCGAGAACTCCGACACGCTCTACCAGCGCGCGATAAATCGGAACGTCGACCTGTTCACCCTGCCGAACTCCCGGTTCGACCCGAACAAGGTCACCATCGAGGAGGAGGGGTCGCTGGGCCAGAAGGCCGGCACCTACGGCGAACTCTCGAACGGCGAGACGGTCAACTACTCGACGTGGGACGACGCCTACATCGCCTACTTCATCCTCAACTGCCAGCGCGTCGACCGCCCCGTCCGGCGCGCGATGGCCTACGCCATCAACCAGCAGAACTTCGTCGAGCAGGCGTTCAAGGGCGTGGGCGAGCCCGCGTACCACTACACGCCGCCGTCGGTGTACCCCGGCGGACAGGAGGCCTACGACGCCCACGCCGAGGAGAACTACCCGTACGGGTACAACGAGGCGCGCGTCGACGAGGCCCGGTCGGTGATGGAGGAGGCGGGCTACGACGACTCGAACCCCGCCTCGGTCACGCTGACCGTGTACAACGACCGCAACCCCGACGCCTACTCCCAGATAGCCGAGCTCCTGCGGACGAAGTTCGCGTCGGTCCACATCGAGCTCTCGGTCGAGAGCGCTCCGTTCGGGACGATAATCGACCAGGCCATCAACGGCAGCCTCGACATGTTCAGCCTCGGGAACGGGCTGGAGTACCCCGCGCCGGCGGACGTGCTCCAGTACGCCTACCCCAGTTCGGGCAACTTCAGCCAGTGGGAGGGCACCGAGGCGGCCCAGCGCGCGCTCGACGCGTGGAACCGCATCCAGGACAACCTCGGCCCCTCCGAGGAGGCCCAGCAGGCCCGCAACGAGGCGTACGTCGAGATGGAGGAGGCCGCCTGGGAGGACGTCCCCGTCCTGCTGAACTACCACCCGCGCGGCCAGCGCTACTGGTACGACGACGTCGACGTCCCGGTCAAGCCCTCGGGGTTCCACACCCTGAAGTACGACGACGTGTCGCTGTGACCGGCGACGGCGTCTCGCTCGACGCGCTCGCCGACCCGGAGCGGCCCGGTCGGGTATCGACCGCCCGACAGCTCGAGCCGAAGACAGGATACGTTAAGTGCCACCGCACTCCGCATCGACCTGAGGGACACGCGCCGTGAACCGCATCCGATACCTGCTTCGACGGCTGGTGCTCTCGATTCCGGTCGTGTGGCTCGGGACGACCGCGACGTTCCTGATAATCCGGCTCGGCCCGCTCAACCCGGCCGCTGCCATCGTCGGCCCGACCAACGACCCGCAGGCCCGCCAGCAGCTCGAACGCATCGAGGCCCAGCTCGGACTGACCGACCCCATCCACGAGCAGTACCTCGATTACATGGTCGACCTGCTCACGCTCGACCTCGGCCAGTCGTGGGTGGTCCACCAGGGACAGGAGACGACCGCGCTGCTGGCGGCCTACGGCCCGAGGACGGTGTGGCTCGGGCTGTGGGCCGTCCTGATTCCGCTGTTCGTGGGCGTCCCGCTCGGGATGTACGCCGGCCTCCACCCCAACACGAACCGCGACTACGCCGCGTCGATGGCGGGCATCGTCTGGCGGGCGATGCCCAACTTCTGGCTCGCGGTCATCCTGCTCGCGCTGCTCTCGCGGACCGAGGCGGTGTTCTTCGGCTCGGGGTGGGAGGGCTTTCTGGTCGACACCGAACTCGTCGGTCCGCCCGACCTCTCGCGGCTCGGCACCGTCGACGGCTTTCTGGCGGCCACCAAGAAGATACTCCCGCCCGCGCTGGTGCTGGGGTCGGCGTCGATGGGCAACGAACTCCGGCTGTCCCGAACCGCGGTCCTCGAAACGATTCACGACGACTACGTCGACACGATGCGGGCCATCGGCGTCTCGAAGAGCCGGGTCGTCTGGAAGCACGTCCTCCGCAACGCCATGATTCCGCTGATTCCCATCGTCACCAGCGAGGCGTACCTGCTGGTCGGCGGGTCGGTGCTCGTGGAGGTCGTGTTCGGCATCAACGGTATCGGGACGCTGTTCTACGACGCGCTCACGCAGGGCGACCTCCCGCTGGCGGGGTCGCTGATGTACGTGTTCATCCTGCTGACCGTCTCCATCAACATCGCACAGGACGTGTTGTACACCGTGATAGACCCGCGCGTCGGCTACGAGGGGGAGCGATGACGAACGACGACCGCGCGGGGGGCGCTCGCCCCGACGGCGGGACCGTCGACCCGGCCGAGTACGCCCGCGAGGCGGGGTTCGCCGCCCGAGTCCGGGCCAACCCCGAGCCCGCGCTCCGGTGGCTAGCCGTCGCGGCCGCGCTGGCCGTCGTCGAGGTGGGCGCGCTGTGTAGCCTCCTCGGGACCGCGCTCCCGGTCGACGTGGGGCTCGCGGCGCTCGGCGACGCCCTGCCGACCCTGCTGAGCCGGGAGACGATACCCAATCAGGGAATCCACGTTCCCGGCGAGGGCTGGCAGGGGACCTTCCTCGGGCTCTCGCCCGCCGCCGCGTGGGGGCTTCGCGTCGCGTTGATTTACGCCTACGCGACGGCGTGGGTCTGGGTGCTGTGGCGCGGCGTCCGGACGTACCGACGCGAGTACCGAATCGCCGACTGGACGCCCAGAGACGACGTGTTCCGTCGGTTCGGCCGCCACCGGTGGGGGCAGTTCGGGCTGGTCGTGGTGCTGGCGTTCGTCGTGATGGCGGTGTTCGCGCCCGCGCTGGGGCCGACGACGATGGAGCGCAACTCCTACGACCCGTACAGCTACACCATCGAGACCTACGACGACGACCTCGGAGAAGTGCAGGAGCTCACGGTCGGCGACGCCAACCTCGCGTCGGTCTCGCAGGGCACCACGGACCGGAACGTCGGCTTCGCCGAGTACGACGAGTTCGGCCGGTTCCACCCGTTCGGGACGCTCCCCTCGGGACAGGACCTGTTCACGTTCGTCGCGGCCGGCGCGCGGGTGTCGCTGTTCATCAGCCTGCTCGCCATCGGCCTCAGCGCGGTCGTCTCGGCGACGCTGGCGGTGGCCAGCGCCTACTACGGCGGGCTCGTCGACCTCGCGGTCGTCCTGCTGAGCGACGCGACCCAGGCGCTCCCGCAGTTGCTCGTCGTCATGTTGCTGTCGGTGGTGCTCTCGGAGACGTGGCTGGCGAGCCTCTACAGCGGCGGGGTCCTGCTCGCGCTCATCTTCGCGCTGACCGGGTGGCCCTCGCTGTGGCGGGCGGTCCGGGGCCCCGCGCTACAGGTCGCCGAGCGGGGCTGGGTCGACGCCGCCGACAGCATCGGGCTGGCGTCGTCGGTCACGATGCGACGCCACATGCTCCCGTACATCCTCGGCTACCTGCTCGTGTACGTCTCGATGAGCCTCGGCGGCATCATCATCGGCATCGCGGGGCTGTCGTTCCTCGGGCTGGGCGTGACCTCGCCGACCCCCGAGTGGGGCCGCATCGTCGACATCGGCCAGCCGTACCTCGCCACGGTGTCGTGGCACATCGCGTTCGTCCCCGGCGTGCTGGTCGTGATCGTCGTCACCGGCTTCAACGCGCTGGGCGACGGCATCCGGGACGCCATCGACCCCGAGTCCGAGGGCGGCGAAGGAGAAGCGGCGACCGCGGCCAGCGGCGCAGGAGGGTAAGCACGTGACCGAAGACCCACTCACGACGGCGTGGAATCGATTTCGAGACGCACTGGACGAGCGCGAGCGCGCTTACGAGCGCGAGGGCTACGACGTGACGACCGCGACGGCCGACCACGGCTCGGCGACCCGACGCGGGGCGACCGGTCGGCTCGCGTTCACGGTGCCCGACGACCGGGCGACCGCGCTCGAATCGGCCGCCGACGGCGGGTCGTTCCCGCGAACCCGAATCGAGTACGTCGACGTCGACGGCCATCGGCTCCTCTCGCTGGCGTCGCTCGACCCCGAAACCGAGACGGCGCTGCTCGTGGCCGGCGGCGTCGAGCGCGACGCGCTCGCATCGTTCGCAACTGACGAGGTCGACGCGGTCGAGACCGTGGTCCGGCGCATCGACGGCACGCACGCCGTGGTCCTGCGACACGACGACCCCGACCCGTTCGTCGACGGGCTGGACGACGCGACGTGAGCGCGGCCGGGACCGCTCGTCGGGCCCCCCTCAGCTTCCGGTGTCGTACTTGTAGGTCGCGCTCTCGGAGTCGATGCCGAAGTCCTCGGCCGGTTCGGCGGACTCGCCGGCGTCGGACGACTCCTCGCGGGGCCGAGCGCGCTTGAACCGCTCGCGGAGCCGCTCGGGCATCGAGAACGCCTCGACGTCGAGTACCATGCCGACCGCGTCGGGCTCGATGTTCCCGCGCTTGGCGTCGAGGCGCTCGCGGAGCTTCTCGGGGAGGTCGGCGCTCTCGACGCCGCGAAAACCCAACTGCGCGAGGTAATCGGTCGAGCCGGTCAGCGAGTACACCCGGTCGAACCCCTCGTCGCGGGCGTGTTCGACCAGTCGCTCGACGACGTGCGCGCCCACGCCCTGCCGTCGCCACGACTCCAGCACCCCGATGCTGGTGAGTTCGCACAGCTCGCCGTCGTCGGTCTTGTGGATGCGGATGCGACCGAAGCCGGCCTTCTCGTTCGAGGCTTCGTCGACCGCGACGACGTAGTCGCGGGAGCGGAACGCGGTCGCGTCGAGGCTCATGGCCTCGATGTGGTCCAGCAACCAGACCTCTTCCCTGTTTTTCGCGTCCCGGACGTACATGAGCGAGGGTTGGTCGCCGTCGGGTAAAAAGGTGTGGCGCGGCCCGCGACGAGATGACAACGTTTGTGTCCGCGTCCCCGGAAGGGAGGGTCGATGACCGCCTTCTTCGACCGACTGGCCGACCGCATCGGGACCGTCGAAAGCGTCGTGTCCGTCGGGCTGGACCCCGACCCGGAGCGGCTCCCCGACGCGGTGGCGGACGCCGACCTCCCCCGATGGGAGTTCAATCGCCGGATTATCGACGCCACGGCCGACCACGCCGCCGCGTTCAAGCCCAACGCCGCGTTCTACGAGGACCCCGACGGTTGGGCCGCCCTACAGAAGACGGCCGAATACGCCCGCGAGAAGGGCGTTCCCGTCCTGCTGGACGCCAAGCGCGCCGACATCGGCAACACCTCCCGGCAGTACGCCCGGGTGCTGGATTCGGTCGACGCCATCACGCTGAATCCCTTCCTCGGCCGGGACGCGCTCGCGCCGTTCCTCGACCGCGCGGACGCGGGTTGCTTTCTGCTCTGTCGCACCTCCAATCCCGGCGGCGCGGACGTGCAGGGGCTCGAACTCGCCGACGGCGACCTCGTGTACGAGCGCGTGGCCGACCTCGCCAGCGAGTGGAACGACGGGGGCCACGGCAACGTGGGCCTCGTCGTGGGCGCGACGACCCCCGACGAACTCCGAGCGGTCCGCGAGCGCGTGCCCGACCTGCCGTTTCTCGTGCCGGGAGTCGGCGCGCAGGGCGGCGACGTCGAGGCCGCCGCGACCTGCGCTACCGCCGCGAACGGCGCTGGACTGGTCAACTCCACGCGTGGCATCATCTTCGCGGGCGAGGAGTCCGACCGCGCCTTCGACGAGGCCGCCGCCGAGGCCGCTCGCGACCTGAAGGCGCGGCTGAACCAGTACCGATGACCTCCCGGCCGCGATAGGGTTCCGCGCCGTCACGCCGAGCGCGCGCCCGTCAGCCGTGAAGCCGGCGACCCGAAAGTCGCGTGAGCGCACCGACCGCCCCCACCGAGAGCCCGGTGAGGACGACCGCGAGACCCGCGGTTATCACCTCAGGACCGACGGGGAGGCCGCCCACCCCGCGAGCCCCCACGAAGAGCAGGCCGATTCCGGCGAAGTACGCGATGGTCGGGGCGCGCGGATTGTCGAAGGAGAGCGTCGTCACGAACACCAGCGACGTGGTGCCGACGACGAAGACGGCCGCCGCCACGACCGACCAGACCGCGAACCACCCCGGCACGTCCTCCGCGATAACTGTGACGGCGACGAGGGTTCCGGCGGTGCAGGCGAACGCGGGCACCGCGACCCCGACCGCCTCGGCGAGAAATACTTTCCACGGTGCCACCGGGAGCGCGAAATACCGGTCGTACACGTCGTTCTCGCGTTTGACCACGGCCGAGAAGCCGCCGAAGAGGTACGCGAAGGTCCACCCGAACGCGAACGCCGACAGGAGGCCGAGTCCGGCCAGCAGAGTCGGTCGGTCGCCGAAGGCCGCCACGATTTCGACGAGGGGGCTGACCGCGACCACGTAGCCCGCCAGCACGACCGCCACGCCCGCCGAGAACGGGCGGAGGTTCCGGAGTTCGAGCGCGACGAGTTCGCGCGCGTTCACGTCCGACCCCCCGTCGCGTCGAAGTACAGCGCCTCCAGGTCGCGCTCGGAGTCACCGACGGCGGTCTCGGTGACGGTCGCCCCACCGTCGATGATGCTCACCCGGTCACACAGCGTCGAGACCTTCCCCAGGTCGTGGGAGCTGAAGAGTATCGTTCGACCCGTCTCCCGGAGACGCGAGAGGACCTCCACGACAGTTTGCTGTGCGTCGGGGTCGAGTCCGTTCGTCGGTTCGTCCAACACCAACACCTCCGGGTCGTGAACGATGGCGTTCGCGATGCTGGCTTTCCGTTGCATCCCGTTCGAGAGGTCACCGAAGGGTGTGTCTCGCTCGTCCGGGCTGAGCGTGACTGTCCGAAGCGCTTCGTCGATCCGGTCGGGCGAGACCTCGTACACGGCGCACGTGTGGCGGAGGTTGTCGCCGACGGTCCAGCGCGGGTTGAGCGTCTCGTGTTCGAAGACCACGCCGACGGCTGCTCGCACGGTGGGGTCTCTCGCCGGTCGGCGTCCGAGGAGTCGGACGCGCCCGGAGACCGGACGGAGTGCGCCGACCAGTGTCTTTAGCGTCGTCGTCTTTCCGGCACCGTTCGGACCGAGGAGTCCACACACTTCACCCCGTCGCGAGCGCACGGTGACGCCCGTCAAGACCTCGACGCCGTCGAACTGCTGGTGTAGGTCCGTTACCTCGACCGCGTACTCGAACTCCGGTTCCCCGGTGTCAGTGAGTGTTGCTAGCATGGGTGCTGTGTCGTCGTGGGTTCGGACGTTGCTAGTCGGGAAGCTCGAATACGTCCTCGACGCGAGCATCGAACGCTCGGGCGATTCGCCAGGCCAACTCCAGTGAGGGGTTGTACTCGCCCTTCTCGACGTAGAGAATCGTCTGCCGGGTGACGCCGACCTCGTCCGCCAGGTCGGCCTGCGTCAAGTCGCGCTCCTCACGGAGTCGTCGGATTTCGGTCTCGAACTCCATGCTCAGGTCTCCAGCCGTCGCCGTCGGAGCCAGTTCCGGACGCCGTGTACGACTCCCGAGGCGGTCAGCGCCACGGTCACCCACAGGAGGACGGTTCGTGCCTGCGTGTAGAGGGACGCCCCGGGACCGCTCAGTCCACCCCGAACGGTCGCAACCGACCCGAGGAGGTAGCCGACGAACGCGACCACGAATACGAGGACGACCGCCCTGCTGGTGGCCGTGCGTGTCAGTCGCCGGGTCCGTTCGTCGCGCCGTCCGTGGCCCAACCGGTCCGCGAGCCACGTGCTCGCGGACGGGAAGCCGACGAGCAGGACAGCACCGCTCCCGACCAGCACCGTCGATTCGGCCGCGATTCCGGCCGCCAGCGTGGCCACCACGGTAGCCATGTACGCGATACGTCCGAGCCGATAGCGGGTCTGTGGTCGCATGGATGTTAGGTCTGTTTAACGCCGTGATGTTAGGTTTGTTTAACACTAACTTAGTTCCTGTGGTCCGGCGGGCCGTAGTGGTCGGAAAGGCGGCTACGGTCGGGATGGGGATTTCTGACCCAACACGCTGCGTCGGACCGAACGCTGAGCGTCCGGCCCGGCGGGCGGTCAGCACCGCGACATCCGAGACCCTCATCCCGGCCGTACCTGGAGGGCCAACCGGAGGTCACACCGACGACCTCGACGCTCCACCGACAGTCCTAATCACGCCCGGCCCCAACCGGAGCGCGTGAGCACGGACCAGCGGACGTCGGGCCGCCCCGTCTTCCTCGTGGGCGCGGTGGCCGTCGTCCTCATCGGCGGCGGACTCGGCGCGATAGTCGGCGCGTCCGGACAGCAGCGCGACGCCTCGGTCGACCTGCTCGGCGTGGTCTCGTTCGAGATGACGCCGGTCGCGATGACGGCGTTCGGCGTGCTGACGACCGCCGGCCTACTCGCGGTCCTGTTCGGACTCGTCCGGGTGGCCTCGCGGTACGACGACGCGGGGTGACCCACCCGGTTAGGACAACCGGACCTCGTCGCCGACCGCGACGCCGAATGCCGCCTCGCCCCGGCCCCGGTTGACCGCGAGTTCGACGTTGCCGTGGCTGCCGACCGTGACGAGCCGCCGGCCCGCGTCGACTGCGGCGTAGGCGCGCTCGACCGGCGCGGATTCGCCGTCGACCCGGACCGACTCGCGGCCGTCGAGGTACTCGCCGGGGACGTTGGTGACGGCGTTACCGAAGCCGTCGACCACGAGGACCTCGCCGACCGCGCGCCCGTCCTCGATTTCCGGCTCGGGGAAGCGGAGGTCCTCGTACCCCTCGGCGGGTACCACGCCGTCGCGCTCGTGGAAGCGCTCGACGCCGGCCTCGTGGACCTCGGCGGCGGCGGGCGCGAACACGTCCCGGCCGTGGAAGGTGGTACTCGCCGTCTCGCCGTCCTCGTACTCGACCTCGAACACCGCGACATCGGCCGCGTCGCTCGCGCTCGCCAGTTCGCGGGCCGCCGGAAGCAGGACGCCGTTGTCCGGCCCCACGAGCGCGTGGTCGCCCGCTCGAATCGCCAGCGCGGCCCGGTCGGTGCCGACGCCCGGGTCGACCACGACGAGGTGGACCGCCGACGGGAAGTACGGCAGCACCTCCCGGAGCCAGAACGCGGCGGTCCGGACGTCTTGGCGCGGGAAGTCGTGTGCGACGTCGACCAGTCGCGCGTCGGTTCGCTGGGCGATTACGCCCTTCATCGCCGCGGGATACGGCGAGCCGAAGTCGGAAGCGAGCGTTATCACGCCCGACGGTTGGCGCTTGGCGGCCGTAAACGGTCGGGACTCGGCGTGCCGTCACCGAACCGCTGCGGTCGGCGGCGGTTTCGCTCGCGCCAGCGTGGTCGCACGACCCACCGAGCGTCCGACCGCCACCGCGACCGTCGGCCGCCCTCGATTCCTGACCAGTCGGAGCGTCAGGTGGTAGGTACCGCCACCGCGCAAGACGAGCGCTCGCGAGTCCGATTCGCCTCGCGTCCCGTCTCCGCCCGCGCGCAGGTCGAGACCGACTCGCCTGACCTCGACCGGTCCGCCGGCGAGTCGATACGCGAGCACGCCCCGCTCGTCGTCGGTCCTCGCCCCACGTCGGTCCACGGGAGCGGTCTCCCCGCTCGGAACGCCGCCGAGCGCGACGAACGCCAGCGGCGCGGTCGTGGGCGAATCCCCGGGAAGCGAAAGGTCGAGCGTTCGGCGCGCGCCGGGGGCTTCCTCCCGGGCGAGCGACTCGGCCGCCGCCGCGACGCGGTCGAGTTCGCGCGCGGCGAGACGGTCTGTCCGGGTCGCGCGGGCGTCCTCCAGCGCGGGCGCGACCGCTCCGAGGAGTGCCGCGGCCAGCGCGACGCCCAGCACCAGCCGCAACACTACTGCCCCTCCGTCCGCGACAGCGCGCTCGCGAGTCGGGCCAGCACGCTCGATTCCGCGTCGCTGGTCTCTCCCCGAGGGGTCGTGGCGGACCGTTCGCTTCGCTCGTAGGGCCTTTCGCCCGGCGGAGCGTGCGCTCCACACCGACGCGGACAGCCACACTCGGTCGAAGCGGTCGGGTCACTCGAAGGCGTCTCCTCGCGCGCGGAGGGCCCGCGAGCGGTCGGCCGGACTCGCGGCTCGGGCGACGCGTCCGGCGCGTCGGGTCGCTCGGATTCGAGTGCGTCGAGGTCGGCTTCCAGCGACTCGGCCTTCGCCAGCGCGGCGTCGGCTCGGCGCTCGACCTCGTCGTTGACCGCGCGGACGTTGCCGACGTACCCCCGGAGCGCCTGCGTGGCGGCGTCGAGGTCGTCGAGTCGGTCCTCGATGTCGTCGAGGCGAGCCGACAGCGACTCGACCTCGCGGGTGAGTTCGGCGGCGTCGCCGAGGTCGGGCACCGAGAGGTCCTCGTCGGTCAGGGCGCGTTCGACCGCGTCGAGTCGGTCGGCGAGCGCGTCGTCGTCGGACATGGCCCGGTTTCGTCCCGCTCTCGTATTTAAAAGTACGCGTGGATGGTGTTCAGAAACAGCAGTTCGAGTAGTGACACATTCTCAAGCAGCAGAATTGCAACCACAGCCTCGAACGCCCTCGGTGCGCTCTTCGACGACGTTGGAACCGCAAACACATTCCCGAAAGCCCTCGGCGCGCTCGCGGTCGCTCAGCGACATATTCGACGGACGTGGTTGCGTCGAATAGCGGTCGCTGAGACGACTGAAGTGAACGCGAGCGCGCCTCGCCCTTTCAGTCCGCCAAGGCGACCGCACCGCATCCGCACAGCACCGCATCCACACCACCCCGCACCCGCACCGCGACAGCGGGCCTCACCCCTCCCCAGCCTCGGCGAGCGCCTGAACGCGCTCGCCTCCCTCGCGCAGTTGGCGCGACACGGGGTCGCGCCAGCGCGCGCCGACGTGGAATACCATCTCGTGCACCACCGCGTGACCGAGTTCGACCTGCGCCACCGAACGCGGCCGGATTCGACGGTTCGGTTCCCGGAGTCCCGTCGAGCGTCGGGGCTACTCCGCGCCGAACTCGCGCTCGACGGCCTGCCGGTCGATTTTCGAGGGGCCCGAGGTGGGCATCTCGTCGACGAACGCGAGTTTCCGGGGGTGTTTGAACCGCGCGAGTTTCCCGTCGAGGAAGCTCGTGAGGTCCTCGAGGGTCAGCGACTCGTCGCCCTGCACCACGGCCTTGCCCACCTGTCCCCACTGGTCGTCGGGGACCGGGACGACCACGACCTCCTCGACGCCGGGGTGGTCGGCGATGCGGTCCTCGACGGCGGCAGGATAGACGTTCTCGCCGCCCGAGACGTACATGTTCTTCTTCCGGCCTTCGACGTAGACGTACCCCTCCTCGTCGGTCCGGGCGAGGTCGCCGGTCGAGACCCACCCAGAGCCGAACGTCGCTTCGGTCTCCTCGGCGTTGTGCCAGTAGCGGTCGGCGGCGTGGGGGCTGGCGAGTTCGAGTTCGCCGATTTCCCCCGGCGGGAGCGTTTCCCCGTCGTCGTCGACGATTCGCGCGTCGACGTGCATCGCGGGGACGCCCACGCTGTCGGCCTTCTCGGTGGGCCAGCCGTCGGGCATCGTGAAGTTGTTCGGGCCGCACTCGGTCAGCCCGTACCCCTGCGAGAGCTTCACGTCCCGGTCCCACCACGCTTCCATCACCGACTCGCGGCAGGGGCCGCCGCCGGACTTGGCCAACCGGAGCGTCGAGAGGTCCGTGTCGGCCCAGTCGTCGTGAGCGGCCATCATCCGGAGGACTGCCGGGACCGCCACGAGGACGGTCGCGCCCTCCGACTCGACGAGGTGGAGTACTTCGCTCGGCTCGAACTCCCGCGCGAGGACGACCGTCGCGCCGAGGTGGAACATGGGCACGGTGAGGACGTTCCAGCCGCCGGTGTGGAACATCGGGAACACCATCGGGGTGACGTCCTCCGGACGCAGGCCCCACGCCGTGATGGTGTTAAAGGAGTTCCAGAGGACCGAGCCGTGAGTGAGGACCGTCTCCTTGGGCACGCCGGTCGACCCGCCGGTGTGGAGAAACAGGTGCGGGTCGTCCATCGAGACGTCGGCCGTCTCGACCGGCGAGTCGTCGTCGGGCAGGGCGTCCGACCACGCTCGGTGGTCGGCGGTGGCGCTCGCGTCGCCGGTCCCGAGCGCGAGTACCGAGCAGTCGAATTCGCGCTCCTCGCGCGCCAGCACGTCGTCCGCGAGGTCGGCGAACGGCTCCTCGACCACGAGCAGTTCGGGGTCGACGTCGTTCAGCATCGCGACCAGTTCGCCCGCCGCGAGCCGGTGTGAGAGGGGCGCGAGGACGCCGCCGGTCTTGGCCGTGGCGAAAAACAGGTCGACCAGTTCCGGGCGATTTCGCGACAGGACGGCGACGCGCTCGCCGGCGTCCTCGGCCCCACCTGCACCGTCGGGTTCGTCGTCGCTCGCCGCGACCCCGCGTTCGCGGAGAAGTCGGGCGACCCGGTTCGCGCGCCGGTCGAGGTCGGCGTAGGTGTAGCGCTCGCCCGTGGTGGCGTCCACGAGCCCAACCGCGTCGGGCGACAACTGCGCGCGCTTCTCGCTCCACGCCCCCACCCAGTCGTAGGGTCGCTGGTCGTGGCTAAACATCGTCGAGGAACGCCACGAGTCGGTCGTTCACGTCGTCGGCCCGCTCTACGAAGAACAGGTGCGGCCCGCCCTCGAAGAGTGCGAGTCGGCTGTTCGGTAGCTTCTCGTGGAGCAGGTCGGCGTTCTCGACCGGCAACACCTCGTCGGCGGTGCCGTGGGCGACCAGCGCCGGTATCCCGATTTCCCCGAGGCGGTCGCTCGCGTCGAACGCCATCACCCCGGCGGCCTGGGCCTCGCGGGCGGCGTCGGACGCGTCCGACTCCAGCCGCCAGTCCACGATGTCGGCTATCAGGTCGTCGTTTTCCTCGCGGAACTCGTCGGTCATCGCGGGGGCCATCTTGTACCGGATGGCCTCGCGCTCGTCGGCGTCGTCGGGCACGTCGAACATCCGGGCCTGGGTCTCGGGCGGCACGTCGTGGGCTTCGTCGCCGCCGTGACTGGTGCAGAGCAGGCCGAGCGACGCCGCGCGGTCGTAGTCGAGCGCGTACTGCTGGGCTATCATCCCGCCCATGCTCGCGCCGACGACGTGGGCGCGCTCGACGCCGGCGTCCGCGAGGACCGCTTCGAGGTCGCTCGCCATCTCGGCGATAGTGTACGGTCCCTCTGGCGCGTCGGAGTCGCCCGCGCCCCGGTTGTCCCACACCACGACGCGGTACCCCTCGTCGGCGAGGCGGTCGCGCTGCCAGTTCCACATCCACCGGCCGTAGCCCAGTCCCTCCACGAGCGCGACGGTCTCGGGGTCGGTCCCGTCCGCCGGGTCGTCGTCCGACTCGACGCTCCCGGCCGCCCCGTCGGTCCGGCCCGTCGGTTCGACGACCTCGTAGGAGAGCGAGACGCCGTCGTTGTCCGCATGTGGCATACCGAAATCCACGGACGTACCCGCCTTCAAAGGTCTGTTTTACATGTTAACCCCCGGATTGATTCGGCGCGCGACCCCACGCATTCGCATGCCAGTCGCAACTGTGGCCGACGCTGCGGAGGCGAGCCTGACGGTCACCGAGGAGACCATCGACGACTACGCCGACGTGGTGGGCGACGACAACCCGCTCCACCTCGACGACGAGTACGCCGCCGAGGGGCTGTTCGGCGGGCGAGTCGCCCACGGGATGCTCACGGCGGGGGTCGTGAGCGCGGCACTCGCGGACCTGCCGGGCGACATCGTCTACGTCTCCCAAGACCTCGACTTCGAGAAACCGGTCGCGCCCGGCCGGACCGTCACCGCGACCGCGACCGTCGCGGAGGAACTGGGCGAGGACCGCCTCCGGGTCGAAACCGAAGCCGAGGCCGACGGCGAGCGCGTGCTGTCGGGCACTGCGGTCGTGCTGTCGCTCCCTCACGACGGCGAGTAGACGGACGAAAGTCGATTCGGTTCCGACTCAAGACGCGTTTACGGTGTTCCGACACGTTCGACGACGGCCGGTTTCGGCCGGTGACACATCTACCGCCCTTGGCGGACTGAAAGGGCGAGGCGCGCTCGCGCACCGCGTGGTCGTCTCAGCGACCGCGAGCGCGCCGAGGGCTTTCGGGAATGTGTTTGCGGTTCCAGCATTGTCAGAGAGCGCGCCGAGGACGTTCGAGGACGTTCCAACTCCGACCGCTTCGCTGACCAATCCCCGCACCTGCCACAGCGTTTTCTCGGTGGGAAGCCAACACACAGATATGACCGACGACACTGCGGACCACACTTCAGAGAAGAGCGCCGACTCGGTGACGCCCGAAGCCCTCTACGACCGGCTCCGGCGGGGCGAGCGCGTCGGCCTGCTCGACGTGCGCAACCGCGAGGAGGCAGAGGCGTGGCGGATTACCGGCGGGGACGTCGAGCGCGCACAGACTCCCTACAGTGAGTTCGCGGCCGCGACGGCGCGCGGCGAGGTGGCCGACCTCGCGGCGGACCTCGACCTCCCCGAACCGGTCGTCGCGGTCTGCCCGCGCGGGGAGGTCAGCGCCACCGTGGCCGAGCGACTGCGCGCGGAAGGCGTCGACGCGCGCAACCTCTCGGACGGAATGCACGGCTGGGCGCGGCTGTACGTCGCCCGCGACCTCCCGGCCGACGCGCTCCCCGAGGGCGTCGCCGTGGTCCAGTACGACCGGCCCGCGAGCGGCTGTCTCTCCTACCTCGTCGTCGCCGGGGACGAGGCCGCAGTAATCGACCCGCTCCGGGCGTTCGCCGACCGCTACGCGGCCGACGCGGCCGACCGGGGCGCGACCCTCCGGTACGCGGTCGACACGCACGTTCACGCAGACCACCTCTCGGGCGTGCAGGCGCTCGCCGGGACCGACCGCGCTGGCGTCGACGCCGGGTCCGGAATCGAGGCCGTCCTCCCCGCCGGGGCCGACGAGCGCGGCCTCGCGTTCGACGCCCGACTGGTCGGCGACGGCGACGAACTGGTCGTCGGCGACGCCGCCCTGACTGCCGTCCACGCGCCGGGCCACACGACCGAACTGACCGCGTTCCGGCTCGGCGACGTACTGCTCTCGGGCGACGCGCTGTTCACCGACAGTTTCGGCCGGCCGGATTTGGAGCGCGAGGCCCACGGCGACTCGGACGGGACCAGCGGGGAGCAGGTCGACCCGCGAGACGCGGACGGTGCGCGCGACCTCGCGGAGACGCTGTACGACACGCTGACCGACCGACTGCTCGCGCTCCCCGACGGCGTGCTGGTCGCGCCCGGCCACCGCCGCCCCGACGAGTCGCCCAATCCCGGCGAGAACGACGCCTACGCCGCGCGCGTCGGTGCGGTGCGCGAGCGTCTCCGACTCGGCGACGACCGGGGCGCGTTCGCGGCTCGGGTCCTCGACTCGCTCCCGCCCCGGCCCGCCAACTACGGGGACATCGTTCCCGCGAATCTCGGCCGGGAGTCGGTCGACGACGAGACGGCGTTCGAGATGGAACTGGGGCCGAACAACTGCGCGGTCGCGGCCGAGGACTGACCCGAGACGGGCACACGGCCACCGAGTCGTTCGACCCGGCGCGTGACGGGGCGGCGCTCGCGGTCGGTCCCATCGCCGTCTCGCCCCTCGGGCCGCGGTAGCGATACGCTAGCCGCGGCAACACTTTTCTCGCCGACGGAACACGTCCCCACATGGAAGAACGCATCGAGCAGACCGACGAGCCCATGACGCCCGACCGAATCGCGGGCGACCTCGCCGACCTCGGCGTCGAACCCGGCGACACCCTGCTGGTCCACTCGTCGCTGTCGTCGCTCGGGTGGGTCACGGGCGGCCCGCCCGCGGTCGTGGACGCGCTGATGGGGGCCCTCACGCCCGAGGGGACGCTGGTGATGCCGACCCACTCGCCCCAGTACTCCGACCCCTCCCGGTGGCACAACCCGCCGGTTCCCGACGACTGGGAGGACGTCATCCGGACCGAGCGACCCCCGTATCGGCCGGACGTGACGCCCACCCGGGGCGTGGGTTCGATTCCGGAGTGCTTCCGAAAGTATCCCGATGTCCGACGCAGCCGCCACCCCGTCTACTCGTTCGCGGCGTGGGGCGCGAACGCCGAGGAGGTAGTCGCCGGCCACAGCTACGACCACGGGATGGGCGAAAAATCGCCGCTGGCGGCCGTGTACGACCGCGGGGGAACCGTCCTGATGCTGGGCACCGACCACGACACCAACACCTCGCTCCACCTCGCCGAACACCGCGCCGACCGCGAGCAGGGCGTCTCGAACCAGACCGTGCCGGTCCTTGACGACGACGGCGAGCAAGAGTTCGTCGCGTTCGAGCAACTCGAATACGACGCCGACGACTTCGCCGACGCGGGCCAAGACTTCGAGGACGACCGCCCGGAAGCGGTCACTCGCGGCGCGGTCGGCCCCGCGGACGCGAAACTCCTCGACCAGCGTGCGGTCGTGGACTACGGTGCCGACTGGTTCGAGGCGAATCGGTCGTAGAGTGACGACGCCTCCCCACCGGGTCCCGCACCCAGTGCACGAGTCACGGTCGCTCGAAACCCCTCGGCGCGCCTCGCCGTGCAGTCCGCCAGAGGCGTGGTCCGGTTCAACGGCCGAAATCCGCGGGTGGTCGGGGCCCGGGAATGCGTCTCCGCCAGAAGAGCGCTGGACGTTCAGTCGTCGGCCGCCGCAGCCTCACCCTCGCCGGTCGCGGCCGCATCCTCGATGCTCGGCGGATACTTGCCCCGGTCGAGCACGAGGTCGCTTTGGGGTCGGGCCATGCAGGTCAGCGCGTACGCCTCGGCCTCCTCGTCGGTCAGGCCTCTGGCGGCCGGTTGAGTCACCTCGCCCTCGACGATTTTCGCCGAGCAGGCCAGACACATCCCGACCCGGCAGGAGTACTCCTGCGCGACGCCCTCCTCGATACACCGGCTCAGGATGGTCTCCGTCTCGGAGACCCGTATGGTCTCGCCCGTGCCGACGAACTCGACGGTGTACTCGGTCATGTGCCGACCTACGAAAGGCCGTCACTAAACTCTTTATCGCCGAGTCTGTCGGTCCTGGACCGACAGAACCGTCAGGTCGCGTATAAAGAGTTTTGCCCCCTCCGTCACGTAGCGCAAGCATATGGCTACGCACGAGTGCGACATCGTCGTCGTCGGGGCGGGGACGGCCGGATGCTACGCCGGCGCGACCGCCGCGAACGCGGGCTACGATGTCGTCGTGGTCGAGCGAAAGAGCGAGACGGAGGCGGGCCACATCGCCTGCGGGGACGCCCTGAAGGGAGCCGACGCCTTCCCCGAGGCCATCCCGAAGTCCCAGCTGGAGCCGTCGTTCACCAACACCGACGTCGACCACGGCCGGTTCGAGATTCCCCAGGAGGACACCGTGCTGGAGATTCCGGTCCCCGGCGAACTCGCGGTCATCGACCGCTGGGAGTACGGCCGGCGGGTCATCGAGGGCGCGGAGAGCGCGGGCGTGCAGTTCCACTACGACACCGTGGTCAAGGACGTGACCCAGCGCGAGGACGGCCGCGTGACGGGCGTCCGGGGCAAGCGCGACGGCGACGTCCAGCGCTACGACGCCGAGCTCGTGATAGACGCGGCGGGCGCGCTCTCCATCCTCCAGGACAAGGCCGACCTCGCCGACGCCACCTTCGACACCAACGTCACCTACTCGCAGTTCTGCTCGGCCTATCGGGAGGTCGTCGAAGTCGAAGAGCCCGTGCCGTGGAACGACGCCCTCGTCTTCAAGCCCACCGACCGCGCGGCGGGCTACCTCTGGTACTTCCCCCGGACAGAGACCGAGATAAACGCCGGGCTGGGCTTCCAGATGACCGAAGAGCCGATGCACCTCGTCGACGACCTCAAGGCCGACCTCCGGTCCCGGCCGGAGTTCGACGGCGCGACCGTCGAGGACAAACTCGGGGCGGCCCTGCCGACCCGCCGGCCGTACGACTCGGCGGTCGCGCCGGGATTCATCGCCGTCGGCGACGCGGCGGGCCACGTCAACCCCACGACCGGCGGGGGCATCGCCGGCGCGGCGTACGCCGGCAAGTACGCGGCCGAGACCGCCATCGACGCCATCGAGGACGGCGACGTGGGCGAGGCCAACCTCTGGGAGTACAACGAGCGCGTGATGGACCACTTCGGCGCGCGCTACGCCGGTCTCGACGTGTACAACATCTTTGCGACCGCCGTGGACGTCGACGACCTGATGGGACTGTTGGGCGCGCTCCCGGCGACCAAACTCGCGGAGGCGCTGTACTCCGGGTCGGCCAACATCGGGTGGCAACTCAAGATTCGGACCGCGCTCAAGTCGTTCGGCCACTGGGACCTCATCTACGAGCTCTACCGGACCAAGCGACTCGCCGACGACCTCATCGACCACTACGGGACGTATCCGAGCGACCCGCGCGGCCTGTCGGCGTGGCAAGACGAGCGCGACTCGCTCATGGACGACATCTACGCCACGACCGGCGCGGACGCGAAGTACTAAGTACGACCGACGACCGTTTGCTGTCTTGACGAACGAAGTGAGCCAGGGCTCGGAAGACGCGGTTCGTCTTCCGGTGCGGTCGCAGTGCGAGCGGTCGCTCCGCGACACGCTCGCAGGGCTCCCTGCCAAACGCTCGACCAAGATCACTGCGGTCGTCCCGCTGGTGCGCGACCGCGACTGGTCCGGTCGCTCGCTGTAAGTGTTCCGGACCGGTCGTTCGTCCGCTACTCGACCTGCTCGCGCAGCGTTTCGACGTCCTTCTCCAGCCGACTCAGCGCGGCGTCGGCGTCCATGTACCCCTGTTCGTACTCGCCCAGCACCGTGTCGGCCTCGCCCAGGAACTCCTCGATTGCGTCTTCTGCGTCGGTCATACCACCTCGAAGGCGCGGGGGCGAGTTAGGTCTGGTGGAGTCGCGCTCTTCGACCGGAAATGGACCGCCAGCGTCCGCGCGAGCGCGGTTCGCCGCGAGCGAACGCACGTGAGCGAGCGGCCCAATGAACCCTCGAAGGACCGCGTCACAGACGCGGTCCTGAGGGGGTGACGCAGTGGTTTTCATGAACGTTTTGCAAGGGCGGCGCTCTCGTGCGCCGCCCGCAGCAAAAGGTTCTATTGGAACATCCGGAGCGGCTGGGCCTGGGAACTCTCGTCGGTCTCGGCCTCGCCCATGCGTTGGGCGAGTTGCTCTTTCTGCTCGCTGATTTCCTCGGCGCGCTCGACGAGGTGGTCGGTCGCCACGTCGAGGTCGGTCAGCGGCGCGATGCCGTTCTCGATGAGGATGTGAGCGGCCTCGGGGTCCGGGAACTGCGGGTCGCTCTCGACCACCAGCGCGTAGGCGTCGTGGTCGCGCGCGGCCGCCTCGTGGAGGAGCGCGCCCGTCGGGCCGCTGATCGCGCCGCGCTCGGGCGGGCTGCCGACGCCGTGGTCGTCGAGCCGTCCACCGGCGTCACCGGTCGCGACGCCGTACAGCGACGGAATCTCGCCCGGTTCCTTCTCCTTGGGGAGCCCGCTCAGATATATCGGCGTGACGTCGCGGTCGACCAGCCAGTCGGTGACGCAACTGGCGAACTCCGACGCCGCGGAGGCCGACACCGGGACGTCGCTCTGGAGCGCCACGAGGTCCCGGTCGGCGTCGGCGTACAGCCGGACCGGCGGTCGGACCGTCCGGCTGCCCGCCTCGTACACCGAGATTCTGGGGAGGCCCTCGCAGTCGATGCTGGCGTAGTAGGTCATGTCGAACTGGTCGACCACGTGGTCGGTGGCGAGTTTGCCCACCAGTCCGACGCCCGGGAGCCCCTCGACCAGCGTTGGTTCGTCGAGCGACACCTCGTCCGCAACGACGTTGACGCGAGCCATACCGGTGGTTGTGTCAGCCAGCGCATAAAGGTCGGGGCCACGCTTCAGAACAGTGTCCAGAAACCCAGACGCGATTGGACAAGAGTCCTCGAACGCCCTCGGCCGTTCAGCCCACCGTCGGAGCGCGCTCCCACGAGCCTGCGGTCGCGTCGCTCCCGCGAACACCGGGACGGGAGCTGGCTCACCGAGCCCAAGCAATGGCGGGCGACGCGTCTCGGAACGGTCTCACGCCCCGGTCGGGTCCGGGAGGGCTACCGCACCACCGTCACCGTGACCGCGCCGCAGGGACACTCGTAGGCGCGGCGCTCGCCCGCGTCGGTCGTCATCCGGAGCATCAGGTCGTCCTCGCCGAGCGTGCGACCGCAACCACGCGCGTCGCAGGCACACCGCAGGTCCTCCATCATGGGCCTCACTGGTCGCTCCATCCTACTTAAATTGAGCCTTGGCCGGGGCGGAAGTGAAACTGGTCCCGTCCGGGACGTAAAACCTATCCGGCCCGGGTCGCCTTCCCAGAGTATGACGCCGACCGACTGGACGGCGGCGGCCGTCGACCCCTCCCCGACGGACGACCCGCCCGCCCTCGACGACCCGGTCCCCGTGGACGTACCCGGCAGACCCGAGCGGTTCGCCGGAGCCGACGCCGTCGCGTACCGGACAGAGTTCCCCGACCCCCGCGACGGCGACGAGCGGGTCACGCTCGAACTCCGGGGACTGTTCGCCCGCGCGCGAGTCTGGCACGACGGCGAGTTGCTCGGCGACCACGACGCCTACTTCCGGCCCGCCCGCTTCGAACTCGACCCCGCCGAGACGAACGAACTGGTCGTGGCCTGTTACGCCCCCGAGTCGTTCGGCGGCGTCTACGCCACCGACCGCGTGCCCGACGAGCGCGCGGTGCCCGGCATCTGGTGGGGCGTCGAACTCGAAACCCACCCGCAGACCTTCCTCGACGACCTCTCGCTGACGCCCCGCCGGACCGACGACGGCGCGACAATCGACGCCGATATCGCGGTCGAGGCGGGCGAGTCCGTCGACGACCGCATCTCGCTGTCGGTCCGCCCGCAGGGGTTCCGAGGCGGCGGCGTGATGGAGCGCGCCCGCGTCGAGGCCGAGGCCGGCGAGCGCGTCACCGTCTCGAAGGCCCTCGACCTCCGGGACCCGGCCTACTGGTGGCCCGCCGGCTTCGGCCCCCAACACCGCTACGCGGTCCGGGCGAAGCTCGGCGACTCCGAGCGCGTGGTCGAAACCGGGCTCTGCGAGGTCCGGACGCCCGACCGCGGGAGCGGTGCCGACGCCGGGAGCGGTGCGGGCGGCGCGAGCGACTACCTGCTGGTCAACGGCCAGCGCGTCCCCGCCCGCGGGTTCTCGCTGCTGCCGACCGGCGACCCGACGTGGGACGTCGAGCGCGCGGCCAACGCCAACGCCACCCTCGTCCGGGCGTACGGCCACGTCCCGCCCGCCGAGTTCTACGAGACGGCCGCCGAGTCGGGACTGTTGGTCTGGCAGGACCTCCCGATTGCCGGGCCGGCCGAGTACGACGCCGACCGCGCCGCCGACCTTGCGGGGCGACTCGCGACCGGGCTCGAACGCCACCCGTGCGTCGCCGCGTTCGGGGTCCACGCCGACCCGACCGACCACCTCGCGGGCGTCGGTCCGTCGCGGCTCGCGCGGTACAAGGTGCGCTGGCGGGCGTGGCGCGCCGGGTTCGACGCCACCACCGCCCGGGAGGTCGCCGACGCCTTCCCCGACGGCACGCCGACGTTTCCCGTCTCGGGCGCGCCCGGCATCGACCCCGACGCGGTCCACGTCTACCCCGGCTGGGACTACGGCGAGGCCGGCGACGCCGAGTGGGTGCTCGACAAGTACGGCGGTGGCGACGACGGCGCGAGCGACGGACCGAGTGCTGTCGGCGGGTTCGGCGCGGGGTCGCTCGCGGACGCGGACGGCGATGACGCGACGGACTTCGACGCCGAGGCCCACACCGCCTACGTCGGCAGCGACGCCGAGACGGCGGCCTCGCAGGCGTATCAGGCGCGGGTCCTCAAACAGGTGACCGAGACGCTCCGCCGGCGCGGAACCGGCCTGCTCGCGGCCGACGCGCTCCGGGACGCCGACGCGGGCGCGGGCATGGGCGTCCTCGCGGCCGACGGCACCGAGAAGCCCGGCTACGAGGCGATGGCCGCGTCGCTCGAACCGGTCCAGGTCGTCCTCGACGCCTACCCAGAGGGCGGCGACACCCGGGAACTCACCGTGGTCAACGACACGCCCGAGGAGGTCTCGGGCACGGTGTCGTGGACTGCGGGCGACCGAACCGGCGGCGCGGACGTGACGGTCGAGGCGTTCGACCGCGCGAGCGCCGGAACCATGACGGTCCCGGGCGACGCCGAGGCGGTCGAAACCTCCTTCGGGCGGGCCGACGGGTCGGTTCGGAACGAGTACCGTTTATAACCCCTCGACAGGTGTGGGAGTCGGTTACACTGCCGTTAGCGGCCGTGTGAACCGTTTCCACGCCTCGCTTCGGCGGAAGGTTTATATATCCACGGTGGATATTTGCTGGTACCAGAACGCCACGAGCGTTCGGCAAGCATCGTGCGACAAATGACATGGGACTATTGTCATCCGCCGATTGCCAGTAGGCCACAGCGTCCGCTGTCGGCTACTGGCGCGTCGACGGCCGGGCGACCGGAACGCCGAACGGCCGGACGTCGAACGCCGAACGTCGTGGCGGGCATGGAATCGAGGTTTGACTACGCATGGTAAGTGTAACAGAAGAGGAACTCCAGAACAAGTCGAAAGGTCAACTAATCAAGCTCGCGGGACAGCTCCGAGACCGACGGAACGAGCTGAACCAGAAGGCGTCCAAGCGCGCGTCCAAGCGCGACGAACTCAACGCCGAGACGCGCGAGAAGGTCGACGAGGCCCAGGAGCACCGCGAGAAGCGCGACGAGCTCAACGAGCAGGTCCAGGAGCACAAGGAGCAGCGCAACGAGCTCAACGCCGAGGCCAACGAGCTGTTCGACGAGGTCGAGCGCAAGAAGCAGGAGCTCGAACTCGACGAGGGCAAGGACGTCGAGGAGCTCGAGAGCGAGATCGAGGACCTCGAGTTCAAACAGCAGACCGAGGTGCTCTCGACCGAAGACGAGCGCGAACTCATCGAGAAAATCGAGGCCAAGCGCGAGAAGCTCGCCGAGCGCAAGGAGAAGCTCGACGACAGCGAGAACCTCGACGAGCTCGTCGAGGAGGCCGAGGAGGTCCGCGCGGAGGCCTCGCGTCACCACGAGAAGGTGACCGAACTCGCCGACAAGGCCCAGGAGCACCACAACGACATGATCGAGGCCTATCGGGAGGCCGACGACATCCGCGACGAGGCCGACGAGATGCACGAGAGCTTCGTGGAGGCCCAGGAGGCCGCCGACCAGCACCACGAGGACTTCGTGCGCGTCCAGAAGCGCCTGCGCGAACTCGACAAGCAGGAAGAGGAAGAGCGCAAGTCCGAGAAGGAAAAAGAGCGCGAGGAGGCCAAAGAGGAGGCCGAGGAGATATACCAGCAGTTCAAGGAAGGCGAGACCCTCGACACCGAGGACCTGATGAAGCTCCAGAAGACGGGGCTGCTGTAATCGCGTAATTCTGCGGCGTTCTGCGGTCATTTACCGTTCTCTCGACCACGGCGACCGTCCGGTCTCTCCGGCGCGAATCGCGAAAAATCACCGCCGATACCCTCGTTTATTTGAAACAACATACATGTCTCTCCGAGTCGATATCGGTGTCGGGGGAACGAGGGTATGCGAAACGACACGACGGACGAGTGTACCGACGACTCGCGAGCGACGACTGGCTCCCGTGGGAGGGCGGTCTCCCGGCGACGATTCATCGAGGCGGCGGGCGCGTCGGGCGTCGCGGTGGGACTGACCGGCTACGCGGGCGAGGTCGACGCTCAGGGGACGACGACCGTCCAGTGGGCGACCGACCAGCTCGCGAGCGACAACAGCGACGCCATCCAGCAGGCGCTGTACGACGCCGGCCTCTCGCAGGACATCGAGATAGACTTCCTCGCCGGGGCGTGGGGCGGCGGGCGACAGGACCAGTACCAGCAGTGGCTCTCGTCGGGGCGCGAACGGCCCGACCTGTTCATGATGGACACCGGGTGGACCATCCCGTTCATCTACCGCGACCAGGTCGTCGACCTGAGCCAGCGGCTCCCCGAAGAGACCATCAGTCGCATCGAGGGCGACTACTTCGAGGCCCACGTCGAGACCGCGCGCGGGCCGGAGGGCAACCTTCACGGGGTGCCGCTGTTCATCGACCTGCCGACGATGCAGTACCGGCGGGACCTCGTCGAGGACGCCGGCTACGACCCCGAGGGGAACAACTGGGCGACCGAGTCGATGACGTGGCAGCGCTTCTCGGAAATCGTCGCCGACGTGCTCGAACAGAACGCCGACGACGTGGACTACGGGTTCACGTTCCAGGCCCAGTCGTACAACGGGCTTCCGTGTTGCACGTTCAACGAGTTCATGACGAGTTGGGGCGGCGCGTACTTCGGCGACCCGACGCAGAACCTGTTCGGTCCCGTGGGCGACCGACCCGTCACGGTGAACGAACAGCCCGTCCTCGACGCCATCCGGATGGTCAGGACCTTCATCCACGGCACGGAGGCCGAGAACACGCTCGGCGACTACGCCGACATCTCGCCGTCCGGCGTGCTCCAGTGGGACGAGGAGCCGTCGCGGCGACCGTTCACCACGGGCAACGCGGTGGCCCACCGCAACTGGCCCTACTCCATCAACCAGAGCGGGAGCGACGAGAACCTCGGCGACGCGCTCGGCGTGATGCCGATTCCGTACGCCGTCACCGAGGACGAGGCGCAGTACCCGGGCACCGGCGGTCCGGTCGCGGCGCTGGGCGGCTGGCACATGACGATGAATCCCAACTCCACCAAGCAGGAGGCCGCGCTGGAGGTCCTCGACGCGATGATGGCCGACAGCTTCCGGCTCGCGCTGTTCGAGATCGTCGGGTGGATTCCGCCCGCGCCCGACCTGCTGGAGACCGACCAGGCCCAGCAGGTCCCCGTCATGGGCGACTACCTGACGCCCATCCGAGTCGCGGGCGAGAACGCCATCTCGCGGCCGGTGACGCCCGTGTGGCCCCAGGAGTCCCAGCGAATCGCCCAGCAGGTCAACTCGGCGCTGAGCGAGGGCGGCACCCCCGAGCAGGCGATGAGCCAGCTCGAAGGCCAGCTCCAGCAGATAGAGGAGAGCGCGAACTGAGCGGGTCGGTCGACGGCGTGGCGGTCCGCGCCGCCGACGGGCCTGAGACGACTACAGCAGGTCGCGGGCGGTCTCGGCCACCGCCTCGGCGTCCTCGCCCAGCAGGTAGGTGATGGGCTCGATGCCGAAGCCGCCGGTGTGGTAGAGCACGGTGGCCTCTGGGGAGTCGCCCACCGCCGCGCCGACGGCCGCGTCGAGGTCGTCGGCCTCGGCGTCGAACTCCGCGGTCGCGTGGCCCGCGTCTTCGAGCGCGGCCACGAGGTCGGGGTCGTACCGGACGTTGAGCGCCGCGCGAGCGTCGCTACCCGCGCGACGGGCCGCGAGCAGCACCGACGCGACGTGTTCGCTCACGCCGAACTCCGGGTCGGAGGGAATCTCCGCCCGGCCCTTCACGTCGAAGATGCGGCCGGGGACGCCCGCCACGTCGTCGATGCCGTCGGCGTCGGGGGTGCACTCGCAGAGGTTCGACCCAACGGCGGGGATGAGCGACGCGAACCCGGCCGCGCTCTCAACGATGCGGAGGCCCCGACGCAGCGACGACCGGACGCGCTCGGTCGTCCGGAGTTCGCCGTCGGGGTCGTGGACGTCGAAGTCGCCGCCGTAGCCCGACAGTTCGGGCATTTCGAGTTCGTGGAGTTCGGCGATGACGTCCCGGTCCTCCAGCCGGCGAATCAGCACCTCTATCTCGACCAGCGCCTCGACCCGGCTCATCGAGTCGGTGGCCAGCCCCTCGCCCACCCGGGTCACGAGGGTCCGGACGCGGTCGTCGCCGAGGAAACGCTCGTTGCGCTCGACCTCGCCGTTGGCGTACTTCGACACCGCGCTCTGGCTGATGCCCAGCAGGTCGGCCACCTCGCTCTGGGTCAGCCCGCGCTCGCGCAGGTCCTCGGCCAGCATCGACCGCACGGTGGGGAGGAACTCCTCGACCACTATCTCCTCGGCGAACCTCATCGATTCTCACCCTCGGCGCGCCCGTCCTCTGCGTCGGGCTTCTGGTCGCCGCCGAACTCGTGGTCGCTCTGGATGCGCGAGGCCTGCGGACCCGACTGGTTCTGGTACTTCGACCCGCGCCCCTCGCCGTAGGGACGGTCGGCGGGCGAACTGAGTTCGGTGAAGGTGAGCTGGGAGACCCGCATGCCGGGTTCGAGCGCGACCGGCGCGGTGCCGAGGTTCGACAGTTCGAGGGTTATCTGGCCCTGATAACCAGGGTCGGCGAGTCCCGCAGTCGCGTGGACCACCACGGCGAGCCGACCCAGCGACGACCGGCCCTCGACGTGGGCGATGAGGTCGTCCGGAATCGCGACGCGCTCGACCGTGGTGCCCAGCACGAAGTCGCCCGGATGGAGGACGAACTCCCCGCCCTCCTCGACCACGGTCTCGTCGACGTACTCGGAGACCTCCTGCTCGCTGTTGGGGTGGATGCAGGAGATGTTGGTGCGCTGGAACTCCAGGAACTCCCGACCGAGCCGGAGGTCGACGCTGGCGGGCTGTATCTGAAGCTCCGGGTCGTCGAGGGGCTCGACCACCAGATCGCCGTCCGCCATCCGGTCGAGGATGTCGGCGTCCGAGAGTATCATACGCGTGGCGTTGGCGCGAAGGGACCTAAATGGACCGGTCTCTCGGGTCCGCTACCGCCGCCCGACTCGCCGGAGTCCGCCGCCCGAGTAGTCACCGATTTAACGCCCGAGAGCGTTCGGCCCGACGTGAAACAGACCATCGTCGCCCGCGCCGACCTCGGCATGGGCGAAGGGAAACTCGCGGCGCAGGTCGCCCACGCCTCGCTGTCGGCCTACGAGGAGGCCGGGACGAAGGCCCGCAAGCAGTGGAAGGGCGAGGGCCAGAAGAAGGTCGTCGTGCAGGCCGACGGCGAGGACGCGCTCTTCGAACTCGCCGAGAAGGCCCGCGCCGAGGGGCTTGCCCACGCGGTCGTCCGCGACGCGGGCCACACCCAGTTGGACCCCGGGACCGTGACCGCGCTGGCGGTCGGGCCGGGCGAGGACGACATCGTGGACAAGGTGACCGGCGACCTTTCGCTGTACTGAACTCGGTCGACGGACTGTAGCGATTCGGCTTCGAGGCAGCGACCGCAACTGTGCTTGAGCCAGTGAGAATCGCGACGCCATCCGCGACCGCGACTGTATCTGGGACTGTTTCCGCGTCCGCGACCGCCACAGCAACCGCGACTGCTTCCGCGTCCGCGACCGCCACAGCAACTGCGACTGCTTCGGCGTCCGCTGCTATGCTTGAGCCTAGGAGCCACCGCCACAGCACCACTACCGCACCGCAACCGCGACCGCACCGCGAGGACCTCTCAGACCTCCCCAGCCTCGGCGGCCACCTGAACGTGGCCGCCTCCCTCGCGCGAGAGGGCGCGACACGAGGTCGCGCCCGCACGCGCCGGTGGTGAACAGTCCACCGGGAGAGAGCAGGCCGAGCAGTCCACCGGGCGAAACCCGACGGGACAACACCGTGGGTGGGACTGAAAGGGGCCGCCCGCTCGCGTTCACTGTAGTCGTCTGTGCGCGGCCCTATCCAGCGCGCGCAGAACTGCGCGCGCTGGATATCCCGCACAGCGACCGCGAGCGGGCAGGGGCTTTCTGAAACAACACTGTTCTACTGATTTTGCGGAACACTCCGAATATCCTTCCAACTCCCCCACGAATCGGAGACCTACTGTCTCGACCAATCCAGGCAGATTGCTGCTCGCAGGAAGCCAGATACAAGCGCGTCCCCCGCCAACTCCCGTCCGAATGCGCGAGGCGTACCCGGTCGAACGGGCGGTCGGCATCGAACAGTTCGTGAGCGACGCCGAGGGCGTCGGCGGCCGCCTGCGCGAGTCGCCCGAGGACTTCCGGGTCCGGGAGGTCGAGCGGTTCGAGGCCGAACCCGCCGAGGCCGACGTCGACTCGTACCCCTACCTCGTCGTGCGGGCGACCCTCCGGGAGTGGGACACCAACGACTTCGCCCGGCGGCTCTCGGACGACCTCGGCATCAGCCGCGAGCGCGTCTCGTGGGCCGGCACCAAGGACAAGCACGCGGTCACGACCCAACTGTTCACCCTCCGGAAGGTCGACTCGACCGACCTCGCGGACGTCTCAATCTACGACGCCGAAATCGAGGTCGTGGGGCGGGCGGGCCGGGACCTCCAGTTCGGCGACCTCGCGGGCAACGAGTTCGAAATCGTGGTCCGGAACCCCGACCGCCCCGAAAACGCGAGCGAAATCCGGGACCAGCTCCGCGAGTGGGCGGGCGACCCGCTCGCGGTCCCCAACTTCTTCGGCCAGCAGCGGTTCGGCAGTCGCCGACCCGTCACCCACGAGGTCGGCCTCCGCGTCGTGCGCGAGGAGTGGGAGGAAGCCGTCCGGGCGTACGTCGCCAACCCCTACGAGAGCGAACCCGAGGCGTCTCGCGAGGCCCGCCGCGCGGTGGCCGACCACTTCGCCGACCGCGACTGGGAGGCCGCCTTGGAGGCCACGCCGAAGCGACTCGGCTTCGAGCGCGCGATGCTCTCGGCGCTGGCCGAGTCCGACGGGAATCGGCCCGAGGACTTCCGGACCGCGCTCGAAGCCGTCCCCTCGAACCTCCAGCGACTGTTCGTCAACGCCGCCCAGTCGTACGCGTTCAACCGCATCCTGAGCGAGCGACTGGCGCGCGGACTCCCCTTCGACCGGCCGGTCGCGGGCGACGTGGTCTGTTTCGCCGAGACGGTCGACGGCCTGACCGTCCCGGACCCCGGTCGCTCCCAGCGCGTGACCGACAATCGGGTCGAGACGGTCGCGCGCCACTGCGAGCGGGACCGCGCGTTCGTGACCGCGCCGCTGGTCGGCACCGAGACCGAACTCGGCGACGGCGAACCGGGCGACATCGAGCGCGCGGTCCTCGACGACCTCGACCTCGCGCCCGCCGACTTCGACCTGCCGGGGGAGTTCCACTCGACCGGTACCCGACGCGCGATTCTGGTGCGGACCGACCTCGGCGTCGGGTCGGGTGTGGACGGCGGCGGCGAGGAGAGCGGGGACGACGACTCCGGCACCGCACTGACGTTCGACTTCGCGCTTCCGAAAGGGTCGTACGCGACCGTCCTGTTGCGGGAGTTCCTGAAGCTCGACCCCGCCGACGAGTGAGGGTCGTTCGATACGAACCGGCAGATACTGAACGCATCAAGCAAATTTTTATCGTACTATCGAGAGTTTACGGTCATGCCCGTCGATGTTTCTGCGATTCGCGAGGACTTTCCGATACTGGACCGACAGGTAAACGGCGAACCCCTGACGTACCTGGACAACGCGGCCACGACCCAGACCCCGAGACAGGTGTACGAGGTGTACGAGGAGTTCTACGAGGGGTACAACGCCAACGTCCACCGGGGCATCCACGCGCTGAGCCACGAGGCGTCCGTCGCCTACGAGGAGGCCCACGACCGGCTCGCCGAGTTCGTCGGCGCGAGCGGCGGGCGCGAGGAGATGGTGTTCACCAAGAACACGACCGAGGGCATCAACGTCGTGGCGTACGGCCTGCTCGACGAACTCGGGCCGGACGACGAGGTCGTGCTGACCGAGATGGAACACCACGCCTCGCTGGTGACGTGGCAGCAGGTCGCCGAGACGGCGGGTGCGGACGTGCGGTACATCGAGGTCGCGGAGGACGGCCGCCTCGACCTCGAACACGCCAAGGAGGTCATCGGCCCCGAGACGGCCGTGGTGTCGGTGGCCCACGTCTCGAACGTGCTGGGGACCGTGAACCCCGTCGAGACGCTGGCCGAACTGGCTCACGACGCCGGGGCGTACATCCTCGTGGACGGTGCCCAGTCGGCCCCCACCCGCCCCGTGGACGTCGAGGCGATGGACGCCGACTTCTTCGCGTTCTCCGGGCACAAGATGGCCGGACCGACCGGCGTCGGCGGCCTCTACGGCAAGCGCGACCTGCTCGAAGAGTTGGCCCCGTTGTGCTACGGCGGCGAGATGATAAGCCACGTCACGTTCGACGAGGCCGCGTGGAACGACCTGCCGTGGAAGTTCGAGGCGGGCACGCCGCCCATCGCGGAGGGCATCGCGCTCGCGGCCGCCGCCGACTACCTCGACGACGTCGGGATGGACGAGGTGCGCGCCCACGAGAACGAACTGGCTCAGTACGCGCTCGAACGCCTCGACTCGCGCGACGACGTCGAGACCTACGGTCCGCCGGCGGGCGTCGAGCGCACGGGACTGGTCGCGTTCAACGTCGAGGGCGTCCACGGTCACGACCTCTCGTCGGTGCTCAACGACCGGGGCATCGCGGTCCGGGCGGGCGACCACTGCACCCAGCCGCTCCACGACGTGCTCGACCTGCCGGGGTCGGTCCGGGCCTCGTTCTACGTGTACAACACGAAGGCGGAGGTCGACCGGCTGCTCGACGCGCTCGACGGCGGCGACGCGTTCGACGACGCGAGAGCCCAGGTCGAGGCGTACCTCTCGTCGGACCGATATCACGACCGCGTCTACGAGCACCACCGCGACCCGAAGAACGCCGGCGGGCTGGCCGACCCCACGTTCAGCAAGCACTCCGAGGAGACCACCTGCGGCGACGAGGGCGAGTTCCACCTCGACGTCTCCCCGGACGGCACCATCGAGCGCGTCGCCTTCGAGAGCGAGAGCTGTGCGGTGAGCCGCGCGGTCGCGGACCTGCTCGCCGGCCACCTCGAAGGGCAGTCGCTCGACGCGGCGGCCGACCTCGACGGCTGGGTGGTCGACGCGCTCGACGGCCGGTTCCCCGACCTCCGGCGCGACTGCGTGGTCGGCCCCGAGGAGGTTCTCCGGGAGGCTGCGCAGGAGTATCTGGAGCGTGAACCGGAGGGAATCGCGGGCGACGATTGAGCGGGGGCACGAGTCGTCGAACGGCCTGCGACCGGAGTAGGCTCGCGAGGTTGGACGGTCTCCCCGGCGCGAGTCATCTCGTGCCGTCCCGTGGGAGGGGCGACTTGCGAGACGCGCAATCGGCTGGGGAGGTACGTGGTTCGCTGTTGTGGTTGCGGTGCTGTGCGGTCGCGATTGCGGCGCTGTGCGGTCGCGATTGCGGACTTTCACAGGTCGAGGTAGGAGCTAGCTCGAATACGTCCGACGGAGCAACAACCCAGCACTACGGAGCTAGCTATCGGTCGAGCCGAGAGGAGACCGCGCCAGCGCGCGCCCGAACGCGACGCCAACCCGGAGCGAGCCGCCGCCGACGAGTGTTCTCAGACGAACCGACTGCAACCGAACCGGCATCCCACGGTCCGAAACACCGGGGTTAAACCCGGCCCGGAACCTACTGTCAGGCCATGGAGTGTCGCCAGTGCGGGTCGCCCCTCGAACGCCCCGGCGACTACTGTCTGGTCTGTCGGACCGCCAACGCCGACGCCGTGGTGCTCGACCTCGACCGCGACCGGGCGACGCTCACGATGCTCGACGACGACGAGGCGGTCGGCGAGACCGTCGTCACCACCACGCCCGAGGACGGCGACGAGTCGGGCGTGGTCGAACTCCGGAACTTCGCGGGCCGCGTCGCCGACGAGGTCCGGCGCAAGCGCCCCGAGGAGGTGTACGCCGCCGGCGACCGCGACGTCCTCCGGGCGACGCGCGACCAACTTCGCTACTCGTTCTACCGCGTGGGCGGGCGCAACGACGACGTCGACGACCCCGTGGAGGCGGTCCTCGCGCGCCGGGACGACCGCGCGCTCGAAGTGGTCGAAGCCGCGCCGGCCGAGAAGTTGGGCGGGAGCCACTCCACGCTCATCGGCAACCGCGCGGGCCGCACCGCGGTCCAGACCGTCGCGGGCCACCCGCACGTCAAGAAGATAATTCCCGGTCCCATCGACGCCGGCGGGTCGGGCAGTCGGACCGGCGTGCGCGCGAAGGCCACCCGCGCCGACGAGAACGGCAACGTCCGACTCCTGCTCCGGGACGGCTCCAGCGTGCAGGAGAACCGGGTGGTCACGACCGCGATGGACCGCGAGATGGGCGAGCGCATCCGGGCCGACCTCGACGACGCGCTGGCCGAGGCGGGGTTGCAGTGACGGGTCCGGCGGCTACTCGTCACGTCGTCCCCCGGGCGTATCGCGGTTCTCGGTGACTCGCTCACCCTCTCGGGAGGGGAGAACTATCAGAATCCCGAATGTCTTTGTAGTCGTGCCGCGACGATGCAAGCGATGTACGAGTTGGTCCACCGATACGCGCCGGCGAGTCCCGTCGGCAGACTCGGTCTCGCGTTCGCCGCCGCTCTGGTCGGCCTTTTCGTGATGACGTTTGGCCTCGTCCTCTCGGGCCAGAACGCGGCGGTCGCACTCCTGTATCTCTCGATTACCGTCACGGCCTTCGTCGTCGCCGGGCAGTTGACGCGGGGACTCGCCCGACAGGCGAGGGCCGCACCCCCGATAGAGGGGTACGACGACCCTCGAACGGATACCGAAACCGAGACTGCAATCGACGCGCTCCGACGACGGTACGCGGTGGGCGAACTGAATCACGACGAGTTTCAACGACGGCTCGACCGACTTCTCGAAACCGAGGAGTTGGAGTCGACCACGGCCGACCGCGAACGCGTGTTCGAGTGAGCAACGACATACCGACCACGGGACGACCGTCCGACCGCCGCCCCAGCCACCGAACGAGTTTCCCGACCGACTCCCAACAGCCACGCTGAGAGAAGATGACGCGCGCCGACGACCCCCACAACTTGCGACGGTTCGTCGAAGCTCAGGACGCCGTAATCGACGAGGTCAAGCGGGAACTCCGGGCGGGCCGCAAGCGCAGCCACTGGATGTGGTTCGTCTTCCCGCAACTGGACGGACTCGGCCGCAGTCGGATGGCCCGACGCTACGCGATATCGTCCCGGGCGGAAGCCGAGGCCTACCTCGCACACCCGATACTGGGTCCGCGACTGCGCGAATGCACGGACATCGTCAACGCCGTAGCGGGCCGCTCTGCGAGCGAGATATTCGGCTCGCCCGACGACCTGAAGTTCCGTTCCTCCATGACGCTCTTCGGTGCGGTCGCGGACGACCCGACGCCGTTCGAGACGGCCTTGGAGACGTATTACGACGGCGACCCCGACCCGAAAACGGTCGAGTTGCTCGAGAACGCCTGAACCGCGACCCCGAATCGAACGGCGGTAACTCGCTATCCGACGGCGTTCGTCACGGCAGTCCACCCGCGCCCACGGCTCGCGCTCGACCGACGAGAACCGTAACCGCGACCGCATCCGCACCCACGACTGCACCCGCGACTGGGACCCCGTCCGACCGCGAGCCGCAAGTTTCTTGGCCCCGTCTAATTATATCTAATTACACGATGGTTTCCCACTACGACGCGGTCCTCGCGGCGATACCGATGCTCTCCGGGGGTGGGTTTCTGGTCGGCCAGTTGACCGGGTTGCCGGGTGCGGTCGCCGGGTTCGTCGCCTCGCTCGCGGTCATCGGCCACGAGCTCGTCAACCCGCCGACCGAGTGAGTCCTCGAGCGACGACGGGCAGTAGCCGTCCCGACTCGTAGGCTTTATCAGCGCGCCGAATCAATTACGGCCCACTATGGCCGAGAACACCAAGAGTCGGACCGGTAGCGCCGGCCGATTCGGCGCGCGGTACGGGCGCGTCGCCCGCAAGCGCGTCGCCGACATCGAGAGCGACATGAACGACGAGCACGCCTGCCCGGACTGCGGTGCCGAGCGCGTCGAGCGACAGGGCACCGGCATCTGGCAGTGCGGTAGCTGTGGCTACAAGTACGCCGGGGGCTCGTACCGCCCGGAGACGCCCGCCGGTCGCACCGTCACCCGCTCGATTCGCGCCGCCCTCGGCGAAGACGACGAATGAGCTACAAGTGCTCGCGGTGCAAGCGCGACGTCGAACTCGACGAGTACGGCGGGGTCCGGTGTCCCTACTGTGGCCACCGCGTCCTGCTGAAAGAGCGGAGCCGCGACGTGAAGGAAGTCGGCGTCCGGTAATCTCGTTCTCGCGATGGCCGACCCCCCGCTTTCGCTCGACGCCCGCCCGCACGACGCCGCGCTCAGATTCGAGTACGACTCGCCCGCCCGCGCTCGCGTCGTCGCCCGCGCCGTGACACAGGAGGTCGGCGAGATAGACGGCCACCGGTCGACCGCGACCGTCGAGCGCGACGGGGCCGCCGTGGTCGTCCGAATCGGGGCCGACGACCTCGTGGCGCTGCGGGCCGGCTGTAACACGTGGGGGTCGCTGGTGTCGGTCGCCGAGCGAACGACCGACGCCGCGTGAGCGGCCGGTTCTCGGGGGCGACCAATCGGAGCGGTAGCCACGTTCCCGTCGGTGCGAGCGTGACCGGGACGATGTTCTATCGGAGCGAACCTTTAAATCCGAGGACGGGACGAAACTGCCCCGATGGAGGCGCTCGGCGCGCAGTTCGCGGTCGCACCGGCCCGCACGGCCACGGCGCTCGCGTTCGTCCTCGCCGGCATCGCGCTCGGCACCGCGAGCGGGCTCGTGCCCGGCCTCCACGTCAACAACCTCGCGCTGTTGCTGGCGGCGGCCGCGCCCGCCGTCCCCGGCCCGCCCCGGCTCGTGGGCGCGGCGATGCTCGCGGCCGGCGTGGTCCACTCGTTTCTCGACGCCGTACCCGCGATGGCGCTCGGCGTGCCCGACGCCGCGATGGCGGCCACCGCGGTCCCGGCCCACCGGCTCGTCATCGCGGGACGCGGCCGGGAGGCCATCCGGCTGTCGGCGCTCGGGAGCGGCCTCGCGGTCGCGTTCGCGGTCCCGCTCGCGGTGCCGGTCACCCGCGCGATGACGACCGCCTACCCCGCGGTCCGGAGCCACCTCCCGCTCGTCCTCGGCGGCGTGGTGGCGTTTCTCGTCCTGACCGAGGCGTCCAGGCGGGCGGTCGTCGGCGCGCTCGCGGCATTCCTCGGAAGCGGCGCGCTCGGCCACGCGACCCTCGACCTGTCGCCGACAGCGCCGCTTTCGGCCGGCGGGATGCTCACGCCGCTGTTCGCGGGGCTGTTCGGCGCGCCCGTCCTGCTGGAAGCGCTCTCGGGGTCGGGCGTCCCCGAGCAGGACGACCCCCGTATCGCGGTCTCCCGGCGGGCGGTCGCGCTCACGGCGTTCGCGGGCACGGTCGCGGGTGCCGTCGTGGGCTACCTGCCGGGCGTGTCGGCCGCAGTCGCAGCCGTGCTGGCGCTCGCGCTCGTCCCCGGGTCGACCGACGCGCGCGGGTTCGTGGTGGCGACCAGCGGCGTCAACACCGCCAACACCGTGTTCGCGCTGTTCGCGCTGGCCGCGCTCGGCGCGCCCCGGACCGGCGTGATGGTCGCGCTCCGGGAGGCCGACACCCCGGTGAACCTTCCGCTGTTGCTCGCGGGCGCGGCGCTCGCGGGCGTCGCGGGCTTCGTCCTCGTCCTCGGGGTCGGCGACCGCTACCTCCGGGTCGTCGGGTCGGTCGACCACGTTCGGCTCTCGGTCGCGGTACTCGCGCTCCTCGTGGGGGTCAGTTGGCTGTTCGCGGGGCTGGTCGGCGTCGCGGTGTTCGCGGTGGCGACGCTGGTGGGTCTCGTTCCCGCCGGGTTCGGCGCGCGAAGAGTCCACCTGATGGGGGTGTTACTCGGGCCGCTGATGGCGGGCGGCTGAGGAGCCCGCGCGGTCCACCGTCGCAACTGGCGGCTCACTCCTCCAGAATCCGCCTGGTCCGGCGGTGGCGCTCCCGGAACATCGGCTCGAAGCCGAGCCACCCCAGCGGGCCGAGGAGTCCGCCGACCACCGGGAGTCGGCCGACGACCGGGAGTTCGTAGGTCACGCGGTCCCGGACGAGCGTCTCGTCGTCGGAGACGGCGTAGAACTGGTGGCGGTGGTGCCACACGGGGAACGGTCCGTCGACCATCTCGTCCTCGAAGACCGCCGCACCGTCACTCCGCACTGCCCGTGACGAGCCGCCGGGAGCGTCGCTCCCGGAGCCGCCGTCGCCGCGCTCCCGGCGGGTGATGCGGGAGGTCCACCGCTGGCGCGGGCCGACGCCGAGCGGCCGGACCGAGAGCCGGATTTCGGTTCCGGCGTCGAGTACGTCGGCGTCGCCGCCGTCGCGCTCGTCGCCGGGTCGGCGGACACCCTCGACGCGGAGACCCATCCAGTCGGGCGTGAGCGATTCGAGTCCCTCGACGCGGGAGTGAAACGCCCACACGTCGTCGAGCGGCGCGGCGACTCGGACCTCGCGCTGGTAGGTCGGCATGGCCGGCGGTAGGGGCGGCGGCGACAAAACTCCCCGGTGTGGCCGGGGCGTGCGAGCCGAGGCGGGTCGAGTTCGTCGGCAAATACTGACTCGCACGTCGACCCTTTATGTCCGGTGACCCGTTCTCCACTGCATATGGTTTCGGAGCGCGCGACTCGGACGACCCCGTTCGCCGCCATGGACGTGCTCGAACGGGCCAACCGCATCGACGACGTCGTACACCTCGAAGTGGGCGAACCCGACTTCGAGACGCCGGCAGCGGTGACCGAGGCGGCAGTCGCGGCGCTCCGCGCGGGCGAGACGGGCTACACTTCCTCGAAGGGCAAGCCCGAACTCCGGCAGGCCATCTCCGAGTACTACGACCGGCGATACGGCGTGGACGTGTCCGCCGACCGCGTGGTGGTCACCTCCGGCTCGTCGCCCGCGCTGTTGCTCGCGTTCTCCACGCTGGTCGACCCCGGCGACGAAGTGGTGCTGACCGACCCCTACTACGCCTGCTACCCCAACTTCGTGCGGCAGTGCGACGGCCGAATCGAGACGGTCGACCTGTCTGCCGACGATGGGTTCCGCCCGGACCCCGACGCGTTCGCGCGCACGGTCGACGCCGAGACGGAGGCGCTGTTGCTCAACGCCCCGGCCAACCCGACCGGCGCGGTGTACGACGACGACACGCTGGCCGACCTGGTGTCGCTGGCCGACGCCGCCGACGCCACGGTGGTCTCCGACGAGGTGTACCACGGGCTGACCTACGACGGCGAGGACCACACCGCGCTGGAGTACACCGACGACGCGTTCGTGGTCGACGGCTTCTCGAAGCGGTTCGCCATGACGGGCTGGCGGCTGGGTTGGGTGGTCGTGCCGCCGGGCTACGTCGACCACGTCAACCGCATCGCCCAGAACACGCTCATCTGTGCGCCCAACTTCGTCCAGTCGGGCGGCATCGCGGCGCTCGAATCCGGCGAGGACTTCCTCGACGACGTGCGCGAGACGTATCGGGAGCGCCGGGACTTCCTCGTGAGCGAGGTCGAAGAGTGGGGCCTGAGCCTCGATTACACGCCAGGCGGGGCGTACTACCTGCTGGTCGACGTGAGCGACTTGCCGGGCGACGCGTTCGACGCCGCCGACTTCTTCCTCGAAGAAGCGGGCGTGGCCGCCACGCCCGGCCCGGACTTCGGGTCGAACGCCGAGGACTGTCTGCGGCTGTCGTACGCCAACAGCGCCGAGCAACTGGCGGAGGCCAGCGAGCGGATTCAGGAGGCGCTGGCGGACGTGGAACTCCACCCGGCGGACTGAGGCGAGTAGACCGCGCGGTCGCTCTCGGTCGGTCTCTTGACAGGGGCCGCCGATTTTCGGCTTCGACTCTCGGGTGAGCTTTCGTACGTGGTGCGGTCGCAGCGTGGAGTGGTGCGGTTTCTCACAGGTCGAGGCAGAACTAGCTTCGCGTCGCCGTCGCCGGTCGTCGTGAACGATTGGACGTCCTGAATATCGAAGCTAGCTACTGCCTCGACCTCTGAGAACCGCGACCGCCCCGCACCGCAGGCCGCCCCGCTCCGCGACCGCGAACCTCACGCCTCCCCAGCCGATTGCGGTCCTCGCTCCGCTGCGGTCCTCATCCCTCGCGCGCTTTGGCGCGGCCACTTTCGGGCCGCGCCAGCACGCGCCGACCGCTGGCGGCGGTCAAACACACCGCTGGCCGACGTCGAAGCCAGCGAGTACGGAGAACCACGAGCCGACGACAGCGCGCCCGAGTTACTTCAGTCGCTCCTGGAGGAACGACGGATGGGCTGCAGTCACGCCGTCGATGGCGTGAATCTTCTCGCTGATGACCTCGCCCACCGCGTCGCCGTCGGCCGCGCGGACCTCGGCCATCAGCATGTGGTCGCCCGACGACGTGTACAGCGTCTCTATCTCGTCGAGGGCCTTCAGCGCGCGCGTGGCCTCGACGTACTTCTCGCTGGCGACGTCCATCCCGACCAGCGCGATGGACTTGCTGGAGAGTTTCTTCGGGTCGATTTCGGCGGAGTACCCCACGATTACCCCCTCGTCTTCGAGTTTGTCGATGTACTTGCGGACCGTGGGCTTCGAGACGTTGGCCCGCTCGGCGATCTCGGCGTACGAGGCCTGCGCATCGTCTTCGAGGACGGAGAGAATCCTGTCCTCGGTCGACTGCGTACTCATTACCGGTATCTTTTGGATACGGGAAAAAATACCTTGCGAACGTGAAAACGGTCGGGGTCGCGATACGAACCCGACGAAACCCCGACGAGAGCCGCGCTACTCGCGGTCCGTGGCGACCGCGCTACTTGTGGCGGTCGAGCAGGTCGTAGCTGCGCTCCCACTCGTAGTCGTCGTCGAAGTAGCGCTCGGCCAGCGGTTCCTCGGGCATGTCGCCCACGGCCTGCTTCTCCTGCTGATACGACGGCCGGTCGGAGTCCTTGTAGAACCGGCCGGTCAGCACCTCGCCCTCGTAGAGGGCGTCCTCGGCCTCGTGCATCATCTCGGCGGCCTCGCGGCGGTCGGTGATGTCGAAGTCGTAGTCGTCGCTGTCCTGGACGTCGATGTACGGGACGTACTGCTTGGCGTCCTTGTTCCACGTCGGACACTGGGTCAGGAAGTCGACGTGGGCGAACCCGTCGTGTTCCATCGCCTCCACGAGAATCTCTTTGGCCTGATTCGGGTTGACCGCCGCCGTCCGCGCGACGAACGACGCCCCGGAGGTCAGCGCGAGCGAGAGCGGCCGAATCGGCTGCTTGGCGCTGCCGTGGGGCTGGGTCTTCGACTTGTGACCCTTCGGGCTGGTCGGGGAGGTCTGGCCCTTCGTCAGCCCGAATATCTCGTTGTCGAAGACGATGTAGGTCATGTCGTGGTTCTCGCGGGCGGTGTGCATGAAGTGGTTCCCGCCGATGCCGTACCCGTCGCCGTCGCCGCCCGCCGCGATGACTTCGAGGTCCGAGTTGGCCATCTTGGCGGCGCGGGCCACGGGAAGCGAGCGGCCGTGGATGGAGTGGAAGCCGTAGCTCCGGAAGTAGGAACTCAGCTTGCCCGAACAGCCGATGCCCGTGACCAGCAGGGTCTCCTCGGGGTTGCGCCCGACCTCGGGCATCGCCTGCTTCAGCGCCTTCAGCACGCCGAAGTCCCCACAGCCCGGACACCACGTCGCCTGCGGTTCGATGGTTGGCGTGAACTCGTCGCGGTCTATCTCCCGGTCCTCGCCGATCGCGTTGAATGCACTCATGTCAGTCACCCGTTGCGGATTCGATGCGGACGTTGTACTGGCTCAGGTCGACGTCCCCGCCGATGCGCTCCCGGAAGCCCTCCGCGACTTCGGTGGGCTCGAACGGGTTGCCGTCGTACTTGAGCAGGCTGTACAGCTTCTCGCCGAACCGGCCGAGCTGGCCCTGCACGTGCCGGCGGAACTGCGCGGTCGCGTTCATCTCGACCACCAGCGCCTCGTCGACGCTTTCGAGGAACTCGGTCACTTCCTCGCTGGCGAACGGCATGATGTCGCTGACGTTCATCGCCTTGACCGAGTGGCCCTCGTCGTTGAGTACGTCGACGGCCTCCGCGACGACGCCCTTGGTCGAGCCCCAGCTCAGGATGCCGTACTCGGCGTCCTCGGGACCGTAGACCGCCTGATGGTCGGCGTTCGACGACAGCTCCTCGTGGATGGAGTCGAGCTTCGCCAGCCGGCGGTTCATCTGGACCGTCCGGTTGTCGGGGTCCTCGCTGATGTGGCCGACCTCGTTGTGCTCGTTGCCCGACGCGAGGAAGTTGCCGCCCTTCTGGCCGGGGAGCGAGCGCGGGCTGACCCCGCCCCGCTCGTCGCCCGACTCGTACATGTACCGCTTGAACCGGCCGGCCTCCTGGACCGCCTCTTCGAGGTCCTGCTCGGTGACGACGCTGCCGAGGTCCGGGTTGGGCTCCTCGTCGAACACGTCCTCGGGGACGGTCTGGTGGCCGCCCGAGAGCTTCTGGTCGTAGATGACGATGGCCGGAATCTGGTAGTCGTAGGCCAACTCGAACGCCTTCCGGGTCTGGACGTAACACTCGGCCGGGTCGCCCGGCGCGAACACGACGCGGTTCGAGTCGCCCTGCGAGGTGTAGAGGACGTGTTCGAGGTCGCCCTGCTCGGGCTTGGTCGGCATCCCCGTCGAGGGACCCGCACGCATCGCCTCGACCAGCACGATTGGCGTCTCGGTGATTTCCGCGAGTCCGAGCGGCTCGGACATCAGCGCGAACCCACCGCCCGACGACCCGGACATCGCCTTCGCGCCGGCGTGGCTCGCGCCGATCGCCAGCGACGCCGCCGCGATCTCGTCCTCGACCTGCTCGGAGACGCCGCCCATGTCCGGCAGGTGCTGGGTCATGATGGTGAACACGTCGGTCCACGGGGTCATGGGGTAGCCCGAGATGAACCGACAGCCCTCGTCGAGGGCACCGTACGCGATGCCGTGCGAGCCGGAGACGAGCACCTGGTCGTCGTCGTAGTCGCCCTCGGCCGTCGGCGCGCGCAGGTCGTGGGTGTGTTCGTAGTCGGCCGCGACCGAGTCGTGAGCCTCGTGGAGAATCTGGAGGTTGGCCTCCAGCACGTCGCCGCTCATCGCGTCCTCCATCAGCTCCTCGATGGGTTCGAGGTCGATGTCGAGCAGCGCGGCCGTCGCGCCGACGCCCGCCGTGTTGCGCATGACCTCGCGGCCGTGCTCTTTGGCGAGTCCGCGCAGGTCGAGTCCGTAGACGTGCCAGTCGTTCTCCTCGACGCGCTCGTCGAAGTTCTCTATCTCGTCGGTGTCGAGCAGGCCGGCGTCGTAGACGATGACGCCGCCCTCCCGGAGTTCGTCGAGGTTCTCCGACAGCGGTTTGGTCTCCTCGTTCCCGTAGTAGGCCTCCTCCTGGGGGTTCCGGGCGAAACTGTCGCCCAGCGACAGCAGGAAGTTGTAGCCGTCGCCCCGCGACTTCACCGGGTCGTCGCTCGCGCGAATCTCTACGTACGTGTGGCCGCCGCGAATCCGCGACGGGTAGTGGCGGTGCGTGAAGACGTTCAGCCCCGAGCGCATCAGCGCCTTGGCGAAGTTCTGGCTCGTCGAGTCGATCCCGTCGCCGGAACCGCCCGCGATTCGCCAGATGAGTTCGTCGTCAGTCATATTGGTCTCTCACGGCCGTTAGGCCCAGTGGTTCGAGATTTGGGATGGACGCAGAAAGCCTTTGCTATCGATTAGCAAGCAACTTTCGTGAGGATTCGGCCGTACCGGCCGGGTACCGGCTGTCCGACGACCTCCGAGAGCGGATATAACTCCCGGAAGTATATAAAATATACTTTCGAAATATACGTAATTATATAAGCGAGAGCGCGGGAAACCACCGCTATGTGGACCCCCTCGATGCGAACGCGGACCGGTGTCGCAATCGTCACCCTGCTGGTCGTCGGCTCCATCACTGCCGGCGCTCTGCCGGCGGAGAAGTCGCTCGCGGGAGCCGCCGACGCGACGGACGACGAACCGCCGTTGGCCGACGCGGGACTCGACCAGGAGGTCACCAAGGGTACGACCGTGCTGCTCGACGGCACCGGCTCGCGGGACCCCGACGGACACATCCGGCAGTATCAGTGGTCGATCCGCACGCCCAGCAACGGAACCGTCGTCCCCGACTGTCCGGCCTGCAATCGGACGGCGTTCGAGCCCTCCGAGGTGGGCGAGTATCGCGTCACGCTCACCGTCACCGACGACGACGGTGCGACCAGTTCCGACGTCCTGTACGTGGTCGTCTCGCCCGGGACGGGGCCCGACGTCTCCCTCTCCGGACCATCCAGCCCCACCGCGGGGACGGCCGCGACCTACACTGCCGAGTTCGACGCCGGAACCGCAGCCCTCGATCACGTCGTCTGGACGGTCGATGGTACGGTGATAGCGAACCAGTCGCTCTCGGCCGACCAACCGTCGAGCGACGCGACGAAGCGCTTCCCGACTCCGGACGACCGAGCGGTAACGGCGACCGTCTACGACGCCGACGGGCAGTCCGCCTCGGACTCGCTGTCGGTGCACCCCGATTCGGCCGATTCCCGGTCCGACGACGGGACGTCCGAACCGGACCCGTCGGGTCCCGGGTCGACGATCGCCGAACGGAACGCTCCGACGGTGAGCGGCGACGCGGTCGCGACGGGAACGAAACCGCTTCGCGGGGAGTACGAAGTACGATTCGACGCGCTTTCCGACGCGGTCGCCTCGGTCGAGTGGCACGACGTCGGGGGTCGGTTCGCCACCGGTACCTCGACGACTCGAACCTGGGAGCCCGGCGAGCACGAACTGTACGCCGTCGTGACCTACGTCGACGGTTCCGAGAACGTCGCAACGTTCGCGGACGGGACGACGACTGTCGTCGCTGACCCGACGCCGAACGTTTCGCTCGAGTCGCTCGACCGCTGGGGTTCGATCTCCGGGACTCTCTCGGCGACCGACGGCTACGAGAACCTCCTGAGTCTTCGAGTCGAAGTCGACGGCGAGACCGTCGCGACCTCGCCCTCGACGATTCGCAACCCCAGGCGCACCCATCGGCAACTGAGGTTCGGCTTCTCGCACGACGAGTTCACGCCGGGCGAGCGTACTTCGGTGACTGTCGTCGCGACGGACGCACGCGGTCAGACGACTACAGTGAGCCGTGACGTCGTGCCGGTCGAGGAACCGGAGATCGTTCGTTCCGAATTCACCAACGGACCCGTGGACTCCTATCACGAACGTATCGATCCCGAGCGGTATACGGCACGTCACGTGCTGGAGATCGATTTGAACGGCGTGGACCCGGACAAATTGCAAATCACCCTTAATGGAGAAAATTCAAAAGAAATCTCGACTATAGATAACAAACGGAATAGAATATATAATTCTAAAACGGGAATACTGTCAGTGGAATCATACTGGGCAGGAGACCATCCTGGAAAATATAATATAGATTCTAGATATGAAATAAAGTCTGGTAGACATACTGCAAAGCGTAATGAACGAGCCTCATTCAACGTCACTCCAAGCAATCCCGAACTCCGACTCGACGTCCTCAACGACGGGACGGAGGACTACATCACGCGCGAGCACGGGATCCTCGTCGATGCGAGTGATTCGTTCGATCCGGACAAGACGGACCTGAAGTACATTTGGAGATACGGTGCGGAACCGACGAGCCCCGACAACACGACCGCCAAGTTCAGCGCGTACGAACGGGCCGAGAGTATCGTCGAGGACGGGTACAAACTCCGGACGAGTTGGGATCACGGCTTCCTCGCGTACTACATGCCCGACATCGAGAACGTTACTGCTGTCACCGACGAGCCGTACTACCCCAACGAAACGGTGCGGATTCGAGTCAACACCGAACCGTTCCACTTCTCGAAACCCACGTATTACGACAACTTCTCGCTCGGAATCGAAACCGGAATTCCAGGGTCGGAAGTTGTCGAGTGGGAGCAGGTCCCAGCGGCGAGCAGCGGACATTCTGACGCGACCGAAGACCCGTATCGATACACCGGACTCGTGGAGATTTCGGCTTCTGAACTCTCCGATGGTTCCGAGGTACCGACGATAACAGTCTACAACGAGGACAACGAGCGAAAGTTCCACGAAGTCGACGTCCCCGACGTCGGGCTATACCGGCTGGACGACGCGTACTTGACCAACGCCTCCGTTCGGAACCTCGAATACACTGTCGAAAAGCCGAAGTTTGACGAAGTGACCACCGGCCTCGAGGAAGAGCGGGACGAATATCTCAGGGACGGATACGCGGTCGAGTCGACGGACCATCGAATCGAGCACGTCCTCGAAAAACGCGTCAAGGTAGCGGACGCGGAGTACGAGGACAAACGGCGGAACTTCGAGTCGGAAACGCTTCGGAACGCGTTCCTCGGCACGCACTCGGATTGGCAGCGTGCGGGGACGACCACCGAAGAGGTGACTCGAACGCGGACGACGACCGACTGGTACAGCGCTGATACTGTCGAATCGCGCTCGAGCTGGCACGATGGGAGTCTCTGGAACGGCGAGTCCACGGGACAATCGCGCGAGGTCATGGTAGAGCCCGCACAGTACCAGACGCAGAAACAGTACGAACGCGAGTACGAAGTGGAGAAGACGGGCACGCGAACAATTACGCAGACGAGGACTGTGCAGGTCAGACGCACGGGAACGCGAACGGTGCTGGAGTGTCCGCGTCTGAACAGGTGCTATCCGACGACCGAGACGTACACCTACTACACGACCGAAACGCGGACCTACACCACGACGGAGACGTACACCTACACGGTGACGAAGACCGAGACGTACTGGGCGGCATCGGAGAGAGCCACGCCCCACGACCCGACTGGGAAGACGAGGCAGGTCAAGATCGACGACGCCGAGTACGAGACCCAACGCCAAGTCGAGCAGAAAGAACAGTACACCGACTCGGTCACGCGATACGTAGTCAGGACCGACGAGTTGGTGCGGCCGGCCCAGTACGAGTGGCAGGAGTCCCACTCGACGACGGACTACCGGCAGGCGCAGCAGACGGCGTCAAACGACGACTGGCGTATCGGCGAATCGGGGCCGGACGCGGAATGGACGCTGACGAAGCAGATCGGAACCGAACGGTTCGTCACGTCCCAATACCACAACGCGAGTCACGTCGTCGAGACGTCCGCAACCGTGGTCGGTAATCGCGTCAAACGGTACTACAACGTGAAAACGGGGGCGAAGGTGACGCGTCCCGTCGGACAGGTTTCCCAGCAAGAGACGTTCGTGGGCATGAGGAGTCGTCAAGCCGTTCTGGATGAAGTGCTGGACTCCGGAGATGAGTACGACGAGTGTGAATTGAAACAGAGATGCTAACGAAATAATTTTTAACTAGAGCATTTTGGAGATATAATCATGGGCGAAAACGACACGTTCGGGATGATTGTAGGCCTGTTCTCTGCGCTACTGATCGTTCTAGTGCTATTACCGGCTGCTACAGGCACTATCGGGGACGTTCCCGAGAAGAGAACAGTAGTCGACAGTGACGGAGTCGTCTACAACGTCTCATTCTCAGAAGAGGAATCTACAGTGTCCGTTGGAACGTATAACCCGACTAGATGGGATAATGAAATAACCGGGTATAGCATTCGAATCGATGGACAGCGTGTCCAAAATACGAACTTCCGGCTCGACAAGAACGAACGACGAACCGAGGAAATCAACATCACACCCGGAATCAACGTCAATCAGGACAACCACACCGTTGAGTTCTCGACCTACGGGAACTCGACCCAGTTCAACTTCACGCGGAAGATAAATTCGAGCAGTTCCGGCGACGTTCCGACGCTGTACATCTCCGACGTGGAGGTGACGACAGGGACCATCGACGGCGAACCGTCGGCGGTCGCCAACGTCACGCTGGTCAACCCGTCACGGCAGCTCTACAGTACGAAACTCATGGTTCACACCGTCGGAACTGACGGAAGTCTGTATCCGGCCTCGGTTCGTCCCGAGAGCTCCCGGACGATTACGGTGGAACTACTCGACGACCGCGAGGCCGAGATCGCGGGCGAGGCGAGGCTCTACACGGGGAATATGACCACCGAGGAGGGCGCGATGGATCAAGTCGAGTTCGCCGGCGAGACGGAGGGCGAGACGCAGGTCTGGAACACCTCGTACGACCCCGTGCGTCCGACGTGGATGAACGACAACTACGAGTATCACAACGACAGTTACAGTCGGGGACTCGGCGAACGGCTCAGCGGCGGACGGGAGGTCGAAGGCGTCCCGATAGCCTATCCCGTCGCAGCGCTCGTCGTCGGTTGGTTTGCTGTCCGAAGAATTCGGTAACGCCTCGAACGGGACCTACGACTCCTTCGTGCGGATGATCTCTCGCATGTTCACGTAGATGTCGCGGGGCGAGGTCTCCTCGTCCGGGTCGTAGAGGTCGCTGATGCGGTAGAGAATCGCGGCGACGAGTTTGCTCTCGGAGCTCTCGGCACGGATGTCGTCGGCGATCGCCCGGAGCGTCCTCGCTCGCTCCACGTCCGGCTCGTCGGAGCCCTGTTCGCGGGACATGTGCTATCGTTGCTGGCGTCGCCTGATAACGCCGACGTTGTTGGCGACGTTCTCCGTGAGTACGCGGAAGGCGTCGCCCGTGTCGCTGTCCTCGTCGAGCACGATGGGCCGGCCCTCGTCGCCCCCGGTCCGGACCGACGGGTCGAGGGGAATCGACCCGAGGAACGGCATGTCGTTGTCCTCGGCGAACGCCGCGCCGCCGCCGCGACCGAAGATATCGTGCTCGCCACCGCAGTCGGGGCATTTGAACGTCGCCATGTTCTCGGCGATGCCGAGGACGGGCGTGTCGTGCTTGCCGAACATCCGCAGACCCTTGCGAGCGTCGTCGATGGCGACCTCCTGTGGCGTGGTGACGATGACCGCGCCCGTGACGGGGACGCTCTGGAGGAGCGTGAGCTGGGCGTCCCCGGTCCCCGGCGGGAGGTCGACGACCATGTAGTCGAGGTGGCCCCACTCGACGTCCTCCCAGAGCTGCGTGAGCACCTTGTGGACCATCGGACCGCGCCAGATGACGGGGTCGTCCTCGCCCACGAGAAAGGCCATGCTCATGAGTTTCACGCCGAACTGCTCGGGTGGAATCATGGTCTCGTCGTCGGTAGCCCTGGGCACCTCTTCGGCGTCGACCATCCGCGGGACGTTCGGGCCGTACACGTCCGCGTCGAACAGGCCGACCCGCGCGCCGAGTTTCGAGAGCCCCGCCGCGAGGTTGACCGCGACGGTCGACTTGCCGACGCCGCCCTTCCCCGAGGCGACGGCGATGACGTTCTCGACGTTCGGGAGCACCTGCTCGTCGGCCGCGAGGTCGTCGTCGACGCGGGCCGAGAGGTCGACCTCGACGCCGTGCTCGCCGAGCACCTCCCGGACGCGATCGGCTATCTCGGTCTCGTGTGGCGAGTAGGGTGCGCCGAGCGCGAGCGAGACGGCGGCGGCGTCGCCCTCGACGGACACGTCGTTGACGAGACCCAGCGAGACCACGTCGTCGCCGAGGTCGGGGTCCTCGACCTCCCTGAGCAGGTCGCGAACCGCTGATTCGTCCATGCCAGAACGTTGGGACCGAGGAGTCGATAAGGCTTGTCAACTTCCGAGCGGCCGGCGGCGTTCCGCACCGTCGACCGGGACCTCGACGCCGTCATGTAACGAGAATCAGTTACCTGACGGCGGGTAACGACAGCGAATTTAAGGACCCGTGCGTGAAACGTTCACGTGATGTTGGAGGACGAGTTCGGGCGCGAGGTCTCGGGCGTGCGGGTCTCGCTCACCGACCGGTGTAACTTCGACTGCGTCTACTGCCACAACGAGGGGTTGGGCGACACGCGCGGACCGATGGACCCCCAGGACGACGAGATGTCCGCCGACGAGGTCGTCCGCTTCCTTGAGGTCGCCCGCGAGTTCGACGTGGAGGCGGTGAAGTTCACGGGCGGCGAGCCGATGTTGCGCGACGACCTGGAGGAGATAATCCGCCGGACCCCCGACGGGATGGCGGTGTCGATGACGACCAACGGGAGCCTGCTTCCCGGTCGCGCCGAGGACCTCGTGGACGCCGGACTGGAGCGTGTGAACGTCTCCCAGGACGCGCTCGACCCCGAGGCGTTCGCGGCGGTCACCAAGACCGGCGCGTACGACAAGGTGATAGAGGGGGTCGAGGCGGCGCTCGACGCCGGACTCGACCCGGTGAAGCTCAACATGGTCGTGTTCGAGCACACGGCGGGCTACGTCGAGGAGATGGTCGACCACGTCGCCGACAACGACGGGCTCCGGCTCCAGCTCATCGAGTACATGCCCGAACTCACGGGCAAGCCCGAGTGGAACGTCGACATCGGGCGCGTCCACGACTGGCTGGCCGACGTCGCCGGCGAGGTCGAGACCCGCGAGATGCACCACCGCAACCGCTACTGGGTGGGCGGCACCTCGGACGGGTCGGGCGGCATGGTCGAGATCGTCGACCCCGTCGAGAATCCGCAGTTCTGCGCGAACTGCCATCGCGTGCGCGTCACGCACGAAGGATACCTCAAGGGCTGTCTCAACCGAAACGACGACCTCCGGTCGATGGGCGAGATGACGACGGCCGAGATTCGGGAGGCGTTCCGCGAGACCGTGGCGAACCGCGTCCCGTACTACGGCGAGTACATGGTGCAGGGCGAGGACGGCGAGTGGGAGATAAACGACGAGTACGTGCGGAGCGTCGAAGCCTGAAGGCTCCGGCATCGGTCGTTCGTTCTTTCGCGTGGTCCGTGCGTGCTGACTTCAGCGTCCGCTCTAGCAGTACGACCTCCCCACGACCCGCCGAAGCGCCATCCACCACACCGCACAACCCGTCGCGCCCGAATCGCGTTCGGCGGGCCCACGCCACGTACTCGAACGTAAAAGTCAAGCGCGCACGCCGAAGTGACCGACGGGAGCCGCTCCCGACCTATGGCCGAAATGCGTCCCGGAGGTCCGGCCAGTGGAACCACCACGCCGCGAGCCACAGCAGGACCGTGCCGGTCGGAACCGCGAGCACGCCGGGGCGCGCGAGCCCCACCGAGAACCGGAGATGGCTCGCGCCCGCCAGCACGAGCAGGCCCGCAGTCACCCGGCGGTCCTCCGGGGCGACCGCGCCGACCGCGACGCTCGCGAGCGCGAGCAGGTACAGCAGGACTGCGACCGGCCAGGCCAGCAGTCGCGCGGGCAGGCCCGCAGTGTAGACGAACAGGTAATCGGTAATCGTCGTGACGTGAATCGGGTCGGTCGTCGCCAGCCCCCACGCGAACACGACGTCACCGGTGGCCAGCACCGACCACGGGAGCAGGGAGAGACCGAGGAGCGCGAGCAGGCGGCGCGCCCGAGCGCGTTCGGGGCGCGGCGGGGACACGCTCCTCATCCGGGGCTCACTTCCGGGTTATCAGCCGGAGCACGTCCTCGTCGGCGAGTTCGTGGTCGGTGCCGACCTGCTGTTCGTCGTGCTTGGCGCTCGGTCCCGACACGCGGGCGAACCGGAAGCGCTGTTCGAGTTCGCCGCCCAGCTTCCGGCAGGCGTCGCCGACCGTCGACCCCCGGGGCAGGACCAGCGGCTCCTCGTAGTCGACGCCCCGGCCGGGTTTGTCCATGTAGATGCGCATCAGGCCGAGCTCCTCCCAGATGGTCCCTTTGAGCGAGTCGAGGCCCTTCTCCTCCTCGGCCGAGATGAACACGGCCTCCTCGGGGTCGATGTCGTGGTCGCGCAGTTCCTGCTTGACCGTCTCGACGTAGTCGGGCTCGATGAGGTCGACCTTGTTGACCGAGACGATAGAGGGGATGTACTCGCGGTTGTCCATCACGCCGTCGACGAGTCGGTCGATGTCGACCTGCTCGCGGATGGTCACGTCGGCGTTGACGTAGCCGTGCTCGCGCAACACCTCCCCGACCACGCGCTCGGGGAGGTCGAGGTCGACGCTGGCGGTGACGCGGATGCCGCCCTTGCCCTTCTTGGCTATCTTGACGCTCGGCGGTTCCTGGTCGAGGCGAATCTTGTTCTCGTACAGTTCCTCGCGCAAGCGCTCGTACTGGTCGATCTCGAACACCGAGAGCACGAACACCACGAGGTCGGCCGCCCGGACCACCGACAGCACCTCCTGGCCGCCGCCCCGGCCGTGGGCCGCACCCTCGATGAGCCCTGGCACGTCGAGCACCTGGATGTTCGCGCCGTTGTACTGCAACATTCCGGGGTTGACGTCGAGCGTGGTGAACTCGTAGTCGCCCACCTCGCTCTCGGCCGCCGTGAGCGCGTTCAGCAGGGTCGACTTGCCCACGCTCGGGAAGCCCACGAACGCCACCGTAGCGTCGCCGTGCTTCTCGACGTGGTAGCCTTCCCCGCCGCCGGCGGAGGACTGGTTCTCGAGTTTCTCCTTCTTCTCCGCGAGTTTGGCCTTCAGCCGTCCGATGTGCTCCTCGGTGGACTTGTTGTACGGCGTCTCGGCGATCTCCTCGCGGAGGTCCTCGATCTCCTCCTCCAGGCCCATTGGGAGTGTGTCGGCGATGCGAGCCGAAAAACCCTTTCTTTCCGCCGGACTCCCGACTTCGGGGGGACTCGAAAGATAAGCCTTAAAACCGCTGCGCGGGTTCGTACACGTATGGCTGAGACGATAGAAGTGCTCGTCCCCGGTGGGCAGGCCGACCCCGGCCCGCCGCTCGGGCCGGAGCTCGGTCCGACGGCGGTCAACGTACAGGAGGTCGTCAGCGACATCAACGACCGAACCGAAGCCTTCGACGGTACCGAGGTCCCCGTGACCATCACCGTCGAGGACGACGGCGGCTTCGAGATAGAGGTGGGCGTCCCGCCGACGGCGGCGCTCATCAAGGACGAGGCCGGCTTCGAGACGGGCAGCGGCGAGCCCCAGAAGGAGTTCGTGGCCGACCTCTCCATCGAACAGGTCAAGACCATCGCCGAGCAAAAGCACCCCGACCTGCTGGCGTACGACACCCGCAACGCCGCCAAGGAGATCGTCGGCACCTGCGCGTCGCTCGGCGTCACCATCGAGGGCGAGGACGCCCGCGAGTTCAAGGAGAAGGTCGACGCCGGCGAGTACGACGACGTACTCGGCGCGGAAGAAGCGGCGGCCTGACTCGGTCTGTTTCCTCCGTCTCCGCGGCGTAGTTACAGCCCCACGCTACTGCTTCGACGGGTTTAAGTTTCGGATGACCTTCCGTTCGGAACGAGACAGGCGTCTACTGTCGGCCGTCGACCCGGTCGCGGGTTCGCTAACGGGGCGAACCCGCGACGAACGCGGCGGCGGACGGTAACCTGTGTCACTGAAAATCCGTAGGAGCGTCCTGCGTACTACGGAGGTGAACAATGGCAGATCAGGAGATAGAGCAAGCAGTCTCTCGCGCACTCGAGGATGCACCCGAGCGGAACTTCCGCGAGACGGTGGACCTCGCAGTCAACTTGCGCGACCTCGATTTGAACGAACCGTCCAACCGCGTCGACGAGAGCGTCGTCCTCCCCGAGGGGACCGGCCAGGAAACCAAGATAGTGGTGTTCGCGGAGGGCGAGACCGCCCTGCGCGCAGAGGACGCCGCCGACGAGGTACTCGACGGCGACGACCTCGAAGACCTCGGCGACGACGACGACCGGGCCAAGGACCTGGCCGACGAGACCGACTTCTTCATCGCGGAAGCGTCGCTGATGCAAGACATCGGTCGCTACCTCGGTACCGTCCTCGGCCCGCGCGGGAAGATGCCCGAGCCGTTACAGCCCGACGACGACGTGGTCGAGACCGTCGACCGCATGAAGAACGTGGTCCAGCTCCGGAGCGGCGACCGGCGCACCTTCCACACGCGCGTCGGCGCGGAGGACATGAGCGCCGAGGAGATCGGCGACAACATCGACGTCATCCTCCGGCGACTCGAAGCCAACCTGGAGAAGGGCCCGCTCAACATCGACTCCATCTACGTGAAGACCACGATGGGGCCGTCCGTGGAGGTGGCCTGAAATGTCCGCCGAAGCCGAGCGCAAGACCGAGACGATTCCCGAGTGGAAACAGGAGGAGGTCGACGACCTCGTCGACCTGCTCGAAGGGTACAGCAGCGTCGGCATCGTCGACGTGGCGGGCATCCCGTCCCGACAGCTCCAGACGATGCGGGCCAACCTGCACGGCAGCGCCGAACTCCGCATCAGCCGGAACACGCTGGTCGTGCGCGCCCTCGAAGAGGTCGACGACGGCCTCGAAGAGCTGACCGACTACGTCGCGGGCGAGGTCGGGCTCATCGGCACGAACGACAACCCGTTCGGGCTGTACAAGCAGCTCGAAGCGTCCAAGAGCCCGGCTCCCATCAGCGCCGGCGAGGTCGCCCCCAACGAGATCGTCATCGCCGAGGGCGACACCGGCGTCGACCCCGGCCCGTTCGTGGGCGAGCTCCAGAGCATCGGTGCCTCCGCTCGCATCATGGAGGGCTCCATCCAGGTGACCGAGGACAGCGTCGTGGCCGAGGAAGGCGAGGAGGTCTCCGAGGACGTCGCGAACGTGCTCGCGGAACTCGGCGTGGAGCCCAAGGAGGTCGGACTCGACCTCAAGGGCGTGTTCTCCGACGGCGTGCTGTTCGAGGCCGACGAGCTGGCCATCGACGTCGAGGAGTACCGCGCCGACGTCGAGACCGCCGCGGCCCGCGCTCGCAACCTCGCGGTCAACGCGGTCTACCCGACCGCCGAGACCACGCCCGCGCTCGTCCGGAAGGCCGAGGGCGAGGCCAAGAGCCTCGGCCTGTCGGCGGCCGTCGAGAGCCCCGACCTCGCCGACGACCTCGTGAGCAAGGCCGACGCGCAGGTGCGCGCGCTGGCCGCGCAGGTCGACGACCCCGAGGCGCTCCCCGAGGAACTCAGTGACGTCGAGGCTCCCGCCACGAGCGAGACTGCCGACGACGACGATGACGAATCGACCGACGAAGAGACCGAATCCGACGCCGACGAGAGCGACGACGCCGACGACGATGACGACGACGAGGAAGGCGGCGACGCGCTCGGCGCGATGTTCGGATAACCAACCCCTACACTACCAACAATGGAATACGTTTACGCTGCACTCATCCTGAACGAATCGGGCGAAGAGATCAACGAGGACAACCTGACCGGCGTGCTCGACGCCGCCGGCGTCGACGTCGAAGAGTCCCGCGTCAAGGCGCTCGTCGCCGCGCTGGAGGACGTCGACATCGACGAGGCCGTCGAGCAGGCTGCGGCCGTCCCCGCGGGCGGTGCCGCCGCTGGCGGCGCTGCCGACGACGGCGGAGCCGACGAGAGTGCCGACGAGGAGGAAGCCGACGACGGTGGCGACGAGGAGGAAGCCGCCGGCGACGACGAGGACGACGAGGACGACGAGGCCAGCGGCGAGGGCCTCGGCGAACTTTTCGGCTGAATCGGCCACGACCGAGCGCAGTTCGACTTTCTTTCGAGCGCCACCGGGGAGCCGCTGGCGTCGCGCTGGAGTGCCGCCAGCAGCCGTCGCTGGAGCTCGGACCCGGAACGAACCGCGTAGTGACCCGAAACGCGCGTTAAGCGGCATAGAAATAAGTGGTCGTAGTCGCTCTGGCACGACATGCGACCCGCCACGACCCGGCGAGGCCTGCTCGCGAGCCTCGCCGGTCTCTCGCTGACCGGTCGCGCGCTCGGTGCCGCCGTCGACGGCGGCCGGACGGCCGCGACGCGGACGCAGTCGGCGGCGGCGTTCGAGCCCGCCAGACACGGCTTCGGGTTCCGAAACTGGTCGACTCGCGGGGAGACGTACGCCGACCACGACCACGCGGCCGTCGGCGAGGAACGGGTTCGTCGGGTACTGGGCCGACGCTGGAGGACTCCAGCGAAGCGGAGCCTCGGCGTGGACGTGACGAGCCTCGCCGGGAGCGTGCTCGACGCCATCGCCACCCAGGTCTACGTCTCGGTCAACCAGCAGTCGGCGACCAACGGCCACTGCTACGGCATGGTGTTCGCGGCCCAGCAGTTCTACGAGAACCCCGACTCGATGCCGCTCGACCGCGAGTCGGCCAGCGAGTTCGGTCATCCGGACGCGCCCGTCGAGGACGCCGACGTCGCGCCGGTGGCCCGCGAGGTCGACCAGTACCACCTCACCCAGTTCCTCGACCTGCGGGCGTGGCTGGGCCGCCGGGCGATGCTCACCCCGGAATGGATAGACTACGAGCGCCAGCTCGACCGAGTCACGTCGGTCGTCGACGAGTTCGGCACCGCGGGACTCACGGTGTTCGACGGCGGGACCCGCGCGTCCCACCAGGTGCTGGTGTACGACTACCGGCGGGAGCCGGACGCGACCCGACTGCTCGTCTACGACCCGAACTACCCGGCCCGATGGTACGAGTCGGTCGACGCACCGCCGACGATCACGGTCGACACCGGAGGGTCCCGGCCGACCGTCCGCCAGTACGGCGACGCGTACGACGAGTTCGTGTTCAACCGCCGCGACCGCGCCATCGCCGCCGGCCACCGCGACGCCGCCTCGCTCGACCCGCCGACCGGCGAGGACGCTCGCGAGGAACTCTTCGACCTCGCGCTGTTTCTGGTCGACTCGGACGAGGTCTCGCTGACCGTCGTAGGCCCCGACGACCGACCACTCGGACGGGACGACGGGGCGTACGCCGACCCGACGAGAAGCGAGTACAGCCGGATGCGCTACCGGTACGGGTTCTCGCCCGGGCGCTACGACGTCAGCATCGTCGGCGAGTCCGACGCCGAGTACGAGCTCACGGCGGTCGTCGCGGACGCCGACGGCGAACGGCTCGACGCCCGACGGACCAGCGGGATTCGAGCGGGTGAGGTCCACCGGTACGCGGCCGAGGTACCCGCCTCGGGGGCCGGGTCGCTCGAGCGGCTCGACCGAGGTTCCTCGTGGCCCTTGACCGTTGGCGCGGTCGGGCTGGGCGCCGGGACGGCGGCGGCGGCAGCCGGGACGTACGTGCGGGCTCGCAGGCGGACCGAGTGAGGTTCAAGCAGGACGGACGCAACGCCCGGACACGGACGGCGAACTATCCCATCCCACGTCAGGACCGACACGGCGATGGTCAGGCCCGGTCTTCGTCGCCAGATAGGATACCACGGCCGAGGTCCTCTATCGGGGTGATAGATACAGGGCGCGTATCTATCGTGCCTACCACGAGATGTATGCGTGGAGGAATTTGACTGTTCCAACACCGACCAGCACGAGTCCCATCACACGAAATGCAAGTCCACCGGTTTCACTTGACCGTGTGCTGTCCGTTATCGGGCCGAAGCGACGAACGTGAACGACGTCTTCCGCAAAGTAATAGATGACGACACCCAGAATGAAGGGAATGATGTATCCAGATGGCATTGTCGTTCGTCCCGACTCAGCAATTCGGCGTATTTGAGTCTTCTTTCTCTACCTGCTCAATCCGCACCACGTAGCTACCGTTACACTTCCTTGATACGTCGTCGTAGCTGTAGTGCAACGGCCCACGGGTCCGAAGTCTGCGTCGGCGAGCGTTTACTTCCCTTCGTCAGGGGACGCTCCGTCTTCGGCAGAGGTGACCCCTGTTTCAGCGAGCCACAGAACCATCAGTTGCGAATCGTTTGGTAAGGAAGTCCGCCCTCCCCGATTTGAACGCCGGAAGACAGTCCTGCTCGCTTCGCTGCGCGGGCTGTGACTTCCGAGCCCAAATCGGCTCGGTCGGATTTACTGCCTAAATCCGCCCTCCCCGAACGGCGCTACAAAGCCGTTCGTGACCTCGTTCGAGCAACTGATTCATAGGTCGAAGAACCTCCGTCGCTGCTCGGCCTTGTGGCGCTCACTGCGCCGGTCGTAGTGCTTGTCCAGAATCTCCTCGCTGGCATTCATCCGGTCACTCACGAGGCTCCGGTCAGAGTCCTGGAGCCGGAACGCCGTCACCCGGCCACTCCGGACGTCGTGGGGAGACCGAGCCGACGGGCAGGTACTCATGTGGGCGTACTCGGTCGCGTCGCAGTCCTCCGGATCGCGGTCGTGCGGACAGGCTTCGCCGCGCCAACAGGGACGGGTCACCCGGTAAACGTTATCCCGAATCGTCGACAACGCGACTCGACCGTTCGATGTAGTTATCAGAGGCTCCCGTCCATGTTCGTCGACAACATCGTCTCGGGGACCGTCGATGTAGTCCTGGAGCGTCTGGGCGACGTGGCCGCTGATGGCATTCCAACGTTCGCTGTTCTCCTTGTTCTTGAGCGGCGTGTCCGATTCTGGTCGATGAACGAAGTGAATCGCCGGGCCATCAGCGCGGGGCCGGTCACCGTCGAGGTCGAGATCGCCGAGGTCGAGCGCGCGCAGCTCGCCCATCCGACAACCGGTGTGCCAGAGCAGCTGAAAGATAACGTGCCGACGACTCGCGTACTCGTACTGGTCGAGATAATCGACGATCTCGACAGCGCGGTCAGGTTCGAGGGTGCTTTCGCTCACGTCGTTCGAGCCGCTAACCTTCGGCAACGGAACTTGGTCGTAGAGGTCTTCCCGGACGCCGTCGATTTCGGCGCAGAACCGGAGAAAGGCTCGAAGCGTAGCGAGGTCACCTCGCAGCGTGACCGTCTTGAGTTCCTCTCCGGAGTAGCCACCGTCGCGTCGCCAGATACGGTATTGGTAGAGGTCTCGACCAGACAACTCGTTGAGGTTGGCGATACCCTGCTCGTCGCACCACGCAACGAACGCTTTCAGCCGGTAAAACTGGCCTTCCATTGTGTTTTCCGACGCGTCGTCTCTCGATTCCATGTAGAGATCGAGAGCTTCCGACGGAGCGAGAGGTTCAAGCTCAGTCATTTCTGGTCTCGCATTTTAGCTCTCGTCTATTATAGGTTACGGAGGAACTTATTCGAGTATGTTTATCCTAAAAGGCAGTAGGGCAGTTTGTATCACCCTTGGTTCACAAATGGGAATGAGAAATATATGAGAAAGTCTGGCCGGTGGATGTCGATTGTAGATGACCGGGTCCTTGAATACATCAAGGAGAACGAACACGGGTCACCTACCGAGATGAAGGAGGACGGACCTATCCGCTATTCTCGGCAATATATTGCCCGTCGATGCAAGAAGCTCGCAGAACATGGGCTACTAAAGGCAGTCGGAAACGGTGTCTACGTGATCACGGACCGAGGGGAAGCGTATCTTCAGGGAGAACTCGACACTCACGAAGACGCACCGGAGGAACCTATCGAAACTGAAGAAGCTAATAATGAGAATTCTGAGAAAAGCAACGGGTGACTAAGATGCCGGTCGCCTTCCGCCGGTCAGCACGTTGGATGCAGCAGCTTGATGACCGAATCCTCGAACACATCGAAGAAGAAGGCTGGTCTACTCCTTCGGTGATGGCGTCACTACCAGAGTTCGACGCGACAAAAGGTATCATCTCAGACCGATGTAGGATGCTTACCTACGCCGGGTTTCTTGCTCCAGTTCACAAGAGAATGTATGAGATTACCACCTGGGGACAGCTCTATCTGGAAGGTGAACTCGACGCGGCTCATCAACCACGGCCATCACCAGTCAAACTCCAAAGCTAACCAATAACTCTAAATATCTCCTATCCACGTCTCGAATTATGGATAGGCGGAGTTTCTTACGGGGTGCTATCGGAACGTCACTAGTCGGATTGGCGGGATGCACGGGAGGAGCAACATTAGTTGAAATCAAAGAGGTAGAATGTCAAAGAAGAACACTACAAAACGACGTTTGTCAGGTAATAGCAAAGAACAACGGGTTAGGTGGGAAAACACGAATCATTGTCGAACAGGAAACGGGGGACGGCACAGTTCTCAAGAAAGACAGCAAGGTCGTACGCATGAGCCAAGGGGAACGCCGAAGAATCGAAATCGAAACGGAAATGCAAGAAAATATCATTATACACACTCGCGCAGAAAGCCCGTAATGCTCTCTCATCGGGGACTCGGTCGCCGTCAGCACATCGAGGACTCGTTCGACGGACGCATTCTCAAACTGAATTCTCCCATCGGGGACTCGGTCGCCGCCAGCATATCGGGGACTCATTCGGCGACCATTCAGTCTATTCCAGCGAAACAATTCTCAGTATCTAGAAACTATTATCAGTCACAATAACGCGACAGACACCCAAACGGGTGGGCGTGTGGGTGGGTTGGAATTGTCAATACTACTTAGCCGCTCCGCGTTCTTGCAATTCAGAGAGAAGTTCCTGCCAACCAAGGTCGAGCGTGAACAACTCAGACTCCAAATCCCACGACCACGGCGCAGCGTCGTCGGGGTCGTACTCACTCCCAGTCGGCTCTAACTCTTCTACAGAGCCACCGAACAACTGGTCAGTAGGCATATCAGCGTCAGCAGGCCACCGCTCGAAAAAGTCCACGACCTTCTTCTCCCGCTTGAAGTACGGCAGCGTCGCCAGTCGCTTCGCTTCGGGGTGGAGGTCCTTCCCGGAGTGGCAGATCAGTCCGCACGCATCGACGCCGATTTTGGCGAACCGTTTCGCCAGTGGCGTCCACTGCGTGGCGACCTCGTGGCTATAGGTCCGCGCGTCGAAGTGCGTCGAGGCCTCGTCGATCACCACGAACTTCGGACGGTCGCGGTGTTCGAGCAGCGTCACCAGCAAGTCGTGCGCCGAGGTCACCGCCACGTCGGTCAGGTCCCACGACCGAACGTTCGAGACCACGAGGAGATCGTCGCGGTCGGCAGCACGGAGTTCGGCGAGTAGCGCCATCGTGTTCGTCTTCCCTGTGTTCGGATTTCCAGCGCCAACGACGAATGCCGGCGCGTCGTTGTTGTCCAACTGGGCGAGCAGCTTCATCGGGAGCCGGAGCGCCGACCCGTCGAGGTCCTGTTCCGTCACTCCGACGAGATGCGAGAGCGCCGTCCCATCGCCGGAGTAGACCGCTTCCGTCGCTTCGTCAGTGCGAAGCTTGGACGTGACCAGTTGTCCGAGAGCAGTGTCCTCGAACTGACCAGCGTCCACATCGCTGGTCGCCAGCGAGTGTTCGACGAACGAAAGCACTGCGCGGTCGTTCGCGTCCGGGACGAGTCCGGCGTGCGGATGGAGCCGGTCATCGCCGTCCATCTCGCCGCGCACCTGTTCGCGGAGCTTCGCCGCGGTCAGGAAGAGTTCGTCCGATTCGGTCATGAGAATTTCACCATGCAAGAAGCACAACGGTACGTTGGACCCTCTATCGCGTTCACACGACGGACCAACTCATCAGGGTCACACTCATCTCCACATTCGTCACAGCAATCAGGTACGTTGCACCAATCGGGGTATCGTGAGTCAGTCATCGGTAGTCACCTTCGCGTTATCGCGGACCTGTTCGACCGGGTCGGTCGAGTCGAGCGGGTCGCCGTCGAGATCGTCGCCGAGGTCGTCGGCCGGATCTCGTTCGGCTTCGGCCGGGTCGGGGTCGACCTGTTCGGTCAGCTCTTCGAGTTCCTGTTCGAGGTCGTAGCGGTCGAGCGCGTCGTCTACGGCTTCGCCCAGACCGTCGCCTTCGTCGGGAAGGCTTCCTTCCTCGAACGTGCTGACGACGTGCGTGACACCAGACCGCACGGCGTTATAGACGATGGTGAAGGCGCTATTCTTCCACGCGAATCCTTCCTTCGCGTCGTCTCGAAGCTGACCGTAGCACTGGTCGACTTTGTTGAGCGCAGTGAGGAGTTCGCGGTCGGACAGCGTCCCGCGCCACGTCCCTTCGACGGTCATCTCTTCGAGGTCGACATTTTTCCCGACGTAGAGGTTCGACGTGAGCTCGTCGAGCGCACCGTTCGTCACCTCAATCTCGTGGAAATGCTCGAACGGGAACCGGTAAAGCGCACCGTCGACGTAGCGAGCGTCTAAATCGAGCAGGTAGATGTAATTCAGCGACCAGAGGAGAGAAATCACTTTCTGGCCGACGAGCCAGCCAGCGGGAGACAGAACGACGAACGTGACGACGTAGAGTTTGAGCCATCGGGGAACACTCGGGTCGAGACCGAGGAAGAACGCCAGCGCTCCGAGAAGAGAAGCGACCATGATGATACTCCAGAACCGAACCTTCACGAAGTCGATGAGGAGTTCGGTTTTGGTCGCGGGCCGGCGGTCGAGCGCGTGCGGGTCGGTCATGCTATCCGCTCCGGTTCATCGTGTTTACCGAGAACGGCCCGGAACGTGAGATAGATCGTCACCAAACCGACTGACGAAGCGCCACCAACGGCGGCCGTCTGCGCGTCACGACCATCGAACGGCCCAGCAATCAGGGACGAACTCGAAGTAACACTAACGCCGACAAGCCGGCGGCCCGTGTCAATCGTGACGCCGACGTCACCAGACGTTTCAGGGACCCGAACTGTAATTCGGTTCCTCCCTTCTCGAAGATAGTGTTCCGACTGAGGAATCACACCTTCTCGATAGGGACTGGTCAACACGACCGACCGCTGGGGTCGGTCGCTGTAGACGACAAGCACCGCCGTGTTGCCGTCGAGCGACGCATCGCAGACAGCCGTGTGGTTGTCGACCGGAATCGGTTCGCCGCAGCCGTTCGTACCATTCGGAACGTCAGGAGCGTCGATAGGCACATCCTGCGCACCAGCAGGGGCGGACGCGAGAGCAATAGCTACCAGCGCGAGCAGCACGATTAAAAACCGGTTCATGGGTGCGTTAGCTCCCTTTTAGCCACGCCGCTGCTGCCACAGCGAGGAGAACGACACCTTCGCCGGGAATCGGGCCGAGGGAGATCGAGCCGAAGTCGAAGCCACCACCGCCATCGTTCTGGGCTTCTTTCTGCATCTCCAACTGTGCTTCGCGGATTTGCGCGAGTTCGTTTTCGAGTGCGGTCACGTCGCTCGTTTGGTTGTTCCTCGATTCGGTCTGGAAGGAGGTGACCTCCTCACCGTCTTTGTTCACCACGAACTCGATTCGGAAATCCTGCTCTATCTGCACGAAGTCGCTTTGCAGTTCATCGGTCGTCGTGGTCGTGGTCGAGGTCGTGTTCCCATCGGTCGTCGTAGTCGACGCCGAGCCATCGTACTCGTAGGCGATGTAGAGCGGGTCCGACCACGTCGACGGACTGTAGGTCTGACCACTCTGGAACCCGACCTCGTTCCCATTGTCGTCGGTCGGGACGTGTTCGGTGTAGATGTCAGCCCAGACGGTCGAATTGTCTTCCAGAAGCGTCATCTGGACACTGAAATCCGCGTTAGTCGAGATGCCGAGCATGGCCGCATGCACACCCTGCGCCTGCATTCCGTCGTAGTTCTGCGAGAGTTCGGTCGACGCAGTGATGGGGTCGACAAGCTCCTCGGTCGGAATCTCGCCGGGGTCGTATTCGGCGTACACGTCTGAGACAAACCCGGAGAGTTGGCTGTTCACTTCGTCGCGTTCTGAGACGAGTGACGCCCAAGCCTCTCCAATCGGGTCCGAGAACGAGTCGTAGTTCCGGGTGCCTTTGAACGGAAGCGACACCATCTGGTCGGAGTTGGGGTCTTGGTACCCGACTTTCAGCGCCGCGTACTGAAGCGAGTTATTCAGGAATCCGCTCGCTTGGTTCTCCATCTTCGACTTGTGCTGGTTTCCGAAGTAGTGTGGCACCAGCGCAGACTCACGGGAACCAAAGTCAGCAACGAGGAAATCAACATCGACCGCTTCACCATTAATTGGCTCTACTGTGATGGTGAAAATGTCGGAGTATCGTCCACTCCACGTGGTCGATTGGTGATTGTTGTCGTGAGCGCCGTTGTACGAGGTGAGCCAGATGAACCCGCTCCCAACACTCAGTCCGTCATGGGTTGATATCTGGTCCATGTGGTGCTTTATTTGGGCGAGTTGAGAATTCCAATGATTCGCCATGTTCTGGAAAATCGTGAGGTAGTAGTCATCGATGGCTTCCTGCATGGCGGTAACGGCTTCTGACTCGCCCTTCTCCGCATTCATCTTCTCGATGATAGCGGCCTTCCCTTTAGCGAGCGCGACGTTTCGGGAGTTCTTGACATTATTCCGGATAGAGGTCATCACCCGTTCGTCAGCAGACGCCATTTCCAGCGCGCCAGCGTAGATGTCGGACTTGAGCGCATCCGCACCAGTGTAGCCACTGTAATCCTTATTGTCGCCGAGAAGCTTATCGGCACCCGCTTCCATCAGGTAATGGAGTCCGACCAAGGCACCAGCAGCAACGATTGGTGCTACACCCTGAACGCGGCCCACAGGAGATCGGGGTGGCACGGTCGAAGCCGCGCCGACGCCTGCGGCTGCGGCTGTTCCTTTCAGCACTGTTCTCCGAGTTAACGTCTGTTCGGTATCAGTCATCGTTTATGACAAAGAACGGATTAGTCGTCTACTGGACTGCGACGGCCCAACTCACGATGGTTGCGACGAACGCGAGTTGCATTCCCAGCGGATCACCGATGTTCGTCAGGAGGTCCGAGACCACCGTGACGTACTCGTTACCGAGAATCAGCGCCGGACCCAGCGCGATCAGGACCTGCTCCTGCAGCTCGTAATGTTCGAAGCTCTTGGTCTCAGAGCTTGCGAACGCCACTACGAACGCACCGAGCGACACGAGCAGCGAGTGCTGGGTCGACAGCGTGTAGGAGCCATTAGCTCCACCGAGCCACATCAGTTCGATAGCGGAGATTCCGCCGAACTGGTACAGCGAGGCCGCGATGAACGCGACAGAGAGGATCGCCGGGATGCTCCTGATGTTCGCGTAGTCGGACACCATCGACCGAGCGCCACTGGAGCGAGTCGCCATTACGGACCACTCCGAGTGATGGGCCGCAGCAGCTTCGAGAGTCGACTGTCCTCCGTCTGCGTCTCATTGTGAGCCTTGATGTACTCAGTGAACGCTTCGGGGTCGTCGTTAGTCATGTCAGTCATCCTTGAAACGGAGTTCGCGGGGGTTGTAGGTCTGTTCCTCGCCGTTCTCGTCCTCGAACGACCGCTCTTCGTTCAGTTTGACGTGCGCGACCGGCTCGCCAGCGATGAGTCCGCTTTCGAGTTGGCGGCGCATCGTCGCGTTCAGCCAGAGTGTCTTGCCGTCGATCTCGATGAGGCCATTGTCGCCAGCAGTGAGATTAACGTCCGTAATCTCACCAGTGACGCTCTCGCCAGCATCGAGGTTGATGTAGTCGCTATCCGATTCCGACTCGTCCACGTCAGGAGACGCAAACGAATCGAGGTCGAAACCACTTTCATCAGTTTTCGACATTGCATTGAATCCTACTGCTGGTTTACACTTAAAGCTCCAACTACGGGAATTAGCCAGTTTCAGACCAAACACTGACCATCGGCGGAGGCCGGTCTTCTCGAGTAAGATTGACTGGCTCTTCAGAGTCAGCACAATCGGCGGTCACCGGGTCGAGGTCCGACCGGGCAGTGGTATCGATGTGTCCAGGGAGGTCAGAAAAGTGGTAAGTTCCAACGTGGTCGATTTGGACGAACGGGACAGTCACAGCTTGTGAAACTGTCGATTTGGCACGTTGGCCATCGATGGGAGCCTCACCGGGCCAAGTGTCCACGTTGAGCCGTTCGCAGGCAAGTTGTACGTCATGCTTCGAAGCCCAACGAACGGCGCGATCAACCTCTTCAGGGAGCCGGTCATCGCGGTCAATTTTACGCTCCAAGCGGCGAGAGATGGACCAGAATTGCTTTCCAGTGGCCCAATACATTCCGAGTTTCCAACGGGCAAATTTGTCGGTATAGCCCTCGCGCTCTTCGAGGTCTTCGCCGGAAGCATCAAGCAGGGACGCGAAGGTCATAGAGAGATACTTACCGAGGTACTGCCCGGCAGTTTTCTGCATGGGGTTGTCCTCTTCGCCAGCCATGTCGATTTGGTGCGACCGGGAAAGGTCCTCGGCGCGATCGTCGTCAAGCTCGTTATCCCCATAGCGGTACCAGCAGACGAACCCGTCATCATTCGCAAACTCGGTCCCTTCTACGTCATTGAGGTCGTCGCGGTAAGTCAACGGATACACGTCCACGATTTGGCCCTGTCCGTAGTCGGACCACTTGTCAGAGAGTTCCTGTTTGTGCATCAGCCATGGACAGCCTTCGAGTTCACCGGATTCCTTCGTGGGAACGTCGAAGAACAGAACGTGCAGGTGTGGCAGACCTCTTTCTGTAAACTCCAGAGCCTTGAGGTAATCCAGTTTTTTGCGCGGTCGAGAGGTCACCTCATCGGCGCGATCAGTCGCATAGGACAGTACGCCAGATTTCCGGGTATCACCCTTCGTTGAAGGGTCTGACTTCATATATTGAGTCAACCGATGGAAGTTCGGGTTAATCAGCTCGGTAAGTTCGGAGATCGAGCGCGGGTCAGGACGATCAGGGTCATCGAGCGTACCTGGATCAGAAGTCAGCGTAACGAGTACTGCGTTATCAGCGTCAGCCTTCATTTCGTCCAACGCTTGGTTGTAGCGAGCCAACATCTTCCGAATCCGGCCATCGTCATTAAAGCGGGTCTTATACCGCTTCGTCATGGTCTTTGAGCCAGACTGCCGGAATCCGTTGGAAACCGATACATCGAACAGCAGACGGTAATCCTCTACACGGTCGATGTAACGTTGTAGCGAGTTCGCCAACGTCTCTTTATGCCCGTCAGTTAGCCGATTCCCGGCTTTCAGGATATTAGAGCAGAACTGGCGGTCGTACACCAGAGCGTTTGCAGAGGTGGTTGTTTCACGAGTGCCTTCTGAAATCAAGTCAAGGCACTCCAAGGTCGGCGTCACGAAACAGCCGGTAGAAGTGTCGTTTAAGCGCACGAAACCGCACTCTTCGAGCGTTCGCGTGAACCTATAAGTAAACTTATAATCAGAGTCCGAACCGTCGAGTTCGTCCCAGTCGGGAGAGCCATGCAGGCGGTCGAGCCAGTCGGAATGCCGGTCGAGCGCGTTGCCATCAACGTCAGCAAAACCGTAGTTGTGGGGTGAGTCGTAGAGCTTCGTACCCTTGAGAACGAGGTGTACAAGTGTCGTTCGACGGATTCCTTGGGGATTGTTGGTAATAGCTTTCAGAAGTCGGGCGCGGTCGAGGTCGCGGTCAGAAAATGAACCGTCGCGTAGGCGGCCATGTCCGAGCAGGTCACGCTCTTCTAAGTAATGGCATAATGTCGATGTGGTACATCGACCAGAATCCTCACCAGAGTCCCATGCCTCAGCCACGACCGACATAACGACTATCGGAGAAACACCGAGAGTTGATCGCAGAAGTACGCATACTGAAAGGCCTCAGGTACGAGAAGGCCCTTAGTCGCCATGCGTACCTCCAGCTGGGAAGTCAGTCAGTCGACTTTGACCGGCTTCCAAGTGTGTAGTACCGCATTCACGTTCGGCCCTTCCCGTTGGTCGGGCCGGAGCAGTCGGCTTCCGGGTCGACCCCCCATGGGAGGGGGGTCGCATTCCGGGTCCTCCTTTCTGGTTTTCGTCGAGTCGGGCAAGAAACCAGTTGAGGTCGATACCATCGAGAAGATCGACTTCCGGCTTCTCAGAATTACGAAGGCAGTTGACGCAGAGGTCTCGAAGGGCCTCTTCAGAGTCAGCAGGTCGTAAGCACTGGTGCCGACAGTCAAGCTGGTGACATCGGTAGCTACGGTACTCAGAGAGGTCTACCGACATCGAGCAGTCACCTCCGGTGACCAGAGATCAGTCGTGTCGAGTACGTCATCGCGCTCGACAGCCGCGAGTTCACGAGCAGTAACGAACCGGACCTTCGGGTCCGACCGCTCGCTCACAGCGACCGACCTCCCTGCTGCTCGGTGTCCGTGCTGGACTGAGCGCTCACGTCGGTGAGTTTAGCCTGATCCTCGGGGACTGTTCGGGGTGCAGGGCTGTTGTTGTCCTGCACTTCCTCGGCATCGCGGGTGTCCCTCGACTCTAACCACGACCGAACGATAAACCGAACGTAGGCAGCCGGGAGCGCGTTCTTTGCCAGATGTTGTTTCGGGTAGTCGCCGCGATAGCCCTTCGTCGCCTTCCACCACTCCGTCGTGCGGTCGGCGAGGAAGTACGGCGAAACCGTTTTTTCCCCGAACTGTTGTTGCTGGGGCGGCTGAAGGATGGGGAACGACGCCTCGAACGCTCGCTCGTAGGCGAGCGGTAGACCGAACATCCGACCGTGAAGGACGACCGCGTCTTCGAGGGGAGCGCGCGGCTTGTTCTCGATGACGTAGTCGTCGGCGATTCGGCAACCGAGTTCCCGAGCGCGGGGAATCTGGTTGTCGTGGTCCTCAGGGTCCACGTCCGGCATATCTGCCCACTTCGTACACTTCGGATGGAGAAGCGCGAGGTCGAAGCGTCCGCGCGGGATCTCCTCCATCAGGTCGATTTCGGTCGTCTCGGCGACGAACTCGTTCGGTCGCGGGTCGATTGTGAACCGGTGAACCTCGGCGTGGGCGGCCAGTACCTCGGCCTCGACGCCGTGGTCAGCGAACAGGTGAGCAATCCTGACCTGCTCGGTTCCGTCCGTCGACTGCTCGCTCACAGCGACCGACCTCCGTTAGAAAAGTAGCTAGCTACTGCCGGTTCAGCTATGAAATTCGGGAGACGACGCAGGGCCGCAACTGGAGTCCCGTTGAACTCAGATTTTCGGGGGTGATAGGCGAAGGACAGAACAGACGAAGCAGACGCTAACCGGCTTGAAAGCGGAGGATACGCTATCAGCCACAGAACGACCGGGGAAGAAGTCCGCCCTCCCCGATTTGAACGGGGGACAAGTCGATCTACAGTCGACTGCTCTACCAGTCTGAGCTAAGGGCGGACGCAGTTTCACGTAGGAGCCCTACCGGACTTAAGGGTTATTATTCGGCGGGAACGCGGGCCCGGGGACGGGCACGCCGAGCGGACCCGAACCGCACGCCGAGCGCGAAATCGCCGTCGGGAGCGACGTCTCCCGCGCGTCGGACATGTCGGGGGAAGGTTAAAATAGGATGGCTACATAGCGTGAGACGAACTGCCACATGAGCAAGATAACCTTCCGCGCCGACGAGGACCTGGTCGAGCGCATCGAGGCGCGGGACGCCTCCAAGAGCGAGATCATGCGGGAGGCGCTCCGGGCGTATCTCGACCGCGAGACGCCCGGCCCGAACCGGGAACCCGAGCCGGACCGGCGCGCACGCGGTCCCACCGGCTCGCTCGACGCGCTGCTCGCAGAGCGCGTGGACGAACTCGTCGCAGAGCGGCTCGGGGCGCGCGAGTCGCACGGCCGCGAGGACGGAGGCCCGCAGGACGTGAACGTCGACGTGACGCTGGAGTCGGCCGCACCCGCGCGCGCCGACGTCGGCTCCGGACGGGCCGAGCGCTCGTCGGACGACCGCTCCGCGGTCGAGACGTCCGACGCCGTCGCGGCGGGCGAGACGGCCTGCGGACAGTGTGGCGAGTCGCTGGCCGAGGACCACGTGTACTGCCCCAACTGTGGGGAGAAGGCGACGCGACGGCTGTTCTGCGAGTGCGGCGACGAGGTGCGCTCGGACTGGGGGTTCTGTCCCGGCTGCGGTCGTCGGACGCCCGCTGCCGACGTGCTCGACCGGTCGTAAGACGTCGTTTTACGACTGCCGTTAACTATTTAAGTTTTCACTATGATTGTAGGAACGCGTAAGACGGTTGTCTTACACTGGGGCGCGTCGCGGCGGATGTCCGCCGTGCTCGGCGCTCACAGGCCGTAAGACAGGACGCGCGGGAAGTCGCGTGCCGTCTTACTCACAGGGGAACTACCAACTATGGAGCGTGTGACACTCCGCATTCCGAAACAGCAGATCGAGGAGGTCGAACAGATGGTCGAGACCGGCGAGTTCCCGAATCGCAGCGAGGCGATTCGGGCCGCCGTTCGGGAGATGCTCAACGAGCAAGAGGAGACGACCGAACAGACCACGAACAAGCGGTCGTGGGCGAAGGTGTAGAGCCATGCAGGATATCGTTCAGGACGCCTTGAAGAACGCCGACGAGGAGAGCCGCGAGATGGACGCGTCCATCGACGGCGACGAGTTCGGCGACCCGCGTATCGTAATCGTCGGCTGTGGCGGTGCCGGGAACAACACCGTCAACCGGCTGTACAACATCGGCGTCGAAGGCGCGGACACCGTCGCCATCAACACCGACAAGCAACACCTCAAGATGATCGAGGCCGAGACGAAGATACTCGTCGGCAAGTCCCTCACCAACGGACTCGGGGCTGGCGGCGACCCCTCGATGGGCGAGCGCGCCACCGAGATGGCCCAGGGGACCATCAAGGACGTACTCGGGGACGCCGACCTCGTGTTCGTCACCGCCGGAATGGGCGGGGGCACCGGCACCGGAGCCGCGCCCGTGGTCTCGAAGATCGCCAAAGAGCAGGGTGCCATCGTGGTCGGGATGGTCTCGACGCCGTTCAACGTCGAGCGCGCCCGCACGGTGAAGGCCGAGGAGGGACTCGAGAAGCTCCGCACCGAGGCCGACTCCATCATCGTGCTGGACAACAACCGGCTGCTCGATTACGTCCCGAACCTGCCCATCGGCAAGGCCTTCTCGGTGATGGACCAGATCATCGCCGAGACTGTCAAGGGCATCTCCGAGACCATCACCCAGCCCAGCCTCATCAACCTCGACTACGCCGACATGACCTCCATCATGAACAAGGGCGGGGTCGCGGTGATGCTGGTGGGCGAGACCCAGGACAAGAACAAGACCGAGGAGGTCGTCCGGGACGCCATGAACCACCCGCTGCTCGACGTCGACTACCGGGGCGCGTCGGGCGGGCTGGTCCACATCACGGGCGGACCGGACCTCACGCTCAAGGAGGCCGAGTCCATCGCCTCCAACATCACCGAGCGACTGGAGGCCAGCGCGAACGTCATCTGGGGCGCACGCATCCAGGACGACTACAAGGGCAAGGTCCGGGTCATGGCCATCATGACCGGCGTCCAGAGCGCGCAGGTGCTCGGTCCGGACACCCAGCGGCAGGCCGACCGGTCGCGCGAGCACATGAACGACGCCGGCGACCAGTCGTTCGACGCGAGTCAGAACATCGACGGGCTCGGGGACTTCGGCGACGCCACGGAGTCGACCCACGAGTCGAGCGGGTCGAACGAGTGGGGTGCCGAGAGCGACGGCGGACACGACGAGGTCGAGCAGAACAACGGCCTCGACGTGATTCGCTGACGGGCTCGGATTTCGAGTCCGACGTCCGCGGAATTTCTCGGAGGGGAGCAGCTAGGTTCGACTCGTAGACGGAGAACCAGACCCAGTGGCGACGCTAGGACTGCTCGAGCCTCCGGGAGACTGCACGCCGCCGCGACCGCCTCGCAGACCGCCTGCAGTGTGCACAAACTCCCCCCAGCGCGCACCGAACGGAAGACGCCTCAGCGCGCGCCGAGGTGGACGGACGAGTCAGCGCACGGATGGTGAACACTCGTCCGAGCGCGACCGCCCCAGTCGAGAGGTCAGGCCGCGTGAATCGAATCGAGCAGCGAGCACTTCCGGCAGACGTCACGGGTCGTCGACGAGCCGCACCGCTCGCACTCCCCGAGGTCCGTGCTGCCCTCCTCGCGCGCGCCGAACTCCTCGGCCGCCAGCGCGGCGAGTTCCTCGTAGCCGGCCATGATGGAGTGGCGGGTCCCGGGATGGTTCTCCTCTAGCTGGTAGAGCAACTCCTGAATCTCGCCCCGGTAGGCCTCGCTGGCGTGGGGACACTCCGTGATTTGGGCCGGGAGGTCGGCCAGGTGGGCGTACAGCGCGACCTCCTTCTCGGGGACGTCCCGGAGGGGCTTGGCGCGCGGCACGAAGTGGTCGCCCGTCTCCCGAGTCGGGTCGTCGTCGGACGCGCGCTCGTCGAACGCGCCTAAACTCGCGTCGAAGTGCTTGGCGATCTGGGCCACGTCGCCCTCCAGGAAGTTCATCAGCGCGGTCTCGGCCTCGTCGTCGAGGTTGTGGCCGGTCAGGAGCTTGTCGGCTCCCAGCTCCTCGGCGTACCGGCTCAGCAGGTCGCGCCGGAACACCCCGCAGTACGCGCACGCGGCCATGTTCTCGGGGTCGCTCTCGACCACGTCGTCCATCCGGACGTCGAACTCCTCCTCGTAGGTGACCAGTTCGTGGCGGAGACCCAGTTCGTCGGTCAGTTCCACGCAGGCGTCGACGCTCTCGTCCCGATAGCCCTCGATGCCCTCGTGGATGGTGAGCGCGACCAGTTCGATCCGGGGGTCCTTCTCGAACGTCCGGTGGAGGACGTCGGTGAGGACGACGCTGTCTTTGCCCCCGGAGAGGCCGACGACCCACGTCTGCGGGTCCTCGGGCGTGGCGTCGTCGGGGACGAGACCGTCCTCGCGGACGCGCCGCCGGACCCGCTTGTCGACCGACGCGAGGAAGTGCTCCTCGCAGAGGTGCAGCCCCGAGTACGCCGCGTGCATGACCGACTCGCGGCCGCATTTGTCACAATCCATCACGACGGCGTTGCAGTTCCGGTCGTTTGTCGGTTTCGCCTCGCGACGTGTGAACCGTATATCGCTATAGCAAATTCAATTCCCGGCGGGACGCTCGCCCCCGTCTCGGAGAGCACGTTGCGCCAGAAAGATAATATATCGAATAATTCTCGGATTCGGCGCGTGAGTCCGATTTCGCCGCGGCCCCGGATTCGCGGTTCGCCGACAGCCGGCTCAGCCGCGAAACCGACCGACTGTCAGCGTACCGGCGTACACCGCGATAGCGGCCAGCACGATAGACCCACCAGCTGCCAGCCCGTACTGGTACGAAGCGGTGACGCCGACGACGCCCGCCAACTCCGCCGCGAGGACCGCGAGCAGCAGCGACTGCTTGAACGTCCGAGCGACCCGCGCGGCGGCCGCGACCGGGACCACGAGCATCGCGGCGACGAGGATGACGCCGAGAATCTGCATCGCGCTCACGACCACCGCGGCGGTCAGGACGACCAGCAGCCGGTTGTACGAAGACACGTCGATGCGGGCGGCGCGGGCGGCGGTCTCGTCGAACGTGGCGAAGAGGAGCGGTCGGTACGCCGCGCCGACCAGCCCCGACACGAGGCCGGTCATCGCCAGCAGGAGCCCGACGTTGGCCGTCGAGACCGTGGCGAGGCTCCCGAACAGGTAGGCGTCGATGCCGACCGCGATGCCGCCGTCGGTGGCCGTGACGAGCACGCTCCCGACCGCGAAGCCACCGGTCAGGACGATGGCCAGCGACGTGTCGCTGTGGGCGTCCGCGGACTCGACGAGCAGCTCCACGAGCAGCGCCGTCCCCATCGCGACGACCATCGCCGTCGCCAGCGGCGGGACCGACACCGAGAGGACGCCGTTGGCGAACAGTCCGACCGCGACCCCCGCGAACGCGGTGTGAGCGAGCGTGTCGCCGATCATCGCCATCTCGCGGTGGACGAGGAACGTGCCGACCAGGGGCCCGACGATTCCGATGCAGACGACCGCGAGGTACGCCCGCTGCATGTACGGATAGCCGAGCATCCGGACGCCGAGCGCGCCCGCGAGCCAGTCCATCCCCGCGCCGAAGACCGCCAACATCCATTCGAGCAGCGCGAACGGCCAGTCGGCGAGCGCCAGCGGAGCGACGCAGACGTCGCCCGCGAGAATCCCCCGCGTCATGGCTCGTGGTCGTGGCGGAGGACGCGCTGGTCCGCCCCGTAGGCCGACGCGAGCGCGTCGGTCTCGGCGAACTCGGCGGGGTCGCCGTGGAAGTACAGTCGGCGGTTCAGACACGCGATTTCGCTGGCGTGGGTCGTCACGACGCCGACGTCGTGTTCCACGAGGACGACCGTCAGTCCCGCCGCGTTCAGGTCGGCCAGCATCGCGTAGAACGCCTCGCGCGACCGGGCGTCGACCCCGACCGCCGGTTCGTCGAGCGCGAGCAGGTCGGCCTCGGCCGCGAGCGCACGCGCGATGAACACCCGCTGGCGCTGGCCGCCCGAGAGTCGGCAGACGCGCCGGTCGGCGAGGTCCGCGATGCCGACCCGGTCGAGCGCGTCCGCGACGGCCCGACGGTCGGCCTCGGAGAACCGCCCGACGAGGCGACGGGGGTACCGGCCCATCCGGACCGCCTCCCGGACCGTGACGGGCATCTCCCGCACCGCGCCCGCGACGTCCTGGGCGACGTAGGCGACGCGCTCGCCGTCGTCGAACGACTCGGCGGGCTCGCCGAACAGCCGGACCGACCCGTCGTCGGGGCTGCGCAGGCCCAGCAGGAGTTCGAGCAGCGTGCTCTTGCCCGACCCGTTCGGCCCGACCACGCCGAGGAACGCGCCGGGGGCGACCGTCAGCGAGACGTCCTCGACCACCGGTTCGGGACCGAAGCCAAAGGTGACGTCCTCGGCGCGGAGTGCCGGCGGTGACGCCTCCGACCCGTCGCCGGACCTCGCGGTCACTGCTCTGGCGCCCCGAGCGCCCGCTCCAGGGTCGGAAGATTGATTTCGGTCATGACGTCGACGTAGCCCCAGCCCCGGTCGGCCCACTCGTCGGTCCGACCGGGAATCGACGTCAGCGGGAGCACCGACCCGGCGTCAGTCTCCGCGACGAGCTGGTCGGCCGCCCGCTGGGACGCCAGCGGGTCCGCGAGGACGTGGTCGAGGTCGTGGTCCGCGATCACCTGCTGGGCGGTCTCGACGTCCTTCGGCGTCGGCGCGCCGTCGGGCGAGACGCCGGTCAGCGTCGCGACCTCGAAGCCGTATCGGTCGGCGAAGTAGCCGAAGGCGTCGTGGCCGGCCACGAGTATCACGTCCTTCGAAGCGCCGTCGAGCGCGGACTCGAACGACGCGTGGAGGTCGTCGAGCCGCGAGGCGTACGCGTCGGCGTTCTCCGCGTAGGCGTCCGCGTTCGCCCCGTCGACGCTCGCGAACCCCTCGCGTACCGTCTCGACCGCACGCTTCGCCCGGAGCGGGTCGAGCCAGAAGTGCGGGTCGGTCCCGCCGGCGTGGTCGTGGCCGTCTTCTCCGTCGTGGCTACTCTCCTCGTCGTGTCCCTCGTGAGCGGTCCCCTCGTGGTCACCACCGTCACCGTGATGCGTCTCGTCGTGGCCGCCGTGGTCCGTCGTCCCGTCGTGCCCTGCTTCGTCGTGACCTCCTCCTTCGTCGTGGCTCTCGTGGCCCCCGCCGTCGTGGTTCCCGTCCCCGCGGCTCCCGGCCACGAGCAGGTCGACGTTCGACCCGACATCCACGAGCGCGGTGTCCCCGCCGTCCTCGCGGACGTTCCCGGCCATGTCGTCGGCCCACGGCTGGAACCCGTCGACGCCGCGAACGAACAGGTCGGCGTCGAGCACGTCGCCCTGAATCTGCGGTCCGGGCTCCCAGCCGTGGCCGTGCTGGCCCACCGGAACGAGGGTCTCGGCCGTCGCGACGTCGCCGGCCACCTGCGACGCGAAGTCGCCGAACACGAAGAACGACGCCTGCGCGGTCGGTTCGTCGGCGTCGCGGTCGGACGCGAACGATGCGTCGCTCAGGCAGCCAGCGAACGACCCGACCGCGAGCGCGCTCGCGGTCGTCTCTACCATCCGTCGTCGGGTGTACTCCACCATGTTAATAAGACTATCGAGCTAGTTAATAATCCCTGTGATTCGAATAGCTCCTATTGTTAACCAAACACCGCCCGTCCGCCGAATGGTCTAAGGTAACATCCGACGTACTACCGCTATGCCGGTGGGTGGATACGACCCCGAAGACCTCGACGACAAGCTCTCGGACCTGATGGACGCCGACGGACGGGACCCCTCGAACTGGCTGACCGACGCCGAGCGCCGCGAGTGGGAGCAGGGCGGGAGTCTCGTCGACCTGCTCGACGAGGACGACATCCGCGACCTGCTGAGCGAGGACGACTCGTCCAGATGACGGCTAATCCGGGAGACGTCGAAGGGTCCCGTAGAACCGGATTCTATATATCGACATGAGATTCATCTCTCGCGTTCGGAGTGCAGCACGGACTGGCGAGCGCCCGCCGAAACGCCCCAGAAGTTCGACGAGAGGCTCCGCCTCGCCGAACTCGTCGATAGCTCGACCGCGGGAGTTCCACACCGACGCGCCATCGTTAACCCGGCGGAACGCGAACCCGCAGGTGATGAACCGAGACGACGCCATCGAGCGGGCCGAGCAAATCCTCGCCGCCGTCGAAGACGAGACCATGCCGGTCCCGGTGCGGGAGCTGTGGGTCTACGGCGACGCGGCACTCGGACTCGACCCCGTCGAGCGACTGGACGTCTACCTCACCAAGGACGTCCTCCTCCGGGGCGACGACGGCGGCGCTGCCGAGCGGTTCGAGCGGACCCACGGCATCGAGGGCGTGGGCAAGACCGTCCGGGCGGAGTGGGCCGACGAACACCCCGAGTATCTCCGGGCGAACGACGCGGGCTACGCCGCGCCCGAGAAGTGTCTGGCCGCGCACCTGTTGCCGGAGGACGACCCGGTCCACCTCGAGGTCTGCAACTCCAGTTTCGAGGACAACGTGACCCAGCGGTTGGACGGAGCCATCGCCCGGGACGACTACGAACAGATACTCGACCCTCGTGGGGTCTGCCTCTGGGCGGAGGGCCAGCGCAGCGACGAGGCGCTCCGGAAACTGCGCGAGAGCGAACTCGCCTTCCCCACGCTGCCCGACGCACTGGAGATGCTGGGAATGGACCCGGAGAACACCCAGGAGGCGGCGGCGGCCGTCGAGTCCTACCGGAAGCGCCAAGACGGCGCGACCGTGCGCGGCGACGTGGTGTAGCCGTAGCTACCGAGGTTACGAGCAGGCCGTGCAGGCTTCGCTCGTCCGCGCGGGGCGCACGGCGCTCCCGTCTCGACCGCCGCGCGGCGACGGTCAGGTCACGGCCCCGTTTGGTCCCGTCCCCGTACTTAAAATCTCGCGGGACTGGACGCTATCGCGGGACGGTCAGAACCGGCACCGGCGAGGTGCGGACGACGCGCTCGGCGACGCTCCCGAGCAGGACCCGGTCGACGCCGCCGCGGCCCGAGGTGCCCAGCACGACCGCGTCGGCGTCGGTCTCCTCGACGGCCGCCAGAATCTCCCCGTGAACGTCGCCGTGCCGGACGGTCTCGGCGACGTCCTCGACGCCCGCCTCGCGAGCGCGGTCGGCCGCCGCGCTCGCGGCCTCGGTCGCGTCGCCGTCGAGCTTCCGACTCGCAGCTTCCGAGCGCACGTCGGGGCCGAGCGAGGCGTCGTCGACCACCGACACTGCCTGGACGGCCGCGTCGAGCGCGGCCGCGAGTTCGACGCCCCGGTCGGTCGCGGCGCGGGCGGCCTCGCTGCCGTCGGTCGCCACCAGCACGCTCTCGTAGGGGAACGCCGTCCGGGCCTCGCCCCGCGTTCGGACGGTGAGCACCGGCACCTCGGCGAGTCGCACCACGCGCTCGGTGACGCTCCCCAGGACGTACTCGCCGATGGTGCTCCGGCCGTGGGTCGGCATCGCCACGAGGTCCATCCCGCGCTCGGCCGCGTACTCGGCGATGGCGGACGCGGGGTCGCCCTGCACCACCTCGGTCCTGACGTCGACGCCGCGACGCCGGGCGGTCTCGGCCGTCGACTCGACGATCTCCTCGCCCTCGCGTTCGAGCGCGTCGACGACCTCGGTCCCGACGACGGTCACGCTGTCGCGGTTGGTGTCGGCGACGTGGACGACGGAGGCGGTGGCGTCGAACCGCTCGGCGACGTCGAGCGCGTGCGCGACCGCCTCGTCGGTCCCCTCGCTCCCGTCGACCGGCAGGAGAATCTCCTCGAACATAGTTCGAAAGTGGTCGCGAGCCGACAAAGAAGTTCGGTCTGCGAAGGGAGCGTGTTCAGAGAGGTGAATAGTTCCGAAATCGAACGCCCGAGAGCCCTCGGCGCGCACTGCGACGACAGGACAGCAATCAACTTCCCGAGAGCCCTCGGCCCGCTCTCCGACGACAGGACAGCAATCAACTTCCCGAAAGCCCTCGGCCCGCTCTCCGACGACAGAACAGCAATCAACTTCCCGAAAGCCCTCGGCCCGCTCGCGGTCGCTCAGCGACATCTCCGACGGACGTAGTTGCGACGGAGAGAGGTCGCTGAGACGACCACGATGAACGCGAGCGCGCCTCGCCCTTTCAGTCCGCCGAGGGCATCCGCACCCGCCCCGCACCGCCCCGCACCCGCCCCGCACCCGCCCCGCACCACGACCGCCCAGCGGGAGCCTCACCCCTCCCCAGCCTCGGCGAGCGCCTGAACGCGCTCGCCTCCCTCGCGCGAGATGGCGCGACCACTTGCGGGTCGCGCCAGCACGCGCCGACGTGGAAAAATAGGAGTCGGCGCGAGCCGTCGCGTCCAGAATCGCGTGCCAGAGTTCGAACTGGGCCTCGGAACACGGCCGCGAGGAAACGGGTGCAGTCGACGGTCACACCGACCCGACCGTCACGTAGAACGGGACCACCTCGGCGCGCCGATACGACTCGGCGCGCATCTGCTCGACGACTTCCCGACCCATCTCGCGCCAGTCGGTCCGGAGGTCGTCGTAACCCTCGGCCGAGAGGTCGCCCGCCAGCAGGGTGGCCCGGTCGTCGGCCAACCCCTCGCCGCTGGCCTTCCGGCGGGCCGCGCGCAGGTCGCGCTCGGCGTACGGTGGTTCGACCGTCCGCGCGTGGACGTGTCGCCGGGTGGAGATGTCCGCCAGTCCCGCATCTTCGAACGCCTCGCGGGTGCCCGCCCCGCCCAGCGTCACGTCGGTTTCGACCCCGTCGAGGTAGGCCCGGCGAGCGCGGGCCGCCAGCGCCGACTCGGCGTCGACGGTCGACTCGACCGACACCGCCGCGTTGTCGGGCTCGACGGCGGCCACGAGGTCCGAGGAGACCCGCCGGAACTCCCGGACCGCGAGAGCGGGCTCGGGGAGGTTGATGAGCAGCGCCTGACACACTACGAGGTCGAACGAGTTCTCCCGGAAGGGCAATCGGAGCGCGTCGCCCGCCACGGCCTCGACGTCGGCCTGCTCGCGGGCGACCGCGAGCAGCGACGGGTCGGCGTCACAGCCCACGACCTCGGCGGACGACTCCGCGGCCAGGACGCCCGAGAGTTCGCCCGTGCCACAGCCGACGTCGAGGACGCGCTCGCGGCCCCCGAGGTCGAGGTCGGCCAGCGCCGACCGGTCGTCCCACATCCCGCGGCGGGTATTCTTGAGGTAGTCTGCGGAGAACTGTCGCACGGCTGTCTCTGACTGGGGTTGGGACGGGAGACTCAAAAGCGGGGCGGTCGAGCGGCGGGTTCGCCGAAAAGCCAAGCTTGATGGCCCGAGGCCGACCTACCTCCGGGCGTGTCGTCACCACGGTCGGACTTCCTATCGGGGGCTCGGGTCGCCCTGCCGCTGATGCTCGGGGTCGCGCCGTTCGGCATGGTCTTCGGCGTCGCGGCGGTCGGGTCGGACGTTCCGGTAGTCGAGACTGTCGCCATGTCGGTCGTCATCTTCGCCGGGGCCTCCCAGCTCGCGGCGGTCGAACTCGTCGGCCAGAACGCGCCGGCCGCGGTGGTCGTGGCGACGGTCCTCGTCATCAACCTCCGGATGATGATGTACAGCGCCTCGATTGCGCCCCACTTCGAGCGGCTGTCGGCCCGGTGGAAGGCGCTGCTGTCGTACCTGCTCACCGACCAGGCGTACGCCGCCTCGATATTCGAGTTCGAGAACGACGACGACGTCTCCCGGAAGTGGTACTTCCTCGGGGTCGCCGGCCCGATATGGCTGATGTGGCAGGTCGCCACGGTCGCGGGCATCGCGCTCGGGTCGGGCGTCCCCGACGGCTGGCACCTCGACTTCGCCGTGCCGCTCGTCTTCCTGGCACTGGTGATTCCGGCGGTCACCGACCGCTCGACCGCCGTCGCCGCCGTGGTCGGCGGGAGCGTCGCGGTCGCGGCCGCCGGCTTCCCGTTCAACCTCGGACTGATAACCGCCGCCGTCGCGGGCATCGCCGGCGGACTCGTGACCGAGGAGGTGGGGTAGATGGCGGCCCGACTCGACGGCCCGGTGTTGTGGCTCGTCATCCTCGTCGCCGGCCTCGGCACCTACGCCATCAGGGTGTCATTCGTGGCGCTGTTCGGTCGCTTCGACGAGGTTCCCGAGGGCGTCGAGCGCGCGCTCCGGTTCGTGCCGGCGGCGGTGCTGGCCGCGCTGGTCGCGCCCGACGTCGTCGCACCCGAGGGGACGGTCGCGCTCTCGGCGTCGAATCCGCGCCCGCTGGCCGCCGCCGTCGCGGCCGCCGTCGCGTGGTACACCGGGGACGTCGCGGCGACGCTGGTCGCGGGAATGAGCGCGCTGTGGGCGGTGAGCTACCTGCTCGCGTGACCGACTCAGAGGCGGTCCCGAACGGTCAGGCCGACGGCGACCGCCACCGCGACGACGGCGAGGCCGAACGTGAGCGGGTTCGACGCCCCGTCGCCGAACCGCCAGCCGAACGCCACGTAGCCGACCAGTCCGACCAGGAACGCGAGGACGCCGACCGCCGTGCCCGCTATCGACTGTGAGCGCATAGTGGACGTGGGACCTCGGAGCACAAAGTCGTTGGTGACGTTTCAGTTCCCGCACCGCTCTCGCAGTCCCGTGGGGGCTACTCGCGCAGTTCCCGGACGCGCTCGACGTTCCACGCGAAGCCCTTGCCGTCCTCGTGGGGGGTTTCGAGGACCAGCGGCACGTCGTCGAGGTCCGGGTGGTTCACGATGGTCTCCATCCCCTCCTCGCCGATGCGTCCCTCGCCGACGTGGGCGTGTTCGTCCTTGTTGGTGCCGCAGTCGTGTTTGGAGTCGTTGAGGTGGATGCACTCCAGGTGCTCCAGCCCGACCACGTCGTCGAACTCCGCGACCGTCTCCTCGACCGCCTCGGCGCTGGAGAGGTCGTAGCCCGCCGCGAACGCGTGGGCGGTGTCGAGACAGACGTCGAGGTCCTGTGCGGAGCGGTCGAGCACCGCCGCGAGATGCTCGAAGTCGCCGCCGAGCTTGGTGCCGCTCCCGGCGTCGCTCTCGACGAGGACGGTCACGCCCTCGGGGATTTCGAGTTCGTCGAGCGCGCTCGCGGCGTTGTCGAGGCCGGCGTCGACGCCCGCGCCGGTGTGTGCGCCGAGGTGGACGTTGACGTACGGGATGTCGAGTTTGGCGGCGGCGTCGACCTCCTTCTGCATCGAGTCGATGGACTTCTTTCGGAGGTCGTTTTTGGGCGTACAGAGGTTCACGAGGTACGACGAGTGGATGACCCACGGGCCGAGGTCCTCGGTGGCCGACCCGTCGCGGAAGGCGGCGGCCTCCTCGTCGCCGACGTTCGGGTCCTGCCACACCTGCGGGGAGTGGGTGAATATCTGCCCGCAGTTGCCGCCGACCTCGACCTGGTTCTCGATGGCGTTGTCCACCCCGCCCGCGATGGAGACGTGCGCTCCGACGTTCATGTGTCCCAGCAGGGATGGCGGGGGCAAAAGGAGTTCGGAACCGGCGGAACGGAAATCGTCCGGGGCGATTCAGTCCATCCGGGAGTGGGAAGGGACCTTCGTTCAACGAGTGGGAACCGGACCGTACTTGGTCGGCGCGCGCGAGCAACGCGCGCGAGGGAGGGGCGCGTTCATGCGCCCCGAGGCTGGGGAGGCGTGAGGCTCTCGCTGTGCGGTCGCGGTCACTCATTTGTCGAGGCAGTAGCTAGCTTCGAATCGCCTTCACTTCCGGAGTTGGAACGAATCGAATCGAATCGCCTCCGGAACTGGAACGAGAAGCGAACTATCGCTTGAGCCACTGAGTACCGCACCGCGACCGCGACCCCCACAACAGCCTCCACGACCGCGATTCGCACGTCACCCCCGCCAGCCACACGCCTTATCGACGCCCGCGCCGTACCCCGCCCGTGCCAATCAGCATCGACGCCTTCGAGCGGGGGAGCGAGCGCTACTCCATCGAGGAGCGAATCGTCGCGTTCCTGCGGAACAACGACGAGCGGGCGTACAACGTCCGGGAGGTCACCGAGGCCGTGATGGAGACCGGCTGGTCGGAGGCCAACGTCGAGCGCCCGGTCGACGACGAACTGGTTGGGTGTCTCGTCGACCTCGCCACCGTGAGCGCCATCCTCGACCGACTCGTCGACCACGGTGCGCTGGAGCGGCGCGTGGTCGACGCCGGCGAGGGCGAGCGGAGCTACTACCGGACCCGGGCGACGTAGGGCCCGAGACTTACCACCGACCAAAGCGCTTTCTACCCGGAATCTGTGGCCCTACACATGGCCGACGCAACCGGACTCGACGTGGGCGAACAGGTCCAAGACGTGAGCGAGACGCTGGTCCACCCCGACGGTACCACCGAGGAGGTCTCGCTCTCGGACCTGCTCGACGAGGGGCCGGTCCTGCTCACGTTCTACACCAACGACTTCAGCCCGGACTGCGTCGAGGAGTGGTGTTCGTTCCGCGACTACGACTGGTTCGCCAGCGGCGAGACCGTCCAGGTCATCGGCGCGAGCAGGTCCCGGGCCTACACCCACGAGAAGTTCATCGACTACCTCAACCTCCAGTTCCCGCTGTTCGCCGACACCGACCTCGAACTCGCGTCGGCGTTCGACGTCGACTACCGGGTGTTCAAGCTGGTCCGGCGCTCGCGCCGGTCGTGTTTCCTGCTCGACACCGACGGCGTCGTCCGGTACGTCTGGATGAGCGAGCACTCGCTGGACCCCACCCGGGACAAGCCGCCCGTCTCGGAGATACACGAGGCCATCGCCGAGGAGTTCGGTGACGAGGGCGACGAGGCGTTCGGGTTCTAATCCCCGTCCGTGGGGTCCTCGCGGTCGCGGACCCACGCCTCGCTGGCGAACTTCGTTTCGGCCCGCTCCTCGGCGGCCGCCAGTTCCGCGTCGGTCCATCCGCCCTCCTCGGCGTCGGCCCAGTCGGCGAGCGCCTCCTCGACCGCGTCGACGGCCTCTGACCTGCTCGCGCCCGACTGCTCGCGCATCGTGGTCACGCGCTCGCGGAACTCGGCCGGGGTGGTGTCGGGGTCGGCGAACGTCGAGAGGTGGCGCTCGGGGTCGAGGTCGAACCGGAGCGAGCCGTGCTGGATGACCGCGTCCTTCCGCCGGTACTGGGCGTTGCCCGAAATCTTGCGCGCGTCGTCGCCGGCCACGACGTCGTGGGCCGGGTGGAGTTCCCGGAGGTAGCACGCGGGCTGGTGGACGGCGGGGAGTTGTTCGTCGGTGAACCGGGCGTCGACGCCGAGCCGGTCGAAGGCGTCGAAGATGGGCGCACAGAGCAGTTCGTACGTCTCCATCAGGTCGCCCGGCAGTTCGTCGGCGGGCGCGACGATGGAGTAGGAGATGTCGCCCCACTGGTCGTGGTAGATACCGCCGCCGCCCGTGGGACGCCGGGTGACCGTGACGTCCTCGCGCTCGCAGAACTCCCAGTCCACCGTGTCGGGGTCCTGTCGATAGCCCAGCGAGAGGGTACTGGGCTCCCACCGATACACCCGGACCGTCCGGGGGCCGCCGTCGGCGGCCGTCTCGGCGGCGATCTCGTCGAGTGCCATGGCGAGCGGGCCGTCCCACGACTCCTCGCGGACCAGTCGCCACTCGCGGTCGGACAGCGCCATACCCGGGGTTCGCGCGAGGGGGCCAAGTGGATTGCGGAGTGGGCGCGGATAGTATCGTAGAAGCGTTTCTCAGCCGTTCAAGCAAAACTCCGGCGGGGATTTCGGCCCGGATAGCTGTTGTAGGTGTGGTTCACACGGGCAGGGAATAGTGGCGTACGGATGTCCGAACGGTTGTAGATGCCGTCACGGTCGCGGATGCACCGGTCGTGGAACCGGGAACGAACCGCTCACGGAAGAACGCGCGTACTGACCCGCACGAAGCCGTTCGGTGACCAGTCGAACGCGCCGAACCGGCCGATCTCCCCCGATAGTCATCGAGTGGTACGGAAGTCCGACGACGAACTACTTCCCCCCAGGCCATTCAGAAATAGTATAGAAAATATAAATATTATGAGTGGAGAAATGGATATCGGATGTTCACCCCTATCCAAGCCAGTTCGTTACCGACGGTGCGACGGGCGTCCGTGTTCGCGTACTTTTACCTGCTATTGGGCGTGGTCTTCGTCGTCGATAATGCGACGACCGTCGTCGAAACCGGGTTCGGGCTCGGAGGTGCGGCGGGGATCGGTCTCGGACTGTTCAGCATCGGTGCAGGCGTCCTCGCGTACCGGAAGCCTCACGAGTTCGACGACGGGACCAGTCCCGCATCGACTTATCTGCTCGTAGCGTCGTTCGTCGTGACGGTCATCTTCGTCTACTTCATGTCGACGGTACTCTGGTGAGTCGTCGGAACGACCGTCCCAACCGGCGAGAATTCGGACGGGCCGAGACAGCGACTTCGGTCGGTGTACAAGCGCTTTCGGAACTATCACGCGCGCTGCTCGGTCGTTGCTGAAAAACGGAAATCGCGTCCCGCTCTTCTACGAACAGGTGTTGTAGCACTTCACGCAGATAGCCGAGACGGAGTAGCGAAAGAACTATTATTTTAGGCTAACCTAAACAAGGTATGGACCTGACCCGATTCGATGGGAAGCGCGGAAAGCGAACCCGAGCGTGGGCGTCGGTCTGCGTCGAGTTGTTCGGCGACGAGTCCGGTCCGGACGACGCCAGCGAGACCTGACTGCCCGACACCATCAGCATCACTCCGAACTCGACGGCGGCCAACGCGACCTGCACGGAGCCAGCGAGAACGGACCTGGTCTCCGTGAAATCGACTGGGTCAGCGGAGAGCAGTCGGCGCACCGTCGAGCGGGACATACGTACTACGTGACGTGAGCGTTCGACGGCTATCGGTTCACAGCAACTGTTTGCGATTCCGCCCCCGTGCTACCTAACGCGGGACGCGTCGTAGTTCTGTAGACTCAAGCGAGCTACCGGCACAGAGACGGGGGACTTCCGAGTGCGGTCGGTGGCCAGCCGGATATAATCGCTTCCCCAATAATGTGAAATATTCTTTATGGACAAAAGATAAATAATATTTCGGCGTACAGATATCCCCGATGGACAGTTCAATCGACAGCCCGCGTCGCGTTGGTCGCGGACGAACGACGGCGACCAACAGCCGAATCGACCGGCCCCCGGCGAGCGTCGGCTCTCGGTACCGACGAGATGGTCGGCGGATTTCGATAGTAGTGGCGAACGGGGTCGAGACACGATGACTCCTCCGTCGTGGCTTCGTCGGAGCGTCCAAATCGCACGCGTCGAACACGCCCGGAGTCGGAGACGGCCGGGACGGTCCTCGGCGTGGCGTGCCGTCCTCGCCATCGCTCTCGTCGGGCTCTCTATCGGAGGTGGCGTCGGGGCGTACGTCTTCGGGCAGTCGTTGGCCGCCAAGAGCGTCTCGGTCCCGGTTCGCGCTCTACGGACGGCGGTTGTCGCCGCCTCGGCGATGTTCCTGTGGACCGGGATTCAGGGAGCCTCCAGGCGAATCGCTCGGCTCAACGTCGACCACCTCCTGACGACTGTCCGGGTTCGCGAGGTGGTCCTCGGCATCGGAATCGTGGAGTACGCGTGGACCGTCGCTCCCCTTTCCCCGGTGGTTCTCGGAGTCGCGGCAGGGTTCGCCGTGGGCACCGGGTCACCGGCCAGCGCAGGCAGTATCGGCGTCGCCGTGGCAGGTCTCGTCGGGGTCACCACTGTACTCGGCATCGCAGTCAGCTTCGCGACGACGTTCGCGACCCTTCGCTCACCACGTCTCCGTCGCTATCGGAACTACGCCTACGTCGCCGCATTCTTGCTCGGCTTGCTCGTGTGGACGACGGTCGTTCAGGGACCCGTATCGAACGAGCGAGTCGTGGATTGGCTGCGTTCAGTGCCGTTCGCGTGGTTCGTCGACCTTGGACTGCTGGCCGCCCCGAACGCGGAGGTCGGCTTCGGTCGCGGCCTCGCTGCGCTCGGGCTGACTATCATCGGCGTTCCGGTGTTGACGGTGATCGCGACGGGATTCGCCGACCGCGCGTTGACTACCGATTCCGTGAGCACGACCGCAGTGCATCGCTCGCGCCCGCTGGTCGGCAACGGACTGGCCGAGTACGCGTTCGCCGGCTGGGTCCCGCGACCGGCGCTGACGGTCGCGCGGAAGCGATGGACGCAGGAGCGACGCTTGCCGCGCGGACTCCTCTACCAGGGGTTCGTACTCCTCGTCGGTCCCGTGGTCTACCTTCCGATACTCGCGACCGGAGCGGTACCGGCCATCTCGGTCGTCGCACTCGCCTCGCTGTGCGCGGTCGGGGCCGTCCTCGCCTTCGGCGTCGATTGCCTCGGGGCAGAATACGCCTCGCTGCCGATGACGCTGACGACGGTGCCGGGTCGTAGATTCGTTCAGGGGACGGTGCTGGCGGCGACCACGGTGAGCACACCGATTACGTTCATCGCAGTGGTGGGAATCGGGGTCTGGAGCCCGCTGAGTCGGATAGAGTTGGTTCTGACCGCACTCGCTGGCGTGGCGCTCTCGGTGGCCGGCGTCCTGTTCGTAGTCGCACTCGGACTGCGGGTCTCGTATTACGACTTCCAGCCGATATCGATTCCGTTCACCGACATGACAGTTCACACGGATAGAAACGTCTCCTTCCGACTGGTCGCAGTGTTGGTGTTGGTCGGCCTGCTCGTTCTCCCGGCGACCGTCACGTACGGGATGGCGTTCGTCGGGGGAACGAGAGCGCCGGCGGTCACTGCCGGGGCCGGTTCGCTCCTTGTGACAGTTCTGCTCGCCGCTGGCGTCTCGTTGCTCGCGTACCGTCGAAGCGTCCGAGCGTACGAGCAGTACGCGCTCCCCTGACCCCATTATTTCAAATCAACGTACCAATAGGTAAAAGAGACTGGCGCGGGACGTGTCAAACGTGACTAACAACCCAGCGATTAGCACTGACCAACTCACGAAGGAGTACGGTGAGACGACGGCCGTCGCGGACCTCGACCTCGAAGTCGCGACCGGAACGGTTTACGGGTTCCTGGGACCGAACGGTGCGGGCAAGACGACGACGATTCGAATGCTAACGTCGCTCACCCGACCGACGAGTGGCACGGGACGAATCGTTGGCGAGCCGATCACCGAGCGGGAGACCGCGATTCGACACGTCGGGTATCTCCCCGAATCACCCCCTATCTACGACGAGTTGACGGCACGTGAGCAGCTCGAATACCACGGCGGGCTCCGGGACATGGACGCCGCCGACATCGAACAACGCACTGGGGAGTTGCTCGACCGCTTCGACCTCGCGGACGACGCCGACAGCCGCATCTCGACCTACTCGAAAGGGATGCGACAGAAGACGGGGTTGATTCAGGCGTTGCTGCACGACCCGGACGTACTCATCCTCGACGAACCGACGAGTGGGCTCGACCCCCGGGCCGCTCGGACGGTCAGGGAAACCATCACCGAACTGGCAGCCGACGACGCGACCGTTTTCCTGTCGACACACATCCTTCCCGTCGTCGAGGAACTCGCTACGGAGGTCGGCATCCTCTACGAGGGCCAAATGGTCGCCGAAGGGCCCCCAGAGACCCTCAAAGATCGGATGGAAACCGGCGGAGAGAGCACGTTGGAGGACGTCTTCTTCGAGGTCACGACCGAGACCGCACGAACGGAAGGGTGACGCTGTCGTCGCTGCGGGGGTTCTGGCTGGACGAAAAATTCCGGACGGAAAGACCCGATTCCGGAACGCAAGCCGCGGGGGTGGTCGGTGGCGAGCGAACAGTTACCAGAACTGTTCGATGCCACACTTCCCGGCACAGACGGTCGCAGTACCGCCGATACAGACGGCACACGGCGAACAGGTGGGGGCCGAAGGAGCCCCGACACAGACCGAACACGGAGTACTACAGAAAGTACCCCACGTGATACAGTTCGCCCAACAGTCGATTGCGGACTCCGTCGTGGTGGGTCCGTCGGACCCGCCCGAGAAACTGTAGACCGAGGCGAGGCCACCGTCCGCGCTGATCTCGGCCATGAGCAACGTCTCCGTTCCGTCGCCGAGCTCGGCAGGAACGAACACGCGCCTGACACCCGACGTTTCGTCCACGTGAGCCGCGGCTTCGTCGACGTTCACCGAGTCGACGTTACCGCTTTCGAGTGCTTGCTCCCAGTCGCGAGTGGCCTCCAGCGCCCGGAGCGCTTCGGCGGTGACCGCCTCGCCCATCCGAAGTCGCTCGACGAAGACGCCGTCGTCCCGGCTCTCGGTTCTGACGAGTTCGGTCTCGTCGAGTTTGATTTCAGCGATGCTGTTCTCGTCGTTGTACGCGAGGTACTCGGCCGCGTCGCCCGCAACGGGGACTTCGAGCCAGAGACTCCGGTTAACCGTCTGGCCCGTCGCGTCGCCCGTTTGGAGGGACTCGACGCGGAGACCCGCCGTCTCCAGCGCGACCGCGATCTCCTCGGTTTCGAGAGCGGCTTCGACCTCGGATTCCGAAACGTCTCCGCCGTCCGCCTGTGCGGACCCGAACCCGAAGGCACTCGTTCCTGCTGCCACACCGATACCCTTGAGCAGCTTTCTCCGGTTGACATCTGTCATGGTTTCACCGCGACTCTCCGTTGACCCCCATATATATTCACTCTTTTCAACTATAAAATTATATTATCATCGTGAGTGGCGAGAATCTCCTACCCCTACGAATCGTTCGCACGCCCAGCCCAGATTCGCACGCTCGTCCCCTCAACCGCCAAAATTATATGTTTTAATGTGTTTTTTCTAATTATATGGATATAGAAGTAAACGAGCTCGTCACGCTCATCGAGCGACGGCAAAGCTGTCTACAGACGCTTGCGACCACGCCCGAGTCGAAACAGGAACTCGTTGATACCCTCGAGAGGCCACGCTCCACCCTCGACGATATCGTCCGAGAGCTCGAACGGAGTAATCTCGTGGAGTACGAGGACGGGAAGTGGCATCTAACCGACCTCGGACGACAGGCGCTCGAGCTCCACGTCGACTACAAAAACCGGCTCAGGAGCCTAATCGAGGCTGCACCCATCATCGATGAACTCCCCCGTGACACCGCTGTCGGGTGTCGCTTTCTCATCGGCGCGGACGTTCACGTCGCATCGACGCCGGTTCCCGACGACGTGATTCGAGTGGTTCTCGACGCTATCGAGTCCGCGCGTCGCATCCGGGGCTTCACCCCCATCGCGATGGCCGGTCACGCCGAGGCGTTCTACGACCACGTGACGTCAAAAGACGAGTGCCAGCTAGACGTCGTTGTCCCGACGGACGTAATCGGGCGACTGCGCGACCTGTATCCGGAGGGGACCGAGAGAGCCACGTCGGACGACCGGACCACGTTCTACGTTGGGGAGGTTCCGACGTCGTTCTCGCTGTGGATCGCGGACGACGAACACGCTGGCATAATCGTCTATACTAAACGAGGCATTCAGGGCGTTCTGGTCAACGATGCGGCCGACGCGGTCTCGTGGGCGACCGAACAGTACGACCGCGTCCAGGAGGACGCGAACCGAGTCTCCCATCCCGACACAGATGAGAGTGATACCACAGATGCCGGGTAGACCCTGTTGTCGTCATTTGGCGTGCGTGACTGACACCGTTCGGGCAACAGTCGAACACGCGCGGCGTAGAAACCACCGAATGAGCGGCGGGAAAACCAGGCGCGCGCGTCGGCGGCAGTACCCGTTCTACGTCTGAACACGTTCCGGGCTGACCGGGCTATTTCATATCGCGATTATCGGTTTATCGGGTCGTTTCAGCCGGCGGGACGCGGGACTTTTACCGACCGGCCGACTACGAGCAGTCGATGGTCCAGAACGTCGCGGGCATGCTGGCCGAACTGGAGCCCGAGGACTTCCACCTGCTGTCGGGGGTCGAGCAGGGGATGCGCTTCTCGGAGTGGGTCGCCCGCGAGAAGCTGCCGGAGTTCTCGCGGCTCACGGCCGAGGAGGTCGACTACCGGCTCGACAGGTGTCTCGACCGCGACCTGATAGAGCGCAAGACGATACAGTACGAGGGCTACCGGCTCGCGTTCGAGGGCTACGACGCGCTGGCGCTCCACTCGTTCGTCGAGCGCGACACGCTGGAGGGGTTCGGCGCGCCGCTGGGCGTCGGCAAGGAGAGCGACGTCTACGAGGTCCAGTCGTACAAGCCGCTGGCGCTCAAGTACCACCGCGAGGGGTACACCAACTTCCGCGAGGTGATGAAAGAGCGCGACTACACGTCCGACCGCGAACACGTCTCGTGGCTCTACACCGCCCGGAAGGCGGCCGAGCGCGAGTACGACGCGCTCGAAACCCTCTACCCGGACGTATCTGTTCCACAGCCCGTCGACCACAACCGCCACGCCATCGTGATGGAGAAGATCGGGGGCGTGGAGCTCTCGCGGACGAAGCTCGAAGACGAGCAGGTCGTTCCCGTTCTCGACCTCGTGCTCCGGGAGATGGCCGACGCCTACGACGCGGGGTACGTCCACGCCGACATGAGCGAGTACAACGTGTTCGTGAGCGAGGACGGCATCACCATCTTCGACTGGCCACAGGCCACGCCGACCGACCACGAGAACGCCGAGGAGTTGCTCGAACGCGACGTCGAGAACGTGGTCGGCTACTTCCGGCGCAAGTACCCCCGGCTGGTCGGTGACGGGGTCGACGCCGCCACGCTCGCCGAGGACCTCGCGGACGGTGCGTTCACGTCCCTGACGGCGTACGGCCCGCCGTCCGACGGATAACGCTCCGAGGGTCGTATCGGGCGGGCCGACCACAACCCTCAAAGCGACAACTTTTTAATTTTTTCCGTCGTTACTGTAAGACGATGTCCCTAGTTGATATCATAGTAACTGGTGGACTGGTCGTTGCAGGGCTCTCCATCGTCGGGATATGGGTTACGAACTGGGCGACGGAACCGACCGAGCGAATCCGATGGACGCTGGTCGTTCTGGTCCTGGGACTCGGCGCGATTACGTTCGCGCCGACCACGCCGTACGGACTGTCACCCCGCATCACCGGCCTACTGCTCGCCGTTCAAGCGCTCCTGTTGATTGGGGCCGTCGCTATCGGCTACGCGTAGTACATTTCTAATTTATATGTTATAATATTTATCTAGTGGACAGTTAGAAAATAATAAACCGCTCGTGGCGGTCGTTAGATACATGCCCGAGGACGGCAACTCACGAGAGTTCGATCGCCGAACGGTACTGCAGACGCTCGGAATCTCCGGGACCGGAGTCGGGGCGCTCGCGTCCGTGGTGAAACCGGCCGTAGCGGACGAGTCGGACGTCGATATCTCCGACACCACGCTCGGAGCCGAGAAGGCACGCAGGTTGTACGGCCGCGTTCAGGACTCGTCCAATTATCGCAGCCTCGCGACCGACCTCCGCGGGAACGGATTCAGTCCGCGACCGGACGCGGTCGAAGCCCAAAAGCGGGTCCTCGACACCGACAGCCTCCGACAGACGTCGGTACTCCTTCGAATCCCCTTCGACGGACCGGGGCGCAAGCGGGCCGACGCGTACGTCCTGTTCCCAAAAGGGGACGACGTCAGCGTCGTCGGAGTGATTCGAGACGGTGACGAAGTGGTCGAACGGTACGTCTCCGACGAAGCCAACGGGGACGCGGTGAAGAGATTCGCTCCGGACGACGAGGTCGAGAAGGACGGATACGAGGACATCCTCACGGGGTGTGGCGGCCCGTACAACATCGCCGACATCTGCTGGATTCTCGACCTGCTCGCGCTCGCCGGGAGTCTGGCGGTGCAACTCGTGCCGGTTCCCGGCGACGAAGCGGCGACGTTGGGCACGGTCGCGGAAATCCTGACCGGCAGTTGCGTGGTCATCGAGACCATCAACAGGCTCACCGACGAGTGCAACGTCAACGAGGTCTACATGTGCCACGTCGGGACCGCGCTATACGTGAAACCCGCGTGTACGTGGGACGACCCCTGAGAGGTCAGAACACCAGCGATAGCACCGCCAACACGAGGAAGACGACCACCAGCCACTTGGCGACGTCCATCGACAGCCCAGCGACCCCGCCGGCCCCGAGCGCGCCGGCGATCACCGCCAGCACGAAGAACGCGATGGCGAGTTCGAGAACCGCCATGCTATCGCCCTCCACGGGGTCGCGTCGCTCGGTCGAACTCGACCCGGCCGGTCCGCACTCGGTCGTGTACCATGTCCGGGCGTAGGACGCGGAGGCTCTTTGTTATCTGGCCACTAATCGCGGCTCGGTTGAATGCGGCCGGCTCGAACCGAACGAAACGGTCCGGAACCGTCGGCGGCACGCTCTCGGCTCGCACGGCCTCGCCGGAAGACGAAGCCCTTAAGCACGAACGACGAGAAATCGCAGACAACTCGCTGGCGGACGGGCACCAGCGGGCACCTGTGGGTCGCGTTCGGCCTGACCGAACGCGACCGCAGGACGGGATGTGGCCCGCGAGGGCGGCGCGTCGCGTCGGTCCTCGCGAGCTGAACCACCAATCGCCCGTGGTGAGACACCATGGCAAAGAGCTTCTACTCACACATCAAGGACGCGTGGAAAGACCCGGACGACGGCGACCTCGCCGAACTCCAGTGGCAACGAAAGCAAGAGTGGCGCGACCAGGGAGCCATCGAGCGCGTCGAGCGCCCGACCCGGCTCGACAAGGCCCGCGAACTCGGCTACAAGGCCAAGCAGGGCGTCGTGGTCGCTCGCGTGAGCGTCCGCAAGGGCTCGGCCCGCAAGCAGCGGTTCACGGCCGGCCGGCGCACCAAGCGCCAGGGCGTCAACCGCATCTATCGGCGCAAGAACCTCCAGCGCATCGGCGAGGAGCGCGCCGCCCGGAAGTACCGCAACCTGCGCGTGCTCAACTCCTACTGGGTCGGCGAGGACGGCAGCCAGAAGTGGTTCGAGGTCATCCTGCTCGACCCCGAACACGGGGCCATCCAGAACGACGACGACCTGAACTGGATTTGCGACGACGACCACGAGGGCCGCGCGTTCCGCGGCCTGACCAGCGCCGGCCAGAGCAACCGCGGCCTCCAGCAGAAGGGCAAGGGCACCGAGCACAACCGCCCGAGCAACAACGGCGGTCAGGGTCGCGCGAAGTAACGACTCCGTCGCTCGTTGCGGACCGTCGCGATTTCCAATAGTTCAATCGTAACTCCAGTGGCGGTTGCTGATGCGGTAGCGGTTGCTGTCGCCGCGGCGGTTGCGGATGCGGTCGCGGTTGCGGATGCGGTCGGGGTTCTCATTGGCTCAAGCAGAGTGGCGGTTGCTGTCGTCGTGGCGGTTGCGGATGCGGATGCGGTTGCGGATGCGGTGGCGGTTCTCATTGGCTCAAGCAGAGGAGCGGTTGCTGTCGCCGTGGTGGTCGCCATCGCGGGTGCGATACGGACGGGTACGCGTATCCGGTGCACCATCGCAACTGGCCCAACGACCGCGACCGCCACCGCACCAGCGACCGCAACTCCACCACCAACCGCCACTACGCTTGAACCTATGAGAACCGCGACCGCCACCGCACCAGCGACCGCCACCGCACCAGCGACCGCGACCCCACCACCAACAGCCACTACGCTTGAACCTATGAGAACCGCGACCGCCACCGCACCAGCGACCGCCACCGCACCAGCGACTGCATCACCAACCGCCACTACGCTTGAACCTGTGAGAACTGCGACCGCCACCGCACCAGCGACCGCCACCGCACCGCGAACCGCGACTGCGACCGCGAACTTATATCGGGGAACGCCCTACGCCCGGACATGACGCTCTCGCTCGACGCGACCCAACTCGACCGCTATTCGCGCCACGTCATCATGGACGAGGTGGGTCCCGAGGGCCAGCAAGCCCTGCTCGACGCCGCAGTATTGGTGGTCGGCGCGGGCGGACTCGGGTCGCCGGCGATCCAGTACCTCGCGGCCGCGGGCGTGGGGCGGCTCGGCGTCGCCGACGACGACGAGGTGGAGCTGAGCAACCTCCAGCGCCAGATCATCCACGGCAACGACGACGTCGGGCGGCCGAAGGTCGAGTCGGCGGCCGAGTTCGTCGCCGACCTCAACCCCGACGTGGACGTGCGGACCCACGAGCTGCGGGTCGAACCCGACAACGTCGAGGCCCTCGTCGCCGACTACGACTTCGTGGTCGACGCCACCGACAACTTCCGGACGCGCTACCTCGTCAACGACGCCTGCACGCTGGCGGGCGTCCCGTTCTCCCACGGCGCGATCTACAAGTTCGAGGGGCAGGTCACGACGTTCACCACCGAGGGGCCGTGCTACCGGTGTCTGTTCCCCGAAGCGCCCCCGGAGGGGATGGTGGCGGATTGTGCGAGTACGGGCGTGCTGGGCGTCCTGCCCGGCACGGTCGGTTGCATCCAGGCCACCGAGGCCGTCAAGCACCTGCTGGGCGCTGGCGAGTCCCTCGACGGCCGGATGGTGTTCTACGACGCGATGGCGATGAGCTTCGAGGAAGTCGAGTTCCGGCCGAATCCGGAGTGTCCCATCTGTGGCGACGACCCCATCGACTCGCTGGCGGCCGTCGAGTACGCCGAGGAGTCGTGTCCCGTGCGCGGGGAGTGACCGTCCGGCGGCACTCACCGGCCGCCGAACGCCTGCGGCATGAACCGGAAGTGGCGGGCGTACTCGCCCCACTCCTCGCGGACCCCGAGCGCGTACGTCGCCAGCGGCTGGTTCCGGACCAGTTCGAGTTCGGCGACGCGCACCCGGGTCGTCTCCGGGAGCGCGTCGAACGACCTGGTGGTCCGGTCCGTCGTGAGCGACGTGCCGTCGGGCTCGAACGTCGGGCGACCGTCGGTCGTCACGACGCGACCGGACTGGAACCGGAGCCAGATCTCGTACTCGCCGAACGGCTCGGTGTCGGTCGGCGGGCTCTCGCGCGTCACCTGCGCCTTGAATCGGAGGCCGTCGGCCGGCGCGCCGGGGCCCCGCCAGAGGTAGCCGTCGGCCGAGAACTTGAGCGCCTTCGACCGCGTGACGCCGCCGTTGAGCCGGAACTTGCCCCAGCGGTACGTCGTCCCGTTGACGTCGTGGCCGGTCAGCGTGCCCGAAAACGAGACGACCGTGTCGTACTGGAACGGCAGCGACGTGTGGAACGCGCGGTCGCGGACCGACCGCATCGACGGCTCGTCGGGTTCGTCGGCCTCGCCGGCCCAGTTTTTGGACGCACTCTCCTTGGGGTCGACCCAAGCACCCATAGTTGAGTGTTACCGTATCAGATACAAAAACGTACGCTCCATTATCGCGCGTGAAATCCTCGGCCGGTCGCCCGTCGATAGTCGGCCCGGGCGGGCGATTCCCCGAGGCTGGGAATCACGTCCCATTTATATGGGCGCTCCGCACGTCGCTTCGACTGGAGGCGAGCGACGATGGCCACTAACGACATCAAGACCCGAGTCAACGAGTTCGAGAGCACGGTCGGCGGGTTGACCGTCCACGGCAAGGCCCACAGCCTGAGCGCGTGGTTCGTGCTGGCGCTCCGGCTCATGATGGGGTACGCGTTCCTCTACTCGGGCTGGGACAAGATCACCGCCGCCGAACCGTTTAGCGCGACCGGCTACCTCACCAACGCGGTGCCGGCCGCGAGTCCGCTGTCGGGCGTGTTCGAGTGGATGGGGACGACCCCGTGGTTCGCCGACTTCCTCGCGGTCGCCGTCCCGTGGGGTGAGCTCCTCATCGGGCTGGCCCTGCTCGTGGGCTTCGTGACCCGCCTCGCCGCGTTCTGGGGCGGGTTCATGATGCTGATGTTCTACTTCGGGAACTGGGAGATGGCCCACGGCCCCATCAACGGGGACTTCGCGTACATGCTCGTGTTCCTGTCGGTGGCGGCGTTCGGCGCGGGCCGCATCCTCGGACTGGACGCCGTCATCGAGGAGTACGACCTCGGCGGCGAGACGCTGGTCGAGCGCTACCCGAGGCTGCGCTACGTCCTCGGCTGAACGGCCCTTTTTATCGGTGCGACCGACGGATGACGACGTTGTAAACCCCTGTCCGCGATATCAAATGTCCGAGAGCGGGACGGTCGTCCCCGCCTCGGCACTCTCGTAGACCGCTTCTATCGCCGCCACGTCCACGAGCCCGTGGCGGCCGTCGGGGTAGATATCCCGGCCGGTCCGGACCTGATGGCCGAAGTAGTCGAACTCCTCGCGCATCTGGTCGACCTGCTCGTAGTCGAGGCTCGCGCGGGTTCCGTCGACTTCGAGCGCGAACTCGGGGCCGGCGCTCTCGAAGAACGCCGGTTCGAGGCCGAGTTCGCCCTCGGTGCCGACGACGGTGAAGTGACTCGACCGGTGGGCGTGCTGGCTGGCCGCGCAGGCCGCCAGCGTGCCGTCGTCGAACCGGACCTGGAAGGTGGCGGCCTCGTCGGGCACGTCGTCGAAGGCGTCCGCCCCGGAGCGCGCGAGCGCCGACACCGCCACGGGGTCGGCGTCGAGGACGAACCGCGCGGTGTTGAGCGGGTAGATGCCCAGGTCGGTGACCGACGCGCCCGGCCCCGCGAGGTCGGGGTCGAGCCGCCACTGGTCGGGGTCGGCTATCATCGCCAGCAGTCGCTGGGACATGCTCCCGTGGACCAGCACGGGGTCGCCGAGGTCGCCGCCCTGCACGAGTTCGCGCGCCCGACGCACGGCGGGGTCGGTCTGCATCCGGTAGGCCACCATCAGCGGTACGCCGGCGTCTTCACAGGCCTCGACCATCCGGCGCGCGCGGTCGGCCGACGCCTCCATGGGCTTCTCGCACAGCACCGCCTTGCCGAACTCGGCGGCCGACTCCACGAACTCGAGGTGGGTCGCGTTGGGCGTGGCGACGTAGACCGCGTCGTACTCGTCGGTGGCTCGGCCGTCGTGGAACTCCTCGTAGGTCAGCCCGGCCGCCGCGTCGGCGTCGTCGGCCACCGCCTCGGCCTTCTCGCGGTCGCTGCTGACCGCGACGGTGGTCTCGCAGAAGTCGCCGTCGGCGACCGCCGGGATGGCCTCGTCGCGGGTCCACCAGCCCAGTCCGACCATCGCGAGCCGGAGGGGGTCGAGGTCGGCGTCGGTCCGCCAGTCGCGCCGGTCGAACTCCGAGAGTGCGTCGGCGTCCATGGCGGACGCTCGACGCCCGCGCGGACGAAGCTTTCGGCACGAATTTCGGGGGACCCCGGAGAACGCCGGCTCACGTCCGGTCGACCTGCGCCCGGACGATGGCGGCCTGTCCCTTCCTGACGAGTTCCGAGGCCGTGCTCTCGCTGCAGCCGAGTCCGGACGCGACCTCGGCCATGGTCGCCGTGCGCGGGACGTCGTAGTAGCCGACGTCGACCGCGACCGAGACGGCCTCGCGCTGGCGGTCTGTGAGCCGACTGCTGCCGGCGGGACCGCCGTAGTCGTCGACGCCGACCAGCGAGTACCCGCCCGTCGCGTCGAGGCGTTCGAGGAGCGACCCGAGCGCGTCCCGCGTCCCGACGAACGTGAACCGGACGCTCCCGTCGGCACCGAAGGTGACGGGCGGACGGACCAGGACCCCGGGGACCGCGAGCGCGTCGGCCAGTCGGGCGTCCATCTCGAACCGCCGCTGGCGGACGAACGCGTAGGTCCGCTCGCCGTCCGCCGACAGCGCGTACGACTCCACGGCCGCGAGGTCCTCGACCAGCGGTTCGGCCGCCGACCGGGGACAGTCGAGGCGCGAGAGCGTCGTCGGCGTGGGGCGGCCCGCGTCCCACGCCAGCACCGTGGCCTCCGAGACGGCGTCGTCGTCGATGACCGCGCGGTGGAGCGGATGCGCGTCCGCCCGCGACCTGTCGAGGGAGATGGAGACGCGCTTCACGTCGACACGGGCGGCGTCGAGATACTTAAATCACCGTTCCCGAACGGGGATACCTAAATCCCTCTCGCCCCCGAATCGGGCAACGATGACGACGGCCACCGACTCGCCGACGGCGACCGACCCGCCCATGCGGACGGTCCTGACGAGCGCGGGCACGCACCTGTCGTACGCGACGTACGGCGACCCGGCGGGCAGGCCGCTGGTGTTCCTCCACGGCACGCCCGGCTCGCGGCTGCTCGGCGGCCTGCTCGACCGCCCAGCGCGCGAGGCCGGGGTGCAAGTGGTGGCACCCGACCGGCCGGGCTACGGCGACTCGGAGCTGCCTCCCGGGTTCGACCTGTCGGACGCCGGCCGGCTCGCGGCGACGCTGGCGGACGCCGTCGACGCCGACCGGGTCGCGCTCGCGGGGTTCTCGGGCGGCGCGGCCTACGCGCTGGCGGCCGCCGCGACCGCGCCCGAACGGGTCGAGTCGGTCGACCTCGTTTCGGGCGCGGTGCCGGTGCGGTTCGCCGAGCCGCCGCGCACCCAGCGAGTGCTGGGTCGGCTGGCCCGACGCGCGCCGGTCGTCGTTTCGGCGGGGTTCAGGGCGCAGGCCGCGCTGTCCGGCGTCCTTCCGGCGGGAACCGTCGCCGCCCAGTACACGGCCGCGTCGAGCCCCGTCGACGTTCCCGAGGGCGTCGAGCGGCTGGTCGCCGCCGACTTCCGGGAGGCGTTCGCGACCGACGCGTCGGGAACCGTCACCGACTTCGGACTGCTGTCGACCCCGTGGAGCGTCGCCGTCGAGTCGGTGTCCCACCCGGTCCGGGTCTGGCACGGCGAGGCGGACGCGAACGCTCCGGTCGAGGGGGCGCACGAGCTGGCCGGGGCGCTCGACCGGGCGGAGCTGACGACGTTCGACGACCACGGCCACCTCGGAACGCTGCTGGCGGCCCGGGACGAACTCGTCGCGGCGGTCGGTCGCGGGGATTCGTGACCCCGGCGCGGACGGTGATTCAGTTCGGCCCGTCGACCAGTCGCTCGAACTGATGGGGCGGAATCGCGCCCCGGGCGGCGTGGCCGCCGTAGACGAACGTCGGGATGCCCGAAATGCCCGCCTGCTGGGCGCGCTCGAACCGCTCGCGGAGGCCGGCCGCCAGCGTCTCGTCCGCGGTCGCGGCCCGGACCTCGTCGGAGTCGAGGCCCACGTCCGCGGCGATAGCCGCGAGCACGTCGGGGTCGCCGACGTCCCGCTCGTCCTGCCAGAGCGCGTCGAAGACGGCCTCGTGGAACCGCAGGAAGGCGGCCTCGCCGTGCTGCTCGCGGACGCCCAGCGCGGCCTGCTGGGCGTTCCACGAGTCCACGTCCCGCGAGAAGTCGAGGGCCATCTCGACGTCGTACTCGTCTTTGAGCCGCTCGACGTTCTCGCGGGCCTGCTCGAAGTAGTCGTCGTCCTTGCCGTCGTCGACGTCCTCGCGCAACTCGCCCGACGCGTCGCGTTGGTATCCCCGCAGGTCGTAGAACCGCCACTCGACCGCCGGCGGGTCGTCGGCCTCGGCGAGGTACTGCTCCATGGCGGCCTTCCCGAGGTAGCAGAACGGACAGACGTAGTCGGAGTAGACCACGAGCGCGTCGTCGGTGGATTGGTTGCTCACGGCCGGACTTGGCGACCCGGACTGAAAAGCCACTCTCCGGCGGCCCCGATTTCCGGAATCCCCGGGGAAGCGGTGACCGACGGCGCGGCGGTCGTGGGTTACGACCCGAGCCGGCGGTACCGACCGACGACCGCGAGTCCGAGCGCGAGGACGGCGAGCGCCAGATACGCGACCGGGACGCCGGGCGAACTGGTCGTCGGGTGCGCTCCGACGTAATCCAGCGGCTCGGCCCCGTTCATTGGGCCGACGTACCACGCCACCAGATACGCGATCTCGAACGGCGACTGCCGGCCCGACCAGACCCCGGCCGCGAGCGCGGCCGCCGGGAGGAACGCGAGGCCGGCGACAGCGCCCAGGAGAGCGGTCCAGCTCCCCGCGAGGGCGAACCGGACCAGCGCGGGCGCGACGAGACCGACGCCGAGGCCCAGCCCCGACAGGTACGACGCGCCCAGCAGCCTCGTCGGGTCGGTGTCGACGAAGACGAGTTCCGACGTCCGGTGGCGACGCTCCCGGCTCCCGAGCCCCGACCACGCCGGCAGCGCCAGCAACAACGCGACCGGGACGACGACCGACCGGAGCGCGCCGAGCGGAGCCAGCAGGGTCGCGGCCAGTCCGACCGCACAGCCGACGTACCACGCGCGCCGCCGACCCCGGACCATCATCCGGAACTCGGCCGCGAGCACCCGGCCGAACGCGAATCCGCCCGTGGTCGCCGGAGCCAGCGAGGCGGCGTCGGCCGGGTCGGCGTCGACCGGCTCCCCGTCGTCGAGGTCCGCCGACAGTTCGGCCCCGCTCGCCGCCTCGCTACCCTCGTCCGACCCGCGACCGCCGAGTGCGGGGAGCGACCAGCCTCCGGTGTCGTCGAAGCGGTCGAACGAGACCGCCGCGAGGCCGAGCAGCACCGCCGCGGCGCCGACGACGGGGAGCCGGGACGCGACGCTGGCCGGCGTCAGGGCGAGCCCCGACCACTCGAACGTCCGGAGTTCGGCGGGCTGGTCGGTGTACGCGAACCCCGCGATCGGCGGCTCGAAGCCGGGGTACTGGGCGGCCAGCGACGAGGCCATGCTGTCCCGGACGAGCGAGACGCCCGCGAGGTCCATCGGCGACTCGGGGACGATGCTGAGCATGACGCCGCCGAGCGCGAGCGCGAAGTACAGCGCGGTGCCGGCGGTCCCCCGGAGGAGTCGGGTCGTCTCGAAGCAGACGCTCGCGGCCGCCACGACCGCCATCGTCGGCAGCGTCACGAGCGCGAACGGGGCGAGGAGCCCGACCGCGTCGAACGGCCCCGTCCCCTGGAGCGCGAACGCGACGGCGGTCGAGGCCGCCAGCACCGCCGTCGCCACGGTCAGGACCGCGAGGTTGCTCAGCCACTTGCCGACCAGATAGCTCGCGTTCGACAGCGGCGAGGTCGCCACGAGTTCCGCGACGTTGGCCTCGCGGTCCCGGAGCAGGCTGCCGTTGACCAGCGGATAACCGAACACCAACAGCACGGTGGTCGCGAGGCCGGCGACCATCCCGCCGTACCACGCCGCGGTCGGGACGCCGGTGAACTCCCCGTCGAGGACGAGCGTCGAGTCGATCGCCACCACCTTCGCGAGGGAGGCGATCAGCACGGGGACGGCCAGCAGGGTCGACGACCGCGAGCGCTCGCGGAAGTCGGCGAGCGCGACCGCGAGCGCGTCCCGACGCCGACTCATCGTCGCGCGTTCTCCCCGACGACGTGGAGGTAGGCGTCTTCCAGCGTCGGTTCGACCGGTTCGGCCTCGGGGGCGGGCGACTCCTCGGCGACGACCCGGATCCGGACGCCCTCCCGGCGGCGCGTGGTCGCGCTGATGGTGTGGGACCGCTCGACGGCGTCGAGTTCCGACTCGGAGACGACCCACTCCCAGACCGCGCCGTCGGCCCGCGCGAGCAGCGCGCCCGGCCGGTCGTGGACGAGCAACCGCCCGTCGTGGAGCACGGCGACGTCGCTGGCGGTGGCCTCGACGTCCGAGACGATGTGGGTCGACAGCACGACGACGCGGTCCTCGCCGAGGTCGGTGAGGACGTTCCGGAACCGGACCCGCTCTTCTGGGTCGAGTCCGACGGTCGGCTCGTCGACCACCAGCAGGTCGGGGTCGGCCAAGAGCGCCTGCGCGATGCCGACCCGCTGGGCCATCCCGCCCGAGAACCCGCCGAGCCGGCGGTCGCCCGCGTCGCCGAGGTTCACGAGGTCGAGCAGGTCGTCGATGCGGTCCGCGGCGTTCCCCACGCCCCGGATGGCCGCGAGGTACGAGAGGAACTCCCGGGCGGTCAGGTTGGGGTAGACGCCGAACTCCTGTGGCAGGTAGCCGACGGCCTCCCGCATCGCCCGGGGCTCGTCGGTCACGTCGGTCCCGTTCCAGCGGACGGTGCCCTCCGTGGGGTCGAGGAACGTCGTCACGAGTCGCATGAACGTGGACTTGCCCGCGCCGTTGGGGCCGAGCAGTCCGACCACGCCCGACTCGAAGGTGAGGTCGACGTGTCTGAGCGCCCACGCGTCGCCGTAGCGTTTGCCGAGGTCGTCGGCGACGAGCGTCATGGGGCGAGTCCCTCCGGGCGCGAACTCGGTTCGGGGGTTCGTGGCGGCGTCTCTGGCATCTCGACCTCGTTTCAGAATCCGAGATAGTAATAAACTGTGATACGTTCCCGAGCCGTCGCGGCTGTGGCGGTTCCGGGCGTCTATGGAGGGCTATCGAGACGTAATGTTGATACGGTCGGCTCCCGCCCGATACGTTGGTTACGGTCGGCTATTTATCTACAAGTTCCCTATACGCTCGGATTATCGACCTATATCCCTATTATAAATCGCTTTACAGTGTTCGGTCGCGGTTTCAGTCGATGACACACGATCCGGAGCGACTGAGCGACCTCGTATCGCGGCGGAAGTTCCTCGCGACCTCCGGCGCTGCGAGCGTGGCAGCGTTGGCGGGTTGCACGGGTGGGTCCGACGACCAAAGCACGACCGACGGAAGCGACGACAGTGGGGGCGACAGCGACGGTGGGGACAACGGCGACGACAGTGGCGGTGACGACAGTAGCGGCGGCGATGGCGGGTCCGAACAGCTCTCGGGCGACATCCGCATCTCCGGGAGCAGTACGGTGTATCCGGTCGCACAGGAGGTCAGTCGCCGGTTCCAGAGCCCGGACTTCGCGGGACACGAGGAAGTCAGCTTCAACCTGACTCGGGACGGCAGCGGCGGCGGGTTCGAGAACGTCTTCATCCCCGGCGACAGCGACATGAACAACGCGAGCCGACCCATCAGCGAGGACGAACTCCAGCGCTGCCGCGACAACGGCATCGAGCCGGTCGAGTTCTTCCTCGCGCAGGACGCGCTCACCGTCGTCGTCAACAACGAGGCCGACTTCATCGACTCGATCTCGCTGGAGGACCTCGAGACAATCTGGTCGCCCGACACCGCGCCCGAGACGTGGGCGGACGTCAACTCCGACTGGCCGGACGAGCCGTTCGACCTCTACGGGCCGGCGAGCACGTCGGGCACCTACGACTACTTCACCGAGACGGTCATCGGCGAGACCGAAGCCGACCAGCCGATCCGCAGCGACTTCGAGGGGACCGAGGAGGACAACCTGATCGCACAGGGCGTCGCCGGCAACGAGTACGCGATGGGATACCTCCCGTTCGCGTACTACACGAACAACCCGGACTCGGTCAAGGCGCTCAGCCTCACCGATGGCGGCAGCGACCCGGTCGAGCCGAGCCTCGAAGGCGCACAGAGCGGGAACTACCCGCTCGCCCGGCCGCTGTTCACCTACGGCCACATGGGCAAGATTCAGGAGAAGACCCACCTCCAGGAGTTCATCGAGTACTACGTCAACGAGGCCGACGAGGACTACGTCGCCAGCGACATCGGCTACGTTCCGGCAAGCGACGAGATGGTCGAGGACAACCTCGCCAACCTCGAAGCGGCGATCGCCGGCGAGTACGAGTACAGCGCGTGATCCGGCCGGTCGAAGAGCGCGCCCAACAACGATTCAAGTTTTATCATGAGTAACGACCCACAGTCAGTATCCGGGTCGCTCCGGCGAAACGAGTTCGTCGTCCGCAAGGAGCGGCTGTACGGACGGCTGATCGCGGCGAGCGCACTGCTCACGATCCTCGTGACTGTCGGGATCATCCTGTCGCTGTCCGGCCACGCACTCACGTTCTGGACGGAGATCTCGCCGGTCGCCTTCTTCACCGGCACGAACTGGAGCCCGGTTATCGGCAACAGCTACGGCGTGCTACCGCTCGTGAGCGGGACGCTTATCGTCACTATCTGCTCGGCGCTCATCGCGCTGCCAGTCGGATTGGCGGCCGCGATATACCTCAGCGAGTATGCGAACGACCAGGTGCGGTCGATTCTGAAGCCAGCACTCGAAATACTCGCTGGCGTCCCGACCGTCATCTACGGCTACATGGCGCTGGTGTACGTGACGCCGCTGGCCGATAGCGTGCTTCCGCTGTCGCTGGGGACGTTCAACGCGCTCTCGGCGAGCATCGTCGTCGGGATCATGATAATCCCGATGGTCTCCTCTATCAGCGAAGACGCGCTGAGCGCGGTTCCCGACAGCCTTCGGGAAGCGGCCTACGGACTGGGGTCGACGAAGTTCGACGTCTCGACGAAGGTCGTCGTCCCGTCGGCGACCTCCGGAATCGTCGCCTCGTACGTCCTCGCGCTGTCGCGGGCCATCGGGGAGACGATGGCGGTGACGATGGCGATGGGGATGAGCCCGCAGATGCCGTACTTCCCCGACGTCGTCAGGAATCTCGCGGAGTCGAGTCAGACGATGACCGCTGCGATGGTACAGATCGCGGGTGCGGACTCGTATGGGGGAGGGCCCACGTACGAAGCGATGTTCGCGATCGGCATCACGCTGTTCGCGATTACGCTAGCGATGAACATCCTGGCCGAACTCGTCCGCCGTCGCTTCAGGGAGGCCTACGAGTGATGGCGGCCGAGAACGAGGGCGGCGAGGGACTTCGTCGGGCGACCGGAACGCAGCTCCGGCGGCTCAAGGACGGCCTCTTCGAGGTGGCGCTCCTGGGCGCGACGCTCGTCGGCATCGTCTCGTTGCTGGTCCTGTTCGGCTACATCACGTTCGACGCGTTTCGGCCCCTGACGGCGTCGGCCCAGTGGTACCTCCTGTACTTCGGGACGCTCGTGACGCCGACCGCCGCGTTCACGTGGTACGCGAGACGGGACCCGGCCGTTCGGGCCGCGAACGCGAAATCCTTCGCCGTCGTGTTCGGCGGGCTGGCCGTGAGTCTCGTCACGTACGTCGTCGCGGACTCGGTGAGCCCGCACGACGTGCTCGTCTTCCTACTGTTCGGCGCTGTCCCGCCGCTGCTGGTGGGCGTGTACGCTCGCGTCACGGACGAGCGGACGTACACCGGTCCCGTGATACCGGTCGCGGCCGTGCTCGGCCTCGCCGTCGCCGCGCTGTTCTACGACGTCCTCCGTCCGGTCGCCGGTATCGCGGACGAGTGGGTCGCGTACGTCGGGATCGCGACGCTTCCGGTCGCCGGGATTCTCGGCCTCGTCTCGGCGCGTCGCTGGTCGCCCAGACGCGGCGTGATCGCCGCGACGGCCGTCGTTCTGAGTACGCTCTTCGTCGCCGGTGGACTGCTCGGTGCCGGCGTCGACCCGTCGTTCTGGGTCGTACTCTTCTCGGCGTTCGTGGTTCCGGTGGGCTACGTCGTCGGCTCGACGGTCGCCACGGAGTCCGACGGTCGGATCGGCGTGCTCGGACCGTTCGTCCTCCTCGGTGGCGTGTTCGCGGGTGCCGCGCTCGAACGACAGCTCGCCATCCAGGGCCTGGAGAGCTTTCTGACGCCGTCGCTACTGCTGAACTCGTGGGACGGGTTGAACGCCAGTAACGCCGGCGTCTATCCCCAGATCGTCGGGTCTATCGTTATCGTCGGCTTCATGGCGCTGCTGGCGTTCCCCGTCGGCATCAGTGCGGCCGTCTATCTCGAGGAGTACGCCCCGAACTCGGGGTGGGGCGGTCGGTTGGCGACGCTTCTCGAAGTGAATATCTCGAACCTCGCCGGCGTTCCGTCGGTCGTCTACGGATTGTTGGGACTTGCCCTGTTCCGGAACACGCTGGGGTTCGGAACCGGTATCACCGCTTCCGCCGCGGGCACGCTCGGGCTCCTCATCCTCCCGATCGTGGTCGTCTCGGCACAGGAGGCGATTCGCGCCGTTCCCGACTCGCTCCGGGAGGCCTCGTACGGTATGGGGGCCAGCCGCTGGCAGACGCTCCGGAACGTGGTGTTTCCCGAAGCGGTGCCGGGCATACTCACCGGAACCATCCTGGCGCTGGCCCGTGCGATCGGCGAGACTGCCCCGCTCGTGATCATCGCGGTGGCGACGACGACGTACTCGCCGCCCGAGGGACTGTTCTCGTCGGCGACCGCGCTGCCGCTCCAGATATTCGCCGCCAGGTCCAGCGCGATGCCGGAGTTCAGACACGGCGTCGTTCCGGCGACCGCCGTCGTGTTGCTGGTCCTGATGCTCCTGATGAACGCGACCGCGATCGTCGTCCGGAACCGATACGACCGGGAGATTAACCAATGAGTGACCAAGAGAACACGCTGACGATAGACACGGCCGTCGAGAGTACCGACAGCGACGGGGCGAACCGGACCGCTCCGAACTCCAGCCGTACCATCCTCGAATCCCGAGACCTGAGCGTCTCCTACGGTCAGGACCGGGCGCTTCAGAGCGTCGATATCCGGATTCCGTCCCGACAGGTCACCGCGATAATCGGGCCCTCGGGCTGTGGCAAATCGACGTTCCTCCGGTGTGTCAATCGAATGAACGACCTCGTCGACGCCGCGACTATCGAGGGGGAGCTCCGCTTCGACGGGACCGACATCTACGGCGACGACATCGACCCGGTGGCGCTGCGCCGCCGCATCGGGATGGTGTTCCAGCACCCCAATCCCTTCCCCAAGAGCATCTACGACAACGTCGCCTACGGGCTGCGCGTCCAGGACGACACCGAGAACATCGACGAGCGCGTCGAGACCGCGCTCAAGCGGGCCGCCCTGTGGGACGAGGTCGCCGGCCAACTCGACAAATCGGCGCTGGACCTCTCGGGCGGCCAGCAACAGCGGCTGTGTATCGCTCGCGCCATCGCGGTCGACCCGGACGTGATTCTCATGGACGAACCGGCCTCCGCGCTGGACCCGATAGCCACCTCGAAGATAGAGGACCTCATCGACGAACTCGCCGAGGAGTACACGGTCGTCATCGTGACCCACAACATGCAACAGGCCGCCCGCATCTCGGACAAGACCGCCGTCTTCCTCACCGGCGGCGAACTCGTGGAGTTCGACGACACCGGGAAGATTTTCGAGAACCCCGACCACGACCGGGTGGAAGACTACATCACCGGGAAGTTCGGGTGATGCCGGTGTCGGACGCCCCCGAGATGCAGACCCGAAAGCTCCAGAAGGTCGGCGGGTCGACCTACACCGTCTCGGTCCCCAAGCGGTGGGCGCGCGAGCACGACCTCGACGCCGGCGACGAGGTCCACCTCTACGGCCACGACGACGGCTCGCTGGTCGTCCGGGGCTCGGCGGTCGACGGCGGCGACCTCGACGCCGTCCGGGTCGCGGTCGAGTCCGCGGATTGTGACGCGGTCGAGCGCGCGCTGCGGGCGGCCTACGCGTCGGGATTCGAGGAGATAGAACTCGTCGCCGCGGACGGGTTCAGCACCGACCAGCGCCGGACCGCGAGCTCGCTCGCCAAGACGCTGGTCGGGACCGAGGTGGTCGCCGAGTCCGACGACCGGGTCGTCGTACACAACCTGCTCGACTCCGACGACGTGTCGGTCCGCCAGTCGCTCATCCAGTTGAAGTTCGTCGCGCTGTCGATGCACCGGTCGGCGACCGCGGCGGCGACCGGCCGGGCCGACGCCGACCACGTCCCCGGCCGGGACGACGAGGCCGACCGGCTGTTCGCGATGATAACCCGCCACTTCGAGCGGTCGCTGACCGACTTCGAGGAGCTCGACCGGCTCGGGGTCGACCGCACGGAGCTGTTCGAGTTCCGGCTGGCGGCCCGCCAGCTCGAGCGCGTGGCCGACCACGCGGTCGAGATCGCCCGGACCGCCCGAACGCTCGACTCGCCGTCCGACGCCGGGACTCCCGACGAACTCGCGCCGCTCCGCGACGACCTCGAATCGGTCGCCGACGCCTCGCGCCGAATCGTCGAGGACGCCACCGACGCGGTCCTCGACGGCGACGCGGCCGAGGCCGCACACGACGCGCTCGACCTGCGCGACGAGACGGTCGCGGACGCCGAAACGCTGAATCGCGCGCTGTTCGAGCGCGACGACGACGACGCGTATCGGCTGACCACGGTCGTCGACAGCCTCGTCCGGACCGCCGAGTGCGGCGGGAACGTCGCGGAGATCGCGGTCCAGTCGTCGGTTCGCGGCCGGGAGTAGTCGGCGGCCGGATTACCGCCCCTCCACGAACTCGACGACCGCCTCGGTCCCACGGAACCCCTCGGCCATCCTGTCGACAAGTTCGCCGTCCTCGAACAGCAACAGCGTGGGCACGCTCCGGACGTCGTAGGCCGCGACCAGTTCGAGGTCGTCGCGCGGATTGAGCAGTCCCACCGCCGCGTCGGTCGCGCGGGCGACGTTGCCGACGACCGGCTCGATGGCCTGACACAGCGAGCAGCCCTCGGTGTAGAGGTCGACCAGCGCGAGGTCGTGGTCGGCCACGAACCGGTCGAGGGCCTCGCCGTCGTCGAGCCGGACCGGTCTGTCGGAGGCGTCGGTCGAGGCGTCGGCGGTCGCGTCCGACCCGGTGGTATCGGTCACGGGCGGACGTATCCGACCGGGCCGGATAGCGCTTTCGCCGCGAGTCGTTCCGGCGGCGGGCTCACGCGTCGTCGGCCGCGTCGCCGAGGAGGGTCGACAGTGGCGACTCGTCGGCGACCAGTCGCTCCGCGAGCGCGACGCAGGCCAGCGCGAGCGCGACGCCGGCGACCACGTCGGTCAGCCAGTGGATGCCCAGATACACCGTCGAGACGACGACGCTCCCCGCGAGTATCGACGCGACGCCGGTCCAGACCGGAAACGCCTCCCGGGTCCGGTACGCGAACGCCGCGACCGTGACCGACAGCGAGGTGTGCAGCGAGGGGAAGACGTTGGTGTTGGTGTTGACCTGACTGGTGAGCAGTTGGAACTCGGGATAGGTGGCGAACAGCAGCGGCTCGACCTGGTCGGCGAGCAGGTTCCGGGGGCCGTAGGCCACGAACAGCGCGTAGCAGACCAGCCCGAGCGCGTAGTTGAGCCCGTACGCCACCGCGAGTTCGCGGAGCCGGGTCAGGTCGGGGTGGGCGAGGTAGGCCGCGACCGGGAACACGAGCAGGAACGTGTAGCCGAACACGTACACGAACGAGAAGTACGCGGTCAGTCCCGGCGTGGCGAACGACTGGACCCACGGCACGAACCCGCCCTCCAGCGCGTGGATGTAGCCGGTGACGTTCCACCCGACCAGCCACGCCACGTCCGGGACGCGCTCGCGGACGACCGCGTTCAGCCCGAGGACGAGCCCCAGCGCCGCGAGTTCGGGGAGCGCCCGCCGGAGCCGACGCCGGCCCTCCCGCCGGAGCGTCGCGAGCCCCGACCGCCCCACGACGAGCGGGAGTCCCACGGCACACGCCGCGAGGACGACCCCGACCACCCGAGCGAGGACGATTTCGAACGACATCAGCGGTCGACGAGCCTCACGTTCCCGTCGTACTGGTAGCCCGCGTCCCGGAACGCGTCGCGGGCGCGCTCGGCGTCGAGTTCGCCGTCGGTGCCCGCGAACGGCGTCACCGGGTCGCCGTCGCTCCATTCGAGGTCGTCGGCCGCCCAGTCGGTCCCGGCCAGCGGGGTGGCCGCCGGCGTCGCGTAGCCGTCGAACGTCTCCGAGGCGAGGTGGGCCTGGTCGAGCAGCGCCGCGACCGCCTGCCGGAATCGCGGGTTCGAGAGCGGCGCTCGCCGGGTGTTGAACCCGACGTGGTAGAACGCCGAGGACCGGTTCGCGGTCAGCCGAAGCGAGTCGTCGCGGCCGATTCGGGGGACCGTGTCCGACCCGAGGTTCGACAGCGTCGCGTCGGCGTCCCCGCCGGCGACGAGTTCGACGGCCGAGACGTCCGCGGTCGTCCGGGAGACCACGAGCCGGTCGAAGGCGGGCTTGCCCCGGAGCGACGAGGGGATTCCCGCCGGCGACTCCCGGCTCAGGAAGTGGTCGGGGTTGCGTTCGAGGACGAGCGACTCGCCCGCGGTCGCGGAGCCGAACTGCATCGGACCGCTCCCCACCGGGTCGGGGTTGCCCCAGACGATGGCCTCGGTCACGCCGTCGAAGCCGAGGCCGACGACGCTGGCCTCGTCGGTCCGGTCGCGCCAGACGTGTTCGGGCAGGACCGGAACCGTCAGCGCCCGCCGGGCCACGTTCCGGTTCCCGGTCGCGAACCGGAGTTCGACGGTCCGGTCGTCGACGGCCTCGGCCGCCTCGACCAGCGACGACCGACCCCGGAACCGGGGCGCGGGCACCGGCGACTCCTGCTCGCCGAGCGAGGTGTCCGCGAGCAGCCGGTAGGTGAACGCGACGTCGGCGGCGGTGAGCGACTCGCCGTCGTGCCACGCGAGGCCCTCCCTGAGCGTCACCGTCGCGGTCGCCGCGTCGTCGTCGCCCGACCACGACCAGTCGCGGGCCAGCCACGGACCGAGGTCGCCCGCGTCGCCGTATCGGCGCGCCAGCGGGTCGTACAGCAGGCCCGTGAGCGCGCCGTTCTCCCGGAACTCGACCGCTAGCGGGTTCCGGTTCTCGGTGATTCGGGGGTCTGCCGTCGCCAGTCGGAACGCGATTTCGCCCGACCCGGTTTCGGCCGCGCCCGACCCCGTCCCAGTCAGTTCGGTCTCCAGCAGGCCGACCGACGAGCGCACGCCGGACGCCGTGTTCCAGTCGGCGACCGAACTGGCGCGGAGCGCCGTGAGGTGGTCGGGGAACACGAGCACCTGAAACGGGACCTCGCGGGCGACGTGGTGCTGTATCTCGGTGACGGTCCGGGCGCGGCGCTCGCCCGACGACTGCCGCTGGCGGTCGAGCAGTTCGTCGAGGTCGAGGCTGGTGTAGCCGAAGGGGTTTTGCCACCCCGGCTCGCTGGTGAACGTCGAGTGGAGGAACGGGTAGAGTTCGTCCGGGTCGACGCCGCCGGTCGCGGGGAACTGGCCGACGTAGAGGTCGAAGTCGGTGTTTATCAGCACCTGCCGGTGGAGTTCCTCGACCGTGACCGGGGTGACGCGGGCCGCGACGCCCACGGTCCGGAGGTTGCTCGCGAGCGTCCGCGCGACGTCGATGGCGAACGGGTCGGCGTCCGAGGACACCGCCTTGACGGTGAGCGAGAGCTGTTCGGGGCGGTCGTGACCCCGGATGTTGCGGAGCCGGTCCAGACAGCCGGCGCTCGTCGCCGTCAGCCCGGCGAGCGATGCCAACGCGGCTCGTCTGGTCGTCTCCGACCGCACGGAGTCGGACATTCGTTCGGCCGTCCCTTGTCTCGTTACCCGTTTAATCGTTCCGTGAACGGCCGAGCGTCGAACCGGAACCTTTTTTCACGCGCTGGCGGCAGGTGAGAGCCGATGACGACCCGCCAGAGACCTCGTAGCGCCATCGGCGTCCCCGCGTCGCTGTCGGTCGCCACCGGCTCGGACCCCGCGATTGCGCCCCCCGCTCGACGATGAGCCCGCGTTCCCGACTCGGAGCGACCGCTCGGGACCGGCTCCCCGCCGCGCCGCTCTCGCGGGCCGACGCGCCGTGGCTCGGCGGGGCGTTGCTCGTCGGGGTCGCGGCGGCGGTTCTCTACCTCGCGCTCAACCCGTACCCGGCGTACGGCGCGGGCCTGTACACGGTCGTCGCCGACGAGATACGCGCGGCGGGGTACGCGCTCCCGGCGACGATTCCCCACTACACCGCCGAGGGCGTGCCGTTCGCCTACCCGCCGCTGGCGTTCTACGGCCTCGCGCTCGCCCGCGACCTCGGCGCGGGGACGTTCGCGACGGCCCGGTTCGTCCCGCCCGCGTTCGTGGTCGCCGCGCTGATGCCGGCGTACCTGCTGGGGCGCGACCTGCTCGGGCGCGACGTCGTCGACGGTCGGCTTCGCGGGGCCGCCGCCGGCCTGCTGGTCGCGTGCAACCCGCAGATTCTGGAGTGGCACGTCTCGGCCGGCGGGCTGGTGCGCGCGCCCGCCTTCCTGGTGTCGCTGGTCGGGGCGTACGCCGGCCTCCGGCTGTTCCGCGACCGCGAGTCGGGGTGGCTCCCGGTCGGGCTGGCCGGGTTCGCGCTCGTCGTCCTGACCCACCCGACGTACGCGCTGTTCTACGCGACGACCTACGTGGTGTTCTGGCTGGGCTACGACCGGACGCTCCGGGGACTCGCTCGCGGCGCGGTCGTCGGATTCGGCGGACTGGCGCTGGCCGCGCCGTGGTGGGCGACCGTGGCGTCGGTCCACGGCCCGGCGGTGTTCCTCGGCGCGGCGGGCACCCACGGCGGGGTCGGCGGCGGGCTGGTCTCGGCGCTGGTCGACGGGATGTCGCCGTGGTCGGCCGTGCCGCTTCTCGCGGGCGGGGTCCTACTGGTCGCGGGCTGGCGGGTCCTGCCGGCGTGGCTGTTCGTCTCGGAACTCCTCTTCGAGCAGCCCCGGTTCGCCTACACCGTCGGCGCGTTCGCGCTGGTCGGCGCGGCGATTGTCGCGGTCGACCGCGTGAGTTGGGGGCGCGCGACCGACGCCGAGGCCCGTCGCAGGGTCGCTGTCGCGGCGCTGGTGGTCGTCGCGTCGGTCGGCGTCGGCGCGCTGGGCTACGAGTTCGGCGGCCCGACCGACGACACCACGCCGGCATTCGTCGACGACGACGACGTCGAGGCCATGGCGTGGGCCGCGCGAGAGACGCCCGACGACGCCGCCTTCGTCGCGCTCGGGGACGCCGCCGAGTGGTTCCCTGCGGTGGCCGACCGCACGATACTGGTCGCGCCGTGGGGCGTCGAGTGGCGCGGTCCGGCCGACTACCAGCGCCACCTCCACGCCTTCGAGAACGCCTCGACGTGCGAGTCGGCGGCCTGCCTCGCGGAGTGGACCGCGACCGTGGACGCCGACCCCGACTACCTCTACGTGCCGCGAGGCGAGTACACCGTCCGGGGCGACCGCTACGCCGCGTCGGGCGCGCTCGAGCGCTCGCTGGCGGCGACCGGTCGGTACGACCCGGTCTTCGAGAACGAGGGCGTCGTGGTCTACCGCGTCCACGAGGGGTGACCCGGACCGGCGGCCGTCGGTCCGGCGACGGGGCGGAGCGTCACCGACTTCGGGGATACACTCTTGACGAGGGGGTGAGAACGCCGGAACGAATCGATGGCTCGTCTCCGAACGGCGGCCCTCGCGCTCGTCGCGGTCGCGCTGGTCGGCGTCGCCGGCTGGGGCGGCCTCCCCGGCCCCGCCGACGCGCCGGCGGTCGAACCGGCCGCCGGCGACTCGACCGTCTCCGGCGCGCCAGCGGAAGACGCGCTCGTCCGGCCCGAGGGGAGCGAGAGCCTGTTGTGGCCGTACACCAGCGCCGGACGGTCGGTCGAGTCGCGCACGCTCGCCATCAACATCGTACTCCACGGCGGACCCGGCGAGGTCCGGCAGGCGCTGACCGACGAGCGCGGCCTCGAATGGAACCGGACCGACGACGGCGAGTCGGAAGCCGACGCCGGTACCCACGCGGTCGTGGTCGACGACGACGGCGTCGACTGGAGCGCGGCCCGGGGGTCGACCCGGTACAGCTACGTCGAGGCCCGGGCGAGTGGCGCAAACGCCAGCGGAGCGAACGTCAGCGACGCCGGGAACGCTGGCGAAGCCCGGACCGGCGAGTGGGTACGGCCCGACTACCAGCTCCACGCCGGGACGTACCTCGGGACGCGCCAGCACCTCCGGGCCTACGAGTCGCCCCGCGCCGCCGACGAGTGGACCGCGCTACAGGCCCACGCCGAGTACTGGGACTGGTTCCGGCTCCGCCACACCGTGACCGACGTGCAGGGCGCGGCCCGGACCGTCGAGCGCGAGTTCGTCGGCGAGCCGTACGTCTCGGAGGTCCGCCGGGAGTACCGGGGCAATCGCGGCGGGGGCAACGACGGCTGGATTACGGCGGTCGAACTCGCGCTCGCCGCGCTGGTCGTGGGCGCGTCGACAACCCGGAGGCTCCCCTCCGCGCGGGAGGTGCGCGCGACGGTCGAGTCCGCCGTCGCCGAGGAGGGCCGCAAGTTCGTCCTGCCGGCGACGCTGGTGGCGCTGTACCTCGGGGTGCGAGCGAGCGGGGTCTGGCTGGAGGGGGCGTTCCCGGGGACCTCGCCCAAGGTGTTCGCCGGGGCGCTGTACCCGGTGCTGGCGGTCGGCGTCCCGGTCGCCGCGGCCCGGACCGCCCGGCCGCTCGACCCGACGACGGCGTTCGCGCTCGCGGTCGCCGGACTCGGAGCCGCGTTCGTCCTCGACTTCTCGACGCTCGGGTTGGTCGCGCTGTCGATACGGCTCGTCCTCCATCGGGTCGCGCTGCTGGTCTCGCTGGGCCTGCTGGCGGCCGGGAGCGCCCGGGCCGACGGGCCCCCGGACCGCCGCGCGCTCGCGGTCGGCGTCGCGGGCTGGGCGGTCTGTCTGGCGCTCCCGCTGTTCGGGGTGCTGTGACCCCAAATCCGTCGCGTTTCGGCCCGTCGGAAAGACTCAGAGGAGCGACAGCGCCCGGATGCGGGCGTTCCGGACGTACTTGCGGAGGTACGACCGCTTGGACGCGAGCCGGCCGCGAACGGCCGTCCGACCCCGGCGGACCGCGTCGAGGACGGCCTCGCGGGTCGGGTCGGCGGGGTCGTTCGGAAGCCGAACCTCGGTGTAGGCGCGGCCGACCAGCGCCGCGTCGTGGGCGTCGCTCCCGGCGAGTTGCGGGTAGTCGCGCCGACGGGCGAACCGGGTGGCCTCCCGGTTGCGATAGCTCGACAGCGAGCAGGCGTTGAGCGTCTCGATGCCGTCGCAGTCGTGGATAGTCGATTTCCGAACGCCGTGGCGGGTGCGCTGGAACGGGTGCGGGACGACGGCGACCCCGCCCGCCGCCCGGACGGTCTCGACCGTCTCGGCGAAGGGTCGGCGGGGGTCGGGGCGCTCGTCGACGCCGATTGCGAGCAGGTGGCCGTCGTCGGTCGACACCTCGACGCCGGGGATGCCGACGAGCCCGTATTCCGGCGCGAGTTCGGCCGCCCGGAGCGACGCCTCGATCTCGTCGTGGTCGGTCACGACGACGGCGTTCAGTCCGACCGCGCTCGCCCGCTCCAGCACCGCCCGGACGCTCGCGGTCGCGTCGTAGGACGCCCGAGTGTGGACGTGCGGGTCGACCGTCACGACGCCGTCCCCGCTCATGGGAGGCCGACGCCGAACTCGAGCGCCAGCACCAGCGCCGCCGCGAGCAGCGCCGCTCCCCCGGCGAGCACGTGGGCCACGTCCGACTTCGGGCTCCGGTAGTTCGACACCATCAGCGGGCAGGCGAGCGCGACGCTTCCGGCCGCGACCCACGGACTCCAGCGCGGGAGGTACGCCGCCGCGAGGTAGTTGGCGACGACCACGAAGTTGGTGTGGACGACCGTGGTGCCGTGGTAGTAGCTCGTCTCCCCGTCCGAGAGGAACCCCTCGTCGTTGTGCCGGACGAGTCGGAGACCGCCGAACGCGAGTATCAGGAAGCCCACGACCGCGCTGACCGCCAGCGACGGCGACAGCGCGTAGTGGTACAGCAGCGCGGCCGGCACGAGGTACGCGAAGATGTCGATGAACGAGTCCACCTGCCGACCGAACGGCGACGTCTGGCCGGTCCGCCGGGCGACGTAGCCGTCGAGTTTGTCGAACAGGAACGCCACGAACATCACGACCATCGCCCAGTTTCGCTCGCCCGAGACGAACAACAGCGCCGACGACCAGCCGAAGAACAGCGCGACCAGACTGACGTAGTCCGCGAGGGTCAGCCGCGACCGGAAGTCGCCGTCCCAGACGGACTCGCGACCGCCGAGTCGTCTCGCGGCCACCGCCGGAACCGTCCAGTCGGTCGGGCCTGGTTCGTCCGACATCGTGTTCGAAGCACGCGTCCGAAAGACTATAAAATTACGCAATAAATAAATATATATTCCCGAATATACCCATCAGGTCGCCGCCCGCCGTCGCCGGAACTCGCAGGGACCGAGCCGGACGTACGAGCGGGCCTCGCGGCGCTCGAACCCGTTGGTCTCGAACACCCACTGCGAGGGGCGGTTGTCGGCGGCCACGAGCGCGCAGGCGCTCTCGGCGTCGCGCTCGTCGCGAGCGACCGCGAGCGCCCGGTTCACGAGCGCCGTGGCGATTCCGCGACCGCGACGCGGCGGGGCGACGAACAGCCGCCAGACGTACGCCCCCTCGAAGTCGTAAGTCCGGGCGAGCGGGTCGACGCGCTTGGGTCGGGCGTCGGTCAGGAACAGGTAGCCCGCGACGCCGCCGTCGGACTCGGCGACGACGGCGAGGTCCTCCGGTTCGGGGTCGGCGAAGTCCGCGTACTCGTCGGCGTCGAGCGTCTCGGGGTCCCGAACCGCGAATCGGACGCCCGCTGGCGGTTCGACGGCGGGGACGTCGTCCAGCGCCGCCCGGTAGAGGTACATCCTGGTCGCCGTGACGCCCCGGTCGGCCAGCGCGTCGTACAGCGCCCGCCCGTACCGGTTCCGGGTAAACTTCCACAGGGGCAACGACATCATATATAGATTCGTCTCGGAAGCAATACTTATCGGTTCGGGTTCCTGCATCCCGAGCGAATCGGAACTGCGAGTCCGACCGCCCCGCGCGCCCCGACCCGGCGGTCCGTTTCGAGGGGTATATCGGGGGCAGTCCCCTGACGACTACCCATGGACGCGGCGCTGGGACCTCCGGAGAAGATGGCCGAGCGAGCCGACGACCTGACGCCGATGATGCGCCAGTACTACGAACTGTGTCGGGCGTACGACGACTCGCTCGTGCTGTTCCAGGTCGGGGACTTCTACGAGACCTTCTGCGAGGCCGCCGAGCGGACCGCCCGACTGCTCGAGATCGCGCTGACCCAGCGCGAGGACTCGACCGGCACCTACCCGATGTCGGGCATCCCCATCGACAGCGCCGAGTCGTACATCGAGACGCTGCTGGACGCGGGCTACCGGGTCGCGGTCGCCGACCAGGTGCAGGACCCCGCGGAGACGACCGGCGTGGTCGACCGGGCGGTCACCCGCGTCGTGACGCCGGGCACGCTGACCGAGGACGAACTGCTCGACGGCGACGACAACAACTTCGTGGCGTGCCTGACCCGCGACCCCGACCGGTACGGGCTGGCGCTGCTGGACGTCTCGACCGGCGACTTCTACGCCACCAGCGCGCGGCGGGCCGAGGCGGTCGCCGACGAGGTCAGCCGGTTCGCGCCGGCGGAGGCCATCGTGGAACCGGGCGTCGAGGACGCCACCTCGGCGGTCTTCGACGGCGACTGCATGGTCTCGCCGTACGACCCCGGAGCCTTCGACCCTGACGCGGCGGCGGGCAAGGTCGCGGCGTACTTCGGCTCGCCCGACTCGCTGCTCGCGGCCGACGCCGAGATACGGGCGTGCGGCGCGCTGCTGGCGTACGCCGAGTACGCGCGCGGCGGCGCGGACGTCGGGGGAAGCGACGCCGACGACGGCGACGCGGACGGGACCGACGCCGAGGGCGGGGCCGGCGACGCGACGGCCGACGACCGGCTCGACTACCTCAACCACCTCACGCGCTACGAGCCGCGGGAGTACATGCTGCTCGACCGGGTCGCGCTCGCCAGCCTCGAACTGTTCGAGCGCCGGACGGTCCACGGCGACGCCGGGGTGACGCTGCTGGGCGTGCTGGACGAGACCGCCTGCGCGCTCGGGAGCCGGCGACTGACCGACTGGCTCCGGCGGCCCCTGCTCGACCCCGAGCGCATCGACGCCCGACTCGACGCGGTCGAGGAGTGGACTCACGACGTGCAGGCCCGCGAGTCAGCCCGCGACCTGCTCCGGGACGTGTACGACGTCGAGCGCCTCGTCGCTCGCATCTCGCGGGGCCGGGCCAACGCCCGCGACCTGCGCTCGCTGAAGGCCACGCTCGACGTGGTGCCCGAGTTGAAGGCGGAGATGGCGGGCTTCGAGAGCGAGCGGCTCGGCGAACTCCGCGAGCGCCTCGACGAACTGAGCGAGGTGCGCGACCTGATAGACCGCGCCGTCCGGGAGGACCCGCCCAGAGAGATAACCGAGGGCGACGTCATCAAGGAGGGCTACGACGAGGAACTCGACGACCTCCGCCGGACCGAGCGCGAGGGCAAGTCGTGGATAGACGACCTCGAAGCCAGCGAGCGCGAGCGCACGGGCATCGACTCGCTGAAGGTCGGCCACAACTCGGTCCACGGCTACTACATCGAGGTCACGAACCCCAACCTCGACTCGGTCCCGGACGACTACACCCGCAGGCAGACGCTCAAGAACGCCGAGCGGTTCTACACGCCGGAACTCAAGCAGCGCGAGGACGAGATTCTGCGAGCGGAGAGCCGGGCCGACGACCTCGAACACGAACTGTTCCGCGAGGTCCGGGCGACCGTGGCCGACGAGTCCGAGCGCGTGCAGGCGGTCGCCGACGCGCTCGCGGACCTCGACGCGCTGGCCGCGCTCGGCGAGGTCGCCGCGACCAGGGACTACGCTCGGCCAGAAATCGGCGGCGACGGAATCGCCATCGAGCGCGGCCGCCACCCGGTCGTCGAGCGCACGCAGGACTCGTTCGTGCCCAACGACGCCGCGCTCGATTCGGACGAGCGGTTCGCGGTCGTCACCGGCCCGAACATGTCGGGCAAGTCGACCTACATGCGACAGGTCGCGCTGATAACCGTCCTCGCGCAGGTCGGGAGCTTCGTCCCGGCCGCCAGCGCCCGAATCGAGCCGGTCGACCGAATCTTCACCCGCGTCGGCGCGAGCGACGACATCGCCGGCGGGCGCTCGACGTTCATGGTCGAGATGACCGAACTCGCCGCCATCCTCCGGGACGCGACCGACGAGTCGCTGGTCCTGCTCGACGAGGTGGGCCGGGGCACCAGCACGACCGACGGCCTCGCCATCGCCCGCGCCGTGACCGAACACCTCCACGACGAGGTGGGCGCGCGCACCCTCTTTGCGACCCACCACCACGAACTCACCGCCGTCGCCGAGGACCTGCCCGAGGCCGTCAACCTCCACTTCGCGGCCGACGAGACCGGCGGCGACGTGACCTTCGACCACGAGGTGCGCCGGGGCGCGGCCACCGCCTCCTACGGCGTGCAGGTCGCCCGCGAGGCCGGCGTCCCCGACTCGGTGGTCGAGCGCGCCCGCGAGTTACTGGCGAGCGAGGCGGGGGAAGCGGCGGCCGCCGCTTCCCCCGCCTCGGACGCGAGCGGACGACCCGCGAGCGCGGCGTCGGAGCCGGTTTCCGGGTCGGCCGACCCGGAAACCGGCGAATCGGCCCCGAGAGCCGTCGCCGACGGCCCCGAGGACGAACTCGCCGCGCGCCTGCGCGAGGTCGACGTGGCGACGATGACGCCGCTGGAGGCGATGAACGAACTGGCGGAACTGAAACGCGAGGTCGAGTGACGGCTCTATTCGGAAACGCCAGTGGAACGCAGGTCGTGACCTCGAACGCCCCCAGCGCGCTCGCCGGTTCAGTCCGCCAGGATAGTGGCTAGTTCGCCAGCGGAGCCGGACGCGAGCCGTCGACGTCACCTCGGCAGGCCGCGCACGCAGTCGCCGGCCGACACGCCGCGGGCCTCGCTCCAGCCGGCGTTCGCCTCGACGACGTACCGACCCTGTCCCGAAGTCGTCCCGTAGGTGACGTAGTACGAGAGCGGCGAGTCGGGCGCGTCGAGCGTCTCGACGCTCGTAATCTCGCCGTCGGCCGAGACGAACAGTACGTCGAGCGGGAAGTCCATGTTGCGCATGCCGATGCCCCGCTCGCCGTCCTCGTCGTGGACGAACAGCATCCCCTCCTCGTCGGCCAGCGACTCGGTGCGGCTCAGCCCCACGTACTGCTGGGCGAACGACTCCGCGACCGCCACGTCGAGTCGGCCGCGCACCGTCTCCTCGCAGTCGGTGACCCGGAGGCCGCGCCGGTCGTCGACGCCGGTGGGCACCGGGAGCAGGCCGGTGTGCAGGAGGACGTACCCGACGAGCAGGCTGCCGGCGAGTCCGAACCACAGCGCGCGTCGCCAGTCCATGCCGGAACCTCGCGCGAGCGGGGCTTATACCCGGCGACTCGCTCCCGGGCCGTCACTCGGGCGGGCCGACCGAGACGAACTCCAGGCCCTTCTCGGCGAGCAGCCGGCGGGCGCGCTCGGTCACCGAGGGCGCGACCAGCACGCCCCGGACCTCGGCGTCGGCGTGGAGGTCCCGTTCGAGCGCCTCGACGTACCGGGCGAGCTGGCCCGCCGCGTCCGGGCCGACCCGCTTGCGCTTGAGTTCGACCACGACCGTCCGGCCGCGGGCGTCCTCGCCGTAGACGTCGACCGCGCCGGCGGGCGTCTCGCGCTCGGTCGCCAGCGGCTCGAACCCCGGCTCCACGAGGTCGGGGTCGTCGAGGATTCGCCGCCGGAGGTCCGCCTCGGTCCCCGTGAGCGCGAGGTCCTGCCGGTCGGTCACGTCGAAGCTGGCGACGCGGTCGACGCGCTCGAAGGCCACGAGCAGCTCCTCGTCGGGCGCGGTGCGCCGGCTTCGGACGCGGAACTGGCCGTCGCTGGCGTCGACCGCGTGGGTCGACCCCGGCGGCTGCCAGTTCACCGGCTTCTGGCCCTCGTCGGTGTGGACCAGCGCGGTGCCGTCGGGCTTGAGGACCACGAGTCGGTCGCCGGGGCCGAGCGTGCTGGCGGCCCGGCCCTCGTACTCAACCGTACACCGGCCGAAGACCGTCACCATGTCGCCGGCCTCGACGGCGGCCGCGACGCGGTTGCGGGCCGTCTCGGGGTCGAGGGAGGCGTCGGCCGCGTCGCCGGCCTCCGAACCGTCGCCGTCTGCTGTCGTCACTGGCTCGCCGTAGGCGACCGAGCCACAAAAGCGGCCCGCGTCCAGGCGTCGGGAGGCGCGGCCGGAGGGCCGGCGAGTCACCCGGGGACGACCACCTCCCGGTCGTCGGCCCACGTCTCGACCCGGTCGGCCAGCGCGTCCACGGCGGCGTCCGGAGCGAGCGCGTCGCGGTCGACCATCCCGCCGACCACCTCCTTCGCGCCCCGGAACCAGCCGCGAAGGTAGTCCGAGTCGTCCGGGTGGGCCTCGATTAGCCCGCCGTGGCCCACGGTCTCGCTCCGGTCGACCGCGTCGGCGTCGGCTTCGAGACCGAACCAGAGGACGTGGTACGCGGTCACCTCGTAGTCCCGGCTCACCCGGTAGAACGCCTCGTGGTGGAGGTAGTCGAGGTGGTCGCTGGCCGCGTCCGCGAGCGAGCAGTCGGTCGCCACCGGGTCGGGGTCGACCGCGAACTGGGTGTCGGCGGCGTACGGCGTCTCGGCCGAGACGTGGTCGAGCAGCGCGAAGCCCGCTCCGCCCCACTGCGAGCGGTGGAGGTCGTAGCGGGCGTCCTCGGCGGCGAGGTCGGAGCCGGCTTGGCTGTCGGGCGAGTCGGCGTCGCGGCGGTACGCGACGAGTGCGCGGTGTCCCATCGGGGCCACTTCGTCCCGTTCCGTGATTTAAAAGTACGGGCGCGAGCGCGGGTCCCGTTCGGCGACGCAAGCACTCGGTCACGCGACGCTAACTTCGCTCGCGTTACCGGTTCTCGTTCCACGTCGGCGCGCGCTGGCGCGAGTTCATCTCGCGCCAACATGCGCGAGGGAGGGGCGCGCTCGTGCGCCCCGAGGCTGGGGAGGGGCGAGGCCCGCCGTCGCGGTGCGGGGGCTGTGCGGGCGGGGTCATCCTTGGCGGACTGAAAGGGCGAGGCGGGCTCGCGGCCGAAGGCCGTGGTCGTCTCTGGCGGCCCTATCCGCGCCGATGCGGTGCGGTGCTGTGAGGCGCGGATATCCGCCAGAGCGACCGCGAGCGGGCCGAGGGCTTTCGAGGACGTTGCGGTTCTATTGTTGTCCCAGAGCGCGCCGAGGGCTTTCGAGGATGTATTTGCGACTCTGCTGTTTGAGAGCGCGCCGAGGGCTTTCGTGGTTGTGAATGCAGTTCTCGCGTCTGAGACCGCCGGGACCACCCGCAGTCGTGGTCAGTCGGCCCGCTCCAGTTCGTCGAACAGGTCGCCGACCCGGCGCTCTATCTCGTCGCGTATCGCCGCGACCGCGTCGGGCGAGCGCCCGTCCGGGTCGTCGAGGTCCCAGTCGCGGTTCTCGCCCGCCCACCCCGCCGGGCAGGCGTCGTCGGCCGAACAGCCCATCGTGACGACGTAGTCGCTCGCCCGGAGTTCCTCGGCCGTCACCTCCCGGGGTGACCGGTCGGAGACGTCGACGCCGACCTCGGCCATCGCGTCGACCACCTCGGAGTGGACGCGCTCGGCGGGTCGGGTGCCGCCGGTCACGAGGTCGACGTCGAGGTCCCGCGCGTCGCGCTCCCGCAGGGCGAAGGCGTACGCCATCTGGGAGCGGCCCGCGTTCTGGACGCAGACGAACGCGACCTGCGGGTCGGCGTCAGTCATCGTTCGTGGCGGGACCCGCGTTCGATGCGTCGAGGCGACCGGTGTCGAACCCGTCCCAGTCGAAGCGGCGCTGGAAGTACAGCGCGACGTGGACCAGCGCGAGCAGGACCGGCACCTCGATGAGCGGGCCGACGACCGTCGCGAAGGCGACGCCCGAGCCGACGCCGAAGACGGCGACCGCGACGGCGATGGCCAGCTCGAAGTTGTTCGACGCGGCGGTGAACCCGATGGCGGTCGTCGTCGAGTAGTCCGCGCCGATCTCCCGGCCCATCCCGAAGCTCACGAAGAACATCACGACGAAGTAGACCGTCAGCGGCACCGCGATGAGCAGGACGTCGGTCGGCTGGGCGACGATGCGCTCGCCCTGCATCGCGAACATCACGACCACGGTGAACAACAGCGCGATCAGCGTCAGGGGACTGATCGTCGGCTCGAAGGTCTCCTCGTACCACTCGACGCCCTTCGTGCGCGTGCCGACGTACCGCGAGAGGATGCCCGCGGCGAAGGGAATGCCGAGGAAGACGGCGATGGCCTCGAAGACCTGCATCGGCGTGATGTCGAAGGCCTCGATGCCGGCGACCAGCGACTCCATGCCGAGCAGGGGCGGGACGACGAGCGCGAAGAACCAGATGTACACGCCGTAGGTGAGTATCTGGAAGACGCTGTTGAACGCGACCAGGCCGGCGGCGTACTCGTTCGAGCCCTCCGCGAGCTCGTTCCAGACCAGCACCATCGCGATGCAGCGAGCCATCCCGATGAACACCAGTCCGAGGAAGAACTCGGGGCGGGCGGGCAGGCCGGGCGTGACGCCGCTGAAGAAGATGATCGCCAGGGAGAACATCACGGTCGGGCCGATGAGCCAGTTCTGGACGAGGCTCAACCCCAGTACCTTCACGTTCTTGAAGACGGTCGGGAGCTGACCGTAGTCGACCTTCGCCAGCGGCGGGTACATCATCAGGATGAGCCCGATCTCGACGAGGTGGAGGTCCTGAATGGGTTGGGTGACCGACGGGGCCACGAAGCCGAGCCCCACCCCGACCGCCATCGCGCCGAAAATCCAGACGGTGAGGTACTTGTCGAGGAAGTCCATCGAGCGCGGGTCGCCACAGTCGGGACAGTCGCAGTTCGGGCCGTGGTCGCGGCCGACGCCGTCGGGCTGGTCGCGGCCGGCGACGTCGTTACTCACGTTCGCCCACCCCGGCGTCGGCGGTCGCGAACAGGTCGTCGGCGAGGGCGGTGCTCGCGTAGTACCGCCAGTTGCCCTCTTTCCGGCGGTCGAGCAGTCCCGCGTCCACGAGGTCCGAGAGCGCGTGGCTCACCGCGCTCTCGCCGACGTCGACCAGCGGTTCGAGTTCGCAGACACAACGCTCGCCGTCGTCGGTCGCCAGGACGCGTGCGAGCCGGTAGCGCGTCTCGTCGCCGAGGACCGCGAAGACCGCGCGGGCCGCGTCGTCGGCGGTCGCCTCGTCGGCCAGCGACTCCAGTTGGTCGAGCCGACGCCGTACGTCGGCGTCACAGCACTCGCCGAGGTCGTCGGCGAGGAGTCGTTCGAGTCGCGACGTGGAGCTTGCCATCACGGGCTGGTTGAACAGCGCTTCAGATAACCGTTCCGATTTGAATTCCAGTTCAGATAGCTCTCGGCGAATCGACCGGCCGAGGCGTGACAGTCGGGACGAGGAGCCGAGCGTTACGAGATCGCGTCTTCCTTCCCGTCGGCGGCGGCGAGGTGTTTCTCGCCCCACTCGTGCATCTCCTCGATGAGCGATTCGAGCGAGGCACCGCGGTCGGTCAGCGAGTACTCGACTCGAACCGGCTTCTCGCTCACTATCTCGCGGTTCACCAACCCCTTCTCTTCGAGGTCTTCGAGGCTGTCGGACAGCACCTTGCTGGAGATGCCGTCCACGTCGTCTTTGAGTTCGTTGAACCCCATCGGACCGCCCTGGATGAGTCGATGGACGACCACGGGATGCCACTTCTTGCCGATGAGCGTGGCCGTGGAGGTGATGGGACACCACTCCTTGCCCGCACACCACACCGCCAACTGCTCGTTCGAGTCGCTCATGGCCGGGCGTACTCCCGGAGCGCCCAAAAAGTTACCTCCGCCTACCTGATTACCGAGGGTAACTACTCGCGGGGAAGGACGGTCCGAACCACCACCGATTAGTCGACCCCGGAACTACCGCCACCAATGACCGACCTCGGGAAAGTCGACCGGGAATTTTTCGACGAGCGCATCTACCCGCACCTCGGGGCCGACCGCGAGGACGTCGCCCTCGGCCCGCAGCACGGCGTCGACTTCGGGGTCGTGGAGGTCGGCGGCGAGGCGGTCGTGCTGGCTACCGACCCCCTGTCGCTGACGCCCGCGCTGGGGTTCGAGAAGGCGGCGTGGTTCGCGGTCCACGTCGCGCTCTCGGACGTCGCGGTGTCGGGGATTCCGCCCTCGCACCTCGCGGTCACGTTCACGCTCCCGCCGGACCTGACCGACGAGGAGTTCGGGACCGTCTGGGAGACGTTCGACCGCGAGGCGACCGAGGTGGGCGCGAGCATCGTGACCGGCCACACCGCCCGGTACGACGGCTGTCGGTTCCCGTGGGTCGGCGGCGCGACCGCGCTGGCCGTGGGCGACCCCGAGGACGTGGTGCGACCCGACGGGGCCACGCCAGGCGACCGCCTGCTCGTGACCAAGGGACCCGGAATCGAGGTCGCGGGGTTTCTGGTCACGCTGTTCGAGGAGGCGGTCGAGCTGCCGGCCCAGACCCTCGCCGAGGCCAAAGAGCGGTTCTGGGACATGAGCCCGGTCCGGGACGCCCTGACTGCGGCGGCCGCCGGGCCGGTGACCGCGATGCACGACGCGACCGAGGGCGGGCTACGGGGCGCGCTGGTCGAACTCGCCAGCGCCGGGGGCGTTCGGCTCGACGTGGACTCGGCGGCGGTGCCGGTCCTGCCGGGCGTCGCGGAATCGTGCGAGTTTTTCGACATCGACCCGTGGGCCGCGACCAGCGAGGGCACGCTGGTCCTGACGGTGGCCGAGGGCGGGGCCGACGACGTGCTGGCCGCGCTCGACGACGAGGGCATTCCGGCCGCCGAAGTCGGCGAGGTCCGAGCGGGCGAGGGCGTCTACGTCGACGGCGAGCGCGCCGAGCATCCCGACGTCGACCCCTCGTGGGACGTGTTCGCGGCGTACGCCGAGAAAGTGGGACTGGAGTGAGCGGACCGCGAGACGACCGCCCCACCGGCTCGAAGGCTTATCCCGCCCCAAATCGTACGGAGAGACGTTATGACCGACTGGTACGCGGTCGGAGTGGGATTCGCGGTCACGCTCGTCCTCGGAATCGTCGGCCTCGCAATTCCGGGGCTCGGCCAGCTCACGCCGGGACTCGTCGGCGGGTTCGTCGCGGGCTACATGGTCGGCGGCGCGGGCCGGGGCGCGTGGCACGGCCTGCTCGCGGGCTCTCTCGGCGGCATCCTCGTCGCGCTCGTCCTCGGCATCGCGGTGGGGACGCTGGGCATCGTGGAACTCGGGCCGCTCGGCCCGGTTCTGGGCGGCGGGCTGTTCCTCGTCGGCGTCACCGTCGCGCTGGTGCTGGGCCTCGAAAGCGCGCTCGCCGGGGCGCTCGGCGGCTGGGTCGCCGCGCGGTGAGCGTCCACCCGTCGACCGAACCGTTTTCCGGGTCGGCTCCCAACCGTCACGCATGACGACGATAGACGCCGACGTTCTGCTCCCGAACGAGCGGATGCGCGAGGGGGCCAGAGAGGGCGAGGTCATCCAGATTCACCGCGGCGACCAGTACGCCGAGGAGGGCGACGAGTTCGAACTCGACGGCGAGACGTTCGCCGTCGTCGAGGTTCGCGAGCGGACGCTCGGCGACCTGACCGACGAGGACGCCCGGCGCGAGGGGATGGCCGACCTCGACCAGTACCGCGAGGTGCTGAACCGCGCCCACGACCACTTCGAGTGGGACGACGACAGCGAGGTCGTCCTGCATCGGTTCGAGAAGGTGGCGTAGGGAATCGCCGGGCTTTCTTCGCGCCCGAGGCCGGGGGGTGTGAGGCTCGCGGTTTCGGTCGCGCCGTCTCGCGTGTCGAGGCGAAAGCTAGCTCGAATACGGCAGAATTGGGTTCGACGAGATGGCGAAACTAGCTACTGCCGGGACCGATGAGAGACCGCACTGCCCCACACAGCACCGCGCCGCCCCGCACAGCACCGCACCGCCCCGCACAGCACCGCGCCGCCCCGCACAGCACCGCGCCGCCCCGCACAGCACCGCACCGCCCCGCACAGCACCGCACCGCCCCGCACAGCACCGCACCGCCCCGCACACGTCGTTCGGCAAGACGCCGGAGGTCAAACGCTCCGAGAACTCACCGCCGCTCGCGGAGTTCCGCCCGCAAATCCCCGAGGTCCATCCCCTTCATCGAGAGCAACACGAGCAGGTGATAGACGATGTCGGCGCTCTCGTGGGCGAGTTCCTCGCGGTCGTCGTCCTTGGCGGCCAGCACGAGCTCGGTGGTCTCCTCGCCCAGCTTTTCGAGGACCGCGTTCTCGCCCTTCTCGTGGGTGAACAGCGACGCGGTGTACGAGTCGTCGGGCAGGGTCTCCTTGCGGGACTCGATGACGGCGAACAGGTCGTCCAGCACGGGGTCGGGGGCGTCCGCTCCCGGTTCGTCGGGGTCGTCGGTCACGCGTCGAGCCCCGCGACCTCGCGGACGTCCTGTAGCTCGTCGAACTCCTCGCGGTCGCGCCGCCCCGACTCGAACACGTCGGGGTCGACCTCGATCGGGGCGTCGGTCCGGGCCGCCAGCGCCAGCGAGTCGCTGGGTCGGGCGTCGACCACGGTCTCGCCCCGGGGCGTGTCGACGTGGAGGTCGGCGATGTAGGTGTTGTCCTCAAGCGCCGACACGACCACGCGGGTCACGCGCCCGCCCAGTTCCTCCACGAGGTCGAGCGTGAGGTCGTGGGTCAGGGGCCGGCCGACGTCGTCGGCCTCCATCCCCCGTGCGATGCTCACCGCCTCGGCGAAGCGGATGAAGATGGGGAGCACGCCGGTCTCGTCGCGGGGCGCGAGCACCGCGACCGGAACCGGTCCGTCCTCGGTCACGGCGACCCGCACCGCGTCTATGTCGACTTCCATGTGCGGACGGACGGAAGCCAGCAAGAAAAGTTTGCCCTACCGCGCCAGCAGTGCGCGACGACGCTTCGAGGCGGTCCCGTCGCGCCGGCCGAGGTCAGTAGCCGCCCGCGTCCTCGAAGCACCGGCCACAGCGGTCGACCGCGTCGTTCGTCCGAGGCTCGTCGTTCGGGACCGACGCGACGTGGCGTCCCGAGACGTGGCGCAGGGCACCGCAGACCGCCTCGTCGCCGGGCGATTCCTGCCGGGACTTGTGGACCGTCCCGGTGTGTTCGTTGAGCAGGCGCGTCATCGTCATCACGGGCTCGTACCGCCACTACCGGCCCGACCACCGTGAGTGTTGTTGCCACCGTTCAGTCGGTGGAGTGGTCGGGACCCTCGAAGAACGCCAGCGAGTGGAGGCGGTCGTCGTCGGTGAGCTCCGGGTGGAACGAGGTGGCCACGACCGGCCCGTCCCGAATCGCGACCGGGCGGCCGTCCCACCTCGCGAGCACGTCGACGTCGTCGCCCACCGCGGCGACCACGGGCGCGCGGATGAAGACGGCCGGGAAGGGGTCGTCGAGTCCCGCGACGTCGAGCGGCGCTTCGAAGCTGTCGGCCTGCCTGCCGAAGGCGTTGCGCTCGACCGTCGCGTCCACGAGGCCGAGTTCGTCCACTCGGTCGTCGCCCGCGTCGGTCGAGGCGACGATGAGGCCCGCGCAGGTCGCCAGCACCGGCTTGCCGGCCTCGACGTGGGCGACTATCTCCGGGGCGATTCCCTCGTCGCCGAGCAGCCGCGAGATGGCGGTCGACTCCCCGCCGGGCAGCGCGAGCAGGTCACAGTCGGGGACGACTCCGGCGGTCCGAATCGCCTCGACCGCGACCTCGCGACCGTGGGCCGCGCCCGCCCGTCGGAGCGCGTCGGCGTGTTCGCTCACGTCGCCCTGGACCGCGACGACGCCTGCCGTGAGAGCCATGCCCGCGAGTTGGGAACCGGGGCGGGAAAAGGACCCGTCTTCCGGCAAGCGGGTGTCGTCGGCCGACGGGAGCGAAGCTACCGCCGGTCGCCGGTCCGGGAGCCGACCCACGTTCCGAGCGCGAGCCCGTAGACGACGTGGCCGGCGTGGAACACGAGGCGCTCGTCCGAATCGAGGTCGACGTCGAGGAGTCGGTCGAGCAGCGCGCGCTCGCCGAACGCCGAGAGCGCGAGCGCGTAGCCCACGCCGGCCAGCAGGCCGACCGCCTCCAGTCGGGCGGTCTCGTCGGCGTCGTCGGTCCGAGCGTCGGACCCGGTCCCCGGCGTCGCGGACGCATCGCTGGGACGCGGCGCGAGCAGTCCGAACGCCGCTCCCGCACCCGCGCCGTACAAGAGGTGGAGCGCGAGCGCCGGCAGGGGTTGGTCCTCGGGGCGACCGCCGGCGACGAATTTCGACCAGAAGCGCGCGGTCGGCGGCAGCGAGCGCGAGACCGGGAGCCGGTAGGCGGTCATCACGAGGGTCGCGACGACGCCGCCCATCGCGCCCTCCGCGAGTCGGTCGCGGGCTCCGGAGCCGGCGGTCTCGGCGCGTTCGGAGTCGTCGCTCGCGGAACGCCCTTCGTCGGCGGTTCGGGACGGCGGGCGGGACATACCGTGACTGGGACCCGGACTCGGATAGCAGTAGCGGCCGCCAGGAGAGTCGGAGCGGGCGTAGTCGGGACTAAAAATGACGATGCGGGGACGAACCCGGTGCGGAAACGGCTGCAGATTGGCGGCTACAACCCAAGGACGTTCAGGAGCTTGACCAACACGCCGAAGAAGACGCCGAAGGCGACGACGGTTTTCGGGTCGATGCGGATGGCGTTGCTGTCCTCGGCGTCGAAGTACCGGACGAGTCCGGCGCTGGACATCAGCCCCCCGGAGTTCTGACCACTGCTCATGTCCGTAGGTGGGTCTGCCGGTCGCGTAAACCTTTCGGAGCGTCCGGACGCCGACCGTGGCGGACTGGACCGCGGCGAGCGGGCGAGAGCGGGCCGAAACGAGCGGGCGAGAGCGGACCGCGGCGAGCGGGCGGGAGCGGGTCGCAGGGTCGCGGACGCGGCAAGGTCGCGGGGGTGGGAAACCCTTATGCGCGCGGCGAGGCAACTTTGGGGAGTACACCAATGACTGTCACGCTGAAGGACTTCTACGCCGATTGGTGCGGCCCGTGCAAGACCCAGGACCCCATCCTCGAAGAGATGGAAGACGACTGGGACGAGGCCGTCGAGTTCGAGAAGATAGACGTCGACGAGCATCAGGACGTCGCCAACGAGTATCAGGTCCGGTCCATCCCCACCATCGTCGTCGAGAACGACGACGGCGTGGTCGAGCGGTTCGTCGGGGTCACCCAGCGCGACGACCTCGAAGACGCGCTCGAACAGGCCGGCGCGTGAACGTACCGCCGGCTTCTCGGCGGGCGTGATTCGGCCGCTCCGACGCCTCGGACGTAGCTTCTCGACCGGTCTATCGTTGTTTTTGTGTGAGTGACGCCAGCGACTGCCTCGACCAGGCTATGGTTATTGTTGTTCGAGTGAACTCCCCCGTCGCGTCGATAGCCCGGCTGAGACGTGTTCTACCGGTATTGTCGTTCGAGCGAACCCCGGTGTCCGCGTCGATAGTGTAGCCGAGACGTGTTCTACCGGTGTTGTTGTTCGAACGAAGCTAGCTACTGCCTCGACCAATGAGTAACCGCGACCGCACCGCAACCACACCGCAACCACACCGCGACCGCACAGCGCGGCCCTCACACCTCCCCAACCGATTGCGGTCCTCGCTACGCTGCGGTCCTCATCCCTCGCACGAGTTGGCGCGACCACTTCGGGTCGCGCCAGCGCGCGCCGGGGTGGAAAGACGAGAGTATCGAGTCGTCGGCGGAAGCCGGAATCGAGCGTCCGATTCCTCAGAGGTCGTAGATTTCGCCGTACTTCTCGGTGACGTACTCGAGGAAGTAGTCGGCGGTCAGGTCCTCGCCGGTCGCCTGCCGAATCAGTTCGTCGGTGGTGTACCGCTGGCCGTGGCTGTGGACGTTCTCCCGGAACCACTCGTGGAGCGGGTCGAAGTTCCCCTCCCGAATCAGCCCGCGCGGGTCGTCGAGGTCGTCCTCGACGGCGGCCCAGAGCTGTGCCGCGAGGACGCTCCCGACCGTGTAGTTCTGGAAGCCCGCGAACCGGCCGGTCCAGTGGATGTCCTGTAGACAGCCCTCCGTATCGGTGTCGGGCCGCACCCCGAGATACCGCTCCATCTTGCCGTTCCACGCCGCGGGAATCTCGCTCACGTCGAGGTCCCCGGAGACGAGCTCGCGCTCTATCTCCGACCGGAGGATGATGTGCATGTGGTAGGTGACCTCGTCGGCCGCCGTCCGGATGCAGTTGTCCGTCTTCACGCGGTTGGCCGCCCGATACGCTTCCTCGGGGGTCGCGTCCGAGAGCTGCGGGAAGCGGTCTTTCACCGTGGGCAAGAACAGCTCCCAGAACTCGCGGGTCCGGCCGACGTGGTTCTCCCAGAACCGCGACTGGGACTCGTGGACGCCCGACGACCGCGACTTGCCCAGCGGCGAGCCGTAGTGGTCCCGGGACAGACCGAGGTTGTAGACCGCGTGGCCGAACTCGTGGATGGTCGACCCGATCGCCCCGAGCGGGTCGGTCTCGTCGAACCGGGTCGTCACGCGGGCGTCGAACTGGGTGCCGGACGTGAACGGGTGGGTCGAGACGTCGAGCCGACCCCGCTCCCAGTCGTAGCCCAGCAGGTCGAGCGCGTCCTCCGAGAGCGCCCGCTGGGCGTCGACGTCGAAGGTGCCCTCGAAGACGGTCGGCGGGTCCTCGCTCGCTCGAATCTCCTCGATGAGCGGGAGGAGTCCGTCCTTGAGCTCCTCGAATATCCCCTCGACCGTGTCGAGTCCGAGGTACGGTTCGTCGTCCTCGAACATGACCTCGTAGGGGTCCCGACTCGGGTCGATGGCTTCGGCGCGCTCGACCCGGAGGTCGAGCAGGTCCTCCAGAATCGGCTGGAACGCCGAGAAGTCGTCGGTCTCGCGGGCCTCCCGCCAGTCGTCCTGGGCCTCCGACTGGAGCCGACTGTGTTCGGCGACGAGTTCCTCGGGCACGTTCGCTGCGCGCTCGTGTTCGCGCCGAATCTCCCGGACGACCGCCCGCTGGTCGTCGTCGAGGTCCTCGGCGTCGGCCGCGTCGAGCAGGTCGGCGAGTTCGTCGGCGGTGAGTCGCTCGTGGGTCACCGTCGAGAGCGCCGAGAGCTGTTCCGAACGCGCCGGGGTGCCGCCCTCGGGCATCATCACCTGCTGGTCCCAGTAGAGGACGCCGCCGGCGTCTTCGAGCGCCGTTATCCGCTCGTATCGGTCACAGAGGTCGTCGTACGCGTCGCCCATACGTTCGGGTTCGGCGGCTCGCACATGAAAATCCGGGTCCCGGCAGCGTGGGATTCCCGGCAACGCACGGGACGGTCGACGGCGCTACGTGCCGCCCTCGACCGCGCTGGCCCACTCGGGCCACTCCTGGCGCTGTTCGAGGTCGAGGTCGGACTCGCCCGACATCGCCTTGATGGCGCGGGCGTCCTCGCGGCTCCACACCGCCCCGTCCTCGTGGAACAGGCCGTTGAGGATGCCGTACTGGCGCTGGGCGGGGACGAACGCGGGCTGGACCATCAGCGACCAGAAGAAGTTGCCGAACCCCGACTCGTGTATCAGGGGCGCGAGCGACGCGTAGTCGGGGGTCTTCTGGTCGTCGGGCGGCTCGGAGGCGAATCCGGTGGCCGAGCGGACCCGCTGCCACTCCGAGAGCCAGACGGGCACGTCGAGTCGGTCGGCGACCGCCCGGTTCGACCGGAGCATCTCGCGGTAGGTCGCGGGCGTCTCGGCGAAGTTGTAGTGGAACTGGAGCGCGTCGCTGCCCCAGTCGAGGTACTCGGCGTTGTTGGCCATGCTGGTCGAGCCCACGGTCAGCGGCACGGACCCGCGCTCGTCGGCCATCGCCTCGAACATGGTCCTGGCGAACTCGGTGGCGTGGGACTGCCACCCCGGCTCGTTCATCGCCTCGATGGCGAGCAAGCGGTCGTCGTCCCGGAAGTGGTCCATGAACCACCGGACGTACGCCTCGGGGTCGCCCCACCGCGACCGGTCGCGCATAACCGCCGAGCCGGGCGAGCGAACGCCGGTCGCGGTCCGGGGGTCGGTGTCGTGGAGTCGCTCCTCGGTCGGCTCCTGGCCCGCGAAGTCGAACAGGCCGACGAGCACGTCCAGCCCGCACCCCTCGGCGGTCGACAGGAAGTGATCGAGTGCCTCCCGGTGGGCTTCGGGGTCGGCCTGCCAGCACTCGAAGCTGGCCCACGTCCGGACGGCGTTGAGGTTCACCTCGGTCGCGTAGCCCAGGTCGCGCTCGACGACGGCCTCGTCGTAGTCGGCCCACTGCTGGTAGAAGTTGAACGACCGGGCCGGGAGGTATATCGCGCCCCGGACGTCGACCACGCCGCGCTCGCTCGGGTCGGTGGTTGCGTCGTCGGCCGTTTCGGTCGCGTCGCCGGCCCGGCCGATGACGTCGGCCCGGTCGTCGCTCCCGGCGGCGCGTCGCGTCGCGGCCGTCGGCTGCGAGCGCTCGGTCTCCCGCCGGGGACCCAGCGAGGAACAGCCGGCTATCGAGGCGATTCCCGCCGAGACGCCCGCAGCGAGGAAGCGACGACGGGTGCAGCGGTCGGTCATACCCGTTGCACCACAGCCTCCTCAATAACGGTTGTTGCAGGAGCGCGGTCGTCTGGACGCCCGGGTCCCGAGCGGTCACGGCGGCGGGTCCTCACCACGTCACGCGGTAGGTACACTGGGACCCGCCCTCTGCCCGACAGCGGTCGCTGGTCTCGCGGACGAACACCATCGGCGTGTAGCTGAACTTCTCGCCGAACGCCCGGAGCGTCCCCCGGATTATCCCCCGGTCGAACGGGCACGGGTACGGGTTCGCGCAGGTGACCCGGCGCTCGCGGTCGCCGACCTCGGCGAACTCGTAGTAGCCGATGTCGCCCCCGCGGTGGTTCATCCGGTAGGCCTCGTCGACCGTCTCGAACCCGCCGCTCGCGGAGGTCACGCCCGACGGCCACTCGACCGACTCGGGAATCTTCGACCCGAGGTGGGTCAGCACCGACTCGCCGTACGCCAGTTCGAGCGCGTCGAGCGCGCCGAGCAACCCGCGAAGCGGGTACCACTCCCCCGCGTTCGGGTCCTCGATGCCGTGCTCGGCGAGCAGCTCACGCCCCCGCGCTTCGGTCGCGTCGGGGTGGTCGCCGAGCCCGTCCACGACCAACCGCACGGTGCGTCCGTTCACCTCTACCTCGGGGTCGACAGGCCGGCGTGCCATTCGTTCGTTGGCGAACTTGTACCATACGTCGTATAGTTCTTTCTACCGGCGAGGTGCCCCGAGAAATAGACGTCGGGGGCGAGTTACTGGTACCCGTCGAGGTCGTAGAGGTCGCCGTACTTCGCCGTCGCGTAGTCGAGGAAGTAGTCGGCGGTGTACTCCTCGCCGGTCGCCTGCCGGACGAGCTCGTCGGTGGTGTACCGCGAGCCGTGCTTGCGGACGTTCTCGGTCAGCCAGTCGTGGAGCGAGCCGAACTCGCCGCGTCGAAGCTCGTCGTCGAGGCCGTCGAGCGCCTCGTCGGCGCTGGCGTACAGTTGGGCCGCGAGGACGCTGCCCAGCGAGTAGGTGGGGAAGTAGCCGAAGTCGCCGTGGCTCCAGTGGATGTCCTGCAGACAGCCCTCCGCGTCGGTGTCGGGCCGGACCCCGAGGTACTCCTCGTACTTGTCGTTCCAGACCTGCGGGACCTCCTCGACGTCGAGGTCGCCCCGGATGAGGTCGCGCTCTATCTCGAACCGGACCACGATGTGCATGTGGTAGGTGAGCTCGTCGGCCTCGACCCGGATGAGGTTGTCCTCGTACACCTGATTCGCGGCCTCGTAGGCGTCGCCGACCGACACGTCCGAGACCTGCGGGAATCGGTCTTGGACGGCCGGCAGGAACCGCTCCCAGAACGCCTCCGACCGGCCGACGTGGTTCTCCCAGAGCCGCGACTGGGACTCGTGGACCGTCATGTCCCGGGACTGGCCCAGCGGCGTGCCGTAGTGCTCGCGGGGCAGGCCGAGCGTGTAGGAGGCGTGGCCGAACTCGTGAATCGTGCTCATCAGCGCGCCCAGCGGGTCTTCGGGATTGAACCGGGTGGTCACGCGGGCGTCGAACTGGGTGCCCGTCGAGAACGGATGCGGGGCGGTGTCGAGCCGACCGTGCTCCCAGTCGTAGCCGAGTTCGTCGAGCACGTCGCGGGCCAGCTCCTCCTGGATGTCGGTGTCGAACTCGCCGGCGAAGGCGTCGGTGGCGAGGTCGACGTCCGATTCGCGGACGGCCTCGATGAGCGGAACGAGCTCCTCGCGGAGCCGGTCGAGCACGCGCTCGGCCGTCTCGACGCCCAGGTACGGCTCGTACTCCTCGAACAGCACCTCGTAGGGGTCTCTATCGGGGTCGACGTGCTCGGCGTACTCGCGCTTGAGTTCGACCAGCCGTTCGAGCGTGGGCGCGAACGTCGAGAAGTCGTCGGTCTCGCGGGCCTCCTTCCAGACCGGCATCGCCTCCGAGGACGCCTGCGAGATCTCCTCGACGAGTTCCTCGGGGACCCGCGACTGGCGCTCGTGGTCGCGCCGGACCTCGCGCACGACCGACGCCTGCTCGTCGGTCAGGTCCTCGCCGTCCAGTCGGTCGAGCAGGTCGGCCATCTCGTCGGACGTGAGCATCTCGTGGGTCACGCTCGACAGCGCCGACCGCTGTTTCGACCGGGCGGGCGTGCCGCCCTCGGGCATCATGACCTCCTGGTCCCAGTTGAGGACGCCGCCGGCGTGTCCGACGTGGGTCATCCGCTCTACCTTCGCGATGAACTCCGAGTAAGTGTCCGAACCTTCGTCTCCGTCGGCTTCGCTTGCCATCGACGTGGCGTAGAATGCCACCGGTTATCAAAGCGCGGATTTCTCGCCGAAACACCGCACACATTTATTATATATCAGTTATCTCATCGAGTATGGAAAGACGCCGGTTCCTCGGAGCGGTTGCGGTTGCGACCACCGCTGCGGGATGTACGTCGGGTGATAGCTCCGAATCGGAAACGACTACGCAGGACAGCGACGACGACGGTGTTCCCGATTCCGAGGACTACGCGCCAGACGACCCGGACGTCCAGGAGAAGTCCGACCTCTCGACGACGACGACCAAGCGAACCGTCGAGACGACGACCGCCACGACGACCACCGCGACGACCGCCACGACGACGACTACCGCCACCACGACGACCGCGACGACCATCGAGGAGGAGGCGACCACGGACGCCGCGCTCGCCGACGCCAACACCCTCACCGCCGGCGACGGGTGGGAGGACGGCGAGTCCCACGTCACGGCGTACAGTTCGCGGTCGGTGACCGCCCGCGTCGCCCCAGGCGGCCCGGACGTGCCGGCCGACCTTGATGGGAGTTCCGTGAAGCTGCTGGCGTTCGCCTACCGATACCCCCGCGGCGAGGGCGTGGCGTACGGAACCAGCGACCCCGTCACTCTCGACGGGGCAACCGAACTCACCGCGTCGGTGGACCTCTCGGACGCGGAGACGGGCGAGCGCCACCACTACCTCGCGTTCCTGATGCCCGGCGACGCAACCCCCCAGGAGGTCGACTCCGACGACCTCGTCTTCCTCCACGAGACCGACCCCTTCGAACTCGACGACGACGGCGCGACCATCGGCCGGAGCCCCCATCCCGACGAACTCGACGACGATTCGGACGACAACTACGAGCGCAAGGCCATCGAAGGGGCCTATAACCTCTCGTTCGAGGGGTCGACGCAGGGCGAGTCGTGGTCGGTCAGTTTCTACGTCTACAAGTCGTCGTATCTACAGGCGGTCGCCGAACCCCGGGGACGCTCGCGCCCCGAGTACGTCTCCCACGCTCAACAGGAGGGATTCGCGGACGAACTCGCCGGGATTCTCTCGGAGGACGCCGAGGGCAACGGCTTCACGGACAAGCGAACGAAAGTCGAGTTCGTCATCGACTTCGTGCAGAACCTCCCGTACGTGCCCGACGACGTGAGCAAGGGGTTCGACGATTACACCAAGTTCATCACCGAGACCATCACCGAGGCGGGCGGCGACTGCGAGGACACCGCCATCATGCTGGCCGCCGTTCTACAGGCCGAACCGTTCGGCTACGACACGGTCCTCATCCAGCCGCCGGGGCACATGGCGGTAGGCATCTACGGCGAGGACCTGCCCGGCGTCTACTGGGAGCACGACGGCCGCAGGTACTACTACATCGAGACCACCGGGTCCGGGTGGGGAATCGGCGACCTCCCCGAGACGTACGAAGACGAGGAAGCGTACGTCCACCAAGTCTGACGCCGTCGCTCGTTCGGAACCGGCTCCGGGCCGGTTTCAGAACGACTCGGCCGCGCCCCGATAAATCCCGTAACAGCGCTCCAGTACGTCGATGCCGACGCTCTCGCTCTCGGTGTGAGCCTCGCCGGGTTCGGACGCGCCACAGACCACGCAGGTCGTGCCCGCCTGGGCGAGCCAGCCCGCGTCGGTGGCGTGGGGCTTGGTGACCAGTTCGGGCGACCCCGACTGGGCCGCCTCGGCGGCCCCGAGTACCGTCTCGGCGAACCCCTCGTCGTCACACCGCATCGGCGGGAGGTCCTGGTCGACGGTCCACTCGACGCCCGGAAGCTCTTCGACCCGCTCCACGGCCGCGCGCTCGCCGGGGACCGTGCGCTCGTCGACCGTCACCGCGCAGGTCTCGGGAATCACGTTCCACGCGCTCCCGCCCTCGATTTCGGTGACGGCGACGCTCCCCCGGACTCGCTCGCCGAACACCTCGGCCGCCGGGAAGTCGAGGTCCCGAATCACCTCGACCGCGTCGCAGGCCCGATACACCGCGTTCTCGCCCGCCTCGGGTTCGCTGGCGTGCGCGGCAGACCCGCGCGCGGTGACGGTGCTTCCCCGCCGGCCCTTGTGGGCGACCGCCACGTCGGTCACGCCCGGCGCGGAGTAGCCGGTCGACCCCTCGCCGACGACGGCGTAGTCGGGCGCGAACCCCCGGTCGATGGCGGCGCGCGCACCCTCGCCGCCGACCTCCTCGCCGACGAAGCTGGCGAAGACGAGTTCGCACTCCGAGAGGTCGGCGTCCCGAAACGCCAGCATCGCGGCCGCGACTGCGCCCTTCATGTCGGCGGTGCCCCGGCCGTAGAGCCGGCCGTCGCGCTCTTCGACCGCGTACGAGCCGTCGGCCGCGAGCTGGGAGTCGTCCGGGGGCACCACGTCGTGGTGGCCCACCAGCGCGAGCGAGGGGCCCGACCCCCTGCGCGCGACGACGTTGCCCGCCCCGTCGCGGGTCACCTCGGCGTCGGTTTCGGCGCGGAGCCAGTCCTCGACGGCGTCGCCCGCCTCGGTCTCGTCGTCGTGGCTCGGAATCGAGACGAGGTCGCGGGTGAGTTCGACGACTTCGCTCATGGGACGTGGTTGCGGGCCACGGGGTAAAAACGTCCCTCTACGGCAATCGCGTGGGGTTGTGCGTGACCGGTTCGGGTAGGTTCGGGCGCGACTGAACTTCGATTCCGGCGCGCGCTAGCGCGACCTCCGTGCCGCGCCGACTGCGCGAGGGACGACCGAACGAAGTGAGGGCGGAGGTTGGGGAGGCGTGAGGGCCGTGCCGTGCGGTGCGGTTACTCATCGGCTCGAGCGATAGCTAGCTGCAATCTGACCTCGAATCTTTCGAGAACGTACTTCTGAGCTAGCTACTGCCGAGACCTATGAGAACCCGCAACCCCACCGCAACGACGACCCTCACGCCTCCCCAACCGCCTGCGTTGCTCGGCCACAGGCCTGCGCTACTCGTCCCTCGCACGGGATGGCGCGAGATGAACTCGCGCCAGCGCGCGCCGACGTGGAATTTCCAGTCGAGTGCGACGCAGTCTGTCCCGTCGAGTGCAGTTCGCTCCGTTCCCGTCGAAGCCACTCCAGTTCACCGTGCCGTACGACCACAAACCGACTCGCGTCACTTCGCGCTCCAGTTCGCGGACCTGCTCGCGGAGTCGGTCGAGTCCCCCGGCGGTTTCGCCCTCGGCGTCGTCTTCGAGGCTGTCGACCGCGAGCGAGCGCGATTTACCGGTAGTGCTCGCGGAGGTACGCCGCGATGTCGTCGCTCTCGTACACCGACGCGTCGCGGTCGGGGTCGACGAGGAACGGAATCTGGTCCTCGCCGCCCAGCTCGACCAGCCGGTCGCGGGCGTCCTCGTCGCGGACCTCCCCGTCGCGGGTTCGCGGGTTGTGCGCGACGAACGACAGCCCGAGTTCCTGCATCGTCTCGCGGACGCTCGCGGAGTGCGGACAGTCCTCGGCCTGATACAGTTCGAGCACGGTCGGCAGTTCGGCCGCCGACGCCGTAAGTCTGCTCGCCGACCCGACTACTCGTCCAGCGCCTCGGTCGCCTCGTCGGCGGCGTCGCTCGGGCGCGCGGCGTCCCAGCCGGCGACGAGTATCCCGCCCACCTGATTGAACGTGAGGTCGGAGACGACGTCGTCGAGGCCGTACTGGGCCAACACCGGCTCGCCGCCGACCAGTTCCGAGACCAGCCCGGTCCCGAACTCCAGTATCTCCCAGAGGACGCCGAAGGCCATCACGAATATCAGGATGAACGCGAACTGGAGCTTCGCGGGCAGGTGAGTGGCCTCGGAGTTGCGGTCGACCGCCTTCACGGTGGCGTAGCCCGCGCCCGCGACGATGGACGCCGACAGCGCGTGAGCCACCGAGTCGTACCACGGTACCGATTGGTACGGACCGAGCGCGCCCACCGCGTGGACGAACACGGCGAGCGAGAGCACCAGCACGTAGCTGGTGTCCAGCGAGATGCTGGTGTCTCGCCGGAGGTACGCCGGGACCAGCGTGACGCCCAACGACAGCAGCCCGTTGGCGACGAGGCCGGTCTCGCCCCGGTAGAGGCCGTAGCCAGCGATTCCGAGCAGGCCGACCTGTAGCAGGCGGACCAGCCAGCGCTCGCGCTCGGCGGACAGCAGGTCGGTCATCCGCGCTCGCCCCCTGCTCGGTCGAGCGCGAGTCGCTCGCTCGGCCCCCGGCGATTGAAGTAGAGCCGGAAGAACCCGGCGGCGACCACGCCCGCGACCGTCGCCCGGACGAACTCCCACATCAGGGCGTCCAGCGACCCGAGGAAGTCGGTGCCGAGATGCTGGTCGGCGTGGAACTGCACGATGGCCCACGCGCCGATGGCGGCCATGGTGGTGAGGACGACCATCGCGGGCGCGAACCGCGCGGACAGTTCGGCGCGGGTGAACAGCACGAGTTCGACCACGACCGCCAGCGACAGCGCGGCGACCGCGACGTAGGTGACGTACTCGGTGACCCACTCGGGCGCGAATAGCCGCGAGACGCCGGGGAACACCGCCAGCGCCGTCACCGCCGGCGGGAGCATCGCCGAGGCGTCCCGGAGCGCGACGGCCGGCAACACCAGCACGGCGAGGTCCGCGAGCAGGAACGCGGCCCAGACGGGGTTGCCCGCGAGCAGGTTCGCCGGAATCGAGAGCGCGAGCACGCCGACGAGCAGCCGGCTCAGCCGGCCGCCGTCGGCGGCCAGCGATTCGAGGACGGTCATGGAGCGGAGAACACGACGGCCCGACTGAAGGGTGTTGTCGCCGAAGCGCCGGAACGGAGGGGGCGTCGGCCCTCGGGACCGGAGGGGGCGTCGGCCCTCGGGACCGGAGGGGGCGTCGGCCGTCGGGACCGGAGGAGGCGTCGGCCGTCACCGATACAGGCCGGCCCGGCGGAAGACCGCAGTCAGTAGCACCGCGACCGGGATTATCTCCAATCGACCGATCCACATGTTGACTATCAGCATCGCCTTTCCGGGGTCGGGCAGACCCGGGCCCGTGACTCCGGCGTCCAGACCGACGTTGCTCTGGGCGCTCATCACGTCGAATATCACGTACTCCAGGGGATAGGCCGACGGGAGCATCCGCAACAGGACGGCCACTCCGACGACGATGCCCGCTATCCAGAGGACGAACACCACCGTCGCCTCCGTGTACTCCCGCTGGACCTGGTCCTCGCTCAGGTTCCGGTCGCCTATCTGGAGTCGCCGAACTGCAGTGTCGGGCCGGAGGACGTTTCCGATCTGCCACGCCGTGCCCTTGACGAGCGTGACGACCCGGACGAGCTTCAGTCCGCTCACGGTCGAACCCGCCGCTGCCCCCGTGAGCATCCCCAAGCACAGCAACAGCGTCTCGCCGGCGGTCCAGACCCGTTCGGTCCCGCCGCCGACGGCCGCCGTGCCGAACCCCGCGTTCGACGTGGCGGAGACGAACTGAAACAGCGCGACGCGGAACGTCTTCTCTAACGTCTCGTACTGACCGCTGGTGGCCAGAAGCGCCGTCAGCGCGACGGAGCCGGCTCCGAACCAGATGAACACCCACCGCGTCTGCAGGTCCGCGTAGAAGTTCTCGATTTCGCCCCTGAAGATGAGATAGTGGACGGGGAACGCGATGCTCCCGGCGACCATGACCGGGACCGTCGCGTACTCGATTATCGGACTGGCGTAGTGAGCGATGGAGTCGGCGTGGACGGAGAACCCGCCGGTGGCGATGCCGGTCATGCCGTGGTTTATCGCGCCCCAGAGGGGCATCCCGGCCGCGAGGAGCAGGCCGATGGACCCGAGCGTCAGCCCCAGGTATATCTTCCAGATTTCCGTGACGGTGTTGACGATGCTCGGGTGAATCTTCTCGGACCGGGCCTCGCTCTCGTACAGCGTGAGCGAACCGCTACCCGGGCGAGCGAGGATGGCCACCGTCAGCACGATGACGCCGACGCCGCCGATCCACTCGGTGAACGACCGCCACCAGTGGAGCGACCTCGGGAGTTGCTCTTCGACGGCGGCGACCGTCAGTCCCGTGCCGGTGAAGCCGCTCATGCTCTCGAACACCGCGTCGAGGGGGTGGAGGAAAATCGCCGTCGTGTCGTCCAGGGGCGGAGTGTGTACTAACCCGCCGAACGGGTCGACCGAGAGCGTCCACGCGATGAGCAGAAACGGCAGGCCGCCGAGGACGCCGACCGTCGCCCACGCGCTGGCGGCCGTGACCATCGCTTCGGCCTTGCCCGAGGTCGGGACGTCGCCGTATCGCCGCGTCAGCGCGAGACCGAGCCCCGCCATGACGACGGCGGTCACGACGAACGCCGGAACGGCGAAGAACTCGCGATTGAGAACCGCGATCACGACGGACGCGACCGCCATCAGGGAGATGACCTGGAGGATGCGGCCGACGTCCCGGCCGACGGCCCGGTACCGGAGCCTCATGGCTCCGTATCGGTGAACGCTGCGACCGCTTCGGACAGCGACGCGCCCTCGTTGAATATCGTCACCTGATCGCCCGCGCGGACGATGGTGTCGCCTCGCGGGGCGCGAAAGTCCCCGTCGCGGTTGAGCGCGACGACGAGACACCCCTCGGGAAGGGCACCGGATTCGAGCGCAGCGCTGAGGCGTTGACCGTTCATCGGCGCGGCCTCGGTGACCGTCAACTCCACGAGCTCGGTCGAATCGTCGAGTTCGATGAAGTCGCTGACCGACGGATACTGGACCGAGTGGTAGAGGTAATCCGCGATGAGCCGCTGGGGGTTCTCTATCATGGTGACGCCGATTTTCTCGAACACCGGCAGGTTGTCGGGGTCGTGGACGACGCTGACGAGGTTCGGGATGTCGTACTCCTGTGCGAGCAACATCACCATGATGTTGGTCGCGTCGACGTCCGTCGTGGAGATGACGGCGTCGGCGCGGTCTATCCCCGCGTCCATGAGCGTCTCGTGGTTGGTCGCGTCGTCGTGCAAGACGAGACAGTCGTACTCGGCCGACGCGTCGTTGGCCCGCTGTTCGTCCTTCTCGACGACCACGACGTCGTTGCCGTCCGACACGGCGCGCTCTATCAGGTTCGACCCGATGTTGCCCGCGCCGACGATTATCAGATACATCTACTCGTCCTCCGTCGCCGCGTTCGAGCGGACGACGGCCGGCCCGTCGCTCTCGGTCGGCAATCGATACGAGGCGTTCCCGGCGGGTGGCCGCGGACGTCTCGACCGCTCCGACGACCCCCTCGACGGCGTCCGTCCCCGACCGAAGTTCGCGTCGAATCCCCGACGCCTCGGGAGGCGGTGGCGTTCGGGGCTCCCGAACGTCCGCTGTGCGTCGTCGGCGTTCGGTATCGGGGCGCGGAGTTGCCGGGGTACCGCGCCAGTCATCGTTCGCCCTCGGCGGAGTGGGCGGACGCGTCGTGTCCGCAGTGCGGACAGTAGTTGGCTCGCTCGTCTACCGCCCTCCCGCAGTGTTCGCAGTCAAAAACTGCCACGTCCATCACCTGTCCGATGAACGACCAGTTCAGCGTCTCTTCGCTGTCGGGGCGTTTTTCCCGCGTCACGTGGTACAGCGAAACCAGCTGCGAGTCCTCGGGAACGTCCCGGTGCTCGGGCCGTTTTCGAACGAGTACGTACGGTCCGTAATCCTCGATACCGAGGATTTCGCCCGTCGCTTCCGCGAGAATCCGTTCTCGTATCGGCGTGGTACAGTGTTCGATCCGCTCGTCGACGTACGTCCGGGCCGCTCGCAGGCCCGGAACGTCGAGCACGTCGAGCCGGTCGACGAGAGCGGAAGGGAGTCGGTCCGACGCCACTGGCTCGTCTACACTCATATACGACACATGAACGCCGAGAGCCGGGAAATATCTTGCGGAAAATTACTAATCGTTCCCCAATGCCACGGTCTAGTTCGTAATCGTTCTACAGTCGCGGGGGCGACGCGCACGCGCGGTCCCCTCGATTCTCGTCGGACCGCCGGGAACGTCGGCGAAACGAACCCCGGACCGTCCACGAAGGGCAAAGAGCGTATAAGAACGGATATGGTACTACGTGTCAGGTATAAGTATGAGCCATCGAATCGATGACGTCGACGAACGGATACTGTACTTTCTCACCGAGGACGCGCGCCACACGTCGGCCCCGGACATCGCGGCGGAGGTCGACGTCTCCGCGCCGACGGTCCGGAATCGAATCCGGCAACTCGAAGAGGCCGGCGTCATCGTGGGCTACCCGGCCCACGTCAACTACGAGCGGGCCGACGGCCTCCTGACGAACCAGTTCGTCTGCAGCACCTCGGCGACCGACCGACAGGAACTCGCCCAGCGCGTCCTCGAAGTGCCGGGAGTCATCAACGTCAGGGAGATAATGTCCGGAACGGGGAACCTCCGTGTCAAGGCGGTCGGCACCGACACGGACGACCTGACCCGAATCGCACAGGACATCACGGCGCTGGGCATCGAGATCGACAACGAGGACCTCATCCACCGGGAGTACTTCCGTCCGTACGCCCAGTTCGGCCCGCGGGACCACGAGCCCGTCTCCCCGGTAACCGGCGTCGCGGGGCTCGCCGGCGACGCCGACGTCGTGGAAATCATCGTCAAGAGCGGCGCTCCGGCCGCCGGCAAGACCCTCGAAGAGGCCAACGACCAGGAACTGATTCCCTCGGACGTGCTCGTCGTGCGAATCGACCGGGACGACCAATCGATTACGCCGAGCGGGGAGACGACGATCGAAGAGGGGGACTTCGTCACGATTCACTCGCGGTCGGGCATCACCGAAGACACGGTGGAGACGTTCACCGGCAACTAGATTCGGTCCGCCGGGGAGACTACCGCGGACAGCCGGGAGATTTTGAATCCGGAATATATTCACAGGTCGTTTCGGAAGCAGTCATACAGCAGCTTTTTTATGCAGGTATCGATATCTACGGCCATGAGACAGCTCCTCTCGGACGTCCTCCTGCACGAGGAGGACGATTCCGAGGGCCCGGCGTACATTCTGTACGAGTGTCGTCACTGCGGCGCGAAGTTCGACGAGCCACAGGACCGATGTGCGGTGTGCGAGGCGTCCGAGATAGCGGCGTACTCGTTCGAAACGAGACCCGAGCGCGACGAGGAGTGAGTCGGTCGTTACGGGACCCGACGGGCGACCGGGTGGCGGGAGGTCCCAGCAGTCCCCTCGGTCGCCCGACGTCGCTTTCCCGCCGGACGCCCGTGACCCCCGAAGCACGTCCCTTATGAGCGCCCCGGACGTACGAACCGGCATGAACGTCTTGCCGGACACCAGCGTCGTCGTCGACGGCCGGATATCCGAGCGCGTCGACGAGGGCGACTTCGAGGGGGCGACGATACTCGTCCCCGAGGCGGTCGTGGCCGAACTCGAAGCGCAGGCCAACAGCGGCGTCGAGGGCGGCTGGGACGGCCTCTCGGAGCTCCAGCGGCTCGCGGAACTGGCCGACGAGGGGGGTATCGACCTCGAGTACGTGGGCGAGCGCCCGGACGCCGCCGAGCAGGGCCGGGCCAGCGAGGGCGAAATCGACGCGCTCATCCGGGAACTGGCGACCGACCACGACGCGACCTTCGTCACCAGCGACGTGGTCCAGAGCGAGGTCGCCGAGGCCAAGGGCATCGAGGTGGAGTACCTCGCGCCCCGGACCGACGAGGAGGAGGTCGGCCGGCTCGCCGTCGAGAACTACTTCGACGAGTCCACCATGAGCGTCCACCTCCGGGCCGGACTCGAACCCAAGGCCAAGCGGGGCGCGGTCGGCGAGATGACCTACCAGCAGATCGGCGACGACGTCCTCGACGAGGAGACGCTCCGGGAGTACGCCCAGGAGATACTCGACTCGGCCAAGGAGAGCGACGAGGGGTTCATCGAACTCGACGAGCCCGGCATGAGCATCGTCCAGTTCCGGGACTACCGCATCGCCATCGCGCAGCCGCCGTTCGCCGACGCGTGGGAGATCACCGCCGTCCGGCCCATCGTCAAGACCGACATGGACGACTACGAGCACGCCGACGCGCTCAAAGACCGGCTGCTCGACCACCAGCGCGGCGTCCTCGTGGCCGGGTCGCCCGGCGCCGGCAAGTCCACGTTCGCGCAGGCGGTCGGGGAGTTCCTCGCGGACAACGACTTCGCGGTCAAGACCATGGAGAAGCCCCGCGACCTGCAGGTCGGGCCCGAAATCACCCAGTACACCGAGTTGGGCGGCGAGATGGCCAAGACCGCCGACTCGCTGCTGATGGTCCGGCCCGACTACACAATCTACGACGAGGTGCGCAAGACCGACGACTTCGAGGTGTTCGCCGACATGCGCCTGGCGGGCGTCGGGATGGTCGGCGTGGTCCACGCCACGCGGGCCATCGACGCGCTCCAGCGACTGGTCGGGCGGGTCGAACTCGGCATGATCCCCCAGATAGTCGACACCGTCGTCTACATCGAGGCCGGCGAGATAACCAAGGTGTACGACGTCTCGACCCGTGTCAAGGTGCCAGAGGGGCTGATGGAGGAGGACCTCGCGCGCCCGGTCATCGTCATCGAGGACTTCGAGACCGGCCGGCCGGAGTACGAGATATACACCTTCAACCGGCAGGTCGTGACGGTGCCGCTGGACGAGAGCGAGCGCGAGGAGAGCGGCGTCTCGAAGCTCGCCAAACAGGAGATAGAGCGCGAGATACAGTCGGTCGCTCGCGGGCGCGTCGAGGTGGACGTGCAGGGGCAGAACCGCGCCACGGTGTACGTCAGCGACGACGACATCTCCTACGTCATCGGGAAGGGCGGCGGCCGCATCGACGACATCGAGAACCGACTCGGCATCGACATCGACGTGCGCACCCTCGACGAGCGCCCCCAGTCGGCGTCGGGAGCCAGCGCGGGCGGTGCGGCGGGCGGCGGTGCCGGCGGCGCTGGCGAGGTCGTGACGCCCGAGATAACCTCCCGGCACGTCGTCATCCCGACCGACGGCCACGCGGGCGAGACGGTCGAGGTGCAGGCCGACGGCGAGTACCTGTTCACCGCGACCGTGGGCCGGGGCGGCGACATTCAGGTGTCCCGGGGCAGCGCCATCGCGGAGGAACTGGAACTGGCGATAGACAAGGAGCGAGCCATCACGGTCGTCGGGGCCTAGAGACGGTCGCGGAGGCGCTCGACGTAGCCGTTTCCGTCCCGGCTTCGAACGTCGCCGATCTCGTCCAACAGCGACGTGACCTCCGACGGGGCGAGCAGGTCCTTCGCTTCGAGGACGAGGAGGAACTTCGGCGTCGTCACGAGTTGCACGTCGTCCAGCGACGCGTGGATCAGCCCTATCTTGTCGAACTCGTCGCACAGGAACATCCCGGCCCCGCGCTCGTTCGCCAGCGTGACTGCGGCGTTCTCCCCGTCGTCGAGCGGGAACTCGGAGTCCAGAGAGACGCGTGCAGTCTCCATCTCGTGCTTGCGCTCTAGCACGCGACGCGCCGCCCGCGCGTGTTCGTCGTCGTACGCCGCGACCTCTTCGAGTTCCGCGACGACGACTTCCGGAACGCAAAGCTCGTATTCGGAGCGGAGCGTATCGACGACGGGCGGGTCCGTCGAGCAGCCGAGGCTGACGAGCGCGGAGGTGTCGGCGACGACCGTCATTCAGACCTCGGTCAGTTCGTCGGTGAGTTCCTCGTCCAGTTGCCGTTTCAGTACCCGGAAGTTCGCCGCCTCCTCGGTCCCGACCAGCGACTTCAACTGCTCGAAGCTGATCTCGTCGTCGTAGTACGCGCCGGCTATCTCCTGTTTGACCTCGTCGTCGTGGGCCGCATCCCGGAGGTACTCGCGGAGGGCCGTGGTGAGGATGTCGGTCCGGTCCGACCCGAGGACGTCCGCGAGCGAGTCCGCGCGTTCGATGAGCCGGGACGGCGCGCGGAACTGGACGCGCCGCTTGTCTGCGCTCATGTGTGTACATTGTGAGCCAAAGGCCTAAATTCTTCGGGCCTCGGCTCGATTCGAGTCGAGACCGAGCAGCGCGTATGCCGACTGCCCTCGCACTCCGGAGCGACCGCGTCCCCGACCGAGCCACAATCTTTACCGGCGCTTGTGTGGCGTTCGGAAGCGGGGATTACACCGTGAGAGACAGCGTTCTACTCCGAGAGAGGGGGACTCGGCCACACCGAGGCGTCGACCGAGGCGGGGTCGGCGGGGCACGGACTCCGACGACCGACAGCCGGGGGCGAACCGGGAGGGTGCGATGAGAGCGCTCACGTGGCACGGGAAGGAGGACGTCCGCGTCGAGGAGGTTCCCGACCCCGAGATCGTCAACCCGCGCGACGCGATAATCGAGGTCACCGCCACCGCCATCTGCGGGTCGGACCTCCACCTCTACGACGACCACGTCCCGACGATGCGGGAGGGCGACGTGCTGGGCCACGAGCCGATGGGCGAGGTGGTGGAGGTCGGCGACGCGGTCGAGAACCTGGCGGAAGGCGACCGCGTGGTCGTGCCGTTCACCATCAGTTGCGGTTCGTGCTGGTTCTGCGAGCGCGGCCTCTACTCGCTGTGTGACAACTCGAACCCGAACGCCGAACTGGCCCGCAAGACGATGGGCCACTCGCCCGCCGGGCTGTTCGGCTACTCGCACATGCTGGGCGGCTACGCCGGCGGACAGGCCGAGTACCTCCGGGTGCCGTACGCCGACGTCGGCCCGGTGAAGGTGGACTCGGACCTGTCCGACGAGCAGGTCCTGTTCCTCTCGGATATCTTCCCGACGGGGTACATGGCGGCCGAGAACGCCGACATCGAGGACGGCGACACGGTCGCGGTGTGGGGGTGTGGCCCGGTCGGCCAGTTCGCCATCCAGAGCGCGTGGCTGCTCGGGGCCGGCCGGGTGGTCGCCATCGACCGGGTGCCCGAGCGGCTGGGGATGGCGCGCGAACACGGCGACGCCGAGACCATCGACTTCGAGGAAGAGGACGTCTACGACCGGCTGATGGCGATGACCGGCGGGCGCGGACCGGACGGTTGCATCGACGCGGTCGGCTCCGAGGCCCACGGCACGGGACTCGCCGGCGTCTCGGACAAGGCCAAACAGGAGGTCGGGTTGCAGGCCGACCGACCGCACGTCCTCCGGGAGGCCATCAAGTGCTGTCGGAAGGGCGGGACGCTCTCGGTGCCCGGCGTCTACGTCGGCGACGTGGACAACCTCCCGGTCGGCCCGCTGATGAACAAGGCGCTGACGGTGAAGACGGGCCAGACCCACGTCCAGCGCTACCTCGACCCGCTGCTCGAACGTATCGAGGACGGCGACATCGACCCCTCGTTCGTCGTCACCCACGACGAGCCTCTGGAGAAGGGGCCCGAGCTGTACGAGACCTTCCGGGAGAAGGAGGACGACTGCATCAAGGTGGTGCTGACGCCCTGAGGAGGCCACACGCCGCTAGTCGGCGCAGTTCTGGGCCTCGCAGCCGTCGGCGGCGGCGTCGGGCATCTCGTCGATCTCGTAGAGGTTCTGGCGGGCGTCCGCGAAGTAGATGTCCTCCTCGACCACGCCGAGTTCCTCCAGCCGTTCGAGCGCGTAGCGGACGGTGCGAGCCGACAGCATCGACTCCTCGACGATCTGTTTCTGCGTGAGCGCTCCCTTGTACTCGAGTACCTTGAAAACCAGCTTCGCACTCGGCGGGAGGTCGTCGATGTCCTGAAGCTCGGACTGCGTTGCCATCGTTACGAATCGAAACAATCCATCGCCATAAAAGTATTGAGAACGACCCGCATCCGAGCGGTGGTCGCGCGGGCCCCGAGCGTAACAAAAAGGCCTTCAACACGCGTCCACGAACGTTACCTATGGCAACGGAACAGGCGTCCGAGCGACGGTCCTCGCACGTACGAGGCGTCACGGTGACGGCCGTGGCCACGCTGGCGGGCGTCGCCGCCGCGCTCGCCTCGTCGGCGTATCTCGGCAGTGCGGCGACCGACCGACTCGGGTTGGCTATCATGGGCGGGTTCGTGCTCGTCCAGTATCCGGTCTTGCAGGCGTTCGGTATCGACATCAACGGGTTCTCCACGAAGGACCACCTCTACGTGGTGTTCATGACCTTCTCGCTGTGGTTCGTGACGTGGACCATCCTGCTGACCACCGGCGTCACCGTCTGATTATGGCCGAGGACAGCATCGCGGTCGTGGACCTCGAACGGTGTCAACCCGACCGCTGCAACTACGAGTGCAAGAACTACTGTCCGCCCAACCGGACGGGCAAAGAGTGCATCACGCTCCGGGGCGAGGACACCGAGGAGGGCGACCCCGACCAGGTCCACATCAGCGAGGAGATATGCCTGGGCGAGAGCTGTGGCATCTGCGTCGAGAAGTGTCCGTTCGACGCCATCGAGATAATCAACCTGCCCCAGGAGTTGCAGGACGAACCGGTCCACCGATACGGCGAGAACGCCTTCTCGCTGTACGGCCTGCCGATTCCGCTCGAGGGGCAGGTTACGGGCATCCTCGGGCCGAACGGCATCGGGAAGACCACCGCCGTCAAGATACTCGCGGGCGAACTCGCGCCGAATCTCGGCGACCACGCCGACCCGCCGGGCTGGGACGCGGTGCTGGACGCCTACCGGGGCACCGAGCTACAGGACTACCTCGAAGCCGTGAAGGACGGCGACGTGAGCGTGGCCCGCAAGCCACAGTACGTCGACAAGATTCCCGACCGGTTCGACGGCCCGACCTCCGCACTGTTGGAGAACACCGACGAGCGTGGCGTGCTCGACGACCTGCTCGAACGCCTCGAAATCGAGCACGTCGTCGACCAGAACATCGACAGCCTCTCGGGCGGCGAACTCCAGCGGGTCGCGCTGGTGGCGTGTCTGGCGCGGGACGCCGACTTCTACTTCGTCGACGAGATAACGCCGTACCTCGACATCAGCCAGCGCGTCGAGGCCGCTCGCCTGATTCAGGAGATGGCCGAGGAACACGGCAAGTCGATGCTGGTGGTCGAACACGACCTCGCCATCCTCGATCTGGTCGCGGACAACCTCCACGTCGCGTACGGCGAACCCGGCGCGTACGGCGTCATCACCAGCCCCAAGTCGGTTCGGAACGGCATCAACGAGTACCTCGCGGGCTACCTCGACAACGAGAACATGCGCATCCGGCCCGACGCCATCGAGTTCGAGGAGCACGCGCCCCGGACCGCGACCCACGCCGACCCGCTGGTCGAGTACCCCGACCTCACGAAGTCGTACGGCGAGGGCGAGTTCAGCCTCGACGTCGCGGGCGGCACCGTCAACGAGAACGAGGTGCTGGGCATCGTCGGCCCGAACGGCATCGGGAAGTCGACGTTCGCCAAGCTGCTCGCGGGCGAACTGGACCCCGACGGGGGCGGCGAGGCGCTACGCGCCTCGGGAACGTCGACCGGCGACGAACCGGGAGCCGACCTCGACCTGAACCTCGACATCGCGTACAAGCCCCAGTACATCGAAATCGACCAGTCGATGCGGGTCGACGTCTTCCTGCGGTCTATCACCGACCGGGTCGGCACCTCCTACTGGGACACCGAAATCGCCCAGCCGCTCCAGCTCGAACGCATCATGGAGCAGAACCTGCTCGACCTCTCGGGCGGCGAGCGCCAGCGGGTCGCCATCGCGGCCACGCTGTCGGAGACCGCCGACCTCTACCTGCTGGACGAGCCCAGCGCCTACCTCGACGTCGAACAGCGGGTGCGCGCGACCCAGGCCATCCGGCGGTTCGCCGAACAGCAGGACGCCACCGTGATGGTCATCGACCACGACATCTACATGATAGACCTGCTCGCCGACCGGCTGATGGTGTTCGACGGCGAGCCGGCGGTCCACGGCCGCGCCAGCGAGCCCAAGGGGATGCGCGAGGGGATGAACGACTTCCTCGCCAACCTCGACGTCACCTTCCGGCGCGACGAGAACGTCGGGCGGCCCCGCATCAACAAGCCGGGGAGCCAACTCGACAAAGAGCAGAAGAAGGACGGCGAGTACTACTACGCGCCGTAGCTCGGTGAGCGGCGCGTCGACGCCTCGCCGACGCGCTCGCGCGGAGAACCGAACGATTTTCGTGAGTCGAACCTTAGGCCCCACCCAGTGACACGACTCCCCGAGTGGCTCGGCACGGGCCACGAGCGGCGGGCCAAGCTGCTCGCGTGCCTCGCGGTCGTCTGCCTCGCGGTCGCCACGGCCGGCGTGCTGGCAGCCCCCGACCGGCCCCGGCTGACCGTCGACGACGAACCGCCCGAGAACAACACCTACGTCGCGCTCCAGGGGTATCAGGACGAAGGTCGGGCCATAGAGGTCGCGCCCGACGGGGAGCTCGTCTGGGAGTACGACGACACCGACGACGTGTTCGACGTGGAGGCGCTCGGGCCCGACCGGGTCCAGATATCGACCGCCGACGAGATTCCCGACGCGGAGTGTCCCGAACAGTACCGGAACGACGGCTTCCGCAACTGCGTTCGGAACAGCCTCCGCATCGTCGAGCAGTCGACGAACGACGTCGTCTGGGAGTACGCGTGGTACGACGCCGAACTCCACGAACACGAGCTTCACGACGCCGACCACTACACCGTCGCCGCCGACGGGAACGAGACCGGTCGCGAGGACCGGTGGGTGCTGGTCGACATGGGCAACGACCGCGTGTTCTCGGTGGACCGCGACGGGGAGATTCTCTGGGAGTGGAACGCGACCGAGACGTACGACCGGCCCGACGGGATGGGACCGGAGGGCGACTGGACCCACATGAACGACGTCGACCGGCTCGAACCCGGCGTCTTTCAGGTCAGCCTCCGGAACTTCGACACCGTGGTCGAACTCCACGTCGAGAACGCGTCGGCGGGCGACGCCGACGACGCGGCGTCGCCCGCCGGCAGGTCAGACCGCGAGGTGACCGTCGAACCCGTGGTCGGTCCGAACAGCTTCTCGGGGAGCGGCGGCCCGCTGTACGAGCAGCACAACCCCGACCGACTGGCCGACGACCACCTGCTGGTCGCCGACAGCGAGCACGACCGCGTGGTCGAGTTGAACGCGGACAACGAGGTGGTCTGGGAGTTCGGCGGGAGCGCGACCCTGAAGTGGCCCCGGGACGCCGACCGCCAGTCGAACGGTCACACGCTCGTCACCGACTCCTACAACGACCGGGTCGTCGAGGTCGACGAGAACGGCGAGGTCGTGTGGGCGGTCGAGACCGGCGGACTCCCCTACGAGGCCGACCGCGTCCCCGGCGAGGGGAGCGCCGACCGGCCGACCGCCGCCCACGCCGACCTGGCCGGGGGCGGCCGGGAGTCGCTCGTGAGCCAGTACCTCGGCTACGTAATCGCGCTCGTGAAGTACGTCCTGCCGGCCGGGCTGGACGAGCAGGCGCTCACACTACTGGTCGCGGCCGTCTCGGTGCTGGGCGCGGCGGTCGAGGGCGTCCGGTGGCGGGGCGTCAGCCTGCCCGCGTCGCTGCGTCGCGGGTCCCGCGAGTAGAAGACCGTCGCGGTCGTCCGACGGCCGGCGCTCCCGTCGGCAGGTAGCGCGTCGGCGGCGCTACTCGTCGGCGGGCGGCGCGTAGTCGGCGGCGCTCGGGCGCGGGAAGTTGTCGATTGTCTCGGACCGGAACGCCTCCTCGTCGAAGCTGTACTCCCCGTCGAAGAAGTCCATCAGCGTGTGGGTGTCGCGCATCGCGTTCTTGAGGCTGGTCGACGCGCCGGGCGACGGCGTGATGTTGAAGATGACGTCGTCGCCGACGATCTTGGCCTCGCCCATGTCGAGGGTCTTGCCCGACGTGTCGACGATCTGCGGGCGGACCCCGCCGTAGCCTTCGGCCCGGGAGATGTCGTCGAGGTCGGCGCTCGGGACCACCTTCTGGACGTGCGGGAGGAACTCCTTGGCCCCGACCTCGGGCAGGTCGTAGACGAGGTTCCGGAGGACGTACGGCAGCAGGATGCGGTCGGCGAGGATGTTGCCGTAGCTGAGGAACGCGTCGAGGTCGAACCCGAACACGTCGAGGAAGTCGCCGACGGTCGAGAGTTCCCCGCGTTCGAGCGCCGGGACGAGCTTGGCGGTCGGCCCGAACCGCGTCACGGAGGGGTCGTGGACGTCGGCGTCGCCGTGGACCGCCGCGAACGGGAGCTTCTTCATCTGGAGGGTGTACACCTTCCCGTTCAGGAAGTCCTCGGCGAGGAAGAAGCTCCCGGCGATGGGGAGTAGAACCTTGTCCTCGCCGTAGCCCAGTTCCTTGGCGATCTGGAGGCTGTGGGAGCCTGCGGCCACGACGGCGACGTCGCAGTCGAACCGACCCTCGGTGGTTTCGAGGGTGTAGCCGTCGAGGGTGGGCGTGATGTCGACGACCTCAGTGGAGGTGTAGACGTCGACGTCGGGCTCCTCGGTCGCCCGGTCGACGAACGACTCCGAGGTCGCGCCGTAGTCGACCGTGTAACCGTCCGGGGTCCGGAGCGCCAGCATCTCCTCGTCGGGGTCCCGGCCCTCGACCACGTTGGGCTCGTAGTCGGCTATCTCCTCGCGGCCGATGGGTTCGAGTTTGGGGAACAGGTCGCCAAAGCCCTCCTCGTGGTAGCGGTCTTCGAGTTCGGCGACCTCGTCGTCACCGACCGCCAGCACCATCTTGTTGCGCTTGGCGTGCATCTCGCGGTCGGGGTCGTTGTTCTCCAGATACCCCGCGAGCATCTCCGCGCCCTCCTTGACCTCCTCGGCCTTCTCGAGGGTGTAGTTGGTCTCGATGTCCCCGAAGTGGAGGGTCTGGGAGTTGTTCGTGTGGTGGGAGTTGATCGCCGCTATCTCGGATTCCTTCTCTACCAGCGCGACGGAGTCGATATCGGTGAACTTCGCGGTCGTGTACAGCAACGACGCGCCACTGATACCCCCGCCGACGATTACGAGGTCGTACTTTCCGGACATGATTCGACGTTCGTCTTACCTAGTGAGCTTCGGCCGTTTAACTCATGTTCTTCGCGGCAATCCCTCGATGATTACCGACCTGTATTTCGACTATTGTCGTTCAATCGCGGATATCGAGCGGTAGAAGCCACGAAGCGGGAGAACGGGACCCAGGGGTCGACAGCCCGCGCCGCCCTACAGCACGTCGCGTTGACACGACCCGCAGAGGTTCTCCTCCTTGACGTCGACCTCGCGGACGGTCGGCGAAAAGTTCATCACGCACCGGGAGTTGTCGCAGTGTTCGAGCCCGAGCGTGTGGCCGATCTCGTGGACGACCTCCTTGCGCACCCGGTCGGAGAATATCTCGGTCGCGCTCCGGTTCGAGAACCCGCCGTCGCTGGAGGTCTGGAGCCGGTAGGTCGAGATGACGCTCCCGTTGCCGTCGAGGTACGCGAGGCCGAACACGTAGTTCCGGCGGCGGTAGAACAGGTCCTCGGGCGTGATGGCGATGTTCTTCTCCCCGCTGCCCACCCGGCCCGCGAGTTCGATGAACTCCTCGGCGCGGTACTGGTCGCGCTTGTCGTCGTGGGCCCCCTCGGGAATCGGATGGGCGTCGTGGATAGTGACCTCGCAGTCGTAGACCGAGCGCAGAGCGGTCGAGGCCTGTCGTTTGACCGTCGCGGAGAGGTCCCCGACCGGAACGACGTCGACGAGCATGGGAACCACTATGGGGGAGCGGCCCATAAACTTCCCGCCGTGGTACCCCGGACCCGTCGTGCCATCGTCGGCCGTCTGTCGGAGTTCGAGCGCCTCGTCGAGGTCGGAATCGGCAACCGGACCGAGGTGGCCGCCGCGCTGGCCGACGCCGGCAAGCGCGTCACCGCGACCGACGTCCGGCCGCGCGAGGTGCCCGAGAACGTCCGGTTCGAGCGCGACGACGTCGTCGACCCCGACCTCGCGCTCTACCGGGACGCCGACGCGGTCTACGCGCTGAACCTGCCGCCGGAACTCCACCGCCCGGCGCGCGACCTCGCGCGCCGGACGGACGCCGCCTTCCTGTTCACGACGCTCGGGGGCGACCCGCCCGCGATTCCGGTCGCCCGCGAGACGATTCCGGGCGAGACGATGTTCGTGGCCCGCGAGTAGGCCCGTTTCGTCGGATTCCGCCGGGAGGCTTTTGTTCGCGACTCCCGGCGGACGGTGCGTGCCCGGCCCACCCGACCCCGCGGAGATATTCGACCGCGCGGTCGCGGAGGGCGAGCGCCGGCTCGACCAGTCGGCGCTCGAACTGGTCTCGACCAGTTTCATCCGTGGTTCACCGTCGTTTTCGGGATGGCGGCGCTGGGCATCGTGGAGGCGGCGGTCGAGCCCCGGTTCGGCGCGTTCCTCGGGGCGGAGTCGGGGCCGCTGGTCGAGACCACGGTCGTCGTCACCGCCGGGAACCTCGTGGGGGGCTCGGGCTGGTCACGCTCAGCCACGTGGCGCAGGTGAAAGGGGCGCGCGAGCCGTGAGGACGGCACCGGGAGTCTGCCCATCGAACGTTAAAATAGTAGCACCGGGCGTAGAATGAACGCCGGATTATTAGAACTGATTACTGGGGAGCCAGATATTTATAAGGAATGTTCATAGTTCGCGTCGATGCCCCGAGAAGTACTCGAAGACACGGCCGACTACACCATCGAGTGGGACGACGACATCGACGCCGTCGTCCACACGTGGACCGACTTCACCACCGGCGAGGAGTTCCGAGCGGGAGCCAACTCGCTGCTCGACGCCATCGAGGACCAGAACGCCTCGAAGCTGCTCATCGACACCCAGAACGTGAAGGCCCACGAGGACGAGGACAAGGCGTGGCTGGCCGAGGAGTGGACGCCGAGGATAATCGAAGCGGGCGTTCGACACAGCGCGCAGGTCCACCCCGACAGCGTCATCTCCAAGATGGAGATGGAGAACCTCGGCGAGGAGATGGACGACGTGCCGTACGACCACTTTCTCACGAGCGACGTCGAGGAGGCCCGCGAGTGGCTCGCCGACCAGTAGCCCGGAGGTCGGAAGAGCCTTCAACCGGCGCTGACTACCCCCGGACATGCAAGCCGACGCGGTCGTGCTGGACGTCGACGGGGTGTTGGTGGACGTTGCCGACTCCTACCGCCGGGCCATCGTGGAGTCGGTCGAAGTCGTCCACGGCGACACAATCGAGCGGGCCGACGTCCAGTCGTTCAAGGACGCCGGCGGGTTCAACAACGACTGGGACCTGACCGCCGCCGCCGCCCTGTTCGTCCTCGCACGCGGCGAGGGACTGGAACTCGACGTCGAGGAGTTCACCGACCGAATCGCCGAACGTCGGGCCGCCAGCGCCGGCGCGGCCTCGGCCGACGGCCTCGCGGCCGCCGAAGCGGTCGTCGACGAGGCGCTCGCGGCGTCGGCCCGCGAGCGCGTTCGGGCCGACTGGGACCCCGAGCGCCTCCGGGACGTGTTCCAGCAGTTGTACCTCGGGTCGGACCGCTACGCCGACATCGAGGGCGGGACGCCCGACCTCGATACGCCGGGGTTCGTCCACGACGAACCGGTGCTGGTCGAACCCGAGACCCTCGACGCGCTGGCCGAGTTCCACCTCGGCGTGGTGACGGGGCGACCCGCCGCCGAGGCCGACATCGCGCTCGACCGGGCGGGGCTGGACCTGCCCGACGACCACCGGTTCACCATGGACGACTGGGCGGAGGGCAAGCCCCACCCGCGCGCGCTGGTGACGCTGGCCGAGCGATTCGACGCCAGCCGGGTTGTCTACGCCGGCGACACGCTCGACGACGTGCGGACCGCCCGAAACGCCGACGAGGCCGACCCGGAGCGGGACTACGACGGCGTCGGCGTGCTGACCGGCGGCCTGACCGGCGCGGCGGGCCGCCGAGCGTTCGAGTCGGCCGGCGCGGACGCCGTGGTCGAGTCGGTGAACGACCTCCCGGACCTATTGGGATAGGGAAATTTATCAGTCGACTCGCGGTACCACGACCCGATGGACTGGTCTCGACTCGGCGGAGCCGTCTCCGACGGCCTTCTGTTCGCGTTCGTGCTCGGGTCGGTGATGTCCCCGCCCGACCCGTTCACCCAGCTGTTGTACGCCGGCCCGGCGGTGGCCGTGGCGGTCCCGGTCCTCTACCGGTACCGCGACCCCGCCGGACGGTGGTGGGCTCGGTACGCGGTCTTCCTCGCGGGCGTCCTGGGGGTCGCGCTCGCGTGGCGGCTGGTGGCGTTCGCGGTCGGCGCGTCGGCCACCGGGGTCCCGGCGGCGGCGTCGGTCGTCGGCGTCGCGCTCGGCGCGTGGCTGGCCTTCTTCGGCGGCGCGGGTCGCGCCCGGGAGGTGGTCGCGTGAACTGGCTGGCAGTCGAGCGCGCCGCGTGGACGCTCGGCGTCGGCGGGTTCCTCGCGGTGCTGGTCGGGTCGCTGGTCGCGCCCGACCCGACCGCGTTCTGGCCTTACGCGGTCGGCTCGCTGGTGGTCGGACTGCCTGTCGCGCACTGGTATCTCGACCACCAACTCGACGAACTCGCGGCCGACCGCGCCGGTCGGCTGACGCTGTTTTTCCTCGTGCTGTTCGGCTCCGTGTACGTCGGCTTCCGGGCGGTCGAACTGGTGGCTGTCCCGGACAGCGTACTCGACCTGGCCGGGCGAGTGGTGGTACTGCTCGTCGCGCTGTCGGTCGCCCGTCGGACGGCGGGTCGGGACGGCGAGTAGCGGCGACCGACCCGCGCCGCGATGGGGACCGGACGCGACCCTCCGGAGTGAGAATACTTAATCCGTCGCCGGGACGAATGGCGGGTATGCGAATCGCACTCCTCGGCGGAACCGGCGACATCGGACAGGCGCTCGCGCTCCGGTGGGCGCGGGACACCAGCCACGAGATACTCGTCGGGTCGCGGGACCCCGAACGGGCGCGCGGCAAGGCCGACGAGTACGAGACCGAACTGGCCAGCGTCGGCGTCGAGCGCGAGGTGAAGGGGTTCGGAAACGAGATGGCCGCCGACCGGGCCGACGTGGTGGTGTTGGCGGTGCCGGCGTACCACGTCCGGGACACCCTCGCGTCGGTGGCCGACCGCATCGCGGACGCCGACGTGCTCGTCTCCCCGGCGGTCGGGATGGACCGCGACGAGGATGGGTTCCACTATCAGCCCCCGAAGGCCGGCAGCGTCACGCGACTGGTCGCCGACGCCGCGCCCGACGGCGTCCCCGTGGTCGGCGCGTTCCACAACCTCTCGGCCGACCGACTCGCCAACCTCGACGTCGACCTCGACCTCGATACGCTCGTGGTCGGCGACGACGGCGACGCCGTCGAGACCGTGGTCCAGCTCGCCGAGGGAATCGAAGGACTGCGCGCGCTCCCCGCGGGCGGAATCGCGAACGCGCCGGAGGTCGAGAGCATGACGCCGCTGCTCATCAACCTCGCGATGGAGAACGAGGGCATGCACGACGTGGGCGTGCAGTTCGAGTAGCGCGGTCGGAGGCGGTTAGGACGCGCTTACTTCGCGGGATACGTTCTCACACGCGAGCAATCAGGGATTTCGATACGTCGGCGAACCGAGACAACCACCGACACGATTATAAGGTTGGTGTGCATTACCATACCACGTATGGCGACCGCATCGACCGACGACGAACTCTTCGACGAGTTCCTATCCGAGCGCGGCCACGAGACCGAGAACGCCGGCTGGCAGGACGACCACAACAAGAAACAGTGTCCGGACTGTGGCGGCCTCCACGAGACGTCGGCGACGGAGTGTTCGGTGTGCGGTTGGCGACCCTGACAAGATACGGCAGCCCGCGACCCCGCCGGGACGCGGTGTTTCGCTGACCGCCCGGCCCGAACGCCGGGACCGTTCGACCGCGAGCCGGGACCGCGGCCGGCGAGCGCGCGGAGACGATTGCTCGTTCCGGCGTCTGTACGCCGGTATCCGTCGAATTTTGCGTTCGAGAGGCTTCACTCGGTTGTTTTCTGCCGTCGTCGGAGTGTCGATAGAAATATATTGTAATATTTCCGTAGTGCCACAGGAGAGATGCCAGAGTGCCAGAACTGCGGCGCATTCGTGACCGACGCCTACGCGCGAGTGTTCACGCCTCGGGGCGTCGAGAACCCCCGAGTGTGCCCGGAATGCGAGGACAAGATACGAGACGGTAGCGAAGTTCGCGAAGCTCGGTCACCGCGAAACACCTCCTGACGCGCGGTCGGTCGCCCCGGTCGGTCACCTGGCTTCGGAGCCCCTCGTCCGCCCGCGACGGCGGCCGGTCCGATTCACCTCGTTTTATGAGTCCGGGACACATGGGATTGGGGTAATGAGCCAGGACACGGCCCAACGAGTGACCCGCCTCTTCGGTGGCCCGGGAAGCGGGAAGACGACCGAACTCCTCAACCGCGTGGAAGATATTCTCGACGAGGACGACGTCGACGTCAACGATATCCTGCTGGTCTCGTACACCCGGGCGGCCGCCAACGAGGTCCGCGAGCGCCTCGCCGAGCGCCGGGACCTCAACCCCCGCTCGCTCCAGGGGACGGTCTGTACGATGCACGCGAAAGCCTACGAACTGCTCGACCTCTCCCGGAACGACGTGGTCGGCGAGTCCGACAAGAAGGAGTTCTGCGAGGACTTCGGCGTCGAGTTCGAGGACGAGTACAGCGGCGCGGGCCGCCGGACCGCCCGCTCGACCACGCTGGGCAACAAGATAATCGCCACCAGCCAGTGGCTCCAGCGCACTCGCCGGGACGTCGCCGACTGGTACGACGTCCCCTTCCAGTGGAACGACGAGGAGGTCCGACTCCCGCCGGACATCGACCCGAACGCCCAGGAGGGCAACAAGTACACCCCGACGTGGCCCAGCGACGACGACCGGCTCGACGTGCCCGAGGCGATTCGGGCCTGGCGCGCCTACAAGGGCGAGGAGGACCTCGTCGGCTTCGCGGACATGCTCGAACGGGTTCGACAGCGCTCGCTCCTCCCGAACGTCGACTACCTCGTCATCGACGAGTTCCAGGACATCACCAGCCTCCAGTACGACGTCTACGACGAGTGGAAGCCCCACATGGACCAGGTGCTCATCGCGGGCGACGACGACCAGGTCGTCTACGCGTGGCAGGGTGCCGACCCCAAGCTCCTGCTCGACGAGGGCGGCGACGACGTCATCCTCGACACCTCCCACCGACTCCCCTCCGAAATCCTCCAGGTGGTCCAACAGGAGGTCCGCCACATCGACGAGCGACAGGAGAAGAACCTCTCGCCCCGCAAGGAGGGCGGCGCGGTCGAGCAGGTCGACAGCCCCTCGATGCTCGAACTCGTCCGGAACGTCCGGTACACCATCGAGGAACACGACGGCACCCTGATGTTGCTGTTCCGGGCGCGCTACCAGATGTTCCGGTTCATCGACGAGTTCATCGACGAGGGCATCCCGTTCAAGTGCCTGACCGACCAGCGGATGTGGACCGAGCGGCTCCAGCAGTACGTCGACGCCGTCGAGAAGGTCGACGACGAGGAACCCATCACCGGCCTGCAGGCCCGGCGGCTGGCCGACATGCTGCAGGACTCGGCGTTCGGCACGAGCGAGCGCGACGAGTTGTTCGACGCCATCGACGAGCGCGAGGCGGAGGCCGACACCGACGACCTCGCGGAGATAGAGGTCGACCCCGACTTCGTGACCGACTTCGCGCCGTTCATGCCCGGCCCGGCCTCGGCGGCCGACATGGTCCGGAAGGTCACCAGCTTCCAGAAGAACTCGATGAAGGCGTACTTCTCGAGCGACTATCAGGACGTGGCGGCCGACCGCGTCCGCATCGGTACCATCCACTCCGCGAAGGGTCGAGAGGCCGACCACGTGTTCGTCGCCACCGACCTGACCGAGAAGGTGGTCGAGCAGATGGCGGCAACGGTCGACCAGGCCGCCCTCCCCGACGACGTCGAGGAGTTCACCTCCACCACCGACCCCGTGCCCACGCTGACCGACAACGAGCGACGGGTGTTCTACGTGGGCATGTCCCGCGCGCGCGAGCGACTCGTCGTCATGGAGAACCTCGTCGGCGGCGCGCCGACCCTCCCCATCGACGTGTTGCTGTACAACGAGCGCAACGGCGAGGGCGTCGCGGACGTGGTCGGCGAGGTCGAAGAGCCGCCTGCCCAGTGAGCGACGTCGCCGGGTCCCCCACTCTACGGCATTCGGCGAGGAACTCGCACAACAGGTGCGCCCGAGCACGGCCTCGGACCTCCTGACCCGAAGGGGTCGGTCCGCTCGGCGATGCCCTCCCGACAGTCGTGCGAGCGTCGCCAAATTTTGGTACTTCCCCTTTGGGCAGTATTTATCTTGGAGAAATTAATGTGGGGATTATCACAGCTAAAAATCCGGCGCGAACGTTTATATAAACGGGTTATCCTGTTCCGTCCATGGTCCAATCGAAGGGGAACAGCGAGCGGACGTACGGGACTGACCACCGCGGGGCGCACGCCGAGAGCGAGACGCGGGACCGGGCGGGCGAACGTGTCGCGACCGGGTCGGGTGGGGGCAGATGAAGATACGAACCAAGCTGGTCGTGTTGCTGCTCGCCATCTCGCTGGTCCCGGTCTCGGCGGTGGGCGTGGTCGGGCTCCAGAACATGCAGCAGTTGGGGACGTACGCCCAGGACGAGAGCGCCGCCCACCTCGAGCGCCAGATAACCAGCGAACTCAACACCACCGTCGACTCCAGGCACGAGGAGCTGGAGAACCTGCTCGACGCGCGACGCATCGACGCGCTCACGCTCGCGAACTCCACGCCGATGCGCAACTACGAGGCCGCGAGCGCGGGCGAGATGGAACTGACTCGCGAGCAGAACCAGCAGCAGGTCGGCCGGACCGCCCTGCAGTTGCACGACACCGTCGAGACCACCAGGCGGACGATTCTCGACGTCAAGTACGACGGCCGCGAGTGGGCCGAGCTCTCGGCGGCCGAGCAACGGCAGGTGAAAGACGAGGTCGAGCGTCGGCTCTTCGGGACCGACGGCGACGGCGTCGCCCCGAACGGCACGCTCTCGGCGGCCGCCCAACCGGGCTACGTCGGGTCGTCGGGCTATACCTACGTGACCGACCTGGAAGGTGACGTGGTCGCCCATCACGACCTCGAAGACGGGTACAACCTCCTGGACGACGCCGGCCTGACCATGTACAGCGACGTCCAGTCAAGCATCCGGTCGACGCCGGCCGTCCGGAACGGGAGCGAGTGGGGCGTCGCCGAGTACGACTGGGAGGACACAACCCAGACGGGCAACCCGACCGAGGAGAAGTTCATCGCCTACACCTACCACGAGGAGTTCGACTGGGTCATCGCGCCGAACGTCTACTACTACGAGCTCCAGACCGCGGCGGTCGAGGACGCGCGCAGCGGCATCAGCGAGTCGTTCCGGAGTTACCTGAACGAGCGTTCGGTCACCGTCCAGGGCGGTGAAGCGCCGGCCTACGACGAGATCGTGCTGACCGACGACACCGGGCAGGGGGTCATCCGAACGGTCAGGGACGAGGCCGGCGAGGTGTCCTCCCAGTCGGTCGAGAACACCTCCTACGCCGACGAGGCGTGGTTCGGCGGCGCGGAGTCGCTCGGTGACGGCGAGGTCTACGTCGGCGACGTGGAGATGGTCGACGGCAGACAGATGATGTACATCGCGACGCCGGTGTACCACGACGGCGAGTTCGCGGGCGTCGTCTCGCTCAGGTTCAACTTCAGCATCATCTCGGGGCTGACGAACACCGTCACCGTCGCCGAGACCGGCCACCTGACGCTCGTCAACGCCGACGGTCGAGTGCTGAGCCACCCCGACCGGGCCGTGGTCGGGACGAACATCGGCGACGAGTCGTACGCGGGGGCGCTGGCGACCGTCGCCCAGAACCGGATACTGGCCGGCGAGACTGGCCTCGACACGTACACCCGCTCCGAGGACGACGGGGAACACGGCTACTACGTGTCGTACGCGCCCCTCGAGTTCAGCGACAGGGAGTACGCGCTGCTCGCGACCGCCCCCGAGGAGGACGTGAACGCACCCGCCCTCGCGCTGGGCGAGGCGCTGAGCGACCGGACCGAGACGGCGCGGAACGTCGTCCTCCTGCTGCTCGGGGGCATCCTCGTGGTCGTGTTAGGGCTGGGGTACAAGGCGGCCGAGTACTTCTCGACGCCCATCGAGGGCGTCCGCGACCGGGCGACCGCGCTCGCGGAGGGTCGGTTCGACGAGGAAATCGAGGTCGACGCGGGCGACGACGAGATCGGCGAGCTCGTCGACGCGTTCGACGAGATGCAGGGCAACCTCCGGCGGCAGGTCGACGAGCTCCGGAGCGTCAGCCGGGGCCTCGGCGAGGGGGAGCTCGACCAGGACGTCGACACCGACCTCCCCGGCGAGTACGGGGCCATCATGACCGACATCGAGGAGGGCATCGACAGATTGCAGACCGGCTTCGGCGAGATTCGACGCGCCAGCCGGAACGTGAAGGCGGGCGAGCTCGACCAGGACGTCGACACCGACCTCCCCGGCGAGTACGGGGCGGTGCTGGCCGACCTCGAATCCGGGGTCGACCAGCTCGGCCGGAGCTTCGACCGGATACGCGACGCCAGCCAGCAGTTGCGCGACGGCCGCCTCGACCAGGACCTCGACGACGACCTGCCGGGCCAGTACGGCGAGGTGATGGCCGACCTCGACGCCGGGCTGGCCGAGGTCGAGCGCAGTTTGGCGGAGGTCAAGGACCTCGCCGACCAGTTCGCGGGGGTCAGCGACCAGACCGCCACCAGCGCCGAGGAGATCGACGCCGCCAGCCAGGAGACCGCCGAGTCGGTCGAGGAGATCGCCTACGGAGCCGAGCGACAGACCGAGAAACTGCAGACGGCCGCCGGCGAGATGAACGACCTCTCGGCGACCATCGAGGAGGTCGCCTCGTCGGCCGACGGCGTGGTCGACACCGCCAGCGAGGCGGCCGCCCTGGCCGACCGGGGCCGGGAACACGCCGCCGACGCCACCGAGGAGATAGCCGCCATCGAGTCGGAGGCCGACGCCGCCGTCGGACAGGTCGAGGGGCTCGAAGACCAGATAAAGGAGATAAACGAGATCGTCGGGCTCATCACCGAAATCGCCGAGCAGACCAACCTGCTCGCGCTCAACGCCTCCATCGAGGCCGCCCGGGCCGGCGAGGCCGGCGAGGGCTTCGCGGTCGTGGCCGACGAGATAAAGCAACTCGCCAGCGAGGCCGGCGACGCCACCGACGAGGTCGAGGAACTCATCGACGAGATACAGGACTCGGCCGACGACACGGTCGGCGACATGCGCTCGATGCAACGGCGCGTCGAAACCGGCTCGGAGACCATCGAGGACGCGATCGACATGTTCGACGACATCGCCGACGTCGCCGAGGAGGCCGAGCACGGCGTCGAGGAGATATCCGACGCGGCCGACGACCAGGCGGTCTCGACCGAACAGGTCGTGGCGATGGTCGACGAGGTGTCGAGCGTGAGCCAGCAGACCGCCGCCGAGGCCAGCACCGTCTCGTCGGCGACCGAGGAGCAGACCGCCGCCATCAACGACGTCTCGCGCAACGTCAAGACCGTCTCGGAGTCCGCGCGGACGCTGAAGGAACTCGTCGACCAGTTCGAGGTCCGCGACGCGGAGGCGTCGGTCGGAGCCGAGGCCGAGAGCGAGGTGGACCCCGACGTCGAGGCGGATTCGGAGGCTGGTGCGGACCCGGACGTCGGACCGGACCCGGACGCCGACATCGAGACGGACTCGGAGTTCGAGCCGGCCTCACCGGTCGCCGACGGCGGCCGGTCGGACGACGACTGAGCCGTCCCACCCCTCACTCCTCGTCATCCGGCGTCTTCGCCACCGTTCCGACCGCCTTCCGCGCGACCGCACCCGGCACGTCTTTCGGCGTGGTCAGATACTCCTCCAGCGCGACCATCAGTACCGCGACGACCACGAACCCCGTCCCCGACAGGAGTCGCCCGTCCAGAAGGAACTGGAGTCCGAGCAGGCCGACGGGGAGCGCGAACACGAGGGTCGCGGCGAGTTGGATGGTCCCCATGATGCCCGTGTCGCTCATGCCGGTTGGTATCCGGCGGGGCGTGAAAAAGTCCCCGGCGTGCCGGAACCGACACGGCTGGGTGCGGGTGGATGCGGTGCTGGGCGGTGCGGATGCGGTACTGAGTGGTGCGGATGCGGTGCTGGGCGGTGCGGATGCGGTACTGAGTGGTGCGGATGCGGCGCGGTCTCTCAGAGGTCTCGGCAGTAGCTAGCTCGAACGATTCGAGAGGAGGACAAGTGGAGACGACGGCAGGGAACGGCGCGGAAACGATACGGCGAAAAGATGACGCGAGAGCGATACGGCAAAACGACGACGCGGGGACGACGACGATAGGGAACGACGACGCTGCTTCTACTTGAGCCACCGAGTACCGCAACTGCGACCGCACAGCGCCGCCCCGCAACCGCGTCCGCGCCCCGTACGGCGTCCACACACCGGCCACGCAACGCTCCCCGACAGCGCCGCGACGCTACTTCCGCAACCCTTTTCATCCGACCGAACCCACAGATATGACATGTTTACCGGAATCGTTGAGGAGACGGGCGAGGTGGTCGCCGCGACCGAGACCGACGACGGGCGACGCCTTCGCATCGAAGCCGACGGGGTGGCCGAGGACCTCGACCGCGGCCAGAGCGTCAGCGTCAGCGGGGCCTGCCTGACCGTCGAGGAGTACGGCCCGGACTGGTTCGAGGTGTTTCTGGCGACCGAGACCGTCGAGAAGACGTATCTGGGCGACCTGACGGTCGGCGACCCGGTGAACCTCGAACGGGCGATGCCCGCCGACGGTCGGTTCGACGGCCACGTCGTGCAGGGCCACGTCGACGCGACCAGCGAGGTCACGGGCGTCCGACAGGTGGGCGAAGACTGGGAGTACGAATTCGCCATCCCCGAGGCGTTCGACGGCTACGTCGTGGACAAGGGCTCGGTCGCGGTCGACGGCGTCAGCCTCACGGTCGCCGAGCGCGGCGCGGACGCCTTCTCGGTCGCGGTCATCCCCGAGACCCGGCGCGTGACCACCCTCTCGGGGAAGGAACCGGGCGACCCGGTGCATCTGGAAGTCGACGTCGTCGCCAAGTACGCCGAGCGACTGCTGGCCGACGCCGGATACGAGGCCGGGGACGCGAGCGACGCCCGCGAGGCGTCGCGGACCGACTGAAAGAAGGTCCGCTGTGGGTCGTCGGAGTTCGACTCACTCCGAATCGCTCGCGGGCCGGTCGTCGGCGGCGTCTTCCTCGCGGGCCTCGACGCCGTCGGTCCCGTCCGGTTCGTCCGCAACCGACCCTCCGGCGGCGTCCTCGGTGACTGCGTGGTCGCGCTCGCCGCGTTCGTCCGCGTCGACGTTCCCGTCGTCGACGCTCGACGCCTCGGCGTCTCCGGCGGCACTGGCCCGGAATGCCTCGTCCTCGCTCCCCTCGAAGCTCACGTCCCGGTTCATGTCGACCTGTCGGTAGGCGTTCCGGTACCGCGCGATCTTGCGGTAGAGCAGGTAGCCGAACACGCCGTCGTACACCACCACGAACCCGAGGAACGCCACGCCCGGCGCGACCGCGACCCCGAGGAGTTCGAGCGCCGCGGGGAGGTAGGTCACGGCGGAGTTGTAGGTCGCGTGGATGAACGCCGCGATGAGCAGTCCCTTGATGACTATCGGGCCGGCGTCGTCGCGGTTGAACTTGGCGAGTCCGAGGTAGTAGCCCGCGAACGCCGAGTAGATGACGTGGCCCGGTCCCGCGAGCAGGCGGGCGGCAGCGGTCTGGCTCGCGCCGACGATGGCGTCGGTCCCGGCCGCCGTCGCCCCGGCGAACCCCTGCGTGATGTAGAGGGCGTTCTCGATGGTGGCGAACCCGAGGCCGGCGACCGCGCCGTACACCGCGCCGTCGACCACCGCGTCGAATTGGTCGCTTCGGAAGGCGTAGAGCCGAACCGCGAGCCACTTGACCGTCTCCTCGACCGGCGCGACGACGAAGAAGTAGAACAGCACGGTCCCGACGAGCGGAATCAGCGAGAACACCAACTGGAACGTGGTGTTGATGACGGCCGCGAAGCTCGCCAGCAGGACGCCGAGCAGGAACGTCATCGCCAGCAGCGACAGCGGCTCCGACGTGGTGACGTCGGCGTACCAGATGTACGCCGCCAGCCCGAACGCCGGCACTATCGACAGCAGGACCAGCGCAGCCACGACCGGGTTCCGGAACGAGACGAGCGCGACCCCGAACAGCACCAGTTCCACCACGACGATAAGGAGGACGAACAGGCCGGCGACGTACGGCGCGACCGCGCTCGACAGCCCGTAGATGGCGGTCGACGCGGCGTCGAGCCAGCTCCGGCGTTCCCACGTCGCCACGTCGTAGAGGTCGGCGGAGTCGGTCGCGCTCTCCGCGACCGGGTCTCGGTCTGGGTCCATGCCCGGGCGTTCGGATTCCAGAACCAACTATCTGGCCTCCGAAGAAACCTAATACGTATTAATAGAGGTTAGATACCATTAACACGTTGGGGAGAACTTTTTTCATACGGAAAGACCGAGAAACTCGTCAACGATGACGTACCGAAGCGAGAGCCGGGGCATCCTGTACACAGCCCCGCCGGAGGGGAACGGCGAGGACGTACGACCGGAAGAATCGACAGACACAAACCGAGACGGACGAGTCGACGAGCCGTCCGACGACGCAATCGAGACCGGCGAGGCGGCCGCGGACGACGCGACGGAGACGCCCTCGCTGGAGCCGACGACCGCGACGACCGACGCCAACTGGACCGGCTCGGTCCCCGCCGACGACTGAGAGCCGGCCGCCCGACCCCGGACGTGGTCTGACGCGCTCGGAGGACCCACCGGCGTTCGATGGCCCGCCGAGCGCGGGGCCTCAACAACAATGTGTGCCGAGTCCCAACGCTCGGCCGTGATACGACCCGACCTGACCGACCGGACCGCGCTGGTGACCGGCAGCGCGACGGGCGTGGGGCGCGAACTGCTGTACGCGCTGGCCGAGCGGGGCGCGTCGACGGCGGTCCACTACCGGACCAGCCGCGACGCCGCCGAGGCCGTCGCCGACGAGGCCCGCGAGCGCGGCGCGCCCGACGCGACCGCCGTGCAGGGCGACGTGGCCGACCCCGACGACGTGGCCGACCTGTTCGACCGAATCGAGGCCGACCTCGGGACGGTCGACGTGCTGGTGAACAACGTCGGCCCCTTCGCGCCCGACCACTGGGAGACGATTAGCTTCGAGCAGTGGAACACCGTCCTCCAGGCCAACGTCAACGGCACCTACCTCTGCTGTAAGCGCGCGCTACCGGGGATGCGCGAGCGCGAGTGGGGCCGCATCGTGAACGTCGGCTACGCGAGCGCCGAGAAGGGGATGGTGAACCCGAAGAACGCGCCGTACTTCATCGCCAAGCAGGGCGTGTTGATGTTCACCCGGATGCTCGCCAGCGACACCCAAGACGACGGCATCACGGTCAACGCGGTCTCGCCCTACGTGGTCGAGAACTCCGACGAGTTCCCCGAGGACCTCCCGCGCGGGCGGCCCGCCGGCTTCGAGGACGTGGCCCAGGCCGTCCTCTTTTTCCTCGACGAGGACAGCGACTACCTCAGCGGCGAGAACGTCGAAGTCGACGGCGGCTGGCTGCCCGAGACGGTGTAGTCCCGCGCGGACCGCCCAACGTCACCACGCCTCGCGCAGCACCGCCTCGACGGCCTGGGCGCTCGGGTCGAGTCCCGCCGGCGCGCGCTCCATCGGGTGGTCGTCGACGACGAACGCGGCGATGGCGGGCAGGTCGGCCTCCCGTGTCTCGGGCAGGTCCCGAAGCCGCGTCGGCGCGCCGAGCGCGTCCCGAACCGAGGCGACCGCCTCGACCACCGCCTCGCCGACCTCGTCGTCCGAGCGACCGGCGGTCTCGACGCCGAGGCCCTCGGCCAGCAGGTCGCGAGCGGCGTCCACTTCCCCGAAGAGATATCGGAGGACGTGGGGCACCACGACCGCGTGGACCGCGCCCTGCTGGACGTCGTACCGGCGGGCGAACCCGTGGCCGACGGCGTGGACGACCGAGACCTTCCGGTCGAGCTGGACCAGCAGCGAACCGACGACCGCCCGCTCTATCGCGTCGGGGCCGGCGGCCTGCTCGCCGTCGACGACCTCGGGAAGCGCCTCGCTCAGCAGGCGGAGGCCGTGGACCGCCGTCGCGTCGCTCGCGGGGTTGGCGTCACGGGCGTACGGCGTCTCGATGCCCTTGTCGAGGCCGTTCATCGCCGACCCGGCGAGCACGCTCGCGGGCGTGGTCTCGAACAGCGCGGGGTCCGCGAAGTCGGCGACCGGCATCGTCGTCCCGCTGGCGAGGACGGGCTGGTCGGTCGGCGACTCGTCGGCCGACAGCACTCGCAGCGACCCGCCGGCCGACACGTCCGCGCCCGCGAACGTCGTCGGAACGACGACGACCGGCGGGCGCTCGCCGGGAGCAGAATCCGGCGGCGCGACCGCGCCGCGCTCGCGGGCTTCCTCCCGGAGGTCGGCGAGCGCCCGGCCGTCGGGCGCGAACGCGCTGGCCTGCCGGGCCACGTCGAGGCTGCTGCCGCCGCCGACGCCCACGAGAACGTCGGCGTCGACCTCGCGCATCGCGTCGATCGCCTCGAACGCGGACTCGGCGGGCTTGCCGGGCGTGGTCCCGTCGAACACGCCCGCGAGCCGCTCGCCCAACCCCGCCTCGATGGGGGCCATCAGGTCGCGGTTCGCGCCGACGTTCGACCCGCAGACCACGAGCGCGCGGTCGCAGTCGCGGTCGGCGAGGTACTCGCCGAGTCGGTCCGCACAGCCCCGACCGAAGACGAGGTCGCAGCCGCGGTAGTCGTACTCGAAGGCGTCGGCTATCGGGAGCATGTCGGTGGGTTGGGCCGCGACCGCCATGAACCCACCAGTCGGGGCTTCGAACGCGGGTCGGGGCCCGGGTGCGCCCCGGACCAAACCGCCCCGGTTCAGGAGTCGTCGGAGCGCCAGCCCCGCGACTCGGGCGGCCAGTCCTGTCGCCCCTCGGCCACCTGGACCGCCTCGTCGACCAGCGCCTCGTGGTGGCGCACCACGTCGGTCACGGTGATGATGCCGACGATCTCCATGTCCTCGACGACGGGAAGCTTCTTCACCTCGTTGTCGCGCATCCGGCCGACGGCCGTCCGGACCGTGACGCCCGGCGGAATCGTCACCAGCGAGTCGCTGGCCACCTTCGTCACGGGAATCTCGGTGAACGGCCGCTCGGAGAGGTAGCCCGCCTTCAGGGTGTCCGTCTCGGTCAGGATGCCGGCCGGGTCGCCGTCGCGGGTGACGACGACGCTGCCGACGCCCTCGCGGAGCATCCGGCCGACCGCCCGCTGGAGCGGGGCGTCGGCCGGGACCGTCACCACGTCGGTCGTCATCGCCTCTCGAACGAGCATACCGGAAGCTGTCGCGGGCGGTACGTCTTTGTTTGGGTGGAGTCACCCCGACAACAGCTTCTTCAGGTGCTCGACCGAGAAGAAGGAGGTCGGCCTGTCCATGTGGACCCCGATCTCGCCCGAGAACGCCGACAGCCCGGCGTGCTGGACGCGCTCGGGCAGCGAGTAGCACTTGCGAATCCAGTGGCCCAGCCGTATCTCGGTACTCAATTCGTCGCGCCACGCGTCCTCGTAGTCCCGCAGGGTGGCGGGTCGCTCGGGGTCGATAGTTCGGGCGGCGTGGTCGGCGGCGGTCATGCCGTAGAGGATGCCGCCGCCGGTAAAGGGCTTGGTCTGGGCGGCGGCGTCGCCGAGCAGGAACCCGCGACGGCTCGTCACCGTCTCGGGCGGGCCGACCGGAATCATGCCGGCGCAGAACTCGGCGGTCTCGACGTCGTAGTCGTCGGTGAACTCGGCGAACAGGTCGGTCGCGGAGGGGTCCGACCCCGGCGGGGCCGCGAGGCCGTACTCGACGCCGGCCTCTCCCCGAGGGATGCGCCACGCGAAAAAGCGCGGGGCAGTCAGGTGGACGTCCACGAAGTCCCCGGGGTCGTCCTCCTCCGAAAAGGCCAACACGCCCTGTAGCTTCTCGCCGGGGCCGGGGAGGCCGAGTTCCGACCGGACCCGCGACACCGGGCCGTCGCAGCCGGCGACCATTCGCGCGGCGAACGTCTCGGTGCCGTCGGGCGTGCTGGCGGTGACCACCACGCGGTCGGCGCGCTCGTCGACCGCCTGCACGCTGTGGTTCTCCCGAACGTCGGCCCCGGCGTCGCGGGCCGCGTCGGCGAGTTCCCGGTCGAGGCCGACCCGGTCGATGACGTTCGAGACGGCCTCGCGCTTGTAGAAGGGGTAGTGGTCGCTGTCGGGGCCGCCGACGTGGAACCGCGCGCCGTACACCTCGTTCTGGAGGAGTCGGTCGCGCGCGCCCTCGGGGGTGAACTCCCAGACGTCGGTGCTGACGTGGCCCGAACAGGCCAGCGGGTCGCCGACCGCGCCCCGTTCGAGCGCCAGCACGTCGTACCCCCGTTCGGCCGCCCGGCGGGAGAACCGCGACCCAGCCGGTCCGACCCCGACCACCACGAAGTCGTACATCGGTCGCTCGTACGTCGCTGGGACCCAAGTATTCACCGCTCGCCGGTCGGCGCTCGGTCGGTCGGTCGTCTCACAGCGCGCTGGCGTCGTTTTCCAGTTGGTGCGCGCTGGCGTCGCCTTCCAACCGGCGCGCGCTGGCGTCGCCTTCCAACCGGCGCGCGCTGGCGCGACCTCGTGTCGCGCCATCTCGTGCGAGGGCCGAGTAGCGCAGGCCTTCGGCCGAGCAACGCAGGCGGTTGGGGAGGACGAGGCGCGGTGCCGTGCGGTGCGGTTGCGGTTACTCATTGGTCGAGGCAATAGCTAGCTTCTTCGACTCATCCAACGTTCATCCCGATGTAGCTAGCTACTACCGAGGCCAATGAGTAACCGCACCGCGACCGCAACCCCCGTCCCCCGGCCTCCTGTGCGTCTCGGTCGTCGCTCTCTGCGACGCTCGTCCCTCGCGCGTTACTCGCACCCGCCGGATTTACGCGCCGGATTTCGGAAGCTGAAGTTCGAGATATAGACGCAATTACCGCCGGGAAAACGGCTACTTCGTGACCCCAGCCCAGCGTCGGAAATTCGCCGACTGAGTCTACCCCTCCACGTTCGACGGTGCCTCCTGGTCGGCGAGTCGCCGCCGCCGGAGGTAGTGGGTCGCCGCCGAGAGCGCGAACGCCGCCACGATGAGCACGCCCCATATCTCGTCGGGGATGGCGTCGAACGGCGGCACGCCGAGCAGGTCGCCCACGACGAGGACCGCGCTCACGACCGCGAGCCCGACGTAGTACCGTATCCACGGAAAGTCGTCCTGCGGGCGGAGGTAGCCCTCAAGCTGGGCGGCGTTGTCCGACAGTTCCACCACCCCGCGGTTCTGGTTGTAGTCGACGATGCCCGCGTCCGCGAGCTTCGGGAGGTGGGTCTGGTAGAGGGAGGTGTACACCGACTTGCGCTCGTTGGCCGACAGCCCCTCGACCGTCGTGTCGTTCTCCCACGCCGCGACCTGCTCGGCGAGTTCGCTCAGCTCGACCGGGCGCTCCTGCTGCTTGAGGTAATGCAGCGTGTATCGCCGTCGCCGATTCTTGAGGACGTCGAAGATCAGGTCCTCCGACAGCGTCTCCTGTTCCGGTGAGTTGTCAGCCGAGCTCATGCTCTTCAGGCCGCTCAATCGCTTGTTGCGCCGATGCCGCCGCCACCCGTCCGAACACGCTACGACAATTTCTCCGGATGCGTACTTTGTTATCCAGTACTTAGCTCGGCGGCGACGACCGACACCGCTCGTTTACGGTGGGTAACGCGGAAGTTCCGGGGGTTAGTCGGACGATACGGGCCCCGAGCGCCAAAACGGGAGACTCGTCGGGGAGCCGGCAGCGGACGGGTCAGTCGTCGGTCGCGGGCGCGGCCCGCTCGCGGTCCGCGCGCGGGCCGTCGAGGTCGACGTCCGGGAGCATGTCCCGGAGGTAGCGACCGGTGTACGAGTCCTCGTCGCGCGCGACGTCCTCCGGCGTGCCCGAGGCCACGACCTCCCCGCCGTCCTCGCCGCCCTCGGGGCCGAGGTCGACGACGTTGTCGGCGTTTTTCACGAGGTCGAGTTCGTGCTCGATGACGACTACGGTGTTGCCCTTGTCGGTGAGTCGCTGGAGCACCTCTATCAGCTTGCGCTCGTCGTGCTTGTGGAGGCCGGTGGTCGGCTCGTCGAGCAGGTAGAGCGTGTCGCCGGTGTCTCTCTTGCCGAGTTCCTCCGCGAGTTTGACCCGCTGGGCCTCCCCGCCCGAGAGGGTCGTGGACGGCTGGCCCAGCTTCATGTAGTCGAGGCCAACGTCCTTGAGCAGGCCGAGCCGCCGGGCGATGCGCTGGTCGTGGTCGAAGAAGTCGTAGGCCTCCTCGACCGACATGTCGAGGACGTCCGCGATGGTCGCGCCCTTGTAGGTGACCTCCAGCGTCTCGTCGTTGTACCGGTCGCCGCCACACTCCTCGCAGGGGACGTACACGTCCGAGAGGAAGTTCATCTCGATTTTGACGGTGCCCTGGCCGCCACACTCCTCGCAGCGCCCGCCCTTCACGTTGAACGAGAACCGGCCCTTCTCGTAGCCGCGCTGCTTGGCGAGTTTGGTCTCGGCGAACAGCTCCCGGACGTAGTCGAAGACGTTGGTGTAGGTCGCGGGGTTCGAGCGGGGCGTGCGGCCGATGGGCGACTGGTCGATGAGCCGGACCTTCTCGACGTGCTCGACGCCCTCGATGGCGTCGTGGTCGCCGGGGTCGACGCTGGTGTTGTCGTTCATCTCGCGGGCCAGCCCCTCGTAGAGCACGTCGTGCATCAGGGTCGACTTGCCGGAGCCGGACACCCCGGTAATCGCGGTGAACTGCCCGACCGGAATCTCCACGTCGAGGTCCTTCAGATTGTGCTGGCGCGCGCCCACGACCGTCAGCGTCTCCTCGGAGTCGCGCCGGTCGTCGGGCACCGGAATCGCCTTGCGGCCGGCGAGGTAGTCGCCCGTGAGCGAGTCCTCGCAGGCCTCTATCTCCTCGGTGGTGCCCTGGACGACGACCTCGCCGCCGCGCTTGCCGGGGCCGGGACCCATGTCGATGACGTTGTCGGCCTGGCGCATCGTCTCCTCGTCGTGTTCGACCACGAGCAGGGTATTGCCGAGGTCCCGAAGCTCCTGCAGCGTGTTCAACAGCCGGTCGTTGTCCCGCTGGTGGAGTCCGATGGAGGGCTCGTCGAGGACGTACAGCACCCCGACGAGTCCCGAACCGATCTGGGTGGCGAGTCGGATGCGCTGGCTCTCGCCGCCCGACAGGGTCGAGGCCTCGCGGTCGAGGGTCAGATACTCCAGCCCGACCTCCGCCATGAAGCCGAGTCGCGCGCGAATCTCCTTCAGAATCTCCTCGGCGATGGTGGTCTCGCGCTCGTCGAGTTGCGCCTCCAGCCCCTCGAAGTGGTCCAGGGCGTCGCCGATGGACAGCTCGTTGACCGCCGTAATCGAGGTGCCGTCGACGTACACCGACCGGCTCTGGTCGTTGAGCCGGGTGCCCTCGCACTCGGGGCAGGTCGTGACCGCCATGAACTCCTCGATGTGGTCGCGGGTGCTGTCCGAATCGGTCTCGACGTGCCGGCGTTCGAGGTTGGGAATCACGCCCTCGAACGGCTCGTCTTTCTCCCGGGTGCCGTTCCTGGTCGTCCACTCGAAGTGGACCACCTCGTCGGTGCCCCAGACGAACGCCTCCCGGACGTGCTCGGGCAACTCCTCGAAGGGCGTGTCGACGCTCACGCCGAAGTGGTCGGCCACGTTGTCGAGCTGGCGACGGTAGTAGGTGCGGTCGTAGCTCCACGGCTCGAACACGTGCTTGAGCGGCTTCGAGGGGTCGACGACCACGAGGTCCTCGTCGACCTCCTTGGTCTCGCCGATGCCCTCACACTCCGGACACGCGCCGTGGGGGCTGTTGAACGAGAAGCTCCGGGTCTCTATCTCCCGGAAGTCGATGCCACAGTGGGTGCAGGCGAGGTCTTCCGAGAACTCCACCACGAGGCGGTCCTCGTCGTCGCCCTCCGAGAGGTCCCCAGTCGAGCGCGCCGCGGCCCCGCCGAGGTCCTCGGCGGCGTCCGCCGGCGGGTCGGGGACGACGACCTTCAGCGCGCCGTCGGCCTCCGCCAGGGCGGTCTCGACGCTGTCGGTGATGCGGCTCCGGGCCTCGGGGTCGACGCTGACGCGGTCGACTATCACGTCGACGTCGTGGTCGTAGTTCTCGTCGAGGTCGGGCCTGTCGAGCGCGAGGTCGAACGCCTCGCCGTCGACCTCGACCCGACTGTACCCCTCCGAGACGAGGTCGTCGAACAGGTCCTCGAACGCGCCCTTCTGGTCGCGGACCACCGGGGCCGCTATCTTGGCCTTGGTTCCCTCGGGGAGTTCGAGGACGCGCCGGACCATGTTCTGGGCGCTCTGCTCGCCCACTTCTCGGCCACACTCCGGACAGTGTGGCGTCCCGATGCGGGCGTACAGCAACCGGAAGTAGTCGTGGAGTTCCGTCACCGTGCCGACCGTCGACCGGGGGTTGTTGGCCGCGTTCTTCTGGTCGATGGAGATGGCGGGCGACAGCCCCTCGACGTTCTCGACCTGCGGCTTGTCCATCTGGCCGAGGAAGTTGCGGGCGTACGCCGACAGGCTCTCGATGTAGCGGCGCTGGCCCTCGGCGTATACCGTCTCGAACGCGAGCGAGGACTTCCCCGACCCCGACAGCCCCGTCACCACGTTGAACGACTCGCGCGGAATGGAGACGTCGAGGTCCTTGAGGTTGTGTTCCTCGGCCCCCCGGACGTCGATGTAGTCCTTGCTCATTCGAGTTTCGGTAGGAACCTGGGGGCCGAAACCCTGTCGATTCCACCCCGAACCGCCGGTACTGCGACCGATATATTCATAAATAAAATAAATATAACTACCTGGGAAAAGAATTTAGTTCCCCGGGACAGTTCGGTAAGTACTATGGTTCGAGACGGCGACTCGACCGGCATCGGACGGCGACGATTCGTTCGCGGCGCGGCCGCCGGACTGCTCGCGGCGGCCGTCCCAGCGGGCGCGGCCGCCGCGAGAGAGAGCGACGGCCCCGTCCGGGCGACCGGCAAGCGCATCCACCAGTTCGAGCGCGACGGCGACGAGTACCGCCACTACGAGCAGTTCACGAGCCCGGACCTCCGGAAAGCGTTCGGCGAGGCGACCGTCGAGTACGACCCGGTCACGCTTCCGGCCGAGCGGGTGCCCGCGGAGGTACGGGAGTCCGACGGTCCCAGCATGGTCGAGTACCGCGACGTCGGCGTCTTCGGCACGTTCGACCAGCACGCGACCGCCGAGCAGTCCATCCACGCCGAACTGAACGCGTCCGACGACGCCGAGACGGACGACGCCGAAACCGACGATCACTCGCCCAGCTACTTCGGCCCGCTGTACGTCTACAAGTCCGGCAGCGTGAGCGAGCGCTCCGCGCCGGTCAACGTGGCGTGGCGTCGCTATCTCGGATTCGACGCCGAGGGGGTGCGCTCGAAGATGGTCGACGACGGCGACTGGGGTAACATCGTCCCGTCGAGCGACCGCTACATCCTCTACTACGACGGCAGCGACTACGTCTCCAAGAAGCAGGACAAGCACGTCAAGAAGTCCACGGGCATCACCGCCCAGTGGCACGGTCGCCTCTACGACGTCCCGACGGCCGACGAGGAGGACTACGGCGTCGTCTCCGCCGCTCACCACGACCCGTGGGACCACGGCCACATCACGAACCCCGACTGGCAGTTCGCCGGCTCCCGACAGGAGTTCCTCGACGCGTGGGAGTCGCTGGGCTCGTACGGCACCGAGAATCAGGACGCGTACAACGGCTCGGACTTCGACTCGTCGAACGGCATGCTCGGCATCGTCTATTGAGCGGATTCCGCGCCCGCTTTTTTCCGGGCGGCCGTCGTACGCGCGGTATGGATGCCGAGAAGGCGTTCGCGCTCGCCCTATTGGGGGTCGGGCTGTACGCCTCGTTGCTGGTCGTGTGGCCCTTCTTCACTTACCTCGCGCTCGCGGTGTTGCTGGCGTACACGCTCTTTCCGCTTCAGCGCAGGCTCGCGCCCCGAATCGGCCCGCGCAAGTCGGCCGCCGTCCTGATGGCGGCGGCGGGGGTGTTGTTCGCGTTGCCGCTCGCGCTGTTGCTCCGGGTGGTGGTCCAGCAGGCGCTGGCCGCCGTCGAGAGCGTCCGGTCGGCCGACCTCGGCGCGGAGGTCGAGTCGGTCCGGCAACTGGTCGTCGACGCGGTCGGGGTCGACCCGCTGGAGTACGTCGACCGGGCGCTCGAAGAGGTGGCCGGGCTCGTCCAGTCGGGCGTGACCCGCGTCGTGGGCGAGGCCTCTGGGGTCCTCGGCGGCGTCTCGAAGCTGACGCTCGGCGCGACGATATTCGGGTTCACGCTGTACTACCTGCTCGTGGGCGGCGAGTCGACCGTGGCGTGGGTCCGCGACGTGACGCCGCTGCCCGAGCGCGTGCAGGACGAACTGCTCGCGGAGCTCGACCGACTCACCTACGCGGTGTTGATAACGACGCTGGTCATCGCGGTGGTGCAGGCCGTGCTGACGGGACTCGCGCTGTTCGTCCTCGGGTTCTCGAACGTGTTGTTCTGGACGATGCTCGCGGTCGTGTTCGGCGTCCTGCCGTTCGTGGGGTCGATGTTCATCTGGCTGCCGGCGGGCGCGTACCTCCTGCTCGCCGGCCGACTCCTCGGCGGGGCGGCCCTGCTGGTGTACGGGTTCGGCGTCGTGAATCTGACCGACAACTACCTCCGGCCGGTGGTCGGCGGCCGGAGCGCACGGCTCAACCCGGCCGTGCTGGTGCTGGGGATGTTCGGCGGGCTCCTCGTGTTCGGGTTCACGGGCATCTTCGTCGGCCCCATCGTCCTCGGGTTCACGCGGACGCTGGTTCGGGTCGTCGCGCGCGAGTACGGGTGAGAACGGCGAGCGGCGGCCGCGCGTCGGGTCAGTACGCCGGCAGTCGGGCCGACCTATCGCTCCCCTCGACGAACGGGAGGTCGACCAGCGACGCGAGTTCCTCCTCGCCCGAGACGCGAACCGTCAGGACCGGGTCGTCGTCGGCCACGCCGTAATCCAGCACGGCGAGCGCGATGGGTTCGCCCCGCGAGGGACTGTCGACCGCGCGGGTCACCTCGCCGACCGACTCGTCGCCGTCGAAGACGGCCGCGCCCGGTTCGGGGACCGCGTCGGTCCGGAGGCCGACGAGTCGCCGGCTCGGCTGTCCCCGGTTCTCGACGCGGGAGACGACCTCCTGGCCGACGAAACAGCCCTTCTCGAAGTCCACCGCGTTCCGGAGACCGACGACGTTCGGGATTCGCCCGTCGAGTTCCGTCTCGAACAGCGGCGTCCCGGCTTCGAGCGTGAGCGAGTGCCACGTCCGCCTGCCGAACGGCGCGGCGTTCAGTCCGTGGTTGAGCAACGCGTCGAACACGAGTTCGGCGTTCGCTCGCTCGTGGCCCGTCTCGTTCACCGTCGTCCCGGTGGTACAGACCACCTCGTACCCCTCCTCGCCGGTCGGCGCGTCGGTCCGGACGACGGTGACGCCGACCTCGGACACCCGCCCGCGAGCGAACGAGAGGCGTTCTTCCGGCGACGAGGCACCGTTGAGTACGCTGGCTATCTTCTCGGTCGCCTTCGGACCGTGGACGCCGAACGCCGCGAACTCGTCGGTCGCCACGTCGATTTCGACGTCCTGGATGAACACCTTCTCGCGCCACTCGTCGGCCAGCGGGGCGGCCTCGCCCGGCGGGACGAACAACAGGAGCTGCTCGCCGGCGTTGTAGACGTACAGGTCGAGTTCGACGCCGCCCTGCGGGTCGAGCAGGAGGGCGTAGACCCCCTCGCCGTCGTCGGCCGGCACCCGGTTGGACACCACGTTGTCGACGTACGCCACGCGGTCGTCGCCCCGGACGACCACTACGCCGTAGGGCATCTCCGTGACGCCGACCACGTTCCGGACCGCGCGGTGAGCGCGCTCGGGCCGGCCGTACGCCGCCGGGAACCGGCGGCCGCCCAACTCCGCCCACTCTGCGCCGAGGTCGGCGTGCTGGTCCTCGATGACAGTCATGTGTCCGGATATGGGGAGCCGCGCGGGATTAAAGGGTGGGAATCGGTCGGCTACCGGTCGATGGCGCGGTAGAACGCGACCGAGTAGACCCCGAAGACGCCGCCGAGCGCCGTCCCGAAGGCGACCACGATGGCCGCGCCCGCGACGACGATGCCGAGCGAGGGTTCGGGGACTCCCACGCCCGACAGCGAACCCGACGAGACGACCGCCGTCGAACCGGTCGAGGCGACCGCCGACGCGAGTCCGAAGACGAGGCCGGCCGCGCCGCCCAGCACCATCACGAGCAGGGTGTAGCCCAGCGTGCTCGCGAGGTTGCGCCGGACCACGCCCGCGCTGTGTTTGAGCCCCTCGACCGCCCCGAGGTCGTCGATGACGATGGCCTGACCGTAGAACTGGAGGAAGAAGACGGCCAGGAGGTAGCCCAGCGCGACCAGCGCGACGACGACGGCCACGACCGCGAACACCGAGGTCGGGATGGACTCCATGCCACCGTCGAGGAAGAAGATGCCGCCCCCGACGACCGCGAAGAAGCCTATCGTCCCGATGACGAAGTTGATGGCCAGCATCGCCAGGTACGCGACGAGTATCGAGACGTAGTTGGACTTGCCGTCGGCGACGAACGTGTTCAGCGACGTCCGACCGTCGAGGGCCTCGTCGGCCATGCCGATGATGCCCGCCTGGAAGAACGGCATGGAGACCAGAAACACCAGCGAGAGTCCGAGAGAGACGAAGATGCTCAGGGTCGGACTCACCGACTGGAGGGCGTACTGGGGTACTTGCAGGGCGAGCAACACGAACATCGGGACGAACACGACCGGGTTGCGCGCGAGCGAACCGGGCGTTCGTCGGAGGGCACTCAGGACAGCCATACCAGTAACTGGAACAGTAAGTATCAAAGTGTTTTCGGTGATGCGACAGAAGAGCGGTTGGCCCCGCGCTCGCCGAACCGCTACACCGAAGGGGCCACCGCGCCAGCACTCGCGTATGCACGCTCCACCCGTCGCCCGGCGGACGCGCGCCGGGCGGCCGACGACCGCGACGCGACGACCGCGGCGCGACGACGGTCGCCATCGTCCCGTTCGCGACCGACCCGACCCACGCCTCGCCCGCCACAACCCATGAGCGGGGTCCGAGTCCGGGGCATCTACGCCACCGCGCTGACCGAGCGCCTCCGCGAAGCGTTCGACGTCGTGCAGGCCTCCCCGCCCATCCGCCGGCGGTTCGACGCCGAGTTCGCCGGCGAGGAGTACGACGCCAGCGTCCGGACCACCGACGACCGGCAGGGCGTCGGCGTCGTCGGGGACCCCGAACTCGTCGAATCGGTCGCGGCCGACCTCGCGGACGCGGGCCTCGACGCCTTCCGATGGACCGACCCCGCGCCCCGCGAGGCCGTCTTCGACGGCGTCGTGACCGAGGAACTCGGCGGCGGCGCGGTCCTCGACCTCGGCGAGCGGGAGGGCTACCTCCCGTACGGGCGCGTCGACCGACGAATCCACGAGGGCGACCGCGTGCGGGTGCAGGTCCACGAGCCCGCGCCCCCGTGGACCGACCGGCGGCCCGAACTCGGCACCGAGATACAGGTTCTGGGCGGCGTCGCCAGCCTCTCGCGGGGCGTCGACGGCGTCGTGGCTTCGGGCGACGAGGCGACCCGGACCGAACTCGCCCGGACCACCGAGATGCTCCCGACCGACCCGCCCGACGAGTGGGGCGTCCGCTGGGAGTACGCGGCCGCCGACGCCGGCCTCGACGCGATGGACGACGCGCTCTCGCGGGCACTCGACCGGGCCGAAGCCGTCGACGCCGGCCTCGCGGACGCGCCGGCGGGCCCGGACGCCACCGCCGAGGCGTCCGTCCCGAGACGACTGCTCGCACCGTCCGCGACCGAGTGGGTCTGGTTCGGCCGCGAGTCCCGGTTCGGCCTCGACGCCGACCGGCGCGCGGTCACGGCCACGATGCCGGGCCACCACCGGGTGAAAGCCGCCCACGAGTCGGCCAGCGCGGCGGTCGACTTCGTGGAGGACCTCGGGACGGGGTTCGGCGACGCCGACGAGTTCCCCACGGGCGCGGCGCTCCGGCAGTTCGGGCCGAGCGAGGGCGACCGACTCGCCATCCGCCACGGCAAGCCCGACGGTCGGTGCTTCTCGCTGGGCCGGGGCGAGGTGACCGCCTGCGAACCCGAGGAGGGGAAGGTCACGGTCCGGCGGGAACTGTCGGGCGGGGGCACGTACGACGCGCTCGGGACCCCACGCGAGTCGGGCGACGCGGCGGTCACCAAGTTCCGCGAGGGCCGGTGGTGGTATCCCACGGCCTACCGGAGCGCCGAGGGCGAGAGCAAGGGGACCTACGTCAACGTCTGCACGCCGGTCGAGTTGTTCCCCGAGGCCGCCCGGTACGTCGACCTCCACGTCGACGTGGTGAAGTACCCGGACGGGACGGTCGAGCGGGTCGACGACGACGAACTCGACGCGGCCGTGGCGGACGGCGCGGTTCCGGACGCACTGGCGGAGAAAGCGCGGAGCGTCGCGGCGAGCGTCGAGCGCGCGCTGGCGTAGACCGCGTGGTGGTCGCGCTCAGCGACCAAGCTTCTCGCGGCTGACCTTCACGCCGGTCGGGGCGACGAGAATCTGGTCGTCGCCCTTCTGGACGATGTCGCCGTCGACCTCGCGGGCGACCTGCTGGAGTTCGTTGGTGATGCGGTCGACCGTGGTGTCCTCGGTCCGGAGTCGAGTGATGTCCGCGACCACGAGATCGCCGTCGTACACCGCGTCCTTGATGGCGATGACGTCCTGCTGGCCCTGTATCTCGGCGATGTGTACCTCCATCGCGGCCTCGCTCGACGCGGTGTCGAAGTCGTCGAGGTTGAGTTCGACGTAGTCCTCGGCGGTGGTCGCGTCCCGGTCCCCGAGGATCGCACTCATGAGTCCCATACGGACATGGGCCCAGCGGAGGGGTATAGTTCTTACGTCAGACGGGCGCAAGCGGCCGTTCTGTTCGCGTTGCGACCCGCGGAGCCGTATTTATCACTTTCTATCGACTAAATTCTAGATTTTAGAGGATATTTATCAACAATATATTTGTGGCAGCCTATGTTGATTGTGGACGTATGACGGAGGAACGCCACGACAGACGGAGCGTGCTCGAACTGTCCGGCTCGGCGCTGGCCGCCCTCGGCGGCGTCTCGCTGGTCGGAACTGCGGCCGCGAACGAGCCCTGCCCCGAATGCGGGGACGACGGCGACGACGGCGGCGGTGGCGGCGGTGGCGGGAGCCTGCCGAGCGTTTCGACGCGGTTCGCCGACGTGAGCGGTAGCTCCGCCACGCTCAACGGCCGCCTCGACTCGGTCGGCGGCGACGATTCGGCCGACGTCTGGTTCGAGTGGGGCCCGGAAGGCGACGGACTCCCGTACGACACGCCGCCCCTGACCAGGAGCGGGCTGACGTTCTACTCGGACACCGCGTCGAACAGCCTCGACGGCGGGACCTACGAGTTCCGCGCCGCCGCGAGCAACGACTGGGGCAAGACCGAAGGGTACGTCCAGACGTTCGACGTCTGAGCCGGCGAACGCCAGCGCCGGTCGGTACCGCCCGCCTCGGGCTCATTCGGCCCGCGGCCTCGCCGCGTCCGAATCGGCGGCCAACCGGGGACGCCCGAGCCGGCGCGACCACCGCGACGGACCCCGATAATTTCAACAATATTTTTATGGAAAAAACTAAATGGCACGTAGTATTACATTCTTTTGCATGACAGACGAAAATAACCCGGTTTCGAGGCGTAACGTGCTGAAACTGGCCGGCGGTTCGGTCGCGGCCACCGGCGTCACGGGTCTCGCCAGCGCGCGCGGGCCCCTGGAGATCAACGTCGGGTTCCGCGGCGAGCGCGCTCGGCGGGCCGTTCGCAGCGCGGCCGACGACGTGGTCCGGGACCTCGGAAACCTCGACGTGATGACCATCCGAGCGTCGCCGGCCGCCGCGAGCAGCCTCGACCAGGAGGACAACGTTCGCTTCGTCGAGGAGAACGGGACGGTCCACGCGCACGCGCAAGACCTCACGTGGGGCGTCGACCGGGTCGACGCCGACGTGGCGAACGCCGACGGCTACACCGGCGACGGTGCCGAAATCGCCATCATCGACACGGGCATCGACGCCGACCACCCCGACCTGCAAGCCAACGTCGGGACCGGCAAGGACTTCACCGGTACCGGGTCGTGGGACGACGACAACGGTCACGGCACTCACTGCGCCGGCATCGCGGGCGCGGTCGACAACACCGAGGGCGTGGTCGGCGTCGCCCCCGAGGCCACACTCCACGCCGCCAAGGTGCTGGACAGCAACGGGAGCGGGTCGTTCTCGGACGTGGCGGCCGGCATCCAGTGGGTCGCCGATCAGGGATACGACGTCGCCAGCCTCAGCCTCGGCGGGAGTTCGGGCTCGTCGACCATCCAGAGCGCGGTCAGTTACGCCTACAGCAACGGCGTGCTGGTCGTCTCCTCGGCGGGCAACTCCGGCCCGTGTTCGAACTGCGTGGGCTATCCGGCGGCCTACGGCGACGCCATCGCGGTGAGTTCCACCAACGACGACGACACGCTGTCGAGCTTCTCGTCGACCGGCCCGCAGGTCGAACTCGCCGCGCCCGGCGGTAACGTCTACTCGACGTATCAGAACGGCGGCTACCGGACCCTCTCGGGCACGTCGATGGCGGCCCCGCACGTCTCGGGCGCGGCCGGGCTGCTCATGGCCGACGGCCAGACCAACACGCAGGCCCGGACCACGCTCCAGAACACCGCCGAGAACGTCGGCCTCGGGAGCAACGAGTCGGGCAACGGCCTGCTCGACGTGGAAGCCGCGGTCAACAGCAGCGGCGGCGGTGGCGGCTGTCTCGACGCTACCCTGTGGCCGGCCGGGACCGGCCTGAGCGGTGCCGAGAACATCGACAACGTGGACCTCGACGGGCAGGTCTCGGAGAGTTCGGCCAGCAACGCCTACGAGGACTTCACCTGCTCGGGCCCGCTCACGGTGAGTCCGGGCGGCTCGTTCACCGTCTCGCTCGACTACTCCGACGGCGGGTTCGGCGGCCACTACGGGAACGTCTACGTCGACTGGGACCGGAACGAGGACTGGTCGACCGCGAGCGAGACCCGAATCATGTCCGACGTGGACGACGACACCGCGACGTACACCGCGACCGTCCCGGTGCCGAGCAACGCCGCGACCGGCGAGACCCTGCTCCGGGTGCGACTCGGCTGGAACGGCTTCGACGCCGCCGACGCCACGGGCGCGTACGGCGAGGTCAACGACTTCGCGGTCGAAATCCAGTAAGGACGCCTGCGCTCGCCGTTCCGCCCTGCCGCGACGCGTCGTTTTTTGGCCCGCCCCGTCGTCAGCTGAGCCGTGACCTTCAGCATCTGCGTCCGCGAGGAGTACGAGGACGGCGAGGGCGACGACCAGCACAGGTACGGCGTGGCGGTGACGACTCGCCTGCCGGCCGTCGGCACGCTGTGTCCGTTCGCGAGCGAGAACGGGGCCGTCGCCACGCAGAGTCTGGTCAACGTCGAACTCGGCCGGAAGGGAATCGCGTATCTGGACGACGGCCTCGCGGTCGGGGACGCCCTCCAATCCCTGCTGAACGCCGACGATGGGAGCCCACAGCGCCAGCTCCACGGCGTCGACGCCGAGGGCACGTTCGCGTTCTCGGGCGAGGAGTGCAACGACTGGTACGGCCACGTCGAGCGCGAGGGGTACACCGTGGCCGGGAACCTGCTGACCGGAGAGTCGGTCGTCGACGCCACGGCCGAGGCCTACAGCGAGAACCGGGGCGGCGACGCGCCGCTCGCCGAGCGACTGATAGACGCGCTCGAAGCCGGCCACGCCGAGGGCGGCGACAAGCGCGAGGACCTCCACGTCCAGAGCGCGGCCCTGCTGGTCGAGACCACGGAGGACCGCGAGCTGGAGCCCTACTACGACGACCTCCGGGTCGACGCGACCGAGACGCCGGTGGCGGACCTGCGCGAGACGTACGAACTCGCACGCGAGGGGTTCGAGATGGCGGTCGAGCGCTCCGAGACGGCGGACGACGACGGGACGGACGCCGCCGAGGCCGAACCGGACGCCGCCGAGGCCGAACCGGCGGACGGAGACGCCGAGTAGGGACACGATGGGCTCGTCGATTCCCGTGCGCCTCGCGGGCCTCGCCGGCGTCGCGGGCGGCGTCGCGTGGGCGGCGCTCCCGCTGTTCTGGTTCGCGTCGGGCGGCGGCGTGACCGTGCTCGGCTACGGGACGCTGGACCTGCTCACGCCCGCCGCGTTCGGGCTGGCGCTGGCGGGCGTGGCGGGCTACCGCGCGCGGACGGGCCGCGCGTGGGGTCGACTGGCGACTGCGGGGGTCGCCCTTCTCGCGGCGGGACTGCTCGCCGGACTGGCGGGGTCGCTGGCCTACGTCCTCGCCGGACGCCTCGCGGGCTGGACGCTCTCGGTGTGGGCGTCGATTCTCGTGCTGGTCGGCGCGACGGTCGCGGGTGACGGGTTGCTGGTCGACGGCGTCGAGCCACGGGTCGGGGCGGCCCTACTTGCGAGCGCGCTCCCCGTGGGCGTCCCGGCATCGCTCGCGCTCGCGGTCGGCGGCGCGGTCCCGGACGAGGCGGTGGTCCCGGTCGGGCCGGGGCTGTTGCTCGGGGCGGGCGTGGCAGCGCTGGGGTGGTGGACCGCCGCCGACTACACGTCGAACTCGTAGAGGTCGTCGCCGACGTGGTGGACCGACTCGACGACCTTCCCCGACTCGCCCACCATGTCGTCGCCGTCGGTCATCGCGCGCCCGACCGCCAGCACCTTGCCGTGGGACTCCTCGGCGACGGCCACGAGGTCGCCCGCCTCGATGTCGGCGTCGGCCTCGACGATGCCGGGCCGCATCACGTCCGCGCCGTCGCTGACGAACGACACCGCGCCCGCGTCGACCGTGACCACGCGGCGCTCGGGCGGGTAGTCGTTGGCCCCGCGAACGGTCAGGAACGGCTCGCAGTCCCGCGGTTCGTCACCGCTCGACTCCGCGGCGTTCGCCTCGCGCTCGACGTAGAGGACGCTCGGCTCGCCGTCGACCAGCACGAGGTCGAACGCCGAGTCGTCGAGCTCCACGAGTTCGTACGCGTCGGCGTCGACCTCGACGCCGAGGCGGTCGGCCAGTCGGTCCTCCACGTCGCGCACCTCGTCGCTCCGGAGGTGGTGGCGGGAGTTGACTTCCATACCCGGACGTGCGTCGCTTCGGGGCGTAAGGCTTCCGCTTGGTTCCGGTCGACCCCGCGGCGAGCCGGTCCGGACGACCGCGAGCCGACTTTCAGATAAAGGTAAAACCCCGCCGAACGTACGACCGAGTATGAAGGCAAAGCGGGAGTACCGGGACCGCGAGGAGGTGGAGGTCGCGGTACTCGACGCGCTCGTCGACCGGAACGACGACGGAATGACGGTGTTCGAGCTCCGGTCGGAGGTCGACGCCAGCATCGACGACCTCGAAACCGCGCTGGGCAACCTCAAGGACGACGACCTCATCGACGCCACCTCGGGCGACCAGCGCACCCTCATCACGCCCGACGAGCGCGTGGTCCCGGACCCCAACGAGCGGAACGGGGACGACCAGTCGTTCGTGGACCGCGTCATCGACCGGCTGCCGCTGTGAGGCCGGTGTGATTCGGGTTTCGGGTGAGGTCCAGGGATAGGTGGTTGTGGGTGCGGCGCGGCTGCGGGTGCGGACGGCGTTGCGGATGCGGACGGCGTTGCGGATGCGGACGGCGTTGCGGGTGCGGACGGCGTTGCGGATGCGGTCGTGGGCGGCGGGATTCTCATTGGCTCAAGGATAGTGGCGGCCACGGCCGTAGTTGCGGTTCTCGTTCGTCTCGGCAGTAGCTAGCTAGCTTTGCCTCACCGTCACTCGCGGGTCGAGCCGGGACTAAGCTAGCTTCTGCCTCGACCGATGAGTAACCGCACTGCGACCGCAACGGCGGACCTCACCCCTCCCCAGCCTCGGGGCGCACGAGCGCGCCCCTCCCTCGCGCGCTTGGGCGCGACCCGCAAGCGGTCGCGCCAGCGCACGCCGGGAGTCGAGGGCCGAGTTAGCGTACGCCGAGTAGACGGTCGAGTTGCATACCCCCAGTCGATACTCGCACCAGCGCGCCGGGAACTCCCTCCCGCCGAGAGCCGAGCCCAACGACCGTCCCAACCGCGAATCCACGGCGTCGCTCAGTCCCGGAACGCCGTCCACGCGCCTGCCCCGACCAGCGCCGCGACGCCGGTGGCGACGCCGAATCCCGACGCGTTTCCCGTCGCGTCCGCGCCAGACGACCCCGTGGTCGTCTCGGCGTCGAGCGCGGCGCGCTCGGTGGTCGACGGGGCGGTTGCGCCGTCCCCGGTGGCGGTGCCGGAGGTAGTAGCCGACCCATCGGTCGCGGTCGTGGTCAGCGACGGCGGGTCCTTCTGCTCGTCGCGCTCTATCGGGAAGGTGTAGAGGCCGGCCTCGCCCTCGACGCCGCCGAGGTAGTCGCCGATGCTGGTGGCGACGAAGAACTGCTCGGTGGCGCGCGTGGCGGTCCAGAACGCCGTCTCGTCGGGGTCGCGCCACCACGCCATCTGCTCGGGGCTCGCGGGGTCGCTCACGTCGTGGACCTTCACGCCGCCCTGATACCACGAGGTGAACAGCCGGCCGTCCACGAGATCGAGGTTGTGCGAGGTGGTCCACGTCCCGCTCTGGCTGGCGTCGGGCGTCGGCGGCGGGGCGACGGTCGAGAGTCGCTCGGGACTGGTCTCGTCGGCGACGTCCCACAGCGCCACGCCGCCGGGGCCGCCCTCGCCGTCGACCGCCCACGCCTCGCGGTTGAGCGCGAGCAGGTCGCCCGCGTCGTCGGTCATCGCGTAGTGGACGTTGCCCGGGAGCGCGAGCGACTGGGCCCGGGACGCCTCGGGCGGGACGTCGGCGAGGTCGTCGAGCGACCGCCCCGCGAATCTGGAGACGAACGACGGGCTGGCGGGGTCGCTCACGTCGAGGACGACGACGCCCGCGTCCCAGTGGGCGAGGTACGCCCGATTTCCGCGCACCCAGACGTCGTGGACGGTCCACAGCCCCGTGGGAATCTCGGCCCACCGCTCGTCGCGGTCGGCCAGCGACCAGCGGCCGAGTTCGGTCGGGTCGTCACCGCCGACGTCGACCGTCACGAGGGCGTTGCGCCCGCCGTGGTTGGCCGAGAGGTAGGCCACGCCGTCCAGCAGGTGGCAGTTGTGGATGGAGTGGTCGGTCTCGTGGAACGCGACCCGCTCGGGGTTCTCGGGGTCGCTCACGTCGTAGACCAGCACCCCCTGCAACGCGTCGCCCCCGATGGGGTTTGCCGGCCCGGCGACCAGCAGCCGGTCGCCGTCGACTTTCACGTCCTGAATCATCGGCAGGGGCCCGTTCTCGCGGTCGACCAGCAGGTCGCGCGTCTCGAACGCGACTCGCGGATTCCAGTGTCCGCGCACGTCCACCACTGCGAAGCCGTCTGTGGCCGCCACGTAGACGTACTCGCCGTCCGGGCCGACGACGGCCTCCTTGGCCTGCTCGACGGCGACGTTCCCGAACGGTCGGTACGGCCCGGGATGGGCCGTGGCGCTCGTCGACGCGACCGGACTCCCGACGACCGCCCCCAGCGCGGCCGACCCCGCTACCCCCCGAAGAAACTCGCGGCGCTGCATGGACGGAGCCACGGCCCAGAGCGGGATAAAGGGTCGGCGTCGGTGGGCCGTGTCGAGTCGTCGGTTCGCTCGTCCGTCTCGCGCTTCGCGTCCTCGTAAATCGCATCGTCGCAAGTCGCATCGTCGCAAGTCGCAAGTCGCGGCCTCGTAAATCGCGTCCTCGCAAGTCGCATCGTCGCGGCCTCGTGTCAACTCCGGCGCGCGCGAGTAACGCGCGCGAGGGACGAGCGAACGGACGTGAGCGAGGAGGCTGGGGAGGTGTGAGGCTGCGGCGACTCATCGGTGGAGGCAGAAGCTAGCTTTGTTCGTTCTGAAACGGAGGGGGACCATGCGAAGGAGCTAGCTACTGCCTCGACATATGAGACCCGCAACCGCAACCGCGAGCCTCACGCCTCCCCAGCCTCGGCGAGCGCCTGAACGCGCTCGCCTCCCTCGCGCGTTTTGGCGCGGTCACGAGGACCGCGCCAGCGCACGCCGAATTGCGGATGGGAGTGGCGCGAACCCGGCGAAGACGAGTCCAGGCGAACGCGGCGAATGCGGATGGAAGTAGCGCGATCCTCGGCGAAGACAAGTCCACGCGAACGCTCCGAAGAACCACCGGAGTCGCGAGGACCGCGTTCCGAAGCGAATCAACTCGACGAGCGGTTTCGGTCGCCCGTCCCGCCCGTGAGCGCGCTCGCGATGGCTCCCTTCAACACCACGTCGTCGCCCAGCGTCGTGAGTTGCACGTCGGGGACGTTGTTGAACACCAGCTCGTCGATGCGCTCGCGGATGGGGTCGACCACCAGCGCCTCGTTGTTGAGCGCGACCGCGCCGCCGACGTAGACGACCAGCGGGGCGTACGCCTGCGCGACGTTGGCGACGCCCAGCGCGTTCCAGTGGGCCAGTTGGTCGACCACGTGGTCGGCGAAGGCGTCGTCGCCGGCCGCCTCGAACACGTCGACCGCCGAGAACGCCGGCGAATCCAGCGGCAGGTCGGTGTCGGAGTCGGCGACGTCTTCCGCGAGCAGGCGGGCGTACTCGGGAACGTTCTCGCCCGAACAGTACGCCTCCCAGTGGCCGTCGCGGCCACAGCCACACGTCCGCCTGCCCTGCGGGTCGACGACCATGTGGCCCACCTCGCCCGCGTTGCCGTCCCACCCCGACAGCACCTGTCCGTCGACGCAGACGCCAGCGCCGATGCCCGACGAGATGGTCAGATACACCATGTCGTCGGGGTTGCGGTCGCTGTAGAACCGCTGGCCGATGACGCCCGCCACCGTGTCGTTGTGGAGGTACACCCGGTCGCTGTCGACGAGTTCGCCCACCGGCCCCGTCAGCGGGATGCGGTCGACGGCGTCGGGCAGGTTGGCCGGGTTCTCGACCGCGCCCGCCGCGAGGTCGAGCGGGCCGATGGAGCCGATGCCGACCGCCCGAAGCCGGTCGGGGGCCACCTCGGCGGTCGCGCAGGCCCGACGAAGACACTCCAGGACGGCCTCGGTCACCGCGATGCCGGTCGGCCCGCCGGGCGTGTCCCGCCGGTGGACGCTCACCACGTCCCCCTCGTCGTCGGCGACGGCGGCCCTGACGTTCGTCGCACCCAGATCGACGCCCGCGTAGTACGCCATTCAGGCCGGTAGGACGGGCCGGTCGCACTTAACTACGGGCATTTACTCGGCGGCGAGTACGTTATTCGGTGGCACGCGGGGCGGCCGCCCCGAGGACCCGGTCCGGCTTCACGCCGACCGGACGAACGTCACCGGGCAGGGCGCGTTGAGCATGACCGTCTGGGCCGTGCTGCCGAACACCGCCTTCCCCGTGGGCGAGCGCTTGCGCCCGCCCACCACCACGCGGTCGGCCCCGACGTCCTCGGCCAGCGCCACGATGCTGTCGCCGTGGGAACCGACCCGTCCCCGCACGGCGTAGGCGACGCCGGCCTCGTCGAACGCTCGCGCGAGTTCCCGAATCGTGGCATGGCGACCCGCCACCTCGTCGGGGGTCGTCTCGCCCGTCGGGTCCGAGTCGAGGTGGTCGAGCACCTCGTCGTACTCCTCGTCGGTGAAGACGTGGGCCAGCACCACGCTCGCGCCCGCCGGTTTCGCGACGTCGACCACCGCGTCGGCCAGCCGCTCGGTGCGGTCGGCGTCGCCGGGACCGACCGCGAGCAGGATGGTGTCGAGTGCCATGCGGGAATCTCCACGGTCTCGGTAGTAATGTCTTGGGCACCGACCGCCGGTTCGGGAACCCAAAGTCCTACACCGGCGCGGTCCGTAGCCTCGACCCATGACCGAGGACGACGACTCCCTGAAGGCCCGCGTCGAGCGATGGCTGACCGGGCAGATGCCCATCATCAGCATGCACGGGGGCGAGAGCGCGGTCCGGACGGCCGACCCCGAGACCGGCGAGGTCGTCGTGGAGCTGGGTGGCGCGTGCTCGGGGTGTGCCATCAGTCCCCGAACCGCCCAGAACATCAAGCTCGACCTCGCGGCCGACTTCGACGCCGTCGAGGACGTGACCGTCCGGGTCGCCGACGACGGCACCGGCGACTGGGACATAGACCAGCCCGAGAGCGTGATGGGCATCGACCGCAACGAGGGCGGCCGGGGCGGCCGGGGCGAGGGCTCGCCCAGCGGCGACTTCTTCTGAGGACCGTTCCGGCGGCCGGGCGGCTCCGCGGGCGGGTCGTTCGAGAGGAGAAAAGACGGGGCGGACTACGAGACGCCGTCGGGCTTGTCGGCGTCGTCCTCGACCTGCCGCTTCATCGAGTCCCGGCGGGCCTTGGCGTCCCGGCCGGTGGCTTCGAGCAGGAAGTCGTTCTTCTTGTCGACCGCGTCGGCGGCGGCGTCGGCGTGGCCCTCGGCGATGACGTCCTCGGCGGGCCGCTCCTCGAAGTGGACCGCGAGTTTGTCCTTCTTACCGCTGTACTCGGCCGCTCCGGCCAGAATCTTGTCGAAGACGGGGTTGTCGGGGTCCCCGACCACGTAGAGTTCGTGCCCGTCGTGCTCTTCGGTGCCGGTGATCTCGCCGAAGTACTCCTCGACCGTGGCCTTCATGTCCGGGATGCGGTCGTCGAGATGCTCACCGCGTCGCATCTTGTACTCTTTCATGCTACTCGGGCTTTGGACAGGGTGTGGTAAACCCTTTTCGCGTCGCGTCCACTCTTGTATCCGGCGATTTCGAGGCTCACGTGGACGAACGCGGCGTCACTCCGTGGCGAGGTATCCCCGGGCACACTCGGGACAGATGTCGCCCGCGCGCAGCGACGACCCGGAGACCGGTTCGCGGTAGTCACATTCCGGGCAGACGAACTCGGCGTCGACGTCGGGGTCGTCGGCCGGCCCCGAGAGGCTGGGTGCGTCCGCGCCGGCCGAGATGCCCGACGAGAGGTCGGACCGACTCGCATCCGCGTCGCGGGCCTCCAGCGTGTCGCCGTCGGCGTTGACGAACTCCACCTCGTCGGCGTCCTTGACCCCGCCCGCCGACTCGGGGGTGAGTCCGCCGCCGAACTCCACGTCCGCGCTCCCGCCGCCGGGCTCGGCGTCGAACCCCTCGTCCTCCCGGCCGACGTCGGGCCAGTCGGCGTGCCCGCCCTCGTCGGCCTCGGCCGGATGGGTCGTCTCGGCCTCGGGCCACTCGCCGGGCTGGCGGTCGTCGTCGACGCTCGACTCCTCGTCGTCCAGAATCACGCCGTCGTCGTCGGCCGCGGACGGCCCCGCGTCGGGGTCGGTCCCGGCCGGGGCGGTCGACGCTCCCGAGCCGGACGCGGTCGAGGCGGACCCACCACTCGCACCGGCGTCGGCCGTCGCGCCGGCGTCGGCCGACGCGCCCGTATCGGCCGCCGCGCTCGCGCCGGCGGTCCCGCCCGAGCCGCCGTCGTCCGTCATGATCTCGGCCCCGTCGTCCGCGGCGGAGACCTCGGGGTCGGTCGAGCCGCTCACGCCGGCCCGGCCGGCGGCCCCGGTGGCGTCGCCGGCGGCCTCACTCCGGCCCACGTCCGGGTCGGACTCCGCCGATTCGAGGTCGGGTGCGGGCGACTCGATGGCGGTGACCTCCTTGTTCTCGCTGAGGACGTTCTGGTCGCCACACCGCGCACACTCCTCGAACTCCCGGACGGTGACGACCACCTCGCTTCCCTGCTCCTCGCGTTCGCGTTCGATTTCTGCCTCCCCGTAACTGTGGCCGAGGAGCGAGCACCTGAGACTCATCGTGCGTTCCCTTGCGGTCGCGGGTGGTAAAGCCTGTGTTTCGCCGTACGACGGGCGTCTGACGGAGTTACGGGGGCGCAAGCCGCCGCGCTCCGGAGCGAGTCCGCGACTGCTCAACCGAGCGAAGCGAGGGAGGAACGAGTGGACTCGCTGGGAATCCACGGGTCGTGGACGCTTCAACCCCACGAGGGTACATCTGGAACAACGTCGTAGTCGGGGCTGTTGTACTCCTCGCAGCTCGCTTCAACCCCACGAGGGTATATCTGGAACGCCGGTCTCGCCCAGTCCGACGCGAACAAGAAGCCGGTGCTTCAACCCCACGAGGGTACATCTGGAACCATGGCCGCGTGAGCGCCCTGTCCTTGCATCCCGCCGCTTCAACCCCACGAAGGTACATCTGGAACCGCGGAGTACGATGACCCCCTCCAGTACTGGGTGTGCTTCAACCCCACGAGGGTACATCTGGAACCAGCGTGCTGACCGTTTCAGTCATCGTTAGACCAGCTTCAACCCCACGAGGGTACATCTGGAACCACCGGGTTGCCGTCCCCACGCATCACCGCGTTCACGCTTCAACCCCACGAGGGTACATCTGGAACGAGGTGCTGCTGGCCGGTCGCTTCGTCCGTCCGGAGGCTTCAACCCCACGAGGGTACATCTGGAACGTGTTCGGCGTCGGCCCGCCAAGCCTCGTCCCCGATGCTTCAACCCCACGAGGGTACATCTGGAACGTCCTCGTCCCACCAGTCGGGGTCCGGTTCGAATTCGCTTCAACCCCACGAGGGTACATCTGGAACACGCCGCAGAGGGCGACGGCGAGGCCTCGGTCGTCGCTTCAACCCCACGAGGGTACATCTGGAACCGGGCCGACGATGCCGGTCGCGGTCTCGGTGAGCGAGCTTCAACCCCACGAGGGTAAATCTGGAACGAGCCGCCGTCGGTCGCGACGTCGACGTCCTCGAGGCTTCAACCCCACGAGGGTACATCTGGAACCCTTGGGTGAAATCGCCATCAGGGTCTTGGATGCCGCTTCAACCCCACGAGGGTACATCTGGAACTGGGTGCCGTTCTCGTCTTCAGTCCACTTGATGTCCGCTTCAACCCCACGAGGGTACATCTGGAACGCATTCTCGGAACCGACGGAACGATTTGATGCAAAAGCTTCAACCCCACGAGGGTACATCTGGAACCCTTCGGTTCCGAACGAAGGTCGACCGTGAGACGCTTCAACCCCACGAGGGTACATCTGGAACGCTCGCGGACCGTCCTCCACGGCCCCCAGCCGGACTCGCTTCAACCCCACGAGGGTACATCTGGAACCGGGCCGTCGTGGGGTGACGTCCACACGCGGAACCAGCTTCAACCCCACGAGGGTACATCTGGAACCATGCCGGATTTCCCGGCTGTAGCGGTGCTCGTGGCCGAACCCACACAAGTGTTTCCGTCGACAGCCAATTCACCCCAAACCCCCAGGGGGTCGACGGAGATTGAGAATACAGGGTAACGGAGTAATGTATCGGATACCATGACACGACTCGACGGCTGCTGTAGTCGAACGCTCGTGAGATGCCCCGACCTCTTGGACGTGCGAAACATTCATATTCTTTCCGCTAACAGCGTGAGGTGCATCCAATGGTTGAATTAATTGGATATACGCGGAGGTGCGTGCGGTGCGCCTCCTGATACGCCTACGCGCTCGGGCGGACGCGGCATACCAAAACGATTACCACCACAAGCTTCGGGGGCGGCTCTGGAAGGGGCTTCGGGGCACGAAACACGACGAACTCCACGACGCCGAGCGACCCATCGGATTCTCGTTCTCGAACGTCTTCCCGTGGGGCGACATCGAAGAGGACGACGAGCGCTCGGTCCTCGTCGCGTCGACCGACCGGGACCTACTCGCGTCGGTCGCCGACGGACTCGTCACCGACCGGGAGTTCAACGTCGGCGAGATGCCGTTCCGCGTCGAGGAGGTGACGACAGTCGCCCCCGACGTGGGTGAGCCGGGAACGCGCGGCACGCTCGAAACCGGCACCGGCGTCCTCGTTCGCATCCCGCCGTGGAAGGCCGACGAGTACGGCATCGACGATGAGGGCGACGAGGCGACGTTCTGGCAACCCGAACACTCGTTGCGGCCGTTCAAGACCCAGCTCGAGAACAATCTCGACCAGAAACACGACCTGTTCTGTGACGACCACCTGCCTGGCCCGAGCGATCGCGAGGGCGACCTCTTCGACGAATACGATCTCCTCAAGACGTTCGCCGTCCCGGTCGAGGTGACCCAAGGCGTCGAGATGACCTACGTACTGAGCAAGTGGCGGTTCGGCTATCGAGTTCGCGACGACCACCACCGACGCCACCTCAACCTCGCGCTCGACGCCGGAATCGGGGAACGCAACGCGCTCGGACTTGGGTTCCTGAACGTCCAGAAGGGATCGAAACGGCCGCCGGGCGCATCGTCGAAGGCGACGACCGACGAGGCAGCCACGGACGGGGGTCGTTGATGTCGCGCACGTCCCGGCTCCACCCCGAGACGCTGGACGAGTACCTGCCAGACGGACCCATCTCGTCGCTCCGGCGGATAGAACTGCTGTACGGCGCGATGACCGAGGCGGCCGCTGGCGAGATTACCGATGAGTTCGACCTCTACTACACGCCGGGTGAACTCGACGGGTTCGTCTCCGACGCCGATGAGGACCGGTATCTCGTCACGGTAAATGTCGACCTGACCGGTGAGGAGCCGGTACTCGACGGAGTCACCGTCGAGCCGCTGCAGCCGAGCGAGGTCGAGAAATTGGGCTTCTCAAGTTATCCTTGGGGTCAACCAGTCGACCACAGTATCACTCGGCGTGGGTCAAAGAAGGGTTCGTCACTCAGTACGGCAGTTCGGTATTGCCGGGAGTGTTTCGAGACCTGGGCCAACGCTAATGGAAAAGAACCAGCGGTCGGTCGCGTTGCTGATGAACATTCGGATGGATGGATTATCCATGACCTCCAAACACTCGGAGAGCGTAACGATCTCGACGGTGAAATCGAGCGCTATCTCGAAGCAAACTTCCCGAGCGAAGACTCGCCGAAAGTGGTAGCGACTGTAGCGGTCAAACTCGATACGGGGTCACTCAGTAATCCACCGGAAGAATCCCCTGACAATAACGGGTACTACTACCCCGGCCAACTCCCCATCCTAAATGAGGGAATGGCTGCACGAAAGCTACACAAACTGGCTACGAAGAATGCAGACAAGCCATCGAAAGGCGAGGGAACCTGCATGGTGACTGGTGAGCAGGGCGAAGTGTTTGGGACAGTAGACGATCCACTGGATTTCTTCACCATTCAGCATTCCGAGAAGTTTGCTGAACTCAAGCCACAGAGAGCTTGGCACTCACATCCTGTCTCCTCGCAGGCCGCGTTATTGCTTCAATCTGGAAAATCACTAGTGAAAGACTGTAGTCGGACTCGTGACGGCCTCCGCGTGTACGCGCTCCCGTACGTGGTCGACTGCGGCTCCAAGAAGGCAGGATGGCTCTACGACGCAATCGAGAACGCCGACGCGACGACTATTCCAAACGTACAGGAGTCGGCAGAGAAGAACAACGAGGAGTTCGCCGAGGAACTCCGATTTTACGTCATCGGCGTTCGCAACGATAGCGGTGACATCAACGTGCTCCACGAGGTGCCGAACGCCGGCATCTACTGGCCGCGGAAAGTAGCCGACGCTCACCTCGAGGTGCTGGAAGGTAGCACGTTCGATTCGGTCGCGGGTTTCCGCCAGCCCCCGGAAGACGACTGGCGGCACGTCGGCGAGCAGACGACCCGAGACGGGATGCTTCGAGCAATCACCGACGGAAGCTACGCCCGCGACACGCTCGCGTATCCGGACGCGGACGACCCGACGACCACCGACCCCCGCGAGTGGCTCGTCGCGGCTATGCTGACCGGCGAAGCGATTCCTGCGGACAAACTCCTCTCTCAGTACGTCGACCGAATCGCGAGCGACACCGACGCCAGCGAGGGTACCTTCCCGACGTATCTGGTACTCACGCAGTTCGCCCAGTTCGAAGCACTCGCTCGCGCCGGATTACTCGACGCGCCCGAGGACCGACCCGAACTCGAAGCGACTTCAAGAACCACGATGGACCAGACAACCGACGATCCGCTCGCTCCCGACGAATCGCTCCCGCACCCGAACGACCTCGCGCCGGACGGGGACGTGAAACACCACCACGCACGAAAGTACCGACTGGAACGATTCCTCAAGGAGCGGTCAGCGATACAGAACAATCAGGAGCGCCGGGGCGCGTTCCTCTTTGGCGTTCTCGTCGGGCAACTGGCCGACCACCAGTCCCGCGAGCGAGACATGAACCGCACGCTCCGCGACCAGCATCCTGCCGACCGGATGACCTCCGACCGAGTACAACGGGTACACAGCGACCTCACGCAACGTTCAGGGGTCTACGCCAGCGAGGTCGGAACCTCCGGGCAACTGTTCCCAGAGACCGAGCGATTGCTGATGGATGCGTTCGCCGACGCGCCACCGAAGAGTTGGACGCTCCCAGTTGACGACCTTCGATTCTTCTACGCGCTCGGCCTCACCTACGGTGCGGACGCTCGCAACCAGGCATTCCAGCTCATGGACGAACTCGGCGTCCTCAACGACGAATGACCGACTCGAACACGACATTCGACAGGTACGACGAAACGGGCGACGACACTGACACCGACACCGACACAACCCCCACAATGACATCAAACACGGTCGACAACCGCTCCGAAATCGTCTTCATCACCGACGCACAGGACTGTAACCCGAACGGCAATCCCCTCGACGAGAACCGACCCCGCAAGGACCCGATTACCAATCGAGCCGTCGTCACGGACGTTCGCTTGAAACGATACCTCCGCGACCAGCTCGACGCCGACGGCCACGGCGTGTTTATCAAGAAGAGTGGCGACGAGAGCGAGGTCCGGGCGCGGCTCGCACTCGACGTGCTGGGCGATGTGACTGATGCCGAGGAAGTGGACGAGATCGAGGATATCCGTGACGACTTCCTTGAGGCCGCGACCGACGTACGATACTTCGGGGCGACGCTGAGCTTCAACGCGGACACCAACGACGAACTCCTCGACGCCGTGGCCGACGCGTTTGAGGGCGGAAATTACACCGGTCCAGTTCAGTTTTCCCCCGCCCGGTCGCTCAACGCGGTCGAGGAGAACGAGGAGTCGAACACGCTGACCAGCGTCATCGCCACACAGGACGACAAGTCGACCGGCGGGTTCGATCTCGACGACAACCGACTCAAGTACGCCATCTTCCCGTTCCACGGGCTCGTGGACGAGAACGGCGCGAGCGACACGAATCTCACCGCGACCGATGTCGAACGACTCGACACGCTGTGTTGGCGCGCGATGAAGAACCAGACCATCTCGCGGAGTAAGGTGGGACAGGAGCCCCGGCTCTACGTCCGCGTCGAGTACGCCACCGACGGCTACCACGTGGGCGACCTCCACAACGGCTTCGACCTCGATCCCGAGCGTTCGAAGTCCGACGCCGAACTTCGAAACGTCACCGACGCGACGCTCGACGTGACCGCATTCGTGGATCGACTCGCGGACGCGACCGACCATGTCGAGACGGTCCACGTCGTCGGCAACGAGTACCTCGACGTGAGCTACGACGGCGAGCAGGACTGGACGGCCGCCGACCTCGCCGACCTGCTCGACGACCACGGCGTTCCGACCAGCGAAATCGACGTGTACGACGAGTTCGAGGCGACGCTTCCGACCACCGAATGAGGGTTCGACGTGACTAACACGAACGCGATACCGACGGACCCGGACCCCAATCGAAGCGAGACGCCACCGGTAGTCGTCGACGGCGTCCCGGACTCGTGTCTGGTCTGCACCGTGCGCGGCGACTGGGCGCACTTCAGGCGCATCGACCGCACGGTCACGAAGCAGACGTATCGACTCCCGCCGCGGACGACCGTGGCCGGGCTGCTCGCCGCCATCGTCGGCGTCGGTCGCGACAGCTACTACGAGGTGTTCGATCCGGCGGTGTCGGCCCTGGGCGTCGAGGTCGTCGGCGACCTCCGCACCACGACTCAGCCGAGTCTCGGTCTCGGTACGAATCCCGACGAGACGTTCGACAGCGCGGGCGGGAGCGGAAAGAATACGGTCAAAGTGAACTTCCCCGACAGCACCGACAACCGTCAGATTCACAGCTACGAGTACGTCGTGAATCCGGCCTATCGCCTCTACGTCGCGGTCGAGGACGCCGACTTCCACGCTGCGCTCAAACACCACCTCGAACGCGGCACGTCGTACTACACGCCATCGCTGGGGTTGTCAGAACTGCTCGCCGGCGTCGAGACGCCCGCGTCGGGTGTCGAGCACGAGGTGACTGCACTTTCCCCGGACGAGTCGACCGTCGAAGTCCATTCGGCAATCCCGGACGCCGTCGAGACGGTCGTTCCGAGTCCGGGGACGCCCCACCACGTCGAGCGCCTCCCCGCCGCGATGGAGGCCGACGGGCGCAACCGCCGAACGACCGAGTTCGTCGATTACGCCTTCACCGCCAACGACGAACCGCTCGAAAGTACTGGCGACGGGCTCGCGCTCGGTGAGGTCGACGGTCGGACAGTGGCGTTCTACTGACGAGTTTGATCCATGAACGCCAACGGTTTCCCCGGTAAGAGATGAACTCAGACGACCTTCCCGACGAGATAATCTCCCGACCAGCGGAGGACAACGACGATGACTCGTCGGCGTCCTCGAACCACGAACTCCTCGTGGACCACGCGGAAGCGGTCGCCGAACGAACCCTGCGGCTGGGCCGGTTCGCCGGCGAACCGGCCGAAGCGCACGTTTCCGAGGAGGCGGTCGCCCGCTGCGTTGGCTGGCTCCACGACTTCGGCAAGGTCGCACCGACCTTCCAGTTGTACGTTCGTGGCGAGTATCCCGAACGGTCGCCCCAACAGTACACCTACCACGCGCGACTCGGTGCGTTTGCAGCTTACTACGCTCTCGGTGCGATGAGTGCGACCGAGCGTGACCGCCTCGCCGCGTGGGGTGCCATCCTCCGGCATCACGGGCGGCTTCCGAACTTCGCCGAAAAGACAGTTCGTTCAGTAAAGGAAGAACAGGACGATGGACCGAGAAACTGGGCCACTGTCCAGCTCGGGTACGTCCGGTCGCACGACCCGAGCCGCGAAGTCGCCCAAGACCTACTGGCGACCGCAACCGACGGGGCCGCCTCGTGGGAGGGGTTCGTGGAGGCATTCGAAAACGGGGCGCTGTTCGACGACCTGCTCGACGCCGTCACGGAAGGCCCGTCTCGAACGAGAGCCTCCAACGAGAACCTCCCTGCCGATCTCTACGACCGGTCAATGCGACTCTGGAGCTGCCTGACGTTCGCCGACAAAACTGCCGCGGGCGGTGTCGAGGACGAATACCTCGAACCGGAGTCGCTCAACCTCGACGAACTGGACGACTACGTCGAGACGCTCCAAGAGGACTCGGGTGCACGAGAGATAGCCATGGACACCGACGACTTCGATCCGAGCGACGAGGCGTCGCTGAACGTCCTGCGCGAGGCAGCACGCCAGCGCGTCCGAGCGAACGCGCCGAAGTTGGCCGACGGCGAGGTCGGAACGCTCACACTCCCGACCGGACTGGGAAAGACGTTCACCGGGATCACCGGCGCATTCGAACTCCGGGACGCCATTGCCGAGCGACGGGATTACGAGGGAAAACCGACGGTCGTGTACGCCCTGCCCTACACGTCAATCATCGAGCAGACGCGGGACATCTTCGAGGACGAGGATATCTTCGACGCCGATCCAGAGAAAAACGAGTTCACCGTCCATCACTACCTCGCAGAGACGGTCACGTACACCGACGACGAGGGGGACGTGACGAACGGGGAGGTCGAAACGGACACTCGTCGCTCGAAAGCCGAACTCCTCGGCGAGAGTTGGCGTTCGGGCGTCGTCCTCACGACGTTCGTCCAACTGTTCGAGAGCCTCGCGGGCCCGACGAACGCGCAGGGGCTGAAACTATCCGCGCTACGTGACGCTGTCGTGATCCTCGACGAACCGCAGGCGCTCCCGATTCGGTGGTGGGGCGCGATACGGCGGCTCACTCGGCTTCTGCACGACGAATACGACTCTCACATCATCTCGATGACCGCGACACAGCCGACGCTGTTCACGGAGGGTAAATTTGACACCCAGTCGCTGTTGACTGCCCCGGACGGCGGGTCCGAGACGGAACTGCTACCGGCAGGGACCGACTCCACGTACTCTCGTTCGTTCGAACGTCGTGCGTCGGAGGCCGTGGCCCGAGTACGCTATACCGTCCACGAGTCCGTTCGAGCAACCACGCCGAAGGACGGTGGAGCACCGATTTCCCACGCGGCGGCTGCAGCAGAGATCGTCGACGCGACGCGTCCACCTTCGGCGGGGACGGGCGAGATGGAAACGACAGTCGACGGGCGCTCCGTCCTCGCGGTCTGCAACACCGTCGGGAGTTCGCGAGAACTGACCGAGCGCGTCGAGAAGGAGTTCCGTGCGAGCGGCCGTCAGCCGACGCACGTCGGGGACGTGTACGCAGACGTTCTCGAGGAGTTGGACACCGATTTGGACGGACTCCCCGACCACGAGGAGCTCGCCCACCGGACGCTCCGCGAACTCGGTTTCGAACGGAGCGTCGAGCACGAGGGCTGGGGTCCCACTGACGACTGCGCGGGACGGCGGTACGTTGCAACGTTCAACTCTCAATATCGCCCTCTGGATCGACGCGTCCTGATCCACGTCGCCGACGTGCTATCGACGGCCGATGTTCCGTTCGTACTCGTGTCGACCCAGGCCATCGAGGCGGGCGTCGACGTGAGCTTCGCGCGTGCGTACCGCGACGTCGCACCGCTCGACAGCGTCGTGCAGACTGCTGGCCGGTGCAATCGGTCGTTCGAGTGGGGGCCGGAGAACGGCGAGGTAACCGTGTGGACGCTCGCCCCTGTCGAGGACGACGAGACCGATGGGGCGGCGGCCGACGAACGGAGCGACGAGAGGAGAACCGGCGACGAAAGCGATCGGAACCCGCCGTCCGAGTACGTCTACGATGGAAGTCTACTCAGCGATGCTGCCGAGATACTCATCGACCTATGTGACTGTGCGTTGGGAGAACTCTCCAGCGTGACACTGGAACACGAGGCGGTGTCGCGCTACTTCGACGCCGTGGAGGACCAATCGAAGGCGAACGAGGCACTGGTCGAGATGATCGAGGAAAGTCGGGCGGAGGAACTGGGCCGACAGTCGCTCATCGACGAGAGCTACGAAACCGTCGACCTCATCGTAGCAGTCACCGACGCCGACCGCGAACGCATCGACCAGCTTGGTGAGGCGTTCGAGCGCCATGCGAGCCAGGGGTTCGGCCGGCTGTCGGAACTAGCCGACCTTCGAGTGTCGATTCCGGTGCGTGATCTGGAGGAGTCGCTGCCGACCCACGTTCGCGTGGATCGCTCCCCGCGAACGGACGGCGACGGAGTCGACGTGTTCGTCCATCGCGGGAACGAAGGCTACGGAGCGTACGAACTCGACGGCGGTGGCTTCGTTGCGGACGAAGATGACGGTCCGTCGAGTCGATTCACGTTCTAGTTATTCTCTTCTCCGTCGACCTCCCGGGGGTTTGAGGTGAATTGGCGGTCGACGGAAACACTTGTGTGGGTTCGGCCACGAGCACCGCTACAGCCGGGAAATCCGGCATGGTTCCAGATGTACCCTCGTGGGGTTGAAGCGTCGACGGGTCCGGACTGTGCTCTAGCAGTTCCGTGTTCCAGATGTACCCTCGTGGGGTTGAAGCGTCGGCTTCGACGGCGGTCGCCGCCCGGCATCGTTCCAGATGTACCCTCGTGGGGTTGAAGCGTCTGGAACTGCTGGTAGGCCGGAATCGAAACCTCGGTTCCAGATGTACCCTCGTGGGGTTGAAGCGTTGTCCACGACAGTTGCGCTCGGTCGGTTTTCGAGTTCCAGATGTACCCTCGTGGGGTTGAAGCGACGTGGGCGTTCGCCCGCAACTCCAGCAGTACCGTGTTCCAGATGTACCCTCGTGGGGTTGAAGCGGCGAAACGGGGGTCTGGGAATGAGCTACGACTGCGTTCCAGATGTACCCTCGTGGGGTTGAAGCTCGACCAGCGCCTCCATCGCCGCCCCGGCAACGCCGTTCCAGATGTACCCTCGTGGGGTTGAAGCATCGTGCGAGTAATCGTGACCGAGACGCACTCTCGTTCCAGATGTACCCTCGTGGGGTTGAAGCCTCGAAAACTCTCCGATTCCCGACCACGCGAAACCGAGTTCCAGATGTACCCTCGTGGGGTTGAAGCGCGCGGTCGTAGGTGTCGGGCGTCTCGGTGATGCGCGTTCCAGATGTACCCTCGTGGGGTTGAAGCACCGCATGGTCGTGGCTCGCCCTCACGGGCGGCGAGTTCCAGATGTACCCTCGTGGGGTTGAAGCAGTTCTGCACCGGTTGCGGCGGCCGCCGCTCTCGGGTTCCAGATGTACCCTCGTGGGGTTGAAGCTGGGATGTGACGACGTCCCCGCCTCGCGTCGCAGTTCCAGATGTACCCTCGTGGGGTTGAAGCGGCGCGAGCGCGACGAGGGCCGCGAGGACGGCCCCGGTTCCAGATGTACCCTCGTGGGGTTGAAGCGGCGCGAGCGCGACGAGGGCCGCGAGGACGGCCCCGGTTCCAGATGTACCCTCGTGGGGTTGAAGCGAGTCCGGTTGGAGTGGCTGGCGAACTATCCGCGAGGTTCCAGATGTACCCTCGTGGGGTTGAAGCGTGAAGTTCTCCGTCAGTCGGAGCGCGTCACCCATCGTTCCAGATGTACCCTCGTGGGGTTGAAGCTTCGACGACTCCCCCACCATCATCGACCACCTGCTCGTTCCAGATGTACCCTCGTGGGGTTGAAGCGAGGGCGAGACGTGGACGGAGCGACACGACATCAAGTTCCAGATGTACCCTCGTGGGGTTGAAGCACCGTCCCGGACGGCGACGGCCGGGTTGCGATTCGAGTTCCAGATGTACCCTCGTGGGGTTGAAGCGTCGGCCGGGTTGACCAAGTTGTCGCTCATGCAGCGGGTTCCAGATGTACCCTCGTGGGGTTGAAGCGACTCGGATCCGTCGCTGTCGCTGTCGGTCGACGGGTGTTCCAGATGTACCCTCGTGGGGTTGAAGCGGTTACGTTGATAAACGTGGGGTGGCGTGGTACAGGTTCCAGATGTACCCTCGTGGGGTTGAAGCGTACTCGACCTCGCGGGGAAGGACGTCGGCGACTCGGTTCCAGATGTACCCTCGTGGGGTTGAAGCCGCTATACCGCCCTGGGCCGACGCGTGGCCCTGGCGGTTCCAGATGTATCCAAATGAAATGAAGATCTGTCCGTCGGCGATCCCAACCCTTGCGAAGAATTTTTATCGTACAGATATGTCTTTGAATTCAAATGTCGGGGACCAACGAAGGCGACGTACTCGACAGGTATCTCGCTGCCGAGCGCGACCCTTACCGCGAACCGCGAGTTCGGATTACGGGGCTGATGGTCCAATACTACCACGTCTGCGAGCGCGAGTTGTGGTTCATGTCTCGAGGGCTGGACATCGACCGTGAAACCACGAACATCCAACGCGGGACGCACGTCGACGAGACGAGTTACGACGATCAGCGACGGTCGTACCAGATCAACGGTCGGATTCAACTCGACCTGCTCGACTCCGGAGACGTGATGGAAGTTAAGGTCTCCTCGACGCTCGAAAAGCCCGCCCGGATGCAGTTGCTGTACTACCTGTGGTATCTCGACGAAGTGCTCGACGTCGAGAAAGACGGTGTACTGGCGTATCCCAAGGAGCGCAAGCGCGAGCAGGTGGAACTTGACGAGGAGACCAGCACAGAGGTCGAGGATACCGTGCGCGGTATCATCTCGGTCGTCGAGCGGGACACACCGCCGGAGCTCGAGAAGAAACCGTACTGCGACGCCTGCCTGTATCAGGATATCTGCTGGGTGTAACGATGCCAAAGGACAATCACCACGTGTTCGCCGACGGCGAACTGTCTCGGAACGAAGGGACGCTCCGCATCGATACTCTCGACGGTGAGACGAAGTACCTCCCGGTCGAGAGCATTGACACGCTGTACCTGCACGGTCAGATCGACTTCAACACGCGTGCGCTCGGACTACTAAACGATCACGGCGTTTCAGTTCACGTGTTCGGCTGGAACGACTACTACAAGGGTTCGTATCTCCCGAAGCGCGAGCAGGTTTCGGGCAACACTGTCGTCGAGCAGGTCCGAGCGTACGACGACCACGACCGCCGACTTGGTATCGCTCGGGACATTGTCGCCGCGAGTATCCACAACATGCGGGCGAACGTCCAGTACTACGACGGTCGAAAGGAGGATTTCGGTAGCGCAGTGGACCGACTCGAGGAACAGAACGAACGAGTGGACGGAATCACGGACGTAAACGAACTCCGCGGCGTCGAGGCGACAGCGCGAAAGATATACTATCGATGTTTCGACCGGATTCTCCGAGATCCGTTCGAGTTGACTAAACGGGAGTACAACCCACCGACGAACGAAGCGAATGCGCTCGTCTCGTTTCTCAATTCGATGGTCTACACTACGTGCGTCTCTGCGATTCGAAAAACCGCCCTCGATCCGACAATTGGCTACGTTCATGAACCGGGGGAGCGCCGCTTCACGCTCTCGCTTGACGTCGCGGACATCTTCAAGCCGATCCTCGCCGATAGAGTGTTGTTCCGACTCGTCAATCGCCGACAAATTGCGATCGACGACTTCGAGAGCGACCTCGACGGCTGTCTTTTGACCGAAGACGGACGAGTGACCGTCCTCGAAGCTTACGAGGAGACGCTTGATCGGACCGTCGAACATCCGCGACTCAACCGGAAAGTGAGCTACAAGACGCTGGTCCGGACTGACGTGTATAGCCTGAAGAAACATGTTCTAACGAGCGAGCCGTACCGGCCAACGGAGCGCTGGTGGTAAGATGCTGGTCATCGTAGTATACGACGTTCCTGCGGACCGCACACGCATTTACCGGAAACTCCTCCGAAGACGTCTAGAACACGTCCAACAGTCGGTCTTCTACGGGGAACTTACTGAGGGACAAGTGACGGGAATGAAAAACGAAATCCGTGAGAAGCTTGAGTCCGACGACTCCGTTATCGTCTTTGAGATGGGGTCTTCCACCGTTGTCGAGTACACCACACTCGGCGATGCTGACGAACCAGGAAGTCGGTTTACCTGATTTCTGTGGGCCGTTCAAGGGTTGGGTGAGTTGGGAGGTCGACAGAAACACCATATTAGGTCACGAATGAGTGCAATCGAGTCGGAAATTCGGCACCGATGCACCCGAGTGATTGTGTTAAAGACGCACTCCTTTAGGTGGAACCCGATTCGGACTGTAGCTCCGATAGCTTATTTGGACGCGGTCGACAGTAGGTCCGAATGGTAACCGAGCATCTGGGATATGACCCTCGATTCCTTGCGTCCCCGTCGTGTAACAGCGTTCATCCCAGTTCTACCTGTTCGGGTGAAAGGTCGGCTTCCTTCTCCCTGAACGCCGGACGGCGTAGGGGTGGAAGACAGCCCTTCCGCCATTCGGCAAAAAACACGGTTTCTTACCCTGTAGAACGCCGAGTAGGATGTCGTAGTAGGCCCTTTCCAGAGCGAGAACTTCGGAATTCCGGAAAAAGATTGCAGGTAGTGGACTCGCCGGGATTTGAACCCGGGGCCTCTTCCTTGCGAAGGAAGCGATCTGCCGCTGATCTACGAGCCCGCGAACGCAGTAAGCCGTAGCGCCCGCACTTATTAGAAGGTTATGTTTCGGGACGGCCCGCCGTCACGCGTCCAGCAACTTCGCCCGCCCCGCGACCGCGCCGAGGACGAACCCCGTGAAGTGGGCGACCAGCGCCACGCCCGGCGCGGCCGTGACCAGCGTCACCGCGACCGCGACCGCGAGCAGGACGACGACCTTCGCCCGGCCGCTCAGCGGCAGCCGGCCCAGCACCGCGTCGGTGACGGCGTTGCCCGCGAGCAGGTAGCCCGCCAGCCCGAAGACGGCACCGCTCGCGCCCAACACCGGGGTACCCGGGCCGAGAACGCCGGTGGCCGCGACCTGCGCGACGCCCGCCAGCATGCCGACGCCGGCGAAGAAGGCGTGGAAGCGCCACCGGGTCGTCACGCGCTCGACCGCGAAACCGACCAGCGCGAGGACCACCGCGTTCGAGAGCAGGTGGCCGACCCCGTCGTGGGCGTAGACGCTCGACAGGAGGGTCCACGGTCGCGCCGAGACCGGCGGCGCGAGGACGAACAGCCCGGCGGCCAGCCCCTGCGAGACGAGCGCCACGACCTGCTGGACCGCGAACACGGCGACGAAGACGGCGAGCGTTTCGAGCGTGGGACTGCGAGTCGACTCGCGGGCGGACTCCTCGGCGGGCGGCGGGCGACGGCTCACGGGGCGACACCTCCGGTCGGTCGGGACCGGGGGCTACGTGTCGGGCAGCCGCGCCGCCGGACCGGGTTCGTCGGCGGTTGCACGCCCGGCTGTTCGGGCGGCACGGTCAAAAAGACAGGGGAGTCGCGCCTGCGCGGCTGTTCGGCGAGAGAAACGGAGAACGGCCTCGGCCGCGTTCGACGCCGAGGGACGCGGGTCGTCCGTCGGCGGTGACGCTCAGTCCTCGAGGACGATCTCGATGGAGACGTCGTTCGGGACCTGGATGCGCATGAGTTGGCGGAGCGCGCGTTCGTCGGCGTCGATGTCGATGAGACGCTTGTGGACGCGCATCTCCCAGTGCTCCCACGTCGCGGTCCCCTCGCCGTCTGGGGACTTGCGGGTGGGAACCTCCAGCGTCTTGGTCGGCAGCGGGATGGGCCCCGACAGCGAGACGCCCGTCTTGCTCGCGATCTCGCGAATCTCGTCCGAGATGTCGTCTAAGTCCTCGGGACTGGTTCCCGCCAGTCGGACGCGTGCTTGCTGCATGCGTTATCGCTCGTTGACGCTGAGGACCTGGCCGGCCGCGATGGTCTGGCCCATGTCGCGGACGGCGAAGCTACCGAGCTCGGAAATCTCGGACGCCGGCTCGATGGAGAGGGGCTTTTGCGGTCGGACGGTCACCTTCGCGGCGTCGCCCGACTGGATGAAGTCGGGGTCCTTCTCGGCGACCTCGCCCGACGACGGGTCTATCTTCGCGTCGATGGACTCGATGGTACACGCCACCTGCGCCGTGTGGGCGTGGAAGACCGGCGTGTAACCGTCGGTGATGACGCTCGGGTGCTGCATCACGACGATCTGGGCCTCGAACGTCTCGGCGACGCTCGGCGGGTCGTCGGCCGGGCCACAGACGTCACCGCGGCGGATGTCGTCCTTGCCGATGCCCCGGACGTTGGTACCGACGTTGTCGCCGGGCTCGGCCTGGGGAATCTCCTCGTGGTGCATCTCGATGGACTTGACCTCGCCGCTCACGTCGGACGGCTGGAACGAGACGTTCGCGCCGGTTTCGAGCAGTCCGGTCTCGACGCGACCGACCGCGACGGTCCCGATGCCCGAAATCGTGTACACGTCCTGGATGGGCATCCGGAGGTCGGCGTCGGTCGGCGGCTCGGGCTCTTCGAGGCCGTTGAGGGCTTCGAGCAGAATCTCGCCGTCGTACCAGCCCGTGTTCTCGGACTCCTCGGCGACGTTGTCGCCCTCGAACGCCGAGATGGGGATGAAGCTGGCGTCCTCGGTGTTGAACTGAACCTGCTTGAGCAGGTCCTCGACCTCGGCGACGACTTCCTTGTAGCTGGACTCCTCGTAGTCGACGAGGTCCATCTTGTTGACGCCGACGATGAGCTCGTTGATGCCCAGCGTCCGCGCGAGGAAGACGTGCTCCTGTGTCTGGGGCGCGACGCCGTCGTCGGCCGCGACGACGAGGACCGCGTTGTCGGCCTGACTCGCGCCCGTGATCATGTTCTTCACGAAGTCGCGGTGGCCGGGACAGTCGACGATGGTGAAGTCGTACTCGTCGGTGGAGAACTCCTGGTGGGCGATGTCGATGGTGACCCCGCGCTCGCGCTCCTCGGCGAGGTTGTCCATCACGTAGGCGAACTCGAAGCCGCCCTTGCCCTTCTCTTCGGCCTCTTCTTTGTGCTGTTCGATGACGTGCTCGGGTACGCTCCCCGTCTCGTAGAGGAGTCGGCCCACGAGCGTACTCTTACCGTGGTCGACGTGGCCGATGATGGCCAGGTTCTGGTGTCGTTCGTCGCTCATTTGTATCTCACGCGCAGACGCGCTGTGTCGGTATCTTTTGGCAGAAGCGGTTAAAACCATTTCGATACGCAGTGCTGGGCGACCCGTCGCCCTCTTGCGGTTATTGGTACGGTATCGCACGATCGAGCCGGTCGCGGCGTCACTCCGCGAGTCGGTTCACGTCCGCGAGCACGGCGGTCGCAGTCTCCGGTCCGCCGGCTCCCCGGCCGCTGAGGTTGAGCCGTCCGGCGTGGTCGGTCTCCAGTTGGACGATGTTGCGCGTGCCCGACACCGCCAGCGTCCCGTTCTCGGGGACGAGGCGGGGTCCGACCCGGACCCCGGCGGAAGTCGCCTCGCCGATGAGCCGAACGGTCCGGCCGTCCTCGGCCGCGAGGTCGAGCGCGTTGCCCGGCAGGTCCGCGATGCCCTCGACCTCGGCGTCGTCGAGCGAGTAGCCGCCGTCGTGCAGGACGTTGGCGAGGATGGCGCACTTGAGGGCCGCGTCGGTGCCGTTCACGTCGAACGAGGGGTCGGCCTCGGCCACGCCGAGGTCCTGGGCCTCGCCCAGCACCTGCTCGTAGCCCAGCCCCTCGGCCGCCATCCGCGAGAGCACGAAGTTGGCGGTCCCGTTGAGTACGCCCCGCGCGGCGGTGATGGTCTCGGGCCCGTAGCTCTCGACGGTCGACAGCACCGGAATCGCGCCGCCGACCGTGGCCTCGAATCGGACCCGGCCGTCGCTGTCGCGCTCGGCCGCACGGAGGTCTTCGTACCGCTCGGCGACCGGCCCCTTGTTGGCCAGCACGACGTGGCGGTCACGCTCGAGCGCGGTCCGGACGTGGCCGAATCCGGGTTCGGCGTCGCCGAGCGTCGTGGGCGTCGCCTCGACGAGCGCGTCGTACTCGGCGTCGAGCGCCTCCGCGGCTGTGGCCGAGCCGACGCGCCCCGACTCGTCTTTCAGCGCGAGCGCCGCCGCCACGTCGATACCGTCCGGGTCGACGACGGCGCTGGTCGAGTCCGCCAGCGCGGTGACCTCGTGGCCGTACTCGCCCGCCAGCTCCGCGACCGACCGCCCGACCGCGCCCGCGCCGAGGACTGCCAGCTTCATTTGCTCCCCTCCAGTTCGGTCAGGGGTTCGACCACGCGGAGGTCCTTCCGGTCGGCAACCTCGCGGACCGCCGCGAGGACCTCGCCGGTCTTGCCCGCCTCGGTCGCCAGTCGGAGGCGCGCGCTGGACACGTCGCTGGTGCCGCCGGGCGCGGACAGCGACAGGTCGGCCACGCTCGCGTCGGCGTTCGACTCGACCGCCGAGAGCGTCTCCGAGAGGTCGGTCTCGACGACGTGGCCCACCACCAGCACCGTCACCTCCTCGCCGTAGCGCTCGGCCCCGGCCTGGATGACGTTGACGCCCGCGTCCCGGAGCGCCGACACGATGACGTCGAATCGGTCGGGCGGACATTCGAGGTCGACCTCGACCGGAATGTGTCCCCGTGGTGTGAGCGACCCGCGCTCGTGGAGGATAGACAGCAGGTTCCCGCCGTTGTCGGCGATGGGTTCGAGCGCGCGCAGGAGCTCGCCCGGTTCGTCCACCAGTTCGAGTCGGACCGTGTAGGCCCGGGGAGTGGCGCTGGCGTCGTCGCTCATCGCCTCTCTTTTCGCAGCCCTGCGAGCATAAGGTTTCAGGCGCTCGCAATACTGGCCGACGAACGCCGGACGCTACGGCGGTGACGTGTCGGCCGCCCCGAACGAGCCGCGGAGAATCGGGGAGCGACGAGGCCGCGAACTCAGAAGTAGTCGATGGCCTCGGGCAGTTCGAGCTTCATGCCCTTGCGCTCGCGAATCTCCATAATCTTGTCGCGCTGGAGGTTGTCGGCCATGACCTCGAAGCCGGCGTTCTCGGTGTTCCACGACGCGCGGCCCTCGGTGGCGCTCCGGATGTCCGACGAGAAGCCGATCATCTCGTCGACCGGCGCGATGCCTTCCACGACCATGAGGTCGCCCTCCTGGTACATGTCGTCGACGCGGCCGCGCCGACCCTGAATCTCGCCCGAGGCCGCGCCCATGTGGTCGTTGGGCACGTCGATGCGGACGTCCTGCATCGGCTCCATCAGTCGGACCTCGCCCATGGCGAGGGCGTTGTGGACCGCGTTCCGGACCGCGGGGATGACCTGCGCCGGACCGCGATGGATGGTGTCCTCGTGGAGCCGCGCGTCGTTGAGCCGGAGCAACACGCCCTGCACGGGTTCGGCCGCGAGCGGGCCGTCGTCGAGCGCTTCCTGGAGCCCCTCGACGACGAGTTCCATCGTCTCGTTGAGGTGCTGAATCCCCTTCGTGTCGTCGATGAGGATGTTGCGACCGTGGATGTGTTCGACGTTCTGGCTGGTGTCTTTGTCCATGCCCGCCTCCTGGAGCGCCTCGCGGCGCTCCTGTTCGGGCATGTCCATGCTGACCTCGCCGAGCGCCAGCTTGTCGACGATTTCCTGGTCGAGGGGCTGGGCCTCGATGTAGAACCGGTTGTGGCGGTTCGGCGAGATGCCCTCGATGGTGTCGGTCGCCTGCTGGATGGCCTCCCGATAGACGACGATGGGTTCGCCGGTGTTGACCGGGATGCCCTGGTTGCGCTCGATGCGCTGGGTGATGACCTCGAGGTGGAGTTCGCCCTGTCCGGAGATGAGGTGCTCGCCGGTGTCCTCGTTGATCTCGATCTGAATCGTGGGGTCCTCCTTGGACTGCTGGCGAAGCGTCTCGATGAGCTTCGGCAGGTCGTCCATGTTCTTGGCCTCCACGGACTTGGTGATGACCGGCTCGGAGATGTGCTCGATGGACTCGAACGGCGTCATCTCCTCGCTGGAGACGGTCGAGCCCGCGATGGCGTCCTTCAGGCCGGTGACGGCGGCGATGTTCCCTGCGGGGACGCGGTCGACCTCCTCGCGCTCGCCGCCCATGTAGATGCCGACGCTCTGGACCCGGTTCTTGCCGGCCGTGCCCGAGACGTACAGCTCCTGGCCCTTCTCGATGGTGCCCGAGAACACCCGGCCGGCCGCGATCTCGCCGGCGTGGGGGTCGATGCCGATGTCGGTCACCATCAGCACGACCTCGCCCTCCTCGTTGACCAGCTGCATGTCCTCCGCCAGCTCCGAATCGGCGTCACCGCGCCAGATGCGCGGGATGCGACGGGGCTGGGCCTCGATGGGGTCCGGGAAGTGTTCACAGACCATGTCCAGCACCACGTCCGAGAGGGGCGTGCGCTCGTGGAGCTCCACCCGCTTGTCGGCGCGTTCGAGCTCCATGATGTCGCCGAAGTCCATCCCGGTGCGTTGCATCGACGGCATCGAGACGCCCCACTTGTAGAGCGCGGAGCCGAACCCGACCGTCCCGTCCTCGACCGAGACGGTCCAGTCCTCGACGTCGTCCATCTCCTCGGTCATGCCCCGGATGAGCTCGTTCACGTCGTCGATGACGTTGAGCAGGCGGCGCTGCATCTCCTCGGGGCCCTCCTGGAGCTCGCTAATGAGCCGGTCGACCTTGTTGATGAACAGCGCGGGCTTGACGCCCTCCCGGAGCGCCTGCCGGAGGACGGTCTCGGTCTGGGGCATCGCGCCCTCGACCGCGTCCACGACCACGAGCGCGCCGTCGACGGCCCGCATCGCGCGGGTCACGTCGCCGCCGAAGTCGACGTGGCCCGGCGTGTCGATGAGGTTGATGAGGTGGTCGGTGTCCTCGTACTCGTGGGTCATCGAGACGTTCGCGGCGTCGATGGTGATGCCCCGTTCCTGTTCGTCCTCCTCGGTGTCCATCATCAGCTGCGTGGCTTCGCCCTGGTCGGCGATCATGCCCGCGCCGGCGAGAAGGTTGTCCGTCAGCGTCGTCTTGCCGTGGTCGACGTGTGCGGCGATGGCGATGTTCCGAATGTTCTTCGGTTCGTCCATCAGTCGCTCGCACTGTTCGACGATCTTCTTTCGTCTACCCATTATGGGTTTCCTACCCGAAGGAAGTTGAAAAGCGTAGTGTTTCGCCGCGAGCGAGCGTGTGAGCGAGTGACGGTCGACATCACGGGCGGCGCGGGGATTCCCCGCCCGGCGCGACGCGACGCCTCGCCCGACGAGCGTTGCTTTCGTCCGGTTGTTCCCGATACGAACCGGTCGTGTCGCCCCGACTTCCTCCAGCGCAAGAGTCATATCCGCCGAGGTCTGTTAGTGGTAGCCATGGAGGTTCGCGTCCACGGGCCGAGTCCGCCCGCGCCGTTTCTCCGGGCTCGGGACCTGTTCGAGACCGGCCACGACCTCGACCGCCCCGTCCACGTCCACGTCCGGGACAGCCCCGACGAGCGGACGTGGACCGCCCACCCGGAGGGCCGACACGTCCTGAACATCTCCCGGCAGGCCGCCACCAGCGCGATGGCCCGCGAACTCGCGCTCCACGAGTTCGCCCACATGGCCCGCCACGAGCAGGCCCATCCCTCCCACACCCAGTCCATCGAGGAGGTCCTGTTCCTCGCGCTCCCGGGCGAGTCGGTCGAGCGCCGCCGGGTCACCCACTGCTACCAGATCGCCAACCACATGAAGGACATCTACGCCGACGACATCACCCTCCGGGTCGGCCCGACCGACAAACTCGTCGCCTTCCTCGAATCCGAGCTCGCGCGGGCGGTGGCCGACCGGCCCCCGCGCGACGAGGACGACCCGACCCGGGCGCGGGAGGGCCTGCGCCTCACCGGCACGGCCGACCCGGAGATGACGGCGGTCAACGCCGCGTTCGCGCTGGCGCTGGTCGAGCGCCACGACCTCGTGGGGTCGGACCACCGACTGTACGACCTCGCGCACGCGGCCGCCAACGACGCGCGCGAGGTCGACCTCGCGGCGTTCAAGCGCCGGTTCGCGTCGCTCGGCCCGGACCCCGACGAGAGCGAGTACCGCCGGGCGCTGGTCGAGGCCACCCGGGAGTACGCGGTCGGCGGCGGCCAGCGGGCGGCCGACTGACGCTGGCCGCTCGACCGGAGTCCGACGTCCGGGAAGAAACGCGCCCCGACGTCGGTGAACAGCCGGAGCCCGACGCCGACGGGGACGACCAGCCCGACGAGTCGGAACGGCCACGTCACGATGCCTTCGAGACCGAAGTCCGCGACGAGGTCCACGGCTTCGAGCGCTTCGTCCATGGCGGGCCGGGACTCGCAGACGCCAGTCACTTGAAACTGTGACCGCGAGGGAAGGTAGTGTTCAGAGACGGGAGAGAACTCTGTCACGCGAGGCGGAACGGGACGACCTTCCGAGGTCGGGGTGAACTGACTCGATGTTCCACGGTCGGCGCGCGCTGGCGCGACCCGCAAGTGGTCGCGCCCAAGCGCGCGAGGGAGGGGCGCGCTCGTGCGCCCCGAGGCTGGGGAGGGGTGAGGCCCGCCGTCGCGGTACGGGTGCGGTTGCGGTGCGGATGCCCTTGGTGGACTGAAAGGGCGAGGCGGGCTCGCGCAACGCGTGGTCGTCTCCGCAGGCAACTATTCGCGGCGGGCGGTGTGAAGAGCCGCGAATATCCTGGGGAGCGACCGCGAGCGCGCCGAGGGCTTTCGAAGAGTTAATTGCAATTCTGTTATTTGAGAGCGCGCCGAGGGCTTTCGCGGATACAGTTGCTGTTCTGCTGTCGGAGAGCACGCAGAGGGCGTTCGAGACTGTGGTTGCGGTTCTAGCGTCGTTCCAGAGCACGCAGAGGGCGTTCGAGAACGGACCGTCACCCGAACCGGCGGTATCCGAACGCGACCCGACGGGAGGCTTAACACGGTCGCGTCCCAACTCCCGGTCGATGTCCTACACCAAGGTCGACTACGAGGACGTGGAACCGGTCGGCGACGGACTGCACTTCCTTCGGGACCCGCTCGACTGCGAGAACGCCGGCGTGTCCGTGCTGGAGGCCGACCCGGGCTGGACCGGGATGGAACACGACCACGCCGACGACGGCCAGGAGGAGGTGTACGTCCTCGTCGAGGGGTCGGCCACCGTGACCGTCGAGGGCGAGGACGTAGCCCTGTCGGCAGGCGACGCCGTCCGCATCCCGGCCGACGCGACCCGCCAGATTCACAACGGCGACGCCGAGAGTCGGTTCGTCCTCGTCGGGGCCGCCGGCGAGTAAGCGGCGTCGGAACCGCCGCGAGGAGCCACGAGCCGAGTCGCGGAGCGGGCCGGCACTGACTATTCGTCCGCCGGCGTCAACCGGACCAGCACGTCGTCGCGCTCCCTGGGGAACGGCTCGTCGGCCGTGGGCCGGCCGTCCCGATTCGACGTGATGGCGTAGAGGTAGCCGTCCGGTCCCTGCTCGACGTGGCGGACCCGGCCCAACGCGTCGTCGAGCGTTCGGTGGGAGGTCGCCGCGAGCGCGTCGTCGTACCAGTCGGCGGCGAACGCCTCCGCGCCGTCGTCGCGGGGCGGCTGCTCGCCCTCGCGGTCGAGCGTCACGACGTTGACGTGCATCCCGATGAGCGTCCCGACCACGAGCCGGTTCGTCCACTCGGGCACCCGGTCGCCGGTGTAGAAGGTACAGCCACAGATGCCCCACGACTCCTCGCCGGTGTTGGTCAGCGGATGGGCGTACTCGTCGTCGGCCGCGTACTCCTCGGCAGTCCGCACCTCGGGCCAGCCGTAGTTGTGGCCGGGCCGGAGGAGGTTGGTCTCGTCGCGGCCGCTCGGGCCGTGCTCGGTGACGACGGGCCGGGCGTCCGGAAGCCACGTGACGCCCTGCGGGTTGCGGTGGCCGTAGGTGAACACCCGGGGGTCGCCCGCGTCGGGGTTGTCGGGATGCGGGTCGCCCCCGGGCGTCAGTCGGAGGACGCTCCCGGGGAGCGCGTCGGGGTCCTGCGCGAGTTGCTTCTCGCCCGCGTCGCCGACCGTCACCCAGAGGTAGTTCGCCGGGCCGAACGCGATGCGGCCGCCGTTGTGGATGGCGTCGCCCGGAATCCCGTCGACGAGCACCTGCTCGGTGGCGGCGGGGTCGGCGGCGCTCACGTCGAACCTGACCACGCGGTTGGTCTTGGGTTCGCCGTCCGGTTGAGTGGTGTAGTAGGCGTAGACGTACGGCGCGTCGGGGTACGCCGGGTGGACCGCGACCCCGAGCATGCCACCCTCGCCGCCCTCGATGAACCACGTCCGCTCGTCGACGTCGGTGGGCATCGCTTCGGCATCGAGGACGCCGCCCGGCGCGGTCACCTCGCTCACCTCGCCCGACTCGAACCGCAGGATGCGGCCGGTGCGCTCGGTGATGAACAGCTCCCCGGTCGGCGCGAACGACAGGTCCCACGGAATTTCGAGGTTCTCGACCAGCACCTCCGGTTCGAGGTCGACCGGGACGGGCGGGGTGGTCCGGCCCGACCAGTCGGGGTCGTAGCGCTCCCACGCTGTCTCGTCGTGAGCGAGGTCGAACTCGTACTCGGGCGTCTCGGTCGCGTCGTCGGCCGTAGTGGTCCCGACGGTTTCGGCCGCGGTCGAGTCGGCCGCGCTCGTGGTCGATTCCTCGGCGACGCGTCCCGTACAGCCGGCGACCGCGACCGTGCCGGCGGCGGCGAGCAACGCCCGCCGCGTCGACGTCTCGTCCATACGGCCGACGATGTTTAGGCTGACCTAAAAGATGCTGGTTCGTCGCGAGCGACGGTCGGCCGAGGCGACGCGGGCGAGAAACGCGGAGAGAATCGGGATCAGCGAGCGGCGGCCGCGACGCGCTCTTTCTCCTCTTTCTGGTTGACCGCGTACGTCTGAACGTCGTAGTCGGCCGCGCCGACGAGCTGGTCGGCCAGCGCGTCGGCGGCGTCGGTCGAGGTCTTGAACGAGGCGCTGTGCACGCCCTCGGCGATGAACTTCAGCGCCTGGTCGACCCGGCGCTGGGGCGCGACGTCGACCGCCTTCGGCACCGAGATGCCGCCGTACTTCAGGCGGACGGTCTCCTCGCGCGGGGCCGCGTTCTCGACGGCGGTCACGAGAATCTGCACCGGGTTCTCGTCGGTGCGGTCGTGAATCGTCTCGAACGCCTCGCGCGTGATGCGGAGCGCCTGCTGTTTCTTGCCCGTGTTGTCCTCGGTCTGCATCAGCCGGTTGACGAGGCGCTCGACGATGGAGACCTCGCTCTTCTTGAACTGCTTGCCCGCGTGTCGGCCCATGGTGTGGGCGACCGGGGTGACCGTGATGTAGCGCTCGGTCGAGGGGTCCTCGTACTGGACGTCGGTGACGTCCCACTCGCCGAACAGCTTCGCCGAGGCGGCTCCGTCTTCGTCCGTGCCCGCCGGTTTGTCGGGGTCGGGCTGGTCTTCGACCGCCATGGTTATCGCACCGGCTTTTCGGCGTTCCCGCGGACCAGTTCGATGAGCGACACGCCGTTGACCTTCTCGACCTTGTAGTTGACGCCACCGAGGTCGCCCATCGCGCGGCCCTTCGCACCGCCGATGCCCGCGATGGTCACCTCGTCGTGCTCGTCGATAAAGGAGATCGCGCCGTCGCCGGGACAGAACGCGGTGACCTGCTTGCCGTTCTTGATGAGCTGGACCCGGACGCACTTCCGGATGGCCGAGTTGGGCTGTTTGGCCTCGATGCCAACTTTTTCGAGGACGATGCCACGGCCCTGAGGCGCGCCTTCGAGGGGGTCGGACTTCTCCTCGAGGCCGCGCTCGCGTCGGGCGTAGTCGGAGTCGGACCACCGGTGGTTCTGGCGGTCCTTCTTCAGCTTGCGAGCCGCGTACTTGCCGTTCGCCATATGGCGTGGCCTACCCGTCGGAGCTACTTAAGCCTCCCTCTTTCGAGCGGTCGAAACGGGCGCAGACGACGCGATAGGGGCGGATTATGGAATCTGAGCGCGTCTCGGCCACGCGTTCTGTGCGCCGCTTAGCCCCGGTCCGGTCGGTAGAGTCGCTCGCGGGGGCGCGTCCCCGCGCCGCGGGGTCGGCGAGCCCGCGCTACTCGGACAGCGAGAACACCGCGATGGTGTTGCCCTCCTGGACCGAGCGCAGGCCGCCCCCGCCGGCCTGAACCGCGACGTACTGCGTGCCCTCGGCCGGGTCGTACCAGCTCATCGGACTGGCGTTGACCGAGGCGTCGAACTGGTGGCTCCACAGCCGGTCGCCGGTGGCCGAGTCGAACGCGACGAACTCGCCGGCCCCGTTGCCGGTGAAGGTGAGCCCGGTCGCGGTGCTCATCGAGCCGCCCATCGCGAACTCGGGCCAGAACTCCTGCCAGGCCACCTCGCCGCTCACCGGGTCGACCGCCGAGAAGACGGCCTGCTGCTGGTTCCACTCGACGGGAGCCTCGCCGGGGTCGTCCATCTCCGGGTAGACGGTGAAGCTCCCGCCCAGATACGTCGAGGGGTACTCCCACTCGCCGACCTCGTCCCACTGGAACTTGCTCGGGTAGTTCATCGACTTCACGTAGAGGTAGCCCGTCTCGGGGCTGTACGACGACGGATTCCACTCCGAACCGCCGTCGGCCGACGGCATTATCCACGGCGTCTCCTCGAGGGTCTCCTGGGGCAGCGCCCACATGTTGAGGTGCTGGCAGAACTCCCGGCTGCGCTCGTAGAGCTTCCCGTCGCCGGCGTCGAGCAGGTAGTTCCAGCCGGTCTTGCCCGGGTGAGTGACGAGCTGGCGGCTCTCCCCGTCGACCTCGTCCTCGAACAGCACCGGCGGCGTGGAGGCGTCCCAGTCCCACCAGTCGTGGGCCACCTCCTGGAAGTACCACTCGACCTCGCCCGAGGCGGTGTCGAGCGCGACGACCGAGTCCGAGTAGACGTTCGGGCCGGGTCGGACCGCGGCGTTGACGTCGGGACCGGGGTTGCCGACGTTGGCGTACAGCAGGTCCTCGTCGGGGTCGACCGTGATGGTCATCCAGTTGGTGGCCGCGCCGTTGCGCCACGAGTCACCTATCCACTGGTCCTCGGGCGTCATCCACGTCCGCCACGCGCGCTCGCCCGACTCGACGTCGATGGCCTCGATGAACCCGCGAACGCCGTACTCGCCGCCCGCGCTCCCGTTGAGGATGTAGCCGTCGTATATCACGGGTGCCCACGTCGCCGAATACCCCTCGCCGGTGGGCGCGGAGTCGTACCACCACTGCTGTTCGCCGGTGTAGCGGTCGATGGCGACGAGACTGGCGTCGAGCGTCGTCATGTACACCCTGTCGCCCAGCACGGCGACCCCGCGATTGTTCGACCCGCAACAGTAGATGGCGGGCCGCTGGTCGGGGTTGTTGTCGTCTGGCGCGTACCGGTAGGTCCAGATGACCTCGCCCGACCGGGCGTTTATCGCGCGCAACACGCCGGGGCCGTTGGTCTGGTACATGACCGGCGGGTCGGAGGGCACGACCACGGGCGTCCCCTCGTGGTGGCCCGACTCCTCGGTCTCGACGGTGTACGCCAGCGAGAGCTCGCCGACGGTGTCGGGGCCGACGACGTCGGCGGTCGTGAACCGCTGCTGGGCGTAGCCGTGACCGTACATCAGCCAGCTCTCGGGGTCGTCGCCGGCGTCGAGCAGCATCTCCTGGGTCACGTCGAGTTCCGGAATCTGCTGGTCGCTCTGGCGGACCGTCGTCGGCCCGTCGGCGAGGTACTCGACGACCGTTCCCTCGTCGGTGCGCCGGACTCTGGCGTGGGGTCGGTCGGTACTCACGCAGACTCACCTCCCACGGCCGCGCGGTCGGCGTCCGAGACGCGGAACACGTCCTCGGCCAGCGCCTCCTGCCCCCGAATGGCGACCGCCGACCCGCCGGCGAGCGCGGCGGTGAGTTGACTGTCGGACAGCTCCTCCGGGCCGGCGAGGTCCGCCGCCGCCGTGACGAGCAGGTACGCCCCGCCGAGCATCCGCTTGACGTCCCACGTCGCCCGGTCGAGGTGGGCCTCCGTCAGCACGGCCTCGCGCTGCCAGAGGTGGTGGTCGAGTTCGTCTATCCAGAGCAACGCGCCGCCGAGCGCGCGCTGGTGGAGCGGTGCGACGTTCGACGGGTCGTACCCCTCCGGGTCGGCCGGCAGGCTGGCGGTCGACACCCACTGGCCGAGCCGGTGGTTCTCGGTGACCGCGTCGACGACCACCGCGGTTCGCTCGCGCTCGTCGAGTCCGACCTCGGCCAGCGCCGCGATGGCGGGTTCGGCCCGGACGAGTTCGGCGGCGGTCGCGCGGACGTGTTCGGGCGTGAACTCCGGCAGGTGGCGCTCGGCCGACGCGAACAGCCCCACCTCCGCGAGGTGGTGGTAGGCGTCCCACGCCGGTTCGGTCAGCTCCCCGTACGCGCTCGTCGGCTCGGCCGGAAATCCGGCCGCCCGGACCGCGGGCAGTTCGGCGGCGGCCGCCTCGATGCCGGCCACTGCGGCGTCGAGCCGGCCGGCGTCGAGCCCGCCAGCGAGGTCCGCGCGGATGGCCTCGCCCATCGTCGCCAGCTCCCCGGACTCCGCGCCGACCGCCCCGCGGAGGTCGGCCAGCGAGAGCTCGCTCGCGGCCCCGACGCTCCCCGTCACGCCCAGTACCTTCAGGAAGTTTCGCCGGTCGCGCTCGTCGACGTCCGGAAGCTCGTCCGTCTGTCGTGTGCGATTGATATCCATTCCCATCCCCACGGGAACGTCGCCGCTATCGAAAAACTACTTTTCCCTCGGAAACGGCGGCGTCCGGCCTAAAATTTCGGGGGCGAGCCGTCAGACCGATGGAAACACCGACTCCGACCTCACGTCAACTGGATGTCATCGACGTCGTGGTGGCGCTTGGCGAGCCGCTCGGCGATATCGATGTTGCGGCCGCCCTCGCCGATGGCGACGCCGGTGTCGGCCGCGTCGACCTCGGCGTACGCCACCGTCTCGTCGTCCTCGCTGACGGTGACGTTGTACACCGCCGCCGGGGCGAGCGCGTTGGCGACGAACGCCTCGGTAGTGTCGGCGTCCTCGACCAGCGTCACCTCGCTGCCGAGTCGCGCTTCGAGTTCGCGGACCGTCTCGCCGCCCGAGCCGATGGCCCGGCCCATGTCGCCCGGCTTGACCAGGAACACGACGCGCTCGCCGTCCGCGCCCGGCTCGCCGTCCGCGCCCGGCTCGCCGTCCGCGGGGTCGTCGCCGTCCTCGATTACGAGGCAGTCGCGAGCGGTCGCGCCGGTCTCCTCCTCGAACAGCGCGATGTACTGGCGGGCCTCGTCCGAGAGGGTCACGCGCATGCGTCAGTCGGAGGGTTCGGGCTCGGCCTCGGCCGCCATCGAGCCCATCCGCAGGTCGACGTCGCCGGTGCCGATCTCGACCGGCTTGCCCACGATGACGTTCTCGATGACGCCGTTGAGGTCGTCGACCTCGCCGTGGATTGCGGCGTCGAGCAGGTGGTTGACCGTCACCTCGTAGGCCGCGCGGGCGAGGACGCTGTCCTTGTTGCCCGCGATGCCGTGGCGACCGATGGACTCGATGGTGCCCCGGTTGGTCATGATGTCCGCGACCAGCATCAGGTGGCGGACGTTCACGTCGTCGAGACCCTGTTCGGCCAGCGTGTTGTGGGTCTCCTCGATGATGGTCTCGCGTGCCGCCTCGACCCCGAGGGTGCGATATATCTCGTGGATGTTGTTGCACGTCGACCGGCTGGCGTCCACGCCCTCGATCTCGATGGCGTCGCTGAACGCCGACCCCTCGGTGTAGAGGACGAACTCCTCGCCCTCGCCGTCCTCGACTTCCTCCTTGCGGATGACCACGCGGGTAATCTCCTCGAGGCCCTTGAACGTTATCTCCCGCAGGTCCTCGACCAGCTGGAGCAGGTCGCGGTAGCTGGGCTCCTCGGGGCCGAACTGGACGTTCGTCCCCTGCTGGGTGGTCGAGACGCCCAGCGAGTCCTCGATTATCTCGGCGACCCGGGCCGCGATGTCCTCGGTATGCTCGACGGTGGGCCACCGCTCCTGGAGCGTCTCCGGGTTGAGGTCGATGGTGACCACCATGTCGGCGACGTTGGTCGAGACGTCGCCCAGCGCGAGTATCTTGGTCGCCTCTATCTGCCAGACGACCTGGTGGGCGAGCTCGCGGTCGGTGGCGTACTCCTCGTCGAGGTACACCTTCATCATCGGCGTGTCCGGCGTCTTCCGGGCGTCGACCAGCTCGATGAGCCGGGGCAGCCCCTGCGTGACGTCGATCTCCGCGACGCCCGCGTAGTGGAAGGTGTTCATCGTGAGCTGGGTCCCCGGCTCGCCGATGGACTGAGCCGAGACGACGCCGACGGGGTCGAGCGGGTCGACCCGGGTGTCCCGGTAGCGGTTCGCGACGACCGTGGCTATCTCGTCGGCCTCCTCGACGGTCGCGTCGCGCTCGGCGACCGTGCTGTACACCTCCTCTTTGAGCCGCGGCGGGAGGTCGGCGTCCTCGATGACGAGTTCGACGTCCTCGGAGACGTCGTGTTCAGTCATCCGACTCCACCCCCGTCACGCGGTCGGCCACCGTGGGCGTCTCGGCGTGTTCCGAGAGGTTCGTGGGCCGGGCCTTCTCGCCGAGGAACTCCAGGCGCTCGTCCTCGGAGTCGAACTCGCTCTCGATGACGCGGTCGGCGATCTGGTCGACGTCGATGGCTGTGTCGGCGTCGTGGGCCACCTTCACGGGACTGGTGCCGTCCTCGCCGAACTCGAACTGGACGATGCGGTTGTTGGTGTCCCGGACCGTCCCGTCGTACTGGGCCTCGAGCTCGCTCAGCGCGTTCATCAGCCGGCGCTGGAGGTAGCCGGACTTGGAGGTCCGGACCGCCGTGTCGACCAGCCCCTCGCGGCCGCCCATCGCGTGGAAGAAGAACTCCCGGGGTTCGAGACCGCCGGTGTACGAGTGCTCGACGAAGCCGTGGGCCTCGGCCGACAGGTCGTTGGGCTTGAAGTGGCTGAGCGTCCGGTCCTCGTAACCGCGGTTGATGCGCTCGCCCCGGACCGCCTGCTGGCCGACGCAGCCGGCCATCTGGGTCAGGTTGAGCATCGACCCGCGCGCGCCCGACCGGGCCATCACCACGGCCGGGTTGTCGTCGTCGAAGTGCTCCTCGGCGATGTCGCCCGCCGAGTCGCGGGCCTTGCCCAGCGTCTGCATGATCTTCATCTCCAGGGTCTCGTCGACGGTCCGACCCGGCAGCGATTCGAGGTCGCCGTTCTGGTAGGTCTCGATGAGCTCCTCGACCCGGTCGTAGGCGTTGTCGATGGCCTCGTCGATGCGGGCCTGGGCCTGACCGGGGATGGACTCGTCGTCGATGGCGATCGAGAACCCGAAGTGCATGATGGAGCGCATCGCCAGCGCCGCGACCTCGTTGATGAAGATGCGGGCGCGGGTGTTGCCGTATACCTTCGTGATGGTGTCGACGATGACGCCGCCGAACTCGCCGACCTCGTCCTCGGCGATGGTGCCCTCGACGAGCTGGCCGTCCTCGATGATGACGTCCTCGCCGACCGTCCCGGTGAACTCGAGGTTGAGGTCGTCGGGCAGCAGTTCCGAGAAGATGTCCCGGCCGGTCCAGTAGGGCTCGTCGGCCTCGTCGTGACCGGACGGCTCGGGCAGTTCGTCGACGCGAGTCGCCCGAAGCAGGTCGAGCGCCTGGGTCTCGTTGAAGTGGGGGTTCTCGTTGGTCAGCAGGAAGGTCCCCGAGATGTGGTCCTGAATCGCGCCGATGATGTTCTCGCCGAACCGCGGGCTGAGAATCTGTTCCTGCACGCGCATCAGCACGCGGGCCTCCGCGCGGGCCTCCTCGTTCTGGAGGGCGTGCATGTTCATCTCGTCGCCGTCGAAGTCGGCGTTGTACGGCGGACACACCGTGGTATTGAGCCGGAACGTCTTGTGAGGCATCACGACCACCTCGTGGGCCATGATGGACATCCGGTGGAGCGACGGCTGGCGGTTGAAGATGACGATGTCGCCGTCGACCATGTGGCGGTTGACCTCCCAGCCGGCCTCGACCTTGGTCGCCAGCTCCTCGCAGTTCTTCTCGGTCACCTTGAGCCGCCGACCGTCGGGGCGCTTGACGTAGTTCGCGCCCGGATGGGTCTCCGGCCCGTTCGAGACGTACCGGCGGGCCTCCTCGACGTTGCGGTCGGTGACGTTCATCGTCTGGGTCATCTCCTCGGCCACGCGCTCGGGGACGCCGACCTCGTTGAGCGACAGCGTGGGGTCGGGCGAGATGACGGTCCGGGCCGAGAAGTTCACGCGCTTGCCCGACAGCGAGCCGCGGAATCGGCCCTCCTTGCCCTTCAGCCGCTGGGAGAGGGTCTTGAGCGGGCGGCCCGACCGGTGGCGAGCCGGCGGCGTGCCCGAAATCTCGTTGTCCATGAAGGTGGTGACGTGGTACTGGAGCAGTTCCCAGAGGTCCTCGATGATGAGCTGGGGCGCGCCCGCCTCGCGGTTTTCCATGAACCGCTGGTTGATGCGGATGATGTCGACCAGCTTGTGGGTCAGGTCGTCCTCGGAGCGCTGGCCGTTGTCCAGCGTGATGGACGGTCGAGCCGTGACCGGCGGCACGGGCAGCACCGTCAGAATCATCCACTCGGGCCGGGAGCGCTCGGCGTTGATGCCCAGCGTCCGGATGTCCTCGTCCGGAATCGCCTCGAACCAGTCCCGGATGTCGCTTGGCATCAGCTTGTTCATGTCCTCCTCGGTCAGGTCGACGTCGAGCGCCGACTCGATGGCCTTCCGGTCGGACTCGCGGGGACGGAACTCCCCGGACATGATGTCGTTGACCCGCGAGAGGTCGATGTCGGTCGCGTCGGCGAGCTCCTGCGGAGCCATGGGTTCGCGGCCCTCGTCGTCCTCGCCGTCGGGGCTCTTGCCCTGCATCGCGGCCGCGATCTGCTCGGAGTACTCGCTGGTGAGCACCTGCTGGACCTCGTAGTAGGTGGTGGGCTTCTCGTGGTTGATGTCGTACTGGACCTCGCCGCAGTACGGACACCGGTCCTTTTTGCGGGCCTCGCGGATGGCGGCCTTGGTGACGTCGTTGACGTCGTTGCCGAGTTCGGTGGCGCGGTCGAGTTTGGCCTCGTACTTGTCCTTCTCGTCGTCGGTGAGCAGGAGTCGCGAGCAGTCCCGGCAGGTGCCACGGAGCAGCCGCCGGATGAGCTTCGTGAACCCGACGTGGATGACCGGCGCGGCGAGTTCGATGTGGCCGAAGTGACCGTTGCACGACCCCGAGTGCTTCCCGCAGGTCTTGCACTCCAGCCCGGGGTCGATGACGCCCAGCCGGGGGTCCATCAGCCCCATGTCGATGGGGAAGCCGTCGTCGTCGTAGGTGTCGGCCGTGATTATCTTCGTGGCCGACATCTCGCGGTACTCCTCGGGGTCCATCAGCCCGAAGCTGATCTCGCCGATCTCCTTCGGTGTTTGATTCGTAGACATGTTACACTGCGTCCTCCAGTTCGAGTCGCGGCGCGATGCCCAGCGCCTTCATCTCGTCGAGCAGCAGCTTGAACGCGTAGGACATCTCTATCTCGTGGACGTCGGTCTCCTCGTCGCAGTTCGGGCAGTAGACGCGGTTCTGGTCGACGTTCTCGACCGCGCTCATCCCGCAGTTGGCACAGACGTATATCCACTCGCGGTCCGACTCGTCGAGCAGGCGCTCCTTGAGCGTGAGCGCCGAGCCGTGGGCGATGAGCACCATGCGCTCCATCTCGCCGACGCGCAGGCCGCCCTCGCGGGCCCGCCCCTCGGTGGGCTGACGAGTGAGGACTTGCACGGGACCGCGCGACCGGGCGTGGAGCTTGTTCGACACCATGTGGTAGAGCTTCTGGTAGAAGATGGTGCCGACGAATATCTCGGCCTCGATCTTCTCGCCGGTCACGCCCGAGTACATTATCTCCTTGCCCGAGGACTTGAAGCCGTGGTCCTCCAGCGCGCCACGGAGTTCGCCCTCGTCCTCGCCGGTGAACGGCGTGCCGTCGACGCGTCGACCTTCGAGCGCGCCGACCTTCCCGCCGATCATCTCCAGCACGTGGCCGACCGTCATCCGCGAGGGCAGCGCGTGCGGGTTGAGGATGAGGTCGGGCACCACGCCCTCCTCCGTGAACGGCATGTCCTCCTGGGGCGCGATGTGGCCGACGACGCCCTTCTGGCCGTGCCGGGAGGCGAACTTGTCGCCCATCTCGGGGATGCGCTCGTCGCGCACCGACACCTTCGAGAGCTTCGAGCCGTCCTCGCCCTCCATCAGGGTCACGGTGTCGACGACGCCGGACTCGCCCGAGCGCATCGTCACCGAGGTCTCGCGGCGCTTCTGGGGCGAGAGGCCGCCCATGTCGTCGGGCTCCTCGAGGAACCGGGGCGGGCTGGTCTTGCCCAGCAGCACCGAACTCTCGTCGACCCGCGTCTCGGGGTTGACGAGGCCGTCCTCGTCGAGGTGGGTGTAGGCGTCCTCGCCGCGCGCGCCCCGAACGTCGTCGCTCGGAATCTCGAAGCGGTCCTCCTGACCGCCCGGATACCGACGCTCCTCGCCCTCGTAGGTCCGGAAGAAGTGCGACCGGGCGAGCGCGCGGTCGACCGAGCCGCCGTTCATCACCAGCGCGTCCTCGATGTTGAACCCCTCGTAGGACATGACGGCGACCGTGAAGTTCTGGGCGGCCGGCCGGTCGTCGTAGCCGATCTGCTCGGTGGTCTGTGTCTTGACCATCGAGAGCTGGGGGTAGTGCAGGAGGTGCTGGCGGGTGTCGGGCCGGATGCGATAGTTGGCCGCCGGCAGCCCGAGCGACTGCTTCATCATCCCCGCACCCATCGTAATCCGGGGCGAAGCGTTGTGCTCGGGGTACGGAATCATCCCCGCGCCGATGCCGAAGATGAGCTGCGGGTCGACCTCGAGGTGGGTGTGGTCGTCGGTCACGTCACCCTCCTCGACCGCGACGTAGACGTCCTCTTCCTCCTCGGCGTCGATGAACTCGACCTTGCCGCGTTCGACGAGGTCCTCGAAGTCGAGGTCGCCGTTCTTGAGCGCCTCGACCTCCTCGTCGGTGATGAGGGGTTCGCCGTCCTCGACCACGAGCAGGGGCCGGCGGGCCCGGCCCGCGTCGGCGTTGATGATGACCTCGCGGGTGCGGTCTTTGACCGAGACGTTGACCATCTCCGACACGTCGCCGCGCCGCCGGGCGTGGCGAACCTGGTCTGCGAGCTGTTCCGGGTCGGGGTGGGTCCCGACCAGACTGCCGTTCACGTACACTTTGGCTTCTCGTCCCTGACTCATGTTAGTCGTCCGCGCTTGCCGCCGAATCGACGCCTTCGATGCCGGGGATGCCCTCGACACCCATCGACGCCAGTTCTCGTTTCAGGCCCTGTTCGTTCTCGACGTCCTGGGACAGCTCCATCGCCTGCGCGAAGTTCTTCACCAGCCCACAGTTCGGTCCCTCCGGCGTCTCGGAGGGGCAGATGCGACCCCACTGGGTCGCGTGGAGGTCCCGCGCCTCGAAGTGGGGCTGGCTCCGCGAGAGCGGCGACCGCAGCCGCCGGAGGTGGCTCAGGACGCCCATGAAGTCGGTGCGGTCGACCAGTTGGGAGACGCCCGACCGGCCGCCGACCCAGTTGCCCGTCGCGATGGGGTGTTCGAGCCGCTCGGTCAGCACGTCCGACCGGACCACGGTGTTGACCGACAGCTGCCGGTTACGCATGTTGGCGCGCTCGAGCTGGTACTTCACGTCCCGGGCCAGCTTGTTGAGCGCGGTCCGGAACAGGTCGGTCATCAGGTCGCCGCTGACCTTCAGTCGCTTGTTGGCGTAGTGGTCCTTGTCGTCGGACTCGCGCCGGTCGAGCGCGAGCTCGAAACACGCCTCGGCCATCCGACAGAGGTAGTACGCCTTGTTGATGCGGACGTCCTCCTCGTCGACGCCCTCCTCGTGGAGGTGCGGAAGCAGGTAGCGGTCGATGACGTAGTTGGCGCGCTTGAGCTGGTAGTTCTTGCCCTGCCCGGAGGCGACGCGCTTGCCCAGCGACTCGATGGCCTCCTCCTCGGTCTGGACGTCGGCGGCCTCCAGATTTTCGAGCATGAACTTCACGATCTCGGGGTCGTCGCTCACGCGGTGGACGATCTCCTCGTCGGATTCCAGCCCGAGCGCGCGCACGAGCGTCACGAAATTCACGCTGCCAGAGACCGAGGGGAACGACACTTCGAGCAGGCCGTCGCGGGTGCGCTCGACCAGCACGAGCGCACGATACCCGCGGCGCTGGCTGAACGTCTTGGCGACCTGAATCTCGTCGCCGTACTTGCTGTCGTACTCCGCGAGAATCTTGTTGGGCGCGAGGTCCTCGCTGGTCATCAGCACCCGCTCGGAGCCGTTGACGATGAAGTAGCCGCCGGGGTCGGCGGGGTCCTCGCCGATTTCGACCAGTTCCTCGTCGGAGAAGCCCGCGATGTTGCACTTCTCGGAACCGACCATGATGGGCATCCGACCCACCTTGGTCTCGGTGGCGTCGACGACGCGCTCGTCGTCGCCTTCGCCCTTCACGATGGACATCTCCATGAACACCGGCGCGGCGTAGGTGATGTTGCGGAGGCGGGCCTCCTGGGGATAGAGCAGCTCCTCGCTGCCGTCGGCCTCGCGCACGCGCGGCGTCACGATACGTACGTCGCCGAGTTCGACGTGAACCGGCTCCTCGTCCTCCTTGTCGCCGATGTCGGTATCGATGGTCTCTTTCTCGTCGACGACCTCCTGCATGCCGCGACCCAGGAAGGCGTTGAACGAGCGGTAGTGGTGCTCTGCGAGACGTTCCTTTCCGAAGTACTCCTTGGAGATGGCGCGTCTGTCTTGTCGGTCCATTGTTACTCTACCACCAGTCGGTACACGGTCGCGGTGTCGGCGGTTCGCGAGTCGCGCACGATCTCGATTACGTCCCCGACCTCCGCGTCGTCGGGCAGCGCGGGGTCGGTGCGTTTGATTTTGGGTAAGTCGGTCGGGTCGATGCCGTACTCCTCCATGACGTCGTCCAGCTCGTCGTCGTCGACGACGCTGTGGTCCGGAACCAGGTCGTGTTGGCTTACATCTACCATGTGTGGCGGTGGGTTGTCTGCGCAGTGGGAGAAATGGCTATCACGAGATACTACAGGGCTATACAGGGCGAGCTCATTTAACACTTGCTAAGTGTGGTGGAGACCGCTAGCTGTTCGACCGCCCGCGCCGAACCCCGCGACGCGGGCGTCGCCCGCGCCGGAACCGCCGATTGCGCGAAGTACCAACGTGGGTATCCACGACATCGGGGCATAAATCGTTTGTGCCGAGTGCGCGCTCGGCCGCGCCGCCCGCCGGTCGTCGTCCTGCGGTATCGGCACCCACACGGGCATCGTTTGGAAAGCCTTAAGTCTGCAAGCCAGCAAGGAGATAATGCGTCGAAAGCCCGGGTGGTGTAGTGGCCCATCATACGACCCTGTCACGGTCGTGACGCGGGTTCAAATCCCGCCTCGGGCGCTTTCCTGCGAATTAATTCGGCAGTGGCCCGTCCCTTCACGTCGTCGAACGAGAGTACCCACGATATTCCGCACAATATAGCCATCCTGGCTAATTTTATAAGCGATAGCGCGGGAAATACAACCGTGAGTGCGACCGTCAACTCGAAAGACACAGGTGACGAGAGCGAAGTAGCAATACTGCAAGCGTTGATATCCGCAGGATACAGCGTCTCTATACCATTCGGCGACAACGACAAGTACGACCTCGTCGTCGACGACGGAGAGTCGTTCCAACGCGTCCAGTGCAAAACGGGATGGCTCGAAGACGAGTGCGTCCGCTTCAAGACGTGTAGCAAAACGACCGCGAACGGTGAAGTGGTTCGTGTGGACTACGAAGACGAGATAGAGGCGTTCGCCGTGAGATGCAAGGACACGGGAAAGGTGTATTGGGTCCCGGAGGAAGAGGCCGGGCAAAAGAACACGTATCTCCGGGTCGTCGATCCGAAGATCGACCATCCGAGCGTCAACCTCGCTACGGAGTACGAGTTCGACGGCGAGATACCCTAACTCGCCCGTCATATCCAACCCCAATCAGGTAGGCCCCACGTCGTTCGGGCGAGTCGCTCGGTGGCGGCGTCGGGCCGTCCGGCCCGCCGTTACCCCAAGGGCAAACGTTTTGAGACCCCCACGAGACGCGTAAAGGTGATGGCTACAGGTCGCGGAACTGAACCGACCCTCGTCGCGTGGGGGCTCGCAGGGATACCGATACTCGCCACGCTCGTCCAGACGACGCTGGCGATGCTGGAGACGACGCTCGGGATGGCCGGGCTACAGGCGGTCCAGAGCGCGATTCGGTCGGTCGCGGTGTTCGACGAGGCCGCCGTGTTGATGTGGCAGAGCCCGGCGCTGGTGTTCGGGCTGTTCGTGCTCATCGCGGGCGCGTGGGTCGCGCAGGGCGTCGCGCAGTTCGGTCGGAGCAATCGCGACGTGACGTTCGCGGCAGCGGGGCTCGTGTCCGTGCTGTTTTTCGCACTGTACCTCGGCGTCTACGCACCGCTGTTCGGGTCCGACGTACCCACGATACAGGTCGTTGCGTTCTTCGCGGTCCCCGTACTGGCCTCCGGCGCGGCCATCGGGGCCGCGCTCGGCCACGACTGGGAGGAGACCGTGGTCGAGGCGAAGTCGGCCGAGCTCGCGGAGCTGGCGTCGGAACTCGACCGGAAGCGCGAGACGTTCGAGGAGGCCTACCGCCGGCGAATCGGTGACCTCGGGGCGCTCGAGGAGCTCGCGCCCAACGGCGTCGAGCAGGCCCGCCGGCGACGCCGGGAGTTCCTCGACGAGTGCGAGGATCTCGCGGCCGACCTCGACGCCACGGACCGGAACGCCGCCGACCAACTCAGGGCCGAGGCCGCCTCGCTCCGGAGCCGGGTCGAGGAGCTCGACCCCGAAGGCGAGGTCGAGCGCATCGACGACGAACTCCGCGAACGAGTCGCCTCGGGCGTCCGGACCACCTACGGCACGGTCCAGTCGTGGTCGCGGTACGACCGGTCGTACGAACTCGTCAACCTGCCCGCGCGCTTCCGCGAGGTCGAGGGCGAGGCGTTCGACTCGCCGGTCCACGTCGACCGTGTCTCGGACGTGTTGCTCGACCGAATCGAGCGCGGCGAGGACCTCGAAACCGTCGCGTCGGCCGTCGAAGACGTCGAGGACCACCTCTCGAAGCTGAACGAACACGTCGCCGAGCGCGAGGCGTCGTTCGCCGAGACCGCCCAGGCCGCCGAATCCGACGTCGAGACCGTCCGGGCCAAGGTCGACCGCTTCGAGGGCCGGGTGGCCGCCCGGCTCGAGGAGCTGGTCGTGGAGGGCCGACACGGCGGGACCCCCGGCCTCCGCGACGTGGAGGACCGGCTCGACGCCGGTCGCGACGCGCTCCACGACTGCCGGTTCGACGAGGCCGAGCGCGAGGCCGAGGCGGCCGCGGACGACGCGGGCGACCTGGTCGTGGTCGTGGAGTTCCTCTGGAGCGTCGTCGGTACCGTCGACCACGGCGGCGACCGCGTCTCGCTTCCGGCGGGCGTCGAGCCCGCGGTGGTCGAGGAGCTCCGCGCGGCGTTCGAGGACGAGTACGGCGCGACGCTCCGAGTGGAGGGCGACGCGGTGCGCATCGAGTACCCCGCGGGCGACGCCGGCTCGGGCGGCGTCGGCGCGGCAGCCGACGCGGGACGGGAGGCGAACGCAGGGCCGAGCGCGGGTGTAGCACGCGACGCCGGGCAAGCCGCTCGCGGCGCGACGGCCGACGACCGGGCCGACGGGAGCGACGACCGGGCCACGTCGGCCCGGCCCGAGGAAATCATCGACTCGGTGCTGTTCGTGTTGCGGGAGCTCAAGAACGCCGGGCGCGCGACCGACGACGACCGGGCGGAGCTCCAGACCGCCGACCTCCCCGAGAGCGTGGCGACTCCCGCCGTGTTGGCCCAGTTCGAGCGATTCGGCCAGCGACAGACCGACGTGGTCGAGTCGCTGGACGTCCAGGACGACGCCCCGCCGGGGTTCGTGGAGCTCGTCCCGAAGGACGGGACCTCGGTCGAGCGGGCGATAGACGCGCTCCACGAGCGCTATCAGGAGCAGTACGGATGAGGCGACGCGCCTCGCTGCCGACGGGTGCGGACGACGGAGCCGACGAGAGTTCGAGCGACTGACGACCGAACACATCACCATGACCAAGTGTAGAATCTGTTTCGAGACGGAGACGGAATGGGCGGAGGACAGCCTCGACGAACACCTGCTCGGCTCGCACGCCGACGACGAGACGTCGGTCCGGGCGGTGTACAGCGACCGCCACGAGCGACTGTTCGAGGGCGGCGAGCCGGCCGACCTCGGCGACGACGGGTCGGACGACGCGCCCGACGCCAGAGCGGGCCCCGGCCCGCTGAGCGACTCGGGCGCATCCGACGCCGGCCGAACGGGAGCAGCGGGCGGCGTCGATGCCGACGACGGGAGTTCGACCGACGCCGACCTGCTCGACGACACCTACGGCAAGAAGTGGTTCATGGTCGGCGTCGGGGGAGCCGGCAACAACATCATGGACGCCATCCTGCTGCGCAAGAACACGCTGGAGCGCAACAACGAGGACCGCTCGCTGGTGTGGCGCGGCGGGCTGGCGGGCTACGGCATGCTCAACACCAACATCGCCGAGCTCGAACAGACCTACTACGCGCAGGAGCTCAACGAGTACAGCCGGCTCGAACTCCTGTCGAACGCCATCATCGGCCAGGGGAAACACGACTACTCGGGGATGGGCCGGCGGTGGGACAACGGCGAGAAGGTGCTCCGGGCCGACTTCGAGGACGGCAACCCGTTCCGCGACCGGTGGGACATGGACCCGTCGGACATCCGGGACGCCCAGGCGCTCATGTTCGTTCACAGCGTCACCAAGGGGACCGGCTGCGGGTCGACGCCGGCGCTGGCCGAGCACGTCCGCGAGGAGGTGCTGTCGGACGACTACGTCATCGGCAAGGCGCTGTTGAGTTCGGTCGTCATCCCGTCGGCCGAGGACAAGTTCGGCGGTCGGGCCCGGACCAACGGCGCGGTCGGGCTCGCCCGGATGTCCCAGGCCGCCGACGCAATCATCCCGTTCAACAACGAGCGGTTGCAGGACGTACAGGGCGACATCAAGCCCCGCATCGAGGGCATCGAGCAGTACAACCCGCCCCAGTACACCGAACTCAACAAGCCGCTCGTCGCGTTCCTCGAAGCGTTCACCATGTCCTCGACGCCCCAGATAGTCGACCAGAACGCCACCATGTCGATTCAGGGCGACGTGTTCGACGTCTCGGACAGCTTCCGGCCGGTCGAGGACAAGTACCCCATCGACATGGACCGCGAGTACACGCCGGCGGTCATCCTCGCGCCCGTACTGGGCCGGTCGCGGGACGCCCGGCTGGACAAGTCCGGCCTGGAGATTCTGGTCCGGAACGCGCTGTTCCACAACAAGCTGTCGGACTTCGACCCGACGACGGCGTGGGGCGGGACGTTCATCGTCTACGGCCCCGAGGAGAAGATGGAGCACGTCTCGCCGTACGTCAACGACAACACGCTGCTGGAGATCATCGGCGGCGAGGAGTTCCTCAACGTCGACGACGTCAGCGGCGCGGAGTCCATCGACATCCACATCAGCCAGATGGTCATCCCGTACCTCGACGACGTCTACCTCTGGGGCACGCTGTGGAACCCCAAGATGCCGTCGCTGGAGGCGATGTACGAGCACGCCAAACAGCTCAAGGAGGAGGGCAACAGCAGGCAGGCCGAGAGCCTCCGGGACATCTGGCACCTCGTCGACCCGCTGTTCTCGTGTCTCGGCCGGGAGAACATGGCGTAGACCGATGCTCGAACTCGCTCTCCCCGGCCCGGCGGCGCTCGGGGCGCTCTCCACGCTGGCGGGCGTCGGCGTCCTCGGCCTGTTCGGCGGCTCGGACGACGACGAGGACGAGCTGGACCGCATCGCCCAGCGGCTCGACGCCCGCGCTGACCCGGCCGCGATAGCCCGGAAGCTCGACGACCTCAAGGCCGCGCTCGACGACCTCGCGGCCGACGCCGACCTCGACCGCCACCTCCGGAGCCCGCCCGAGCCCGACGCGTCGAGCGTCGAGAAGGCCGAGGCGCTCTCCCGGGCGGTCGAGCGCGGACAGCTCTCGATGGGTCCCGGCAGCGCGGGCGACGGCGGCGGGACGGTCGCGAGCGCGGCGACCCGGCTCCAGCGCGAGCGCTCGCCGTCCTCGCCGGCGGGTCGCCAGCTCCTCGATGCGCTGGCCGCGCCCGAGCGAACCGACGCCGACGACCTCGAAGCCGCGCTGGCCGACGCGACCGAGGCGCTGGACGACCGACAGGCGCTCGAACGCGGGCTGCAGCCGGTGTCGGGAGCGGGCGACGTGACGCCGAACGACGCCCGGCGGGTCCGCGACGAGCTCGCCCACCTCGACGCCGAGGTGGCCGCCGACGTCGTCGCGCTGGCCGAGGCGGCCGAGACGGGCCACTCGACGGCCGAGCGTCGCGAGAGCGAGCGCGACCGGCTGGTCGAGGCGGCCGACTCGCTCACCGCGGCCGCGAGCGACGCGGTCGACCCGGACGTGAGCCCGGACAGCGGCCGGCCGCCCGCCGAGCGGCTCGGCGTGCTGGCCGACGCGGTCGACCGCGACGAACTCGGGTTCACCGACGGCGAGTCGTCGGGCGGGCAGGCCGCGTCGGTCGCCACCGAGGTCCGCCGGGAGGCCCGCCCCGAGAGCCCGGTCGCCAAGCGACTGCTCGACCGGCTCTCCCAGCCCGGCATGGGCGACCTCCGGGCGGCGCTCGAAACGGCGGTCGACCACCTCGACACCGCGCCCACGACCGAGGACATCGTGGACGACGTCGACCCGGAGGCCGTCCGGGAGCTCGCGGACGACGTGGAGTCGGACCTCGCCGCGGCGTCGGGGCCGGTCGCCGACGCGCTCGACGAGCGAATCGAGGACCTTCGGGGGACGCTCGACCGCGCCAGCGAATCGAACGTCGTGTTCCCGTACGCGGTTCGCGAGGAGTTGGAATTCTACGACCGGACGCTGGTGTCCCGTCTCGACGAGGGCGCGGCGGGCGCGCCGAGCGCGACCAGTACAGGGACGGGCTCCGGACCGGCCGACGCCGACGCGGTGGCGGACCGCCGGACCGAGTTCGAGGACCGGTACGTGGACGGCCGCCACGACCACAACCACACGATTCCGCTGCACTTCCTCTCGCTGGTCGACGACCTGCTGGCCGACGCCGAGCGGGCCGCGGACGGCGGCGAGGACTCGCGGGCGACCGGGCTCGTCGAGGCTGCCGACGAAACGCTCGACTACGTGGAACAACTCTACGAGCGGACCGAGTACAGCGTGATGCTCCGACAGCTCCGGGGCTGAATTACTTTTTTACTGTCCTGAGGAGTGAGAATTTGTTCTTTCGTTAGGTATATGTGTCCGCTTTGTGGATAAATGACCGACGTACCGACATGGTATACGTATTTGCTGGCACGGGGCAGGCGGGAAGCGCAATCGTGGACGACGTGTTCGGCCACCGACGCGTCTCGACGCCCGCCTCGCCGCTGGTGTTCAATTCGACCATCCGGGACCTCCGTAACCTCTCGAACGTCGACGAAGCCAACCAGTACGGCATCGCCGAGCGCCACGGGCTCGTCGAGCGGGGTACGCCGGGGTTCGAGGAGCAGGTGACCGGCGGCTTCGGTCGCAATCCGGTGCAGGCCGACGAGGTGATGTCGAACAACCGCGAGGAACTGCTCGACACCCTCTCGACCCACTTCGACGAACCCGACGGGACGCCGGGAGACATCCCGTTCGCGTTCGTCTGCCTCGGGCTCGGCGGCGGGACCGGATGTGGTATCGCTCCCCACGTCGCGGACGCTATCAAGACGTACACGGACGGCGTGGCGCAGATAATCGCGGTCGCGGTGCTTCCCAACACGAAGGGGCCGGTGTCCGAAGACGACGAGAAGATAAGCGCCGGTCGACAGGCGTGGAACACCGTCTACGGCCTCGACCGACTGGAGGAGTCGGTCGACGGCATCGTCCTCGTGGACAACCAGCGGCTGGCCTACGAGGACGCCGCGGAGGGGCGGTTCTCCGAGTACAACGAGTACGTGGCCTCGGGGCTGGTCGACCTCATCTCGGGGTCGACGCTCGAACGCATCGACCCCGGCGAGTACGACGACGTGGACCCGCCGGTGGTCGACCTCCAGGACGTGGTGACGTCGCTGTCGTTCGACACGCGGGGGACCAACTCCCGGCCGGGCTACGCCACCATCGGCCGCTCGGTGTCGATGACCCAGTCGCTTCTGGGCTACCTGCTGCCGTTCGTCGGGAGCCAGAACGTCGACAGCAGCGCGCTCTCGCGGCTGGCCGCGAGCAAGCAGACGCTCTCGGGCGTCTCGCCCGAGGAGGCCGAGAAAGCCATCGGGCTGGTCCGCGCGCCGGTCGAGTACATCTCCGGCGGGGGCCGGCGCATCGAGACCTCGACCATGCGCCGGTTCCTCGAAGCCCAGTGTCCCGAGGTCAACCTCGGCGTCGCGCTCACCCGCCGGAACCTCGCGTCGTTCACGTCGCTGTTCACCTACCGGCGCGAGAACGTCGACCGCATCACCGAGATAGAACAGCGCGCAGACGAGTACGAGGCCGAGAGCGAGGTCGGGCAGACGATATGACGTGGAAGAAATCGCTCATAGGCCTTGTGGCCGTCCTGGCGGTCGTGGGCGCGCTCGTTGCCGGCCCGGCGGTCGGGGCGGACGGCCCCGCGGTGTCCGAACTTCAGGACCGCATCGACCAACAGACCGACGCGACCGACAGCGCGCTGACGCTGGCGACCGACCCGTGGACGCCCCGGATCGCGGGCCTCGGCGCGGGGCTGGCGGTCGGGCTGCTGGCGGGCGGCGTCGCGGCGTACGTCGGCCGAGGAGGTGACGGATGAGCCGACGACTCCTCGTCGGGCTGTTCGTGGCCGCGCTGCTCGTCGGACCCGCGCTGGCGGTCCAGCCGGCGAGCGCCGCCAGCTACCCCGACGCGGAGACCGTCTGTGGACTGGGCGGCGACGGCGAGCGACTGGTCGGCTACCTCCCCGGCGCGTCCGGCTCGGACGACGCCCGGACGCTGACCGACGAGCAACGGGTCTACCGGGGCACGACCTTCCGGCTGGCGCTGTGCAAGGGCAGCGACCTCGCGCCGACCCAGGGGTCCGAGTGGACGGTCGACGCCTCCTCGGAGCCCGGCCTCGAAGCGCTCGGGTCGGCCGACGCCCACGTGACGGTCCGGGTGACCGACGAGGCCGAGGGCACCGTGGACGTGCTCGACCTCGTCGGCGAGAAAGAAAGCATCGACGCGCCGGTGGTCGCGGTCCAGACCGCCCCGGCGGTCGAGTCCGAACTCGCGAACGCGACGATTCGGTTCGAGAACGCCAGCGCGGCCGACGAGTACGAGGCCGCCGAGCGGGAGTACCTCGCGGCGCTCGACGACCTCGCGAACGCGACCGAGCGCCTCAATCGGTCGGCCGACGCGCTCGATGCGGGCGAGGTCGACGACGTCAACGGGACCGACGAGAACGTGACGGCCGTCCTCGACGGTCGGGCCGCGCTCGCCGACGCGAGCGCCGCGCTCGAGAACCGAACGTTCGAGACGGCGTTCCGGGCCAGCGGCCGGACGAACGCGCTGGCCGCGCTCTCGACCGCGCAGGACGACGAGCAGGCGGCCCGGGCCGACGCGCGGGCGTCGATGGAGCGGTACCACGCCGCGCTCGAAACCGCAGCAGGCGACGCCCGGTCGACCGCGCTACTCAACCTCGGTGGCGCGCTGCTGGTCGGCCTGCTGGTGGGCGCGGTGCCCGGCTGGAAGCTGACCGCGAGCCAGCTCGAGGACATCCGGCGCGACCGCGAGGTCAACTCCAGGGTCGACTACTCGCCGCGCGTGCTCGCGCGAGCGGTCGGCCTCGCGGCGGTCGCGCTCGTGCTGACGGTCGGGGCGCTGTTCGCGGTCGGCGACCCCGGCGCACTGGGAGGGATACTATGAAGCGAGAACACAGAGCGGCACTCGGAATCGGGGGTATCGTACTCGTGGCAGCGGTTATCGGGACCGGCCTGTTCCTGTTCACGAGTTCCGAACTCGGCGTCGGCTTCATCGTGGTCGGCATCCCGGCGCTGCTGGTCGTCGGCGTCGGCGTGTACGTCCGGAGCGTCGTCTCCCGGCCGGGGACGAGCGAGTCCGACTACGCCAAACAGCAGGCGACCGACACGGCGACCGCGCTCCGGGAGTTCCACGAGCGGTTCGACGGCCTCCGGGCCCAGTACCCGGCGTGGAACACCGACGACGTGGAGTCGAACGTCGAGCGCATCGCCGACGACCTCGGCTCGCAGGGCGTCGACTTCGACGCCGACACCGGCAGCTACTCGACCAAGCGACTCGGGTCGTCGGACATCCAGGACCTCGAGCGGATTCGCTCGGAGATAGACGACCTCGACGACGTGCTGGTCGAGTCGTTCGAGACGTTCGTGCGCGACGAGCTCCGACGGACCCGCGAGCAGCTCGACCGGCTCGCGGACGCCGACCTCGCGACCGTCGGGACGTGGCAGGGCCAGAGCGCGGCCGACGACGCCCGCGGCGTCGAGGCGCTCGAAGACGTGCTGGAGCGCCACCGCTCGGACGCGGCCGACGTCGTCGCGTCGGCCCGCGACGAGGTGGAGGTGCTGCTGTCGGACGTGGACGCGCCGGTCGACGACGACCGCGTGTCCGACCTGCTCGACGACGCCGAGTCCCGCGCCGGCAACGACGACTACGCCGGCGCGGTCGACGCGGTGCTCGACGCGCAGGCCGCGCTCGAAGGCGACCTGTCGAGCCGGTTCGAGGCCGACCGCGAGGCGGTCGAGAACCTGCTGGAGGCCGTCCGGTCGTCGGTGGTCGCCGAGTACGTCGCCAACCGCCACGTCGAGCGCGTCGAGGAGGTCGACGCCGCGATGGCGCGGCTCGACTCGGCGCTGGACGTGAGCGACCTCCGGCACCACCGCGAGGACCTTCAGGAGGCGTGCGTCGAGATGGTCGAGCAGATGGAAGACGACCTCGAGGCCGACCTGTCGGCGCTGGGGCAGGCCGACGTGCCCGCCGACTACTACGACTGGCCGTCGGCCGCCGACGAGGAGTACGCGGCCCGGCTCCGGCGGGCCGACGACCTCGACGAGTTCCGGCTGACCTGGACCGGCGCGGTCGGGGACCTGTCGGGCGCGCTCGACGACCTGGACGAGAAGGCGTCGGTCGCGCGGTCGTACGGCGACATCGAGGACGTCATCGACGACGAGTTGCGCGCCACCGCCGAGGTGACCGCGGACGACCTGCCGGTCAAGGAGGCCGGCGCGTTCATGGAGCTGTACGCCCGGAGCAACCCCGAGGCCACCTACGACCCCGACGGCCCGGCGCTGGTGGTCGCGGGCGAGGGCGAGTCCTACGACGTGACGGTGTTCGCCCAGTTCGACGAGGGCGGCCCCAAGCGCGGCGTCGCCATCGAAATCGAGGGGACCGCGTACGGCGAGAGCGAGCACGTCCGAACCCACCTCGCCGAGGAGGTCACCTTCGCGGACGTGCCCCGCGGCGAGTACACCGTCCGGGCCGACCCGGACCCCGACGACTACCGGACGCCCGAGGAGACCGTCACCGTCGAGGACGACGCGCGGGTCGAACTCACGATGGCGCAGGTCGGGCTGCGCGAGCAGGTGTGTGCGGGCGTCGAGGACGACATCCGGGAGTACCTGCCCGAGCTCCGCGACGACCTCCGCGACCGGTACGACGCCGACGGCTACCTGTCGGCGTCGATGGACTACCCCGTCACCGACGACTACGTCCCCTGCCTGCTCGCGCTCTGGGCCGAGGAGGCGGACCTGTCGGTCACCCGGACCGACGCCGACGGTGTGGTGGCCTACGACCGGGCACAGTTGACGCAGGAAGTCGAGATGGTCGTCCAGCACAACCTCGACGACGGCGAGCGGATGTCGTACGACGACCTCAGGGACCGCTTCCTGTCGGCACCCCTCCCGGACGACGTCGTCCGGGACGCAGTGATCGAGTCCGAGTTCGCCGACGCGGTGGACGCCGACGCGGCCGGACTCACGAGGCGAGCATAACATGTCACAACAGGCAGACACCTACACGAGATGGGCGGTCGTCGCGTCGGGCGAGGGAGGCGGACGCATCGCCTCGCAGTTCTTCACCCGGTCGGACAACCCCGGCATCGACGACCGCATCCTCGTGATGAACACGAACCGCGCGGACATCAGAAACACAATCAGCCGCATGGAGTCGAACTTCGGCGAGGGCGACACGCCCGAGCGCCACGCGCTCGAGTTCGGCTCCCAGCAGGGCGCTGGCAACTTCTTCGTCACCGGCATGGAGGCCGCCCGCGAGGACCTCGACCGCATCGTCGGGAAGTTCTCGGACATGGCGGGTCACGCCGAGGCGTTCCTCCACGCGGCGACGCTGGGCGGGGGCACCGGGAACGGCTCGGTGCCGTACGTCATCGACCAGTTCAAGAGCGGCCTCGACACCGACCAGCACGAGCCGTGGATGGACAGCACCATCCACACCGCGTTCGGCGTCTGGCCCTACTACTACGAGGCACCACAGCGCCAGTTCAACGCGGTGTGTGGCCTCTCGCGACTGCTCCGGTCGCCCGACGGGAGCCAGAACGCCGACATGGTGTTGCTGGCGGCCAACTCCCACCTGAGCGACGACGAGACCTCGGGCACCGACTTCGACGAGGTCAACGAGCAGATAATCTCGGCCATCGACCTGATGATCGGCGCGGGCCGGGAGACCCGCGGCGTCATCGACGTCCAGGACTACGTGACCGTCCCCTCGCAGATCGGCGCGTACCACTTCACGCCCGCGGTCTCGACCGGGATGAACGGCCAGATGTTCGAGCTGGAGTACATGTTCGACAAGGCCGCCGAGAACGCCTTCGTCCCGATGGACGTCGGCACCTCGCGGGTCACGTACGCCATCGTCCGCGCGCCCCAGCACATGATAGACAGCGGCGAGGTGACCGAGCCCGACGTCCAGAACGCGTTCAACCAGTGGAAGCGCGAGCACGGGCTCGTGGGGGCGTCCGGCATGACCAGCCTCACGCCCAAGCAGGAGCGCGGCGAGGAGGTCGACGTCCTGTTGTTGCTGGGCGGGTTCGACCTCGACCCCCTGGTCGACCACTCGTGGGACGAGTTCGAGGAGTACAAGGACAGCCTCCAGTCCGGGCGGTCGCTTGGCAACGCCCGCCTGCCGTCGGACGAACTCCGACGCATCGAGGACAACCTGACCGAGTACATGGAAATCAACGAGGGGTAGCAATGGCGGACACGCGCGCACACCGACGCGAACGCCTCGGGGCGCTGCTGGCGGTCGGCCTGCTCGCCCTCTCGGTCGTCGCCGGCGTCGCGGGCATCGGCGCGGCGCACGGCGGCTCCGACCACGTCCAGCGCAATGGCGACGAGGTCGAGATAACGCTGGGCGACGGCCACTTCGACGGCGACGACCGCAACGTCACCGTCAAGGCCAATCCCGGCAAAACCGAGCAGTTGTCCCCGGACGGGAGCGACGGCAACGAGACCACGTACACCGTGTCGGTCGCCGACCTCGCGGTTCCGAAAAGCGATATGTCGAACGCGTCGGTCACCGTCGAACCCGACAACGGGACCGCAGTCACCGAGGGCGTCGACCTCCGGTCGCTGACGTTCGGCGGCGGCGACGCCAGCGTCTCCGGGGACACGATTCAGGTGCCCGTCCAGCGGGCGCTGGGCTACACGAACGGCAGCACGGTCGAGGCGACCCTCGCCGGGGACGGCGCGCCCGTCGCCGAGGCCACCGTCCAGTACGGTGCCACCAGCGCAGCCACCCTCTCGGTCACGCTCGACGCCGCGCAGGTCGACCTGCCGCCCTCGCAAGGCGTGGGGCTGTCGGCCGCGAACGCCAACGAAACCGACCTGGACCTCCGGGCGCTGACCGACGCTTCGACCGCGGTCGAGCGGGTCGACGACCGGACGCTGCGGGTCGCCAGCCTCCTGCTCGCCGACGGCGTCGACTACGACCTCGTGGCGACCGAGCCCGCGACCAACGCGACCTTCGCCGCCACCGCCACGGCCAGCGACGGCGCGGTGACCGTCAGCGACGAGGCGCTGGCGAGCGCGGACGAACTCGCGGTCTCGATTTACCGGAACGGGAGCGCGGTGTTCGAGGACGTGCCCTACGAGCGCGCCGACGCGGCGGTCGCGAACGCCACCGTGACCGCCAACGGGACCGCGGTCGACCTCGCCGGCTCGTCGCTGTCGACGAACGCGACGACCGTCTGGCTGGCGAACAGCAGCCGGTACGTCGACGCCTCGGTCCCGGTCGAGGACGGCACGGTGAACCTGAGTTCGACCGACTACCGGCTCAACGAGAACGCGAGCTACCGGCTCGTCGTCACCGGCGAGCAGGTCGTCCGGGCCGAGGTGGCGGGCAACGGCTCTGCCAACGATTCGAGCGTCGACTCGCTGACCTACGCGGCGGAGACCAACGAGTCGACCGGGGGCACCGACGACGAGTCCGGCGGGGGCGTCCTCGACCAGGACCCGGTCGTCCTCGTCGGCGCGGGCGTCGCCGCGAGCGTCGTGTTCGGCGGCATCGCGTTCGTCGTCCTCCGGTCCAGAAGCGAGCCGTCCACGCCGTCGGGACAGCAAGGCAACACCGGAACCGGCGGGTCGAGTCCGCGGACCCACGACGCGACGATTCGGGTCGAGGACGCCGCCACCGGCTCGACCGTCTCGGCCGAAGTTCGGGCTACCCGGAAGGCCAACAACGCGGCCTTCCAGAACAGCAGCCCACGAGGCGAGGTCACCGAGACGCTGACGAACGGCCAGGGGACGCTGACGCTGGCCCGCGGCAAGTGGAACGTCGAGGTCGCGAGCCACGGCGCGTCCGAGCAGATGCGAGTGAACGTCAAAGGCGACAGCAGACAGCGGGTCGAACTCGGCCCCAGGCAGGCGACCGTGACGGTTCGGGACGACGACGGCGACCCGCTGTCGGACGTCGCAGTGACCGCCACCCCCGACGAGGGCCGGGAGCGAAGCGGCCGGACCGACGCGGGCGGCGAGGTCACCTTCGACGTGCCGCTGGCCGCCGACGAGGTCGCGGTCGAGGCCGACCACGAGAAGTACGACGGCGACGCCGCGACCGCGTCGGTCGCCAGCGGCGACGCGTCGGCGGCGCTGACGCTCAGCCCGCTGACCGGCGACCTGGACGTGACCGCGACCGTCGAGGGGTCGCCGGTCGCCGGACTGCCGGTCGCGGTCGACCCCGTGGGCGAAGCCGTCGAGGCGCTCGGCGCGAGTCGACAAACGGGCGAGACCGACGGCGACGGCGTCGCCAGCTTCGAGGACCTGCTCGTCGGCGAGTACGAGGTCGAGGTGACGATTCCCAGCGGCGGGAACGCCTTCGTCGTCGACACCCAACGCGCTCGTATCCGCGACGGTCGAGTCGCCCGGGAGACGCTGGACGCGAGCTTCGAGTTCGGCCTGAGCCGCAACCAGCGCGACCGCATCAGCTCGGTGCGCCAGGAGGTCGACGAGCTGGTCTCGATCTCGGGCCGGGACGTCGCCATCCAGCGCTACTACGGCAGCGTCGTGACCGGCCTGCTGGAGACGGTCGAGCGGCTCCCCCGCGAGGGCCATCGGTTCGCCCGCGCGGACGCCGACCCGGACGCGGTGGCCGACGCGCTGCTCGACGCCGCCGAGTCGGCGGCCGAACTGGTGAACGAGGCGATGACGACCAAGCGCAACTCCGACCTGTTCGGGGCGTGCGTGGACATGCCCGACCACCGGGTCGAGTGGGAGGGCGGCTACGACGTCGAGACGCTGTTCGAACTGCTCGACGACGACCGCAAGAACCAGCGCCAGACGGTGCTGACCCAGCTCCGGTCGGTCGACGACCGCATCAACGACGAGCGGTCCGACCTCGCGAGCGTCTCCCCGGCCCGCGAGCTGTGGGACAGGGTGAAGTCGTTCGTCAACGAGGAGCAGGGCGACGACTCGGTTCGCGGGGCGGCGGTCGCGTTCGCGGCCGGCGGCCTGCTCGACGCGGTGGACGAGCTGTTCGACCACGACCAACTGCGGGACAGACTGGAACGGACGGTGTTCTGAACGTGATAGGCACAGACGACTCGGAGACGAAGCGATACGCCCGGTGCGGGCTCGCGGTGGTGCTGATCTGCTTGTCGGTCGTGGCCCCGGCAGCCACGACCGCGACCGCCCAGGAGGACTCCTCGCCGGAGACGGCCGACGAGTTCCTCGACGCGTTCCGCGGGCTCGAAGGGCAGGAAGCGTTCGAGGAGTACAGCGAGTTCGAGGTCGTGCGCGCGCAGGCCGTCTCGGCCGTGCAGGTCGGCGAGTTCGGCGACGACAAGGCCGAACGGATGGCGCTGGTGTACGACGCGCTGGTGACGTTCGACGAGGCCTACCAGCTGAGCCAGAACGGCGAGCGCGCCGCCAGCATCGAGCGCGCCAACGAGACCTCGACGCTGCTGGACGACCTCCGGTCGGCCGGCGGGAGCCAGTACGCCGCGCTGACCGGCGTCGCGCTCGACCGGTTCTACCAGGACCAGGGCGAGGCGCTCCACGAGTCGGCGCTGGCGACCAACGACACCCGCGAGCGGCTCTCGCTGATGGACAGCGCCGCGACCGCCTACCAGCGCGGCGGCGCAGTCCAGGAGTACTCGAACCTCGTGGTCCAGCGCCAGCGCCTCCAGTCGACCTACGAGTCCGACGTCGAGACGCTCAACGAGTCGGTCGCGGCCGGCGAGACCTTCCTCTCTGAGTGTGGCGACGCCTGCGGGTCGCCCGTGAGCGCGCTCACCACCCACACGACCTCGGTGTTCGGGCTGTACGGCGACGCCCGCGAGACCGACGGCCGGCTCGCCACGGCGGGCGACCTGACCGCCGAACACGGCCTCGCCGACCGGAGCGAGACGGTCGCCTCGCTGCAGGACCAGTCGGGCGACGCGGTGACGTCGCTGGCCATCGCGAGCGCGGCGCTCTCGCTCGGGTTCGCGCTCGCGGTCGCTCTCGTCGCCATGCTGGTGGCCCACCGGCTGGCGGCCTGGGCCCGCGACGTGGAGGACTCGCAGATCGACGACATCGTGACGTCCCGGGAGGTAGTCCATGGATAAGCGCACGTTCGCGACGGTCGCGGTGGTACTGCTGGTCGGACTCCACGGCGTCGCCGGGACGGCGCTGGCGGACCCGAGCGCGACGGTCAGTCGGGCGACCATCGCCGACAGCGGCGGCTCGGTCACCGAGACGCTGACCTACGAGTTCACCGCCGACGTCAACGAGACGGTGACCGTCAACGACCAGATGACGGACAACGGCGTCACGTTCGCGTTCGACAGTTGGCAGGCCGGAGGCCAGAGCGGGTCGGGCAACTCCTGGCAGGTCCAAGCCGGCACGACCTACGAGGTCACCTACGAGGCGACCGTCTCCGAGAGCGCGGGCGACGCGTCGGTGTACACGGTGGACCAGTTCAGCAGCAATCCCGAGAACCAAGAACTCTCCATCGACGTTACCGACCCGAGCTTCGGCTTCGTCTCGGACCAGCAGGTCGACCTCGTGTTCGAGTCGAGCGGCGAGGCGTCGACCGAGGTGGACGTCGACGTGCCCAACGACGGGCAGGGCGTGATGCTGCCCGCCGACGTCTCGTTCAGCGGCGTGCCGAGCGGGTTCAGCGCCGACTACTCCGGGCTGCCGAACGAGATATCGGCCGGCGGAAGCGGCACCGTCACCCTGGAGGTCACGGCACAGGACTCCGTCGACGAGGGCACCTACGAGTTCACCGCGACCGTCGAGGACAACCTCGGCAACACCCTCGACGTGCCCGTCGAGGTGAGCGTCTCGAAGGCCCCCGTGCTGAGCGCGGGCGACGACGGCGAGGTCGACCTCGGCAACGTGCTGGTCGGCAGCCAGCAGTCGGCGGAGTTCACCGTCAGCGAGCAGGGCGGGTTCAACGGCATCGACGGCGTCTACTCCGAGGTGACGGGGTCGGACCAGCACGGGTCGATAAGCTTCGACAACCTGCGCTACCTGACCACGGAGGCCGGCGGGAGTTCGACCGCCGAGGTGACCATCGACGTCAACGACGACGCCGGGCAACACAGCCAGCTCGACTGGACCGTCGACCTCCGACCCGTGGACGAGGACGGCGTCGGCCAGAGCGTCGAGTTCACCGGCCGGGTCATCTACCCGCCCCGGTTCGGCGACCTCTCGATGTCGGACTCCTCGATGGTGTTCGACGAGCCCCGGTCGCAGGTGACCTCGCACACCGAGACGGTCACCGTGGACGTACCCAACGACGGCGACCAGACGATGAACGTGATCGGCGCGAGCGCCGGCACCGACAGCAATCAGGTGTCGGCGACCGTCACGGACTACGACCAGCAGATAGACGGCCAGAGCAGCGGCGAGGTGACCGTGGAGGTCGCCGCCGACCCCGACACGCCCGAGGGGAGCTACTCGGTGTCGGTCGACGTCAGGTCCGAGGAGGACGGGTCGGAGTCGGTGACCAGCGACGTCGAGATCACCCACGACGTCGAGCTGTCGATAGAGCAGACCGCGCTGTCGTACGGCGACGTGATAATCACCGAGAACCGGACGCAGAGTACCGACGTGGCCGAGGCCCTGGAGTACCAGGACGTGACCGGCCTGACGATATCGAAGGTCTCGGGCCCCGACCAGTGGCTCACGGTCGTCGACCGCCCGCCCGAACAGTTGGCGGCCGGCGACGCAGCGCCGTTCGTCGTCGCGCTCCAGTTCGACACGTCGGCCGAACTCTACCGCGAGTACACGTGGGAGTACGAGGTCGACGCCGACGAAATCGACTCGCGGACCGTCACCGTGACCGCGACGCCCGAGCCGGTGTCGCTCGAAGACATCCGGAACCCGCTCGAAAACTACGCCGATTCGGGCGGCTGGCAGTCCGACACCGCCGGCGGGATGGCGACGACGCTGGCCGATCTGGAGACCAGCCTCCGGGAGGGCGGCAACGTCTCGCGGGGCGACCTCACCACCAGCATCGCGGCGAGTCGGGCCACGCTGTTGTTCATCGAGTCGGTCGAGAACGCCTCCGCGACCATGGAATCGGAGGGCAACGAGGCGGCCCAGAACGAGGTCGTGAGCGCGGCCGCGACGTACAACCTGATGGACAGCTACGTCTCGAGCCTCGAAGACGACGGGCTCCGGTCGACCGCCGCCGAGTCCCGGTCGGCGGCCGACGAGCGCGTGAGCACCCTCGTCGACCAGCAGCGCAGCTACTACGAGGACCGGCTCGACTCCGGGAACGTCACGATGATCGAGCGCGCCCAGACCAACCGCCAGCTCGCCCAACTCGCGTCGCTGCAGGGCGAGGACCAGCGCGCCGAGCGGCTCCGCGAGCGGTCGTCGGCGGCGTTCGAGAACTACACCGCGACGGTCGAGCAGGGCAACGAGGAGCGCCAGACGGCCCGCCAGCTCCGCGAGGAGATGGACGAGTCGATGCTGACGGTCGTCCTCGGCCAGCCGCTGATGCTCAACCCCGCGAAGTGGGACGCCTTCGAGCAGCAGTCGGCCGAGACGCTGGCGACCTACGACGACGCGAGCGAGTCGTTCGAGACCGCCGGTGCGGGCGAGGAGGCCCAGGCGGTCGCCGACGAACGACAGACCGCCGCCAGCCGCTTCCAGTTCGCGCGCTACTCGATGTACGGCTCGACGGCGGCCTACGCACTGGTGTTCCTCGGGCTGCTGGGCTACCTCGGCCGGAACACCTACGCCTACGTCCGGGACGCCCGCGAGGCGGTCAGCGGTGACTTCCTCGTAGCGTCGTAGGACGGGTCGCTTCTTTCGGTGCGGGTTTCGGGACGACGACTTTCGGAGACCATCGAGTTCCGCGAGGGCCTGACTTCGAGGTGCGGTCGCGGTGCAATCTGCAGTGCTGCGTGGGGCAGTCGCGGTGCGGGGCGTGATGCGATCTGCAGTGCTGCGTGGGGCGGCCGCGGTGCGGAGCGGTCGCGGTGCGTGCGGTTGCGGTGCGGTTACTCATATGCCTCGGCGATAGCTAGCTGCTCGCCGCAGTCACCTCCGGGTTCTGTGAGGTGGGCTCGCCCCGGAGTGGCGGCAAGACTCCTGATTCTGTGAGGTGGGCTCTCCGGAGTAGCGGCAACGACTCCTGGTTCTGTGACGTCGAGCTAGTTATTGCCGAGGCCTAGGAGTCTACCGCAACCGCACCGCCACCGCGAACCCACACGCCGCCACCGCGAGCCCACACGCCGCCACCGCGAACCCACACACGTCGCTAACACGAGCCACGACGCTCGCCGCCACTCGCCGCGAGAAGTCGACCGAAGCAGAATCGGGACCCCGAATCGACGTTCAGACCGGCTCGAACGCCGACGCGACGCGCGCGTCGTCCCCGCCGGTCTCGCCCTCGCGCTCGACCTGCCACGCGGCCAGCGCGCCGGCCGACCAGTCGGCCTCGTCGGCCGGGGCCGGGCCGGAGAGCGTGAGTTCGTCGGACTCGTCGCCCACCGAGAGCGTCACCGGGACGGTCGCGTCGCCCTCGGTCTCGACGTCCACGAAGTGGGTGACCGTCTCGCCGGGGGCCAGTTCGAGGCCGGACTCGCCGCCGCCGTACATCAACTCGCTCACGTCCTCGCCGCCGGCCTCGACCGCGACGTCCTCGACGGGCGAACTGGCGGCGTTCTCGACCACGAGGACGACGCTACCGTAGCCGCCCGAAACCCGGGTCTCCTCCCCGACCTCGACCGAGAGCGCGTCGGGTCCGTCGGGGTCGGCCTCGTCGGCGTCCGGAATCCGCGCGAGGGTGCCCCACTGGCCGGGGTCGCGGTCCTCGAAGGCGTACTCGACGGCCGCCTCCACCGCGTCCGCGGCGACGTCCGGGGCGGCGACCCGACGGGTCCACTCGACCGTCTCACCGGCCGGCACCCGGAGGTCGGTGTCCCAGACGCCGACCTCGCGCACGCCGATGCGGTCGACGACGAGCGCCGCGTCCCGGTGGTTCGCGAGTTCGAGGCGGACCCGGTGGCCGTCGTCGTCGCCCTCGACCGCGGCGTCGACCGCGAACTCGGCCGGCGAGACCGTCAGGCGGCGCTCGTCGAGCCGGACCTCCGCGGCGTCGGCAACCGCGACCGTCCCGGCCGGGAGCTCGACCGTCCCGGTGTCGGCGAACGCGTGGTGGCGCTCGACCGTGGCCGACTCGTCGGGCGCGAGGTCGCCCAGCGGGGCCGCCCCGTCGGGGAACGACACCGCCACGTCCTCGGCGACCGCCTCGCTCTCGTTGGTCACCGTGACGCGCTCGCGGACCCCCTGCGTGCGCTCGGGGCTGTCGTCCTCCAGCGTCCGGTCGGCCGAGAGGCGTGCGCCGGACGACGACCCCGAACCGCCCGACGGGTGGGCCGACGCGGACGACGACCCCGAACCGCGGGTCGCACCCCCGAGCGCAGCGTCGGCCGAACCGCTCTCGGCGTCGCCCCCGCCGGCAGTTCCGCCGACGGCCCCCGCGCCAGCGCCCGCCGAACCGGTACCGTCGTCGGCTCGGGCGGTCGAGTCCTCGGGGTCGCGCCGGGCGGACGGCTCGGTCGACGCGCGCCCGGTCGAGTCCTCGTCGGGTCGTCGCGCCCCGGCGTCGCGTCGACCATCGCCCTCGCGGTCGCGGCGGGGCGGGTCGTTTCGCCCTCGCCGGGGCGGGTCGTCGCGGTCGCGGCGGGGCGGGGCGGGCTCCTCGCGTGGCGGCTCCGCCCCGTCTCGGGGCGGGCGGTCGGCCCGGCCGTCCCCGCGACGGGCGGCGTCGCGGCGGCCGGAATCGCGTCGGGGCGGACGCTCGTCACGGGGGCGGCGCTCGTCACGGCGGGAATCGTCTCGCCTGGGGCGGTAGTCGGCGTCCTCGTCCCGTCTAGGTCGGGCGTCGTCCCGTCGGCCGGCGTCGCGGCGACCCTCGGGCCGCGGCTCCCGACCGCGCTCGCGGCGGTCGGGGTCTCGCCGCCGGGAGTCGCGCCGCTGGGGGTCGCGCCGACCGCGCGCGGCCAGCCCGTCGAGCCGGACGGTCTCGCCGACTCCCAGCCCCGCGAGCCCGACGTCCACGTCGGCCTCGCTCGGCCGCCGGTCGGGCCTGAGCGCGAGGACGAACCGGCCGCCCGGCCCGAGTTCGACCCGGCGCTCGACCGGCGCGTCGAACGGGTCGCCGTCGACCGCGAGGTCGTCGGCCAGCGTCGCGTCGGTCGGGTTCTCGACGACCACGTCCACGAAGCCGTCGTCGGTCGCCTCGACCGAGAGGTCACAGACCGGGGCCGGCAGCGGGACGTCGGCGTCGGCCCGGGCGTCGGCGGCCCTGACCGAAACCGGAACGTCCGAGCCCGCGTCGAACGGCGTCTCGACCGCGACCGTCGCGGTCTCGCCGGGGACCAGCCTGCCGACGCCGGCGTCGCCGGGCGAGACCGACACGTCGGTCGCGGGCGCGTCGCCCGCGTTCTCGACGACGACCGTCAGCGAGGCCGCCCCGTCGAGGACCGCGTCGAGTTCGGCGTCGGCGTCGAGCGCGCCGCCCGGCGCGTCGACCACCGGGAGCGACAGCGACGCCAGATGGTCGCCGCCGGCCGTGACCGCGATGGCGGCGGTGTCGCCGGCCGACACCGACTCGACGCCCAGCGAGCGGGTGGCCGACTCGCCTGGCGCGAGGTCGACCGCCCAGTCGTCGGCCCGGAGCGCGACCCCCTCGCCCTCGACGCCGAGCGTGGCCGCGACCGGGCGCTCGCCAGCGTTCTCGACGGCCAGTTCCACGGCGTCGGTCCCGCCGGGCACGAGGTCCTCGTCGACCGACACCGAAAGCGCCTCGGTCGGGTCACCGGTCGCGCAGTACACCGCGACCGTGCCGTCGCTGACCGCGCAGAACAGCCCGCCGTCGCTGGTGGGGTAGACGTCGCCGCTGGGCAGGTCGGCCACCGTGTCGTAGCTGCCGTCGGGCGCGAGCGACACCAGTTGGCCGTCGGCCGTGAACAGTAGCGCCTCGTCGCCCCGGTCGGGCAGGTCGGTGACCGCGAGTTCGCGCTCCCACTGACGCTCGCCCGTCATGGCGTTCACGCCGACCACGCGCTCGTCCTTGAGCGACGCGACGACGGTGTCGTCGACGATGCCGGCCGACTCTATCGCGCCGTCGAGGTTCTCGTCGAAGCGCTCGCTCCCGTCGAGGTTTCGGACCGCGAGGAACGACCACGCCACCAGCACGAACGCGCCGTCGGTCCCGAAGAACCCCGGGTCGTCGGTCACGTCGGCGTGCGGGCGGTCGACGCGGAACTCCTCGCCGCCGGTCTCGCCGTCGAAGCCGACCAGTTCGTCGTCGGCGGTGACGACGCCCAACACGTCGGCCTCGGGCAGGGCCGCGAGCTCGCGCGCCGCGGGGAGTTCGACCGACCAGACCCGCGTGCCGGCGGTCGAGAGCGCCGTTACCGCGCCGTCGGCCAGCGCGTACACCCGCTTGCCGACCGCGAGGTCGTCGACGGGGGCGTCGAACTCGACCGTGGTGCGGCCGTCGGCCTCGACGATCTCGACCGTGCCGACCTCGGTGCCGAGGACGACCCGCTCGTCGTCGGCCGCCTTCGCGGTGACCGGGCCGGACTCGAACGACTCGGTCGGCGCGTACTCGCCGGCGGGGCCGGGGTCGCTCACGGGTCGACACCCCCGCTCTCGGATGGACCGCCCGGGAGCGCGCTCTGGCCGGCCCGCCCGTCGTCGGCGTCGTTGGGCGCGCTCTCGTCACCGCTCGCGGCGTCGCCGGCCGGGCCGGCATCGCCGTCCCCGACGTCGACGGTATCGCCGTCCCCGCCATCGGTGTCATCGTCGCCGTCGCCGGCGGCCGACGAGAGCAGGTCGCCGAGCCCGCCGCCGCCCATGCCCAGCGAGATGCCGTGTTCCTCGGCCTGCTCCTCGACGTACTCTTTCATCTTGGGGTAGCCTTCGAGGTCGTCGAGCTGTTCGCGCACGCTGGAGACGTACTGGCGGACGGTCTTGGGCTCGGTGTCGTTCAGCCAGTCCAGCAGGAACTCCGTGTCGGGCTCGATGGGGTCCCGGTCGGGCTTGACCACGCTCTCGACGAACTCGCGCTGGAGGTCGCTGCCCAGCACGCGGTCGGCGATCTCGGCCGGCGTGTAGCCCACCGACGCCTCGCCGAGTCGGTGGAAATCTATCTCGTCGGCGTTGGGCAGGTGCTTGAGGTTGACCTCCCAGACCTGGGCCATCACCTCGGCGTCGGGCTGGGGGATGAACTGCTGGATGGGGAAGCGTCGGGTCGCGGCCGGGTCGATGGTAAAGGGCATGTTGGTCGCCCCGATGACCAGCAGGTTGTCCTCGACGTCGTTCATCTCCTGGAGGAAGGCGTTGGTGAGCGACCGCTCGTGGCGCTGGAGGTCGTCGTCGCTCCGGTCGGGGATGAGGGTCTCGACCTCGTCGAAAAACAGCACCGCGAACCCGTCCTGGGCGGTCCGGTGGGCCTGGTCGAAGACGGCCTCGATGCGGCGCTCGGACTCGCCGGGATACCGGGACATCACGTCCCCGCCCTTGACCGAGAGGAACTTCACGTCGCCGTACTCGGCCTCGATGTCGGTCTCCTCTTTGGCCTCGTGGGCGATGGCCTCCGAGACCAGCGTCTTGCCACACCCCGGCGGCCCGTACAGCATCATGCTCCCGCCCCGGGAGGCGAACTCCTCGCCGTACCGCTCTTTGACCTCGCTCTGCTTGTCGGGGTCGAACATCGCCAGCATGGTCCGGGCGGTCCGCTTGACGGTGTCGAGCCCGGCGACGTCCTCCTCGAAGCTCTTGGTCGGCTTCTTGGGCGTCACGTCGATGTCGACGTCGTCCTCGCCGCCGCCGCCCCCGCCGCCCTGTCCGTCGCCCTCGCCGCCGCGACCGCCCGAGCCGCCGGGATTGGCGGGCGAGCGGTCCTCGACGTCGGTCCGGGAGACGAACTCGATGTCGGTCTCGGGCGTGACCCGGAGCGTGCGATAGCCCGACGGCTCCATCGAGTACACCTCGACCGGGACGAGGTCGTCGCCGTTGCTGATGACCTCCTCGATGCTGTGGACGAGGTACTCGCTGTCGCGCATGAACGACTCTATCTTCGCCTCGGGCGCGCCCCGGACGTGGAGTTCGACGCTCCGGCAGGTCTCGACGTCGCGCTTGCTGACCTGCGTGTCGACGTAGAACGGCGACGAGAAGTCGATGCCGCCGAACAGCTTGGCGACGTTGTCGTGGAACTTGACCTTGTTGCCGATGCCCCCGACGAAGTCCTCGACCGGCTTGGCGTAGAAGAACGCGCTCGTTCCCCGGTGTTCGAGTCGGACCACGTTCGACCCGTCGACGCGACTCTCGCCGATCTTGACGTGCGAGGTCGGCTGGCTCTCGTTGGTTAGCGGTTGTAGGTTAGTCTTGCTCATCGTTTGTGTCTGGCTCTCATGGGTTCCGGTTGCCCGTCACCCCTCGCTCCCGAACTGGTCGGCGGTCCACGCCACGAACTCGGTCGATTCGTCGTCGGCGGCGGTGGCCTGTCGGCCGGCGTACCGCCCGTTCGCGGTCATCTCCTCGAGGACGTCCGCGAGCACGTCGAGGCGCTGGGTGACGGAGTCCCACGCGGTCACCAGCAGGCCGTCCGCGCTGGTCACGACCATCCGGCTGCGGACCCGGCTTGCCTTGCTTGCGAGGGCGGCGACCGACTCGCGCAGGTACTCCAGCACCGCCCACCAGTTGCGCCCGGTGGGGTCGTCGCCAAGCGGGACCACCAGCCGCGACCCGCGGAGTTCGACTCTGGCGTCCGCGCGGAGGCGAGCCAGCGGCCCGTCCTCGTCGTCGCCGGCGGTCGCGTCCGCCGGCGACCCGTCCGCCAGCGCCTCGGCGACGCGCTCGGGCGTCGGGTCGGGGTCGGCCGCGACCGCGTCGAGCAGCCCGAAGAAGCGCTCGTCGGACGGGGCCGGGTCGTCGCTGGCCGCCGGCAGGGGCACGCTCGCGCGGAGCTGTTCGGCCACGTCGCCGAGCGCGTCCCGGATGGCGGTGGCGTGGGTCCACGCCGCCGGCCCCTCCGAGAGCAGGTTCGCCGCCAGCAGGTCCTCGAGCCGCCTGTCGATGACCCGCGCGCTCCCGAGCAGCGACTTGGCCTGCATGCTACACCGCGAAGTCGGTGGTCTGTCCCTCCTCCTCGTCGGCCTCCTCGGCGACGACGTCGTCGACGGCCGACTCGATGCTCTGGGTGTCGCTCATGAGGTCCGTGACGGCGTTCTCGAGGTCGTCCTCGGACATCTCCTCGGCCTCCTCTTCGATGCTGCCGACGCCGGTGAGACTGGTGACGAGTTCGCCCATGTTCATCGCGATGTCGACGTCGTTCTGGGGGAACACTCGCTCCTTGAGCGCCCGCTGTCTGATCTCGCCCTGCTTCTGGTCGAGGGTGCTGCGGGCCCCTTCGAGCTTGTCTATCATCCGCTTTATCTCGTCGATGCCCTTCTGGGCGGTCGAGACGTTCTCCTGTTCGGCCTCGGTGAGCTTCTTGTAGTAGACGAAGTCCTCCTTGAGCACGTCGTACTTTTGCTGTTGCTCCTCGGAGAGTTCGCTCCGGTCGGGGAACCCCGAACTGTCCCCCAGCGCCATGAGCTCCTGACCCTTCTCCTTCATGAGTTCCTCGGCGCGCTGGGGGTTGGTGTCGACGCTCTCCATGTGCTTCTGGAGCTTCTCTTTGGCCTGCTCGAATCGCTCCATGGTCTCGTCTATCTTGTCGACGCAGGCGCTCATCGCGGCCGCCCAGTTGAGCACCATCTCGCCCGACACCTCGTTGGGGTCCTTGAGCAGGACGACGTCGTTGCCGTCGAGTTCGAGGACCTCGTTGTCGGCGAAGTAGTCGAGCAGCGCCTCGGCCTCGGACTCGTTGGCGACTATCTGCTCGCCGTCGTTGGTGGCCGTCGCGAGGTTCTCGACCGCCTGCCGGCGGGAGATGGTGCCGGTCCCCTCCGACAGCTGCATCCCGTCGGTGAGGTCGCTCCGGATTATCGCGCCGACGGGCTCTTCCCACTCGCCTTCGATGTCGTCCTCAGTGTCGAACCAGCCCGCTTCGAGTCGGACCGCGTCGTCGGTCTGGTTGACTGGCTCCGCGACGACGTACTCTCCGTCCTGCATCTCGGTCGGCGTGAAGTTTCGGTATTTGCGTGGCATGCGTGGCACTCACTCGGTGTGTCGCTGGTCGGTCGTTCGGTTCACGATTCGGACTGCTCGACCCGGAACTCCTGGCTGACGAGCTCGTCGAACCGCTCGCGGATGGCGTCCCGGGCGTACTCGTTGGCCTGCTGTGCGGTCCCGACCCGGACGTCCTCGATCATGGGGTGGCCCACGTCGCGGAAGTCCGCCTCGGTGGCGAGGCGCTCGTCGCTGCCGGTGACCTCGCGCTGTATCTCCTCGGCCCGTCGGTCGACGTACGACTCGAACTCGTCGGTCTGGCGAACCACCGGCGCGTCTTCCTCGAGTCCGAGCCGCTCGAACAGCGAGTCCTCGACGGCGTCGAGAATCTGGCTCCGGACCTCGCGGGCCTGCGCGAGCACGTCCGAGCGGTCGGTGACCTGGCTCTCGACGAACTGGGAGAACTCGTCGCCCGGCAGGACGTAGGCCGACTGCTCGAACTCGGTGACGACGTCGTCCTCGATCTCGCCCGCGAGGTACGCGCCGAACTCCGCGATGGCGTCGTCGCTCTGGACGAGGTACTCGCCGTCGAGGTCGATGACGAACCCCTCGGCCTCCAGGTACCGGATGACGTCGGAGGTAGCCGAGACGTTGATGACCTTCTCGAGCTGGCCGTGCGAGAGCTTCCCGTAGGTCGCCTTCTCGTGGAGTCGGTCGTCGACGCCGGCCTCGCCGGCCTGTTCCTTGAGCTGCGAGCCGATGGTGTAGTAGTCGCGCTCGCCCGCCGCCACCCGCTTGAGCAGCCGCCGGTCCTCGAGTTCGTCGGTGAAGAAGTCGATGTCGTCGATGGCGATCTCGAAGCGCGACCGGAGCTTCTCGCTGGTGACCACGAGCTGCTGGCGGAACAGCGCGGTGAGTTCGCCCGTTATCTCCCGGTTGTCGCCGGTCCCGAAGGGGTCGTAGTAGTACACCCCCGAGCGGAGTCGCTGGAGTTCGGAGTACTCGTCGGAAACCACGTCGTCCAGCGCCTTCTTGATGTCCTGTTTCGACAGGGAACTGGCCTTCAGGGGTCCGGTGTCCGTGCTCTCGTACTGCGACCGAATCTCGTCGCCGACCCGGTCGACGTACAGAAATCCGTAGTTCTGTAGCGCGACCGACGTGGAGATGTCAGCGAGAACGTCGGTGTCGGTGGGACGCAGTGGCATCGATTTTCCCACCTCGTTCCTCCATACTAAAGTTTGCGACGTATCCGCGACGTGAGACCGCGTCGACGGGGCGAGCAGGGAGAATCCACCGGGAAGAGTTTCGGCGAGCCGATACGTCGAGCGGTCGTCACCGGGAGTCGTCGTCCCCGGCGCTCGTTTCCTCCGCGCTCGCTCGCTCGCCGTCCACCGCCGGCACGTCGTCGGTCCCCGAGAGTGCCTCGACGAGACTGGTCAGGTTCTCCGCGACCCCGGGAGACATCGCCCGGCCCAGCGCCAACTGTCGGAGTTCGTCACGCTGGCGGACGACGGTCTCCCGGACGTCCTCGAAGCGGTCGACGAGCAGTCCGACGTCCGCCTCGGCGGCCGAATCGGCCGTCTCGGCAGTCGAATCGGCCGTCTCGGCAGTCGAATCGGCCGTCTCGACGGGCGTTCCCTCGTCGGCGACGACCTGCAGGTCCCCGGAGTCGGTCGACTCCGGGGACGCCACACCCACGGTAGCGGTCACGTGCGCTGCGAACTCCTCGTAGGTCGCCATCGCCGGCTCGACCACCGACTCGTAATCGAAGTCCTCGCCCTGCCGGCGCGTCGCGTCGGCCCGGTCGAGCCGGTCCAGCATCGCGTCTATCTGGTCGACGCAGGCGTCCAGCGCGATTGCCCACGTCACCACCACCTCCCTCGACGCCCCGTCGGGGTCTCGAAGCAGGACCACCGAGTCGCGATCGAGCGCGACCACGTCGTTGGCCGCGAGGAAGTCGAGCAGCGCCTCGGCCTCGACCTCGCTCGCGGCGAACTCCCGGCCGTCGCCGTCGGCCTCGACGAGACGCGCGACGGCCCGCTCGCGGGCCACGGTTCCCACGTCGCCCGAGCCGTCCGTCCCGCCGGCGAGGTCGGGACGGAGCATGGCACGGACGGGTTCTCCCCACCGTGGCTCGACGGGGTCGTCGGCATCGAACCAGTCGGTAGCGAGCAGGACCGACTCGTCCGACGGATCGATCGGTTTCGCGACGACGTACTGTTCGTCCGCGATTTCGGTCTCGACGAAGGTTCGGTATTTCCGTGCCATGGTCGGTCAGCGCGCTCGCCGGCGGTCGGCGTCGGTTCCCACACTGCACCGGTCGATGCTAAATTTTTCGGCGAGTGACGGCGGCACGGTTCAGGCGAGCGCGGTCGCCAGCCACCCGCCGGCCGCGACGGCGGCCAGCGCGCCGACGAGGTTCGCCGCCGCGAACGCGACCGCCGCCCGTCGCCGGCCGCGCTCGTACCGGTCGACTGTCTCGACCGCGAAGCTCGAAAACGTGGTGAACGCGCCGCAGAAGCCGGTGCCGAACACCGTCAGCAGGGCGGCGTCCTCGGCGAGTCCGGCGACGAGCGCGCCGAGCGCGAGGCTTCCGAGGACGTTCACCGCGAGCACGTCCCGCGCGCCACCCGGGAGCAGGCTCCCGACCGCGAATCGGGCGAGCGCTCCGAGCGCGCCGCCGACGCCGACCAACAGCGCGGCGTTCATCCGGTCGCCTCCGACGCCGCGAACTCGCCCACGGCGAACCGACCTGCCACGGCCGCCGCGAACCCGAGCGCGTAGTTCGCGCCGACGTTCGCGACCGCCAGCGTCGGCGAGAGCGCGGCGGTCTCGACCGCGAAGGTGCTGTAGGTGGTGAACGACGAGAGCAAGCCCGTTCCCACCAGCAGGCGGGCTTCCGCGCCGAGTCGGCCGACCAGCCGCTCCTCGAACAGCAGGGCACCCAGCGCGAAGCTCCCCGCGACGTTGACCGCGAGCGTCGCCCACGGGAAGCCGCCGGGCAGCGCCGCCCCGACGCCGTGGCGGGCGACCGCGCCGGCGAACCCGCCGAGAGCGACCAGCGCGAGCGGTCTCAGGCGGTCGCGTTCCGACATTCGGTCGTGACGAGCGCGACGACGCGGATATCGCTTTCGAACCCGTGGCGTCGACCGCTCGCCTGCTCGCGGCCGTCCGGACCTCGTCGTGCCGGGCGCGACCGCCGAACTACTCCGGGGAGTCCACCTCCGTCCGCCGGTCGCTGGCTCGCGGACTCGCGCCGCCGTGGGGCGTCTCGCGCTCCCGGACCCGGACCGCGTGGACGCTCTCGGTGGCGTCGTCGACCAGCAGGACCTCGCCCGGCGCGTCGGGGAGCCGTTCCTCGAACGACGCCGCGAGGTAGGTCGGCCGGGCCGACGCGAGCGCGTCGAGGTCCGCCCGCGAGGTGAGCCGGTGGGCCGCCAGCAGGTCGGCCTGCGAGACCGCCACCGCCGGGAGCGCGCTCGGGCGCTGGGTCGCGGCGACGAGGCTCAGACCGGGCTGGCGGCCCCGCGTGACGGCGGTCCGGAGCGCCGGAGCCGCGACGTTCCGGGACCCGCGCTCGGCCGCGTCCCCGAAGAAGGCGTGGGCTTCGTCGACCAACAGCCACGGGAGCCAGTCGGGGCGCTCGCACACGCAGTGGTCGTAGAGGCCCGCCGCGACCCCACGCAGGACCGCGTTCGCCGGGCGAGCGTCCAGCCCCGAGAGGTCCAGCACGGTGCCGGCACTGGTCCCGGCGGCCGAGGGGGAATCGAGCAGGGCCGCCGGCGCGAGTCCGTCCGGCGCGAACGCGTCCCACGACTCGGCGAGCGCGAGGTGGTTGTCGGCCGCCCGGCGAGTCGCGCGCTCGGCCTTGGTGTCGGCGTCGGCGACGAACGACCGCATCCCCGCCAGCGTCTCGCGGGCCGACGCCGCCTGCCACACCAGCGCGCCCGTCGGGGAGTCGGACGCGAGGCCGAGCAGGTCACACCACGCCCCGGGTGCGAGCGCGTCGGCGGCCACGCGGGGGGAGTCGACCACCGTCGCGCCGAGGTCCGCCAGCGACCCGAAGATGCCCATCGGGTCGGCGACCACCGGAGCGACGCCCGCCGCGCGGACGAGTTCCTCCGCGAGGACGCCGAGCGTGTACGACTTGCCGTAGCCGCGCTTGCCCACGACGAGGCCGACGTGGGGCCGGTCGAGGTCGAGTCGGACCGCCGCGCCGTGGCTGCCGTCGCGGGCGCGGTAGCGACCGAATCGGGCCGAGGGGCGGGCGTCGCCGGACTCGTGGGGGTCGACGGTCGCGGACTCGCCGTCGGGGTCGTCGGAGCGTCCGAGGACGTGGGTCACGGGCCGTCCTGGTCCCGCTTTCGTACTTGAATCTTTGCCTCCGAATCGCGATACTGGTCAGATACGCCAGTTCGAGTGGTGAGGTCCTCGAAGACCCTCGGCGCGCTCGCCGGCGGCGGACGAACCGCGGCTGGCGAGTCTGCGCTCGCGCGGACGCCAAGGCTGGCGGTCGCTTCACCGAGCGCGACGAGTCGGTTGTCGGGGCAATCTGAAGCCGCCCCGACGGGAGTCGTGGAGTGGGTTCGACACACTCGGCCATCGCACGCCTTTTGACCCCGCCGGACCAACCTCCGGACGAGATGACCGACGCCCAGTCCGGGACCGACGCCGGCGCTCCGGCGGACGACGCCGGCGCGCCGACAGGGGGCGCTGGCGCTCCGTCGAGCGACCCGGAAGACTCGGCGACCGACGCCCGCGCGTCCCAGAGCCTCGTGGTCGGCTCGTTCCGGCGGGCGGTCGGCGAAACCGACTCCTACCTGCTCAAGTCCTACGCCGTGGTCGGCGCGTTCCTCGCCGTCCTGCTCGCGCTCCTGTTGGTGCTGGCGCTCCCGGTGTGGATATTCAACACCGCAGGCCAGTCCGAGCTCGCGACGTTCTCGCGGGCGTTCCTCGTCGTCGGCGGCGTCCTGCTGTTGGTCGGGCTGGCCGCGCCCGTGGTCGGGGCCGACCGGCGGCGCGCCGGCGGGACCGCGAGCCGGCGGACCGACGCCCTGCTCGCGGCGTCGGGCTACCTGTTCGTGGGGTCGCTGTACCTCGCGCTGTTGGTCTCCGCGCCCTCGGGCCAGCGCGGAACGCCGCCGGCCCTGATAGCGCCCGTGGTCGAGTTCCTCTACGCGCTCCCGGCGGTGTACGCGGTCGCGCCGCCGATACTCGCGGGCGCGCTGATTCCGGTCGTCTATCGACTCGCGCGGTAGGCCGCCACGGGGCCGGGCGGATGGTCCGGAGCCCGCGGCCGAGAGCGCAATCGGCAAGGGCCTCGCGTCCGTAGCCGACGCCATGTCCGGCCCCGACCCCAGCGAGAAGACGAGCACGTTCCTCGTCACTCACGCCGAGGACGACTCGGCCGTCCTGCAGGACGCCCGCGACGGGCAGGTCCACACCCTCTCGGCCAACCCCGGCGTCGAGGAGGGCGACGCCCTGGAGGCGACCGTCGCGCCCGACCCGCCGATGAACCTGACGTGGTCGGTCGTCGAGGTCGACGACCGGCGCAGCCTCACCACCGAGCGCAGCGAGGAACCGCCCACCCGGCGCGAACGGGAACTCGCCGCCCAGCAGGACGTTGGCGAAATCGTCCGCGAGGAGCGCGCCGGCGAGGGCGAGATTCACGTCCTCACGGTGCCGCCCGAGGACACCGCCGACGCGGTCAAGGACGTCCTCGACGACGAGGGCACCCTCTCGCGGGCCGCGCGCCTCGGCGTCTCGCGCGTCGAAGTCCGAGCCGACGACGGCGTGGTGAGCGTCCGCTACATGCCGTAGTCCGCGCTGGGCGACCCGTGGTCGGGCGCGCCCGCCGAACCTGCCGGCGGAAATCGCTACTCGTCGCGGTCGGCCAGCCAGTCGGCAAACTTCGCCAGCGCCCGGCCGCGATGGGAGATGGCGTTCTTGCGCTCGGTGCTCATCTCGGCCAGCGTCGTCCCCTCGTGTTCGAATATCGGGTCGTAGCCGAACCCGCCGTCGCCCCGCGGCGCGACGATGCGGCCCGGCACCGCGCCCGCGAACGTCTCGGCGCGCTCGCCGTCGTAGTACGCCACGACGACACGGAAGCGCGCGCGGCGGTTCTCCTCGGCCTCGGCGAGCGTCCAGACGCGCTCGACGCCCAGCGTGTCCTCGGCGTAGGCGGAGTACGGCCCGGGGAAGCCACCGAGCGCGTCGACGAACAGTCCGGCGTCGTCGACGACCACCGGGTCGTCGCCCCCGGTCGCCTCGAAGGCCTCCTTCGCGCCGGCGACCGCGATTTCGGCGAGGTCGTCGCTCTGGATTTCGGTGTAGTCGTAGTTCACCTGCTCGACCGGTTCGTCGAGGTACTCGCGGGCCTCCTCGACCTTCCCCTCGTTGCTCGTCACGAATCGGATGCTCATGCTCTGACAGTCACGCTCGTTGGTTCGCGGTCGAACTGCGGGGCGGTTATAGTCGTTGGTTCCGGAGTTGCGTCGGTTTCGGATTCCCGGTCGCGTCGCTGACGGAGTTACAGTCGCGTCGCTGACGGAGTTACAGTCGCGTCGATGATGGGGTCCCCGTTACGTCGCTGACGAAGTTACAGTCGCGTCGGTTCGGAGCTAGCTTCTGCCTCGACCTGTGAGCGACCGCACTGCACCGCCCCGCAACCGCCACCGCACCGCGACCACCCCGCACCGCCACCGCACCGCGCCCCGCGCCTCCCCGCTTGCGCGCCCACGAGCTGGCGCGCGGCGCGTCCTGTGGACTGCCGAGCGGGCGCGTCCCGTGGACTGCCGAGCGGGCGCGTCCGGGAGGACGGTCCGGCGGGCGAAACCGCGTTCGACTATTCGATTCGCGCCGTTATCTCGTCCGCGACCCGCGCGCCGGTCGCCCGCTCTACCCGGAGCGACTCGAACGACTCCCGGGCGTTCACGGCCGCGTCCCCGTCCACCGAGAACGTCAGTTCGGGATACGCCACGTCCGCCAGCACCAGCGGATACGCCGGCGCGGGAGCCACGCCCGCAGGTCCCTCGACCGGTTCGGGACCCAGCACGCGCTCGACCTTCGGGACCCCGGCGTCCCCGGTCGCCACGGCACCGACCAGCGACACGACGCGGCGGACCAACTGTCGGGCGAATCCGCCGGCACGCAACCGAAAGACGAGGTATCCGTCCCCGTCCGTCCCGCCGCGTCGGACCGTCGCGTCCAGTTCCCGTACGGTCCCCTCGTCGTCGGGCGTGAGGTTGTGGAAGTCGTTCCGGCCGGCGAGTCGGGCGAGCGCGTCCTCGGCCCGCGCGAGGTCGGCGTCGGGGGCGTGCCAGTGGTAGACGTACTCCCGGAACGCGGCATCGCGGGTCGCGTGGAACCCCGCGGGCGTCTCGGCGCTAGCCCACGCCCGAATCGAGGCCGGGAGTTCGCTGTTCAGCGCCGCGGGGGTCAGCCAGTCCGGACACTCGAACGCGACGGTCTGTGCGACCGCCGACGCGCCGGCGTCGGTCCGCCCCGCTGCGGCGTACCCCTCGGGTTTGCCGTCTGCGACGCCCAACTCGCGGAATGCGTCGAAGATGCGCCCCTCGACCGTGGGAACGTCGGGCTGGCGCTGGAACCCGTGAAACGGCCGACCGTCGTAGGCGACCCGGAAGGCGCGCATGGCGGTGAGTTGGCTCCGCGAGTACTTAATTCGAGTCGAACTCTCGCCAAGCCGGATTCCCGATTTTCGCAAAGCTTTAAACCGGAAAGCGGGGCCAAGACGGCCCGTGACCTGAGCATCGTCGCGGAGCGGCCTCGCGGGAGTACGGCACACCGCTCCGCGGTTCACCGAGGGTGGACTTGCTGGACCCCGTGCCGTCTGTTCGCCACGTACGAGCGACTGCGACGAGGCCGTTCGGGGCCGAACAGCGGGGGAACGCGGCCGAGGCGTCGTGGCGCGCACCGTCTCGGAGTTCGACCGAATCGACGACGCTCGCGTCTCCGCACCGACTACTCGAAGTCCTCGTAGGTCGGCCGCCGAACGTCCTCGGGCGGGAACTCCTCGACCGGCACCGTGGTTTGGTCGCCCGACGCCATGTCCTTGACAGTCACGTTGCCGTCGGCGAGGTCCTGCTCGCCCACGATGACCACCGTCTCGGCGTCGATGGAGTCGGCGTAGTCGAGTTGTGCGCCGAAGCTCCGGCCCGAGACGTCGGTCTCGACGACGTGACCGTCCGCCCGGAGGTCGCGAGTTATCTCGGCCGCCACGTCGCGGGTGTCGCCGACCTGCAGGACGTAGTAGTCGGTCGTGGCGCTCTCGTCGGGCCAGACGCCGGCCCGCTGGCAGAGCAGCGACAGCGGGGCCGCGCCCGGGGCGACCCCGACCGCGGGCGTGGGCTGACCGCCGAAGCTCTCGATGAGGTCGTCGTAGCGCCCGCCGCCGAACACCGAGCGTCCGACCTCGCCGGTCGAGTCGAAGCACTCGAACACGACGCCGGTGTAGTAGTCCAGCCCGCGGGCGGTCCGGAGCGACAGGTCGCAGTACTCGCGCGCCCCGAAGTCGGCCGCGGCGTCGAGGACGTTCCGGAGGTTGGTCACCGCGCTCTCGACGCGGTCGGTCCCGGCGAAGTCGACGAGTTCGTGGAGGTCGTCCTCGTCGGTGTCGAGCAGGTCGTCGAACTCCTCGGCCTGCGCGTACGAGAGCCCGGCGTCGTTGAGCAGGCCGTGGTACTCCTCGCGGTCGACCTTCTCGCTTTTGTCCACTGCGCGGACCGCCGCGCGGACGTCGACGTCGCCGTCGAAGGCGTCGAGCAAGCCACCGAGGATGTCGCGGTGGCTGACCCGGAACTCGAAGTCGTCGACCGTCAGCCCGAGGCCGGTCAGCGCGTCGGCCGCGTACGCGAGGACTTCGGCGTCGGCAGCGGGGTCCGAGGAGCCGAAGATGTCGACGTTGGTCTGGTAGAACTCCCGATACCGTCCCTGCTGGGGTTCCTCGTACCGCCAGAACGGCCGGGTCGAGAACCACTTGATGGGCTTGGAGAGCTCCTGCTGTTTGGCCACCACCATCCGGGCGACGGTCGGCGTGAGTTCGGGCGTGAGCGCCACCCCGCGCCCGCCCTGGTCATCGAAGGCGTAGAGTTCGTCGACGATTTCCTCGCCGCTCTTGTCGACGTACATCTGCGTGCGCTCCAGGGCGGGGGTCCCGATTTCCCGGAAGCCGTACCGGCGCGCGGTCGATTCGAGTTCGTCGAACAGCTCGCGTCGCGCGCCCATCTCCGGGGGATAGAAGTCGCGGAATCCCTTGATTCGGTCGTACATGCGACTTCGTTGGACGAGCGCGCGCTTGAAGCTTTTACTTCGCGCCGGGCTTGCCGGGCGAGGGAAGTCGCCGGGCTCGGTTGCCAGACCGGACGCTCGCAGGGACGGGAAGCGGCGGGGAGCGCGAAACGCGCCACCGACTCACCGCAGTCCGGTCACGTACGTCTGCGTGTGGTCGGGGAACACGTCCGCTACGGCGTCCTCGTCGTGTTCGCGAGCCAGCAGCGTCCGGAGTTCGGTCTCGTAGTCGGCCTTCGGAATCTCCTCGCTCGGACCCGTCGTCACGTCGAGGGTCTCCTCGACCAGCGCGTCGACCGCGCCGCGACCGAACCCCGCCAGCGGGACGATGTACTCGACGCCGTGGCGGTCTTCGAGGCTCTGGGCTTGCGCTCGCGAGACCGAGGGGACCCTGTCGTCGCGTCGGGTGCCGTCGGCCACCGCGTCGAACGCCGTGCCGGCGACGGCTTCGAGCGCCGCGATGTGAACCTGCTGGATGCCGTTCCGTGGGTAGCCGTCGGCCATCATCCGGTCGACCGCCTCTGCGGCCACCGCGTCGTCGAGTTCGACCGTCTCGAAGTCGAACCCGAGTTCGGCCGCGGTCTCGCGGGCGTGCTCGTGAGCGTCGAGCACGCCGAACGTGGCCGTGACGAGCGTCACGTCGTAGAAGTCCTCGAGAAGGAGAGCGGCCAGCGACGAGTCCTTGCCGCCGCTGTAAAGCAGACCCAGGTCCATCTCACCGACGCCGGATGTTGAAGCTCTTCGAGTCGGGCTTCATCTCGCGGAGGAGCTCTTTCATCTTGTCCTCGTCGATTTTGCCGTTGACCCGACCGCTCTGCGCGATGGCGAGTATCTGGCGCTCGACCTGGTCGGCGAAGTCGGGCTTGCTCATCCGGACGGAGTTGAGCCGCTTGCGCGCGCCGTCGGTGAGGTGCTTGCGGAGCATGGCCTGCTTCTGGGCGTCGGCCTGCTGTTGGGCCTGCTGCTGGGCCTGTTCGTCGCCGGACTGCTCCTGCATCTCCTGCATCTTCTGCTTGCGGAGTTCTTCGAGTCGCTCGTCGTCGGGCTGGTCGCTCATGGGTTGTGGTATCGTTACGGCGCACGGCCAAAAACCATTACGGAGCGACTCGGCGGAGAACCCGTTCGGAAGTTACGCGTACCGTTCGAGTTCGGGACGGTCGAGGTCCTCCATGACCTCGCCCGCCGTGTCGTCGAGGAGGCTCCGACCGTCGCCGGTCACGACGCGGCCCGCGCTGCCCTCGGTGTCGACGAGGTCCTCGTCTTCGAGCTGCTGGAGCATCGTCCGGATGACCTTTCGGCTCCCGTCGGTGCGGTGCTCGGGCGCGACCTGGTACCGGTTCGAGCCGCCCTTCTTGTCGCCGTACTCGGTGGCGAGCCGCTCGACGCCGACCGGGCCGTCGATGGCGACCTTCCGCAGCACGCTGGCGGTCCGGCGGTGCCAGAAGTTCTCCTGCTCGGGCGGGAGTTCCTTGCCTTCGCCGGTCTTGACGAACTCGGCCCAGTCGGGCGTCTCGAATCGGTCCTCCAGTTTCGCGGCGACCGCGTCGATGAGGTCGTCCGCGGGAACGTCGTAGAGCGTCGTCATACCCACGAATTCCCGGTCGCGGCGCTTAAAGGCATCGTTACGGAGCGTCGCCGGCGGGAAGCCAGTCTGCGGGTCGGGGCGGTCAGTCGCTCGCCGACTCGGCGACGTTGTCGGCCTCCAGCATCGCGGTCGCGCTCCCGCCGACCAGCACCGGGAGCCAGTAGGTCGCCCCGCGATGGAGGAGCGCGGCGGCGGCCGCAGTCCCGGCGTCGACGCCCGTGATGGGGACGATGAGCAGGACCAGCGCGGCCTCCACGCCGCCGAGACCGCCCGGCAGGGGTGCGACGCCGGCGACGCTCCCCAGCGGGACGATGAACAGCGCGGCCGCGAACGGGACGGCGTGGTCGAGCGCGAGCAGCGAGAGCCACAGCGACGTCGACAGCAGGAGCCACCCCGCCGCGGAGAACGTCAGCGCGAGCGCGAGGTTGTGGCGGTCGCCCGCCACGCGCTCCAGCGCGGCGAAAAAGCCCGCGATTCGACGCCGGAGGTCGGCCGCGTCCGGCGGCCGGATTCGGGGGACGACCCGACCGACCGCGCGGCCGGCCGGAACGAGGACCGCGACGGCCACGTCGGCCGCCCGGGCCCGGTTTCGCCACGCGAGGTACGCCGCGACCGGGACCCCGAGCGCCAGCGCAGCGAGCGAGAGCGCGGCGACCTCGACCCGGGCCGCGACCGTCGACCGGGTCGCGTAGTAGCCCGCGCCGACCAGCGCGAACGAGATCGAGGGCACGAAGTTGATGGTGTCGACGCTGGCGACCGCCGCGAGGCCGTTCTCGTACGCGGTGCCGGTGGTGCGGGCGACCAGCAGCGCGGCGAAGGGCTCGCCGCCGGCCTGCCCGAACGGGGTGACGTTGTTGGCGAACGTCGCGCCCGCGAGCAGCATGAACGCCCGAATCGGGGAGACCGCGACCCCGACGACCGACAGGACGGTGCGGAGCGCCAGCCCCCACGCGAACAGCCAGCAGACGGCCGCCACGCAGACGGCCGCCACGAGCGCCGGTTGGGCCCCCGAGAGCGCCGCCAGTACGTCGGTGACGCCGATAACCGAGTACAGCGCGAGCAGGACCACGATTCCCGCGCCGAACCCGGCGGCTATCGACCTCGCGTCGCCGAAGTCTACCCCCATCGCCCCCATAGACGGCGCGTCGGTGCTTGAAGCCACCGAACGGAAGCGTCCCGTAGCGCCGTTCCGGGCTGCAACTCGTCTGCTCGCTCACCGAGTGCGCTCGGCGAACCACCCAGCATTCCTGGTGGACTGAAAGGGCGAGGCGGGGTCACGCGAGCGAAGCGAGTGTGACGTTGTCGGAACTTGCTTCCGACAGGACTCGCGTTCGCGTGGTCGTCTCCGCGGGCCACTATCTCGCGGGCGCAGAACTGCGCCCGCGAGATATCCCGCTGAGCGACCGTCTCGTGAGCGAAGCGAACGAGACCTCGTCAGTCGTAGCCCGCGCAGCGAAGCGAGCAGGAACGTCTGACGGTGGCGAGCGCGCCGAGAGCGTTCGGGACGACCTCAGTTCGACTTCCGTATCCGCACGGCGTCCCAGAGTCGCTCGGAGACGAGACTCCTCGCAATTCGTGAGCGGCAAAAAGCGCCGTCGCCAGGGCTCGAACTCGCCCAGACGGTCCGGGCGTGCGGCCCTGCGGGCCGTTCCGGGCGTGCGACTGGCCTGCTCGACCCTGTCGAGGTAAACGTTCGCGCGGCGCGCTGGCGACTCGCTACGCTCGTCGGTTTGCGCGCCGGGAGAAGCGCCGTCGCCAGGGCTCGAACCTGGGACCACCACGTTAACAGCGTGGCGCTCTACCAACTGAGCTACGACGGCTCCCTATCGCATTCGTGCCTAAGCGGGAGTTCGTTGATAGGGCTTTCGTTTTCGCGCGACTGCGGGGCGGCAGCAGGGGCCGAGGGCCCCGCCGGACACCGAGACGACACGTTTTCGACGCGGGACCGAGAAGTGGCCGACGATGACCGGCGACCCATTCGACGAGGTGACGGCCGCAGTCCGCGACCGCGTCCGGCCCGGCGACGACGAGCGCGAGCGGATGCGGGCGGCCGTGGCGGAGCTCCGGGCGCGCGCCCAGGCGGCCATCGCCGACCTGGCGGTCGACGCCGACGTGGTGCAGGTCGGCAGCACCGCCCGCGGGACGTGGATCGCCGGCGACCGGGACATCGACCTGTTCGTGCGATTCCCCGCCGACCTGTCCCGGGAGCGATTGGAAGAGTACGGGCTGGCGGTCGGCCACGCCGTGCTGCCCGAGGGCCGCGAAGAGTACGCCGAACACCCCTACGTCGTCGGCGAATACGAGGGGTTCGGCGTGGATTGTGTTCCCTGTTACCGGCTCGACTCGGCGACCGACATCCAGTCGGCGGTCGACCGCACGCCGTTCCACACCCAGTACCTCGAATCGCGGCTCGACGCCGACCTCGCCGACGAAGTTCGGCTCTGCAAGCAGTTCCTCAAGGGCGTGGGCGCGTACGGCAGCGACCTTCGAACGCGGGGGTTCTCGGGCTACCTGACCGAACTGCTCGTCGTCGAGTACGGGAGCTTCCGGGCGCTAATCGAGGCGGCCGCCGACGACTGGCACCCGCCGGTCCGGTTCGACCCCGAGGCCCACGGAACGGTCGAGTTTCAGGACCCGCTGGTCGTCGTCGACCCGACCGACCCCGAGCGCAACGTGGCCGCCGTCTGCTCGGCCGAGAACGTCGCGCGGGTCCAACACTACGCTCGCGACCTGCTCGCCGACCCCCGCGAGTCGCTGTTCGTTCCCGACCCGCCGGCCCCGCTCTCGCCCGAGGACGTCCGCGAGCGGGTCGCGGCGCGGGCGACCACGCCGGTCGCGGTCCGGTTCGACGCCCCGGACGTGGTCGAGGACCAGCTCTACCCCCAGCTCCGGAAGTCGCTGGCCGGCGTCCGGGACGAACTCGACCGACGGGGGTTCGACCCCCTGCGGACGGCGGCGTTCGCCGACGACGACGCCGTGCTGTTCGCGGAACTCGAAGTCGCCGAGCGCCCGACGGTCGAGCGCCACGAGGGGCCACCGGTCCACGTCCGCGACCACGCCGAGGGGTTCTTCGAGAAGTACGCCGACGGGCGGAGCTCGTCGAACCCTGGGACGCAGTCGCAGGACGCCGCCGACCCCGACGTGTACGGCCCCTTCCTCGACGGCGACCGCTACGTGGTCGAGCGCGACCGCGAGTTCCGGACCGCCGAGGCGTTCGTCCGGAGCGACGCCCTCTTCGACGTGTCGCTCGGGGCGCACGTCGAGTCGTCGCTCGAATCGGGGTACGACGTACTGGTCGGCGAGGCGGTCGCGGAACTGGCCGACGAGTTCGGCGCGGAACTGGCCGACTACTTCGACCCCGGGCCGTGAGCTACCCGCGAGTCCGGTACGGAGCGCGTGAGACGCCCCGGATGTGCGGTAAGCGGTCGGGACCGGAGGTACCGACCCGCAATCGTCGCGGCACGCGCGAGCCAGCCCGAGTTACGCCGGGCGTTCGAGGTCCCTCCCGCCCAGCCGAGTCGGCGTCCGGACGTGACTATCCCGTCCCAACCCCGGACTATACGCGAATCGGCCGCAAACCTTGATACTCGACCGCGTCGTGGGACGAGTCCATGTGGCGAACGGTGCTGGTCGCAGCGCTCCTCGCGTTCGCGGGGTGTGCGACAGACCCGCCCGACGTCGGGAGCGACGCCGCGGGCGGTTGGGAGTGGTCGCCCGGGACCGGGGACGGCGGGGAGCGGTCGACCGACCGGCGGGCGCTGACGACCGGGGACGGTCCCGACGATTCGCATCCGTGGGCGGCCGAGGAGGTGACCGTCGCCGTCTCGGACCGGACGAACGACTCGCGGACGTTCCGACCGCTGGTGGCCGACGCGCTCGACTTCTGGGCGGCCAACAGCACGCGCTACGCCGGCTTCCCGGTCGAGTTTGCGCTGGAGCCAGACGCCGACCATCCCGACATCGTCGTCGAGTTCGTCGACCGCATCGACTCGTGTGCGAACGTGACCGAACCGGCGGGCTGTGCGCCCTACGTCGGCCCCGGGTGGGACGCCGGCCGGCCGGTGACCGTCGAGGTCGCGGGGACGTACTCGAACGAGTCCACCCGGCTCGTCGTAGTCCACGAACTCGGCCACACCCTCGGCCTGAACCACTCCTCCGAGCCCCAGTCGGTGATGGCTCCGTCCCGGAACCTGACGACGCTGCCGCGCGCGAACGCGACCGAGCGCGACCTGCCGTGGAACCGCTCGAACTTCACGGTGGCCGTCGACGCGAACCGGACCGACGACCCCGGGGCGGCCCGCGAGCAGGTCCGGCGCGCGCTCGACTACTACGCCGAGGGCGCGAACGGAACGGTGCCGGCGAACGTCTCGTTCCGACTCGTCGACGACCGGCGCGAGGCCGACGTGGTGGTCGAGTTCGTCGACGGCCCGCCCTGCCGGACCGGCGAACGGGGGTCGTGTGGCCGAGTTCGGGGCACCGACCCCGACGGCGACGGCGCGCTCGAACGCTACGACCGACTCCGCATCTCGCTGGGCGCAGTCGACGTCGAGGCGGCGGGCTGGCACGTCGGCTACTGGCTGGGCTACGGCTTCGGCTTCGCCGACGACGCCGACTGGCCCGCGCCGTTCCGGGACGCCAGCCACGACGACCGCCGGAGCGAGTGGTGGGCGGCAGACTGACCGCGAGGATACTTTCCGACTCGGCGCGTGCTGGCGCGACCTCGTGTCGCGCCAAAACGCGCGAGGTCTGCGCGAGTGGATGCGAGTGCAGGCTCGGCAGACCACCGGTCTGCCGGTGGACGAGCGAAGCGAGGAGGCTGGGGAGGCGTGAGGCTCCCGCCGTGCGGTCGCGGTGCCGGTGCGGTTGCGGTGCCGGGCGGTCGCGGTACGCAGTGGCTCACGCAGTAACTAGCCCGAAACGAGATATAACGCCGTCGTAATCGCTCGAACCGACGACCCCACGCCGTCGTAACCGGCCGAGATAGCCCATACTGTCCGGATAATTCGCCCGGCGCTCGCGGATTCTATCTACTGTTCCGCCTCGCGCTCCAACCGCTCGAACTCCGCCGGCCGTAGCACCGTCAGCGCCCCCACCAGCGCGACGAGGCCGCCGAGGACGACGCCCCGCCCCTCGCGGAACACGACGACCTCGGCCCCCACTATCCCGACGCCGGCCAGTACCAGCACGCCGCCGAACGCTCGCGTCGAGAGGTCGACGGAGGGGGCGACGACCAGCGCCCCACCGAGCAGCGCGAGCGCGCCGAACGCGGCCACCAGTTCGGCGTCGAACGCCGAGGGCGCGGCCGCGAGCAGGACGGCCACCCCGACCCCGCCGACGACCAGGAGCAGGGCACCGTCGGGCCGTGCGTCGAGGTGGCGGCTCACGATGCGGTAGCCGAACACCAGCGCGAGCACGACGACGACGGCGACGGCCCGGACCGACTCCTCGCGGGTCGTCGCGTCGACGAGGTTCCGGGCGAGCAGTCCGAGCAGGATGAGCGATATCAGGGCGGCGACGGCGAGTTCGCGGCGCGACAGCTCGTTCCACAGACGCGACACGATTACCCCTCGAACCCGTCCTCCCACCGGAACCGGCCGTTCCGCTGGACGACCTCGCCGTCTATCTCCAGCCGGGAGTCCTCGCTCACGTCGGTTATCATGTCGACGTGGACCGCGCTCTGGTTGCCCTGCTCGTCCTCGGGCAGGCACGACGAGTACGCCCGGCCGACAGCGAGGTGGACCGTGTCGCCCATCTTCTCGTCGAACAGGATGGAGTCGGTGAAGCGGTCGACGCCACGGTTCATCCCGATACCGAGTTCGCCCAGCCTACGCGCGCCCTCGTCGGTGGCGAAGATGTCGTCGAGCGCCGACTCGCCGACCTCGGCCGACCAGTCCGCGACTTCGCCGTCCTCGAAGGTGAGATGGACGTCGCGGATGCGCGACCCGTCGTGAGTCATCGGCACGTCGAAGGTCACCTCGCCCTCGGGGTCGGTCGGGGCCGTGAATACCTCGCCGCTGGGCAGGTTGTGCGAGTCGTAGGCCACCGACGCGGCGCTGTTGACCGCCGTTCGCCCCTCGATGGACATCGTGAGGTCGGTGCCGTCCGTGACGAGGCGGACCTCGCTGCCCGCGTCGAGTAGGTCCTTCAGGCTCGCCATCTCGTCGGCGAGCGATTCCCAGTCGCGCAGGACCGCGTCGTACACGAAGTCCCGGTACTCCGCGATGCCCATGCCCGCCTGCTGGGCGTGGGCGCGGGTCGGGTGCTGGGTCGACACCCAGTCGGCGTCCATCCGGCGGGCCTTGATGGCGGTCCGCGAGCGCTTGTACGCCGCGCGCTTGTCGCCCGGCACCGCGCCCTTCTCCGCGACGTTGCGCTTGCCCCGGAGCGACAGCACGACGTCGGCGCGTTCGAGCATCTCGACCTCGAAGTCGGGGTCCTGCTCGAAGTCGCCGTCGTGGGCCCGGACGAACGCCGACTCGACCTCGTCGGCGACGTAGGTGGCCAGCATGTTCGCGCCGCGCTCGCCCAGCTTCTCGGCGACCGCGACAGCGAGGTCGTGGGCACCCTCGTCGACCCGAACCACCACGTCGTCGCCCGCCTCGACGCGGGCGCTCCAGTCGACCAGCACCTCGGCGTGGTCGTGGACGCGCGGGTCCATCAGAAGATGCCCTCGGTCGTGACCTCGCAGCCGTCCTCGGTGACGATGAGGGTGTGTTCGGCCTGGCTCACGAGGACGCCGTCCTCTTCCTTCAGCACGGGGTGGCCTTCGACGACGCCCTGGCGTTCGAGCCGCGTGAGCAGCATCTCGGCCCGCGAGTCGTCGAGCCACCGCACCGCGAACGGGAGCTGGCCGAACTCCGACTCGACGGTCTCCAGCAGTTGCCGGGCCTGCCGGTTGCGCACCGACCGGCCACCGGCCCCCGAGAGTTCGTATATCTGGGCGTCGGTGCCCTCGCCGACCTTCCCCTGGCCGTCGGTGGCGAACGGCTCGACCGCGAGTACGTCGCCGACTTCCAGTTCGACGCCGGTGTCGAGTCCCCGGTTCGGCACGCTCGGGTCGGTGTGGGCGTCGTACTCGTCGACGCCGTGCCCCGAGAGGTTGAGGATGGGCGTGTAGTCGTAGCCACGGATGGCGTCCTCGATTGCTCGGCCGACCTCGCCGGTGTGGACGCCGGCCTCGATGGCGTCGACCGCCGCGTCGAGGGCCTCCTCGGCCGCCGTCACGAGGTCGGGGTTGCCCGAGAGGTCGACGGTGGTCGCGGCGTCGGCGATCCAGCCGTCGACGTGGACGCCGACGTCGAGACACACCATCTCCTCGCCGAACTCGGTGTCGTCGTCGGTCCCGGGCGTGGCGTGGGAGGCCTCCTCGTCGACGCTGATGTTGACCGGGAACGCGCACTCGCCGCCGAGTTCGCGGATGCGCTCCTCGGCGAACTCCGCGACCTCTAGCTGGGTCGCGCCGACCTCGACGCGCTCGCTGGCCTCGTTCATCACCGTCGAGAGGATGTCGCCTGCCTCTCGGTACTTCTCGTAGCGGGGGTCGTCCAGCGTCGAATCTGCCATGCTCCCTACTACGGGCCGGGAGGGGTTTATGTATTGTCGGTCGAGTGCGGGAGCGACACCGCCCACGACGCGCTCGGCGACGCGGTCCAACTGAGTCCGACGTGATAGCCCGCCGGAGCGCGCCCGGTGGCGCTGTCCGCGGGGACGCACCCGGCGACACTATCCACCGGACCGCACCCGATTCCACTGGAAATCGGGCGGGACTGAAAGGGGACTTTCGAAAAGGCGGTCACGGTACTCCCGATTGCAGAAACGACCGCGAACGAGGGAGTGGCGCGTCGGCAGAGGAAACAGACCAGAACGCCGTTCAGGGGAACACCAGCACCGTCGCGTCGTCGGTCTCGATGACCTCGACCTCCTCGCCGCTCTCGGCCCGGTACTCCTCCTCGAGTGTCACGGCCTCGCCGTCGATGGTCTCCTCGTCGCCGGCGACCTCGACCGTGACCTCGCCCTCGATTTCCTTCTGGTTCTTGAGCGTGTTGAAGTCCGCCGATTCGAGCGCGGCGACGACCTGTCCCGCCCGGTCGCGGAACTCCGGCCCGATGACGCTGTGGTCGGGGTCGACCCCGACCGGGACGAGTTCGACGCTGGGGCGGCCCGACTCGGGGTAGACCGGCGCGTTGACCGCCTCGCTCAGGTCGTAGGTGTCCCAGCTTCGGCCCCGCTCGGAGTACACCTCGACGCGGTCGAGGTCGGCGTTGAGCGCCATCCCCTCGTCGGACTTCCACGCGCGAATCTCGCTGGCGACCTCGGCGATGAGGTCGCCCGTCGCCTCGGCCTCGCCCTCGTCGTCGGCGAACTCGATTTCGGGCCACGACGCGGCGTGGACGCTGCCCTCGGTGCCGGGCAGGTGGTCGTACACCTCGTCGGCGAAGTGGGGCGAGAACGGCGCGAGCATCCGGACCGACGCCGAGACGGCGGTGTACAGCGCGTGGCGGGCGGCGTCGCGCTCGCCCGGCCGGCCCTCGTAGAGTCGGCCCTTCACGAGTTCGAGGTAGTCGTCGGCCAGATCGTTCCAGACGAACTCCCGGAGTTCGCGCAGGGCGCTGTCGAACCGGTAGTCGGCCATGTCGGCCTCGACCGACTCGGCGGTGCGGGCGAGCTTCGCCAGAATCCACTCGTCGGCGTCGCGGTACGCCGGGGCCGAGACGTCGGGCGTGTCCGCGTCGAAGTGCTCGGCCGAGAACTGGAAGATGTTCCAGAACTTGGTGAGAAAGCGCGACGCGGACGTGACCTCCTTCCACTGGAACTGGATGTCGCTGCCGGGCTGGCCGCCCAGCGCCAGGGCCTGCCGGACCGCGTCGGCGCTGTACTCCTCGATGGCCTCCTCGGGCCCCACGGCGTTGCCACGGGACTTGCTCATCTTGTTGCCGTCCTCGCCGAACACCATCCCGTTGACCAGCGACTCCTCCCACGGAATCTCGTCTTCGAGCGCGGTGACCCGGAGCAGGGTGTAGAACGCCCACGTCCGGATGATGTCGTGGCCCTGCTCGCGCAGGGTGGTGGGCGTGAACTCCTCGTCGGGCCAGCCCTGGACGTGCATCGGCGAGATGGACGAATCCATCCACGTGTCCATCACGTCGGTCTCGCCCTCCCAGTTGTCCCCGCCGCACTCGGGACAGCTTCCGACGGCGGGGTCGGTCTCGGTCGGGTCGAGCGGGAGTTCCGATATCTCGGCGACGTGGACGTGCTCGCAATCCTCGTTCGCGCAGAACCACGCCGGGATGGGCGTGGCGAACACGCGCTGGCGGGAGATGACCCAGTCCCACTCCATCCCCTCGGTCCAGTCTTCGAGGCGGTCGTACATGTGGTCGGGAATCCACTCGACCTGTTCGGCCGCCTCCAGAATCTCGTCCTGGCGGACCTCCACGAACCACTGTTCCTTGCTCAGAATCTCGATGGGCGTGTCACACCGCCAGCACGCGCCGACCGACTGGTCGGTGGGCTCGGTGTCGTCCAGATAGCCCGCCTCGTCGAGGTCGTCGGCGATGGCGCTCTTGGCCTCGTCGACGGACAGGCCCTCGTACTCGCCCGCGAGGTCGTTGAGGTGCCCGTCCTCGGTGAACACCGACCGGAGGTCGAGGTCGTGCTCGGCCCACCAGTCGACGTCCTGCTTGTCGCCGAACGTACATATCATCACCGCGCCGGTCCCGAAGTCGGCGTCGACGTCGTCGTCGGCGAGCAGTTCGACCTCCTGACCGAACAGGGGCACCTCGAACGTGTCGCCGATTCGGTCGGCGTAGCGCTCGTCGTCGGGGTCGACCGCCATGCCGACGCAGGCTGCCAGCAGTTCGGGCCGGGTCGTGGCGATCTGGACGTCGTCGTTGCCGACGCCGGGGAAGGTGACGTAGTGGAGCGTCCCCTCGCGGTCGACGTTCTCGACCTCGGCGTCCGCGATGGCGGTCTCGCAGCGCGGGCACCAGTTGACCGGGTGCTCGTCGCGGTAGACGTAGCTCTCGTCCTCGTCGCCGGCGGCCATCTCGACGAACGAGCGCTGGGTCTTCTCCCAGTAGGAGGCGTCCATGGTGCGGTACTCGGCCGACCAGTCCTGCGAGAAGCCCAGCGACTGCATCGTCTCTTTCATCCCGTCGATGCGGTCCTCGGTGTACTCGACGCAGAGGTCCCGGAACTCCTCGCGGGGCACGTCGGTCCGGTGGATGCCCTCTTCCTCCTCGACTTTCACTTCGGTCGGCAGGCCGTGGCAGTCCCAGCCCTGCGGGAAGAGGACGTCGTCGCCGACCAGTCGATGGAACCGGGCGGCGAAGTCCATGTAGCTCCACCCCAGCGCGTGGCCCAGGTGGAGCTGACCGGTCGGGTACGGCGGCGGGGTGTCGACGATATAGTCGGGTTCGCCCTCGTGGTGGTAGACCTCGGAGTCGCGCCACTGCTCTTGCCACTTCGGTTCGACTTCCTCGGGGTCGTAGCTGTCTGGAACGTCGCTCATGGTATCGCTGTCGCTGACTCCGTCGGTTGGTCGCCGCTGCGAGAAAGACGCGCCGCTGGATTACGCTGTTCGACGTACTACCGACGTAGTCAGCCTCATACCACAATCGTACGGTCGGCTACTGATAAAGGTTCTCGTCTGTGTGTGAACGGTTCGGGATCCGGGCCCGGCGTTTTCACGTAAGAGTGTTCTCGGATGGCGCGTGCGCCCGACGTGCTCGAAACGAGTCGGACATCGGGGTCGGTTTCGTTGCGGCGTTTCTTCGCGGCGCGCGCGAGAAACGCGCGCGAGCGACGAGCATCGCAGCGACCGCAGGGAGCGAGACGCGCAGGCGGCTGGGGAGGCGTGAGGCGCTCACGGTGCGGGTTTGCGGCGCGGGTTTGCGGGGACTCATTTGTCTCGGCAATAGCTAGCTTCTCACGGACGAAATCCGGTGAGATGAGCGACGAGGACGCTAGCGTCTGCCGAGACAAATGAGTGACCGCATCCGCGACAGCACCACCACAGCACCACACCCGCGACAGCACCACCACAGCACCACACCCGCGACAGCACCGCCACAGCACCGCAACCGCGACAGCACCGCCACAGCACCGCAACCGCGACCGCGCCTCGTCCGCCCCAGCCGCCTGCGCTACTCGGCCCTCGCACGCATTGGCGCGGCCACTTGCGGGCCGCGCCGTGGGAGACACGCTCCCACGAGCCTTGTCTCGCTCCGCTCGACAAGACACCAGCGCGCGCCGACTAGGAAAGTCGAGCGAGTGCGCTCGCGAATTTCGGGACCCGAGATAGTCCCGACGTCGAAGTGAACGCCCTCCGAACGCCAACCGATTTTCGTCGTCTATTCTGCCACGGTGTCAAAGCTTAAGCGACGATAGCCAGACCGTACACCCACTGTGACTGACGAAGCCACGCCGTCGGAGGCCGAGGTCGTCGTCGTCGGGGCGGGACCCGGCGGCTACGTCGCGGCCATCCGCGCGGCCCAGCACGGACTCGACACGGTACTGGTCGAGAAGGAGGCGCTCGGCGGGGTCTGTCTCAACCACGGCTGCATCCCGTCGAAGGCGTTCATCGACGTTGGCGAGTCGGCCCACGACGTCGCGAACATGGAAGACCGGGGCGTCTACGCCGACGTGAGCGTGGCGTTCGGCGAACTCGTCGACTGGAAGGAGAGCGTTGTCGACCGGCTCACGAGCGGCGTCGGACAGCTCTGTGAGGCCAACGGCGTGACCGTCGTGGAGGGGACCGCCGCGTTCGTCGACGACGGCGTGCTGGAGGTCTCGCCGCCCGAACTCACCGGCGACAGCCAGACCATCGAGTACGAGCACGCGATTCTCGCGACCGGCTCGCGACCCATCCAAGTGCCGGGCTTCGACTACGACGACGACCCAGTGTTGGACTCCCGGCAGGCGCTCGCGCTCGACGACCAGCCCGACCGGCTCGTGGTCGTGGGCGCGGGCTACATCGGGATGGAGCTGTCGACCGCGTTCGCCAAGCTCGGGACCGACGTGACCGTCGTGGAGATGCTCGACGCGCCCCTGCCGGGCTACGACGACGAGGCCACCGAACTCGTGCAGGGCCGCGCCGAGGACCTGGGCATCGAGTTCAACTTCGGCGAGGCCGCCAGCGAGTGGTACCGCGACATCGCGGGCGACGTCGTGGTGACGGCCGAAGACGGGGACGGCGACGAGTCGGAGTACCGCGCCGACGCGGTGCTGGTCGCGGTCGGCCGCGAGCCGGTCACCGACACGCTGGACCTCGGTGCGGTCGGCCTCGAACCCGACGAGAACGGCTTCCTCGCGACCGACGAGTACGGCGAGACCGACGCCGAGGGCGTCTACGCGGTCGGCGACGTGGCCGGCGAACCCATGCTGGCCCACGAGGCCAGCCATCAGGGCACGCTGGTCGCCGACCACCTCGCGGGGAGCGACAGCCGAATCGACGCCCACGCCGTGCCCGCCGTGGTGTTCACCGACCCCGAGATTGCGACCGTGGGGCTGACGCCCGGCGAAGCGGCCGACGCGGACCGCGAGGTGTCGGTCGGCGAGATGGCGTTCCGGGGCAACGGCCGCGCGCTCACCACCGGCGACGCCGAGGGGTTCGTCCGTGTCGTGGTCGACGAATCGTCGGGACGGGTCCTCGGCGGCGAGGTCGTCGGCCCGGAGGCCTCCGAGCTAATCGCGGAACTCGGAGTGGCGGTGGCGGCGGAACTGGATGCCTCGGACCTCGCCGAGACGGTCCACGCCCACCCGACGCTCTCCGAGGCCGTGATGGAGGCGGCCGCGAACGCCGAGGGCGCGGCGATTCACACGGTGAACTAGGAGAAGACGGGGACGGGGATTCGTTTTCGGTGGTTGGAGTAGCCGAGCGGATTCGAGACGGTAGCGACTATCTGTGACTGATACGTCGGCGCGTGCTGGCGTCTTGCCGAACGACGTGAGGCAAGGCTCGTGGGAGCGTGCCTCCCACGGCGCGAGTTCATCTCGCGCCAACTCGCGCGAGGTCTTGCTGAGCGAAGCGAAGCAAGGCTCGGAAGACGCGGTTTGTCTTCCGGTGGCTGAGTAGCGCAGGGAGGAGCGAAGCGACGACCGAGCAACGCAGGCGGCTGGGGAGGACGAGGTGCGTTGCTGTGCGGTTGCGGGTGCGGTGCGGGTGCGGTTGCAGTGCGGGTGCGGTTGCAGTGCGGGTGCGGTTGCGGTGCTGTCGCGGTTGCAGTGCGGGTGCGGTTGCAGTGCTGTCGCGGGTGCGGTCTCTCATCGGTCGAGGCAGAAGCTAGCTTCGTAGCTCTTCTAGGAATTACGTCCGACAGGTCCGAGCTAGCTATCGCCGAGGCAAATGAGTAACCGCACGGCACCGCGACCGCCCCGCACCACACCCGCACCGCGACCGCGCCTCGTCCTCCCCAGCCGATTGCGCTTCTCGGCCAGAGGCCTGCGATGCTCATCCCTCGCACGAGTTGGCGCGGTCACGAGGACCGCGCCAGCGCGCGCCACAATCGAGATCCAGAACACGAGCAAACAGAACACGAACAGCCAGGGACGGGGCATAGAGTACGACCGACGAAAAGCGAAAGAGCCGGAACCCAGTCCTCAAATCGTCCGCTCTATCGCCCGCCGAACGTCCTCGGCGTCGGGAATCACCTCGTCTTCGAGCGACGGGGTGAACGGAATCGGCGTGTCGGGGACGCCGACGCGCTGGACCGGCGCGTCGATGCTCCAGAAGGCGTTCTCCACGACTCTGGTGACGATTTCGGCGTGGAGGCCGTACGACATCGGGCTCTCGTCGGCGACCACGAGCCGGCCCGTCTTCCGGATGCTGTCGGCCAGCGTGTCGGTGTCGAGCGGGTACAGCGAGCGCGGGTCGATGACCTCGACGCTCACGTCGTCGAGGTCGCGGGCGGCCCGGAGGCTCTCGCCGAGCAGGCGCTGGGTCGCTACGACCGTCACGTCCGCGCCCTCCTGCTCGACCGACGCCTCGCCCAGCGGCACCGCGAACTCCTCGTCGGTCGGCACCGGACCGCGCCGGTCGTAGATAGTCTTGTTCTCGAAGAACATCACCGGGTCGTCCGCCCGGATGGCCGACTTCATCAGGCCCTTGGCGGCCGCCGGCGTGCCGGGCGCGACCGCCTTGATGCCCGGCAGGTGCGCGACCAGCGTGTGGACCGTCCCGGAGTGTTGGGCCGCCGCGTTGACCCCCGCGCCCTCGATGGCCCGGAGGGTGAGCGGCACGTCGCTCGCGCCGCCGAACATGTAGCGGGTCTTGCCCGCCTGGTTCATTATCTGGTCGAAACAGACGCCGATGAAGTCCGAGAAGCTGAGGTTCACTACCGGACGGAGGCCGGTCGCGGCCGCGCCGACGCCCGACCCGACCTGCGCGGCCTCGCTGATGGGCGTGTTGCGGACCCGGTTGTCGCCGAACTCGTCGTGGAGGCCGGCCGTGACCTCGAACGAGCCGCCGTCCTCCTCGTCCTGGCCCATGATGAACACCGAATCGTCGGCCAGCAGTTCCTCGCGGAGGCCGGTCCGGATGGCCTCGCGCATACTCATCGTCTCGGTCTCGGCGTCCGCGAACTCCTGGGCCGCCATCAGTCCTCACCCCCGGGAACGCCGCCGTCGGCCCGAAGCTGCTCGCGGAAGAGTTCGACCTCCGGCACCGGCTCGTCGAACACGTCGTCGTAGGCCGCGTCGGGGTCCGGGAAGTCGTCGTCGCGGGCGCGCTCGACCGCGGCGTCCATCCGGTCGACGACCTCGGCTTCGAGCGACTCGAACTCCTCGTCGGTGAGTTCGCCCCGGTCGGCGAGGTCCTCGCGGAAGTTCTCGATGGGGTCGTGCTGGTTCTGCCAGCGCTTGACCTCCTCTTCGTCGCGGTAGGGTTCCTCGTCGCCCTCGAAGTGGCCCCGGTAGCGGTAGGTCTTGGCCTCGACGATGGTCGGCCCCTCGCCGCTGGCGGCCCGCTCGTACGCGTCCTGCATGGTCTCGTAGACGGCGGTCACGTCCTGCCCGTCCACGATCTCGCCGGGGAGGCCGTACGCGGCGGCCATGTCGACGAGGTCCTCGATGTTGTGCTGCTCGTCGAACACCATCCCCTCCGAGTACTGGTTGTTCTCGATGACGAAGACGACCGGGAGCTGCCACGTCGCCGCGAGGTTGATGGCCTCGTGGACCTGTCCGGCCGCGACCGAGCCGTCGCCACAGAACCCGACCGTGACCCAGTCCTCGTCCCGGACCTGGGCGGTGATGCCCGCGCCGGTCGCCAGCGGGACGCTCGCGCCGACGATGGGCTGTGCGCCCAGCATTCCCTGGTCGAGTTCGGCGACGTGCATCGACCCGCCCCGGCCCCGGCAGTAGCCCGTCTCCTTGCCGTACAGTTCGGCCAGCAGGATTTCGGGGTCCAGTCCCTTCGCGATGCTGTGACCGTGCGCGCGGTGCGTGCTGGTCACGTAGTCGTCGACGTCGAGTACGCCACAGGTTCCGACGGCGACGGCCTCCTGGCCCTGCGAGAGGTGTACGAATCCCGGAATCTCGTTGTCGGCGAACCGGTCTCGGACCCGGTTCTCGAACTCCCGAATCAGAAGCATGGTCCGCAACGCCTCGTGACGACCGTCGGCCGTCTGTAGATCGATGGTGGACATTGCTATCAGTAACGCTCGAAAAGTCGGAACCCGATTGTAAAAGTGTTCCCTTAGCAGTAAACCTCAGACCGGATAGAAAGTGAAGAATGTAAGACGGCGGTCGGATTCCGAGCGACTTCGCCCGTCCGGCGACGCGTCGCTACGCCGCGCCGACGACCGCGGGGGCGTCCTCGAGGTACTCGTCGAGCGTCGTGAGGAACCGGGCGGCGTCCGCGCCGTCGACGACCCGGTGGTCGAACGAGAGGCTGAACGTCATGTGCCGGCGGAAGGCGAGCCCGTCGTCGGTCCGGACCGCGCGCTCGGTCACGCGGTTCAGCCCGAGGATGGCGACCTCCGGCGGGTTGATGACCGGCGTGAACGAGTCGCTCCCGAACACCCCGAGGTTCGACACGGTGAAGGTGCCGCCGCTGAGGTCGTCGGACGTGTACTCGCCGTCGAGCACCGCCTCGGTGGTCCGGCCCCGGGCCGACGAGATGGCCCCGACCGACTTGGCGTCGACGCCGTGGACGACCGGCGTGACGAGGCCGCCGTCGAGGTCGACCGCGAGGCCGACGTTGTGCTCCTCGTAGAGGGTGTGGACGTTCTCGTCGGCGTCGAACGTGGCGTTGAACTCGGGGTGGTCGTCGAGCGTCTCGGAGACGCACTTGAGGACGACGTCCGTGATGGAGACGTCGGCCTCGACCAGTTCGACCGCCTCGAACACGGCCTCGACCTCGACCTCGCGGTCGACCGTGACGTGGACCGCCTCGCGGTAGCTCTGGCCGAGTCGCTCGGCGATGGTGGTCCGCATCGAGGTGAGTTCCCGCTCCTCGCGGACGGTCCGGCCGCCGCTGGCGGCCGCCGCGTCGGCCACGTCGTCGGCGACGACGGAGTTCTCGGGGCCGGTGCCCGCGACCGTCGCGAGGTCGACGCCCATCTCCTCGGCGCGCTTTCTGGCCTTCGGCGAGGCCTTGATCCGGCCGTCCTCGGTGGTGGCCGCCTGCGCGGTGCCGGCCGACGTTTCGGTCGACGCGGCGGCGGTCGCGGTCCCCGGTCCCGAGTCGGACTGGTCGTCGACCTCCGGGTCCTCGTCGGACCCCTCGCTGGCGTCCTCGTCGGCGTCCGCGTCCTCCCCGTCGCTCTCGGGCAGGTCGACCTCGGCTTCGAGGTCCGAGACGTCCTCGTCGGGGCCGGCGACGATGCCCATCGGCGTCCCGGGCGGAGCCTCGTCGTCGGCGACGAGGTAGATTTCCCGGAGCACGCCGTCCTCGCGCGCGGCCACCTCCGCGACCGACTTCTCGGACTCTATCTCCGCGAGCACGTCCTCCTCCTCGACCGCCTCGCCCTCGTCGACGTGCCATTCCAGCACGACCCCGGTCTCCATCTCGACGCCCAGCTTGGGCATTCGAATCACGTACGCCATGTGCAACGGAATACCTAGATTCAGGATAAAAAGGTACCTGTTACCGTAGGATAACGTCGGGTGGATAACTTTTAGATAGTAGACGACAGGACCGGTCGAGACGCGGAGCGAGCGCTCGAACGGGGACGACAGCGCCTCAGAGAGCGTTCGCGGGCGTCCGACGCCGAAACCGGTCCCGAAGCAACGCTTTTGTGCCGCGGTGCGAACCCACGCGCATGGACACCGATTCGGTTCCCGACAGCTACGAGGGGACGATGGCCAACGAGGTCGGGTACGGCGACTCGCCCGCGCTGGTCGTGGTCGACCTCACGAAGGGCTTTACCGACCCGGACCACGCGCTCGGGAGCGACCTGACCGGCGTCATCGAGGAGACGAATCGACTGCTCGACGCCGCCCGAGGGAAGGACGTGCCCGTAATATTCACCCGCATCGTCACGCGGGACGACGAGGCGGTCGACCTCGGTATCTGGGCGGAGAAGATTCCCGCGCTGACCGAGTTGACCGCCGACAGCGAGTGGGTCGAGTTGGACGAGGACCTGCACGCCGAGGCCGGCGATTACGTCCTCGACAAGCGCCAGGCCAGCGCGTTCCACGAGACCGAACTCCAGTCGGTGCTGACCCGGTACGGCGTCGACACGACGATACTGCTGGGCTGTTCGACCAGCGGGTGCATCCGCGCCACGGCGGTCGACGCCTGCTCGGGCGGCTACCACGTCGTCGTCCCCGAGGACGGCGTCGGGGACCGCGTCGAGGGCCCCCACGAGGCGAACCTGGTCGACATCCACTCGAAGTACGGCGACGTCCGGACCGTCGACGACGTGGAACGCTACCTCGAATCGCTGTAGCCCGATTCGGCCCGACGGCCGCGAGCCGGTGATACTCTCTTGCCGCAACCACGATTGTTTTGTCGAACGGTCGCCGATAGCATGGGAGGTGTTACGGACCCATGCCCAGAGAGATACTACCCGGCCTCCACTGGTTCTACGAACCGGGACCGGACCGAACCGAGATGGTGACAGGGGACGGCGACGGCCCCGACTGGTACGACCCCGACGGCGAGGTGTACATCCCGCAGTGTGCCTACCTGTTCGAGGGCGACGACGAGACGCTGCTGTTCGACACGCTCTCGCCCGCCAGCCGCGAGGAGATACTGTCGGACGTCGAGGCCGCACTCGACGGCCGCGACCTCGATTACCTCGTGGTCTCGCACCCCGACGTTCCCCACGCCGGGAACGCGACGGCGCTGCTCGACGCCTACCCCGAGGCCGAACTGGTCGCGCCGAAGTACGGCAACGACCACGAACTCTACCACCTCGACGACGCGACCCACGTCGGCGAGGGCGACAGCATCGACCTCGGCGGATACGTCCTCGACTTCCACGAGGCGACGTTCCTCGACGCGCCCGTGTCGGTGTGGATGACCGAGCGCACCAACGACATGCTGCTGCCGGTCGACTGGCTGGGCTACCCCCACGCCGAACACGAGATGCTGTCGTTCGTGGACGAACTCGACCACGACCTCGACCTCGGCCGCCTGCTCCAGTTCCACGGCCGGGTGCTGTTCTGGCACCAGTACGTGAACGTCGAGAAGGTCCAGCGCGAGATAGACTGGCTCGTCGACCACTACGACCCGGAGTGGATTCTCCCGGCCCACGGACTCGTCGTTCGGGAGGACCCGACCGAGTACATGGACCTGATGAAGGACGTGGTGGCCGAGATAAACGAGCGCGACCGCATCGGGATTCTGGGGTGATTCGATGACGAGACACGTGACCGACGACGTCCAGTGGCTGACGGTGTGTTACCCCCACGAGGACGCCCACGAACACGTTTCGGTCTACCTGATAGAACACGACGGCTCGTACATCCTGGTCGACTCCGGGTCGTTCCACCACGAACAACAGCTCGCGGACGCCATCGACGAGGCGACCGACGGCGCGGGCATCGACGCCATCATCCTCTCGCACTCGGACTACCCCCACTCGGGCAACATCTCCGAGTTCCGCGACGAGTGGGACGACGTGGAACTGGTCGCCTCCTCGGGGTCGCCCGAGATTCAGGGGCTGACCGACGCCCGCCGGTGTGTCATCGGCGAGGACCTCGACGTGCTGGGCCGGACGTTCAACTTCATCGACCCGCCGCTGGCCGACCGGTCGCACACGACGTGGATACGCGACTCCGAATCGGGCGTCCTCTTTACCGCCGACGGGTTCGGCAACTACCACGCGCCCGGCGAGTGCGAACAACTCTCCTCGGAGTTCGACGACGCCGTGCCCGAGGAGACGGTCTACGAGTTCCACCGCGACAACCTCGTCTGGCTCCAGTACGTCGACCCCGACAAGCTCAGGACCGCGCTCGACGAGATATTCGACGACTACGACGTCTCGGCCGTCGCGCCCATCCACGGCAACCCGACGCTGGCCGAGGACGTGCCGACCGCGCTCGACCGACTCGAACGCGCCGCCGGCCGCATCGCCGAGGAGTACGACGTGCCGACCGTCGAGGACGCGTAAGCGGTCGAAGGCGCACGCGACCCCAATTCTCCCTTACTCGGTCCGGACCAGCGCGTCCACGACCGAAATGCCCTCGTCGTGGACCACGACCGGGTTGAGGTCGAGTTCCGCGACGGTCTCGACCTCGGTGCAGAGGTCGCCGACTCGTTCGAGCAGCGCCGCCAGCGCCGCGACGTCGCCGTCCGAACTCACCTGCTCGTCCCCACCGCCCCGGTCGTCCCCGAGCAGGGCCGCGAGCCGCGTCTCGGCGATGGCGTCGCGGGCGTCCCCCTCGGAGAACGGCGGCACCCGGACCGCCGCGTCGTCGAGCGACTCGACGGCGGTCCCGCCCGAGCCGACCGTGACCAGCGGGCCGAACACCGGGTCGCGGGAGGCTCCGACCAGCGCCTCGACGCCCTCTTCGGCGTGGGGCTGGACCAGCACGCCCTCGATTCGGGCGTCGGGGGCGAACGCCTCGGTGTTGGCGACGATTTCGCGGTAGGCCTCCCGGACCGCCTCGGGGTCCGAGAGGTCGGTCCGGACCGCGCCGGCGTCGGTGCGGTGGGGCACGTCGGGCGAGTCGACCTTGAGTACGACCGGGAAGCCGACCGCCTCGGCGGCCGCGACCGCCTCGTCGGCGTCGGTCGCCAGTCGGGTCTCGTGGAGGTCGATGCCGTATTCGGCGAGCAGCGACTCGGCCTCGTCCCACGTCAGCACGTCGTCGTCGGGCAGGTCGGTGTCGGGCGAACTCGCGGCCGCGTGGGCCGCGAGTTCGGCCCGCGAGGGCCGGGCCGCGAGTCGGTCGCGGCGCTCGCCCGCGTCGACCAGCGAGGCCAGCGCGTCCATACACCGGCTCGGGTCGTAGAACAGGGGCGTCTCGCGGCGCACGCGCTCGTAGGGGAGGGCGGCGGCGACGCGGGCTCTTTCCGCCCGGTCCAGAGGAACAACACGGGGTCGGACGCCATCTGCGCGACTTCGAGCAGGTCGTCGGCGATTTCCTCGGCGTCGTCGCCGACCGCCGGGAGGCCGATGGCGAACACGTACGCGTCGAAGGCGTCGTCCGCGAACAGCACGTCCGCGATGTCGGGGAGTACCTCCGCGCCGTACCCCCGGATGTCGGCCGGGTTGTGCATCTCGCCGAAGGTGAGCAGGTCCTCCGAATCGAGCAACGCCCGCTCGGTCTCGCCCGCGATGTCCGGAAGCGAGAGGCCACGCGCTGCGGCCATGTCCGCGAGCAGGCTCGCCAGCCCGCCGCTGGTCGAGGCCACGCAGACTCGGTCCGAGGCGGGCGGGTCGAACGCGGCGTGGGCGCTGGCCCGCGAGAGCAGGTCGGGCACGTCGGGCACGCGCTCGACGCCGGTCTGGGCGAACGCGGCGTCCCACGCCGCGTCGTTGCCCGTCACCGACCCGGTGTGGGAGACCGACGCCGCCTCGGCCACGTCGGACGCGCCGACCTTGACGGTCAGGACGGGCGTGCCCGACCGGACCGCCTCGTCGGCGGCGGCCATGAACCGCCGGGGGTCGTCGACCCCCTCGACGTAGGTGCAGACCGCGTCGACCGCGTCGCGGTCGGCCAGCGACCCCACGTAGTCGGTCACCGACAGGTCGGCCTCGTTGCCGGTCGAGACGATGTGCGAGAAGTGAACGTCCTCGTCGGCCGCGCGCTCGAAGAAGGTCGTGAACGCCAGCGCGCCCGACTGGCTCACGAGCCCGATAGAGCCCGGTTCGGGCCGTCGCGAGCAGGTGCTGGTCAGCACGGTGCCTTCGCGGGCGTTGGCCAGTCCGATGCAGTTGGGGCCACAGACCGCGACGTCGTGGGCGTCTGCGACCTCGGCGAGTTCGGCTTCGAGCGCCGCGCCCTCGTCGTCGGCCTCGGCGAACCCGGCGGTGATGACGAGCGCGGCGGGCACGCCCATCTCTCCGGCCTCCCGCACCACGTCCACGACGACCTCGCGGGGGACGCTGACGACCGCGAGGTCGACCGGCTCGGGCAGGTCCGAGATGGCGTCGTAGCAGGGTCGACCCCACGCCTCGTCGCGGCCGGGGTTGACGAGATACACGTCGCCGTCGAAGCCGTAGTCGAGCAGGTTGTCGACCAGTTGTGAGGAGTACCACGAGTCCGGGCTCGCGCCGACCACGGCGACCGACTCGGGAGCCAGTAACGGCTCCAGTTCGGTCTCGGTTCGTACCATGGCAGTGTTCGACCAACGCCCGCCTTAGCTCTTCCGCCCCGAGACGGTGTTGCTGATACGTCGCCGAGATACGTGACGAAGCGTTTCCGATTCGCGTTCTTCCGTGAACGTTCGACATTCTGCGCGAGATTTATGTGACGGCTGTTCGACCGTACGGACGATGGTATCAGACGTCGCCGTCGTCGGAGCAGGGGTGATGGGCCACGGGCTCGCGGTCCAGTTCGCGCGCCACGGCGCGCGGGTGTCGATGGTCGACCACCGCCAGTCGAACCTCGACCGCGCGCTCGAGCAGATGCGCGCGGCGGTCGAGTTCCTGAACGACGAGGGACTGGCCGACGAGTCGGCCGAGAGCGTCCTCGACCGCATCGACCCCACGCTCGACACCGCTGAGGGCGTCGCGGGCGCGGAGCTGGTGATAGAGACCGTCTCGGAGGACCTCGACGTGAAACACGAGGTGTTCGGGAACGTCGCGGCGGCCGCGCCCGACGACGCGGTGCTGGCGAGCAACACGTCCGGAATCCCGCCGAGCGACATCGCGGCCGGCGTGCCCGAGGCGGCCGACCGAGTCGTGGTCTGTCACTGGTGGAACCCGCCGTACCTGCTGCCGCTGGTCGAGGTCGTCCCCGGCGAGGCGACCAGCGAGGAGACCGTCGAGCGCGCCACCGCGTTCGTCGAGGCGGTCGACCGCGACCCAATCGTGTTGAACCGGGAGGTGCCGGGGTTCGTCTGGAACCGCATCCAGTTCGCGGTCGTCCGCGAGTGCGTGCACCTCCTCGAAGAAGGCGTCGCCTCGCTCGAAGACATCGACGCGGCGGTCCGGGACGGCTACGCCCTCCGAACCGCCGTCGTCGGGCCGTTCGAGACGATGGACCTCGCGGGCGTCGACCTGTTCGAGACCATCGCCGACGACCTGTATCCCGAGTTGAGCGACGCCGACGAGGCCGGCGACCTGTTCGACGAGTACGTCTCGGATGGCCGGACCGGCGTCGACGCCGGGGAAGGGTTCTACGAGTACGACGAGGACCCCGACGAGGTGGTCGAGCGCCGGAACCGCCGGGTCGCCGCGCTCCGGCGCGCGCTCGGGGAGTGAGTCGGGACCTCTGCGGATGCGAGTCGGCGGCGGTGTTCGGTTACGTCAGGTTCGGGTGGTGGACAGTCCTCGAAAGCCCTCGGCGCGCTCTCTGACACCGAGACAGCAACCAACGCCTCGAAAGCCCTCGGCACGCTCGCGGTCCCTCTGGCGGATATCCGCGCCTCACAGCACCCCACCGCAACCGAGATTGGTCGCTCTTATCCGAACACTCCCGAATTAGCCGGGGAAACCTACAAGCCCCGTCGAATCATCCTCGGCGCATGGAGCCGAACCACGAGTACGTCGAGGTCGACGGCGCTACCATCCACTACGTCCGCGAGGGGTCGGGCGACCCGCTTGTCTTCCTCCACGGGTGGCCCGAGTTCTGGCGGACGTGGCACAAGAACCTGCCCGCGCTGGCCGACTCGTTCGACGTAATCGCGCCCGACCTGCGCGGGTTCGGCGACAGCGACAACCCAGATACGTCGCCCGGCGAGGGGTACGGCATCGCGGCCCACGTCGCCGACCTCCGAGGGTTCGTCGACGAACTGGGCTTGGAGTCGGTCGGACTGGTGAGCCACGACCTCGGCGCGCACGTCGCCCAGTCGTTCGCGCGCGAACACCCCGACCGGGTGGCCGGCCTCTTTTTCTTCGACTGCCCGTACCCCGGCATCGGCGACCGGTGGCTCGACCCCGACCACCTCGGGGAAATCTGGTACCAGTCGTTCAACCAGCAGCCGTGGGCCGCCGACCTCGTCGGGGCGAACCGCGAGACGATTCGGCACTACGTCGGCCACTTCCTCCGCCACTGGGCGGGAGACCCCGACGCCTTCGCCGAGGACCTCGACGCGTGGGTCGACAACTTCGCCGAGCCCGGCAACCTGCAGGGCGGGTTCGACTGGTACGTCGCCGCCGACGAGCGCCGGACGGGGCTGATGCGCGACGGCGCGCCCGACCTGCCCGCGATCGAGGTGCCGACGGCGGTCCGGTGGGGCGAGCTCGACCCCGTGTTGCGGGTCGAGTGGGCCGACCGGCTCGACGAGTACTTCGCCGACCTCGACTTCGAGCCGGTGCCGGACGCCGGCCACTTCGCCCACTACGAGCGCCCGGAATTCGCGAACGAGGAGATCGCGTCGTTCTTCGAGGACGTCGCGTCGGAGCAGTAGCCGCGTTTTAGAACCGTCTCCGTCGGTCGTGGGCGTCGGACGCTCGCCTCAGTTCGGCGGTCGTTCGTGCCGGGGACGGCGAACCACGCGCCGTCAGGACTCGCGCCACCGGTGGCCGCACTCGACGCAGGTGAACAGCCGAACCTCGTAGGAACCGCCCGGCTTCGGCATCATCTCGTAGTCGGCCTCGTCGCCGTCGCAGTCCTCGGCCGGACAGGGTTCTTCCATCGTCTCGGTGGACCCCTGGGTCGCGTCGGCCACGGCGGGTGCCCCGTCGTCGCGCTGTCCGTCCCGTGTCGCCATCGCCGCGTCCGCCTCCGAGTCCCGCGGCTCCTCGTTCTCACAGGAGCGACACACCCACGTCTCGCCCTCCGTGTGCATCAGCGACCCGCACTCGTCACAGAATTGCATGTCCCGTCGGAATACGCGGGTGGTCGGATATATGTCTTAATTTCCGCTCCGTCGCGGTCCCCCGCGCCCGCGCTCGCTGTCGAAAATCGCCCCATCCCGCGCTCAGCGACCGTCCTGAAGCCGCCGGAGCCGGTAGATGAACGACTCCTCGTCGACCGCGACGTCGTCGTAGGTCAGCACCTCACCCCGCTCGACCGCCGAGGTGACCGTCGCGCCCTCCAGCAGTTCCATCGGCACGTAGCCCGCGTCGTCGGCGTCCTCGGCCGCGACGAGGTGGCCGTAGACGGTGTACCCGCCGCCGCCGTCTATCTCGTCGCCGGGGTCGAGGTCGCGCTTGGCCGCGCCGACCACCTCGGCCTCGTGGGCGCGCGCCACCCCGGTCGGTTCGTTCCGGACGGCGGCGTTGGCCACGCTCACGGGCGTTTCGAGGCCCGGGAGGTGGTGGGGCCGGTAGAACACCTGATACTCGCCGTCGCTGGCGACGTAGATGCCCGAGCCGCTGTTCTGCTCGACGTACTCCTGGACGCGCTCGTTGGGCGTCGTCGTGACGACGAACACGCCGAAGTCGACGTCGAACTCGATCTCGGTGCCGTCGGGCCGGAGGCCGCTGACCGTCTCGACGACGCCCGTGTCGTTCAGAATGCCGCCGTCGGCTTTCGGCCGGAGCTTCTCGGGAATCTCGGGGACGGCGGCGTCGGGGATGTGCATCCCCGGCACGTCGGGCGTCAGGCCGGTCGCGTTGGCCACGGCCGCCATCTCGACCGCGACCTTGGTGCCGTCGAGGAAGGAGTTGTACATCCGGGGGTTGAGCCCCTGCTCCTCGACGAACTCCGGGTCGAAGCCCCAGCGCTCGAACACGTCCTCGGGCGTGCCGTAGCGGTTCTCAGGCAGGTACGGGTTGCCCTTGCCGGCCGCGACCACGTCGAGGCCGACGGTCCGCGCCCAGTCGTACAGTTCGGCGATGAGCGCGGGCTGGTCGCCGTAGGCCATCGAGTAGGTGACGCCCGCGCGGTCGGCCATCTCCGCGAGGATGGGGCCGACCACGGCGTCGGCCTCGACGGTCACCATCACGACGTGGTTGGCCGCCATGATGGCCTCGTAGGCGTGGCGCGCGCCGACGTCCGGGACGCCGGTCGCTTCCACGACCACGTCGACGTCGCTGGTCGCGAGTTCCACCCCGTCGGCGACGACCGCGCGGTTCCCGTCCGCGAGCGCGTCGTTCACGCCCGAGGCGTCTTCGACCGAGCGCACGTCCCCGTCCGGGACGCCGGCGTCCCGGAGCGTGTCGGTCGCCTTCTCACGGTCGACGTCGGCGACGGCGGCCGTCTCCAGTCCGGGGACGCGCTCCATCTGGTCGATGAGGTTGGTGCCGAACAGCCCCGCACCCACGACCCCGGCCGCCACGGGGTCGTCGCGCTCGCGCAGTCTGGCGGGCAGGTTCAGCATCGGCAGTGAGCCCCCGCGGCGCGATTCCCGAATCGATGTCCGTCCCGTGCCGTGCGGTATCTCGTCCCAAGCACTACCCGACCATCGGAGGCAGTTTTAATCAACGTGACGGAAGAGACACCGTCTCGATTTCACGCCGACGATTCTTCGAGGGACCCGCGCCCCACTTACCGGAACCGTCACACGGATATGCGGCGGTCGTGACTCCACCACCATGGGTTCTCGCGTATCCGGCAAGACCGCGTTCGTGACGGGCGCTGCGAACGGAATCGGGCGAAGCATCGCCGAGCGCCTCGGCGAGGAGGGCGCGTCGATAGTCATCGCCGACGTCGACGTCGAGGCGGCCGACGAAACGGCGGCCGCGTTCGCCGACGAGGGCATCGAGGCCGAAGCCATCGAGTGCGACGTCTCGGACCGCGAGAGCGTGCGCGAGGCCGTCGACGCGACGCTCGACGCGTTCGGCAGCCTCGACGTGCTGGTGAACAACGCCGGCATCTCGGTCGGCGAGCGGTTCGAGGACATCACGCCCGAGGAGTGGCAGCAGGTGATGGACGTCAACCTCACGGGCATCTACAACTGCTCGGCCGAGGCCGTGCCGGCGATGGCCGAACAGGGCGACGGGCGCATCCTCAACATCTCCTCTATCGCGGGGCTGAACCTCAGCTACGCCGGCCCGGCGAGCTACACCGCCTCGAAGTGGGGCGTCATCGGGCTGACCAAGCACATGGCGTGGGACCTCTCGGACTACGGCATCCGGGTCAACGCGCTCTGTCCCGGCGGGACCCTCACGCCGCTCATCGAGCAACTGACCAGCGAGGAGGAGCGCGAGGCCACCCGGAGCAAGATTCCGCTCGACCGGATGGCCAAGCCCCGCGACCACGCCGACGCCGCGCTGTTCCTGGTTTCGGACGAGGCGTCGTACGTCACCGGCACCACGCTGACCGTCGACGGCGGCCTCTCGCTGAGCGTCCGACAGGAGGTCTGAATGGCGAGCGACGGGGACGGGTCGACTGACGACGACGGGACTACCGATGGCGACGCCGCGTCGTCTCGGGACGGCGCGCCGACCGACGACGCTCCCGCGTCGCTTCCCGACGAGACCACGTCGATGGTGCTGACCGAGGACGGGGCCCTCGAACCGCGGACGTTCGCGGTGCCCGACGTCTCCGAGGGCGGCGCGCTGCTCGAAGTCGAGATGACCTCGGTCTGTGGCACCGACGTCGGCATCTACGGCGGGGAGTCGCACTTCGACACGCTCCCGCTGGTGTTCGGCCACGAGGTCGTCGGCCGAGTCGTCGCGGGCGACGACGAGACCCTCGACCGGATGGGCGTCTCGGTCGGCGACCGCGTGGTGCCCGAGCCGTATATCCCGTGCTACGACTGCCACTACTGCCAGACCGGCAACTACCACATGTGCGAGGCCGAGCGCGCGTACGGCGTGAGCATCCCCGCGAGCGAGCCGCCGCACCTCTGGGGCGGGTACGGCGAGTACGTCTACCTCGCGCCCAACACCAAACTCCACGTCGTCGACGAGGACGTGCCCGCCGAGGCGGCCTGTCTCGGCACTGTCGTCGCCAACGGCGTCCGCTGGATTCTCACGAAGGGCGACGTCGACCCCGGCGACGGCGTCGCCATCGTCGGGCCGGGCGCGCAGGGACTCGCGTCGGTCGTCGTCGCCGACGAGGCCGGAGCCGACCCCATCGTCCTCGCGGGGCTGTCCGACGACGCCGACCGGCTCGAACTCGGGACCGAACTGGGCGCGACCGACACCGTGTTCGTCGACGAGGACGGCGCGGCCGACCGCGTCCGCGCGGCGACCGGCGAGGAGGGGCCGCCGGTCGCGGTCGTGACTGCGCCCTCCGGCGCGGCGCTCCGCCTCGCGCTCGACGTGGTGGCTCCGCTCGGCACGGTCGTCCTGCCGGGCTTTCCCGGCGAGGAGGTCGAAATCGACGCCGACCGACTGGTCCACGACGAAATCAGCCTGCTCGGCGGGCGCGGGCAGGCGCTGGAAGTCGAGCGCGCGATGGGCATCGTCGAGCGCCGGGGCGACGACGTGGCGTCCATCATCAGCCACGTCTTCCCGGTTCGGGAGGCCGAGACCGCCATCGAGCGCCAGCTTCCCGGCGAGGGATTCGACCCCGACATCGTTCACGCGGCGCTCAGGCCGGACGGGTGAGTCGTTCGCGGCGATGCGGCTGATGTTTTTCGGACAGCTATCAGACCTCGAACGACAGCCTCGAAAGCCCTCGGCGCGCTCGCGGTCGCTGCTCGACATATCCGCGCCTCACCGCACAGCATCCGCATCGGCGCGGATAGGGGTCGAGCAGGCGACTACAGTGAACGCGAGCGCGCCTCGCCCGTTCAGTCCGCCGAGGGTGTGGTTTGGTGACCATTCGAAACTCGGTCCCCTTGCCCCCGGCGATACCGTTTTGTTCCCCGGCGCGAGTGAACGGGACGTGACTTCGAAAACGGTCGGCTTCGTCGGACTCGGAATCATGGGCGAACCGATGGCGAACAACCTGCTCGACGCGGGCTTCCCGGTCGTGGGCCACAACCGCTCGCCCGAAGCGGTCGACCGGCTGGTCGAGAACGGCGGCGAGCGCGCCGAGACCCCGGCCGAGGCGGCCGAGCGCGCCGACGTGGTCGTGACCTGCCTGCCCGACTCCGAGGTGGTCGAGGAGGTCGTGCTGGGCGAGGACGGCGTCGCCGAGGGGCTGTCGGCGGGCGACGCGTTCGTGGACACCTCGACCATCAAGCCGACGGTCGCCGAACGGCTCGCGGACGAACTCGGCGAGATGGGCGTCTCGGTCCTCGACGCGCCCATCAGCGGCGGCGAGGAGGGCGCTATCGACGGGAGCCTCTCCATCATGGTCGGGGGCGAGGACGAGGACCTCGCGGCCCAGCGCGACGTGCTCGAGGCGATGGGCGAGACCGTCACCCACTGCGGCGGTCACGGCGCGGGACAGGTCACGAAGGCCTGCAACCAGATCGTCGTCTCGACGACGCTACAGGCCATCAGCGAGGCGCTGGTCTTCGCCCAGCAGGCCGACGCCGACCTCGAAGCCGTGGTCGAGGCCATCAGCGGCGGCGCGGCGGGCTGTTGGGCGCTCGACAACCGCGCGCCCAGCATGATTCGGGGCGACTTCGAACCGGGCTTTTTCGCCTCCTACCAGTACAAGGACCTCCGCATCGCCACCGACGCCGGGCAGGCCTACGGCGCGCCCATGCCCGTGACCGGCGTGACCCACGAGATGTACAAGTCGATGGTCGAGTCCGGACTGGGCGACGACGACAACTCAGGCGTGATTCAGATAATCGAACGCCTCGCGGACACCGAGGCCCGCATCGACGAGTGAGGCATCCAAGAGGAACGAGTGTGTCGCGCCACGGGACGGGCGCGCTCGGCGTGCATTCGACCACTGACCGAGTGCGCCCGGTGAACTGACCGCCCCTGGCGGACTGAACGGGCGAGGCGCGGTCGCGGGCCGCAGGCCTGTGGTCGTCTCTGGCGGCTCTATCCGCGCCGGTGCGGTGCGGAGAGCGCGGATATCCCGCTCAGCGACCGCGAGCGCGCCGAGGGCGTTCGAGGACGTGGTCGCTGTTCAGTGACTTACCGCGACGCCCAGCTTTATTGAAACCCGCCAAGCACCCCTGCGCATGGGACCGCTCTCGGCGGACGAACTCGAAGCGCTCGCGGACGAACTCGGCGTCGCCGTCACCGACGCCGAGACGGACGAACTCGTCGACGCCGTCAACGGCTTCCTCGACGGCCTCGACGCGGTCGACGAGGTGGCGGTGGCCGACGACGGCCCCGGCGGCGAGCGCACGTGGCGCGAACCGACCGACGACCCGTACAACGCCGTGAGCTACGAGTGTCGCGTCGAGCCAGCGCCCGACAACGCCGGGGCGCTCGCGGGCGTCGAGGTCGGACTGAAGGACATCATCGCGGTCGCGGGCGTGCCGATGGAGTGCGGCTCGGAGGTGATGGCGGGCTACGTGCCGCGGACCGACGCGACCGTCGTCCAGCGATTCCGGGAGGCGGGGGCGACCGTCACCGCGAAGCTGAACCTCGACGAGTTCGCCGGCAGCGGGCGGGGCACGACCGGGCGCGGGCCGCCGGTCCGCAACCCCCACGACCCCGAGCGGACCGCCGGCGGCTCGTCGGGCGGGAGCGCGGTCGCGGTGGCCACCGACCGGGTGGACGTGTCGCTGGGCACCGACACCGGCGGGTCGGTCCGCATCCCGGCGGGGTTCTGTGGCGTCGTGGGCCTCAAGCCGACCTACGGGCTGGTGCCGCTGTCGGGCGTGGTCGAGAACACGTACACGCAGGACCACGTCGGCGTCTTCGCCGACGCGACCGCGCCGGTCGCGGCCGCGCTCGACGCCATCGCCGGCACGGACCCCGACGACCCCGCGAGTCTGGCGGCCGCAGGCCGGGACGACTACGAGTGTGGCGGCTACGCGAGCGCGGTCGAGGACGGCGGCCCGGACCTCGACGACCTCGAAATAGGCGTGCTGGCCGAGGGGTTCGGCGAGGGCGTCGCCGACCCGGTCGCCGAGTCCACGCGGGCCGCGCTCGACCGACTGGCGGACGCGGGCGCGGCGGTCCGGGAGGTGTCGGTCGACGGCTTCGAGTACGGCCCGGCGGTCAAGAACCTGCTGAGCCTGACCGAACTCGCGGTCCACTGGCGCGACGGGGCCGCGCCGTACCGTCGCGGGGGCGTGGTCGACGACGGCTATCAGGCCGCGTTCGCCGACCGGACGCGAGCGTCGTCGGGCGACCTCGACACCTTCTACAAGGCCAAGTTGCTGGCGGGCGCACACGTCGTCGAGACCCACGGCGGCCGGCGGTACACCCGCGCACAGGCTGTCCGCGAGGTGCTGCGCGAGGAGTTCGACGCGGCGCTCGACGGCGTCGACGCGCTCGCGCTCCCGACGATGCCCGACGTGGCCCCGCGAATCGAGGCGGCCGACGACCCCGGCTTCGACTACGCCCGGAACACGCGGGCGGCGAACGTCACGCGGCTTCCGGCAGTCTCGCTCCCGAACGGGACGGTCGACGGGCTCCCCGTGGGGTTCCAACTGATGGGCGAAGCGTTCGGCGAGCGCCGACTCCTCGGCGCGGCGGCGACGGTCGAACCGCACCTCGGCTAGAATCCGGCCCCTCTCGCGGGCCTACTCCCCGCCGCGTTCGAGCAGTTCGCGCTGCTGGTCGACCACCGGCTTGTCGACGAACGACCCCTCGAAGTAGACGACCCCCTCGTCGGTGGCCTCGAACTGCTCGACCAGCCGCCGGGCGCGGTCGCGTTCCGCCTCCGAGGGCGCGAACGCCTCGGCGATGGGTTCTATCTGGTCCTCGTGAATCGCCATCTTGGCGTCGTAGCCCATCGCTCGGGCCTCTCGCGCCGCCGCTCGCAGGCCGTCGGGGTCCGACCGGTCGAGGTAGACGGTGTCGAACGCCCGGACCCCGGCCGCGCTGGCGGCCAGCGAGACGAGGTACTTCGGAATCGTCACGTCGACGTCGTCGTCCAGAATCGACATCCCGGCGTTGAGCCGGAAGTCGACCGAGCCGAACGCCAGCGCGCTCACCCGGTCGGCGGCCGCGATGGCGTCGACCGCGAACAGCGCGTCGGGGCGCTCGACGATGGGGACGACGCCGACGTCCGACCCCGCGTCGTCGAGGCGGTCGGCGACGATTCGGACGTCCGTGGGGCCGCGAACGTCCGGAAGCACGACGGCCTCGGGCGCGGCGTCGTTCGCGACGACGGCTTCGAGGTCGGCGACGCCCTCCGTCGTATCGAGGCCGTTGACCCGCACGAACGGCGTCGGGTCGTCGTCGGCCCACGACGACAGCGCGTCGAGGGTCACCTCGCGGGCCGCCGCCTTGTTGGCCGGGCTGACAGTGTCTTCGAGGTCGAGGATGAGTCCGTCCGCGCCAGAGCGGGTCGCGGCGTCGATGGCGTCGGCGTCGGACCCGGGAACGAACAGGATGGACCGCTCGTGTGACATGGGTCGGGATTTTCGCGGGCGAGCAAAAGCATTCGGGTCGTCACAATCGACGTGGCTCGAAGCGGCCAGGCGTCACAATCGACGTTCCTCGGAGCCGTCGCTTGCCCGCACGCACTCGAAAAATCGCCCGCAGGCTCAGGCCTGCTGGTCCAGCACCGCGAGCAACTCCGCGACCGTCCCGCTGGTCGCGAAGTCCGAGACGACGGTCTCGCCGCCCTCGGTCACCTCGGCGAGCGCGATCTCGACGTTGGCGCTCCGGACCGCCTCGGCCGTGTTCGAGACTGTCACGCCCGCGTCGGCGGCGGCCGACTCGACCGCCGAGGCGGTCAGTTCGCCGTCGGCCGCCAGTTCGCGCGCCTGCGAGGCGAACTCGACGTGGGCCGAGGGAATCGTCTCCGGCGGTGCGAGGGTCGCCTCCAGCTCGGCGAACTCGAACTCACCGTCCGCGGCGGTGGCCGTGCCCTCGGGCGAGGTCACCGCGAGCGCCGCGCCGTCGAGTTCCATCACCACGTCGTCGGCCGCGAGTTCGGCGTCGCCGCGCTCGACGGTGAGTTGGCTCCACTCCGAGCTCCCCAGCGCGTCGAGGTCCGACATCGAGGCGTCACCGGCCGCGAGCGCCCGAGTGCCCTCGGGGACGACCGACCGCACGGTCCCGGTCGCGGTGACGCCGTCGGCCACCACCTGCTCGTCGGTCTCGACCGACTCGACCGTCACCGCGACCGGCGACTCCGGGTTCGGTTCGGCCTCGGCGAGCGCGGTCAGGAGCGGCGACATCGACTGGCCCTCGTAGGCCTCGACCATCGCCGACCGGACCGCGTCGTAGGTCTCGGCGGAAACGTCCTCCGCGACCACCTCGACCGCGTCCGTCGAGAGCGTCCCCGCATCGCTCTCGGTCCGCCAGTCGCTCACTTCGAAGGTCATCGTGCTCTCCTCGTAGGTCAGTGCAGCCCGTCCGACGGTCGCGGTCGCCCCGCCGATCGTCGTCGAGACGTCCTCGACTTCGAGGGGGTCGGTCGATTGCGCCGTCGTCTCCGCCGCCACGTGCCCGACGCTCCCGAGCGAGACCGCCGCCGTCGCGAGCATCGCGCCGAACTGCCGCCGTTTCATGCTTCTCACGCCGAGAGACACGCCAGCACCCGCGTTAAATCGGAGATACCGTTCGAACCGTTCATCGGGATAAGCCGGGTTTTCCCGACCGATAACGTTCGGCACGCCGCGTCGAGCCGGGCGCGGTCGGAACCGGCGTTCCGACGGGGTTCGGGTGCGCGTGCGGCGATAAATCCCGCGTTACGAGCGGCGAGGCGAGGCTAGGCGGAGCGTGTGGCGGGCGGGTCGGTCAGTCGTCGTCCGCGGACTCGACTTCGGTCGGGTCGGTGCGACGCTCGCCCGTCCGGAGGACGAAGGTGCGCTCGGGCGGCGGGGCGGCCCGGAGTTCGACGGTCCGCGCGAGGTAGTAGTACTTCCGATTACCCCGGCGGTAGTGAGCGACGAGGCCGGCATCTTCGAGCGCCGAGAGGTGGTGGACCGCCGTCTTGCCGTCCATGCCGACGAGGTCGGCGAGTTCGGAGACGTACCGCGGTTCGCGTGAGAGTTCCCGGAGTATCTGGATGCGGGCCTTGCTCCCCAGTAGGTCGATGAGCGACACGATATCGCGGATACGACGGCCCGAACAAAAAGCCATCCGGCGGTCGCAGGGCGAAATCGGACGGGGTGGTGGTCGGAGTGCGGTCCGGAGGCAGTCGACGGAGCCGGCTTTGTCAAGTGCTGAAGCTCTTTAGTACACTCGGATGGTATGGCGATTCATGAGGGATAACGAAACGGATTGGAGACTTGCAGTCAAGCAGTTTGTCTCTCTATTGTTGACGGTCCCGCTTGCTGTGGGGATGGCAATGCTCTTCCATCCAGCGGGTGAGCTGGCGACGGGTGTCTTTTGGGGTGTGATACTTTCGTTTTTCACATGGTTGGCCGCCGTTCGCCGTGGACTGTTCGGAAACACCGAAACGACCAAACGCTTCGTCGACCGATGATATCAGGTGGCCGGTATCCAGCGGTGTAGTTTCCGCCACTCACTCTAATTGTCTGAACTTTCGTCGTCTGGCCTGAAAAGTCGTTTTAGCGTCTGGATTAACAGTGACAAGCGTCGCGACAACTCCTGGGGCGAGCTTGATTTTGTTCGTCCCGAGCGCGCGTTACTTGTGTTTCGAGCCTTCAGCGTCGGCCACGAAATCCAACACGAAGACAACGAGAACGCTGTACCCAGGTACGAACGCCCTGATATCTCCACGCACCGGACGATACTTGGCGCGTCGGGCCGTACGCCGACGACGTGGGGGACCACGACATGGGGGACCGGGTGAATTTGCCGGACGACAGCGAGCGGAACAGGACCACGGTGACCGACGGCTTCTTCGAGCGCGAGATACATCTCTCGCGGGCGGCCACGGCGTCGTTCCTTCGGGACCTCGCCGACCAGATAGAGGACGACACGACGCTCACGCTCTCCTCGGAGGAGTGGGAGATTCCCTTCGAGTACCGCGAACCGGTCGAAGTCGAGGTGGAGTTCGCGGGCGGGCGCGAGGCCGAACTGGAGGTGGAGTTCGAGTTCACCGAACCGCGCGGCGACGGCGACCTGAGCGTGGAGTGACGCCCAGAGGGAGAGGCTCGCGGTCGCCGCGACGGGGTTCCGAGCCGGTGGTTTCGGCGACGTGGGAGATGTTTGTCTCTCGTGGCGACGTACGTCGAATCGTCTGCGGGGAGGTCCCGGCGGCGTCGGGCGTCGACGGGTGCCACCGTCTCCGTCCCGCGTTCTACAATTCCTCGGTGAGTCAGCGGGGTGAGCGTCCTCTGGGACCTCGTGAACTGTAGCGCGTCGATGGGTCGAATCCTACGCGGCCGCGTCGACCGACTCGGCGTCGGTGAGCGACACGTCGATTTCGAGTTCGTCGAAGCGGACGACCGGCCGCTTCGAGCGCCCGTCGTCCTCGAACTCGACGACGCCGAGCGTCTCCAGTTCGTTCAGGTTCCGGTGGACCTCCTTGTAGTCGCGGTCCACCAAGTCGGCCGCCGCTCGGATGCTGGCCGGGTCGTGCTGGGCGAGCGCTCGGAGGAGTTCGAGATTCTTCTCTCTGGTGAGCCGTGCGAGTTCGGCGTAGTTCGGGAGGTTCAATACGAGCATGTCCTCGACGTTCTCGCCGCGTTCGAGCGCCGCGATCTTCTCGCGGGCCTCTCGCCGAGTGCGATTCGTCTCGCCGACGCGCACCTGTAACGTTCGTGGGTTCGTGGGTTCGGTCATGGCGTGGGTACCTCGTTTTCGATGGCAGACCACGGCGTGATTCAGGGTCGATTGTCCTCGACGTCCCGGAGGAACCGGTCGTACAGTTCCATCATGCCCGGAAAGTCGATAATCGTCACCTGTTCGTCGACGTGGCGTTCGTGGCCTTTCGTGGCTTCGTGAGCGTTGTCGTAGCGGACGATGGTTTCGCCGTCTTTCGTCCCGTAGTGGAGGCTGTAACGCCAACCACTCGGATACGCGGCGTCGGTGGTGCGTCGGATGAACACTCGTTCTATCGTTCCGTCCTCGCGTTCGTCGGTGTACTGCACCAACGTTTCGTCGTCTGCCATCCCATACTATGGTGTTCTCCCCATAGGATAAAAAATCTAGGGAAGAGCGGAATCGCGCAAATCGGGTTCCACTATCGGCAAAGAGAGGTCGTCTCGGTTCGTCCGCGACACCGGTTGAAGGTCGACGAGAACGCTCGCTGCTGCTTGAGCCGATGAGCGACCGCCCGTCACCGCACCGCGACCACTTGTCACTCGTACCGGAGGGCGTCGATGGGGTCGGTCCGCGCGGCGCTCCACGCCGGGTAGATTCCCGCGAGCACGCCGACAGTCACGCCCACGCCGACCGCGACGGCCGCCGTCGGGACCACGCCCCGGGGCACGACCGACGCCACGCCCCGAATCTCGCCGAGTCGGTCGAGGTCCCGAGCCGTGAACGCCGGCTGCGCGCCCGCGCCCGGACTGCCGTCCGCGCCTTCCGGGCCGGCCCAGACGTAGAGGTTGGGCGACTGGTCGGCGCTCACTTGCCCGAGCACGTCGGCCCGCAGGCTGGTTCCGAGCGTGACGAAGGTGATGACCGCGCCGACGCCGACGACGACGCCGAGTATCGCCAGCGCCGACCGGAACCGGTGGCTCCGTATCGAGCGTAGGCCCAGCCGCAGGCTCTCGACCAGTTCCATCAGCGGCGTTCAGACTCGACGCGCCGGGGCGACGCTATCTCCTCGATTCGCTCGATAGTGCCGTCGAGGACGTGGACGACGCGCCCGGCGTGCTCGGCGATGGGGCGCTCGTGGGTCACCATCAGGACGGTGTTGCCCTCGTCGTGGAGCCGCTGAAAGAGGCCCATTATCTGCTCGCCGGTCTCCTGGTCGAGGTTGCCGGTCGGCTCGTCGGCCAGCAGGATGGCGGGGTCGTTCGCGAGCGCGCGAGCGACGGCGACCCGCTGGCGCTGGCCGCCCGACAGTTCGTTGGGCCGGTGGTCGGCCCGGTCGCCCAGTCCCACCTGTTCGAGCAGTTCGGCCGCGCGGTCGGCCCGCTCGGCCTTGCCGACGCCCTCGAAGACGAGCGGGAGCGCGACGTTCTCGGCGGCGGTCAGCTTCAGCATGAGGTTGAACGTCTGGAAGACGAACCCGACCTCCTGGCCTCGGACCCGGGTGCGGGCCCGCTGGGAGAGCGCCGACACCTCGCGGTCGTTGACCCACACCTCGCCCTCGGTGGGCGTGTCGAGACAGCCGATGAGGTTGAGCAGGGTGGACTTGCCCGAGCCGCTGGGGCCCATGACGGCGGTGTACGACCCGCGCGGAATCGACAGCGAGACGTCGTCGAGCGCGTGGACCGGCTCGCCGAGGTGGTAGGTCTTGCGCACGTCCCGGAGCGCGACCGCGTTCCCCCGGTCGGTCCCGTCGGCCGTTCCGCCCGAATTCGTCCCGTCGGCCCCCGATTCCACCCCGTCGGCCCCCGGTTCGCCCCCCGCGTCCGAGTCGCTGGCAGCCATCGTCCCCCGGGATACGCCGAGCAGCGCCAAAACGCTGGCGTCCGACCCGCCGGACCTCGCGACCGACCCGCCCACCCTTTTGGTCCCTCGCCTCCGAGAGCGACCCATGAAGACCTCGGACGGAAGCGACGCGGCGAAGCGCGCGGCGGGCGAGAGCGCGGCCGAGGCGGTCGACGACGGCGCGGTCGTCGGGCTCGGCACGGGGTCGACCGCGGCCCACGCCATCCGGGAACTCGGCCGGCGGGTCGACGCCGGCCTCGACGTGCGCGGGGTTCCGACCTCCTACCAGTCGCGGGCGCTCGCGCTGGAGGTCGGCGTCCCCCTCACCGCGCTCGACGCGGCCGAGTCGGTCGACCTCGCCATCGACGGGGCCGACCAGTTCTCGGGCCCGCACCTCGTGAAGGGCGGCGGCGCGGCCCACGCCCGCGAGAAGCTAGTCGACGCTGCCGCCGACCGCCTGCTCGTGGTCGCCGACCCGAGCAAGGCTGCCGACCGGCTCGACCACCCCGTGCCGGTGGAGGTGTTGCCCGACGCCCGGACCACCGCCGCCGACGCGGTGCGGGCGCTGGGCGGGACCCCCGAGCTCCGGGCCGCCGAGCGCAAGGACGGGCCGGTCGTGACCGACAACGGCAACCTCGTCCTCGACTGCGACTTCGGCGAGATTCCGCGTCCGGCCGACCTCGCGGCCGACCTCGCGGGGATTCCCGGCGCGGTCGAGCACGGTCTGTTCGTCGGGATAGCCGACGCGGTCCACGTCGGGACCGAGTCGGGCGTGGACGTGCGGACGTTCTGACCGCGGGACCGATGCGGGGACGCTTCGAACGCGACGGCTCACCGAACACTCGCGATTGCTCTCGACTTCGACTCAATCCCCGCGTTGGCGCGCGCGTTGCTCGCGCGCGAGGGCGGCGAGGGCGCTGGCGCGAGTGCGCCAGCGCCCTCGTCGCGGTTGGGGAGGCCTGAGGCTCGCGGTCGCGGTGTGGTGCTGTGCGGTGCGGTCGCAGCACGGTCGCGGTGCGGTGCTGTGCGGTCACTCACTGGCTCAAGCAGTAGCTAGCGTCGGGAGTATCACCAGTAGCTAGCGCCCAAAATACGACCAGTAGCTAGCGGCCGGAGTACTACCGCTTCTCACAGTCTACAGCCGTCTCGACACCATCGACTCCCGACGGAGAACGAGCCATCGGCTACCTCATCGGCGGTGCGATAAAAGGAACGGTGCCGTCTACTGGCGTCCCGAATTCAGAGGTCGCGGGGCTGGACGGTCTTTCGGTCGTTGGCCTCGGCGCGGCGGGCGGCCTCGTCGAGGAGCTCGTCGACGCGGTCGTCGAGAGCGTCGTAGAAGTCCGACGCGACGTTCTTGTCGTCCAGTGCGTCCTTCACGGCGGCTTTGACGATGAGGTCTGCCATACGGGTTTGTCTTTCCGTCCACCCCTAATAAAGCTTCTCAAATTTTCAGGAGAGCGGCCCAGTGTCGGTCGGTCCGTGGTCATCTATGCCGACAGCCAAAAGTTATAAATACAATCGAGTTGTGTGCCAGCAGTTCCGAGAGGCGCGCCACAGGGTTCGGAGAACACCCAGTGAGGGGAAATCGCGGTTGGATTCCGGTCGACGGACGCGCGTTCGGGGAGCGTGACGAGTCGTGTCGCATCTCACGAGCGGTCGGTTCGTCTCGGGTGAGAAACACTGTCAATCCTTCATGCTTTGGACCGAGGGTACAAAAACGTTGTTTCAGTTTTAGAGAACTGAGAATCGGATTTGAGAAGGATTTTTAGTCTATCGGGACAAATATTTTGCCACTGGCGGGAGCCCCGCCAGCTGAATGCCAATGCCAGAGTGTGACCATTGCGGTTCGCACGTGTCGGACAAGTTCGCGCGCGTGTTCGCCGACGAGGGCGGCCGGCTGAAGGCGTGCCCCTCGTGCTCCGCGAACGCCGGAATCGCGGAAGTCGCGCGCGAGCGGACCGGCGAGCCGCGAGCGTAGCCGCGAGCCGGAGAACCGAACGTACAAGAAACACGGGACGAACCTTCGAGGCGTGCCGGGCCACTGGGTCTACGTCGTCGAATGCGTCGACGGCAGTTTTTACACGGGCTACACCACCGACGTCGAGCGCCGCGTCCGCGAACACGACCGGGGCGAGGGCGCGAAGTACACGCGCGGCCGGACGCCGGTGGAACTGGTCCACGTCGAAGCGTTCGACTCGAGGTCGGCCGCGATGTCCCGCGAGTACGAGGTCAAACGGCTCACGCGGGCCGGGAAGGAGCGACTGGTCGACAGCGACGCGGGGACGCCGCCCGACCGGTTCGAGTGACCGATTCCCGAGGCCGTCGCTCGGCCAGCGGGTCACCCGGGCCGGTTACTCGCGCATCGGGTCGCCCGCTGGCACCGAGGACGGGAGCCCGACGAGTTCGGCGCTCCGGGTCCAGAGCCGCTCGCGGAGGGCGGCGTCGCCAGTCACGCCGGCCGGCGTCGCCCGCTCTTTTCGGTCGAAGTACGCGCCCGAAACGCCCGCGACCCCGGGACTCGTGGCGAGGTGGACCAGCGCGTCGGCGGCCCCCGCGACCGACTCGAACGGCCCCACGGGCGCGACGCGGGCGACCAGCGACGCCGCGCCGGTGAACAGCCGCGAGAAGCCCGTGGCGTTCCGGACGAGCCCGGTGTGGGGGAGCCAGCCCGGATGGAAGCAGTTAGCCGTGACCCCGGTCCCGTCGAGTCGCTCGGCGAGTTCGACGGTGAACAGCACGTTCGCCAGCTTGGAGTCGGCGTAGGCGTCGAGTCCGTCGAAGCTCTCGCCACGGACCACGGCGTCGAGGTCCGACAGCGAGCCGTTCTCGTGGAGGCCGCTGGCCGTCGTGACGATCCGCGCAGGGCCTCCGTCCCGGGACTCCGCGCTTCGGTCGCCGGCGGCCGCGGTCGCGCGCAAGAGCGGGGCGAGCAGGTTCGTGAGCAGGAACGGCGCGAGGTGGTTGACCGCGAAGGTGCGTTCGACGCCGCCGTCGGGTCCGCCCTCGATGCCGGCCGCGGTCGTGCGTCGCTCGCTCAGCGACGTTCCCGCGTTGTTCGCCAGTACGTCGAGGCGGTCGTGCTCGGCCCGAACCTCGCGGGCGAGTTCCCGGACCGCGCCGAGGTCCGCGAAGTCGACCCGGTAGAACGAGCCGCCGGCGTCGGGATGGGCGTCCCGGACCGCCGACAGGACCGCCTCGCCGGCCCCGCGGTCCCGGCCGGTCAACAGCACCGTCGCGCCCCGCTCGGCGAACCGGAGGGCCGCCTCGCGGCCGATGCCGCTGGTCGCGCCCGTGACGAGGACGGTGAGGCCCATCGCTCACTCGTGGGCGTCCTGTCCGTCCGCGTCGGCTTCCCGCCCGTCCGTCCGGGCGTCCCCCTCGGCTCCGGCCTCGGGCGCGCTCACGTCGGGGTCGATGAAGGCGTACTCGACCGCCTGTTCGCCCAGTTTCCGGACGCGGTCGGCGATGTCGTCGTCGCGTATCTCGCCGCCCTCGATCTTGTCCCGCGCGTTCCGGATGCCGACCTGATGGGGCAACACCCACGCGTGGACGCCGCGGGCGGTGATTCGCATGTGGTCGAGCGTGCTGGCGAACGTACCGCCGCCGGCGCTCGCCAGCAGTCCGACCGTGGTGTCCTCGTACTCGTCGAAGCCACAGTAGTCGTGGACGTTCCGGAACGCTGCCGAGTACGAGCCGTGGTACACGGGGCTGCCCCACACCACGACGTCGGCCTCGCGTAGCTTCCGCTTGAGTTCGGTCGCGGCCGGCGGTTCGTCGTCGTCGGGGTCGAACACCGGCAGGTCGTACTCGCGCACGTCGAGGAGTTCCGTGTCGGCACCCCGCTCGGACGCCGCGTCGAGGACGTGCCCGAGCGCGGTCCGGGTGTAACTGTCGTCGCGCATGCTTCCGGAGAGCGCGGCCACGACTGGCGTTCTGCTCATCGTGGTTCGACGTAGCGTGCTCAACCGAATAACAGTTTCCGGAATCGAATTCCCGGGCCCGCTCGAACAGTGGCGCGGCCCGGGTTCCGACGACACCGAGTCCGCCGGGCGACCGCCCCGTGCCGACGGGACACACAGTGGTTTTTTCGGCGCTCGCGGAGACGGTAGCGACATGGAGACGCCGATCTCGTTCGGAACCGACGGCTGGCGAGCGACGCTGGACGAGTTCACCGCCCCGCGCGTCCGGATGGTCGGGCAGGCGGTGGCCGACTACCTGCGGGAGGTCGAGGACCGCGACGGCGGGACCGTGGCGGTCGGCTACGACGCCCGCGAGACCTCGCGGGGGTTCGCCGAGCAGTTGTGTCGCGTGCTGGCGGCCAACGGCTTCGACGCGCTCATCTCCCGGCGGGACTGTCCCACGCCGCTGGCGGTCTGGGCCGTCGCCGACCGCGAGTTGGCGGGCGCGCTCATCGTGTCGGCCAGCCACAACCCGCCCGAGTACAACGGCGTGAAGTTCTTCCCCCACGACGCCGCGCCCGCCCTGCCCGCGGTCACCGACGAGATAATGGCCCGCATCGCCGAGCCGCGCGCGCTCGACGAGAGCGAGTGGGGAACCATCGACGACGCCGATTTCATGCGGTCGTACGGCGACCACGTCTACGACCTGCTCGGCGTGAGCCCGGACGAGACGGCCGACCCGCCGTCGGACCCGGATTTCGAGGGCCTCGAAGTCGTCTACGACGCGATGCACGGCTCCGGTCGGGGGTTCACCGACGAACTCCTCGAACACGCCGGGGCCGAGGTCGTGCGGCTTCGGTGCGAGCAGGACCCCGAGTTCGGCGGGACCAACCCCGAGCCCAGCGAAGAGAACCTCCAAGACCTCGTCGAGACGGTCCGCGAGGAGGACGCCGACCTCGGCGTCGCCAACGACGGCGACGCCGACCGCATTGCGGTGGTCACGCCCGAGCGCGGATTCCTCGACGAGAACCTCTTCTTCGCGGCGGCGTACGACTACCTGCTCGAAGACGACTCGGGCCCCGCCGTCCGGACCGTCTCGACCACGTTCCTCGTCGACCGGGTCGCGGAGGCCCACGGCGAGGAGGTAATCGAGACGCCGGTCGGCTACAAGTGGGTCGCCGAGGCGATGGGCGACCACGACGCGCTCGTCGGCGGCGAGGAGTCCGGCGGGTTCTCCATCCGGGGCCACAACCGCGAGAAGGACGGCGTGCTGATGGCGGTGCTGGCCGCCAAGATGGAGAGCGAGCGCTCGTTCGACGACCGCGTGGACGCGCTACTCGACGAGTTCGGCGAGATACACCAGTCGAAGCTGAGCGTCGACTGCCCCGACGACCGGAAGGAGCCGGTCCTCGCCGACCTCGAAGCCGACCTGCCCGAGGAAGTGGCGGGCGAGCGCGTCGACCGCGTCAACGACACGGACGGCTTCAAGATTCTGCTCGAAGACGGGTCGTGGCTCCTCGTGCGCCCGAGCGGGACCGAGCCGAAGATGCGAGTCTACGCCGAGGCCGACAGCGCCGAGCGCGTCGAGACGCTGCTGGACGCCGGGCGGGAACTGGTCGAGCCGCTGGTGTGAGCCGTCTTCAGAGCGACCCCGACTCGTAGGTGCCCCGGAATCGATTTTCTTCCGACGTCACCGGCTCGACGTCGAACCCCAGCGACTCGTAGAACGGGCGCACGTCCGGGTCGAACGCGGCGGTCAGTCGGTCGCGGCGCTCGGCGGCTGCCCGGACCAGCGCGGAGCCGACGCCCCGCCCGCGCCGCGCGCGCCGGACCGCGACCGCGTCGACGTGCGCGCCGGACTCGCGGGCGACGAGGACGAGCGCGCCCAGAATCGGCGTGCTCCCGTCGGTCGCGACCAGCACGTCGCCGGCCGCGATTCGCGCCGGGAGGTCCTCGCGCACGTCGAGCATCGCGGCGTCGAGGACCCGCCGGACGCCGAGTCGGTCCTCATCGGTCGCCTCGCGGACCGCGACGTCCGTCCCGCCCGCTCGACTCATCCCTCGTCGGCGAGCAGCCGGTCGACCATCGCCAGCACGTCGTCGACCGAGGGCCGGTCGCCCGGCGAGTCGCCACGGTGGACCGCGTGGAGTTCGAGCCCGTCCCGGGCGTCCAGAATCGCGGTCTGGGGCATCCGGCCGAGCAGGTCGCTCAACTCGCCCAACTTGCCGAACCGCGTGGGCTGGCCGTAGGCCGCGGCGACGTCCTTCCCCTCGTCGGCCACGAGCGCGAACGGGAGGTGGTACCGCTCCTGCCACTCCTCGGCGGTCGCCTTCGACTCGGGGAGAATCGACACGACCGCCGCGTCCCGCTCGCGGAACTCGCTGTACCGGTCGGCCACGTCCTGGACCTGCCGGCGGCAGTTCCGACACCGGTCGTCGCGCTGGAAGAACACGACCACCGCGTCGGTGTCCGGGTCGGCCGCCAACTCCGAGAGCGCCAGCGGGTCCGGGCCGGTCCCGGCGTTGGGCAACTCGAAGTCGAGCCGCGAGACGCCCAGTCCCTCGCGCTCGCGCTCGAAGTCGCTCGCTCCGCTCCCGCCCTTGATGAGCCGCAGGATTTTGACGTGGTCGGCCTCGACCGGTTCGTCCTCGGGCACCGGGCGACCGTCGACCATCACCGACGCCTCGTGCGGGCTGAGGCCCACCGCCGCGAGCAGGTCGGCGTAGGTCGCGTCCTCGACTTCGAGGTCGCGGCTCCCCTCGCCGACGACCTCGACGGTCACGTGCATGAGGGAGGATTGCGCGGCGCGCGAGGTAAGCGTGTCGGGGTCGCGGCGTCTCACAGGTTCAAACAGTCGCTCGCGTCACGCTGTCGTCCGTCGCCGTCGTAGCGGTGTGAGCGGGCTACTGTCGATGTTCGTGACTCCTCGGGGGAGACGCGACGGGGCCGACCGGACAGTTCGAGCTAGCTACTGCCGAGACCTATGAGACACCGCACAGCGCCGCGACCGCGGGCCTCACACCTCCCCAGCCTCCTCGCTTCGCTCGTCCCTCGCGCGTTGGGCGCGACACGAGGTCGCGCCCGCACGCGCCGGATAAAACAGCTTCTCCACGCGGGCCGCAGGTCGGGGGGAATCGCTACGCCGTCGCCCCGGAGTCGAGGTCGGACGGCTCGCCCGCCCTGCTCGCCCGCCGGCCCCGGTAGCGGTTCCGGACGCCGAGCGCGAGCGCGCCCAGCCCGAGCAGGAGGACGGCGAACTCGACCAGTCCGCCGACGACGGGCACGATGCCGACCAGCGAGACGGCGACGAGCCCGACCGCCAGCGCCAGCCACCGGTTGGCGGCGTCCGCGAGCCCGAGCAGCAGGGTGCCGACCGCGAACGCGCCGTAGACGTAGCCCAGCCACAGCACGAACGCGTACGCGAACGCGCCGACCAGCGCGAGCGGGATGCCGACCAGCGAGATCGCGAGCAGGACGAGCAAGACTGGAACGCCGACCAGCAACAGCAACCCGACCCCGCCCGAGCGAAGCGGGTCGCCCGCGACCCGGTCGGCCAGACCGTCGGAGAAGCGCGGGAACGCGAGGACCGCTATCGCGCCGAGGACGAGGTTCGCGAGCAGGCCGTACGCCCACGAGACCCAGCCGGGCAGGGTGCCGCCGACCGGCCCCACGTCGGGATTGACGTTCGACTCCTCGCGGACCTCACCCGCGACGCTGGCACCGTCGGCGAGGTCGAGGTCGCCACCGTACGCGAGGTCGCCCCCGACCACCGCGCTCGGCCCGACCGTCACCGTCTCGGCGCCGAGTCGGGCGTCGCCGCCGACCTCGCCCTCGACGACGACGTTGCCCGCGCCGGCCTCCAGCGCGCCGTCGACCCGGCCGCCCTCGTCGAGGAAGACGTTGCCGCCGACCGCGCTGGCGTCGCCGGTCACGGTGCCGTTGATGCGGACGTTGCCGGCGAACGCTTCGAGGTCGCCGTTCACCTGCCCCGCCACGAGGACGTTGCCGGCGGCCGCAGTCAGGTTGCCGTCGACGGTGCCCCGAACCACGACCGTCCCGCCGAACGCCGTGAGGTCGCCGTCGACGGTCTCGTCGGCCTCGACGGTGACGGTCCCGCCGCTCCTGGTCTCTTGGGCGGCGACCGGCGCTGGCACCGCCGCCAGCGCGACGACCACCGCGAGCGCGAGTGCGAATCGTCGGTCCATACCGGCCGTTCGTCCCCCCGGGAAATAGTAATTTCCCTGTTAATTGTGCCGCGACCGGGCTCCAGCAGGCCGCGCCGAGCGGGGGGTCGGACCGCCGGCCGAACCTCGGGGACTTTAAGACCGGCAAGCGCCTCGTGACCCACATGAGCGAGGTCGAGAGCGAGGCCGACGAGGGAGCCGAGTCGGCGGCGGGCGCGGGCCGGGACGAGATATGGATAGAGAAGTACCGGCCCCAGAGCCTCGACGAGGTGGCGGGCCACGACGACATCACCGCGCGATTGAAGCGGTACGTCGAGCGCGACGACCTGCCGAACCTCCTGTTCTCGGGGCCGGCGGGCGTGGGGAAGACCACCAGCGCGGTGGCCATCGCCAAGCAACTGTACGGCGACGACTGGGAGCAGAACTTCATGGAGCTCAACGCCTCGGACCAGCGGGGCATCGACGTGGTCCGGGACCGCATCAAGAACTTCGCGCGGTCGTCGTTCGGCGGGTACAACTACCGGGTGATATTCCTCGACGAGGCGGACTCGTTGTGCGTGCCGACCGGGACCGAAGTCGTTACCGGATACCCGTCGAAACCGGAAGTGAAGCCAATCGAGGAAGTGGCCGAGGACGGTGAGCCGATTCCGTCCGTCGACTTCGAGACGAACGAGGTGCAGTCCGACAAGGGAAAACTCGTGGACTCCGGCGTCGCGGACTTCTTCGAGGTCGAACTGGCGGACGGACGGACGATAGAAGCGAGCCTCACTCACCCATTCTTCGTGGTCGGAGAGGACGGGCGACTCGTCGAGAAAGAACTCGAAGAACTGTCACCGGGCGACGAAATCGCTGATTTCGGGGACGACATCGGCGTCTCGAAGTGTGAGACCTGTGGGGATTGGACTGCGGGTACATTCTGCTCCGTCGACTGCAAGAACGAGGGACACAGTCGGAAGATGCAGGGTCGGGGCAACCCGATGCACGGAACGGAGTGGTCGGACGAGCGGCGCGAGAAGATCGTCGAAAAGCTCTCCGACGGACGGTTAGAAGGCGAGGACAACCCGAATTACGGGGGCGAGTTCCACGGGACTCGCGTCTGGGAGATGGACGAGGAGACCGTCGAGCGATTCCGGGAACGGTTCAGCGAAATGCGGTCGGGAACCCCTTGGGACGAGTGGGTCGTTGATGCCGATGCTGAAGCCGTAAAGGAAAACATCGGGGAGGCTTTAACCGAATGGTGGAACAGTCTAGACGAAGGCGAGAAAGCGAGACTCGTCGAAAAGAGCGCGGAGAGTTGCGATTATCCCGTCTGCGATATTACCGGCGATAACAACCCGATGCGTGACCCGGAGGTCGCACAGAAGGTCTCGGAAGCGCTGAAGGGACACGAACCGACGGGCGGGAACATCAGACACAGCGACGAACTCGGCCATCTCGTCCGGTCGGACTGGGAATACGACGTCGCAAAGGCGCTCCAAGACGCGGGAATCGAGTACGAGTACGAACCGGAGTTCGAGTTGTCCGATTCGGTGCTCCATCCGGACTTCTTGATAGACGACACGGTGGTCGAGGTCAAGGGTGTCGCCGAACTGTGGGGACAGACCGAAAAGGTAGAGGAGTTCCTCGAAACGTACGGCGACGACTACACGTTCGTCGTGGTCGGTGACGGCGAACTCCCGCACCACGAACACTACGGGAAAGACGAATTCGATCCTGCAGTCGTGGCCGACGGCGGACTCCAAACAGTTGAGACTGCGAAGATACGCCGCATCGAATACAGCCACCGTGGGAAGGCGTACAACATCAGCATGGAGGGCACACCGAACTTCATGCTCGCCAACGGAATCCTGACCCACAACACCAGCGACGCCCAGTCGGCGCTCCGCCGGACGATGGAGCAGTTCTCGAACAACACCCGATTCATCCTCTCGTGTAACTACTCCTCGAAGATAATCGACCCCATCCAGTCGCGGTGCGCGACGTTCCGCTTTGGCCCGCTGAGCGACGAGGCGGTGGCCGCGCAGGTCGAGAAGGTCGCAGCGGCCGAGGGCATCGAGACCACCGAGGACGGCGTGGACGCGCTGGTGTACGCCGCCGACGGCGACATGCGCAAGGCCATCAACGCGCTCCAGGCGGCGGCCGTGATGGGCGAGGTCGTCGACGAGGAGGCCGTGTTCACCATCACCAGCACGGCCCGCCCGGAGGAGATAGAGGAGATGGTGTCCCACGCAATCGCGGGCGACTTCAGCAAGGCGCGCTCGATTCTCGACGACCTGCTCACGAACAAGGGGATGGCCGGCGGCGACATCATCGACCAGCTCCACCGGTCGGTGTGGGAGTTCGACCTCGACGACGCGGCGACCGTGCGACTGATGGACCGCGTGGGCGACGTCGACTACCGCATCACCGAGGGCGCGAACGAGCAGATACAGCTCGAAGCCCTGCTCGCGTCGCTGTCGCTCGACGAGGAGTAGTCGCGGCTCGGCGAGTCACCGACCTCGCTCCGCGAGTAAGCGCGTCCTGTTCGACCGTAATCGGGCGTTTCCGTCGCGCTCACGACGGAAACGCCCGACCGACGCGAGCGCCGCCAGCGAAGGAGTCGGGAACGCGCTCGCTACCGTCGGAAACGACGCCGGACGGCCGTCTCGCTTTTCCCCCGGCCGGGCGTACTTCGGGGGGAGTACATCCATGGGACGCTATCCGCGACAGGTACGGGACGCGCGCCTGAAGTGCATCGACTGCAACGCGCCCGTCGCGAAGACGGTCGAGGGGAGCTACGTCTGCGTCGACTGCGGGGGGGAACCGGTGAGCGCGCGGTCGGGGTCGACCGCGTCCGCTCGCGAGGACGCCGCGCCCGCGGCCGACGACTGAGCTCGCCCGGACCGCCGGAATCGGACGCGGTTGCGGAACTGTTTTACCCGTTCGTTGGCGAAATACGCACAATATGAGCGAACTCGAAGCGGAGTACCGCCTCGATTATTTCGAGGAGAACGGCTTCGTCAGGAAGGAGTGCACCGAGTGCGGTGCCTTCTTCTGGACCCGCGACGAGGCCCGCGAGACCTGCGGCGAACCGCCCTGCGAGGAGTACGACTTCATCGACAACCCGAGCCTTGACGCCGAGTACAGCCTCGAAGAGATGCGCGAGGCGTTCCTCTCCTTCTTCGAGGACCACGACCACGAGCGCATCGAGCCGTATCCGGTCGCCGCGAACCGATGGCGCGACGACGTGTTGCTCACGCAGGCGTCGGTCTACGACTTCCAGCCGCTGGTCACGTCGGGCGAGACCCCGCCGCCGGCCAACCCCCTGACCATCTCCCAGCCGTGCATCCGGATGCAGGACATCGACAACGTGGGCAAGACGGGCCGCCACACCATGGCGTTCGAGATGATGGCCCACCACGCGTTCAACGCCCGCGAGGACCTGGAGGACCCCGACCAGTACGCCTATCAGGGCGAGGTCTACTGGAAGGACGAGACGGTCGAATACTGCGACGAGTTCTTCGAGTCGATGGGCGCGAACCCCGAGGAGATAATCTACATCGAGGACCCGTGGGTCGGCGGCGGCAACGCCGGCCCCGCCATCGAGGTCATCTATCGCGGGGTCGAACTCGCCACGCTGGTCTTCATGTCGATGGAGCAAGACCCCGACGGCGAGTACGAGATGAAGGACGGCAACCGGTACTCGAAGATGGACACCTACGTCGTCGACACCGGCTACGGCCTCGAACGCTGGACGTGGGTGAGCCAGGGCACCCCGACCGTCTACGAGGCCATCTACCCCGACATGATATCGTTCCTGAAGGACAACGCCGGCATCGACCACACCGACGAGGAGGCCGAACTCGTCCACCGGTCCTCGAAGCTCGCGGGCCACATGGACATCGACGAGGCCGAGGACATGGCGGCCGCCCGCGACAACATCGCCGACAAGCTCGGCGTCGCCACGAGCGACCTCGAAGCCCTGCTCAAACCCCTCGAGGACATCTACGCCATCGCGGACCACTGCCGGACGCTGGCGTACATGCTCGGCGACGGCATCGTCCCCTCGAACGTCGGCACGGGCTACCTCGCCCGGATGGTCCTCCGGCGCACCAAGCGCCTCTGTGACAACGTGGGCGTCGACGCCCCGCTCGACGAACTCGTGGACATGCAGGCCGACCGGCTCGGTTACGAGAACCGCGACACGGTGCGGGACGTCGTGCGGACCGAGGTCGAGAAGTACCGCGAGACGCTCGAACAGGGCGGCCGCCGGGTCGAGCGCCTCGCCGAGGAGTACGCCCGGAAGGGCGACCCCGTCCCGACGAGCGAACTGGTCGAACTGTACGATTCCCACGGCATCCAGCCCGACATGGTCGAGGACATCGCCGCCGACCACGGGGCCACGGTCGACGTGCCCGACGACTTCTACAGCCTCGTCGCCTCCCGACACGACTCGGGCGAGGCGGTCGAGGAGACGACCGGGAGCGAGGACCGGTTCGACGACCTGCCGACGACCGACCGCCACTACTACGAGGACCAGTACGGCACCGACTTCGAGGCGGTCGTCCTCGACGTGTTCGAGCGCGAGGACGGCGGAGACGAGACGGGTGAAGACGGCGGCGGGGACGACCGAACCGTCTACGACGTGGTGCTCGACCAGACGATGTTCTACCCCGAGGGCGGCGGCCAGCCAGCCGACCGGGGCGTGCTGACGACCGACGACGCGACCGTGCAGGTCGAGGACGTCCAGATTCGGGACGGCGTCATCCTCCACCGGACCGACGAGCCGGTCGACAAGGGCGACATCGTCCGGGGACAGATCGACGCCGAGCGCCGCCGCCGGCTGATGCGCCACCACACCGCGACCCACATCGTCGTCCACGCCGCCCGCGAGGTGCTGGGCGACCACGTTCGGCAGGCGGGCGCGCAGAAGGGCGTCGACAGTTCGCGCATCGACGTGCGCCACTACGAGCGCATCGACCGCGAGACCAGAAACGAGATCGAGCGCGTCGCCAACGAGCTCGTGATGGAGAACACGTCGGTCCAGCAGGAGTGGCCCAACCGCCACGAGGCCGAGGAGGAGTACGGCTTCGACCTGTATCAGGGCGGCATCCCCGCCGGGAAGAACATCCGGCTCATCCACGTCGCCGAGGACGTGCAGGCCTGCGGGGGCACCCACGTCCGGCGTACGGGCGACGTGGGGACCGTCAAGATACTCAACACCGAGCGCGTCCAGGACGGCGTCGAGCGCATCACCTTCGCCGCTGGCGAGGCCGCAATCGAGGCCACCCAGCGTACGGAGGCCGCGCTGGCCGACGCCGCAGGGATACTCGACGTCGCGCCCGAGGAGGTGCCCGAGACCGCCCGCCGGTTCTTCGAGGAGTGGAAAGGCCGGGGCAAGCAGATCGAGGACCTCAAGGAACAGTTGGCCGAGGCCCGCGCTTCCGGCGGCGATTCGGGCGAGGAGGTCGCGGTCGGCGACGCCACGGCGGTCGTCCAGCGACTCGACGCCGACATGGACGAGCTGCGCGCGACCGCCAACGCGCTGGTCGAGGAGGGGAAAATCGCGGTGCTTGGAAGCGGCGCGGACGGCGCGACGTTCGTCGTCGCAGTCCCGGAGAGCGTCGGCGTCAACGCCGGCGAGGTCGTCAGCGAACTCGCCCGGAAGGTCGGCGGGGGCGGCGGCGGCCCGCCGGACTTCGCGCAGGGCGGCGGCCCCGACGCCGACAAGCTCGGCGAGGCGCTCGACGACGCGCCCGACGTGCTGAAGCAGGTCCGGAACGCGTAGTCGGGCGCGGGGGAGTCGCTCGGACTCTCACCGCCGCGAATCCCTGAGGACCAGCGGGCCGATGGCGAGGGTCCGTTTGGCCACCGTGGCGATGCGCAGGATGTACGAGACCAGCAACAAGAACGGGACCAGCGTCACCGTGAACCCGGCCGCGACGACCCACAGCAGGTTGCCGACGCCGAGCGTCGCGCCGGGGAACGTCTCGGCTCCGAGGAACGCGATGCCGATTCCGGAGACGACCAGCGCGGGGACGGCGGCGTACACGATGAGCCGCGAGAGGTCCACGAGCGCCCACTGGAAGTACAGCGTCTTGACGTGCTCGCGGGCCGGCGCGAACATCACCAGCGCGGTCCGGAGGTCGTCGAGGGCGGCGTCCTCCTCGTCCGATAGGTCGTACTCGTCGCGGAGACGCTCGACGTGGAACACCGCCCACGAGTAGTCGAAGTCCAGCGCCGCGAACACCACCTCGAAAGTGCCGAACTCCGCGGCGTCGAGCCGGTCGGCGACGCTCGCGGCGTTGTCGGCGACGTCGTCGACGACTACGTCGACCTCCCGTCCGAGGTCGCCCGCGCGGTCGGCGGCGACCGCCGCGCGGAGCGTCTCGGCGCGGTCCCGCGCGCTCCGGAGCAGGTCCCGGAGGAACGTCGACGGGTCGGCCGGCGTCGTCTCGCCCAGCAACTCGGCGGCGTAGGTCCGGACGTCCATCGTGTCGCTCATCCGCCGGTGCTGGTCGCCGAGCGGCCCGAGCTCCTGGGAGAGGACGAGCTGGTTGATGGTCACCACCAGCGTTACCCCGGTGACGAGCGCGCCGAGCATCGACGAGAAGAGGTAGTCGAGGACGCTGCTGTCGGCGACCGTCGCGCGGAACGACGGGTCCACGCTCGCGCCCGCAGCGACGAACGCGACGAAGACCGCGGCGGCCAGCGCGCCCGTCACCGCGAGCCGGTTCGTCCGGAGCAACAGTCGGAGCTTGAGACGGCTCTCGCCGGCGCGTCCGCGCATCGTGTCGGCGGTTTCGTCTCCGCGGCCCGCCAGCCGGGGGTCGTCGCTCCCGTCACTCATCCGCGAGCTCGGCCTCCGACGCGGGGCGCTTGAACACCAGGAACTTCGTGCCGCCGCCGACGTACTCGATGGTGTCGACGAGCTCCCACCCGTCCGCACCCAGCCCGTTCAGCGCGGCCTCCGGGTCGACCGCCTCCTCCATCGTCGCCCCCCGTTCCGGCCGGAGCGTCCGGTACTCCCACGTTCGCGGCGTCATCCACCGAACGCACGACCGGGGCGGCCATATATTCCCGGGCCGCCTCGCGGACGGCCCACCCGTCGCGGACCGCCTGGCGGTCCCCCGTCGACCCCGTTACCGGTCGCCGACGTCGAGCGTCCGCTTGCGGATGGAGCCACAGCTCGGACAGACGTGGCGGTAGCTGACCCGGTCGCCGGTGGTCGTGGTGGTCCAGCGCCCGTCGGCGTCCTCGAAGCCGCAGTCTGGACACACCCGGTCGACCTCGTCGAAGTGCGCGCCCAGGCGCTCGAAGGGGCTCGCTCCCGGCCTCGGTTCGTGTCTCATGTTCACACGTACCACGCCACGGGTCATAAACGTTCCCTCGTCGGGAGACCCGCGAGACCGAGGGCCACGGGACCGAATCGAGTCGGCACGACCGGCGACGAGACCGATTCCGCACCGCGCACGACGAACTGGCGGGCGCGAGGTCGAGGCGAACCCGCCGTGACGGGCACCGGAATTCGAGCGCATCCCCCAACTGGAGGTCGAACCGTACCGATTAATCCGTCTCCGCGTCGAACGACGACGAGATGACGTCCCGAGGGGAGACGCGAGCACCGGAAATCGACGTCCTCGAATGTCTGGCCCTGCTGGTCGTCCCCGCCGTCCTCGTCGGCGGCGCGGCGACGCTGGCCGGCGGCGACCAGTCGGTGCCGGGGCTGTTCGTCGGCGGGCTGTTCGGCGCGATGCTGGTCGGGTACCGGCGGCTGTTCTACGCAGTTCGCACGGACGAGGGAATCGAGCGCCGCTCCCGGGCCGCTCGCGAGCGCGCGAGCGACCACTGGACGGTCAGGGTCGCGAGGGCCGAGTACGACCCCCGAGTCGAGTGGGCCGTGGTCGCGCTCGCGGGGGCAGTCGGAGCGGTCTCGCTCGCGAGCCTCGTCCTCGTCGAACCGGGGCGGCGTCCGCCGCTGCGGCTGGTCCTGTTCGGCGCGCTCGGACTGCCGGCGGCGCTGTTCGCCGCGGTCGTGTCGGCCGTGCAGGACTGAGCCGTCGGGCGGTCAGACGCGACCGCGATTGCGCGCCCGACTAGCTGCGCTCGCCGGCCACCAGCCGCTTGGCCCGAGCCCAGACCGAGCGCCGACGGGCCAGTCGGCGCGTCAGAGCGTCGTTCTCCCGGCGGAGCCGTTCGTTCTCGGCCGCCAGCCGCGACGCCTCCTCGCGGACGCGCTCGCGGTCGGCGTCGAGGCGCTCGTAGGCCCGACCGAGTTCCTCGTGGGCGCGGTCGAGCCGGCGGTACGCGCGGCGCAGGTCGTCCGGGTCCCGTGGCGCGTCGCCGTCGCGAGCGAGCCCGGCTCCGTCGCGAGCGGGTTCGCCGCGGCCATCGGCCGTCGGGTCGGCGCTGACCTCGTCGGTGACGCCGAGGGCGTGCTCGTCGCCGGTCCGGCCCGCCAGCACCGCGTTGAGGACGCCGCCGACGAGGACGACGAGCCCGGAGGCGTAGAGCCAGACCAGCAGGACGAACGCGCTGCCCAGCGTGCCGTATATCGTCTCGTACCGGGTGGCGTACGCCACGTATCCCTGGAACACCACCCCGAGCGCGGTCCATCCGACCGCCGCGAACACGACGCCGGGCAGGACCTCCCGGACCGTCAGGTCCACGTCGGGGAACACGTAGTAGACGGGCACGAACGCGACCGCGAGCCCGGCCACGAGCAGGAGGGGATTCGCCACCGACGGGTGCGGCAGGTCGGGCGCAAACGCCGCGACCGACCCGACGACGGCGAAGGCGGCGACGGCGAGTCCGAGCGCGAGGAACACCACGACTCCGTTCCGGGCCGTCGAGAGCAGCGACTTCTCGGCGCGCGTGTCGTATATCTCGGAGAACGCCACGTCGAGCCCCTGGAATATCCGGGACATCCCCCAGAGGAGCGTCAGCGCGCCGACGACCGACATGCCGGTCCGGGCGGCGCTGGCGTCGAGCGACTCGACCAGCAGCTGGCGGGCGTACGGGGTGAGAAACGCCTCGGTGAGGGCCGAGAGGCGCGCGGTGAACGCCGCGCTGTCGAGCGCCGCGAGCACGACGAGCGCGAACACCAGCAGCGGAAGCAGCGAGACGAACGCGTAGTAGGCGATGCTCCCGGCCATGAACGTGACGTTCTCGTCGCGTACCTCCCGCCACGTCTCCCGGACCACTCGACCGAGTTCGCTTCGAACCCCCATGACGGACGACACGGGGCGGCGAGCAAAAACGGCTCCGCCCGTCCGGCCTCGGAGCGCCGCGTCGGCGGCGCAGACGGGCCGCCGAGAGCGGGGAAACGCCGCGGAGAAGAGTCGACGCTCAGTACTGTCGGGACATCCAGTAGCCCACGGCGGTCATCACCGCGACGAACACGACGATGACGCCGACGACCGCCAGTCCACCGGTCTCCGAGAGGGCGTCGCCGCCGTACGTCAGGCCGACCCAGTAGAGGAGCGCGACGAACAGGCCCACGGACGCCGCGCCGACGAATATCTCGCGCAGCGTCTCCTGGTCGATATCCATGCCGAGAGCTTCCGAGAGTACCTCCAAAAGGGCTTCGGTTACGACCGTTTGCTGCGGTCGCGCGGACACGGCCCGTCGTCTTCGGGAACGGAGCGACCGAAGGCCCGGAGGACGTGGTTTGCCCGCCGGTGGGGCCGCTCGCTCGTCGCTGACGCTTCCCGCTCGCCGACAGGTTCCGGCAGCGAACTCCCGCGTTCCGGCGGCTATCTGGATCGAATTCCGACGCGAGAAGCGTTCAATCTCTCCGTTCTCGAATTTCGGTGGTCTGACAGGTGCAAGACTTAGGGTGGTCCGGCACCTACCGAATAGTACGCGGAACCGGCCGACGGCGCGACGGTCTGCGGTGCGGATTCGGCCGCCCGTCGGTCGGCCGCACGCAAGGTGGGAAGCCGATGGCAAACACAACAGCTTCCGAACGAACGCGAGCATCGCTGCCTCCGGCCGGGAGCGTGGGGGACCCGCGGTCCCAGCGCGCCCGGATGGAGCGCATGGCGGTCGGGCCGCTGGGCGGGGGCGTCTACGCGGTCGAGAGCCAGAGCGCCAACACCTACTCGGTGGACCTGCCGGGCGGGCGCTGCACCTGTCCGGACCACAACTTCCGCGGCGTCCGGTGCAAGCACCTCCGGCGGGTCGCCATGGAGGTCACCGAGGGACGGGTGCCGCCGCCCGGCAAATCGGCGGTCTCCTGCGTCAACTGCGGCGAGGAGTGGTTCGCCGACGAGCGAGCGACCGGACCCCGCCTCTGCGAGCAGTGCGAACTGGGGCCGGGCGAGACGGTCGTGGACCGCGAGACGGGCGACCTGCTGGTCGTCGTCAGGACCACCGACCGCCGGGCCGACGAGGTGGCGGTGTCCGACTGCGAGGTCACCGTCGCCGACTACCCGACCAACGAGGACTACCGCGCCGACGACGCGGTGGTCGAGGCGATGTACCCCGTACCGGCCGGTCTCGACCCGGGCGAGCTGGAGCCCCGACACCGGCGGCGCTACTCGTTCCCGCGCGGCCGGCTGGTCCGGCGCGGCGAGCGCCGCGTCGGCGCGCGCGACGACCAGTCGGAGCTCGGCGACTTCGAGTCGGCCCGACACTGACGAGCGCCCGACGCCGCGCTGGCGGTGTCGACGCCGAAACGGCGGCGCGCCGAGTGGGCCGCGCTATTCGAACATCGCGGCGGCCTCCTCGACCGACAGTACGCCCTGCTCGACCGCCCGGAGCACGTCTCGAACGTCGTGGTCGTCGTCCTCGTCGCCGTCGTCCGAGGTCCGCAGGGCGTCGAGCGGGTCGCCCTCCTCGAGCGCGGTCTCCTTCTTGACCCGGTAGTTGCCGCCGTCGGTCTCGTGGACGTCGGCCGGGTGGAAGAAGTACCAGTCCTCGCGGTCGAACCGCACGCCGATCTTGGGTTTCGCGCCGAAGTTCTTCCCGAAGTACACCAGCGCCTCGACCTCCTCGCCGGTGAGGTAGATGGGGTCGCCCGAACTCGACTTGGCCTCGACGGCGTAGAAGTCGGTGCCGTCGCCCGCGAGCACGTCCGGGAGTTCGCGCTCGGTCGCGCTCCCGCTGGCGGGCGCGCGCATGACCGCGAACCCGGCCTCGTCGAGCCGGTTGACGAGTTCGCGCTCCCGGCGGTCGCCCTTCGCGTTCGACATCACCGCACCCCCCGCGAGTCCGTCGCGTCGGCCGCTCCCGACGAATCGGCGGTCCCCGTGCTGTCGGCCATGTGGAACACTGCTTCCTTCGGCGTGTTAAGTCCCTCGGGAGCGAGGCGGAAGTGAAACGAGTCTGGTCCGCAGGGAACTCCCGATGCTACTCCGCGGTGAGAAATTCCGTCGCCGCCGAGATCGCATCGTCGCCGGGTTCGAGCCACGGCGTGTGGCCGTGGCCGTCCAGCACGACGAAGTCGGCATCGGACATTCGGTCGGCGACCGGCTGGCCAACCTCCGGCGGCCAGAAGTAGTCCTCGGTGCCCCAGACGAACCGCGTGGGCGTCTCGACGCCCGGAAGCGCCGCCGACAGGTCGAACTGGGAGTTGATGCCGCGGAACGTCCCCAGCGTCTCCAGCAGCGACCGCAGACTCTCGCGCTGGCCGGGCAGCCCCTCGCCGACGATTCCCGGTCGGAAGTAGCAGTCCGGAAGCGCCGAATCGTCCTCGAGGTTCATCCGGCGGTACGTCCGCCGCGCCTCGGCCACGGTTTCGGCCTTCGAGTAGTCGAACAGCCAGGTGCCGAGGACGGGCAGGTCGAGCAGTCGGAGGAAGACGGGAACGTCGGTCGAGAGTCCGGCGGGCGCGCCGACCAGACACTGCCGGGTCACGCGCTCGGGGTGGTCGAGGGTCAGCGCGAGCGTCTGGAACCCGCCGAGCGAGTTGCCCATCACGGCGGTCCGCTCGACGCCGAGCGCGTCGAGCAACGCGACAACGTACGAGACGCCGAACTCCCGGAACCCCGTCTCGCGGTAGTCAACGGCAGTCGAGAGGCCCCGACCGGGCCGGTCGGGCGCGTAGACGGTGAACCGGTCGGTCAGCGCGTCGAAGACGGGAAGCCACGACGCGCCGGTAGTGCTGAGGCCATGGAGGAGCAACAGCGGCGGCCCCTCGCCTGCGGTGAGGTAGTGGACCTTGTCGGCCGGCCCGGAAAGTTCCGCGTACGTGGATTCGGCGTCGACGTCGTAATGGGCGCAGACTGCTTCGACTGCGTCGAGGAAGCGTTCGGCCTCGGGGCTGGGGTCGGCGGCGTGGTCGAGGGGCATGAGCCGTTGCTTAGGATTCCGAGACGAAAGAGTTGGCGTCAAGTTGGCGCGACACGCTCGACGGCATTGGCGGTCTCATACCCCTTCACTGAGGGATCATCGTCCGCCGTACCGTCGAACAGGTGGCGCTGGAAGTCTCATACCCCTTCACAGAGGGATCATCGTCTTCCTTGCCACCGTACACTCAGAGATAATGTGCCATGTGGCATAGAGTTTGCGTGGTTACTCCCGCAAAATCGGCGGGAACTATGTCCACATGAATGACTTCGCATTCACGTCCCGTGCTGCCAGCTACCCATGTACTCGGCCTGCTCGGGCGTCAACTCGTCGTACTCGACGCCCTCGGCGTCCAGCTTGATCTCGGCGATCTCCTTGTCCAACTCGTCGGGCACATCGTGGACTCCGGCGTCGTAGTTCTCGCCGTTCTCGACCAGTTCGCGGACCGCGGCGGCCTGCACGCCGAAGCTCTGGTCCATCACCTCGACCGGATGGCCCAGCGCGATGGGCGAGGCGAGGTTGACGAGTCGGCCCTCAGCGAGGACGTTGAGACGACGGCCGTCCGGCATCTCGTACTCCCGGACGCCCTCGCGGGCCTCGCGTTCGGCGACCGCGAGGTCCGAGAGGTCGTCGAGGTTGACCTCCACGTCGAAGTGACCAGCGTTGGCCAGCAGGACGCCGTCGTCCATCTTCTCGAAGTCCTCGCGGGTGATAACGTCTCGATTACCGGTCGTCGTGAGGAACACGTCCCCGATCTCGGCCGCCTCGGCCATCGGCATCACGTCGTAGCCCTCCATGTGGGCTTCGAGCGCGCGGCGGGGTTCGACCTCGGTGACGACGACGTTCGCGTTCTGTCCGGAGGCCTTCTTGGCGACGCCCCGGCCGCAGTCGCCGTAGCCCGCGACGACGACGTTCTTGCCCGCCCACGAGAGGTTCGTGGTCATGGCGATGTTCGCCAGCGAGGACTCGCCCGTGCCGTGGACGTTGTCGAACAGCCGCTTCATCGGCGTGTCGTTCACGGCGAACACTGGGTAGTCGAGCGCGCCGTCCTCGTCCATCGCGCGCAGGCGGTGGACGCCCGTGGTGGTCTCCTCGGCCCCGCCGACGATGGAATCGATGAGTTCGGGGTAGTCCTCGTGGACGGCCGCCACGAGGTCCATCCCGTCGTCGACCGTGATAGTCGGCTCGTGGCCGATGACCGCCTCGATGGCCGCGTAGTACTCGTCGTCGTCCACCTCGCGCTTCGCGTAGGAGGTGATGTTGGGATGCTCGTCGAGGGCGGCGCTCACGTCGTCGTGGGTCGACAGCGGGTTACAGCCGGTCACGGCGACCTCCGCGCCGCCGTCGGCCAGCGTCTCCACGAGGACGGCGGTCTTGGCCTCGACGTGCATCGCCATCCCGATTCGCTGGCCGTCCAGCGGCTGCTCGGCCTCGAACTCGGCCTGTAGCGCGGTCAGAATCGGCATGTGTTCGCGCGCCCAGTCCATCTTCCGATGGCCCTCGGTGCGAGCGGCCGCCACGTCGTCGACCTGCTCGCTGATGGTCGGATAGGTCGTCATACACCAATCGTGGTGGAGCGCGCTCAAAACGCTACCGAAGGCGGACGCCGCCGAAGCCGAGAGTCCCGGGGTGGACGCTACCGCCGGTCGAGACTACCGCCCGTCGAGGACGGTCCGGTAGCGCGCCCCGGCCGCGTCGTCGGCCCGCACGGCGCTCAGAACCGTCTCGGAAATCCACTCGGTGTCGACCGTCCCGTCGTCGGCGTCTCCGCTCTGTCCCACCTCGTCCGGGAGGTACCGTCGATACACCGGCAGGCGCTCGCGCAGGGGGACGCCGGCCCCGTCGGCGATGTCCTCCAGTTCCCGGAGCGCGGGCCACTCGTAGTCGGGGTTGATGTGGTCGTCGGTCACGGGCGAGACGCCGCCGAGGTCGTCGACGCCGCAGTCGAGCAACTCGCGGGTCGGCGAGAGGTTCGGCGGCACCTGCACCGACACCTCCTCGGGGAGGCACTCGCGGGCCATCGCCACCACCCGTCGCATGGTCTCGACCGAGGGTCGCTCGAAGGTCGAGCGCTCGTTCGGCACCACGTTCTGGACGATGACCTCCTGAATGTGGCCGTAGCGTTCGTGCAACTCCCGAATCGCAAGCAGGCTCTCGGCCCGGTCGCGCCAGCCCTCGCCGATGCCCACGAGGATGCCGGTGGTGAAGGGGACGCCGAGTTCGCCCGCGTTCCGGAGCGTGTCGAGGCGCTGGCCGGGCGACTTGCGGCGCGGGCCGGCGTGAGCCGCCACGTCGGCGGTGGTTTCGAGCATCACGCCCATCGAGGCGTTCACGTCCGCGACCAGCGCCATCTGCTCGCGGGTCTGGTCGCCGGGGTTGCTGTGGGGCAACAGGCCCACGTCGAGCGCCATCTCGCAGACCTCCCGGAGGTACGAGTGGATGGAGTCGTGGCCCCACTCGTCGAGTTGGTCGTGGACGCGCGTGTACCGGTCGTCGGGGTCGTCGCCGAAGGTGAACAGCGCCTCGGTACAGCCGGCGTCCGCGCCGGTTTCGAGGATGTCCCGTACCGCCTCGGGCGAGAGCAGCGAGGCCTCGCCCGGCGGGTCGAAGTAGGTGCAGTAGGTGCAGGTGTACCGGCACGCCGTGGTGAGCGGGACGAACACGTTCTTGGCGAAGGTGAGTTCGTCGGCGGGCGCGACGTCTTCGGGGCCGACGTCGAGGAGTCGCTGGACCTCGCTGTCGTCGAGAGTGAGCGTCACGTCGTACTCGTCGGCTCCCGGGATGTCGGCACCTGCCATCGTCTATAGTTCTGTCTTCGCCGGGAAAATGCTTGCTTTCGCGGTTATTCGTGGTCAGGTACCCTTGTCCGGTAGCGCTGAATGAAGCAGGTCGAAGATGTGGTCCTCTTCGTCAAGGAAGGCTTCGATTTCGGCTTTCCAGTCGTCGCCCTCGGCGTCTCGGGATACGCCAGCGACACGCTCCAAGGTCTGCTGGAACGCGACGATTCGGAATTCGCCTTTTACCTGCCCGCTCGCGGTGAGAACTTCACAGTCTGCGGCCACCATGTCGGTATTTTGCTTCGTCACCGAGTGGTTACCGAGCTTGATTCCTCGCGCGGAGTGACGACCACGAATCTGCTCGTCTAATTTGCCGAGAAAACTGTCCAGATCACCGCCGTCCAAATCGACGAAGAAGACGATTTCCGGGTCGATTCCCATGAGCTGGTTGAGGAGAGACGAAAACACCTGCTTGAGGTCCGGCTTGCCGTTCTCGGATTTCGCGAGGACGTCGTACGGATTCCGTCGTTCCTGAAAGTTCTTGATCATACGCGATTCTTTCTGCTGTATCGGTGACTCCTCGTCCTCGCCGATGAACTTCGTCATCTCGAAACTTCCGTGGCGCTTCTCAAAGAAATATGATACGAGATGTACGTCGTGTTTCCCTTCGCTCAGCACAATCTGTTTCATTCAAATCCCTCGCAGGTCGAGGTGATGTTCCTTCAGGTTCTCGCGGGCCGTCTCGTAGTCCTCCACGACTGCGGAGTCCTCTTCCATTCGGAGGAGAGAGAACTCGTCTTTTAGATACGCTTCCTCATCGTCGGTCAGATTCTCGGTGAAGAAGTCGTTGATGAAGTCGCTGTCGTGAGTGGTGATGAACAGTTGGACGTTCTCCTCACGAGCGAGGTCGATGAGGAAGTAGACCATCTCTCGGACGTAGCCGGGGTGCATGTGGTTCTCCGGTTCTTCGATGAGGACGATTTGGTCCTCGATCTCGTCGTCCATGAGTTCCCAGAGCAGCCCTACGATGGACTTGAAACCATCACCCATGAAATCGTACGGTATTTGGTCTTTTTCCCCCCGGTCATCCTGAAAGACAAGGTATTCAAGCGTGAACGTCTTGAGGTCATCAACCAGACCCACCTCCTTTATATAGTCGCTGATGTCGTCTATTTTGATTGGTTCTTGTTCGTCGTCTGTTCGTTCGATATCCTCGGTTAAATTAGTTGACTCGATAAACGTTGTAGAATCGGTCGGCTCCGGTTGGTCAACAAGCGTATTCTCAGGAGGAAGTCCGAGTTCTATTCTTCTGGAAGAAAATTCGAAGTACGCTCTCGGGCCTCGTTGATTGTGGTAGAAACCGAAATCGTCTATATTTTCGCTTTCACGGAACTCTTCCACTACGCCTTCTAAGATATCTCGCATGAGAGAGGTACTCTGCTTTCCGCCAATAAAACAAGGAAATTCTCGATCTGCTGTGGAAAGTAGTAATATTTCGTCCTGAAGCCCATCAATTGGCCCTACAGATAACTTTTCTTTTATATTATTAATTAGTGAATTCCGTATATCCTCGTAGATTTTCTTTGGAGCGTCCGTTGTGACCTCATCCGAATGAGGCTCCACCTTCTCTTTAGTGGTAAACTGCGTGAGACTCATTTGGAATCCTCCAGTACGGGAAGCAATTTCGTAGAAGACTTCTGCGGCTTTCGAGGCTGACGGGTGCCGTATTTTCGTTTCTGTAGGTGCCAATTCAGTTTCCCCGTGGATTTTCGCATAGTCGAATTCCGTATTGATTACGGAGCCAAGGTTATCACCGAATTCCTGAAGGTTCGCAGGATTGAACAGCAAGTCCACCGCCTCCAAAAACGACGTCTTCCCGGTGTTGTTCCGCCCGGTAATCAGATTGATGTCCGTCGGCTCGAACTCGACGTACTCCAGCCCCTTGAAGCCCTCAATCTCGACGCGTTCGAGGTCCGTCATCGATGGTCGCTCGCTTCCAACTTGCCCGTCATGACATAAAAACCGTAGCCTTACTCCCGGACCACGCCCACCCGACTCTCGTCGCCCGCCAGCGCGAACCCCGCCGCCTGCAACCACTCGAACGACTCCCCCTCGGCGTGAACCAGCACCTCGGTCAAGTCAGCGCGCTCGTCGACGTCGGTCGCCAATCGGTGCGAGTCCACCACCTCGACCCCGGCACCGACCGACCGCGCGATTTCCAGATGGTCCAGAAACGAGGTGCCGTGGTAGTCCACCCGAAAGTCGGGGTGGCGAACCACCAGCGCGTTCGTCCCGCCGCCCCGCCCCGGCGCGACCGCGAGGTCGGCGTCGGTCTCGAACAGTCGGGAAAGCGCGTCGGGCGTCGCCAGCGCGAGGTCGGCCATCACGACCGCGACCGGCTCCGTGTCGCTCGCGGCGTCCGCCAGCACGGCGTTCACGGCGTCGGTCAGCGGGCGGTCGTCGACGGTGACGGGCGCGTCGGCGTCCACGGGCGCGGTCGCCAGGACCTCGGGGTCGCGGCCGGTCGCACGCACCGCGTCGAGGACGTCGGCCAACATCGCGGCGGCGAACGCCGACCGCTCGTCGGGCGACAGCACGCCCGCGAGTCGGGTCTTGGGCTCGCGCGTGGCGTACGGGACGACGACTCGCATCTCACGGGCACCTCGTCCGCGCCGACTTAAGGACCTGTGGAATCGGGGCGGATGCGCCCGGAGACGCGAGTTCGCGTGGTGAGCGCGGGCACAGGGACAGTACGCGCAGCTTTTGAACCACACCGCGCTCGCGCGCCCGCGGGCGCGCCTCGCCCTCTACCCCGCCAGGGATGTTCCAACTCCCCCGGGGACATCGAACCCGGCTATGCGCGTCTGAGCGGCGTTCGAAGACCCGAACGCGGCGGCTGCTGGCCGGTCGAAAAATAAACGGAGTAGGTTAGTTAGTTGGAAGCTCGACTTAGAGTCGGGTGACGTTAGTCGCCCGCGGACCCTTGTCCGCCTGCTCGATGTCGAACTCGACTTCCTGTCCCTCTTCGAGGTCCGGGCCGCCAACGTCCTCCATGTGGAAGAAAACGTCCTCGTCCTCGTCCTCAGTGTCGATGAAACCGTAGCCGCCCGTGTCGTTGAAGAAATCAACTTCGCCTTTCGCCATTGCAACCGTACCGACGAGTCCAGCAGGGATAAGGCTTCCGAGTCGAGGCCGGACCCGACCGGGGGGACAGGAAGGCCGAACCGCAGCCGGACGTGACGCATCGTTGGCAAAATTACTATATGTCGAAAATCAGTGGAAGACACCGTGTCACGCATACTCAAAACGTCAGGCTTTCTCGGTCTGACGGCCATGATGTTCGTTGGGATGTACCAGAACGTCCTAATCGCGTCGGGGCAGGGAGCCCCCGCGTGGATGATCGGCGGTCACGCCCACCTCGGCGTCCTCTCCATCCTCGCCATCGTGATGGGGTTCACCGTGGACGCGCTCGCGCTCTCGGGGACCCTCCGGTCGGCGGTCACCGGCCTCTACGTCGTCGGCCAGTGGGGGCTCCCGCTGAGCGTCTGGCTCGCCGAAGGCCTCGGGCTCGGCGTCCTGCACATGACCGCGTTCCTCTGGGGGCTGTGTCTCATCGTCGCGATGCTCCTGATGGCGTACCACACCGCGACGTCGTCGAGCGGCGGCTCGCGGGGACCGACGACCGGCGCGCCCGCCGACGACTGACGCGCGTTCGTGACGCCCGCGGGACCGACGCGAGCGCCGACCGGCCGGGTCCCGGCGGCGTCACTCCGCGTGCGGAACGACCGCTTCGAGGAGGTACTGGAGATACGCTTCGGTGTCGAACTCGCCGGGCCGGTACAGTTCGACGTAGCCGCTCTCGGAGGCGGTCAGTTTGAGCGCGTGGTCGCCGTACGAGCAGTCGAGCCCGAGCTGGTTGAGCGACGCGTCGTCGAGCAGCCCGCCGAGGTCGTCGTCGTCCAACAGGTCGGTGCCGTGGAGGACGCCGTTCTCGCAGTTACCGTCGTTGCCGTAGAAACCCGCGCGCCACGGTGCGGCGTCGGACTGGGCGTCGAGGAACGCCCCCAGGTCGAGGGTCGCCCGCTCGATGTCGGCCCCGGTGTCGCTGGTCACGAGGTCGAACGCGAAGGTGCCCGCGTTGCTCCCTGCCACGACGAACTCGCCAGGGACGCCGGCCACGCTGGTCACGCGCGTCTCGGTCTCGGGGGTCTCTTCGAGACGGACCTCGCCGTAGTCGAGTTCGGTCGTGGTCCGGTCGACCACGCGTTCGACGGCCGCGCGGCCCTCGAACGCGACGTGACCGGTCGGCAACGAGAACACCCGTCGCACGTCGAGCACGCGGTCGAGCGCGCGGTCGTTTTCCTCGACGGTCTCCGAGAAGGAGTCGACCACCTCGAAGTCGTCCCGGACGAGTCCGAGTACCCCGGCTTTCATGGGTCCCGGTTCGGAGACCGAGCAGTTAATTGTTCGCACGGGTCGTCCGGCGACGTCCGGCGTAGTCGCCCGAAACTGGACGCTCGTCCGGATTGAAACAGCCTACCAAAGGAGAACTGAAATTGGGAAATCGTCCTAAAAATTCGCCCAGGAGAAAGACTTTTTCACACTGAAACCCTCGCCCTCCCCAAGATGAATCACGAGTCGTTCAACCGGGCGACCAAGGCGCTGGTCCGGTGGGAGGAGATGACCGAGGAGGTCGAAGCGCTCACGCGGGAGTACGAGGAGTCGGGGTGGGAGACGCTCGTGCTTTCCCCCGGCGACGTCGCACCGATGCCGGCCGACGGCGACCGAGGGCCGGCATTCGGGCTCGTGGTCCCCGACTCGGAGCTCGATGCGCTGGCCGAACTGGTCGGCGAGCGCGACGACGCGTACGACGAGTTCGAGGTCCACGCCGCGGCGGTCGAGGCGCTGGCGATGTTCGCCGTGGTCGTGAAGGCGACCGCGCTCGAACGCGCCATCTGTTACCCGGTCTACTACGACCCGGCGGTGGACCTCGAATTCGTCGAGGACGTTCGCGAGTCGGACACGATATACACGAACATCACGAACTTGCGTGAATCCCGGAGGTTCTCGTTCAGACACGAAAAACCAACGCTATTTCTCCAATAATCACGCTACACACTTACGTACAACCATAGGAATCTATCTACACCTAGTTGTATTTTTTAATCTAGGTAGTTTATTTACCGAGTATAATCTACAAAATATCTTTTCAAACCAAACGTTTATGTCCTCATGGATTTCAATGTGGGTCATGGCAACTGGCGACACTGACCGGCGGAAGTTCCTCGAACTGATGGGCGCGGGCGCGGCGAGCGTCGCACTCGCTGGCTGTTCGGGCGGGGGCGACGAACAGGAGACGACCGAGTCCTCGGGCGGCGACCAGACCGAGTCCTCGGGCGGGAGCGACACCACCGAGTCGACCGACGACAGCGGTGGGAGCGACGACGGCCAGGAGAACGACTTCCACTTCATCGCCGGGCAGGTCTTCGGGACCCTCGACCCGGCCGAACAGGTCGACTACACGCAGGGGTTGGCGGCACAGAACCTCTACGACGAGTTCATCACGGTCGACCCCGAATCGCTCCAGCCGACCGAACACATCGCACAGAGCTGGGAGACCCAGGACGGCGGCCAGACGTGGGTGTTCACGCTCCGCGAGGACGTGACGTTCACCGACGGCGAGTCGCTGACCGCCGAGGACGTCGTCTACTCGATGGAGCGCATGCTCGCCATGGAGGCGGGCTACTCGTCGTTCTGGCTCGACTACCTCGACGCCGAGAGCGTGACGGCCGAAGACGAGTACACGGTCCAGTTCGAGTTCAACCAGCCGTACGGGCCGGCGCTGGCGACGTTCGTCCAGTTCTACATCGTCAACAGCGCGGTGGTTCAGGAGAACGAGCAGGACGGCGACTACGGCAACGCCTACCTCCAGAACAACTCCGCCGGGTCGGGCGCGTACGTCCTCGACAACTGGGAGCAGGGCAACTCCATCGAGGCCTCGGCCTACGAGGACTACTGGAAGGGCTGGGACGACAACAGCTTCGACACGTTCCGGTCGACGGTCATCACCGAGCAGTCCACCATCGTCTCGACGATGCAGCAGGGCGACGGCGACATGACCGACCAGTACATGGGGACCAACGCCTACGAGCAGATGGACTCGTTCCCGAACGTCCGGGTGCCGGAAGTGCCCCAGCTCCAGCTGCTGCACATCCCGATGAACACCCAGAAAGCGCCGACCGACGACGTCAACGTCCGGAAGGCCATCGCCCACGCGTTCGACTACGAGAGCGCGGTCAACGACATCGTGGGCGGCGGCGCAGTCGCCGCCGGGTCGGTGCCGGCCGAGATGGCGGGCCACAACGACGACCTCGAGCCGATGTCTCAGGACCTCGACAGGGCCCAGGAGTTCCTCGACCAGTCGGACTACACCGTCGAGGAGATCAACGAAATCGGCCTCGAGCACGTCGTGGTCGCGGGCACCGAACTCCAGCGCCAGATCGGCCTGCTCAACCAGTCCGGGCTGAGCGAACTCGGCATCGAGGTCGAGATCAACCCCCAGCAGTGGGCGCGCATCACCGACCGGGCGACCAGCGAGGAGTCGACCGCCCACATGACGAACATCTTCCACACCGCGAAGATGCCCTCGCCCGACACCTTCACCTACCAGATGTACCACCCCTCGTCGTTCGGGTCGTACATCTCCCAGTCGTGGTACACCACCGACGAGCTCACGTCGGTCCTCGAGGACGCCCGCAGCGCGACCGACCTCGAAACCCGGCTCGGACTGTACCAGGACGCTCAGGAACTCATCGTCGACGGGATGCCCAGCGTGTTCATCGCCAACCCGCCCTACCGCATCGGCATCAACGAGAACGTCGGCGGCTGGTCGTACGGCGGCGTGATGTCGTTCGACTGGGACGTCCACTCGATGTACCGCGACGGCGACGGCCGGGCCTGATAGCCGGCGACCCCACCGACGCGTTCACTTCGACGGTTCCCACCATTCACAATGTCATACGCTGACTACCTCGTCAGACGCGCGCTCCAATCCGTCCCCGTCATCTTCGGGCTGTCGGTGCTCATCTTCTTCATCTCCCGGGTGGTCCCGGGAGACCCGGTCCGGCTGGCGCTGGGCCCGGAGGCGAGCCAGCAGCAGGTCGACGCCCTGCGCGCGGAGATGGGACTGAACCAGCCCCTGCCCATGCAGTACGTCGACTGGCTGACCGGCGTACTCCAGGGCGACTGGGGGATGTCGCTGCGCACGAACAACAACGTGTTCAACGACATCGTCGCACGCCTCCCCGCGACGCTCGAACTCACCGTGCTGACGCTGTTTTTCGCAGTGTTGCTCGCGATTCCGTTCGGCGTCGTCGCCGGGACGAACAAGGACCACTGGCAGGACCACGTCTCTCGGGTCACCGCGCTGTTCGGCGTGTCGATGCCCCGGTTCTGGGTCGCCATCGTGCTCCAGATAATCTTCGTGGTCACGCTCGGCCTGCTGCCGCTGTCGGGGCGGTTGAGCGACGGCATCGCGCCGCCGCCGACCGTGACCCACCTCTACCTCGTCGACAGCCTCATCGCGGGGCAGTTCGGGACGTTCGTCGACGCCGCCAAGCACCTGGTACTGCCCGTGTTCGCGCTCGGGCTGGCGACGCTCGCACAGGTGATGCGGCTCATCCGCTCGGACATGATAGACGAGAACCGGAAGGACTACGTGCTGGCCGCGCAGGCGTACGGGCTCCCGAACAACCTCATCGAGTACAAGTACATGCTCCGGAACGCGTTCACGAGTTCCCTGACGGTCATCGGGCTCTCCTTTGGCTTCCTGCTGGGCAACGCGTTCCTCGTCGAGATCGTGTTCGCGTGGCCGGGGATGGCCCGCTACGGCGTGAACGCCATCCTCTACCAGGACTTCAACGCCATCGTCGGCGTGACCATCGTGGTCGGGGTCGGGTTCGTGACCGCCAACTTCGTCGTGGACCTGCTGTACGGCTACCTCGACCCGCGAGTCAGACTGGAGGAAGACTAGATGGCTACCGAAACCGGCGGAGCGACGATCGAATCGAACGACACCGCGCGCCAGGAGCGGATAAAGCAGTTCAAGCGGGGTGCTCGAAGCTTCGCACAGAACCGGCTGTCGGTCGTCGGACTGTCGATGGTGCTGGTGCTGGTGTTCGCGGCCATCTTCGCGCCGTTCATCGCGCCCTACCCCGAGGACGCCGGCGCGGGCGTCAACTTCGACCGCGCGAGCCAGCCGCCGAGCATCGACCACCCGATGGGAACCGACACCACCGGCCGGGACATCCTCAGCCGAATCCTGTTCGGCTCCCGGCTGTCGCTGATGATGGGCGTGGTGGTGCTGTCGATAGCCATCTCCATCGGCGTGACCCTCGGGCTGGTCGCGGGCTACCTGGGCGGGTGGGTCAACACGGTCATCATGCGGGTGACCGACATCTTTCTGGCCATCCCGCCCACGCTGCTGGCGATGGCGGTGGTGGCCGCGACCGGCGCGTCGCTGGTCAACGTGATGGTCGCCATCGCGTTCTCGTGGTGGTCGTGGTACGCGCGCCTCGTCCAGGGCGAGGTGCTGTCCATCAAGGAAGACGAGTTCATCGAGTCGAGTCGCGCGCTCGGGGCGAGTTGGCTCCGGACCACGTTCAAGGAGATACTCCCCAACGTCGTGAGCCCCATCACCGTGAAGGCCACCCTCGACATGGGGTTCGTCATCCTCGTGGGCGCGGGCCTGTCGTTCCTCGGACTCGGCGCGCAGCCGCCGACCCCGACGTGGGGCGCGATGATCGCACAGGGCCGCAACTACGTCACCAGCTACTGGTGGATCGCGGTGTTCCCGGGACTGGCGATATCGTTCGCCGTGCTCGGGTTCAACTTCATCGGGGACGGGCTGCGCGACGTCTTCGACGTAGATGTGAACTGACATGAGTGACCCGATACTAGAGGTACGAAACCTCCACGTCCACTTCGACACGTACGACGGCACCGCCGAGGTCATCAACGGCGTCGACTTCACCCTCGACGAGGGCGAGACCGCCGCGCTGGTCGGCGAGACCGGCTGTGGCAAGAGCGTCACCGTCAAGTCCGTCATGGGACTGGTGCCCGAAGCCACCATCCCCGAGGGCGAAATCATCTACAAGGGCCAGAACGTGCTCGACCTCTCGGACGCCGAGCGCCACGCCCGGCGGGGCCGCGAGATGAGCATGATAATGCAGGACCCGATGACCAGCCTCAACCCGGTCCTGACGGTCGGCGAGCAGATGACCGACGTCCTCAAGTGGCAGGGCCAGCCCCGGATGTCGGTGACGAGCTGGGTCCGGGACAAGCTCGACCGGGGGTCGGACGCCGAGTACCGCGAGCGCGCCGTCGAGATGCTGAGCGACGTCGAGATATCCGCGCCCGAGCGCGTGTTCGAGAGCTACCCGGCCGAGCTGTCGGGCGGGATGCGCCAGCGCGTGCTCATCGCCATCGCGCTGCTGTCGGAGCCCGACCTGCTCATCGCCGACGAGCCCGGGACCGCCCTCGACGTGACGACCGAGGCGAAGGTGCTCGACCTGCTCGACGAACTCGTCGAGGAGCGCAACACCAGCGTCCTCTACATCACCCACGACCTCGGCGTGGCCCGCGAGGTCAGCGACCGCATCAACGTGATGTACGCCGGCGAAATCGTCGAGCAGGCCCCGACCGCCGACCTGTTCGCCGACCCGCAACACCCGTACACCCGCGGACTGCTCGACAGCATCCCGTCGCTGTCGACCGGCATCGGCGACGGCATCGCGGGCCACCTGCCCGACTACACCGACGCGCCCGAGGCGTGTCGGTTCGCCGACCGGTGTCCCCACGCCCAGCCCGAGTGCCGGGAGGCGTACCCCTACCCGCGGGAGACCGGCGACGACCACAACGTGGCCTGCCACCTGTTCGAGGGCCGGCCGGCCCACGACCGCCACGCCGACCTCGCGGCCGACCCCGTCGACATCGGGGTCCCGCCGTGGGAGGCCTCCGACGCGAGTTCCGAGTCCGACGCGGTCGCTGACGGGGGGTCCCACTCATGAGCCTGACGGACCACTCCGACGGAACGGCCGCACAGACCGACCGCGACCGCGACGACCCGATGGTCCGGGTCGAGGGTCTCAAGAAGCACTTCCCCATCTACGAGGGCATCCTCCAGCAGCGGGCCGGCGAGGTCCGCGCGGTCGACGGCGTGAGCTTCGACATCGCCGAGGGCGAGACGCTCGGCCTCGTGGGCGAGTCCGGGTCCGGGAAGACCACGACCGGCCGGTCGATGCTCCGGCTGACCGAACCCACCGCCGGCACCGTCGAAATCGACGGGCAGGACGTCGTGGACCTCTCGGACGACGAACTCAAGAAGTTCCGCCGGAACATGCAGATCGTCCACCAGGACCCCACGTCGAGCCTGAACCCCCGCCACCGGGTCAAGAGCATCATCGAAGCGCCGCTCAAGATTCACGACTACGGCGACGCCGACGAGCGCCTCGAACGCATCGAGGAACTGCTGGAGATGGTCGACCTGCCGAGGGAGTTCCTCTACCGGCATCCGGGACAGCTCTCGGGCGGCCAGAAACAGCGGGTGGGCATCGCGCGGGCGGTCGCGCTCAACCCCAAGTTCGTCGTCCTCGACGAGCCGACCAGCGCGCTCGACGTGAGCGTGCAGGCCCGCATCGTCGACATCCTCGAGAACATCCAGGACGAGTACGGCATCACCTACCTGTTCATCACCCACGACCTCTCGCTGCTCCGGAACGTGGCCGACCGCATCGGCGTGATGTACCTCGGCCGGCTGGTCGAGGTCGGCGACGTCGACTCGGTGTTCGAGACGCCCGAACACCCCTACAGCCGGGCGCTGCTGTCGGCCATCTCCACGGTGAGCCAGGCCGACGAGCGCGCCAAGCCCGACCGACAGAACGTCGAGGGCGAGATTCCCGACCCCCGGGAGAAGCCCAGCGGCTGTGCGTTCCGGTCGCGGTGTCCCTACGCGTTCGACGCCTGCTCGGGCGACGAGCCGGGGATGTACGAGATGGGCGAGGACCAGGTGGCGCGGTGTTACCTCCACGACGACGAGTACGAGGAGGGCCCGGACTGGTGACGATGGCCGACGCCGACCGCTCCGGGCGCGGGACCGACGGCTCCCGAATCGAGGCGCTCCGGCGGGCGCGCGAGCGCCGACCGTGGACCGACGACCTCGCGGTCGAGTGTGCGTCCGAGCCGACCGCGTTCAAGGACGAGTTGCCCGCGTGCGCGGCGTGTCCCGCGCCCTGCGAGGAGGACGAGGTGTGCGCGACGGCGGTCGCCAAGTCCGAGGCGCTGTTCGAGGAGATGGGCCGCGAGCAGGCCTACCACCTCGTCGAGACCGCGATGAAGCGGCTCCGAAGCCGGGACGAGGCCGAGTACCGCACCGCCGACCGCGAGCGCCCGAACGCGTTCCTCGCGCTGGCGGGCGACGGCGCGGTCGGGACCGACCCGACCGACGAATCGCGCGGACGGGAGTCCGAACCAGCGGACGACGAACACGGAGACAACCGATGAGTAATCAGGGATACGACGACGTCACGGACGAGTGGGTCAAGCACGTCGCGGTCGGCGGTGCCGTCCTCGGCGGCGGCGGCGGCGGCTCGCTCGACGAGGGAATCGACTTCGGACAGCTCGCGGTCGAGTACGGGAGCCCGGACATCGTTCCGGTCTCGGCGCTGGACCCGAGCGACGTCGTGTTGACCGTCAGCGGCGTGGGCGCGCCCGCCGCGACCGAGAGCCACGTCGACCCCGCCGACTACGTGCGCGCGGTCGAACTGGCGGTCGACCGACTCGCGGCCGATGGCACCACCGTCGGCGCGCTGATGACCAACGAGATGGGCGGGTTCGCGGCGGTCAACGGCCTGCTGCAGTCGGCGGTCACCGGCCTCCCGCTGGTGGACGCCGCGTGCAACGGCCGCGCGCACCCGACCGGGCCGATGGGTTCCATCGGTCTCGCGCAGGACGAGACCGTCCTGCAGGTCGGCGTCGGCGGCGAACCCGGCACCGAGCGCCGCCACGAACTCGTCGTGGAGGCCCAGCTCGGGTCGGCCGCCTCGACCCTCCGGAGCGGGGCGGAGGCGGCCGGCGGGCTGGTGGCGGTCGCGCGCAACCCGGTGTCGGCCGAGTACGCCGCGGACAACGCCGCCGTCGGCATCTACGAGCAGGCCGAGGCGGTCGGCCGGGCGGTCCGGACCGCCGACGACGGCGCGACGGCCGCCGCCGGCGTCGCCGACGTTCTCGACGGCGAGGTCGCGGTCACCGGCACCGTCGAGTCGCGGGCCCTCGAAACCACCGGCGGCTTCGACGTCGGCACGGTCGTCGTCGACGGCCACGACCTGACGTTCTGGAACGAGTACATGACCCTCGACCGGGACGGCGAGCGACTCGCGACCTTCCCCGACCTGATAACCACGCTCGACGCCGACACCGGCGAGCCCGTCTCGACCGCCGAACTCTCGGAGGGGCAGTCGGTCGCGGTCGTGGTGGCCCCGGCGTCGTCGCTCCGCCTCGGAGCCGGGATGGACCGGCCGGAGCTGTTCGAGCCGGTCGAGGAAGCGGTCGGCGAGCCGGTCGTCGAATTCGCGTTCGAGGAGTAACGACACACGAGTACCCCCGACGATCACAGATACCACATGTTCGACAAGATTCAGCGAGCGTACGACGTTCTCGACCACCCGCAAGCCAGCGGCAGCGCAGTCCGCGACGCCCTCGACGGCACCGGCGTCGACGTGGACGTGACCACCATCTCGACCGACGACGGGACGACCGACTTCGTGAAGGTCGTCGTCCCCGGCCACGACCCCGAGGCCGACACGCTCGGCGTGGTCGGTCGGCTCGGCGGCGCGGGCGCGCGCCCCGCCGAAATCGGCATGGTCTCGGACGCCGACGGGGCCATCGTCGCGCTCGCCACCGCGTTCCAGCTCGCGGAGATGTACGACCGCGACGACGTGCTGCCGGGCGAAGTCCGCATCGCGACCCACGTCTGCCCGGACGCGCCGACCCAGCCCCACGACCCGGTGCCGTTCATGGGGAGCCCGGTCGACATGGAGACGATGAACGACCACGAGGTCGACGAGGAGATGGACGCGGTGCTGTCGGTCGACGCGACCAAGGGCAACCGGGTCCACTGCGAGCGCGGGTTCGCGCTCTCGCCCACGGTCAAGGAGGGCTGGATTCTGCCCCCGAGCGAGGGACTGCTCGACGCCCAGGAGCGCGTGACCGGCGAGCCGCCGTCCACGCTCACGCTCACGACCCAGGACATTACGCCGTACGGCAACGACCTCCATCACATCAACAGCATCCTCCAGCCCGCGACCGCGACCGACGCGCCGGTCGTCGGCGTCGCTACGACCAGCGTCAACCCCGTCCCCGGTTCGGGCACGGGCGCGAACTACATCCCGGAACTCGCCGAGGCGACCGGGTTCGTCCTCGAAGCCGCCAAGGACTTCACGCGGGGCCGGGCGGCGTTCTACGACGACGAGGAGTTCGACCGGCTCCAGTCGCTGTACGGCTCGATGGACCGACTCCAGACGCCCGGGGAGGACGCATGACGACGGCCGAACGGGGCGGAACGACCGTCGGACTCGTCACCATCGGCCAGTCGCCCCGGACCGACATCACGCCCGACATCGTCGACCAGCTCCCCGACCACATCGAGGTCGTGGAGGCCGGCGCTCTCGACGAGTTCGACTCCGCCGACGAGGTGCGCGAGGCGGTCGGTCCCCGCGAGGGCGAACCCATCTTCGTCACCCGGATGCGCGACGGGTCGTCGGTCACGGTCGACCGCGACTCGGTGGTCGAGTTGCTGCAGGCTCGCATCCACGACCTCGCCGAGGAGGTCTCGACCATCGGCGTCCTCTGCACCGGCGACTTCCCGTCGTTCGAGGCCAGCGTACCGATACTCGAACCCAGCGACCTGCTCCACGCGTGGGCGTCGAGCATCGTCGAGGACGGCACCATCGGGGTGTTGATGCCGAAGGCCGAGCAGCTAGACCAGACGTTCGACAAGTGGGACGGGTTCGACGTCGTGGCCGCCGCCGGCTCGCCGTACACCGACGGCGACGAGGTCTCCCCGGCGGCCGAGGCCATCGGCACCGACACCGACCTCGTCGTGATGGACTGTATGGGCTACACGCCCGAGATGAAGGCGCGAGTGCAGGAGAAGACCGGTGCGGGCGTCCTGCTCGGCCGGTCGGTCCTCGCCAAGACCGCGACGGAGGTGCTGTAGCGTGGCCGACCTGCGGGCGGTCGCCCGGCGCGTCCTCGAGGACAACATGGGCGCGGAAGCCGGCGAGAGCCTGCTGGTCGTGACCGACACCGACAAGCGGGCCATCGGTCGCGCGCTGTTCGAGGCGGGCGACGACCTCGGTCTGGACGCCGGCGTCGTCGAGACCCGACCCATGGAGCGAAGCGGGATGGAGCCGCCCGAGTACGTGTCGGCGGCGATGCAGGCGGCCGACGTGGTGGTCTGTCCGACCAGCGCGTCGCTGACCCACACCCGGGCGCGCGAGGACGCGACCGAGGCGGGCGCGCGGGTCGCCACGATGCCGGGCATCACCGAGCGCATGTTCGGCGAGGGTGCCATCACCGCCGACTACGCCGAGGTCGAGCGACTCACCGCCGCGCTGACCGAGCGACTCACGGCGGCCGACGAGGCCCGCATCGAGTCGGGCGGCGAGACGCTCACGCTGTCGCTGTCGGGCCGGGACGGCATCCCGAGCGACGGACTGGTCACCGAGTCGGGCGACTCGGGCAACCTGCCGTCGGGCGAGAGCTACGTCGCGCCGGTCGAGGACACCGCCGAGGGGGCCATCGCGTTCGACGGCGGCCTCGTCGGCGTGGGCGAACTCGACGAACCGCTGGTGGTCCGCATCGAGTCGGGCACCATCGCGTCGGTCGAGGGGCCGTCGGCCGACGAGTTCCGCGAGGCGACGGCGGGCGACGAGTGCGCCCGCCGGGTCGCGGAACTCGGCCTCGGCACCAACCCGGCGGCCGAGATAATCGGGACCGTCCTCGAAGACGAGAAGGTGTACGGCACCTGCCACGTCGCGTTCGGCGACAACCACGGGTTCGGCGGCACCATCGAGTGCGACTCGCACCTCGACGGCATCGTCCTCGAACCCGAGGTGTACCTCGACGACGAACTCGTCGTGAGCGGGGGCGAAGTGGTGGTATGAGCGACGCCGAGCGCGAGTGCGTGGACGGGGACCCCGACGGCGACCGACGCGACCGGCCCGCGCTCGCCGCCGAATCGGGCGGGTCGGTCCCGGACCTGACCTCGTGGCTCGCGCACCGCGCGACCGTCCGGGAGTTCGACCCGGACGCCGAGATTCCCGACGGCGAGGTGCGCGAGATGGTCGACGCGGGCCGGAAGGCCCCGACCAGCGGGACGACCCAGATGTACAGCTTCGTCTGGGTTCGGGACCCGGCGACGCGCGAGCGAATCCACGACCTCTGCGACCGGGGCACCGAGCAGATAGAGGAAGCCAGCCACTTCCTGGTGGTCTGCATCGACCTGCGCCGGATTCGCCGGCTGCTCGAACACCGCGACCGGGAGTTCCAGATCACGCCCGCGATGGGGCTGCTGGAGGGCGCTATCGACGCCTCGCTGGCGGCGATGGGCACGATGACGGCGGCCGAGAGCCGGGGGTACGGCGTCTGTCCCATCGGCAACATTCTGAACGGCCTGCCAGCCGTCGCCGAAACGGTCGGCGTCCCGGAGGGCGTCCTCCCGATATTCGGGCTCTGCATCGGCGTGCCCCGCCACGGCGAGGCGAGCGAGAACGCCCCGCGCGTGCCCCTGGACGCGGTCCTCCACGAGGACGGCTACGACGACCCCGACGGGGACCTGCTGGAGGCGTGCCACGACGCGATGGACGCGATGTACGGCGACAGCGTCTACGGCGACTCGACCCGCGAGTGGCACGGGACGCTCGTCCGCTACTGGGGGCCGGACGGGTTCATGAACCGCCGGGAGGGGACGCTGCTGGCCGCGCTCCGCCAGCAGGGCTTTTTCGCGGCGCGCGGCCTCGACGAGCCGGCCGACGGAGAGAACGCCGACTCGGCGGACGAGGACTCCGACGAGTGCGGCGACGACTGACGGGAGACAGACCATGACGAATCCAGACCACATCGAGATGGGCGTCCTGCGCGTGCTGACGCTCGACGACCCCGAGGACGTATCGCACCACGGCCGAGTAATCGAGCGCCACTTCCCGGGCGTCGACACGACGTCCCGGTGCATCCCCGACCACCCCGACGGCATCCCCGACGTCGAGTCGGAGGCAGACGCCGTGCCGTACGTCGAGGAGCTGGGCCGCGAGATGGCCGCCGACGTCGACGTGCTGGGCGTGAGCTGCGCGCTCGACCCGGCCGTCGACTCGCTCGACGCCGACCTCGACGTGCCGGTCGTCGGGGCGGGCGCGAGCGTGGCGGCCGCCGCGCTCGCTCGGGGCGACCGGGTCGGCACGCTCGGCCTCGAAAGCGGGACGCCCCCGAACGTCGCCGACCTGCTGGGCGACCGACTGGCGGCCAGCGAGACTGTGGTGGGCGCGGACACGACCAACTTCCTCACCACCGACGGCGGCCGGAAGGCGATCCGGGCGTCGGTCGAACGGCTCGCGGACGCGGGCTGTGACGTGGTCGCGCCCAGTTGCACCGGGCTGACGACCTCGGGCGTGCTGGCCGACCTGGGCGACTCGCTGGAAATCCCGGTCGTCGACCCCGTGGTGGCGATGGCCGCGGTGGGGACCACCGCACTGCTTCCGACCGAATCGGTAGCGGAGTGATTCGACCATGAGTGACACGATAGAAGTCGGCGACGCGGCGGCAGAACCGGGCGAACTGGCGACGGGCTACATCGACGGCGTCGAGTTGACGACCGGCGACAGCATCGATATACCCGTCCTCGTGCTCAACGGCGTCGAGGACGGGCCGACGGCGCTGCTGTTCTCGACCCAGCACGGCAAGGAGCTCCAGGGGACCGAGGTGGTCCACGAGTTGATGCATCGGGAACTCTCGCCCGAGTCCGTCGCGGGCGCGGTCGTGGCGATTCCGGTCGCCAACCCGCTGGCGTTCATGCACGCCACCTACCGGTCGTGGATAGACAACCGGGACGTGGGCTACGTGAGCGTCGAGAACCCCGCGGGCAACACGACCGAACGACTCGCCAACGCCATCTGGACCGAGGCGTGGAGCGAGGCCGACCTCGTCCTCAACTTCCACTGCAACGACCACCCCGACTCGCTGTACTTCCAGATAATCGAGCCGACCGAGGAGACCGAGCCCGACCTCGAACGCGCGGCCGAGGCGTTCGGCGTCACCACCATCCGGAAGGACGACCGCGTCGACCAGGGGCCGAGCCCGGCGGGCGCGGGCGGGGTACCGACGCTCAGCAACAAGGGCGCGGCCGAGGGTATCCCCGAACTCATGGTGGAGTTCATCGACGGGCGCTATCTCGACGAGACCAGCCTGCGGGTGGGCGTCGACGGCACCCTCGACGTGTTGCGGGAGTTCGACCTGCTCGACGGCGAACCCTCCGAGGGACCGCAGGACGACGTCACGCTCGTCCCCTGCAAGTACACCGGCGGCACGGGGGTCAACCGGGCCCACGGTATGCTCCGCAACGACCACGGCGGCCTGCTCTACCCCACGCAGCCGACCGGCGAGTTCGTCGAGGCCGGCGAGGTGGTCGCGGACGTCGTCGACCTCCACGGCGAGCGAATCGAGCAGGTCGAGATGCCCGAAGACGGCTACCTCTGGGCGTACGCCGGGGCCCAGCAGTTCGCCACGTCCGGAGCCATGCAGACCATCGAGTCGGGCGGGAAGGTCGTCTACGCGTTCACCCACGAGGACGAGGCGTAACCGCCGCGCCGACGAGGCCGAGACGTAACCGACGCGTCGCGAACGCGGCCACCGAAGACTCACACATTTTGGAGCCAATACCCGAACATTTTGGAGAGTATATCGCAGTAATTCGGACAATATATGAATAAATACGCTACGAAATGTATACGCCATCCCGAATACTTAAGTCGGCGCGTTCGGTATGGGTATGTGTATCAATGGAAGGCACAGAGCAGAGTCGGCGACGGTTTCTCAAGTCAGTCGGGACCGGCGGCGTCGTCGCGACGCTCGCGGGGTGTGCGGGGTCGTCCGACGACGACTCGGCCGACCAGTCCGAGACGACGACCGGCGAGGGGACGAACGAGGGCGGGACCGAGACCGACACCGACACCGGCGGGACGGGCGGCGGGGACAACGAGTTCGTCTTCGCGGTCACGCAGGTATTCGGCACCATCGACCCGGCCAAGCAGACCGACTACACCGAGGGGTTCGCCGCGCAGAACTTCTACGACCCGTTCGTGACGACCGACCCGGAGACGTTCGAACCCGTCGGTCACCTCGTCACCGACTGGACCACCGAGGACGACGGGCAGACGTGGGTGTTCTCGCTCCGCGAGGACGTCCCCCACCAGAACGGCGGCACGCTCACCGCCGAGGACGTGGTGTACTCGATGAACCGCATCCTCTCCATCGGCGAGGGGCCGGCGTCGAACTGGGCCGACCGGCTCGAACCCGGCGAGGACGTCACGGCCCGCGACGAGTACACGGTCGAGTTCTCGCTCGGCTCGTCGTACGGTCCGCTGCTCGCCAGCTTCACCCAGTTTTTCGTCGTCGACAGCCGGACCGTCAAGGACAACGAGGTCGACGGCGAGTTCGGCGAGCGGGGCGACTACGGACAGGCGTACCTCTCCGAGAACGTCGCGGGCACCGGCGGCTACACGCTGGCGAACTGGGACGCCGGCAACACACTGGAGATGGCGGCGTTCGACGACTACTGGAACGGCTGGCCCGACAACCGGTTCGACAGGGTCCGGGCCGAGGTCGTCGGCGAGGTGTCCACCGTCAAGAACATGATGCGGGTCGGCGACGCCGACATGACCGACCAGTACATGGGGACCAACGCCTACGAGGAGATGGCGGGCTACTCGAACGTCGAGGTGCCCACCACCGCCCAGATTCAGCTGTTCCACATCCCGATGAACACCCGGAAGCCGCCGCTGGACGACGTCAACGTCCGGAAGGCCATCACCTACGCGTTCGACTACCAGAGCGCGGTCGAGGACATCGTCGGCGGCGGGAGCAAGGCCGCCGGTCCCGTGCCGAAGAACCTGTTCGGCCACAACGGCGACGTCGAGGAGTTCTCGCGCGACCTCGACCGCGCCCAGGAGTTCCTCGACCAGTCCGACTACACCGTCGAGGAGATAAACGAAATCGGCCTCGAACACGCCGTGCTCGCGGGCACCGAGGCCCAGCGCCAGTTCGGCCTGCTCAACCAGAGCGGCCTCCAGGAACTGGGCATCGAACTGGAGATAAACCCCATCCAGTGGTCGACCCTGACCGACCGGGCGTCGAGCGAGGAGAGCGCGCCCCACATGTCGAACGTCTACCTCTCGCCGGTCATCCCGAGCCCGGACAACTACACCTACTACATGTACCACCCCGACGCGTTCGGGACCTACTGGTCCATCTCGTGGTACTCCGACGACGAACTCACCGAGGTCCTCGAACAGACCCGGGCCGAAACCGACTTCGACGCCCGGATGGAGCTGTACGAGGAGGCCCAGCAGCTCATCGTCGACGCCTACCCCTCGCTGTTCGTCGCCAATCCGCCCTACCGAATCGGGCTGAACGAGAACGTGGGCGGGTTCCAGTACCGGCCGCCGCTGGCGTTCGAGTGGGACATCAGTCAACTGTACCGCGAGGGCGACGGACGCGCCCAGTGAGTTGCGAGTTTCGTCTCGGCGCGACCCCGGCCGCGCTCCGAACCGGCCGTGACGCCGACGCGTCCACCGAGCGGACTGCCACGATGACAGCCACCACACACCGACAACACGCATGTCACGAGATTCGATAACGCCCGAACAGGTACGGGAGACGGCCGACCGGCTCGGCGTCCCGCTCTCGGATGAGGCGGTCGCGGACCTCGTCGCGGGCGAGGACGACCCACCCACGGGCGACGCTCCGGAGCCGGCCGAGACCGCGTCGAACGTCACCCGCGCCGACGACCAGTTGAACGCGCTGGCGTACCGATTCGACCTCCCGGCCGGCGACGGCCCGCTGTCGTCGCTGTCGGTCGGCGTGAAGGACAACCTCGCGGTCGCGGGCGTGCCGGCGACCTGCGGGTCGGCCGCCGCCGAGTTCACCGGCCACGACAGCGCCACGGTCGTCCGGCGGCTCGCCGAGGCCGGCGCGGACGTGACCGCGACGACGAACATGGACGAGTTCGCGCTGTACACGACCGGCGAGACCTGCGGACACGGCCGGACAGCGAACCCCCGCGTCGAGGGCTGTGTCCCCGGCGGGTCGTCGAGCGGGAGCGGGGCCGCCGTCGCGGACGGACTGCTCGACGCCGCGCTGGGCTCGGACACCGGCGGCAGCGTCCGCATCCCGGCGTCGTACTGCGGCGTCGTGGGACTGAAGCCGACGTACGGCCGGGTCTCCCGGTACGGGTTCGCCGACCTCGCGCCCTCGTTCGACGTGGTCGGGCCGCTGGCCCGCGACGTCGAGACGGTCGCGCGCGTCTTCGACGCCATCTCGGGGCCGGACCCGAGCGACCCGACGACGTACGGCGCGGGCGCGCCCGAACCCGCGAGCGCCGGGCTGGACCGGGACGGCTCGGACCTCCGGCTCGGACTCGTCGAGCAGGCCGTCGAGCGGTCCCGGCCGCGCGTGGCCGACCGCGTCGAGGCAGTCGCCGAGGCGGTCGCCGCCGACGCGGCGACCGTCGAGTCGGTCTCGCTGCCGGGCTTCGAGGACGCGATAGCCGCACACGTCGCCATCACGGGCGCGGAGTTCGCGGCGCTGCTGTCCGATGGCGGTCGGGCCGCCGGCCCCGAGACCGGCTTCCCGGCGGCGTGGCGGGAGACCGCTTCCCGACTCGCGCGCTCGCCGGAACTGGGCGAGCGCGTCCGCAAGCAGTTCGTCCGGAATCGCGCGCTCGACGAGGCCGCGCGCGACGCCCGGGACGACGCCGCCAGCGCGACCCGCGCCGCGTTCGCCGGGGCGGTCCGGGACCGACTGGCCGAGTTCGACGCGTTGGTGTTGCCCACGACGCCGACGACCGCGCCCGAGTTCGGGGCGGTGTCGACCGCCGCCGACGTCACCGAGACCACGGCCAACACCGCGCCGTTCAACGTCTCGGGCAACCCCGCGCTGTCGGTCCCGGCCGGGACCGTCGACGGGAAGCCGGTCGGGTTGCAGGTCGTCTCGGCGTGGAACGACGAAGCGACGGCCATCGCCGTCGGTGAGGCGGTCGCGAACGCCGGGACGCCATGAGCGGTCCCGCGACGACACCGCCGCCGGATTCGAGCGCGGGGTCAGCGTGGGTGCCGGGCCGACGCAGAAGCTTCATACGAGACCGTAGTGAACGATATCCATGACTATGGGACTGCCGGACTCGAAGGAGTGGATAGAGGACCCGAGGGTCGTCGAGTTGCTGGAAGACCGGATGGACCACAAGGACTACCTCATCTTCCGGGAGCTCAACGAGGACGGCCGGCTCTCGGACACGGAACTGGCCGAGCGCGTCGACCTCTCGCGCACCGCCGCCCGACGACGACGCAAGCGACTCCAGGAGGAGGGAATCCTCGAAATCTTCGCGCTCCTCGTGTTCAAGCAGGCCGACTACGCGTACGCCGAGGTCCAGATTTCCTACGACGCGACCGCCGGCTCCGACCGAATCGACGAATTCATCCGGACGCTGCTCGACGACGGCCTCGTGTACGAGGTCGCCGAGTGCATGGGCGAGTACGACCTCATGATACGGGTCTGGCAGTCGTCGCTGGGCGAGGTCAACGCCCACGTCCGCGAGCACCTCCACGACAACGACGTGGTCGACTCGTACACCGTCGTCCCCATCACCAACTCCTACAAGATGTTCCACCGCGACTTCACCGACAACGGTTCGAGCGACTGAGGTCGCACGCGGGGTCGTCGACGCACCGATTCTCGACGGCCGGGCCGACGTCTCGACGAGGTCGGACGACGCCGGGCGGTCGGGACCGGAGAACGTCGAACTGATAGTCAAACCAGTTGATTTACTGTAGAAACTGTTTTGAATCTACCCCGGGAGTTGCCGGATGGTGTCTCGAACGATGTCACCAATGAACAAGACTCGACTCGTACTGCTCGCGACCGTGATGCTCCTCGGAGCGGCCGTCGACCCGGCAGCGGCCTGCGACTGGCGTCACTACTGCGTGACTCCCTGAGTCGCACGGGAAGCGACCGTCAGTCGTCGGCATATCGATTTTCGAACGGGTCGGGCGGCAACAGCAGGTCGTCGAGCTCCGACATCCCCTTGACGTTGTAGACCACGTTCAGCTCGTCGGTTATCGGGATGCCGTTGCACGACAGCCGGATGCCCCGGTCGACGAGCTCGTCGGGGAGGACGTGACTCGACGGCATCGACACCGCGCCGTCCCGCACCAGTACCGCGCAGTTGGCACAGGCCCCGCCCCGGCAGGCGAACGGCCACGCGAACCCGCGCTCCTCGGCGGCCTCCAGCAGCGACTCGCCGGGTTCGGCCCGAAATCGGCCGAAATCCGTGGCGTCGAGGTCGGCCGCCGACGCTCGGTCGAAGAGGTCCTCGTCGTCGACGTCCCAGCCGAAGTCCGCGAGGACGTCGTAGTCGAGGTACGTGACCTCCGAGGTGATGCGCCGGTCGCGCGCCCGGTCGGCCCCGTCCGGGTCGCTCGCGGTTCGGTCGGCCCCAGTTCGGTCGCTCGCCGCCGGGTCGCCCGAGCGGCGGTCGCTGGCGGTGCGGTCGCTCGGACCTCGGTCGCGTTCGGCTCCGTCGGCGTCGGACGCCGGGGCCCGCTCGTCGTCCCAGTCGCCGCTCTCGATGCGCTCGTAGGCCCGCCGCACCCTGCGGAACTCCTCGACCGACCCGCCCTGGTCCGGGTGGGCGCGCTTGACCCGCTCGCGGTAGGCCTGCTCGACCGCCTCCTCGTCGGCGTCGGGGTCGACCGAGAGCACGTCGAACGGGGACTCCATCACCTGCGGCTAGCGAAATCCGACGTATAAACCTTGGCTTGCCGGTCGTCGACAGTGTGCAGCCGACGCGGACGCCCCTCGGCGCGCTCGCCGGCGCGAGAGCTCGGTCGGGTCCGAGCGCGCGGCCGGACACCCGCCCTTTTTGTCTCGGACCGCCAACCCACGCGCATGTCCGAACCGAACGTGCTGGAGTCGCTGCCCGACGACCCACTGAGCGAGTCCGACGTCGAGAAGGTTGGCGACGCCGACGCGGTCGAGTGGACCGAACCGCTCGACGTCGGCTCGAACCCCCGCCTCGGAATCGTCGGCTCGTGGATACTCGAAACCGACGACCGCGCCCACGTTCTGTTCTACGGGATGGACGGCTGGGTGTCCCGGGGGACGTTCGACCCGTCGGGGATGACCGCCGAGGAGAAGCGCGAGCGCGGCCACCAGATTCTGGACGTGTGAATCGCCTCGGGGGTCAGGGTTGACTACAGCCTCGAACGCCTTCGGCGCGCTCTCAGACAACGCCGGAACTACGACATCCTCGAAAGCCCTCGGCCCGCTCTCGGACAACAGAACCGCAACCATAGCCTCGAAAGCCCTCCGCGCGCTCTCAGACACGAGAACCGACACCACAGTCTCGAACGCCCTCGGTGGGCTCGCGGTCGCTCAGCGACATTTCCGACGGACGTAGTTGCGACGGAGAGGGGTCGCTCAGCGACTAAACTGCACGCGACCGCGCCTCGCCCTTTCAGTCCACCGAGGACGACCGCACCGCACGGCACCCGCACAGCCCCGCACCGCACAGCGGGAGCCTCACCCCTCCCCAGCCTCGGCGAGCGCCTGAACGCGCTCGCCTCCACCGTCAGAGGCGAGCGCTGACGAGCCTGCGCGCGCGTCGCTTGCGCAGACCTCGCGCATGTCGGCGCGAGATGAACTCGCGCCAGCGCGCGCCGACCGTGGAAATGAAGCCAGCGCGCGCTGACGTGGAACAGAGGCCCAGCAAGGCGCGCAAAAAGCCCCAGCGGGACGTATCGAAACCGACCAAACGCGCCCCCGACCCGACCGCCGGCCTCGTAATTCCTCACCGCCGGCCTCGCAATTCGTCGCTACCTACCTCGCAAGCGGCAGACTGAAACTCGCCTCGCGCTCGACGACCGCCTCCCACGTCGCCTCGCACTCGCAGGACACCTCCGCGAAGACGCTGGGGTCCTGGCGGATGTCGAAGTCCTTGATGGCCTTCTGCACTCGGTCGTCACACTCCCCGCAGTTGTGCGGGCCGCGGTCGCTGCCGTGACCCACCGGGTCCGAGACCACGATGGCGTCGGCGTCCGCCGTGTCCTCCAACACCTCGGCGACCGACCAGAGCCACGGCGGGCGGTAGCCGTCCCGGAAGTAGAGTTCGTCGACCATGGTGTAGCGCTGGACGTTCGTGGGGTTCATCGAGACGGTGTGGGCGTACTCCGCGCACCGCCGGACCGACGACTTCATGTCCTCGATAGCTTCCGATTCGGAGAGGAACGGCGGCTTCATCAGGAGGTAGGCCTTCACGCCCGCGCCGGCCGCTTCGGCGTGTTCGCTGGCGTCGATGAAGTCCTCGAAGTCGAAGTACTTGTTCACGCAGTCGTGGCGCACGCGGTCGGTCGCGGTTTCGAGGCCGATGGCGACGTCGGTGTCGAGGCCCCGTTCGGTGAAGTCCGCGAGCTTCTCGCGCTCGACGAAGTCGGGCAGGCTCTCGACCACGATGCGCTCGCGGTCGGCGAACGTCTCGGCGATGGCCCGGCGGGTCTCGGCCCCGACCTCGCGCTCGTCGAGGAACGACCCGGAGGTGTAGATTTTGATGAGGCCACACTCGGAGTCGAGGTCGCCCGACTCGATTTGGTCGCGCTCGTGGGCGAGGCAGGCGTCTATCTGGTCTACCAGCGCGTCGTGAGCCACCGAACCCCCTTCGACCGACTCGGCGACGTAGCCACACATCGTACACCCGCCGGCGCGCGCCCAGCGACACCCGCCGGTGTTGAGGATGATGGTGAGGCTGTCGTACACCCCGCCGGGCGTGCGGTCCTCGTCGACCCACACGCGGGTCGGCTCGTGGGGGTCGTAGCTCTCGTCTTTCCGCGCGCGGATGTCGCGCATCACCTTGTTGTGGGCGTCCATCCCGCGCCCCTGCTCGTACACGTCGGGACTCGGCTTGCTCATTGGGGCCCGGTAGCCGTCCGGCGCGTAAAGCGGCTTCGGAGTCGCGGGTCCCGCGGGAGTGTTCACAACCCGAAGCGAGCTCTCGAAAGCCCGGTTCCCGGAACGCACCTCGCCCTTTCAGTCCGCCAAGGAGGCCAGTTGTGTCACCGAGCGCAACTGGTTCGGTCACTCGTATCGGAACGGCGTCGGCCGCGCCACGCGACGGAGATATGGAGGCTGTGACCTGTCACGGAGACGCGGTCGGCCTCGCTCCCCAGCAATCCTTGCCGTAACTGCTGGTTATAACTCTACGTAGGAATATGATTACTACACATGACCAACGACGCCGACGAGCCGCCGCCGACGCCCGACCCGGCGGACGCCCCCGACGCACCCCGGTTCGACACGCGAAGCCTCCACGCGGGCCAATCGGCCGACCCCGCGACCCGAGCGCGAGCGCCGCCCATCCACCAGACGACCTCTTACGAGTTCGACGACGCCGACCACGCCGCCGACCTCTACGCGCTCGACGCCGAGGGCGACGTCTACTCGCGCATCTCGAACCCGACCGTCCGGACGCTCGAAGACCGGCTCGCCAGCCTCGAAGGCGGCACCGGCGCGGTCGCGACCGCGAGCGGACTCGCCGCGTTCGACTCGCTGGTGCTGGTACTCGCGGGCGAGGGCGACAACGTGGTCTGCTCGACCGACACGTACGGCGGGACCACCGCCAATCTGCGCCACACGGCGGGCAAGCGCGGCATCGAACCCCGATTCGTGGACACGCTCGACTACGACGCGTACGAGGAGGCAGTGGACTCGGACACCGCGTTCGTCCACGTCGAGACCATCGGCAACCCCTCGCTGGTGACCCCGGACTTCGAGCGCGTCGCCGAGATCGCCCACGACGCGGGCGCACCCCTCGTCGTGGACAACACCTTCGCCACGCCGTATCTGTGCAACCCCCTCGACCACGGCGCGGACGCGGTGTGGAACTCCACGACGAAGTGGCTCCACGGCAGCGGAACCACGGTCGGGGGCGTCCTCGTCGACGGCGGGAGCTTCGACTGGCGGGCCCACGCCGAGCGCTACCCCGAACTCGCGGGCGACAACCCCGCCTACCACGACACCGACTTCTCGCGGGACTTCCCCGACGCGCCGCTCGCGACTGCCGCACGATTTCGCGCGCTCCGGAGTCTGGGCAACCAGCAGTCGCCGTTCGACGCGTGGCAGACCCTCCAGGGGCTGGAGTCGTTCCCGCTCCGGATGGCCCGCCACTGCGAGAACGCCGCGATTCTGGCGGAGTACCTCGCGGACCACGACGACGTGGCGTGGGTGGCCTACCCCGGACTGGAGAGCCACGACACCCACGACAACGCCAGCGAGTATCTGGACGGCGGCTACGGCGGGATGATTGCCTTCGGCCTCGAAGCCGGGTTCGAGGCGGGCAAGCGGTTCTGCGAGAGCGTCGACCTCGCCAGCTTCCTCGCCAACGTGGGCGACGCCAAGACGCTGGTCATCCACCCCGCCAGCACGACCCACGCCCAGTTGTCACCCGACGAACAGCGCGCGGCGGGCGTCTCGCCCGACCTCGTCCGACTGTCGGTCGGCGTCGAGGACCCCGCCGACCTGCTCGCGGACCTCGACAGCGCGATAACCGAGGCCGTGACGGCGACCGGCACATGAATCGAACGCGCGACACGGCCCACCTCGGCGAGTTCGAGTTCGACTGCGGCCAGTCGGTTCCCCTCGACGTCGCCTACGAGACCTACGGCGAGTACGACGGCACGAACGCGGTGCTGGTGTGTCACGCGCTGACCGGCAGCGCCCACGTCACCGGCCCGAAACGCGACGCCTCGGACGGAGCCGCCGCGACCGGCGGGCAGGCCGCCGCGTGGTGGAGCGACGTGGTGGGACCCGGCAAGGCGGTCGACACCCGCGACTACTTCGTGGTCTGCGCGAACGTCCCCGGGTCGTGCTACGGCACGACCGGCCCCGCCAGCACCGACCCCGAGACCGGCGAGCCGTACGGCACCGACTTCCCGCCGGTGACGGTCACCGACTGGACGCGCGCGCAGGCCGCCCTTCTCGACCACCTCGGGGTCGGCCCGCTGGCGGCGGTGATCGGCGGGAGCGTCGGCGGGATGAACGTCCTCGAGTGGGCCAAGCGCTACCCCGAGCGCGTCGACAGGGTGGTCCCGGTCGCCACGGCCGCCCGACTCGACCCCCAGATGCTCGGCATCGAGGCCGTCGCGCGGCGGGCCATCACCACCGACCCGAACTGGAACGGCGGCGACTACTACGGCGACGACCGCCCCGACCCCGAGGAGGGGCTGGCGGTCGCGCGCCAGCTCGGCCACCTCTCGTACCTCTCGAAGGAGTCGATGGGCCGGAGGTTCGGACGCCGGTCGGCGGGCCGGGACGCGGTGGCCGACGACTTCGCGCCCGACGACCCCGCCAGCGACTTCTTCCCCTACCGGGAGGTCGAGTCGTACCTCGACTATCAGGCCGAGCGATTCGCCGGGCGGTTCGACGCCAACAGCTACCTCTATCTCACGCGGGCGATGGACGACTACGACCTCGCCTCGGGCTACGACTCGGACGCCGACGCGCTCGCTGGCTTCTCGGGCGAGGCCCTGATACTCAGCTTCACCGGCGACTGGCACTTCACGGTCGAGCAGGCCGACCGGCTCGCGGCCGCGTTCGAGGCGGCGGGCGCGGACGTGGCCAACCACGTCGTCGAGAGCGACCACGGCCACGACGCGTTCCTCGTGGAACCAGAGCAGGTCGGCCCGCCCGTCCGGGACTTCCTCGCGGCCGGCGTCGAGGGCCGGGCGGTCAGCGACGCCGACGAGGACCGGGAGTTCGCGCCGGTCCACACGAGCCTGTTCGGGGACTGAGCGGCGTTGGTCGGCCCGAGCGACGACGCGGTCCGGAAGTTCTACCTCGGTCACGCGAGGCCGAACGCGACCGACGCGCGCTGACTCGATGTTCCACGGTCGGCGCGCGCTGGCGCGGCCTCCATGCCGCGCCAATGCGTGCGAGGGAGGCGAGCGCGTTCAGGCGCTCGCCGAGGCTGGGGCGGGGTGAGGCCCGCCCTCGCGGTGCGGATGCGGGTACTCATCGGCCTCGGCAGTAGCTAGCTTTCTCGCGTCGTTCTCCCGCGTTCCGAGCGTCTCCGAGCTAGCTGCTGCCTCGACCGATGAGTACCCGCACCGCGACCGCACGGCGGGACCTTCACGCCGGCCCAGCCTCCTCGCGCGGGATGGCGCGGTCACGAGGACCTCGCCCGCACGCGCCAGCGAGCAAATCGGAGTGCAGTCGAGGGCAAACCGGGAGTGCAGCCGAGCGCGAAGGGAGGATTCCGGAATGCAGTCGGAAGCGAACCGAGAGTGCGGGCGAGCGCGGAGCAGTTTCCGCCGTGCCGAGCGCACCCGTCGCCGTCCCCGACTTCAACGCCCATTGCGAGCGGCTAAGCACGACCTACCGCCCGCTATCCACCGGATAACAAAGTCGATACCCGCCGAGCGATTCGCTCGGGGGGCACGTCGACGGCGGCCTGTGGCGACGGGGGAACGCCGCAGCGCCCATCCGGCGTGTCGGACAGTATGGCCGAAGGACGGAGCGACTACGAGACGATATTCTGCTCGAACGGCTGGATAGAGATACGCAACAGCGCCGAGACCGACGACCAGTGGATAGCGACCGACGCGCCGGTCTCGATAGAGCGATGACGGCGGCCGGGAGAGTCACGGCAGTCGGAGCCGCCGAGGACCCACCATGACCGTCCCGGTCGGACCCATCTCGGCGTGGTCGGCGGTACTCGTACTGCTATGGGTCGCGCTGGTCGGACTGGTCTGGCTGTTGCTCGTGGCGTCGGGGCGGCGCTCGAAGGCGTAGTCGTACGACTCAGTTCTCGAACCCGCGCAGGATTCCCTGACCGTCAGTGGGACCGACGTCGGGGAGGCTGGCGCGCTCGGGGTGGGGCATCAGCACGGCGACGTGGTCGCGCTCGCCGGCGACGCCCGCGACGTTCTCGGTCGAGCCGTTGGGATTTGCCTCGTCGGTGACCGCCCCGTCCGGCTCGCAGTACCGGAACAGCACGCGGTCCGCGTCGTTCAGCGCGGCCATCCGGTCGCCCGCGATCTCGAATCGGCCCTCGCCGTGCGCGATGGGGAGCTCCAGCACCTCGCCCTCCTCGTAGGCGCGAGTCCACGGCGTGTCCGCGTTCTCGACCCGGACGTGGACGTGTTCACACTGGAAGCGCGCCGAGGCGTTGGTGGTGAACGCGCCGGGGGTCAGCCCCGACTCCGAGCCGATCTGTGCGCCGTTGCAGACGCCCAGTACCGGCGTCCCCTCCTCGACGGCCGCTCGAACCTCGTCGACGATGGGGCTGTTGGCGGCGATGGCTCCCGCCCGGAGGTAGTCGCCGTACGAGAAGCCCCCGGGGAGGACGACGCCCGTGCAGTCGTCGGGCAGACCGTCGTCGTGCCAGACGACGCGGGCGTCGACGTCGAGGTGGTCGAGCGCCTGCTCGGCGTCCCGGTCGCAGTTGCTCCCGCCGAATCGGAGTATCGCGACCGTCATCGCTGTTCGACCGCGACCTCGTAGTCGTGGATGGTCGGGTTGGCCAGCAGGCGCTCGGCCATCTCCTCGGCGCGGTCGGCGGCCGAGTCGGCCGACTCGGCGTCGAGGTCGACCTCGAACCGGTCGGCCGACCGGAGCGACTCCAGCTCGAAGCCGAGACGCTCTAAGGCCCGCTGGGTGGTCTCGGCCTCGGGGTCGAGGACGCCCTGCTTGAGCCGGACGGTGACCGTGGCGGTGTAGCCAGTCATCGTGTCGGTGTGGTCGACCGTGCTCAAAAGCCCTTTCGGAATCCGGGTTCCCGGCATGAACGTGGATATACGGAGAGTGTTGCGTCGAAACAGCTCTTTTTAAGTCCCGTCGTCGTACGCCACCCAACTATGTCCGTCGAGCAGGTGGTGCGATGAGCCAGCGCGAGCTGACCGAGATCGCGGTCGTCGGCGACGACGACACCGGACTGGTGGCCGGAGTGACGTCGCTGCTGTTCGAGCGCGGCATCAACATCGAGGACATCGACCAGGCGGTCCAGGACGGACTGTTCCGGATGACGATGCACGTCGACACGGCCGGAATGGAGACCACCGAGGACGCGCTTCGGGCGGACCTCCAGCGACTCGGCGACGACCTCGGGGTGGACGTGCGGGTCCGGTTCCCGGCCGACCGCGAGACCCGCCGCATCGCGGTGCTGGTCACCAAGGAGTCCCACTGTCTCGAACGGCTCTGCGAGGCCCGCGAGAACGGGACGCTCGACGCCGAACTCTCGGTCGTGATCGGCAACCACCCCGACCTCGCACCGGTCGCCGAGGAGTACGGGATTCCGTTCCACGACGTCGGCGACGAGGGCGGCACTCCCGACGAGGACGAACTGCTGGACCTGCTCGGGGAGTACGACGTCGACCTCGTGGTGCTGGCCCGCTACATGCGCATCCTCGGACCGAACGTCGTCTTCCGGTACGAGGGCCGCATCATCAACGTCCACCCGAGCCTGCTGCCGGCGTTCCCCGGCGCGAAGGCCTACCGGCAGGCCAAGGAGGCGGGCGTCCGCATCGCGGGCGTGACCGCCCACTACGTCACGACCGACCTCGACCAGGGACCCATCCTCGCCCAGCGCGCGTTCAACGTCCCCCACGGGAGCGCCGACGGGGACTCGGCGACCGGCGGGGCCGGCTCCCGCGAGCCCAGCGTCGCGGACCTCAAAGCGCGGGGCCAGCCCCTCGAGGCCGACGTGTTGCTGGAGGCGGTCCGGCTCCACCTCGACGACGCGGTGACGGTCCATCGCGGCCGGACGGAGCTCCGCGAGGACGCGGGCGGCTACCAGCTCGGGATGCCCGAGGCGCTCGACCGCGAGACGCCGAACCGGCCGACCGACGAGGGCCTGCCCGAACCGACGCCCGGGGAGTAAGGCGACGCGGGAGCGAGTTGGACCGTGGTGAAGTGCGGTGCGGTCGTGGCGGGGGAACGGGACCGCGCGGTCGCGGGGGACGCCTCGGCTCAAGCGGAGGTAGCGTCGCGCTCTCGGTCGCCCTTCCGAGTCTCCGTGACCCACAGTTCGAGATAGCTAGCTACTGCCGGGGCCAATGAGCACCCGCACCGCGACCGCAACAACACCGCACCGCGACCGCAACAACACCGCACCGCGACCGCAACAACACCGCACCGCGACCGCAACAACACCGCACCGCGACCGCAACAACACCGCACCGCGACGGCGAGCCTCATCCCGCCCCAGCCTCGGGGCGCACGAGCGCGCCCCTCCCTCGCGCGCGTCGGCGTGACCACTGGCGGGTCACGCCAGCGCGCGCCAGCGTGGCCCGTTCGATTTCGGCTGCGAGCGGCAGCGAATTCGAGACGCGCGACGACGGCTTCCCCAAGATTGCCGGCTCAGAGGTCCCGCACCGCCGCCACCGCGTCGTCGAGGTCGGGCGCGTCGAACAGGTCGCGGCCGACGTAGGCGTTGGTGCCGGCGGCGTAGAGGTCCCGCGCGGCGGCGATAACGTCGGCGGCGAGCGGTTCCGGCTCGGCGTCACACAGCGCCGTCCAGTCGGCGCGGTGGCGGGCCTTCGCCTCGGCCTTGGCGTCGCCGACCGCCTCGACCCACTCGGGCTGGGTGGCCTTGTGGTACTGGCGGAGGAACTCCTTGCTGACCTGCTGGCCGTGGTAGCTAAAGCGGCTCTCGTCGAAGGTGCCGGCCACGTCGGCCACGCGGAGGTCGCCCTCGACGTAGAGGCACTCTATCTTGCCGTCCTCGTGGGTCAGCCCCACCTCGGCCCCGCGTTCGGTGACGACGCGGTTGACCGCGCGGGCGAGGTCGGCCAGTTCCCCGACGTCGGCCTTGCCAGCGATGCGGTCCGCCGTCGTCCGCGAGAGGTAGCGGTCGCTCTCCTCGTACTTGGTCGAGAACTCCACGATTGGCTCTTCGAGTTGGACCACGCCCTCGGGCCACTCGGGGAAGTCCAGCCCGTGGTCGGCGGGGTCGGTCCGCGCCCGGAGGCTCGACCCCGGGGGCACGCTGTTGCGGAAGACGACCTCCAGCGGGACGAGGTAGTTGTCGCCGGCGTCGGCGAAGTAGGCGTCGTAGTCGTAGTCCCGGCCGTCGCGTGGCAACTCGGGCACCTGCGTCAGGTCGATGGCCATCTCGGTCGGCGGGGCGTCGACCGCGTCGAAGTCGACGACCTCGCCCGAGTCGGGGTCGACGACGCCCCGGTAGTGGGTCGGCACGCCCTCGGCCTCCAGTCGTTCGAAGTTGTACGCCCCCATCGAGCAGAGGCTCGCGCCCTTGTCCGGAATCTCGTCGGGCATCTTCCCCCAGTCGAACACCGAATAGTCGTCGGTAAAGGAAAACGCTCCGACCCCGAGCGCGTCGGTGGTGGGCTCGGATTCGACCCGAAACTCCTTCACGCTGGTCACTGCGACCGCCTCCGTGCGGTGGCGGCTCTGGGCCGCACCCGCTTGTCGGTCATGTGCGAGGGGAGTCCGCGGCCGGACTAAGGCGTTTCCATTCCCGTGCGTACTGCCCGTGGACCCGTGCGGTCGAATGTGCACGTTCGGCCAACGTATCGGCGTCGAGCCGCCACCGCGCGGTCGACGACCGACACCAACCGGAGTCTGCCGTAACCCGGCGGTTTTTACGGCTGCCACCCGTCGATTCGAGCGATGGAAGACGCGGTACGGACGAACGTCCCGAGGGACGAGTTCGAGTTCGAGCACGTCCCGGACACCGACCAGTCGTTCGAGAACGCGCTGGCGAAGGCCCGCGACGGCGAGCGACTGACCGTCGACGACGCGATCGAGCTGCTGGCCACGGGCACCGACCGGGAAGGCATCGACCTCGCTCGCAAAGAGCGCGTGCTCGAGGCCGCCGACCGCCGACGAGCCGAGGTCGTCGGCGACGAGGTCACGTTCGTCGCCAACCTCAACAACAACGTCACCACCGCGTGCAACACGGGGTGTCTGTTCTGCAACTTCAAGGACACCGCCGAGAACTTCGAGGAAGAACGCGGCGCGGACCACGGCGGGTTCACCAAGACGCCCGAGGAGTCCCGCGATATCGTCGCGTCGGCGCGCGAGACCGGCATCTACGAGGTCACGTCGGTCAGCGGGCTCCACCCGGCGTTCGCGCTCGACGACGAGCACCTCGAAATCCTCGAATCGAGCGACCGGGGCGACCTCAACTACAAGTCGGCCGACGCCTACGTCACCGACCCGGGCACCTACGTCGACCAGATGGAGGCGATGAGCGTCGAGGGCGTCCACCTCCACTCGATGACGCCCGAGGAGGCCTACCACGCGCGCCGAGGCACCGACTGGTCCTACGAGGAGGTGTACGGCCGGCTGAAGGACGCGGGGCTCGACAGCGTGCCCGGCACCGCCGCCGAGATTCTGGTCGACGAGGTCCGGTCGGTCATCTGCCCCGGCAAGATCGGCACCGACGAGTGGGTCGAAGCGATGGAGGCCGCCACGTCGGTCGGCCTCGACGCGACCGCCACCATCATGTACGGCCACGTCGACAACGAGGCCCACCGCGCGCTCCACCTGAAGCGACTCCGGGACCTACAGGACCGGACCGGAGCCATCACGGAGTTCGTGCCCCTCTCCTTCGTCCACCCGAGCACGCCCCTCCACGAGCGCGGGATGGTCGAGGCCGGCGCGACCGTCCACGAGGACGAACTCATGATAGCGGTCGGTCGGCTCTTCCTCGACAACGTCGAGAACGTCCAGTCGTCGTGGGTCAAGTACGGCGACGAGCAGGGGCTCAAGATGCTGTCGTGTGGCGCGAACGACTTCATGGGCACCATCCTGAGCGAGGAGATTACCAAGCGTGCGGGCGGGGAGTTCGGCGAGGCCCGGAGCTTCGCGGAGTACGTCGAGATGATAACCGCAATCGGGCGGACGCCGGTCGAGCGTTCGACAGACTACCGCCAGACCCGCGTCGTCGACCCCGAGGAGCCGCCGTTCGGACCGGAACTCGCGCCGGCCGCCGACGGAACGCCGCTGGTCGAGTCGAGCGACGCGTCACCGAGCGCCGGCGACCGCTCGCCGGCCGACGACTGACCGATGTTCGACTCCAGACCGACCCGGGGACGGACCGGATCGACCGCGAGGACGAGCGCGGAGGCGACCCGACGATGATGAACACGACCCACGCCGTGATGGGAATCGCGCTCGCGTCCCCGCTCGCGATTCTCGCGCCGGAGTTCGCACCGATGGCGGCGGGTGCGGCCGTCGTCGGCGGCACGTTCCCCGACCTCGACCTGCTCGGCGGCCAGCACCGCCGGACGCTCCACTTCCCGGCGTACTACGCCGCCGCCGCGCTCGCGGCCGGAGTCGCTGCGCTGGTCGCGCCCGGCACCGCGACGGTCGCGGCCGCGTTCTTCCTGCTGTCGGCGACGCTCCACTGCGTCACCGACGCGCTGGGCGGGGGGCTCGAACTCCGGCCGTGGGAGGCGACCGACGAGCGGGGCGTGTACGTTCACCCCGCCGGACGGTGGGTCCGACCCCGGCGCTGGATTCGCTACGACGGCGCGCCCGAGGACCTGCTGCTGGCGGCCGTGCTCTCGGTGCCGGGACTCGTCCTGTTCGACGGGTGGGTCCGGACGGCCACGGTCGTCGCACTCGGTGTGTCGGTCGTGTACGTCGCGGTCCGCAAGCGACTTCCCGAGATAGAGATGCGGTATCTGCGGTGAGCTATCGTCGCGTTTCCGCACGGCGAGCGGGAGACACGGCGTCGCCGAGGCGGCTCAGTTGCCCTGTCCGTTGCCGGCGTGGTCGGGCGGTCCCCGCGACCCGCCATCCTCGTCGTCGCTGGCCTCTCCGTCGTCGTCCTCGTCGCTCTCTTCTCCGTCGTCAGCGTCGTCGCTGTCCCCGCTCTCGCCGGCATCGTCGCCGTCGGGGCCGGCGTGGTCGGGCGGGCCGCGCTCGTCGTCCGCGCCGGTCTCGTTGCCGTCCCCGGTTTCGTTCGCCGCGCCGGGGCCGCCCGCGTGGTCAGGCTTCTTCTCGGAGGCGTTACCGGGGTTGTTCTCGGTCGCGAACTCCGAGACCAGGTGCCCGAGCGGACCGCCGTCGTCGCCAGCGCCCAGTATCTCGTGGACGAACGACGAGACGCGCTGGCCGAACGCTCCGGCCGCGTCGTCGGAGTCGCCGGCGGTGAGCGTGGTGGTCGTCGAGCCGGTCGCGTTCCCGGTCGCGGCGATGACCTCGACGGTCACGTCCTCGTCGGGGTCGGGCAGCGAGACGGTCCCGTTCGCGCCGGTCTCGTACTCGCCCGTGCCCGCGTACGACCCGTCGACAGCCGCCTCCACGGTCACCGAGGCGTTGGCGACTGCCGACCCGTTCCTGGTTACGGTCACCGTCGCTCCGTCGTTGCCGACGTTCTCGACCGCGACGCCGAGGTCGTTGCCGACCGTATTGGTAGTACCCGACGCGACGCCGGCGACCGCGACGCCCGACGCGAGCACGAAGCCCACGAGCGACACGGCGAACAGCGATTGCTTCGATGTCATGTGCTCGGACCTACGGGAAACGGGCGATTAAATCCGGATTCCCGTCCATTCCGTTCGCGGGGTTCACGCGGACCCAGAGACGATCTCAGCCCGCTCGAAACGGTTCAAAAACGTTCCTCGTCGTTTATCGGTCGGCTTCAACGAGCCGTTTCCTGACCGCTACGTTACTGTTTCTCGGTGCGTTCGACCACGGCCCGAGCGCGTTCCTGGGCGCGAGCCCGAATCGCCGCCTCGTCGAGGGTCAGCACCTCGCGGTCGCGCATCAGCACCGCGCCGTCACAGACGGTGTGGCGCACGTCCGACCCGCGAACCGCGTACGCGAGGTGGCTCACGAGGTCGTGGCGGGGCGTGAGGTGGGCAGCGTCGAGGTCCACGACCGCGAGGTCGGCGTTCGCGCCCGCCTCGATGCGGCCGCTGTCGAATCCGAGTGCGTCGGCGCTTCCCTCCGTCGCCATCCTGACGACTGCCTCGGCCGGGACCGCGCTGGCGTCGTCGGCCGCGAGTTTCCCCACCATGGCGGCGTCGCGCATCTCGTCGAACAGGTCCAGATCGTTGTTCGAGGCCGCGCCGTCGGTGCCGAGCCCGACCGTCACGCCCGCGTCGAGGAGCCGCTGGACCGGAGCCATCCCGCTGGCGAGCTTCATGTTCGAGGCCGGGCAGTGGATTACGGCAGTGCCGGTCTCGGCCAGCAGGTCGATTTCGGCGTCGTCGACGTGGACGCCGTGGGCCACGAAGTCGCCCGCACGGGTCAGGTCGAGGTCGCGGGCGTACTCGAGAGGACGCTGTCCCTCCTCGTCGACGATGGGGTCGACCTCGTCGGTCGTCTCGTTTGCGTGGTAGTGGACGGGCGTCCCCTGCTCGCGAGCCTCGGGGACGTACTCGCGGAGATACTCCGCACCGACCGTGGTGAGGCTGTGGGGCATGAACGCGGTCCGAATGCGACCGTCGGCCACACCGTCGTACTCGCGGGCGACGTCGAGGCTGGTTTCGAGGTCCTCGCGGGCGACCGCCCCGTCCTTGTCGACCGTGACGACGCCGTGGCCGAGGCGGGCGCGCAGGCCGGCCCGTGCAACCGCGTCGGCGGTTTCGGGGACGTGGAAGTACATGTCCCCGAAACCGGTGGTCCCGGAGCGAATCATCTCCACGAGCCCGAGTTCGGCCCCGGCACGCACGTCCTCGGGCGTCAGTTCGCCCTCGACGGGCCAGATGTCCTCCCGTAGCCACGCGTCGAGTTCCTTGTCGTCGGCGTACCCCCGAAGGAGCGTCATCGCGACGTGGGTGTGAGCGTTGACGAGGCCGGGCATCACCAGCCCGCCCTCGGCGTCGAGTCGCTGGTCGCCCTCGGGCACCTCCTCAGGGTCGCCGACCGCCAGAATCTCGCCCTCGTCGGCGTCCACCAGCACGTCGCCCGTCTCGACCGATGCGTCGGGATGGAGCACCTCGCCACCGGCGATTCGCAGAGTCGTCATGCGTCGGCGTTCTCGCGCCCGGCGTGTCAATCCATCGGGTCACGGCGCACTCGCCCGGTCTCCCCGTCCGAGTTCGAACTCACGTCGTTTCGGGACGATAGCGGTCGCACTTCGATTGAGTCCGAACGGAACCTGAGACAGCGATCGGCGGTCGTTGCTCGGGCTGGACCGTCGGACCGGGCGGTAGCGCCCGGTGGACGTCTCAGTCGCCGATTCGACTCCGAAGTCGGTCGAGTCGCCGGCCGAGGGGCGGCCGCATCAGTAGCAGGCTGAGCAGACGGCCGGACTCGTAGGAGACCGCCAAGTCGTCGGCGAGCGTCTCGAGGGTCTCGGCGAACGTCTCGGCACCGACGCGGTCGACCGCGTAGTCGTCGGCCGCGTAGACGAGTCGCCTGCCGAGCCACAGAAGGACGACCGCGAGGGCCACGATTCCGAGGGCGAGCGGGGCGGCGTCGACTCCCGTCAGCGACTGGAGTTCGCCTGACGACACTCCGAGGACGGGAGCCGCGACCGCGAAGAGGACTGCGAACTTGGCTTCGCGGTAGTAGTGGTTCGCTCGGCCCGTCTCGCTGGCGACCACTGCTGCGGCGTATCGGTCGTCGAGGTCCGCGAGCAGGTCGGTCGTCACGAGGAGGCGACGGTGGCCGGGCAGACCGGCGAGCGTCGCGGTGGCGACGCTGTTCGAGTCGAGGTCGAGGACGCGAACCGTTCGAGGCGAGACCCCCGCCGTCTCGCAGAGTCCCGCGATACGCTCGCGTTCCGCGTCGGTCGGCTCCCTGACGTCGTGCTGGAGCGCGAGAACCCACGGCTGGAGCGCGAGGAGCGCCGCTCCGACCGCGACCAGCAGCGCGAGCGTCGAGAGCGAGGAGGCGAACGCGCCCGCCGGAAGGAGGTTCATCGTGCCGAGGACCGCGACCAACAGGGCGAAGAACTGACCGACGTACTTCGCGACGCTCCACGCGGCCGTCGGGACGGACACACCCAGGTCCCGAATCTCGCGGACGAAGGGGAACGCGCCGAGGTAGCTGGCTTCGATCGCTACCGTGACGCCGAAGATGGTTGGTATCCACGTCAGCACTGCGCCGACCGGCGACTCGGCGAGCGCCGGACTCACCGCCCGGAGCGAGGCCTCGGTCAGGTCGAGCGCGTCGGCCGCGACGGCAGCCAACAGTGCGACCACTCCGGACGACACCGCGCCGGCGGCGATGGCGACTCGGATGCGACGCATCGCGATTTTCGGCGGTTCCTTCGCGGCGCGCCGCGCGTACAGTCGAAGCGTAGCGAACGAGAGGACGGCGACGACGCCGACTGCAATCGCGGGGCTCGCGACGGCGGGGACGGCCATATTTCGGCGTCCGAGCGCCGGGAGTAAGTGGATTGCTCTTCGGTCGAGTCCGAGGGAGTCGGGGCGAACTGGCGGCGCGTTCGTCGCTGGCGTCGCGGAGCGACGCGCTCCCGGAACGCGGTGCGCCGCGCGACCGCGAACGCGTCCCGGCCCGAATCAGGTCACGGGCCGGTTTCGTCCCGCTCTCGTACTTGAACCTTTGTACGACGGTGCTCGCGAGGTGACGGGAGACTGGGGCGTGACGAAAGGTAGTTCCGCCGCGAACGTCAAGCCGGAGGTGTCACATGAGAATCGCCGTCCCGAACAAGGGCCGACTCCACGACCCGGCGATGGAACTGCTCGAACGCGCGGGGTTGCACGCCGTCGACGGCGCGGACCGCAAGCTCTACGCCGACACGGTCGACCCCGAGGTCACACTGCTGTTCGCCCGCGCGGCCGACGTGCCCGAGTACGTCAGCGACGGCGCGGCCGACGTCGGCATCACTGGCCTCGACCAGGTCCGGGAGGCCGACCCCGGTAACGTCACCGACCTGCTCGACCTCGAATTCGGCCAGTGTCGGCTCGTCCTCGCGGCCCCCGAGGACGGCGACATCCAGTCGGTCGCGGACGTGGCGGGCAAGACCGTCGCAACCGAGTTCCCGACCATCACTCGGCGCTACTTCGACGAGCAGGACGTCGAGGTCGACGTGGTGGAGGTCTCGGGCGCGACCGAACTCACGCCCCACGTCGAGATGGCCGACGCCATCGTGGACATCACCTCCACGGGGACGACCCTGAAGGTCAACCGGCTCGCGGTCGTCGACGAGGTCCTGGAGAGTTCGGTCCACCTGTTCGCCCGCGAGGACGTCGCCGACGACCCGAAGGTCGAACAGGTCGTGATGGCGCTCCGGTCGGTGCTGTCGGCAGACGGCAAGCGCTACCTGATGATGAACGCGCCCGAGGACCGCCTCGACGAGGTCCGGGACGTGATTCCGGGGCTGGGTGGCCCGACCGTGATGAACGTCGAAAGTGGTGGAAACGGCGGGGAAGACGACACGGTCGCGGTCCACGCGGTCGTCGACGAGCGCGACGTGTTCGAGACCATCAACGACCTGAAGTCGGTGGGCGCGAGCGGGATTCTGGTGACCGAGATCGAGCGACTGGTGGAGTGAGGCCCGTGGTTGCGGTGCGGTCTCCCGTCGGTCGAGGCAGTAGGTCGCTTCGAGACGGCCCGGTCGCTATCCGGGAGCGTACCGAACTGGCGACTGTCCAGTCCCAGAAGAACCGGCACTACAACCTCGCGTCGGGACCGCGCGCCAATCTGTCGATGGAACGCCGCCCTCCGTCTCACGTCGGCGCGGTCGCGAGCAGCCGGACCAGATTGAATATCGTGATGCCCACGAGCGCGCTCACGGTGTAGTGGGTCAGGGTCACGACGGCCGTAGTCCGGTACTTGAGCCGGTAGGCCGCCTTGATGGCGAAGAGGTCCGCCGCCCCGCTCAGGGCGATGACGACCGCCGGACCGTACGCCTGTAGCGCGAACGAGATTATCGCCGGGACGAGTCCGACCGCGAACGCCCGCGAGAGAGGCACGTCGCCGAGGACGTACCGCGCGGCGATGTGGGCCGTGACGCCGTAGAACAGCACCGCGAGCAGGAACGTGCCGACTAGCGCGACGATAGGAGTCGCCATGCGTACGAGTCGGGAGCGACAGGGCAAGGAAGTAGCGGTTTGTCGTTGGTCGGGGCGAGAGAATCAGTCCGCGGCGACGATTCCTACTCCAGCAGGCCGAGCTCTTCGAGCCGCGAGACGATCTTGTCGACCGCCTGCTCGGCGTCCTCGGGCTTCTTGCCGCCGGTGATGACCAGCTTGCCCGACCCGAACAGCAGCGCGACGACCTCCGGCTCGTCGAGCCGGTAGACCAGCCCGGGGAACTGCTCGGGCTCGTACTCGATGTTCTCCAGACCGAGGCCGATGGCGATGGCGTTGAGGTTGAGGTTGCGTCCGAGGTCCGCGCTCGTGACGATGTTCTGGACGACGATTTCGGGGTCCTCGTTCACGTCGATCTGGAGCTCGCGGAGCTTGTCGAAGACGATTTCGAGGCTCTCGTGGACGTCGGCCGTGCTCTTCGCGCCGGTGCAGACGATTTTGCCCGACCGGAAGATGAGCGCGGCGGACTTGGGGTTCTGGGTGCGGTAGACGAGACCTGGGAACTGCTCGGGGTCGTAGTCGGCCCCCTCGAGGTCCATGGCGACGCTCTGGAGGTCGAGTTCCTGCCCGATGCCGGTGGAGGCGACCACGTTTTCAATGTTGATGGTCTCCTTTGGGTCGGTCATGTTCGACTTAAATGTCGTATTTAAGGTTTATAAAGGTTGGTACTCGGTCCTGACAGATAGGCTGAAGGGTTTATGTGGTACGGCGCGACGTCGAGCGGTGTGCGGTACGAATCCGCGCGAGGGAGACGAAATCCCCAAGACTGGCGGCCGCCTCCGGGCAGTCGTGTACGCGCTCGAACTCGCCGGCGAGGACGACCGGTTCGCGGCCGCGGAGGCCGCCAGCGCAGCGGCCGGAGTCGAGGTCGTCGCCCCCGGCCTCGCCACCGCCTCGACGATTACCGACCGCGTCCGGAATCTGGCGTACACCCACCGCGCCAGCGAACTCCTCGGGCGGACCGACGCCAGCGTCGAGTCGGCGCGCGCGCTGCTGGACTGCGCCGAAATCGACCGCGACGGGGACGGCAGGCGCGACGGAGTCGACGCCGGCGCGGCGACGACCGTGGCGGTCCGCGCCCGCGACGTGCGAAACCTCACGGGCGTCGACACCCAGCGCGCCGAGCGCGCCCTCGGGCAGGTGCTCGTCGACCGGGGGTTCGCGGTCGACCTCGACGACCCGGACCGCGAACTCCGCGCGATTTTCTCCGAGGACACCTGCATCGTGGGGTGGCTCGAGAGCGAGAGCGTTCGGGACTACGGGACGCGCAAGCCGACCGACCGGCCCTTCTTCCAGCCGGGCGGGATGGACCCCATGCTGGCCCGCGCGCTGGTCAACCTCGCGGGAGCGCGGCCCGGCGCGACCCTGCTCGACCCGATGTGTGGGACCGGGGGCGTCCTCGTGGAGGCGGGACTGGTCGGCGCGACGGCCTACGGCGCGGACGCCCAGCGAAAGATGGTCCGGGGCGCGAGCGAGAACCTCGCCGCGTATCTCGACCCGGACCCGCGAGCCACGGGCGAGTGGGCGACCGTGCAGGGCGACGCGACCCACCTGCCCGTCCCGGACGACTCGCTCGACGCCGTGGTGTTCGACGCGCCCTACGGCCGCCAGTCGAAGATAGCGAACCTCGACCTCGACGACCTCGTGGCCGGCGCGCTCTCGGAGGCCCGCCGGGTCGCGAGTCGCGCGGTCGTGGTCGGCGACCGCTCGTGGGCCGAGACGGCCCGCGAGCGGGGCTGGACCGTCGAGAACGAGTTCGAGCGCCGCGTTCACCGGTCGCTCGACCGCCACGTCGTAGTGCTAGGCTGAGCTACGAGTTGGCGTCCAGCGCCTCCTCGCGCAGTCGCTCCCCCTCGTCGGTCTCGACCGTCAACTCGGGCACTTCGACCGGACTTCCGCCGTCCTCGACCGCGACGAACGTGAACGACGACTCGGTCGTGCGCTCGGTCTCGCCCGTCCGGGGGTCCTCGCGCCACGCCTGCACCCGGACGGTTGCGCTGGTCCGGCCGGCCTCGTACACGTACGCCTCCACCAGCGCGGTGTCGCCGAGCGGGATGGGCCGGTGGAACGAGAGGTCGTCGACGCCCGCGGTGACGCAGGTCTCGCCCGAAAAGCGCATCGCCGACATCGCGCCGATCTCGTCGAGCCACTTCATCAGGTTGCCGCCGTGGAGCGTCTCGACGTTGTTGGCGTCGTTGGGCTGGACGCGGAACCGGTTCTCGAGGTAGGTTTCAGAGAGGGTTGGCACGCCGTGTGCTTCGCAGGCCACCGTCAAGAGTGTCGGGTCCGTCGCCCGACGCGACCTATCGGTCCGCACCGGCGAGCGCGGTCCGGAAGTCGGTCCGGGCGACGAGGACGCCGACTGCGATGGAGACGAGCCACCAGCCGACCGCCAGCGCGGGGTCGTCGGTCCCCGCGTCCAGACCGAGCAGCCCCGCACCGACGAACGCCGCGAAGTAGCTCGCCAGCGAGAACTTCCATATCGCGTGGTACGTGACGCCGAGCCTATCGGTCGCCACGAGGAGACCGACGACCAGCCCGGGGAGTACCCAGATGTACGGAGTCGCCGCCGGAGCGTCGCCGACGCCGAACAGGAACGTCGAGAGCGCGCTCGCCGGGAGCGCGAGCAGGAACGCGGAACCGACGACGATGCCGATTCGTTCGAGTGTGTCCGGGAGGGGCATGGTTGGAGTGAGACTACGCCTCCCCCGTCGCGCCCAACTCGGCGAGCAGGTGCGAGACGTGAACGCGGTCGTTCGCCCCCTCGGCGAGGTCGGCGTCGATTTCGCCCGCGAGCCGGGTCACCTCGGCCAGTTCGTCGCCAGTGTACCGTCCCGCGTGGGCCACGTCCAGAATCTCCTGTAGCACTTCCTCGCCGGTGAACCCCTCGTCGACGAGCAGGTCGTCGAGGGTCTTGCGGGCGTCGGTGAACTCGCCCGCCTCGGCGTCGTCGAGCATCGCCTCGACCTCGCTCCGGACGCCGACGTCGCCCAGCACCTCGTAGGCGGCGTTCATCGTGACCTCGCCCGCCTGCTCGGCGGTGGTCTGTGCGCCCAGTATTGCCTTCCGGAGGTCGCCGTTGGCGTACCCCGCGACGTATTCGAGGCCGTTCTCGTCGTACTCGATTGCCTCCGCCTCGACGATGCCTGCCAGCACGTCGACGGTCTCCTCGACGGTCGGCGCGCGCACCGCGACCGGGAAGCACCGCGACTTGATGGGCGGGATGAGCTTCGTGGGCTGGCGGGTGGTGACGACGAACTGGGTCGCCCCGTGGTGGCGCTCCATCACCCGGCGGAGCGCCTGCTGGAAGTCCTCGCGGATGGCCTCGGCGTTGTCCAGCACCACGGTCTTGTAGCTCCCGGCGACCGGCGAGTAGCTCGCCGACTCCTTGAGGACGTGGTTGATGAGGTCGGCCTTCGAGGAGTTGCGCTTGCGCTTGCTGTCGATGAACGACGAGAATCGCGGGTCCGACGCGATCTCCTTTTTCGTCATGCCGAAGAAGTCCGCGACGTTTATCTCCACGAGGTCGTTGTCGGGGTCCTCGTGGGCCTCGCGGGCCAGCGCCCGGACGGCGGCGGTCTTGCCGGCTCCGGACGGTCCGTAGAGGACGAGATTTATCGGGTCGTCGACCGCCTTCTGGAGGTACTCGCGGACCTCCGACTGGGGCAGGTCGGCGAGGTCGGGCGCATGGCGTTCGGTCCACAGCGGCGCGTCCATCACGTCCGGCTACGGCTCGGGCGGGTAAGAATCGGTCGGTCCGCGACGCTCACGGGGCGCGAAAGAACGGAACCGCGAGAGTGCGGTGGTTCGTCGGGCGATTCGGGCGACTTCGCCGCTCGGGCGTCGTCCGGCCTCGCCGGAACGGTCGACCGCGAGTTTCACTCGGCGGCCGTGGTCGTGGTCTCCATCTCGTCGCCGACGGTCGTCTCCTCGTCGCTGGCCGTGTCGCCCTCGTCGGACTCGTCGTCGGCCGCGTCCTCGAGCACGATAACGTCGAGTTCACCGAACTCCACGGTGTAGACGCCGTGGACGTACTCGCCCGGCTCGATGCCGGTCGTGTCCACGCCGAACGACACGGTCGTTTCCTCGCCCGCGCCGAGCGTGACGTCCTCGCGGGCGACGACGTCACCTTGGAGACGGAAGGCGACGGTCTGCGTGGCCTCCTCGTCGTTGGGGTTCGATACCGTCGCCGAGACGTCGATGGTGTCGCCGACCGCGACGCTCGCGGGCGCGTCCAGCTCGGCGACCTCGAAGGACGAGGCCTCGCCGGCCGGTTCGTCGACAGTAGTGGTCTCGGTGACCTCGGCTTCCTCGGTCGTCGTTTCGACGACATCTTCTTCAGTCGTCGTCACTGTCTCCACGTCTTCTTCTTCGGTCGTGGTTTCGTCGACCACATCCGCTTCAGTCGTCGTCATCGTTTCCACGTCCTCTTCGGTCGTGGTCTCGTCGACCTCCTCCTCGGTCGTGGTCATCGTCTCCACGTCCTCTTCGGTCGTGGTCTCGTCGACGACATCCGCTTCAGTCGTGGTCATCGTTTCCACGTCTTCCTCAGTCGTCGTGACGGTCTCCACGTCCTCTTCTTCGGTCGTGGTCACCGTTTCCACGTCCTCTTCAGTGGTCGTCGGCTCCTCGACCGTGGGCTGTTCGGGCAGGTCCATGTCCTCGGGGACCGTGACGACCAGCGTGGCGTTCTCCACGTTCACTCCCTGGACGACGTACCGCACGGTCGGGATGTCGCCCGAGAGGTTCTCCTCGATGTCCTGCTCTATCTCCTCGGGACTGCGCGTCGTGGTCGCCATCAGGTCCTCCTGCTCGACCTCGCCCTGCTCGGCCAGTTCCGCGAGGTCGACCGTGACTCGCTCGTCGGTCAGCGAGCCGTCCGGCGGGAACAGTTCGGAGCCGTTGACGTAGACGGTCTCGTCGGGCATCTCCTCGTCGCCGACGACGAACGACCACCGGTCGATCGCCATCTCCTCGACCTTGAAGACGAGTTGCTGCATCCCCTCCTCTTCGGTCGTGGTGACCGTCTCGACCTCGTCTTCCTCGGTCGTCGTGACCGTTTCGACGTCGTCTTCTTCGGTCGTGGTCACCGTCTCCATGTCCTCTTCAGTGGTCGTCGTGACCGTCTCGACATCGTCTTCTTCAGTCGTGGTCACCGTCTCCACGTCTTCCTCGGTCGTGGTGTCCTGTCCGACGGTCACCTCGGCGTCGTCGACGACGGGCGATTCGTCCTCGACGATGGGCCCGTCGAGGTTCCCGCTCGACAGGACGAAGTCCAGCACGCGGTTGTCGTTGGTGTCCGAATGGAGCATCGCCACGACGGTCTGGCTCTCTTCGAGCGGCCGAGCGAGCGATAGCTCCACGTCCTCGTGAGTACCGGCGTCGAGGTACACCGAGCTACCCAGGACCGTCGAGAGCGGCGCGCCCTCCCAGTTCTCCTCGTGGATGACGACGAAGCCACCCTCGGGCACCGTCACCGAATCGACGACGAGCATCTCCCCGTCGCTCTCCTGTTCGTCGATGGTGATGCTCGCCCCTTCGGCGGTCTCCCCGTCCTCCTCGGTCTCGGTCTCGCCGACGCCGTCGCCTTCGTCGACGCCGTCGTCTTCCGTCGTCGTCTCGTTGAGGCCGTCTCCGGTGGTCGTGTCCTGTACGCCGATGGCGTTCGCGCCGCCGTCGTCCGCCGTCGCCGCGAACGACACGGCCGCGCCGCTGGCCAGAACCAGTACGACCGTCATGAAGACGGCGCTAATCGTCTTGCTGTCTCGTGTCATTTGTAACCCCCGTTCCGCAGGCAATCGAACGACGAGTTCGCGAATAAACCGGCGCGACCGTTCACGCGCGTAACACGATGATACGCGGGTTAGGCCCGTACTGTCCGCCGATTCCGGGGACGCAACCCGCGTCGAAACACCACCTTTCCGGGCGGGTAACCGAGCGTACCTCGCCCCGGATATCGAAGGCGCTTTCCCCCTCGCCGACCGACCTTCGGTCGAGGATGTCGATGCGCGTGACCTTTCTCGGAACCGGCGGGGCAGTGCCGACCACGGAACGCAACCCGAGTTCGGTGCTGGTCCACCGGGAAGGCGACCGGCTCCTGTTCGACGCCGGCGAGGGCACCCAGCGCCAGATGATGCGCTTCGGCACGGGGTTCACGGTTTCGGACGTGTTCGTGACGCATCTCCACGGCGACCACGTTCTCGGACTGCCGGGACTCGTCCAGACCATGGACTTCAACGGCCGCGAAGACGCCCTCTCCATCTACGCGCCCGCCAGCATCGAGTCCGACGTCCGCGGCCTCGTCCACGCCGCCGACACGCACCCGTCGTTCCCGGTCCACGTCTACGGCGTCGAACCCGGCGAGGCCGCGGTCGTGCGCGACGGCTACGAGGTCCGGACGATACGGACCGCCCACCGGACCGACGCGGTGGGCTACGCGCTCGTCGAGGACGACCGCAAGGGCCGGTTCGACCGCGAGCGCGCCGAGGAACTCGGCGTCCCGGTCGGCCCGAAGTTCTCCCGACTCCACGGGGGCGAGTCCGTGGAACTCGACGACGGCACGGTCGTCGACCCCGAGCAGGTCGTGGGCGACCCCCGACCCGGCCGGCGAGTGGTCTACACCGGCGACACGCGCCCGACCGGCCCCGTCGAGGCGGCGGCCGCCGACGCCGACCTCCTGATTCACGACGCCACGTTCGCCGACGACTGGGCCGACCGGGCCGCCGACACAGGCCACGCGACCGCCCGCGAGGCGGCCGAACTCGCCGACCGGGCCGGCGTCGAACGACTCGCGCTCACCCACATCTCCTCGCGGTACGCCGGCGACGTTTCGGACCACCTCGCGGAGGCCCGCGAGGCCTTCGACGGCGAGGTGTTCGTGCCCGACGACGGCGAGACCTGCGAGATTCCGTATCCCGACGAGTGAGTTCGTCGTCCGACGGGACCCCACGCTTTTCACCGCGCGACCCACAGCGGACGGTGTGACCACCGACATCGCAATCGTCGTCTACGAGGGGTTCGACGAACTCGACGCGGTCGGCCCGTACGAGGTGTTCTCGAACGCGGCCGAGCGCGGGTGCGACCTCGACGTCTCGCTGCGCACGCTCGATTCGACCGACAGCGTGACCGCGAGTCACGGCCTCCGCGTCGAGGTGGCGGGAACGCTCGCCGACGCCGACCCCGACCTCGTGGTCGTCCCCGGCGGCGGGTGGAACGACCGCTCGGACGCCAGCGCGTGGGCGCAAGCGCAGGCCGGCGACCTGCCGGCCGCGCTCGCCGACCTCCACGAGCGCGGGGTCGACCTCGGTGCGGTCTGTACGGGCGGAATGCTACTCGCGGCGGCCGGACTGCTCGACGGCCGACCCGCGGTCACCCACGCCGGCGCGGTCGACGACCTCCGGGAGACCGACGCCGAGGTCGTGGACGCCCGCGTGGTCGACGACGGCGACGTGGTGACCGCCGGCGGGGTGACCGCCGGGCTGGACCTCGCGCTCCACGTCGTCGAGCGACTCTGCGGCGAGACCGTCGCCGATCGAGTGGCGACCGAGATGGAGTACGAGCGCCGGGGCGAGGTGTACCAGGCGGACAGATAGAGCAGTCAGTTCCCGGCCGACTGGAGGGCGTGGAAGGCCGCGACCTGCACGCCCTTGTGGCTGTCCTCGTCGGCGAGTTCGCGGAGCTTCTCGGTCCCGGCGGACGCGCCGGTCGCTTCGAGCGTGCGACACGCCGCGGTCCGGACCTTGGGGCTCCCGTCGTCGAGCCGCGCGACCACGGCGTCGGTGGCGCGGGCGACCGCGTCGGGATGCGTCTCGGCGAGTCGCTGGAGCGTGACGATGGCCTCCTCGCGGGTCTCCCCGACGTCGGCGTCGAGCAGCGCCGCGACGCTCGGGACCGCGCCCGCGACCGCGCCGGGGTGGTCACGGACCGACTGCCTGAGCCCGCGAATCGCCGCCTCGCGCTCGGCGACGGACGCCGAGTCGAGGAACTCGGTGAGTCGCTCGACCCGCGCTTCCGAGGGCGAGTCCCGGACCGCAGCCGCGAGGTCGGCCGCGCCGTCCCACGACTCGTCCTCGGGGTCCGGGGTCTCGCCGGATGCCCCGCCGTCGTCGGACCCGCCGGTCGCTCCGCCGAACACCTTGTCGGCGGCGCTGGACGACCGGGCCGGCTCGGGGTCGTCGCGGGACGCCGAGCCGGTTCCTGCCCCCGACGCCCCAGCGGCGTCACCGGACGACCCGGTTCCGGACGATGCGGTTACAGTTCCGGACGACGCGGGGTCGGACTCGGGACTCGTCGGCTCGCTGTCGGCCGCTCCGGCGTCGGACGCGGCGGCCGAGTCGGCGCTCCCCGAGGCCGCGTCGCCGCCCGACCCGTCCCCCGCGTCGAACACGACGTCCCAGTCGGTTATGGTGACTCGAATCTCGTCGGGCGCATCGCTGGGGTCGAACCGCTCGCCGGCCGACGGGCCGTCGTCGACCACCACGCCGACCTCGAACCGGTCGTCGGTCGGCAGGTCGTCCCAGTCGGTGGCGTCGCCCGGACCCAGCGTGACGTCGTCGGCCAGTCGCTTCTCGCCGTCGACCCGACAGCCCACGCGAGCCGACTTCGACTCGCCGGCGTGGTTGCGCACCACCAGCGAGGGGTCGGCGGCGTCGGACAGCCAGTCGGTCGAGACCGAGCCGTCGTCGTCGCCGCCCGCCGACCGGTCGGCCGAGGCGGTCGTCGACTCGCTTCGAGTCGCCGACTCGGCGGTCGGCTCGTCCGGCCCGTCCGCGCCCGACTCGGCGGCCGTCGGGGCCTGCGTGTCGCTCGCGGCCGCCCCACCGCCATCGCTCGCGGCCGCTCCGCCGCCGTCGCTCGCGGCCACGCCGCCGTCGTCGCCACCGCCCCGAACCGAGCTCACGGTCTCTTTCGCCGAGGAGGCGGCCTGCTTGACGTCCTGTGCGTCGGCGTCCCGGACGCTCGCGCCCACGTCCTCGGCCTTCTGGGCGGTCTTCTCGGCCGTGGCGGCGGCGTTCTTGACGTCGTCGACGCTGGCCCGGCGGCGGGAGCCGTACATCTTCCGGCGCACCTGGAAGACGGACTTGCCCTGGTCGATGGCGTAGAATCCGAACATCACGGCCAGGCAGTAGAGGACGAACGTGAAATTGCCGAGGATGGGAACGTCCGCGCCGACCACGCCGGCCACGAACGTCAGCGGAAGCACGACCGCTATCTTCGCGATGACGACGAGCGTCGACCCGAGGTGGACGAGCGCCCAGAGGAATCGCAGGATTCGACCGATAGCCCACTGGTCTATCTTCTTCCCGACCCAGAGGAACGTGCCGCCGACGATGCTACCGCCGGCCCCGATGACCGCCACGGGTGCGCCGGGAAACGAGCCGATTGCGACGCCACCGATGCCGACGAGCGTCAGCATCAGTCCGCCCACGAGCATGAAGTTCGCGTCCGGGTCAGTCCTGTTCTTGACGACGACGGCCAGAAGCGAGCCGAGCGCCACCGATATCGTCGGATTCACCGCCAGCGACGCGCCCACCGCCGCCGCCCCGCCGACGAGGGCGGGCTTGGAATCCTCGACAGAGAGCATGGTTGGGCGTGTGAATCACTGGTGCATAAAGATATTCCTAAACGGTAATTATCTGAACCGAGAGGAGTGCTGTCCCGGGAGTCCTCGCCCGGACGCCTCGCAGCGCTACTCCCCGCGCCGAGCCACCTCGTGACGACCGAAGCCGTAGCGGAGCCGATTGGCCAACCGCCGGGAGAACCGACCCGGCCCGTCCCCGGTCGCGCGCGAGCCGAACCGCTCGACGAGCGCCTGATAGATGAGCGGCACCGGAACTTCCCGTTCGAGCGCCTCCTGGACGGTCCACGTCCCGGTCGACCCGCCAGCGACGTGGTCGGCCACGGTGCCGAGTTCGTCCCCGTCGGTCCCCTCTTCGCGGAACGCCTCCTCGCAGAGTTCGAGCAGCCACGACCGGACGACCGCGCCGTTGTTCCACGTCCGGGCCACCGATTCGAGGTCGAGGTCGTATCGACCGTTCGCCAGTAGCTCGAACCCCTCGCCGTAGGTCTGCATCAGCGCGTACTCGACGCCGTTGTGGACCATCTTGACGTAGTGGCCCGACCCCGAGGGACCCATCCGGTCGTGGCCCTCGGGTCCGGTCGCCACCGCGTCGAAGACGGGCGTCAGTTCCTCGTAGGCCCACGCGGGGCCGCCGACCATCAGCGAGAAGCCCAGTTCCGCCCCGGCGGGGCCGCCCGAGGTCCCACAGTCGAGGTAGGCGGCCGCGGTCGATTCGGCCCGCCGAACCGAGTCCTCGAAGTGGGAGTTGCCGCCGTCGACTACCACGTCGTCGCCCGAGAGGTGCGGTTCGAGGTCGTCGAGCGCGGCGTCGACCGGCTCGCCGGCGGGGACCATCAGCCAGATGCGCCCGTCGCCGTCGAGGCGCTCGGCGAGGTCGGTCACCGAGTCGGCGGGGGTCGCGCCCGCATCGCTGGCGGCCGCGACTGCTTCGTCGTCCAAGTCGAACGCGACCACGTCGTGGCCAGCGTCCAGCACCCGGTCGACAACGATGCGGCCCATGCGGCCCAGTCCGACGACGCCCAGTTGCATGGGAGTGAGTGTGCGGACGCCCAAGGTAGGGATTGCGGTTCGGTCCGCGCGGCGTCCCCACGCGGCTGCCGGCCGAGGGACGCGCTCGCCGAAAAAACGGCAGGGACGGGCGTCAGTAGAGCCCGAACCGCTCGGGCAGGTAGAGGACGATGTCGGGGAACAGGATGAGCACGAGCACCACGAGCGCCAGCGGAACGTAGAACGGCGCGACGCCCCGGATGAGGTCGTCCAACTGGCGGTCGGTCACCCGTTCGAGCGAGAACAGCGCGATGCCGAACGGCGGCGTGATGATGCCCATCATCAGGACCACCATCATGATGATGCCGAACGCCAGCGGGTCGATGCCGAGGTCGGGGAACGCCGGCACGAGCATCGGCGTCATTATCATGATGATGGCGAGCGTCTCCATGAACGTCCCGAGCAGGAACAGGACGATGGCGAGGAGGACGAGGATGAGCGTCGGATTCGACGTCAGCGCGAGCACGTTGTCGGTCAGGAACGACGGCACGCCCGACAGCACGAGCAGGTAGCCGTAGAGGTTGGCGATGCCGATGATGAACAGCAGGACGCTGGTGTCGATGAACGTCTCCTTCAGGACGCCGTACAGCGACTGCAGCGACAGGCTCCTGTAGTAGAGCGTCCCGAGCAACAGCGCGTACACCGCCGCGACGACCGCCGCCTCGGTGGGCGTGAACCGCCCGGTGAGGATGCCGCCGACGATGATGATGGGCATTATCAGCGCCGGAATCGACCGGAGGAACGACCGGCCGAGCGCTCCGAAGTCGTACTGCTTGACCGGCGGCGCGAACCCCTTGGTGTAGCTGAGCACCAGCACCATGCCCATGAGGCTGAGACCCATCAGGATGCCGGGGATGATGCCGGCGATGAACAGCGCGCCCACCGACACCTCCGCGAGGACGCCGTAGACGATGACGGCGATGCTCGGCGGGATGATGGGACCGATGGTCGCGGACGCGCCGGTGATGCCCGCCGCGAAGTTCTTGTCGTAGTCGCGGTCGACCATCGACTCGTACTCGATGACGCCCAGCCCGGCGGCGTCCGCGACCGCGGAGCCGCTCATCCCGGAGAACAGCATGCTCACCAGGACGTTGACGTGGGCCAGGCCGCCGCGGATGGGACCGACGAGCTCCTCGGCGAAGTCGAAGATTATCTCGGTCATCCCCGCCTCGTTCATCAGTCTGCCCGCGAGCAGGAAGAACGGCACCGCGATGAGGATGAAGCTGTTCATCCCGGTGTAGAACCGCTGTGCGAGCGTCTGGACCTGGAACGGCGGCCCGAACGGCAGCAGCATGATGACGACCGACGAGATGCCGATGGCGAACGCGACGTGGACGCCCATCGCGTACAGCGCGAGGAGCACGACGAGGAACGCCGCCGCGAGGACGAGGTCACTCATGCGTTGTCCTTGGCCTCGACCGATTCACCGTCGGTCGTCGCGTTTCCGGTCAGCGTTCTCCACTCCGATGCCACCTGTTCGAGCGCGTATATCGCGGTCAGGACGAACATGATCGTGATGAGGATGTTCACGTAGCCGTAGTTCAGCCACCGGACCGTCGGCAGCGGGTTCCCGAGCGTCCGCTCGGCCACCCGCGCCGAGGCGTACGCGAGGAGGAAGCTGAATCCGACTACCAGCACGTTGGCGGTCAGAAACAGGACGGTCCGGGTCCGTTCTTCGAGGCCTTCGAGCAGCGGTCGGATCGAGATGTGGTCCTCGGTCCGCATCGCGTACGGAATCCCGATGATGGTCATGATGACGAGCGCGTATCGGGCTATCTCGCCGGACCAGATGAGGTTCGGAAACGCCGGCGACGTCCGGGCGACGACCCGAGCCGACGTGATGACGCCGATGAGCACGAGCAGCGCGACCCCGACGACCTCCAGCCCCTTGTGGACTCCGTCTAAAACGGTGCCGTCGCTCCCTGAATCTACGGAGCCCGTCGAATCAGTATTCTCGCTCATGATAAAATGGGGCCCCCTCGTTACGCGAGGTTGGCGACTTCGTCGTATCCGACCAGCCACTCCTCCTCGAACAGGCGGTCGAGTGCGGGCTGGGCGGCGTCTTGGAACGCCTCCTGGTCGACCTCCTCGGCGGGCACGACCGTCGTACCGTGCTCGTCTTGGACCATCTGTGTCAGGTCGTCGAACTCGCCCTGGAGGGTCTCGTACCCCCAGTCGATGGCGTCCTGCACCGCCTGGTCGAGGGCGTCCTTGTCGGCGTCCGAGAGGCCGTCCCAGAACTCGTTGCTGACGACCTGCGCGTACGCCTGCACCATGTGTCCGGTCTGGGAGAAGTGGCTCTGGACCTCGTAGAGGCTGAAGTCGTTGAACTGCCCGATGGGGCCCTCAGAGGCCTCGATGACGCCCGTTTCGAGCGCCGAGTACAGCTCGTCGGCCTGGACCGGCGTGACCTCGACGCCGATCTCGTCCCACGGCTGAATCCACGAGTCTATCTCGGGCAGCCGCATCGGGACGCCCTCGAGGTCGTCCGGATGGGTCACCGGCATGTTCGAGGTGGTGTGCCGGATGCCGCGGTACGCGCCGCCGAGGACGCGCTGGCTGCCCTCTTCGGCGAGCACGCTGTTGAACCCGTCGTCGCCGTGAACGAACTCCTCCTCGATGGCCTGCAGGTGCTCCCAGTCCTGGGCCACGAACGGAGCGGAGATGAACCCGTACTCGCTGTCGTATCGGTTGGTGAGTCCGCCGAAACTCGTACTGTGCATCTGGATGTCGTTCGTCGCGGCCGACTCCATCTGGTCCTCCTCGCCGCCGATGGACCCCGCGAGCAGGTCGAGTTCGTAGTCGTTGTCGGACGCCTCGACGAAGTTCTCGACACCGCGACTCAGGATGCGGGCCTGGATGTGGTCTTCGTTGAACACCGTCGCCGCGCTGATCTCGGTCGTGCCGCCGCTGTCACCGAGACAGCCAGCCAGTCCTGTGGTGCCGACGCCGGTTGCCGCCGCGACCGCCGAAAGGTACTTGCGCCTAGTTACCATGCTTCCCCTTGTTTAGAGAGCCCGGGTATATACCTTATGATAATAGGAATATTTGGCCCCTTTAGGAACACATATCCACTCACGTCGCCAGTGTAGGAAACCATCGTAATTCATTCCCCATTTAACTCGTAAGATAGTAATGGCGATACCTCGCGCCGGGGGCGACGTTCATTTTAATAGTATCGGGACAGTTCGATTCCCGGACCCGCCCCCGACGTCCGACTGACCCCGGTCCCACCGCGGAACTGAGGCTCGCGCGCAAGCCGATTCCCGGCGGGTCACTCGTCGGCGAGCAGTCGCTCGAACACGTCGACGGCCGAATCGATGACCGCCTCGGGCGACCGCGTGGCGTCGATGCGGACGAACCGCTCGGGTTCGGCGTCCGCGAGCCGCTCGTAGTTCTCCCGCACGCTGCGCAGGAACGCCGCCTGTTCGAACTTGTTGGTCGCGCCGCTCCGGGCAGCGCCCGTCTCGGGGTCGACGTCGAAGTAGAGCGTGGCGTCGGGCGGCCGGGTCCACGGGCCGTGGACGCCCCGGACGTACTCCAGCGGGCGCTTGACGTACTCCTCGATGCTGACCGCCTGATACGCGTACCGCGAATCGGAGTAGCGGTCCGAGACGACGACCTTCCCGTCCGCGAGCGCGGGCCGGACCGTCTCGGCGAGGTGGTTGGCGTGGTCGGCGGTGTAGAGGAACAGTTCGGCCAGCGGGTCGGCGTCGTCGTCGGCGACCGAGCGGTCGACCGCCTCCCCGTACCACGATTCGGTGGGCTCGCGGGTGTAGACGTGGTCGGGGAACTCCTCGCGGAGCACCTCCCAGACCGTCGTCTTGCCGCTCCCGTCGAGCCCCTCAAGCGTAACGAGCATACCCGGAGGTGGTTCCGGCGCGGTATAAAGCGCTGTGGGTCGCGTCCACCACTCGTCTCGGGGGAGTGCCCCGGAGCCGTTCGGCACGCCTCCGGCCGTCCGTGACGTCGGGAGCCCGACGGTCCCCCGAACGGCACCGCTCGGACTACTGCCTGTGGAGCCGCCAGCGCTGGAGCAGGAGGCTCACGTCGTCCTCGCCGACGCGGAACTCCACCGGGACGCGCTTGCCGGTCGCCGTGACGACGTAGTACCGGTGGTCGTCGGGGTCCATGTTCTCGGGGACGACCCGGTACTCGCCCGACCAGCCGGGGTCGTCGAACGCGATCCGCAAGCCCGCGCCGTCGCGCTCGACCGTGGCGGTCCGGACCTCGCGGTGGGAGGCGTACTCGCCGACCAGCGGCTCGGCCTTCCGCTCGAAGGCGTAGGACGGGACCACCTCGTGAGGGTCGGCGTCCCGGACCAGCGCGAGCACCGCCTTCCCCACGGCCGACGGGTGCTTGGTGGGCGCGGCGTTGCACGCGGCCACGACCCCGACGTTGGCGTCTTCGAGGTAGCCGAACCACGCGGTCGTCGTGCCCATCATGCCGCCGTGGCCCACGAGCACGTCGTCGAGGAACGCGGTCGACGAGAGGCCGTAGCCGTACCCCTGCGCGCGACCGTCGAGGTAGTCCTCGCGGGTCGCGTGACGCTCGGTCATCCGCGCGACCGACTCGGGCGCGAGGAGCCGCTCGCCCTCGAACGCGCCGCGGTCGCGCTCGCCCGCGCTGTCCCCGTCGGCGCTGTCGAGGTACAGCCGGACGTAGTTGGCCATCTCGGCGACCGAACTCAGCATCCCGCCGGGCGCGTAGAGGCGCTCGTCGAACGCCAGCGACGCCTCGACCGCGTCGAGTGCGTCGCCGCTCCCGTCGTCGTCGCCGACCGGCTCGCGGTTGTACGCCGTCATGCGGTCGTCGGCCGCCTCGAAGGCCGCCCGGGAGAAACACGACCGGTCCATCCCGAGCGGGTCGTGAATCTCGTCCCGGACGTACTCGGCGTACGTTCGCCCGGTCACCTCCTCGACGACCTTCCCGAGGAGCGTGTAGCCGGTGTTGTAGTAGAAAAACCGGTCCTCGCCGACCAGTCGCTCGTCGGCGGCGGTCTGGACGTGTCGCCGGAAGTCGCCGTCGCCGGTCATCGGGAGGTCCGGGTCGCGGTCGCCCCGGTCGGTCAGCCGGGTGATGAGCGCCGAGAGGTTGCCGTCGCTGGGCAGCCCCGAGGAGTGACACAGCAACTCGTGGAGCGTCACGGGGTCGCCCGGCGCGTCCGCGAGGTGGGGCAGGTAGTCGTCGACCGGGTCCTCGACCGACAGGTCGCCGGCCTCCGCGAGCCGCATGACCGCCACCGCCGTCACCGACTTGGTGCACGAGCCGATGCCGTAGAGGGTGTCGGGGGTCGCCGGGTCGTTGGCCGCCCGGTCGCGCGCGCCGAACCCCTCGGCGTACGCGAGGCCGTCGGCGTCGACCACGGCGACGCTCGCGCCCGGGACGCCCTCCTCGCGGACCCACTCGCTCGCGAACGTCTCGATTTCGCGGCGCTTGTCCGAGGAAACGGGAGTTGCCATGCGTTCGCGTGTGCCCGGCGGCGTGATAAACGTCGGGTTCGCGGAGGGCGGGTTCGCCGTCGGGCGCTTCAGAGGGGCACCCACGGCGTCGTCACGCCCGAGTCGGGGAGGTGCCACCGCTCCTCGGGGTCGCCCGCGACCGTCCGGAGTTCGACCACCGCGTCGAACTCGTCGGCGAGTCGCCGACACCGGTCGCCGTCGTAGGGTTCGGGCAGGACGTAGTGGGCCATCGCGTCGTGCTCGCGCACCCGGTCGCCGACCGTCCGGAGGAACCGCCGGACGACGTCGGACTCGTAGTGGGCGAGCAGGGGCGCGAGCGAGTCGACCGCGACCCGGAGCGCCGAGGGCCGTCGACTCCGCGCGCCGAAGTCGGCGACCGCCTCGCAGAGCCGGCTCCTGAGGCCGGCGAGGTTCGCGTCGCCGACCGTCACCTCGGGGACGGTCGCGCCGAGTCCGTCGGTGGTCTCGGTTATCGGTCGGGGCGGAGTGGCGTGGTTGAGGACCCGCGTGGTCTCGGTCGGCGGGCGCGGCGCGACCGAGGCCGCCGGGAGCCGGTCGTAGACGCTCTCGGGGTCGGCGTCGGTGAGCGCGAGCACCCGCCACCGCCGGGCGTCGGGGTCGCCGAGCATGGTCCCGCTCGCCCGCGTAAACACCTCCCGAGACGGGTCCCCGACGACGAGGAGGTTGCAACCCTCGCTCTTGAGGGTCCGAAGGCGCGACCGGAAGCCGGGCAACGCCCCGTTTCGGTCGCGCTCGGAGGCGTAGGAGTTTCCTATGCTCTCTCCGGCCATTTAAAGCAACGTTCTATAGTGTGACCCATAAATCTTTGTCACCCCGCCTCGGCCGGCGTCCGGGTCGGCTCGACGGCCGCTGGAACCCGTAACGCACTCCCGGTTCGAGTGCGTCGGCCCAACCGGGCATGTTCCCGCTCGTCGCCGACTGGATAAGTGGGACCGAAGCGTCGGTGCTGATCGCCGTCCTCGTTCTCGCGACGCTCGGGACCGTGGCGCTGTTCCTGCTCGGGCTGGCCGGCTACCGACGGCGGCGGACGAGGGTCTACTTTCTGGTGACGGTCGCGCTCGGCGTCCTCGTCTGCCGGTCGTTCGTCGGGTTCGGGACGCTCGCGGGACTCGTCCCGATGCCGGTCCACCACCTCGTCGAACACGGCTCGGACTTCGCGGTCGCTACCCTGGTGCTGTACGCGCTGTATCGCAGCGGGCCGCCCTCGCGGTCGGGTTGAACAGCGCGTTCCCAGCGACTGGGAACCGGCGAGCGCCTTTACACGGGCGACGGCCAACCGACGAGAGCATGAGTGACGTGAGACGGACGGTCCACAGCCACGTCGAATCCCATCCGGGCGTCCACTTCAACGAACTCGTCCGCGACCTCGACATCGCAACCGGGCAAGCGCAGTACCACCTCCGCCGTCTCCGCCGAGCCGGACGTCTCGACGTCGCGGAGCTTCGCGACCGGACCCACTACTTCCCGCAGGGGTACGAGTCCTGGGAGCGACGAACCATCGCGCTCCTCCGGCGGGAAACCGTCCGCGGCATCATCGTCGTCGCGCTCGAAGACCCGGAGCCGTCGGCCGCCGACCTGGCTGCGGAACTCGACGTGGCGCGGAGCACGATATCGTGGCACGTCTCGACGCTCGTCGAGGCCGACGTCGCGGAGAAGTGTTACGACCAGCACGGCCGAAGCCACGTCACGCTGACCCGCCCCGAGGAGACTCGCCGCCTGCTCGACGAGGTGGCCCCGTCGCTCTCGGACCGCCTCGTCGACCGCTTCACGCGGCTCATCGACGACACGTTCCGCGAGTGAGAGCGGTCAGTCCGGCAGTCGCCCCCGGGACTGGTCGGCGACGGCTCGGTCGAACGCTCCGCGTTCGACGGCCGCTTCGTCCGGGGGTGCTCGACGGAGTTCGGTTCGCCGTCTCGCCCACCTGGGACGTCGCTCACGCAGTAGCCGTTCGGTTCGATGGTGCGTCGAGCGTCCATACCACACCGTCGTCGGACCGCGATGAGAGGCGGTCTGGTGCAGCTGTCGGAAGTTTTCGAGAGGTGCACCAGATTGCTTACTTTCGCGAGTTCACAAGCGTCGAGCGATGGACCGACGAACCTATCTCGCGGCCGGACTCGCCACCGCGAGCGCCGGCTGTCTCACTACGGTATTCGGCGACGACGGGGGAGCGAGTGCGACGGTCCTCGACGCGCCCGACGACCGACAGTACGACAGCAGCGAACTTCCGTACCCCGCCCACGGGGAACCGCTGCCGGCGTTCAGCCTGCCGGACCCGCTGGCCGACGAGGTGGTCGACAGCGACGCCATCGACGCGACGCTGGTCGTGACCGCCTTCTTCGCCACCTGTCCCGTCGAGTGCGTGCGCCTCATCGGACAGTTGGCGGGCGTCCAGCACGGGACCGTCGACCGGAACGTCGACGACCAGGTGACGTTCCTGGCGCTCACCTTCGACCCCGAACGCGACGACGCAGAGACGCTCCGGAACTACGGCCAGCGGATGAACGTCGACATGGAGGCGGGCAACTGGCGGTTCTTGCGCCCGGAGTCGGCCGAGCGCGCGAAGGCGGTCGTCGCCGACAAACTCGGCATCAGCTTCGACCGCATCGGCGCGGGCGAGTCCGAGCGGCTTCCGGGCTACGACTTCCGGCACCTCTCGCTGACCTTCCTCCGGAACCCCGACGGCGTCGTCGAGCGCGCGTATCGGACCGACCAACCGGACCACGAGCGCGTCCTCTCGGACGTGGAGACGGTCGTCGACGCAACCAGTTGAGATGACCACATGCACACCAGCCAACCCTCTCCTCGGAACCGAGACGCTCGGCCTCCCGGTACTGGCGCTGGTCGGCCTGCTCGGGGGCGCACACTGCATCGGAATGTGCGGGCCGCTGGTCGCGACCTACGCCGCCAGAATGGACGAGGGGGCTCGCGACGACACGCTCACGGTCCGGGCGGTCCGCCAGCACGCGCTGTTCAACCTCGGTCGGACGGCCAGTTACGCCCTGCTCGGCGGACTGTTCGGCCTCGCCGGCCAGCTCGTCTTCGTGAGCCTCCGCGACCTGACCCGCGTCGCGACGGAGGTTCGCGCCGCGACCGGAATCGGCGCGGGGCTCGTCGTCGCCGCCGTCGGGGTCACCTACCTCACCGGCCGGGGCGCACGTCGCGTTCCGATACCGGGAATCGACCGGATATCGGCCGCCGTCCGAACCGCTCTGGTTCCCCGCGTCGACGCGTGGGTCGGCGACTACCGCATCGCCGGACTCGGCGCGGTCCACGGCCTCCTGCCGTGTCCGCTCCTGTACCCCGCGTACCTGTACGCGTTCGCCCAGGGCTCCGCGCTCGGGGGCGTGGCCGCGCTCGCGGCCCTCGGGGCCGGAACCATCCCCGCGGTCTTCCTGACGGGGGCGCTGTTCGACGGGCTCGACGTGGGCGAGCGCCGCCGACTCCACCGCGGGCTCGGACTCGCCTTCGTCGCGCTCGGGTACGTCCCCGTCCAGCACGGGCTGGCGGCGCTGGGCGTCGGGCTCCCGGCCGTCCCGCTGCCCAGCTTCCAGCCGTGGTGAGCGAGCCGCCTCGACGGGCGGGCGACGGGGGTGACCCTCGTGCGACGACGTGACCTGCTCGCGTCGGTCGCCACCGCGACGACGATGGCGGCCGCCGGGTGCAACAGCCTCGGCGAGTCGCTCGCGCGCGACGACGGGGGCGACGCGGGCCCGGTGACCGGCGAAACGGAGTCGGTGGCCCGCGACGCGGGACCGGTGACCGTCGAGACCCTCGACGCCCCGGGCAGCGAGGCCGGTCGGACGACCGTCCCGGAGCCCGGGCGCGTGACGTTCGTCGAGTTCTTCGCGACGACCTGTGGGGTCTGTGCGTCCCAGATGTCGGTCGTCGGCGAGGCCCACGAGCGGGTCGACGACGACGTCCAGTTCCTCTCGGTCACGAGCGAGCCCGTCGGGCTGACCGTCTCGGCCGACGACGTCGCCGCGTGGTGGGCCGACCACGGCGGGACGTGGCCCGTCGCCACCGACGACGGGACGGAGCTGGCCCGGGCGTACGACGCGACGAGCGTGCCGACCGCCGTCGTCGTCGCGCCCGACGGGACCGAAACGTGGTCGCACGCGGGCCCGACGACCGCCGCGACGATCGCCGACGAGATACGGGCCGCACGCGGCGGTGAGTCGGCGTGAGCGGTCCGGTCTGGAGCCACCTCGCGTTCGCGGCGAGCGCTGGCGTCGTGACGTTCCTGTCGCCGTGCGCGCTGCCGCTGGTGCCGGGCTACGTCGGCTACTACGCCGGCGTGGCCGGCGACGACCGGCGGGCGGCCGGTATCGTCGCGCGCGGGCTCGCGGCCGGGGGTGGCGTCGTCGCGACGCTCGGCGCGCTCGCGGGGCTGGCGGTGCTCGTCGGTCGCCCCGTCTCGGGGCTCCTCGCGGTCGTCGAACCGCTGGTCGGTGTCGCGCTGGTGGTCTTCGGCGTCGGGCTGCTGACGGCGCGCGGGCCGACCCTGACCGTCCCGTTGCCGGCCCGCCGGGCGGACGCGCCGGGGTTCGCGCTGTTCGGAGCCGGCTACGCCGGCGCGTCTGCGGGCTGCGTCCTGCCGGTGTTTCTGGCCGTCGTCGTCCAGGCGGTCGCGCTCTCGGCCCGGGCGGCGGTCGCCGTGGTCGCGGCGTACGCTGCCGGCGTCGCCGTGCCGCTGGTGGCGCTGACCCTCGCGGTGGGGTTCGGGCTCGACGTCGCCACGGGGCGACTCGCCGACCTCGGCGGGCGGCTCGAACGGGCCGCCGGCGCGGTCGTGTCCCTCGCCGGCGTGGGGCAAATCGTGCTCGCCGTCGCACCGAACGCCGTGCCGTCGCTCCCGATATGAGTCGACAGCACGCCGGGGGCGGCGCGTTCGGTACGCCCGGTCGACGCCACCGGACGCGCGGTGTGTCGGGTCCGCGGGAGGCGTCGGCTCCGCTCGCGCGAGACGTCGACCGACGCCCGGACGGGGCGGCGACACCGGCGCGACCGCCACGGGGGACACGTCGATGAGAGCCGTGACGTACGCCGGCGCGGCCGTCCTGCTCGCGGTGCTCGTAGCGGCGAGCGGTCTCGCGGTCGACCCGGCCGACGGCGGCGAGCTCTCGCCCGTCCCGTTCGACCAGACGCTCGCGACCGGGCTCACCGGCGTCGACGTCGAGCGCGCCGAGCAAGCGGGCCACGTCGTCCCGCGAGGGCAGGTCTTCTACGCCCAGTACGAGTACGTGGTCGGCTTCTACGGGACCGATTCGCTCGTGGCGGGCGCGACCGGACCCCGCCACGCGGCCCAGTTCGGCCGCCCGCTCGCCGCGTTCGTCACCGACCTCTCCGGGACCGACCCGCGACTGACCGACGAGGGGTACGTGACGCTGCCGGACGGGCGGTCGCCCGGCTGGACGCGCGCCCGCGAGGCGTGGTTCGTGGTCGGAACGTCGGCGCGAACGCCCGCGGGTCCGGCCACGCTCCCGTTCGGCGACCGGGCGGCCGCGCGGACCTTCGCCGACCAACACGGCGGCGCGGTCCTCGACTGGGACGAGCTCGCGGCTCGCGACGCGGGCGAGGGGTCCCCGACCGACCGCGAGCCGTCGGCCGCCCAGCGCCACCGGTGGGCGGACCGGACCGTCGACCGGGCGCAGGCGACGCGCGACCGGCCGGTCTCGATGGTCGTCGGGACCGACCGGCAGGCGGTCGCGGCGGCGGCCGACCGGCTCGCCCGCTCGCCGTCGACGGTGGTGGTTGGCGAGGGCGGCCCGACGCTCGCCACGGCGGTCGAGCGCGCCCCGGCCGACACCACCGTCGAACTGCTTCCGGGCCGGTACGACGCCGACCTCACCGTCGAGAAGCCGGTCACGCTCAGCGGTGCGGGAGCCGACACCGTCCTCGACGGCGGCGGAAACGGCTCGGTGGTCGCCGTCCGGTCGCCCGACGTCGCGGTCGCGGACCTCCGAATCGTCGGCGTCGGGGCGAGCAACGGCGGGGACCCGGCGGCCGACGACGGGTCGGCGTGGGACCGCCGCATCAGGCTCACCTACGGGTACGGCGACGCGGCCATCCGGCTCCGGGACGCTCCGCGGTCGCTCGTCGAGAACGTCAGTATCGACACGCCCTCGAACGGCGTCGTGGCGCTCGACAGCGACGACACCGTCGTCCGGTCCGTCGAGGTGAACGGCACCGCGGGACGGGAGGGCTTCATGAGCGTCCTGCCGATGTACTCGCGGACGGTCGTCGAGGACTCCCGGTTCGACGGGGGGCGCGACGCGGTCTACACCCACTACGCCGACGGGACGGTCGTCCGCGACAACCGCATCGAGGACGTCCGGTACGGCTTCCACGACATGCACACGAGCGACGTGCTCGTCGCCGACAACACGATTCGCGACACGAACACCGGCGTCTTCGTGATGACGCGCCCGACCGGGAACCTCCTGACCGGCAACGACGTTCGGAACAGCACCGTCGGCATCAGCGTCGCCGGTTCGGCCTCCTTGGCGACCGACAACGTCCTCGCGAACAACGAGGTCGGGCTGACGGTCGGGACCACCCGGTCCGTCTACCGCCACAACACCGTCGTCGACAACGACGTCGGCGTCCGCTCGACGACGCTACTGCCCACCAACGACGTCTCCCGGAACGACATCGTGGCCAACGACCGCCCGGTGTCGCCCGGCATGGCGGGCCTCGAAGCGTGGGCGGTCGACGGACGCGGCAACTACTGGGGCGTGGTTCCCGGGACGGACCGCGACGGCGACGGCGTCGTCGACCGGCGCTACCGGCCGACCGACCTCGTCGACCGGAGCGCCGGGGACTCCCAGGCGGCCTACGCCCTCTCTCGGTCGCCCATCTCGCGGGCGCTCAGGCGGTTTCAGGGGTCCGTTCCCGGGCTTCGCGGCGCGGGCATCGTCGACCCCGCCCCGCTCGCCGACCCGGTTCGACCCGAGCGGTTAGCGGCGAACAACGTGACCACACCATGAGCTCACAGCTTACTCCCCGAACGGACGGACCGACCGACGACCGGGCCCTCGTCGAGGTCGAGCGGGTGAGTCACTCGTTCGACGACCTCGACGTGCTCGGCGACGTCACCTTCAGCATCGAGACCGGCAGCGTCGCCTGCATCGTCGGCCCGAACGGGTCGGGCAAGACCACGCTGCTCCGACTCGTCGCGGGCCTGCTCGACCCCGACGACGGGAGCGTCTCGGTCGCCGGGGGACCCGGCCGCCGCGTGGGCTATCTGGCCCAACAGCCCGCGTTCCGGGGCCAGTTCACCGTCCGTGAGACGGTCGAGTTCTACGGGGCGCTCGTCGAGCCGTCGCCCGACGTCGACGCCGTCCTCGACCGCGTGGGCCTCACGGCGGTCGCCGACCGCCGGGTCGACGCGCTGTCGGGCGGGATGCGCCGGCTGCTCGGCATCGCCCAGACGATGGTCGGCGAACCGTCGGTGTTCGCGCTCGACGAGCCGTCGAGCGGCCTCGACCCCGCGATGGGACGGCACATACGGGCAGTGATAGACGACCTCGCCGGGGGCGGCGGCGCGGTGGTGCTCTCGACGCACGACCTGCGCGCGGTCGAGCGCGTTGCCGACACCGTACTGTTGCTCGACCACGGGGAACTGGTCGCGGCCGGCACGCCCGAGGAGTTGCTTGCCCAGGCCGACGCCGAGCGCCTCGAAGCCGCGATCGAGGCGCTCGGCCCCGACGCGGGCGCGGCCAGCGTCGCGTCCGGACTCCGCGGAGGCGGACGATGACCGGGAGCCGGTACGTGTTGGACGTCGCCCAGCGCGAGTTCCTGACCGTCGTTCGGACCCGCGCGCTGTGGGCGGTCGGGGTCGGCTACGTCCTGCTGGTCGGCGGGGCCGCGTGGCTCGCCGGCACCGGTTCGTACCTCGCGCTCGTGCTCGACCTGCTCACGCCGGTCGAGGTGCTGGTTCCGGTGCTCGCGTTCGCCGTCGGTTATCGGTCGCTACTCGCCGACCGCGAGAGCGGCGAACTCCGGACGATTCGAACGTACCCGGTCTCGGGCCACTGGTACGTCTTCGGCGTGTACCTCGGCCGGGCGGTGGTCGTTCTCGGCGTGGTCGCGGCCGGCCACGCCGTCGCCGGCGCGGCCGTTCCGATGACCGTCGAGCCGACGCTCTCGGTCGTCGCCTCCCACGCCACCGTCGACTCGCCCGCGCTGTACCTGCGCTACGTTCTGGTGACCGCGCTGTTCGGGCTGGTCGTGCTGTCGTTGGCCCTCCTCGTGTCCGCCGCGGCACGTTCCTCGCGCGCCGGCCTCGCGCTGGCGACCGGGACGGTAGCGGCGCTCGTCGCCGGACTCGACGGCGCGCTGCTCGGCTCGCTCGCCGCCGGCGTGGTCCCGCCGGACGCCGCGACGACCCTCCTCGGACTCAGCCCGAACAGCGCGTACCGCAGCCTCGTCTTCGAGCTCAGCGTCGCGCCGACCGGCGTGACCGTCCCCGGGGGCCACTCCGCACGTCTCGGTGCGGTCGCGCTCGCCGCGTGGCTGGTCGGCGCGCTCGGACTGGCCTCGGTGCTGGCGTGGCGCTGACCCCGGCGGGACCCGTCGAAAGCGGTGGCCGCTTCCGAAGTGACTGGGCTTTTGCCCGTCCAGCGCCAACTGGGACGCGCATGGCTCCCACCGAGTTCACGACGGACGCCGACTGGAACGCGCTCTACATCGACGGCGAGTGGGTCGAGCCCGGCGACCGCGACGAGATAGCGGTCGAGAACCCCGCGACGCGCGAGCAGGTCGCCGCGGTCCCGGCGGGCACCGAGGCCGACGTCGACCGGGCCTACGAGGTCGCCGCCGACGCCCAGTCCGAGTGGGCCGACGCGCCGGCCGACGAGCGCGCCGCGGTCGTCCAGGACGCGGTCGACCTGCTCGACGAGCGTCGGGACGAGATTCTGGAATCGCTCGCGGTCGAGTCGGGCAGCGCCAACCCGAAGGCCTTCGCCGAGTGGCAGACCGCCCAGGGGATGTGCTACCACGCCGCCGACCTCGCGGGGAAGCTGGGGACCGAGACGTCCGACTCGATGATTCCCGGCAAGGAAAACGAGGTCGAGCGCGTCCCCGAGGGCGTGGTCGGGGTCATCTCGCCGTGGAACTTCCCGTTCAACCTCTCGATGCGGGCGGTCGCGCCCGCGCTGGCGACGGGCAACGCGGTCGTGCTCAAGCCCGCGTCCGCGACGCCCATCACGGGCGGACTGCTCATCGCGCGCATCTTCGAGGAGGCGGGCCTGCCCGACGGCCTGCTCAACGTCGTCACCGGCCACGGCTCGGACGTGGGCGACCGGATGGCCGGCCACCCGGAACTCGACGTGATGGCGTTCACGGGCTCGACCGAGGTCGGCAAGCAGGTCGCCGCCACGGCCGCCGAGAACCTCGCGCTCCCGGCGATGGAACTGGGCGGCAACAACCCGTTCGTCGTGACCGAGGACGCCGACCTCGACGCGGCGGTCGACTCGGCCGTGTTCGGCTCGTTCCTCCATCAGGGCCAGATTTGCATCTCCATCAATCGCCATCTGGTCCACGAGAGCATCTACGACGAGTACGTCGACGAACTGGCCGAGCGCGCCGAGAACCTGCCCATCGGTGACCCCCGCGAGCGCGACAACGTGGTCGGCCCCATCATCGACGAGGGCCAGCGCGACCAGATTCTGGAGTACGTCGAGCGGACGGTCGAGCAGGGCGCGACCCTCGAAACCGGCGGCGACCACGACGAGCTGTTCGTCGAGCCGACCGTCCTCTCGGACGCGACCAACGACATGGCCGCCGCGTGCAACGAGCACTTCGGCCCCGTCGCACCCGTGATTCCGTTCGCCGACGAGGACGAAGCGGTCGAACTCGCCAACGACACCGAGTACGGGCTGGCGGCCGCGATTCACTCGGGCGACCTCGACCGCGCGCGGGACCTCGCCGACCGCATCGACGCCGGGATGGTCCACCTCAACGACCAGCCGGTCAACGAGGAGCCGGCGATTCCGTTCGGCGGGATGAAGGCCTCGGGACTGGGCCGGTACGACGGCGAGGAGATTCTGAACGAACTGACGACGACCAAGTGGATATCCACGCAGACCGAGACGCGCGAGTACCCGTTCTGAACGGCGTTCTGACGACCACCTTTTTTCTTCGTCGGATGCGCCGAGCAGGCGCGACTACGTCGCGCCTGCGCGCACCCTCCTCGAAAAATCTGGACCAAAAAAGGACCGCTCGCCCGGCCGAACGCGCAACTACGCGTTCGGCCGGGCGAGCGGTGGGACTGCTGGGTCGGACCGCAGCTCTCGATTGAGGCTCGGCCGAAACTGCACTCCCGGCGCACGCTGGCGGCTCCTGTGAGCGCGCCAGCGTGCGGGAGGCTGCGCGGTGCGAGTCTTCCTCGACTCATCGGCGGAAAAACATATCCGGCATCGCCGAAACGCTATCGTATAAATTGGATTACACGTCCCGGACGACTGCTGCTCGCGGTCCTCCTCACAATGGGCTTCGGCCCCTACTGTGTCGTGGTCGCGGACTCCGGCACGACTCTTCCGAATAACCGACCGGACCGGCGCGTCCATTAGTTATTTACGTTCTGTCGACCAATATATCGTACGAATAGAGGGGAACGAGAATGTCATCTCTCGAAGAACGCGACCAGCAATCGGTCGCAGAACGTCTGTCGGAGGAAACCGGCCGCCCGGTCGAGGACTACGAGTACGACGGCCACGTGCCGGACCTCGACGAACTGGAAACTGTCAGTCCGGAAGATGTCTGCGACTAGCGTCCGTCGCGTCGACCACTGATTCCGTGCCATCGCTCGAACCGCTGGACTAACTCCTCGGCGTTCCGTTCGAAGACTCGTTCGCAGAACGCGGGTGCCTCGTTCACGTCGACCGGCGGGAATCCACGCTCGACGGCTTCCTTTTCACCATCCCGGTACACGTCCATGTGCAGTCGCTCGTCCCGGATATCGTGGCCGTGATCGTGATCCGGCTGATGGTCGAAGCGTGCGACCTGTCGCCAATCACTGCTACCTCGACCGTCGGCTCGAACGCCCACGTCGTATTCGAGTTGAACGACGAACTCCGAAACGTCACCAGTACGGTCCGTGTGAACTTCGCTCCGAACCCGGACGTATGGCCACTCCAACCAGCGAATCCCTCCCTCAGTAGTCACGCCGCGACACCTGTTAGAAATCGCTGACGAACGCCCCGTAGATAAACGTCCTCGTTCGAGTTCGACGCCGTCCCGAACCCCCGACATTCACGTACTCGCTCCGACAGCTACCTCGTAATGAGCTTCGACGCCGACCCCTTCCGCGTCGCGGTCAAGGACAGCGCCAGCGACGCCAACGAGGCGGTCCGGCGGCTCGTACGCGAGGAGAGCGAGGTGGTCGCGTTCGACTCGGCGGCCGACGCCCACCGGCGCGCCCGCGAACTGTCCGAGGCGGGCGAGACCCCGGTGAAGGTCCAGCGGCCCGCACCGCAGGACCCCGCCGACGTGGACGCCTACCTCGTGGCGTGGCCCGAGCGCCGCCGGCGGACGCCCGACGGCACGCCGACCGAGGGGCTGACCTTCGACACGGCGGCCGCCCAGTACGGTGCGCTCGGCGAGGCGCTGGTCTGCTCGCCGGCGGTGAACCCGCCGGTCCTGACCCACTTCGCGCGAGTGGACGCCGACTGCTCGGCGCGCGAGGCCGAGAACCTCCGGGTGGAACTCGACGACGACCCCGAACCCGTGGTCGTCGCCGGCGACGCGCGGTGGGAGCCCGACTGCCGGGCGGTCGCCCGACTCGGCTCCGACCGCCCGGCTCTCGCGGAGTACTGGTGCGAAATCAAGGCCGGCGACGGCTCGTTCGAGCGGAGCCAGCGCGCGGCGATGCGGGCGAAGGCCCGCGAAGCCACGGTGCTGAAGATTCGGGTCGACCTCGACGAGTTGCCCGACAGCTACACCGCGTGGGTGCGGCGAGTCGAACTCGACGACGCCGACGCGCCCGACGACGGGGTGCGCGTCGACGCCACGCTCGACGAGTTCCACACCGGCCGGTGACGCTCACCGACGCCGCCCCGACCAGACCGTGACCGCGGCGAGCCCGAGCGACCCAACGAGCCACGCCGCGAGGCCGAACAGACTCGCAGCCGGGTCGGCGACGGGCGCGCTCGACTCGACGCCACCGACGACCGTCGACAGCACGAGCCCGCGGAAGGCGCTGTTGGGGCTCGCTCCGAGCGCCAGCCCGAGCGCGTCGTCGCCGACGACCCCGCCCGCCAGTCCCGCGACGATGCCCGCGTCGAACCCGACCACCAGCGCGAGGCCGAGCGCGACCGCCACCGCGAGGCCGGCCCGCGTCGACCGGGCGGTGGCCGAGACGGCCATCGCGACCGCCATCAGCACCAGCGCGAACGCCGCCGCGAGGACGACGAACCGGACGTAGAGGACGGGCGAGTCCGCCGCCGCGTGCGAGGCGACCACCGTGGTCCCGACGCCGCCGACCGCCGGCACCAGCGCCGCGACGCCGAACAGCGGGACGACCACCGCGACCAGCAGCGCCGCCGCCCGGCCGAGGTACGCCCCGACGACGAACGTGGCCCGCGAGACGGGGTAGGTCCGGACCACGTCGAGTTCGCCTCGCTCGCGGTCGCCGAGGACGGTCCGATAGCCGAACGCCAGCGCGAGCGCCGGAACCAGCACCTCGACCGGCGTGAGCAGGTCGAGCACGAGCGGCGCGTACCCGGTCGGCTCGGCGCTCCACGCCAGCGCGGCCACGAGCGCGGCGAACCCGGCCGCGAGCGCGAGGAACGCTCGGGTCCGGGCCACCGTGGTCAGCTCGCGGCTGGCGACCACGAACAGTCGGTCGACGGACTCGCGAGTCACTCGCGGCCACCCCGCGTTCGGACGCTGACCGTGGGCGTCTCGGCGTCCCCGCCGAGTTGCGGTCGCCCGCCGGTGAGTTCGACGAACGCCGCGTGGAGCGAGTCGGTTCCGGTCCGGTCGAGCAGTTCGGCTGGCGGCCCGGTCGCGACCACCCCGCCGTCGTCGAGCAACGCGACGGCGTCACCGGTCTCGGCACCCGCGAGGTTGTGGGTCGCCAGCAGGACCGCCATCCCGTCGTCGGCGAGGTCCGCCACGAGGTCGAAGATGTACTCGGTCATCCGGGGGTCGAGGTCGCCGGTCGGCTCGTCGAGGACGACCAGCTCCGGGTCCCCGAGTATGGCCTGCCCGATGCCGAGCAGGCGAGTCATCCCGCCCGACAGCGCGTCGACCCGGCGGTCGCTCGCGGCCGACAGCCCCACCCGGTCGATCACCGCGGACGCGTCGACCTCGCCACCCAGCAGGTCGGCGTAGAACGCGAGGGTCTCCTCGACCGTGAACGTCGGCCGGAACTGCGGGTTCTGAGGGAGGTAGCCGACCCGGCGACCGACGCCGCGCTCGGCGCGCAGGTCCACGGTCCCGTCGTCGGGGTCGAGCAGCCCGAGCACCGCCCGGAGCAGCGTCGTCTTGCCCGACCCGTTCGGCCCGACCAATGCCGTGACGGTCCCGGCGGCGACGTCGAACGACACGTCCGAGAACGCGCTGATCTGGCCGAACGAGTGACTCAACCCCTCGACTTCGACCACCGGCGATTCCGACGCGCTCCCCTCCGCGTCGGCGGGGTCGGTCACGCCGGACCCCCCGTTCGGTTCCTGGCGGTCTCGGTCGCGACCGCGTCGGGGCGGACCGGCTCGGCCAGCGGCGCTCGGTCCACGACGCCGGTCGGCCGAAGCCCCGGAACCGCGCCCTGGAGCGTCCGGAGCGCCGACAGGGCCGGCGCGCTCGCCAGCGTCGTCGCGCCGACCACGTCGCCCGCGCGGCCGTCGACCGGATGGGTGGGCTGGAACGACCTGTCGAGGACGCCGTCGCCGTCGGCGTCGCTTCCGGGCGCACCGGCCCAGTAGTTCCCCCGACCGTCCGCCGACCAGAGCCGCAGCGGGCCGAGCGTCGCGGTGGCCTCCCGGCGGTTGTCCGCGAAGTCGTTGGCGACGACGCGGTTGGTGGGAATCAGCGACGCGGACCGGAAGCCGATTCCGTTGCGGACCACGACGTTGCGCTCGTAGAGCGTGGTCTCGGACGGGGCTTCGAGGCCGTACCCGTTGTTCGCGACCACGTTGTCGGCGACGTACGACGACTCGCCGCCGACGTTGATGCCCGAATAGCTGTTCCGCACGTCGTTGCCGACTATCAGGTTCCCCCTCGGTCGGGTCATCACCACGACGCCCGTGTTGGTGCCGGTGACGGTGTTGTTCGCCACCAGCGCGTCCGAGGTGTACATCTCGTGGACGCCGAACCGCATCCCGCCCCCGCCGACCATCCGGTTGTCCCGGACGACCAGCCCGTCCGAGAGGTGGGTGTAGACGCCGTCGCGACCGTTCGCGAACGTCGAGTTCTGGACGACGACCTTCGAGCGCATCGCCATGACGCCCATGAAGCCGTCCCGCCAGTCGTCGCTGCCGTTCACCGCCACCTCCTCTACCACCGCGTTCGGGCTCCGCCGCGCCACCACCCCGTTGGCCGGGGTGTCGACCGAGACGTTCCGGACCAGCGAGCCGCCGGCCGAGTCCAGCGTGACGCCCGCGTCGCCGTAGCCGTAGCTCGACTGGACCTGCGAGTCCCAGTCGTCGCCCCGGTCGGTCGAGACGTTCTCCGGCGTGAAGGTGTCGCCGACGCCCGAGATGCGCAGGTCGGCGACGCCGACGCCGGGAGCGGTCGCCGTCAGTACGCTCCCGTTGCCGTCGCCCCGGAGGTGGGTCGACTCGCCCGCGCCCCGGAGGGTCACCGGCTCGTCGACCGTGAGGTTCGCGTCGTAGGTCCCCGGCGGCACGGAGACGGTGGTGTTGGGCGGGGCCGCCTCGACGGCGGCCGCGAGCGTCGGGGCGTCCTCGCCGACGACGGTCGAGACCGGCCGGTCGAGCAGTTCGCGAGCGTCGGCGGTCCGCTCGTCGGCCCACTCGTGACGGCGCTCGACGTCGCGCCGGAACGCGTCCCGGGCGGGGGTCCCGGCGTCGAACGTCGTCGACCGGACCGCGCTCCAGTCCCGGAGCTGGCCGCCGTGCTCGTCGGCGAAGGCCGCGGCGGTCGCCCGGTCGGAGAACGGGACGACCGCCTCGCCCGCGGGCGTCCGCGCTCGACTCCCGACGACGAAGTGGGCCTCCGCGGCGGGCACCCAGTCGACGTACGACGACGGCGCGTTCGGCACCCGGAGGGTGCCGTCGTCGGTGACGTTCAGGTCGGCCTCGGCGTAGTCGCTGACGTACACAGTCAGCGGGACGCCGAACTGGCTGCGGTGGCCCTCGCGGGCGAGTTCGTCGACCAGCGAGGGGACGCCGTGGTAGCCGACGACGTACCGGTACTGGGAGTAAAACACCTGCGCGCGTGGAATCTCGACGCCACGTTCGCTGGCTTCGACGGTAGTTGCGGCGGTCATGCCCATGCTGATGGTGTCCTCGAACGCCACCGGGTCGGGGCGGTCCGCGCTCGCGTCGAGGACGAACGCGGAGCTACTGACGAGCAGAACGGCCGACAGAACGGCCAGGACGGGTTTCGCGTTCATCTTCGTGGCTCGGGGTCTCGTCCGAGGGTACGAGCGGGTCCCCCTTGCACCTTTCCACGATTCCCGGATTCGAAAACTGTACCAGACGAACTATGACCGCGGGCCGGGAACCCCGAGGTATGTGTTCTCCGGACTGCGGCCGGGCTCCACCCCGAGAACGCGAGCGTCGACTCGCGACCGACGCCGACCGCCCGGACGACCGACTCGGCCGTCGAACCGTGCTCGGCGCGAGCGCCGCCGGCGTCGCGGCGTCGCTGGCGGGCTGTCTCGGCGACCTCCCGCCCGGCGACGACGGCGCGACCGACCCCATCTCGCTCGCGGACGGCCGCGACTGCGACGTCTGTGGCATGGTCATCGAGAACCACCCCGGGCCGACCGGCCAGCTGTTCTACGACGGCGAGGGGCCCGAGGGCCACGACAACCCCGCCCGGTTCGACTCGCTCAAGCAGTGTCTCTTCCCGTACCGGCTCGAGCGCGAGCAGTTGGGCTGGGACCTCGACGCGGCCTACGTCACGGACTACTCGTCGGTCGACTACGAGGTCTCGGCGGGGAGCGACACCACGACCATCTCCTCGCACACCGCGCCCGAGTCGTTCGCCCGCGCCGAGGACCTCCGGTACGTCGTGAACAGCGCGGTCGAGGGCGCGATGGGTCCGGACTTCGTCCCGTTCTCCGACCGGGCGGACGCCGAGTCGTTCGCCGACGAGTACGACGGGGAGGTCGTCGCCTACGGCGACATCGACGAGGGGCTCGTCGGGAACTGACGCGGCGAGCCGCGGCTCCGGCGCGGCCGTCGCGGGCTCGACGCGCCGGAGCCGAGCCGCATTCGACGTGTTTTTACGCCACGACCGAGTTCTGTCCCGCATGGCAGACTTTCAGGTCGTCGTCGCGGACCCCGACTCCGGGACGACCTACCAGCGCGACGTTGACGGACAGGACGCCAACCGATTCGTCGGCCGGTCCATCGGCGAGGAAGTCGACGGCGGCGCGGTCGGGCTCGACGGCTACACCGTCGAGATCACCGGCGGCTCCGACGACGCCGGCCGGCCGATGCGGGGCGACGTCTCCGGGCCGAACCTCAAGGAAGTGCTGCTCGACGGCGGCACCGGCTACGAGCCCTCTCGCGACGGCGAGCGCAAGCGCGTGACCGTCCGCGGCGGCGAGGTCGGCGAGGCGACCGCCCAGCTCAACGTCAAGATCGCCGAGCGCGGCGACGCCGACGTCGAGGAGCTCCTCGGCGAGGGCGACGAGGAGTAAGTACGGGACCGTAGCGGTTTTGTTCTCCACGCACGTACGCCCGAGCGACGCTTCCGATGGCCGACCGCATCTCCAGCGACCACGCCTCGCTGCCGACCGTCCGCGCGACGCTCGCCCGGAGCGGCGCGCTCGACCGCCCGAAAGTCGAGATTCCCGCCGACGACGCCGACCGATTCCCCGCCGGAGAGGTGGTCCGGGTGGTGGCCGACGAGACCGAGTATCGGGCCCGGGTCGAGTCGCCGCTGACCGGCGACGGCCGCGAGATTCGCGGGCTGTACGAGACGCCCGAGTTCGCCCGCAACCCGGGCGAGGGCGAGAACCTGCTCGGCGAGTGGGTCGAGTCGACCGGCGTCGAGTTCGGCCAGTCGGTGCTGGTGGACGTCGTCGAGCCGGGGTTCAAGTACGGCCTGCGCGAACCCGGCCGGCGCGCGTTCTACGACGCCACCGAGTCGCCCGACGACAGTCTGGCCGACATCGCCGAGCAGCTCGACGGGTGAATCCGGCGCGCTCCCGCGGTTGATTTCGACGCGTGGGCGCGGTGAGGGTCGAAACGAGACCGCTTTCGCGACCAGTCCCGCTCGGCCCGCCCCCGAATCGGACCGACCCACGCGTTCCCGACACAGAACGCACCGCTTTTCCCTGCCATCCCACTACGGAGCGTATGACCAAGCGAGACGAATTTCTGGCGGGCGAGCGTCCCGAGGACGTGGCGCTCTACCTCGCGGACTCGTTCGTCGACGGCGAGGGCGACGGTCTGGCGAGCCACGGCGAGTCGGTCGGCGACGGCACCGTCCTCGTCGTGGAGGGCGAGCAGGGCCGCAGCGTGTTCGAGACCGCGACCGGCATGGACGCGATGGGGTTCGCCAAGCAGGCGATGGACGCCGAGGGCGACATCGCCCGCGACCTCTCTGGCGGGACCTGCCCCGACTGCGAGGGCGCGGTCCAGTTCGTCTTCGCGTTCGCCGAGGCCCAGAACGAGGAGGTCGGCGGCCTCTACGCCGAGGGCGACGTGATTCACGCCTACGCCTACTGCGACTGCGGGACGTCCTTTTCGGACAAGTGGGTCGCTGGGGAATCGGCGTAGCTCGCCGAAGTGGCGTCGTCGCGGTCTATGCTCCCCATCCGGAGAACGACCTCTCGAAGACCCCAACCGGAGCGGAAGGCAACCCCGAAAGCCCCTGCCCGCCGCGACGCGTACGAACGACACCACAGTTCTCTTCCGAAAGCCCCCGCCCGGTCGCCGCCGTCGGAAGCGAGTCCCGACGAGCCCTCGTTCGCTTCGCTCACGAGGAGGCGGCTCAGCGGGACATTCGCGGCTCTCTGCACCGCCCGAGCCGCGAATGGGGCCACGCTGAGGCGACTACACTGAACGCGACCGGTCGGCCGTCGTAAGCGGTTTGCCCCCGCAGTTCCTCGGTCACGCCGATGACCGACTCCGACGGCTCGCCGAGTGCCGACGAGGGCGGCGGTGCCCCAGAACAGCCCGAAGTCGTCGCGGTCGGCAGCGCGGTCGAGGACCGGGTCTACGCGCTGACCAACCTCCCGGAACCCGACGGCGGCGCGTTCGTCCGCGAGGCCACCACGGCGGCCGGCGGGGTCGCGGCGAACGTCGCGGCCGGACTCGCCCGGTTGGGCCACGAGACCGGCGTCGTCTCGCGGGTCGGCGACGACGAGGCGGCCGACCGCGTCCGCGCGGACCTCCGCGAGCGGGGCGTCGACGCCCGGCACGTCCGGCGGGGGGCGACCGACGAGGAGACCTCCTACTCGCTGATTCTCCGGGACCCGGAGGGCGAGCGCATGATAATCGCGGGCGGCGAGAGCGTCCCGAACCTCCGGTTGACCGACGCCGACCGCGAGTACGTCCGGCGGGCCGACCTCGCGTTCACGAGCGCGTACGCGCCCGACCGGGTCACGGCCGCGCTCGTCGACGCCGCCGAGTCGGACGAATCCAACTCGTTCCCGCCGCTCGTCTTCGACCTCGCGGGCCCGCTCTCGGAGCTCGACGGCCGGGGGACCCGCCGGGCGACCATCGACGCGCTCCTCCCGGTCTGTGACCTGTTCGTCGCCAACGAGGTGTCGGCCCGGTCGTATCTCGGCGCGGGACCGCGCGGCGCAATCGAGCGACTCCGCGAGCGCGGGGTCGACCGCGCGGCGGTCACCAGGGGGTCGGCGGGTGCGCTCGTCCTCGACGAGACCGGCGACGTCCACGGGTTTCCGGCGTTCGACGTCCCGGTCGCCGACACCACCGGCGCGGGCGACGCCTTCACCGCCGGACTGGTCCACGCGTGGCTGCTCGGCGACTCGGCGGCGTCGGCGGCCGGCCGCTTGGCCGCGGCGACCGCCGCGCTCAACTGCACCGCCGAGAACGCCCGCGACGGCCTCCCGACGGCGGCGGCAGTTCGGGACTTTCTGGCCGACCGGTAGACCCGCGCGCCGACGAGCGGGCCGGCCCGCGCGTCAGCGCGCCGCGTCGGCGGCCGCGACCAGCGACTCGACGCGGGCCTCGTCCACCGGGTTCGTCGTCTCGCCGCCCGCCTTCAGCGCGGTCCCGACTATCGCGCCGTCCGCGACGCCGAGCAGGTCCGCGACGTTCGCCGTCGTGGTGCCGCTCCCGACGAATATCGGGGCGTCGAGGCCGGCCTCGTCGCGGGCGGCGGCCACCGATTCGAGGTGGCCCGACTCGACCTCGTGGCCGGTGCCCGCGCCCGAGACCACGAGGCCCTCGGCCAGCCCGCGCGCTATCGGCTCGGCGACCGCCTCGGCGTCGAGCGGGCGGTCCGCCAGCGCGGCCGAGTGTTTCACGTCGAGGTCGGCGAGGACGGCGACGTCGCTGTCGAGGCGGTCGCGCAGTCGCATCGTCTCGTGGGCTCCGCCTTCCACGACGCCCTGGTCGGTCACGCGAGCGCCCGAGTGGACGTTCACGCGGACGAACGCCGCGTCGACCGCGCTCGCGACCGAGAGCGCCGCCTCGGCGTCGTTCCGGAGGACGTTGACGCCCATCGGCAGGTCGACCGCCGCGCGCACCTCGGCCGCGACGCGGGTCATCGAGGCCACGACGTGCTTGGGCACGTCGTCGGGGTAGAACGGCGCGTCGCCGAAGTTCTCCACCAGCAGGGCGTCGACGCCCCCGGCGTCGAGTCGGCGGGCGTCGCGGACGGCGGCCTCGCGGACCGCCGCGAAGTCGCCGTCGAACTCGGGTGCGCCGGGGAGCGGGGGGAGGTGGACCATGCCGACGACGGGCTTCTCGGCGGCGATTCGGTCGAGCCCGGTCATTCCTCGGCGGCCCCGGTCCCGGCGGCGGCCTCCGCCTCGTCGTACTCCAGGTTCCGGAACGCGTCCAGAATCACCTGCTTGGCGACCGCGCCCCGCGTGGTCCAGTGGTGGGCGTAGTCGAGCATGTCGTCGTAGAGGTCGGGCTTGCACCCCGCCGCCTTGGGGTGGCCGCCGCCGTTGACCTGCCGGGCGACCTCGTGGGCGCGCTCGAAGTCGTCAGTGCCCCGGATGGAGGCGCTCCCGGAGGGCTTGACGACGACGGCGGCGTCGGTGCCCTGCTGGCGCAGGGCCTCGGCGACCTCGTTCTGGGAACACCGACCGTAGGTCACGCCGACGGTCCACGGGCCGACCTCCTCGACGTCGGCGCGTGCGACCGCCTTCTCTATCAGGGCGTCTTTCTCCACGCGCATCTCGGCGAGGAACTCCTCGATTTCCGCCGGGAGGTTCGGGCCGTGTTCGGCGACCACGTCGACGTACTCCTCGGGGTCGGCCCAGTACGAGAAGTCCGCGAGGTCGTCGCTGCGCTCGTCGTCGCGTATCCAGAGGTCGTGGTCGCGGGTGACGGCCGCGAGTTCCACGAGGTAGTCGGGAAACTCGTAGTCCAGCGACCGGACCGCCACGTCGGCGGTACACTCCGCGTCGCTGTCGCCGACCACGAGGTCGACGCCGGCGTCGCGGACCGCCTCGGCCACGGTGTCGGTCCACTGGTGGTGGTCGAACCACCGGACGTCGCTCCCCCGCTCGACGACCGTCTCCAGCGCGCCGCCGACCTCGTCGTACGTGTCCGGACAGAGGTCGCAGACGAACACGCGCGCCCCGGGTTCGGTGTACTCGGCGACGCGTTCGAGGGCGTCGTCGAGGTCGTGGGGGCCGGCGTCGACCAGCGCCGCCTCGCCGTACACCTCGCGAACCAGCGCGGTGCAGGCCAGGCCATCGGCGTCGGGGTCGGCGACGACCGCCACGTCCGCGCCGGTCAGTTCCGCCTCGACCTCCGCTTCCTCCTTGGCCTCTTCGACGGAGTCCGGGACGAAAAAGCCCTCGCCCGGGAGGATGGACTTGCGCTCGACCGAGAGGGTGTCGTCGTCGATGACCCAGTCTTCCATGCCCTTCGTTCCGGGGCGGGCGCGGAAGAATCCTCCGGGTGTCGGCGCGGGCGGCGTCCGGAGTCGCGGATTCGGGCGGCGAGCGCGTCTCGAACGCCAGCCCGCCCCGCCCGGTCGGGCCGCCGCCGAGCTCGTCGAGCGCACCGGGGTCGCTCGCCGAACCGCCGGACGCGGCGTAGTATCCCCGCTACGACTCGCTTTCGAGTTGCCGGACCGTCAGCACCGGGACCGGACAGGTCCGGACCACGCGCTCGGCCACGCTACCGATGAGAAATCGGTTCTCGCCGTGGCGGCCCCGCGTGCCCGTGGCGACGAGGTCGGCGTCCTGCTCGCGGGTGTACTCGGTGATCTCGGCCGCCGGCCGCCCCTCTCGGATCGCGGTCGTTACCCCGCGGTCGGCGCTCTCGCGGACGGCGTCGAGCGCCACCTCGCCCTGGGACTCCAGGGCGGCCCGGAGTTCGTCGCGGAGTTCCTCGGGCGAGGAGTCGACCTCCCCGCTGTCGACCACGTAGAGCGCGTGGACGGCGGCGTCGAACCGCTGTGCGAGGTCGAGCGCGACCGTCACGGCCCGGGTGACGCTCTCGGAGCCGTCCGTGGCGACGACGACGGTGTCGAACATGACTGGGTCTACCGTCGGACGGCTCTTAAAGTTCGGTGGACGAGGCGTGGGCCGGCGGGTCGGTCACTCCAGTTCTATCTTCCGCACGAAGTCGAGGGCGGTCAGTTGGTTGAGGACGTCGCCGGGCACGTCCTCGTCGGTGACCAGATACAGGCGCGGCTCGTCGGTGAACTCGGGGTCCTCGCTGATGGTCTGGCGGATCGAGATGCCCCGCTCGGCGAGCAGGGTGGTCACCTCTGCGACGATGCCGGGGCGGTCGGCGTCGGTCACGTCGACGGTCAGCACCGTCAAGTCGAGCACGGGCGCGAGGTCCATCAGGCTCGGAATCGAGGAGATATTCTGGAAGATGCGCCGGAGCTGGTCGTCTTCGAGGATGGCGTCGGTGGTCGAGTCGACGACCCGGCGGTCGACGTCGATCTCTCGGGCGATCTGGGTGTTGGGAATCTCGATGGAGCCCGAGACGACCCGGCCCTCGTCGCTGACCGAGAAGCCGCGTTCGAGCAGGAGCCGGATGACCGCCTGCTGGGACGGGCTCCCCTCGAACTTCCCCATTATCTCGTCGAACATTTTTGCGGTACTGGGTCGGCGGGGGGCTTAGTCGTTGTCTCTCGGCGGGTCGCGTTCCCCTGTCGTCGCGGTCGAGGCGACCGCGAGGCCGACACCAACTACAACTGGCCTTTCGTACTCGCGACGTCGCCCCGCCTGTCGTCGATTCGCGTCGCGTCGTCGAGCGCCCGCGCGACGCCCTTGAACAGCGCCTCGATTTCGTGGTGGGCGTTCTCCCCGGACACCGCGAGGTGGAGGGTCAGCCCCGCGTTCGTCGCCAGCGACCGGAAGAAGTGTTCGGCCATGTTGCTCGTGAGTTCGCCCACGCTGTCCTGGGAGAACTCGCCGTCGAACGCGAAGAAGGGTCGCCCGCTCACGTCCACGACGACCGCCGCGACCGCCTCGTCCAGCGGCACTTTTCGGTCGGCGAACCGCTCGATACCGCGCTTGTCGTCCAGCGCCTCCGCGAGGGCTTCGCCCAGCGCGATGGCGACATCCTCGACGGTGTGGTGGTCGTCGACCGCGAGGTCGCCGTCACACCGCACGGTCAGGTCGAACAGGCCGTGGGTGGCGAAGCTGTCGAGCATGTGGTCGAGGAAGCCGACGCCGGTCTCGACGGTGGCGTCGCCGTCGCCGTCCACGTCGAAGGTCACCTCCACGTCGGTCTCGGCGGTCTCGCGGGCGACTGCGGCGGTTCGGTCGCTCATACGCGAGGGTTAGCGCGGAGGTACAAGGTCGTTGTCCTCGGGCGCTCGACCGGGGCGCTCGCGGGTGTGCGAACATGTTCGTCCGAGTGCTTTCGGGGACGGGGGACGTACGTCCGAACATGGAGACGAACGCCGCGTCGACTGCGCCACGCTCGGCGGACGACGGGACCGACCGAGCGCCCGAGACCACCGTCGAGGTCCGGTGTACGGGCCACGTCCGGACGGCGGTCGGCGAGCCCCGCATGGAGTACACCTTCGAGGGGACCACGCTCCGGGCGTTCCTCGACGCGTTCTTCGACGAGTACGACGTGAAGGACCTGCTGGTCGCCGAGACGGAGGCCGAGGCCACCGCGAGCGGGTGGGCCGGTCGGCCCGACGACCCGCCGGGAACGTGGGAGAAGAACCCCGAGGGCGAACAGACCCGGACCTACGCCCGGGTGACCGTCGACGGGCAGTTCAACGAGCACCTCGACGGCCTCGACACCGAACTCACAGACGGCGCTCGCGTGGCGCTCATGTACCCGTTCATCTTCTGTTGTTGATATGAGCGCGGGCGACGTGTCCCGGTGGGCGCGGCGGTTCGTCGCCGCGAGCGCCGTCTTCCTCGTGGCGTGGCAGGTCGCCGCGGTCCTCGCGGCGCTCCCGACGGTCGGGGTCGACGTTCCCCGACGGACTCGGGTGACGCTCGCGGTGTACGGATTCGTCCTCAACGCGGTCTTCGGCAAAGCCTACTCGCTGGTCCCCTCGTACTTCGACCGGTCGCTCGCGCTCGGTCGCGCGCCCGGAGTCCACTTCCCGCTCGCCGCGCTCGGCGCGGCGGGGCTCGCGGCGGAACCCCTCCCGGGCGTCCCCGAGGTCGTCGGCGCGCTCGGCGCGCTCTGCTGGGCGGCCGGGGTCGCGGTGTTCGTGGTCGCGCTCGGGTGGACGCTCCGGGACGACCCCACCGGCCGCGAGACCGGCACCAGCGACGCCAACGCCCACCGGCGGCGGGTCGACCGATTCGCCAACGCCTTCGTCCCGGTCGTGCTGGCGTATCTGGTGGCCGGAACCGCCGCCACGCTGACGCCCTACGCGGGCGTTCTCGGCGCGGACCTCGCCGCCGTGGGGCTGCCCGCCGTCGCGTTCGCCCGGACCGCCCACCTGCTGGCCGCCGGCACCGCCGCGCTCCTGCTATTCGCCGTGGGTTTCCGGCTCTTTCCCCGATTTCTGGTCGCCTCGCCGCCGCCGACGCTGGTCGCGGTCGTCCTGCCGGCGGGCGCGCTCGGGCCCGCAGTCCTCGCGTTGGGGCTCTACGACGGCTGGTGGTTCCGCGCGGGCGCGACGCTCGAAGCGCTCGCGGTCGTCGGGTTCGCGCTGGCCTACGCCGCGCTGTTCGCCCGGTCGGAGCGCCGCCGGGTCGGGTTCTACGCCGTCCTCGCGGGAGTCACGGCCGGCGTCCTCGGCGTCGCCCTCGGCCTGCACTTCGCGTTCTCCGGCGTCCGATTCGAACTCGTCGAGGCCCACCTCCGGCTCAACGTCCTCGGATTCGTGGGGCTGACAATCGTCGGCGCGACCTACCAGTTCTACCCGCCGACGGTCGGGTCCTTCCCGGGCGCGTCCGACCGGACCGCGCTCGCGTCGGTCGCGCTGGTCGGCGTCGGCCTGCTCGCGGAGGTCGGCGGCACACTCGTCGGAGCGCCGACGGCGAGCCTCGCGGGGCGCGCGAGCGCGCTCGCCGGAGCGACGACGTTCGCGTGGCTCGTCCTCGGCGTGTTCCGCGAGCGGTGACCCCTCGTGGGCCGCGGCGCTGCTCACCCGTCGAGTCGCTTCGCCAGTTGGACCTCGTCGACGAACTCGTCGCCGACCTCGTAGTGGTCGGCGCGGGTCGCCTCCCGGTCCCAGCCGTGCTCGTCGAGCAGGTCGAGCGCCTCCTCGTTGGTGGCCGGAAGGCTCTGGTACACCTTCACGCACCCGTCGTCGTCGGCCCACGCCATCCCGCGTTCGAGCAGGGTCGACCCGACGCCCTGCTCGCGGTACTCGGGCGCGACGCCGACGGTGAGTTCCGCGGTGTGGCTCCGGGCCGGGAGTTCGAATCCCTGGAGGTGGACCCAGCCCAGAATTTCGCCCGAGTCGTCCGCGTCGTCGCCCTCCGCGTGGCGCTCGGCCACGAAGACCATCCGGGACTCGCGCTCGTTGAGCCGGACCAGCGCGCCGTCGCGCTGTATGGCGTCGGCCACGCGCGCGTCCACCACGATGGCTCCCTCGTCGGCCACCTCGCGGACGAGCGCCGCGACCGCCTCGCGGTCGTCCTCGTCGGCCGGCCGGACGACGTACTCGAACTCGTCGGCCTCGTGGGTCTCGGCCTCGGCGTCGGGTTCGACGTAGAGGCTTCCGTCGCGCTCGGTCAGGCGTCCGGCGTCGAGCAGCGCGTCGACGCGCTCGTTGCACTCCGCGACCGGGAGCCGGGCGGCGGGCTCGGTCCCCGACCGCGGCGGTTTCGCGCCGGCGCTCTCGGCGACTCGAACCGCGTCGCGGACCTCCTCGCGCGTGGCCGAGCCGTTGCGCTCGACGTAGCGGTAGATGCGGTCCTCCACGTCGCCGTCGAACTCCAGTTGCGGCGTGCCCATGTCGGCCACGAGTAGGTCGGCCGCCGTCAAGGTTATTGACCGGATACGCGAGCGTACGCTCCGGATACCCCGGCCCGCGTCCGGTCCAAAGCTTTACAGCCGAAAACGAGACGAAACCGGGCCGTGACCTGAGAACCGCCGCGAGGGCGTCGAGGCGGGAGCGCGGCGCGCCCCTCGCGACCACCTCGTCAACGCGCCGCCTGTTCGCCCTACCGGTCCGTGGCGTTCCCGAAGAGACGTACCTCGACACCGGTCGGCATCCACGAAAAGACGGTCCGGAACCGCGCCCTCACCCCAGCTTGTCGTAGTCGTCCTGCTGGGAGCGGTACCAGAACACCGCTCCGACGACCAGCACCAGCGCGACCAGCCCGAGGCCGCCGTACAGCAGCATCTGGGTCTGCTGGCTCGACTGCTGGGCCGAGTTGGCGCTCTCCTGGGCGTCGCTCGCGAGGTTGCCCGCGTTCTCGAAGTTCCCGTGGTCGAACGCCGATACCGCGCTCTCGAGCGTGTTCTCGGCCGCCGAGACGTCCGCGCCGCTGTCGTCGGCGTCCGCGATGGCCTGCTCGGCGTCCGCGATGGCTGTGCGCGCCTCGTCGCTGTCGGCCGTGTACGGCCGGAACTCCCACGCGTCGATGGTGTCGCTGCTCCCCCCGTCGCGGACCTGATTCAGCTCCGCGAGCAGCGTCTGCTGGGCCGGGTCGTAGCTGTACGCCGCGACCTCGGTGACCGTCCCTTCGAGCACGACTTCGACCTCGAACGCGTCGCTCTGTTCGAGCGAGTGGTTGAACGACGTCCCGTCGTACGACTGCTGGTCCAGCTTGTCGCCGGCCTGGTCGTACAGCTTGACGGTCCAGGTCACGTCGCTGAGGTTCGTCTCCCCGTTCAGCGTCCACTCCTCGTACTCGCTGAACGGTCGTTCGAGCGTGAACGTCGTCTCGATCTCCTCGCCGACCTCCGCCTCGGACGGCGCGTCGGCGGCCGACACCGACAGCGCTGTGGCGGGCCCGACGGCCGAGACGGCGAGCACGAGTACGAGCAGGACGGTGAGTGGCTTAGAACAACGGTTCGAGTTCATCGTCATCGTCCTCCACTAGCTCCTCTAGGTTCTCCTCGCTCTCCTCCCGGATGTCGTCGATGTTCTCCTGGGCCTCGATGGCGACCTCCTGGAGCTCCTTGATGCGGGGCACGTTGTTGACTCCCGACAGGAGGACCACGCTGGCGACGAAACCCGAGTCGGCGACCGGGTAGTCGCCGCCCCGCACCTCCATCGAGCCGGTCTGCTCCTCCAGCCACTTCCGCCCGCGCTCGATTCCCTTCCGGTTGAGGTGCTGGGGCGGACCGCTCAGGACGAGCAGGGCTCGCTCGGTGCCTTCGATCTCGCAGGGCAGGGTGAGCCGGCCGAGGGCCGCCTTGCGGACGAGGCTGGTGATTCGATTGGTGGTGTTGGCGGTGTCCATCGACTCCTCCTCGCCGCCGGTGAACCGCGAGAGCAGGCCGCCGCCGGAGTTGGTGGTCTCGACCTCTTCGGCGGCGTAGCCGATGGTCGAGACGCCGCCGCCCGCGAGCGTGTTGATGATCTCGCTGGAGTCGACCACGCTCTCGGCGACCTCGTCGTCGCCGTCTATCTCCCCCGCGCCGAACAGGATGCCGAATCGCCGGACGATCTCCTCGTTTATCTCGGCGTAGCCACCCTCGATGGACTCGCCCGACTGTCGCCACGCGTCGTTGTCGAACACCATGAGGTTGTCGACCTCGCGGACGAACGTCTGGAACGAGCGGGCGGCGTTGAGCGTGTAGATACCACCCTCGTCGCTTCCGGGCAGGATTCCCAACCCGTACACCGGCTCGGTGTAGATGCGCTTGAGGTGCTTGGCGAGCACCGGCGCACCGCCCGACCCGGTTCCGCCACCCATCCCCGCGACGATGAGGAACGCGTCGACCTCGTGGACGGGGATGTTATCGACAGCGCCCTGAATCTCGTCGATGTCCTCCTCGGCGATTTCCGCGCCGAGCTCGTTGTCCGCACCGACGCCGTGCCCCTTGACTCTGGACTGACCGATGAGGACCCGATGGTCCTTCGGAACTTCGTCGAGCCCCATCAGGTCGGCCTTCGCGGAGTTGACCGCGACCGCCGACCGAACGATGTTGCTACCAGTTCGCTGGTCGTATTCCAGGAACTTGTCGACTATTTTCCCACCGGCCTGCCCGAAACCGATCATTGCGAGCTTCATTTTCCGGACCGTACTCCGTTGGGAGAAACACAACCACGAAGAGGGTATAATCCTTTTGGTCCGCTCGGCGTGAAGTCGAAACACGCCGTTACCCGAAATCGCAAGACGGTAAGCCGTCGTTTTTCCTCACCCCGAATCAGCAACAGATAGTGAACATGTCCTTTTAAGTTTATCTCGCGGCGGACGTATCCCCTACGAAGGGTAATCGCGCCCGCGTCAGACGCCCGTCTTGCCCGTGGACGGGTCGGGCGTCCCGCCCGAGCCCGAGACGCCGAGATACTCCCCGAGCGTCGTCAGGTCGGACTCGGCGACGCCGAACGCGTCGACGCGGTTGTCCGCGACGGTGTTGTCGACCCGGAGCGACCGGTACTGATCGCTCCCGAAGGGAACGAACGGGAGCGGGTCCGCGACCGTCAGTCCGACGCGGGCCAGCGCCATCGGCACCGGGACGACCTTCACGGACCGCCCCTCCGCGCGGTAGGCCAGTCGGGCCACGTCCGCGAGCGTCAGCACCTCCGGGCCGCCGACGTCGTAGCCCTCGCCGTCGTGTTCCGCCTCGACGCACGCCGCGAGCATCGGCGTCAGGTCCTCGACCCAGATGGGCTGGAACCGCGTGCGCCCGCCGCCCGGCAGGGCCGTGACGTACGGCGTCGTGAGCAGTTTCGTGAACGGGACGAACTCCCCGCCGTCGCCGAACACGACCGAGGGACGGAAGATAGTGTGGGCGAGGTCGGCGTCGGCGACCACCTGTTCGGCCTGTCCCTTCGCCCGGAGGTACTCTGTCGGTCCGGTCGCGTCCGCGCCGAGCGCGCTCATCTGGACCATCTTCCGCACGTCGTGGGCCTCGGCGGCGTCCACGAGGTTCCGGGTCCCGCCGAGGTGGACCTCGGTGTGGGACGTCCCGCCCGTGGGTTTGAACAGCGGCGAGAGCGACACGAGGTTGACCACCACGTCCTGTCCGGCGAGTGCGCCCTCGATGGAGTCGTACGCCGTCACGTCGCCCCGGACGCGCTCGACGCCCTCCGGGACGTCGGCGTCGTCCGGGCGACGCGCGAGGACGGTCACGTCGTGGCCGCCGTCGTGGAGTTCGCGTACGAAGCGCGTGCCGATGAATCCGGTTCCGCCCGCGACGAGGACGTTCATGCGTCGTGATAGGTATCGACGGCAGGTAAAGCTACTGCCGAGGAACGCGGTCGCGTTCAGATATCCACGACCGACAGCCAGTGCGCTCGAGGGACCAACCGCCGCCCTCGGCGTCTCACCGCGCGACTGCGAGGCGAGGGTCGTCGCGGGCGACCCGACGGCAGGTCGAAAGGGCGAGCGCGCCGAGGGCGTCCGAGGTTCCGCCACTGGCTTCGCAAGCGTCGGCCGACGGCGTGCCGAACCCTTACCTGCCGCCCGCGAGTAGCCCACGGCGATGAAGCAGTTCCCGCCGATTCCGCCGGTCGAGGACGCCCCGGAGCTGTTCGAGTCGGGCCACCTCTGGATTCAAGAGCACGTCGACGGCGCGACCCTCCGATTTCGGCTGCGCGACTCCGGGGCGTTCGAGTTCGGCGACCGGAGTCGAGTGTTCGAGCCGGGCGAGGTCCCCGTCTCGTACCGCCACGCGGTCCGGCACGTCCGCGAGCGCGTCGACCGGGCCGCCCTCCGGGAGGCGGTCGACGACGTGGAATCGGTCGTGTTCGTCGGCGTGGCGACCCACCGCCGCGCCGTCGACTACGACTGGGACCGACTGCCCTCCGTTCTGGGGGTCGAGGTCTGGAACGACGACGAGGGGCGGTTCCTGCCGCCCGACGCGGTCGAGCAGGCGTACGACCGACTCGGACTCGAACCGGTGAACACCGTCCAGAAGGAGGTCCGGGCGGTCGACTTCGACCCCGAGTCGTACGACGTGCCGGCGTCGGCGTGGGACGACGGCCCGGCGGCGGGCGTCGTCCTCCGGAACAAGACCGGCGACCGCGCGACGCTGCTCCGCCCCGAGGTCCGCGACGCGGACGCGTCGGTCCCGGTCGACGCGACGCCCGGGGAACTGGCCGAGGAGTACGTCACCCGCCAGCGCGTCGAGGCCGTCGTCGCCGAACTGGAGGACGAGCAGCGCCGCGTCGCGGTCGACACCGTGACCGACCGCATCGTCGAGCGGCTCGCCCGCGAGGAACACGCTCGGCTGTTCGGCGGCGACCGGACGGTCGACCCGGCCGCGTTCCGGTCGGCGGTGGCCGAGCGGACCAGCCGGCTGCTCGACGCCTAAAAGCCGAGCGCGCGGCGGAGCCGCGCGACGGGCCCGTCGCCGCCGGGCGTCGGGAGCTGGCGGGCGAGCGCGTCGAGTTCGTCGTCGCCGAACCGGTCGTCGTGGCGGGCCTCCCGGAGCCACGCCGCCCACTCCTCGGGCGCGAGCGTCCCCCGCGACTCGGGGCCCCACTGGTCGGCCAGCGCCTCGCGGTCGCGGAACGGGACGTCCATCTCGCCGCCGCCCCAGTAGAGCGGCGAGAGCGCGAACGCGTAGTCGGCGTCCGCGCCGGTCGGCCCGTCGGCCGACTCGGACGCCTCGTCGTCCGGGAACCGGACCCGATACGGGTAGTTCTCGTAGCAGAACACGTCCTCGGGGGTGACGACCTCGCCGTTCGGGAGTTCGAGTTCGTGAGTCATTCGGTCGATGGCGGATACGGGCCGGAGCGGTTTGAGCGTTGGTCCGGACCGCGGCAATCGAGCCCGACCGGCCTATCCCTCGAAGTCCACGATGGCCTCGCGCATCTCCTCGGACATGTTGCCGAGCGTCTTGCGCTCGGTCTTGAGTTCCTTCATCACGAACCGCGAGGAGGTCTCGTTGACGCCCTCGATCGCGACCATCTCGTCGATGAGCCGGTTCATCTGGTCGCGGTCCTGAACCCGCGCGACCACGACGAAGTCGACGTCGCCCATGGTGTAGTACACCTGCTGGACGCCGTCGATGTCGGTGAGCTCCGAGCCGATCTCGTCGGCGTAGCCCGTGTCGTGGGTGACCGACACCTCCGAGAGCATCATCATGTTCAGCCCGAACGCCAGCGGGTCGAGGTCGGCCGACACGCCGTCGATGACGTCCTTCTCGCGGAGCTTGTTGAGCCGGTAGTGGATGGCCGACTTCGAGAAGCCGAGCCGCTCGGACAGCTCTTCGAGGTTGACGTCGAAGTCCGCCTCGATGTGTTCGAGCAGCTTGAGGTCGACGTCGTCGAGGTCCGCCACCGCCTCGTCGGAGTCCTCCATGCTACACACGTCTTCGGAGAAACTAAAAAAGATACTGGACAGAGTGAACGAGGTCGAACATTCTACTCACTGGCGGCGTATTTTTGATTTCTGTTCGATTCGCTCGCGCCGAGTCGGTCTCGGTCCGACCCGGCTGGCGCGGACCGACTCGACTCGAATAGCGCGGACCGACGACGGGCGGTGCTCGACCAGGCGGCGCTGGTCGCCGACCGGGTCGACGAGGCGGGCGGCCGGGAATCGGTCGGACGATAGTAGTCGCGTTCAGTCGTCCATCGCGGCGTCCGAGACGTCGAGCGCGGCGTCGAGCGCGGCGACCGCCTCGTCGACCTCCTCCTCGGTGATGGTCAGCGGCGGCGCGACGATGAGCGTGTTTATCATGTTGGCGACGTAGACGCCCTCATCGGCCGCGCGGGCCGCGACCTCGTCGACGACCGTGGTGCCCTTCGAGACCTTGTCCGAGCGGTGGCCGAAGGGTTCGCGCTCGCCCTCGCGCTTGGTGAGTTCGACCCCGCGGAACAGCCCGACGCCCCGCGTGTCGCCCACGCTCGGGTGGGCGTCCGCGAGGTCCTCGAGGCGCTGGCCGAGATACTCGCCGGTCTCGCTGGCCCGTTCTATCAGGTTCTGCTCGCGGTAGGTCTCGATGGCCGCGACGCCGGCCGCGCAGGCGACCGGGTGGCCCGCGTAGGTGTGACCGTGACACAGCATCTCGTCCTCGAAGTGGTCGGCGATTTCGGGCGTGACGACGGTCGCGCCGAGGGGCGCGTACGCGCCGGTCAGCCCCTTGGCCATCGTCATGATGTCGGGCGTGACGCCGAACACGTCCGAGCCGAACCACTCGCCGGTCCGGCCGAAGCCGGCCATGACCTCGTCGCAGATAAGCAACGCGCCGTGGTCGTGGGCGATCTCCTTGAGTCGGGGGAGGTACTCCTCGGGCGGCACCAGAATCCCGTTCGAGCCCACGATGGGTTCGACGAGGACGGCCGCGACCGTGTCGCCTTCGAGCATCAGCATCTCGTCGATGTAGTCGAGGCTCTCCATCGGGTCGAGCGTCGAGCCGTAGGCGTACGGGTCGGGGGCCTTGATGGCTCCGGGGACGCCCGGTTCGGCCGCCAGCCGGCGCGGGTCGCCCGTGACGCTGATGGAGCCGGCGGTCGCCCCGTGGTACGACCGGTAGCGCGAGAGTATCTTCTGCTTGCCGGTGTAGAACCGCGCGATCTTGATGGCGGCCTCGACGGCCTCGGTGCCGCTGGTCGAGAAGAACGTCTTCGAGAGGTCGCCCGGCGTGACCTCCGCGAGCAGTTCGCCGAGGCGCGCCCGCGCGTCGGTCGTGTAGTTCGGCGCGACGTAGGCGGCCTCGCGGGCCTGCTCGGCCATGGCGTCGGCGACCGCGTCGGCGGAGTGACCCAGATTCGAACACATGAGCTGACCCGAGAGGTCGAGGTACTCCTCGCCGTCGGCCGTGGTGAACCGGACGCCGTCGGCGCGCTCTACCTGCGTGGGGTCGACCTCGCTCTGGTAGGCCCACGTTCCGAAGACGTACTCCTTGTCGGTGGCTTCGACCTCGTTGCGGTCGGCGGCCGCGTCCTCTTGTCGTGACATCGATGTGTGTCAACTACTGGCCTGGTATTGATTAATCTTTGCACTAGGCCGGGATAACTCGGACAATGTTCTCTTATTTGTCGAGCTATCGGTATTCTGTGTCTACGAATCGATTGCTCGTTGGAGAGCGTGAGGAAAACTTATTGTCGAAGAGCGGGACTTCGGAACGTCGAATGACTGTAGACACTACGCCCCCGTGGGACGACGTCCGGAACTACGTCGACGGCGACTGGCGAGTTCCGGACGGCGAGGACGGACAGGACGTCGTGGACCCGGCGACCGGAGAGACGCTCGCGCGCGTCGGCTTCAGCAGCGACGACGAGGTCGACGAGGCCGTGCGGGCCGGGCAGGCCGCGTTCGAGACGTGGCAGTCGACGCCGGTCGAGGAGCGAATCCAGCCGCTGTTCGAACTCAAGCAGTTGCTCGAAGCCCATCAGGACGAACTGGCCGAGGTCCTCGTCAGGGAACACGGCAAGACGTTCGCCGAAGCGAAGGGCGAACTCCGGCGCGGCATCGAGAACGTCGAGGTGGCGTGTGGCATCCCGTCGATGATGCAGGCCGGCCACCTGCCAAACGCCGCGCCCGGCATCGACGAGACGGCGGTCCGGAAGCCGCTGGGCGTGTTCACCGCCATCACCCCGTTCAACTTCCCCGGCATGATTCCGCTGTGGTTCCTGCCGTACGCGGTCGCGACGGGCAACGCGTTCGTCCTCAAACCCAGCGAGCAGGACCCGGTCGTGGCCGAGCGCATGTTCGAACTCGTCGACGAGGCCGGCTTCCCCGACGGCGTCGTCCAGCTCGTCCACGGCGGCGTCGACACCGTGAACGCGCTGCTCGACCACGAGGGAATCGAGGGCGCGTCGTTCGTCGGCAGCACGCCCGTCGCACGGCAGGTGTACGAGCGCGCCGCCGCGAACGGCAAGCGAGCCCAGGCCCAGGGCGGCGCGAAGAACCACGTCATCGTCACCGAGACCGCGAACCTCGACTTCGCGGCCGAGAAGACGGTCGGCTCGGCGTTCGCCTGCGGCGGCGAGCGGTGTCTGGCCAACGACGTCGCGGTGGTCGAAGACGACGTGTACGAGGAGTTCGTCGACCGCGTGGTCGAGGTCTCGGCGGCCCAGACCGTCGGGAACGGCCTCGACGACGGGACCGACATCGGCGCGCTCATCACGCCCGACCACGAGCAGCGGGTCCGGGACATGATAGCGTCCGGCGTCGAGGAAGGGGCCGAACTGCTGCTGGACGGCCGCGACGTCGCGGTCGAGGGCTACGAGGACGGTAACTTCCTCGGCCCGACCGTGTTCGGCGACGTCGACCCCGAGATGACCATCGCACGCGAGGAAATCTTCGGCCCCGTGCTGGGACTCGTGCGGGTCGGGGACCTCGACGAGGCCATCGACGTGCTGAACCGGAGCGACTTCGGCAACGCCGCGAGCCTGTTCACCGGGCGCGGGGCCGACGCCAAGCGAGTCCGCCACGAGGCCGACGTCGGCAACCTCGGCGTGAACGCCGGCACGGCCGCGCCGATGGCGTTCTTCCACTTCGGCGGCCGGAAGGACTCCTTCTTCGGCGACCTCCACGCGCAGGGCGAGGACATGATTCACTTCTACACCGACGAGACGGTGTACATCGAGCGCTGGCCAGACCGCGAGTCGTAGTCGAGGGTCGTCCCGACGGCGTCGCCGGACGCACGCAGGGCGCGGCCGCTCGTCCCCTCCCGGTTCCCGACCCTGCCTCGGCCCCGGCGGCTCCGTTGGCCGCCCACGCGGTCGTCGCGGCAGCGGCCGGTCACCTAGAGGTGGCGGCCGGCAGCGCCAATCAGATGATTAATGTTTGTATCCTGGCTGTGAATATCGTATATAATTAGATGGCAATTCCGATTCCGGGGACATCATCCAACATAATTCGATATCCCGTGAACAATCGACTCCGAAGATTTATACAGGCCTGCGAGCATGTGACACACATGAAGGCGGTACGGGACTCTCCCCGACGAAACGAGGACGGAAACGACAGCGCCCGGACCCCGGGCATCCGCGGCGGTCGAACTCGCCACCTCCGGAGACGGAACGACCGGAGCCGGTGGTCGAGTCCGAGCGCGAACGGTAGCTAGAACGAACTGACATAAATGAGATACAGATACATCGCCATCCGACTGCTCCAGGCCGTCCCCGTCCTGTTCGGCGTCTCGGTCGTCGTGTTCATCATCATCCACTCGGCCCCGGGCGACCCCATCGTGAACATGCTCGGAATCGACGCGACCGACCAGAACGTCGAACAGCTCCGCGAGGTCCACGGGCTGAACGACCCGCTGTACGTCCAGTACGTCAACTGGATCGGCGGGGTCCTGCAGGGCGACATGGGTCAGTCGCTGACCCGCGACCGCTCGGTCGCCGCGCTCATCGCGAGTCGGCTCCCCGCGACGCTGTTCCTCGCGGTGGCCTCGATGGTCGTCGCGACCCTCATCGCGATCCCGGCGGGCATCGTCAGCGCCATCCGGAAGGGGTCGGCCAGCGACCACGGCGTCACGGTCGGCGCGCTGACCGGCATCTCGATCCCGAACTTCTGGCTCGGGCTGATACTCATCCTGGTGTTCGCGCGAACCTACAACGTCCTCCCGCCCGGGAACTACGTCTCCCCGCTCGACGACCCCGGGGGCGCGCTCAGACACGTCGCCCTCCCGGCGGTGACCGTGGGGACCGCGTACGCCGCGCTGCTGGCCAGACAGACCCGGTCGTCGATGCTGGACAACCTCAATCAGGAGTACGTCAAGATGGCCAAGTCGAAGGGACTCACCGGCCGGAAGATACTCGTCCGGCACGCGCTCAAGCAGGCGTTGCTCCCGGTCATCACGGTCGCCGGACTCCAGTTCGGCTACCTGCTCTCGGCTACGGTCGTGGTCGAGCAGGTGTTCGCGTGGCCGGGGATGGGTCGACTCATCTGGTCGGGGGTCCGACAGCAGGACTACCCGACCGTCCAGGGGACGGTGCTGGTGGTCGCCACCCTGTTCGTCCTCGTCAACCTCGCCGTCGACCTCACATACTCGTACCTCGACCCCAGGGTGAGCGCGTCATGAGCGGCGAATCGTCCTCCCAACCGACGGGGTTCCGGCGGACGTGGCGCGGGTTCCGGGCGCACGGCCTCGCGGTCGCGGGGCTGGTCGTCGTCGCCATCGTCACGGTCGTCGGCATCGCGGCGTACGTCGACGACGCGTTCCTCGGCAACGCGATCATCAGCTCCGTGTACTACAGCCCCTTCGAGCCCCAGTTCATGCCGCTGCAGGGACCGAGCCTCGCACACCCGTTCGGCACGGACACGCTCGGGCGGGACGTCCTCGCCCGCACGCTCTACGGCGCGAAGGTCTCAATCCAGGTCGCGCTCACCGCGGTCCTGGTCGCGGCGGCGCTGGGCTCGCCGCTGGGCGTCGTGGCGGGCTACGCCGGCGGCTACGTCGAGACGGTCGTGATGCGCGTCGTGGACGTGCTGCTTGGATTCCCCGCGCTGGTCCTCGCCATCGGGCTGGTCGCGGCGCTGGGGTTCAGCCTCACGAACGTCGTCATCGCGCTCGGCGTCGTGTACGTTCCCCAGTTCGCCCGCATCGCACGGAGTACCGCGCTCAGCGTCTCCAGCGAGGAGTACGTCGACGCCGCCAAGGCGCTTGGCTACTCGACGCCCCACGTCGTGTTCCGGGAGGTGCTCCCCAACTGCATCTCGCCGCTGCTGGTGCAGGCGTCGCTGCTGATGGCGTTCGCCATCATCGCCGAGGCGTCGCTGTCGTTCCTCGGCCTGGGCGTCCAGCCGCCGACCCCGACGTGGGGCCAGATGGTCTCGGACGGCAGCGGCTACCTCACGTCGGCCCCGTGGATTTCCTTCTTCCCGGGCGCGGCCATCTTCGTGACGGTGCTGGGGTTCAACCTCATCGGCGACGGACTGCGGGACGCACTCGACCCGCGCGAGAACGCGGAACGGAGGTTCTGACGTGAACGGACCACTACTCTCGGTCGACGAGCTGACGACGGAGTTCGCCACCCCGCACGGGAGCATCACCGCCATCGAGGACGTGACGTTCGACCTCGACCCCGGCGAGACGCTGGGCATCGTCGGCGAGTCGGGCTCGGGCAAGAGCGTCACCGCCCGCTCCATCATGGGGCTGCTCGACGAGAACGGCCGGGTCGCGAACGGGTCGGTCGACCTCGAGGGGCGCGAACTCACCGCGATGTCCGAGTCCGAACTCGCGAGCGTGCGGGGCTCGGAGATAGCGATGATATTCCAGGACCCCATGTCGTCGCTGACGCCGGTGCTGACCGTGGGGACCCAGATAACCGAGACGATACTCGAACACCGCGACGTGACGAAGGCGGAGGCGCGCGAGGAGGCCATCAGGCTGCTCGACCGGGTCCGCATCCCCGACCCCGAGTCGGTCGTCGACACCTACCCCCACCAGCTGTCGGGCGGCCAGCGCCAGCGCGTGCTCATCGCCATCGCCATCTCCTGTGACCCGGACGTGCTCGTCGCCGACGAGCCCACGACCGCGCTCGACGTCACCATCGAGGCCCAGATTCTCGACCTGCTCGAGGACCTCGTGAGCGAGCGCGAGATGAGCCTGATACAGATCACCCACGACCTCGGCGTGGTGGCCGAGACCTGCGACCGGGTCGCCGTGATGTACGCCGGGCGCGTGGTCGAGCAGGGGCCCGTCTCGGAGGTGTTCGTCGCGCCCCGCCACCCGTACACCGCCGGACTGCTCCGGTCGACCCCGCGCATCGACGACGTCGAGCCCGAACTGCTGGCGGGCAACGTCCCCGGGCCCGGCGAGCGGCCGACCGGCTGCAACTTCGCGCCCCGGTGTCCCCACAGCACGGACGACTGCCGGGTAGCGGACCCGCCGCTCGACGCGGCCGAGGGCCGCGAGGTCGCCTGCGTCCGGACCGACCACATCGGCCCGATGGACCCGATTCCGGAGGCCGAGCGACACGAGTCGACCCGCGCGGACGCGGGCGCGACCATCGTGGAGGGCGAGAACGTCCGCAAGGAGTTCAGCTCGGCCGACTCGCTGCTCGACCGCCTCCTGCCGGGCGGCGACCCGCCGGTCAAGGCCGTCGACGGCGTCGACCTCACGCTGGCGGAGGGCGAGACGCTCGGGCTGGTCGGCGAGTCCGGCTCCGGGAAGACCACGCTCGGGCGGCTCCTGCTCGAACTCACCGACCGGACCGACGGCGAGATTCGCTTCGACGGGCGGCCGCTGACCGAGGTGCCCGAGTCGGAGCTGCGGGGCCGCATCCAGTTCGTGTTCCAGGACCCGAACTCGTCGCTCAACCCGCGCCAGACCGTCGGGCGGATACTCCGGTTCGCCGTCGAGAAACACGACGAGGACGCCGACGTCGACGACCGCATCGCCCAGTTGCTGACCGAGGTGGGACTCGACCCGGAGACGAGACACGATTACCCCCACCAGCTCTCGGGCGGGCAGAAACAGCGGGTCGGCGTCGCCCGCGCGCTCGCGGTCGACCCGGACGTCATCGTCGCCGACGAGCCGACCAGCGCGCTCGACGTGAGCGTGCAGGGCCAACTGCTCGACCTGCTGGAGGACATCAAGCGCGAGCGCGGGCTCTCGCTGGTGTTCATCAGCCACGACCTCTCGGTCATCCGCCACATCTCCGACCGGGTCGCCGTGATGTACCTGGGCCGCATCGTGGAGGTCGGCGCGACCCGGCGACTGTTCGACGCGCCCCGCCACCCCTACACGGAGGCGCTGTTGAGCGCGGTCCCGAACCCCGACCCGGAGGTCGACGCCGACCGCATCGTCCTCGACGGGGAGATGCCCGACCCGAAGCGACCGCCCGAGGGGTGTAACTTCGTGACCCGGTGTCCCGAGGCGATGCCCGAGTGCGAGCGCATGGACCCCGAACTCGTCGCGAGCGACGACGGCGAGGTGGCGTGTCTGCTCCACCACGACGCGGTTCGGGGCGACGGCGCGGACGCGACCGCCGACCCGGACCCGCCGGAACCGGACGCCGACGACGCCGCGCGGGCCGACGGCGGGGATTCGGTCTGACTGGGGCCGGGTCGTAGGTCGTCAGACTGTAGGTCGTCGGGGTTCGATTTTCGGAGACCGAGTAGCCATTTTCTCTACCCGTACGCTGGTCCGTCCCTCCGACTCGGCGCGCGCTGGCGCGAGTTCATCTCGCGCCAATTCGTGCGAGGGGGGTGCGCTCGTGCGCCCCGAGGCTGGGGAGGCGCGAGGCTTGCGGTTGCGGTGCGGTGGCGGTGTCCCCTAGGCTCAAGCGATAGCTAGCTTCCCGGTGCGACTCCTTTGGTCCGAAACGCAGTTCGGCCTATCGACTCCTTGCGTCGGAGAGTGACACACTGCAACCACGTCCCCGAAAGCCCTCGGCGGGCTCCGGTCCCGCGACTCGCTGCGCTCCTCGTCGCTTCGCTCCTGCGGTGCTTACGTCGTCGGGGTTCCCGGAGCCCGCCTCGCCCTTTCAGTCCGCCGGCAGACAAACCGCATCTGCCGAGCCTGCGCGCGCTTCGCTTGCGCAGACCTCGCACGCGTTGGCGCGACACGACGTCGCGCCAGCGCGCGCCGACCGTGGAAAACGAAGCCAGCGCACGCTGACTCGAACATCGTTCGAAAAGCGAGCGCGAATTGAGTATCAGTTGAAACGAGAGACGAGACAGTGTGCGCGCCAACGCCGTCGACCGAAGCGAAAAGAAAACAGGGCAGTTCGACCAGTGCGTTCAGTTGAGCGACGCGCCGTCGAGCGACCGGAACGACCCGTTGGCGTACTGTTCGAAGCCCTCGATGCGGTTCGAGATGCCCTGGATGCGCTGGGGGTAGTAAGTGTACACCGAGTACGCCTCCTCGTAGACGATTTTCTGAATCTCGTCGATGACCGACTGGCGCTCCTCGGGGTCGACGAGCCGGCGCTGTTCCTCGAGGAGCTCGTCGAGGTCCTCGTTGTTGATGTTCCAGACGTTCTGTCCGTCCGTGTGGTAGAGGTACAGCAGCGTGTCGGGGTCGCCGAACCACGTCCAGTTCGAGACCGCGATCTCGTAGTTGCCATCGAGCTCCTGCGAGAAGAACGTGTCACCCGCGAGCGTCTGGATGGACACGTCGATGCCGATCTGTCCGAGCATGTTCTGGACCAGCGTGGCCGTGCGCTCGTGGCGGGAGCTCGTGGACGTCTTGATCTCGAGCGAGATGTCGTCGTAGCCCGCCTCGTCGAGCAACGACTGGGCCTGCTCGGCGTCCCCGTTCGGATGGTTGAAGTCCGAGATGGAGTCGTTGTACGAGGGGAACGAGTCGGGCAGGATGGACTTGGCGGGGTTGCCGTACCCCTGCAGGACGGTCTGGGTAATCTGTTCCTTGTCGAGCGCCCACGCGATGGCGCGCCGCACGTTCCGGTCGCCGAGCGGCTCGACGTCGGTGTTGAAGTCGATGCGGCCCGAACTGACCCCGCCGGTCGTGATGACGCTCGCGTTGCCCGAGTTCTCGACGCGGTCGGTGAACTGCGGGGGCATCCGGTCGAGGAGGTCGATGGAGCCCGATTCGAGCTGGGCCACCTTCGAGGAGTCCTCGGGCAGGATGCGGAACTCGATGCGGTCGATGTTGGGCTGGTCGTCCTTCCAGTAGTCGTCGTAGCTCTCGAGCACCGCCATGTTGCCCGAGTCCCACGAGGTCAGCTCGAACGGCCCGGTCCCGACCGGGTTCTGGTTGTAGTCGTCGCCGTACTCCTCGATAGCGGTCTTCGAGAGGGGCCACATGACCGCGTGGACCTTGTTGAGGAACGGCGCGTACGGCTCCGAGAGGTCGAAGCGGACGGTGTAGTCGTCCTCGACGACCACGTCCTCGACGGCCTCGATGTAGTTCTGTCGCGGGTTCTCGTACTCGAAGAACCAGTCGTAGGTGTACTTCACGTCCTCGGCGGTGAACTCCTCGCCGTTGTGGAACGTGACGCCCTCCTCGAGGTCGAAGACGAACTGGGTGTCGGACTCGCGGGTCCAGTCGGTCGCGAGGTCCGGGACGACCTCGCCGTCGGAGTCGAGGTTGACGACGTTGTCGTAGATGAGGGTGTACACCTTGTTCGAGTCGAAGTCCGTGTCGCGGCCGGGAATCAGGTCCCACCCGCCGTTGGTGATGCCGATGCTGACGGTGGTGGGGTCGCCGCCGCCCCCGCCGTCGCCGGACTCCGTGTCGTCCTGGGCCCCGCCGGATTCGGTCGCCGCGCTGTCGGTCGTGTCCGTCGCTGCGCCGTCGGTCGTGTCCTGGGAGTCACCGCCGGACGTACAGCCAGCCAGCGACATCGCCGTGCCTCCGCCGAGTCCGGCGAGGAGGCGACGGCGAGTAGGTGTCAGCCAATCCCGATTGCTATCATTTGCCATGTGATTCGTTCGCAGTATTGTGCGACCACGTAGATAAATCTTTATTCAATTGAAGCGGCGGTTAGCGCAACAAAATTCAACGTTTCTTGGGAGTCAAGGAGAGGTTCCAGACCTAGCAGTTAACACCCTGTAAAATATACCACGTGGTATGGGAGTACCTACCCAGCACGTCGCCGACAGCTACGACCTCTACATCGACGGGGCGTGGGTGTCGGCGTCGGACGGCGGCCACTTCGCGACCGTCGACCCAGCGACCGAAGAATCGATAACCGAGGTGGCCGAGGCCACGGCCGAGGACGTCGACCGCGCGGTCGCGGCCGCCCGCGAGGCGTTCCCGGCGTGGCGCGACACCGACCCGGACGAGCGGGGCCGCATCGTCCACCGCATCGGCGAACTCGTGCGCGAGAACCGCGAGGAGCTCGCCGCAATCGAAAGCCTCGACCAGGGCAAGCCCCTCTCGCAGGCCAAAAGCGACGTGGACGGGGCGGCTCGCTACTTCGAGTACTACGCGGGCGCGGCCGACAAGCTCGAAGGCACGAGCGTCCCCGTCGGGGCCGACGGGATAGACTTCACGCTCCGGGAGCCGTACGGCGTGAGCGCACAGATTACGCCGTGGAACTTCCCCGGAAATCTGTTCGCTCGCGGCGTGGCTCCCGCGCTGGTAGCCGGCAACGCGACAGTGGTCAAGCCGGCCGAGCAGACCCCGCTGTCGTCGCTCAGGCTCGCCGAGCTCTGTGAGGAGGCGGGCGTGCCCGACGGCGTCGTCAACGTCGTCACCGGCTTCGGCGACCCCGCGGGCGCGGCGCTGTCCTCCCACGAGGGCGTCGACACCATCACGTTCACCGGGAGCGTGCCGACCGGCCAGGTCATCATGAAGCAGGCCGCCGACAACGTCACGCCGGTCACGCTCGAACTCGGCGGTAAGAACCCGGCGGTCGTGTTCCCCGACGCCGACCTCGACGAGGCCGCCCGCTGGATAGACCGGGCCATCTTCACGAACGCGGGCCAGATATGCTCGGCCGCCGACCGGGTCGTGGTCCACGAGTCGGTCCACGACGAACTGGTCGACAAACTCGTCGCGCGCGCCGAGTCGTACGAACTGGGTCGCGGTTCGGACGACCCCGACATGGGGCCGGTCGTCTCGGCCGAGCAGTTCGAGAAGGTCACCGGCTACGTCGAGGTGGGCCGCGAGGAGGGCGCGACGCTCGCGGCCGGCGGGGGAACGCCCGACGGCGAGGGCTACTTCGTCGAGCCGACGATATTCACCGACGTCGACAACGACATGCGCATCGCCCAGGAGGAGATATTCGGTCCCGTGCTGTCGGTGATTTCGTTCGAGACCGAGGCCGAGGCGCTCGAAGTCGCCAACGACGTCGACTACGGACTGGTCGCGGGTATCTTCACGAGCGACGTCACGCGCGCCCACCAGTTCGCTCGCGGGCTGGAGGCGGGCAACGTCTACGTCAACCAGTGGTTCGGCGACACGAACCAGACCCCCTTCGGTGGGTACAAGCAGAGCGGCATCGGCCGCGAGAAGGGGCTGGAGGCGCTCGACTCGTACCTCCAGACCAAGAACGTCGCCATCAACCTCGCCGAAGGGAGTTCGGACTCGCTGCCCGGCGCGTAGCGGACCGAATCGGCCGGCCCGGAGCGGTCGGCGAGCGGGGCGGCCCGCCAGAACTTCGGATGCCGTTCACTCGTCAGAGCTTTTTGTCGAACAATGAAGCACGTATCGGCGATAGTTTGATACGGGAGAGAAATAACTGTGTGACATGGGCTTCACTGACAAGACGGCAGTCGTCACCGGCGCGGGAGCCGGGATGGGCCGCGCGACCGCGCGGCTGTTCGCCGAACGCGGCGCGGACGTCGTGGTCGTCGACCTCGACGCCGAGGCGGCCGAGGAGACGGTCGAAGAACTGGCCGGCCTCGGGGACGGCGGCGCGGTCGCGGTCACCGCAGACGTCTCCGAGGCCGACGAGGTCGAAGCGTTCGTCGAGCGCGCGGTCGAGGAGTTCGGGAGCATCGACGTCCTCCACAACAACGCGGGCATCCCCCAGGAGTCGACGCCGGTCGAGGACGTGACCGAGGAGACGTGGGACGCCATCCAGGACGTCAACCTCAAGAGCGCGTTCCTCGGCGCGAAGTACGCGGTCCCCCACATGCGCGAACAGGGCGGCGGCGTCATCCTGAACACCGCGTCGACCGCCGGCATCCGGCCCCGGACCGGGCTGTCGGCGTACGCCGCCTCGAAGGGCGGGATGATAACGCTGACCAAACAGCTCGCGTACGAGCTCGCCGAGGACGCCATCCGAGTCAACGCCATCTGTCCCGTGGCGACCGACACCGACATGCTGCCGGACTTCGCCGGGGGCGACCTGAGCGTCGAGGGGATGGCCGACACCATCCCGCTGGGCCGGCTCGCCGAGCCCGAGGACATCGCCAACGCGGCGGTGTTCCTCGCCAGCGACGAGGCCGAGATGGTGACCGGGACCGCGCTCGAAGTCGACGGCGGACGGGACATCTAACATGGTTAGGAAGCAGGAGATTTACGACGCGGTCGACGAGCGCGAGGACGACATCGTCGAGTTCCTCCGGGAGTTCGTCGCCATCGACACCGAGAACCCGCCGGGGCGCAACTACCGCGAGGGGGCCGAGTTCCTGACCGACGCGATGGCCGACCGGGGCTACGACACCGAAACCGTCGCGGTGCCCGAGGACGTCGTGGCCGACCACTACCCCGACCGGTCCGACCACGAGCGCGTGAACGTGGTGGGCCGGAAGGCCGGCGAGGCCGAGGACGCCGACGGCCCGGACGTCCACTTCACGGGCCACTTCGACGTCGTACCGGCGGGCGAGGACTGGAGCGACGACCCCTACGACCCGCGCGTCGAGGACGGCCGGGTCTACGGCCGAGGCACCAGCGACATGAAATCGGGCATCGCGGCCAGCCTGTTCGCGGTCGACGCGCTCGAAGCGGCGGGCGTCGACGTTCGCGGGTCGGTGACCCAGAGCATGACCGTCGACGAGGAGACCGGCGGGTTCACCGGACTGGGCTATCTGGTCGAGGAAGGGTACGTCTCCACGGAGAACACCGACTACTGCGTCTACACCGAGTGTTTCGACTCCTCGCGCATCTGTCTGGGCCACCGGGGCGTGCTGAAGTTCCACGTCACCGCGCGCGGCGAGAAGGCCCACGGCTGTATGGCCCACGACGGCGCGAACGCCGTGATGGCGATGAACGACTTCCTCACGCGCATCGACGAGTACGAGGACGTCCTCCACGACCGCACCACCGACCTGCCGGTGACGCCGCCGGAGTCGCGGTGTGCGGACATCTCCGCGACCATGCTCGACGCGGGCTACTCCGAGAACGTGATTCCGGACCGGTGTACGGCGACGTTCTACCGCGTGCTGGTGCCCGGCGAGACGGTCGAGTCGGCCCGCGAGGAGATACGGACCCTGATGGACGAGGCCGAGGCCGCGACCGGCCACGGGTTCGACTACGAGGAGATAATGTTCGCCGAACCCGCGAGCGTCCCGGAAGACTGCACGGTCGCCCGGACCTACACCGACAACATCCTCGACTTCTACGACGAGACCGAGCCCGTCGTCTCGCCCGGGTCTGACGACCAGCGGTTCGTGGTCAACGACGCCGGCATCGAGGAGTGCATCGTCTACGGGCCGGGGCTGCTCGACCAGGCCCACGTCGTCGACGAGTACGTCCCCGTCGAGGAGATAGTCACCGCGACCAAGGTGATGGCGGCCTCGACGGCCGACCTGATGGGGGCGACCGAATGAGCGGGGACGAGGAGACGACGCTTCCGGACCCGAAGTCGGTCGCGGCCGAAGCGCGCGAGGCCACCGCGGAGGGAGCCGTGAACCTCGCGGTCACGGGCGAAATCGACCCGGACGCCGTGGAGCGTACAGCGGACGGCTACGTCGGCGAGACGGCGGGCGCGCTCGGTCGCCTCGCGGCCGCAGTCGACGCCGGGGGCGACCTCGCCGTCCACTACCCCGAGCCCGACCTGACCGCCGACGGGCCGTGGCTCGTACTCGCGCCGCTGTCGGGGTTCGTCTCGACGGTCGCGAAGGGGACGGGCCGAGCCGTGGTCGACCTCGCGTACGACGCGAGCGCCGACCCCTCGCTCGACCGCCTCGACCGGCGCGTCTCCGCGCTGCTCGACGCGGCGGCACCCAGCCACGACCACTACCCCGTGGCCGACGACGTGCAGGGCGCGTTCACCACCGGGATGACCACGTTCGCGCTCGACGACCTCTCGGTCGGCGAGGGGCTGACCGCCACGTTCGACGTGTCGACGACGCCCGCCACCAGCGCCCGCGCGGTCGAGTCGCAGTTCGCCGAGGTCGCAGGCGTCGAGAGCGTCGCCTACGAGCCGGTCGTCGGCGTCGAGCGGAGTTCGCCCTCGCCGGACGTGCGCGAGGCGGTCGATGCCGCCCACTGCGAGGTTCGCGGCCAGTGTGACTACGAGTGGCTCCCCGAACCCGGCGCGTTCGGCGCGATTCCCAGCGCGGGGAAGGTGGCGCTCGGGACCGGCACGCCCGGCGCGGGCGAGTACTCCCGCGAGCAGTACGAGACCTGCCGGGAACTGCTGGACGCCACCCTCTCGAACCTGGGGGTGAGCGCGTGAGAACCCTCGCCGAACCGGTCGAAGGCGCGGAGGTCCGGGTCGAGCCCAAGGAGACGCCCGGCATCGAGGTCAACGGCGTGCCCGCGACCGTCGACTACGTCGCCAAGGCCGACGTGCGGGTCGACCTCGCCGACGAGACGTGTTCGGACCTCCTGGACGGGACGCGCTCGTTCGTCGTCGAACACGTCCTCGGCCCGCTCGGACTCCGGGGCGTGACGGCCGCGAAGGTCGTCGGCGTCCGCGAGGAGTGGGACTTCGCCCGGCCAGAACACCGGTTCTGCTACGCCGCCGAGATGGGACCCGACAGCGTCGTCGGCCACCCGGCCGGGCTGCCGAACCCGGCACTTGCCGAGGCGCTGGGCGAGGTCGACCTCGTCGAGTCCGAGCCTCGACCCCGACGGACCGTGAGCGAGCCCGTGACGTTCGCGGCGGGCGGGGGCGAAATAGAGCTTCGACCCCGCGAGTACGGGGCTGGCGTCCGATTCGACGTCCGACTCGGCGACGCGACCATCACGGCCGAGGTCGACCCGCAGGGCGACAACGACGAGGCGCTGATCGAGTCGGTGACCAACTCGACCACGCCGTACCTCAGCCCGACCGACGAGGAGGCGGTCACCCACTCCATCGCGGACCTCGTCTCGGACCTCGCGGTCGTCGGCGGGTTCGACGACCTCGCGGTCGAGGCCGACCTCGGCGACGCCTACCACGCCCTGACGGTCGGAGCCGCCCGGACGGCCCACCGGTCGGGGCTGGTGGAACGCCGCGAGTAGCGCGCTCCCCGGACGCGAAGCACGCGTTTTATTCCACGGGAGTCTGGGTACCACATCATGTCCGCGCTCCAGTGGCTCGAGTCGAAACCGTTCGAGCGACAGATACTCATCCTCGCGCTCGTGCTGGACCCCCTCGGGTTCGGCGCGGGCTACCTGCTGGGTCCGAGCCTCGGATTCGAACCCATCATGGGCGGCGTGTACGGACTCGTCGCGGCCAGCCTCCCGCTGTCGGCGTGGGTGATGCGGTACGCCGGCGAGCAGGCGGAGTAGCCCCCGAGCCGACGAGCGACGCCGTCCACACCTCGGTCCAGAAGCTATTTGTCCGAACCCGAAGCAAAGAGGTGTATGACCGCCGCCCGCGTCGTTCGCACACCGAGCCATCGGTCCCACTCCCCGACGCATGGCCTCGGAAACTGAGTCGTCGCCGTCCGCAGTGACCCTCCGCGAGGCGCTTCCCGGACACCTCTCGCGAACCCAGCTCGCCGTCCTCGGCGTGACCCTTCTCGCGCTGGTCGCGCGCCTGTTCGAGCTCGGCGCGCGGGTGGCCCACCAGGACGAGGCCCGGGTCGCCTACTGGGCGTACCGCTACATGGAGAACGGCGTCTACGAGTACCGACCCATCGTCCACGGCCCGTTTCTCACCATCGTCGACGGGCACCTGTTCGGCCTGCTCGGGGCCGACGACTTCACGATGCGGCTGGTCGTGGCGCTGTTCGGCGGCCTGCTCCCGCTCGCGGCCCTCCTCTTTCGGGACCGGCTCCGCGATTCGGAGACGATAGCGATGGCGCTCCTGCTCGCGGCCAACCCGCTGTTGCTGTACTACTCGCGGTTCTACCGCAACGACCTGCTGCTGGCCGGGTTCATGCTCGTTGCCTTCGGCTTCCTCGTTCGGGCGTACGACCACGGCCGGCCCGCGTTCCTGTACGCCGGAGTCGGCGCGTTCGCGCTCGCCTTTACCACCAAGGAGAACGCGCTGGTGTACGCGGCCTGCTGGGTCGGCGCGGCCGCCCTGCTGTGGGACCACCGGCTGTTCGCCCGACGGGCGGGCGAGCGCGGCCTGCTCGGGACGGCGTGGGCCGACCTCCGCGCGCGGGCGGGTGGCCTCCGCGAGTGGTGGCCCCACCTCGCGCTCGCAGTCGTGGAGTTTTTCGCCATCGTGGTGTTCTTCTACGCGCCACGGAACGCCGACCGCATCGCCGAACACCCCAGTTCGGCGGTCGACGCCGGCGCGCCGAGCCTCGGCGAGGCGCTGGCCGACCCGACGCTGTTGCCCGCCGTCGTCGAGCACGCGACCCTCGGGACGTGGACCGACTTCGTCGACCAGTGGGGCACCGGCAACGAGGAGTCGTACATCGGGGCGGTGGAGGCGCTCTGGCCGGCGCTGGTGGCCGGCGCGGGCGTCCTGCTGGCGCTGGCGGTCCTCGGGTTCGTCGCGGACCGCTACGCCGACGAGACGCCCCGCGACGCGGTGGCGTTCGCCTCCTACTGGGGGTTCGCCAGCCTGCTGGGCTACCCCGTCATCGTCGACAACCCGTTCCCCTGGGAGGTCATCCACGTCGTGGTCCCGTTGGTCGTCCCCGCGGCGGTCGGCCTCGCGCTGGTGGTTCGGCTCGGCCTCGCCAGCGCGGCGGACGGCGACGCGCTCTCGGCGAGCGCGGCGGCGCTCGTCGTGTTGGTGCTCACCGCGCAGGTCGGCGCGACGGCTGTCGACACCTCCTACGTGAACCCCCAGAGCGACCACAACGAACTCGTCCAGTACGCCCAGTCGTCCTCGGAGATGAAGCCGCTGCTCGGCGACATCCGGGAGGTGACCCGGGCGAACGAGGGCATCGACGTGCTGTACTACGGCGACGAGTTCTACTCGGCCGACGAGGCCGGCCACGACGTACCGCCCGCACCGCAGGGCTCGGGCTGGTTCGGCCGCCTGCCCCTGGAGTGGTATCTGGAGGCGTACGGCGCGGAGCGCGACAGCGTCCGGGACCCCGACGTGGTCGGGGGGATGGACGAGATGCCGCCCGTCGTCGTGGCGCTGGGCGAAGCGAGCACCTGCACGGAGAGCTACGACTCGGCCGACGACGTCGAACAGTACCTCGACGGCTACGAGAGCCACGAAATCCAGCGGTTCGCCCACGACAGCGGCTGTACTATCAGCACGGTGATGGTGTACGTCGACGAGGACGCGACGTAGAACGCCGGGGCGGGCGCGAACGCCCGGCTCGCGACCCGACGCCGGGGCGGGACCCGAACGCCCGACGGGCCTTCGACGCGCTTAAGCACCTTTGGTGCCAACCGTTCGGAGAATGAGCGACGCGGCACTGGACGTCGTCGAGTTCCTGCTCACCGCGAGCCACTACAACGACAACCGCACGCTGGACGAGAACGACCTCCCGCCGCGCTACCGACAGGTGTTCTGGCCCGACGGCACGGGCGGGAGCGCCGACCGCGAGCGCCCGGGCGACGGCGCGCCGGTCGGCATCGAGCGACCCATCCGACCGACCATCGAGACCGCCCGCCGGGCGACCGGCGTCGAGAACCCGTGGAGCGCCATCTCCGAGCTGCTGTTCACCGACCGCGACGAGTTCACCGGGGCGCTGGAGTTCACCCAGCCCGACATGGCCGAGGAGTGGTTCCTCGAACGCGGCGGCGAGCGCGTGGTCCACAACCCCGTGCTGGCGGACGCCTTCGAGGACGAGGTCGACGGCGCGGACTACGAGGCCGCCCGAAACGCCAACCGTCCGGTGCAGGCCGACCGGGCGTGGATAGACGGCCTGCTGGCCGAGTACTTCGCCGACGAGGACGAGGAGGAGATGCTCGACCTCGTGGACATCCGCGCGCCCGAGGAGATAGAGACCACGCTGGAGGACCTCGTCTTGACCGACGACCAGGAGGCCGAGATACACAAGATAGTCAAGGCCATCGAGCACCGCGAGTACCTCGCCCAGATAGGGCTGCGCGAGATCGGCAAACTCCTGTTCGTCGGCCCGCCGGGGACGGGCAAGACCTCCACGGCGCGGGCGCTGGCCTACGATCTGGACCTCCCGTTCGTGGAGGTGAAGCTGTCGATGATAACCAGCCAGTACCTCGGCGAGACCGCCAAGAACGTCGAGAAGGTGTTCGAGGTGGCCAAGCGACTCTCCCCGTGCATCCTCTTCATGGACGAGTTCGACTTCGTCGCCAAGACCCGCGCCAGCGACGAACACGCCGCCATCAAGCGCGCGGTCAACACCCTGCTCAAGTCCATCGACGACATCAGCCTCATCGAGGACGACGTGCTGCTCATCGGCGCGACCAACCACCCCGACCAGTTGGACGCGGCGGCGTGGCGGCGATTCGACGAAATTGTCAACTTCCCGAAGCCCGACCGGCAGATGCGGGCGGACATCCTCCGGCTCATCACCCGGCCGATGGACGTCACGGACTTCGACCCCGACGAGCTCGCCGAGGAGACCGAAGGCCTGACGGGCAGTGACCTCCGGATGGTGCTGCGCGAGGCCGTGTTGGACGCTCTGACCGAGGAACGGACCGCGCTGACGCAGTCGGACTTCGTGGACGCGGTCGAGGACTTCGAGGAGCGGGACAACCTCAAGGACCTCGACATGATAGAGGGCGACCACGACGCGCTGGTCGCGGGCGGGGATATTTCGGGTGGAGCGAGCGCGGACGGCGGACACAGCCACGACCACTGAGTCGGGGCGTCCGCGAGAAGCGAGATACCGGGCGTCAGTCGTCGTCGAGTCGGTCCAACACCGCGTCGGGCTCGTATCGCAGCGAGAGCTGGCGCGACCGGCCGCGACCGTCGACGTTGGTGTAGGTGGCGTCGATGATGTCGAGCTGGTCGAGCTTGTTGATTATCTCGGAGTAGCGGGTGTAGCCCAGCCCGGTGCGGTCGTGGAACGCGTCGTAGACGTCGCCCGCCCGCTCGCCGTCGTGCTCGGCGATGACCTCCAGCAGCTCTATCTCGCTCTCGGAGAGCGCCCGGAGGCTGTGGCTGAGGTGGACGTACTTGGACTTCTCGTAGGCCTGTTGGACGTCCTCGACGTCGACGGTCCGACTGGCGCGCATCTCGGCGTTGAGGCCGGCCCGCCGGAGCAGGTCGATGCCGACCCGGAGGTCGCCGCTCTCGGCGGTGAGTTCGACCACCTCGTCGAGGACATCCGTGGAGACGACGCCGTCGTGGAACCCGCGGTCGACCCGCTCGCGCAGGATGTCGACGATCTCCTCGGGGTCGTACACCGGGAAGTACACCTCCTCGGGCCGGAACACGCTCTGGACCCGGCCGTCGAGGTCCTCGATGACGTCGAGGTTGAGGTCCGAGGAGACCACGACCACGCCGATCTTCGCGCCCGAGTGGGCCTCGTGGGCGCGCAACAGCGAGTAGAGCGTGTCCGAAGCCTCGCCCTCGTAGAAGAGGTAGTTCACGTCGTCGAGCGCGACCACCAGCACCTCGTCGTCGTCGACCAGCTTCTCGGTTATCTGGCGGAACAGCTTCTTGAACGAGATGCCCGACGAGGGCGGCTCGTACTCGAAGATGCCCTCGAAGATGCGCGAGAACACCGAGTAGCGGGTCGAGTCGACCTGACAGTTCACCCGGACGGTCCGAACGTCGGTCTGCGCGCCGAGTTCGCCGAACACCGTCTGGACGGCGGTGGTCTTGCCGGTGCCGGGCGGGCCGCGAGCGATGACGTTGAGGGGCCGCGAACCGCGCGCGGCGGGCCGGAGCGCGTACTTCAGGCTCCGCAACTGGCTCTCGCGGTGCGAGAACGTCTCGGGGACGTAGTCTATCTCGAAGACGTGTTCGTCCCGGAACACGGTCTCGTCCCACGAGAGCATCCCCTCCTCGGGGTCGTCTGCCATCACTTTCACCTCGCTTTCCCAGCTACTTAACCTTTCGGCGGGCGGAAGTATTAAAGCCGAGAGAGGTCGAACGCGGGCGATTCGGAGGGTCTCGGCGTTCCCGGGGAGGGTTACGGGGATTCGATATCAGTCGGGAGAATTCTGTGGTGTGTTGACTGATTTCCGGTCGTCTGAGGCGGGCAGTTGTCCGTCGCCGTTCACACGACAGCCGCGCCTGATTGCCGAATCAGGTTGGAGACAGATTTATACCGGTGAGTTCCGTAAACCGGAGTATGTCGACCGAATTCGACCGGGAATCCGTAGAATGCGAGGGAGACGGTGAACCTCGCGTTCCGAAGGCGGTTCTCGAAGCAATCGACAACCTTGCTGAAGGAGACACTGCCAGCGAGGACGACATCGATTCCGTTCTGAAATTTTAAATTTTAAGTTACGCTATCGGTTTCTACGGAGGTGTGGCTTACGTCCCGCTAGGCGGTTCCGAGGAGACACACGTCATATTCGAGGGGAGCGTCCCCGACCAACTCGCTAGCCTCGGGACTTCGGAGCAGCGGGAGTTACTGACGAAGCTCAGGAATATCGCCGCAGCGGATGCACCTCCCGATAGCTACGTTTACGAGAATATCGGGAACGTGGATATCATACGATTCAGTGGTGCAGGGCGTGCGTACTCGAAGATAATCACGTACATTCCCGAAGGGAACACGCAGTATCACGTGGTGTACGTCCTGTACGTCGACGAAGACCACGAGTACGACCGAGGGGAACTGGGGAAATTCAGCTATCGGGCTCAGCAGAAACTGGACGCTATCACCGACTTGGAATCCGTCGAGAACGTGGAATCGTATCTCGAAGACCACGACTCCCTTACGGCCAGCGACTTAGATGACCTCCTGAGCGAGTAACCATTCGCGCTCAGAACTTCTCCAACAGGCGGTCGTAGAACTCGCCGCGAGGCGCGTCGTCGGAATCCCCCGCGAGTTTCTCCACGATGAGTTCGGGCGTCGAGCGCGCGAGGTGGTCTTTCACCGGCGAGCGATTCACGACCAGTTCGCCCTCGACCAGCCCCTCGGCCTCGATGCCGTCGACCGGCACGTCGTAGTCAGCCATCTCGCGTATCTCGGCCGCGAGGTGGGAGACGAACACGCCCGTCACGTCGCCGTCCCGGAGCTCTTCGAGGATGCCCGCGATTATCTTGGCGCTCGCGCCGGGTTCGGTGATGCTCTCGAGTTCGTCCACGAGGACGAGTCGGTCCTCGCCGCCGGCCGTCAGGTCCGCGAACTCCCGGACGGTCGCCTCGAACGCGCCGGCGTCGAGCGTACCCTGCGTCTTGGCGTGATAGTGGAGTTCGCCGAACCGCTCCAACCGGACCGACTCGGCGGGGACCGGCAGACCCATGTGGGCCAGAATCGCGACGAGCGCCACCAGATCGAGCGTGGAGGTCTTCCCGCCGCTGTTGACCCCCGAGAGGAGCGCCACGTCCGACACCGCGTAGTCGACCGGCTCCACGTCTTCGAACTCGACGTCGAGCAGGGGCGAGCGCCCGCCCTCGATTTCGAACCCCTGCGCTCCGCCCCCGGACGGCTCGTCCGCGAACTCCGGCATCGTGCAGTCGAAGTCCTCGGCGAACCGAGCGATAGCGAGTTCCACGTCGAGTTCGAGCGCGGTCCGGACCAGTTGCTCGGCGGCCGCGCGGCGGTCGGCGAGGTCGGCCGCGAGCTCGCGCTTCCGACTGGCGGCCCGGCGGTCCTTCGCGGCCTGCAGGTCCTCGCGCAGTCGGGTCACGACGTCCTCGTCGCGCTCGACCGGGAAGGTCGGCTCCTCGGGGAACGCCCGGCGAGCCACCTCGGCCTCGCCCGAGTCGAGGTCGAGCGAGTCTATCAGTTCCTCGCGGGCCAGCGCGACCGCCTCGGCGTACTCGTCGCTCAACTCGCGCGACAGGAGCGAGTCGACCCCCGCACCCTGTTCGACCAGCGAGAGCAGGTCCGACCCCTCGACGGTGACGTCGCGCTCCTCGATAGCCTCCCGAAGCGCGTCGTTGGCCGCGCTCTCGGCGGTCGAGACGGCGGCGTCGAGGTCGTCGACCGCCCGCGCCAGCCGGTCCAACTCGTCGTCGCCCACGACGGTCCCGTCCGCGTCGACCCGCGCCAGCGCCGCTTCGAGGTCGTCGAGGTCCAGCGGCGGGTCGAGGTCGGCCACGCGGTGGACCTCGGCGGCGGCCCGCAGACACTCCCGATTGGCCGCGAAGAAGGCCAGCACGCGCTCGGGCACGACCTCTGCCGGGCGTTCGAGGGCGTCGGGTTCGACCCGCACGTCGCCCTCGACTGCTACGCCGGCGAACGCCTCGTCGAGCGCGACCACGGTGGAGTAGCCCCGCGCGAGGTCCGCGAGGTCGCGGGCGTCCTCGACCACCTCGACGCTCAGCTCCGGCATCGCCCGCTGGGCCTCGCTGTAGCGCTCGGCGTCGGCGGTCGCCAGACACCGGTCGCGGACCGTCACGCCGCCGGGGTCGGCCAGGGGTTCCACGTCGGCCAGCGCGTCCGACACCGCCGGGTCGGGGTCGCGCTCCATCGCCGACTCGGCGAACTCACGGACCTCCTCGATGCGCGACCGGACGCCGCTCGGGTAGACGGTTTCCAGCCGCTTCGCGCCGTAGTCGGTGACGGTTCGCTCCGCGAGCAGGTCGAGGGCGTCCCGATATATCTCCTCGGCGCGGTCGGTCGCCGCGAAGCCACCGGGGTCGTCGTGGCGCTCCCGGACGGCACCGCGAGCGATGGCGGCGGCCCGACCCTCGGTGATGCCCGGGGCGCTGGCGAGTTCGGCCACGTCGCCGTCGGCCAGCGCGGCCTCTGGGTCGTCGAGTTCCGAGAGCGCCGCCGCCGTCTTCGACCCGACGCCCGGGATGGCCTCCAGTTCCATTCGGCGTGGAGTACCGACCCCTCGGTTAAAAATATTCGCGGAGCGTTCGCGTGGCGTGAGCCCGAGGGTGGAATCAGTCGCGCAAACCCCACGGCAGGTCCCCGCCGCGTTCCTCGATGTACCGTTTGGCGTCCTCGACGCCGGTCAACCGCACGTTGTCCCGACTCCCGCCGTATCCTTCCAGCGGTGCGTCGGGATTCCGAATCATCTCTCGGACGAGGTCTTCGACTCGTCCTTGGTCGTCCGTGGCGAACCAGTTTTTCACGGTGTCGACCCGCTTTTTGTGTGACCCAACCACTGGTTTTCGGGCGAGCTTCGTTACTATTTTCACCCGGAGTTGCGCATCGTCGGACATCGCTATTTAGTCGATAGAGTCGAAGTAAGTTATTTAAACCTGTTGGGATAAGACTTCACCTATATCGTTTTTATACGAGAGTAAGCCGGAGAATATCCGAAAGGTATAACTCCGCGACGACTGTTCTCGGTCATAGATGAGTACGCCCCAGATAGACGAGAACGCGTCCGAGGCCGCTGCGGAGGGAACCGTCCTCACCGACGTTCTCGGCCCGCACGCCAAAGTGAAGATTCTCGTCGCGCTGTTGAGCGAGAACGACCGCGACCTCAATCCGACCGACGTCTCTCGATTGGCGGGTATCGACCGGAGCACGTTCTACGAACACATCGACGACCTCGTCGCCTACGGAGTCGTCGAGCGGACGCGCACGGTCGGCAACAGCCAGATGTACCGGATAAATCGCGACAATCCCGCCGCCGAAGACCTCGCGCAGTTGGAGTGGGACCTGCTCGACTGCGTGCCCGAGGCGTAGGGTTCCCGAACCACGTCGAGTCCTCGTCGAGACACGGTCCGCTCCTCGCGTCGCTCGCCGATTGGTCCTCAGAAAGTCGCGTTCGCACCCAGGGTGGCAGTTTGCTGGCACGCGAACTGCGGTACGTAGCTGCTGGCACGCGAGCTATGTGGCAGGTGCGAACGCTACGCCGTGCTTGGAGCCACAGCACCTTAGTTATAGGGCGATTACGCTCGCGGAAATCCGACGTTGCCCGAGCGGACGCCCCGCAGTCGTCCCCGGCGGGCGCTCAGAGGTACGGCCGGAGGAGGTCGCCGTCGTGGAGGTCCGCGGGCGGCGACGCGAACCAGCGGGCCGCCGCTATCTCGTCGGCGTCGACGCCCAGCTCGGACGCGCCGGGAATCGCTCCCTCGGCGAACGCCGAGTACACCACGTACTCGGCCGTGAATTGCACGTCCGCGGCGGCGTCACCGTCGTTCACATCGCCCTCGGCCACGTACGACTGGTCGAGGACGACCAGCGGCTCGCCGACGGTCGCGTCGAGGCCGGTCTCCTCCCGAACCTCCCGGCGGGCGGCCTCGGCCGGTGACTCGCCGGATTCGACCGCGCCGCCGGGCAGCGTCCACCCGTCCGACCACCTGTTTCGGACGAGCGCGATTCTGCCCTCGGAGTCCCGCACGCGCGCTGCGGCCGCGAGCGCGGTGCCGCGAGTGGCCCACGCGCGGAACGAGTCGAGTTTCGACGCCGGCAGCCGGAGCGTCTGCGGTTCGCGCGGGGCGTCGGGAGCGACGTCTGGGGACACGGCCGACGGTGCGGAGCGCGGGCGAAAAAGCGTACCGTTCCGACGGTTGCGGACCGTCCCCTCAGTTCCCGGTCCACTTCAGGAGCGCGAGCGTCCCCTCGAACAGACCGATCATCGTCACGGTGACGAGGATGGGTGCCATCCCGGTCGGGTCCGGCGTGAACAGAAAGGAGATGCCGAGGAACGCGCCCCAGAACAGCAGGCGGCGGTCGGCCAACCACCGGCGGGTGGTCAGTCCCATCATGATGGCGAGCATGATAAAGAGCGGAATCTGGAACACGACCGCCAGATACCCCATCAACATCAGGATGAGGTCGAACGTCTTCGTGAGGCCGAACGCCAGAATCGCCACGTCGTCGGTGTAGTAGATGAAGTAGGTGAATATCGCGGGCAGGACGAGGTAAAAGGCGAAGCTCACGCCCACGAACGCCAGCACGAGGCTCGTGGGGACCGCCGCGAGGTAGTAGCGTCGCTCGTGGGGGTAGAGCCCGGGCTTCATGAACAGGTACGTCTGGTAGACGAACACCGGCAGCGCCACGACGACGCCCGCGAGGCTGGCGACCTTGAGCTTGGTCAACACCAGCGCCAGCGGGTGGTAGATGCGGGGCCGGGCCTCCTGGCCGAGCTGGTCGAGCGGGATGATGTTGTACCACAGGAAGTTGATGACGTCCTCGGCGAACGGAAGCCCGATGGCGGTGATGGTCCCCGCGACCACGATGACGACCGCCAGCCGCTTTATCATCTCCTCGATGTGGTCGGCCAGCGGCATCTCCTCGTCCTCCAGCGGCTCGCCTCCCCGGTTCGGGTGGCCGGACGGGTCGTCGAGTTCGTCGAGCTCTTCCCGCCCGGCCGTCGGGTCGGTCTTCTCGGCCCGCGAGAGGTTGCTGGCGGTCGCTTCCGATTCGTCGGCCATCCAGTCGGTCTAAGCCCGGCGGTTCTTATAGGTCTTCTGTGACCGGCGCTACGAGAAGATTGATAACTACGACACGGCAACCCCTTCTAACGAATGTCGGGAACCGGAAGTAGCATCGTCGACGAGGACACCGCCCGCGCGGTCAACAGCGGCCGGGAGACCGTCGGGTCGATGCTGTCGGCCGCACAGGACCACCTCCGGAAGGTCTTCGTCGTCTTCCTCGTGGGCTTTCTGGGCTGTTTCTACGCGCTGCGGGGCGTCGGCTGGCCGTTCCTCAGGGACGTCACCACCGCCCAGATGTCCGACGAGGTCGCCGAGAGCATCAACATCGTCGCGGTGACGCCGTTCGACGTCATCCTGTTGCAGGCCAAAATCGGTGTCATCGCGGGGATACTGCTCGCGCTCCCCGCGCTGGCGTACTACGCCCGCGACTCGTTCAAGGAGCGGTCGTGGTACCCCGAGACGCCCATCGCCCGCTGGAAGCTGGCGGGGCTGGGGCTGCTGGCGCTCGCGCTGTTTTTCGGCGGCATCCTCTACGGCTACCTCGTCTTCTTCCCGCTGATGTTCCAGTTCCTCGCGGACAACGCCATCACCGCCGGGTTCCAGACCAACTACTCCATCGTCAAGTGGACCGAGTTCATCCTGTTCCTGTCGCTGTCGTTCGGGCTGGCGGCCGAGTTGCCGCTGGCGATGAGCGCGCTGGGCTACACCGGCATCGTCCCCTACGAGACGTTCCGGGACAAGTGGCGCTACGCCATCATGGGCATCTTCCTGTTCGGCGCGTTCGCGTCGCCCCCGGACCCGTTCACCCAGATCATGTGGGCGACCCCGCTCATCCTGCTGTACGCGTTCAGCCTCTACCTCACGAAGGTAGTCGTGATGCTCAAGCGCGCGAGCGACCGGTTCACCCTGCGGAGCGTCGTCCGGGACAACTGGATTCGGACGTTCGGCGCGCCCGCGCTGGTGTTCCTCCTCGTCAGACTGTTCTTCACCGAGGCGGGCGTTTCAGCGGTCAACGAGCGCCTCCCGTCGTCGCTCGACTTCGCGATTCCGCCCGTGGAACAGTTGCTCGGGCTCCCGCGCGGGCAGGCCGTGCTCGCGGCGGCCGGGGCCGCCGCCGGCGTCGCGTTCGTGGTCACGTTCCTCTACTACCTCTCGGTCACGCTGAGCCAACTGGCCCCCCGCGACGACGAGCACGGGGGCGGCGCGCCGGGCAACATCGACCTCGGCGCGCTCGACGCCGGCGCGGTTAGGGCCGCCCCGCCGGAGGTCTTCGTCGAGATGGGCGAGGAGGAGGCGGTCGACTACGCCCGGCAGGCGATGGACGACGACGAGGCCGAGAAGGCCCAGACCATCCTCGACCGCTGGGACGAACTCAACCCCGACGAGGACGAGGAGTCGGCGGGCGAGCCCGCGGACGCCGAGACCGCGCCCGAAGCGGCGTCGGGCGACGCCCCGAGGACCTCGACCCCGGACGAGGGCGGGACCGGCGACGGCGAGGCTCCGATGGCCGAGGACGTGGCCACGGGCGACGACGACGCCGGCGTCCTCGGGAGCACCGCGGCCGGGATGGCCGACGCCTTCACCGAGGAGGAGACCACCGAGGAGGACATCGGCGGGTGGTACTACGACATCCGGTTCGTCCTCGACAGCCTCACCTCGAAGATGTTCTGGCTCGTGGGCATCTTCATGGCCGTGCTCGCGGCTGCGTTCATGTTCCTCTACAGCGGCGGCATCGGCTACATCCGCGAGGACTTCCTCGAACGGCTTCCCGCCGAGGTGCGCCCCGAGATGGGGTCGGGCGAGGAGATACTCAACATCGTCGTCCTCCACCCCGTGGAGGCGCTCATCTTCGAGGTCAAGATATCGACCCTGCTCGCGCTGGTGGCCGTCCTGCCCGTCGTGCTCTACTGGGCGTGGCCCGCGATGAAAGAGCGCGGCCTCGCCGGGGGCGACCGCCGGGTGTTCGGCGTGTGGGCCGGCACCATCGCGGTCGGACTGGTCGCCGGCAGTGCGCTGGGCTATCTCCAGGTCGCGCCCCGCATCATCTCGTGGCTGGTCGCCGACGCCGTGCGCGCCGAGATGATAATCTCCTACCGGGTCAGCAACTTCTTCTGGCTGGTCTTTTTCACCACCGCCGGCATCGGCCTGCTGGCCGACGTGCCGCTCACGATGTGGCTGTTCCGCTACGGCGGCATCGTCTCGTTCGAGGCGATGTACGACCGGTGGCGCGAGGTCACCATCGCCATCTTCGCCGTCGCCGGGTTGCTCACGCCCGATAGCCTCTACACGATGTTCCTCATCGCCATCCCGCTGTCGCTGGCGTACGTCTTCGGGCTGGGCGTGCTGTGGCTGGTGTCGCTGGGCGGGCGGCGATAACCGACCGGAACCGGTTCTCTGGTTTTCCGTCGAGTGAGCGGCGTGGACACGTCGGGGTCCATATTTTGTGATAGGTTCACGGGCGTATGCTGCGCCTGCTGTCGATCTTGCGGGAAAACCGACACGTATTATTAAAATCAGTCAGGAGTGCCACCATGGACAGACGGCGATTCCTCGCGACGGCTGCGATACCGGTCGGAGTCACGACTGCCGGATGTTCGTTCGGTGCCGACCGGACCGTCGAGCTCGAAGCCGAAATCGAACAGCAGGACGGACGTCGCGAAAACGAGACGTACCTCGTCTACCGAGACGACGGCGAGGAGGTCCGCGTGGTGGGGTTCGATCAGCACTCGTTTCCGGCGTCACTGAACGACCGGTTCGGGTTCGGGATTTTCATCGAGTACGACGAGGCGACGAGCGTCGAGTCCTTCCGGTTCGATCTCCGCACGCAACCAGCCGAGGAGCCCGCCGACATCTACCTCGCCTCGCCACCCGGTGCGGTGTGGCCGAACCTGAGGTACGGACGAGTCGAAGGCGATGGTTCGACGCGGATCGCACTGTCGGACGCGCCGGACGTCACCGACGAAACAGTGTTCATCAACACGATTATCGACCCGAATACCGCCCCGGCCGAGCGAATCGCTGTCGACCTCGAACTGGAACTCACCGCGTCGGACGCTCCCGTGACCTACCGCACGGAGACGGCCACCACGTTCGAACCGGAGACGCGGTGAGGGACCCGAGCGACGAGGCCGTTGACGTCGACCTGTAGTAGCGAGCGACTACAGATAAGATAAAGCCGGGGGAGGCTCCGGAGGTCCCGAACGATTTAAACCAGCCGTCGATAATACCCGAGTATGACCAAGATAAGCGTGGAAGTGCCCGACGAGCTCCTCGACGACCTCGACGAGCACGTCGGCGAGGACGGCAAGTTCGTCAACCGGAGCGAGGCCGTCCGGGCGTCGGTCCGGAAGACCCTCGACCTGCTCGACGAAATCGACCAGCGACAGGGGCGACTCGACGATGAGTGAGCCCGGACCCGACGAGTACCGAGACGTCACGCCGCTCCCGCTCGGGCGCGTCGCGCTCGTCGCGCTGTTCGTCACCGCGCTGGTGACCGCACAGCTCACCGCGTCGAAGCTGCTGGGCTTTGCGATTCCGTTCGAGCTTCCGTTCACCGGCGCGATGCTCGCGATGCCCGGCGCGGCGCTGGCGTACGCGGTGACGTTCTTCGCCTCCGACTGCTACTCCGAACTCTACGGCCCGCGCGAGGCCCACAAGATGGTCAACGTGGGCTTCGTCATGAACTTCGTCCTGCTGGCCCTGGTGTACTCGACCATCGCCGCGCCCGCCGCGCCGTTCACCGAGGTCGACCCCGCGACGTTCGAGACGGTGCTGGGCGCGAGCCTCAACGTCGTCGTGGCGAGCCTGCTGGCGTACGCCGTGAGCCAGAACTGGGACGTGTACGTCTTCCATCGCATCCGCGAACGGACCGGCAGCCAGCGCCTCTGGCTCCGCAACGTCGGGTCGACCGCGACCAGCCAGCTCGTCGACTCGATAATCTTCGTGGTCGTCGGGTTCGCCGCGATGCCCGCGCTCCGGGGCGGCGACCCGCAGTCGGTCAACGCCCTGCTCGGACTCATCGTGGGCCAGTACGTCCTGAAGCTGCTCATCGCGGTCGGGGACACGCCGTTCGTCTACGCCGTGGTCGGACTCCTTCGCTCGCGCGAGACCGGCCCGACCCCAGCGGAGACCGCCGACTGACCGGACGAGCCCACCGTTCCGGACGTTCGTCAGCGGTCGAGTGGTCGCCCGCCGGACGGAAGTCACCGGGATGTCCGCTTTGCTGGCATTTACGGGGCTTCCCCTCGTAGCACGGTCTGCGATGTCAGAACAACTACTCGACGGGCAGACCGCAGTCATCACCGGCGGTGCGAGCGGCAACGGGCGCGAGATCGCGAAGACGTTCGCCGAGGAGGGGGCGAATATCGTCGTGGCCGACATCCAGTCCGAGCCACGCGAGGGCGGAACACCGACCCACGAACTCGTCGCGGACGACCACGGCGTCGACGCCACGTACGTCGAGTGCGACGTCACGAACCTCGACCAGCTCGAAGCCGCCGTGGACGCCGCCGACGAGTTCGGCGGCATCGACGTGATGGTGAACAACGCCGGCATCTTCCGAGAACAGGAGTTCACCGAGGTCAGCGAGGACGCGTTCGACCAGATGATGGACATCAACGTGAAGGGCGTCTACTTCGGCGCGCAGTACGCCGCCCGGAAGCTGGTCGAGAACGGCGGCGGGAACATCATCAACATGTCCAGCGTCGCCGGCCTCGAGGGCAGCGCCGGCTTTGCCACCTACTCCACGACGAAGGGCGCGGTCCGACTGCTGACGTACGCGCTCGCGGCGGAACTCGGCCCCGAGGGCGTCCGCGTGAACGCCATCCACCCGGGACTCATCGAGACCGAGATGACGACCGAGGACGTGCCCATCGTCGGCTCGGAGTCGGGCGAGGGCTTCCTCCAGACCATCCCGTCGCGGCGCTTCGGCCAGCCCGAGGAGGTCGCCGACGCCGCGCTCTACCTCGCCAGCGACCTCTCGTCCTACGTCAACGGCGAGAGCCTGGTGGTCGACGGCGGGATGACCAACACCGGATAGCGACGGACGGCAGAACGACCAACACTGGGTGAGCCACGGCGCGCGACCCACGACCGCGCCCCCTCGGCTTTTCGGCCTCCGCGCCGATTCGTCCTGCATGGGTAGCGACGGCCTCATCGAACTCGACCAGTCGTGCTGGTCGGCGCTGGCGAAGTACAACCTCGTGCTGGCGACCGCGTTCGGCGTCCTGCTGCTGGTCGTCCGCGAGGTCGACCCGGCGCAGGCCCAGTTGTTCCTGCTCGTGGAGAACGGCGTGTTCGCGCTCCTGTTCGGCGCGATTCAGACCTACTGCTGGATTTCGCGGTGAGACGAAACGAGGAGGTCAGTTCGGTCGGCGTTCGCTACGAGTCCTGTCGGGAGTCGGTCGGAACGAGTACTGCCGGAGCGGGGAGTTCCATCGGCGTCGCGAGTGGTCCCGTCGGCGTGACGAGTGGTTCCGTTGGCGTGACGAGTGATTCCGTCGGCGTGACGAGTGATTCCGTCGGCGTACCGCTAGCTTCTGCCTCGACCGATGAGAAACCGCACAGCACCGCCCCGCCACCGCACAGCACTGCTCCGCTACCGCAACCGCGAGCCTCGCACCTCCCCAACCTCCCGCGGTCCTCGTCCACCGGCGGACAAACCACGTCCGCCGAGCCCTCGGTCACCTCGTTCCCGAGGACCTCGCGCGGACGGGCGCGGCGCACGAGCGCCGCGCCCGGTCGCGCGCCACCCGCGACTGTTCGACAGTTCGAGACGTGAAAAGCCGCGGCCGAGCGCGCGCCTACTCCTCGACCGGTTCCGCGAACCCGAACCGGGGCTTGACCTCGGTGACCTCGATTTCGACCGTCTCGCCCGCCGAAGCGCCGGGGACGAACAGCGTGTAGCCGTCGACCTTGGCCACGCCGTCGCCCTCCGAGCCCTCGTCGACGACCTCGACCTCGACGGTGTCGCCCTCGTCGACCGGCGCGGTCGTTCGCCCCTTGGCGACGAGGTACACCTCCGACGAGGAGTCCCGGGAGGCGTCCGGGCCGAGCGTCCGGACGTACTGGAACTCCTCGTCGATGTCGTCCCGAAAGTCGTCGAGGTCCCGGCCCTCGAACACCTTCACGGCGAAGTCCCCGCCCGAGTCGAGCACGTCGAGGGCGGTCTCGAACGCCTGTCGCGCGAGGTGGACCGACCGGGCGTGGTCGACGCTGTACTCGCCGGTCATGTTCGGAGCCATGTCCGAGAGGACGACGTCCACCGAATCGCCCGCGACCTCGCGGACCTCCTCCCTCGTCGACTCGTCGGTCACGTCCCCGCGAACGGTCTCGACGCCGTCGATGGGGTCGATTCGCTGGAGGTCCACGCCGACGACGGTGCCCGACTCGCCGACCGCCTCGCTGGCGACCTGTAACCATCCGCCGGGGGCCGCGCCGAGGTCCACGACGGTCTTGCCCTCGCCGAGCAGGTTCTCCTCGCGGTCGAGTTGCGTGAGTTTGTACGCCGACCGCGAGCGGTACCCCTCCTGTTTGGCCTTGTTGTAGTAGTGGTCCTTGTGGCTCATTCGATTGTACGGTGGTAGTCCGGCGAGGGGTTTACGCGCTTCGTTCGATGCACGTACGCGCCCGAATCCGGCGAAAGAGTCGCTGTGGTCGCGTCGCGCGCACGCGCCCGAACGAGTGTCTTTTTATGCCGGGGGTTCGTACCACTTGCCAAGATGTTTAAGGCTATCGTGAGCGCCGACACGCTCAAGGACGCTATCGACTCCGTGGGCGTGCTGGTGGACGAGTGCAAAATCCACCTCAACGAGGACGGACTCGCCATCCGGGCGGTCGACCCCGCGAACGTCGGGATGGTCGACCTCGACCTCTCGGCCGAGGCGTTCGAGTCCTACGAGGCCGACGGCGGCGTCATCGGCGTGAACCTCGACCGGCTCGACGACATCGCGGGGATGGCGAGCGGCGACCAGCCGGTCCACTTCGAACTCGACGAGGAGACCCGCAAACTCCACATCCAGATCGACGGGCTGGAGTACACGCTCGCGCTCATCGACCCCGACTCCATCCGGCAGGAGCCCGACATCCCGGACCTCGACCTCCCGGCCGAGATCGTGGTCGAGGGCGCGGACATCGACCGCTCGGTCACGGCCGCCGACATGGTGAGCGACCACATCGCGCTGGCGGTCGACGACGGCGAGGAGACGTTCGTCGTCGAAGCCGAAGGCGACACCGACGACGTGCGCCTCGAACTCGACCGCGAGGACCTCGTCGACCTCACCGCCGGTCCCGCCCGGTCGCTCTTTAGCCTCGACTACCTCAAGGACATGAACAAGGCCATCCCGACCGACGCCGAGGTCACGGTCGACCTCGGCGAGGAGTTCCCGGTCAAGCTCCACTTCGACATCGCGGAGGGCCAGGGCAACGTCACGTTCATGCTCGCGCCCCGGATTCAGAGCGACTGAGACGCCCGTTCTTTCGGTCATTCTCGCGTTCGACCGCTCGACCGTAGCGCCGCCTTCGGCGACCGAAGTGGAAACGAACGGCACCCGAGCGGTCAGTCGCTCGGGGTCGTCGCTGCGGACTCGCCGTCGGCCAGCGACGCCACGCCGACGCGACGGCTCCACAGCAGGAGGATGCTGGGGAAGACGTAGACGCTCACGACGAACGACAGCGCCAGCCCGAGCACCACCAGCACGCCGAACCCGCGAATCTGCGGGCTCACGTGCAACAGCAGGGTGGCGAAGGCACCGCCGGACGTGAGGGTGCTACCGAGCAGGGCACCGCCGGTCCCCGTGACGGCCGTGCGCAGCGCGGTCACCGGGTCGCGTCCGTGGTCGAGTTCCTGGGCGAACCGGTCGCTGACGTGGATGTTGTAGTCGACGCCAAGTCCGATGACGAGACTCATCAACAGCGCGGTGACGAACGTGATCGGCGTCCCGGTGAGGTACATCCCGCCGAAGACGAGCGCGAGGACGAGCGTGATGGGGACGGCAGTGAGCGCGCCCAGCGTCGCGCTCCCCGCGGTGAGCCGGTAGACGACCGCGAGCACGACCCCGATGATCCCCAGCGCGATCAGCATCGTCCGGAGGATGCCGTCCGCCAGCTGACCGAGTTCGGCGTTCGCGAACGTCGCCTGCCCGACCGCCGTGGCGGTCAGACCCCCGCCGTCCTCGACGGTACCGGCGACGCCGTGCATCGCCTCCGCGCGGACGTCGACTTCGAGCCCCTTTTCGACCGGCACGAGCATCCGGAGCGACCGGTACTCGCCGTCGGTGCGTTCGAGGACCTGCGCGGCCTGCGCGGGCGCGGCCGCGTAGAGCTCGTCGTACACCGCCTCGACGTTCCGGTCGGGGACGCCGTCGCCGTCGGTGTCGGCCTCGCGGAGCGTCGCGGCGAACTGCTCGTCTTCGGCGGCCGCCGACTCCAGGACCGACAGGACCGAGACGACCCGGACGCGCCCGTCGCGCTCGAACGCGACGTCGCGTTGCTCGGCGTCCGCGACGCCCGCGGCGACCCGGTCGAGCGCCCCGGGGTCGGTCACGTCGCCCTCGACCAGGACGGAACTCAGCCGGCGGTCGCTGTCGGTCGACTGGTAGGCCTCCTGGACGAACTGCTGGTTGGCGTAGTACGGGTCGTCGGTCGCGTCCCAGGCCAGCGGCCCGGGGAGGTCGGTCTTCCACTCTGCGACGTCGGTCGAGGTCTGGTAGGCCTGCCGGTCGACGTCGGTCCACGCGACCGCACCGCCCGCGCCCGCGACCAGCGCGACCACGACGACGAGCGGCGCGGCCCGCCGGGCAGCGGTGACGCCCGCACCGAGGACGGCGCGCAGGTAGCGACCGTGGCCGAGCGCGGGCTTTCGCCGGTCGAAGCCGACGCGTTCGAGCAGTCCGTCGACGCTCACCTTGAGCGCGGGGACGAGCGTCGTGAACACCACGAGCGCCGAGACCACGCCGAGCGTGATGCCGACGCCGAGGTTCCGTATCGTCTCGAAGGGGCTGGTGAGGTTCGCGAGGAAGCCGACGGCGGTGGTAAGCGTGACGAGCACGAACGCGACCCCGACCGACGACAGCGCGCGGTTCATCGGTTCGCGGACGCCATCTTCGGGGCCGCGCTGCTCGCGGTACCGCATGAAGACGTGGAGTCCGTAGTCGATTCCGAGGCCGGTTATCAACACGGGACCGAGGATGACTGTCATCCCGGCCGGAATCCCGAGCCAGCCGAGGACGCCGAACAGCCACACCACCGAGACGACCACGCCCACGAAGCCGACGACGACGTCGGCGACGTCGCGATAGGCGAACCCGAGGACGCCGAGGATGAACAGCAGGGCGGCGGGCAAAATCAGCTCGAAGACGTCGGCGTTCATCTGCTCGTAGTACGACTGAGAGGCGAACTGCCCCATCGTGAAGTACTCCCGAGCGGTGCCGTCGTCGACCGCCCCGTACTCGCCCGCCGTCTCGTACAGCGCCCGCTGTGCGTCCGCAGGCGGGGCGGGCATTCCGGTGCCGTCGCCGGCGGCCTCGAACTCGAAGACCATCCGGCGGCTCTCGGCGGTCGCGCTCCCTGGCTCGTAGTCGGTCGGCATGAGTTCGAGCGCCGACGACCCCTCGGAGAGCGTCGCCGCGACGAGGTCGGCCACCTCGTCGTCGCTCAGCGCTTCGAGCGCGTCTATCCGGGCGTCGAGGTCGGCGTCCGGGTCGCCCGCGGCCCGCGCGCCGACGACGTTCGACACGCCGAGGACGCCGCCCTCGTCGGCGAGCGCGCCGGCGACCGACTCGTTGGTCCGAACGTCGCGCTGATAGCGCAGCGAGTCGAGCAACGACTGCTTCGAGAGGGCGTTCCCGTCCTCGGCCCGGACGTACACCGTCGAGGACGCCGTGTCGTTCGAGTCCTCCCCGTCTTGACCGTAGTGTTCGTCGATGTACTCGCTCTTCTGTGCGACCGTCGTCTCTCCGACCGAATCGCTGTCGAGCTGGACGGAGTTTTGCATCTCGAGCCGGGTGGCCCCGCCCGCGACGCCGGCAGTCAACAGCAACAGCAAGACGACGACGATTCGGTTGTGGTTCGTCACGAATTCGACGATTCGCTTGGGTGTGTCTCGTACCATCGTAGTGTCGGGTTCCGCCGTAGATTCGGGGACCGTACGGCTGACGGTTCGAGCGACGACACCCGACGCAAAAAGGGGGGACGCACAGTTGCAGAGCCAGCGACTGTGCGAAAGTCGAAGGGACCCGCTCGCGGGCTACAGGCTCCGGTCGATGACCGCCTTGGCTGCCTCGGCCTTCTCCTTCCAGCCGTAGCCCGACTCGTAGACGTGTCGCTTGTTGTCGACCAGTTCCTCGGGCGAGGACTCCTCGAACCCGCCTCTGGTCCACGTTCCCGTCTCCCGGAGCCAGTCGACCACGCGCTCGCGGGTCTCGGACCACGAGAGGCCGACCATCTCGTACCACGCTATCATGGCGAACACGGCGTTGTCGTGGGCACCCGGCACCGACCCCTTCCGAGCGACCGTCTTGATGGGCTCGACGGTGGGGTCGGTGACGTGTTCCTTGTACTGCTCGGCGGTCAGGAGTTCGAGTTGTCCGCCGTCCTCGACCACGCGCTGCTCGTGCTGGAGGCGGTCGAGCGCGGCGCGGTGGACGCTGCTCCACCGGCCGTGGACCGCCTCGGGGAGCGCGTCCTCGGGGAGCGGGCCGCCCGACAGCACCGCCACGACGTCGGCGTAGGCCTTCTCGACGTCGGCCCACGACGCGCCCTCGAACTCGCAGTCGGCCCCGTGGAGGTTGCTCGTCGTCCGGCAGTCGGGACAGGGGTACTCGAACCTCGGCACGAGTCGGTGTGTGGCTCCGAGGGTACAAAACTGGTCTGATTCGGTCGAAACTGGAGTGCGAGCGTTCGGGGCATCGTGCGCGGAGGGAGCGTTCGGCGCGCTCGCCGACTCGTCTTCCCACTCCGGCGCGCGCTGGCGCGGCCCTCGTGGCCGCGCCAAAACGTGCGAGGGAGGCGACCGCTTTTATGCGGTCGCCGAGGCTGGGGAGGCGTGAGGCTCGCGGTCGCGGTGCGGGGCGGTTGCGGGTGGCGGATGCGGTGCGGTTGCGGGGCAGTTTCGGGGCAGTGCGGTTGCGGGGCGGTGCGGTTCTCAGTTGCCTCGGCAGAAGCTAGCGCCACTGTTCTTCAGAGCCATCACTTCCCCAACCAATCCGATTCCGTTCGACGGGAACTCGCCTCGACGCTGTCAGGGAGCTACGGCGGAACCACGCGCGAGAATTAAGAGCGTTCGGTTCCACACCGCGAGCATGAACGGAACCGGAACCGTCGAAGCCGTCCACCTCGCGCCCGAGTCGGGCGCGGACACCGAACCGGTCGAGTCGGCCGAGACGGTCGCCGGCGAGGGCGTTCGCGGCGACCGCCACTTCGGCGGCGACGGCGCGGACCTGACCCTCATCGAAGCCGAAGCGCTCGACGCGGCAGCCGACGGCGGCGTCGACCTCCGCGACGGCGCGCACCGCCGCAACGTCACCACGCGCGACGTCGCGCTGAACCACCTCGTGGGCGAGCGATTCCGGGTCGGCGAGGTCGTCTGCGAGGGCGTCGCGCTCTGTGAACCCTGCGGCCACCTCGAATCGCTCACCGAGGACGGCGCGGTGTCGGCGCTGGTCCACCGGGGCGGGCTCGAAGCCGACGTGGTCGAGTCGGGCGAGATCGCGGTCGGCGACGAGGTCGAACCCGTCTGACCTACTGGTTCCACGCCGCCGCGTCGGGGTCGATGAGGCGCTCGCGCTCGTCGATAGCGTCGATGCGCGCCACCTCGTCGTCGGTGAGTTCGGGCGGGGCGAGGTTTGCCCGGAGGTGGGCCTCGCCCGTAGCCTTCGGAATCGGGACCACGCCCTCGCGCTGGGCGAGCCACGCGAGGCTGACGGCCTCGGGCGTGGCGTCGTACTCGTCGGCGAGGTCGGCCAGCACGTCGACCTCGCCCGCTTCGCCCTGCATCAGCGGCGCGTACGCGACCACGGTGATATCGCGGTCCCGGCAGTAGTCGAGCAGGTCGTCCTGTGGAAGGAGCGGGTGCATCTCGACCTGATTGGCGACGATGGGGGCGTCGAGAATGTCTTCGGCCGCTTCCAGCAGGTCCACGGTGAAGTTGCTCACCCCGACGTGGCGGGTCTTCCCGGCGTCGCGGGCCTCGTCGAACGCCGGAAGGGTGGCCTCGGCGTCGTAGGCCCCGGTCGGCCAGTGGACGTACAGCAGGTCCACGGCGTCGACGCCGAGCCTGTCGAGGCTCTCGTCGGTCGTCTCGCGCACGTCCTCGGGCGCGAGGTTCGACGGGTGGACCTTCGTGGCGAGCAACACCTCCTCGCGGGGCACGTCGCTGGCGGCGATGCCCTCGCCCACCGCGGCCTCGTTGTCGTACATCTGTGCCGTGTCGACGTGGCGATATCCGACGTCGAGCGCGGTCCGGAGCGTCTCGGCGCACTGGTCGGGGTCGTCGTTGCCCGAGGTGCCGAGGCCCGGACTCGGAATCGTCGGCATGGCCGAACGGTGTCGTCGGACGGGCAAAAAGCTACGCGCGTCGGCAACCTCGTTCTCGCGTCGGTCGCCGGTCGCACCGAGCGGGGCGAAAGAGCGATAGGCACGGCGCGAGAAGCCGGTCGCGTGACCGACCGCGACGCGCCGTGGCGACTCCTCGGACTCGCCGGGGTCGCGAGCCTCTGCTGTGTCGGCACCACCGCGGTCGGCGGCGCGGCGGTGGCCGGCAGCGCAGTAGCCGGCACCGCGGCGGCCGGCGGACTCGGCGCGGGCGTCGCACAGGTGGGAGTGACGGTGCTGACGGTCGCCGCGCTGGGGGTCGCGTGGCGGCGGTTCGGGCCGACGCCGGAACCGGGGTGCGAGATGCGCGAGTAGCGCGGCGAGCCCACTACTTAAACCCCGGTGAGCACGTTCGGGGGCGAACGCCGCAATTCCTCCCCGTCACGCGTTTTTAGCCCGGCCTAAACTAACCGCCGCCACCGCCACGCTTAAGTGGAGGACCGTGTTTTAAGTATCCTCTCGCCGAAGCTGTAGTATGGCAATCGACCCGCAATTTCACGAGAACCGCGAGAAGGTAGACGACCACGAGGGCCACGACGTGTGGGGCCCCGTCGAGGAGCCCGAGCAGCTCGGCATCCACGGCACGCACGTCGCGGTCGACTTCGACATCTGCATCGCAGACGGCGCGTGTCTGGAGGACTGTCCGGTCGACGTGTTCGAGTGGGTCGACTCCCCGGACCATCCCGAGAGCGAACAGAAGGCCGACCCCGCCAACGAGGCCCAGTGCATCGACTGCATGCTCTGTGTCGACGTCTGCCCCGTGGACGCCATCGACGTCGACGCCGGCCGGGCCTGACGAGACCCCCTTCTTCCGCACGGCCGGGAACGTCGCGGGCGGCTACTCCGTCCGGTCGACGTCGAGTTCCTGCCGGAGGTACGCCAGCGCGTCGGTCTCCGCGAGGTACTCGAACTGCTCGCGGAAGTGCACGTCACAGAGTCCCACCCTGACGCCGTTCAGTTCGGGGGCGAACGACGCGTCCCGGTCGCAGTAGTGACACCGCATACCAGTTGGTAGGTGGTGCGGAGGATTTAGGTTCTGCGCTCGGGCCAGCGACCGCGTCGACTCGGTACCCCACACCGAGGCCGAGCCGTTCGCCGACCAGCAGTCCCTCGAATCGTCACCGGCGCAGGAGTGCGACCCATCACTGACGACAGGTGCGCGACCCGCCACCGACCACGGGACGCGCCGCGAGCGCGCTCGTGCGCTCGCAAGCGGGGAGGCACGGGGCGCGGTCGCGGTGCGGGGCGGTGCTGTGCGGTGGCGGTGCGGGGCGGTGGCGGTGCGGGGCGGTGGCGGTGCGGGGCGATGGCGGGGCGGTGGCGGTGCGGGGCGATGGCGGGGCGGTGGCGGTGCGGGGCGATGGCGGGGCGGTGGCGGTACTCCTCGGCTCAAGCAGTAGTAGCGTACTCGACGGAACGAACGTCAACGCGAAGCTAGCTACTGCTTGAGCCGAGGAGACACCGCATCCACACCGCATCCACACCGCATCCACACCGCATCCACACCGCATCCACACCGCATCCACACCGCATCCACACCGCATCCACACCGCGACCCACTGCATCCGCACCGCGACGGCGGACCGCTCGGACCGCCCGAACCGACCAACGGACACCCCGGTTACAGATTCACCGACGACCGGAAGTGACGGTACTCGGGCTCGGACAGCCCCGCGCGGCCGAGCACGTCGTCGTGGGCGTCGCTGCCGCCCGTGGGGACGAGGTCGTGTTCGGCGACGGCGCGCTCTATCGTCCGGGGGTCGACCTCCCGGTCGTAGGGGTAGTATCGCTCCACCGCGTCGAGGTGTCGGGTGAGTTCGAGCGCCGCCTCGGGGTCGTCGTACCGGTGCGGATGGGCCAGTCCGACGAGGCCGCAGGCGTCCGAGAGGAGTTCGACGCCGCGCTCGAACGAGGTCACCTCCCGGGCCACGTAGCAGGGCCCGTCGTTGCCGATGAGGTCGTCGAACACCTCGCCCACGGCCTCGTAGTCGGTGTCGGGGTGGTCGACGACCGCGCGGGCGACGTGGGGTCGGCCCAGTCCCTCGCGGGCTTCGAGTCCGATGTCGACGCCGAGGTGGTCCTCGACGTTCTCGATGATTCGCCGGCCGCGCTCCTCGCGGCCGGTCTGGATTCGGTCGAGTTCGTCCGCGAGGTCGGGCGTGGGCGCGACCCCGTAGCCGAGGAGGTCCACGCGCTCGCCGGCCGTCTCGCTCTCGTAGTCCCCAGGGTCGGGGTCGACCCGCAACTCGATGCCGTGGACCACCGTCACGCCCTCGAACGCGGTGACGGGCGTGGGGAGTTCGGGGTGGAGCCGGTCGTGGTCGGTGATCGCCACGACCGAGACGCCCGCCTCGCGGGCGGCCCCGGCGACCGCCGACAGTTCCATCTCGCCGTCGGAGTTGGTCGTGTGGACGTGCAGGTCGGCGAAGACGCTCATACCCGCAGAACGCGCGCCGGGGTCGAAAGCGCTTCGTTACGAGGGCGATGCGGCGCGAACGGTGCGCGAACCCCGTCCTTAGATTCCTTAAATTCCTGAATCACATGCCCCAGCAAAGTTTATCATTATCTTTGATGTACGTGCTGTCGATGTCACTGCGACAGGCGACGGAGCTACTCCGTCAACACGACTACCCCGCGACGACCGACCAGCTCGCCGACTCGCACGGCGACTACGAACTCGACCTCCCGAACGGCACCGAGCGACTCGGGGAGGTACTCCGACGCGGCGAGAGCGAGACGTTCCACGCACCGGGCGAGGCCGAGGCGGCCCTCTACTGCTCGGTGAGCGGCAAGGCCATCGGCCGGAAGGGGTACAGCGACCGCGACCCGACGACGCTCGGGACGTTCGGGCCGGAACAGGTCAGCTTCTAAGACGACCTTTTGCTGCGGTCGCAGTGCGGGCGGTCGCTTTGCGACACGCCCGCCCGGCTCCCTGGCAAAAGCTCGACCAAAACCACGGCGTCACTCCCTCCCTCGCTTGGAGATGCGCAAAGCGCATCTCCGGCGCTCCGTCGAGAGTTCCTTGGGCCGCTCGCTCGGTCGCTTCGCTCCCTCGCTCGCGGGGAGTCGTTAGGCGGCCACCGCGTCACAACCACCGTCAACAGCTACTATATCCACTCCACGGCACCGCCGAGGTCCAGCGGCACCGACCCCTTGCTGTAGGCCTCGACCCGGCCGGAGGGTCGCGCTCGGAACACCACGGCGGGCCGGTGGCGCACGTCGGGCCGTTCGCCCGCCACGGCGGCCCACTCGTCGTCGCGGAAGCTCGAACAGTCCACGAACAGCACCGCGCCGCCGCCGTGCTTGTCGAGTTGGCCCGACACCTTCGTCTCGGCCGTCTCGCGCAGCGCGGCGACCGGCGTGCTCGCCTGCCGCCGAGTCGGGGGTCGCGGCCGGGTGACCTCGACCAGCGGGGACTCGCCGCCGTTCGGCGACTCGGCCCGGAAGTCCAGCGAGTGGCCGGTCGTCACCGCTATCTCGGGGGTGACCGCGTAGCCGGCGTCGACGAGCAGCTTCGCGGCGGTGAACTCGCTCATCGCCGAGGCCATCCGCACGGGGTCGACCTGCGGGCTGGTGCCGAGTTTCGACGCCATCTCGTAGCGGTGGTCGTCGAGCGCGCCCGTCGAGAGGAACTCCTCGTAGAATCCCAGGGCCTCGTCGCGGTCCGCGTCGGGAAAGCCCATCGCGTGGTCGCGGAAGAACTCCCGCGAGGAGTGGCGGCCGTCCTTCGAGAACAGCACCGGGAGGAAGAACCACGAGAGGTGGTCGTAGGCGGCCAGCCACGGGGCCTCGACTTCGAGGTCCGCGAGCAGTTCGCGCTGGGCCCACCGCGCGACGGGGTAGGGCACCTCGTCGAAGGTGTACTTCTCGGTGCGCCACAGCGCCGAGGGCGTCTCGGTGTTGCCGAGCCAGAACGCCGCCTCGCCGTCGTCGGCCCGGAGGAACAGCGCGAGGTCGCCGTTGTCCATCTCGAATCGGCTGGCCTCGTAGCCGGCGGGCGCGGCGTAGTGGGGCGTCAGGAGCTGCGCGCCGAACGTCTCGTCCAGCGACGCGAGCAGGTCGCGCTTGATTCGGTCGTCGGTCCACCGCTCCGTCGAGCGGCGAAAGCGGAGCGGGCTTGCCACGTTCGGACGCTAGCACGCGAGGAATTTACCTCTTGCGTCGAGGCGGCTCGCGGCCGGCGGATTTCGAGATGTTTGCAGCCGGTGAAACGAACGCTATTATCCGTTACATTCATTACCGGCCACCCCCAACCCATGAGTGTGGTTGTCATGTCAATGGGTGCCTATGACGAGGAAGAACACGAGCGCCGTGAACGCAAGAACAGTTCGGTCGACATCAGCGAGGACGACGACCGAACGGCGTATCACGGCTCCGTCGAGTACGACTCCGGGAACTCTACCGAGGCGCTGCTCGACCAGTTCGAGGAGATCAAGGCCGGGAAGTGAACGCGGTCTGTTTCTGTCGCGCGCTCGACCGTTTCAGTGCATCCCGTCCCAGCCCGGCGTGTCGGGTGCGCCGCGATTGCCCTCGATTCGCTCGGCGAGGGACTGCTCCGGGGCGGAGTCGCCCGGCGCTCCCGCTCGCTCCGCCCACTCCGAGAGGGCCCGGCCCGCCCACGAGTCGGCGGCCCGAGCCTCCGCGAGAGCGTCCTCGAAGCGGTCGCGGTCGACGTTCGTCGTCCCGGGCGCGGCCGCGACGGCGGCCGCCACGAACAGCGCGCGGTCGTCGTCGGTGAGGTCGCCGGCCTCGGCGCGCGCCACGACGCCGTCGAGTCGGTCGCCGTCGGGGAAGACGAACACCTTCTGGCCGAGCGCCTGCGGGCCGAGCAGGAAGCCCGAGCGGTCGTCGGGCGGGTCGTCGTCCAGCAGTCGCTCCCCGCCGAACGCCGACTCGACGCGCTCGCACTCGGTCTCTTGGTCGAGTTCGAGGTTGTGGCCGGGGTAGTCGGCGCACTCCTCGGGGTAGGTCTCCTCGCCGTGAATCCGACACTGGAGGGTCGTCGGGTCGAGGAAGACGCACGTCGGGAGCCACGTCGGGTCGGCCGCGAACGGGGCGACGGGCTTGGGCGCTTTCCGGAGTCCGAGGAAGAACGCGGGCTTGCCGTCGATGGCCGCCAGCGTCGTGCCGTCGACCGCGACGCCCTCCTCGGCGCGCCAGAGTCGCGGCGTCAGCGCGTCGGCTAGTCCCGCGTCGAGCAGGGCCCGGGCGTCGTCGCGGGTCAGCGGCACGAGGTTGTAGTCGTCGTCGAGCGGGACGCGGGGTCCCCGGCGCTCGTGGTCGCTGGGCTCGGGCGCGATGGGCCGCCAGTCGATGCAACAGCCGGCGCATCCTTCGCAGTCGACCTTCATCGATACCTCGCGAAGGTAGGCGGGCCAACAGGATAAGGAATCGGGTGGCGTCCCGAGCTCAGCGCGTCCGACGCGCGAAGACGTGGCCGTCGGCGTGGACGTCCACCGAGAACTCGCCGACGGCGAACGAGACGTGTCCCTCGTCGCGGCGCAGGCCGGTAGCAGTCGTCCGGAACAGGTCGTCGAGCGCGTCGGGGTCGACCGCGTCGTGCAGGCGAACGCCGAGTTCGTCGACCGGACGCTCGGCCGCCTCGCCCAGCGCTTCGAGGACGGCGGGGACCGGGCGTTCGTCGGTTTCGGCGTCGAAGTGGGCGTGGGCCGTGTTCGACGCGTACGTCGGACCGTCGGCGGCGGGTGAGGCCGGTGAATCTGTGTCGTTCATGGTGTCTCCATCGTGGGTGGTAACCGAGTACGGCGAAGCACGACGAACTCGGATAAATATGATTCGGATTCCGTCGGCACGGCTTTGAGCGTGGAACCACTCGGTCGGGGCATGGCCAGCGACACGTGCGAGGGCTGTGGCGAGCAGGTCACCATCGCGGGCGGCATCGCCAACCTCTGGACGTTCGAACGCGACCAGACCGGCGGGATGACCCTCGAATTCGACAGCGACGCGAGCGAACACTTCCTCTGTTTCGAGTGCATCGACCGACTCCCGGACGACCCCACTGCGTCGGACGTGGCGGGACTCGGAGGGAGCTGAAACGGTCCGGAAGTCTCAGGCTCGCCGACGACACCGAAGACGGTGGGGACCCCTGACGCTCCAATCGCCGCAACCAGTAGCCTTTATCCGGCACACCGTCCTGACTTCGGATAGTGACCCCCGAGCGGATACCCGACGAGTTCCCCGCGCCCTCCTATCGCGGCAACCAGCGCGACGCCCTCGAACGCATCGGGGAGGCGTTCGCCGACGGCAACGACGTGGTGCTGGTCCGGGCACCCACGGGGAGCGGTAAATCGCTGCTCGCCCGCGCCATCGCGGGGGCCGCCCGCCAGCCCGACGAGGCCGCCCCCAGTGACGCCACCGGCGCGTACTACACCACGCCGCAGGTGTCCCAACTGGACGACGTGGCCGAAGACGAGTTGCTCGACGACCTCAAGATAATCCGGGGCAAGCGCAACTACTCGTGTATCCTGCCGGGCGAGACCGACACGCCGGTAAATCGCGCGCCCTGCGCCCGCGAGAAGGGCTACGACTGCTCGGTCAAGCACCGGTGTCCGTACTTCTCGGACCGGGCCATCGCGAGCAACCGCGAGATAGCCGCGATGACGCTGGCGTACTTCATGCGGACCGCCGGCTCGGAGGTGTTCCGCAAGCGCGACGTGGTCGTGATAGACGAGGCCCACGGGCTCGCGGAGTGGGCCGAGATGTACGCGACCATCGACCTGAACCCCCGGACCGTCCCGACGTGGGAGGACCTGTCGGTCCCCGACCTGACCGACGGGGACCTCGACCGCGCGGTTCGGTTCGCCGAGAGCGTGGTCGGCGCGTTCCGACGCCGGAAGGACGAACTCGTGGCTCGACAGGAACTCGACCCCCACGAGGCCGCCGAGCGCGACAAGCTACAGGAACTCATCGGCGAGCTACAGTGGTTCGTGGAGGACTACCGCGACGCCGGGAGCGCGACGACGTGGGTGGTCGACCAGCAGGACGGGAGCGGCGGTGGGGACGACGGCGGAGCCATCACCATCAAGCCGATGAACCCCGAGCGCTACCTGAGCCACACCGTCTGGGAGCGGGGCAACAAGTTCGCGCTCCTGTCGGCGACCATCCTGAACAAGGCGGCGTTCTGCCGGCAGGTCGGCCTCGACCCCGAGAACGTCGCGCTGGTGGACGTCGACCACACGTTCCCGGTCGAGAACCGGCCGCTGTACGACGTGACGCAGGGCAAGATGACCTACGAGGACCGCGACGACACCCTGCCCGACATCGCCCGGACTATCGTCCGACTCATGCAGCGCCACCGCGGCGAGAAGGGGATAATCCACGCCCACTCGTACGCGATTCAGGAGCGTCTGGCCGACCGGCTCGCCGAGTTCGGCGTCGGCGACCGAATCCGAACCCACGACACGGACGACCGCGACGCCCAACTGGAGTCGTGGAAGGCCACCGACGGCGAGGAGGTGTTGGTCTCGGTCAAGATGGAGGAGGCGCTCGACCTGAAGGGCGACCTCGCGCGCTGGCAGGTGCTGTGCAAGGCCCCGTTCCTCAACACCGGCGACTCGCGAGTGGCCCACCGGCTCGAAGACGGCCAGTGGGCGTGGTACTACCGGACCGCGCTCCGGACCGTCATCCAGGCCTGCGGTCGGGTGGTCCGGTCGCCCGACGACCACGGCGCGACCTACCTCGCGGACGCGAGCCTGCTCCAGGTGTTCGACCGCGCCGACAGCGACGTGCCGCCGTGGTTCGCCGACCAGATAGCCCGGATGAGCCGACCCGACCTCCCGGAGTTCGACCCCACGAGCGCGAGCGGGTCGGGCGCGAATCGGCGGAGCCGAGGTCGACGCCGCGACTCCCTGCCCGAGTCGAGCGACTCCGGCGACGGGAGCGCGGCGGGCCGGCGCTCGAACGACCGGAAGAGCCCGATGGCCGACGTCTGGGACGTCGAGTAGCTGCCCCGTGGTCGGCGGGGCGTCGTTCAGAGGAACGACGCGGCGTAGGCGACCCCCGACGTTATCATCAGGAGCACGAGAAACAGCGACATGAGCTTCTGGCGCGTGTCGTCGTCCATGCGTAACGGGAGCGAGTCGAGCGAAATAACGGTTGGGGTCCTCGGCGCGGCGCGACGACTCGCTAGCGCCGGCCCGAGACGGTCCCGAGGACGGCCTCGCAGTGCGGGCAGACCACCATCCAGTACTGGAGGCCCGTGGTCGCGGTGACGGTGACGCCGTCGCGGTCGGCGGTCGGTTCGACCCGTTGGCGGCGGTAGTTCGGGGAACTCGCGTCGCGCTCGCAGGCGGGACACGTCGGCATGCGGGGACGTTCAGACAGTCGGCAGTTAAACCTGCGGGCCGGCGTCCGAGGCGAGCCGCTCCGGGGCGCTCGGCCGCCGTAGTTTATAAATAACCGGAGTACAATCTTCGCTCTGATGATTATTACGACGCTCGCAAATCTAGCGAAAATCCTGTTGCTGGCGGCGTCGTTACCGCTGGCGATTCTGGCGTACAGAGGCTATCGGGGGACGCCGTGGGGGCGGGTGCTCCAGCCGATTCCGGTGGTCGAGGTCAGCTTCATCCTCTATCTCGTCATCGTCATCCTCGGGATAGATGCGCCCGCGGTGCACGGGTTCGCGGTCGTCGCCTGGGCGGTCGGGACCCTCGCGGCGTGCCTGTCCGCCCTCCGGCTCACCCTGCTCCTCCGGGGTGATCGCGTGTGATCGCCGAGGGCGTCGTCTTCGTCGTGCTCACCGTTCTGCTCGTCGCTGCGAGCCTCGCGCTGCTCGTTCCCGTCGTGCGGAACGACTACGCCGTCCTCTACCGGCGCGGGGTCCTCTACTTCAGCCTGAGCCTGCTGTTTTTCGCCGGCGGTACCGTCGTCGAGGACCTGGTGTACTTCGACGTCGCGACCGACCCGGTCGTCACGAGCATCTACAGCCTGTTGTACGTCGTCTCCGGCTGGCTGCACCTGCGAAGCGTGTGGCTGTTCGCCCGGGGATTCATCGTCTTCGAGGACCGGGACGTCTTTCAGGTACCGGCCGACGGGGAGGGAGGCTTCGAGGATGCTGATTAGCGACGCCGCCAACCCGACCGACGGGAACGGGCTTCGACTGGAGACGCTCATCGCCGGCGAACAGGTACTGGTCACGACGGACGGCGGGACGTTCGAACTCGGGGCGCTCCCGGACGGGGCGTTCGAGAACCTGTTGGTCGTCTCGGTCGGGACGACCGCACGGAAGATGGAGTCCCGGCTCCGCCAACTGGGCCGGCCGCTAAACAGCGTCGGCGTCGTCCCGGTCTCCCCCTCGACGGACGACTACACCGGCCCGCTCTGGTGCGAGGAGAACGTCTATCCCAGCGACCTGACTGGAGTCAGCATCGCGTTCTCGCGGGCGTACCGCCACCTCCGGGAGGGACGCGGGTGGGTCGTCTTCGACAACCTCAGCGTTCTGCTCATGTACTCGCGACCGGAGCGCCTCCACCGGCTGGTCGACTCGTTCGTGCGACAGTGTCGAAGCAAGGGGTTGCGGGGCGTGTACGTCGTCGACGAGCGGAGCGTCGAGCCGTCGACCGTCGAGCGGTTCGAGCAGGTGGTCGACCGGACCCTGCCCGCCCGGCGCGACTGAGCCCCGGGCTCGCCACCGACGCGCTCGCGGCTCGTCCCGCCGGCGTCCGACGCTACTCGACTCTGGCGTCCACGACGACGTGTGCGACGCCCTCGCTGTGGCTCTTGACGGTCCGACGGTCGAGGACCTCGACCGCCCGACCCGCCTCCCCGGCGGCGTCCCGAAGTCGGGACACCGGTCGGTCCCACAGCAGCGCCTCGGGCGTGGCCTCGTGCATGTGGACCGTTCCGCCGGGCTGCAGCGCCGCGAGCGCAGAATCGAGGTACTCGTGGGCCTCGTAGTAGCCCATCACCACCCGGTCGGCTCGCGGGTCGACCTCGACGTCGCGGCAGTCGGCGCGAAACGCCGACACGCGGTCGGCGACCTCGTTGAGCATCGCGTTCTCGACCAGATAGCGGAACGCCTCGGGGTTGCGCTCGGCCGCGACCACGTCGGCCCCGGCCCGGGCCATCGGCAGGGTGAAGTAGCCGACGCCGGCGAACATGTCGAACGCGCGCTCGCCCGGTTCGACCACCTCGCCCATCCGGGCGCGCTCGGCCTTGTTGCCCGGCGAGAACATGACCGCCGCGAGATCGAGCGCGTAACGGGTGCCGTGCTCGACGTGGACCGTCTCGGTGTCGCCCTCGCCTGCGACCACCGACGCCGACGGCTCGCGGTGCTCGCCCGACACGCCCTCGTGAGCCAGCACGGTGTCGGCCTCGCGGTGGAGGTCGAGCAGCGCTTCGCCGACCGCCTCGCGCTCCGGGGCGTCGAGAGCGTCGTCGCCGTCCTCGTCGCGGAAGGTGACGAGGACGACGCTACCCACCACCGCCCACGACGACGGCGCGCGCTCGATTTCCGCGTCGGACCAGCCGCGCTCGCGGAGGTGGGCGTCGAGGTCGGGGAGTCGCCGGTCGGGGTCGACCTGCTCGACCACGTCGAGGACCGCGGTTTCGGTCGGCGGGTCCGTGACGGGGAGTTCGACCGTCTCGTCGTCGCGCTCGCGGACCGACCGGGTCGCGTCGTAGACGCCTTCCTCGCGGAGCGCGGCGATGGTCGCCTCGCTCTCGGGCTTGCGGACGACCGCCGCGAGCTCACTCCCCGTCATCCCGCTCCGGCACCACGTGCAGCCCCGCGCGGCTCTTGAACACCGGCACGGTCTCGGCGTCGGGGTCGAGGTAGTCCGGGCGCGCGACGGTCTTCGAGCGGTACGTCTCGGGGTCGAGCACCTGCACCGCGCGCTCGTCCTCGACGGCCACGAGGGTCGTCGCCTCGGCGTCGTCGCGGTGGCCGAGCCGCCGGGCGTCGGGCGCGTCGCCCTCCTCGAAGGTCGCCTCGTAGTCCTCGCCGGTGGTCAGTCGCGTGCCCTTCAGATTCCCCCGGACGCTCCGGACCAGCACGGGGCCGTCACCGTCCTCGGGGTCGATTACCTCGCCGGGCGAGTACGGCGGCAGGCGCACGGCGTAGGTCACCCGATACACCTCCTCGCCGTCCTCGTCCTCGGTCACGAGCGTCTCGGAGTCGGAGTACCCCCCGCCGAACTCCTCGACCAGTTTGGCCGCGATCTTCTTGCCGATGTTGGTGGTCGAGACCTTGAGGTTCACGCCGTCGTCGGTCTCGCCCACCTCGGTCACGAACGCGTTGCGGTCGCCCGTGGCCTCCATCTCGGCGACGACGTCGTGGGCGATTTCCTCGGCGCGCTCGATTTCCTCGGCGGTGGGCGTTCGGTCGACGGCGCGGACCTGCACCGTGGAGGCGTAGTAGTCGCCCGCGATGCGACCGCACCGGGTGCAGGTCTCCCGCGATATCTTCACGGGGACGACGACCTCCTCCTCGACGAACGTCCCGCGCACGACGCCCGAGAACAGGCAGTGCATCCGGATGGTGTTGCGGTCGACCTGCTCGGGGTCGACCTGCCACGACACCTCGCGGGCGTCGAGGTGGACGCCCAGCGACTCGCTGACGGCCTCGATGGCGACGTCGGTGTAGTCGCGGGCGTCGACGTCGACCCAGCGGTTGCCCCGGTGGACCGCGCCACACCGCGAACACACCCGGACCTCGATGCGGTCGGGCGCGTCCACGAGGTCGAACCGGTCGAAGTAACACGCGTCACAGAGCTTCTGCTCGCGGCCGCGCTTGCCCGTGGCGTCCGGGAGCGAGGGTCGCTCGGCGGGGTCGGAGTCGAGCGACTCCCCGCAGTTCGGGCAGAACTGGCGAGCGTCGGTAGTCATGTTCCGGGGTAGGAGGTTCGCGGGTTTAAGTCTGAAGGAGTGCGGACGCGGTGGCAGTCGCCGAGTCGGGTGGTAGCTCGTCCGCCGACCGGTCGAAGAACGCTTAAAAGGGGTGACTCCCTATGGGTACACATGAAATGGAAAGCGGACTGGGGGCTTCGCGGGCGGATGGCCCTCACGATGTTCCTGCTGTTCGCGCTGTACGCCGTGTTCATCGGGGTACTGAGTACGCAGTTCACGAGCATGCTGATTCCGGTCCTGCTGCTGGGGAGCTTCTCGCTCGTCCAGTTCTTCTTCAGCGACAAGTTGACGCTGTGGAGCATGGGAGCCAAGGAGGTCGGCGAGGACGAGTATCCGGAGCTGCACCGGATGGTCGGCCGACTCTCCCAGCAGGCCGACCTGCCGAAACCGAAGGTCGCCGTCGTGGACAGCCGCGTCCCGAACGCCTTCGCCACCGGACGCTCGCAGGACAACGCTGCCGTCGCCGTCACGACCGGACTCATGCGGTCGCTCGACCAGGAGGAGTTGGAGGGCGTGCTGGCCCACGAACTCGCCCACGTCAAGAACCGCGACATGATGGTGATGACCATCGCGTCGTTCCTCTCGACCATCGCCTTTCTCGTGGTGCGGTGGGGCTGGTGGTTCGGCGGGGGCGGCGACAGCCGGAATCAGGCTCCGGTCTGGGTCGCCATCGCGGCCTCGCTGGTCGTGTGGATCGTGAGCTTCTTCCTCATCCGGGCGCTCAGCCGGTACCGCGAGTACTCGGCCGACCGGGGAGCCGCGACCATCACCGGCAAGCCCGCCGCGCTGGCGTCGGCGCTGATGACCATCAGCGGCGACATGGACAAGGTGCCGAAAGACGACATCCGCGAGCAGTCCGAGATGAACGCGTTCTTCATCATCCCCATCAAGAGCGGCCTCATCTCGAAGCTGTTCAGCACCCACCCCAGCACCGAGGCCCGAATCGAGCGGCTCCGGGACCTCGAACGCGAGATGGAAGCGGCCTGACGACGCGGGACGGTCGCCTCCCCGACGTTTTCTGACGGCCGCGCGGTCGCCGGAACCCGCCCGGCGCGACCGCACTACCATCCTTTTTGTTCGGGCGCGCCTACGTCCGCTCATGGGACTGTTCGACGGGCTGCGGCAAGTGCTGGGCATCCAGGCCGAATCCGACGCGACGAGGAAGGCCGACCCCGAGGACCTGTTCGGGATGAGCACGGCGTACCTCACGATGGAGGCCGAACTGGGCTACGAGGCGGTCGGCGAGGCCGCGCTGTGCTTCTCGGAGGTCGACAGCACCGACTTCGCCGAAACGGTCGAGGAAGTCCACGAGATTCTGGACGTGGGCGAGGACGAGACCGGTACCGAGGCCGAGGGCCACACCGACGACTACGGCTACTCGTGGGTCGTCCTCCGCGACGACGACTTCGAGGACCTCGTGACCAGCCTCCACTTCGCGTCCGACACGCTCATCGAGCGCGGCTACGGTTCCCGACTGCTCGCGGCCCTGTTCGCGTTCCAGGACACGTCGGGGCGGGTCGACGACGGCCAGTACGTCTACTGGGCGTACTCGTTCCGCCGGGGCGCGTACTATCCGCTCGTGCCCAAGGGGACGAACGACCGCGACTCCAGTGCGGAGTTCAAACTGGAGAGCAACCTCGACGGCGAACTCGAAGTCGAGGAGAACAAGGAGTACTGGTACGCCCTCCTGCCGAGTTCGCCCGGCAGGCATCCGTGGGAGTGACCCGTGACCGGAACGCGATGACGGCCGACCTCTTCTAACGTAAATCCTGTCTTCTGATTCCAGCCGTGGCTCCGCTTGCCCGCATTTTCACTTTCACTCCCCTGTTAACGGAGGTTTATATGACGGGACGCACAAGCCACGGATACGATGGCAGCAAACGCAGACTTAGAAGAGCTTCCGGGCGTCGGCCCGGCGACCGCAGAGAAGCTTCAGGACGCGGGGTTCGACTCCTACGAGGGCCTCGCCGTGGCGAGCCCCGGCGAACTCTCCAACACCGCCGACGTCGGCGACTCGACGGCCGCCGACATCGTACAGGCCGCCCGCGAGGCCGCCGATGTGGGCGGCTTCGAGACCGGCGCGACGGTGCTGGAGCGCCGCGAGAAGATCGGCAAACTGGAGTGGAAGATAGACGAGGTCGACGACCTGCTCGGCGGCGGGGTCGAGACCCAGTCCATTACCGAGGTGTACGGCGAGTTCGGAGCCGGCAAGTCCCAGGTCACCCACCAGCTCGCCGTCAACGTCCAGCTTCCCCGCGAACACGGCGGCCTCGCAGGCAGCGCCATGTTCATCGACAGCGAGGACACCTTCCGACCCGAGCGCATCGACGACATGGTTCGGGGGCTGCCAGACGAGGCCATCCAGGCCGCGATGGACGAGCGCGACATCGAGGGCTCGCCCGGCGACGACGAGGCGATGGAGGCGCTGGTCGAGGACTTCCTCGACAGGATACACGTCGCCAAGGCGTTCAACTCCAACCACCAGATGCTGCTGGCCGAGAAGGCCGAGGAACTCGCCAACGAGACCCAGGACGACGAGTACCCCATCCGACTGCTCTGCGTCGACTCGCTGACCGCCCACTTCCGCGCGGAGTACGTCGGCCGCGGCGAACTCGCCGAGCGCCAGCAGAAGCTCAACAAGCACCTCCACGACCTCGACAAGGTGGGCAACCTCCACAACACGGCGGTCGTCGTGACCAATCAGGTCGCCTCGAACCCCGACTCGTTCTTCGGCGACCCGACCCAGCCCATCGGGGGCAACATCCTCGGCCACAAGTCGACGTTCCGCATCTACCTCCGGAAGTCGAAGGGCGACAAGCGCATCGTCCGGCTCGTGGACGCCCCGAACCTCGCCGACGGCGAGGCCGTGATGCGCGTCGAGAACGACGGCCTGAAGCCCGAGTAACAGGTCGGCTCGGGTCACCCGGCCCAGTCGGCTTTTACGCCGTGAAGCCGTGTCGTTAGGGCCATGAACGCCCGGACCGGGTTCGCCGTGGTCCTCGTCGGGACCCTCGCGACCCTGTCGGTTCTCGTGGTCGAGCCGTTCCTGAGCTACGTCCTCGGCGCGATGCTGCTGGCGTTCACGCTCTCGCCGCTCCAGCGACGCCTCGTCCCCGCCGTCGGACCGCAGGCGGCGGCGTTCGCGCTGGTCAGTCTCGCGGTCGTCCTCGTGGTCGGCCCGCTGAGCCTGCTCGTGACGGTCGGCGTCGCCGAGCTAGAGAGCCTGCCGACCTCGACCGAGGAGCTGCCCGCGCTCCAGCCGATACAGAATCAGCTCGAAGGTCGCTTCGGCGTCGAAATCGGTCCGTTGGCCGACCGGCTGGTCGAGTCGGTCACGTCCGGTATCGCGGACCGAACGTCGACGGCCGCGAGCGCGGGCGTCCACGCCTTTCTCGGACTGATGCTCCTGCTCTTTCTGCTGTACTACCTCCTCAAGGACGGCGACGAACTCGTCGGGTGGGTCAAGCGCGTCACGCCCCTGCCCCGCGACGTGCAAGACGACCTGTACGGCGAGGCGGCCGACGCGACGTGGGCGGTACTGAAGGGCCACGTGCTCGTCGCCGCCGTGCAGGGGCTCGTCTCGGGGCTGGGCCTGTTCGCGTTCGGCGTGCCGAACGCCGGGTTCTGGACGGTCGTGATGATGGTCCTCGCCATGATTCCCATCGTCGGCGTCGCGCCGGTGCTCGGCGGCGCGACCGTCTACCTCCTCGCGGAGGGGAGATGGCTGGCCGCCGGGCTGCTGGTGGTCTACGGGATGAGTGCGGTGGCGGTCACGGACGACTACCTCCGGGCGCTGGTCATCGACCGGGAGTCGTCGCTCCACTCCGGGGTCATCCTGCTGGGCGTGCTGGGCGCGGTGTACTTCGTCGGCGCTATCGGCATCTTCGTCGGCCCGATAGTTCTGGCGCTGTTCAAGGCCACCGTCGAGGTGTTCTCGGACTACTACGACCTGGCGTAGATTTAATCGACTCTCTCGGACTCTGACTGCGTCTTCGCAGTTCTAAACGAGTGTTCACGGAGCGTTCAGCTTGAACTGAATTATCCACCCGGCGCGTGCGAGGGACGGCCGACCGTGCGACCGGAGGGAGCGCGGGAGCGAGGCGGCTGGGGAGGGGTGAGGTTCGCGGTGCGGAGCCTCGGCGGACGAAGGGCGAGCGAGGAGGAGCGTCGCGACGACGAGCGAGGGCTTCTTTACTCATAGGCTCAAGCAGAGCTAGCTCAGTACGCTCGGCGACGGGGAGTCCAGCACTTTCCGGCGGGAAAGTAGCTCGTCACTCGCCCGACAGAACGTACGGAGCGACGAAGCGAGCTACTGCCGAGGCACGTGAGAAACCGCACAGCGCCGCGACCGCGCCGCAACGGTGAGCCTCACCCCTCCCCAGCCTCGGGGCGCACGAGCGCGCCCCTCCCTCGCGCAGTTGGCGCGGCGCATGAACGCGCCGCGCCAGCGCGCGCCGGTTCGGAAGATACGGATGCTGCAGTCGATTGCAGTGGGCAGTACAGATGTCCGAACTTCGGTAGTCGACAGGGACCGCCGACCGACTGCTCGACCCGGGGACGAAAACCGGGCTACTCGTCGTCGTCCTCTGTCGTCGTCTTGTCGAGTTGCTTCTCGCCCTCGTGGATGTCCGCGCCGTCCTGCACCACCTTCTCGGCGAGGACCGCGCACTTGACCCGCATCGGGCTAATCTCCACGCCGAGCATGTCGATGACGTCGTCGCGGTCCAACGCCTTCATCTCGTCGACCGCCATGCCCCGGAGCTTCTCGGTCAGCATGCTCGCGCTGGCCTGACTGATGGCACAGCCGTCGCCCTCGAACGAGACGCCCTCGATGGTCTCCTCGTCGTCGTCGAGTTTCACGTCCATCCGTATCTCGTCGCCGCACATCGGATTCTCGCCAGCGTGGGAGTAGGTCGCCTCCTCCATCTCCCCGTAGTTGCGGGGGTTCTTGTAGTGGTCGAGAATCTGCTGGCGGTACATGTCCGAGCCCATGCCCATTGTTGGGCGAACGTAGGCGAGTCCGGCGTAAAAGAGTTGCGTAGCCGGTTTTCGCGGCTCAGGCCACGTAGCCGATGACCGACGCGTTCAACACGAGCAGGGTCGCGACCAGCGCGTTCGTGCGGAACGCCATCTTCAGCCGGGTCGGGAGTTCGGCGACGCCCGATTCGCGGGCGCTCTTGGTCTCGCGCCACGCCCAGAGGCTCGTCAGACCGAAGACGCCGTAGAGGGTCATCATCGCTATCAGCGCGGTGCCCCGCACGCCGTCGGGAAGGCTGTTGTCGTAGAGCACCCACAGCGCCGCGCCGCCCGAGGCACCCATCACCACGATGCCGCCGAACGCGAACCACTTGAGCGAGTCGAGCACGTCCAGCGCGAACGCCGGGGCGTCGTGTCGCCCGGCGGCCGGGACGACCAGCATCGACGTGACCAGATAGCCGCCCGCCCAGAGGACCGCCATCAGCGTGTGCGAACCCATCACCGCTGCGAGTGTCCAGTCGACCATGCCCGAATCTCGGGACGGACGTCTCAAAAAGCGGGCGATTCCCGGTCAGCGCTCGCCGGCGGCCTCGCGCTCGAACCGCTCGGCGAACGCGACCACGTAGTCGTGGCGCGCCTCGGCGAGTTCCCGGCCGGGCTCGGTGTACATCCGGTCGCGCAGCGAGAGTATCTTCTCGTGGACGTGGTTCAACTGCGTCGCGCCCGAATCGGAGTCGTCTGCTTCCGGCGGGAGGTCGGGGTCGTGGAGCGGTTGGCCGAGTTCCCCGCCGTAGCTGAACACGCGCGCGATGCCGACCGCGCCCAGCGCGTCGAGGTTGTCGGCGTCGCTGAGAAGCTCGGCTTCCGGCGTCGCGGGGTCCACGTCGTTCGAGTAACGGTGTGCGCGAATGCAGTGTTGGACCGCCTCGGCGGTGTCGGCGGCCGCGTCGAGGTCCCGCAGAATTTGGCCCGCTTCCCTCGCGCCCCACTCGGCGTGGTCGGCTATCTCGCCACGGTCCTCCTTGGTTCGGCCGATGTCGTGGAGCCAGACCGCCGCGAAGAGGACGTCCTCGTCGATAGCTCGGTCCTGCTCGTCGACCAGCGTCTCGGCGAGTCGCGCGACCCGCCGGACGTGGTGCCAGTCGTGGGCGGGCGACGCGTCCTCGAAGTACGGTCTGGCGCGCTCCCGGACCTCGTCCATCATGGTTCGACCGAGGGAGCGAGGACGGAAAAGGAATCGGAGTTCGAACGCGAGCGACCGGCCGCTCAGGGGCCGCTGAGCGGTCAGGCGAACAGTTCTCGCGCGCTGTCGATCGCCTCGAGGAGTTCGTCTATCTCGTCGGTCGTGTTGTAGAGGTAAAAGGACGCCCGCGCCGACGCCGCCACGCCCAGCACGTCGTGGAGGGGCTGGGTGCAGTGGTCGCCCGCCCGGATGGCGACCGCGTGGTCGTTCATAATCGAGGCGAGGTCGTGGGCGTGGACTCCGTCGAGGTTGAACGCGACCAGTCCGCCACGGTCCTCGGGGTCGGTCGGCCCGTACACCGTGAGGTCGTCGAACTCGGCGAAGCGGTCGAGCGCGTAGCCCGCGAGGCGCTCCTCGTGGCGTCGGACGGCGTCCATCCCGACGTCTTCGAGGTAGTCGACCGCCGCCGCGAGCCCGATGCCCTGCGCGATGACCGGCGTCCCGGCCTCGTACTTCCACGGCAGGTCGTTCCAGGTCACGTCCTCGAAGGTGACCTTCCGAATCATGTCCCCGCCGTACTGGAACGGCTCCATCCCTTCGAGCAGTTCCTTCCGGCCGTAGAGGCCGCCGATGCCGGTCGGGCCGAGCATCTTGTGGCCCGAGAAGGCGTAGAAGTCGGCGTCGATGGCCTCGACGTCGACCGGGCGGTTCGGGACCGCCTGCGCGCCGTCCACGAATATGTAGGCGTCGTGGTCGTGCGCGAGGTCCGCGAGGTCGGCGACCGGGTTGACCGTGCCCAGCGTGTTCGAGACGTGGAGGACGCTGACCATCTCGGTGTCGTCGGTTATCAGGTCCGCCGCCGCCTCCATATCGAGGTAGCCCTCGTCGGTGATGGGGACGTACTTCACGTCCGCGCCGGTCTTCTCGGCGATCTGTTGCCACGTCACCAGCGAGGCGTGGTGTTCCATCTCGGTCAACACGACCTCGTCGCCCGGTCCGAGTTCGTTCAGGCCCCACGCGTACGCCACGAGGTTCTCGGCCTCGGTGGTGTTCTTGGTGAAGACCATCTCCTCGCGGCCGTCCGCGCCGACGAACTCCGCGACGGTGTCGTGGGCCTCCTCGTAGGCGATGGAGGCCTCCTGGCTCAACTGGTGGATGCCCCGGTGGACGTTGGCGTTGTACGTCCGGTAGTAGTCCGCGATGGCGTCGACGACCGCGTCGGGCTTCTGTGTCGTCGCGCCGTTGTCGAGGTAGACCACCTGCTGACCGTCGAACTCGCGCTGGAGGATGGGGAAATCCTCCCGTCTGCGTTCGACGTCGAGCGCGTCCGATTGCTGAAGTCCCATTGGGTGAGAATACGGGTTCGAGCAAGAACATTCCTTCGGTCCCGGCGCTCGCGGGTAAGTAGAACCGGTTTCGTCGCGTCCGGGAGGGCCGCGCGGTCGCTCACGCCCGCTCGAAGAAGCCGGGCTACATCCGGAGGAACTGGGCGTGGCGGGTCGAGTCGACCTCCAGCACGTTGGCCTCGTCGACGAACCCCTCCCGGACGGCGAGGTCGACCGCCTCGCTGCCGACGATGTTGGCGACCGACGCGCGGGCGAGACTGGCTACGACGGCCTCCTCCTCGACCGACTCGCCGCCGTAGAACTCCTCGGTGACGGTGAGCGAGACGCCGTCGTCCTCGAACGTCTCGCCGAGCACGTCGTCGTCACAGACCGCCACGAGCAGTCCCTCGTCGGTGTCGCGCTCCTTGAGTATCATCGCTGCTCTCGGCGCTCGCGCTGCTCCTCGACGAGTTCCTGCTCGACCTGCTCGCGCATCTCCTCGGCTTCCTCGGCTATCTCCTCGGCCTCGTCGTACTGGCCGAGTTCTTCGAGCGCGCGGGCCTTCTCGTCGAGCGTCCGGGCGTTGCGCATCCCGAGCCGGATGGCGTTCTCCAGGCTGTTGAGCGCGTCCTCGGCCAGCCCGCGCTCGAGCAGGAAAAAGCCCCGATTGAACCACGCCTCGGCGAACCGCTCGTCGATCTCGACCGCGCGCTCGGCGTGTTCGAGCGCCTGCTCGCTCCGCCCCGACTCCCAGAGCGCGTACGCGAGGTTCGTCTCGGCGGTGGCGGCGTGTTCGCTGTCCTCGTCGACTGCGATGGCCTCGCGGTACGCGCCGATGGCGGCGTCCCACTCGTCGAGTTCGGCGTGGGCCGCGCCCTTGTTGGTCCAGGCCTCCTGTTCGAGGCCGCTGCCGTCGGGCGCGTACTGGGCGGTGCGCTCGAACGCGTCGGCGGCCTGCTCGAAGCGGTTTATCTGCATGTAGCTGACGCCCACGTCGAGCAACTGCTCGACGTCGACCTCGTCGTCGGCGAGCTGCTGGTCGTCGAGCAGGTCGGTGACCACGCGGGAGTCGACGGGGTCGACCTTCTCGGGGTCGACGTCGAGTTCCGGCGGGTCGATGTCGAACTCCTCGTAGGGGTCCCCGAAGCCCTCGCCCTCCGAGAACTCGTGGTCGTCGTCGATGGGGTCGGTCATGTACCACGGGATTGGGATGCAGCGATGTTAAGGACTGCGCCATGGGAATCAGAGCCCGAGCGACACCGAACTCGCCCCGTTCGGTCGGGGGCGACGCGACCTCGCTCGGCCGGTCACGAACAGACCTCGCTCGACCGGGCGTCCGACGCCGTCCGGCCGACCACCCACCTTCAAGCCCCGTGCGACCAACCTCCCTGCAGGATGAGACTCTTCGTGAGCGTCGACCTCCCCGACGAGTTCGCGGCCGAAATCGAGCAGGTACAGCAGGAGTTCGGGGGCGCGCCGGGGCTGGATTTCACCGACCCCGAGCAGGCCCACGTCACCCTCCAGTTTCTCGGCGACGTGAATCGGGGCGAGCTTCCCCGCGTGAAGAACGCGGTCCGGCGTGGCGTCGCCTCCGCCGGGGTCGACCCCTTCGACGCGACGTACGAGGGACTCGGCGTCTTTCCGGACATCAGCTACATCCAGGTCCTCTGGCTCGGCGTGAGCGAGGGCGGCGAGCAACTGACGCGACTCCACGAGGCTATCGAGCGCGAGACCACCAAGCTGGGTTTCGACCCCGACGACCACGAGTTCACGCCACACGTCACCCTCGCTCGCATGGAGCACGCCGGCGGAAAGGAACTGGTGCAGGACGCCGTCGAGGAGTTGGACCCGACCGTCGGCACGGCCGAGGTGACCGCGGTCCGACTGACCGAGAGCGAACTGACCGACGAGGGACCGGAGTACTCGACGGTCGAGTCGTTCGAGCTGTAGGCTGTCGTCGGCGCCGCGGCTCGACCGCCAGCGCCCCCGGCGGGCCAAAGCAACACGATTTTAAGCCGCGGTGGGGAACAACGTGGTACCATGAGCAAGAAGTCCAAGGCCAAGAAGAAACGCCTGTCCAAGCTCGAGCGCCAGAACAGCCGCGTCCCCGCGTGGGTCATCATGAAGACCGACCGCGACGTGATGCAGAACCCCAAGCGCCGTAACTGGCGGCGACAGGACACCGACGAATAATGAGCGCCAGCGACTTCGAGGAGCGCGTCGTGACGGTGCCGCTCCGGGACGCCAAGGCCGCCCCGAAGCACGAGCGCGCCGACAAGGCGATGTCGCTCGTCCGGGACCACCTCGCAAAGCACTTCAAGGTCGAGGGCAGCGAGGTCCGTCTGGACCCCTCCATCAACGAAGCGGTCTGGTCGCAGGGCCGCAAGAAGCCCCCGAGCAAGCTTCGGGTGCGCGCAGCGCGCTTCGAGGAAGAGGGCGAGACCGTCGTCGAGGCGGAACACGCCGAGTAGAGCTTTGCTCCGCGCCGCCTTTCTCGGTTCGTCGTACGTCGGGGTCTTCGCTCGCGCGACCGACGAGTACCTGCTGGTCCGGCCGGACCTCGACGACGACCTCGTGGCCGACGTGAGCGAGGAACTCGGCGTCGGGACCGTCGAGACCACGGTCGGGGGCTCCTCGACCGTTGGCGCGCTCGCGGTCGGCAACGAGAACGGCCTGCTGGTCAGCAACCGCGTCACAGATCGGGAGCGCGACCGCATCGCCGACGCCACCGGCGCGACCGTGACCGAGCTCCCGGGCAAGATAAACGCCGCCGGGAACGTGGTCCTCGCCAACGACGCCGGCGCGTACGTCCACCCGGACCTCTCCCGCGAGGCGGTGCAGGCGGTCGAGGACGCGCTCGACGTGCCGGTCGACCGGGGCGACCTCGCCGACGTGCAGACGGTGGGGACCGCGGGCGTCGCCACGAACGACGGCGTCCTCTGTCATCCGAAAGCGACCGACGACCAGCTCGACAGGCTGGAGGACGTGCTGGACGTGCCCGCCGACATCGGCACCGTCAACTACGGCGCGCCGCTCGTTGGGTCGGGACTGGTCGCCAACGAGGCGGGCTACGTGGTCGGCCAGGAGACCACGGGGCCGGAGCTGGGTCGCATCGACCAGGCGCTGGGCTACATCGAGTGAGATACAGACGGGCGAGTTGGACCCCAATCGATGAGTTGACGGACGATGACGACGCTGTACATCTGTGTAGACGAGAGCGGTCGTAAGGCGACGGACGACTGCTACACCGTCGCTGGTTGCTGGTTCTTGTCAGAGTGGAGTAATCCACACGACGTACTGATGGCGACCAAAGACAGGCTTCTGGATACGGTCCAGTCGATAAAAGGGTACGAGCGACAGCCCTCCGAGATCAAATCTGCGAAGCTCGACCCCGACACGCTCGGGACCGTCGTCGACCGACTGCAGTCGGAGGTGTACGACGACGACTCGCTCGTCACCGCCGAGAACAACCTGCCGTGGACGATGTCGTTTCCAGTCGGTTTTACCATCGCTCCCCTTCACGGGAGAGTCTGTCGAACCGTGCTGGACGACCACCTCAGCCGCCTCTCGGCGTTCGAAGCGATGCAGGTGATGGGCCTCTCCTCGGTCCTCGCTCCGCTAACGAATCGTCGAGCGCTCCTCGACGACGAATCGTACGACGGGATTCGAGTTCTCTTGGACGCGACGACGTGGGAAAACGCGGCGAACGTCGTGCGAGGTGCGCTCAACGTGGATAGTATCTCGTTTTCGATTCGGGACAGCAAAAGCACGCCGGGAATCCAGTTCGGTGACGTAGCTGCTTACTCGTGGCGGCGGAATCTGACGCGAGCAGACTGTGGAACGGCAGCAGGGCTGCTCCACGACCTCCGGTTTGCTCGGTGAGCAGCAGGAAAACGTGCAGCCACGGGAGCCTCGTGCCCCTTCAGAGAGGGATCATCGCCTCCCGCGCCGCCTATCTAGGGCTAGCGACCCTAGCAGTATAAATCCTTCCCGTTTCCTAGCAGGGATTCCTAGTAGGGTGTACCGGCTAGACTTTGAATGAGAGTGTCGCGCTGCATCGGGCACGGCCGTCCGAGTCGCGTGTCTCCGAGCGACCGACCATCCCCGAGTAGGAAGATTCTTCCCTGCGCGCGTCCCAGATTCGTCCATGAGTGAGTTTACTGTTCGCGGCCAGTTCCAGACCCGAGACGGCTGGCAGGAGTTCGAGACGGACGTGGAGGCCGAGAACGAGGACGTGGCGCGCGAGCACACCTACGCCAATCTGGGCGGTCGGTACGGGCTCAAGCGGACCCAGGTGACCGTCGAGGAGGTCGACGGCCGATGATGGGCGGTGGCGGCGGCAATCCCGAACTGCAGGAGCTCTCCCAGCAGCTACAGGAGCTCGAGGAGGCCAAGGAGGAGCTCGAAGCCGAGATCGAGGAGCTCCGCGAGGAGAAGACCGAAATCGACGAGGCCATCGAGACCATCGACGCGCTCGACACCGGCGCGACCGTGCAGGTGCCGCTGGGCGGCGGCGCGCACGTCCACGCGGAGGTCCAGGACCTCGACGAGATCGTCGTGGAACTCGGCGGCGGCTACGCGGCCGAGCGCGAGGAGGACGCCGCCGTCGAGACCCTGGAGCACAAGCAGGACACCCTCGACGAGCGCATCTCCGACCTGCAGGACGAGGTCAGCGACGTGGAGGCCGAAAGCGACGAGCTGGAGCAGAAGGCCCAACAGCTCCAGCAACAGCAGATGCAACAGCAGATGCAGCAGATGCAGGGCCAGGGAGACGACGAGGACGAGTAATCCCCGATGTTCGACAGCCTGAAGGACAAGCTCGGGAGTTTCCGCGAGGACGTCGAGGAGACGACCGAGGAGAAGGCCGAGACCGAGGCCGACGACGACGGGGCCGGAACCGATGGGGCCGGTGCGGGCGCGTCCGACGCCGAGTCGGCGTCGGACGCGAGCGAATCGTCGGGCGACGAGGGCTCGTCGGGCGGCGGCTTCGCCGCGAAGGCCAAGTCGTTCGCGAAGGGCGAGATCGTCATCGAGGAGCAGGACCTCAAGGACCCGCTCTGGGAGCTGGAGATGGCGTTGCTGGAGAGCGACGTGGAGATGAGCGTCGCCCAGGAGATACTCGACAGCATCCGCGAGGACCTCGTGGGCGCGACCCGGTCGTTCAGCAGCGAGACCGCGGACGTGGTCGAGCAGGCACTGGCCGACTCGCTGCTGAAGGTCATCTCGGTCGGCCAGTTCGACTTCGACCAGCGCATCGCCGAGGCCGACAAGCCGGTCACCATCATCTTCACGGGCGTCAACGGCGTGGGCAAGACCACCACCATCGCGAAGCTCTCGAAGTACCTCGAAGACCGGGGGTACTCGACCGTGATGGCGAACGGCGACACCTATCGGGCGGGAGCCAACGAGCAGATTCGGGAGCACGCCGACAACCTCGGCACCGAGCTCATCGCCCACGAGCAGGGCGGCGACCCGGCGGCCGTCATCTACGACGCCGTCGAGTACGCCGACTCGAACGACGTCGACGTCGTGCTGGGCGACACCGCCGGGCGGCTCCACACCGACGAGGGGCTGATGGACCAGCTAGAGAAGATAGACCGCGTGGTCGGCCCGGACATGACCCTGTTCGTCGACGAGGCCGTGGCCGGACAGGACGCGGTCCAGCGCGCCAAGCAGTTCGACGAGGCGGCCGAGATCGACGGTGCCGTCCTCACGAAGGCCGACGCCGACTCGCAGGGCGGCGCGGCCATCTCCATCGCGCACGTCACGGGCAAGCCCATCCTCTTTCTGGGCGTCGGGCAGGGCTACGACCACATCGAGGCGTTCGACCCGGAGGAACTGGTCGACCGGCTCCTCGGCGACGGGGAGTGAGCGGAGCGGCCCGACGGCGTTTCAGAACGCGTCGTCTTCGACGGTGACGTCGGCCCGCACCGACTGTTTCAGCGAGGCGTCGACGTGACACTCCTCGCGCGCGTCGGCGACGATTTCGGTCGCGTCGTCGAGGTCCGCTTCTACCGAGACGGCGAACGAGATGGCGTCGAGACGGTCGTCGTCGTCGCGCCACGCGTCGGCGTCGACGTCGATGCGTCCGGGGTCACGGACGCCGTTGCGCTTCGCGGCGGCGCGAAACGACGCGAGGAAACACGACGTGTACGCCGCGACCAGCATCTCGACCGGCGACGGCGCGCTCGGGCCGCCCGCGTCGACGTCGACCTCGTGGTCGTCGATAGTCGAGCGCGTGTCGTACCCCGTTTCGGCGGTGGTCTCGACGTGGATGTCGGACATGAACGTCCGTGAGTTTCGAGATTCGAGGCATAACTCTGTCCATCGCGCGACGCAATTCCATCGTCTGGTCACTCGTACGCGACGCATACGGGGGCGAGTGCGAGCCGGTCGACGCCATCGGTGGCTCGACGGCCGGACCTGACCTGTACGGTAGAAAAAGCCTTTAACGCCCACGCGGCCTACCCTACGACAACGATGGTACTCGACGATCTCGGGAGTTCCCTCCGCGACTCTCTCGGCGAACTCAGCGGGCAGTCCCGCGTGACCGAGGCGGACGTGAAGGACATCGTCAAGGAGATTCAGCGGTCGCTCCTGCAGGCCGACGTCGAAGTCAGCCTCGTGATGGACCTCTCGGACTCCATCGAGGAGCGGGCGCTCGAAGAAGAGCCGCCCGGCGGCACCTCGGCACGCGACCACGTCCTCAGCATCGTCTACGAGGAGATGGTCGACCTCGTGGGCGACAGCACCGAGATTCCGCTCGAAGGACAGACCATCCTGCTCGCGGGGTTGCAGGGGTCCGGGAAGACCACCAGCGCGGCCAAGATGGCGTGGTGGTTCTCCAAGAAGGGCCTGCGGCCAGCCGTGATTCAGACCGACACCTTCCGGCCCGGCGCGTACGACCAGGCCGAGGAGATGGCCGAGCGCGCCGAGGTGGACTTCTACGGCGACCCCGACGCCGACGACCCGGTCCAGATCGCCCGCGACGGCCTCGACGCCACCAGCGACGCCGACGTCCACATCGTCGACACCGCCGGGCGACACGCGCTCGAAGACGACCTCATCGCCGAGATCGAGGAGATAGAGCGCGCGGTCGACCCCGACCGCAACCTGCTCGTGCTCGACGCCGCCATCGGGCAGGGCGCGAAAGACCAGGCCCGCCAGTTCGACGACGCCATCGGCATCGAGGGCGTCGTCGTCACGAAGCTCGACGGCACCGCGAAAGGTGGCGGCGCGCTGACCGCCGTCAACGAGACCGACTCCTCGATCGCGTTCCTCGGCACCGGCGAGACGGTCGAGGACGTCGAGCGCTTCGAGCCCTCGGGGTTCATCTCCCGGCTGCTCGGGATGGGCGACCTCAAGCAGTTGACCGAGCGCGTCGAGCGCGCCATGGAGGAGACCCAGGAAGACGACGGCGACTGGGACCCCGAGGACATGCTGAAAGGCGAGTTCACCCTGAAGGACATGCGTCGCCAGATGCAGGCGATGAACAACATGGGGCCGCTCGACCAGGTGATGGACATGATTCCGGGCATGGGCGGCGGCCTGATGGACGAACTCCCCGACGACGCCATGGACGTGACACAGGACCGGATGCGCTCGTTCGAGGTCATCATGGACTCGATGACCGACGCGGAACTGGAGAATCCGCGCGCCATCGGCGCGAGCCAGGTCGAGCGCATCGCCCGCGGCAGCGGGACGGACGCCGACCGGGTGCGGGAACTCCTCGAACAGCACAAGATGATGTCCCAGACCCTCAAGCAGTTCCAGGGGATGGGACAGGGGAACATGGAGCGCATGATGAAGAAGATGCAAAACCAGGGCGGCGGCGGTGGCGGCGGGATGGGCGGACTCGGACCGTTCGGTGACTGACGACCCTCTCGGAGTCGACCACGGGTCGCCCGCGCGGGCTGTCGTCGGGCGGCTCCGAAATGCCAACGACGGCCACACCCGCTTTTTTCACGCGGCGCCGAGACGTGTTCGGTAGATGTCCGCCCGCGACGTCGCCGAGCGAGCCTACCGGGAGGCCCTGCCGGTGCTGGCAGTCAGCGCCGTCGGCGGGCTGTTCGCCGGCCTGGTGTTGGGCGGGATGCGCTCGGACCTGCGGACGGTCTCGGGGCTGCTGGTGCTGGTTCCGGCACTGCTCGCGACCCGGGGGAACGTCTACGGCGCGATGGGCGCGAAGCTCTCGACCGGGCTCCATCAGGGGCTGGTCGAACCCACGCTGGTTCCCGACGACCGGCGCGTGTACGCCGCGGTCGCGGCCGCGATGCTCAACGGCGTCGCCATCAGCGCGTTCGCCGCCGCGGTGACCTACGGCGTCCTCGTCGCGGTCGGCCGACCCAGCGCCTCGCTGGGCGCGCTGGTCGCCATCGCGCTGGTTGCGGGGCTGCTGTCCGGCGTTGCGCTCACGGTCGCGGTGGTCGCGGTCGCGTTCGCGGGGTATCGCCGGGGGCTCAACCCCGACACGCTGGTCGGGCCGGTCGTCACCACGACCGGCGACGTGTTCGGGATGGCCGCCCTGCTGGCCGCAGTGCGACTCGTCGTCGGGCTCGGAGGTGGGTAGGTGGGGACGACGTGGTCGGTCCGGGGCATCACGCGCGCGATGCTCCCGCTGCTGGTGGTGCTCGCGGTCGTCGAGGTCGGAAGCGGGCTCGTCCTCGACACCTTCGAGGAGTACCTGCTCCGGTACCCCTCGTTGCTGGTGCTCGTGCCGGTGATGATCGGCACCGCGGGCAACCTCGGGAGCATCCTCGCGGCGCGGCTCTCGACCGCCTTCCACCTCGGCACGCTGTCGTTCGACGCCCGCGACGACGAGCTGGTCGGGAACGCGGTCGCCACGGTCGGGCTCGCGGCCACGGTCTTCCCGCTGGTCGGGGCGAGCGCGTGGTTGCTCTCGCTGGCGACCGGCGGGACGGCGCTTCCGGCCCGAACCGTGGTCGCGGTCGCGACGCTCTCGGGGCTCGTACTGGCCGCGCTCGCGGTCGCCGTGACGTTCGCGGCGACCTACGCAGCCTACCGGCTCGAACTCGACCCCGACGACGTGGTGATTCCGGTGGTGACCAACGTCTGCGACGTGCTGGGCGTGGTGGTGCTGTTCGGCGTCGTGCGGGTGCTGGTGTGAGCCCGCCATCGCGGGCCCAACCGGACAGCGACCCGGCCCGCTACGAGTCGGCGTCGTCCGTGACGGGCGTGCCCTCCTCGGTCGGCGGGGCGACGTGGTCGACGAACGCCTCGACGCTCGGCTCCTCGACCCGGACCCGGACGTGGAGGTCGCCGAGCTCGTCGGGGTTGCCCACCGCGAAGTTGACGACGCCCTCGAAGGCGGCCTGCTTCTTCAGGTCGAACGAGACGGTGTCGCCGCGACGGTTCGCGAAGAACTCCGAGCGCGCGGTGTCGAGTATCTCCCGGCGATGGAGCAGTTCCGAGAAGTGGTCGAGCGAGTGGACCTCGGCGACGACCTCGCCGTGGCGCTGTTCGGGGTCCGCACCGGGGAAGACGTTCTCGACGGCGGCGGCCACCCGGTCGGCGAGCTCGGTGTCGTTGACGGGCGCGGTGATCTGGACGTCGATGCTGTAAATCATAGCTGTGGAGTCACGCTTGTCGCTCGGCGGTCCGTTCGAGTCCCTCGACGCCCTCGGTCAGGAGCGCGCGTATCTTGGCGTGGAACGACTCCAGCGAGCCGGTGTTGTCGACGGTCACGTCGGCCCGCGCGATGGCCTCGTCCATGCCGAACCCGCGCTCGCGCTCGTCGCGCTCGCGCAGCGACTCGCCGCCGTCGGTGTCGTCGCGGCCGCGCTCGGTCACGCGCTCGGCCCGGACCTCGAAGGGAGCCGCGACGTTGACCAGCGTGAACGCGTCGCCGAACGCCGACTCGAAGCGCTCGACCTCGACGCCCGACCGGATGCCGTCGACCAGCACGGCGTCGCTGTCGTCGAGCGCGTCCTCGACGATGGGGAGCGAGCGCTGGGCGATGGCGTCCGGGCCGTTCTCCTCCCGGAGCGCGGCGGCGATCGTGCCGTGGTGCTCGGCCGGGTCGAGGCCGCGCTCGCGACACTCCTGTCGGATCACGTCGCCCATGGTCACGACGGGGACGCCGAGGTCCTCGGCCACCGAGGCGGCCTCGCCCTTGCCGCTTCCCGGTAGCCCCACGGTTCCGATGACCTTCATCGGGTCTGGATAGTGTCGAAGTCCGCTTAAGTACTGCGTTCCGTTCGGGGTGCTCGCTTCGTCTCCGAGCGAGCGCGTGGTTCCGGGCCGGCACGCGCTGACGGCGGTGCGGTCTCGGCGCGGCTCACGCGGAAGCCATCGTCTTCGGCCGCTCTACGCCGAATTCCGCTGCGACGGACCGGTCGAATCGGATTCCTGCCGGTGGAATCGCGCCTCTACGAATCCTAAGGCCTTTTGTCGAAGCGAAACCAACGAATCCGTGAGGGCACGTAGCTCAGTCCGGAGAGAGCGTCGGACTTCTAATCCGATGGCCGTGGGTTCGAATCCCATCGTGCCCGTGAACGACCGTCGCGAGCGACCGACTCGCAGGGATTCGAACCCTGCAAGTCCCGGCCCCGGAACGGCCGCAGGCCCGGACCGTTTGCTCCGGGTCGAATCTCATCGTGCCAGTGCGGTGCGAAGCGGCCCATCGTCGACGAGGAGGGCCGGCCCGTCACGCCGAAGCGGAAAACTTACCCCACGGTCGCGGGACGCCCCGAGCGTGTCCAGCCCTCCATCCACCGACGCCGAGTTCCGGTACAGCACCGCGACCCTCGACTGGGCGCGGGACGAACACGCGACGCTCGACGAGTGGCCGACGCGACGCGCGACCCCCCACCGAGTCCGGGCCGAACGCCTGACGCGGTCGCTCCGCTCGCTTCTCGACCGACTCCGAACCTGAGCGCGACCTCAGAACAGGTCGCCGACGTCGTTGATGTCGGACCGGCAGAACGGACACCGGTAGTTGGTCTGGAAGTCGTTGCGCTGGGCGACGGTTCGCGTTTCGAGTTCGTGCATCGCGATGCTGCGACCGCAATCGGGACACGAGACCTTCGTCACGGGAAATCAATCTATGGCCCAAATACTTAAATTCTAAGGTGAGCGCGAGGGAGAAGCGTTACGGCCGGTTCGTCGCCTCGCCGTCCCGCGAGGACCGCTCTCGACCGACGGAACGACGGAAGCCTCCGGGTTCCCGGCCGCCGCAGCGCGGAACGCGTATCCGGGCAATCGGCGCTCTCGACGGAGCCGACGCGGTTGCCGACTCGACGCGCGTTTTCACCGGACAGAAGTGATTGGAATAATGTCCCGTGACGGGAGCGAGCGACCGCCGCGGTTCCCCGGGGAAATCGGGCGCTCGGTCCTCGAAGCCGTCCGCCGCGGTCGCCACGCTCCCCGCTCCAGCTCGGGGCTCGTCTCACGCCGGCCTCGCTACTCCTCGAACCGGAAGGTGCCGTTGCGCTGGACGATTTCGCCGTCGACCTCGATGAACGAGTCCTCGCTCATGTCTACGATCATGTCGACGTGGACCGCACTCTCGTTGCCCGTCTCGCCCTCGGGCAGACACGCCTCGTAGGCCATCCCGACCGCGAGGTGGACCGTGTCGCCCATCTTCTCGTCGAACAGCATGTTGTAGGTGAACCGGTCGATGTCGCGGTTCATCCCGATGCCGAGTTCGCCGAGGCGGCGCGCGCCCTCGTCGGTGTTCAGCACCTCGGTCAGCACGTCCTCGTTCTTGGTCGCGCTGTGGTCGACCACCTCGCCGCCCTCGAATCGGAGGTAGGCGTCTTCGACCTCGTGGCCCTGATGGACCAGCGGTTTGTCGAACAGCACCTCGCCCTCGACCGAGTCGGCGACCGGCGCGGTGAACACCTCGCCGCCGGGGAGGTTGTTGCCGGCGTCGTCGTTGATAGTGGTCATCCCCGCGACGCTCATCCGGAGGTCGGTGGTGTCGCCCGAGACGATGTGGACCTCCTCGCCGGCGTCGAGTATCTCGACCATCTGTTGCTGGTGGTCCCGCTGGGCGGCCCAGTCCTTGTCGATGGCCGACCAGACGAATTCCTCGTACTCGTCGGTGCTCATCTCGGCGTTCTGGGCGTCGGCGGGCGCGGGGTACTGGGTGAGCACCCACCGCGAGTCGAGTATCTCCTCGCGGACGGGCTGGCTGACCTTCCGGAAGGTCGACATCGTCTCGCTCGGCACGCCGCTCATCTCGGCGACGTTGTCGTGGGCGCGAACGTGAATCCACACGTCGGCCGCCTCCGCGAGCGCGAGTTCGTGTTCGGGCAGTTCGAGTTCCTCGGGGTCGGCCGCGCCGAGGAACGCCGCGCGGGTCCGGTCCATGCGGAACGAGACGTGGAAGGGGTTCGCGCCGCGCTCGGCGATTTCCTCACAGAGCGCGAGCGTCAGGTCCTCGGCCACGGACGGCGCGCTGACGACCACGTCGTCGCCGGCCTCGACCTCGGTGGAGTGGTCGACGACGGTCTCGGCGTGATTTCGGATTCGAGGGTCCATGTCGACGACTCGACGCGAGAGGCGCAAACCGCTTTCGGTCTCCGGCCCTCCGATCGCGGGACCGTGCCAGCAGACTCGCCGCCATCGCGGGGTATTTGGCGTCCCACCGGTAAGAGCCGACCATGATAGACCTGCGGAGCGACACCGTCACGAAGCCCGACGACGCCATGCGCGAGGCCGCCCGCGACGCCGAGGTGGGCGACGACGTGTACGGCGAGGACCCGACCGTCAACGAGTTGGAGGCCCGCGCGGCCGACCTCGTGGGGTTCGAGGACGCCCTCTACGTCCCGACCGGGACGATGGGCAATCAGGTCGCGGTCCGGACCCACACCGAGCGCGGCCAGGAGGTGCTGAGCGAGCGCGAGAGCCACGTCGTCAAGTGGGAACTCGGCGGGATGGCCCAGCTCTCGGGCCTCCAGCTCCGGAGCCTCGACGGCGGCGAGCGCGGGGTGCCGACGCCCGAGCAGGTCCGGGAGGGCTACGTCGAGGAGGACGCCCACCGACCCGGAACGGGGCTGCTGACCCTCGAAAACACACACAACAGCAAGGGCGGTATCGCCATCGACCCCGGGAAAATCGACGCCGCCGCCGAGGCGGCCCACGACCACGGCGTCCCGGTCCACCTCGACGGCGCGCGGGTGTGCAACGCGGCCGTGGCGCTCGACGTCCCGCCGGCGCGCATCGCCGAGAGCGTCGACTCGGTGATGTTCTGTCTCTCGAAGGGGCTGGGCGCGCCCGTCGGCTCGATGCTGGCCGGCAGCGAGGCGTTCGTCGCACGGGCGCGGCGCAACCGCAAGCTGTTCGGTGGCGGGATGCGACAGGCCGGGGTAATCGCCGCGCCCGGCCTCGCGGCGCTCGACAACGTCGACCGACTGGCCGACGACCACGAGAACGCCCGCGTGCTGGCCGAGCGACTCGCCGGCATCGACGGCCTCGACGTGCAGGAACCCGAGACCAACATCGTCCTCGTGGACACCGAGCGCACTGGGCTGACCGCCGAGGCGTTCCTCGACGACTGCGAGGACGCGGGCGTCCTCGGCACCCAGTTCGACACCCACGTCGCGCGCTTTTGCACCCACTGGGACGTGGACCGCGAGGATGTCGAGACGGCGGCCGAGCGCGTGGGCGAGGCGCTCGACGCGTAGCGCGTCGACTACCGGTCGCCGTTCTGCATCCCCTCGCGGAAGCCCGTCACGGTCCGCCGGATGAACAGGTACATGAACAGCACGAAGCCGAGTAGAACCACGACGAACCCGACGACCAGGGGATTGTTGTAGACGAACTCCATGTGCGTCACATTCAGTTGGCCGAACAAATCGGTTTCGACGCTCGCGCGCCCGAGTCCGCCGATTCGCGCGACCGGGAGCAACGTTCAAGGGCGGACGGCGACAACCCCGACCCATGGCTGACCTCCTGCCCTCCTCCGCCGACGCGTCGGCCTCGGAGTCGGCCGAGCCCCGCGTGGTCGGCGTCGACAGCGAGGACGCCGACGACCTGCTGGGCGCGCTCTCGCCGGCGACCGCCCGCGAACTGCTGGCCGCCCTCCACGACGAACCATCGACGCCCTCCGACCTCGCCGAGACCGTCGACACCTCGCTCCAGAACGCCCAGCACCACCTCGGCAAGCTCGAAGACGCCGACGTCATCGAGGCGGCCGACACGGTCTACTCGGAGAAGGGCCGCGAGATGACGGTGTACGCGCCCGCCGACCGGCCGCTCGTGGTGTTCGCGGGCGGCGAGGACGACACCACGGGGCTGAAGGACGCGCTCTCGCGGCTCGCCGGCGCGGTCGGCGCGCTGGCGCTGCTGAGCCTCGCGGTCCAGCAGGCGTTCGGCGACGGCGTCGGGGCGCTGTTCGAGGGCGGACCGCTCGGCGGAGCCGGCGACGCGGCCGAGACCACCGGCGGCGACGCGACGCTCTACTCGGCGGACGCGGTCCAGCAGGGAGCCGAGACGGCCGCCTCGACGATTCCGCCCGGCGTGCTGTTCTTCGCGGGCGGCGCGCTCGTCCTCGCGCTCGGGTTCGCGTGGTGGTACTACGCGAACCGCGAGTCGTAACTGTCTATAACAACCCGTAGCGCGCCCCTATCCGTCGTTTCGAGCTTCGGCGTCGGTAACTAAAACGAGTCTTTGAGCTTACGGGAGCTATTTGGGAGGTCGGGTCGTAGGCAGAGGTGTACCGCCCCGCTTCGGCCCTCCCGGTCGCGCCGCGTCGGTCGAACCGCGACCCCGCTGCCGGCCGTACCGCGCCGCCGTCGGACCTCCCACCGCCGGCGACGCGCCCTGCCCGAATCACTGTCGACCGTGCCACCGCAGTCGCCCGGTCCCCACCACCCTCCCGGCGGGGCGGCACACCATGTCGGTTTCTCGCCGACCGTCACCTCCTTCGACAGCGACCGGTTCGCCGGATTCGACCCTCAGCGAATCTCGAACGCTTCGAGGACGCTCCCGTCCCGGTGGCGGATTTCACCCGTCAGTCGACCGTCGCCCTCCGCGTCGCCGCCTCGGGGCCTGAGTTCCGCGTGGGTCGGCCGGCCACCGCGCGGGTCGGCGTGACTGCCGGGGTTGAGCAGGACGACGTCCTCGCCGTGGCTGACCGCGTGACGGTGCGAGTGGCCGAACACCACCGCGTCGGCGGCCTGCTGACGGCCCAAAAGCGACAGCGCGGTCGCCGACTGGCCGTCGCCGTGGGTCAGCACGAATCGCACGCCGGCGACCTCGACCGTTCGCTCGGGCGGCAATCGGTCGCACACCCCCGGCGTGGCGTTGTTGCCGTGGACCGCGTACAGTCGCTCGCAGACCTCGCGGAAGGCGTCGAGGGCCGCCTCGTTCGTGAAGTCGCCGGCGTGGACGACGGCGTCGGCCGCCTCGACGGCCTCCCGCGCGCGGCCCTCCAGTTCGTGCCCCGACGTGCTGTGGGTGTCCGAGAGGACGGTTATCATCGCGCGGAAGTAGGCGGGCCACCTCCCTGAGCGTTTCCGTCCGACGGCGGGCGTCCCGACGCCCCGGGGCCGCGTTCGCCGGCGGCCACTTTCTTATCCGATGGCCGAGAACGAGGGCACGATGGCTGAAAGCAAGTCGGTCGTCATGGCGGCGCTGGTCGCGAACGGCGCGATAGCCGTGCTGAAGTTCGGCGGCTTCCTGCTGACGGGGAGTCCGGCGATGCTCTCGGAGACGTACCACTCCATCTCGGACACGGGCAATCAGGTGTTCTTGCTCATCGGCATCCGGTACAGCAACCGGGAGGCGAGTCGCGGCCACCCGTTCGGCTACGGGAAGGCGCAGTTCTTCTACAGCTTCCTCGTGAGCGTCCTCCTCTTTGGCATCGCTGGGTGGGAGAGCGCCAAGCACGGCTACGACGCCATCATGCATCCCGGCCACGGCGGCGGCACGCCGGTCGAACTGCTCGGCTTCGGCCCCTTCGACCCGGTGTACGTCAACTACGCCGTGCTGCTGGGGGCCATCGCGTTCGAGACCTACGCGCTCAGGAAGGCGTGGGCCGGGATGAAGGCCGACATCGAGCAGCACGAGTGGAGCGGCCTCCGCGAGGCGTTCCGGAAGACCAGCAACGTGACCACGCTGACCGCGTTCACCGAGGACACCATCGCGCTGGTCGGTGCGGGGCTCGCGCTGGCCGGGGTGTACCTCACCCGAGTCACGGGCAACTACATCTACGACGCCGTCTCCGCGCTGCTCATCGGCATCATGCTGATGGGCTTCGCGCTCGCGCTGGCGTGGGAGAACAAGCGCCTGCTGCTTGGCGAGAGCCTGCCGAAGGACGAGGAGCAGAAGCTCCGGACCATCGTCGAGGAGTGGGACGGCGTCGGCCGAATCGTCGACTTCCGGACGGTCTACTTCGGCCCCGAGCAGGTGATGCTCACCGCCGACGTCGCCTTCGAGAACGGCCTCGACACGGCCGGGATGGACGACCGCATCACCGCCATCGAGGACGCCCTGCGCGAGGCCAACCCGAGCGTGAATCGGGTGTACGTCGAACCGGAGGCGCGGGAGTTGAGCAGGACCGGAGGGACGGCGGAGTAACCGCGACCGACAGCCTGTCGGAGAAGAGGCCTTCAGTCCGACACTTCCACTCGCAAGCGAGCTTTTAAACCCGAAGCCGAGCAAACCCCGGCCGTGGCAGAGACCGACGACTACATGCGGTTTTTCCCCTACGAGGAGCCGTATGCCAACCAGCGGGAGGCGATGGACCGCATCTACAACGCCTTCTCGCGCGGGCAGGACGTGCTCTTCGAGGGGGCCTGCGGCACGGGCAAGACGCTGTCGTCGCTCGTGCCCGCGCTGGAGTACGCCCGCGAGGAGGACAAGACGGTCGTCATCACGACCAACGTCCACCAGCAGATGCGCCAGTTCGTCGCGGACGCCCGCGCTATCACCGAGAACGAACCCATCCGAGCGGTCGTCTTCCGGGGGAAGGGGTCGATGTGCCACATCGACGTGGGGTTCGAGGAGTGCCAGGTGTTGCGGGACAACACCTACGAGGTGGTCGACGCCGAGCGCGAGGAGCGCGAGCTCGAAGCCCGACAGGAGGAACTGCTGGAGCAGGCCCAGGACGGCGACGAGCAGGCCGCAGAGGCACGGAGCACGGTGATGGACGAACTGGAGGCCGTCGAACAGCGCGTCGAGGACCTCGGCGAGCAGAACACCTGCGACTACTACTACAACAACCTCGTCGGCGACAACGAGGAGTTCTACTCGTGGTTGTACGACGACGTGCGCACGCCCGACGACGTCTACGAGTACGCCGAGCGACAGCACCTCTGCGGGTACGAGCTTTTGAAGGACGGGATGGAGGGCGTCGACCTCGTCGTGTGCAACTACCACCACCTGCTCGACCCGACCATCCGCGAGCAGTTCTTCCGGTGGCTCGGCAGGGACCCCGAGGACGTGGTCACCATCTTCGACGAGGCCCACAACGTCGAGGACACCGCCCGCGAGCACGCCACCCGGACCCTGACCGAGAACACGCTGGATTCGGCGCTCGACGAGCTACAGGACAGCGACGACGCCCGGAGCGAACCCGCCTACAACGTCGTCTCGGCGTTCCGCGCGGCCGTAGAGGAGGTCTACGAGGACAGCTTCGGATTCGGCGACCGCGAGCAGGTCGGGGACGCGTGGGAGGACGTCTCCATCACCAACGAGGGCAAGCGCGACGACCTCACCCTGGCGTTCCTCCAACAGTACACCGGCAAGGGCATCGACACCGAACTCGACCTTGCGGTCCACCTCGGTCGCGAGTTAGACGAGGAGTACGAGGAGGCGTACAGGAACGGCGAGACCACGACCCGCGAGGAGTGCCAGACCCTGCAGGTCGCGACGTTCGTCCGGGACTTCATGGACGGGAGTACCGAACTCGGCCAGTATCCGGTGGTGTCCGTCCGGCGCGACGAGGCCACCGACGAGGTGTACGGCCGGGCCGAACTGTACACCTGCATCCCGCGCGAGGTGACGGCCGACCTGTTCTCGGAGGTGTACGCCACGGTGCTGATGAGCGCGACCCTCCGGCCGTTCGACGTCATCGGCGACGTGCTGGGCCTCGAAGACCCGGTCGAGATGGCCTACGGCCTCCAGTTCCCCGAGGACAACCGCCGGACGTTCGCGGTCGAGTCGCCCGCGCTGTTCGCCAGCGAGCGCGACGACCCCGAGACCCAGGCGGTCGTCGCGGGCGTCCTCCGCGACGCCGTCGAGTTCACGGCCGGCAACGCCCTCCTCTTCTTCCCGAGTTACGCCGAGGCCGAGCGCTACCACGAGCGACTCGACCGAGAGACCGACGGCGACCCCGACGCCACGCTCTACCTCGACGAACCCGGCACCTCCGTCGAGGAGTTGCGCCAGCAGTTCGTTGCCGACGACGACGCCGCGCTGTTCACCTCCCTGTGGGGCACCCTCGCGGAGGGCGTCAGCTTCGACGGCGACGACGCCCGCACGGTGGTCGTGGTGGGCGTACCCTACCCCCACCTCGACGACCGGATGGACGCGGTCCAGGACGCCTACGACCGGGCGTTCGCCGACCGGTCCGGACGCGACTCCGGGTGGGAGTACGCCGTCGAGATTCCGACCATCCGGAAGACGCGGCAGGCGCTCGGCCGGGTCATCCGCTCGCCCGAGGACTTCGGGGTCCGGGCGCTGGTCGACAGACGCTACACCGAGGCGGGCGAACGCGAGATGGGCAAGTACAGCGTGCGCGGGACGTTCCCGGCCGAGGAGCGCGACGAGATGGTCGACATCGACCCGACGAAGCTGAAGTTCGCCATGCTCAACTTCTTCACCGACAACGACGCGTGGGACGGCGACGCCCCGACGCCGTGAGGAACGGGTCGACCGGAAACTCCGAGTCGGCCGGAATCTTGAGGGCCGGCCGCGCCGTGGATTGCCTGACAGTGCGAACCCCTCCGCAAGTCGACCTGTCGGACGTGCCGGTGGACGGCTACCTCGCGGTGCTCTGGGACGTCGGGGTCTTCCTCGTCACGTTCGCGGCGGTGTACGCCGTGGGGCGGCGGGTCGTCGTCCCGCTGGCCGAGCGCGCGCTGAGCACCCGCCGGATTCAGGAGACGGTCGCGAGCGCGGTCGTGAAGCTGGTCCACGTCGCGGTAGCGGTGGCGGCGCTCCGGGTCGCGCTCGACGCCGCCGACTACGGCCACCTGCTCTCGATTCCGCCGACGGTCGTGGCCGCGCTCACGGTCGCGGTCGGGTTCGCCAGTCGGGACATCGCGTCGAACCTCGTCGGCGGCGTGTTCATCGTCACCGACCCGGAGTTCAACATCGGCGACTGGATACGCTGGCAGGACGAGGAGGGCGTCATCGAGGACGTCAGCTTCCGCGTGACCCGCGTCCGGACGTTCGACAACGAACTGCTGACGGTGCCCAACTCCCAGCTGGCGACCAGCGCGGTGGTCAACGCGGTCGCGAAGTCGCCGCGCCGGCTCTCGCACACCTTCCACGTCGACGACGACGAGGACCTCGGCGAGGTGGCCGCCCTGCTCGTGGCAGCCGCGAAGGGCCACGACGACGTGCTCGACCGACCCTCGCCGACGGTCCGCGTGGTCGAACTCGACGACGGCCGGGCCGGCGTGCAGGCCCGCTACTGGATAGACCGCCCCTCGCGGGAAGCGTTCGTGACGATCCGGTCGGAGTACCTCGAAGCCGTCAGCGCGCGATTCCGGGACGCCGGAATCGACCTGCCGCAGAACTGGTAGTCAGGGCGTCGGCCCGGACGGCGGTCACAGCGCGTCCGCGAACGACCCGAGGAGCTTGTTCTCGGCCCGCCGGAGGTGTTCCTCGACCGTACGGCGTTCGACGCCCAGCTCGTCGGCGAGTTCGGCGGTCGTCGTCTCGCGCGGAATCCGGTAGTAGCCCGACTCGACGGCGGCCAGCAGGGCGTCGCGCTGGCGCGTCGAGAGGTCCGGGAGCGCCGAGTCGAGGGTCAGCAGGGGTCGGTCGGCCCGGACCGACGCCACCTCGCGCTTCGAGTCCACGACGACGGGGAACTCGGCCGCCACGTCGCGGTAGAACGCGGTCAGGTTCGCCGGGTCCAGCGCCAGCACGCGACACCACTTGCGGCCCTCGGAGTATCGGAGCGGCGGGACGAGCAGGCAGTCGTGGGCCGCGAGCGTGGTCTCGATGGCGTCGCCCTCGCTCGCTTTCAGGCACGCCTCGGTGATGAGCAGCCGCTCGTCGCCCTCCGCGATGCGCTCGCGGACGCCGACCGCGTCCTCGACGTGCGCGACGACCGCCTCGCCGCCCTCGCCCCCGACGTGCAGGAGGTCGCAGTGGTCGTTACACCAGAGTTCGACCGTCGTGTCGGTGCCTGCGGTCGCCGCCGCGTACGCGCCGGGGTGTTCGATTCCCAGAACCGCTTCGTGCATCGCATCGGGTTCCGGGGCGATAGCACTTAAAACACCCTCCGTGTGGCGGTGTGCAGCTATTTGCGTCTCGCGCCCGAACGAGGAGGTATGAGCGACGGCCAGACAGACATCCCCGAGGAAGGCGACGCCGACGGCTTCGGCGTCGGCGAGCCGAGCGACCAGTGGAAGGAGTATCAGGGCGCGCCCACCGGCACCGACATCGAGTGCGAGGGCTGGCGACAGGAGGCCGCGCTCCGAATGCTGAACAACAACCTCGACCCCGAGGTGGCCGAGAAGCCCGAGGAGCTGGTGGTGTACGGCGGCACCGGCCGGGCCGCGCGGTCGTGGGACGCCTACGACGCCATCCTCGCGGAACTGCGCGACCTCGGCGACGACGAGACGCTGCTCGTCCAGTCGGGCAAGCCAGTGGGTCGATTCCGGACCCACGAGAAGGCACCCCGCGTCCTCATCGCCAACTCCAACCTCGTCGGCAAGTGGGACGACTGGGCCCACTTCCACGAGCTGGAGGCAAAGGGGCTCATCATGTACGGCCAGATGACCGCCGGGTCGTGGGCGTACATCGGCACGCAGGGCATCATCCAGGGAACCTACGAGACGCTGGCCGAACTGGCCAGACAGCACTACCCCGACAATCGGGGCCTCGAAGGCAAAATCGTCGCCACGGGCGGGCTCGGCGGCATGGGCGGTGCCCAACCGCTCGCGGTCACGATGAACCACGGCGTCTGCATCGCGGCCGAAGTGGACGAGGCCCGCATCGACCGCCGCATCGAGACGGGCTACTGCGAGGAGAAGACCGACGACCTGGACGAGGCCATCCGGAAGGCCGAGGAAGCGGCCGAAAACGGGGAATCGTACTCGGTCGGGGTCCACCTCAACGCGGCCGACATGCTGGAGGGGATGCTCGACCGGGACTTCGTGCCGGACGTGGTGACCGACCAGACCAGCGCCCACGACGAGTTGGAGGGCTACTACCCCTCGGGGTACACGGTCGCCGAGGCCGACGAACTCCGCGAGACGGACCCCGAGCGCTACCGCGAGGAGAGTCTGGACACGATGGAGCGCCACGTCGACGGGATTCTGACGATGCAAGAGCGGGGCGCGGTCGCCGTCGAGTACGGCAACAACATCCGGGGGCAGGTCGAAGCCCACCGCGACAGACCGGACGCCTTCGACTACCCCGGCTTCGTGCCCGCGTACATCCGACCGCTGTTCTGTCGCGGGAAGGGTCCGTTCCGGTGGGCCGCGCTGTCGGGCGACCCCGAGGACATCCGCCGGACCGACGAGGCGGTCACGGAACTGTTCCCCGAGAAGGACCACCTCCATCGCTGGATAGACCTCGCCCAAGAGCAGGTCGAGTTCCAGGGCCTCCCGTCGCGGGTCTGCTGGCTGGGGTATCAGGAGGAAGACGGACTGACCGAGCGCGCGCGGTTCGCGCTCCGCATCAACGACCTCGTCGCGGCGGGCGAGATATCGGCCCCAATCGTCGTCACGCGCGACCACCTCGACGCCGGGAGCGTCGCCAGCCCCAACCGGGAGACCGAGGCCATGCGGGACGGTTCCGACGCGGTGGCCGACTGGCCGATTCTCAACGCCCTGCTCAACTGCGCGGCCGGCGCGGACATCGTGTCGGTCCACGACGGCGGCGGGGTCGGCATCGGGAACGCCGTCCACGCCAACAACCACGTCGTCCTCGACGGGTCGGACCGCGCGGCCGAGACGGCCCGCCGGGTGTTCACCACCGACCCCGGCATGGGCGTCATCCGGCACGCCGACGCCGGCTACGACGAAGCGCTCGCCGAGGCGGCCGAATCGAACGTCGCGGTGCCGATGCGGGACAGTGAGGACGAATGACGCGACTCGGACGAACCTTCGACTGGATGGGACCCTCCAACGACGCCACCGACGAGCAGTTCGGCCACGTGGTCGAACTGTCGAGCATCGACGACGCCGACCGCTTCGACGCCGTGCTGGTCGGGGAACCGTTCGACGAGGCGGTCATCGGCCGGAAGGGGGCCGCGGAGGGACCGAGCGCCCTCCGCCAGCGCCTCGCGGGCACCAAGACCCACCACTTCGACGCGGGCCCGGTGAGGTCGGTCGCCGACCTCGGCGACGTGACGCTCGGGGACGGTGACGTCGATTCAGTCGCCGACCTCCAGAACCGGGTCCGGACCATCGCCGAGCGCGTCCACGCCACCGACGCGTTCCCGGTGTTCCTCGGCGGCGACAACTCGATGACCTACCCCAACGTCGCGCCCCTGCTGGACGAAGGCAGCGTCGGCGTACTCAACTTCGACGCCCACCTCGACGTGCGGGAGGTTCGGGAGGACGTCGGCCCGACCTCGGGGACGCCGTACCGCCAGCTCTACGAGGACGGGCTCGACGCCTACGCCTGCGTCGGCGCGCGCCACTTCGAGACCTCGACGGCGTACGCCGAGTTCGTCCGGGAGCGCGGCGGCGAGGTCGTCACGAGCGAGGAGGTCGGCGACGACGCGGTCGCGGCGGTCGACCGCGCGTTAGAGGCGATGGGGGAGGTCGACCGCGTCTACGTCAGCGTCGACCTCGACGTGCTCGACGCGGCGGCCGCGCCGGGCGTGAGCGCGCCAACGCCCGGCGGTCTCACGACGCGGGAACTGTTCCGGGCGCTGCGCCTGGCCGGCAGCGACGACCGACTCGCCGGGTTCGAGGTCGTCGAGTGCGCCCCGCCGCTCGACTCCGGGACCGCGAACCGGACCGCGACCGCCGGCGCGCGAGCTATCGCCCACTTGCTAAGTAGCGGGCCCGCGAAGGAGCGACCATGACGCTGACAGCAGTCGTTCACGACGCTGCACAGGTCGTGACGCTGGAAGCCACCGACGACGAGGCCGACGCGACCGACGACGGCGCGAGCGAGGCGACCGACGAACACGCGGCGCTCGGAATCTACGAGGACGCCGCCGTCGCCATCGAGGACGGCGAGGTCGCCCGGGTCGGCCCCACGGGACCTGTGACCCGCGAGTTCCCGCCGGAGAACGCGGCCTACGCGGTCGACGCCACCGAGAAGGCGGTGATTCCGGGGTTCGTCGACCCGCACACCCACGCCGTGTTCGCGGGCGACCGCTCCGACGAGTTCGAGGCCAAACTCCGGGGGAAGTCGTATCAGGAGATACTCGACGAGGGCGGCGGCATCCTCCGGACGGTCCGGGCCACCCGGGAGGCCGGCGACGAGCGCCTGCTCGGGAATCTACTCCGCCACCTCGACGAGATGCTGGCCCACGGCACCACCACGGTCGAGGTCAAGTCGGGCTACGGGCTGGACGCCGAGACGGAACTCCGGCTGCTGGACGTCATCGACCGCGCCGACGACCGCCACCCGGTCGACGTGGTCCCGACGTTCATGGGCGCTCACGCGGTGCCCGAGGGTCGGGACGCCGACGAGTACGTCGAGGAGGTCGTCGCCGAACAGATTCCGGCCGTCGCGGAACAGGGAATCGCCGAGTTCGTCGACGTGTTCTGCGAGGAGGGCGTCTTCTCGGTCGAGCAGTCCCGCCGGGTCCTCGACGCCGGGCGGGACGCGGGTCTCACGCCGAAGGTCCACGCCGAGGAGCTGGCCCGCATTGGCGGCACGAAGCTCGCCGCCGAAGTCGGGGCAGCGAGCGCCGACCACCTGCTCCACTCGACCGAGGAGGACGTCGCCGCGCTGGTCGACAGCGACGTCGTCCCGGTCCTGCTGCCCGGCACGGCGTTCGGCCTGGGCGCGGCGTACGCCGACGCCCGGCAGTTCCTCGACGCGGGCGCGGACGTGGCCGTCGCGACCGACTTCAACCCCAACTGCTACAGCCAGAGCATGGGCTTTGCGGCCTCGCTGGCCTGCGTCGAGATGGGGATGACGCCGGGCGAGGCGCTGGTCGCCGGAACGACCAACGCGGCGGCGGCGCTCGACCTGCCCGAGGCGGTCGGGACGCTTCGGGAGGGCGCGCCGGGCGACCTCGCGGTGCTGGACGCGCCGAGCTACGTCCACGTCCCGTACAACTTCGGCGTGAACGCGGTCGAGACCGTGCTGAAGGGCGGCGAGGTGGTGTACTGAACGAGCCTAGATTATTCGGAGGTCGTCGCCACCGCCCCCGATCAAGTCCTCGCGGGTGAAGACTGAAACCGACCCCTCACAGTCGCTACGTGCCGTTCCGGCCTCTATCGCCCGCGCGGAGACTCGGTCGTCGGTTACCACCGCTACGGGGTCGTCGGTTCGTTTCAGATACTCGACCGCGAGCCCTGCGAGAGCCGTGTCCGCCTTCTCGACCTCGTGTTCGTCTTCCCCCGTTCGGCGGGCGATTTCCCGACGAACGAAGTCCATCGCGCTCACCGCGCCGGGGTCGGTCGGCGACGGCGGGTCGATGCGTTCGGCCCATCCCTCGTCGACGGCCCGCTGTACGCGGTCCGCGTAGTGCATCGTGGTGAGTTCTCGTTCGACCCGACGAGGGACCTTGAGGGAGGCGTCCCGATTCTCGACGTACTCCCGGAGCGCTCGATACTTGTCGTTGTCGGGACCGCCGACAGCCACGAAGAGATTCGTGTCGACGAGAGCGACGGTCTCCGGTCGAAGGTATTCGCTCACCGGCCTACCCCGCGTTCGCGTCGTCGTCCGGCCGACCGGACGTCGGTTCGGAAACGTCGACGTCGAGGTCCAGTTCCCCGGCCTGCTCGGGAAGCAGGCGGTCGAAGAACGGGTCGTACGCCCGTCCGGCGGCGAGCGCCGGCCGAAGCGCCGCGACGACCGCCATCCCTTCGGCGGCGGTCACGTCGAGTTCGTCCGCAGCCATCCGCTGGGTGAGGTCCCCGGCGTAGTGGGCCCCAGCGACCCGGAGGGCGGCGACGAGACGGGAGACGCCGTACCGATTCAGGAAGTAGTCCACGTCGTCGTCGATCACGCTGAGTGCGACCGCGTGGAGGGCGGTCGGGGTAATCGCCACCTCGGCGTCGTCGACGAACGCGAACGGTTCGACCGAGAGACGATGCGGGCGCGTGGAGTCGTCGCGGGCGAGGACGCCGAGCGATTCGAGTCGGTCCACGTCTTCGTACGCGGTGGCTCGCGCGACATCGAGCGCCTCAACGACGTTCGGGACGGTCGTCGGGCCGTAGTAGCAGACGTAGACGTAGAGACGGGCGAGTCGGGGAGTGCGGACGAGGGTGGCCGCAGCGACGAAGCCGTCGAAGTCGCCCAGCGAGGGCGCGTCGACCGCGCTCTCGTCCGGTTTCCAGTCGGTGAGTGTAGGCATCGACCGTGCGTACGAAATCTACGTATTTCAGATTTTCGGCCACGACCGATTCGTCGCGACGCCGAGGCGAAACGACGAAACGACCGGCGAGCGAACGACGACCCATGGACGAGTACCACCGCCAGCGAGGGAGCCAACGATGACCGTCGAAGCCGGCGGCGAGCGCCTCACCCCCGAAGACGTCGCCCGAGTCGCCCGCGAGGACGCCCCGGTCGTCGTGCCCGAGGCCGCCCGCGAGCGGGTCCGAGTCGCCCGCGAGCGCGTCGAGGCGGTCGTCGAGAGCGGCGAGGCCGTCTACGGCGTCAACACGGGCTTTGGCGAACTCGTGGACGAGCGCATCCCCGACGAGGACATCGAACGGCTCCAGTTGAATCTGGTCCGGAGCCACGCGGCGGGTGCCGGCCGCGAACTCGCGCGCGAGGAGGTCCGGGCGCTGTTGCTCGGCCGGCTCAACGCGCTCGTGAAGGGCCACTCGGGCGTCCGGGAAGTCGTCGTCGACCACCTCGTGACGATGCTCGACGAGGGCGTCCACCCGGTCGTGAAGTCGCGGGGGTCGCTCGGCGCGAGCGGCGACCTCGCGCCGCTCGCGCACCTCGCGCTCGTGCTGGTCGGCGAGGGCGAGGCCGACGTGGAGACGGAATCCGACACCGAGCGACTGCCGGGCGACGAGGCGCTCGCGACCGCCGGCCTCGACCCCCTGACCCTCCGGGCCAAGGAGGGGCTGGCGCTCATCAACGGCACCCAGCTCACGGTCGGGCTCGCGGCGCTCGCTGTCGTGGACGCCGAACGCGCGGTCCGAGCCGCCGACGTCGCGGGCGCGCTCACGACGGAGGTGACGATGGGAACCACCGCCTCGTCGGACGACGCCATCGCGGCGGTCCGGCCCCATCGGGGCCACGCCGAGAGCGCGCGCAACGTCAAGCGACTGACGGCCGACTCCGAGATCGTCGAGTCCCACCGCAACTGCGACCGGGTGCAGGACGCCTACTCGATTCGGTGTCTGCCCCAGGTCCACGGCGCGGTCCGGGACGCCGTCCGCCACCTCCGGGAGGCCGTCGAGGTCGAGTTGAACAGCGCGACCGACAACCCGCTCATCTTCGACGCCGCCGACGCCGACGACCGGGCGTCGGGCACCGACGAGGCCGCCGTGCTGTCGGGCGGCAACTTCCACGGCGACCCGCTCGCGCTCCCGCTGGACTACCTCACCAACGCCGTGACCGAACTCGCGGCCGTCTGCGAGCGCCGGGTCGACCGGATGGTGAATCCGAACGTCCAGGAGGCCCACCTGCCGCCGTTTCTCACCGAGAAAAGCGGCCTGCGCTCGGGCTACATGATAGCACAGTACACGGCGGCCGCGCTGGTCAACGAGAACCGCGCGACCGGGCGGCCCTCGATGGACAACACGCCGGTCAGCGGCAACCAGGAGGACCACGTCAGCATGAGCGCCCAGTCGGCGTTCGACGCCCGGCGCGCGGTCGAGAACGCCGTCACCGTGGTCGGCATCGAGTTGCTCTGTGGCGCGCAGGCCGCCGAATTCGTCGGTGGCGAGGCGACTGCCTCGGACCGGTCGAGCGGTGACGAACCGCGAGACGACGATTCGCTCTCGCACGGCGTCGGCACCGGCGCGGCCTACGAGGCGGTTCGCGAGGCCGTGGCCCCGCTGGTCGAGGACCGGCCGCTCCACGAGGAAATCGAAACCGCCGACGCGCTCGTCGCGTCGGGACTGCTCGAAGAGCGGGTCGAGTCGGCGTTAGGCGAGTCGCTCGCGTGAGTCACGGGGGCGACGGGTCGGTCCCGTCAGCCCATCAGGTACCGGAGCCACGGGTTGTTCTCCACGAACCCGGTGTCTTCGAGGAACTCGTCGAGTCCGAGGATGCGCCCCGCCCCGAACGCGCCGAGGCCGAACAGCAGCATGGCGTACACGACGTGGTCGTCGATGACGATGCCGTTCGACAGCGGGAGGCTGGCCGCCCAGTAGAACAGCATCATGACGGCACCCCAGAAGGCGCTCCACCGGACGAACGCGCCGACCAGCAGCGCCAGCCCGACCAGCGTCAGGCCCCACTGGTTCAGGGGGTCGATGAGCCACAGCCAGTCGTTGGCGAGTGTCGTCCAGAACGCGGTGAAGGGGTTCCCCGCGGGGATGGCGTTACCCAAGAAGCCCCCCGCCGACCACGAGGGGTCGAGTACCTTGGTGATGCCGGCGTAGAACATCGTCCACCCCATCACGAGCCGGAGCGTGAGCAGGGCGTAGCCGATCCACGTCTCGGAGTACTGGAAGTTCGTGTGCCGTCCGAACAGCTCGGTTTCGAGTTCTCGTGTGGACATCGTCAGTCACCTCACGTGTGGAAGTTGTTCGGGACAACACTTTAACTGGGCCAGCGAATCCCAGTCGCTGAAAATCGGTGCGGTGGCGACCCAAACCCGTTGCGGTGGTTCCAGCGGCCCGAAAGTCGGTCCGACACTTATGAGGGACGAACGCGAACGGACGAGTATGTATCGGATACTTGCCGCCATCGGCACCGACGAGGAGCGCGCGCTCGAACAGGCCGCGGCCGTCGCTGACCTGCCCCGCGAGGAGGACGTCGAGGTAACGCTGTTCCACGACTTCACGGACAACCCCTCGGGGGCGTCGGTCCATCAGGTCGCCGCGGTCCGGCGGGCCGCAGAGCGCCTCGAAGACGCGGGCGTCGAAGTCGAGTACGCCGAGTCCAGCGGCGACGCTGCCCAGGCCATCCTCGACGTGGCCGACGACCGCGACGTCGACCTGCTGTGTCTCGCCCCCCGCGGTCGCTCGCCGGCGGGCAAGGCGCTGTTCGGCAGCGTGACCCAGCAGGTGCTGCTCGAATCCGAGCGTCCGGTCCTCGTCGTCGGGCCCGGAAAGGTCGGCGAGTAGACGCCGTCGGCCCGGAGACGCCGGGTGCGGTCAGTCCGCCCGGCCGTGCCGGTCGGCTTCGCCGAAGTCGTCCGCGTCCGACGACGCGTCGGCGTGCGCCTCGCTGGACGCCGACGCGGCGACGACCCCGTGTACGGGACACTCGTACGCGCCCCCGAGCGGGCCGTCGCATTCCCGGCCGCAGTCCGGGCACGCGCGGGGCTGCCCCTCGACGTCGGGGTCGACCCCGAGTTCCGCGTACACCGCCCGCCAGCCCGCGCTGGGCGAGGTTCGGTCGTCAACCACGTCCCACCTCGTCGCGGCGGGTGCCTTCCTCGCCGCGCTCGTCGCGACTGCGGTCGCTCGCCCGACGAGCGCGCGACTCACACCGGAAACATCCCTCCCGGAGCCGCGGGTCCGTCCTCCCCGAGCCGCACCGGTGACACCGCCAGTAGCGGTGGTCGACGCGGCCGTGCCTACCCGTCTCCTCGCGCGGTCCGGAGACGGTCCCGATACGTTCTTGTGACCGTGACGTATGCGTAGCCATTGGGCCGTCCGAACTGGGGCACGCCCGGCGTCCGGGTGCTGGTACCACCCGGCGCGTTTCGAACGCGCGGTCGCTGGGCTACTCGTCGTGCGATTCTCCCGCGTCCTCGATAGCGTCCCGTCCACCCTCCCCCGAACGTCGATTCCGCGACGATATCGCGTCGATTCCGCGTCGGTCGCCCCGAACGCGGCCCGGCGTCGACCTCGTCCGACGCCGCCTACGGCTGTGGCTCCGGTTCGACTTCGTCGGTCTCGTCGGATGCCGACTCGCCGCTACCCGCGTCCGGGTCGTCTTCGAGGCTCTCGAGCGCCGCGACGACGAGGTCGCGGTACTGCGCGGGCGACCGGTCGTACTGCTCGTCGGCCATCCGGGCGTACTCGTTGGTGTCGTCCTCGAATCGCTCGACGCGTTCGAGGGTTCGTTCGGCCGTCTCGACCACCCAGCGGTCCCGGGTGGCGGCGTCGACCAGCGTGATGGACTCGGGACGCACGGAGACGTTCACGTCGCCGTCGTCGGTCTCGTAGGTCCGGGGCTTGCCCGTGATAGCGACGTACGCCGGCGGTTCGAGTTCTCGCAGCATGCTCGCGGCCTCGGGCTGGTACTGGCCCGCATAGACGAAGAACGGGTCGCCGTTCGGGTCCACGACCCGGCCCTGCCAGTACTCGCTGTCCTCGCCGACGTCCTCGGTCTCGGTCAGCGTGCCGACGACGAAGATGCGGTTGGCCTTCTCGCCGGTCGGCAGCAGGGCGTACACCGGCGCGCGCTCCTCCTCGGACTCCTTGAACGTGTGGGTCGCGTCGTTGAACTCGCCGGCGAACACGCGGCGGGCGACCTCTCGGGTGGGTGCTCCGGACATCTCAGATCGACCTCGCTTTGATGAGGACGCTTTCGGCGTCGGCCGGCCCGGCGAGTTCCTCGACCTCGTCGGCCAGCAGATACCGGCCCATCGTCGGCCCGGTCACGCGGTAGTACTTCCCGAGGGTCTTCTCGCGCATCTCCTCGGCGACGACCGAGGTGTCGAGCGCGTCCATCGCCATGTCCTGGGCCTCCTGAAGCCCGATACCGGTGAACTCCTCGGTGGCCTCCTCGTCGAGGATGACCTCGCGGACCTCCCGGCCGTCGTCGAGCACGCCCTTGATGCGGAGGTCGAACTCGCCGTCGACCTCGCCGTGTTCCGAACACCGCCCGTTCTGGAGGACGCGAGTGCAGTCGTCCTCGGGACAGCGTTTGATGAGCCCGGACCCGCTCTGGATGTCCACTAGCGCGCCCTCGACCTCGGCGGTGTCGTCGCCGACCTCGATGTCCTCGTCGACGTCCGCGACCGTCGTGGTCCGGTTGAGCTTCACCGAGTAGTCGCCCTGGTACTCGTCGGAGACGAGGTTGGCGAGGTGGTAGACCGCTCCCTCCTCCAGTTCCGGGAGGTCGGAGTCGGCCCACTTGGTGAACTTGATGGTGCCGGTCTCGTCGCCGAGCAGGCCGACCTGCCCGACCGCGTCGCTCCGGGGGTCCCAGAGGTCGACGACCTTGGCGGTGAGGCTGAGCCACATCTCGTCCTCGTCGACGTCCTCGACGTTCACCTCCTCGGTGCCGCCGCCGCTGTGGATGTCGTCGCGTTCGAGTCCCGCCTCGTCGAGGTAGTGGCTCACGACGCTCCGGCGGGCCTCGTCGAGGGGCACCCGGTACTCGTTGACGAGGTTGTCGAGGCGGTCTTCGACCTCCTCTACGGACAGGTCGAGATGCTCGGAGAACTGTTCGGTCACGTCTTCGGCGTGCTGGCGCACATCGCTCATGGGGTATCCGTCTCCGCGTCGTTTTCTCCGGGAGACATGCGACTGGTTAGTGCGCTATGGTATAAAAGGCTTGGTACGCGGAGTGAAAGTGAACGTGAAGCCGTCAGCGCCGCTACCGCCTGTTCTGTCTACGACGACGCCAGCGCGAGCGCCGCGCCGAGACCGACCAGCACCGACCCGGAGACCCACCGCAGGCCGTCGGCAAAGCGCGGCCGGGAGCGAAGCGCCGACCGCACGCCCCCCGAGAGCAGGCCGACCGCGCCGAGATACAGCGCGGTCAGGGCGGCGTAGGTCGCGCCCAGCGCCAGCATCTCGGCGGCGGGTGCAACGCTGGTGACGCCCGAACCGGGTCCAGAGCCCACGAACTGCGGGAGGAAGGCGAGGAAGAACAGCGCGACCTTCGGGTTCAGGACGTTGACCGTCACGCCCCGCCGATAGCTGGTCCGCAAGTCCGAGCCCAGGGGCGAATCCGGGCCGGCGTCCGACAGGGATAGCTGGCCGTCCTGCCGGATGGTCTTCGCGCCGAGGTAGACGAGGTAGGCAGCCCCCGCGTACTTGACCGCCGCGTACGCGAGCGCGGACGCCCGCAAGAGCGCGGCGAGCCCGAGCGTCGCGGCCGTCGTGTGGACGACGATACCCGTGCTGACTCCCAGCGCGGCCGCGACGCCGCCGCGCTTGCCCCCGGCGACCCCCTGCGTGAGGACGAAGACGGTGTCCGGGCCGGGCGTGAGGACGAGCGCCGCTGCGGCCGAGACGAACACGAGGTAGCTTTGCAGGTCGACGCTCGGGGCCATCAGCGTGAGTCGCATGTCGATTGTGAGTGGGTTAAGCGTGAGGTTTTGTGCAAACGGCGTCGACGCGCCCGGTTCGGTCACTCGTCCCGGCACCGACGTCGACCCCGTCGGACGGTAGCCCACGAACAGACCTATGATTCCCGACGCCTAACGCCCGGTCACATGGACGACCGCCTCGAAAGCTTCCTCCGCTCGAAACTCCAGTCGGCGGGGCGACAGTACGCCGACGCGAAGCGCGCCTACGCCAACGCCCGGCGGGCCGCGCTCGCGGACCTCCCGCAGGACGAGACGGGGAAGGCCCGCATCGTCTGCCGGCGGTACGCCGAGCGCCGCGCCGTCGACCTCGACCGGGCCGCCCGACCGGCCTGCTTCGACGCCGACCACCCCGACTGCGAGGGCTGCGTCCGCGACGTGCGCGACGGCCGAATCGAGACGTGGTAGGATGGCGGGCGACTCGGACCGCAAGCGCTCGACGCCCCCTCTCGTCGCGGTCGTGATGGCCGGCGGGACCGGAACCCGGCTCTATCCCGCGAGCAGGGCCGACCGGCCCAAGCAGTTCCTCTCGGTCGGTGGGAACGAGGGGGACGGCTCGCTCCTCCGGCAGACCGTCGAGCGCGTGGGATTCGCCGACGAGGTGTACGTCTCGACCGCCGCCGAGTACGCCGACCGCGTGCGCGAAGCGGTCCCCGAGGCCGGCGTCCTCGTCGAACCCGCCTCGAAGGACACCGGGCCGGCGCTGGCGTACGCCACCCACCGCGTGCGACGGCAGGTCGGCGAGTGCGTGCTGCTGTGCGTCCCGAGCGACCACCGAATCGCCGGCGACTTCGGGTCGACCGCCCGGGCCGCCGCCCGCGCCGCAGTCGAAACCGGGGGGTTGGTAACGTTCGGCGTGGAGCCGACGAGACCCGCGACGGGATACGGCTACGTCGAGCCGGGCGAGAGCCGGGGCGAGTACGCCGAAATCGAGCAGTTCAGGGAGAAGCCCGACGAGGCGACCGCCGAGCGGTTCGTGGAGCAGGGCTTCTACTGGAACGCCGGGCTGTTCGCGTGGACGCCCGCCGCCTTCCTCCGGGCGACCCGCGACTCCCCGCTGGCACCGCTCGTCGCGGCGTTGGACGAGGGCGACCCCGAGCGCGGGTTCGAGGCGGTCGAGTCGGTCAGCGTCGACTACGCGGTGTTGGAGCGGGCCGACGACGCCTACGTCGTGCCCGCCGACTTCGAGTGGGACGACGTGGGGTCGTGGGACGCCATCGAGCGAATCGTCGAGACCGACGCTGACGGCAACGCGGTTCTGGGTGACGCCCTGACAGTCGACGCCGCCGACAACGTCGTCGCGACCGACGACGACGCGCACGTCAGCGTCGTCGGCGTCGAGGGACTGGTCGTCGCCGCGTACGACGACCGGGTGCTGGTCGCGCCGAAAGACGACGCCCAGCGCGTGCGCGAGGTGGTGACGGAGTTGCGCGAACAGGGGCGGTTTTGATTGAAAGGCGTGCCAAACATTGATGTTAACGTGAGAGTTTACATTCGTGCATGGGCACTACGGACAAACACGTGCGAATCAGCGAGGAGAGCTACGAACGGTTGAAAGCACGCCGTCGCGAGGGCGAGAGTTTCGACGACGTGGTGGTCCGACTTCTCGACGACGACCGTGACCTCCTCGCAGGATTCGGTGCGTGGGACGGGACGAACCATCGCGAGGTAGTCGAAGATATCCACAGCAGTAGCAAGCACGAGAGCGCGGAGAGAATCGAGAAAATCGCTCGTCAACGGAGCGACGACGAGTGAAAGTTCTCGACAGTTCGTTTCTGATGGACTACGAAGACGGGCATCCGGCCACGAAGGACTATCTACTGGACCACAGTGACGAGGAGTTCCTGGTGCCGGTTCCAATCTACGTCGAATTCCTGCTCGGCGGGATATATGGGGAGGAAAGTTCGCCCCAGAGGGCACGACGAAACCTCGAATGGGTCGAAACGTATCCCGTGAGCGAGGAGACCGCCGATCACGCCACTGAAATAGCGGACGAAGTCGACGAACGCGGGCCACACCTGTCGGCAGTCGACGCGCTCGTCGCGGGTGTGTCCCGCGAGTTGGGCGCGCCGCTCGTCAGCAGCGACAGCGACCACACTCACCCGTCTTGTCAACGGGTCCTCGACGTCGAGGAGTATCTGTAATCCGCTTCCGACGGCCGTTCCGGTTTTCCCACAGCACGTCGGACCAAGTACATGGCCGACGTGCCAGACGTTCGAGCCGTCGAGACCGGCGACGAGTTCATCCACGTTCGCTTCAGGGACCCCGACGAGTTCGACGAGATTCGGACGCCCGACTGGGCCGCCCACGCCGCCCGGGACGTCTCGGAGGGCGCGGAGGTCCGGACCGGCGACCGGGAAGGCGACGACGACTGGCTGGTCCAGAGCGTCCTGATACAGAAGAGCGTCGGCGAGGAGAAGGCCCGCGAGCAGGCCGAGAAGGTAGTCGAGAAGATAGCGGAGTGAGGCGGCGTCGCGTCACTCCGCGAGCTGCAGGTCGCAGTAGTGGACGGTCGCGTCGTGTCCGCCCCCGCCGACTTCCTTCGTCACCGTTTCGCCAGTCTCGACGGGAACCGGCGCGTCGAATATCGGGCCGTCGCGGACGAACGTGTGGAACTCGCCGTCCTCGCCGCAGGGGTCCACGTCGTCGGGCAGGGCCGCGAGGAAGTCGGCGTCGAATCGCCGCCCCGCGAACGAGGGGTCGAGCGACTCGCCCTCGACCGCGACCACGACGGCCTCGAATGCCTCGGCGAACTCGCGGGCGACCGCCTCGGTGTCCCGGCCCCAGATGGGCCAGTAGCCCGCGAGTTCGGCGTCTTCGAGTCGCGCCTCGCGATAGGCCCGCACGTCGTCGAGGTAGAGGTCGGCGAACGCGATTCGGTCGACGCCCCGCCGCTCGTAGTCGGCGGTCGCCTCGGCCATCGCCGCCTCGTACTCGTCGTTCGAGGCGGCCTCGGGAATCTCCACGAACCGAATCGGGAGACCGACCGCCTCTGCCTGTCGCTCGTAGAGGTCCCGGCGGACGCCGTGCATGCTCGACCGGCCGGTGTCGGCCGAGACGCTGGTGAGGAGTTCGACCACCTCGGGGGCCTCGTCGCCACGCTCGCCGGCGGTCCCTCGGCGCATCTGCCCGAGCGCGTAGCTGGCGTCCTTGCCGCCGCTCCACGACAGCACCGTGGTCGGGGCGTCCGAAGAGTCCATTCAGCTCCTGAGCCGACCGCCGTCGACCGGCACCGCCGCGCCGTTGACGAAGCTCGCGCGCTCGCTGGCGAGGAAGGCGACGGCGTCGCCGAACTCGCTCGGCTGGCCCACGCGGTCCAGCGGGATGTCGGCCGACCAGTCGGCCAGCCCCTCGTCGTAGCTGTCGAACTCGCCGCGCTCGACCGACGCCTCCACGAGTTCCTGGATGCGGGGCGTCTCGTGTGCGCCGGGCAGGACGGCGTTGGCCCGCACGTCCGGTGCCCACTCGCGGGCCTGGGTCTTCATCAGGCCGATGACGCCGCGTCGGACCGCGTTCGACAGCACGAGCCCGTCGATGGCCTCCCGGACGCTGGTCGAGGTGACGTTGACGATGCTGCCGGCGTCGCTCTCGACGAGATGGGGGTGGGCGGCCTTCGTGACCCGGACCACGCTCATCACCAGCAGGTCGTAGGCCTCGTACCAGTCGCGCTCGGTGGTGTCGAGGAAGCTCCCGCTGGGCGGGCCGCCGGCCGAGGTGACGACGTGGTCGAGGCCGCCGAACTCCTCGACGGTGGCGTCGACCAGCGCCTCTATCTCGTCGGGGTCGGTGATGTCGGTCGGGACCGCCACCACGTCGCCGTCGCCGACCGCGTCGATCTCCGCTTTCGCGTCTTCGAGTTGCTCCTCGCCGCGCGCGCAGATGGCGACGTTCGCGCCCTCGGCCGCGAGCGCCTTCGCCGAGGCGCGTCCGAGTCCGCTCGAACTCGCCGTCACCAGTGCCGCGTTGCCGTCCAGTTCGAGGTCCATACCCGCCGGTTGGGCGGCCGAGCTAAAAGGTCTCGGGGTGCGGGCAATCGAGATGCGCCGGTCGTCCCGGCTATCGCTCGGGGCCGTCGGCCGCCCGCGACCGGCGCACCGTCACCTCGCCCGCCGTCGTCACGCCGACCAGCAGGTCCGCCTGGACCTCGCGGCCGGCCACGGCGTCGCCGGCCTCGTCGCTGACGCGCTTCATGAGTTCGGGCGCGGCGTGGTTGACCTTGACGCCGGCCTCGTCGCAGGCGTCGTACACGCGGGAGGGCACGTCGTAGAGGTCGGTGCCGGCCGCGACCTCCACCCGGACCGGCGCGCGAAGCGCCTCGGCGAACGCCACCGTCTCGCGGGCCTTCCGGACGTTCTCGCGCGCGCTGGCCTCGACGCTGGAGACGTTCGCGCGCGAGGTGCCGAGCCGGTCGGCGATGGCCGCCTGCGCAACGCCGCGCTCGCGCAGGACCAGCACCTCGGCCTGTCGGCGGGTCAGTACGTTCGTGTCGGCGTCGAACCCCGCCCGGTCGAGTATCTCCTCGACGTCGTAGTCGGCGCTCACGGTCGGCCCTCCCGCCCGGCGGTCCGGGTGGCGGGTCGCCGGTTCCGCGCATCGGCGACCGCCTCGCGGTTCGCGCGTCTCATGGTCCGGCCTACGCGCTCCACCCGAAAAAACCCGTGGCGCGGAACGCCGGCCGAAGCACCCGGAACGGGGACCGGCGTCGGGACTGTCCACCCCGCGGCGCGGGTCGGAGCGGCGTCAGCTACCCCAGAAGTTGTCGCGGCTGCCGAGTCGCGGCCCGCTGTCGTCGTCGTCGCTCTCGTCGGACTCGCCCTCTGTGTCGACCTCGCCGTCGGCGGGCGACTCGTCGACGGCGTCCTCGCGGGGGAGCCGCTCGACCTCCTCGCCCTGCGCGTGGTTGCCGTGGACGTTCGTGACCTCCACCTTCGCGCGGGCGTCGGGGAGCACGCCGTCGACGAGGACGATGAACCCGTCGTCGGTCCGGCCGACGCCGGCACCGCTCTCGTGGATGTCCTCGACGTCGACGACGACCTCCTCGCCCGGCTGGACCGGCGCGGTCTTGAGTTCCGAGATGGGCTGGCTGTAGTGGTTGCACCACTCGGCTCCGCCCCGGTCGCCGTAGTGCTGGCAGCCCATGCCTTCGATTCGCTCCTGAAAACTCGGGCACTCCTCCGCGAGTGGACAGTCCGCCATGCGCGTGGCTACTGGCCGGGTAGCCTAAACCTTTACGTACAACCGTTTCGCCCGCTTCGGGCCGGCCGGTCGCTCCCGCGCGGCGCGCTACCGCTCGGTCGGCCGCGGGACGGTCGCCGGTGTGCGCGCTCGGCGCGCTGCCGGCGGCTCGTCGACGTCGCGATTCCCACGGCGTCGACTTACGTTCCCGCGACGAGGAAGGTCCGACCGCCCTTGCGCTCGAGGTAGACGTCGACGTCCGGGAACCACTCGCAGACGTACTCGTCGACGCGCTCGGTTTCGACGTCCGAGACGTCGACTACGGTTCGGTCGTCGCCGTCGGTCGAGCGTCGGCCGCGGGCGAACTGTGCGTTCATGTCCACCACCTGTCGGGCAACGGTATTGAAGGTGAGCCGTCCGGAGCGAAAGTGAAACTGACAGCAAGCGGTCGCGTGCGTCTCGCTGGCGACGCGCTCGAAGCTGCGCCGGGAGTCCTCACCCCTTCTCGATGACCGTCGCCGAGACGTAGGTCAGCAAGCCGAGCAGGACGAACGGGACGAGGTGGAGGCCCAGCGCGACCACGTCGAGAAACAGGTTGGGCGCGAACGGCGAGGCGAACAGGAGCAACAGCGTGAAAAACAGGATGATGACCATCGGGACGAGGTTGACGCTGACGTCCAGCAGCGTCTCGCGGTCGAAGGCGGAGTCGGCCATGACGGGCCGAGAAACGTCGCCCAGCGGTTTAACCGCGGTGGCCACCGCGCTCGGCCGGTCACTCGTAGAGGAGCTGTTCGACCTGCGTCCGCCGGCCGTCGAGGTCGAAGCGGGGGTCGACCGACGGGTCGGCCGCCAGCCGGTCGAGCACCAGCAGGGGGTCGACGCCCCGCCGCTCGACGCGCTCCAGCAGCGCCGACAGCTCCGCGCGGTACAGCGCCAGGGAGTCGAGCAGCCCGACCGCGAGCGCCATCGAGACGCCGGCGTCGCCGTCGGGGAAGGCATCGCCGACCGCCGAGAAGTCGGGGGCGTCGGTCGCGCTCGCGGCGTCGGTCGGGGCGACGCTCAGACAGCGCGTACAGAGCGCCACCGCCTCGGACGCCTCGGGGAGGAGCTCGCGGCGGTCGGGCGGAACCCGGAACGGTACCCGTTCGCTGCCACACTCTGGACAGGCCATATCGGAGGTAGGTCACACGCCGCCAAAAGCGTGGCCGGTGGCGGCCGGCGATTCGCCCCCGCGCCGGTCGCCCCTGCGGACTGGCGAGGCCCGCGCTCCGGGACGTCGAATCCCACTCGCGCTCCGGGACTCGATGCACGCCCGGACTACAGGATGTCGATCCGGTCGACCATCGCCGCGTCGACGCCACGCTCGTCCAGGTCGGCGAGTCGGTCGGCCGTGCGGATAGTCCACGCGACCACCGAGAGGTCGGCCTCGTGGGCGGCCTCGACGACGTCGGTCCGGACGCAGAGTTCGTGGGGCACCTCCAGGAACGTGCAGTCGTGGTCGGTCGCCGTCGCGACGGCCTCGCGCCACTCGGACTCGGTGACCGAGTCGGGGTCGACGTCCTCGTACTGGAAGTGGCCGAACGACACGTAGCCGGGCCGGACGTCCCACGAGTGCCGTCCTGCCTCCGCCAGGATGTCGGGGTCGGTCGCACAGAGGTACAGGTCGTGGTCGTACCGGTCGGTGACCTCGCGGGCCGCGCGGGCGATGCCCGGTCGTTTCAGGTCGAGTTGCACGTCGACCGACGCCGGAATCGCGTCGAGCGCGTCGGCGAGCAGCGGGATGTGCTCGTCGGTGCCGAGGACGCTGAGATCGGCCAGCGTCTCGTAGTCGGTCTCGGCGACCGCGTACGAGCCGTCGGTGAGGTCGTCGGTCTCGGCGTCGTGAAAGGCGACGAGTTCGCCCGAGCCACACTGGACCACGTCCAACTCGATCCGGTCGACGTCGTCGACGACCGACCGGAACGCGGCGAGGGTGTTCTCCGGGAACTGGTCGGCACAGCCGCGGTGAGCGATGTGGAGCACGGGTCTCGGTATGGAGGAGGCGACTTTAGCAGTACCGGTCGCGGCGGGAGCGACCGCCCGGGGAGCCGCCTCGCGACCCCGTCACACCTCCGACATCTCCTCGACGCCGAACGTGAGTTCGATGAGTGCGACGACCGCCAGCGACGCGAGCGCGAGCACGGTCGCGACCGCCGACACCGCGGGGTCGATGTCGAACGTGATGTACTGGTAAATCTGGATGGGGAGCGTGGTCGTGCCCGGACCCACCAGGAAGACCGAGATGGTGAAGTTGGTCAGGCTCATGATGAACGCGAACCCGCCGCCGGCGATGAGCGCCGACCGTATCTGGGGGAGCGTGACGTACCGCACCGTCTCGACGCGCGAGGCCCCGAGGTTCCGGGCGGCCTCCTCCATCGACGGGTCGAACCCCTTGAGCGCGGCCAGCACCGTCCGGAGCGCGTACGGGAGCGTGATGACGAGGTGCCCGAGCACGAGCCCGACGACGGTCCCCTGGACGCCGAACTCGATGAAGTATATCAACAGCGCCAGCCCGAGGACGACCTGCGGGACCGACAGCGGCGCGAGGAAGAAGTTCTCTATCGCGGTGCTCCCGGGGACGTCCTCGTCCCGGAGCGCCAGCCCCATCAGGACCACGAGCGGGAGCGTCACCGCCGTAGTCGCGACCGCCACGACGAGCGAGACCGTCGCGGCCGACACCAGTCGGTCGTCGGTGAACGCGGCGACGTACCACTCTGCGGTGACGCCGGTCGGCGGGAACGTGAGCCCCGCGGGGTTGATGGACGCGATGGCGATGGCGAACAGCGGCGCGAACAGGAACAGGTAACAGAGCGCGGCGAACGCCTTCCAGACCAATGCCCGTCCGTTCATCTATGCACCACCGACCCGGGCCCCCGATTCGACGGTCGCCAGGAGTCCGATCGCCCCGACCACCAGGACGATAGAGAGGGCGGCCGCCAGGGCGGTGTCGCCCGTCGTGGTCACCACGCTGTACACCGAGTTGGCCAGCATGCGGTTTTGCGCCCCGCCGAGCAACTGGGGCATCACGAACGCGCTCACCGAGAGCGCGAACGAGAGGCTACCGCCCGCGATGACGCCGTCGAGGCTGAGCGGGAACGTCACCCGCCGGAACGTCTCGAACCTCGAAGCACCGAGGTTCCGGGCGGCCTCCTGCAGCGACCGGTCGAGCCCCGACAGCACCCCGATCAGCACCATCGCCATCAGCGGGAGGCAAAACTGTACGATTCCGATGACGATGATGGTCTTCGTGAACAGCAGCGAGTACGGTTCGTTCAGGAGGCCGACCCACTGGAGCACGGTCGAGAAGATGCCCTCGCGGGCGAAAAACACCATCCAGCCGAAGATGCGGACGACGAGGTCGACGAGCATCGACACGAACAACAACAGGACGAGCAACCGCTTGCGCTCGGCCCGGAAGACGATGTAGTAGCTCAGCCCGTAGCCCGCCACGACGGTTACGACCGTGCTGACCGTCGCTATCCAGAGGGTGCGCCAGATGACTCCGAGGTACTCGTCGCTCGTGAATATCGTCGCGAACCGGTCGAGGGTGAACGACCCGTCCCGGACGAACGCCTCGGCCAGCAACTGGACGACCGGGACGACGAAGAGGACGGCGAACGCGGCGAGGCCGGGCGCGAGCAACAGCAGTCGCCGGGCGAGCGGCGAGCGAGCCTCGTAGAACGACGCTACCGACACGTCAGACCACCCAGGAAGTGGAGGAGCACGTTCGCGGCCACCACGCTGGTCAGGTCCTCGACGTCGTTTGGCGGCGACACCTCCACGAGGTCCATCCCGACGGTCTTGGGGTGGTTGCCGACCACGAACGCGCCTTCGAGGAGGTCCCACGACGACAGACCGCCGGCGTTGAGTCCGGCCGTCCCGGGCGCGACCGACAGGTCGAGACAGTCGATGTCGACGGTCACGAAGATGGCGTCGGTGCCGGTCGAGGCCACGTCGAGCGCGTCCTCGACCACGTCCTCGATGCCGCGCTTGTGCACCTCCCGCCCCGTGAACACCGTTATCCCCTGCTCGTCGGCGTAGTCCATGTAGTACCTGGAGTTGGTGAACCCCTGGATGCCGACCTGCGCGTAGTTCTCGCCCGCGAACTCGGGGAACTCGTCGTCCTCGAGGAGTTCGCGGAACTGGACGCCCGAGGACGGTTGCCCGCCGTGGGAGTGGCGCAGGTCCTGGTGGGCGTCGAACTGGACGAACCCGAGCGAGTCGACGTCCGGACGCTGGCACGCGGCCGCGACCGTGGCGTACGAGACGGAGTGGTCGCCCCCGACCACCAGCGGCGTGACCCCGAGGTCGTACAGGTCCCCGAGGACGCTCGCGGTCCGGGCCTGCGTCGTCCGGAGGTCCATGAGGTCGACGTTCACGTCGCCGAGGTCCGCGAGGTCGAGGTCGGCCACGTCCACGTCGAAGTCGGGCGAGTACGTGGTAGTGTACTGGAACGACTGCCGGATGGAGTCGGGAGCCTCCCGGGAGCCCGAGCGGACGACCGACGCGCCGTCGTAGGGCACGCCGAGCAGTCCCGCGTCGGGGACCGACTCGCGGTCCCACGGGCGGAGCGCCGCGTTGAACCGCGTCTCGTAGTCGTCCTCGATGTAGGAGTTGACCGTGACGCCCGGGTCGAGGAGGTGCGGATTGTCGAACGTCACGGTGCCTCCGCGCGCGACTCGGGGACCACGATCAGTTCGTCGGTGCCGACCGAGGCGGTCAGTCGCTCGCCGACCTCGAACCCGTCCGGCCCGTGGGCGACCAGTCGGAGCGACGAGTCGCTCGACCCGTCGACCGCGAGTTCGTACCGGGTCTTGTCGCCCTTGAACTGGTGGTCGAGCACCGTGACCGGGAACTCGTTCCGTTCCGCGGAGCCGGAGTCGCCCCGGACCGAGCCGTTCGGTCCGGAACCGCCCTCGCGGGTCGTCGCGTCGGTCCCGGCGACCGACGAGTCCGACCGGCGCTCCAGTCGGAGTCGCTCCGGGCGCAACACGAGCAGTCCCGCCCCGGGAAGCGGCTCGGCGTCCGCCGCGCCCGACCACCGGAACCGAAGCGACGGCTCCTCGTCGAGTTCGACCTCGACCGCGCCGTCGACGCGCCGGACGGCGGCCGGAAAGACGTTCGACTTGCCCACGAACTGCGAGACGAACGGGGTCTCGGGCCGGTTGTACACCGCCCGGGGCTCGTCGACCTGTTCGACGGTCCCGCCGTCGAGCACGCACATCCGGTCGGCCAGCGTCATCGCCTCCTCCTGGTTGTGCGTGACGTGAATCGTCGTGACATCGGTCTCCTCCTGAATCCGTTTGAGTTCAATCTGCAGCGACTCCCGGAGCTGTTTGTCCAGATTGCTGAGCGGTTCGTCGAGCAAGAGCACGTCGGGTTCGACGACGAGCGACCGGGCCAGCGCGATCCGCTGCTGTTGGCCGCCGGAGAGTTCGTCCGGGGACTGGTCGCCGACGCCCGGCAGGTCGACGAGGTCGAGCATCGCCGCGACGCGGTCGCGGCGCTCGTCCTCGGGAACGCCCTGCATCCGGAGGCCGAAGCCGACGTTCTCCGCGGCGGTCATGTGCGGGAACAGCGCGTAGCTCTGGAAGACCAGGCCCACGTCGCGGTCGTCGGGCGGCTGGTCGGTCACGTCCGTCCCGGCGATCTCGATGCGGCCCTCGGTCGGCTCCTCGAAGCCCGCGATCATCCGCAGGGTCGTGGACTTGCCACAGCCCGACGGGCCGACGATAGTGAAAAACTCCCCGTCGCGGACGGACAGCGAGACGCCGTCGACCGCGGTGACGTCCTCGAACCGCTTGGTGACGTCGACCAGTTCGACACCGTCCATCGTTCAGACGTTCGCTCCCCAGCGCTCGAGCCACTCGTCCCTGACCCCGTTGATGTACTCCCAGTCGGGCAGGTAGAGGTCCTCGAGTTCCTCCTCGGTCGTGACTTGCTCGGCGAGCTCCCCGGACAGTTCGGCCTCGGCGTTGACCGGGCCCTGGGTGAGCTGTTCGGCGAGCAACTCCTGCATCTCCGGGTCGAGGTTCAGGTTCACGAACTCCTGTGCGGTCTCGACGTTCTCGCTGTTTTTCGTCACGGCCATCGCGCCCCGAATCTGGGTCGCGCCCTCCTCGGGAATCCGGAAGTCCAGCGAGAGGCCGTCCGCGCGCAGCGCACGCGTCCGCGCCCCGAACCACGACGCGACCGACACCTCGCCCTGGTTGAACAACTGTTCGGGCTGCGAGAAGCCCTCGTAGAACACCGCCGCGTTGTCCGCGAGGTCGGGCAGGCGCTCCCAGAGGGGCTCCATGTTCCGCTCGTCGCCGCCCCACGCGAGCGCGCCCATCACCATGAACGGAATCCAGCTGTCCTGGATGGCGATCTCGCCCTCGAACTGCTCGTCCCAGAGGGCGCTCCACGACTGGAAGTCGTCGCCGCTCCAGTCTTCGGAGTCGTACGCGATACCGTAAGCGTCGAATACCTGCGAGACGCCCACGTCGCCCGGGAGGTAGGCCGACTCGTACAGCGAGTCGTAGTTCGTCACGATGTCGGTGTCGATCTCGGCGAACAGGTCCGACCCGCCCAGAATCACGTCGAAGTCGTCGAGCAGGGCCACGTCGACGGTCGGGTCGTCGACCGTCTCCTCGAGTTCCGCGACGGTCGTATACGGCGTGAGCTGGACGGTGACGCCGTCGTTGTTAGACTCGAACTCGTCGCCGATGTCCCGCATCGCGTCCTCCCAGATGCCGCCGTAGTGGGTGACGGTCAGTTCGACCTCGTCGTTCCCGCCGAGGCATCCGGCGAGGCCGGCGACGCCGAGACCGCCGGTCGCCTTGAGTACCGACCGCCTATCGACGAAACTGGTTTCACTCATGTATAGGCTGCCGGAGAGATTGAAAGGACTTAATTCTTGTGTTGGATACCGTAGAAAGTTTTGGGATAAAGAGCTATGCTCGTGAAAATTTATAGAATATATACAGTATAACCGGATTGTTTGCACCGAGAACGTCGGACGGAGTCGGGCGGAAGTGGTTCCGACGTCGACCCCGACCGACGGCGGCGGCGCTCGGTCGACTGAACGGTAGAGCCCGCGTCGGGCGCGAGAATAGGGGCGGCGCGACGACGCCACAATCGGCCCGCGAATCGGTCGCGGGCGTCGACTCGATTCGTCAGTCGTCGGCGGTGACCGTCTCGGCCTCGGCGGCGTCCTCGGCCGCTGCGGCCTCGCGCTCTTCTTTCTCCTCCTGTTCCTTCTTGGCCTTTATCTTCTTGAGCCGGAAGGTCTCCTCGCGCTCTTGCTCTTCGAGCTTCTGCTCGATGTACTCCTGGTTCTCGCGGAGTTCGGGCAGGAGCTTGAATTCGAGGGCGTTCACGCGGCGCTTGGTGGTCTCGATCTCGGTGAGCATCTTCTTCATCGCGGTCTCGACCTCGGCCGCGAGGATGATCTGGTCGAGGAGGTCCTCGTAGGCCTCGGCGGCCTCGTCGATGCGGCCGCTGGTGCCGAGCACGCCGTACCCGCGCTCGTCGAGGCTCTTTCGGACCTTGCTCGACTCGATCTGCGGGACGACGACGCCCATGATGTTCTTGGACTCGGTGGTGATCTCGGGGTACTCCTTGAGCGCGGCCGCAGCCCCGCGAACCGCCACGTCGCCCTCCATCGCCCGGGCCATGTTGATGGTCCGCTGGGCGCGCTCGTAGTCGGCCTCGACGTCCGACCGGACGTCCTGGGCCTGGTCGAGGATGTCCATGAACTCCATGATGAGGCCGTCGCGCTTCTGTTCGAGCGTGTCGTGGCCCTGCTCGGAGAGCTCGATGCGGTCCTCGATCTGCATCAAGTTCTTCCGAGTGGGTTTGACGTCGTTGGCCATCTTGGGTGGTGTTTGTTGCTGGAACGGGTTAACTGTTTACAGTCGGTGTCCCGGCGACGCCGTTCGGGTCAGGTCGGTATCCCGCGGGTGACGGGGCGTCCAGCGGAACCGATTTATTCGTCCGGCGTTCGACGTGGAACGTATGTCGGTTCTCGTCATCGACGCCGAGGAACGAGCGGAGATTGACCTGCTCACCGAGGCTATCGAGCGCCTCGGGCACGAAGCCGTCGTCTGCGACGTAACCGACTGGCCGGGGGACGAACCCCTCGCGCTCGCAACCGACGACGAGGCCGCCGTGTTCGGCACGCGGGTCGAGTTCGAGGCGGTGACCGGCGCGTTGGTGAACTGCCATCAGCTCTTCCGGCCGTTCGAACCGCGACACGGGGAGCGGCTTCGGGACGACCCCGTTCCGGCGCTCAACCAGTTGCGGGAGTACCGGGGGATGTTCGACAGCCTCTGTCGGATACTCGACTGGCACGGTGCCGAAGTGGTCACGCGACCGTCGAAACACCGATGGCAGGACCGGAAGCCGTGGCAACTGTACCTGCTCGGACGCGCGAACGTCCCCGTTCCCGACACGCTGTTCACGAACGACCCGAGCGAGGTCGTCTCGTTCTACGAGTCCCACGACCGCGTGGTGTACAAACCGGTCACCAGAGGCGGCGTCCCCCACGAACTGACCGAGGCCGACGTCGAACCCGACCGGCTCGCCGACCTCGCGACCGCGCCGGTCCAGTTTCAGGAGTACGTCGACGGCGACGACCTCCGCATCTACGTCGTGGACGGCGAGGTCGCGGGGGCGATTCGGTACGAAAGCCGGACTGACAACTTCTCGTTCAAAATCGACCTCGTGCGCGACGAGGAAGTCGACGTCGAGGCGGTCCCGGTCCCCGACGAGGTCGAGGACGACGTGGTCCGTGCGGCCGAACTGGCGGGCCTCGCGTTCGCGGCGGCGGACGTCCGCCGGCGACCGGACGGGACTCACGCAGTGTTGGAACTGAACGAATCGCCGCAGTTCGCGCCGGCCGACGTGGACGCCGGGCAGGACGTTTCCGGCGCGCTCGCGGAACTTCTCGTCGAATGAGTGGGACGCGAGTCCCGCCGCGCCCCGAACGTCGAGAGACCAACGTTCGAAGCCGCCGGAACCGCGACGGCGCGACTCACCCGATGTGGGGGTCGTCGTCCGTGTAGTGGTTCGCGTCCTTGGTGTGGTCCGGTTCGTCGTCGAGTTCTTCGATGAAGTGGTTCATGGGAACCACCCACAAGTCCCCACCCCACATAAATCAATCTTTTGCCCGCGTAGATTTTACCCGGTTCCCGAAATATCGCTACGTCGGTGCTGTCGAGACCCGATAGCACGCAGAATCCCACCGCGAAAAACGGGACCGAAACGCGAAGCGTCGTCAGTCGGCCGCGACTTCCTCGGCCGTCTCCTCGTCGCTCTCGGGGTAGTACTTCTCGATGAGTTCCTCGTCGATGCGGTTGAGCTCCTCCTTCGGGAGCATCCCGAGCAGGTCCCAGCCGATGTCGAGGGTCTCGTCGATGGAGCGGTCCGTGTCGAAGCCCTGCTGGACGAACTCCTGCTCGAACCGGTCGGCGAAGTCGAGGTACTGGTTGTCGCGCTCGGAGAGGGCCTCGCGGCCGACGATGTTCACGAGGTCGCGCAGGTCCTCGCCCTGCGCGTAGGCGGCGTACATCTGGTCGGAGATGTCGCCGTGGTCCTCGCGGGTCAGCCCCTCGCCGATACCGTCGTCCATCAGCCGCGAGAGGCTCGGCAGCACGTTTATCGGCGGGTCGATGCCCTCGCTGTCGAGCCCGCGGTCGAGCATGATCTGGCCCTCAGTGATGTAGCCGGTCAGGTCCGGAATCGGGTGGGTGTCGTCGTCGCCCGGCATCGTGAGGATGGGAATCTGGGTGACCGACCCCTCGCGACCCTTGATGCGGCCCGCGCGCTCGTAGAGCTGGGCGAGGTCGGTGTACATGTACCCGGGGTAGCCACGCCGGCCCGGCACCTCCTCGCGGGCCGCGCCGATCTCGCGCAGGGCCTCGCAGTAGTTGGTCATGTCCGTCAGGATGACCAGCACGTGGTAGCCCTTCTCGAACGCGAGGTACTCGGCGGTGGTGAGCACGAGTCGCGGGGTGACCTGCCGCTCGACCGCCGGGTCGTCGGCGAGGTTGGTGAACACGACCGAGCGCTCGAGCGCGCCCGTGCGCTCGAAGTCCTCCATGAACTCGTTGGCCTCCTCGGCGGTGATGCCCATCGCGCCGAAGACGACCGCGAACTCCGAGCCATCGTCGTCGTCGCCGGCTTCCTCCTCTTCGGGCACGGTCGCCTGTCGCGCGATCTGGAGCGCGAGTTCGTTGTGCGGAAGCCCGGACGCCGAGAAGATGGGGAGCTTCTGGCCCCGGACCAGCGTGTTCATGCCGTCGATGGCCGAGACGCCGGTCTGGATGAACTCCTCGGGGTACTCGCGGGCGTACGGGTTGATGGCCGCGCCGACGATGTCCCGACGCTCGTCGGGCACGATGTCGGGACCGCCGTCGATGGGGTTGCCCGACCCGTCGAGCACGCGCCCGAGCAGGTCCTCGGTCACCGGCATCTTCATCGTCTCGCCGAGGAATCGCACCGAACTCTCGGTGTCGATGCCCTCGGTGCCCTCGAACACCTGAATCGAGACGAGCCCGTCGCTCGATTCGAGCACCTGTCCGCGCTTGGTCTCGCCGTCCGGGGTCTCGATCTCGACGATCTCGTCGTACCCGATGGGCTCGTCGACTTCGGCGAACACCAGCGGACCGCTAATCTCCGTGATAGTTTGGTATTCTTTCATCGTTCTAGTAGAGGTCGCGGAGTTGGTCGGTCATCTCGGCTTCCAGTTCCTCGACGAACTCCTCGGCCTCGTCGTCCGGGGTGGTCGCGATGCGGTTCAGCCGGGGCGCGGCGTCGATGTCCGTGATCTCGTCGACCGGCACGCCGGCGTCGAGCGCCTCGAACGCCTCGTCGTTGTACGTCCGGATCGCGCCGAGGATGAGGTAGGTCTTCTCGGGCGGACAGTTGGTGTCGACGTCGTGGAGCGCGTTCTGCTGGAGGAACGCCTCGCGGATGTAGCGGGCGACCTCCAGGGTGAGCTGCTGGTCGTCGGGCAGCGCGTCCTGACCGACCAGCTGGACGATTTCCTGGAGTTCGTCCTCCTCGTCGAGGATGTCGACGGCCCACTGGCGCTGCTCGGGCCAGTCGTCGGCGACGTTCTCCCGGAACCACGGGTCGAGCTGGTCGGTGTACAGCGAGTACGACTCGTTCCAGTTTATCGAGGGGAAGTGACGCCGTTCGGCGAGGTCGGCGTCGAGCGCCCAGAACGTCTTCACGATGCGCAGCGTGTTCTGGGTCACCGGCTCCGAGAAGTCGCCGCCGGGCGGGCTGACCGCGCCGACCACGGTGACCGACCCCTCGGTGTCGTTGATGTTCTCGAAGTAGCCCGCGCGCTCGTAGAACTCGCTGAGTCGCGCGGCCAGATACGCGGGGTACCCCTCCTCGCCGGGCATCTCCTCGAGCCGCGAGGAGATTTCGCGCATCGCCTCGGCCCACCGCGAGGTGGAGTCGGCCATCAGCGCGACGTCGTAGCCCATGTCGCGGTAGAACTCCGCGATGGTGATGCCCGTGTACACGCAGGATTCGCGTGCTGCCACCGGCATGTTCGACGTGTTGGCGATGAGGCAGGTCCGGGACATCAGCGGCTTCCCCGTGACGGGGTCTTCGAGCTCCGGGAAGTCGTCGATGACCTCGGTCATCTCGTTGCCCCGCTCGCCACAGCCGATGTAGACGACGATGTCGGCGTCGGCCCACTTGGCGAGTTGCTGCTGGGTGACGGTCTTCCCGGAGCCGAAGGGTCCCGGAATCGCGGCGGTCCCGCCCTTCGCGAGCGGGAACAGGCCGTCCTGGACGCGCTGGCCCGTCACCAGCGGCGTCCGGGGCGTCTTCTTGTCGGCGGAGGGTCGGGCCTCGCGGACCGGCCACTCCTGGCGCATCTGAATCTCCTCGCCGTTGTCGAGTTCGACCACCGTCTGCTCGACGGTGTAGTTGCCGCTCTCGACGGCGACGACCTCGCCGCCCTCGTAGTCGGGCGGCACCATCACCTTGTGGTCGATGCTCTCGGTCTCGGGCACGATGCCGAGGACGTCGCCGGGCTCGACCGCGTCACCCTCCTCGACTTCGGGCTCGAACGACCACGTCTTCTCGAGGTCGATGCCGGGCGCGTCGACCCCGCGGTCGAGGAACGCGCCCATCTTGTCTTCGAGGACCGTCAGCGGGCGCTGGACGCCGTCGTAGATGGAGTCCAGCATGCCCGGCCCGAGGTCCACGGACAGCGGTTCGCCGGTGTTCTCGACCGGTTCGCCCGGCGCGACGCTCGAGGTCTCCTCGTACACCTGAATCGTCGTCAGGTTGCCCTCGATCTCGATGACCTCGCCCATCAGCCCTTCCTCGCCGACGTACACCACGTCGTTCATCCGGGCTCCGAGGTCGGTCGCCGTGACGACCGGTCCACTCACGCTCTCGATGACGCCGTCCTCTCGCACGGCGTCGGTGTCAGTTGCTTGGCTCATTCGTTGTCACCGTGTTCGTCGTCGTCCATGAGGTCGATACCGATGGCGCGCTTTATCTGGTCGCGCAGGCCGCCGCTGCCCGAACCGCCGCCGAGCGAGACCATCACCGGTTCGACGCTGGTCTCGACGTCCTCGCGCACCTGTCGGGACAGGTAATCGAGGTCCTCGTCGTGCATCACGACGATGCCGACGTCGTCGTCGCCGAGGACCCGGTTCACGGCGTCGTCGAGTTCCGTCTCTTTGTCGTCGTCCGGAACGTTCTCGAACTTCCGGACGCCGGCGAGTCGGAACCCGGTCGTGAACTCGGGACTGCCGACGACCGCGATCTCCTGGCTCATAGTATCACCAGTTCGCTCTCGATCTCGTCCTCGCTCAGTCCGGCCTCGCGTCCCCGAGCGATGGCGCGGATGTTGTCGACCTCCCGCTCCTTGGCCAACACGTACGCCAGCACCGGACAGATCGACATCGGGAAGACGTGCGACAGGTGGTCGGAGTACTCGAGGAGCGCAGCGTCTAGTGCGTGCTCGAAGCCGATGAGGCTGTCGGTGCGCTCGAGGTCGTCGAGCGCGGCGGACAGTTCGTCGCCGTACGTGCTATCCCGGATGAACGTCGTGAGCTCGTCGAGGTCCGTCGACAGCCGTGACAGCTCCGACTCGCGGAACAGCTGTCCGCCGTCGATGAAGTACTCGGCCGGGTCGAGGTCCGCGCCGCTCCGGGCGATTCGGAGCGCGTTCCGGGCGTTCCGGAAGTCGATTTCGGCCTGCAGGAACTCGACGTACAGCTCCATCGCGCGACCCTTCGACCGGGGCGTCTCGGCCAGCAGCCCCTCGTAGTAGGTGCGGTCGACCGCGTTCTCGAGGGGGACGAGCAGGTCGGTCTCCTCGTAGTCCTCGTAGGCCGCCGCGAGCGGCTCGCCGTACCGCGTGCCGTCGAGCAGTTCGACGACCTCCTCGATGGAATCGGCCTCGGTGAGCCGTTCGAGGAACCGACGGTCGAACTCGCCGGCGTACACGAGGTCGGACTCGACGGTCTCCGGGTCCGAGCCCGAATAGACGCCACGGATGATGGTCTTGACGTTCCACTCGTCGAACTTGCGGAGGTAGCGAGCGATGAGGTCGTACAGTTGCCCGTCGGCCCACCGGAGGAGGTCGTCGAAGTGCTTGGCGAGGTTGCGGTTGAGCGCGTACTCGATGAGGTCGACGCCGCCGTAGCGCGACCCCAGCGCGTTCACCTCCTCCTCGTACTCGGTCTCCTCCATGTACCGGGCGATCTCGCCCGGCCCCATCCGGAGGAGCTTCCGGTAGTCCTCGTCGTCGAACAGCAGGGAGCGTCGCTTGCGGACCCTCGCGTTGACGTACTCGTAGTTCGACGAACCCTCGGTCTTTCGTGCGCTCATTGCTCGAACAGACGGTTGCTGATGTCCTGCAGGTTGTCCTCCCAGACGTCCTCCAGCACCGAGTCGAACGTGTTGTTCACCCGGACGCGCGACTGGTCGCTCTCGACCACGACGCCGCCGAGGCAGTCGTACTCCCCGGCGTACTCGTAGCCGTCGTAGTCGGCCACCACGTCGGTCAGGAGCTCGTCGTCGCCGGCCGCGCCGTACACCCGCACGGTGTCGCCGGCGTCGAACTCCTGGCTGGCGGCGTCGAGTAGCGCGCGAGTCAGCTCCTCGCGTCGGTCGCCCCCGACGTCGGCGAGTCGCTCCTCGACCGCATCCCGGACGTCCTGTAGCACGTCGCGGCGGGCTTCGAGTCGCTTTTGCTTGGCCTCCAGCTTGGCGCTGGAGAGCTTCTGCTCGCGCTCTTGGGCGATAGCCTGCTCGGTGTCCTGTTCTTGCTCCGCGAGTATCTCGTCGGCGTCGGCCTCGGCCTCCGAGACGATCTCGTCGGCGCGCTCGTCGCCCTCCGACCGAATCTCCTGCGCGCGCTCGCGGGCTTCGTTTCGTATATCCTCAACTACCGTGTCCAGACTCATTGATGAAGAGGGAAAGCGGGTGGTTATCCTTGGACGAGGAACACGACGACCAGCGCCAGGATGATAATCGTCTCCGGCAGGACCGTCATGATGAGACCCGTCCCGAAGAGGTCCTGGTCCTCGGCGATGGCACCGACGGCCGCGCTCCCGATACCGCGCTCGGCGTACCCGGCGGCCAGCGCCGCGAGGCCGACGGCGATGGCGGCCGCACCAACGTCGGTGAGGACCTGAAGCGGGGTCAGCACTTCAAGTCCGGCTTGGGCGAACAGTGCACTGATCTCGACCATCGCGAATACAGCTTCGAACATAGTTTATGGAGTCTCCTTTTGCGCTCGTAACCGAACAATCGTATTTCCCGTCACTGTGGTCATAAAGCTTCCCAAAAGAGTTGGCGAGAGGCGGGTCTGAGCGTCCCAGACCGAAGTTTATGCTATCGTGTACCAAGGAAGGTGGCCGGGAGACCGGACGCTCGAGCGCCGGGACGGGTCGGCAGAATCCGCGGTACGAGGGGAGCGACGAGCTCAGTCCTGCGTGGTGTACTGGCGCTCGTAGCCGAACGGCTCGTACTCGTCGCCGCCGCCCTCGTAGAACTTCCCGAAGAACTCGACGTACTCGAGGCGGACCGCCTGCAGGCCCGCGCTGGTAATGCCGAGCGCGAGCACGAGCAGGTGGCCGAGCACGAGCACGAGCAGGCCGACGACGATGCCGGCGATGCCCGAGTGGAACAGACCGCCGAACATGATCTCGGCCACCTCGTGGCCGTGATACGTCGTGCCGGCCTCGGGCATGTGACCGATACCGAAGTGCCACTCGGCACCGTGGCCCGTCTCGGTGACGTACACGCCGAAAAACAGCAGGTTGACCACGAAGGCCATCCCCGCCTTGGCGAGCGTGACCGCCGCGATCCGGGTGTACGAGAGGGCGTCCGAGAGGACGCTCAGGCTCTCGAGCGCGCCGATGACCGAGCCGGCGAGAGGGCCGAAGTGCCGGATTTCGCCCGCGAGGTACAGCGCGAATCCGACCGCACCGACCGCCAGTCCCAGCATGCCCACCGTCGGCGAGAAGCCGGGGAAGCCGAACGCGAACGGCTCGCCCGCGAAGATGCTGTACAGGAAGTCGGGCTTGGCTCCGGACAGGTGCCGGCTCAGAATCCACGTCCAGACGCCCGCGAACAGCAGGACCCACGAGCCACTTTCGAGGACCGCCTCGACGGGGTCGTGGTTGAACTCCTCGATGAACGCGAACGCGTACCCGACGGTCATGTGGGCCAGACCGGCCAGTATCGAGACGACCAGCCACGTCAGCGCGTAGCTGGCCTCGGCTGGCTGGAGCCCCTTGTGCATCGGCGGATTGCCGCCCCACAGTATCTCGCCGAGCTGGTGGAGCCCGAACACCTCGCCGTACAGCACGCCGAACAGCGCCGTGAACCCGCCCGCCCACAGCGCGATGCCGCCGAGGCTCTTGATCGCGTCGCTGTCGAAGCTACTGTAGAGCCAGAAGCCGATGCCCATGTACAGGAGACCGTACCCGAAGTCCCCGATCATGAACCCGAAGAACAGCGGGAACGTCAGGAACAGCACGACGGTCGGGTCGAACTCGAAGTACTTGGGCCGGTTGATGGTCTCGACCAGCAGCTCGAACGGCTTGACCGCGCCGGGGTTGTCCTGCACGACCGGTGGCTGGTCGTCGTCCATGGTCGTCCCGCCGTCGGCCGCGACCTCGTCGTCGGTGCCGCCGGGCGCGTGTGCCTGATGGGCGTCGTAGGAGGCCCGTTCGAGTTCGTCGACCTCGACCCGGTCGCCGACCGCGTCCCGAAGCGCCGTGGCGAGGTCGGTGTAACGCTCGGCCGGAATCCAGCCCTCGGCGACGAAGGCGTTCTCGGTCGTGGCGAAGTTGAGCGGCGCTTCGGCCTTCTGGACCTCGATGGAGAGTTTCTCCTCGGCCGCGAGCAGGAAGCCGGCGGCGTCGAGCTCGACGTTCCGGAGCTCCTGCTCGACCGAGTCGAGTTCGGATTCGAGCTTCTGGCGCTCGTGTTCGAGCTCCTCGACGTACTCCTCCGGGCTGCCCTCTGCGTCGGGGACCTCCAGCGTGGCGAAGTTGACGCTGACCAGCGCGTCGTCGAGCGCGTCGTCGTCGGCCCCGGGCTCGGGGTAGGCGAAGGCGGCGAGGGTGTCGTCCCCGTCGTAGACCTCGAACGCGCGGAGGTCGGCGGCGGCCGAGAGCGCGCTCCGGACCGCCTCGGCGTCGCCCTCCCCGACCGCGATCTGCAGGGTGTCGTAGCCCGAGAGCAGGTCGAGGTCGATGCCCAGTTCCGCGAAGGGCTTGACCGCATCGAGGCGCTCGTCGATCTCGCGGAGGTCGTCCTCGAGTTCGCCGCGACGGTCCTCGAGTTCGTTGACCTCCGTCCGGACGGCCTCCAGTTCCTCGTCGAGTTCGTCCTCGGTGACGATGCGGCTCGGTCCGGCGTCCGCGTCGTCGAGGTCGAGGATGCTCTCGAGCGACCGGACGGTGACCAGCTTCTCGGAGGCCTCGTCGGCACCCGCCACGGGGTCGCCCGGCTCGAAGCCCTCCCACGAGCCGTCGTAGTCCGAAAGGTGGACCAGATTCAGCTCGTGGACGGTCTCGATGACGTCGTCCATGACGGCTCGCGAGCCCGTCACGGACACCTTGCTCATGCGTTCAGGTCTGAGCATGCACCGCCTCCTCGAACAGGTCCACGACGTGTTCGACCACCCCGTCCTCGTTCTCGCGGGCCTGGGAGGCGAGTTCCTCGCGCTCGGCGTCGCCCTCCTCGAGGAGTTCCTCGCGCTCGCCCTCGATCTCCTCGCGGGCCTCGGCGAGCCGCTCCTCGTGGCGCTCGGACGCCTCCGCCTCGGCCTCTCGGCGTATCTCTTCGGCCTCCTCGCGGGCCTCGGCGATGCGCTGGTCGCGCTCCTCCTCGGCCTCGGCGACGATGTCGTCGGCCTCCTGCTCGGCCTCCTTGATTCGGTCGAGAACCTCTGGCCTCGGCATACTAATCACGCGAAAGTTGCGCAAGCGCGTATATACTACTTGCGAACTCTCGTCCGCGCAATTCCGTGCCTCTCGTTCACAAGCCACTCGCCCACGGGGTCCCAGACCTGACGGTCCGGTCGGGGGACTATCGAGTCCCGGACTCGTCGGGCGTGTCGACGCCGCGGCTCAGGACGGAACAGCAGGATTATTTGGTCAGCGGGCCGAACTCCCGGCGATGGGTATCCTCGAAGACAAGCGCCGAGCGCGGGTGTTCTACAAGTACCTCTCGACGGTGTACGACACTATCAACCCGTTCATCTGGAACGAGGAGATGCGGGACGAGGCGGTCGAGATGCTCGACATCGACGAGGGCGACCGGGTGCTCGACGTCGGGTGTGGCACCGGGTTCGGTACCGAGGCGCTGCTGGAGCAGACCCGGAACGTCCACGGTCTCGACCAGAGCGTCCACCAGCTGGAGAAAGCGTGGGACAAGCTCGGCAAGCACGACCCCGTGAGCTTCTATCGCGGCGACGCCGAGCGCCTGCCGTTCGCCGACGACAGCTTCGACGCGGTGTGGTCGTCGGGGTCCATCGAGTACTGGCCCGACCCGGTCGCGACGCTCCGGGACATGCGCCGCGTGGTCGAGCCCGGCGGACAGGTGCTCGTCGTCGGTCCGAACGACCCCGACTCGACGCTACTGGGCAAGCTCGCCGACGCCATCATGCTGTTCTACGACCGCGAGGAGGCCGACCGGATGTTCCGGGAGGCCGGATACGTCGACATCGAACACCGCGCGATGGGACCGTCGTACAACCCGGAGGTCGCCATCACCACGGTCGCGCGAGCGCCCGAGGAGTAGCGCGGTGCGGTGCCGTGCGGTCTCTCACAGGCGTCGGCAGTAGCTAGTTGCCGTCGGATTCACGTTCCACGACGACCGGCGTGGTAGCGATCCCTGGAAGGACTCACTCGTCTCCCGAATCGAGTCCGAAAATCGAGGAACGACGTTCGGTCTTGTCAGTTAGTGCGGCAAGGACTTCCGGACGCGGCGACAGCTACCGCCGATGCCTCTGGGAGACCCACTGCATCCGGACCGCCCTACGCGCTCACCCACACTGCATCCGTACCGCCCCACACTGCACCCGCACCGCGACCGCGGCCCTCACACCTCCCCAGCCTCCGCCCTCACTTCGTTCGGTCGTCCCTCGCACGCTGTGGCGCGACCACGAGGGTCGCGCCAGCGCGCGCCCGAACTACTTCACGCCGTCGCATCGAGTTGTGCTCACGCCGTCGCATCGAGTTCCGCGAGAACCCGTCCGTCCGCCGAGAGCGTCACCGAAACCGACGCGCCGGGCGCGATGAGCGGGTCGTTCGTCTGCGCGAGGCGAACGCTCGCGCGCTCGCCCGCCGTCCACTCCCGGTCGGTCGCGGAGTTGAACGGACCGGTCGGCCCGGGTCGGAAGCCCGGGGCCGAGAAGAACGGCACCGGCGGCTGGGCGTCGAGCGCCCGTCCGTCGACCGCGATGCGGACAGTCAGGTCGGTCACGTCGAGCGCCTCGCCGCCCCGGTGGACGAGGGTCACCCGGTTCGCGTCGGCGTCCGTCCGGAGGTCGAGCGCGGCCGTGGTCGAGTCCGTCGGGACGTCGGTGCCGAGCGCCACGCTGCCGACCACGCCGGCGAGCGTCGCGGTGATCGCGACCAGGAGGACGACCCCCAGGACCGGGGAGAGCGAGCGGTCCGACATGGGGACGGTTCGTCCCGCCTTCGGCCTTGAATCTTGGGTCGGGCTGCCGGGAGGGCGTGTGGTGGAACTCGGTCGGCGCGACTCGACCTACCGCGGGTCGACCGGCGTCGTCGTCACGTTGACCGACCGGCCGTCGTGCGTCGCGCCGACGGTGAACTGCTCGGCCGGTCCGAGCGTCCAGAGGACGCCGTTGTCGCTGGTCCGGCCCACGGGCTCGCCGTCGACCGTGATCTCGCTTTCGACCGGGGCACCCGTCTCGTTCGTGAGCCTCACCCGGAGCGGTCCGCCGGCGTACGTCCGATTGACGGCGAGCCTGAGGTCGGTCGAGGACTCGACCACGCCCGGACCCGGCGGAACCGAGTCCTCCTCGGCGAGGTGCTTGCGCTGAATCGTCCGGTAAATCTGCTCGGTACTCGTGTCGAGGTACGCCGTGAACTGACCGTGCTGGTGGAAGTAGATGAACCGCAGGACGCTCAGCGACGAGTACTGACGCTGTTCCCCGCCGTTGATGTTGTCGATGTCCATCACCCACGGGAACTGTGGCCCGATAATCTCGTTTTCGGCCTCCTCGAAGGACATCGAGCCCGTCTCGCCGGGGTTGCGATTATCGGTTCTGGACACTTCCCGAACGTACTGACCGTCGTCGATCATAGACAGGATGACGCCGTTGTCGCCGGCCTCGACGTAGATTCGGGTACTCGCGTCGGACCCGTCGACGACGGTACCGACGTGGTTTCGGACGGGACCTTCCAGCGACGCCAGTTTCGCTTCCATAGACCTCGCGTCGAACCCGAAGTTGGCTTCGTCCGTGCGCTCTTCTAGCGCGTTTATCTGTTGTCGCGTCTCGGCGGCCGCCAGGTCGATCTGGCCGAGCGTCCGGAGGTACTCGCTCTTCGAGAGCGTGCCGTTCACGAACGACTGGGTCGCTTGCCCTTCCCTGGCCTCCAGCGAGATGATTCGGTTATCGATGCGATACTGATACCGGTTCAGAATCCGTCGTTGTTCCTCGTCGCTTCCTGCGGCCGACAGCTGCTGGTCGAGCGTGTTGACGCCGAGTTGCGTCTGGAATCCGTCGTAATCGGTGGCGAGCGAACTGCCGAGCGCGAGCGACGGCCGGTCGAACGCCGTTCGAGTCGGAGCCGTACCCAGCGTCATCACGCCGGTCGTGTCGTTCGTCACGTTCCCGTCCGCGCCCGACTGGAGCGGTCCGTTCTGTGCGGCGAGAGCGTCGGTCTCGGACTGCGCCACAGCCGCGTCGGTCCCGGACTGGGCGTGTGCGATCGGTGCGGACGCCTGGAACGCGACTGCGCCGGGGGAGAGGGCGAGCAGTAACGCCAGCATAACGGGGCTCGGTCGCATTTCGTGTGGACGCACGAACACCACCCATAAAAATATGCACGGAACTGTGAAACGCGCGGGGAGCAACCGAGAGCGGCCGAGACGTTTTACGGAACGACCTGACGTTTTATCTCCGGATGGAAAGTATTTTCTTGTCGGCGGATTCACGCGATGGTATGCGGTCATCTGCCGCCCTGCTCGTCGGCGTCCTCCTCGTCGTGAGTGCCGTCGGAGTCGGCGCGAGCCACGTCGCCGCCGACCCGGCGCGCTCCGCCACTGCCCCCCAAGACCCCGCGTTCGCCGCCCCGGAGACGGCCGATAGCCTCGCGGGCGCGTCGGCCATCAATTCGTCGGCCAACGTCTCCGGGCGCGACGCCACTGAGATGTACGTCACGGTCCGCGAGAACGGCGACGCCCGGTGGAACGTCACGGCCCGGTTCGCCCTCGAGGACGGGAACGAGACGGCCGCGTTCCGCGAGTTGGCACAGGAGTACAAGGGCGGCAACGCCAACGTCGGATTCACACGGGACACCTTCGAGCGCGTCCTCGACCGCGCCGCGACCGACGTCGACCGGGAGATGGCGCTCGAAGACGTCTCGCGCACCAGCAGTCTCGGCGAGAACGAGACCGTGGGCGTCCTCTCGCTGTCGTTCACGTGGACGAACTTCACCGCCGTCGACGGCAATCGACTCGTCGTCGGCGACGCGTTCTGGGCCGGGTCGGACACCTGGCTCCCGGCGCTGGCCGAGGACCAGTCGCTGACCGTCGAGGGACCGACCGGCTACTACGTCGCGAGTTCGAGCGTCGGGCCCAACGGCACCCGAATCGCCTTCGACGGGCCGTGGACGTTCGACGACGGCGACTTCGCCATCACCTACGCGCCCAAGCGGACGGCCACCACGACCGGCAACCCGACGACGACCGCGACCGGGGACTTCCCGCTCGCGGGCGGACCCGGCCTCGTCGTCGTGGTGGTCGTCTTCGGGCTCGGCTTCGGCGCGTACGCCATCTCCCAGCGGCAAGGTCCAGAGGCGGACGTCGAAGCGGCCGACGACGCCGGCGAGTCGCGGTCGCCCGCCACGTCCGGGACCGACCCCGACGAGCCCGCGCCGGACGACGGGGACGACGAGCCCGACGACGGCGGGGACCGGCCACCGACCGAACTGCTGAGCGACGAGGAGCGCGTCCTGCGCCTGCTCCGGGACAACGACGGACGGATGAAGCAGGCCGACATCGTTCGGGAGACCAACTGGTCGAACGCGAAGGTGTCCCAGCTCCTCTCGGCGATGGACGACGACGACGAGGTGAACAAGCTCCGCATCGGTCGCGAGAACCTCATCACGCTCCCCGACGAGGACGTGACCGACCTGGACTGACCGCCGGGGTCGAACCCATCGCGAGCGCGTCCCGGGCCGCAGCCGAGAAACCGCCGACACCGGGTCGCGCGTTTCGTAAACGTTTACCTCCGAGACGCCAACGGTTCGTCCATGAAGGTCCTGGTGACCGTGAAAGAAGTCGCCGAAGTCGCCGACGACTTCGAGATAGAGGGGACCGAGGTAGGCGAGCGCTACCTCGAATACGACCTGAACGAGTGGGACGACTACGCGGTCGAGGAGGCCGTCCAACTGAAGGAGGACGGCCCGGCCGAGGAGGTGGTGGCCGTCAGCGTCGGTCCGGAGCGCTCCGAGGAGACCATCCGGATGGCGCTGGCGAAGGGAGCCGACCGCGCGGTCCGCGTGTGGGACGACGCCCTCGAAGACGTCGACCTGCTCGACGTCGAGACCAAGACCGACCTGCTGGCGGCGGTCGTCGAGGAGGAGGACCCCGACCTCGTGCTGACCGGCGTCCAGTCGGGCGACGACAACTTCGGCGCGACCGGCGTCTCGCTGGCCGACGAACTCGGCTTCCAGTGGGGCGCGGTCGTCAACGCGCTCGACTACGACCACGACGAGGGCGTCGCGCACGTCCACCGCGAACTGGAGGGCGGCGTCGAGGAGCTGACCGACGTCCCGCTGCCGGCGGTGTTGACCATCCAGACCGGCATCAACGAGCCCCGGTACGCCAGCCTCCGTGGCATCCGGCAGGCCCAGAGCAAGGAAATCGCGCCCAAGAGCCTCGCCGACCTCGGTCTCGACGCCGACGCGGTCGAGAGCGACCTCGAGTTGACCTCGATGTACGAGCCCGAGAGCGAGAGCGACGCCGAGATATTCGAGGGTGACGCGGGCGAGACGGCCGGGAAACTGGCCGAGCTCCTCCGCGAGAAGGGGGTGGCACAATGAGTGACGTTCTGGTCGCCGCCGAACATCGCCGGGGCGAACTCCGGGACGTGAGCTACGAACTCCTGACCGCCGGGCGACAGCTCGCGGACGCGACCGGCGGCGACCTCCACGTCGCCGTGATAAGCGGCGACGTCGAGACGTTCGCGGACCAGTTGAACCGCGACGGCGTCGACGCCATCCACACGGTCGCGGACGGCGAGGAGTTCGACCACGACGTGTACGCCCAGGCAATCGAGGCGCTCCACGCCGACCTCGACCCCGAGGTGCTGGTGTTGCCCAACAGCGTCAACGGCCTCGACTACGCGCCCGCAGTCGCCAACGCCCTCGACCTCCCGCTGGTGACCGACGCGGTGGCGCTCGACTACGACGGCGGCCTGACGGTCACCCGCGAGATGTACGGCTCGAAGGTCGAGACCACGGTCGAGGTCGCGGGCGACCAGCAGGCGGTCACGGTTCGGGGCGGGGAGTGGCCCGCCGCCGAGGGCGTCGGCGACGCCGAAATCGCAGCGGCCGACGTCGACGTCGACACCGACGCCGGCGCGACGGTCACCGGCTTCGAAGAGGTCGCCGGCGGGGACGTCGACATCAGCGAAGCCGAGTTCATCGTCTCCATCGGCCGGGGCATCGAGGAGGAGGACAACCTCCCGCTCATCGAGGACCTCGTGGAGGCGACCGGTGCCACGCTGGCGTCCTCGCGGCCCATCGTGGACAACGGCTGGCTCCCCAAGAACCGGCAGGTCGGCCAGTCGGGCAAGGTCGTCACCCCCGACGTCTACCTGGCTATCGGCATCTCGGGCGCGGTCCAGCACGTCGCCGGGATGAAGGGTGCCGACACCATCATCGCGGTCAACACCGACCCGAACGCGCCCATCTTCGACATCGCGGACTACGGCATCGTCGGCGACCTGTTCGACGTGGTTCCGGCACTCATCGAGGAGTTCGAGTAAGGACCTGCGGTCTTTTTGGTCTCCTCGTTCGCTTCGCTCACGAGGGCTCGGGAGAGGCAAGCTCTCCCGGTGCGGATTTTGCGCGAGCGAACGAAGTGAGCGAGCGGAAAAAGGTGGTCGACAGGAGTTCGAGTAGCGAAGCGGTTCCTTTCGTCGGCGCTTTGGGTTCGCGGAGCCGAGACGTCCCGCGCTATCGCCACCTACTTTTCCGACCGCCTCGGACTGGCCGACGATGGAGCCCTCCCGTTCCCGACGCGTGCTAGCGATAGCCGCGCTCGGCGTGTTCGTCCTCGCCGGAAGCCTCGGCCTGCTCGCGGTGTCGCTGTCGGCCGACGCCGGACAGTCGGCGAACGCGACACGGGTCGCGTCGGTCGACCCGAACGTGTCGACAGTTCACGCCGCCGGAATCACCGGCGAGAACGTGACGGTGGGCGTGGTCGACGTGACCGGGTTCGACGCCGACGCGAGCGCGCTCGACGGGCGAGTCGCCGACGCCCGAGCCTTCGAGTCCGGCGGGTCGATCGACGACGACACCACCGACCACGGCACGGCGGCGGCCGAGACGGTCGCACGGGTCGCGCCCGACGCCGACCTGTATCTGGCGACGTTCGACTCGCCCGAGGGCTACGAGCGCGCGGTCGAGTGGCTCGTCGCCGAGGACGTCGACGTCGTGGTCGCGCCGGCGTCGTTCTACGGGACGCCGGGCGACGGCACCTCGCGGGTCGCCGAGGTCGCGGCCAACGCCACCGAGGCGGGCGTCGTCTTCGTCGCCCCGTCCGGGAACCTCGCGCGGGGCCACTGGGCGGGACGGTATCGGACGGTCGAGAACGGCGTCCTGTCGTTCGGCGGGAACGCGCGCAACTACCTCCGGGGCGACGACCGCGACGTGACGGTCTGGCTGTCGTGGGACGACGCCGGCCGGGGGACCGACTACACCGCCGAACTCTACTGGACCGACGGCGACGACACCAGGCTGGTGGCGCGCTCCCGCCCCTACGCCGGCGACGACGTGCCGAACGAGCGCATCGTTGCCCGCGTCCAGTCGGGGACCTACTTCGTGACCGTCACCGGCCCGGCGAACGCGACGGACGCCCGCCTCCGGCTGTCCTCGCCGACCCACCGCTTCCAGCACCTCCGGCCGAACGGGAGTGTAGTCGCACCGGCGAGCGCCCCCGCGGCAGTGTCGGTCGGCGCGTACGACGGGCGTCTCGACCGCGTCGAGCCGTTCAGCTCTCGCGGGCCGACTCCCGACGGGCGAGCGGGCGTCGACGTGGTGGCCCCCAGTCGCCCCGGCGTCGCCGACGTGGAGGGATTCGTCGGCTCGTCGGCCGCGAGCGCGTACGCCGGCGGCGTGTCGGCGCTGGTCCTCGACGCGAACCCCGGCCTCTCGCCCGCGCAGGTCGAGCGCCGGCTCGAAGCGACCGCACTCGGCGCGGACGAGGGCGGCGTCGACCCGGCGGCCGGTCACGGTCGGGTCGCCCCCGAGCGGGCCGTCGGCGGCGCGGCGAACGCGACCGGATGAGCCGGCGCGGGACCGGTCGATTAAATCCGGATTGAAGCTATGGACAGGACTTAGTGGCGCGGTTGCGCAGACGACCCCGGAGACCGAGGAACCATGTCGGGACTCATCGAACGGGTACAGGACCGGACGGCGGGCAGCGACGAGCAGTTGCGCGTCCTCGACGTCGAGGGCGAGGAGACCGACGACGTGCTCGACGCGCTCGGCCCCGACACCCGTCGGGAGGTGTACCGGACCCTGTTCGAGTCGCCGGGAACCCCCTCGGAGATCGCCGACCGCGTGGACACCTCGGTCCAGAACCTCCACTACCACCTCTCGACGCTGGAGGAGGCCGGGCTCGTCGAGGGGGTCGGCACCCGCTACTCCGAGAAGGGCAACGAGATGACGGTGTACGCGCCCGCGACCGACCCGCTCGTGCTGGTGGGCGACCGCGACATCCGGCCGCAGATCCGGCGCTCGCTGGCCGACGTGGTCGGCGGACTCGGCATCCTCGCGGCCGCCAGCCTGCTGGTCCAGTCGGGCGTCGAGCGGCTCGCCAGCCCGGCAATCGGTCGGACCGACGCGGTGGGACCGGCGAGTCCGTCCGCCGACGCGACGACCGCGAGCGAGACCATCGCGTGGTTCGTGTTCGACCTCGCGGAGCCGGGCGTGGTCTTCTTCTGTGGCTGTCTGGTCGTGGTCGCGGTCGCGGCGCTCGCGATGGACCGGTAGGCGGACGCGAAAGAGAAGAGGACGGTCGGCCTAGTTCCGGAACAGGCCGAGTACGACGCCGATGCCGGCGACCGCCAGCACGCCGCCGAGCGCTATCATGCCGACGCCGTCGAGGAACTGTGACCCGGAGTCGTCGGTGCTCGGCGTACCCGGGTCCGGGTTCGAAACGTCGGTGGTCACGGTCGTCGCATCGGAACCGCTCCCGTCCTCGGCGTCGGTCGGCGTTTCGCAATCGCCCGCACAGGCGACTCGTCCCTCGGCTGCGGCCAGCGTCGCGTCGTCGTGGCGGACGCTGACCTCCAGGCGTTCGCCCTCTTGGCCGGACAGGTCGACGGTCGACTCGAACGTGCCGTCCTCCGCAATGGTGGCGACGGACGTCGTCAGGAATCGCTCGCCCTCGACGTTCACGCTCACCTCGGTTCCCGGTTCGAGGTCGGTTTCGCCGCGAATCGTCTGGTTCGTCTCGGGCTGGAGGACCAACTCCCCGCCCTCGGTGACGATGGAGGCGTTCGCCGACGCGGCGGACGATTGAGCCTCCTCGAAGACGACGACCTGACCTCTGGACGCTACGTCGCCAGTCGCGTCCGTCCCTGGATGCAGGCTCACCTCGTAGACGGTCGGCGCGAGCGGCGAGTCGAGCGAGGTCTCGGCGCTCGCCTCGACGACGCGGCGCTGGCCGGCGTCGAGGACGCCCAGCGTGGGCGCGTCGGTCCCGGCCCGGCCGGTGTAGAACAGGACGGTCGCCCGCCCGTCGCCGTCCTCGTCGTGGACGGTCCCGTTGACGACGTAGTTGACCGAGGGGCCGCCGATGGAGACGGTGAGTGCGTCGGCGTCGCCGAACGACACGTCGATGGAGGCGACGCGGCCCTGCGTGACCTCCGTGATGGACTGGACGTCGGTCGCGTTGGCGTCGACGGTCGTCTCGCCGTCGCCCGCGTCGGAGCGGCAGTCGTCGTCGTCGCAGCCGATGTAACCGGTCGTCGCCACGAGCTTGGTCCCGGAGCCGTTCGCCGGGTCGGTCTTCGCCGACACGCCGACCGTCACGCCGGACGAGAGGCTGCTCAGGTCGAACGAGGCGGCGAACGTCCCCCGGTCGGTCACCGTCGTCGTGGCCGACTTGTAGAAGGTCGGCCCTTCGAGGACGACGACGACCTCGGTGTCGGGGTCGACCGACGTCTCGCCGCGAATCGTCTGGTCGGGCGCGGACTGGAGGGTCGGCTCGTCGCCGTCGCTGACTATCGTGGTGTTGTTCGACCACTGCGAAGCGGTTCCGCTAAGCGCCGAGGCGGCGTCGGCCGCGTCCGCGACGGGGTCGCCAGTCGTCGGTTCCGCGAGCGGTGTCGCCGGGGCGGCGGCTGCGACCGACGTGGTCGCGAGCACGGCCGCGACCACGGCGAGGGCCACGACGGGCGTTCGCGACCTCAGCATCCGTTCACCCCCGTCGGCTCGCGTCGTCGATAGTCGGAGGGCGGCGATGCGTCGTCGTACGTCGGTTGCGTCGGGGACATGCACGTCGAGAGACGGGGGCTACCCAAAAAGCTGTCACGTTACCTTAACCCGGGATTTAAGCTACGGCGGCGGCGACCGAAGGGGCTTCCGACTCGGGAGATTCGTCACCTACTTTTTCGACCGGGTCCGAGTACGGGCCGATGGAGCATCCCGAGTCCCGGCGCGCGCTGGTCGAGGAGCGCCTCGAACGCGTGCTCGACCGGGTCGAACCGACGGAGCTCGCCGAGGAGGTCCGCCACGTCGCGCTGTCGGGGGGCAAGCGCGTCCGGCCGACCGTCACGGTGCTCTCGTGTGAGGCTGCCGGAGGCGACCCCGAGGACGCCGTCGACTTCGCGGTGGGGGTGGAGCTCGTTCACGACGCCTCGCTGGTCGTCGACGACATCATCGACCGGTCGGACACCCGACGGGGGAGCCCGAGCGCGTGGGCCGAGTTCGGCTACTCGCCCGCCATCGTCGCCAGCGACGGCCTAATCGGCGAAGCCTTCGAGCTGTTCTCGCCCGACCCGCGCGCGATGGAGGCGGTCGCGGACGCGATGGTCGAGTTGGGGGAAGGCGAGGCCACGGAACTGGTCGCCAGCCCCGCGAACCGCGAGGAGTACATGGAACTGGCCCGCCGGAAGACCGGCGCGCTGTTCCGGGCCGCCGCCGAGCTGGGCGCTATCGCCGCGGACGCCGACCCCGCCACGGTCGAGGCGTTCGGCGAGTACGCCGAGAAGGTCGGCGTCGCGTTCCAGATACGCGACGACGTGCTCGACGCCACGGCCGACGCCGACGACCTCGGCAAGCCCACGGGTCAGGACGCCGAGATGGGCCGGCCCTCTATCGTGCAGGTGACCGACCTCGACGCCGAGCAGGCCGACGCGCTCGCCCGCGAGGAGTCCGAGGGCGCGCTGGCCGCGCTCGACCGCGCCGAGACGTCCGACCCCACCGCCACCGAGTACCTCCGCGATCTGGCGGCGTTCGTGGTGACCCGCGAGCACTGACTTCTGGTTCAACTCGGCTCCGCGCGCGCGGACCGACGCGACTCCGCGATGGCGAACGCGAGCGTGCTCGTCAGCCCCAGCAGGGTACCGGCGGTCAGGGTCACCGCGAGGTAGGTCAGCCGGGGGAGTTCGAGGGGCACCCGCTGGAGGAAGTAGGCGCTGATGGCGTGGAGGACCACCGCGATGGAGAGGACGTAGAACGGCGCGTTGAGGTAGCGCCACCGGAAGCGGTCGGCCAGATACTCGTCGGTGATCTGGCCGAGGCTGGTGGTGATGCCGGCGGCGGTGAACCACGTCACGGCCCCGTACACCAGCGCGGCGAGGACGCGGAGCGGGCCGATGGGCTCGGTCGCCTCGCGCTGGACCACTTCGAGCGTCTCGGCCCCGCGAACCCCGCCGATGACCAACAGTGCGGCCGCGACGACGTAAGTGATGAGCGTGACCCGGCCGGCGTAGAGGCTGTTTCTGGCCTGCTCGGCCGCCCGGTCGAGGAACCGCTCGACACCCAGTCCCCGGCCGAGGACGTAGAGTCCGAGCAGCCCGGACGTGATGCCGAACACCGCGCCGCCGGGCAGGCCCACCGCGTCCGAGACGATTGCCAGCGGGTAGATGAGCAACAGGATGCCCAGCGGGACGAGGATGGTGCCGCGCGTCTCGGGGTCGTCGAGCACCTGCTTGATGGTGTAGTACATCGATTCGAGGTCCTGGGCCTGCCGGACGACCACGCGGCGCACGCCGTCGATGGGGACCCGCGACCGGACGACCGGAATCACGCTCTCGTCCTGCGCGCCGTCGGTGACCACGACCGCGCGGACCTCCTCGCTGGTCGAGAGGCCCGCCAGCACCTCGTCGACCTCGTCGCCGACCGCCCGGTTGGCGGCCACGTCGCCGCCCTCCTCGCCGGTCACCACGGCGACTTCGACGGTCTCGTCCTCGATGCGGTCGGCGAGGTGGACGCCCTCGAACAGCACGTTCACGTCGCTGTCCTCGGGGTCGGCGGTGGCGAGGGACACGGCGGCGTCTTCGACCTCGTCGCGGCCGACGACTGGCGTGTCGAAGTCGGTCTTGCGACCGAGGTCGTCGTCGAGGTCCACGCACAGGACCAGCAGCATCGTGCGGGCCTATGCGTCCGGGGTTTAACTCTTTTCGGGACGGTGCGAGGAGGTCGGAATCGGACGGGCATCGGACTATCCCGTTCCGTGCGCTTTTTGAAGCCTGAGCCGGTAACACGCGTAACGAATGATCTCGAAGGGCTGCGAACAGTGCGCCAAAGGGGGCAAGATGGTGCTGTTCGTCTACGGCTACTGCGACCAGCGCGACTGTTTCTACTGTCCGCTCGGCGAGAACCGCAAGAACGTCACCGACGTCTACGCCAACGAGCGGCAGGTCGAGTCCGACGAGGACGTCATCGAGGAAGCCAAGCGCATGGACGCGCTCGGGACCTCCATCACGGGCGGCGAACCGCAGGAGGCGATGGCCAAGACCTGCCGGTACCTCCGGCTCCTCAAAGACGAGTTCGGCGAGGACCATCACACCCACCTCTACACCGGCATCACGGGCGGGCGCGAGAACATGCGGCGGCTCTCGGAGGCCGGCCTCGACGAGATTCGGTTCCACCCGCCGCTCGAACAGTGGGGCGACCTCCACGGCACCGAGTGGGAGGACATCCTCTACGTCGCCCGCGAGGAGGGGTTGACCCCCGCGTTCGAGATTCCGGGCATCCGGGCCGAACGGGAGTTCCTCGACTTCCTCGACGAGGGCGCGGCCGACTTCTGCAACATCAACGAGTTCGAGATGAGCGATGGGAACTTCCGCCGGATGCAAGAGGAGGGCTACGAACTCCAGGACGGCCACATGAGCGCGGTGGAAGGCTCGAAGGAGATTCTCGACGAGATGGGCGACCACGAGCGCGTCTACTTCTGTACCTCCGTGTTCAAGGACGCCGCCCAGCACCGCAACCGGCTCAAGCGCATGGCCCGGAACGTCCGCCGGGCGTTCGACGACGTGACCGACGACGGCACGCTGGTCTACGGCAAGACGTGGGAGGCCGAGGAGCGGTTCGAGGAACTGGGCGTGCCCGAGGAGTTCTACACCGTCAAGTCCGACCACGTCGAGTTAGCGTGGTGGCTGCTCGAAGAGATGGTCGACGAGGGCGACGTCGAGGAGGGCGAAATCGTCGAGCAGTACCCGAGTTACGACGGGCAAGTCGTCGAGCGCACACCGCTGGCGTGAGGACTGCGAGCGAACGGACGTGAGCGAGCAGCTTTTCGCGGAGACTAGAGAAACCGTCGACGTCGGAGGAAGGACGATTTAAATCGTCGGAGCGGCGTCAAAGGGCGAGACGCGAGTTTACACGCCGGTCGAGTAGCGCAAAATTCCGGCGACGCCGCCGAACGCCGACTGCAACTGCTCGCCCTTCTCGAAGTCGGTGGAGATGAACTTGGTCTCGGTGCCGCGCTGGTCGGCGATGTTCATCAGGTGCTCGATGGCGTCCTCGCGCTCGGCCACCTCGGCCTCCGAGCCGTCGTCGCAGGTGTGGGCCGGCGTGTCCGCGCGCTGGTCGACGAACTCGAACTCCTCTTGGTCCCCGCAGTCGTAGACCACCACGTCCTTGCGGAGGTCCTCGCTGAGCAGGAGGCGGTCGACCGACCCCATCACGAGGTTGCGCCGGGTCGGCTCGAAGCCGTAGGTGGCGAGTTCGCCGCCGTTGAGCTCCGCGAAGAACTCCTCCATCTCGCGCTTGTCCTTCATCACCTCGGCGTCGGCCAGCGCCTCCTGGGCGCTGTCGACGAGGTCGTAGAGGCCCGACTCGTCGGTGTAGGCCACGTCGAACTTCCCGATGACCTTGTCCTGAATCTCGTGGTGGAGGTAGTCGCCGTCGAGGAACTCGTCTTTGGTCGGCGAGGGGCCGCCCACGAGCACGCCGTCCATCTCGCCGCGCTCGGGCACGAACAGTTCGTTTGCCATCTCGGCGACCTCCTGATAGAAGTTGTCGATGGCCTCCAGACGCAGGCGGGCGAACCGCTGGGCGGACTGGCCGCCCTTGCGCTGTTTGCCCGGCACGAGCGACGACGCCGACTTGACCGGCTCGACGCGCTTGCCCTTCAGCCAGCCGACGTTGGCCTCGCGGCGGTCGAGGACGACGAGGCCGTACAGCCCCTTGTCGGCCATCATGTTCTCCAGGGGCTCGGTCAAAAACTCGGAGTCGCAGTGGTAGCGGAACGACTGGATGGGTTCGGGCGGGCTGTCCAGGACCTTCGTTATCATGTCGGTCCGGCCGCCGCCGGTGTCGATGGCCCCGCTGAACAGCACCGTGCCGTTCTCGGGCGGGAAGGTGTCGTAGTAGCGCAGGCGGTCCTTGATGGACGTCAGCGCGTCCTGGACGTTGGTCCGGGTCTGCTTGGACTTGATGTTGCTCGCCTCGCTGTGCTCCTGGGTGACGTGGGCCACCACGTCGCTGACCTGTTTGTCCGCCGGGATGTAGATGGTGACGAGTTGAGTTCCGGACCCCTCGTAGTCCTTCAGGTCCTCGATGACCTTCCGGAACTCGTACTTCTTCCTGTCGGACGGCTCGCCCTCCTCGCTCATTACGTACGTCTAGGCCCGCCAGAGGGTAAGTAACCTACGACCTGCGACTCGGCCGGCTCCGGGCCGAGCGCGAGCGGTCCGGGTCGAACGGGTGGCTCCGACCCGAACGGGACTCCGGGCCGAGGGACGTGTCCGGCACGCGCGGGCCGACCGTTCGGGCGCGGGTCGGGCGCGTCACTGGGCCGAGAGCGGTTGCGCCGAACTCCCGACGGGGTCGTCCTCGGAGGCGAACTGCCACTCCCCGGACTCGCCGTCCTCGTCGAACTCGAACGTCCGGAGCATCTCGTCGAGTCGCTCGGCGTGGTCGGTCAGCGTGCCGACGCTGTCCCGGACCTCCGAGACGGACGCGGTCTGCTCCTCGGCGGCGGCCGCGACCGTGTCGGCCTCCTCGGCGGTCTGCTCGCTGACGGCGGCCACCTCGTCGACGGCGGCCGCCACCTGCTCGGTGGAGGTGGCCTGCTGGTCGGTCGCGTCGCTTATCTCCTGGATGCCGGCGTTGGCCTCCTCTATCTCCCCCACGATGGCCTCGAAGTCCGACATCGCCTCCTCGGCCGTCGCCCGCTTGGCCGAGACCGCCTCGTTCATCTCGCGGATGTCCGAGACGGCGTCCTCGGCCTGGGCCTGGATGCCCTCGATGCGGTCGGATATCTCGCCGGCCGACGACTTGGTGTCCTCCGCGAGCGACTTCACCTCGTCGGCGACGACCGCGAACCCCTCGCCGCCGCCGTCGGCGCGCGCGGCCTCGATGGAGGCGTTGAGCGCGAGCATGTCGGTGTCCTCGGCCACGTCGTCGATGAACGACGCGATCTCGTCGACGTACTCGATCTCCTCGACGAGCGTCTCGACGCTCTCGGCGGCCGCCGTGCTCTGGGCCTCGAGGTCCCGGAGTTCGGCGATGGTCTCCTCCATGGTGTCGCGCCCGGAGCGGCCCCGGTCCGTGGCTCGCTCGGCGGTCTTGGCCACCTCGTCCGAGGAGCTGGCTATCTCCTCGACCGTCGCCGAGAGGTCCGTCGTCTCGGAGGCGACGTCGGCCAGCTCCGAGGTCTGGGAGGCCGCGCCGTCGGCGATCTCCTCGACGGACGTGCTGACCTGCTGGCTGGCCTCCTCGACCTCGCCGACGCCGGTCAGGACCTCCTCGCTGACCGCCACGACCTCCTCGGAGAACTCGGCGATGTCCCCGACGGTCCGACCCAGCGTCTTCACGAGCTCGTTGTAGTTCTCGACCACGTCGTCGAACTGCTGGGCGTCGCCGAACTCGTCGCCGTCGATGGTCGCGGTCAGGTCGCCGTCGCGGGCGCGCTCGGCGGCGTCGCCGAACGCCTCCACGAGCCGGGTCAGGTTCGCCGACCGGCGCTCGAGTTCGTCGGTCATCTCCTCGAGTTCCTCGGTGTACTCCCGGAGTTCGGTGGCCATCCGGTCGAGCGAGTCGCCGAACTCGCCCGGCACGTCCTCGTCGAGCACGTCGGCGTCGAACTCCTGTCGGGCCAGCGCCTGCGACTGGGCGGTGACGACCGACAGGTACGACTCCATCCCGTCGACGGCCACGACGAGGTCGCCGATCTCGTCGCGCTGGTCGACGTCGGGCACGGTCGCCGAGGATATCTCGCCCTGGCCGATGGTCTCGGCCGTCCGCCGGACCGCGGCCAGCGGTTCGATGACGTCGTTCCGGGCGATCAGGATGGTGTTGAAGAACGCGACGACCGCGCCGAGGAAGACGATTCCGACGAGCGCGTACTGGAGCGTGCCCGAGACCGCGAACGGTATCACCGCCTGCAACACCGCGACCCCGAACTGGATGGCGACCGCCGCGAGTATCTTGCGCTCGACCGAGTCGCTCACGCCGAGCCGGTCCATCGACCCCCGAAGGAGCCGTTCGTAGATGGCGAAAGTCCTGGAGCTCATCTCTGTTTGGACCTGTCTAACTGCGTCAATAAATAACCAATGCGAGTCCCAGTCTCTGAGAACGAGCGCCGACCGGGACGTCGCTCCGCGACGGTCGTTCGACCAGCGTCTGACGCACAGCCGACGCACGCGGCGTCAACCCCGGATATTCGGGGATATCTGCGCCCGAGACGGACTACCTTTATGTGCGTGTCGTGGGTGAGTACGGACAACGAACGCATGTCAGAACGAACCGTCTACGCGATAGCCAGCGGCAAGGGCGGCGTCGGGAAGACGACGACCGCCATCAACCTCGGGGCGATGCTCGCCGACCGGGGGAACGAGGTGGTGGTCGTGGACACCGACCTCGGGATGGCCAACCTCGCGGACTTCCTGGAGTTCGAGATCGGGTCGCCGGCCCTCCACGACGTGCTGGCGGGCGAGGCCGACGTCGACGACGCCGTCCACCGAGCCCCGGGCGACATCGACGTCCTGCCGAGCGCGCCCGACATCGAGGCGTTCGCGCGCTCGGACCCCAAGAACCTCGACGGCGTGGTCGCGACCCTCCGCGAGACGTACGACTACGTGCTGCTCGACACCGGAGCGGGCGTGAGCTACGACGTGCTCGTCCCGCTGGCGCTGGCCGACGGCGTCCTGCTGGTGGCGACGCCCGACGTCGCCTCGGTCCGGGACACCGCCAAGACCGGCGAGCTCGCCGAGCGCGTCGAGAGCGAGGTCGTCGGCGCGGTGCTGGCCCAGCGCAGCAGCGACATCCTGAACGCCGACGACGTCGAGGAGACGCTCGGCACGGACGTCCTCGCGGTCGTGCCCCAGGACGAGGCCGTCCCCATGGGCATCGACGCCGGGCGACCGCTCGCGGCGTTCGCGCCGAACGCGCCCGCCGGACAGGCCTACCGGGACCTCGCGGGCGTACTGACGGGCGACACCGACCCGGACCCGGAGCTCGAACTCGACGAAGGCGACGTCGACGTGGAGTTCGACGCCACCCCACCGGAACCGACCGACGGCACGGAAACGGGCGTCCCGGCCGACGAGGAGATGGCCGAGAGCGTCCGGAGCGCGGTCGCCGGGGACGACGGGGGCCTGCTGGGCGGGGAACTCGCGAGCGTCGCCGACGAGATTCGGGGCGAAGCGACCCGCGACCCGTCGCCCGGGTCCGCGGACGAGCCGGGCGAATCGGCGGGAGCGTCGACCGGCCCGGGCGACGAACCGACCGATTCGGCCGGAGCTCCGGGACGGCCGCCGAAAGCGTCCAGCGACGACCGAGCGGCCGATGCGCGCCGGGACGACGAGCCCCAATCGAACCGCGAGGCGCGACCGGACCCCAGCGCACGTGCGGACGACGAGGCTGAGGACGCGGAGTCGCGTCCCGACCGCGCCCGCGAGACGGCCGGCGGAGCGGAGGCCCGGAGCGTCGACGACCTCCTCGACGAGCACCTCGACGACGACCAGCGCACCGGCGGCGACTCCTTCGAGCGCGAGGACCCGCCCGCCGAGTCAAGTGGCGACCCGCCGCCCGGGACGGACGACGACCGCTCGGGGGCCGGCGACCAGCGCCAGCGATGCGTCGACGCCGCCGAGCGCGCCGGCCGGCGTCCGACCGACGCCGACGCCCCGGACGCCGCAACCGACGTGGGACGCGCGGACGCCGGACGCCCCGGGTCCGGCCGTCCCGACGCCGCGCCCGCGGACCGCGACGCCGACCCGCTTGCCGGCGACGACGGGAACCGCGACCGGTCGACGTTCGACTCCGGCGTGGCCGGGCGCGAGCCGTCCGACGGCGTCGACTCGCACGACGAGACCGCGCCGTTCGGGAGCGAGGCGTCGGACGAGCCCGCCCCGGGCCGGGACGAGCCCGACGATGCGCCGTCTCGCGGCGTCGAATCGGGCGAGGTCGAGCCGGAGGGCGTGACATCGGGGCGGCTCTCGGACGACGACGAGGACGACAGCTCCGGCGTGCTGGAGCGACTGGGGTCGCTGTTCGACTGACTCGCTCCGAGCCGAATCCTCAACATCTAAGCAGGTCGCATTCCAATCGGGGGGTATGGCAGACGACAGTTCGGTTTCGTTGTGGTGGGTACTGTTGTTCGTAGTACTGGCGCTCTCGGTCGGCGCTGGCGCGGTGCTGTTCGTCGGCGGCGACCTCCTCGCCGCGCTCTGGTTCGGGGGCTTCGTGTAGTCCCGATTCGGGCGTTTCGAGGGAGTTGGGTCGCCGCGACTGCGGACCGGCGACGCCTATTTATGCTTCCCGTCAGAACGTGTACCAAATGAACAGAATCGTTTCGACCGACGACGTACTCTCGGGCGCGCCTCGGATAGAAGAGACGCGAATCGGGGTGCATCACGTCGCACGGCGAGTCATCGACGGTGACGAGGAGCCAGCAGCCGTGGCGAGTGATTACGACCTCTCGCTCGCCGACGTTCACCGCGCGCTGACCTACTACTACGACCACCCCGAAGAGATGCGCCGGATTCGGCGCGAGCGACGCGAAGGACTGCAGGAGTCTCACGTCTTGACGCCCGAAGACGTCGGCCTTCACAAACCGGACGGGCCGGAGCGGTCTGAAAAGTCGGAGAAATCGGCGTGAGGATACTGGCGGACGAACACGTTCCGAACCGCTTCGTGACTGCGATTCGTTCCGAGGGGTTCGATGTCGTCCGGGCGAAAGACGCACTTTACGAGAGCGCACCTGACGCCGAAGTTCTCGACTACGCCGAGGCGAACGGTCTCGTAGTTCTCAGTGAGGACCGTGATTTTCGCGGCGTAGAAACCAGAAGCGAAGACCACGCAGGAGTTATGGCGTGTGATAGTCGGGCGAAACCGGTGATATAGTCAGTGCAATCCGCGAAATAGACGAGTACGCCGAGGACTTGAGCGGGAGCGTCGTCCACGTCCCCGGACGCTGGGGGTAGTTACATCGACCGGGGCGCGGCCACGCCTAACACCTGCAAGGCGTTCCCCACGGCGTGCTTGGACGCGGCCACGAGCGCGAGGCGGGCGTCCCGCAACTCGTCGTCCACGTCCTCGGCGAGGACGGGACACTCCCGGTAGAAGGTGTTGAACGTCTCGGCGATCTCGCGCGTGTAGGTGGCGACGACGTGGGGCTGAAGTTCTTCGGCGGACTCCTCGACGACGGCGGGGAAGCGTCCGACGGTCTCCACGAGGTCGCGTTCCGCCTCGGTGTCGAGCAGGTCGGCGTCGAACGCCGCCAGAGAGGGATTCACGGGGTCCACGTCCGCCTCTTCGAGGATGCCACAGCAGCGCGCGTGGACGTACTGGACGTAGGGCGCGCTCTGGGCCTCGAAGTCGAGCGCCCGCTCCCACTCGAAGGTGATGGCCTTCTGGGGCTGTTTGGCCACGATGTCGTACCGGACCGCGCCGATGCCGACCTGCTCGGCGATGCGGTCGACGTCCTCGTCGGTGAGGTCGTCGTCCCGTATTCGGTCGTCCAGCCGAGTCTCGACCTCCTCGCGGGCGCGGGCGACCGCCTCGTCGAGCAGGTCGTCGAGGTCGATGCCGGTGCCCGCGCGGGTCGACATCTTGCCCTCGGGCAGGTTGACGTAGGAGTAGACGACCTGCCGGAGCCGGTCGGTGTCGTGACCGAGGAGGTCGAGCGTGGCGTTCATCTGGCTGGCCTGTAGCTCGTGGTCCTCGCCGAGGACGGTCACGGCGCGGTCGTAGTTGTCGAACTTCCACTCGTGGTGCGCGAGGTCGCGGGTCGCGTACAGCGTGGTGCCGTCCGACCGCAGGAACACGAAGTTCTTGTCGATGCCGAACTCGCCGAGGTCGAGTTGCCACGCCTCCTCCTCGTAGACCGCCTCGTCGAGGTCCTTCAGGCGCGCGACCACGTCGTCGGCCGAGCCGTCGCGCAGAAAGCGGGTCTCCTTGACGAACTCGTCGAACTCGGCCGGGAGCCGGTCCAGACTCTCGACCATGCCGCCCAGCACCGCGTCCACGACCTCCTGGACGCGCTCGTAGGTCTGCTCGTCGCCGGATTCGAGGCCCTGCATGATGGCCTGAATCTCGTCCTCGGCGGCCTCGACCTCGTCGGGGTCGCCGTCTTCGAGGACCGCGTTGCCCTTGCGGTAGTAGCGCACGAGGTCGTAGTCGGCCTTCTCGCGCTCCGGTTCGGCGTCGAGGTCGTCCTCGTCGAACGCCTCGTAGGCCCACGTGAACACGGCCATCTGGCGGCCCGCGTCGTTGACGTAGTAGTGGCGGTCGACGTCGTGGCCCGCCAACGACAGCACTCGCGCCACGGCGTCGCCCACGATGGGGTTGCGCGCCCGCCCGACGTGGACCGGCCCCGTGGGGTTCGCGGAGGTGTGTTCCACGACGACCCGCTGGCCGGTGGGTTCGAGGTGGCCGAAGTCGGCCGACTGGGCCGCCTCGACGGTCCCCGCGTAGTAGGCGTCGCTCGGCAGGAAGTTGACGTACGGCCCCTGCGCCACGGCCTCGGCCACGAGGTCGTACTCGTCGGCGTCGATTTCGCCCGCGATTTCGCCCGCGACTTCCGGCGGCGGCGCGCCGACCTCGCCCGCGAGCCGGAAGGGGGCGCTGGAAGCCAGCACCGCGTCCACGCCCTCCGGCGGGTCCTCGACGCCGAGGTCGTCGGTCGGGAGGTCGAGCGCGTCGAGCGCGCCGGTCAGCGCCGCCTCCACCTCGTCCCTGAACTGGAGATACATGTTACCGAGTGGTTTTCGACCGGCGGATAAAGGGGTTTCTGAAGCGTGACAAGGCCACCCGACGCGACCGGTGACTACTCCCTGACCGCCCACCGGAGCGCGTCCGCGAGCGCCAGCGCCGAGTCGTAGCGGTCGTCGGGGTCGTCCGCGAGCGTCCGAGAGAGGACGTCACCGAGGTCGGCGGCGGCCTGCTGGCCCACGCGCGACCGCTCGCCGACCTGCTCGGAGCCGAGCAGGTCGGCGAGCGTCCGGGCGAGTTCCTCGACGTCGTCGTCGGGCGACTCGCCGTCCGCGCCGTCCGACCCATGGAGTTCGGCCGCCAGTCGCCAGTCGGCGACCCGAACCTCGCCGCCGACGAACAGAACGTTCTCGGGCGCGAGTCGGCCGTGGACGACGCCCTCGCGGTGGCCGCGGTGGACCACCTCGGCCGCGTCGGCCACCGCGTGGGCGAGTTCGGCCCGGGACGACTCGGCGGCGCGGTCGGCGAGGTTCGCGTCCGCGAGCTCGCTCGCGACCCACGGCGTCGGGTCGAGACCCCACGCCCGAACGTCGAGGACGCCCTCGTGGTCGAGGTCGGCCCACGTCTCGACCGCCGACCGGAACCGCGCCGCGTCGACGTCCGCGGCGTCGACGCGCTTGAGCGCGACCCGAGTGCCGTCCGGCGCGCGAGCCTCGTGGACCGCGGCGTGGTCGGACGCCGCAATCGGGTCGAGCAGTTCGAGGTCCGCGAACGCGGTCGCCTCCGCCGACCCCGACGGCGAATCGCGCGAGTCCGTAGAGCTTCGCCGACGGGCAGCTCCGAGCGCGACCCCGGCGGCGAGCAGACCGCCGACGGCCAGCCCCACCGGGGAGACGACGGCCCGGAGCGCGTCCGGGACGGGCGTGGGGCCGGGGTCGGAGATGGCGGCCACGGTACCCGACTCGGTGCTGAGGTAGACGGTACCGTCGCTGACGCGGGGGTACCACCGGAGCGCGGACCCGGGGTCGTACCGCCAGCGAAGGCGTCCGTCCTCGGCGTCGAGGGCGTACACCGCCGACCCCCGGCTGTCCGCGACCAGCGTGCCGTCCGCGACGGCTCCCGGGACCGCGCCGGTTCCCGAGCGCCACCGCCGGCGTCCGGTGTCGGCCGCGAGGGCGTGGATTCCGTCGCCGGACCCGACGTAGACGGTTTCGCCGTCGACCAGCGGAAACGACGCCGGCTCCGATTCGAGGTCGTACCGCCAGCGCTCGCTGCCGTCGGCCGCCGAGAGCGCGCGGAGGGCCGGCCCGTCCCGGAGGTACACGGCGTCGCCGTCGACCGCGCCCGGGAACGCCGCCGCCTCGCCGTCGGTCTCGACCCGCCAGCGCTCCGTGCCGTCCGCCGCGTCGAGCCCGCACAGCACGCCGGAGTTCGAACCCCACGCGAGCGCGCGGTCGGCGGTCGGTTCGACCGCGAGCGGGCGGGACGACTCGTCGGCGAGGTCCGCCGAGAGGTCGACCCGCCAGCGCCGGGTCCCGTCGTCGGCGTCGACCGCGTGGAACGTCCCGTCTTGGGCCCCGGCGTAGAGGGTCTCGCCGTCGTGGCGGACGTAGAGCCAGAGGTGGCTGTCGAAGGCGGTCCGCCAGCGCTCGCTGCCGTCGGCCGCCGAGACGCCGACCAGCGCGTCGTCGTCGGCGATGCGTCGGCCGTCGAACGCGACCACGAGGCCCGGCAGCGTGGCGTGGACGCGCGGACTTTCGGCGTCCTCGTAGCGCCAGCGGACGTCGCCGTCGTCGGGGTCGAGCGCGGAGATGCGGTCGTCGTCGTCCACGTACACAGCGTGGCGGTCGGTCGAGAACCCCGGGCGGCGTCCGACCGTCACGTTCGTCCGGTCGCCCTCGACGGGGAACTGCCACGTCCCGACGCCGTCGGTCGAGAGGGCGTGGACGTACTCACCGGTCGCGACGTAGAACGTCCCGTCGACCGGTTCGGGCAGCGACACCGACTCGCCGAACTCGACCGACCAGCGCTCGTCGGCCGTCGGGACGAACGGGTGGTCGGCCAACGCGTCGGTGGCGGGTCGCCACGGTGCGTCCGCGAGTCCGACGGCGACGGTCGAGCCCCCGACGCCGAGGAACTCGCGTCTGGTCGGGGACCCGTCTGTCATCGCCGACGTCTTCTCAGCCGTTCCACATGTATCTTGCTCTCGTGCCCAGAATCGGTGCGCGATCCGAGACAGGAATGTGACGCGGTTCCCGGCAGTACGCGAGAGGCGGATGAACGCGGCGCAGATATGCCCGAATTCCGTTCATGTGCACAGGATAATTTTCAACACGAGCTACGACGACTTCCACACGGCGTTCATGGGTGCCGAGAACATCGGCAACCTCGTCGAGGCGTCGCCTGAACGGGAGCAGCTCAAAAACGTGGTCGTCGCCATGGTCCTGGGTCCGGACGGTCGGACCGAAACAACTCATCGAGATGATGGACGTCGAGGACGACCGGGAGTACACGGGTATCTGTCACGCCTGTAACTCCCTGTTCGAGAACTACCGCGAGGAGTTCGTCGAAGAGAACCGGAAAGAGTTCATCCGCGATGAGATTGTCCTGGGCGACACGTACAAGGAGCACTTCGCGACGCTCGCGGAGAACAAACAGGAGATTCTCGACCAGCTCGAAGATATCGATCGAGGCGACCACATGCCCGGCGACGTCAGGACGACACCGTAGCCTCAGACATTCCGCAACGCCCCCGTGACCGTACATCTGAACTTTCAAGTCACGTACGACGATAGATTAGCAAGATGAAACGTCGTGCCCTTTCGTTGAATGATATCGTAGCCGAATACGGCCAACAGCGGGTGCTGAACGGAGTCGACCTACGGCTGGACTCAGGCTGTACTGCTATCATCGGACCGAACGGTGCCGGAAAGACGACGTTGTTTCGAGTCGGGGCGGGCGTGCTCGAACCCACACGAGGAACGGTAACGATACGTGGCGACGACCCGTTCGACAACCCCGCGATAAAGGCGGAAGTCGGCTACGTTCCCCACATACCATCGCTGACGTCGAACCTGTCCGTCCGTCGGAATCTCCAGTTCTGGGGTCGAGTTCTCGACCTCACTCCGGAATACGTTCGAGAACGCATCGACGAGTTGGCGGACTCGCTGGAGTTTCACGATCTTCTCTCGAAAGACGGCGGGGAGTTGAGTCGCGGGCAGTCCCAACGGATCGCTATCGCACGGGGACTGTTATCCGAGCCGTCGATACTCTTTCTCGACGAACCGACGGCGGGACTCGACCCATCGATACGGTCGAATCTGCTCCAATTACTGCGCCGTCTTGGGACGTCCGACAAAACCGTGCTGTACGCGACACACAACCTGCACGAGGCAAACCAACTCGCCGACGACGTCGCGTTGTTACGCGATGGGACAGTCGTGAGGTCCGAATCGAGAGACGAAATTATCGCGGAGTACTCGGGCCGACGGCTGCTGCAACTCAAGTTAGCGTCGAACGAGCAGAGGTCGGTGATTCGCGAGCTGGGGTACGAGCCGAGCATCGAGGGCGAGTACGTTCAGTTCGAGGTAGAACCGGACACGACAGTCACTGACGTCGTCGAGCAACTCGCTGACCTCGGTGTGAAAGTAGAAGACGTCAGAACCGACGAGAACGCGCTACAGCACTTTTTCGAGGGGGAAGACCGAGTAAAATGACGGGATTCCGTAATTCGATCCGGCTCACGAAGGCGCTGATATGGCGTCAAATCCGCGTCGTAGGCTGGCGGATGTTGCTGACGCCCGTCGGATTCGGGGCGCTGTTTCTGGCCGTGACGCTCGTCACCGCCCGAGCACCCCATTTACTGACGGGGCCAACGGAGCGAGCTATCCGTCAGTACGCTCGCCTCTACTTCGAGGGGCTCGACAACACTAGTGCGAGCGTTCTATCGTTGCTGGTCATTCAGGGGCCGTACCTCCTCTCGGTGTTCGGAGCACTGACCGGGCTACGAGTTGGACGGAAGTTCACGCGCCAAGAGATCGAAAGCGGCCGAATCGAGTTGTTGATCGCCTCGCCGTACGCCCCAGAGGAAGTATTCCGTGGCCTCATCGCGAGTTCAGCGATCATCACGCTGATACAGCTTTTCGCACTCGCGGTCGTCGGTCTCGGCGGCGCTATCGTTCTCTTGCTCTCGCTGGGCGTCTCGTTCAATTCGCAGGTCAGTGAACTCGTCTACGCCTCGTTCCTGACACCGATTCCGGCTGCGCTGTGGGCAGTCGTGGTGACCGTCGTGGTAACTCTGTTTTCGGGCGAGAGCAGAATCGTCAACAACCTCGAAAACGTGACGAACATCGTGGGTATCGCACCTGCGTTCGGCACCCTCCTCGTCCTGAGTTTCGCTCCCGGAGTAGACATACTCTGGGTGACGTTCGTCACGCTCGGCGTGAGTCTCGCCGGGACGATAATCGGATCGTGGACCGTAGACAGATGGTTTACGGTCGACCGGGCGCTCTCGAACTGACGTTGAGATGAACCGCTCGGGGCCAAGTGGTTCGAGCGACTGTCGGGGGCTCGACATCACGGAAGATCGGAGCCTTTCAGAACGACTCCGAGACACTCGGCGCGCACACCCTGTAGATTTCGTGTCCCGGCGCGCCGGCAGCGATTACGAGAGAGCGGGTTCGTGGTCGCTTACGGCCGAGCAGGGCACACTCACGACGTCAGTCGTTGAGGAAGTCAGACCGTCCGAGCCTTGACGAACATCACGACGAGCATACCGACGAGGGTGAGTTCGTACACTGTCTGAAGAGTGTCCCCACCGAGGTTCTGCATGAGGAGGAACCCGTAGACGAACGTGAGAGCGCTCATGAGGAACAAGGTCCCGCCCACGAGGTTCGCCAAACGGTCTTCGTCCCGAACCATCTCCGGGTTGATGCCCGCAATCAGACCGGTCATGTGATAGACCCGGATCAGATATCCGAATACGAGCAACGCGACACCGAGGCCGAAGGTCGTCGTCGGAAAGGAGTCCCCGAAAATCTGAAGCGGCACCAGGGCCTGCGCCCCCAAAAACGCGGCTCCGTTACTCATTGGCGTCTCCCCCGATGGAGAGCCCACTCGACACGGGGTTCGACATCCGCGGCGTGACGAGTGTAACGCTCACGGAACCATCTCTCCCGGCGTTTCGTCTCTACGGGAATATATTCACACTGTGAACACATACGCTGCTTGGACACGTGCGCAGGATAATTTAAGTACATGACGATTCGCGGGTTGTACTGATATGTCTGATAGTCGAGACATGAACGAGCCGTCCGAGAGCAGTAGTTCCATAGACGGACGTGGATTCACGAGTGCCCTCGGTGGAGCGAGGGGCCTCGCGGCTGCCTCCGGACGGGCGAGCGCTTCGACCGAGGAGACGGTCGAACGAGCAGGTCTCGACATCGACAGGCTCGAACCGGTAAAGCCGAGGAAATCGCTCAAGGGGTCAAGCACCAGGAGGTGGATTCGACGCCACTGGGTCCCGACGACGCCGTGGAACTCGCGTCGACGACTCGACGGTCACGCCGGGTCGTCGTCGCCGTCGACGACCACCGACAGCGGGTCGTCGTCGCCGACGTCGACCCGGAGCCTCCACCCCGCGTTTTCCGGCCCCTCTCAGGGACGGACCGACGAGCGGGCGCGGGCGGCCTCTACCGCGTCCGCCTGCCGGCGGACGCGGTCCGAGAGCGTCGCCACCGACGCGAGCACGGGGTGGGTGACGTCGAGCGTCCGGTACAGGTACGCCTGCAGGTTCCGGTCGGCGGTGGGCACGTCGATGGTCCGGCGCTGCCTCCGGAGTTCGGTCTGGCGCGAGGCCGCGAGGTCCTCACACCGGGCCGCCAGGTGGTCGAGGTCGTCGGCCAACCGGTCGAGCTCGCGGGGCGAGCAGTCGGCGAGCGGCCGCGAGCCGACCGCGGTCAGGTCGTCGTCGACGCCGGCGAGCGCCCGCTCGGCCTCGTCGAGGGTCGCGCGCTCGGCGTCGAGGACGTCGAGGAACCGGTCGCGCCTGTCGGTCGCCCGTTCGGCGGCGTGGAGCAGCCGGCGTTTCAACACCGGCGTCGTGGCGTCGGCGCGCGCGAGCGCCTCGGCCAGCTCCCGGCCGAACTCCACGGTGACGCTCTCGGCGTACTCGTCACCGTAGTCGGCCTCGTAGTGGGGCGTCGCCATCACGGTCGCCTCGTAGGCGTCCCGCACGGCGGCCGCCCCGTCGCCGGACCGACCGGGCGACCCGCGCACCGTCGGCGGGACGTTTCGGCCCGGCTCGGGGGGCGACGCCGAGATGCGGTCGACGCGCGACCGGAACGACTCGAACGCGTCCCGTTCCGCCCGCGTCCGCCGCCGTTCGTCGGTCAGGCGCGACCGAGCCGACTCGATGCGTTCGGTGACCATCTACCCGTCCGCCCCCCGGCGGTCGTTCGGTCGGCCGTCGGCCGCGCTCGCGTGGCGTCGTTCGAGGGTGGTGCGAACGTCGTCGTATCCGGGCTCGGCCCGGTGGCACGCGCTCCGGCGTCGGTCCGAACGGTGGAACTCGGGGTGCTCGGCGTCGCAGCGCGAGCCCAGCGACGCCGCCAGCCTGTCGGCGGCGGCGCGATACTCGCCGCCCCGGGCCAGTTCGACCGCCTCGTCGACTATCGCCCGGACCTCGTCGGGCAGGTCGGCGTCGCCGACGTGGTCGTCGACCGCGGCCCGGACGGTGTCGTCGACGGTCTCGCGCCCGAGCACGCGCTTCGCCCGGTCGAGAAGCGTGGGCGGGTCGCGCGACCGGGTCCGGAAGACCGACCGGAGGGCGTCGAGCGCGCGCCACGCGTCCTCGTCGAGGTCGTACTCGTCCGGGCGAATCTTGGCCGGACACCGGGTGGTGAACGGACAGCCCGACGGCGGGTGGCGGGGATTCGGCGGCGTCCCGCGGAGCGTGATTCGGTCGCCCGTCCACGGGGACGCGCTCCCGGGGATGGCCGAGAGGAGCGAGACCGTGTACGGGTGTCGGGGGTCGGCGAACACGCGCTCGGTCGGCCCCATCTCGACGACGTTCCCGAGGTACATCACCGCGACCCGGTCGGCGATGTGGCGGACCACGCTCAGGTCGTGGGCGATGAACAGGTACGAGAGGCCGAGTTCCGTCTGGAGGTCTTCGAGCAGGTTGATGATGCGCGCCTGCACGGACACGTCGAGCGCCGACACCGGCTCGTCGAGGACGAGGAACTCGGGTTCGAGCGCCAGGGCCCGCGCGATGCCCACGCGCTGGCGCTGGCCCCCCGAGAACTGGTGGGGATACCGGTAGAAGTGTTCCTCGTTGAGCCCCACCCGTTCGAGCAGCTCACGGACACGCTGCTCGCGCTCGTCGGGCGTCTGCCACTCGTGGGCGTCGAGCGGTTCCCGGACGATTTCCCCCACGGTCATCCGCTCGTTCAGGCTCTCCTCGGGGTCCTGAAACACCATCCCCGTCTTGCGGACCCACTCGCCGCGCTCCGCGGCGTCGAGGTCGGTCACGTCCTCGCCCCGGGACAGGACCGTCCCGTCGGTCGGGGATTCGAGCCCGAGTATCGTTCGGCCCAGCGTGGTCTTGCCACAGCCCGACTCGCCGACCAGCCCCACGGTCTCGCCCTCGCGGACGTCGAACGAGACCCCGTCGACCGCCTTCACGGGCGGTTGCGAGGAGAGCATCGAGGAGTCGTGGTAGTACGTCGTCAGGTTCCGGACCGAGACGAACGGCTCGGCCGACACGGCGGTCCGGTCGTCCCGTCGGTCGGTTGGTGGGTGTCTCGTGGTCATCGGTCGTCCTCCGTGGCGAAGTCGTCGTCGTGAAGCAGGCAGGCCGCCGCGTGGTCGCGCCCGTGCCCGCCGACGTCAGTCAGTTCGGGGTGGACCGCCGAGCAGTCCTCGAACGCCGCCGGGCACCGGGGCGCGAAGCGACAGTCGCTGGGCGGTTCCGACGGCGTCGGGACTTCGCCCTCGATGGTCGGCAGTCGCTCGTCCACCGAGACGCTCCCCGGGATGCTCTCGAGCAGCGCCCGGGTGTAGGGGTGTTTCGGGTCCTCGAACAGCGTCGTGGTCGGTGCGCGCTCGACGATTTCGCCGGCGTACATCACGTTCACGCGGCCGGTGGCGTCCTCGATGACGCCCATGTCGTGGGTGATGAAGAGGACGGCCAGCCCCTCCTCGGTCCGGAGGTCGTCGAGCAGGTCGAGAATCTGGGCCTGGATGGTGACGTCGAGCGCGGTCGTCGGCTCGTCGCACACCAGCAGGTCGGGGTCGCAGGCCAGCGCCGTGGCGATGACCGCGCGCTGTTGCATGCCGCCCGACAGCTGGTGGGGGTACTCGTCGACGCGGCGCTTCGGGTCGGGGATGCCGACCGTCTCCAGCAGGTCGACCGCGCGCTCGACCGCGGCCTCGCCCCGGAGGCCCCGATGTATCTTGAGCGCCTCCCGAATCTGGTTGCCGACCGTGTAGACGGGGTTCAGCGAGTTGCTCGGGTCCTGGAAGACGATGGATATCTCGCCGCGGTGGTCGTCCCAGCCGACGTCGGTCAGGTCCTCGCCCTTGAACCGAATCTCGCCGCCCTCGACGACGCCGGGCGGGTCGACGAGGCCGAGCAGCGACCGGGCGGTGACCGACTTGCCCGACCCGGACTCGCCGACCAGCCCCACCGTCTCGCCGCGCCGGATGTCGAACGAGATGCCGTCGACCGCCCGAATCGTCTCGCGCTCGGTGTGGAAGACGGTCCGGAGGTCCCGCACGGCCAGCAGGGGCTGGCCGCCGTCGGGTCGGTCGCTCACGCGCCACCTCCGCGACCGGCCATCCCGCCGGTCGAGCCGTCCGACTGTGGGTCGATGGCGTCACGGATGCCGTCGCCCAGCGCGTTGAACCCGGTCACGACGAGCGTGATGAGCACGCCCGGGATGAGCGAGATGTGCCACGACCCGGTGGTCACGTAGTCCTGGCCGAGGTTGATGGCGCGGCCCCACTCGGGCGTCGGCGGGGCGACGCCGAGTCCGAGGTACGACAGCCCCGCGATGGCGATGATGGCCCCGCCGAGCGTCATCGACCCGTACACCAGCAGGTACCCCGTGATGTAGGGGAGCATGTGCTTTCGCATGATGGTCCGGGGTCGCTGGCCGAAGCTCTCGGCCGCGTCTATCCACTGGCGCTCGGACACCTGCAGCGCCGGGCCGCGGAGCGACCGCCACATGTACGTCCAGTCGGTGAACGCGAAGATGAGCGCCAGCACGAACGCGCCGCTGTAGACGCCGCCGATCCACGTGTCCGCCAGGACCGTCGTGAGCATGATGAGCAAGAGCAGTTGTGGCATCGCCATCACCGCGTCCGAGAGCAACACCATCCCGAGGTCGACCCGGCCCTTGTAGTAGGCGGCGGTCAGCGCCAGCGACGTCGCGATGAGCGCGCTCAGCCCCACCGAGAGCACGCCGATGACCAGCGATATCCGCGACCCGACCGCGATGAAGGTGAACAAATCCTGTCCCGACGGCAGCGTGCCGAACGGGTGGAACCGGCCGAAGTCGTCGTAGGCCATCGGCATCACCCGCTCGTTGCCCATCGACTGGGACGCCAGATTGGCCTCGCCGACGAGCGTGGTCTCGACGCTACCGGACGCGCCGTCCCAGTACTCGAACTCGTAGCTATACGAGTCCCGCATGTTCTTCTCGACGGTGGTCGGCCCGAGCGCCGGGGCGAACACCGCCATCACGACGAACATGAAGACGACGAGGAGGCCGAAGATGCCCCACGCGTGCGTCCGGAAGCGGTCGGCGATGTCGTCGCGGGGCGACCAGTCGGCCGACCGATACCGCCGGCGGTACAGCCGGTAGCCGGCGACGGCCCACCCGGCCCAGCAGAACGCGTAGAGGTACACCAGCGCGACGCGGACGCCCCACGCCGCCGCGGGCGAGAGGCCGGCGAAGGTGTCGACCCACCGGGTGCCGTTCCAGTGGCCGTCGTTGGGAATCGTCTCGCGGGAGAGCAGCGTGGGAACCGACTCGGTCAAGCGTGCGAGACCGTCGAGCGCCTCGACGGCGGCGGCCAGCACCCGGTCGGTCCCGCCGACGGCCGGGAGCGCGGCGACCGCGTCCGCGAGCAGTCCGACGACGAAGTTCGCGGCCGCGCCGGCTTCGAGCGCGAACAACACCGCGCCAGCGCCGAGCCAGACCGCGGCCGTCGCGTCGACGCCCAACAGCGCGGAGGTCCGGGGTCGCGCGTCGCGTACCCCCGCCATCTCAGGCCCCCTCCAGCGCGACCCGCGGGTCGATTACGGTGTACAGCACGTCCTGAACGAGGTTGATAGCGACGATCATGAGGATGAAGACGTACATCAGCGTCCCGACCAGCGGCAGGTCGCCCTGGATGGCCGCCTGATAGAACAGGTAGCCGATGCCGTTGATGCCGAACACGGTCTCGACCAGCACCGACCCGCCGATGAGCAGGAACGCCTCGCTGGTGATGATGGGGACGAGCGGGACGAGCGCGTTCCGGAGGACGTGCTTCCAGACGAGCATCCGGTCGGAGACGCCCTTCGCCCTGGCGAGGTCGACGTAGTTCTCGTTGCGCACCTCGAGGACCGCGGTGCGGCCGATGCGCATCTCGTTGCCCATCGACGCCGAGCCGAGGACGATTGCCGCCGGCAGCACCTTCTTGGTCGCGGCGAGGAACCCGCCGACGGTGTCGAGGCGCGAGAGGTCGGGACTGCCCGAGATGGAGTCGATGGTCACGAGGAACGTCTCCCAGGAGAACGAGACCCCGAACACCGTCGGCGACGCGCTCAGCAGGGCCAGCAGCATGATGGCGAGCCAGAAGTTCGGCATCGCCCGCCAGACGATGCCGCCCATCGACGCGGTGTAGTCCGCGAGGCTGTTCGAGCGCATCCCCGCGTAGAACCCGAGCGGGACGCCGACCAGCACCGCGATGAGGACCGACCAGAACCCCAGCCAGAGGGTGCGGGGCAGGAACTCGAGGATGAGCGCGTTGACGTTCGAGCCCTGATAGAGGAGGAACGTCTGGCCCAGGTCGAAGGTGAGGAGGTCGGTCATCCACGTCACGTAGTGTTCGAGCGGCGGCTGGTTCAGCCCGAGCTGGTGCTGGGCGGCCTCGTAGGCGTCGGTGTTGCGGGTCTGTCCTTCGCTCAGCAACCGCGAGGCGGGGTCGATGGGTCCCATGAAGATGACGAACCACGTCATCGAGGTCCCCAGCCACACCACCGGTACCATCATCAACAGCCGCTTCGCGAGGTATGCGAGTCTGCTCACGGTATCACACCCGCTTCGCCCCCGGAACGGTGCGAGCGCCTCGGCGCGATCGGCGGCCGGGCTCGCGTCGTCTCGTGTTCATCGTTGTCCTGAGAGAGTCAGCCACGGCTGGGGTCGGTTACCGGTCCAGCGTGACGTCGTTGAACGTCTGGTTCTCCATGACGCCGTACATCTCCACGTCCACGTAGTCGTGCCAGAAGCGCTGGCTCGCGGTGTGGACGGTCGGCAGCTCCTGGACCGACGCCCAGTTTATCTCCTCGACGGTCTGGAAGGCCTCGTTGCGCGACGCCTGGGTGGCGTCCTCGGCCGCGTAGTTGTTCTCCCACGCCTCGCGAGCTATCTCCCGGTACTCCTCGGTGTGGTAGCTGTCCTCCGCGCCCCAGCGCGTGAACTGGTTGCTGGGGTTCTGGCCGTGGAGGAATCGGAGGAAGTTCTGCGGACCCGGGTACTCCATCCCGTCGCCGAGACCGAACACCTCCATGTCGCCCGAGATGGCCCGGCTGATGATGGTGCCGAACTCGGCCTCCTCGATTTCGAGGTCGATGTACGCCGACCGGAGCTTCGACTGCATCCGGCCGAACACCTGCTCGTAGCCGCTGTCGCCCGTGATGGTCGTCCCGGTCACCGAGTAGCGGTCGTTCTCGCCGTAGCCGGCCTCCTCCATGACCGCGCGGGCGTCGTCGAGGCGCGTCTCGCCGTAGCCGTACGGGTAGCCGTCGGCACCGAACTCGGTGGTCGACTGGTAGCCCTCCTCGGCGTGGCGGTCGTACGACTCCTCGCCGGAGACGCCGTCCTCGAACGTCGGGTACGGGGCCGGCGGCGTGATGTGGTAGCCCGCCTTCGCGGTCCCCTTGTACACGTTCTCGGCGATGTCGTGCTGGTTCATCGCGTAGGCGAACGCGCGCCGGACCGGCAACGGGACTTCGAGCGCGTTGAAGACGAGGTACTCGGTCGACAGCGAGGGAATCTCGCCGTAGTTGACCGTCGTGCCGTCGTCGAAGGTGTAGGTCCCGACGCCCCCGGTGCCGCTGTCGTCCTCGATCTCGACGTTGTCCGGGACGAACGACGCCGTGGGCATCCCTTCGAGGATGTCGGCGTTCTCGTTCCGGAAGCGGCTGAGGCGGGTGTTCCCGCTGCCGACCACGGTGTAGGTGATGCCGTCGAGTTGCGGTCCCTCGCCGTAGTAGTCGTCGAAGGCGGTGAGGTGAATCTGGTCGCCCTTCGTCCACGAGTCGACTTCGAAGGGGCCGAGCCCCGCGTACGTCGGGCCGTCGCCGGCCGTGCTGAAGAACTCGTTGTACTCGTACTCGCCGTCGTAGCCCTCGACGTCGCCGACCGCGCCCTCGGGGAGGACGGCGAACGCGCCGCCGGCGATCTGGAAGAGGGTGTACTCGAACGGCTGTCTGAGCGTCATCTCGAAGGTGTAGTCGTCGACGGCCTCGACCGCGAGGCTGCCGGGCACGTAGTCTTCGAGCGTCTCCTCGTCGGTGGGTTCGGTCCGCGAGGCGTCCTTCTCGTGGTCGATGGTCATCGTCTGCCCGATGATGTCGTCGCGGTTCCGGGAGTTCTCGGACCCGGCGAGCCGCCGGTAGGAGTAGACGACGTCGTGGGCGGTGAACTCCGAGCCGTCGTGGAAGGTGACGCCCTCGCGCAGGTCGAAGGTGTACGTGAGCCCGTCGTCGGACATCGAGTAGTCCTCGGCGAGCGCGCCAACCGGCGGGTAGTTGCCGTTGTCGAACTCCATCAGCGACTGGCCGTACTGGTCGTAGCCCGCGCCCGACCCCTTCGCGTTGATGGGGTCGAGCGTCTGGATGGAGCCGGTCGCCAGCATCTGGAGGACGCTCTCGCCGTCGGTCTCGGACCCCTCGTCCGTCGCTTCGGTCTCGGGGTCGTCCGTGCTTCCGGACGTCTCTCCGGACGAGTCCGACTCCTCGGTGGTGGTCGCGGTCTCGTCGGGGGCGTTCCCGGTGCATCCCGCAACGGCGGTCACCGCACCGACGCCGGTCGCGGTGAGGAATTGTCGTCGGGTTTTCTTTTCGGCCATCGGACCAGTTGTTCGCCCCGACCCATATTACCCCTTATAATAGCACGCAATACCATATCGGTGGGAAATCACCGGTACGTACACCTACATAGTGAAATGTTAAGAACTTCTTTACGTTCGGAACAGCCAGATACGAGCGATGGCCGACAGCACTCGACGGACTCGAAACGGGTGGGCTCGCACGTTGGCGGCCGCCAGCGAGATGGAGACCGACCTGCGCGAGGACGGGTACGACGTCGTGACCGTCCGCGCGGGCCACGTCGAACCGGAGCTCCCTCGCCACGGCGACACCGACGAAGTCGGGCTCGTCTACGTCGCGCAGGGCGACGTCGCCGACCCGCTCGGTGCGGCGGTCGAGCGCGGGTCGTTCGACAGCTATCGCGTCTTCAGCCGACGGTCGGGGTCGGACCTGTACGCCCTGACGCGGGTGACCGACGCGGACCGCCGGCAGGCGGTGTTGCTCGTCGGGGCCGTCGACCTCGCGCGGGGCGAATCGCTCGCGTCGGCCGCTCGCTCGCGCGGGGCGATGCACTCGCACGTCCACCTGCTCGACGGGACGCGGGTCGCGTCGTTCGTCCACGACGACCCGACCGCGTTCTTCCCGGAGGAAACATGACCGGCCCCGCGTTCGGCCGGCTCGACCGCCCGACCGCCGACGCCACGCGGTTCGCGGTCGTGGCCGACCCGCACGTCTCGACCCGCGCGGAAGGGACCTCGAAGCTGTTCGAGCACACGCGCGACCACTTCGAGGCGGCGCTCGAGGACATCTCGGACCGGAACGTCGACGCGGTGCTCTCCCCGGGCGACCTGACCAAGGACGGCGAGCCGTGGAACTACGAGGCGGTCGACGACGCGCTCGACCGTCTCGACGCGCCGTTCTACGCGGTTCCGGGCAACCACGACGTGGCGAAAGACGGGGACGACCACGACGCCCTCGCGGTCACCGAGTTCGCGGACCGATACGGTGCCGGGGAGTTCCCGTACCGGGTTCGGGTCGGCGACGTCGACGTCGTCGGGGTGAACACGGCCGGGACCGCCGACCGGCTGTTCGGGACCCACGGCGGTCGCGTCGACGCCGCCCAACGCGACCGCGTGGCCGAACTCCTCGACGGCGCGCGGAATCCGGTCGTCGTCGCACACCACAACCTCCCGGCGGTCAGCGACCAGTTGGACCGCCACCGCGAGGCGGTCGAGCCGGAGATGACGGCCGTGCCGGGGCTGCGCGACCCCGGCCCGTTCGCCGAGACGCTGGCGGCGGGCGGCGCGTCGGTCGTGTTCACCGGCCACTACCACCTGCCCGCGTTCGGCGAGTACCGGGACGTCCGCGAGGTGGCGACGCCGACGACCTGCTCGTTCCCGCAGTCGTACCTGCTGTGCGACGTGACCGACGAGGGGCTCGCGATTCGGCTGGTGCCGGTCGCCGACGACGTCGGCCTGGAGACCGCCCACGCCAAGCGGGCGACCGACTCGGTGACGGCCCGCGGGCTCACGACCATCGCATCGGCCCGCCTCGCCGCGATGCCGCTCGTGGACGAGCACTGACCCGGCCGGGAGCCGACCGGGCGGGTCGACTCGTTCGGGGCGAGCGCGCGGTCGGACCGGAGGAAAGAACGTTTCAGCCTCGGTCGCCATCTGTTCGCCAATGAGCGACTCGGACGGCCCGAAGCAGGTGGACGCGCCGGCGTACCACCACGAGAACCACACCGCCGCCCAGACCTGCGGGTGGACCGCCAACGCCATGCGCGGGGAGGGCAAGTGCTACAAGAACGTCTTCTACGGCATCGAGTCCCATCGGTGCATCCAGATGACGCCGGTGGTCAAGTGCAACGAGCGCTGCGTCTTCTGCTGGCGCGACCACGCCGGCCACGCCTACGAGCTGGGCGACGTCGAGTGGGACGACCCCGCGGCGGTCGTCGACGCCAGCATCGACCTCCAGCGGAAACTCCTGTCGGGGTTCGGGGGCAACGACGAGGTGCCCCGCGAGCGCTTCGAGGAGTCGATGGAGCCCCGCCACGTCGCCATCAGCCTGGACGGCGAGCCGACGCTGTACCCCTATCTGCCGGAACTCATCGAGGCGTTCCACGACCGGGACATCACCACGTTCCTCGTCTCGAACGGCACCCGGCCCGAGGTACTGGCCGAGTGCGACCCGACCCAGCTGTACGTCAGCGTCGACGCCCCCGAGCGCCACACCTTCGACGAGGTCGTCAAGGCCATGGAGGACGACGCGTGGGAGAAACTGGTCGAGACGATGGACGTGCTCGCGGGGAAAGACGAGACTCGGACCGTCCTCCGGACGACGCTCGTGGGCGGCGAGAACGTCCACCATCCCGACTGGTACGCGGGCTTCTACCGGCGCGCGGACCCCGACTTCGTGGAACTGAAATCGTACATGCACGTCGGCGAATCCCGCGACCGGGTGGCCCGCGAGTCGATGCTCGACCACGAGGACGTGCGGGAGTTTGCGGAGGCGATACGGGCCCACATGCCCGACCACGAGTACCTGAAGGAGGTGCCGGTCTCGCGGGTCGCCCTGCTGTCGAAGACCGACGAGACGTGGGTGCCGAAATTAGAGAAGGACAGCACGTTCTGGAGCCGGGACCCGGTTACGGGGGACTGATTAGCTTTCGGCTGGTTCTTTCTCGGCGTCTCCTTCGGATTTCTCTACCAGACGGTATTCCTTGCCTCCGATTTCGACATCAGCAACGTCGTCCTGTCCCTGCGACGTAAGGAATGCCAGCGCTTCCGTGATTTCTAGTAGTTCGTCTGCGGTCTCCTCACTCTCAGCCACCGCCCGAACGTGGGTTTCTAACGGTGAAGTCCCGGAACTATCGCTAGAGAGAGCATCAGAAACGGTATCGGGAAGCTCTGGTCTAGGAGCATCCTCGTGGCGCTCGATTTTCTCCGACTTTCGAGTGTTTTTGTACAACGCTCGGGCCACGGGAACGCCACGAAGGTAGTTGTACTTGTCAAGAACTTCGATACCGTGTTCAGTGAACCCGTAGAACTTCGAGGGTAGGTCGCGCTTTCCCTCACTCGGTTCGTAGCGATAGAGACCGAGAATATCTGCCTCGATAAGATTGTCGAGTTGGTCGCTGATGGCGGCCTTGCTCTTCGGAATCATGTAATCCAACTCGTCGAGCGACGCGAGGTGTTCCGGATGACCGAGAACGTACTGGATGACGAGGTGGCGCGTCTCCTGCGAGAGCAGGTCGAAGATGCGCCGTTGCTCCTCGAACGGACCGGACCCACTTCTCGACGAGCTATCGCTCATGGGGAATGCTTCGATGGGGCGAGCAATAACACTTTGGGTCAACCAATATGGTTTCTCGTAGAATATCCAAATAAGTCAGAAATATATAAACAGGTGCAACACGAGTCGAAAACCAATGGCGGACCCAGCGATACCACCCAATGCGGACGAAATCGAGGCCGCCGTAGACGAAGCCCTCCACGGTCTCGAACTAGAACCCGACGAGACTGCCGAGATTCTGGGATTCGCAAACGACGAACTCCCCCATCTACAGACCCCGGAGACGTGCTACTTCGTCCTCGGAAGCTATCGGGACCCGTACGTCCGTCGCCTCCGGACGGTCGAGAACGAATTGAACAGGCGGCTCAGCGCCTACGCCTTCGTGATGGGCGACCTCCGGGAGATCGGACTCGACCGACTCCCGGAGTTCAGAATCCGATTCCATCTGCTCGCGGCGTACGCGGATTTCGTCGTCGGCGTGTACGAGCAGGACGCAGGTGGAGAAGTAACCGAACTCGGGAAGATCAGCGAGACGCCGTACTTCGACAAATCGTACGCACTCCCGAGGGACTACTGCTGGATGACGGGAGAGAACTTCGACGGGAAACCGGACGTCGTCGCTGCCGCGATGGACATCTACCACAGCGACGACCTCGACGATGACGAGACGGACGAGCGACTCGAATCGCTGATAACGGACGCGCAGGAGAACGGAATCGACGTTTCGAAGGGCGAACTCGTCGACGCGGTCCGCGAACGAGCTGACGACGACGTCGCGTCGTACAGTTGGGTCCATCTCAACGAGTTCCGACTGTTCGAGCTACACGACCGGTGTCGACCGTGGGTGGAGGAGTCCGAACTGCGTGACGCAGTCGGAGTAGTTCCGGAGCCGAGTACCCATCCCGACTGGGAAACCGAATAGAATCTCGCCGCGACGCCTCAAACCGACTCCCCAGTGACGATGTCCGCCACCCGGTCGCGGTCGAACAGCCGTTCGTCCGCGGGAATCTCCGGATACGGCTCGCCCTCCTCGTGGCCCGGCCACTCGCCGAACCGGTCGGGGTAGAGCTGCTTCGCGCCCATCTCAAGCTGGAACAGGTTCATCAGCGGCCCCTGATACCGCATCCCGGCGGAGTACACGCGGTCGTTCTGGACCGCAGCGAGGTTCCGCCCCGCGGGATGGTCTTCGAGCGACGCTCGGGCGTCGGCCGTGCTGTAGGACGGCGTCATGCCCCAGAGGTGGAGGACGACGTCCGGGTCGGCTTCGAGCATCGCCTCGTAGTCGACGGTTCCCCAGAGGCCCTCCCAGTCCGCGTCGGCGAACGCGTCGCGCGCGCCCAGCGGCCGGGTGTCGGCCAGCCAGTAGCCCGGCTCGTTGAGGTGGTAGGTCCAGAACGCGTCGCCGTCGCCCGAGAGCGTGACCCGCACCGCGGTCGGGCGCTCGTCCTCGGGCGGGCGGTCGGACTGTATCGTCGAGACGAGGTCGTCGTGGACCGCCGCGAGCGCCTCGTAGCGGTCGCGCTCGTCGAACACCCCGGCGACCCTGCCGAACAGCTCCCAGAGGTCGTAGTACTCGTAGTCCTCGTACTCGGCGGGCGGCGACGCCCGCGTTCCGCTGTAGAAGTTGCCGAACCACGGCGCGAGCTGCGTGGCGACGTCGTCGACGTCCGACCGACTCCAGTTGTCCTGGGTCGTGACCCACGCGGGGTCGGCGAGGTGGACGTCGCTGTCGAGGTCGTAGAGGAGCTCCTTCGAGAGGCCGACGTCGAGCGGGTCGTCGAGGCCCTCCCAGTCGAACGAGACGCCGTCGAGGCGGTGGTAGTAGCGGTTCATCGTCGTCCCGGACATCTCGGGCACGTACAGCGCGTTGATGGCGTCGCCGTGGCCCAGCGCCACCGCCATGTCGGCGTACTGGGGGTAGATGGTGAACGCGCTCTCGGGGACGCCCTCGAACTCGACCTCGCCCATCGGCGACATCGCGACCGAGTGGGTGTCGCCGCCCCCTGTGTCGCCCGAGTCGGTCGTCGTCCCATCGGCTCCCGACTCCACGAACAACTGGTCGCCCATGCAGCCCGCCAGCAGACCGGTGGCGACGGCCGACCCCCCGTAGGTCAGGTAGTCGCGTCGCGTCGGGTCGCCGCGCCGGTCTTCGATGCCAACCATGTATTTTAGGCCCGCCTAAACAAATTTAGTTCTTTCCTCTCGACGCCGCCGGCGAGCCGTCACTCCGCGCCGAGGTACCCCCGAATCCGCTCGTCGTCCATTGCGTCGAGAATCCGTTCGGGCCCCAGCGTCTCGACGAGTCGTTCGAGGCCGCGTTCCGCGCGCTCCTCGACCGCCGACTCGGTGAGGTACGCGTCGAAGCGGCGGTCGACGTCGGCCTCCCGGAGGTCCGCGAGGCGGTCCTCGGAGACGGGGTGGTCCTCGGGTACCTGCGCGTCGAACCACTCCCGCCAGCGGTCGCGGTCGCCCCACTCGCCGTCGAGTTCGGCGGCACGGCGACGCCAGTCCCAGTGGTCGGCGAGCGCGTCGGGATACCCCTGCTCGCGTCGATAGTCCGCGAGCAGGGTACGAGCGACCCGAGCACCGTGGCCCGCCGAGACGACCGCCTGTGCGTTCAGTTCCCCGGCGGGCGCGGCGACGTAGAGCCCCTCGACCGGGGTTTGGCCGCCCGCGTCGGCGTAGTCGGGGTCGAATCGCTCGCGCTCCTCGTCGCCGTGGTCCGAGGTCTCGAACATCGCGCCCTCGTCGAGCGGGCGCAGGTACGGCGCGGCCTCGCGCGTGGCCGCGACGACGCGGGTCGCGGTGACGCGCCGGCCGTCCTGGGTCTCGACCGCGAACGCCGAGTCGGAGTCGCCTCGGGCGACCGACGCGACCAGTTCGGACGCGAGCGCACAGCCGGCCTCGGCGACGTGTTCGTGGAGCAGGTCGTAGAACGTCTCCACGTCGACGCCCGCCGGAAAGCCGGGGTAGTTCTCCAGAAACGCACACCGGCGAAGCGACGAGGGACCTCGGTCGAACACGACGACGTCGAGACCGTACCGCGCCGCGAAGACGCCGGCAGCACAGCCCGCGGGGCCGCCGCCGACGACCGCGACGTCGTAGTCGGATTCCATGTTTTTAGGCTTGCCTAAAGCATTATAGTCGTTCCGGACGCCGCGCGGCGACAGGAGCGTAGTTCCAATTGTGGGAACCGTACCGCTTCCGTTATCCTTAAACCGCGCGCGGCCCGAATATCCCCCATGTCAGCAACGAGGCCGCGCGCGGTCGGGTACGACGAACTCGCCGCGCTCAAACTTCTCGCGCTCGACGGGGGGCTGGACGGCGAGGTCAAGGTCTCCTGTTCGGCGCTCGCCGAGCGCCTCGACGCCTCGAACCAGACCGCCTCGCGGCGGCTTCAGGGCCTCGACGACGCGGGGCTCGTCGAGCGCCAGATGGTCAGCGACGGCCAGTGGGTCTCGATAACCGAGGACGGCGAGTGGGCGCTCAAGCGGGAGTACGAGGACTACCGGCGCATCTTCGAGACGCCCGCGGGCGTGGACCTGACCGGCATCGTCACCAGCGGAATGGGCGAGGGTCGCCACTACATCTCCCTGCCGGGCTACATGGCCCAGTTCGAGGACCGACTGGGCTACGAGCCGTTCCTCGGCACGCTCAACGTCGAGTTGACCGACGAGAGCGTCCGCGCCCGGTCGGCGATGGGGGCGCTGGACCCGGTGGCAATCGACGGCTGGGAGGACGACGACCGGACCTACGGCCCGGCGGTCTGCTACCCCGCCGTCGTGGAGACGCAGGACGGCGCGGTGTACGAGGGAGCCCACACCATCGCGCCCGAGCGCACCCACCACGACGACGACCAGTTGGAGGTCATCGCGCCGGTGAAGCTCCGCGAGGAGCTCGGGCTCGAAGACGGCGACCGCGTCACCGTCCACGTCGAGGAGGACGCATGAGCCAGGCCGCTGCGGGCGTCGACGCCGCCGTCTCGGCGTTCCGCGAGGGGTCGCCGGTGCTGGTCCACGACGCCGCCGACCGCGAGGGCGAGACCGACCTGATATACCCGGCGGGTGCGGTCGAACCGGAGGACGTCTCGCGGATGCGCAACGACGCGGGCGGACTCGTCTGCCTCGCGCTCGCCGACGAGGTGGCCGACGCGTTCGGCCTGCCGTTTCTGGAGGACGCGCTCGACCACCCGGCCGCCGGGGACCACGAACTGGGGTACGACGAGCGGTCGTCGTTCTCGCTCCCGGTGAACCACCGCGACACCTACACCGGAATCACCGACGAGGACCGCGCGACGACCATCACGAAGCTGGCCGAAGCCGCCGCGAATCCCGAGGGCGTCGAGTTCGCCGAGGAGTTCCGCGCGCCGGGCCACGTCCACCTCCTGCGTGCCGCGCCGAACCTCGTGGGCGACCGCGAGGGCCACACCGAACTCGGCATCGCGCTGGCCGCGGCCGCCGGCATAGAGCCGGCCGTGGTGGTCTGTGAGATGCTCGACGACGAGACGGGCGAGGCGCTCGCGCCCGAGGACGCGAAGGCGTACGCCGAGCGCCACGGACTCGCGTATCTGGAGGGGTCGGACGTCGTGGAGCGACTGGGATAGCTGTCAGCGAGGCCACTCCGGGAAGGACGCGGCCATCTTCGTCGGAGTCGGCTGTCACGGGGGAGCGTTCAGAGACGCAGTTCGATCTCCATCACGCGGCCCTGCGCCCGACCGACGCGCACTGACTCGGTTTTCCACGGTGGCGCGCGCTGGCGCGGCGCGTTCATGCGCCGCGCCAACTGCGCGAGGGAGGGGCGCTCTCGTGCGCCCCGAGGCTGGGGAGGTGTGAGGCCCGCCGTCGCGGTGCGGGTGCGGGTGCGGGTGCGGTGCGGGGGCAGTGCGGGTGCGGGGCTGTGCGGTTGGCCTCGGTGGACTGAAAGGGCGAGGCGCGGTCACGCGAGCGAAGCGAGTGTGACCTCGGAAGTCACAGCCCGCGCAGCGAAGCGAGCAGGACTGTCTTCCGGCGCTCGCGTTCGCGTGGTCGTCTCAGCGACCCCTATTCGACGCAACTACGTCCGTCGAATATGTCGCTGAGCGACCGCGAGCGCGCCGAGGGCTTTCGGGAATGTGTTTGCGGTTCCAGCATTGTCAGAGAGCGCGCCGAGGGCTTTCGGGAATGTGTTTGCGGTTCCAGCATTGTCAGAGAGCGCGCCGAGGGCTTTCGAGGAGTTGTTGGTGTCATAGTCGTTGACGAGCGCGCCGAGGGCTTTCGAGGATGTGTTTGCAGTTCTGTTGTCGCAGTGCGCGCTGAGGGCTTTCGAGGCCAAGTTTGCAGTTCTCGTGTCTGAGAGCGCGCCGAGGGCGTACGAGAATCCCGCTATCGACCCCGCGTACCGGAACGCCATCCTGTCACGAAGCGTCAAGACTCATTACGGAGGCCTCCGAACGTCCGAGCGTATGAGCTTCGACGAGATGGACGTGGACACGATATGGATGGACGGGGAGTTCGTCGACTGGGACGACGCACAGGTCCACGTCCTCACTCACGGCCTGCACTACGGAACGGGCGTGTTCGAGGGCGTGCGGTGTTACGACACCGAGAACGGGGCGGCCATCTTCCGGTGGGACGAACACCTCGACCGGCTGTACGACTCCGCCAAGCCCTACGACCTCGACATCGACTACGAGCCCGAGGAACTGACCGAGGCGACGCTGGAACTCATCCGCCGGCAGGACCTCGCCTCGTGTTACGTCCGGCCGATCGCGTTCTACGGCTACGACAGCCTCGGCGTGAGTCCGGGCGACTGCCCGACCCGAACCGCCGTCGCGGCGTGGCCCTGGGGCACGTACCTGGGCGAGGAGGCGCTCGAAAACGGCGTCGAGGTGATGGTGTCGTCGTGGCGCAAGCACTCCTCCAGCCAGATTCCGACCAACGCCAAGACCACCGGACTGTACGTCAACAGCATGCTCGCGGGCGAGGAGGCCCGCCGGAACGGCTTCGCCGAGGCCATCGTGCTCAACAAGGAGGGCAACGTGGCCGAGGGACCGGGCGAGAACCTCTTCCTCGTGCGCGACGACGAGATATACACGCCCGGGCTGGCCGAGAGCATCCTCGACGGCATCACGCGCCAGTCGGTCATCACGCTGGCCGAGGAGCTGGGCTACGAGGTCCACGACCAAGCGACCATCTCGCGGGGCGAACTCAACACCGCCGACGAACTGTTCTTCTCGGGGTCGGCGGCCGAAATCACGCCCATCCGGCAGGTCGACAACGTCGAGATCGGCAACGGCGGCCGGGGGCCGGTCACCGAGGAGCTCCAGTCGCGGTTCTTCGACGTGGTGAACCGCCGGACCGACGACCACGACGAGTGGTTCACGTACGTCGAGGCGTAGCGGGCGTCCGTCGGGAGCCCTGGTTGGGCTCTGAATCGACGCGAGCGGGGCGTTTCGAGGAGGACGGAGCGGAGACGAAATCAGATAGCGTACCCGTTCGCCTGCACCGAACGCGTATCCCGGTTCATTCCAGTGGTTGTGCGTAGTCGACCTGTTTCGGTCGAAAGCCCGTTTCGCGGTAGAACCGGCGCGCGCCCTCGTTTTCCCACTCGCAGGCGACCGTGACGTGGTCACAGTCCCGCTCGCGGGCCAGCGCTTTCACGCGCTCGACGACTTCCGTGCCGTGGCCCTCATTCCGGTGGCCGTCGTCGATGGCGAGGTCGACGATGCGGAGGGACTGAGAATACGTCCGGGACGGGTGGTGGTCCTCGCGGAGCGTGAGATAGCCGATCGTCTCGCCGTCGTTGACGACGAGGTAGTTGGTCGCGTCCGGGTCGTCCAGGAGGGCGCGGAAGCCGTCCTCGGGGACCTCGTCGGCCCCTGTGTAGACGAGTTCGTTCAGGTCGGAGTACTCCTCCATCGCTTTCGCGAGGGCGTACCAGCGGTCGACGAGCGCGTCAAGGTCGTCAAGGGTGGCTTCGACGAGTTCCATACAGCGCGTCTCGGACGCCCGGTCTTCAAACTACGCCGGGTGTGCCGAGGCCAATCACGCTGCTAGACGTGAGGCCTGCTGACACGCGAGACGACTTCTCTCTATCTGAGCGGACTCGAACGCGGAGAGGGACTACTTCACGGGCGGCGACTCGGCCTCCCGCTCGTCCTCCACGTCGATGGGGATGCCGGTCTCGGCGGTCTCGCCGAAGCCGGCGCTCAGCACGCGGGTCAGCGCGTCCTCGACGGTCTCGTTGGTCTCCTCGAAGTCGCTGGGTTCCATCTCGACGACGAACCCGGTGGTGATGTTGGGCGCGGTCGGCAAAAAGAGGAGTTCGCGGCCGTCGTCGGTCGTCTTGCCGGTCTTGAACGCGGTCATCCGCATCCCGTCCCACGCCTCGACCTTGACCGGGGCCTGGAGGTCGGTCGTGTCCGAGAGCGCGGTCTCGGCCGCCATCTTCGAGGCGTTGTACACGACCCGGAGGCCGGGCAGGTGGTTCATCACGTTGTCGATGGCACCCTCCACGAGCGTCCCCACGGCGGTCCGCATCATGTAGCCGACGCTGAGGACGAGCATCCAGAACACGACCAGCACCGTCAGCACCCGGAGGGGCTGTGGCTGGATGTCCTGGAGGAGCGGGATGCCAGCGAGGGCCAGATACAGCCACCCGATGATGTACGCCGAGACCACGAGCGGGAGGATGACGATGAGGCCGCTCGCGACGTCGCGCTTCCACGAGGCCATTTGTGGGAACAACCGACCGCAGGATTATAAACTAGATGCTATCCGGCGACGCTACCGGCCGAGGACCGCACGGAGCGCGAACGTCAGGTTCTGCTTGCGCTCCATCACCCGCCGGTAGAAGTACGACAGCCACTTGTCGCCGTACGGGACGTACTGGTAGACCTCGTACTCCTCTGCGAGGTCGAACTGGGCGTCGTCGCGCACGCCCATCAGCATCTGGACCTCGAAGTCGGTGCCGTACTCGTCGTGGAGTTCTCGCGCGCGCTCTATCATCGCGGGGTCGTGGCTCCCGACCGCGATGCCGCCGTCGAACTGCTCGAACATGTATTCGAGTTGCTCCCGGTAGGCCTCGTCGACCGCGGCCTTCTCCGAGAGGCCGACGTCGCTCGGCGGGTCGTACGCGCCTTTCACGAGGCGGACCTTGCCGGGGAGGTCGGCGAGGCGTTCGAGGTCCTCGGGGGTGCGCTCGAGGTTGGCCTGCACGCAGACGCCGACCCCGCCGCCGTGTTCGACCGCGAGCCGCTCGAAGGCGTCGAGCGTGGCGTCGGTCGTGGTGTGGTCCTCCATGTCGACCCAGACGAACACGTCGCGGTCGGCCCCGTGCGCCGCGATGCGCTCGGCGTTCTCGCGGAACACCTCCACGCCCGCGTCGAGCCCGATCTGGGAGGGTTTGACCGAGATGCAGGCCTCGACGTCGCTGTCGGCGATGTCCTCGACCAGCCGGAGGTACGCCTCGGCGTCCTCGTCGGCTGGCAGGCGGTCCTCGTAGTGCTCGCCGAGCAGGTTGAGGATGGCCGTCACGTCCCGGTCGTTCAGGCTGCGGGCGTGGTCGAGCGCCTCGGCCGGCGTCTCCCCGGCGACGAACCGACTGGCGATGGGCGGTATCATTTGTCGGAGGATTTCTCCCGGCAGACCTTTAAACTGGGCTATTCGTTCCGGTCCGGGTACCGAATCCCGCGAATCGCCCGCGACCCGGCCGACGCGCAGGAAACGAGCGCGGGAGACGCCCGGAACCGTCCGGGTTAAGGCCCCGGCGTTCGCCTACTCCGACATGAGCGTCTTCGAGACCGTCGCAATCGCGCTGTGGGCGATGTTGCCGGCCTACGTGCCGAACAACGCCGCCGTGCTGGCGGGGGGCGGCCGGCCAATCGACGGCGGCCGGACGTGGAACGGCAAGCGGGTGCTGGGCGACGGCAAGACGTGGCGGGGCACGGCCGCCGGAATCCTGGCCGGTGCAGCGCTGGCGCTGGCGCTGAACGCGGTCGCGCCGAGCGCCTCCGAACTGGTCGGCGTCGACCTGCCCGCCTTCCCCCTCGCGGCGGCGCTCGCGCTCTCGGCGGGCGCGATGGCCGGCGACGTGGCGGCCTCGTTCCTCAAGCGCCGGACCGGCCGCGAGCGCGGGGCCGCGTTCCCCGGGCTCGACCAGCTCGACTTCGTCGCGTTCGCGCTCCTGTTCGCGTTCGCGGCCGCGCCGGCGTGGACCGGCGACGTGTTCACCCTCCCGGTGCTGGCGGTCGTCTTCGTGGCGACCCCGCTGTTGCATCTGGCGACCAACGGCGTCGCCTATCAGTTGGGGCTGAAGGACGAGCCGTGGTGACGCGACTGTCGGGTCACGTCCCGGTCGCGGCGGGGAGTTTCGGTCATCTGGTCACGCGAGCCTCGACTGTCTCTCGAACACCAGCTTTCGTTACGTAACCTACTTCGTACCGGAACCTATTTGCGTACTCGCCGACAATACGTCGAGCGACAACACCGATGTCGTCCACAACGTCGCAAAACGAGACCCCAGAGGAGAAGAACGCCGACGCCTGCCCGGTGGTCGAGGCCATCGAGCAGATCGGCTCCGAGTGGCGGCTGGTCGTGCTCAACGACCTGCAGGACGGCGAGAAGCGGTTCAACGAGCTCCAGCGCTCGACCGGGTCGAGTTCCCGGACGCTCTCGCGGGTCCTCGACGACCTCGAAGCCGCCGGGCTGGTGAACCGCCGGGTCGAGGACCGGCCCATCGCGACCTACTACAGCCTGACCGACAAGAGCCGGGACCTCTGCCCGGTGTTCGAGGAACTCGAGTCGTGGGCCGACGACTGGCTCGACGCGCCGGCCGCGGCCGGCCGGCCCGACGCGGCGACTGCGGACGACTGAGGCGGCTCGCGGACCCCGCCCCGCGCGTCGAACGGAACCGCTTTTGACGCGGGGCGTCTCGACTCACGACGATGAGCGACACCACCACCGAGAGCCTCGTCGCGGCGCTCCGGGACGCCGACGCGGTGCGGTACGGCGAGTTCGAGCTCTCGCACGGCGGCACCAGCGACTACTACGTGGACAAGTACCTGTTCGAGACCGACCCCCGATGCCTGGAACTGGTCGCCGAGGCGTTCGCGGCCCGCCTCGACGCCACCGGCGCGGGCGAGACCAAACTCGCGGGCGTCGCGCTCGGCGCGGTCCCCCTGGTCTCGGTTACGAGCGTCGAGACCGGCGCGCCGTACGTCATCGTCCGCAAACAGCAGAAGGAGTACGGCACGGCCAACCTCGTCGAGGGCCGCCTCGACGAGGGCGAGGCGGTCGTCGTCCTCGAAGACGTCGCCACCACCGGCCAGAGCGCTGTCGACGCCGTGCAGGCGCTTCGGGACGCGGGCGCGACCGTCGAGCGCGTACTCGTGGTGGTCGACCGCGAGGAGGGCGCGGCCGAGAAGCTGGCCGACCACGAGGTGGAGCTGGAGTCGCTGCTGACGGCCACCGAACTGCTCGACGCGGCGTGACGGCTCGTCCTCGGGGCGCGCCCGGTCGCGTCGCCGCCGGATGACCACGGTCGCACAATCCACCAACGGGGGCGTCGCGCGGTCGCCGAACGCGGCGGCGAGCGGATTCAAACCGCGCTACGAACTTTCGAGATATTCAAGTTCGTGGAATGTATCGGCGGGAGCATGAACCGCGCAGAGAAGGCGACCCTCCAGCTACAGGCGGTCGCCGTCCTCCGGATGCTCAAGGAGACCCGGACCTACGACGAACTCGCGGCGGTGACCGGACTCCCGTCCGGCGACCTCAACCGGTACGTCAACGGCCACGTCCTGCCGAGCGTCGACCGCGCCCGCGCGGTCGTCGACGGCGTGGGTCGCGAGGAACTCGCCGCCGAACTCGAGTCGCGCGTCACCCGCGACGAGGAGGGGTACGTCGACAACTCCGAGGTCGTCTTCGACCAGTCGTTCCTCGACCTCGTGGCCCCGGTCGCGGCCGAGTCGCTCGACTTCGACCGCCCCGACGTGGTGTTGACCGCCGCGACCGACGGCATCACGCTCGGCGCGGCGATGGCCGACTACTTCGACGCCCGCGTGGCCTACGCCAAGAAGTCCAAGGAGACCGCCGTCGAGGAGTTCATCGAGTCGCGCCAGCGGTTGGCCTCGGGCATCGAACTCACCTACTACCTGCCCGCGTCGGCGATCGACCCCGGCGAGTCGGTGCTTGTCGTCGACGACCTCATCCGGTCGGGCGAGACCCAGGAACTCCTGCTCGACATCGTCGACCGCGCCGACGCCGAGGTGGTCGGGGTGTTCGCGCTCATCGCGGCGGGCGAGCGCGGCCTCGACCGCGCCGAGGGGCTGACCGACGCGCCGGTCGGCGCGCTGACGACGTTCGAGGAGTGAGTCGCGCCGCGAGCTATCCACGTCCGAGGGCTATCGGCTGCTATTCCGGAGCGAACTCGAAGAGATATACACAATTGCGTACGTCTGTCCACGAGCCATGAGAATACTTAAGTGCCTTTTGGCGGATACGCTCACTCGTGCATCATGGGGTCTAGCGACACCAACGACGGCGGCTCCGCGGCGGGCGGCCTCGCGGAGTACTTCGACTTCGAGGCGCACGGCACGGACCTCCGAACCGAGGTTCTGGCGGGACTGACCACGTTCCTGACGATGAGTTACATCGTCGTGGTCAACCCGACCATCCTCGCGGCGGCCATCCAGCCCGACGGCATCGGCCCGGACCGGACCGTCCAGATGATAGCGGTCGTCACCATCCTGTCGGCGGCGGTCGCGACGCTGGTGATGGCGCTGTACGCCAAGCGCCCGTTCGCGCAAGCGCCGGGACTCGGGCTGAACGCCTTCTTCGCGTTCACCGTGGTCCTCGGGCTCGGCATCGACTGGCAGGTCGCGCTGGCGGCCGTCGTGGTCGAGGGCGTCGTCTTCCTCGCGCTCACGCTCGTCGGCGCGCGCACGTACATCATCGAACTGTTCCCCGAGCCGGTCAAACTCGCGGTCGGCGCGGGCATCGGGCTCTTCCTCGCCATCATCGGACTCGAGGAGATGCGGGTGGTCGCGGGCGACGGCTCGACGTTCGTCACCTTCAACCCCGTGTTCGCTTCGGACCCGGTCGCCGTAATCTCGGTCGTCGGACTGCTCGTGACGCTGGCGCTGTACGCCCGGGGCATCCGAGGCTCCATCGTGCTGGGCATCGTCGCCACCTCGCTGATGGGGTATGCGGCCTCCGCGCTGGGCTACTCGGCGTATCCTTACGACTCGCCCGCGCTCGAAGAGATGGGCGTGAGCCTGCTCGAGGTCCCGCTGGTACCCGACGCGCCCGTCACCTACGACGCCGCGAGCTACAACGTCGCGCCGCTGGCCGGGGCGTTCCTCGACGGACTCCGGAGCGTCGAGCCGTTCTCGTTCGCGCTCGTCGTGTTCACGTTCTTCTTCGTGGACTTCTTCGACACCGCCGGGACGCTCACCGGCGTCTCGCAGGCCGCGGGCTTCCTCGACGACGACGGCAACCTCCCCGACATCGAGAAGCCGCTGCTGGCCGACGCGGTCGGCACCACGGTCGGCGGAATGCTGGGCACCTCGACGGTCACGACGTACGTCGAGTCCGCCACGGGCGTCGACGAGGGCGGCCGCACCGGGATGACCGCGCTGGTGGTCGCGTTGCTGTTTCTGGCGTCGCTGGCGCTCGTCCCGCTGGCGGTCGCGATACCCACCTACGCCTCCCACGTCGTACTCGTCGTGGTCGGCATCATCATGCTGTCGAACGTGGCCGAAATCGCGTGGGACGACCTCACCTACTCGATTCCGGCCGGACTCACCATCTTCGTGATGCCGTTCACCTACTCCATCGCGTACGGCATCGCGGCCGGCATCGTCTCCTATCCGGTCGTCAAGCTGGCGGCGGGCGAACGCGAGGACACCCGGCCCGGCCACTGGGTGCTGGCGGCCGCGTTCGTGCTCTACTTCGTCGTCCGGACCGGCGGCGTGCTGCAGGGCGCGGTCTAAGACAGTCGATTCTCGCCTTCGGTCGAACGACTCGACTCAATCGTTCCTCGCAAGCTCCGGAATCCGCTCCTCGAACAGTCTATCGAGTGCCGTCCAGAGAATCTCGGTTGGAATCGTCTTCTCGAATCGAGCGGGCTCGTGGTCTCGCTCGTCCCTCGCGGGATGGTCGTACTGGAAGTGGACCGCCCCGAGGTCAGGGTGGTCCTCGTCGCGGTGCCAACCGCAGTTGAATCCAGTGTTCGAGTCGGCGTAGTGGATGCGATAGTAGGGTTCGTCGCCGACGAATCGCCACTCTACGTCGAGCGTCGGCGATTCCGGCCCGGTCGGCGGTTCGACGTGACTCGGGGCGACCTGCGCTCGAAGGAACTGCCTGACGATGCCGTCGGGTTCGTACGCGACGGTCGTGACGAGGGGATATCGTCGTAACACGTCCTTCAGTCCCTCGTAGACCGAACTGTCGGTGGTTCCGGGAAGACCCATCGTCGTTACGCTCGGGGGGCGTCGCGCTCGGTGGCCCAGTCGTACTCGTTGAGCGCCGCCCGGACGACGGGGATGCGGTCGGCGAGATGCTCCCACTCGCTGGCGGCCTCGCGCCGCTCCGAACGCTCCTCGGCGTCTTCGAAGTCGGCGATGCTCGCCCGGAGTTCGCCCGGCGTCTCGACGCCGTACGACGCTTTCCACCCGGAAATCTTCCGTCGCATCGATTCGAGGGAGTCGGTGAGTTGCTCGCGGTCGTGTTCGCGCTGGAGAGCGGCGACTTCCCGGTAGGTCGCCATGAGCTGGTCGACGCAGTAGAGCGTCTGGTCGCCCTGCTCGACCGTCCGCAGGACGTCGTCTTCGACGAGTTGGTCGAGATACTTTTGGGCCGTCTTCACCGAAACGTCGGTTTCGTCGGCGACCCACGAGGCGGTGCGGGGCGTCCGAATCGTACGCGCGGCGGCGCGAATCCGCTCTCCACGCGTCATCGAAGCGCGAGCATCGTCGGGCATGCTCGTGTGTTCGCCCTACTCGAACATATATCCATCGTGCCGGAAATATAACTCCGAGAGTGGCCCGGCGTCGGAGCGTCCGAACCGCGACCGCCCCGTAGCCATCCAACCCGAGGGTGCTCCACCAATCTTAATCCCCCTCGGGCGCGTGGATTCCGGTAACAGCCGTGACATCCATTCGTTCCATCCCCCGCCGATGGCTCGTCAGAGGCGTCGTCGGCCTCCTCGCGCTCGCGCTGCTCGCGCCCGCAGCCACCTCCGGCGTGGGCTATCTCACCACGACCGAGGACCCGACCAACCTCCGGGCGTCGGTCGACGAACCGGCGAACGGCACGACTATCATCTCCATCCAGGGCTTTCACTTCCAGGGGATGGCCAACGAGAACAAGCCCGCTCGCCTCGTCGCGGTCGGCCCGCGAGGCAACGTCGAGTGGGTCCACGACGGGACCGGCTTCGACGCGACGTGGTTCTACGACGTCGACCCGCTGGACGACGGGAACCTGCTCGTGACCGCCACCGCGCAGGGCGAGACGCTGGTGTACGAACTCGACCCCGACACCCAAGAGCGAGTCTGGACCGAGCGCCTCGACATCCACGACACTCACGACGTGGACCTGATAAACGGCGACCAGTTGCTGGTCGCCAACATGCGCGAGTCCGGCAAGGAGGACCGCATCTTCGTCTACGACAGGGGCGAGGGCGAAATCGTCTGGGAGTGGTACTTCGACGACCACTACCCCGAGGACGTCGGCGGGCCCGCGAACGACTGGACGCACGTCAACGACATCGACAAGATCGGCGACGGCGAGTATCTGGTGTCGCCGCGCAACTTCGACCAGGTCGTCGTGGTCAACCGCTCCACGAACGAGATCGACATGCGACTCGGCGAGGACGGCGACCACGACACCCTCTACGAGCAGCACAACCCGACGTACCTCGAAAGCGAGGACGGCACGCCGACCGTCCTCGTGGCCGACAGCGAGAACGACCGCCTCGTCGAGTACGAGCGCGAGGGCGACGAGGAGTGGGAGCGCACGTGGCAGGTCGGTACGGCGGGGCTGAGCTGGCCCCGCGACGCCGACCGCCTCCCGAACGGCAACACGATGGTCGTCGACACCATGAACCAGCGCGTGTTCGAGACGACCCCCGAGGGCGAAATCGTCTGGGAGTTCCACGCGCCGTGGGCTCCCTACGACGTCGAGCGCGTCCAGCTCGGCGACGAGCCCGGCGGCCCGACCATCGCGGACATGAACGCGTCCGGGAACTACAGCCTCGGCGGGAGCGGCCTGTCGGTCTCGAACAGCCGGGGCGTCTCGTTCTGGCTGGAGGAGACGTTCGCGGGGACGCCCGTCGAGTCACAGGCCAACGAGTTCGCCCGGACGTGGGCCCACGTCGCGCCGTGGATTCGCCCGGTGTGGATGACCGGCTGGGAGTTCCTCGCGGCCATCTTCGGCGGGGTCGCGCTCGTCGCGTGGGGACTCGGCGAGGCGGTCTATCAGCGCGGGCGGATTCGGAATCGGGTTTCGCGCGTCGTGCGCCGGGTTCGGAACGTCGGCGAGTGAGCATCGCAGGTGGTGACGCGCTGGTGAGACTTCCTGCCCGGCGCGTGCGGGCGCGACCTCGTGTCGCGCCAAACCGCGCGAGGGACGAGTAGCGCAGTGGAGCGAAGCGACCGAGCAACGCAGGCGGCTGGGGAGGTCCGAGGCCCGCGGACGCGGGGCAGGGCAGGGCGGGGCAGGGCGGTCACGCCGAGGCTCAAGCAGGAGCTATCGTGATTCGTTTCCTTCCGTTGGACGGAGTTCAAGTCAGCTATCCCCAAGGCCAGTGAGTCACCGGACTGCAACCGCTACCGGACTGCGAGGAGGAGTACTACCGAGAACGCGAACTAAAACCGCACCAAGTTCTTTATACCTCCGCTCATTCAATGAAGGACACCAATAGAAGATGAAGGAAGGTACAAAAGTTTCGGTCACGATACCGGCGTCAGAGCGGATATTCAAATCGCCCGCAGAGGACGACGTTCTACGGACGCTCGTCGAGTCCCCCGAAGCGGAGTTCACCGTCACGGAACTCGCGGACACGACCGACGCGTCGCTCGCCACGGTCAGGCGAGCCGTCAAACACCTCGAAACACTCGACGTCATCGCCGTCAGGAAGACCCCGCAACGCGACTACGTCTCGATCAGGCAGAATCGGCTCGACAAACCCGATCCGATACTGGTAATCGAGCAGTCCGAGTTCCGGAAACCCGTCCGAACCTTCGTGGACGAAACGCTGGCAATCCTCTCAGAGACCGAGGACGTGGACGAGGTAGTCGGAATCGTCCTCTTCGGAAGCGTCGCCCGTGGTGACGCAGATCGGCGAAGTGACGTCGACCTGTTGATTATCGTAGACGGGAACAAGACCGTCGCACGGCGTCGCGTGAGCGACGTCGCTGCCGAGCTTCGAGACGAGAAATTCGACGGCGACCGGTACGATTTCCAGCCGATGGTCGAGACGGTCGAGAGTGTGGATCGAATCGGTGAGCGACTTCAACAGCAGTTCGAGGAGGGAATCCCGCTCCACGTGACCGACGAACTTCGGGAACTCCGGCGAGAGGTTCAGAATGGAGAGTAGCGAACTAGAATCCTTGCTAGAACGTGCCGAGCGGGTCTTCGAGCGGGAAGCCCGCGACGTGGAGGACCATCTCGACGTGTCGAGCGCCGCACTCCTCCAACTTCGGAAAGCATGTCGTCTACTACAGGCCGCCGAGCGCCTCCACCGAGATGGATACTACACGCTGGGAATCGAGGCCGCGTTCGTCTCGATGGAGCGAACCGTCGAATTTCGGCTTCTCGAACAGGGTATCTTCGAATCCGACACACTGCCGCAGAATCATACGGACGTGTACGAAACCGGCGCGGACGAGGGACTGTACTCCGAGGAGTTCCGGACCCGACTCGAAAATCTCTGGAAGGACTATCGGTCGAAGACGTACTACCGCGACGGACTTGCGAGTGCCGATCGGGCAGCGCGCGTGACCGAACTCGCGCGGGAGCTACACCGTCACGTACTGGGATTCTCCCACCAGGGATACGAATGCGTCTGTGAGTGAGTGCCCGCTAAATCCCGTCAACCCCTTCCCCGACCACCACGTTCTTCCCGCAGAAACCACTACGCACGACCATGTCGAACCTCGAACTGTACGAACTCGACGGCTGTCCGTACTGCGCGAAGGTCGTGGACAAGCTGAACGAACTCGACCTCGACTACGAGTCGCACATGGTCCCCTCCTCGCACGCCGACCGCGACGAGGTGGAGGCGGTCAGCGGTCAGACCGGCGTTCCCGTGCTGGTCGACCCCGACAACGACGTCGAGGGGATGCCCGAGAGCGACGACATCGTGGCGTATCTGGAAGAGGAGTACGGCGAGGGCGCGGCGTAATCGAAGCTATCGTCCGACTCAACTTCCAGCCATCGCGGCGCTGAGAGCCAGCATCAGAACGAGCGTTAAGCTCCGGTGGCGGCCGCTATTTCCAAGCTACCGGGGGAGAGGACTCGGTCGACAAAAGTCTCAGGCCGGTTCCCCGCCGCGCTCGCGAATCAGGTCCCGCAACTCGTCGGGGTCGTCGATGTCCTCCAGTTCCTCGCGCTCGACCAGCCCCGTCCCGTCGACGTTGTCGCGTTTGGCCTCGTCGACGAAGTACACCGACCGCGTGCGGGCGACTTCGCCGATGGACGACATGATGCGGGCGCGCTTCTCGGCGGCCTTGGTGAACGACGAGTGGCCCGTGAGAACGTTCTTCTCCTCGCCGTCGTCCTCGCTGACCGTCTTGAACGGGGCGCGGACGGTCGGGTGGACCTCGAAGCCCGCCCGGGTGAGGACGGTGACGATGCGCTCGTCGTCGTCCTCCGGGTCGGGGTCCTCGGGGGTGTCTTCCTCCTCGCGGACCTCGTCGGCACCGTCGAGGACCTCGACCGGACTCGTGAGGTCGTCCTCGAACATGTCTTCGAGTTCGAGCGCCACCTCGACGCTGGCGTTCATGCCGTCCTCGTACTTCGAGACGGTGCGCCGGGAGACGCCGAGTTCGCTGGCGAGTCGGCCGAGGCTCCAGCCGCGCTCCTCGCGCTCGTCGCGCAGTACCTCGCCGTCGATGTTGACGTAGAGCCCGCCCGGCGCGGCGTACACCAGCGGCGGGACCCGTTCGACGAACAGTTCCATCGCGGTGTCGGGACTGAACACGGGGACCCCGTGGCGGAAGTACACGACCCCGGGCTCCAGCTCCTCGTCGCGGGTGCGGAGCCCGACGACCAGCGGCGTCGCGTCGAGGTACTCCCCGAGCCGGCGCATCTCCAGACCCGTCGCGTCGTCGAACGCGTCGACGTTCGCCAGCACTTTCAGTAGAAGCAGGTCGCGGCCGCGCCGCGCGGCCACGTCGAAGCTCTTGGGTCGGATCGCGCACCGGTCGCTCACGGTGAACCCCGCGTCCTCCAGCATCGCGGTCACGTTCCCGACCAGTGCAGACCGGGACATACCCCGATGTAAGTGATTCCCCTATATATGTATTGTGTCACCCGAACTCGGTCACTGCGTGCGCTTGGGACGCTCGGGCGAACGCGTCGACGCCGGGACGCCCGAGCCGCGCCGGGCCGGTGACAGCCGGACGTTCGCCCGACCGTCTCGGCCCGCAGTCGGCGGAAACGTCCCGGGAGTTTTATTCATTGCTAACTAGTTCGAAACAACCAGTCGCCGACGAGTGCGAGCCGGGCGGATTCCCGGAGAGAGCCGCGCTCGTGCCCGATACTCACGCACCGCATCGAAGAGACGTACTTTTATTCCTGTTGTGTAATTTATTAATTTTGTAAATATTTGAAAAAATATATCCGAGTTCGGGGAGATTTGCTTCTTGGTTTCGATGACCAACGACGATAACGATAGCCACGACGGGAACGACATTCAACGACGCGACTTCCTGAAGAAGTCCAGTTTGGCCGCCGGTGCTGGTATCTTCGGCTTCACCGGACTCGCGGAGAACGCCAGCGCTACGGACAAGGTCGACTTCGAGATCACGGGCCGCAGCGAGCTCAGCGGCTCCGAGGCGCAGAGTCAGGTCGGAACGGCGATGACGTCGACCTACAGCCAGGACCTCGTGAAGACGATGGCCCAGGAGGCCGACCTCCGGCCCGCGTTCGGGAACGCGTTCGGTCTCAGCGTCACGACCGACGACCCGAAGGTGAACGAGGCCAACCCGGTGACGGTGACGCTACCGCTGGTCTCGCCGCGGAGCGACCGCGCCGGACTGCTCGTGATGACGGTGGCGGACACCGAGGAGGGCCGCCAGCCGCTGGCCGCGTTCGGCGTCACCGCCGAGGGCGACGCGCGCGACGACGTGCAGGCGATGCAGTCCGCGCAGGTCAAGTCCTACGCGTACGGCGACGAACAGGCGAGCGTCGTCAGCAGCGAGCAGGTCGCCGCCGCCGACGTGGGTGCCGAGGACATCGGCTGTGGCGTCTGCGAGTTCCTCGTGTCCAAGCTGTGCGAGTACGGCGTCGGAAAGGTGACCAAGGGCTACTGCATCGAAATCTGCCTCCCGCTGGTCTCCGGCGTGGCGACGTACATCGCCTGTGCCGGTGCCTGCGCAATCCTCCTCGACTACCTGACCAAGGAGGCGTGCGACTACGGCGCGAACTACGTCTGCGAGCAGGCCGGATTCTGCTGAGGCGTTCGACGCCCCGCCGACCGGCGCGTCCGAACGACCGCTTTTTCGCCGAACGACGATTCACCGAACGACGGTTCGTCGGCGTCGTCCGACCACCGGACGGGAGCGCCTGCGAGTCAGACGAACCCGCCGGAGCCGGGACGCCGGGCGGATATCGACCCCTCGGCGTCTCCGAAGTCGATGCCGTCGAAGTACGCGGGCGTCTCGTCCTCGGTCGCGTAGACGTAGAGCGCGGTCTTCGCGATGCCGGTGAGCGTCTGCGCCGAGAGCGCGGCGAGCATGACGCCGGCCACGAGAACGAGCAGGCCGAACAGGCCGACCGCGCCCGACCCGACGACGAGCAGCGCGACCCCCGGGACGGCCCCGACGACGCCGAACGCCACCGTGACGAGACCGATTCCGCCGACCGCACCCATCGACTCGCCCCACGTCTCGGTGACCGTCTCCTTGCTCCGCGAGAACATCTCGACGGTGCCCACGTCCTCGAACACGACGACGGGAATCACGAAGTAGGTCATCACGGTCCACGCGACGCTGAACATCGCCGCCAGAATCCGTGCGACCGGCGTGTCGTTGTCCTGTAGCACGCGGAGGAGGACGCCGACGGTCGCGCTGACGACCGACCATATCAGGAGCGGCCCGACGTTGCGCGAGGCCGCCCGGAGGCCGTCCCCGATTCGCGGCGTCTCGCCCCCGAACGCCTGTCGAGAGCAGTACATCAGCCCGGCCGTGAAGAACGCGGAGACGAACGTCGACGCGAGGTAGAACGCGAACAGTCCGGCGTACGTCGCGAGCGAGGACACCTCGCCCACCGCGAACAGGGAAGCCCACAGCACGCCGAGAAACCCCAGCCCGGCGACGCCGGCGGTCAGCGGGAACAGCGCGAGTTTCGGGTGGTCGGCCAGCACGCGCACGCTCCGGCGGACCAGCGAGAACCCCGTCTTCAATCGATTGAACAGTTTCATGGGCGGAGGAAGGTGCTCGTTCGACTTAAATTCGCCCCTTCGGAACACGTATTATCCGCGCGTCCGAGGCAGGTCGTTCGCACGCTCCGAAACGGGTTAATCCGACACGGCCCTACGCCGGGTCGTGACGGTCATCGGCCTCGACGACACCGACTCCCGCGAGCGGGGGATGTGTACGACCTACCTCGCGGCCCGGCTCGCCACCCGCCTGCGCGAGGAGTCCGCGGCGGCCGTACAGCGCCAGCTACTCGTCCGGCTCAACCCCGCGGTCGAGCACAAGACCCGGGGCAACGCCGCGCTCGCGCTCCACGCCGACGTCGACCCCGACGAGGCCTTCCGCGTCGCTCGCGAGGAAGTCGCCGCCGTCGCCGAGACCGACGACCCCCGGACGAACCCGGGACTGGTCGTCGCGCCGGGCGACCCCGACGAGGTGCCCGACGCCGTCGCCGCGTTCGCCCGCGAGGCGGTCCGGGACCACCTCACGGTCGAGGCGGCCGAGGCGCGCATCGCGGCCGCCGGCTACCGGAGCCAGGGGTGGAAGCTCGGCCGGGGGAAGGTCGGCGCGCTCGCGGCGGTCGGCGCGCTCGCGGCGTTCGGCGGGCGCTCGGGCGGTGCCGAGACGGCGGACGCCCCGGCGGGCGAGTACGCGAGCGACTGGACCTACGAGTGCATCTCCTACCGCGACCCCGAGCGCGTCGGGACGCCCCGCGAGGTGGACGCCGACTCCGTCTTCGCGGCCGCGAACGACGCCTACCCCGAGGCGTGGGACACCGTCGACCGCGAGACGGGCGAACTGGTCTGCGTCCCGCACACGCCGGGGCCCATCCTCCACGGCATCCGGGGCGACGACGCGGAGACGGTCCGCCGAGTCGCCGACGCCATCGAGAGCGAACCGGTCGCGCGCCGGGCGGTCTTCCTGACGAATCAGGGCACCGACGCCCACCTGCAAGCGGCGACGATTCCCGAGGTCGCGGACGGCCGGAGCTACCGCGTCCCCGGGACGGTCGCGAGCGCGCCCGAGACGCGACGCGGCGGCCACGTGTTCTTCCGGCTCGACGACGAGGGCGCGCAAATCCAGTGCGCCGCGTTCGAACCGACCAAGCGCTTTCGCGACCGGGTGCGGGCGCTCCGCGTCGGCGACCGCATCACGGCCTGCGGCGAGGTCTCGGAGGGGACCCTGAAGCTGGAGAAGTTCGCGGTCCGCGAGCTGGACCGCACCGAGCTCGTCACGCCCGACTGTCCCGAGTGCGACCGGTCGATGGAGAGCGCGGGGGCCGGGCAGGGCTACCGGTGTCGGGACTGCGGGACGACCGCGCCGGGGAAGGTCGAGCGCGCGCTCGACCGGGAATTGGAACTCGGATGGTACGAGGTGCCCCCGGAGGCGCGGCGGCACGTCGCCAAGCCCCTAATCCGGGGCGGGTTCGACGCGCCGATTCATCCCGAGAAGTGACCGGACGCCGAGGACCACCGCGCCGTCCGGCGCTCAGAGCGCGTCCAGCACTCGCTCGAACCGACCGGGGACGTGGGGCCGGAACGCGTGGGCGTCGGCGTCGAGTTCCTCGCGGGAGAAGAACCGGACCGCCGCGGCGTCCGTCCCGGCCTCCGGCGTCCCCTCGGTGTCGTCGACCGGGACGGCGTACGCCATCGAGACCGCGTGCTTGTCGCCGAACGGAGCGAGGAGTTCGGCGCCGACCAGTTCGAGGGCGGCCGGGTCGGCCCGGACCCCGGTCTCCTCTTCGAGTTCGCGCGCGGCCGCGACCGCGGGCTGCTCGTCGGCTTCGAGGTGGCCGCCGGGCACGGTCCACTCGCCGACCCCCGGCGGGACCGCTCGCTCGACCAGCAGTATCGAATCGCCGTCGACCACGGCGGCGGCCGCGGTCGGCGTGGGATTGTGGAACACCGGGCGCTCGCAGGTCTCGCAGTACCGGCGCTCGCGGCCCTCGACCTCGCGGGTCGTCGTCGCGGTCCCGCAGTTCGGACAGTAGTCGGCCGGGCGGACGGTCATCCCTTCAGACCACTCCCGGTCAGGGCCACGACCACCTCGTCGTCCTCGTCCAGCACCCCGCGCTCGCGGAACGTCTCCACGGCGGCGGGCGCGACCGCCGACGTGGGTTCGACGTAGAACCCGCCCCGCCGGAGGCGGTCGAGCGCGTCCGCCACGGCGTCGGTCCCGAGCGCGACGGCGTCGCCGTCGGTGGCCTCGATGGCGTCGAGGATTTCGTCCGTCCGGGCCGGGTCGCGTATCTGGATGCCGTCGGCGACCTCGTTGTCGCCGGCCGAGTCGCCGTGGAGGTGGGTCGCGATCGGCGCGTAGCCGGCGGCCTGCGCGCCCAGCAGTCGGGGCATCCGGTCGGTCCAGCCCGCCTCGTTCAGCGCGCGGAACCCCCGGTAGGCTCCGAGAAAGAGGGTGCCGTGACCCAGCGGCGTGACCACGGCGTCGGGCACCCGCCAGTCGCGCTGGGCCGCGACCTCGAAGGCGAACGTCGCGGTGCCCGCGAAGAAGGCGGGGTTCCACGCGTGGCTGGCGTACCACGCGGAGTCGTCGTCGCTCTCTACGGCAGCGATACAGGCGTCGGTCACGTCCTGTCGGGAGCCCTCGACCCGGACGGGGGTCGCGCCGACGCCCTCGATAGCCGCGAGCTTCGACGCCTTGACGTCGGCCGGAACGTAGATTTCGGCGTCGATGCCGGCGCGGGCGGCGTACTGGGCGACGGCCGCGCCAGCGTTGCCCGAGGAGTCCTCGACCACGCGAGAGACGCCGAGTTCGGCCGCCCGCGAGAGGGTCGTGGTCGCGCCCCGGTCCTTGAAGCTCCCGGAGGGGAAGACGTACTCCAGCTTGAACTCGACGGTCGGCCCCCAGTCGGTCGAGGCGGCGGCGTCCCGTAGGGGCGTGAACCCCTCGCCGAGCGTGACCTCGGGCGCGACCGGGAGGAAGTCCGCGAACGCCCAGAGGCCCTCCCGCGTGTCGAGGTCGGCGAAGTCCGGGGCGGGCCCGTCGGGGAGCGGCCGGTCGGCGAACTCGAGCGGGTGGCCACAGTCACACCGCCACGGTTCGTCCGGGCCGGCCGCCTCGGTCCGGCCACACGACGGACAAGAGAGATTCGGTGGCATGTGGGCGTCTCGGTCGCGAGTCACCCAGTAGTTGTCGGAACGCGCCGAGCGGCAGTGACGCTCGTCCGAGCGGACGAACCGCCCGACGGACCCGACGTCAGTCGAGGACCTTCCGGAACACCTGCGGGGAGTGGGTCTCGGCGAGCGACCGCCGGTCGCGTTCGAGCCGCGTTTCGAGGGCGGCGAGCCGGTCCTCGACGTCGGCGTACGCGTCGGTCGCGCGCAGGTCGCCGTCCACGTTCGAGTTCTCGAGGGCGGCGAGCTTCGAGACGAGCGAGAAGTACTCGTGGAGCGAGCCGTCGTACGACGAGAGCCGGGCGGCGAACTCGACGGCCTCCCGCAGCTCGCTCTCGTAGATGGGCTTGACCAGGTACTCGTCGATCGAGAGGTCGACGACGTCGACGTCGGGTTCGGTGCCGGTCACCATCACGACCGACTGGTCGTGGCCCCGGCGTCGAAGCTCCGCGAGCAACTCCGAGCCGCTCCACTCGCGGAGTCGCCGGTCGAGCAACACCACGTCGAACGTCTCGTCGAGCGCGTCGAGGGCGTCGTCGCCGTCGGCGACCGCCGCGACGTCGTACGTCGGCTCCAGCCAGTCCGCGTACATCCCCCTGACGCGCGCGTCGTCGTCGACGAGCAACACCCGCGTTCCCCACCCGCCGTCGGTCGCGTCTCCCGCTCCGGGCCCGAGACCTGCCATGACGACTGCCCGTACCGAGCCACGCGTCTAAGCTGGCGTAGATAATCTATTAGCGTCCCCGGGACGCCGACGCTAATATATTAGCGTGCCGGGGTCACCGGCCGAACTCGCGGGTAAGTCGCTTCTGGAGGGCGCGCCGGACGTGGCGGTGGAACACGGGGTTCGAGATGCCGAGCGCGTCGGCGACGTCCTCGCCGGTGGCCTCGCGGGGCCACTCGAAGTACCCCGCGTCGTAGGCCGCCCGGAGGACCTCGCGCTGTCGGTCGGTCAGCGCCGGGGGCGACGAATCGTCGCTCTCCCGGTCGTCGACCGGCTCTCTCCGGACGAGTGCCACGTCCGGGAGGACGTCGTCGTACGCGTCCGCGAGCCCCCGCACCGCCACGTTCTGCCCGATTCGGACGGACAGCGTGACCGTCTCGGCCGACACCGAAAGCTCGGTCAGGGTCGCCCCGTACTCCATCAGAATCCGGCCGACCTCGAACGCCGAGGCCACGACGCCGAACAGTTCCCCCGCGGAGCCCGTCCGGATGTGTTCCACGCTCTCGACGACGGTCGACGCGTCGAGCCTCGACCGGACGTCCTCGGCGACGTCCGTCCCCGTCGTGACGTAGAGCAGCCACGTCCCGTCGTCGCGGAGCGTGGCCGAGTCGACGCGGAGTTCCGCGCCGGCCCCGCGCGCGACGTCGGCGAGGAACGAGTCGCCCGCCGTGGCGTGCAACTCGACTTCGACGTCGTTGGCCGACGTCACCAGCTGTCGGCGTTCGATGATCTCGATTCCGTCGGCGACTATCCGACACAGGTCCGAGAACACCTCCTGGACGTCGTCGTCGAAGGCGTTCGCCTCCGAGGCGTATATCTCGATGACGCCGTGGACCGTGCCCTCGCCGGTCAGGGGCAACGAGAGCGCCGACTGGAACCCGCGACCGAGCGCCTCCTTGCGCCACTGCGGGAACGACTCCTCGTGGAAGATGTTGTCGACGACCACCCGCTCGCCCGTCTCGACCGCCCGCTCGGCGGGCGAACGCGACGCCTCGTCCGCGTCGCGTGACTCGTTCAGGTGGTCGAGGAAATCGCCGTCTTCACCGGCCCACGCGTCGGGGCGGACGGGTCCGGACCGGTCGGCGTTCCCGACCCACGCGAACCGGTACGGGTCGACGTCGACGACGTGCTCGCAGACGTTGGCGGCAGCCTCCCGGCGGGTAGACGCGCCGACGAGCGCCCGCTGGACGTCCCGGACGACGTTGTTCACCCGGGCCAACTGTTCCAGCCGCCGCGTCTGCCGGCGGAGTTCCTCGCGGCGCGCGGTCACGCGCTGCTGGCGTTCGACCCGGTCGAGGGCGACCGTCGCGTTCGCCGCGAGGACGCTTATCAGGTCGACGTGGGCCGACTCGTAGAACCCGGGTTCGGTCGAGCCCGAGACGAGCACGCCGTGGTCCCCAAGCGGGGCGAGCAGTTCGGACCGAATCACCGTCTCGGGGTTGAAGCAGTCCTCCTCGGTCCGGACGTCGTCGTACACCCGGAGGTCGTTCTCGACGAAGGCGTCCCACGCGAGCGACTCGCCGCCCTCGAAGGTCGGGAGTTCGTCGAACAGTTCCTCACAGTCCTCGGTAGTGAGTTCCGGAACCAGCCGCCCCTCGGCCTCGTCCCAGAAGTAGATCGCCAGCCCCGGCAGGTCGAGAATCCCCTCGGTCGCCTCGAGGACGACCTCGCAGACCTCCCGGCGGGTCGTCGCGGCCATCACGTCCCGGGTCGCGTCGTGCAACAGCTCCAGGCGGCGCTCGTAGCGCGTTCGGCGGCTGGTCTCCCGGGTGACGCCGACGACGCCCGCCTCACCCCCGGACGAGAACCGCGACAGCGTGGTCTCGGTCGGGACCCGGTCGCCGGCCGCCGTCACGAGGTCGGCCGACGTCGTGACCGCGTCGCACTCCCCCGAGAGCAGTCGCTGGCGGGCCGCTTCGCACTCCGCGCTCGTCTCGTCGTCGGCGAGCAAGGCGGGCGTCCGGCCGAGCAGTTCCTCCCGCGAGTAGCCGGTAAGCGAGGCGTACGCCTCGTTGACCGCCAGGAACGTCCCGGTGTCGTCGACGGCGAAGACGCCGTCGTCGAGGGACTCCACGAGGGTCTCGTACCGGTCCAGTTCCCGGCTCCGGCGTCGCTCCTCGGAGACGGGGGCGAACAGGACCGACAGTCCCGTCTCGGAGGGGTGCGCTCGAACCTCGAACCACGCGTCCAGCGGCGAGTAGTACTCCTCGAACGAGACCGTCGACTGGGTCTCCATCGCGCGCTCGTACTCGCGCTCGAACGCGGTCCCCTCGATGGCGGGGAACGCCTCCCGGATGTCGGTTCCGAGCAGTTCCTCGGCGTCGCGGTCGAGGAGCGCCTCGGCGTTCCCGTCGAGATAGGTGAACTCCCAGTCCCTGTTGAGGGCGACGACGGCGTCGGGTATCCGGTCGAACACCTCCTCGCCCGGGGAACGAGGAGAGTCGCCCGCCGCGTCGTTCGAGTGTGCCACTGGTACACAGGCCAGGTCACTCGATGTTAATTCTTCGCATCTGAGAGGAAGTAGAGCGGCGCACCCGGCCGGAACGTCGGGCCGGCGTCAGTACTCGTCGACGTCGGTACCGACCGAGCAGACGTACTCGCCGGTCGCCACCTGCGGGAGGCGACGCGAGCGCCAGAAGACGCCCTCGTCGTCGGCGGTCACCTCGGCCTTGCGCCGGCCGAAGGGGTCGGTCACCTCGAACAGCACGTCGCCGGCCGCGACCTCCTCGCCCAGTTCCGCGCGGAAGTCGACGAGACCGCCCACGGGCGAGCCGTAGCGGTCGAATCCCTGCGCGCGGGTCTGGGGTTCGAGGTCGACGTCGCCGTCGAGGAACTCGTAGTGGCGGAGGACGTTGAACAGCCCCTCGACACCGTACCGGATGGACTCCTCGTCGAAGCCGACGCAGCCGCCGAGCTCGGGGTCGACCGTCGGGACGCCCTCGTCGGGCGCGGCGCGGGCGAGCTGGCCCTCGGGGCCCTTCTGGTCGAGGACGTGGCCGCAGCCGAACACCTTCGCGAGTTCGAGGCACTCGTCGTGGAGGCGGTGGTGGCGGCCACACCGCACGCGGACCTCGTTTATCATCCGGCTGGTCGAGCCCTGGTGGAGGTCGAGCACGAGGTCGGCCCGCGACGCCGGCTCGAAGGTGGCCGCCGCGATGCGCTCGCTGGCGGTGCCCGACTCGTCGCCGGGATAGGTGCGATTCATCTTGGTGTCGTCGATGGGGTTGCGGTGTTCGGCCACCTGGAACGCGTGGTAGTTGACGATGCCCGTCACGAGGACGGTGCCCGCGAGTTCCTCGGGGTCGAGCTGCGGGACGGCCCGCCGGACCACGCCGAGCCCGTTGAGTTCGTCGCCGTCGCTGACCGCCTGCACGTACAGCGTGGGGCCCTCCGCCGCGCCGTTGAGTACCGCGACTGGGAGCCCGAACTCGCTCCCGTCGCGCGTTTCTCCGACCTGCAACCGCCCGGCGTCGAACTCCCCGGGGGCCGCACTCGCCGTTCCGAGCGTCTTCATTACCCATATCCGACGGCTACACGCCCTTTAGCGGTTCGGTCTCGGCGAAGTGGGCGGCATCCCGGCCCCGAGTGGCGTGGCGTCGGGGGGAGAGCCGAACCGGGAAACGTCGGCAGTGGTCAGAGACGCGCGACCACTGACCGGGTACGCTCGGTGACACAACCCCCTCCTTGGCGGACTGAAAGGGCGAGGCGCGGTCGCGGGCCGCAGGCCCGTGGTCGCCTCTGGCGGCCCTATCTGGGGCGGGCGTTGCGGAGAGCCCCCGATATCCGCCAGAGCGACCGCGACCGCGCCGAGGGCTTTCGAGACTGTGGTTGCGGTTCAAGCGTTTGTGCAGAGCGCGCCGAGGACTTTCTGGGACGTGGTTACGCTTGCTGTCCTGCCGTTGCAGAGTGCGACACAGCCTTTCGAGGGTCGAAAAGTCGCGGGACCGAAGGACGAGACGGGAGGACCGAGGGACGAACCGTAGTGCCTGTTCGAGAGTGTCGCTACAGCCCGACCCACTCGGTCGGGGCGTCACAATCGGAGAAGTGCCAGCGTTGCTCGGGCGCACCCCGCGTCTCGCGGAGTTCGATACGAACGTCGAACAGGGGCGCGAGTCGCCGGACGACCTCGGCGTCGTCGGCGACGGGCAGGTGGAAGTGACCCATGCCGCGAACCCCCCGGACGTGGTCGGCGACCGTGGAGACGAACTGCTCGACCGCCGCCGAGTCGTGGCGGGCGAGCAGCGACGAGAGCGTGAACACCGAGACGCGGAGTTCGCCGGACTCGAACCCGGACGACGCCATCTTGGCGGTCGCGATGGTCTCGCAGAGCCGCCCCCGAAGGACGTCGAGGTCGTCGCAACGCCAGTCGGCGTCGGACGACTCGACCGACGCCGGGCTGGCGGCCCGCGTCCCGCCGTAATCGGCGACGTACACGTCCCCGTCGCTCGCGGTGACGTCGCCGGGAAGGAGGTCGGGCACGTCCCCGCGGTCCTGGTCGGTGAGCGCGAGGATGCGCGTCCGGGACTCCTCGGGTGAGCCGAGCAACTTCCGGGTCATCTCGCGGGACACCTCCTCGCTGACGTTCCCCGTCACCAGGACGGTACAGCCGAACTGTTTCAGCGTCTGGAGCCGGTCGCGGAGGTCCCGCGCCCCGAGCCTCGGTCGGTCCTCGTCCATCGTTCGGGCGAACGGCGAGAAATTATTTAAAATTTGGCATCGAGAGAGTCGATTCAACGGAGAAGTAATAGAGATGAAACGATGGCTCGCGCGCGCTCCAATTTTCGGGGAGGGCGTGCGGGGCGGTGGTCGGATATTCGGTGACAGATTCTCGAACGAGCGGGCCCCGCACTGTGACGACGCTGGCACGACGACCAACGCTACACCTCGGGCGCTCTCTGACAGTACGCGTCACCGAGCGCAACCGAGCATCGAACGCTCGGCCGGACCAAGAAAATCGCTCAATTCCGAAACCAACCGATTACGCTGACAGGATTGAAATGTCTTAATTGAGAGTATTTTTTGAGACAGAAACTATTACTTTCCGAGAGTTTTTAGTACGATTCCTAATGAAAGTATTTTTTGGCCAGGCTGCTGAATGTAGAATGTGATGAAGAACCGGATTCTGAACTGGATAAAACGGCATCCGAAGGTAGTCGGAGGGTTGTTTTCTGCCGGGGTTTATATCACAGACATAATAGAGCTGACTGGTTGTGCCAGATGCGCGACGACAGGACCTTAGATTTCGTCTACATCCATATTATCCGTCCAACGTATGCTGGCGTTGTGTCGCACAGGGCTTGTCTCGTAGCCGAAGAACTCTTCCAAAGACTCCGAATCGACCATTGTCTCGATAGGAGTAGAGCTAAGCGAATAAATCTCTTCACCGCCGATTTTCGTTGTCGAAAGGGTTCCTAGAGGGGTTTTTATCGTCGGATAGGGACGTATTCCAGCTGATATTTCGCCACTTTTTCTCTCGGGCTCGATGACTGTTGGACTGCCACACTTCGAGTCCACGAGTTCCTGACTGCCATCGCCGACGATGAGGTACTGGCGGTCGGGCGCGTTCACGTCCGTCACCACCGACAGCGCGCTCTGCATCGGGAATCCGTGATTCAGCAGTCGGGCCAACTCCGTGCCTACGTCCGTCGCCGGTTCGTTGCCGATCTTCGCCAACGTCACCACGCCGACTTGGCTCCCCTTCTCGACCAGTTTCTCGCCCTGCTCGTAGGACCGACAGCCGTTCAGGAAGAACCCGCGAACGCCCGTCTCGTCCAGTTCGGCGACGTCGAGCAGACCGTCCGCGCACTCGAGGCCCTGTTCGGTGACGTGGCCGATGTAGTGGAGGAAATCCGTCCCGGATTCGAGCAGGGCCCGGAACTCGTCGGTCGTCAGGTCGTTGTGGACCGAGACGTTGAACTCGTAGAGGTCCCGCGTGCCGTAGATGTCGCCCACCACGTCCTCCTCGCGCATGCGGTCGTCGTTGCAGACCACGTCGACCGAGATGTGGTGCTTGGGCGTCACGTCCAGTCGGCGCTTGAGCGAGTCGGGCGTGGCCTTGCTCGCGCCGATGGGCATCTCCTCGCCGACCCAGACGTGTTCGATGGTGTCGACCGGTTCGGGCTGGACCACGTCGGCCGCCGGCGCGTCGTCCGCGCTGGCGTCGCGATAGAACGTCTCGAACACCGACGGTTCGGGGTCGACCTTCGACGGGTCCGGCGAGTCCGGACACCGGACCAGCGCGAGTTCGTCCGCCGCGAACGGCAGGACCGCGACGTTGTCGTGGGTCGGCGTCACGTCCATCGTCACCTTCCAGCGCGGCAGGTGCGGTTCGACGACGTCGTAGGGGACGTCGAGGTAGCGCTCGACCTGCTCGGCGAGCGAGGCGTCGTACAGCGACTCGAAGTCGAGGTCCACGTCGGGTTCGAGTCGCTCGCGCTCGCGCAGGTCGACCTCGTAGTAGCCCTCGGTGCGAGTCACGCAGTCGAGGAAGAACACCTGCTGGAGCACCCGTGCGACCGACGACTGGAGGTCGGCGGCGTCGAGCGAGTGCGCGAACCCGTCGGCGAGCAGTCTGGGCTCGTCGCCCGGCACCACGTCCGCCCCGAGGTAGTACGCCAGCGGCGCGACCTCGTACACCGCCTCGCGGCGCTCGGGTACCTCTATCTTGACGCCCGTCTCGGGGCGGGTGACCTCGCCCGACACGGTGAACTCCTCGCCGGGTTCGAGCAGCGGCGGATGCCCGCGCAAGGAGGGGAACGAGCGCTCGCACGTCGTCGTCTTCAGCGCCGACCCCAGCAGCGAGACGGCGTCCATCGTCGCCCCGACCTCGTCGGGGACCGTGATGGTCCCGGCCGGCGTCTCGTGGAGCGAGCGTGCGCCGACCTCGACGCGGGTCTCCCCGCCGAACGATATCGCCACGGCCTCGGTGTCGCCCGATATCGCGACCTCGCTCTCGACCGCGAGGTACACCTTCATCTGGGTAGTGGCGAGTTCGAGGTTGTACGCGTCGGCCGGCAACGAGAGTTCGAACCCGCCGCTCGACTCGCCGACCATGTTGCCGCAGTCGTCGCGGACGTACACGTCGAGCCCCTTGGTGGTCCGCAGGCGGGGCGTCCGGACCGACACCGCGGTATCGATGGGGAAGTAGAACGACTCGGTGTCGGTGGGGTCGGGGTCGACGGGCTCGGACGCGTGGAGGTCGAACCGCGTGCGCTCGATGGGGTCGGTGATCCGCACCCCGTGGGGGTCGACGAGGACGGTGAACTCCGGCGTCATCGTCTCGCCGTAGTTGCCGTAAATACTTATAGTCAACCGGCTCGTTTTAGGCTCGCGTGCGGGAACGAAACGCTCGAACCGACGCACCTTTCATCCGGCGCGCCCAACTGCCGGCCGTGTCCGAACGCGTCCCCGAGCGCCCGCGAGCCAACTTCGTGGCGGCGCTGCACGTCCGCCGGAACGCCGTCCGGGGGTTCGGCGTCGCGCTGCTCGTGACCGCCGGCGTGCTGGCGCTGTTCGTCTTCCTGCCGGGGACCCGCCGCGCGACGCCGTACTACCTGGCGCTGGGGTTCGTGCTCGCGACGTCGCTGGGCGCGCTGGCGACCACGCTGCTGACGCTGCTGTCGGCCTACCGACTGGCGAAGGAGACCGACCCCGACTGAGTCACGGCTCCGCGACCGCGAACCCGTACCCGAGCTCGTCGTTCAGTTTCCGGAGTCCCGCCACTGCCTCGGCCATCGCCGCGGCGTCGGGGAACTCGATTCGGGTCGGCGGGTCGACCGATGCAGGTCGGACGACGCGCGCGACGAGCCGGCGGGGCCACGAGTCGACCGGCCGCCAGCGGGCGACGAGTTCGGCCCGCTCCGGTCGGGGCTCGACCCGCCGGAGCCCGGACAGGTCGAACGCGGTCCACTGACTGTCGCCGGTTTTGCGACGGCGGAGCGCGTCCCACGCCAGTTCGTACCGGAAGTCCCCGGACCGCCACGACGCGAGGCCGTCGACCGGAACCACGGCGGACCCGGCCACCGGGGCGAGTTCGTCGGCGACGGCCGCCAGCGCCCCGTCGCGGGCCGTCGCGTTCAGCTCCCGGATGTGCGCGTGATGGGGGACCGAGCGGTACAGCCACGACTCGGGCGTCACGACGGCGAACTCGTGGAGGGCGTCGAGCCGGGCGACCCACGCGTCGGTGTCGCCGGGTTCGACCGCGAGCGCCGACAGGAGGACGTCGGCGTCCTCCGGGAGACGCGCGCGATACTCCGGTCGAGCGCCCGACAGAACTCGCCCGCCCTCGCCGACGCGCGCCAGCCGCTCGGTGAGGTCCCCCAGGGGAGCCACCCCGGAGTCGACGCACAGGTGGACGGCGGTTCCGTAGGGGACGAGCGCCTCGACGACCCGGTTCTCGACCGTGATTCGGCCGGTCTCGTCCCAGTCGTTCGCGCCGGCCGGCTGTCGGGTGACGACGCGGTGGGTCGACTCGGTCGGGTCGAGCGCGCCGTGCTCGCTCATCGCGCCGAGTAGTCCGCCCCGGTCAGTTCGGCGAGCCGTTCCGCGCCCGACCGGGTCCCCTTGGCGAGGACCACGTCGCCCGCGCGGAGTTCGGTCTCCGGGCCGGGCTGGATGACCCACTCGTCCTCGCGGTCGCTCGGCTCGTCGGCGTCCGGCCCGCCGGACGCCGCGACCGACCGCCGGACCGCGATGACTCTCATCCCGGTCTCGGTCTTGACCTCCCGGTCGCCCAGCGTCACGCCCTCGAACTCGCTGGCGGGCGCGACCGTCAGCCTGACGATGACCTCGTCGCTCTCGGAGACCGCCTCGGCGACGACCGGGTGGGTGCCGAGCCCCCGGAGCACGCCCTCGCTGATCTCGACCGCGGCGTCGCTGATGACCTCCGTGGCGTTCGCGAGGTGGACCAGCCCCCGGAGCGAGACGGGGTCGTCGACCCGCGCGGCCGCCCGGAGGGTCCACGCCTCGAACCGCGACTGGAGGGCGTCGACCTCGGCCTCGAGTTCGACCACCTCCCCGGCGACCGCCTGGCTGTCGAACAGGACGCTCCCGTACGCGAGGTCCACCGCGAGTTCGCTGATGTTTTTCATCAGCACGATGGAGTCGACCGCGCGTTCGAGGTCCTCGTCGCCCGGTTCGGGCGGGTCGGGCCGGTCGTAGGCCTCGCCGGTCGCGCGCTCGTACACGGCCGCGACCCCCTCGTCGGGCCCGCGCAGGAGGAGCGTGTCCCCGGCGCGGAGCTGGGAGTTCCGGTCGGGGTTCGTGAGCCAGTCGTCGCCGCGGTGGACCGCGATGACCCGGACGCCGGTCTCGGTCTCGAGGTTTTCGCCCCCCAGCGTGCGGCCCGCGAGGTCGGCGTCGGGTGCGACCTCGACGCGGACGAGCGTCTCGACGGCCTCGGGGAGCGCGGCCCGCATCGCCTCGGGCAGGCCGATGTCCTCGAGCACGACCTTGGCGACGTCGCCCGCCGCGTCGCTTATCTTCTCGGCCGCGCCCACGACGCCCAGCACGGCGGCCAGTTGCTCGGCGTCTTCCGGGCTTCGAGCCGCCATCAGGAGGCTCATCCGGGCGCGCATCTGGAGCAGGTCCATCCGCGCTTCGAGCGCCAGCACTTCCCGGGCCACGTCGTCGTTACCGCCCAGCACCGCCGAAAACGAGAGGTCGATGAGGAGTTCCGCGGTGTCTTTCATCTCCGAGAGCACCGCCTTGACGCTGACGGGCTCGTACTCTACGTCGCCGCCGGACGGGTCCATGCGTCCCCGTTGTACGCCTCCGGATAAAAGCGTTCGTCGCCGTCGCCCAGCGCGTCCCCGCGAGCGGCCGGGTCCCGCGGGAACGGCCACCAGATTTAGGTAGGCCATATTCGTGTGCCGCGCGTCAGACGCGAACCCGACCCCGGTGCCGTACGCCACTTTCACTTTCAGTCCGTCGAGCGAGGGTTTAAGTTACTGGCGGCACTTGTCCCAACTGCGCGTCACACGCTTCGCGCCCACTTCCCCTTTCCCCTGTTGCACGCTCGACAGCGATGGCACCGTCGCGCGACCGGGCCGCGTTCCACGAGCCGTTCGGGTATGATAAAGGACTAAACAGACGCCGGAACTACTCGCCGACATGCTGGAGCTTTCGGACGTGGTCGACGCCCGGGGCCGGGTCGAGGAGACCGCCCGGCGGACGCCCCTGGACTACAGCCACACGTTCTCGGACATGACCGGAGCCGAGGTCCACCTGAAGCTGGAGACGTTCCAGCGGACGGGGTCGTTCAAGATTCGGGGCGCGACCAACCGCATCGCGACCCTGACCGACGACGAGAAGGCCGCGGGGGTCGTCACCGCGAGCGCGGGCAACCACGCCCAGGGCGTCGCGCTGGCCGCGACCAGGACCGGCGTGGACTCGACCATCGTGATGCCGAAACACGCCCCCATCTCGAAGGTCGACGCGACCCGCGATTACGGTGCGAGCGTCGAACTGTTCGGCGACGACTACGACGAGGCCGCCGAGAAGGCCCACGAGATAGAGCGCGAGGAGGGCCGCACCTACGTCCACGCGTTCGACGACGAGATGGTGATGGCCGGACAGGGCACCATCGGTCTCGAAGTCGTGGAAGACCTCCCGGAGGTCGACACCGTCGTCGTCCCCATCGGCGGCGGCGGCCTGATAGCGGGCATCGCGACCGCGGTCACGGCCGAGCAACCCGACGCGCGAGTCGTCGGGGTGCAGGCGGAGGGCGCGTCCAGCGCGGCCCAGTCGCTGGCGAAGGGCGCGGTCCACACGTTGGACTCGGTCGACACTATCGCGGACGGCATCGCCACCCGGAGCGTCGGCGAGCAGACGTTCGCGGTCATCGAACAGCGGGTCGACGAGGTGGTGACGGTGTCGGACTCGGAGATCGCGGTGGCGGTCACCCACCTGCTCGAACGCGCGAAGACGCTGGTCGAGGGCGCGGGCGCGGTGTCGCTGGCGGCGCTGCTGTCGGGTGCCATCGAGTACGACGAGGGCGAGGTCGTTGTGCCCGTCCTCTCGGGGGGCAACATCGACATGAACACCCTCACGACGGTCGTGATGCGCGGGCTGGTCGAGACCGGCCGCTACGTCAAGATTCGGACCGTCCTCAAGGACCGACCGGGCGCGCTCGACGACCTGCTCGACGTCCTCACCGCCGAGCAGGCCAACATCTACGGCATCCAGCACGACCGCACCTCGCGGGACATCGCGATGAACGCGGCGGAGGTCGAACTCGACCTCGAAACGCGAGGCCCCGCCCACGTCGAGCGCCTGCTCGCCGCCCTGCGCGAGGAGGGGTTCGACGTGGAGCTGCTGGCGTAGGTCGGCGAGCGGACGCCGGCTTGCCCAAGTTTAAGTGACAGGGCGCGGAGAACCCGGTATGAAGCGCATCATCAGCACGCAGGACGCTCCGGAGGCGGTCGGTGCGTACAGTCAGGCCACGACGAACGGCGACCTTGTGTTCACGGCGGGCCAGATTCCCATGACCCCGGACGGCGACCTGCTCGCCGACGAGGACATCGCGGTCCAGACCCGCCAGAGCCTCGAAAACGTCAAGGCCATCCTCGAAGACGAGGGGCTGACGATGCAGAACGCGCTGAAGGTGACGGTGTTCCTCGACGACATCGACGACTTCGAGAAGATGAACGAGGCGTACAAGGAGTACTTCCAGGACAACCCGCCGGCCCGGAGCGCGGTCGAGGTGGCGAACCTCCCGAAGGGCGTCGGCGTCGAGATAGAGGCCATCGCGACCAACGAGTAGGCGATGCGCCCGCGCGCGAAGGCCAGCCTGCTGTGGGGTGCGGTGGGCGTCCTCGCCTTCCTGGTCCTCCTGCAGGGGTACGAACTCTGGACCGGCTATCGCTACGCGCTCGCGGTCAAGTCCGGCGTCGCGGCCGGCGTCGGCGCGGCCGCGACGGCGGCGGCGTACGTCGCGGAGCCACGGCTGTTCGGGTAGAAAGAAAGGGTTTAAGCGCGGGACGGCACTACGGCTCGGTGGGCCGGGATGGCCGAATGGCAAAGCGCACGCCTGGAAAGCGTGTCCCCGTTAGGGGTTCTGGGTTCAAATCCCAGTCCCGGCGTATTCTCCTGCGAACCACACTGCGAGCGCCCCGTGCGCTCGCATCACCGTGAGCAGGAAATCGGTATCATGTGGGATTCGAACTCCTGCCAGTCGCACGCCCGGACGCGCAGCGAAGCGAGCATCCCGGACCGTCTGGCTCCGGGTTCAAATTCCGAAAGACGCGTCGCGTCTTTCGGCGTTCGCAGACCGAAGGTCTGCTCACTCCCAGTCCCGGCGCTTGTTCGACTTCCAATCCGCGAGCGACGCGCAGCGGTGCGACCCAGCCACGTTGTGACTCCGGATACGCGACTCCGTAGCGAACCGGACACGCGACCTTATAAATTGGGGAGAACCCGCCGAGCCGTCGCCGATAGCGTGCCAACAGATAACACACGAGACGCAAGATATCGGCGCTGAGGCGCTCGTTTCGTGTGACACATCCTCTCACTGGCAACCCGTCCGCTCGCCCGTAACCCATACATTTATATAGAAGCACAATCATATCTTCGTCTGTACTATGAGTCAGCGAGGACAGCGAATGCAAGGCCAGCCGATGATCGTAATGAGCGACGAGAGCCAGCGCGTCAAGGACAAGGACGCCCAGGAGCACAACATCACCGCCGCCCGCGCGGTCGCGGACGCGGTGCGCTCGACGCTCGGACCCAAAGGGATGGACAAGATGCTCGTCGACTCGATGGGCGACGTCACCATCACGAACGACGGCGTCACCATCCTCAAGGAGATGGACATCGACAACCCGACGGCCGAGATGATTATCGAGGTCGCCGAGACCCAGGAGGACGAAGCGGGTGACGGCACCACGACGGCCGTCGCGGTGACGGGCGAGCTCCTCAAGAACGCCGAGGACCTGCTCGAACAGGACATCCATCCGACCGCGATCATCAAGGGCTTCCACCTCGCCAGCGAGAAGGCCCGCGAGGAGATCGACAACGTCGCCGAGGACGTCGACGCCAGCGACGAGGACCTCCTCCGGAAGGTCGCCGAGACCTCGATGACCGGCAAGGGTGCGGAACTCAACAAGGAGGCGCTCTCCCAGATCATCGTCGACGCCGTCCGGCAGGTCACCGTCGAGGGCACGGTCGACCTCGAGTACCTCAAGACCGAGACCCAGACGGGTCGCTCGGCGGGCGAGTCCGAGCTCCTCCGCGGCGCGGTCGTCAGCAAGGACCCCGTCCACGACAACATGCCGTCGAGCGTCGAGGACGCCGACGTCCTCCTGCTCAACGAGGCCATCGAGATCGAGGAGACCGACGTCGACACCTCGGTCAACATCGAGAACCCCGACCAGCTCCAGAGCTTCCTCGACCAGGAGGAAGAGCAGCTCCGCGAGAAGGTCGACAAGATCGCCGACATCGGCGCTGACGTCGTCTTCTGTCAGAAGGGCATCGACGACATGGCCCAGCACTACCTCGCCAAGGAGGGCATCCTCGCGGTCCGCCGCGTGAAGAAGTCCGACGTCGGCTTCCTGAAGGAGGTCCTCGGCGCGAGCGTCGTCTCTGACCTCGACAGCGCGACCAGCGCGGACCTCGGCCACGGCGACGTCACCCGCGACGACGAGGACGAACTGTTCTACGTCGAGGGCGAGAACAGCCACGGCGTCACGCTGCTGCTGCGGGGCTCGACCGACCACGTGGTCGACGAGCTCGAACGCGGCGTCGAGGACGCCCTCGACGTGGTGGCCCAGACCGTCTCGGACGGCCGCGTCGTCTCCGGCGGCGGTGCCATCGAGGTCGAGGTCGCCCGCCGGCTGCGCGACTACGCCGACTCCGTCTCCGGCCGCGAGCAGCTCGCGGTCGAGGCGTTCGCCGACTCGCTCGAACTCGTCCCGCGCGTCCTCGCCGAGAACGCGGGCCTGGACTCCATCGACACGCTCGTCGACCTCCGCGCGGCCCACGAGGACGGCGACGAGCGCGCCGGCCTGAACGTCGAGAGCGGCGACGTCGTCGACACCCTCGACGCGGGCGTCGTCGAGCCGGCCCACGCCAAAGAGCAGGCCGCTTCCAGTGCGACCGAGGCTGCGAACCTCGTGCTCAAGATCGACGACATCATCTCCGCCGGTGACCTCTCGACCGACAAGGGCGACGACGAGGGCGGTCCCGGCGGTGCCGGCGGCATGGGCGGCATGGGCGGCATGGGCGGCGCGATGTAAGCTCGGCCCGACCTGCCTGACCCGACCGAGTCGTTCGAGCGTCCCGTCGAACTGCAAGCCGCTTCCGACGCGCTTTCTTTCGAGTTTCTGCTTGCGTTGCCCGCTTCGACCGAAAGTTGCGCCAGCCGCCGGCGTTTTGAATACTTTATAGTGCGCCCGCCAGAATCAGTCGCACATGGACACGCTGTTGCTCAATCGGGACGCGGTCGACGAGAACACCCAGATGGGAGACGTCATCCGGGCGGTCGAGGAAGCGTTCGCCGCGTACGCCCGCGGCGACGCCCAGATGCCCGCCAAGTCGTACATCGACCTGCCCCAGTACAACGGCGACTTCCGGTCGATGCCCGCGTACATGGAAGCCGACGACTGGGACGCCGCCGGCATCAAGTGGGTCAACGTCCACCCGGACAACCCCGAGAACTTCGACCTGCCGACAGTGATGGGGACGATGGTGTACTCGGACCCCGAGACGGCGGTGCCGCTGGCCATCATGGACGGCACCGAGTTGACGATGAAACGAACCGGCGCGGCCGCCGCCGTCGCCACCGACCACCTCGCAATCGAGGACGCCACCTCGCTGGGCGTCGTCGGCGCGGGCGTCCAGTCGTACACCCAACTGGAAGCTATCGCCGAGGTCCGGCCCATCTCGGAGGTCGTCGTCAGCGACCTCGACGAGGAGCGAGTCGCCGCCTTCATCGACTACTTCGAGCGCGAGTTCGACGTGCGCGCGGGGTCCATCGAGGAGGCCGCCCGGTGTGACGTCCTCTCGACGGTCACGCCGGTCGAGGAGCCAATCGTCTCCCGGGAGGCGGTCGGCGAACACACTCACGTCAACGCCATGGGCGCGGACGCCGAGGGCAAGCACGAACTCGCCGACGACCTCCTGCTCGACTCGAAGCTGGTCATCGACGACCACGCCCAGACCACCCACTCGGGCGAGATCAACGTGCCCTACCGCGAGGGCGTGCTGACCGACGACGACGTCTACGGCGAACTCGGCGACATCGTGGTCGGCGACGTCGAGGGGCGGACCGACGACGACGGCGTGACGGTGTTCGACAGCACCGGACTCGCGATTCAGGACGTGGCGGCCGCCCACGTGGTCTACGAGCACGCCGACGAGAACGACAACGGCTACCCCTTCGACCTCGTCGGCACCGAGACGCAGTGAGCTACCGTCCCGAGAGCAGGTTCCAGAGCGCGGTCGTCGGCCAGACAGGTCGCGTCGAGGGCCGGGACGCGCTCCCGTCGCCGGCCACGTCGTCGAGCGTCCGTTCGAGGTCGCCGACGAACGGCCCGGGGTCGTCGGCCGCGAGGTAGTCGAACCGCGGGTGGCGGAGCAGGGAGCCCAGAATCGCGGTCGCGGTCCGGGCGAACGAGGGGCGGTCGACCAAGGGGTACTCCTCGAACAGGACGCTGTAGAGGTGGACCAGTTCGCCCCGGAGCAGGTGGCCCGCGACGCCGACGTCGTAGTCGGGGGGCTCGTCGGGCAGTCGACCGGTCGCGTGCGACCAGTAGAGGTACGGGAAGTCGACGCCCGCCTGCACCGTGAACGGGAGCGACGACCAGAACCGAGGGTTGACCTCCATGAGCCGGAACTGGCCGTCGTCGTCCCGCAGGAACTCGACCATGGCGACCCCGTGCCAGTCCAGCGCGTCGAGCAGCGCCCGGCCCGCGTCCTCGAGTTCGGGGATGGCGACCGACTCGCGGTACGCGCTCGGGCCGCCGCAGTACTTGTACCCCCGGCGCTGGCGGTGCTGGAAGGTGGCGACCGGCTCGCCATGGTCGTACAGCGCGAAGAAGCCGTACTCGTCGGAGCCGGACACGTACTCCTGGACGATGGGGACGTGGCCCATCTCCGCGACGAGCGACTCCCGGTCGGGCGTCTCCGAGGGGTCGACGTACGTCGTCGTGGCGTGCGGGAACTCGCTGGCCACCGCCTCGCCGACGTACGCCGGTGCCGGAAGCGTGTACCGGGGCTTGACGACGACCTCCTCGTCCCAGTCGTCCCACTCGTCGAACGTCGCGGTGTCGGGCGCGGGAACGCCCGCCGCCCGGGCCGTCTCGAACAGTTCGACGCGGTCTTGCGCGCCCCGGAGCGTCTCCATCGACGGCCACGGCGTCCCGACGTGCGCCTCGAACGCCCCCCGGCGTTTCGCCAGCGCGTAGACGTCGGCTTCCCGGAACGGAACCACGGTCCGGACGTCCTCGCGCTCGGCGAGCGACAGGAGCGCCTCGGCGTACGCCGAGAGGTCCTCGGTCGGGTCCGGGACCGAGACGGTCTCGTCGGCGTACCGCGACCGGAACCCCGGCGGGTCGTCGAACTCGGACACCACGACGGTCCGGACCCCCGCCCGTCCCAGCGACCGAAGGCACGCCACGCTGCTCGCCACCCCGATGGCGGGCACGACGACGGTACCCTCGCGTCGTTCGCTTGCCACCATTGCCAACACGTAGCTTACATTACGTCTTTGTTATGACCGTCCTGTCAGGGTGGTTCCGGCGGAGTAACCCGCGCAGGGACCGCCTGTAGTCCCTAGTCGAGAGCGTACACGGCGATTATCGAGGACGGAACTACGGTCCGCGGTCGAATCGGATTTGTTGAAGCAGAGGGAGTATCTTATCAAGCCCTTCGGTGTACGTGGATTCATGGTGCGTCTTATTCAAGACCGCTATAAGTCGATGCTACTGGGCGTCGAGACGAGCCTGCTAGCGACGTTCGGGTTCGTGTGGTTCGAGTCCGCGTTCGCCGAACTGTGGATGACGGTCATGGTCGTCGGCCTCCTGCTGACGTTCGCCGGTGCCATCCAGCCAGCGCCCGGCGACTCACCGAAAGCCTGAGGGGCCGTCCGCGAGTGCGCCAGCTCGTGGGCGAGTTCGCAGCGGACGTGCGCGACCGACTCCGCGAGGCCCTCGCCGAGCGCCGGCCCGACCTCGACTGGGAGACCGAGCATCGCGTGAGTCGAACGCCGGTCGACGTGGCCGGCGTCGGCGACGACCGCTTCGTCGCGGTCGAAATCGAGTGGCGGCGGGCCGACCCCGCGAACAACACCGCGAAGCTGTTCTACTACGCCGACGAGGGGCGACTCGACCACGACGAAGTGGTGGTCTGCCAACTGTTCTCGGGCTACTACGACCTCGCCTCGGGCGGCGTGTCCTCCAAGCGCGAGGTCGCGGAGTTCGTGGGCGAGACCGCCGCCGAGTCGGTCGACCGGGTCGCCTTCCACCCCCGCCGGCTCCCCGTCGACCCGCCAAAGCGGGGCGGCGAGCGACCCGAGGGGTGGCGAGAGCGCGTCGCCCGGGCGGCCGACGAACTCGCGGCGCTGCTGTGAGTCACCGCGTCACTCCCGGAGCAGTCGGGGGTCGGACCCGAGGAAGAACCGACTGCCGAGCCCGTACACCAGTCCGTACGGGACCGCCAGCGCCAGCGCGTACCCCGCGCCGTAGCCCGCCACCGGGAGCCCGGCAGCGACGCCCAGCAGTCCGAGCAGGCGAGCGAGGCCGAACGGGAACGCGAAGCCGGAGACGAGCAGCGTGACGACGGCCTCGATGCGACGCGCGTGGGCCTCCCGGTCCGGGGACCGCGACCCGACCCATCGATAGCCGGCGAGAAACGAGCCGACGAGCAGCGCCGCGAACGCCGGGGCGAGGTCGACCGACGCGGCGGCCCGCGTCGACCGGAGGTACCACGCCGCGACCGCCACGCCGAGCAGGAAGCAGTACGAACCGGTCACCGCCCACTGGAGGCCGCCGACGAGTCGGTGAGCCAACGGCGGGTCCGCGCGCCGGGCGTCGACCATGCCGGACGTTCGGCGCGTCGGCGAAAAACGCTATCGGCGGCCGTCGGGCGATTCCGTCAATCGAGCGACGCCAGCCCCTCGTCGAGCAGGTCGGCCAGCACCTCGCGGGCGTGGCCGTCCGGGTCGACGCCCTCGTACACCGCCCGCACCTCGCCGTCCGCCAGCACGAAGGTCGTCCTCGCGGCCGCGCCCCGCGAGGTGTCCACCCCGAAGGCGTCGGCGACGTCCGCGTCGGGGTCGGCCAGCAGGTCGAAGTCGAGGTCGTACTTGTCGGCGAAGTCGGCGTGGCTCTCGACGTCGTCGGTCGAGACGCCGTACACCGTCACGTCGGCGTCGCGGTAGCTCTCTATCTCCCCGTCGAACTGCTCGGCCTCGACGGTACAGCCGGGCGTGTCGTCGCGCGGGTAGAAGTAGACCACGGTCGGCTCCGCGAACTCGGGCGTCACGACCTCGCCACGCTGGTTCTCGGCCTCGACTCTCGGTGCGGAATCGCCGGTCTGGAGCGTCATGGTCACCGGTTGCGGACCGAGCGGGAAGGCGTTTGCGCTTAGCTGACGTCGATGCGGGTCGACCTCTCGCCTTCCTCGTGCTGTTTCGGCAGCGTGACGGTCAGCACGCCGTTCTGGAACTGTGCCGACGCGCGCTCGGCCTCGACGGCCTCCGGGAGCGTCACCGACCGACTCACCGACTGGTGGCGGCGCTCCTTCCGGATGTAGTGGCCGTCCTCGTCGCTCTCCTCCGATTCCGCTCGGTGGTCGGCCTCGACGTGGAGTTCGTCGTCCCGGAGCGTCAGGTCGATGTCCTCCCGCTGGAACCCCGGCAGGTCCGCCGTGACGACGAGTTCGCCCTCGCGGTCGGCCACGTCGACGGCCGCGCCGCCGCCCGTCAACGTCCCGAGTTCCGAGCCGCCCATCGACTCCTCGAACTGGCGGCTCATTCGGTTCATCAGCTCCTCTATCTCCTCGAACGGATTGCGTCGTCCTGTCATTGGAACCCCCACGGGCGTCGGATGCCCGCATGCTGTTCGACCCACTCGTGCTTAAGAATTACCGGCGACCGTTCGTCACGGGACTCCGACTGGCGGGACGGGAACGAACCCCCACAGGTCCCAAGGCATATACTCGACCGGCAGACATCCGCAATCGTATGCCGGATTTGAGCCGCCGCGAAGCCCTCCGACTCTGTGGCGTGACCTTGAGCGGTGCCGTCGCCGGCTGTTCGACGGGCAGCAGGGAGTCGTCCGACCCGACGCTGGGCGAACTCGACGTAAGCAACCACGACTTTCGCTCCTACGCCGTCTCGGTCCTCTTCCTCGACGACGACGAACCAGTGTACCATGGGGAGCGGACGGCAACGCCCGCCGAGCCCGAAACGGCCGATTCGTCGGAGGTCGCACGTCTCGGCGGCGCGACGTTCGAGGACGCTCCGACCGACGTCGGCGACTACGTCCTGTACGCGTGGCGAGACGACCAGCCCGTCTCGGAGTGGCGGAAATTCGACTTCCGCGAACACGACAGTTCCTGCATCGGCCTCATGGTCCAGATCGGCGACACGACCTCCCGGACCGGCGAGGTGTCCATCTGGTACACCAACAATCCCGAGCGGTGTCCGGCGAAAGCCACGACGGCGTCCGAGTGAGTCGGTCCTGAACTGCCGGCTACACCACGTGTTCGGTGTCGTACGACCCGAGCCGCCGGACCCAGCCGTTCTCGGCGAGGTCCTCGACCTCGGCGATGGCCGCCTGCGTGCGCTCCTCGTACAGGCCGGCCGCGAAGTCGACGTGGAACACGTAGTCGCCAAGCCGCTCGCCGCTGGGCCGGGACTCGACCCGCGTGAGGTTGATGTCGCGGTCGGCGAACGGTTCGAGCAGTTCGAGCAGGAGACCCGGATAGTTGGCGTCGGGGTAGACGACCAGCGAGGACTTCCCGCCGGCGTCCGAGCGCGACTCGGGCGGCGCGAGGACGAAAAACCGCGTGGCGTTGGAGGTCCGGTCCTGGATGTCCTCGGCGACGACCGACAGCGCCGGGTCCCCGTCGGCGTTCGCGGGGTGGCCGATGCCCGCGACGTCGGCGTTCTCGCGGGCGTACTCGACGCCGCGAGCAGTGCTGGCGACCGCTTCGAGGTCGGCCCCCGGATAGTTGGATTCGAGGTAGCTCCGACACTGGGCCAGGGCCTGGGAGTGGCTGGCGACCGCCGAGAAGTTCTCGGTCTGGGCGAGCAAGGCGTGCCGAATCGGCGTGACTATCTCCCGGACGGCGGCGACCTCGCGGTCGGTCAGCGCGTCGAGCGTCTCGGTGACGCTGCCCTCGATGCTGTTCTCGATGGGGACCACGCCGCGCTCGTACTCCCCGTCGGCGACCGCCTCCACGATGGCCGTGACCGACTCGCGGAACTCCACGTCGTCCGCGACCGAACTGGCCGCCCGGTGGGAGTACGTTCCTTCGGGGCCGAGCGTGACTGCCTTCATGTGGTAGGTGTTTCGGTGTCGGGGTCAAAAGGCCGTCGGGTGCGGCGGAACCTCGGAGCGGGCGCGCGTCCAAGGGCGCTACTCCACCCGTTCGGCGTCCTTCGGCGGGTCGAATCGGAACGTGCTGTCTTCGATGTCGACGTCGAACTCGATTTCCTCGAAGGCGTGTTTCTGAAAGTACGTCTCGTTGTGCACGTCTTCTTCGGTAGTCTGTACTATACCCTCGTTTCGGAGTTGAAAATTCGCCTCGTGTTTGAGCGGGAACCAGTACTCAGCGTCGACCCACATGGTGATGAAGTCGAACGACTGGGTAAACGAATCGGCTTCCTCCGTCGGTCGAAACGTCAGGACGTGGGTCCCGCGACCCGCCACGGTGTCGCGCCCGTCGTACGTCACGTCGAAGTCGATTTGTGGAGTCGAACCGACGAGTGTGGGGTCGGTCGTGTACCCGGACTGTTCTTCCGGTAGTTCGTACTCGTATCGATGGTATTGATTCGCCTCGGCGTCGTACGTTATCAGTCCGCTTTCGTTCTTTACCATCGTCCCCTCGCCGCTCTCCGAATGGCTCGTTTGAGCGGACGTGAAGAGTTCGATTTCGAAGTCGAACTCGCGTACTGTCTCCGCCGACAATACTTCCGAACGAACCTCGTTCGGAAGGCGCTCCCAAATTTCGAGTCGCGTCTCCTTGCGTCCCCCGCCGTACTCCTCGACTTTGTGCTGTACGCCGTGGAGTTCGTCCGGCAGATTGTCGGTCGCGACTAATCGCTCGACCATCTCTCCGACCGAAGGGGCGTCGTTCGGGGACACGAATAAGTGTTGAATATGCAATCAAATAACGCTGTGGGAACGGGGTCGAATCGGCGTTCGAACCTGTGAAACGCGCGTTCTCGCGCGTTCCGACAACCCCGAAGGTGAGACGAACGCGCCGCGGAATTTCCGAGCTAGTCGACGCGTTCGGCGTCGTCCGGCACCCGAAATTTGGCGTCTTCGATACCGGCGTCGAACGTGATTTCCTCGAACGTCGTCGTCTGGCAGTACGTCTCGTCCCCTAGACTCTCGTCGGCATCGACTTGCAACAGTCCACCCTCCTGAACGTCGTACGTCGTTTCGTGTGCGAGCGGGAACCAGTACTCAGCGTCGACCCACAGGGTAACGTACTCGAACCCTCGATGGACCCACTCGGTGTCGTCCGTGGGCCGGAACGTAAGCACGTGCGTCTCGCGCCCCGCGACGGTGTCCGTCCCGTCGTACGCCACGTCGAAGTTCTCCTCGGGCGCGGACCCGACGAACGGCGGGTCGGTGACGTGTCCGCCCGCGTCCGTCGGCGGTTCGAACTCGTGCTTGCGGTACTGGTTCGTCTCGCTATCGTATTCGGCCAGCCCGGTTTCGTTCTGTATCATCACGTCCGCGCCCATGGACTCGATTCCCAGCGTGAACGCGCTCTCGACCTCGAAATCGGGCTCGCGCACCGTCTCGGCGGACAGAACGACTTGACGGAACGCTACCGGCGGTCGCTCCCAGATTTCGAATCGCGTCTCCTCGCGACCGCCGGCGTACTCCTGCGTTCGCGTTCGGATACAGTGGAGTTCGTCGGGCAGGTTGTCCGTCGCGACTAATCGCTCGACCATCTCCGCGACCGGAGGCGTCTGGCTGTTCGGGGACACGAATGATAATAGAACCTACAGTAATATAAGGTCACGCGAAAAGCTGAGACGGGATCGAGGTCAGCGGGTGAGCGGAATCGAGATTACCGATTCAGCGTGTGAATCGCGTGCCCGAGCGCGTTCTCGGCGGCCTCCATCACGGCCTCGCTCAGCGTCGGATGGGTGTGGATGGTCGAGGCCACGTCCTCCAGCGTCGCGCCCATCTCGATGGCGAATCCGAGTTCCGCGACGAGTTCGGACGCCTCCGGGCCGACGATCTGGGCACCGAGGACGAACCCGCTGGGCTCGTCGGCGACGATGCGGACGAATCCCTCGGCGTGGCCCGTCGTCAAGGCCCGGCCCGAGGCGTTGAACGGGAACTGGCCGACGACCGGCTCGAAGCCGTCGTCCTCGGCCTCGGCTTCGGTCAGTCCGACCGTGCCGATTTCGGGGTCGGTGAACACGGCGGCGGGGACGGCCTGCTGGTCGAGCGCCGAGGGCTCGCCCGCGATGACCTCCGCGGCGACCTGCCCCTCCGCGCTGGCCTTGTGCGCGAGCATGGGTTCGCCCGCCACGTCGCCGATGGCGAAGATGTCGTCTTTCTCCGTGCGAGCGCGGTCGTCGGTCTCGATGAAGCCGTCCTCGTTGGGTTCGATGCCGACGTTCTCCAGCCCGAGCGTGTCGGTGACGGGTTCGCGGCCCACCGCCACGAGTACCTTCTCCGCGCCGAACTCCGAGACGTCGCCGTCCTCGTCCTCGGTCGTGACGGTGATGCCGTCGCCGGCCTCCTCCCACCCGCTGGCGGCCTGGCCGAAGTGGAAGTCGATGCCGAGTTCGTCGGCGCGTTTCTTCACCGGGCGCGCGAGGTCGTCCTCGTAGGTCGGCAGGACGGAGTCGAGCATCTCCACCACGGTCACGTCGGTCCCGAGCTTGGCGAACACGCCCGCCAGCTCCATCCCGATGTAGCCCGCGCCCACGATGACCAGGCTCTCGGGCACCTCGTCCATGGCGAGCGCCTGCCGGGAGTCCAGCACGGGGTCGTCGCCGAAGTCGAAGCCCGGCACCTCGATGGGCCGGCTTCCAGTCGAAACGATGGCGTGTTCGAACTCGACGGTCTCGGAACCCTGCCCCTCGCCGCCGTGGACGACGCGCGCCTTGCCCTCGTCGGCGAACTCCGCGCGGCCCTCCATGAGCGAGACGCCGTTGGCCTTGGCGAGTTTCTCGACGCCGCCCGTGAGCTGGTCGACCACGCCGTCCTTCCACTCGACCAGCTCGGGCATCTCGACCTCGGGGTCGGCGTAGATGCCCATCTCCTCGGCGTTGCCCGCCTCGTGGGCGAGGTCCGACGCCGTTATCATCGCCTTCGAGGGGATGCAGCCGTAGTTGAGGCAGGTCCCGCCGTAGGCGTCTTTCTCCACGAGCGTCACGTCGAGGTCGAGTTGGCCCGCGCGGATGGCGGCGACGTAACCGCCCGGTCCCGCGCCGATTACCAGCACGTCCGTTCCAGTCGAGATGTCTCCGACGACCATGTGTTCGGAACGTCGGCGGACAGAGTGAAAAATCAGGTGGATTTTGCGGCGAGACGGTCGCGGTACCGACTACCGAGACGCGGTGACGGTCGGGAGCCCGGCCCGATCAGTAGCCGAACTCGCCCCGAATCAGGACGACGGTCGTGCGGCCCTCGGTGTTCTCGTAGCGGTAGATGAGCTGCTTGGCGACGACGCTGCCCGCGCCGTAGACCTCCTGTGCCCGGGCGTCTTCGAGGGGGTAGGCCACGTTCTCCACGCGGTCGAGCGCGGCGTCGAGGTCGTCGACTATCTTGTTCGTCCCGGTGACGAGCAAGAGGTTCTCGGCCGCGAAGGGGTACGCGCCGATTCGGCTCCCCGAGGCGTCGGCCGCGACGAGTTCGCCCGACTCGGCGACGGCGTTGACGCCGCCGAGGAAGTAGTCGGCGGTCTGGGCCTCGCGGCGGGCGGTGGCGCGCTCGGCGTCGTCGTCGATGCCGAATATCTCGGCGTGGAGGTTCTCCCAGTCGTGGTCGCCCTCCGAGAGGTAGTCGTCGAACCCGATCTCCTCCAGGGTCGTGGAGTGGCCGTTCATCACGGACGCACCGTCGGGAATCCGGGACTGGAGTTGCGCGAGCGCGTCCTCGGCGTCGTCGACGACCACGACCTCGAACCCTCGGTCTTCGAGGTTGGCGACCGTCTCGTCGAGCTGTTCGTCGGTCGGCTGGTCGTCGAGCGATTCGTCGTACGATACCTCGTCGGCGAAGGCTGCTTTGTCGTTCACCATGAGTATCACGAGCGGTGGGCTGTGGATGCGCGCTCGGTCGAGCGCCGACCCGCGCCGCTCACGTTCGACTCGTGGCACCGAAATCGGATAAGTACTCGCGGACGCCCGGGTCACCCGGTGACGGGGACGCGGGCAGGTGATGCCGACGCAAGCAGGTGACGCGAGCGTAACCGCCGGTCTCGGGGGTGTGGCTCACGCCACGCGCTCGACCTCGTAGCCCGCGTCCCGAACCTCGTCGATGATGGCCTCGGCGTGCCCGCTGCCGTTCGTGACCACCTGGAAGACGAGGTAGGCTTCCCCCACGCGCAGGTCGTCGACCGCGCGGTCGTGGCGCACGGTCCGGATGTTGGCGTCCCCGTCGGCGATGATGCCCGAGAGCTTGGTCATCTCGCCCGGTTCGTCCTCGATGCGGACCCGAAGTCGCATGAGCTGGCTGCGCTCGGTCAGCGCCTGCGTGAGGACGGTCTGGAGCATCGAAATGTCGATGTTGCCGCCCGAGAGGACGGGCACGACCGTCTCGCCGGCCACGTCCAGCTCGTTCGAGAGCAGCGCCGCGACCGACGACGCGCCCGCCGCCTCGACGAGCTGCTTGGCGCGTTCGAGCAGGAGGAGTTCCGCGCGAGCGATGTCGTCGTCCGAGACGGTCACCACCTCGTCGACGTGGGCCTCGATGAGGTCGAGCGTGAGTCGGGAGATGCTCCCCGTGGCGATGCCGTCGGCGATGGTGGTCGGCGAGTCCACGGTCGCGGGGATGCCCTTGTCGAGGCTCTCGGGCACCGTGGCGGCCTGCTCGGCCTGCACGCCCACCACGCGGACCTCGGGGTCGAGTTCGGCCAGCGCGGCGCTGATTCCGCCGATTAGCCCGCCGCCGCCGATGGGGACGACCACCGTGTCGAGGTCGGGCACCTGCTCGTGGATTTCGACGCCGATGGTTCCCTGTCCCGCCACGATTGCGGGGTCGTCGTAGGCGTGAACGAACTCCGTGTCCGCAGCCTCGGTCAGCGACTGGGCGTACTCCATCGCGGCCCGGAAGTCCTCGCCGCGCAGTTCCACGTCCGCGCCGTACTCGCGGGTGGCTTCGACCTTCGCCTGCGGTGCGTTCTCGGGCATCACGATGGTCGAGTCGATGCCGGTCTCGGTCGCGGCGAGCGCGACGCCCTGGGCGTGGTTGCCCGCGCTCGCGGCGACGACGCGCTCGACCCCGCCGCGTTCGGGGTCGTCCCCGCTGTCGCCGCGGTCGGCCACCTGCTGGAGCTTGTTGTACGCGCCCCGGGTCTTGAACGACCCGGTGCGCTGGAGGTGTTCCATCTTGAGGCGGACGTCCGCGCCGGTCATCCCGCTCAGCGACCGGCTCCGGTCGACGCCGGTCCGCTGGACCACCGCCTCGTCGAACCGCTCGCGCGCGGCCTCGACGTCGTCGAGGGTCACTTCGGCCATGGTTGCGCCTACGCGAGGAGCGTTATATGAGTTTATCAGTGGCGCGGGCGACCGACGAAATCGAAGCGAAAAGCGAGTCGGGACGGGACGAGTCGCCGGAACTACTCCAGCAGGAGCAGTTCCGGATTCTCCACGTACTCGACCACGCCGTCCCGTTACGAGTCGGGCGGGAGAACTGCAGTGACGCTATCGACGGGGGCGTAGTAGTCCCGCACCTCCCGCCACACGTCGAGCCACTCGTCGGCCGTCTCTACCGAGAGCAGGTCGCGGTGAACGCCACTGACGAGTAGTCCGATAGACCCGGTGACCGGAACGTCGCGCACGTCGGCGAGTTCCCGAGCAGCCATGTCGTCAGTCACGAGCGTCCCATCAGTCCGCTCCGTAATCACGAGCGCCTCCGCCTCCCCGCGGTCCAGCCGTTGCAAGACGGGGTGGATTTCGGGCGAAGCTGCGACCTCACCCGTCGACCCGGACACCGATATCGTCTCGTCATCGATAGCGCGAACCGCAGCTTCCAAAAACGGGTAGCCCGCTTCGACGCCGGTTCGGAGTTCGCGCTCGACGCTGGGTGCGGTTTCGAGGCCGGAAAACGACGAAGTGAGCCACGAAATCGATTCGGAACTGGCGAAGTTGCTCAGAACCGTGGCATCTAGAACTAGCGGCTTCGCCCGATTCATTCGAGATTCAGCGCGGCGTCGATCTCGTCCTCTAGCTCCGCCTCGCTCTGCGGCCCGAGTCGGACCTCGACGCCGGCGTCCCGAAGCACGTCCCGCATCTCCCAGCGGGACACGCCGGCGCGCTCGGCCGCCTTTCCGAGGCTAATCTCGCCGAGCGCGTAGAGTCCGATGGTTTCGGCGAGTTCGGTAGAGCTTTCAGCGTCGGCAGTTCTGCGGTCCGAAGCCATCGCTACGCGAATCTTGGGCGTTCTAACTTATGAATGTACGGGCGAATCAAAAATCACCGACGGCGAACGTCAGAGACGGGGTTCCGGAACGACTTCGGACGATGGAACTACTCCAGCAGGAGCAGTTCCGGATTCTCCACGTACTCGATGAACGTGTTGGCGAACCGCGCGGCGTCCGCGCCGTCCACGATGCGGTGGTCGATGGACAGCGAGATGGGCAGGGTGTGTTTCGCCACGACCTCGCCGTCTTCCACGACCGGGCGCTGTTTCAGTTCGCCGATGCCCAGAATCCCCACCTCGGGGTAGTTGAGGATGGGCGTGGCGTACTCGCCGCCGACCGCGCCGAAGTTGGTCACGGTGAACGTCGAGCCCTGCAACTCCTCGCGGGAGATGGAGCGGTCGCGGGCCTTCTGGACCACTTCGTTGACCTCGCTCGAAATCTGGAGCAGGCCTTTCTCGTCGACGGCGTCGACGACCGGCACCATGAGTCCGGCGTCGGTCGCGGCCGCCACGCCGACGTTGTAGTAGTTCTTGCGCAGAATCTCGCCGGCCTCCTCGTCGAGTTCGGCGTTCAGCTTGGGGTGCTGTTTGAGCGCGGCCACGACCGCCTTCATCACGAACGGCATGTAGGTCAGGTTGATGCCCCGGTCGTCGGCCTCGGGCTTGAGCCGTTCGCGCGTGTCGACGAGGTCCTCGACCACCGCCGTATCGTGGTGGGTGACGTGCGGTGCCGTGAACTTGGAGTTCGACATCGCCTCGCCGATGGTCTTGCGGACGCCCTTGTATTGGATGCGCTCGACGCGCTCGCCCGCCGACTCCCCAGCGGCCGTCTCGGCCTGGGCCTGCTGGGCCTGCCGTTGGGCGTCGGCGTACTGGGTCACCGCTTGCTCGGTGACGAACGCCTCGCCGTCGCGCCGTTCGACCTCCGGGACGGCGTTTATGTCGACGCCCTGCTCGTCGGCGAGGCGGCGGGTCGCGGGCGCGGCCAGCGTGCGCTCGCGGTCGGCCGACTCGGGGGTCGAGCCGCTGCCTACCGACTCCGCCACCGAACCGCCCGCGACCGCGTCCGGCGACGAGTCGTCGCCCGAACTCGAATCCGGCCCGCCCGTGCCGCCCGACGCGGACTCTTCGTCCTCGTCGCTCGATTCGTCGTCGGTCGTGCCGCCGTCCTCGGAGGCGGCTCGCACGTCCCGTTCGGTCACGCGACCGCTGGGTCCCGACCCCTCCACGGTGGCGATATCGACGCCGAGTTCGCGGGCGAGTCGGCGCGCGCTCGGCGCGGCGAACACCCGGCCCTCGCCGGTCGAGACCTCCTCAGGGCCGCCGGCATCGGGGGCCTCGGCTCCGGACGCCGCCGCCTCGGCGTCCGCGCCGCTCTCGGCGGCCGACTCGCCCGCACGTTCGGCTTCGCCCTCGGTCTGGTCCTCGACGGGTTCGCCCTCCACGTCGAAGGTGATGATGACCGAGCCGACTTTCACCATCTCGCCCTCGTCGGGGATGATTTCGCGCACCGTGCCGTCGACCGGCGAGGGCACCTCCACGATGGCCTTGTCGGTCTCGACCTCCGCGACCGGCTGGTCCTCGGTGACCGCGTCGCCCTCCTCGACCAGCCAGTTGACGATTTCGCCCTCGTTGATGCCCTCGCCCACGTCGGGGAGTTTGAACTCTCGGACCATGTTAGAAGCCCACTGCGTCCCGGATGCCCTCCGTGATGCGGGCGGGCTCGGGCAGGTAGTAGTCTTCGAGCGCGTACAGCGGGAACGGCGTGTCGAAGCCGGTGATGCGCTCGACCGGTGCCTCCTGATACAGCAGCGCCTCCTCCTGAATCGTGGCGGCGATCTCGCCCGCGAGGCCGCCGGACTTGGGGGCCTCGTGGACGACGGCCGCGCGGCCGGTCTTCTTGAACGACTCCACGATGGTCTCCTCGTCGAGCGGCGAGACGGTCCGGAGGTCGACGACCTCCACGTCGATTTCGCCCTCCAGTTGCTCGGCGGCTTCGAGGGTCGGTCGGGTCATCGCGCCCCACGTGAACACCGAGATGTCGCTGCCCTCGCGGCGGACTGCGGCCTCGCCGATGGGCACCTCGTAGGAGTCGGTCGGCACGTCGCCACGGAACGCCCGGTAGATGAGTTTGGGTTCGAGGAACATCACCGGGTCGGGGTCGCGGATGGCCGACGTGAGCAGCCCCTTGGTGTCGTAGGGCGTGCTGGGGATGACGACCTTCAGGCCCGGCTGGTGGGCGAAGAAGGCCTCGGTCGACTCGGAGTGGTGTTCGGGCGCGCGGATGCCGCCGCCGTAGGGCGCGCGGATGACCATCGGGCAGGTGAACCGGCCGCGACTCCGGGTGCGCAGGCGCGCGGCGTGGCTCACGATCTGGTCGAAGCCGGGGTAGATGAACCCGAGGAACTGTATCTCGGGCACGGGCTTGAGCCCGTATGCCGCCATCCCGATGGCGGTGCCGATGATGCCCGACTCGGCCAGCGGCGTGTCGACGACTCGGTCCCCGCCGAACTCCTCGTAGAGGCCCTCGGTGGCGCGGAACACGCCGCCGTTCTTGCCGACGTCCTCGCCCATCACGAGCACGTCGTCGTCCCGTTGCATCTCGGTGTACAGGCCGTCCCGGACCGCCTGTACCAGCGTGAGGTTCTCGGTCTCTTGGTCTTGGGTTGCTTGGCTCATCTGTCAGTCCTCCAGTAGTGCGTCGTCGCCGTGTTCGTCACGGATGCGCTCGAACCAGTCGTGCTGCTCGCGGAGTCGCTCGGGCGCGTCGGCGTAGACGTGCGCGAACATCTCCTCGGGGTCGGGACGCGCGACCGCCTCGGCGGCGTCGATGGCGTCCGCGACCGTCTCTTCGACCTCGTCCTCGATCTCGGCGACCGTCTCGTCGTCGAGGACGTCCCGGTCGCGCAGGAACGACTCCAGTCGCGGGATGGGGTCTTTTCGCTTCCACTCCTCGACCTCCTCCTCGCCACGGTAGACCGACGGGTCGTCGGCCGTGGTGTGGGCGCCGAAGCGGTACTGGACCGCCTCGATGAGCGTGGGCCGGAGCTCGTCTTCCTCGGGGTCCTTGGCCTTCTCGACCGCGTCCTGGGTCACCTTGTACACCGCGAGCGGGTCCATCCCGTCGACCTGCACGCCCTCGAAGCCGTAGGCGGTGGCCTTCTGGGCGAGGGTGTCGGCGGCCGTCTGGCGCTCCCGCGGGACCGAGATGGCCCACTGATTGTTGTTACAGAAGAAGACGGCGGGCGCGTCGAACACGCCGGCGAAGTTCAGCCCCTCGTGGAAGTCGCCCTCGCTGGTCGCGCCGTCGCCGAAGTAACAGAGGAACGCCTTCTCCTCGCCCTGCAGGCGCGAGGCCCACGCCGCCCCCGTGGCGTGGGGAATCTGGGTCGCGATCGGCACCGCGACGGTGAACACGTTGGTCTCGCCGGGGACGGCATTGCCGTCCTCGTGGCCCATCCAGTACAGCAGCGTCTGCTCCAGCGAGAGGCCCCGCACCAGCGCCGCGCCGTGCTCGCGGTAGCTGGGGAACAGCCAGTCGTCCTCGGCGAGCGCGTGTGCGCTTCCGATCTGGGCGGCCTCCTGGCCCGACAGCGGCGGGTACGTGCCCATCCGACCCTGCCGGTTGAGCGAGACCGCGCGCTCGTCGAAGTGGCGCACCAGCTTCATCTCGCGGTACATGTCCAGCATCTCCTCTTCGGAGATGTCGGGGACGTCCGCGCCCTCTACTACCTGTCCGTCCTCGTCGAGGACCCGTACCCGGTCCTCGGGATCGCGGTGTACGATGCTCACGGTCGAACCCGTCCTGACATATCGAGTAAGTCACCCGCGCGCGTTATAGGGTTTTCGTAACCAACATTCAATAGATACGATTCTACCCGGCAATAGCCGTCGAAAGACCCACTTTCACCCGAGTAAATACGCATTTCTAAACTTTTTCCGGGGGAGACCGGGGTTCGTTCCAGAGTAGTGGAATTTCGACGGGGGTGAGTGGACGAACAGCAAGTATTGCGGGAACCAGAAGGTACGTGGTAACAGTACGCATCCGGTTCGCGCCCCGCGAGCCCGACCGCGGGACCACGGAGTCCGAGTCGGTCAGTCCGCGGCGGCCGCCTCGCACGCCTCCTCCGCGTGCGGGTCCCGCGCGCTCAGACCGACGCCGTCCGGGCCTCGCGCCTCGCCTGCTCGACAGACTTCCCGTCCCGGAGGACGGCGTCGACGAACAGTTCGCCGGCCTTGTACGACGACCGGACCATCGGGCCGCTGGCGCAGTAGAGGAAGCCGAGTTCGTCCTCGGCGACGCGCCGCCACGTGTCGAACTTCGCGGGATGGACGTACGAGGAGACGTCGAGGTGAGTCCGCGAGGGCTGGAGGTACTGGCCGAGCGTGACGACGTCGACGTCTATCTCGCGGAGGTCGCTCAGCGTCTGGTACACCTCGTGGTCGTATTCGCCGACGCCGAGCATGATGGAGGTCTTGGTGTAGACGTCGGACTCGCGGTCGACCTGTTCGAGGACGGCGAGGCTCTGCTCGTAGCCCGCGCGGGGGTCCCGGACGGGTCGCTGGAGGCGCTCGACCGTCTCGACGTTGTGCGCGATGACGTCCGGTTCGGCGTCGATAATCTCGCGGACCAGTTCTTCTTCGCCCTGAAAGTCCGGAATCAGCACCTCCACGAGGATGGAGTCGTCGCGCCGCTTTATCTCCCGGATGGTCTCGGCGAAGTGGGCCGCGCCCTGCCCGTCGAGGTCGTCGCGGTCGACGGAGGTGAGGACGACGTAGTCGAGCCCGATTTCGGCGACGGCGCTGGCGACGTTCGCCGGCTCGTCGGGGTCGAGGGGCTGGCCGCCGCCGGTGTCGACGTCGCAAAAGCCGCAGTTGCGGGTGCACTGGTCGCCCATCAGCATGAACGTCGCGGTGCCGCCCGACTCGGAGTTCTTCCCGCTCCAGCACTCCCCGAGATTCGGGCAGTTGGCCTCCTCGCAGACCGTGTGGAGGTCGTGGTCCCGGAGCGTCTGCTTGATGCCCGTGAACTCCTGGCCCGACGGTGGCTGCATCTTCAGCCAGTCGGGTTTCCGGCGGCGACTCATTGACGGTTGGTTGGTCGCGGTGGGTCAAAAGCGTGGGGTATTCGGGCAAGATGGCGGGCGATCGGAGAGTTCCGTCGCCGGGCGTCGGATGTTCGCCGGCAGGAACTCGTTCGTGCCCGGCGAATCGGGACACTTCGGGGTAGCGAGGCTTGCGGGACGCCTCCGGCGTCCCGCTGATCTGCGAGCCGCGTTCGCAGACGACGCAGGCGGTTGGGAAGGACGAGGTGCGGTCGGCGTGCTGTGCGGTTGCGGTTTCTCACAGGTTCAAGCAGTAGCTAGCGAATTCGACCGCGTGTCGTCGATAGGCCGGAGCGATTAGATGAGTCTCGACTCAAGCGCTACGAGGGATAGGACAGAACGCGACAGGATGTAAGTTCTCGACCCGCCCCGCCTTCCGATTCCGATACGAAACCCCCGTGCAACGAATCGCAACCGAGTACGCCCGCGTTCCCCACGCATAAGCGCCGAATAACAAAGCCCGTCGACGGCCTACCCCCGACCATGAAGACCAACGGACTCGACTGGCTCGCGGTCCTGCTCGTCGTCGTGGGTGCGGTGGCGTGGGGCGTCCTCGGCGTGACGGGGCTGCTGAACGGACCGCCGGTCAACGTCGTCGAGACGGTGCTCGAACCCATCTTCCAGCCCGGTCCGGCCGAGACCGTCGAGGACGCCATCTACGTCCTCGTGGGCATGGCGGGCGTCTACCTGCTGTACACCGCCTCCAAGATGGCGCGGGCGAGCCGGCGGGCGACCCGCGAGCGCCGGCGGCGCGACGCCACGCGTGCCGAGACGACGACCGACCGGAGCGACGCCGGGACCGAAAACACCGAGTCGTGAGCGTCGCGAGCGCTTCTCCGTAGTCCGTCCAGTAGAATCCGCCCGTAGTCCGTCCAGTCGAACCGTGGCGCGCGAGAAACGCGCGAGGGACGAGTGAGCGAAGCGAACGAGGAGGCTGGGGAGGCCTGAGGCCTGCTGTCGCGGTTGCGGTGGGGTTGTGGTCTCTCATAGGCCTCGGCAGGAGCTAGCTCAAATGAACGACTCGAATAACGCAGAACGACGCCCCGAAGCTAGCTCCTGCCGAGGCCGCGGAGACACAGCACCGCGACTGCGAACCTCGCGTCGTGCGACGGGGGGTCGACCCGATACGAAAGCCCCAGCTTAGTCGTCCTGCCCGTAGCCCTCGAACTTCTCGGCCACGTCGCCCATCTCCTCGGCGCTCAACTCGACGGGGTCGCCCAGCGCCTTGGCCTGGCAGTAGATTCGGGCCGTGTACTCCACGTTGACCGCGGTCTCCAGCGCGCTGTCGGCGTCCTCGCCCGTGACCAGCAGGCCGTGGTTGGCGAGCAGACACGCCTCGGCGTCGGCCGCCCGCATCGCGGCCACCGCGTTCTCGGCGAGGTCCGCCGTGCCGTAGGTGGCGTACTCCGCCACGGGTACCGTGGTGCCCGCCAGCGCGAGCATGTAGTGGACCGGCGGGATGGGTTCGTGGAGGACGGCCAGCGTCGACGCCCACGGCGAGTGGGTGTGGACGATGGCCCCCGCCTCGAACTCCCGGTAGATGGCGGTGTGCATCGGCGTCTCGCTCGACGGCGCGGTCTCGCCCGCGACCTGCTCGCCGACGGACGCGCCGGGCCCGTCCGTCGCGTCTCCGCCCTCGTCGGTCCCCGAGACGCCGAGCGAGACCACCGGTACGTCCGGGGCCTCGATGCGGTCGTAGGCGACGCCGGTCGGCGTGATGGCGAACCGGTCGTCCCGCCGAACGCTCAGGTTGCCCGTCCGGCCGGGCGTGAGTGCTTTCAGCTCCGAGGCGCGCGTGGCGACGGCACGACGTTCCGCTCCGAGCATGGTTCTGGGATTAGACGCGCGTTTGCATTAACCTATTGAACGAGACGTCCGCTTTTGTGACCGTTACGGGCCTCCGCGAGGGTCGCCGGTGCCGGAGTACGTGCCTTCTCGTCTATACCGACGGTATTAATCCTACGAGCTGGTATCTAAATGTAGTTCTCGTCCCTATTTTAGCTACCTGCGAGAATATAGAAATACATAAGTGAACGGGCGAGATACCTCCCCTGAGTAGAATAATATGCTTGATGTGTCGCGGGAGGAAATTACAGAGGGGTCAATCGTCCGCTCTCTGTTAGTTCTCGCAGTCCCACTCGTCGTCCAGAACCTCGTACTGGCGGCCCAACAGGTCGTCGACACGTTCTGGGTCGGTCGCCTCGGCGAGAACGCGGTCGCCGCCGTCGGCGCGGTGTTCCCCGTGACCGCGGTGTTGTTCAGCGTGACGACGATGCTGTTCACCGGGACGCAGGTGCTGGTCTCCCAGCGCGTCGGCGCTGACGACCTGGCGGGTGCCCGCCGAGCCGTATTCCACGGCGTGACGTTCGCTGTGGCGACCGGGATTCTCATCACTACCGTCGTGGTCGTCGGGGGCGACGCCATCATCTCCGTGCTTCTCTCCGACGGGGACGTGATTCCGCTCGCGTCCACGTACCTCCTGTGGTACTTCCTGCTGTTCCCGTTTGCGAGCATGAGCGACACCCTGGAAGGCGGTTTCATCGGGTGGGGCGACTCGCAGGGCTCGATGTACGCAAACGTCTCGGCGGTCGTGGTCAACGTCGTGCTCGACCCCTTCCTCATCCTCGGCTGGGGGCCGTTCCCGCGGCTGGAGATCCAAGGGGCAGCCCTGGCGTCGGGTGCCGGCTACACCACCGGCTTCCTCCTCATGGCGGCGATGTATCTCCGGGGACGCGACGACCTCCGGTTCACCCGCGAGGCGGTCGGATTCGACCCGAGCGAGTACCGCGAAATCGTCGACATCGGGCTGCCGCGCGGCACCCAGCGGGCGGCACAGCAGACCGTCCGGGTCGTCATCATCGGTCTGGTTTCGGCGGTCGGCGGCGCAGCGGGGCTGGCTGCCTACAACATCGGCGCGCAGATATCTACGGTGGCGTTCGTTCCGGCGGGCGGCCTCTCCAACGCGGCCCAGAGCGTCGTCGGTCAGAACCTCGGAGCCGACCGACCGGACCGCGCGAGACAGACGACGTGGGTCGGGGCGGCCATCGCAGCGGTCGGTCTGACCGCCGTGGGCGCGTTCCAGTGGGTGGCTCCGGAGTTCATCGTCACCACCTTCGTACCCGACATGTCCGAGGCGGGCGTGGCGCTGGCGGTCGACTACCTCCAGATTCTCGTCCTCGGCTACTGGGCCATCGGCGCGATGTACGTGTTCGAGGCCGGGTTCAACGGCGCGCGCCGGACGAAGGTGACCATGCTGGCCGGCCTGTTCAAGTACTGGGTCGTCCGACTCCCCATCGCCGCCGTCGGTGCGCTGTGGCTCGACTACGGCGTCCACGCGGTGTTCTGGGCCGTCACGCTCTCGAACGTCGTCGGCGTGGTCGGGGCAGGGCTGTACTACTACTACACGACGAACAACGGCATGCTCCAGCGGGCGGCCGAACAGGCGGGCGCGAGCGCCGACTGAGCGGCTCGGGCGACTACGCGACCCGGACCGTCCGCGAGTCCGTGACCGGGAGCAAGGGGAGTTCCGGAAACGTCACTTCCACGGCGTACTCCATCTCCGGGTCGGTCCCGCCGAACACGCCCACTGGGACGGTCTCCTCGCCGTCGAGGTAGGTTGTCGTCGCCGTCATCTCGACGCCGTTGACCGTCACCCGGACGGCGGCCTGCGCGCCCGCGCCGTCGTTGCGGACCGTCACCTCGCGCAAGTCGTTCTCCCCCCGAGGAACCGAGTCGGGGAACGCGCCCCACTCGACCGCGACGCGTGGCAACTCGCGGGCGCTCTCGACGACCGCCTCGGCGACGCCCGCAGACAGGCCGGCGTCGACCAGCCCGCTCTCGCCGGCCGCGCGCACGTCGCCGGGCGTGGCGATGCCCTCCGCCGCGAGCTTGCTCGCCCGGCCGGACCCCACGCCGTCGATGGCGGTGAGGCCGACCGCGTCGGAACTCACGCCGTGGTCGACGCGGGCCTCGACCCGCCGGGCGAGGTTGGCCGCGCGCGGCCGGTCGAACTGGTCGAGGAAGGTCCGGAGCGCCGCGAGCAGTCGGAGCGCGTTCTGCGTGATGACCCACGAGTCGCTCCGGAGTTCGGCGGGGGTCGAGCCCGACGTCGTGGCGTGGAGAATGGCCAGCACCTTCCGCGCGCCGGGTCCGAGGTCGCCGGCGTCCCGACCGGCCAGCACGGAGCTCACCGCCTCGCGCTCGGACTGGCGGGCGCTCACGCTGTCGAACTCGGCGGCGGCCGCGACCGTGCGGAGGACGGCGTCGGCGTCGACCGTCTCGCGGTCGGCGAGGCGGGCGAACGCCTCGGCGGTGTCGAGCCGGAGGTAGAACTTCGACGCGAGCCGGCCCAGCGCCGTGGCCGAGACGCCCAGATCGTCGCCGACCTCGACGAAGCCCCGGTCGGCCAGCCGTTCGAGCGCGCTTCGGACGCGCTCGCGGAGGTCCGCGCGCACGTCGTCGAGGCCGTACGCCTCCGGCTCCGAGCGAGCCCGGACGTAGTAGTAGGTGGTCTCGAGCCAGTCCATCACGTCGCCGAGGTCCCGGATGGTTCCCATCGCTATCTCGGCGTTGAGGTGGACGTCCACCCCGTCGGCGAGCCGGGACTCTATCTCCTTGCCCTCCCGAAGCAGGCGGCGGTACTTGTCGGCCTCGGCGGCGTCGCTGACCACCCAGCCGTAGCCCACGTCGTCGTACTCCGGGCGGCCCGCCCGGCCGAGCATCTGGAGGATGTCGAGCGGGCTCATGTCGACCTCGCCCTCCAGCGGGTCGTGGAGCTTGGTGTCCCGAAGCACGACGCACCGGGCGGGCAGGTTGACGCCCCACGCCAGCGTCGAGGTCGAAAAGAGGAGGTCTATCTTCCCCTGCTTGAACCACGCCTCGACGCGGTCCTTGTCGGCCTTCGAGAGGCCCGCGTGGTGGAAGGCGACGCCGTCGAGCACCGACTTGCGGAGCGTGTCGTTGTCGAGGTCGTCGGCCTCGTTGTGGAAGTCGTAGTCGCCCCGCGCTCCCATCGGCACGTCGCGCTCGGCCACCTCGTCGCGGGCCTTCTCGGCGGCCTGCACGGTGTCCTGCCGGGAGGAGACGAACACGAGGGCCTGTCCGCCGTCGCGGATGTGCGGCTCCGCGAGGTCGAGCGCGCGGTAGAGCCGGCGGTACTTGTCGGCGAAGGAGTTGTCGCCGTGGGTGTACGTCTCGACCCCGAGGTGGAGGTCGACCGGGCGGTAGTCGTCGCCGAACTCGAAGGTGGTCTCGGGCGGCGCGTCGAGCCAGTCGGCCACGTCGCCGACGTTGGGCATGGTGGCCGACAGCGCGACGATTCGCGGGTCACAGAGCCGGCGGAGCCGCGAGACGGTGACTTCGAGGACGCTGCCGCGCTTCTCGGAGTCGAGGAGGTGGACCTCGTCGACCACGCAGCAGTCGACCGCGCGGATGAACGCGTATCGGCGCGAGTCGTGCTTCCGGGTGGCCGAATCGGCCTTCTCGGGGGTCATCACGAGGATGTCGGCGCGCTCGGCCCTGCGTGGATTCAGGTCGCGCTCGCCCGTGACGACGTACACCGAGTAGCCCAGGTCCTCGAACCGCTCCCACTCGCTCTCTTTCTCGTTGGTCAGCGCGCGCATCGGCGCGACGAACAGCGCGGTTCCCCCGGCCTCCAGCGTCCGACAGATGGCCAGCTCCGCGAGCGCCGTCTTGCCGCTGGCGGTGGGTGCGCTCGCCACCACGTTCTCGTCGCTCCCGACCAGCGCGTCGACGACCTCCCGCTGCATCGGGTTGAACTCCTCGAACGGGAACACCGCGGCGAACTCGGGGTCGGGGACGGCCTCGGCGACTTCCATCGTTCGTCTCACGGGGTCGGGGCGGCAAAGGCGTTTCTCTCTCGGAACCCGCCGCGCCGAGCCAATCACTCGCCTTTCGTGTGATGTTTAAATGTAATTATAGACAATATTTTTGTCCTCCTGTTCGAAAAGGCTTTGAAAGTGAACGGAGCCGAAATCGGGAGCGATATATCGGCCCTGTACATCGACGACGACCGGGGACTGCTGGAGCTCACCCAGGACTTTCTGGAGACGCGAGCGCCCCACGTCGACGTCGAGACCACCGCGTCGCCGCGACGGGGGCTGGAGCTGCTGGACGACCGGGAGTTCGACGTCGTGATCTGCGACTACCAGATGACAGAGATGGACGGGCTGGCGGTGCTGAAGCGGCTGCGCGAGGACCGCGACGACGGCACGCCGTTCGTGATGTTCACGGGGCAGGGCCGCGAGGAGGTTGCCGTCGAGGCGCTGAACCTCGGCGCGGACCGCTACATCCAGAAGGGCGGCGACCCCACCTCGCAGTACGACGTGCTCGTTCGGGCCATCGAGCAGGAGGTCGAACACGACCGGGTCCAGCGACGCCTCCGGAACCGCGAGGAGAACCTGCGAGTCACCCTCGAATCCATCGGCGACGCGGTCATCACCACCGACGTCGACGGGCGTATCACCCGGCTGAACCCGGTCGCCGAGGACCTCACGGGATGGGACGCCGACGACGCCGTCGGACGGCCGCTGCCGGACGTCTTCGAGGTATACAATCACGAGACCGGCGAGCCCGAAGACGACCCCGCACGGACGGTCTTAGAGGAGGGGCGAGTCGTCGGGCTGGCCAACGGGACGAGGCTCGTCCGGCGGGACGGGTCCGAGCGGTTCATCGCGGACAGCGCCTCGCCCATCGAGAACGAGGACGGGGAGACCGTCGGCGTCGTCGTCGTCTTCCGGGACGTCACCGAGGAGTACCGCGCCCGGGAGCGCCAGCGCGAACAGCGGAAGGCCGTCATCGACCTGTCGGTCGACGAGGCCATCACGGCGGGTGACCTCGACCGGGGCGCGCGGACGATAACGGAGACGGCAGCGGGCGCGCTCGACGTCGACCGGGTCGGCATCTGGCTCTTCGAGGACGACGGGACCGTGCTCCGATGCGTGGACCTGTACGAGCGGTCGACCGACGCCCACGAGTCGGGGGCCGAGCTGTCGGCCGACGAGTATCCCGACTACTTCGACGCACTCACCGAGCATCGCGCGCTCGACGCCCACGACGCGCGGACCGATTCGCGCACCGCTGCGCTCAGGGAGTACCTCGAATCCAACGGGGTCACCTCCCTCCTCGACGCGACCATCCGCTCGGCTGGCGAGGTCGTCGGCGTCGTCTGTCACGAGCACGTCGGCGAGCCCCGCGAGTGGACCGACGACGAGCGCCGGTTCACCGGGGAGGTCGCCGACCAGACGCTCCGACTGCTCACCAACCGGCGGCGGACCAAGTACGAGGAGACGCTCAAGGAACTCCACGGTATCGCGACCGACGTCACCGCGTTCGAGACGCCCGAAGCCATCTGCGAGCGGACGATAACGGCGGCCGAGACCATCCTCGACTTCGACCAGTGCGTGATGAACCTCGAAGATGACGGCATGCTCCCCATCGCGGCGGTCTCCGAGGAGCTCCCGTCGGAGGGGGTCACGCCGATGTCGGTCGAGGAGGGCATCGCCGGCAAGACCTACCGGACCGGCGAGTCGTTCCGCTTCGCCGACGCGCAGGACGTCGAGGAGGCGAACCCGCAAGGGCCCTACCGGGCGGCGCTCAGCGTCCCGGTCGGCGACCACGGCGTCTTCCAGGCCGTCAGCGAGCGCACGGGGACGTTCGACGAGGACGACCGGGAACTGGCCGAGCTACTCGTCTCCCACGCCGAGCGGGCGCTCGACCAACTCGAGAAGGAGTGCGAACTCCGCGAGCGCAACGAGCGCCTCGACGAGTTCGCCCACGTGGTCTCCCACGACCTCCGGAACCCGCTGAACGTGGCGCAGGGCAAACTCGAACTGGCTCGCGAGACCGGCGCGGACGAGCACTTCGACGACGTGGCGCGCGCCCACGACCGGATGTTGCGGTTGATAGACGACCTCCTCGCGCTGGCGCGGGAGGGGGAGACCGCCATCGAGACGCGGCCGGTCGACCTGGCGGCGACGGCCGAACGGTGCTGGTCGAGCGTGGCCGGGGGCGGTGGGACCCTCGACGTCGAGGCCGACCCCACCGTGCGGGCCGACCCGGAGCGACTGCAGCAGTTGCTGGAGAACCTGTTCCGGAACGCCGTCGAGCACGGCTCGGCGGGCACCCCGACCGGCTCCGACGACGCCGCGAACCCCGGCGGCGCGAACGTGACCGTCCGCGTCGGCGAGCTCGACGACGGGTTCTACGTCGAGGACGACGGGCCTGGCATCCCCGCCGAGCAGCGCGACGAGGTGTTCGAGGTCGGGTACTCGAACAGCGAGGCCGGGACCGGGTTCGGCCTCTCGATCGTGCGGCGGATCGCGAGCGCGCACGGCTGGGAGGTGAGCGTGGCGGAGGGCAGCGACGGTGGTGCCCGCTTCGAGATCACGGGCGTCGCCGTCGAGGAGTGAGGAGCGCCGCCCCACGCTAGAGTTTAAATCCGAGGACGGGACCAAACCGGCCCGTGACCGAACCTGTCCACGTCTACGCCGGCGAGTGTACCACTACGTATCGAGCCGACGCCGACCCGCAGCGCCAGCGCGGCCGGGTCGTGGTCGTCCACAAGCCAGACGGGACCGTGCTGGTCCACGACGCGGCGGGCTACCAGCCAGTCGCGTGGCTGACCCGGGCGAACGCGGTCCACCGCGAGCGGGGCCCCGAGGGCGGGTTCGGGCTGGTCGCGGTCAAGGACGGCGAGCGCCTCCGGGTCGAGAGCCACGGCGACGCCGACCACGCGTGCCACGACGCGACCCCGGCCGGCGTCCCGGTGGGCCACTGCCCGGACTGCACGGGGCGTCTCGTCCGCGCTCGCGGGTCCGTCACCTGCCTCGGTTGCCCGGCCGAGTACGGGCTGCCCCGGGACGCCGCCGTACTCGACTCGACCTGCGACTGTGGCCTGCCCCGGATGGCGGTCGAGCGCGGCGCGCGGTTCGAACTCTGCGTGGACCGCGACTGCGAGGGCCTCGACGCGTCGGTCCGCGAGCGGTTCGACCGCGAGTGGTCGTGTCCCGACTGCGGCGGGGACCTCCGAGTGTTGCGCGAGCGCTCGCTGTTCCTCGGCTGCGAGAACTATCCCGACTGTGGGACCAGCGTCGGCCTCCCCGACCGCGAGGTGGTCGGGACCTGCGAGTGTGGCCTCCCGCTGGTCGCCCCGGAGTCCGGCGACGCGACGGCCGACGCCGACGCCCGCTGTCTCGACGGCTGTCACCGGGCGGCGCGGTAGCGACGCCCGAGCGTCCCACCGGGCGGTCGAGCGTCACTGCTCGGCTCGGGTCCGCGGGCTCGCCGACCGGCCGACCGCGACCCACGCGACCAGTCCGGCAACGGTGGCCACGAACCCGAGACCGGCCTCGTAGCTGCCGGAGACGGCGAACGACAGCGCCGCGAGTCCCGCCGAGAGCGCCAGCGCCCGCGTCGGACTCCGGTCGGTGAGCCACAGCGTCGCCGCCAGGACGACGACGCCGACCCCGACGCCCGCCACCACGTCGACCACGTAGTGGACGCCCAGCACGACCCGCGACGTCGCGACCAGCACGACGACCGTCCCCGCGGCGACGAGCCGGCGAGTCCGGGTCCAGACGTCCAACACGACCGCCGCGCCGCCGTAGAAGACCGTCGTCGTCACCGCGTGCCCGCTGGGGAAGCCGTAGCTGTCGGCGGTCACGAACGACTCGTAGACCCCGTGGACGAGCGCGGGCACCCACGACGGGGGCGTCGTCGTTCCGGCACCGGGCGGGCGCGGGAGTCCGAACGCGTACTTGAGGACCGTGGTGACCGCGTACGCGACGACGACCAGCGCGAGCAGGAAGGTAGCGTCCCGTCTCGGGGCGGCCGTGACCGAGCGCCGCCGTCGCCCGAGGACGAACAGCGCGCCGGCCGCGACCACCAGAAACCACGCGTCCCCGAGCTGGGTGAGCGCGCCCGCCACGGCGGTCCCGACCGCCGGAATCCCCGAGGCGAGGTCGAACCCCCCGATTCCACGCGTCATACGGGTTGGGACAGACGAGTGACGCCGATAAGTCTTCGGAAGCCCTCGGCGCGCTCTCGAACAGCAGAACCGCAAACACAGCCTCGAACGCCCTCGGCACGCTCGCCCGTTCAGTCCGCCAAGGTGACCGCAGCCACACCGCTCCGCACAGCGGGAGCCTCACGCCGCCCCAGCCTCGGCGAGCGCCTGAACGCGCTCGCCTCCCTCGCGCGCTTGGGCGCGACCACTGACGGGTCGCGCCGTGGGAGACACGCTCCCACGAGCCTTGTCTCGCTCCCCGGAACGAGTTCGAGTTGGGGCCGTACACGACCCCTCCGCCCACCAATCCTTAAGTATCGTCGCGCGGAACGTATCGACGATATGGGCAACAAGAACAAGACGATCTCGTTCCGGGTCAACGAGGACTCCTTCGAGACGCTCCGGGAGATCGCCGAACGGCGGGACCTCTCGCTGTCGGCGGTGTTCCGCGACTACGTGGACGCGCTGGTGGCCCACGACGGACGGGTGAAGGTCGTCCCCGAGAGCGAGATCGGCGAGGAGACCGACGGGCGGGAGTTCCCGCCCACGGTCGAAGTGCCCAAGAGCTTCGTGCGCGAGCACGAGCGCCTCGAACTCGAAGCCGACCACCTCCGCGAGCAACTAGACGAGTACAAGCAGTACGTCGACCGCCTCAAGCAACAGGTCGACGCCCAGAGCGACGCGGAGGAGGTCGTCGACCTCGACGAGCTCGACGACGAACTCGACGCCGACGACACGTACCGCATCGGGTAGCAGAGGCCGACTCGCCATCGTTTTGTGACGGCGGGGCGTAACGGCCGCCATGACCCGCGTTCTCCCCCCGGACGACGCGCCGCTCCCCTCGGCGTCGTCGCGTATCGCCGTCCGCGAACGCCCCGCCGCGAGGCCGACACGGAGGGACGGATGGTAGACGTCGCGCTCTCGGTCGGGCAGGTGTTGCTCGCGCTCGTCCTCGTGGTCCTCAACGGCTTCTTCGTGGCCGCCGAGTTCGCCTACGTCCGGATTCGGGCGACCACGGTCGAGAGCCTCGTCGAGGAGGGCCGCTCGGGCGCGGCGATGCTCCAGGACGCGATGGCGAACCTCGACGACTACCTGGCGGTCACGCAACTGGGCATCACCATCGCGTCGCTCGGCCTCGGGTGGGTCGGCGAGCCCGCCGTGGCCGCGCTGGTCGAGCCGGTGCTCGAACCCGTCTTGCCCTCGGGGCTGATTCACCTCGTGTCGTTGGCCATCGGGTTCTCCATCATCACCTTCCTCCACGTCGTCTTCGGCGAGCTCGCGCCCAAGACCATCGCCATCGCGCAGGCCGAGCGCATCGCGCTGTTCGTGGCCGCGCCGATGAAGTTCTTCTACTACGTGTTCTACCCCGGACTGGTCGTGTTCAACGGCACCGCCAACGCCTTCACGCGACTCATCGGCATCCCGCCGGCGTCCGAGACCGACGAGACCCTCGAAGAGGAGGAGCTCCGGATGGTGCTGTCCCGGTCGGGTCGGGAGGGCAACGTGGACAAGGCCGAAGTCGAGATGATAGAGCGCGTCTTCGAGCTCGACGACACCACCGTCCGCGAGGTCATGATTCCGCGACCCGACGTGGTGAGCGTCCCCGCGGACCTGCCGCTGGCGGCCCTCCGGACGCTGGTCGTCGACGAGGGCCACACGCGATACCCGGTCCTCGAGGAGGGCGACGGCGAGCAGGTCGTCGGCTTCGTCGACGTGAAAGACGTCATCCGAGCGACCGAGGCCCGGCGAGCCGGTGAGGGGGTCGACGCCGACGCGGCACCGACGACCGCGGGCGACCTCGCCCGCGAGCTGCCGGTCGTGCCGGAGACGGGCCGCATCGACGACCTCTTGGCGACGTTTCAGGACGAGCAGCGCCAGATGGCCGCGATAATCGACGAGTGGGGGTCGTTCGAGGGCATCGTCACGGTCGAGGACGTCGTCGAGGAAATCGTCGGCGACCTCCGCGACGACTTCGACCCCGACGAGGCCGAACCGTCGATACAGCGCCGGGAGGACGGCACGTACGCGGTCGACGGCGGCGTCGCCGTCTCGGAGGTCAACGAGGCGGTCGACGCGGACTTCGCGGTCGAGGGCGTCGAGACGGTCGGCGGACTCGTGCTCGACCGACTCGGGCGCGCCCCGGCGGTCGGCGACCGCGTGGCCGTCGACGACTACCGGTTCGACGTCGAGCGGGTCGAAGGCGCGCGAATCTCGGCGGTCACCGTCCGCGAGACCTCGCCCGAGGAGGAGCCGGCGGACGACCGCGACGAGTGAGACGCGCGGAGAACGAAGCGACCGCGGACGGGAAACGTCGGCCGAACTGCGCTCGGCGACCGCCTACCCGGAGAGGGTGCGTTTCTTCTCGCGGGCCGTCGTCGCGGCCTCGTCGTCGCCCTCCACGTCGGCGAGTTCCTCGACGGCTTCGAGGGTGCGGACCGAGTCGTCGAGAAACGAGAGCACGTCGCCCGGGTAGGCGTACACCATGTAGTCGTCGGTCATCACGTCGACGATGGCCTCGGGGCCCAGCCCCTGCTCGCGGAGTTCGAGCAGGTACCGCATGAACTTCCGCTCGGCACACCCACAGTAGGGGTTGCTCTGGCAGTCACAATCCAGGAAGTCCTCGGCGAAGTCGAGCACGCGCTCCTGGGTGGTGTCGTCGAGCTGGGCGAGGTTCTGGCCCTGGAACAGCATGTCGAGCGTCGCGCCCTTGAACGCCCCCTTCGGGATGTTGGTCTCCAGCTGGGAGCCGATCTGGCGGTGGTTCTTGACGTATATCTTGTCCGTGATGGCCACGCTTGCCGACCCGTAGGGCGGTAGCGCTCAAAAGGGTGTCGTCGCTTCGCGTCGCGGTATCGCGCGGAGTCGTAACGTATTTTAATTCGCGAGCCACTACGTCTACCTGCGTGTCCGGGTTGGGGTAGTGGACCATCCTTCAGCCTTGTGGAGGCTGAGACGCGGGTTCGATTCTCGCACCTGGACCTTCTCCCGACGAGTCCGACCGCGAGTGGCGACGCCGGGTCGCTCGCGGGACGGCCCCGGAACTACACGACCCGGAAGCGGTGGACCGCACGCGGACGGGCCGCGTTCGTCGCCGTGACCTCGACGCCGAGTTCGTGTTCGCCGGGGTCGAGCGGGAGGAACGGACCGTCCTCGTCGGCGCGCACTCGACCGTCCCACGACAGCGACAGCTCCTTGGCCTCGCGCGGCCCGAACGCCAGCGTCCCCGACTCGCCGAGCAACTGCCCGTCGGGGTCGGGTTCGGCCCGGTCGGCGTCGTGGACGCCGTCGACGTGCCAGTACCACGGCCGGAGCCCGGTGTCGAGTTCGACCGGCACCGGGAGCCGGTTGCGAAGCGTGACGTCGAACGCTACCGACTGGTCCCGTTCGACCTCGGACGGCGCGGTGATGTCGACGTCGACCGCCCGCGCCCGGACGCCGGGCGGCAGAAACCGGGCCGCCAGTTGCGACGCCCAGTCCCGGACGGTGGGCTGGTCGGCGTCCGAAGCCCTCGGGTCGTCGGAGTCGTGCGGTGGAGCCATCGCGGTCAGATTTCGAACGTCTCCATGTCGAAGTCCCGGTCCATCAGGTGACAGGCCCCGAGGTGGGAGCCGTCCTCGTCGCTCGGCACCCGTTCGAGTTCGGGGTTCATCGCCCGGCACTCGTCCTCGATGGCCACGGGACAGCGCGTGTGGAACTTGCACCCCGACGGCGGGTCCTCCGGCGAGGGGACGTCCCCGGTCAGGTTTATCTTCCGGGCGTCGGCGTGGGGGTCGGGCTTGGGAATCGACGACAGCAGCGATATCGTGTAGGGGTGGCTCGGGCGCTCGAAGACGGCCTCCGTCGGCCCGGTCTCGACCATCTCGCCGAGGTACATCACGCCGATGCGGTCGGCCACGTACTGGATGACGCTCAGGTCGTGAGAGATAAAGAGGTACGACACCCCGAACTCGTCCTGCAGGTCCTCCAGCAGGTTCAGTATCTGGCCCTGTATCGAGACGTCGAGCGCGCTGGTGGGTTCGTCGAGGACGATGAACGACGGGTCGACCGCCAGCGCTCTGGCGATGGCGATGCGCTGCTGTTGCCCGCCCGAGAACTCGTGGGGGTACCGGTCGTAGTGGGACGCCGACAGGCCGACCCGTTCGAGCAGGTCGACGACTCGCGACCGCTGTTCGTCCTCGGTGCCGATGTCGTGGATGGCCAGCGGGCGGCGTATCGCCTCCCCGACCGTCCGCCGGGGGTTGAGCGACGACTCCGGGTCCTGGAACACCATCTGGATGTCCTCGCGGACCACCGACTCGTCGACGTCCGGGTCCACGATGTCGACCCAGCCGTCGTCGGTCCGGTACTCGGCGCTCCCGCCGGTGGCCGGCAGCAAGTTGAGCAGCGTCTGTGCCACCGTCGACTTCCCACAGCCCGACTCGCCGACGAGACCGAACGTCTCGGCCTCGCCGACGTCGAACGATATCCCGTCGACGGCCTTGGCCGGAGTGCCGCCGTCGTCGCCGAGGAGGCGGTCGAGCGCCCGCGCCACCGCGCCCGAGTCGGTCCCGTAGTACTTCCGCAGGTCCCGGACCCGGAGGATGGCGTCGTCGCTCATTCGTCCACCTCCACGCCGTCGACGAACCGATAGCAGGCCGCGCGCCGCCCGTCGACGTCGACGAGGGGCGGCTCGTGGCGGCGACACTCCTCGACCGCGTACGGGCACCGGGGATGGAATCGACAGCCCGACGGGAGGTTTCGCGAGTTCGGCATCTGGCCCGGAATCGGGTCGATGCGTTCGCCGGGACCCACCCGGGCGGGAATGCTGTCGAGCAGCCCCTCCGTGTACGGGTGGAGCGGGTCGTCGAACAGGGCCTCGACGGGGGAGTCCTCCGCGACCTCGCCCGCGTACATCACGATGGCGCGGTCGCACAGCTCCGCGACGACGCTCAGGTCGTGGGTGATGAACACGACCGACGTGTCGAACTCCTCGGACAGCTCCGAGATGAGCCGGAGTATCTGGGCCTCGGTGGTGACGTCGAGCGCGGTCGTGGGCTCGTCGGCGATCAGGAGGTCCGGGTCGCACGACAGCGCGATGGCGATGAGCGCGCGCTGTTTCATCCCGCCCGAGAACTCGTGAGGGTAGTCGTCGTACCGGCCCTCGGGGTCGGCGATGCCCACCTTGTCGAGCATCTCGACGGCCTCCTCGCGGGCGGCCTGACGGTCGGCGTCCTGGTGGATGCGGACGGCCTCGGCTATCTGCTCGCCGACGGTGTACACCGGGTTCAGGTAGGTCTGGGGGTCCTGGAATATCATCGAGACCGAGCCGCCGCGATACGACTGCAGTTCCGAGTCGGAGTACGAGAGGACGTCCTTGTCGCGGAACCGTATCCGGCCGTCGGTCACCCGGCCCGGGTCGTCTATCAACCGGAGCAGCGCCTGGGCGGTGACCGACTTGCCGGCGCCCGACTCGCCGACGATGCCGACCGTCTCGCCGGGCATGACGTCGAACGACACGCCGTTGACCGCCCTGACTGCCCCGTCCTCGGTGAAGAACCGGACTTCGAGGTCCTCGACGGACACCAGCGGGTCCGCCCCGGAGTCGGCCGCCGACCGGCCGCTCGACTCGCTGTCGTTCATCTACATCGACCCTCCCTGACTGGTGCTCTCGCGGGGGTCGAGGACGTCGCGGAGCACGTCGCCGAACAGGTTGAACCCCATGACGGTGATGAAGATGGCGACGCCGGGGAACAGCGAGAGCCACCACGCCGACTGGATGTACGACCGGCCGGTCGACAGCATCATCCCCCACGAGGCGGTCGGGGGCTGGGGGCCGAGTCCGAGGAACGACAGCCCCGCCTCGGCGATGATGATGCCGCCCAGGCTCAGCGTCGCCTGGACGATGACCGGGTATATCGTGTTGGGCAGGATGTCGCCCACGATTATCTGTCGGTCGCTCGCCCCGATGGACCTGGCCGCCTTGACGTACTCGCGCTCGCGGACCGAGAGCACCTCACCCCGGATGAGCCGGGCGTAGGTCACCCAGCCCTGGATGGCGAGCGCGATGATGACGTTCCGGATGCTCGGGCCGAGCGCGCCCGCGACCGCGATGGCGAGGATGATGCCCGGGAACGCCAGCAGCACGTCGACGAACCGCATGATGGCGTCGTCGACGACGCCGCCGAAGTAGCCCGCGACGATGCCGAACGCCGTCCCCACGACCACGCTGATCGAGACCGCGAGCAGGCCGACTTGCAGGCTGACCCGCGTGCCGTAGACGATGCGCGAGAGGACGTCCCGGCCGAGGTTGTCTGTGCCCAGCGGGTGGGCCGCGCTGGGGCCCGAGAGCCGCGCGGTCGCGTCGAGCGCCCTCGGGTCGTGGTACAGCGCCGAGATGACGGCCCTGTCGAGCAGGAAGTTGTCGACGGCCGCGAACGCGGCGACGCCGACCACCAGCGCGATGATGGCCGTGCCGAAGAGGCCGCCGCGATTTCGGAGGATGGTCCTGACCGCTCGGCGCTTCGGGTCGGCGGGCGACGCGGGGGCTGCTCCCGCGTCCGAACTGTCGTGGCGCGTCTGGTCGCCTCGTGGTTGTTGTTCAGTAGACATGTTAGTACTTGATGCGTGGGTCGATGTACGCGTACAGGAGGTCGACGCCCAGGTTCACCAGCACGAAGATGAGCGCGTACACCAGGACCGCTCCCTGTACGACCGGGAAGTCGCGGCTGAATATCGAGTCAACCACCAGCTGTCCCATGCCCGGGAGCGCGAACACGACCTCGACGAGGACGCTCCCGCCGAGCAGGGAGCCGAGCTGGAGTCCGACGATGGTCGTGACCGGGATGAGCGCGTTCCGGAGCGCGTGCTTGGTCACGATGGTTCGCTCGTCGACGCCCTTCGCTCGGGCGGTCTTGAGGTAGTCCTCGTTGAGCGTCTCCAGCATCGACGACCGCATGATGCGGGTGACGATGGCCGCCAGCGCCGTCCCCAGCGTGATCGCGGGGAGTATCAGGTGTCGAATCCACTGGACGACCGACTCGGTCGGGCTCACGTAGCCGTATATCGGGAGCCACCCGAGCCGGACGCTGACGAACAGGATGAGCAGGATGCCGAGCCAGAAGTTCGGCATCGAGACGCCCCAGAACGCGAACACCCGCGCGAGCGTGTCGGGCCACTCGTCCTTCTCGACCGCGCTCACGATGCCGGCGGGGATGCTGATGGCGAGGCTCACCGTCATCGCCGCGATGGCCACCGAGAGGCTCACCGGGAGCCGGGTCACGATGAGTTCCGACACCGGGACGCCCTCGATGATGCTCTCGCCCAGTTCGAGCTGGACGACGTTGGCGAGCCACGTGACGTACTGCACCGGGAGGGGCTGGTCGAGCCCGTACTGGGCGCGAATCTGGGCCACCTTCTCGGGGGTGGCTTCGACGCCCAGCATGGCGTACGCCGGCCCGCCCGGCGCGATGTGGATGAACAGGAAGGTGATGATGCTCACGCCGAACAGCACCGGAAACAGGTGTAACAGCCGCTTGATGGCGTATCGCTGCAGGCTAGAGGCCATGTGTTAACACTCCATGGAGGGGGCGAGAGGGCGTTACTCGTCCTGGTCGACCCAGACCGTGCGATACTCGGGGAAGAAGCCGGTCGGCCGGATGGGCTTGACGTTGTTCACCTCGTCGTAGTGGGAGACGTAGGTCTCGAAGCGGCCGAACCAGATCATCGGGTGGTCCTCGAAGACCATGCGCTCGGCCTCCCGGTAGAGGTCGGCCCGCTCCTCGCGGTCCGTTATGGTGAGCGCCTCGTCGAGCAGTTCGTCGAGGTCCTCGTTCTGGTAGTTGGCGATCCAGTTGTACTGGCCCTCCGTGTGGAACAGCGTGTGGAGGTTCCCGTAGGGGTCGAGGTGGCCGCCCCCGCCCCAGTTGAGGCTGGCCAGCTCCCACTCGTTGTTGCTCATCTGCTGGATGAGCGTCTGTGACTCCAAGGTCTCGAGTTCGACCTCGATGCCGACCTCGCCGAGCATCTGCTGGGCGACCGTACACACCTCGCGTCGCCGGGGGTTGTTGTTGTACGTCTTGAGGGTCACGTCGAACCCGTCGCCCATCCCGGCCTCGGACAGCAGCGACCGGGCCTGTTCGGGGTCGTAGGCGGCTTCGAGGTCGGAGTTGGACCCCCAGTTGGACTCGGGCAGCGGCCCCACGAGCTCGTCGATGTCGGTGGTGAACTCGCGGAGCTGCTGGTTGTCGATGGCGTAGAAGGCGGCCTCCCGGACGAGCGGGTCCGCGAACGGCCCCTGCTGGGTGTTCATCGTCAGGAAGTCGATGGTGTTCGACTGGCCCAGCATGCTGACCAACTCGTGGGCGTCGTCCTCGCGCAGGTCAGAGACGCTCTCGGGCGGGACGCCGTGGAGGTAGTTCCCCTCGTCCTGGTAGGCGTTGAGCCGGGTCGTGTCCTCGGGGAGCGCCCGGAACTCCCACCGTTCGAGGTAGGGGAGCTGGTTGCCCGCCTCGTCCTCCTTCCAGTAGTCGTCGTTGCGCGTGTACACCAGCACGTCGTTCTGGGTGTCCCACGACTCGAACTCGAACGGGCCGGTCCCGACCGGGTTCTGCTTCATCCACTCGTCTTCCTCGCCTTCGAGCGCGGCCCGCGAGACGAAGTACGCCGAGGAGTTGAGGTTGTCGAGGAACGGGGCGAACGGCTCCGAGAGGTGGATGGTCAGCTCCATGTCGCCGCTGGCCTCGACCTCGTCGACGTAGCTGAAGTTGGCCGCCTCGGGCGAGTAGTCCGACAGCAGGCGGTCGAAGTTCCACTTCGCGACCTCGGCGTTCCACTCGCTGCCGTCGTGGAAGGTGACGCCCTCCCGGAGGGGGAAGACGTAGGTCTGGTTGTCCGGAATCTCGACGTCGGTCGCCAGTTCGGGCTGCCACTCGAGGTTCTGGTCGTACGAGAGCAACTGGTCGTACGGGATGTACTGCTCGGCCGCACCGTACCCCATCGTGTCGTGGGGGTCGAGGCTGGGCGCGATCTCCGACGAGAAGAACGTCAGCTCCCCGCCGGTGTCGATCTCGCTCGGGTCCGTCGGGGTCTCGGTCTCGGCCGGCTCGCCGTCGGTCGTCTCGCCGCCGGCCGACCCGTCGTCGGTCGTCGTCGCCGCGCCGTCGTCGCCGTCGCCGGTACAGCCGGCCAGCGCCGTGATGGACGCCGAGCCGAGGAGCTTCGTCAACGTCCGTCTATCGAGGTTCGATAGGTCGTCTCTTTGCATCGATATACCACCCCTGAGTAGGCACCCAAGAAGTAGTTTTTCCTACCGGACTTTTTCTCTACATGCCGTATATAATTTATATCGTTCAAAGAAATAGTCGTCTTGTCGAATATATGTCGATATTCTCGGTTGATATCAAAACTACCATATTTGGGTAATGACCTGCATGAGGCATGGCAGGGCATGCCTCGGGGGACCCGTACCGGTCGTTCGACGACCTCGCGTCGGAGATTCCCCGCTACGAGTCGTTCTTCAGCGTCGCCGAGCACAGGCGACGCGACGAGCGCCTCGCCGCGGACCACGACCACGTGTCGTTCGAGGTGCTCGGCGAGAGCAGCGACGGAAACGAAATCTGGTCGACGCGGGTCGGGGAGGGGCCCCATACCGCGTTCATGTTCGCGGCCCCGCATCCCAACGAACCCATCGGGAGCATGACCATCGACTTCCTGTCGCGGCGACTCGCCGAGGACGACGACCTGCGGCGGTCGTTCGACTACGAGTTCGTCTTCGTGAAGACCGCCGACGTCGACGGGACCCTGCTCAATCAGGGGTGGTTCGACGGTCCGTTCACGACCTCGAACTACGCCCAGAACTTCTACCGGCCGGCGAGCGACGAGCAGGTCGAGTGGACGTTCCCCCTAGAATACGAGGGGTACGAGTTCGACGACCCGCTCCCCGAGACGGAGATGCTGATGGAGGCCATCGCCGAGCACGAACCCGACTTCGTCTACAGCCTCCACAACGCCGGGTTCGGCGGCTGTTACTACTACGTCAGCCGCGAACTCCCCGTGTTCGAGGAGCTCCGGTCCATCGCCCGCGACCACGACGTCCCGCTCGACCTCGGCGAACCGGAGGCCCCGTGGATGGAGGCGTTCGGCGACGCGGTGTTCCGGATGCCCTCGGCGACCCGGCAGTACGACTACCTCGCGGACAACACCGACCGGGACCCGGCCGAGATGCTCGACAGCGGTGCCGGCAGCCTCGACTTCGCGCGGAAACACAACCCCGACGTCGTCGAACTGGTGACCGAACTGCCGTACTTCTACGACCCCCAGATAGCGTCCGACGAGACCACCGACCGGTCCCGGCGCGAGGTCGTCCTCGACGGCGTCGACCGGGCCGAGCGCCTCGTCGCGTTCCTCGCCGAGCAGTACGACCGGGTGGCCGACGACCTGCCCGACTCCCGGCTGAAGCGCGCCGTCGAGGAGACCGTCGAGAAGTCGGCCGACCGGCTCGAGGCCAAGCGCACGTGGGCCGAGACCGAGCCGGACCTCGACGAGCCGGCCACGGTCGCCCAGACGGTCGACGCGCTGACCGTCCGGCCGTTCTACCGGATGCTGTCGTTCGGGACGTTCCTGCGGGTGCTCGACCACGCCGCGATGAGCGCCGACGAGGCCTCGACCGACGTCGAGGAACTCGAGGCCGTCAAGGCGGCAGTCGAGCGGCGCTTCCACGACGTCAACGCCGACCTGCTCGAGGACCTCGACTACCGGGCCATCCCCATCCGGCGGCTCGTTGCCATCCAGGCCCGTGCGGGGCTGGTCTGTCTCGACCACCTCCAGCGCTCGAATCACTTCGAATAATCGACGCGATTGCGACCGACACAGATGACAGGACACACCGAACTTCAGGCGGAAGCGTACTACGACCAGCGAATCGCGACCGACGTGGCGGTGTCGCCGTCGGGCGACCGAGTGGCGTACCTCGTCGAGGAGTACGACGGCGTCGAGGACGAGCGGTGCCACGGCCTCTACGTCGCGCCGACCGACGGGACGGAGTCGCCCCACCGACTCACCCGGGTCTCGGACGCGGGCGCTCCGGCGTGGAGCCCCGACGGTCGACGGCTCGGGTTCGTCGCCGCGAGGGAGGACCGCACGCTCCGACTCGGCCGGCCCGACGACGGCGACGAGGACGACGACTCGCCCGACGAGGAGCCCAGGCCGCAGGTCTGGACGTTCGACCTCGACCGGGGCGGCGACGCCCGGCAGGTGACCGACTTCGAGGAGGGCGTCGAGGAGTTCGACTGGTCGCCCGACGGCGAGCGCGTCGTCGTCGCCGCGCGCGACCCGACCGACGACCAGCGCGAGTACCTCGACCGCCGCGAGGAGGGCGGCCCCATCGAGACCACCCGGCTCCAGCACAAGCGCGACGGCGCTGGGTGGCTCGACGACGTGCGGACCTACCTGTTCGTCGTCGACTGCGAGACCCGCGAGGCGACCCGCCTCGACGAGGCGTACGCCGCGGGCTCGCTCGCGCCCCTGATGGGCCTCCAGCCGCGCTGGGGACCGACCGACCGAATCGCGTTCGTCTCCTCGCGGGCCGAGCGCCCCGACGACACGCACGCGATGGACGTCTGCGTCGTCGACCCCGACGGGTCGAACCTCGACGTGCTCACGGAGTCCGAACTGCAGGCGAACAGTCCCCGCTGGAGCCCCGAAGGTCGACGGCTCTCGTTCGTCGCGGGCGACCCCGAGAACTGGTACGCGCCCTCGGAGACGTACGTGGCCGACCCGTCGACCGGGCGCTACGACTCGGTCTCGGGGTCGCTCGACCGCACGGTGGCGGCCCAGGCCACCCCCGAGTGGGTCGGCGACGACGAACTGGTCGGCGCGATAGCCGACGAGGGACGGACCCGGCTGGCCCGGTTCGACGCCGACCGGGACGACCCCGAGCGGCTATTCGACGCGCAGGGGTCCTATCGGGAGATAGCGCAGTTCGACGTCGCCGGCGGCACCGTCGCCCTCTGTCTGTCCGCGCCCGACGCGCCGGCCGACGTGTACGCGGTCGACGTCGCGGACCTCGACGCCGGGCCCGACGCCGACCCGCTGGTCCGGGTCTCGGAGCCGAACGACGGCCTGCTCGACGGAGTGGAGCCGCCGACGTGCAGGCGGGTCACGTTCGAGAACGACGACGGCGTCGAGATCGAGGGCGTGGCGTACCTCCCGCCGGACCTCGACCCCGACGACCCCGAGCCCCGCCCGGTGATCGCGTCCATCCACGGCGGCCCGATGTCCTACGACGCCCCGGAGTTCAAATTCGATTACGTCTACTGGACGAGCCGGGGCTACGTGGTGTTGCGGACCAACTACCGTGGCAGCACCTCCTACGGTCGCGACTTCGCCGAGTCCATCGCGAGCGACTGGGGACCCCGGGAGGTCGACGACGTGGTCAGCGGCGTCGAGTCGCTGGTCGAGCGCGGTTGGGGCGACCCCGACCGGCTGTTCGCCACCGGCTTCTCGTACGGCGGCATCACGACCGCCCAGCTACTCACGCGGACCGACGCGTTCGCGGCGGGAGCGGCCGAGCACGGCATCTACGACTTCTACTCGGTGTTCGGGACGAGCGACAGCCACCCGTGGCACGAGGCCGAGCTCGGGGTCCCGTGGGAGAACGAGGAGGAGTACCGGAAGGTGTCGAGCCTCCCCCGGGTCGGCGACCTCGACGCCCCGTTGCTCGTGACCGCCGGCGGCGAGGACTGGCGATGTCCGCCCTCGCAGGCCGAACAGCTCTACGTCAGCGCGAAAAAGCAGGGCGTCGACGCCAAGCTCGTGGTGTACCCCGACGAGCACCACGACATCGGCGCTCCCGACCGGGCGATCCACCGGCTAGAGGCGATAACCGAGTGGTTCGAGGACCACGACCCCGGCCGCGAGCAGTCGTAGGCGTCGAGACCCGGGGCCGCCGCTCCGGTTGTCCCCGCCTACCGCCGGGAGCCCGCCCGACAGCCACCTCCTACGGCCCAGAACACGCCCCATAACAAAGTCCGAACCCGCCGTCACGTACTGGTGCGCCCGGCGGCTCGGGCGCAGAGCGTGCAAGCGAGCGACCGTCCCGGCGGTGCCGGGGGCGCTGGTGGCGGGCTGGCCTCCCGCCGACGTGTCACCAAGCCTCCCACGAAAGTTCTCGTACCGGGGGTCGCGACGGCTCGCTACTCCCTTTCCGTTTTCGCGGCCGACGCCTCAGAACTCGTCGAGCCCCGTCTGGACGTCCTCCTCGGCCGGGACCGCCTCGACGAGCGCCGCCGAGTCGTTCGCGGGGTCGTTCAGCGCCGACGAGACGGGGTACGCGTGCAGTTCCGGCGTGGGCCTCGGGTCGAGCAGGTCCGCGAGCGACGACGCGGCCGCGTCGTCGCTCGCTTCCTCGGCCCCGCCACGCACGGCCCGGTCGGAATCGCCTCGGAGCCACCGCCGCCGGGCTCGCTCGGACGACAGCACGACCGGCATCCGGTGGTGGACGGGCTCGACCACGGCGTTCGCCTCGGTGGTCACGACGGTAAACGTCGCCGGGCAGTCGTCGCCCGGCGGTTCCCACAGCCCGGCGAGCGCGAAGGGGTCGCGGTCCTCGCGCTCGAACCGGTAGGGCTGTTTGCCCGTGGGCGTGTCCGTCCAGTCGTAGAAGCCGTCCGCGAGCACGAGACACCGGCGCTGAGCGTACGCCTCGCGGAAGCTGGGCTTGTCGGCCAGCGTCTCGGCGCGGGCGTTGACGTGGCCCGACCCCGAGCCGTCGGCCCACTTCGGGACGAGTCCCCACGTCGGAAACCGAACGGCGTCGGGGTCGTCGTTGCGGACGACCGGATGGCGCTGGCTCGGCGCGACGTTGTACCGGGGGTCGAGCGGTCGCGTCGGCTCGGCGTCGAATCGCTCGGCGACGAGCGCGGGGTCCGCGAACAGCGAGAGGCGTCCGCACATGCTATCGCAACGGCCGCTCGCGCTCGCGCATCGGTTCGTCGGGCGACGTGACGCGGTCGGCCCGGCCGGTCTTCTGGATGATCTCGAAGGCGGTCATCAGGTCGGTCCGGGAGACGATGCCGACCAGCTCCCCCTCGGCGTCGACGACGGGGAGACGACCGATGCCGTGTTGCTGGATGTGCTCGAACGCGGTCATGGCGTCGGCGTCGGCCGAGATGGTCTCGAGCTCGGTGCTCATCACGTCCCGGACGGTGTAGGCGTCGCGCTCGACCTCCGACACCTGCTGGGCGTCGCCGAGCGTGACCATCCCCACGAGCTCGCCCCGGTCGACGACCGGGTAGCCGGTGTGGCGCTCGCGGAACATCGTCTCCATCAGGTCCGCGACCGACTCGTCGGGCGCGACGGTGTCGAGGTCCTCGGCCACGGTCATCACGTCCCGGACGCGAACGTCGCGGAACGCCGCGTTCATCACGGTCTGTTGGGCCTCGCTGGTCGCGCCGATGTAGATGAAGAAGGCGATGCCGATGTAGATGATGTTGCCGACGAACAGCCCGAGCAGCCCGAGCAGGACCGCGAACGTCTTGCCGACCTCGGCGGCGGTCTGGGTCGCACTGGCGAACGGTCGATTGCGCGCGAGCAGCGCCCGGAGCACCCGGCCGCCGTCCATCGGGAAGCCGGGCAGGAGATTGAACGCCGCGAGCGCGAGGTTCATCACCGCGAGGTACGCCAGCACGAACTGGACCGTCGGCAGCCCCGCCGGGACGGCGAGCAGCGCGACCCACGAGACGACGCCGAGCGCGACGCTGACCGCCGGCCCGGCGACGGCGATGAGGAACTCCTGCTTCCAGTCCTCGGGCTGGTCGGTGAGTCGGGCGATGCCGCCGAACAGCCAGAGCGTGATGGAGTCGATGGGGAAGCCAAAGCGCATCGCCACGACCGAGTGGCCGAGTTCGTGGAGGACCACGCCGGCGAACAGGCCGACGGCCGTGACCGCGCCCAGAATCCACGGCACGGCACCCTCCTGGAGCGACTCGGTCGCGATGTCGTTCATCGGGAGCGCGTCGAGGACGACGGCGAGGTCTCCCACCTGCGAGCCGATGAGCCACGCGAACACCGGCAGGACGAGCAGGAACGTCAGGTCGAGCTTTATCGGGATTCCGAACGCCCGACCCACCGTGAAGCTTCGCATACCCGTTCGTTCCGGTGGCAGACCCTTAACTGATTGGTCGCGGGCGTAGTCGTCGCTTCGGCGACCCGCCCGACTTAGCTCTTGCGGCCATCCCAAAGTATTCAAGAGGCCCCCCGAGACACTGACGTACAACGTGGCAGACACCGACTACTCGAGACGCACGGCGGTCACCGGACTCTCGGTCGCGCCGACGGACGCCACGCGGCTCCGGGAGCTGATCGCCGAGTGGAAGCGGGGCTGTCAGCTCGCCGTCAACGAGGCGTGGGGTGTCTGTCACACGAGAAGCGAGGTCCAGCAGCTCGCCTACGACCGGCTCCGCGAGGAGACCGACCTCGGCAGCCAGCACGCGGTGCTGGCGACCCACCGGGCGGCCGAGGCCATCAAGCGCGCCGAGGACCGAAGCGGCGCGAAGCCCGAGTTCACCAGCCCGACCGTGGCGTTCGACACCCGCACGATGACGGTGTTCGACGACCGGACGGTGAGCCTGACCACGACCGACGAGCGGGTGCGGTGCGACCTGAAGCTCCCGACCGGGGGTGGCTACCAGTCGCGGTATCTCGACGACGAGGACTGGGAGCCGGCCAAGAGCGCGCTCCACTACCGCGACGGGGCGTTCGCCTTCCACCTCGGCTTCCGGACGCCCCGGCCCGAGGTCGACGCCCCGACCGAGGGCGCGACGGTGCTGGGCGTCGACCTCGGCGTCGAGAACCTCGCGGTGACCAGCACCGCCCGCTTTTTCTCGGGCGGCGAGCTCGCCCACCGGCGCGAGGAGTTCGAACGCGTGCGCGCGTCGCTCGACGCCACCGGCACGCGGAGCGCGAGCCGGACCCTCCGGCAGGCGGGCGACCGACTCGACCGCGTCGTGCGCCAGCGCCTCCACGAGGTCGCCAACGGCATCGTCGACGAGGCCGAAGCCTACGACTGCGAACTCGTCGCGGTCGGCGACCTCGCCGAGGTCGCCGACCTGCTCCCGGAGGCGAGCCCGTTCCACGAGTGGCTGTTCGACCGGCTGGTCTCGTTCGTGGAGTACCGCGCCGCCGAGCGCGGAATCGCGGTCGTGGAGGTGAACCCCGAGTACACCAGCCAGCGCTGCATGGAGTGTGGGTTCACCCATCCCCAGAACCGCGACGTCGAGGACCACCAGTTCGAGTGCCTGAAGTGCGGCGCGTCGGCCCACGACGACTACAACGCCGCCAAGAACATCGCCTTCCGGTGCGTTCGCCGGGGACCGCTGTCCTCGCGCGGGCTGGGGGCTGCGGCGTGCGCGCTCCAGTCGGGCGTCGTGACGCCGGACGACGGGTTCACGCCGTACGCCGAACTGTCGGAAGCGCCGAAGTCGGACTGACCCGGCGGACCGACTCGTGACGGATTCGATTCTCTCCGGCGAAACGTCTAACACCAGTGACCGTTAACGGAGACGTGAACATGGCGACCGACCACATCCGAATCTCCGAGGACGCCAAAGAGCGACTCGAATCCCGAAAACGGGAGGGCGAGAGCTTCACGGACGTCATCATGCGGCTGACCGACCGCGACGCCGACGTGCGCCGGTTCATCGGGAAGTACGACGACGTGGACCTGGAAGCGGGCGTCGAGAACGTGACCGAGCGGCTGGACCGCGAGTTCCGAGCGGAGCGCGAGGATGTTCGTCGATAGCAGTTTCCTGATCGGGCTCGGGCGCGGGAGCGAGGACGCGGTACAGTTCTACGAGCGACATCAGTTCGAGGAGTACAGCACGTCCACGGTCGTCGGTTTCGAACTCCTCGGCGGTCTCGTCGACCGTGGCCGGGGCGATGCGTTGGACGAACTGCGTCGGGACCTTGACTGGGTGGACTTCGTGGCGTTCTCGATGGACGACGCGGTCGAAGCGGCACGTCTCGAATCCGAACTCGAATCGAAAGGGCACAAGATCAAGATATCAGATACGTTGATCGCCGCCGCTGCGAGACAGCGCGGCGAGACGTTAGTCGCCGCCGACGGCCACTTCGAACGCGTCGACGGCCTCGACTACGTGAACTTCAGGGAGTCGGACGCGTAGTCCAAAAGCGACCGCCGCCCCGGCGCGGCGGAAGTGCGCCCGCGTGGAGTTCATAGCATGGCACGCGATGAAGTCGGCACGCGGGCGCACCTAGTCGTACGGGGCGGGACTGGTTTAGGTCTGACGCCTTCGAGTCCGAACCGCACGACGGTATCGGGGTGAGCCGCCCGCGCTCGGGACGGTTCTATCGGGCAGTTCAGAGGAAGTCCAGCAGGCCGAGGTCGATGACGTACAGCGCGGCCGCCGCGAGCCACGACTGGAATATCAGCGTGCCCAGCGCCGACAGGACGACGAACTCCCAGTCGCGCATATCGGCGAACCCGGCCGGCACGGTCAACATCCCGCGCGTGAACAGCAAGGCGTTGCTCACCGGGACGACGACGCGGCCCCACCGCTGGAACCAGCCGTCGAAGCGGTCGAGTTGGCGCTCCTCGACGCGGAACCACGACTTGCTCAGCAGGTACTCCCGGCCGCCGCGCTTGGCGAGCGAGAACAGCGCGTACTGGCCGATGGTCGCGCCGACCACCGCGACGCCGATGACCGTGGCGATGCCGAAGTAGTCGTCGGGGCCCGCGAGCAGGGAGACGCCGATGGGGACGAGGCTCTCGCTCGGCGCGAAGTACAGCAACATCGCGCCCTCCAGAATCAGGATGGAAAAGAGCGCGAGCAGGCCGTACTGGTCGAGCCACGCCCGCGCGAGCCCCTCGTTGCCGAGGAAGAAGAGGCCGACGCCCACCACGGCGGCGAGCACCATCCCGACCGCGAGCAAGAGCACGCCGTTGTCGGCGAGGAACTCACGGACCCTGCCGGCGCTCGTGGCGTTCGACAGCACTAGCCCGGCGAACACCACGGCGACGCCGGGAGCGAGCGGCACGTCCGCGACCAGTGCGAGCGGGGACAGGTCCATCGCGTAGCACGTCAGTCCCGTCGACCAAATGCGTTTTGACCCGGAGCGGGCGGGACCCGCGGTCGAAGCCCCGTCCCGCCGTCGACCGGAGCGACGCGGTTTTGGCGTCCGGCCCGCAAGGGCCGACATGGACCTCACGCACCGACCCCGTCGCCTCCGGCGGGACGGCGTCCGCGAGATGGTCAGCGAGACCAGCCTCGACGCCTCGGACCTGATAGCGCCGGTCTTCGTCGACGCCACGACCGACGAGCGGGTGCCCATCGAGTCGATGCCCGGCCACGAGCGCGTCCCGGTCGAGCAGGCCGTCGCCCGGGTCAAGGAGGTACTCGAAACCGGCGTCGAGGCCGTCATGCTGTTCGGTATCCCGGAGTCGAAAGACGCCCGCGGCTCCCGCGCGTGGGCCGACGACGGCGTGGTCCAGGAGGCGACGCGCCGCATCGCGGCCGAGACCGACGCCTACGTCCTCACGGACGTCTGCCTCTGCGAGTACACCGACCACGGCCACTGCGGAGTCGTCGAATCGACCGCCGAGTCCGACCCCGACCTCACCGTCCGCAACGACGAGACGCTCGACCTGCTCGGGAAGATTGCGGCCTCCCACGCCGAGGCGGGCGCGGACATGGTGGCCCCGTCGGCGTCGATGGACGGGATGGTCGGGGGCATCCGCAAGTCGCTGGACGCCGAGGGCTTTTCGGACGTGCCCGTCATGAGCTACGCCGCCAAGTACGAGTCGGCGTTCTACGGCCCCTTCCGGGACGCCGCCGACGGCGCGCCCGCGTTCGGCGACCGGCGACACTACCAGATGGACCCCGCGAATCGCCGGGAGGCCGTCCGGGAGGTCCGCCGGGACGTCGAGCAGGGCGCGGACGTGCTGATGGTCAAGCCCGCGCTCCCGTATCTAGACGTGATACGCGACGTCCGCGAGGCGTTCGACCACCCGGTCGCGGCCTACAACGTCTCCGGGGAGTACGCGATGCTTCACGCCGCCAGCGAGAAGGGGTGGCTGGACCTGGAGGCGGTCGCGCTGGAGTCGCTGTTGTCCATCAAGCGCGCCGGCGCGGACCTGATTCTGACCTACTTCGCCGAGGACGTCGCGGAGCTGCTATAATCAGGGTGCGTACCACGTCGCCGGGAGGTACCGAACCGGGCCGCGCCCCGACGTCGGAACCGTCGCGATTGATTGCCACCCATCAGAGCGCCGCTGGAGAATACTCCGATGGGTCGTTGCCACCACGCCCTCGCTCACGCACCACCCGACGACAACTTCTTCAGGGGTAGGTGAAGACACGGGGGCGAGAGTATCGCCGTCGTGACACTCGAACAGCGCGTGGTCGGTATCCTCGTTCCACGAGGCGGCGGAGGCGGGCGCACCACCGGCGTAGACGCTGCCGTCGTGGACGAACGCCGCAATCGGTTCCTGAAATATATCTATCAAACGTCCCGGTGCGGACGCGAACCACCCTCGGTTCCGCGGGATATGCGGGGCGTGCGTGTGATTTCGAGCCGGTCGAGCGACGGTCCCGGAGAGCACTGGACCCTGGACGAGGAGCCGCAGGACTCCCGATTCTCGCGCGCACCGCCGATTCTCCGGACCGCGTCGCCCCCGCGACTCCACCCCACGAACGCCCGAAAATCGGCCGCCCGAATGCCCGATTTCTGGACGAAATACAACCTTAAACACACCTTATCCGATTTTAAACCTGACGCTCGTCTACTCTCCACCTTGTATTATGGAAATAATCAACGCTTACCCTTATGTACTATCTTCTCGTCACGATAACCCGTGACTCGAAATACGAACCCGGTTGAATTCGAGGTATTCCTGAACAGTCGTCCAGACGACCTGGTGGAAGTTCCGCCGGAGGGGTCGGGATGCTAGAGGCACCGATGCAACTCGACGCCGCGGCGGTGGCGGACTCCATCAACTTCGTGTGGGTGCTGGTGGTCTCGTTCCTCATCTTCTTCATGCAGCCCGGATTCGCGCTGCTGGAGGCCGGGCAGGTCCGCGCGAAGAACGTGGGGAACGTGCTGACCAAGAACATGACCGACTGGGCGCTGGGCGTGCTGGTGTACTTCGTGGTCGGGGCCGGCATCGCCAGCGTCGTCGGCATGCTGACCTCCGGCGCGTCGTTCGACCTGATGGAAGCGTTCGCGTACATCGGCGACCCCGGCTCGACCGGCTGGATAAACTGGGTGTTCGGCGCGGTCTTCGCGATGACGGCGGCGACCATCGTCTCCGGCGCGGTCGCCGAGCGGATGGACTTCCGGGCGTACGTCCTGTTCGCGGCGATGATGACCGGCCTCATCTACCCGGTCGTGCAGGGGCTGACGTGGGGCGGCGGCCTGCTGGCGCTGGCCGAGGAGCCCGTTAACAACGGGTACATCGCCGACGTACTCGGCGTGGGCTACCTGGACTTCGCGGGCGCGACCGTGGTCCACATGTGCGGCGGCATCGCCGGTCTCGTCGCCGCGAAGATGGTCGGCCCGCGCAAGGGCCGGTTCGACGCGAACGGCAACAGCCAGCCCATCCCCGGCCACTCGATGCTGCTGGCGGTGCTGGGGACGCTCATCCTCGCGTTCGGCTGGTACGGCTTCAACGTCGGCACGCAGGCGACGGTGCTGTCGGTCGCCGAGGACGGCAGCGTCGCGTTCATGGGCGCAGAACTCGGCCGCGTCGTGCTCGTGACGACCCTCGGCATGGGCGCGGGGGCGGTCGCCGCGATGGCCGTCTCGGCGCTCCAGCAGGGCAAGCCCGACCCGCTCTGGATGGCCAACGGGCTGCTCGCGGGCCTGGTGGGCGTGACCGGCGCGGTCCCGCACGTCACGTGGTGGGGCGGCCTCCTCATCGGCGGCCTCGCCGGCGCGCTGGTGCTGCCGACGTTCCGCTGGGTGGTCGACTCGCTGAAGATCGACGACGTCTGTGGCGTCTTCGCGGTCCACGGCGGCGCGGGCGCGATAGGCACGATACTGATTCCGGTGTTCGCGGCCGACTCGGCCGGCGTGGCCATCCTCGGCGACGCGTGGGCGTTCGGCGGCGTCGACCAGCTCGTGATGCAGGTCGTCGGCGTGGCCATCATCGCCCTGTGGACCATCGTCGCGTCGGCAGCGGTCCTGAAGGTGGCCGACGCGCTGTTCGGCCTGCGGGTCAGCGACGAGGAGGAGGACCTCGGGCTCGACCGCGGCGAGCACGGCGTCACGGTGTACCCCGAGTTCGTCGGCGACTCCGCGTCCGAGCGCAGCCCGACTGCTGCCGACGGCGGCGAGGTCAAGACCGACGGCGGCGAGATTCGCACGGACGGCGGCGAACTCCGGACCGACGGCGGCGAAGTCGAATCCGGGGCGAGCGACGACGAAGCGCTCCCGAACGACGGCGAGATAAAGATGGTCATGGCCGTCATCCGGCCCGACAGGCTCGCGGAGGTCAAGACCGCCCTGGCGCAGGTCGGCGCGCCCTCCGTCACGGTCACGAACGTCTCGGGTCGCGGGAGCCAGCCCGCCAAGACCGGCCAGTGGCGCGGCGAGGAGTACACGGTCGACCTCCACCAGAAGGTCAAGATAGAGTGCGTCGTCGCCGACGTGCCCGCCGACGAAGTGGTCGAGGCCATCCGCGAGGCCGCCGACACGGGCGAGCCGGGCGACGGCAAGATATTCGTGCTGCCGGTCGAGGACGCGGTGCAGGTCCGGACGGGCACGCGCGGAACCGACGCGGTGTAGGCGAGCGCGACCGGCCGGACGCTATTTTTGGCATCCGCGCGACCGACGGCCAAAGTATATCCCGACGTGCCGACAACGACGGGTATGGAAGAGGAACGGACGGTCACCCGGTCGCGGGACCGCCAGATTCCCGACGAGCAGCCGAACACGCTGCTGAACGTGGTCGCCGGGGCCGCGGCGACCGTCGTGACCGTGCCGCTGCTCCCGTTCTCGGCCGTCTTCGGCGGCGGCGTGGCGGGCTACCTCCAGCAGCGCGACCTCGCGACGGGCGCGAAGGTCGGCGCGCTCTCGGGGGCTGTCGCCTCGATTCCGGCGTTTTTCCTCGTGTGGCTCGTCGTCGGCGTCTTCCTGCTCGGCGGCGACCCGTTCTTCGCGCTGTCGAGCCTGTTCGCCCTGACGCTGTTCTTCCTCGTCGCGGGCTACCTCGTCGTCGCGGGCGCGCTCGGCGGGGCGATCGGAGCCTACCTCCGGGCCGAGCTATGAGGCCGACCGGGCCCCGGGCCGGACGTGACACCTTTATAAGCTCGTGTCGATACTTTTCCGGTAACAGTGTCCGACGCGGAGGTAGGTGAAGTGGACCCCCTGTCGCCCGAGGCGGTCGAGGACGGAACCAACGTGCTCGTCGCCGGGGAGCCGTTCACCAGAAAGCGGGAGGTGCTGCTGGAGCTGCTGGACACGCCCGACAGCGGCGCGATTCTGGCCACGACCAAGTGGACCACGGACCGGCTCCGGCAGGCGTTCGCCCGCCGGTACGCCGCCGAGGCGTGGGAGCTCCGATTCCTCGACTGCGTGAGCAAGAGTCGGTCGGTCGAGTCCGTGCGCGAGACCGAGACGATGCGGTACGTGTCCGACCCCGGCGACCTGACGGGGATGGGCATCGAGCTGTCGGGATTCATGCGGGAGTTCTACCACCGTGAGGACGTCGAGCGCGCGACGCTCGGGTTCGACTCGCTGTCGCCGGTGTTGATGTACGCGGACCTGCGGCGGGTCTACCAGTTCCTCCACGTCGTCACCGGCCGCATCGCCAGTTCCGGGTTCGCGGGCGTCTTCACCCTCGACACGGTCCGGGACGACCGGCGAGCGGCCGACCAGCTGATGCAGGTGTTCGACGCGCTGGTGGAGGTCCGCGAGACGGACGACGGCGAGCAGTTGCGCGTCAGGGGCGGGACGTTCGGCCCGCAGTCGTGGACCCGGTTCTGAACCGGAACGCTACGTCACTCGTCCTGAAGGTGCTCTTTCGCCAGGTCCACGATCGGCGACTCGCGCCGGTCGAACACGAAGGCGAGACCGGACCACTCGCGGTACGGGAAGTGGGCGACCTGGACGTTCTCGTACCACCGGACTGTGGCGTCGAGCGTGCCGAAGTCGAACAGCGGTCGCTCGCGGGGCGGGTCGCCCAGCCCCTTCATCACGATGGTCTCGATGCGCTCCTCGAGTTCGTCGTCGGTGTAGCGCTCGCGCACGTCCTCCCGGACGAACAGCACGTCCGACTCGTCGCCGCTGAACCGGACCGCGAGGCGGAGCGGCGCGTTGGTCCGGTCGCGGAGGTGGTCGATGAGACCCTTGACGTCGGCGTTCACGTCCGCCAGGTCGTCGGAGATGTCGTCTAGCTCCTCCTCGAGATTCTCTTGTGGCTCCTTCGGGGCGTCGACCATGTCGTTAGACGGACCCAGACGCGGTCGGGATATAACAGTGTTGAACGCTGCGGTGGCCCGGTCGCCCGACCGGGGCCGCCGAGACAGAAATCGACTTGTCGCAGGAACCGAAAGGGTCGGGTATGCACGACGAACGCTCGCGCGAACTGTACGACCGGGCGCTGTCGGTCCTGCCCGGCGGGGTCAACTCGCCGGTCCGGGCGGTCCGACCCTATCCCTTCTTCGTCGAGCGCGGCGACGGCGCGCACGTCGTCGACGCCGACGGCAACAAGTACCTCGACTACGCGATGGGGTACGGCCCGCTGTTGCTCGGACACGACCTGCCCCAGGAGGTCGAGTCCCGGGTTCAGTCCCGACTCGCGGACGGGCCGATGTACGGCGCGCCCACCGAGGTCGAGGTCGAACTCGCGGAGTTCATCGCGCGCCACGTCACCAGCATCGAGATGGTGCGGTTCGTCAACAGCGGGACCGAGGCGACCACGACCGCCGTGCGACTGGCTCGCGGCTACACCGACCGGGACAAACTGGTCGTGATGCAGGGCGGCTACCACGGTGCCCAGGAGTCGACGCTCGTGGAAGGGAAATCGGGCGGCGTGGGGTCGCCCAGTTCCGACGGCATCCCCGAGGCCTTCGCCGAGGAGACCATCACCGTGCCGTTCAACGACGAGGGAGCGATTCGGGAGGTGTTCGAGGAGCGCGGCGACGAGATCGCGGCGGTGCTGACCGAGCCGATTCTGGGCAACTGCGCGTCGGTGGGCCCGGTCGAGGGCTACCTCGAAACGCTCCGGGAGGTCACCGACGACCACGGCGCGCTGTTGATATTCGACGAGGTGATGACCGGCTTCCGGGTCGGCGGCCTCCAGTGCGCGCAGGGGAAGTTCGGCGTCGAACCCGACCTCACCACCCTCGCGAAGGTCATCGGCGGCGGCTTCCCGGTCGGCGCGGTCGGCGGCCCGGCCCGAATCATGGAGTCGCTCGCGCCCACGGGTGAGGTGTTCCACGCCGGCACCTACTCGGGCCACCCGCTGTCGCTGACCGCCGGGCTGGAGATGCTCCGATACGCCGCCGAGAACGACGTGTACGACCACCTCGCGGACCTCGGCGACCAGTTGCGGTCGGGACTCGCCGACGTCCTCGAAGACCGCGCGCCCGAGTACACCGTGACGGGCCACGACAGCATGTTCAAGGTCGTGTTCACGCGCGACCGCGACGCCCGACTGGCCAACAGTGCCGACGTGGACGCCGCCGAGACCGAGCGCTGGGAGCGGCTGTTCTGGCCCGCGATGCGCGAGCAGGGCGTCTTCCTCACGCCCAACCAGTACGAGTCGCAGTTCCTCAGCTACGCCCACACCGAGGACGACGTCGAGGAGACGCTGGCGGCGTATCAGAACGCGCTGTAGGCCGACTCTCGGTGGGACGCTGACCGTGAAGGCGACACCGGTTTACCGCATCGACTCCTACCGAGGCGACATGAGCAGTCGACGGGCCGACGGCGAGCGAACGAGACGCCGCCGCTCGCACCACTGGTACTGGGTCGCCGCCATCCCCGCCGCCTTCTGCCTCTGGCTCGCCAGCCTCGCGTGGCTCGCGCTCGCCTCCTCGTGGGAGGCGTTCGGCTTCGGCGGGGCCACGGTGGAACTCTCGCTGGTCGCGCTCGGCGCGCCGTTCGTCTTCCTCACGGTGTACTTCCCGATGGCGGTCTACCGCGACGCCGACTACGTGAACCGGACTAGCGGCCAGTGGGGACCGAATCCGCAGCGGTACGCGCTCGGGGCCGCGCTGGGACTGGTCGTCCTCGTCGCGGTCGGGGTGGCGACGCTGCTCCTCGGAGCCAGCCCCGCGATTCCGGTCATCGCAGGCTTCGTGGTCAGCGTCCCCTTCGCGGTGTACTACCTGTACCGGCGACACGAGACGGTGGGGACGCCGTAGGTCGGGACCGTCGGGAGTCAGTGTATCGGCTCGACCACGAGGTGGTCGTTTTCGAGGTACGGTCGCTTCGCGCGTCCGGTTTCCTCGAAGCCGACGACCGCGTGTTCTGTGAGGACGCCGAGGTCGTGGGTCCGGGGAAAATCGCGGGGTCGAGTGACAGGGGCCCTCCCGGCAGAACGAACAAGGTTTCAACCTCCGACGCCGACGCTCACCCATGAGCAAACGAGGGACGGACGTACGGCTCGCCACGCGGGGGTCCGACCTCGCGCTCCGGCAGGCCGCCGAGGTGCAGGCCGCGCTGGAGGACCGCCGGTTCGCGGTCGAACTGGTCGAAGTCGAGACCACGGGCGACGAGATACGCGACGAACTCATCCACCGACTCGGGAAGACCGGCGCGTTCGTCCGGAGCCTCGACGAGAAGGTGCTGGCCGGCGACCTCGACGCGGCGGTCCACTCGATGAAGGACATGCCGACCGAGGGGACCGACGACCTCGTGGTCGCGGCCATCCCGGAACGCGCCAGCGCCAACGACGTGCTGGTGACCCCCGACGGGAAGTCGCTGGACGAGTTGCCGGCGGGCGCGACCGTGGGCACGTCCAGCCTCCGGCGGCAGGCCCAGTTGCTCCACCACCGCTCGGACCTGAACGTCGAACCGCTCCGGGGGAACGTCGACACCCGCGCCGAGAAGCTGCTCGCGCCAGCGCTCCAGCGCGAACACGAGGCCCGCACCGAGGCCGAGAAGGAAAAGCAGTCGAACAAGGCCAAAGAGCAGAAGGGCCACACCGTCGACTACGACGCGAAGTTCGACCGGACCGTCGAGGAGTGGTTCGACGACCTCGACGAGATCGAGCGCCGCGCGCTCGAGCGCGAGGTCGACACCGAGTACGACGCCATCGTGCTGGCGCAGGCCGGACTCGAACGCAGCGGGCTGGCCCACCACCTCGAATACGCCGAGCTGCCGGCCGACGAGTTCGTGCCCGCGCCGGGACAGGGCGCGCTCGCGGTGACTGCGCTCGACGGCGACCTCGCCGAGGACCTCCACGCGGTGCTGGACCACCCGCGAACGCGAGTCGAGACCACGGTCGAGCGTACCGTCCTCGCGGAACTGGGCGGCGGTTGCGTCGCGCCCATCGGCGTCCACGCGCTGATTCAGGGCGAACACGTCCACGTCGACGTGCAGGTGTTCTCCCAGGACGGCGAGGAGGTCGTCGAGGCGACCCGCGATCTGCCGGTCGAGAACCACGCGGCCGCCGCCGCCGACCTCGCGGCCGAACTCGCCGAGCGGGGCGCGGCGGAACTCGTCGCGGCCGCGACCGACGACGCGGACGATTCGACGGCGGGCGAGCGCGGCGAGTCGGTCCACGACGGCGCGGAACGGGGGACCGACGAGGAATGAGCGGAACGAACCGCGAGGTCCGGGTCGCGGCGTTCCGGCCCGACGACGAGCGCCTCGCGGACGCGGTGGCACTGCTCGACTCGCTCGGAGCCGACCCCGTGGCCGACCCCATGCTCGAAGTCCGGCCGACGGGCGAGACGCCCCGGGACGGCGAGTACGTCGTGTTGACGAGCAAGACCGGCGTCGAACTGGCGGCCGACGCGGGCTGGGACCCCGGCGAGGCGGCGGTGTGTGCCATCGGCGAGTCGACGGCCGACGCGCTCCGCGAGGCGGGCTACGACGTCGACCTCGTGCCCGAAGAGTACTCGTCGACCGGGCTGGTCGCGGCCCTCGAAGGCGAAGTCGAGGGCGCGCGCGTCGAGGTCGCCCGGAGCGACCACGGCAGCCCGGTCCTCACGGAGGGGTTGGCCGACGCGGGCGCGGACGTAAACGAGACAGTGCTATATCAATTGGTCCGACCCGAGGGGTCGGGCGAGTCCGCCGCGCTCGCGGCGGCGGGCGACCTCGACGCCGCGCTCTTTACCTCCTCGCTGACGGTCGAACACTTCCTCGACGCCGCCGACGAGCGGGGCGTGCGCGAGGAAGCCATCGCGGGGTTGAACGACGCCGTGGTGGGCGCAATCGGCGAGCCGACGCGCGAAACGGCCGAGCGCGAGGGAATCTCGGTCGACGTCGTCCCGGCGGTCGCGGAGTTCGAGCAGTTGGCGACCGCCGTCGTCGAGGCGGCCGCGCCGACGTATCACGAGTAGCTGGCGGCAAAACGCCGGCGACGGGTCCGCCGGCGACGTTCCACAGCACGTAAGTATCGTATCACTGAAATTCTGGGTGAGGGATGTGGCGACCACAGTCCGAGCGGACGATAGTCTACAAATACTACCTCTACCAGACGACGGTGGTGTCCGGCTTCTTCTGGCCCATCTTCACCATCTTCCTGCTCGACCGGGGGCTGTCGTACACGGAGATCACGCTGCTGAACAGCATCTCGGCCGCCGTCATCGTCGTGGGCGAGGTGCCGACCGGCTACGTCGCCGACCGCATCGGCCACCGGAACAGCATGCTCGCCAGTTCGGCGCTGTTCGTGGCCTCGGTGGGCGGGTTCGCGTTCGCCCACACGTTCCTCGAATTCACCGCCCTCTGGATACTCTGGTCGTTCGCGAACACGTTCCGGTCGGGGAGCGCCGACGCGTGGCTGTACGAGACGCTCCGGGAGCGCCTCGACGCCGACGAGTACACGAGGGTCCGCGGTCGGGGCACCTCCGCGAACCAGTGGTTCAGCGCGGCGACCATGCTGACCGCCGGCGGGCTGTACGCCGTCGACCCGGTTCTCCCGTTCGTGGCCGGAGCGAGCCTGAACGCGCTCGGAATCCCCGTCCTGCTCGCGATTCCGAAGACCGAACGCTACGCGGACGACGGCGGGAGCGAAGACGACGAAAGCGAGGACGGAATCGACGACGGCGCAGGGCGCGACGGCGACTACGGCGTCTCGGACGCGATTTCGGTCGTCCGGTCGCAGTTGAGTCGCCCGCCCCTGCGGTCGTTCGTGCTCTACTTCGCGGTGCTGTTCGGCGTGATCGCGGTCGTCGACAACTTCATCCAACCCATCGTCGTCGGCGAGGTCGGCCTGTCCGAGTCGTCGCTCGGGGTCGTCTACGCAGGGTTCGCGGTCGTGGCCGCCGTCGCCAGCCAGCACGCCGCTCGAATCGAGGACGCGCTGTCGACCCGGGGCGTCGTCGTGGCCGTGCCGCTGGTGGTGAGCCTCGCCCTGCTCGTCCCGACGCTGTTCCCGGTCGTCGCGCTCCCGGCGTTCTTCCTGATGAAGGGCGGCCGAGAGCTGCTCTACCCCATCATGAGCGGCTACGTCAACGACCGGGTCGGGACCGTCGGACGGGCGACGGTGCTGAGCGCCGTCTCGCTGCTGTTCGCGCTGTTCCGGATTCCGCTCCAACCGCTCGGCGGCGTCGTCGCGGACGCGACCTCGCCGATTACCGCCGTCGCGGCGCTCGCCGGCCTGTTCGTGGTCGCCGCCGCCCTGCTCCATCTCTGGGAAGCGCCCGCGAGTCGGGCGACCGAGGAACGGTCGGTTACCACGAAGTGAACTGTTCTATAGAGAACCCGGTTTCAAGAGAGTTCACGTCGATATAGTCTATTTACGTTACTTTCGGATAAAATCCGAATTTTTATCCCATCAGTGTGGCTACGTCTGATAACTCATGGCTCCACGAATCGGGCCATACAGAAGCGACGACGGACGCGAGGTGTATACGATCTTCGAGCCGACATCGAACCCACGATACTGGATTCGTTCACAAGACTGGCGGCGTCGGGGAAACATCGACAGATTCGTCGTCAAGCTCGTCTACATAGAAGGGTTGAGTCGAGAAGAGATACACCGCCAGCCCGCTATCACGGTGCAGCCCTTCGCTATAGACGTTGCTATCTCGGACCACGGCGAACACGACGTGACCGACCCAGGCGATTCGAAGGGGCTTCACGTCGATATAAAATGTCAAAATCACGGCCAGCGTAGAGGGACCGTTTCGATTGGAAAACGAAGCTACCGTGACGTTTCAAGGGCCTTTACCGACGCCGAAAAGTATCTGATAGACTATCGAGACGAGATAGCAGCGGTTTGGCGGGGAAAACGTGACCCGCGAACGCTACCCGACTCCACAGTCATCTCACTCGGCTAGCCGGGACTTTTTACTGTTAGGGCGAGGAGAATTACGTATGGCGGACATCCCCGAATCGGACGACGAAACGAAGCGTCGATTACGTGCCCATCGAAACGAAATCGACGAAGAACAATCGGAGTCGACGACTCGAACCTCGTAGAGGAACTCAAGCGAACTGTTCTATCGAAGTGACGTGAGGTTGTTCTCACGTACCGTCGTATGGGAAGCCGCGACCCGGGAGCGGACGCTCACCGACCGAGTCAGTTCCGACCGGTTTCTACGCCGAGCAATCCCCGACGACAAACGACCGACGAAACAAGCCGAACTTTATAAGCGATAGCGACTAACCCCCGCCCGAATGGCTCGTGCCGGACCAGTCCCCGCCCTCGCCGACCGCGCCGCCGCCTGCGCCCAGCGACTGCGCGAGGCCGACGAGGTGCTGTTGGCCTCCCACATCGACGCCGACGGGTTGACGAGCGCCGCAATCGCGGCCTCGGCGCTCGAACGCGCGGGCATTCCGTTCGAGACCGTGTTCAGCAAGCAACTCGACGCCGAAGAGGTCGCGGCCATCGCGGCCCGCGAGCAGGAGACGGTGCTGTTCACGGACTTCGGGAGCGGCCAGTTGGACCGCATCAGCCGGCACGCGGCGGCGGGCGAGTTCACGCCAATCGTGGCCGACCACCACCGGCCGGCCGACCCCGAGGATTGTGACCCCGAGGTCGTCCGGAGCGTCGACGGCTACGCCGACACCGACTACCACCTCAACCCGCTGCTGGAGGGCCTCGACGGCTCCTCGGAACTCTCGGGCGCTGGTGCGAGCTACGTCCTCGCGCGCGCACTCGAACCCGAAGGCCGAGACAGCCGCGACCTCGCCGCGCTCGCGGTCGTGGGCGCGGTCGGCGACATGCAGACCACCGACGGCGAACTCGTGGGCGCGAACCGGTCCATCGTCGAGGAGGGCGTCGCGGCGGGCGTCGTGGAGACGGCCACCGACCTGACGCTGTACGGCAAGCAGACCCGACCGCTCCCCAAACTGCTCGAGTACGCCAGCGACGTTCACGTTCCGGGCATCACGGGCGACGAGAGCGGCGTCCTCCGGTTTCTCGACGGGCTGGACGTGGCGTTGAAGGTCGGCGAGGACGGGAGCGAGAGCGCCGGGGGGACCAGCGACGGCGACTGGCGGCGCTGGGTCGACCTCACCGACGACGAGCGCCGGACGGTCGCGAGCGCACTGGTCCAGCGCGCGGTCTCCCGTGGCGTCAGCGCCGACCGAATCGAGGGGCTGGTCGGCACGACCTACACGCTCGTCGAGGAGCCGAAGGGCACGGAACTCCGGGACGTGAGCGAGTTCTCCACCCTGCTGAACGCGACCGCGCGCTACGAGCGCGCGGACGTGGGGCTGGCGGTGTGTCTGGGCAACCGCGACGGCGCGCTCGACCGCGCTCGGACCCTGCTGGCCGACCACCGGCGGAACCTCTCGGAGGGCATCCAGTTGGTCGAGCGCGAGGGCGTCACGCGCGAGGACAACGTCCAGTGGTTCCACGCCGGCGACCGCATCCGGGAGACCATCGTCGGCATCGTCGCCGGGATGGCGATGGGCTCGGACGGCGTCGACCGGGGGACGCCCGTCGTCGCCTTCGCGGACAAGGACGCGGACGAGGGCGACGAGGTGACGGAAGTGAAAGTCTCCGCGCGCGGGACGCCCTCGCTCACGCGACGCGGCCTCGACCTCTCGGCGGTGATGCAGGAGGCCTCGCGGTCGGTCGGCGGCGACGGCGGCGGCCACGACGTCGCGGCCGGCGCGACGGTGCCCGCCGGCACCGAGGAGGAGTTCGTCGACCGGGCCGACGAGCTCGTGGGCCAACAGCTCGACTAGCGCGTCCCTCGACCGCGCGACAGGTTGAATCCGCTCGGCGACCAACGACCGGACATGTCGACGCAATCGGACGAATCCGACGACCCGGTCCGCGCGTGGCTCGTCGAGCGGACCTACTCCGACGACGAACAGAACCTCATCATCCTCATCTACGCCACGACCGACGGCGAGCGCTACTTCCGGAAGGAACGCGCGCTCACCTCCTTCGGCGACGTGCGCGACACCACGGCCGCCGTCGAGGTTGAACCCGGAAACCTCGGGTGGGTCGACGACCCCGAGTTGCGAGAGCAGTACGCCGCCGAAGCCCGGCGGACGGCGGAGAGTCACGACCCCGACGACGTGGTGTGACCGGCGATGGCCGGCTTCCGAGCGACCCGCGAAGCGTCCGAGCCGCCGATTCCGCGCTCGGACCGTTGCTGTTTCTCTCACCCCGGCCCTTCGAGCCCTCAGGCGACGGTATCGGCGAAGCACAGGTCGAACCGGAGCTCGGGAATTTTGTATAGCGATAATCAGTTTATAGCGTGTTCGGAGCGAGACGCGCCGCTGTCGGCAGTCCGAGGCGCTATCCGCGAAAAACGGCCGGTGGAAGCGGCTACACGTCGACCGCGAGGTTCCGGCGTCGAGTTCGTCCGCGACTCGCTGGACCGTCTCGTCGAGTGGCCGGACCGCCTCGGTCCGGTCGCTCGTGGCGTCGGCGATGTCGTCGCTCTCGGCCCGGACCTGCGAGAGCTGGCCGTCGATGCGGTCGGCCTGTTCGGCGGTCGCGTCCCGAACCGCCTCGCCGTGGTCGGCTGTTTCGGTGAGCGAGTCGCGCTGGCGGCGGAGTTGGGCCTCGGTCGCGTCGCCCTCGGACCGGAGGTCGGCCGGCAGCAGCCGGTCCGCGGCCATCGTGCGTGCGCGGGTCGATTCGGACATCGATACTCCCGCCCGGTCGTTAGTTCCACGTCAAACGTGACGGTGAGCGATGAAAGGGCGACGCTCGTCGGAACTGTCGCCGCGACCGGTAGGCCACATCGTCCGACTTTTGTCCGCGCTCGTCCAACCTCGGCGCATGGCCGACTTCGACCCCGAGAAGTTCGAGGACAAGTACGTCCACTACTTCAACGAGCTCCAGCGCGCGTACAAGGACGCGTTCAACCGGGTCAACGAGCGGTACGACTCCGAGCTCGTCCACGCCATCGACCAGCAGGTGCTCAGCGAGAGCGAACCCTTCTACGAGGGCGACGGCCAGTTCCGGGTGGAGTTGCCCGAGAACCCGACCGACCGCGTGCAGGGCGTCATCGCCGGCGACGAGAAGGTCGAGGGCGTGCTGGAGGCGTACGTCGAGCAGATAGAGGCGGAGTTACAGCGCATCTTCGGGTTCGCCGAGTAGCGTGAAAGCGAGGGTCGCGCTCGGATGCGGGGCCTCGACCGGCGGCGCATCCAAGTTCACCTGCGGAGTTTCTCGTAGGCGTCTCTCCCGGACTGGAGCGCGAGCCGTCCGAGGAGTCGAGCGGGACCGCGCGTGGGCATCTCGCGGAGGTTGTCCATCGTACTCGGCGGTTCGCTACCGCCGAGCGTCACGTCCCAGTCGGTCCGGGTTTGGAACCACTCGATGGCCGTCTCGGCGTGTTCTTCGACCGCCTCGGGGTCCATCGTCTCGACCGAGCCGTCCTTCATCACGACGTTTCCGTCGACGAGGACCGTCGACACGTCGGCGGGCGTGGCGTTGTTCACGACGTGTGCGGGCAGGTTGGCGAGCGGCGTGAACTTCGGCTGGTCGACGTCGAGCAGGACGAGGTCGGCCCGTTTGCCCGGTTCGAGGCTCCCGATCTCGTCCGCCATCCCGAGCGCACGCGCGCCCTCGATGGTGAGCATCCGGACCAGTTCCATCGAGTCGTACTGCCCGGCGGTTCGTTTGAGGTTGGCCGCGAGTCGAGCCTGCCGGGCCTCCCCGAACAGGTCGTACGAATCGTGCCAGTAGTGGTCGTCGATGCCCAGCCCCACGTCGACGCCCGCGTCCCGCAGTTCCGGCACCGGCGTCCACTGCACGTCCGGACCGGGGTTCCAGTAGGCGAATATCGACGGGCAGTGTGCCACCGACGCGTCGGCGGCGGCGGTCCGTCGAACGTCGTCCTCGTCGGCGAGACGGAAGTGCGCGGCCACCAGTCGCTCGTCGAGCAGTCCGACCTCGTCGAGGAGGCCGACCGAATCCTCGGCCCCGTTCGACCGCGCCAGCGTGTTGCTCGCTTCGAGTTCCAACAGGTGGGTGTGGACGAGCAGGTCGGGGTACTCGTCGGCGAGCGCCGCAGTCCGCTCCCACAGGTCGCGCGAACACGACCAGTCGTCGTGCGGGCAGATGGTCGCCCTGATTCGGCCCTCGTAGGTGTCGTGGTACTCGTCGGCGAACCGGCGGAACCGGGCGAACTGCTCGTCGACGTCGACGTCCCAGTAGAGGTCGGTCATCGCCGGCCCGAAAAAGCCGCGCAGCCCGGCTTCGCCGAAGACTTCCGCGCCCGCCGCCGGCCGGACGTCCATCGAGTTGACGGTCGTGACGCCGCCGGTCAGGAAGTTCAGCGCGGCGAGTTCGTACCCCGCCTTCCGGAAGAACGCGAACTCCTCGTCGCCGAGTCGAGCGAACAGCGCGGTCATGTTCGCCAGCAACTCCCGGAAGTCGAGGTCGCTGAACGCCCCGATGAGCGGCGTCATTTCGAGGTGGGTGTGGGCGTTGACCAGCCCCGGCATCACGAGCGACCCCTCGCCGTCGATGACGTGGGCCCCGGCCACGTCCGCGTCGCCCTCGCGGGTGGGTCGAACCTCCGTAATTCGGTCGTCCGCCACGACGACCGTCCCGCGTTCGAAGAGCCGGTTGTCGGCGTCGACCGTCAGCACGAGCGCGTCGTGAACGACTACGTCGGCTGTAGCGTCGGGCATAGCGCACACGAGGGCCGAGAGGACCGAGAGCGTTCCGTGACGTATAGTCAGGGGGTTTAAATCGACGGCGGCCCCCTCTGTCCGGAACGGGAGCGCCGATGAAACACGTTCAGGTCGCGGCGAGCATCGAGGACCGTCTGCTTCCGACCCTCTACTCGGTCGTCTCCGAATCGTCGGCCGTCTCGGAGCTGCGCGTCCTCGACTGGAACGTGGCGGCCGACGACGTCGCGACGCTGCTGTACGCGATCGACGGCGAAAGCGAGGTCTTTCGCGACGCCGCCCGGGACACCGACGGAGTCGTCGACCTCACGCTCTCGAACGTCGAGCGGCCGGTCTCGTACGCCCTGCTCGGTGCCCGTCCCGCCGCAATCCCGTTTTTCAGCGCGTTCGTGTCGGTGACCGCGCGGGCGGGAGTAGTCGTCCGCAAACCGCTCGTGTACCGCGACGGGCGCTCGCACGGGCACGTGGTCGGCGACCCCGGCCCGCTCCAGGACGTAATCGACGAGACGCCGGACGGAATCGACGTGCAAATCGAGCGAATCGGTCGATTCCCGTCCGACGCGGACGCCCCGTCGAGTCGACTGAGCGACCGCCAGCGCGAAGTTCTCGAAACGGCGCTCCGGATGGGCTACTACGAGCGGCCGCGCGAGGCGACCCACGCCGACATCGCGGCGGAGTTGGAGTGTGCGCCGACAACCGTGACGACCCATCTCCAGAAGGGTGAAGCGAAACTCGTCGAGTCCGCGATGGCGGGTCTCGACGACTGAATCGACGATTCGGGCGCGTTCTCGCTCGATAGCGAGGACCGGTAGTCGGGCGGGCGATGCCGGCATAAATCACATCCCGCTATATAGAATCCAGGTGGTGGCCCCGCTGCCGCGTTCGGACAGACAGCTTTGGGACGCGCAGTCGGTCTCGGCGGCGTAGGTGCAAAGGTCCCGGAGTACCGACCGGGGAGCGCTGGGCGGCGGTGCAGTGGGCAGTTCGCTGTCGGAGTCTCCCGTCGCTGGCGTCCGACACCGTGACAGCAGCCGTGGGCGTCGTGTCCGTGCTGCCGAGCCTCGTTCCGAGCGCCGGAGTGGACCGTCGATTCGGCCGCCACAGCTCCGACTGGTCGCTCCAGCAGCACCGCGCCCGGCTTCGAAGCGGCGTCAGGGACAAGGCCTAAGACCGCACGTTCCCAACTCGTATTCATGAGCACCGAGACTCAGGACGGGGACGACCTCGAAGAGCGCGTCAGCAACTTCCTGCGGCGCAACTTCCCCCAGATTCAGATGCACGGCGGCAGCGCCGCCATCCAGAACATCGACCGCGAGACCGGCGAGGTCAGCATCCAGCTCGGCGGCGCGTGCAGCGGCTGTGGCATCTCCCCGATGACGATTCAGGCCATCAAGAGCCGGATGGTCAAGGAGATTCCCGAGATCGAGCAGGTCAACGCCGACACCGGCATGGGCGGCGACGGCGGCATGGGCGGCGGCATGAGCCCGTCGTTCCCCGGCGAGACCAGCGACGACGGCGACGACGACGAAGGCCCGCAGGCTCCCTTCTAGGTTCGGATTTCGCGATCGAAACCGTCCGATTCGTCCGGACGACGCCGAATAACATCAGGGTATTTATCCCCTCGCACGTCGGACGGGGCCGTATGACCAACGACGACGACGCGGGGAACGTCGTGTTCGTGGTCATGGACACGGTTCGCAAGAGCCACCTCTCGGTCTATGGCTACGACCGGCCCACGACGCCCGGGCTGGAGCGGTTCGCCGACGAGGCGACCGTCTTCGAGCAGGCGGTCGCTCCCGCTCCGTGGACCCTCCCGGTACACGCCTCGCTGTTCACGGGCATGTACCCCAGCGAGCACGGGGCGAGTCAGGAGAACCCGTACCTCGAGGGCGCGACCACGCTGGCGGAGACGCTGTCGGGCGCGGGCTACGAGACGGCCTGCTACTCATCGAACGCGTGGATAACGCCGTACACCCACCTCACCGACGGCTTCGACGACCAGGACAACTTCTTCGAGGTGATGCCCGGCGACTTCCTGTCGGGACCGCTGGCGACGGCGTGGAAGACGATGAACGACAACCCGACCCTCCGGAGGGTCGCCGACTACCTCGTGAGCCTCGGCAACAAGGTCCACGAGTACACCGCGTCGGGCGGCGGCGCGGACTCGAAGACCCCGCAGGTGGTCGACCGCACCATCGAGTTCATCGACGACGCCGACGACGACTACTTCGCGTTCGTCAACCTGATGGACGCCCACCTGCCCTACCACCCGCCCGAAAAGTACAAGCAGGAGTTCGCGCCCGGCGTCGACTCCACCGAGGTCTGCCAGAACTCCAAGGAGTACAACTGCGGGGCCCGCGACATCGACGACGACGAGTGGGAGGCCATCGAGGGGCTGTACGACGCCGAGATTCGCCACATCGACGTCGAACTCCAGCGTCTCTTTTCGTGGCTGCAGGACAACGGCGAGTGGGAGGACACGATGGTCGTCGTCTGTGCCGACCACGGCGAACTCCACGGCGAACACGACCTCTACGGTCACGAGTTCTGCATCTACGACCCGCTGGTCAACGTCCCGCTGATGGTCAAGCACCCCGAGTTGGAGGCCGGCGCGCGCGAGGACGGGCAGGTCGAACTGCTCGACCTCTACCACACGGTGCTCGACCACGCCGGCGTCGAGGCGACCGACGCGACCGAATCGACGGAGACCACCGAATCGGCGGCGACGAGAGTACCGCTCGACCGCACGCGGTCGCTGCTCGACGCCGACTACCGCGAGGTCGCGGAGGGCGGCGACGACCCGACCGGCGGCGACTACGCCTTCGTGGAGTACTACCGCCCCGTGGTGGAGTTGAAGCAGTTAGAGCAGAAGGCCAGCGACGCGGGCATCACGCTCGACCAGGACTCGCGGTTCTACTCCCGAATGCGGGCCGCCCGCCGTCCTGACGCCAAGTACGTCCGCAACGAGCGCATCGCCGACGAGTTCTATCACCTCGACGACGACCCCGGCGAGACCGACGACGCTCGCGGCGAGGGCACCGACGAGGAGGTCGAACTCGAAGCCACGCTCTCGGCGTTCGAGCAGCGCGTCGGCGGCGAGTGGAAGGAAGTCGAGGACGGCGACGTGCTGGACGAGATGAGCGACGACGCCAAAGACCGGTTGCAGGACCTCGGCTACATCGACTGACCGCGCGCGAACGACTCACATCGAGTCGACGCCGACGATACTCACGACTCCGCCGCCGATGATTACCGGGACCCAGTAGATAGCGCCCCGGAAGATGACCACGGCGGCGAGGGCAGTCTCGCTCCCGACGGCGACGCCGGGAACGGCCGACAACACGCCCACGAGTACGATTTCGATGCCGCCCGCGCCGCCGGGGAGCGGCGTCGCCCCCGCGATGGCACCGACCGGGATGGCGAACAGCAGGACGGAGAACGGCACGGGCGACCCGATGGCGACGAACGCCAGCCACAGCGCGACCATCTGGAACGTCCAGCCGACGGTCGAGGCGGTGAGCGTGAGCGCCAGTCCACGTCGGTCGGTCGCCACGCGCTCTATCGAGTCGAAGAACTCGCCGATGCGCTTCTCGACGTTCTCACGGCTCAGCGACGCGTCTATCGGGACGACCCGCGCGACGCGCTGGAGCGCGGGCGCGAGGAACCGACCGACGGCGTTTCGGATGGTTCGGCGCTTGCGCCAGCCGACGAACCCCAGAATCGGCACGGCGAGCGAGAGCGCGACGATGGCCGCCGTCGCGAGCTGGAGGCGACGGCCGAACGAGGTCTGGGTCGCGTAGAAGGCCGCGCCGCCGAGCGCGAGCGTGATGGAGGGGACGAAGTTGAGCGAGTCCACGCTGGCGATGGCCGCCAGCCCGCGCTCGTACTCGGTGTCGGTCATCTTCGAGATGAGCAAGGCGGTGATGGGTTCGCCACCCGCCTGTCCGAACGGCGTGACGTTGTTCGAGAACATCGCGCCGTTGAGGATGAAAAACGACTTCACGGCCGAAACCTCGACGCCGAGGACGCCCAGCACCGTGCGGAGGCCGAATCCCCACGCCGCGAGCCAGCCGAGCGTGACCAGAACGACGAGTCCGACCGTGGGGGCGTCGGCCTGCTGGAGTTCCCCGACGAGCCCGTCGACGCCGACGAAGTGCAGGAGCAGACCGAGTATTGCGAAGGTTCCGAGGAACCCGAGAATCGTGGTCCGCAACTGCGCGCCGTTCATACGCGGAGGTGGCCGCCTGCACTAATCAGTATGTCGGAATCCACACCCGAAACGGCGTTGGGGAGGAGTATAGGCCTGACGGCGACGGGTCGGCGCGTCGGCGTCGACCGACGCGGGATGTCGAGCGGTAGTTTTATCGAGGGGTTGAGTAACATGGGAGTAGATGAAACGGAGGAATCTACTAGAGGTCCTAACCACGGGGGCGGCGATTTCGCTCGCCGGGTGTTCGGGCAACGTGGTGGAGTTCGACGACGCGACGTCGACGGAACCGACGTCGGGCAGCGAAACGGAGACGCCCGCGGGAACGACGACCGCCGAAACGACCGCCGACGCTCAGGGAGCGACGACGTCGGAGACCGAGACCGAAGCTGAAACCGAAACCGAGACCGAGACCAAGACCGAGACGCCGAGCGACCCCGACCGCATCGCCCGGGAGAACGACGGTGGGGAGGTGTTCCAGACCGCCACGGTGACCGACGCGCCCGACGAGATTCGTGCCGGGGAAAGCGTCTCGGTCACCGGCGAGGTCACCGCCGAAATTTCGAGCGCCGGCGGCAACATCGTCTATGGCGCGGTCGGGACTCCCGGCGGGGAGCTATTCGGGCTCACCCAGATGTCCGGCAGCGGGTCCGGCACCGTGACCGTCTCGGCGGAGCTTCCCGACGATGCCGCCGGCGGCGACCTCATCTGGACGTTCATTCCAGCGACGAGTGACCGGGCGGCCCGCAACCAGTTCGCCAGCGAGGCCGACGCCGGCCGCTACGACCCCGACGACCTCGGCATCGAACTCGGGACCGTCGCCGGAACCGACCAGGAGACCGAAACCGAGACGCCGAGCGACCCCGACCGCATCGCGCGGAAGAACGACGACGGCGACGTCTTCCAGACCGCCACCGTCACCGACGCGCCCGACGAGATTCGCGCCGGCGAGACCGTCAGCGTGACGGGAGCGGTCAACGCGGAGATTTCCAGCGCGGGCGGCAACGTCGTTTACGGCGCGGTCGGGACGCCGACCGGAGAGCTGTACGGTCTCGCTCGAATGTCGGGTAGCGGGTCCGGCACGGTCACCGTGCGGGCGGATGTTCCCGCCGACGCCGGCGGTAACGCCGTCATGTGGACGTTCATTCCAGCGACGAGCGACCGGGCGGCGCGAAATCAGTTCACCGACGAGGCCGACGCCGGCCGCTACGAGCCCGCCGACCTCGGCATCGAACTCGGGACCGTCGCCGCCAGCGAAGCCGCGACGGAGACCGAGACGCCGAGCGATGCCGGCCAGATTGCCCGAGAGAACGACGACGGCGACGTCTTCCAGACCGCCACCGTGACCGACGCGCCGGACGAGGTTCGCGCCGGCGAGACCGTCTCGGTCACCGGCGAGATTACCGCCGAAATTTCGAGCGCCGGCGGCAACATCGTCTACGGCGCGGTCGGAACGCCGTCCGGCGACCTCTACGGGCTCGCCCAGATGTCCGGCAGCGGGTCCGGCACCGTGACGGTTTCCGCGACGATCCCCGACGACGCCGGCGGCGATACCGTCATCTGGACGTTCATTCCCGCCACGAGCGATCGGGCGGCCCGCAACCAGTTCGCCAGCGAGGCCGACGCCGGCCGCTACGAACCCGACGACCTCGGCATCGAACTCGGAACCGTCGAGTAGCGAGGCCGACGCTGGTCAGGGGTTCCCGCTCCGGCCAGTCCGGGACCGCCTCGGGAGCTAATCCTCGGTCCAGTACATCAGCGCCTCCTTGGGTTCGCCGCAGTTCGGGCACTCGTCGGGGATGCCGTCGTCGATTTCGCCCATCTCCCCGCAGTTGGTGCAGCGCCACATCAGTTCGGCCTCGCCGAAGTCGTGGCCCGACCGGGCGTGCTCGACGCTCATGCCCTCGACGCCGTCGCGGGTCGTCACGAAGAAGCCGCCCTCCTCGAACCCCCGAATCTTGCCGAGTCGGTCGCCGTCCTCGTCGTACACCGACTCGCCGAGCTTGAGTTTCGTTATCGCGTCCTCGGCCTGCTGGTCCCCCTCTTCGGCGGGCGTCTCGCCTTTCCCACTCATGGACGGCGATACGACGTGCTGACGGATAAAGTTCGTCGCCGACCGGTCGGTTCGGAGGAGACTACAGCACGGTATGACAATTCATCGGGTAATAGATTCGGAGAACGGAAACCAAGCCACAGAGACCGCGAGACGCTACTCTAATACATCGAGTCCGAAGTATCAAACCTACCTGTAATCATACAGTAAGAAATTTGTGCCGAACCGCCCGGAATGTGGATATGAATCGAAGACGTCTTCTGAGAAAATCGAGCTTTCTCGGCATTGCAGGCCTCAGTGGCTGCCTCAGGCTACAAACTAACCAAAATAGCGGGACTACCACCGACGCTCCCGCACAATCAGAGACGACTGACTCGTTGACGTCTTCCACGACCGAGGTGACCACGACAATAAGACCCGCGCTATCCGAACAGTGGAGACTGAACTTTGAGTCAGTCTCGGACATCGTTCCCGTCGATAATCAACTCTATTGCCTAGACGGGTCGCGATTGGTCGCAGTCGATCCTGAGTCGGAATCCGAAGCGAGTTCGTGGTCGCTTCCCGTGGACCGCTATCGTCACTTGACGGTGAATGACGGAATCGCATACGCCGCCGGAACGTCTCAGGTGAATCGCGAAAATGTGGTGACTGCAGTAGATGTGGCCGGAGGCATAAGATGGACCTATCGGCACTCTCACGAAAGAGGACCGCAAGCGTGGGCCAGGGACGGTCGCGTCGCGATTACCAGTTCAACGACGGATGCGAATCCGGAACAGCCGGGGTCACAGAACCGGTTCGAGACGGTAGTTCTGGACGCCGAGAGTGGTGAAACTCTATGGGATGTTCCGACAGACCCGATTCAAGACGGTAAGGACAACCATGTCTCCGGAATTGCATTCGACGGTCGGCGACTCGCCATCTTCGCCCCAGTCAACTGCCACGTGTTCGATGTGGAGGAGCAAACGCACGTCGGGACCATTCCTATCGACGCAAGTTGGGCTTCCCCGAAGTTGGTCGAGGGGATGCTATACGGTGGCGGGTACACGCTTGAGTGTTACGACTGGCAGAATCAGACCCTGAAGTGGGAAACGTCCGATGTCGGACCGGCGGATACCCCACCAACAGTGACCGAACAAGCGGTACTTGTCGCTACCCGAGACGGCGTCGGCGCCTACGACCGCGCTGACGGCGAAGAACGGTGGTTCGTGCCGACAAAGCATCGACTAAACACGTCACCGGTCGTCCAAGGTGAAATCGTCTGGGTCGGCGACGATAATGGAGTCCTCCACGGCATAAATTACGAACAGGGGGAGGAAGTAATAGCCCATTCGGTGGAAAAATGGGACTCGAACAGCATCGAGGCTCTCTGTGCGTACAAATCCTCTCTCTACGTGGGTTGTTCGGATGTCTTTAAGAAGTACGTCGTTGAGTAGCTTTGGCTGCGTACTTGATTGTAGCGATGGTACGCTTATAGGCTGCTATTGAAATCACATCACATGAAGTCCGCGATGCTCCCCTGCTTGTTCTTGTCGTTCTCGAAGATGGATTCGAGTCTGGTGTCCATTATCTGGAGTCGCTGTTTGGTGTACTCCCGACAGTCGTACTTCTCGGCCACCCGGATGGCGGTCTCCATGTACTTGTTCACCGACCCCTCGTGGACCGTGAGGTTCACGTCGCCGCCACACTCCCGACACTCCCTCGTCAGGGGCATCCGGCGGAACTTCTCGCCGCAGTCGAGACACCGGGTCTCCTGCCGGGAAAACGCCCGGAGGTTGCCGATGAGGTCGGGCAGGAAGTGGTACTCGATGACGCGCTCGGCCACGTCGGTCTCGTCGACCGACCGGAGCTTCCGGGAGAGTTCGAGCTGGGCGTCCATCTTGTCCATCATCGACCCGAGCGTCTTGTACGCCGAGAGGTCCGGCCCCATGGCGATGTCCGACACGTCGTGGGTGTGGTGGAAGTCGGTGTACTCGCGGTCGGTGCCCAAGTTCTCCTCGACGATGGTCATCACGTCCTCGACCTCGCCGGGGTCGGCCATCTCGCGCGTCGCCTCGAAGAACTCCCGGGGATACTCGCGCACGATATCGATGTTGTGCGCCTCGTCGTCGATTTCGGAGGGGTCGATGCGCGAGGACATCACGAGGGGCGCGTCCATCTGGCCCCCGCGCTGGTCGGGTAAAAATTCTTTACTGAAGTTCAGGAGCCCGTCTAATAGAAGCATAACACAATCCTCGTCTCCGTCACAATTTCTTCTTTTCGCGGCGTGAAAGTACGGATGTGCGTATCCGACGGCCGCGCTCGTGAAGCCGACGACCCGGCCCACGACCGCCGCCGAGGTGTGGGGAGCCATCCCGAAGACGAGTTCGCCGACGAGGTCCTCGCGCTCCTCGAGGTCGTAGAATCGGTCGAGGTCGTAGTACTGGTCGAGCAGGTCGTCGACGAAGTCGGCGGTCCTGAGCATGTGCTCGGCCGCGCCGTCCGACAGCACGACGTCCTGGACCTTGAGTTCGACCAGTTGGTCGTCGTGTTCGAGCGGGTCGCCGTGGACGTCCTCCTCGTAGCCCAGCCCCCGGAGTTGGCCGGCGGTCACGTCGAGTTCCGAGGGCCGGACCGCCGTGACCGGCAGGTCGGTCATGTCGTAGCGGACCGTACCGTCCTTGAACGCCGAGACGTCGTGTTTCGCCCGGAGGACGCCCTTCTCGATGGGTTCGGGCGTCTTGTACGACGACGACAGCCCCTTGACGCCTTTGAGCGTGTCGAAGGCGTTCTCGCGCTCGCCGACCGATTCGAGCGCCGACCGGAACTGGTCGTTGACGTCGATGGTCCGGCGCTCAACCGGCGTGGCCTCGACCTCACAGCGGTCGCAGACCGCGCGGCCGGACTCGTCGAGTTCCACCTCCGAGCCACAGTCCGGGCAGGTGAAGTGCGGGACGGTGTTGCCCCCGCAGTCGGGACACTTCGTCTCGAAGGTGTGTTCGCCACAGTCCTCGCACTCGCGACGGCCCACCTGCGCGTCGACCTCGCCGGGCGTGCTCTCCATGTCGTCGGCGTGCTTGGCGGCGGCCGCGACGTCGCGCTGGCTCCCGCCGGCCTCGCCGATGGGGAACAGGGTGTGGACTGCGGGCGAGAGTTCGCGCTCCTCGGACTTCTCGGGGCGGCCCATCCGGTTGCCGATTCGGGTCGGCGCGCGCTCGCGGACCTCGAACGGCGCGACCTCGTTGACCGCCTCGACGGCGTTGTCGCCCGGCTCGTCCTCGCCCCACTCGCGGGCGCGCTCGGAGAGGTCGTCCCACGTGCGTTCGAGGGTTCCGGCGTCCTCGTCGAACGCGACCCCCAGCGACCGGGCGAGCGGTTGCCACCCCGGAATCCGGAGGTGCTCCTCGCCCTGCGAGTGGTGAACGAGCAGGGCTTCGAGCGTCGTGCGGGTCGGCTCGGTGAACTCGACGACGAGTTTTCCGTCCGCGACCTCGCCGTCGGCGACCGCGTCGGCGAGCGCCTCGAACTGGTCGACGGACACGTCGTGCCAGAGGTAGGTGAATTTCGGGTGGAGCGGCGCGTCGTACTCGGTGGCCCACGTCACGGCCTCCTGGGCGCTCGGGTCCGCGAGGTCGACCGACGGGGAGTCCCGCAGCGCCTGCACGTCCGCGCCCGCGGCCTCGAAGTCCTGCACCCACCACTCGAACGAGTAGGAGGCCGGCGCGAGCGGGTGGTTGTTCTCCACGAACTCGCCGTAGTTGACCAGATACTCCCCGAGGTCGAGTATCTTCTCGACGCCGTTCCGGAGTTCGAGCGCCTCCTCGGGGTCGTCGATGCGGCGCACCTCGCCGTTGGCGAGTCGGACCGTCGGCCCCTCGATGGTGTCGACCGGGACGACGCCCGCCGCCTTGCCGGGGCGCTCGGTCTTGATCTGGGTGCCGGTGGCGAGGAAGTCGTCGACGAGGTGCATCGTCGCGGGGTGGACGCCCGCCGTGGCGAACCCGTGGTTGCGCGCCCGGCCGTACCGCAGGCGGAAGCCGCCCGACTCGCTCGGGTGGCCGAACACGGGGCGACCCGCGATGAGGTCCCGGAGGAACTTCTTGGCGGGGTCGACGCGGGGCGGGCCGGTGACCCCGGCCTCGGCCGCCGAGTCGTCCGGTTCGGCGTCGTCCTCGTCGGTCGCCTCGGGGTCGGCCTCGTCGTCGGACTCGTCGGCCTCGCCGTCGTCCGTCCCGATGGTCCCGTCGATGAGGTCCTGTAGCCACGGCCAGTCGACTTCGTCGAGGTTCCGGGTGTAGCGCTGTATCTTGGGGGCCTTGAGCGCGATGCCCTCCGCGAGGACGAGACACATGCCGCCCCGGGCGTTGTTCGTGTCGACCCGTTCGAGGTCCCGGAACCCCGACACTTCCTCGTCGCCCGTAGCCTCGCCGTCGAGCATGATGGGCATGTGCTCGGCGATGAACGTCGACTCCTTGTCCTTGGGCGTGTACTGGAGGCCGGTCTCCTTGTCGTAGAGGGTAATCTCCTCCGCGTAGCGTTCGACCTCCTCGTCGCGAGCCTTGTACTCGTCGACGCCGAGCAGCGCCCGCGCGTAGTCGGCGACCAGCACCGACAGCGCCTGGGCGGTCCCGCCGGCCGAGCGAATCGGTCCGGCGTAGTAGACGTTGACGAACTCGGTCCCGTCGTCGTTTTCGAGCAGCTCGACCCTGTCGATGCCCTCGATGGGCGCGGCGACCACGCCCTCGGTCAACAGCGCGACGGCGGTCCGGACCGCGCCCTCGACCTTCCCGGCCGGGGACTCGTAGTCGCCGACCCGGCCCTCGGCGAAGTCCTCGGCGAGTTCGAGGGCGGCCTCTTCCCTACTCATCTCGCCCTCCAGCTCCCGGACGCGCTCGGCCACCCCGTCGATGCCGAGGATGTTCTCGACCCGGTCGGCCATGTCCTTGGCGACCGGAATCTCGACCTCGGGCTTGGGGTCGCCGCTGTTGGCCTTCGCCTCGCGGGCCACCGCGAAGGCGTCGTCGAGGTCGGCTTCCAGCGTCTCGAAGTAGCGCTCGTCGTCGGCCCGCATCTATAGCCAGAGGTCGAGGTCGGTGGGTTCGTCGCGCTCGCGCTCCAGCTCGTCGTCGAACGCGCGGACGTAGAGCTCCCCGGCGAACACGGTGGCCGAGTGGAGGTGGCCCGCCAGCGTCTGGCCGCTCGCCCGCGAGAGGACCGCGTGAGTGTGGGCGAACCGCTCGCCACCGCCCGACGAGCCCGCCGACCGGCGGTCGCCGGCGTCCAGCCACGAGATGTTACCCACGCAGGCCGCGACTTCGAGCGGTTCGTCGAGTTCGACCTCGCGGTACTCCAGCTCCGACTGGTCGTAGTACCAGACGGTGGCGTCCTGGACCGCGCCCATCGCGAGGAACCACGCGGCGTCGACGCCCGCCTCGTCGGCCAGCGCCTCGATCTCGCCGCGCCAGTCCTCGCCGTGGCCGAGTCGCGCCACGAATTCCCGGTCCCCTGAGACCTCCCGGTAGTTCATGCACGTAGCAACGAGCAGGGTCGGCAAAAAGGTTGAGTATTAGGCCGTTACCCGAGCGCTCCCGGAGCTTCCGGGCGGTTTCGGGGGCGCTATCGCCAGTCTTCGAGGGAGACGCTCCCCGAGACGGGGACCGCGAGCCACGCGTCGTCGGCGGTCGTGTCCGCGATGATGAGTCGCTCCGTGCGACCGTCGTCGTCCAGCGAGGCCATGACCTCGGGCTGTGCGACCGAGTCCGACGGAGTGGCCGTGTTCGGGGCCATATGTGACAATTGGTATCACACGGTATAAACGCTCCGAAACGACAGTCGGCGACTGCGGGACCCGCGCGGACGGACACTGCGGAGCGTCCACGGGTCGTTGTTGACCGGGAGCACTCATGTCGAATCCGAAGCCGGTCGGGAGACCCGCTGGGTCGACGCGCCCGACGGCCGAGCGAAGAGCGGACAGTCATACGTAGACGGACGAATCCGGCGTTAAGCCGGCATTTCTCCGGGGGATAAACGGTAAGTTTATCCGGTCCCATTTACAATGAGCGGTTGGATGACAGATACTGACAATCTGAGCCGTCGTCGCTTCCTGCAGGCGACCGGCGGTGCGGCATCGGCTGTGGCCCTGGCTGGCTGTACCGGCGACGACGGGAACCAGTCCGAAGACACGACCGCCGGCGGTGAGACGACCACGTCGGGCGGCGACGAAGTGACCGAGGTCGGGGACAACTACCTCCGGCTCATCAACTCCACGATGACCACGCTCGACCCCGTCGAGTCGACCGACACGGCGGGCGGGACGGTCATCCAGCAGGTGTTCGACGGGCTGATGAACTACCCGAACGGCCAGGTCGAGCCCGAGGCGCAACTCGCCGCGGACTACGAGGTCGCCGACGACTTCCTGACGTACACCTTCACGCTGAAGGAGGGCGTCGAGTACCACAACGGCGACGAAGTGACCGCGGACGACTTCGTGTACGCGTGGGAGCGCCTCGCCGCCTCCGAGTACTCGAAACGGGCGTACTTCATCCTCGACTCCATCGGCGTCGAGCACGAGACGATGACCGAGACGACCGACGACGGCGAGGAGCAGGAAGTGTACGAGCCGGGGACGCTCGGGCTGAACGCGGTCGACGACTACACCCTCGAAATCTCGCTCAGTTCCCCGTTCCACGCCACGCTCCCGATGCTGGCGTACACGTCGTTCGCGGCGGTTCCGGAGGGGCTCGTCGACGACCTCGACGCCTACGACGGCGACATGGGCCACGACGAGTTCGCCACCTCCAACCCCATCGGCGCGGGGCCGTTCGAGTTCGACACGTGGTCGCCCGACACCGAAGCCATCGTCACCCGGTACGACGACTACCACGGCGAGGTCGCTCAGGTCGACGGCATCCACTGGAACGTCATCTCCGACTCCGAGGCCCAGTACACCTACGGAACCGTCAACCAGAACGCCGACATGGTGGTCGGCAACCAGCTGCCGACCGCCCAGTACGACCCCGAGAAGGTCAGCGTCGAGGAGACCGACGACCTCGGCCGACAGCTCGGCACCTACGGCGAGACCGACAGCGGCGCGACGATGGACTACGAGGGCGTCTCGACCATGAGCGTCCGATACGTCGGCTTCAACACCGACGTAGTCGACAAGCCGGTCCGACAGGCGTTCGCGTACGCTCTCAACCAGGAGGAGGTCATCAACGACGTGTTCAAGGGTCGCGGCGAGACCGCGTACCACTTCACGCCGCCGGGCATCTACCCCGAGGGTGCCGACGCGTACCGCCAGCACGCCGAGGAGAACTACCCGTACGGGTACAACGAGCAGCGACTCGACGACGCCCAGTCGGTGATGGAGGAGGCCGGCTACGGCGACGACAACCGCGTCAGCTTCACGATGACGGTGTACGAGAGTTCGGACACGTGGAACGACCTGGCCGTCCTCATGCGTGACAAGCTCACCAGCGCGTACATCGACATGGAGGTCGAGAGCGCGCCGTTCTCGACGCTGCTCGAACGCGGCCGCAACGGCGACCTCGACGTCTACTCGCTGGGCTGGGTGATGGACTGGCCCGCGCCGGACAACTTCCTGCAGTTGCTCAACCCGCCCCAGACCAACACCGACCTCGACGCGCCGACGTCGTACGCCAACTGGTCGGGCACGGACGCCGCAAGCCGGGCCGAGGAAGCGTGGTCGACGGTGCAGAACAACTCCGCGCCGACCGACGAGGGCCAGCAGGCCCGCAACGAGGCGTACATCCAGATGGAGGAGGCCAACTGGGAGGACGTCGTCCTCCTGCCGAGCCACCACGACCTGAGCGAGCGGTTCACCTACCAGTGGGTCGACCGCCCGGTCTTCGGTACGGGTGGCACGAGCCGGCAGATGTACAACACCGTCTCGCTCGACGACCGCGAGTAACGGCCGACCGTCCCCCTCTTTGACGGCGTCGGCGCGAATCGACAGTCGGCGCTATCTCGCTTCAATGCCACGCGCAGGGCTGAAAAGCGCAAGACATAATGAGCAGACCCGCAAACGGGTTCCCATGTGCGCGGTCCAGTTTGGGAGCTACACACACGATACGCGTAGCCGCCGCTTCGGTGGTGGTCCGCCGTGAGCAGGTGGCAGTACTTCGCCAAGCGACTGCTGTTGTCGATTCCCGTATTGGTGTTCGGAGCGTCGATCACGTTTCTGGTGATCCGAGCGGGGCCGCTCGACCCGGTGTCGGCCATCATCGGACTGAACGGCGACCCGCGAGCGATGGAGCAGGTACGCCAACAGCTCGGGCTCAACGAACCGCTCTGGCGACAGTACGTCGACTACATGGTGAACCTCTTCACGTTCAACCTCGGGGACTCGTGGGTGGTCCAGCCCAACACGAGCGTCTACTCGCTGGTCGTCTCGTACGCGCCCCGGACCATCTGGCTCGGGTTCTGGTCGGTGCTCATCGCGCTGTTCGTCGGCATCCCGCTGGGGTTCTACGCCGGGCTCAACCCGAACACGTTCAGCGACTACGTCGCGTCGTTCGGCGGCATCGTCTGGCGGGCGATGCCCAACTTCTGGCTCGCGGTCATCCTGATGAGCGTCCTCTCGCAGTCCGAGCAGTTCATGCTCGGGTTCGACTGGGAGAACTGGGCGTACAGCACCAACGTCACCGGCCCGCCGCCGTTGCCGGGCGACATCGTCACGCTGCTGACCAGCCCCGACCAGTTCGGGCGAGCGCTCAAGAAGATCGCCCCCGCCGCGATAGTGCTGGGGTCGGCGTCGATGGGCAACGAGATGCGCATCGGCCGGACCGCCGTGCTGGAGACGGTCAACGCCAACTTCATCGAGACCGCGAAGGCCAAGGGCGTCCCGCCCCGGTCGCTGGTCTGGAAGCACATCTTCCGGAACGCGCTCATCCCGCTGGTGCCCATCATCACGGGCGAGGCGTTCCTGCTCATCGGCGGGTCGGTGCTGGTCGAGACGGTGTTCAACATCAGCGGCATCGGCTACCTGTTCTTCCAAGCCGTCAAAGCCGGCGACATGCCGCTGGTCGGCTCGCTGATGTTCATCTTCATCCTGCTCGTCGTCATCATCAACATCGTTCAGGACCTGCTGTACACGGTAATCGACCCGCGAGTCGGCTACGAGGGGGGTGCCTGACGTGAGTCGAACCGACCGAGAGGACGTACCGCTACGCGACCGCATCAGGGACAACCCCGCGCCGGCGCTCCGGTGGCTGGCCGGCGCGCTGGTGCTGTTCGCGCTGGAGGCCGGCGCGGTCGTCAACTTCGTGACCGGGGTGTTCGGCCCCGGCGTCGAGCTTCCGACGCTGCTCTCCCGGGAGCTGCTCCCCAACACCGGCTACCAGGACCCGGCGACCGGCGCGTGGCAGGGAACGTTCCTCGGCCTCTCGCCGGCGTACGCGTGGGCGCTCCGCGTGGCCCTCGTCTACGCGTACTCGTTCGTGGTCGCGTGGTGGCTCTGGCGGGGCTACCTCGCGTTCCGCGAACACTACCGCTACGCCGACTGGACCCCGCGAGACGACATGATCGACCGGCTCCGGGGCCACCGCTGGGGCCAGTTCGGCGCGATAATCGTGTTCGCGTTCGTCGTGATGGCGGTGTTCGCCCCGCCGCTCGGCCCCACGACGGTCGAGCAGAGCATCTCCAACCCGTACTCGTACGAGATTCAGTACGTCCAGGACGGCGAGGTCCAGAGCGCCACCATCGGACAGGCCAACCTCGACTCGCGGTCGCAGGGCAACCCCGAGCAGAACGTCGGCCCGATGCAGTACGACGACTACGGGCGATTCCACCCGTTCGGGACGTTGCCCACCGGGAAGGACATGTTCACGTTCATGATGGCTGGCGCGCGGGTATCGCTGTTCATCGGGCTGTTGTCCATCGGCATCAGCGGCCTCATCGCGGCCGGGTTCGCGCTGCTGACCGCCTACTACAAGGGACTGGTCGACCTGGTGGTCGTCATCGCCGGTGACTCCATCATGTCGCTGCCGAGACTGCTGTTCGTGATGTTGCTCTCGGTGGTACTCAGCGGGACGTGGATAGCCAGCGTCTACAACGGCGGACTCCTGCTCGCGCTCATCTTCGCCGGGACCGGCTGGCCGGTGCTGTGGCGCGCCATCCGCGGGCCCGCGATGCAGGTCGCCGGCCAGGAGTGGATCGACGCCGCCAAGAGCTTCGGGCAGCGGCCGCGAGTGACGATGCGAAAGCACATGGCACCGTACATCGTCGGCTACCTGCTCGTGTACGGGTCGATGAGCCTCGGCGGCATCATCATCGGGGTCGCGGGCCTGTCGTTCCTCGGGCTCGGCATCAACCCGCCGACGCCCGAGTGGGGCCGCGCGGTCGACATCGGCCAGTCGTACGTCACGACGGCCTCGTGGCACATCTCCTTTATCCCCGGCGTGATGATAGTCCTAGTCGTGACCGCGTTCAACGCGCTGGGCGACGGCATCCGGGACGCCATCGACCCCGAAAGCGAGAGCGGCGAGGGCGAAGGCACTGAAGCCGCCGCAGCCGCGGGAGGTGGTGCGTGATGGCCAAATCCGAGTCCGCGCCGACCCGGGCCGAGGGCGAACCGCTCTTGCGGGTCGAGAACCTCCAGACGGCCTTCTTCACCGAGAAGGAGACCATCCGGGCGGTCGACGGCGTGAGCTTCGACATCCGGCGGGGCGAGACCGTCGGCATCGTCGGCGAGTCCGGGTCGGGCAAGAGCGTCACCGCCCGCTCTATCATGGGACTGGTCGACTCGCCCGGCCGGGTGCTGGAGGGCAGCAGCATCAGGTTCGACGGCGAGGAGCTCACCGGCAAGTCCGAGAAGGAGTACCGACAGCTCAGGGGCAGCGACATCGCGATGGTGTTTCAGGACCCGCTGACCTCGCTCAACCCCGTCTACACCGTGGGCAACCAGATAAAGGAGGCGTTGCGGCTCCACCGGGACATGCGGGGCGCTGAGGCCACCGAGGAGGCCATCGACCTGCTCGAAGCCGTGGGGATTCCGGACGCCTCCCGGCGGGTCACGGAGTATCCCCACGAGTTCTCGGGCGGGATGCGCCAGCGCGCGGTCATCGCGATGGCGCTGGCGTGCGACCCCGAGTTGCTCATCTGCGACGAGCCGACCACCGCGCTCGACGTCACCATCCAGGCCCAGATTCTCGAACTGCTCGACGACCTGCAGGACGAGCGCGACCTCGCCATCATGTTCATCACCCACGACATGGGCGTCATCGCGGAGGTTTCGGACCGAGTCAACGTGATGTACGCCGGCGAAATCGTCGAGAGCGCGCCGGTCGTGGAGCTGTTCGAGAACCCCCGACATCCCTACTCGCGGGGGCTGTTGAAATCGATTCCGGGCAACCAGCCCGACGCCGACCGGCTCTCGACCATCGAGGGCGACGTGCCGACGCCCAACGAGCCGGCGACCTACTGCCGGTTCGAGCCGCGCTGTCCCGAGGCGTTCGAGGAGTGCACGAAGGTCCACCCCGAGTCGCTCGGGGTCACCACGAGCGACGACGACCACACCGCGGCCTGCCTGCTCTACCCCGAGGACGTCCCGCAGGCCGAGGCGGTCGAGTTGCACGACCAGGCCGGGAGCGACCCCGAGGTGAGCGACCGATGAGCGAGCAAGTCCAACAGGAGTCGGTTGGCACCGCAACGGGCGAGACGCTCGTGGCTGTCAACGGACTCAAGACCTACTACGACGATGGCGGCATCATCGATTCGAACCCGGTGAAGGCGGTCGACGGGGTCGACTTCGAGATCAAGCGCGGCGAGACGCTCGGGCTGGTCGGCGAGTCGGGCTGCGGGAAGACCACGCTCGGCCGGACGCTCATCCAGCTGGAGGACGCCACCGCGGGCGAGGTGGTGTTCGACGGCACCGACATCACCGAGCTGTCGGGCGAGCAGCTCAAGGACTGGCGGCGCAACAGCCAGATGGTGTTCCAGGACCCCGAGTCCAGCCTCAACGACCGGATGACCGTGGGGGAAATCATCCGCGAGCCCCTCGACGTCCACGACTGGCCCACCATCGGCGTCCTCGTGGACGCCGACGCCGACGTCACGGTCGACGGCAACGGCGTCGTCGACGCCCGGGCGAGCAAGGACGCGCGCGGCGACGTCCGCGTCACGGTCCGCGGCGGGTCGGTGACCGACGTGGACATCCGCGACGAGATGCAGCTCCGACGCGACGACGTCGACGTCGAACTCCGGGGCGACGCCCCGACGACAGTCCGGGTGACGGTGTCCCGGTCGCGCGACCAGATTCGGCGGGCCCGCGTGCGCGAACTCCTCGACACGGTGGGGCTCCAGCCAGAGCACTACTACCGCTACCCCCACCAGTTCTCGGGGGGCCAGCGCCAGCGCGTGGGCATCGCGCGGGCCCTGGCGCTCGAACCCGAGTTCGTGGTGCTCGACGAGCCGGTGTCGGCGCTGGACGTGAGCGTGCAGGCCCAGATTCTCAACCTGCTCGAGGACCTCCAGGACGAGTTCGGACTGACGTATCTGTTCATCGCCCACGACCTGAGCGTGGTTCGGCACATCTGCGACCGCGTGGCGGTGATGTATCTGGGCAACGTGATGGAACTGGGCGGGACCGAGGCGCTGTTCGAGAACCCGAAGAACCCCTACACCCACTCGCTGCTGTCGGCCATCCCCGAGCCGGACCCGACCGCGGAAAAAGAGCGCATCACCCTGCGCGGCACGCCGCCGAGCCCGCGGGACCCGCCCACGGGCTGTCCGTTCACCACCCGGTGCCCGATGAAGATACGGCCCGAGAAGTACCGGGACATGGACGCCGACACGTGGGTCGCCATCGAGGTGTTCCGGGAGGTGCTCCGGGAGCGGTCGCGGGCCGAGAAGACGCTGTCCGAGCAGGCCAAGGAGCTGCTCGGGATGGAGACCCGGTTCTCGGGCATCGACGAGATTCGGAGCGAACTGTTCGGCGACCTCGACCTCTCCCGCGAGGTCCGGGAACACGTCGACCGGGCCGCCGAGCGCGTCGCGGACAACGACGAGCAGGGCGCGCGCCGGGTGCTCCGCGAGGAGTTCGGGAGCGTCTGCGACGCCGAAAACCCCGACGACCACGTCGTCGACGACGCGGGGCGGACGAGCCACTGTCACCGTCACCTGACCGAGTACGCCGAGCCCGACGAGTTCGTGCCCTACACCGAGCGATAGCCCGACGCGTTCCACCACCCCACCGAGATGTCCACCTCCACTCCGACCGGCCGGCGGGCACGCCAGACCGTCGACGCGCTGGTGTACGCCAACGCGGTCGCGGCGGTCGTGTTCGTGGCCGGCGCGGGACTCGGCCTGTTGGTCGGCGGCGGCCTCGTGACCGCCAAGTACGTGCTGTTCGTCGTCGGCCTGCTGGCGTTCGGCTACGCGACCCTCCGGCTCCGACCGGACCCGCCGTGGGGGACCGAGACCGCCGAGGACGGCCGGCTGAAGGTGACCCGCAACGAGGAGACCGGGACGGTCGTCGGCGGTCGCGACGAGACCCGGTTCCAGGCGCTGGTCCAGCGGATTCCGCCCCTGCCGTGGTACTCGCTCCCGCCCGACGAGCGGCTGTCGGTCCCGGTCAAGCTGTTCCTCGCGAGTCTAGCCACCCTCGCGTGGTCGTTCGTGCTGGAGACGGTGTTCGGCGTCGCGGCGGTGTAACCCGCGCGCCGGCGGCAGCCGCCCAAACAACAGCCTTTACCCGAAGCAGGTCGTCACGCTGACGTATGCCAGAGACAGGGGCGGGGGACGACCCCGACTACGCCGAGCAGATCGCCGCCAACGCCGACGCGCACAAGAACGCGTGGCAGCGGACGCTCGACGACATGCAGGCGATGGGCGCGGACCTCGAAGCCGACGGCTGGGACGTCGTCGAGGTCGCCGCCGGCCACACCGCGCCGACGAACCCCGACGCCGGCGCGAGCGACCGGTTCGGCTTCGTCCACGTCGTCCCGGGCAACGAGGCCGACGCCATCAGCGAGGCGGTCGAGACCGGCGCGTTCCCCAAGTACCAGGTGTTCCGCAAGGAGGTCGGCGGCCGCGTGTTCATGGTGACCCAGCTGCTCGACCCCGACACCTCGACCGCGCTCCTGATCGCGGGCAACTTCGAGATGCGCCACGCGGCCGGGCTGGTGAAGAACTCGTTCGAAGAGGGCGTGACCTACACCCACCTCCAGACGCTCGACAAGACCCACCTCGGGTCGTTCCGCCACGACGACGTCGGGAAGTTCTTCCCGGACCCCGAGAAGTACGCCGGCTATCAGGTCGACTTCGAGGGCGTGCTGGACGGCGAATCGAACGCCGAGTGAGGTCGCCCGGCCCTCCGGTCGCCAGCTTCCGGGGGTTCCCGCCGACGCGGCGCACCGAGAGCGGTGAGAACGGGTGACGAGCCCGGCGGTCGCGGTCCCCGCCCGGCCGCCGGTACAAGTGTTCGGTTCGTAGACTACAAGGCGTCCCGACTCGTACGCGCCGGACATGAACGTCGCCGAAGCCATGACGCCCCGCTCGAAGGTCGTGACCGTCGAACTTCCGGGCACGCGGGACGACGTACTCGAATACCTGCAGGAACGCTCGTTCTCCTCGGTCCCGGTGGTCAAGGGGACCGGCGACGACGAGGAGTACCGCGGACTCGTCTCGCGGGACCACCTCATCGAGAGCCCCGACGAGGACCAGCTCGCGCTGTTGATGCAGGAGGTGCCGACCACGACCCAGGACGCCACCGTCGAGGAGGTCGCGGCGCTGATGGTCGAGGAGGGCGCGCGCCGCGTCCCGGTGGTCGACGGCCGACTGGAAGGCATCGTCACCGTGACCGACGTGGTGCGGGCCATCGCGGACGGCGACGCCTCCGGGGACGCGGCGGTCGGCGACGTCGCCTCGCGCGACGTCAACACCACCCACGTCGGGGTGCCACTCTCCGTCGCCGAGCGCGAGCTCTACTACGCCAACCTGCCCTACGCGGTGGTGCTGGGCGACGACGGGAGCATGACCGGCGTGCTGACCGAGGTCGACATCATCGACGTGGCCCGCGTGGTCGAAGGCGAGGCCGAGACCGGCGACTCCATCGCCGACGAGGACTCCGACTGGAAGTGGGAGTCCATCAAGGCAGTCGGGAATCGCTACCTGCCGACCCGGAACGTCGAGATTCCCGCCGCGCCGGTCCGGGAGTTCATGACCGACGACGTGGTGACCGTCTCGGGCGAGAAGACCGCCCGCGAGGCCGCTCGGACGATGCTCCAGTACGACATCGAACAGATTCCGCTGGTGAGCGGCGACCGGCTCACGGGCATCGTCCGCGACGTAAACCTGCTGGAGGCGCTGCGATGAGCCGGTCGGACCTCGTGGAACTCGCCAAGCGCCGGGGGTACTTCTTCCAGTCGGCCGGCGCGTACGGCGGCGTCTCGGGCTTTTACACCTACGGCCCGCAGGGCGCGACCCTGAAGGCCAACGTCGAGGACGCGTGGCGCGAGCGGTTCGGCGTCCAGGAGGGCCACCGCGAGATAGACGCGCCGACCGTGATGCCCGAACCCGTCTTCGAGGCGTCGGGCCACCTCGACACGTTCGACGACATGCTCGTGGAGTGTCCCGAGTGCGGCGCGAGCCACCGGGCAGACCACCTCATCGAGGACGAGACGGACATCGAGGAGGCCGAGAGCATCGCCATCCCGGACGTCGAGGACCTCATCGCCGACCACGACCTCCAGTGTCCCGACTGCGGCGCGGAGTTGGCCGGCGAGCCCGTCGAGGAGTTCAACCTGATGTTCGAGACCAGCATCGGTCCCGGTAGCTCCTCGCCGGGGTATCTGCGGCCCGAGACCGCGCAGGGCATCTTCGTGGAGTTCCCCCAACTGGCCGAGTACGCGCGCAACCAGCTCCCGTTCGGCATCACCCAGATCGGCAAGGCCTACCGGAACGAGATAAGCCCGCGGAACTCGCTGGTCCGGACCCGCGAGTTCACGCAGGCCGAACTCGAACACTTCGTCGACCCCACCGAAGACGTTCCCGACATCGACCGCGTGGCCGACGTGGAACTCACCCTCTACCCCGCCGACAAGCAAGAGGAGGTCGAGGGCGTCGAGTACGTCACCAAGACCGTCCGCGAGGCGGTCGAGGACGGGTTAGTCCACGAGTGGGTCGCCTACTATCTGGGCGTGGGCAAGCAGTGGTACGAGTCTATCGGCGTCGACATGGACCGGTTCCGGTTCCGCCAGCACCTCTCGGGCGAACTCGCCCACTACGCCGCCGACTGCTGGGACGCCGAGGGCGAAATCGACGGCGACTGGTACGAACTCGCCGGCTTCGCCTACCGGAGCGACTACGACCTCTCGAAGCACGACGAGTACTCGGACGACGACTTCACCGTGTTCAAGCAGTACGACGAGCCGAAGGTGGTCGAGCGCGCGACGGTCGACCCCGACATGAGCTACCTCGGCCCCGAGTTCGGCGGTGCCGCCGGCGAGGTGGCCGACGCGCTCGAAACGCTCGCGGAACGGGACCGCGCCGCGTTCGAGGGCGACACCGTTACCGTCGAGGTCGACGGCGAGGAGCACGAAATCCCGACCGAGAAGACCGGCTTCGCGGTCGAGGAGGTCAAGGAGACCGGCGAACACGTCATGCCCCACGTGGTCGAGCCGTCCATCGGCATCGACCGGGCGGTGTACGCGGTGCTGGTCCACGCCTACGAGATAGACGAGGTGGAGGGCGACGAGCGGACCAGGCTCGCGCTCGAACCCGAGGTCGCGCCGACCTTCGTCGGCGTGTTCCCGCTGATGGACAAGGACGGCATGGGCGAGCTCGCCCGCGAGCTGACCGACGACCTCCGCGCGGCCGGGTTCGACGCCACCTACGACGACTCGGGCAACATCGGGCGGCGCTACCGCCGGCAGGACGAGGTCGGGACGCCGTTCTGCGTCACGGTCGACTACGACAGCCTCGAGGACCACACCGTGACGCTCCGCGAGCGCGACTCGACCGAGCAGGTCAGGGTGCCCGTCGCGGCCCTGCCCGACCTGCTCGAGGACCTCCGCGAGGGCGAACGCACGTTCGCGGACCTCGACGCACCTGCGCCCGAGCAGTAGCCGTGTCGCTCCACAGCGAGGTCAAGCGGCGGCTGGTCCACGTCTCGGGGACGGGCTTCCCGGCGCTGTTCCTGCTGGGCCTCGTGAGCTACGACCAGTTGCGGCTCCTGCTGGTGGCGAGTTCGGTCGGTGCGCTCGCGCTGGAGGTGCTCCGGCTGTTCGTCGGCCTCGACTGGCGAATCTTCGACGAACTCACCCGCGAGTACGAGCAGGACAACCTCGCGGGCTACGCGCTGTACATGTTCGGGATGACGGCCGCGGCGCTCGCGTTCGAGCCCCGGGTGGCCGTCCCCGCGATGCTGATGCTCACTATCGCCGACCCCATCAGCGGGCTCGCCAGTTCCGGCGAGTTGGGCGTGAAGGCGACCCACACGCTCCTGCTCACGTTCGGGGTCTGCATGCTCATCACCAGCCTGTCGGGACTCCCGCTGGTGGCGGCGGTCGTCGGCGCGGTAGCCGCGACGCTGGCCGACGGGATGAAGCCGGTGGTCGCGGGCTACGTGGTCGACGACAACCTCACGATTCCGGTCGCCTCGGCGGTCGCAATGTGGGTGGCGCTACGATACCTGCCGACGATTGCGGCGTGACCGACGACCGAGGGCAAGACCCCGAACCCGCTCAGTCCCCCGACGCGACCGCCACGCGGAGGAACGCCCAGTTTCTCCCGAAGAAGGCCGCGTTGGCACCGAGTACCACGACCACGATGCCGACCGCCTGGGGCCACGGGTCGGGGAGACCGAAAGCGACGGCGGCGTACGTGGCGAGAACGCCGGGGACGGCCCCGGCGGCGACGACCAGCGCGACGTCGAGTATCACGCCGACCCGCCCGCGCGCCCCACGATACGCGTCGTCGTCTAGGTCGACCGGTCCGGTCCCCCTGTAAACCAACACCGGGACGGCGACCGCGAACGCGACCACGGGCGCGTACCGGCCCGACAGTCCGCCCAGTCGGAACACGACCAGCGCGAGGAGCGCGAGGAGGCCGGTGGCCACGACCGACCCGACATCGCGGAGCGTCGAACGCATGGGTCGAACGTGGGACCGACGCCCGATAAAACCCCTCCGGTCGCGGGCGTTTCACTTTCACCCCGATAGCCGAACCCTTTAATCGGGTGATGACTAACCAATTGCTGAATGGCGACCACCGGCGAGCAGCAGTACGTGGACCACGACCTCCTCGCGCCGGGGTTCATCGAGCGCCGGCTGTACCAACTCCAGTTGGCGGGGTCGGCCAAAGGCAGCCACACGCTGGTCTGCCTGCCGACCGGACTGGGCAAGACCACCGTGAGCCTGCTCGTGACCGCCGAGCGGCTCGCCGACGTCGGGGGCAAGAGCCTGTTTCTCGCGCCGACCAAACCGCTCGTCCAGCAACACACCGACTTCTACCGCGAGGCGCTGGCGATTCCCGACGACGACGTCGTGATGTTCACGGGCGAAGTCCGGCCCGACGACCGTGCGGCCCTGTGGGAGGACGCGCGGGTCGTCGTCGCCACCCCGCAGGTCGTGGAGAACGACCTCGTGGGGAGTCGCGTGGACCTCCGGGACGTGACCCACCTCACGTTCGACGAGTGTCACCGCGCGACCGGCGACTACGCCTACAACTACATCGCCGAGCGCTACCGTCAGGACGCCGAGAATCCGCTCGTGACGGGGATGAGCGCGTCGCCCGGCGGCGACGAGGAGGAGATTCTGGCGGTGTGCGAGAACCTCGGCATCGAGAACGTGGAGGTGATGACCGAGGAGGACAGCGACGTCGACGAGTACACCCACGACACCGACGTCGAGTGGGAGCGCGTCGAACTCCCCGAGGAGGTCGTCGAGATACGCGACGCGCTCAACGAGGTCATCGAGGACCGCCTGGAGAAGCTCCGGGACCTCGGGGTCACGCGCAAGACCAGCGCCGACCTCTCGGAGAAGGACCTCAAGGGGATGCGGGCCGAGCTCCAGAAGCTCATCGACAACGACCAGTCCGAGGGGTATCAGGGCATGTCGGCCCACGCCGAGATACGCAAGCTCCGGACCGCCGTGACCTACGTCGAGACCCAGAGCGTCGAGGCGCTCGAACGCTACTTCGAGCGCCAGCGCAACGCCGCCCGGTCGTCGGGCGCGTCGAAGGCCAGCCAGCGGTTCGTCTCCGAGCCGAAGGTCAAGGAAGCGATGCGGCGGGCCGATGAGTACGACGACCTCCACCCGAAGTACTCCCGCGCCCGGATGCGCATCGCCGAGACGCTGGGCATCGAGGGCGGCGAGCGCGTCATCGTGTTCACCGAGTCCAGGGACACCGCCGAGGCCCTGACCGAGTTCCTCGGCCAGCACTTCGACACCGAGCGGTTCGTCGGGCAGGGCGACAAGGAGGGCAGCGACGGGATGACCCAGACCGAGCAACAGGAGACCCTCGACCGGTTCCGGGCCGGCGAGTTCGAGGTGCTGGTGTCGACCTCGGTCGCCGAGGAGGGACTGGACGTGCCCGAGGTCGACCTCGTGCTGTTCTACGAACCCGTTCCGACCGCCATCCGGTCCATCCAGCGCAAGGGCCGGACCGGCCGGCAGGCCGAGGGCCGGGTCGCGGTGCTGCTCGCCGAGGACACCCGCGACGAGGCGTACTTCTGGATATCCAAGCGCCGCGAGGACGAGATGGAGGACGAACTCCGGAAGCTCAAGGGGGTCGCCGACGAGGTCGAGGAGGAACTCGACGACTCCCAGAAGCAGTTGGCCGACTTCGATACGGCGACCGCCGAGCGGTCGGCCAGCGAGGTCGAGCAGGGGTTGCGGGAGTTCGCCGCCGAGTCCGAAGACTCGGCGGCGAACGGCGAACCAGAAACCGGCGAGCGCGTCGTCGACGGGGACGGAACCTCGGAGGATGGCGACGCGAGCGGCCGCGACGAGGGCGGTGGCGACGACAGCGTCGTCGCCACCGCCAGCCCGGACGACGGGACCGTCGAAATCGTGGCCGACCAGCGCGAACTCGACTCGTCCATCGCGCGGGACCTCTCCACTCGGGAGGGCGTCGAGACGCGACTCGAAACCCTCTCGGTCGGCGACTACGTGCTGAGCGACCGGGTCGTGGTCGAGCGCAAGTCGGTCGGCGACTTCCTCGACACGCTGACCGGCGGCGACCGCTCGATGTTCGAGCAGGTCGGCGACGCCACCCGCCACTACGCCCGGCCCGTCTTGGTCCTGGAGGGCGAGGACCTCTACGAGGAGCGCAACGTCCACCCGAACGCGATCCGGGGCGCGCTGGCGTCGCTGGCGGTCGACTTCGGCGCGAGCGTCCTCCGGACCGAAGACGAGAGCGACACCGCCGACCTGCTGGAGGTGGTCGCCACCCGCGAGCAGGACAAGGACGACCGCGAACTATCGGTCCACGGCGAGAAGCAGAGCAAGACGCTGGCCGAACAGCAGGAGTACGTGGTCTCCTCGATCGCGGACATCGGCCCGGTGACGGCGCGCGCGCTCCTCTCGGAGTTCAGGACCGTCGAGGCCGTGATGACCGCCCGGGAAGACGACCTGCTCGACGTCGAGGGGGTCGGCGAGGTGACCGCCGACCGCATCCGCGAGGTCGTCGGCAGCGAGTACGAACCGTAGGAAGTCCGACTCGGGTTCGGGCACGGAGCGTCGACCCGACCGCGGAAAATCCGCCGTTACTCCGGAACCGCCCGGCTGCGGACGGCCCGAAACCGCCTGTTGAGTCGGGAAGATGGCTCGTAACCTCCCGTTTGCGGTCGAAACTCGCCGGGACGGCTCCCCCGAGTTAAGCCCGTCGGCGTCGTCCGTTAGGTACCGAGTAACGATGTACGGCTCCACCGACACCGCGACGCCCCGGTCCGATTCGCCCCGCACCGACTCGACCGACGCCATCGAACGGCCCCGCGACGAGCGGGAACTGTACGGTCAGCCGTGCCACGAGGTCGACCCGGACTGCGACGAGCGGGCCCTCTACGGCGACCCCCAGCACGAGCCGGCCGACCGGTCCGACGTTCCCGACGTCGAGCTCCTGTTCGTCCGGCTGCGGGCCGCGTCGGTGACGCGACCCGCCGAGACCCCAACCGGCGCGTCCCCGTCGAGCGCGAGTTCGCTCGACGCCAAGCCCCCGGTCGGGACGACCGAGCGATAGTCGCGCAGTGGTCCGGCCGGCGTTATCGGTTCGCCCGGTCGAGCGCGGCGAGTGCCTCTGCCGCCTCGCGGGTGGCCGCGAGGAGGTCCCGGGCGCGGGCCGCGTCGTCGGCCTCCTCGGCCCGGCGCGAGAGGTCCGTGAGCGTTCGGACCAGCGACTCGCGGGCCGGGCCGAGGTCGCTCGCTCCCGCCCGGCCCGCTCGCGCGCGCTCGTCGCGACCGCGGGGACGCCCGCCGGCGGGACCCTCGCCGGGGTCGCGAGTTCGCGCCCCCCGTCCGGAACCGCGTTCGTGGGAGTGGTCGCGAGCCCGTCCGCTCCGGTCGTCCTGCTGGGAGGGCGGTCGGCGGACGTCCGACCGGTCGACGTGTCGGTCGGCGACGCTGACGCCGTCGATCTCCACGCGGGGCTCGGTTTCTGCCGCCGCGGAGTCGTCAGCACTCGCGCGGCCGTCGTCGCCCGACGCCGCTCGTCGGTCGGCGGCCGATTCGCCGCCGGCGTCGCTCGGCTCGGCGTCGGCCGACGGCCCGACGCTCGCCTCGTCGGCACCGCTCGCGTCGCCCGCCTGCTGGCAGGTCGGGCAGAACTCCCGGCCGTCGTACCGGAAGATGGGGTCGCCACACCGGTTGCAGTGCTTGCCCGTCATGGTCGCGCCCTGTAACAGGAGTTCGCTCATCCGACGCGTGTTCTCGCGGCCCTCCTCGTCGCGCTCGTACTTCTCCCGGAGCTTCTCGCGTTCGGCCTCCTTGTCGAAGCCGGAGTCGTCGCTACTCATGTGCGTAAGAAGGTACTCGGAGCCGAAAAAGGTGTCCTGTCCGGGGTCGCTTCGTGTTCGGAGTGACGAAAGCAGAACATGGCAAAGTCAAAACACACGAACGGCGACAACAACCTCGATACCCGTAGCCACGACGGGGAGACTTACATCCGATCCGACGTCCGCGCCTCCCCTTCGGTGGCAGACGGTGTCCGAAAACTCGCCAAGGAGATTTGCGGCGACGAAACGATGGAGGAAGCTAGCTGCCCCTACCGGTTCGAAATCGTGGACGAAGGGATTCAACCGACAGACGACGACCAGGAGTCCCTCGTCTACCTCCGCGAAACCCGGTTCCTCGACTAAACCGGGATGGGAGTCGTTTCGTCGATAGTCGAAGTTTGAGACGTCGTCTGCCGACCTCCTACGTCGTTTTCGGCGGGGTCCGAAGCGCTTAACGGTTTTGCGGGCGAGGTTTCACGTGATATGACGAAAATCAGCGTGGTCGGCGCGGCCGGAACCGTCGGTGCCGCGGCGGCGTACAACATCGCGCTCCGGGACCTCGCGGACGAACTGGTGCTCGTCGACATCCCCGACAAGGCCGACGACACCGTGGGGCAGGCCGCCGACGTCAACCACGGCGTGGCCTACGACTCGAACACCACCGTCCGACAGGGCGACTACGCCGCGACCGAGGGCTCGGACGTGGTGGTCATCACGGCCGGGATTCCCCGCCAGCCCGGCCAGACCCGCATCGACCTCGCGGGCGACAACGCGCCCATCATGGAGGACATCGGCTCGTCGCTCGCGGAGTACAACGACGACTTCGTGACCGTCACGACCTCGAACCCCGTGGACCTGCTCAACCGTCACCTCTACGAGACCGGCGACCGCGCCCGCGAACGGGTCATCGGATTCGGCGGTCGGCTCGACTCCGCGCGGTTCCGCTACGTGCTGAGCCAGCGCTTCGACGAGCCCGTGGGGAACGTCGAGGCGACGATTCTGGGCGAACACGGCGACGCGCAGGTCCCCGTCTTCTCGAAGGTGCGGGCCAACGGCAAGGACCCCGAGTTCAGCGACGACGAGAAGGAGGAGATTCTGAGCGAGCTCCAGACCAGCGCGATGAACGTCATCGAGAAGAAGGGCGCGACCGAGTGGGGTCCGGCCACCGGCGTCGGCCACATGGTCGAGGCCGTGGTCCGGGACACCGGCGAGGTCGTCCCGGGCTCCATCAAACTCGACGGCGAGTACGGCCACGACGACGTCGCGCTGGGCGTCCCCCTCAAGCTCGGCGAGGGCGGCGTGCAGGAGGTCGTCGAGTGGGACCTGACCGAGTTCGAGCGCGAGCAGTTGGGCGAGGCGGCGGACAAGTTGTCGGAGCAGTACGAGGAAATCGCGTAGCTTCGTCGTTTCCGGCCTCGCGGCCGCGCGGGTCACACGCTCTCTCGCGGGACACGGACGCCCCCGAAAATCGTCGCAGCACGAACCCCCCGGCGCAGTTCACTTCCCGTACTCCAGTCGCTCCCCGACCTTCCTCGGCAGCCCCGCGTCCGCGACCGCCTCCTGAACCGCGCCGACGTCGTACTCGACGCGGCGCTCCTCGACCGCGAGGTCGTCGAGGTCGACGACCGCGTAGGCCGCGCGCGGGTCCTCGTCGCGGGGCTGGCCCACGCTGCCGGGGTTCAGGACGACGCCCTCGTCGTAGACCTCGTGGTGCTGGATGTGGGTGTGGCCCATGACCAGCACGTCCTCGTCGCCGAGCAAGTCGGGCGCGAATTCGCCGGGCATCGTGTAGTGGTCGGGGTCCTCTGGGTGGCCGTGGACTACCTTGAGCCGACCGTCGAACTCCCGGCGCTCGTCCGGGAGGCCGGCCAGCCACTCGCGCTGGGCCTCGGAGAGCGTGTCCTCGGCGTGTTCGACGCCGGCCTTCGCCATCGAGTTGAATCGGAACGCGGTGCCCGAGGCCACCGCGCGGTCGTGGTTGCCCATCACGGTCGGAATCCCGCGCTCGCGGATCAGTTCGACGCACTCGGCGGGCCACGGGTTGTAGCCGACCACGTCGCCCGCACAGACGAGCGCGTCGAGTTCCGGGAGGTCGTCGAGGACGGCCTCGAACGCGACCCTGTTCGAGTGAACGTCGGAGAGGACGCCGATTCGCATGGCGACAGGTTCGCACGCCCGGAACTTAACTCCGGTTCCGGGCGGCCGATTCAGTCCCCGTTCTCGACCGCGACCGCGAACCCCTCGTCGGTCCGCGCGACGCCCGCCGCACACACCGCGTGCTCGAAGTCGAGGTCGTAGGCCTCGCTGGCGGCCTCGCCGGCGGTGTCGGCCTCGAACGCGAACGCCTCGAGCGCGTCCTTCTCGTAGGTCGCCACGAGGGTCGGTTCCGCGACTTCGCGGACGAGCAGCGCGTCCCGGCGGACGATGCCGACGTATGCCGAGTCGGCTCCGAGCACGCCCGCGATTCGGGGCGTGTCGTAGTCGTCCTTCTCGTAGTCGAGCGCCAGCAGGCTCTCCGCGAGCGCGTCCCGCGCGGGGTAGCCCAGTTCGAGTTTCTCCGTGATGGGGTCGACGTGCGAGCCGTTACCCACGACGGCGGCGTCCGCCCCGCCGTCTCGCGCGGCCGTCCGGACGCAGTTGTACGAGACGTAGGGGTTGTCGGTCTCGGGCGCGTCCGCGGTGGGTGCGACGGTCAACGCGCCCTCGCGTTCGACCAGTTTCCGGTTCGGGAACGACCGCGAGGAAACGCGGTACGCCGCGATTCGGGGGCCGACGACGACGAAGCGTCCGACGTACATACACGAACATGCCGAATTAGCGAGTAAGTAGGTGTCGATATATGCACCGTCGTCGGCTCGCTCGAAGCCACGCAACCAGAATGCTAACGCGCCCCACGCGCAGTCGAACGCGCAACGCTTACATTCCCCCGGAGATTATCGGGGAGTGCAGTCCCATGGGGTAGTGGCCAATCCTGAAGCCTTCTGGGGGCTTCGACCCAGGTTCGAATCCTGGTGGGACTACTAAAAATTCTTACATAATCCAAACGGGCGAGCGCCCCGCTCCTCCCGCCGAAACTCCCCACCCTCACGAAACTGATGAATCCCATCCCACGATAGCGACTGCTCGGAGTGCAGTCGACGCAAGGGGGTGTCCAACGTGAGCGGGCAGAACGTCTGTCCCGCCTGCGACACGCCTTACAGCGACGGCGACTACCGTTGCGAGCGCTGCGGGAAGGACCTCGTCGAGGTCGACACCAGCGCTCCTCGAACTGCGGGGTGGTGGGCGTGAGCCAGCGGTCCTACGACGGGCCCGCAATCGATGCGTCCTACCAGTACATTACCGAGCGCCCCTCACTCGACGACTCGGCGGACACAGTCTACGCGACCGCCCCCGAACCCGACGGCGAGGAGACTACCGAAGACGTCCCCGTCCCAGATGGTGGCCGGCCCGAGGAGGACGTCGACGGCCAGACGACGCTCGACGACTGGGGGTGGTCGACTTGACGAGTCTGTCGCTGCGGGGGTGGCTTGAGGTCATCGTCATCGCCAGCCTCGGTGTGCTTGCTGTCGTTTCAGCAGCGTATCTCGCTATCCTTATCGGGACAGGAGGTGGGGCGGCGTGACGGGCGACGAGCTCTCCCTCGAGGAGCAGGTCGCCCAGTACTGCGACCAGCACCCCGACGCCAGCACTGCCGAAATCGCCGGGGTGCTCAACGCGGCCCCGCCCGCCGTCGCGGAGGTCCTCGACGAGCCCACAACCGAGACCCCCGACGGTGACCAAGCCGCGTCCTCGGCGGACCGCGTCGCGACCGAGCCGCGACTCACCGGCGACTGGGCCGACGCCGACTTCACCGATCCCGAGTCCGGCGTGTGGCCGCCGGAACTCCTCGAGCGCGAACAGTGGATGGGTCACGTCGACAAGAAGCCGTTCGCCCCCTGGGGCGACCGCGATCACCCCGAAGCGGACCCTGGCGAGGACGCCCGCTGGAAGTGGGGGCTCGACGAGAACTACGTCGACGGCGAGACCGTCGCGATGGCCGAGGTCGACGACCGCCTCGACGGCCGCGCGTTCCTCCAGCAAGAGGATGACCCCTACGTCTACGTCGACGGTGACGACGTCCGGGACCGCGACACCGGCGAGGTCCACCCCGCATTTAAGGCCATCCTCGAACACCTTGGACTGACCTACGCCGACGTCTCCCAGTCCGGCGCTGGGGTCCACGCCCAGTACCGCGGCGAGCTCCCCGAGGGCGTGAAGCAGGCCGCCTGGCAACTCGACGACGAACCATGGGGCGACAACGACGAACTCCCCTCCATCGAGATCTATCCCGGCAAGCGGGTGTGCGTCGCGACCGGCGAGCACGTTCCCGGCACGCCGACCGAGATCCGCGAGTGGACCGACGACGTCCTCGACCCGCTCCTGGAAGCCAACGACGACGTCGCCAGTAGCCAGCGCGACACCCCGTCGACCGATCGCGAAGACTACGACCTCGACGACTACGAACCCGAGGCAACGAGCGCTACCGAAACCACCGACGACATCCGCGACATCATCACCGCGCTCGACCGCCTCGACGCCCGGCGTGTCGCCGACCGCACCATCGTCCACCGCTGGAACGACGACGCCAGCACGAGCGACGACTACCGCGCGTTCGCTCCCACGTGGGGGCGGTCATCGAACGGGACCGCGAACATCGTTAACCGACAGATCTGGCAGGACACCGGCGACGAAGGCGGCTACGGCGGCCCCGTCGTGATGGCGCTCATCGACGCCGGCGAGATGAGCCACCGCAACGCCTCGCCCCGGCGGGCTCGCGGTGAACTCTGGTTCAAGGGTATCGAGCACCTCCGCGACCTCGGGTTCGACATCCCGGAACTGGCTACGACGACTCCAGATCGCCAAGCGTCGGCCACGCAGTGGGATGTTGAGGAGTGCGAACCACCAGTCCGCGACGCCGAGTCGTTCGACCGCGAAGAGCGATGGGCCGCCCTCGAAGGCGAACGCTACGACGAGTTCCTCGACGCCACTGGTCCCGTCATCTTCGGCGACGACGCTGGCGCGGGAAAGACCACGAATGCCGCAAGAGCGGCGGCCACTCGTGACCGCCCCCACGCCGTCCTTTTCGACAAACACGAGAAGGCCCGCGAGTTCATCAAGGATGACGCCACACCCGACAACTACTTCCACCTAAAAGGCGGCGCACAGATGCGCGACCCCGTCTGCATGGACGCCGATCACGCCGACGAGGACTGCCCGACCCACCCCAACGGCGACTGCGACCACATGTGTCCCGTGTACGACCTCGGGCGCGACCACCCCGACCGCGAACTCTACGATGCCCTCGTCGCTGAACTTGACCCCGTCCGAACACATCGCCTCCTCGGCGACGCGCTCCCCGGCCACGAAGAAGATGGGAGTTGCCCCTGGCTCGACCAGTTCGCCGAAGTTTCGAGTGCCGAGCGAATCGTCGGTGTCCACGAATACCAGACGCTCAAGACGATCCGCAACCCCGCGAACGGTCCCAACCGCGACGTTCTCATCGACGAAACGCCTGGCTCGCTGCGCTCCGAGCAGGACCTCTCCGTCGAGGACCTCGTCCGACTCGGCAACGCCCTCGAAGGCATCGGGAACTACGCGGGCGCGCCCGATGTCCTCAGCGAACTCGCCGCGTTCGCTCACCGGCTCGTCGACGCGCTCACCGACCCCAACGGCCCATCGACGCTCGACGCCATCGACCCTCCGGCAGTCGAGGGCGAACGGATCACGGTTGAGGTCGACCCGGACGACCTTCCTGAGGACGTTGACCCCGACGACGTTGAACAGACCACCAAAAAGGAGTTCAAGGGGATGCCCGGCGAGGGCTACCGGAAGCGGACGTGCTACGTCGTCGAGCGCGAGCTCGTCGCGGAACCGCTTGCCGAAGCGAAACTCGAATACAACGAGACCGTCCTCAAGCGGATGCGTGAGGACGACTGGAACGGCGAACCACTCGCCGTCGACGCGCTGCTCGCGGCCGCGATCGCGGCCGGGGTCCCCAGCGATCAGGCTCGCAAGGCCATCACCGCGCCCGACTTCCTCGAACACTGCCCGCGCTGCGGGGGCGACCTCACCCATCAAGACGGGGGGCGCGTCTGTGATCAGGAGGACGGCTGCGGTTGGGACGAGCGGACCGACTTCCTCGTCGGGAAGACCGCCGACCCCGCTCGCGCGAGTGCCTACCTCCACGCCGACATCGAGGACGGCGCATACCTCACCTACGAGTCACTCCCACTGGTGAGCGACCTGCCGAGCAAGCCCCTCGTCTTGGACGCGACCGCAGTCCCCCAGAAAGTCGCCGGGCTCTACGGCGTCCCGACCGACCACGTCGAGGTCACTGGCGACGAACCGCTCGACGCCAACCTACAGGTGACGCAGGTCCTCAACGGCCAGTACCACTGGTCGACGCTCAAGCAGACCGAGAGCCTCCGGGAGCGTGTCGAGCGCGCGGTCGAGAAGCTCGCAACTGTTCACGACAACCTGCTCGTCGTCGGTCGCCAGGAGGCCCGCGAGATACTCGACATCCCCGAGTCCGTCGAGTGGCTGCACTATCACGCTGCTCGCGGCCTCAACCGGACGGAATGTGATGCCGTCGTCTGTCTCGGCGCGCCGCACGCGAACGTCGAAGATCTCGAACGCGAGGCGGCGCTGCTCGCCCAGGACCACGACGATCTCCGCGTCGGCGGTACCGAACACTCGACCCGGCGGGACTGCTCGAACCCACCCGTCTACCGCAAGCTCCTCTACGAGGACGACCACGGCCGTGGACGAGCGGTCCCGACCAAGCACTACACGGGACTCGTCGGCGAGCTCTTCGAGGAGACGCGCGAGAAGGAACTCGAGCAGGTCATCCACCGGATTCGCCCGCTGCTCGCCGACGAGACGAAGCACGCCTACCTGCTGACGAACGTGCCGACCGACGTGTCCGTCGACGAGGTCTGCCAGTTCGAAGAGCTCGCCGACCCCCTCCACGCACTCCTCCCGGTCGCCGACCGCGCTCTCGATCTAGCGGATGTCATCGCAAGCGCCGGCGAGGGGAACAGCCCCGATGGCTTCCGCGCGGAGACGCTCATCGAAACCACGGGCGGCGACGCGACCCCGGACGGCGTCGAGTTCAACATCGAGGCGATCCACCGACTCGCCCAGCTCCACGGACTGGACGTCACGGAGCGAACGGTCCGGCGATGGGTAGCCGACCTGGAAGCCATCGGACTGCTGGATGCGGGAGCGTACGAACAGCGGTCTGGAGTGGTCTACACGGCGGAAATCGCTACTTTGACACAGGCGTTATCGGTTCTAACTGGTAACGACAGCGTCGAAGTAGCGTTAACCCGGCGCTTGCGGGCTCTCGTTGAGGAATCCGAATCCCTGACCGATTGGCTTCCCGTGGCGCGAGAGGTGTTCGGGCTCTCTGGTGACCGCCACGAGCTTGATGGAGGGTTGGCCGGGGGAGGAACAACCCCAGATCCGGGGTGACTCTCCCGGCTGACCGCCGGGGTCGCCGGCCGAGGAATAGCTGCAGGACTGTCCAGCCAGACTCATGACCTCGCTCAAAATCGACTCCGACGCCGTCCGTGATCTGCCGCCGAGCGCGAAGCTCGTCTACTTGGTCCTGAAGGAGGCCGGTCCGCTCACCCAGCAGGACGTTATCGAGCGAACGCTCCTACCGGACCGGACAGCTCGCGGAGCGCTGGACGAGCTCGTCGACGCGGGAGTGGTCGAGAAGCGACCATATCTTGGGGGTGATGCTCGCCAGAGCGTCTATACTGTCCGTTCACGGGAGAGTCGCCGGGAATAATTCCGGTATAGTATACCACTAATGCCTTCTTGCCGTTCATTTCTGACAACAGGATCGCCCGTCGCTCGGATGCCCACGCTGGCGGTCGGCGGGGCGATGAAGGGGGACGAACCACAGCGACAGCTTTCCTCCCCCGAGAAATGAAAGGCGCACACAAATTCAGCCCCAGCAACGGGGCCGAACTCTCCCGCGACCGTCACTATCCTGGTACACTCCCGCTGCGCGAAGCGCTCGACGGCAGCGGCGAACTCTCGAACGGCAAACTCGTCTCCGACACGTCGACCGCGCTCGCCCGCTACTTCAAACGCATGCACCAGCGACGCCACGACGGCGAGGACGCCGGCCTCTACCGGGCGGCCGCGCTCGCGATTGCTCGGCTCCGCCAGTCTGACCCGTGGGACTGCTGGCTCTGGTACGCTGCGGCGGAACGGCTCCACCGGAAGGGCCACGACGTTGAGTGGATGCTCGACCACGTCGAAGCGCGGTGCCCGCGCTGCAGGAGTCGCCTCCAGTACGAGCCATCCGCGACGGGGTACGTGCACGCGATGTGCGCGAGTTCGTGTGGCGCGGACTCGAACGACCGGACGATCGAGATCGTCGACCGCATCCTCGAGCTGTACGCGGCCGGGTTCGACGAGGAGATCGACGAGGTCTCTCTATTCGACCGATGACTCAGACGATTCCTGCGGAGGCCGACCCCGTCCGAGTCGCGGTCGCGGGCCGCGAGGTCGAGGGCGTCGTCGACGACGTCCGCTGGCGGCCTCGCTACAACGCCACCCCCGAGGAAGCGACCCAGGTCGCGGTGGACGTCGACGGAGCGACCGTCGTCGCCTCGACGGCCCAGCTCACGCTGCTGTAGTGACTCACGATGTCCAGTCAGCCACCGGTCGAGCTCGCGCTCGCACCCCACTCCAAATCGAGGACGACGATGGGGAGACGGTCGTCGGTATCCGGACGCGCTCGGGCTGGCAGGAGTTAAAACGATTCTAACATGACTGACGATACTGACAATCCAGAGACGAGGCATCGGCGGCTCAACGACGGTCTCGCGGTCCTGATCGTTCTCGGATGGCTCGCGTTCTCGGCATTCGTCTTCGTCGACGGCGACGCGACGCTGCAGGCGGCAGTCGCGGGCGTGAACACGCTCGCGTTCTACGTCGTTCTCCGATGGGCGTTCGGCGACAAAGCGTTCGAGGATGCAACGGAGGCCGTCACCGAAACTGACGGCGAGACGGGGGAGTCTGGAGGGTGATACATGCCATGGCTGTGCAACCGACCCCATCCGACCGGCCGTGGTACTGCCCGGACGGCCTCGTCGACGCCTACAAACACGTCGCCCACTCGGGAGGCAACCTCCGGATGCTCCAACACCTAAAGGTCGTCCGCGCAATCGTCACGAACCTCCTCGTTGCCGGCGTCGCCTACCACGCCATCACGTCCGGCGGCGACCCGTCGCTAATCGGCAGCACGGCCGTCGCCGCCCTCGCGCTCCTCAACGGCATCGAAGTCGGCGAATGGATCGCAGCGAAACAGGCGCTCGACGAACTCGACCAGAACGTAGAGGAGTAACCGATGGGCTACGATTACACCTGCGACGCCCAACTCGACGGCTGCGAACGCGGCGGTGACCGCCCCGCGCTCGCCGGCCAGTTCCGAAAATCCATCTGGCTCACCGACGACTTCGGCGGCCGGATGCAGGATAAGGGCTACGAGCTCGGTGACACGATCACCATCTGCCCCAGCTGCGTCGAGGAACTCCTCGCCCCGAGATGATGACCGGGGCTCCCGGTCCCGGCGGCTCGACTGACGTCCGCGAGCCCGCTCGCGACCTCTTCTGGGAACTCCACGATGCCGACCACTACAGCTGTCCGGGCTGCGGGAGCTCCCGGGACGAGGTCACCGCGTTCCACGTTCACCACCTCGACGGCGACGCCACGAACCACTCCCGCGACAACCTCGTCGCGCTCTGCCCGTCCTGCCATCTCGGCGACGAGCACGACCGCCGCCTCTCCGACACCGCTACCGATCCCCCGGGCGTCCACGGCACCGGCCCGCCGCGAGTCGGTGACACCTCCCCGGGTGAGTGACCGAGCCATGACACCCCGAGTTTTATCGAACACGCCATGACAGACGACGATCCCGAGCTGGAGATCGCCGAGGAGGCCCCAACCGACGAGGAGGGCCACCCGATCCATCCGGACCCCGACAAGAGCCACCGGATCTGCGCGGCGACGAAGTCCGACCGGACAACGTCGACCGAGCACGGTCGGGAGCGCGACGACGTCGAGTACTGCACGCTCGCTGCGGGCTGGGGCGTTGACGGCAAGAGCGAGGGCACGTGCAAGCACCACCTCGGCGCTGTCGACAACCGCGGCGAGAACAACCCGAACTTCGAACACGGTGCGTTCGCCGAGCACTTCACCTCCCATCTCACCGAGGACGAGAAGGAGGCGTACGAGGACGCCCGGCAGATGCTCGACTCCCACGAGGGGTCCCAGGAGGTCGCGAAGGCCGCGGCGGCGATCTGCCTCCAGCAGTTCCGACGCTCGATGGACGACCGCTTCCTCCGACGCTTCGAGTCGATCTGCGACAAGTTCAACATCACACCGCCGGACGAGCTCGAGGTTTCCGGCGAGGTCGGCATCGAGGCGGCGTTCATGGAGAACCTGAAGAACTACCACGAGGATAATAACTGATGGCCGCGACGACCCCTTCGGAGACCGCAGTCGACGACGTCGAGGCGCCGATGCCGCCGGCGCACTACGCCGAGCGTGCAGACGCCGGCGACGTGACGTGGATCGAGGACGCCATTGAGGACTGGCTCGGCATCACGCCGACCGAGAAGCAGCGAGAGATCTGCCGGGCCGTCGCCGAACACGAACAGGTCCTGGTCGTCTCCGCGAACGGCCTCGGGAAGTCCTACATCCTCGCGGCCATCACCATCGTCTGGCTATTCTGCCGGTACCCCGCCGTGAGCTTCGCGACCTCGGGGACCGAGCGGAAGATGAAGCGGACGTACTGCAAGCCGGTCGACAACCTTCACTCGAACGCTCGCGTCCCGCTCCCGGGCGAGTACAAATCCCGCCCCGAACGCATCGAGGTCGAGGGTGACCCCGAGCACTTCTTCGAAGCCGCGAGCCCAAAGGACGCCGGCGAGCTCGAAGGCGTCCACACCGCCTACACCCTCGCGATTATCGAGGAGGCGGACAAGCCCGACGTCGACGAGGACGTCATCGACGCGATGCGGTCGCTCACCACTGACAGCCAGGACCGCATGATAGCCATCGCGAACCCGCCCGAGGACGAGACGAACTCGATCTACCCTTACATGGACGACCATCCCGAGTGGGAGGTCCTGGAGTTCAGCTCGTTCGAGGCGCACAACGTCCAGGTCGAGACCGGCGCAATTGAGGGCGAGAAGGTCGACGGCATTGCGACCGTCAGCAAGCTCCGGAAGGACTGGGTCGAGTACAATGGCTCGGAGTGGCCGGGCGTCGACCAGGCTCGCACATGGTCGGACCCCGAGAGTAGCGAGTTCCGCGCGGACCTCGCGAAGCGCTGGTACCGGCGGCGGGCGGGCATCATGCCGCCGGACGGCGCGACCGTCCACCGGCCGTTCGGGGTCGCCGAGGTCAACGCGGCCTGGGAGCGCGGCGAGGTCCTCGACGACGACTCCACCTTCGAGCTCCCCGCTCCCGACGGCTTCGGCATCGACGTCGCGCGGTCGTCCGACCAGACGGTGCTCGCGACCGTCCACGACGACGTGATCATCATCCACTACGACGAGCGCGGCACCGACCACATGGACCAGGGGGCGGACCTCGAGCAGATCCTCTCGGGAATGGCCTCGCATCCGGTCGCGGTCGACTTTATCGGGCACGGCTCGTCGATTCACGACCAGCTCAACGAGGTGCTCCCCGACGTCGGGAAGTTCGAGGCGAACTCCGAGGCCTCTCAGGGAACGACCTACTACGACAAGTGGGCTGAAGGGATGGACCTCCTCGGGACGTGGTTGGAGAACGGTGGGTGCATCTTGGAACGGAACCTCCGGCAGGAGATGCTCGCGGGGGCCCGCGAACTGGAGTTCGAGGAGAAGTTCTACGCGAGTCGTGGCGAGGACGGCGCGGAGGTCTACAAGCTCTCGTCGAAGGACGACATCAAGGACCGTCTCGACCACAGCCCAGACTACCTCGATGCGGCGATGCAGGCAGTCTGGGCCGCCAGCGACGACACCGAGTTCGACGACGACGACGACGAGGTCACGGTCCACTACAAGTCGGGGTCGATGCCCAGCCAAAACTCCATTCGATAACCATGTCTACGACACCGTCATCTGGCCCGATTCGCGGCCGCGTCGAAGCGCTCGCCCAACGCCTCTCCCAGTCCGTCGAGACCGTCACCCGAAACTCGCGGATCTTCATCGAGTCCAGCGACGTCGACGACCTTAACCCGCCCGAGGACATCGACGAGTACCACCAGCTGTACCGCGAGATTGGCATCATCCGGGCGAACCTCAACCAGTTCGTCCGCGACGTCGTCTCACCTGGCGTCCGGATCGAGGCCGACGACGACGCTACCCAGGCCTACTTCATGGGCGAAGCACCAGGCGACGGCTCGGTCCCTGGGTTCGCTCCTGAGGGCGGCTTTCTTGAGAACTGCGCGGTGATCGCCGGAGAGAAGCGCCAGCCGTTCTACCCGTATCTCAAGGTCGACATCCTCCAGAAGTGGACGAAGGGGACGGTCCTCACCGAGTTCCTCAAGGCCGAGGACGAGATCACCGAGCCGGATGCCAACATCACGGGATTCAAACACATCCGTCCGGAGACGGTCAGCGCCAGGACCTACGCGAACCAGAACATCCTGCTGGATCCCGACGACACCGAGACAGCTGAGGAGGACGAAGTTACGAAGCGCGGCGAGGCCGCTGCCTACGTCCAGTTCGACGACCAGTCGATCGTCGGGCAGCGCAACGGCGGAATGGACGAAGACGAGGTCTACCTCTCGCAGAACGACGTCCTCAAGCGGACGCTCGAACCAGACATCGGCGGCGACGAAGCCACCGAGGAGGGCATCTTCGGGACCAGCGCGATCGAGGCGTGTGGCGATGACGCCGAGGAGTACCGAGAGATCAAGCGCGACCGTGCCGAGGCGATCAAGAAGACGGCCTACGGCGTCTGGAAGGCGCAGTTCGACACGGACGTCACCGAGATTCCGGGCAGCAGCGAGGCGATCGTCGAGACGTGGGACAGCGACGAGCAGGACGAGTGGGTCGCCAACGTCGACGGGCTCGAAGCCGGCGGGATCATCGGCCACGACGGCTCGATCACGCTCGACCAGTGGGAGCCGACCATCCCTGATCTGGACGACCCTCTCGCTCACTACGTCGACGACATCCTCGCGCCGCTGCCGGCGCCGAAGTACGCGACTGCGTTCGGCGATCAGGTCACCCAGCACGTCTCGGAACGGCAGGAGAACTCCTACCAGGACACGATTGTCGAGGAGCGCCGCGACGCCGAGCGCGACTGGACCCAGGCGTTCCGCGAGGTCGCCAATCGCCACCCCGAGCTCGACCCAACCGGCCTCAAGGTCAAGATCGCGCCGAAGGAGAGCGACAACCCAATCGCAACCCTGGATGACGGCGAGATCGAGAAGATGGAACAGTTCATGACCGCCTTGAACAACGGCCTCGGGAATATTCCAGTCGACGCCGTCCTCGACCTCGAAGCGTTCCTCCAGACGACGATGGACCTCCCCGAGGACGTCTTCGTCGACGGTGAGGTCGATGTCGACGAGTCGGCACCGGACATGCAGGAGATGCTCGAAGGGCCCCCCGACGAAGAGACCTCGGAGGCTGATGATTGATGAGTGCCGCCGCCAGTGCCGACGTCGGCGTCCCGGACCAGACTACCGCCCACGAGCGCTACGTCGAGCGCGCACAGAATCGTGACGAGCCAGCGCGGATGCGGTCTCTCCGCCAGCGGTACGCGCAGAATCTTCGGGGGCGGCTGGCTGCCATCCGGTCGGCACTCCGTGAGGGCATCGTCGAGAACGACGTCTTCGGCCTGCAGACTGAGGCACTCGTCGACGCGCCCGAGCCACGACAGTTCGAGTTCACGACCGACCCCCAGAAGGTTGACGCCGCACGACGCTGGCTCGAACGCCAACTGGAGGCCGAGGTCCTCACCGAGTACGGCGGCGAGAACGAGTACATCGAGCGCGCGTATCTCAAGGGCCTCGAAGACGCGCAACGCGAACTCGGGGCGTTGAACGTCGGCAGCGGCGAGGCGGCGGCCAGCGCGTCGGTCCGGATGCCCGTCCACCAAGAGCAACTCGAACAGCTCTACTCGCGCAACCTCGAAGAACTCCGTGGCCTGACCGATGATCTCGCCCGCGACGTGCGCCGGGAGTTGACGGACGGCTTGGCGAGTGGCGACAATCCGCGCGACATCGCTCGCGGTGTCTCGGACATCCTCGGGACAGTCGAGGACGGCACCCCGAGGGCGGCGATGAACCGGGCGACGATGATCAGCCGGACGGAGTTGATGAACTCCCACAACTGGGCTCGGCTCAAGGAATGGGAGCGCGCCGGCGTCGAGAAGGTCGACGTCATCCTCGCGAACGGTGCGTGCGAACAGTGCCGGGCCTACGCTCGGGGCGCACCGTACCCGGCGTCGGAGGCCTATGGGAATCTGCCCCAGCACCCGAACTGTCGATGCACCCACACGGTTTGGACGGGCGACTGACCAGCCACCGATGACGCGATCCGGGGCCGAGGTCCAGACCCGGACGGACTTTTCAGCATGCTATGACCACGTACGAACTTCTGAGCGACGGCGCGGGCGTTGCTGCCGTCGCAGCCGAACCGGCTGATAACCAGCTTCCAGTCCACGGCGTGCTCTTCGGCGTCGGCGACGTCACGCAAGGTCTCTCCGGCAAGCGCACACGCTGGCCGGCGGACATCCTCGAGCAGATGGCTGAGGACGAGATCTTCGTCGGCAAGCCGATCACGCTCGCCGACTCGCTCGATCCCGAGCAGCATGTGGGCGTGAAGATGACCGAGGACGGGCCAGCGCTGACCGGCGCCGTCTCGATGGACGAGAAGGTCGGCGAGATCACGGCGACGACGTTCGACGAGGATACCGGACTCCTCTTCGAGGGGTTCGTCGCCGACTGGGAGGCCGAGGAGGTCGTCGAGACCGGCCTCGCCCAGATCTCGCCGGTCGTCATGCGCAACGTCGAGCTCGTCGAGGGCGAAGAGGGCGAGCCGGATGCGCTGTACGAGCCGGTCGAGGTTCGGGGCGCTCGAGACGTTGCGCTCGTCGCCGACGGTGCCGTCCCGTCGAACGAGATCAACGTCGGCTCGTCACCGCAGATTGAGCCCGAGGCGGCTGAGGCGCTCTCGGCGCACTACGACGTGGATATCGAAGCACTGACAGCGAACTCCCGGGGTGGCGATGACGGCCAGGACGGCGGAAACGGCCAGAGCACCCCAGCTGACGACGACTCACTACTCATGGACCTAACCGACAAAGAGCAGGAGCTGGTCGCAGCGGCTCGGCAGAAGGACGACCCGACGGTCGTCGAGGCCGAGGTGCGCGAGCGGCTCACCGAACTCGAGGAACAGTACGACGAACACGAAGAGCTGATCGAAGAGGCCGCCGAGGTCGACGAGCCCGAGGTCATGGACGCCGAGCAGGCTGAGGCGATGCGCGAGCGCGTCGACATCGTCGAGGGCATGATGGCCGAGGCGCTCACCGAGGACCTCGGCCTTCGCGAGGCCACCGTCGAGGCGATGAGCTTCGACGCGATGGCTGCGGAGTTCGAGACCGACGACGGCGACCTCGACGTCGAGGCGCTCACGCAGAAGCCGGAATCGGGCAGTGGCCCGACCGGCGGCTCGGGCGGTTCGAGCGGCCCGACAGATGAGGACGTCGAGCGCATCGCGGAGATCGACACTAAGCTCTCGACTGTCGGGAACGCGCTCCCCGACGAGCGTGTCGAGGCGCTCCGCCAGGAGGCGGCCGACCTCGCGGACGCGGACGACTACGACGGCGCACTGGAGGTGCTCTAACCGATGCCAGGCGAACCCGGACAGAACGGCGGCGACAGTACCAGCACCATCGGCTACTCCGATGCGAGCGACACAACCGAAGCCGGCGACGCGGTCGGCATCACCGACGGCGAAGTCGAGCCCGGAACGGACACCGAGAACCTGCTCGGCGTCCGTGCTCGAGGCCGCGCCACCGAGAACAGCGGCCTCGCGCCGGTCCACGTCGGCGGCCCCACCGTGGCGGCCGTCGAAGGCTCGGTCTCCGAAGGCGACGATCTCGACCTCGGGGCAACCGGCGCGGCTGGCGAGCTCGAGACGAGCGACGGCGGGCCCGCCCACGCGCTCTCGGACGCCGGCGGTTCGTGGCGCGGGCAGGACGCTCCCGCGGGCTACGCGTGGGTGCTCCTGTAACGAGCGACGACTACACGACGACCTTTCCCTGATCACACATGGCTCAGAAAGCATCCGACATCATCAGCGACGACGACGTTCGCGCGATCGTCGAGAAGATCCGCAACAAGAAGTACCAGAGTCGTACCGCGTTCCGCGACTACGACGCGACCAACAACGACAGCAACTCCGTCGAGTTCCCCATCTCCGACGGCGACTTCGAAGGTGACGTCGCCGAAGTCCCGCCTGGGAGCGAGTTCCCGCGAGCGACGAAGGACTACGACACGGTCCAGGTGGCGCACACGAAGTACGGCCTCGAGATCGTCATCCCTGACGAGGACGTCGAGGACAACGTCATCGACATCACGATGGACCAAGAAGAGGACCTGGTTCGCGCCGAGGAGACCCGCGTCGACGGGATCGCGTACAACATCCTCGCGAACAACACCAACAGCGCCGGCCCGATCGACGCCGGGAACGAAACGGCGGGCGTCTTCGAGTACGAGGACATCACGCTGGCCCGCCAGCGGGCCTTCCAGGACGAACTCGACATGGCCGAGCTGCGGCTGCTCACCGGCGGCCAGAACATGAACGCCCTGCTGAACATGGACAAGTTCACGCAGGCCAGCGAACTCGGCGACTCCGTCGTCGAGATGGGTGTCCTGCCCGAGGGCAACCTCGTCGGCCAGCAGGCGTTCCTCGGCGTCGCCGGCGACGTCCCGGTCTTCCTCGACAACACCGGCAACTACGCCGAGGGAGAGGCCTACCTCGTCGATCCCACGAACTTCGGCTGGGAGTCGACTCGCCGCGCGCTCGACGTCTCGAGCTACTACGACGAGTCGATCGAGAGCACCGTCTGGCAGATCGACGAGCGGGTCGGCTTCGCGGCCACCCAGCCGTCGGCGAACATCCCGATCCAGACGTAACCACCCATGCCCTACATCAAACACGAAAGCGGCGAGGCGACCGAACTCCGCAACTCGCAGATCCTCGGCGATCAGTCCCCGCTCGAGTTCGACGAGGACGGCTACGCGTTCGTCGAGGATCCTGCGGTCGCCGACAAGCTGCTGGCGATGCACCGCCACATCGAACGCGGCGGTCGTGGGCCCGAAGACTCGGACGCCAACGTCGACAGGACCGACGGTGAGTCGGAGACGCCCCCGTTCAACCCCGAGAGCCACACTCTCGGCGAGCTTGACGAAAAGCTCGACGACGTCGACGACGAAGCGGCGCTCGTTGCACTCCGGAACCTCGAAGAGGAGCAGAAGAATCGCGCCGGTGCGACCGAGGCGATCGACGCCCGGCTCAACGAACTGGAGGACTAACCCGTGACCGAGGCGTCTCCGAGTGATGTCCGAGCGCTCATCGACACGTCGCTATCTGACGACGACATCCAGACCTACCTCGACCGGGCAGAGGAGGACAACGAGCGGGTCAACGACGTGGAGGCGATGGACGTGACGCAGCTGCGTCGCGTCGAGGAACTTCTCGCGTCCATCAAGATCCTCTCCTACCGGGAGCGCTCGACCCGCCAGCAGTCGGTCGGCAACGCGTCGAAGACCTACGAGCGCGGACGGGTCGGCCAGCTTCGGGCAGAACTCTCGAACTGGGACCCGTCGGGGCGGCTCGGCAGCAGCGCCTCTTGGGACTCCGACCGAAACGTGACGACCGGCGGGAGCTAACATGATCGACGGCTTCGAGAACGAACGGGCGACTTTCCTCACGGAAGAGCAGACGGGCGTCGAGGAGGACCCCTACGGTGAGTCCGAGCCGGTCTACGAGTGGTCGCCGGTGTACGAAGATGTCGCCGTCCGGACCGAGCAGCGGTCCGCCGAGTACGTCCGCGAGATGTACGGCGAGTGGCCTCAAGAGGTCTACCGGCTCTACGTCGACCCGCGAGATATCGGCGACGTCGTCGCCGAGACCGAGGCGGACACCGACGGCAACGAGGTCGTCGTGGGTCGCTCCTACGAGCTGGGCGTCGCAGCGGACGACCGGGTGGAGCTTGCGGGGGTAACTGGTCAATTCGCACTCCAACCGCCGACGCTGCAGCGCCTCGACTCGGAGGTCCCGGAGCACGTCGAGCTCGAAGTGACGAGAGTGGAGGTCTGACGATGGACGCCAACCTCGATTTCGAGAGCGGCTTCGCTCCCGAGGACGCTCAGGAGGCTTTCGAGAGCATGGTCGCAGAGGCCGACGACAAGCTCATGGAACGGATGGAAGAGGGCGAGCAGAACATCCAGAAGGAGGCCCAGCAGCGCTCTCCCGTCGACACTGGCAATCTCCGAGCGTCGTGGACGGGACTGACCGAAGCACGACGCGGGACTATCATCACGGAGGTCGGCAACACGGCCGACTACGCCGAGCACGTCGAGAAGGGGACCAGTAAGATGGCCGCGCAACCGATGCTCCGGCCGGCGATGGACCGCGAACAGATGGCGCTGATCCGTGACATCGAGGAGTTGGTCTATCGCGTCGCCGCGCAGGAGGGCAACGCATGACCTACGGCCTACACGACGCGCTGGTCGACGTCATCACTGATCTTCGGGGCCACGACGCGCTCGTCTCGCTCCTCGACGCGGCCGACACGGCCGAGGCGGTCGACGAAGGCTGGCCGAAAGACGAACAAGAGCATCCAGTCGTCGTTCGCGTCCAGCCAGTCACCGAGACGTCGACCTCACAGCGCGAGTTCTCGACGATCCAGCGCCAGTTTCGGGTGCAAGTCGCGGTCGTCGCGACGGACGACTGGCGCTCTGAACAGGACGCCCCGACCTACCGCATGGCTGAGATTATGGCGGCGGTCGCCGACCGCCTGGACGTCGCCGTCGACGCGCCCGAACTGCTGCCCGGTGGAACGGACTCGAGCAGCTGGACTGAGGTCACTGGCGACCGGCTCGCGCTCACCCAGGACTGGCTGACGACGGCCTACACGCAGTCGAATCGCTAACCGACCAACCACAACTCACGAGATCACAACACTATGGCAGAAGAAATCACGAGCGAACTGGAAGTGGAGGGCAGCGTCGTCGCGGTCCTCCATGTCGATGAGAGCGAGACTGAATCGGTCCGGACTGTCCTCGGAAACTGTACGAAAGATGACCTCAGCATCAGTACTGACGAGTCCAACGAGGACTTCAACCCCGGCTCGAAGCGCCGGACGAAACGCTACCGGACGAACAACACGATCGACGTCGAGGTCGCCTCGGCAATCGCGCCGGACCTCGCCGCCCTCGAGAAGATCGGCATCGTCGACAGCGACGGGAAGATCACGTTCGACTCGTCGGATCGGAAGACGCTGGCATCGGATGACGAGTACATCGAGGTAGCGTACTTCGACTACGACCCCGACTACTCGGCGGTCGATGTCGAAGCCGACTCGGAGCTGCTGCACCGCTTCGAGGACTGCGAGCTGACGAGCCCCGAAGTCGACCCGTCGTCGACGCCGCCGACTGCGTCGTGGACGTGGTGGGTCGAGGGCGGCTTCTGGGTCGACTACTCGAGCGCCTAAGGTGATTCAATGACCAGCACCATCGCGAACGCAGACGCGGCGAACGACGCTCTCGAGGCACAGCGCGAGCAAGAGCAGGAGCAACAGCGCGAGCAGGCCGAACTCTACGGGAAGGCTCAGGAACTGTTCGACGCTCGAGCGCGAGACACGTTCACTGTCGAACGCCACGGCGTCGAAATCGAGTTCCTCTACCCCGATCCTGAGACGCAACAGGAGTTCGAGGAGCGGCAGCAAACAGTCCTCGAAAAGGCACAAGACGATGCGGACCTGTTCGACCTCCTCGAGGAAGCCCAGGTCGGGATCGAGCAGATGGAGGCAACGCTGTCTGAGCACGCCGTCGACCCGTCGTTCAACGAACCTGCGGTCTGGCGTGAGACAATCGGCTTCACCGAAGACGAAGTCGGCGAGCTCTACCAAGATTTTTTGGCGCTTGGCGAGGGCGAGACGCAGTCGCAGCAGCTCGAGATGTTGCAGACTCTCCTATCGGACGATTCCTCGAGTGGCTGAACCGCGAGCACCGCTACCGGCCCGAAGACTTCTTCGCGATGGACGAGGCGGAGAAGACGTTCTGGATCACTCGGTATAGAAAACGACAGGAAGAGCGCTCGAAGCTCGGACATCAACTCTCAGTTTAAACGATGCCAACCATTTCAACACTAACCGCTGTCCTTGAGCTGGACAAGTCGGACTTCGAGGGCAAACTCGACAACGCGAAGCGGGATCTCGGCGGATTCGGGGAGCGAGCCCAGCAAACAGGTGAACGACTGACGTCCGCCGGAAAGACGATGACCGCAGGGGTCACGGCCCCGCTCACCGCGATCGGGGCGCTGTCGGCTCGCACGGCAGCAAACTTCGATCAAGCGATGCAGAAGTCGATCGCCGTGATGGGGGACGTCGACGCGACGATGCGCGAGGATCTTGAAGCGACCGCGCGCGACGTCGCGAACACGACAACTGTCAGCGCGCAAGAGGCGGCGGACGCCTACTACTACCTTGCCAGTGCGGGCCTCGACGCGGCGCAGTCGATGGAGGTGATGCCGCGCGTCGCCGAGTTCGCCGAAGCCGGCCAGATGAACATGGCGGAAGCGACGGACGTCGCGACGAACGTCATGTCGGCGTTCGGCCTCGAAGCCAGCGAGATGACCGAGGTAACCGACACGCTCACCGAGACCGTCTCGAACCACAACCAGACGATGCAAGACATGTCGACGGCCATGTCGACTGTCGCACCCGTCGCGTCCTCACTCGGCGTCGACATCGAAGAGACCTCGGCGGCAATCGGCCAGATGGGCGACGTCGGCATCCAAGGCGAGCGCGCGGGGACAGCGCTCCGGAACGTGCTCAGCCAACTCTCCGACGAGAGCAGCACGGCCGCGACGAAGCTCGAAGAGATGGGCGTCAAGACCCGGGACTCCCAAGGGAACCTCCTCTCGCTGACGAAGATTCTCCAGAACATGGAGCAGGCGGGCGTCGCGGCCGGCGATGCAGCCTCGATCTTCGGGACCGAGGCAGGCCCGGCGATGGCCGCTCTCATGCAGGAAGGCAGCAGTGCTCTCCAAGAGAACACGAATCAAATTCGCGACGCCGAGGGCGCGACGAAATCGATGGCGGCCACCCAGCGGGACACACTAAACGCAGAAATGCAGATCGCCCGCTCGAACATCGAGGACGCGGGCATCGCCATCGGGACGGTCCTGATGCCGATGCTATCGACCGCGACCGGCTACGTGCAGGGCGCGGCCGAGTGGTTCCAGAATCTCAACAGCACCCAACAGAAGACGATCATCGCGCTCGCAGGCGTCGCCGCCGCAACCGGCCCCGTTTTACTCACGCTCGGGACGATGGCACAGTCCGTTGTCGCGCTCTCCAGCGCGTACGGCGTCCTGTCCGGCGCATCCCTCTCGCTCTCGGGCGTTCTCTCCGGCGGGCTCGTCCCCTCGCTGGTCGCGACGCAGGTCGCACTCGGGCCGATTACGGTCCCGATCTGGGCGATCATCGGCGCGCTCGGCGCGCTCGTCGGTATCGTCGCCGGCGCGCACCATGCGTGGACGAACAACATCTTCGGGATTCGGGACACCGCAACGAACGCGTTCCAGACGGTGAAGGGGTGGCTTGACGCCGCGCCGACGTGGCTCCTCGGACTGCTGGGCCCGCTCGGGATACTCTACGGGGCCTGGCGAGAGAACCTCTTCGGCGTGCAGGACGTCGTCGGGAATGTCTTCGACTGGATCGGCGACAAGATCGGGTGGCTCGTCGATAAAATCCAGTCCATCCCCGGCATCGACATGGGCCCCAGCGACCCGTCCGATGCGGCCCCCGACCCCGGCGAGCTCGGCGACGAAAGCGCAGACGCAGGGGCCCAAGCCGGGCAGGACTACGCGGACGCGTTCGAGACGAACGCGCAGCCTGACCCGAGTACGATGACACCCGACCAGACCGAGGGACCGATTAAGGGCGAGCCGACCGAGGAGATGCGGGCGGCGCTCGTCGACGGCGTCGACGGCTACAAGGAATTCGACAGCACCGAGGAGGTCGAAGACGCGCCGACGAAGATCAACGAAGCACTGTTTGACGCGGTCGCGGAGTCGGGCGGCGCGTCGGCGGAGACGCTTGGCGTCAGCGAGTCCGAGTTCCAGACGCTTCGCGAGCGGTTCCGAGATGGGTCGCCGGGATCGACTGGGTCGTCGTCTGGGTCGCCGGGGTCAGGGTCGAGCGCGCCCGCCAGTCTCATAGCGGACGCCACGGAGTCGAGCTCGAACAGTGGGGGAGCGGCTCGGGTTGTGGAGGAATTGAAGCAGCTCCGGGACCTCCTCACGTCGTTGACTGTGGAGGGTAACCTCGAGGTCGACGATGAGGAGTTCGAGCGCTTCCTTCGCGGCCGGATTCGGGCTGAGTTCGGCGAGGAACGTGACCGGTTCCGTCGGGGCGTCGGAGGGGGTCGGTAGCGATGGGGGAGATTGCGCCGTGGACGCTTGAGACCGATGCCGGCGATGTTCGGGCGGACTTCCTTGACGGCCAACTCTTCAACACACAGCCAGGGGGAGAGATCGAAGCACGGTTCGTCTTCGTCCTCGACGGTGTCGACGAGACGCCAAGTGAGCGGCATGGACAGCTCCAGTCGCTGGTCGATGCGGCGGTCGACGGGACGACGATTCGGACGGGACGCACGCGCCGGGGGCGGCCGTACTACCGGGAGGTTCTCTCGGGCTTTCCGGACGTGGACTCGCTCTTGGTCGCGATGGTCCCCGACGAGGGCCGTGGCGGGGTGTGGGCGGTTCTTCGGTCAGGGGCTGATGCGACGCCGAGCGTCGAGCGAGACGTATTCGTGTGGGAGTTCGAGGCAACGGTGTTGACTCGGTACGAGGAAGGGGATAGTCGCGAGGATATCGAGGCAGCGTATCGAGACGAGGTGCGTGCCTGATGGTGACGGTGCTGGAGGATTTCGAGGATGGAACCGTCGATGACTGGACGGATAACGATGGGGACATGACCGTCGACTCGAGCGACCCGATTTACGGGGCGTACTCGGGATATATAGAAAATAATGGAGACGTAAACAAAGAAGCTCGTATCCAGCCCCCGACACCGTTCAGTTCGGATGTCTGGTTTTCGGTGAAAATCACGCCCCCGAACTTCCGCTCCACCGCTACAAACCCCGGTCTCGCAGTCACACTCGTACAATCCAGTGACTTCGCACGACTCACAACTATCTACCTCAACACAAATACTGGATACATCCAAGTGGACGACGACGACCTCTACGAATTCAACGAAGGAGCCGTCTACGACTTCCACATCATCCCGGACTTCGAGTCAGCGACGTATGATGTCGAGATTAATGGCGTCCTGGAGGTTCAGGACAAGTCATTCCAGTCTGCAGATTCATCCAGTACTATTGATACCTTAGAATTCGCGGTCGATACAGCGGGCGACGACAAGGGAGCGGACGGATGGATTGATGACATCAAGTATGCCGCTCCCCCAGCCGCCCCAACCAGTCTCTCTGCTGCATCCGCGTCCGACTCTGCAATCGACCTCTCGTGGGACGCAGCTGATGGCACGGACGACTACCACATCTATCGCGCCCAGGCATCGGGGAGCACGCTCAGTGACTACACGCAGATCGATAGCGTTGCTGCCAGCCAGACCACATACACTGACACGGGCTTGTTGAACGGCGAGCAGTACTACTACCGGGTTACTGCATCAAATCCCGATGGAGAATCTGACCCAAGCGCCGAGGCAGCAGCAACCACCAGCCTTCCCGCCCCCAGCAACGTTTCGCTCACTATTGACAGCCCTACCAGCGTGACCGTCACATGGACCGACGAGAGCGACAACGAGGACAACTTCAGGGTGGTCATTTACGAGGATGGCGACTGGTCATCTCGAACGGACCCTGGGCCGAACAGCGAGTCCCAGTCGATGTCGTACTCGGAGTCGACCGACGAGGTGCAGGCCCGGGTGTTGGTGGAGACAGAACATACGACATCCAGTTGGACGTACTCGGGGACGGTCTCGACCAACGTTTCGGGGCTGAGCGTCGACGCCACGCGGGAGACCGAGGTCGACCTGTCGTGGACTGAGGTCGACCAAACGGACACTTACGAGATTTTCCGCGCAGAATCCAGTGGTAGTGCGGAAAGCGACTACGTGTCCGTGGGGGCGACGACCGGAACGTCGTTCATCGACAGTAACCGCGAGAACGGGGAACGGTACTTCTACCGCGTTGCGGCAGTGTACGGGGGCGATGCGGGGGCGCTCTCGGGCGAGGTCGCCGCGACGACCGACTTGCCGTCTGCGTCCGGGATCGCGCTGGACACCGCCATCGAAGACGAGCTCACGCTCTCGTGGACCCGGAACGATAACTCCAGCGACGGGACGTGGGAGTTGTTACGGTCGACGGACGGTTCGACGGGGGCGGTCGTCGCGATGATCTCGGACCTCTCGCAAACCACCTATACGGACACGGGGCTCTCAGACGGTGAGAAGTACTACTACACCATCCGGCGAGAGACGGATCACACGGCCGCCGAGAGCGTCCAGGCCTCGGCAATCGCATTGCTGTCCGCGCCGACCGGCCTCTCCTCGCCCGACCAGGGAGCAACTACTATCGACCTCTCGTGGACGGCCAACCACGACTACGGCGAGACGCGAATCGACTACAAGCCGACCGACCAGTCGGAGTGGCAGACCCACGGAACCGTCGCTCGGGAGACCGAGCAGTACACACTCGACGGCCTCCGGAATGGCGAACTGTATGATATTCGGGTCGTCGCTCAGACCGAGCACACCACAACGGAGGACGCATAGATGCCCATCCAAGTCCAGACCAACCTCCCAGACGAGGATCCACCCCAGCTGGGGAACGGCGTCGAAGACGAAGTTGCGGTTAACCGCGAGACCGCGGTCTCGAACTACGGCTCAGTCCGAATCCAGATCCGGGAGACCGGCGAGTCGTCGTGGGACTCGTCGGCGACCGGGTTCGGCGAGTTCATCGGCAGCTACGACACGCTCACGATGGAATTCGTGGGGCGAGAAGACGGCGAAGAATACGAAATCCGGGCAAGAACCGAGACCGAGCACGTCACCGGCAGCTGGACGACTCCCGTCTCGATCGTCACCGAGTTCCCGGGAGCAACAGGACTCACGATTACTGACACGACCGGGAACTCGGTGACATTCGAGTTCACGGATAACGCCGACAACGAAGCTGGCGTTCGAGTCTGGCGACGCGACGAACGAAATCCGCTCCGTGACACTGGCTACACCGACTGGGAGATCGTGACGACGCTCGACCCGAATCCAGGGACTGGCCTCGTCGAGCACACCGATACTACGGTTGAGCAGAATCACGACTACGAGTACTACGTCGAACCGTACACGCCCTACACGAGCGTCGACTCCAGTACTGTCGCGACGACCACAGACCTCGATGTCCCCGACGAAGGATGGTTCATCGTCCTCGAGGACGAGACGGGCGAGCGAGCCACCCTCAATGACAACGATCTCGATACCCGTTCACCGACACTCCAACCTGAGGTCAGTGCTGTCGCCCGCTGGCGCGTCGACCTCCCCCGGCTCGACCACCTCCGAGACTGGCTCGCCAGCGAAGCCTACCTGTACTATAATGGCAGCGTCTGGATGCGTGGCCCCTACACGCGCTATCATCCCGACGGCGGTCGTTCCGATGCCAGCGCCCAGCTCGAAGGCCTCGGCATCCTCGACGATCTCGACCGAGGCGGAACGTCGTTCGATGTCCAAAGCGAACCGGGCTATGAAGCGGTTGACCGGTTCGGAACGGAGGAACTCGACGGCTGGACAGTTGACGTCACGCCCCCTGCAGAAAACATCGTTGACGAGAACTTCCTGGTCCAGGACGCCAGCAGCGACAGCGAACTGGAGACCGTGTTCTGCGAGGCACTTAGCTCGGATGATATTCCGTCCGAGGTCGATAATGGACTCAAGCCAAAGCAGGTCTGCTGGACGGCTGAAGCCGAAGACCAGACCCTCGGCGGTGGGGGCGGGACATCAATCGACGAGGAGATGTCCGATAATTCAGCAGTCTTTTTCACCGATGTTGGAGAGTACGTTGAATACGAGATCACGCCAGAGTACGCCATTCCGGCTGGCGAACTTGTAGTGGCAGTTCGGACGAAGCCACTGGCATCTCAGGGCGTCGTCGACGTCGACTGTATCGTCGACGACGAAAATCTCGGAAACGTGACCATCGGTGGCGCTGGAACGTTCTGGATCGAAACAGATCCCTATCCAAACGAAGTCTCCGCCGGCGAGACGCTCACAGTCCGACTGGAAGTCGTCGGCAGCGGTGATGCCGGCTACCTCATCGACGTGCTCGCCCCGCACGACGCCAGGTACGCTGACGCACTCACCTTCGACAATAGCGTCGACAGCAACTACGCCCTCGATGGCCCCGAGTTGTACGCGCCAATCACGCTTGAAGCCGACCCATTCAGTCAAGAGTTCAACATCGCACTCGCCGACCTCGCCGTCGCGATGAACGACACCAGTCGCGGCCAGCGCCTCCAGGCCTCGAACGACGGCGGCTCGACCTGGCATCCCAACGACGGCACCGAACAGCACACGACGTCCATCACCGCCGACTTCGCGGCAGCAGCGGTCTACGGGACGGAGATCCGAGGCCGCGTCACGCTCGACGGCTACGGCAGCCGGGATGCAACCACGCCGAAGCAAGGCTACCAACCCCAAACGCTCACCGACTGGGAACTCCAAATCACAACGAACGCTCTCCGGGTCATCGACGACCAGACCTATACCGGCAGTCCGTTCGAGATTCTTGACTCCATCGCGGACGACTCCGGGCTCATGTTCGTCCCCGAGTACCGCGAGGACGACCGCGTGATCAAGGCGTTCGCGCCGGGGGACGAAACGACGGACGTCGACTGGACCACGGTTGACGCGGACCCGGTGGATACAGTCGAAGGCTACTATAATACGATAACCGTGCTCGGGCCCAAGGACGATGATGGGGAGCGGCTCTCGGTAACCGCATCCTCGGATGCAGCAATCGATGAGCGGGGCGAAATTGAGGGTCCAGCTGAATTCCGGCCGGACGCCGAGACGGAAGCCGAACTCATCTCGATTGCTCGCCGCCTCGTTGCCGAGGGTGTCGCGAAGGACACTGTGACGGGGTCCGTGTCGATTGAATCCCAGTTCGTCCAACCGGGGTACGCATTCGATGTCGAGGCGTTTACCGACCTCGACGCGGACGCGGGTCCGTTTGTCCTTCAGGATGCGCGATTCGAGTGGGGGGAGATGAAGTTAGATTTCGAGGCGCGAACTAGTCTGGCTCGCTCACTCCGAGCAATTGAAACGGAGATTCGCACAACGAAACGAGCACTCTAACATGTGATTCGTGGCGGTTACGTGCTGGCGTTCTGTTCTGCCTCACGCTCGCGCTCTGCCGCGTACGAGTTTTGATTATCGATGTGGGTTTCCAGCGAGGAGGCGCTCCCGCTTAGGTGGTCGCTCGCGTCATCGAGCGCCTGTTTAGCGGTGGCGAGCTCGTCTGCTGCGTCACCGTACTCGCTTCGCGCGATATTGTAGTCCTCGCTGTCGAATGCATCATCGCCGGCACTAATCGCCTCCATCGCGTTCGCGAATGACTCTCCGGCATCGGTAATCGCTTCGAGAGTCTGGCATTCCATTCGAATCTGGTACAGTTTCTTTTTCGCGTCATCTCCGCTCATAAACGGGACCTCCCCGAAACCCTGTAACACCATCGACGCTGCGCGATCCTTGTGCGCGACTGCATCCGAGACTGCCGGCGAGAGATTGCTCATCGCAGACGTGATCTTCGACGTGTTTTCGTTCCGAGCGCCTTGGAGGAGGCTTTCGACTCGCGGATAGGCCTCCGTGAGCGCGTCCTGTGTGCGCGTCACGTGCTGGAGGAACGACCCCACACTGTCGAGTTTCTGAACGACCTGGAGTTGGTCATCTGTAGCGGTTTCTTCTGCGGCGTTGAGTTCAGCGAATGCATCGTCGAGGCGACTGAGGGTGCTGTCGGCAGTGAAGTCGCTCGATTTAGCGGAGATTGACGCGAGATCGGCATCGCCTGCGTTACCGTCCAAGAAGTCATCGTAGGCCTCGAACAGGAGGTCTCTCGTGTCCTCAAGACGGGCTTCAGTCTGCTCTTCTGGATCGGGCGTTTCTGTCGTCTCGGTCGTTGTCTCGGTGGTCGTCTCCGTCGTCGTCGTCTCGGTCTCCGTGTCCGTTGTGGCTGTGGTCTCCGTCGACGGCTGGGTCGTCGACGTCGTGGACGCGGTCGTAGTCGTGGGGGTTCGCGTGACAGTGACCGTCACGGTCCGGACCTCGGATTCGTCGTCGTTGCTGCCGACACAGCCGGCGAGCCCCATCGTGCTGGCTGTGATCGCGCCGAGGAACTGACGGCGGTTCATGCTGGATTCAATTCAAGTGACTGTTGTAAACGTATCGCCCACAAGTATATACGAACTAATCGGATACCATCACAACACTAATACGTATATTCTCACTACATTTCGCCATGGATAGACGACGATTCCTCCTCGGCACCACCGGACTACTGACCGCACTCGCAGGCTGTTCCGGCGGGGACTCGACTCAAGACGACACGACCGACGCGGCCGCCAACTCGGACACCACCACGGCAGCATCCGACCCAGCTCCCACGACGACGGCGGGCGAGGGCTCGGGAGCCGACACAACGACGGTCCAATCTGGGTCAGCGACGACGACCAGCGAGGCCGCGTATACCGTTCGCGTCGAGTTCGACGGCGAGTGGCAAGGCAGCATCACGACGGACGGGTCGAGCCGGTCGGTTCAGGGCTCCGGGACGGAGTCGTTCACGGTGACCGGCGACCCCTTCATCGTGTCCGCGAACGCGCAAAAGCAATCCGACGGTGATGGAGAGCTCACCGTTCAAATCCGTGAGGACGGCGAGGTGATCAGCGAGCAGAGCACGACCGCCGCGCACGGTGTCGCGCAAGTCACGTCCGAGAGCGGGAGTAGCATCTCAGATGGATCGACTAGTAGTGAGAGTACGACGTCCGGGTCCGAGGATACGTTCGAGTTCAAAATCGTGTACGATGGAGAGTGGTCTGGGTCGATTAGCGCGGGCGGGTCGGCGCGCACCATTGAGGGGTCTGGAACGGAGACGATCTCGATCGATGGCTCGCCGGACATCATCTCGGGGAACGCGCAAAAGCAGGACGAGAGTGGTGCCGAGTTGACGGTGCAGGTCCTGCAGAACGGGGACGTGGTGAAAGAGGCGAGTACGAGCGCCGAGTACGGGGTCGCGCAAGTATCCTACTCGTCGTTCTGAGAGCGGTGCTTGCGAGCGACGCCGGTCGGACTGGCATCTGTGAGTTTTCTCGCGCCCCTAATACGCCATCCAGAGGTATAAGATGGCTGCTAAGACGACTACTGCGCCGAGTCTTTTGAGCAACCGTTCGAGAGTGGTCGTTCGATTGTGTCCGAACTGGCCCCCGTTTCTCGGTTGGCCGAAGATGGCGTCTCCGATGCTAGCCGCAAAGTACAGAACGGCCAGCCCGAGGATACCTCCGCCCGCCCACAGCGCAGATTCTGGGAGTGCCATATCTGACGCCGATTGCCTCAGACTACAAGAACGTTCCGGCGGTAAACATTATGCCTCGACTTCCGTCTCGGTCACCGTTGTCCCGCGCTCGCGAAGGTAGTCCATCTGCTCGCGGGCGTACTCCTCTTCGCGACTCCCACGGGTCGCCAACACGTAGGCGTCCGCGCCGCCGAACGGCCGCATCACGCGGCCGACGCGCTGCGCGCCCTGCCGGCGACTGCCCCCGAGCATCGACGCGATAATCACCACGTCCACGTCCGGGATGTCAATCCCCTCGTCGGCCACCCGCGAGACGATCAACCCCTGGATCTCGCCCTCGCGCAGCTGCTCGTAGTAATCCTCGCGCTCGGAGTGCCGGGTCTCGCCCTGTACGAACGGCAGCCCGAGCGCGTCGCTGTACTCCTCGCCTTGGTCCGTCCAGCCCGAGTAAATCAAGACCTTCTCGCCCGCGTGCTCGTCGAGGAGCCGCCGAGTCTCTTCGAGCTTTGCGGGGTTCGCCGAGGCGGCGACCATCCGCTTGATGCCCTCCGCATCCCGATAGCGGTCGCGGGCGCTCTCGTCGGCCCACGGGACGAACCGGACCTCGACGTCGGGCCGGTGGACCCAGCCGTCCTCGTAGAGTTCCTCCCACGTCGACGTCAACGGCCGGCCGATGAGCGTGAAGATCTCCTCGCTCTTCCCATCCGACCGGACGGGCGTCGCGGTCAACCCGAGCCGGGCCCGCGACTGGATGTCCGCCGTCCGCCGCCAGACGCTCGCGGGAACGTGGTGGGCTTCGTCGAAGGCGACGAGTCCCCACTCGCGGTCGAACAGCTTCCGGCCGTGCCGGGATTTGGACGCCATATCGTAGGTCGAGATCGTGACCGGCCGGATGTTCTTCTCGCCGCCGTGGTACTCGCCGATCTTCCGGCGGCCGTACCCCATCTCGCCGAGCGTGGTGTGTTCGAGGAGTTCGTCCTTCCACTGCCCGGCGAGCTCTCGACTCGGGACGAGGATGAGGGTTTCTTGGCCGAGGTCGGCCATGATGGCGAGCGCGGCGATGGTCTTGCCCGCGCCGGGCGGCGCATCGATCACACCCGAGCCGGCGTCGCGGAAGCGGTCGACCCACTCCTGTTGGTAGGGGCGGAGGTCGAGGCCGTCGACGAGGTCGATGTCCAACCCTTCGCCGGTGTCGAGGTCGCGCTCGTCGAGCGGTGGGTAGCCAGCATCGTAGAGCGTCTCCTTGACATCGGCTTCGCCGCCGGCCTTGATCCGCATCTCCCGGTCGGAGAGATACTGCGTGTAGTGAGTGTTGTGTTCGAGGTACTCCTTGGCGACGTCCTCGAACAGGTCGGTGGTGTCGGCTTCGAGGACGGTGTAGCCGTCGGGGTGGGTGCGGAGGCGGAAGGCGTGGCCGCGCTCCCACGTCTGCCGGAGTTGGCTTTCGACTGATTCGGGGAGCGTGCCGACCGTGGCGGCGTAGTCGTCGAGGAGGACGCCGACGCGCTCGTAGGGGCTGGTCCAGACGTCGAGCGGGCTGGTCTCGTAGATACTGGCATCGCCGTCGTGGCTGGTCTCGACGAGGTGCGCGAAGTTCCCGAGCGTCGTCTTCGTCTCCGGCGTCGGCGTGTCGACGTGCAGCCGGAGCTGGCTCGGGTACAACCGGATGCGTTCCTCTCGGTCGCGGTCGTCGTCGGTGACGACGGTGCTGGTGTGGGCGAGTTCGTGCTGGCGGGAGAGGTCGTCGATCTCCTCGGCGAGCGCGAGCAGATCCCCGGGCGTCGCTGCGCGGATCGTGTCGGCGAGTTCCGCGAGGGAGAGGTCGCCGTCCGTGAGCGCCCGCAGCGAGCGTTCGGACTCTGGGTCTTCAAGTTCTGCGCTCATGCGTTCTCGTCCTCGTCGAGGGAGCCAGCTTCTGCGAGGAGTGCGAGCTGACGGAGCGTGTTTTCGAGGTCGGTGCAGATTTCGGCGAACTGGGTTTCGCCCTCGATGTCGAGGCCGTCCGCGTCGATCTCGTGGTGTGCGGTGTTGACGTAGTCGGCGGCCTGCCGGAGTGAGAGGTGTGGCTCACTCATCGCTCTCACCGTCCTCGTCGTCGCGGGGGTCGCTGACGAACGCGAACTCGCGGGTTGGTTCGTGGACGACGCGAACGTGGTCGTTTGCTTCGAGGATTTCCAGTCGGTTGTAGACGCTGTTTCGGGAGAATCCGGTTTCGTCGACGAGTCGGCCTTTGGTGGCAATCCCCCATGGGCCGTCGCCGCCGCGCCCTTGTTTTAGGAAGTCGAGGATTGCGCGGTCGGTCTTCGTCAAATCGTCGGCGTCCATGATTTCGTCTTCGTGGTCTAACGCCATGTGCATAATAACATGGCGTGCGCACTTAGCACTTTTCCTAAACCATGGCAATATAGATGTGCAGGATGCACAAAGTATAAGGTGCCGGGGATACAAGTGGGTAGTAAGGAGCGGGGGACACCGGAAGAATCCGGCCGGCCGTTGCAGCGGCCGACCTCGTGCTCCAACCCAGAAGGTGAAGCAATCTATGAGTTCCACACGCTGCGACAAGAACGCATCGAACGACGACCACCTCGACGCCCAGACGCGCGAGTTCGTCGACGCCCTCGACCACGGCCCATTCGCCGTCGACGACATCACCGCCACAGCCGAGAACGCGGGCGCGCTCCACGTCGTCGAAGCCACCCTCCACAATGTCGGCCAACGCAACGCACTCAAACAGTACGCCCAGCGCTACGAGTTCCGCGAGACGCAGCTGGCGGCCGACCGAACGGACGCCACCGACACCGCGCACGTCCGATTCGCTCGCCGCCCCGACACCTCCGACGAGACAGCTCAGCCCGATAGCGGATGCCGGACCAGCCCCACGCCAATCCTCCCCGACGACTGGACCCACCGCCGGGGCAACGGCGAGGATGTCTTCGAGCACGCCGAGACAGACCTCACCGTCACAATCTCGAAGCGATACGGACAGTCCGGCCGATACGACGACGTGACGTGGAGCGGGATGATCCGTCGCGGCGACGGTCACGGCGAGCCCTTAACGTGGGGTGACGTCCTGAGTCAGGGCGCAATCTACGCGGCCGCCGCGAAATTCGCCGCCGGCACGCCCGACGGTAGCTACGACCCCGAAGAGCATCTGCCAGACAGTATCGCTGACCGCGACCGGCCACGCTGGCCTGACGTCCTCGGCTACGACGACGCCGACAGCACGCAGCGACCATGGCTCGCCGACCAAACCGACGGTGATGCCTGATGGCCTGCGATTGTGATGCGGAGACGGACGTCACCCAGACCGTCTCGCGCGACCCTCGGACGGGCCGCGACCACGTCCAGTACATCTGCACTGAGTGCGGTGACATCGTCGACAACCCGGATAATGGGAGGATGGTCTAAGATGCCGGCTTACCTCCGTATCGAGGGCCTCGACCCCGAGGACCTCGACGACGCCGACCCCGAGTTGTTCAACGACCTCGCGAACGGCGTCTTCGCCCACCTCCGCGACGAAGCGCCCGCGCTCTACGAGCACCACGAGGGCGTCATCCCCGTCCGCCAGCCCGAACACGACCCACGCCTGCTCGACACCACAGCCGTCTACGCGCACCGCGACGCCTCAGTCGACGACGGCCCCGCCGACCACGTCCACTGCAGCTTCGAGGGCGACGTCAACGGGCTCGACGACCCAGCCGCGCACTCGGGCGGCCCGCAGACGTTCGCGGAAATCGAACTCACCCGACAGTTCGACGACGAGAAGGGCCGCCTCGACCACGACGCGTGGCGCGCGTTCGTCGAGTCACTCCCCAGCGAGACCGAGCGCGAAGAAGCGGGCGACCCGCCGGTCCGGGTCGGCACGCTCTACCACGACGGCGACCAGGTCGTGCGCGTCGAGTTCGACGAGGATGTCTTCGATGAGGTGAGCGATGAGTAGCGACCTCGTCGACGCGCTCCAAGACGCCGGTTTCGAGCCGGTCGACTCAGACGCGCGCGGCGGCTGGGCCTCGAACGGCGACCACACGCTCCAGATCGTGACCGAGCACGGTCCTCGCGGGCTTGGCCCGCACGAGGTCACCGTGTTTGACTCCCCTGCAGACAGCATCGACATCGTCGAGGACGTCGTCGGCCGCGTCCGCCATCAGTCCCACGGCATCGCGGTCCGGAACGCCCTTCAACTCCTCGAAGAGACCCCTGATGGCG